>NZ_AP042458.1:0-3256340 GCF_055395745.1 Pleomorphochaeta caudata
AAATTAATAAAGTTAAAGGATATAATTTTACTATCTCTTCATCTGTTTTTGAGAATTCAAAATCTATATATTTATCATTAATATCTAAAATGGTAGCAACACCTTTTTCTCCATTAATAACTCCTGCAGAAAAAGAATCTTTAACCTTTAGTTTTAAGATTTTCTTTATATGTCTAGCTCTTTCATCATTGATATCTAAATGATTTATCTTATCTAATTTTTCAAATAATATTATGTTCATAACTTTGTAAATAATACATAATTTTCATTTAAACCGCAACAAAACTCTATTTTAATTAATTAAAAAAAAGCTACTAAACAAATCTGCTTAGTAGCTAAATATAAGAATAAATAACAAATTAAATTATTTCCATTTCTTTTCCTATTTTGATAAATGCATTAATAGCCTTATCTAAATGTTCTTTAGTATGAACAGCTGATAGCTGAACTCTAATTCTTGCTTTATGTAAAGGTACAACAGGATAACAGAATCCAATTACATAAACACCTTCATCTAAAAGCTTTTCAGCCATTTTAACTGCTTTAACTTCATTATATAACATAATAGGAACTATAGCAGTATCACCTTTAACTAAATCAAAGCCTGCTTCTTCCATCTTTTCTCTAAAGTACTTTGCATTTTCCATTGTTTTTTCTCTAAACGGATTATCCTTTTCAATTAACTCTAGAACCTTTAATGTTCCACCAGCTATTGCAGGAGCTAAGGTATTTGAGAACAAATAAGGTCTTGCATGTTGTCTAAATAAATCAATTAAACATTGCTTACCTGAAATACATCCACCACTTGCACCACCTAAAGCTTTACCAAATGTTGTAGATATTAAATCAACTTCAACACCACAGTACTCAGGAGTACCACGACCTGTTTTTCCAATATAACCTGTAGCATGAGAATCATCTACCATAACAATTGCTTCATATTTATTAGCAAGTTCAACAATTTCTTTAAGTTTTGCGATATCACCATCCATAGAGAAAACACCATCAGTTGCAATTAATCTTCTTCTACAATTTTGGCTTTCAATTAAACATTTCTCTAGTTCTTCCATATTGCTGTGTTTATATCTAAAGCGTTGAGCTTTACATAATCTAACTCCATCAATTATTGAAGCATGGTTTAATTCATCACTAATAATTGCATCTTCTGCTTTTAAGATAGGTTCAAATAAAGCACCATTTGCATCAAAACAGGAAGAAAATAAAATTGTATCATCAGTATTTAAGAATTCACTTACTTTCTTCTCTAATTGTTTATGAATCTCTTGAGTTCCACAGATAAAACGAACAGAAGACAAACCATATCCCCATCTGTCTAAGGCTTTTTTACTAGCTTCAATTACTTCTTTGTTATCACTTAAGCCCAAGTAATTATTTGCACAAAAGTTAATAACTTTTTTACCATTGTTTACTTCAATCTCCCCTCTTTGTGGGGTGTTTAGAATTCTTTCAGTTTTACTTAAACCTTTTGTCTCTAACTCTTTTAAGTAATCATTTAATTCCTTTTCAAGATGCTTTATCATGTTTTACCCTCCCAGAAATTTTTTCTAACATTTCTTTTACCATTTTTTCTAAATCGTATGATGGATTAAATCCCCATTGTGCTCTTGCTTCACTATCGTCTAACTTATTAGGCCAAGAATCAGCAATTTGTTGTTTTATTGGATCTATATCATATGTAATTTCAAAATCAGGAATATGTTTTTTTATTTCAGCGGCTATTTGGCTTGGCGTGAAACTCATAGCTGTAATATTATAAGCATTTCTATGTTTTAGTTTTGCTTCATCAGCATTCATCAAATCAATAACTGCTTGAACAGCATCACTCATATATAGCATATCCATATACGTATCACTTTTTATTGGACAAACATATTTTTTATTCTTTATTGCTTCATAAAAGATTTCAATTGCATAATCTGTAGTACCACCTCCAGGAGGAGTTAAATAGCTAATTAATCCAGGGAATCTTACTCCTCTAGTATCTACATTATACTTGCAATTATAATAATCACAAAGTAATTCTCCAGCAACTTTTGAAACTCCATAAATAGTACAAGGGCGTTGAATAGTAACTTGTGGGGTATTATCTTTTGGTGTTGTTGGACCAAAAGCACCAATGGAAGATGGAGTAAATAAACTACAACCATAATCTTTTGCTACTTCTAAGATAGTAGTTAATCCATTAATGTTAATATCCCAAGCAAAAGTTGGATTACTTTCACCTCTAGCAGATAATATTGCAGCTAAATGGATAATTGTATCAACATTATGTTTTTCAACAATTTCTGAGACTTTCTTTTTATCTCTGCAGTCAGCAATGTAAAATGGTCCTTGCTTAATTAAATCAACATTAACATCATCTCTGATATCAACTAAAATAACATTTTCATTTGAGTATTTTGATCTAAGGGCTATTGCGATTTCTGAGCCTAATTGCCCTAAAGCTCCGGTAATTAAAATCCTTTTCATATAGAACCTCTTTTGTTTTATATACTAAACACAAGTTCATTATATCAAACATCTAGAAATCCGCAAGATTCAATATATCAAATTTTTTAATTATTATATTAAAAAAGCACCTAATATAAATTAGGTGCTCACTATTACTAAATTCTATCGCTTAACTCTATCGTATAAGCTAATCTTTCCTCTCTCCAATTATCTATATTTAAATTGGTAAGTCGCCAACTCCAGTTGGAAGAACCACAGGTAGAGGGGGTATTCATTCTACTATTTGAATCAAGCTCTAAAATGTCTTGCATAGGAAGAATTGCCCATTTGCTATTAGTGAAAAGCATATTCCGTATCATTTTCCAAACAATTTCTTCATTACTGCTTTCATAATATCTACGAATAATATCCTTTTCTCCTTCCCCTAATTTATCAAACCAACCTCTAGTTGTATCATTATCATGAGTGCCTGTATAAACTACACTATTATAATTACAATGATGTGGTAGATATGCATTAGTTGAATCAAATTTACCATCTCTATAACCAAATGCAAATTGTAAAATTTTCATTCCAGGTAAATTATTATTATCTCTTAAGGCTTCAACTTCATCAGTAATAACACCTAAATCTTCAGCGATAACATTTAAATTTGGAATTTCTTTATATAAATGATCTAATAATTCTTGTCCAGGAGCTTTTACCCATTTACCATTTAAGGCAGTCTTTTCAGTACTTGGAACTTCCCAATAAGATTCTAGACCTCTAAAGTGATCGATTCTAACAATATCACACATAGATAAAGTAGCTTTTACTCTTTTTGTCCACCAAGCAAAATTTGTTTCTAAATGTTTTTCCCATTTATAAACTGGATTTCCCCATAACTGACCTTCATCACTAAAAGCATCAGGTGGAACACCAGCTGAGAAAAGTTGTTGATAGTTTTCATCCATCTTAAACAAATCAACATTTGTCCAAGCATCAACACTATCTCCAGCTACAAAGATTGGAATATCTCCAATTATTTGAATATTCTTTGAATTAGCATAACTTTTTACTCTCATCCATTGTTTGAAGAAAAAGTATTGAGTTGCTTTTACTATTTCTAATCTAGTAGTATTTTCTTTTATAATTTTATCAATTGCTGGTTTAGAGCGTTTTTTTATTTCTTCAGGCCAAGCATAAAACCATCTCGAATCGTTGTAATCTTCAACTAAAATTGAATATAGAGCATAATCATCTAACCAATAACTATTCTCTTCACAGAATTTATTAAAATCAGCTTTATCATCACTATTAATTAATGTGATAGCGGCTTTTTTGATTAAGGGTTCTTTGACTTGTCTGACTAAGTTGTAATCAATTCTATCTGTTAATTCAAAAGGATCTTGAATAACATCTAAAACTTCTAAATAGTCATCATATACTAATTGATCTAAGTCAATAAGTAATTCATTACCAGCAAAAGTGCTCCTTGATGCATATGGGGAATCACCAAAGCCTGTTGGACCTAAAGGTAATATTTGCCATAACGATATATTCATTTTCTCAAGCAAATCAATGAATTGAATTGCCTTCTCGCCTAAACTACCTATCCCAAATCTGGAAGGTAAAGAGGTTGGATGTAACAACACTCCACAATTTCGTTTTTCTGTCTTCATAGACAGTAGTGTAATAAAAATTAAGAATTTTGACTATTGCAACTATGTTGTATTATTATAAAAAATGAAGTATAATATAGCAGTTATGAGTGCAAATAAAAAAGAAATAGAATTTTCTATTGGTGAACATGTAGTATACCCTTTACAAGGGGTAGGTATTATTAAAAGAATTGAAGAAAGAGTCTTTAGAGGAACCCCTACATTATACTATGTAATATACCTAGATATATCAGATATGACCGTTATGATTCCTGTTGCTAAATCAAAAGAAATGGGGATTAGAGGCATTGTTGAAGAAAAAGATGCAATTGAAGCTATTAATTCAATATCAAAAGATTACAAACAACCTCCAGTTGACTGGAAAGCAAGATATCAAATGAACGTTGATCTTTTAAAAGAAGGATCAATTAATTCAATTGCTAAAGTTGTTCAAACTCTTTATCATAGATCAAAAGTTAAAGAACTTCCTGTTCAAGAAAGACGATTATATGATAGTGCTTTAAGAATCCTTATAGATGAAGCATCTTATTCTTTAGATAAAGAAAAAGATGAAATTCAAATGCTTATTTTTAGTAAATTAGAATAGTATGGCAATCCCAAATTTTTGTGCAATAATTACTGCTGCCGGTAGCAGTTCTAGATTTAATAATGGACTTGAATCTCCTGTAAAAAAAGAATATTTAAAAATTAACGAACATACAGTTTTATATAATTCTGTTGTCCCCTTTTTATCTATCCCCAATTTAAATGCTGTAATTGTTACTACAGCTAAAGATTCAAAAGAAGAATGTCTTGTAGCTCTTGAAGAATTATCTCAGCGTAGCCCTATACCAATAATTTTGTGTGAAGGTGGAGAAACTAGACAGGAAAGTGTAAAAAATGCCTTAACAATGCTTAAGACTTTAGATTTTCCTACAGAGTTTGTAGCTATTCATGATGGTGCTAGATGTTTTGTTACACCTGAATTAATTATAACTACCATAGCAACAGCTAATGTTTATGGAGGCTGTGCTCCAGTTGTAAGAATTACTGATTCTATTAAACAAATAAATGAAAATGGTTCTATATCTAAACATTTAGATAGAAGAACAATTTTTTCTGTGCAAACACCACAAGTTTTCAGATTCCCTGAAATCTTATTAGCTCATGAAAATGCTGATGAAAATAAAACTTATACTGATGATACAGAAATTTATACAGACTTTGATTTAGATGTTGGTGTATGTATAGGGGACCCTAATAACAAGAAAATTACTTATTTAGATGATATTCCTAATGCAAAAGAACAGATTGATGCTTATAATAAAGCAAAAGCTGAAGGTGAAAATAAATATAACAAAGATAAAGAATTTAGATCTTATCTAAATAATCTTAAATAATTGAGGATAGCTTGTGAGAATTGGTCAAGGTTTTGATTTACATAAACTTGGTAAAGATAGAGAATTAATAATTGGTGGTATTACAATTCCAAGCGATAAAGGTGAAATTTCCCATAGTGATGGGGACGTATTACTTCACTCCATTATTGATGCAATTTTAGGAGCTTGTGGATCATCCGATATTGGTAGTCACTTTAGTGATTCAGATCCAAAATATAAAGATATTAACAGTTCCATATTATTAGAAGAAACTCTTAAATTATATCCAATTGAAATTATAAACCTTGATTGTACTATTATTTTACAAACTCCCAAACTTATGAATTTTATTCCAAGTATTAAAAAAAATATTGCAAAGCTATTAGCAATAGATATTTCAAGAATAGCTGTAAAAACAAAAACAGCTGAACATATTTTAGGAGAATTAGGAAATGGAGATGCAATAATTGCTCAAACTGTTATCCTAATAGAAGAAGCTCCTGATCTTTGGGTATAAAAAAAAACTGCTTTAATTAAAAAGCAGTTTTTTTATCAATAATTATAACAAAAAATCCTCCACAAAGGAGGATTTATCAATATATTATCTGGAAATTAACATGGTTTTAGGATCTAAACTAACTTCTAGTGGTTGATCTTTCATATTACCGTGTTCTTTTACTAAAGTCATTTTTACTTTTTGTCCATGATCACCCATCTTCAATCCGATGAGTACATCAACAACTTCTAGATATGGGGTTACAGTTTCAGGAACGCCATATTCATCATATTTAACATCTTCTCTTACTGGAGAAACACTAAACCAAACTTCAACATTCAATCTTTGTGCAAATTCTTTTATTTTCTTAACATCGTCTATATTTGCTGTAGTCAATTTATAACCATCAAACAAAATAGCATCTGCTTTAAATGAACCCGCATTGATTAAAGTTTCTAAACTGGAGAGGACCTTTGCAATAGAAACAGATTCTTGACTGAAGTTCATAACTACTCTATTTGTTAAAATTTCATCATAAACATTAGTTGCTTCTTCTAATCCTCGTTTATCAGATACTTCTTGAAAAACCTCTTTATACCAATTAATTACATGCTCAACATTTCCGCTAAAAGAAACGTGAATTACATGTTGGCCTCTAAAAAGCTTATCAGTTGCCAAGTGTACCAAGCAAGCTGTTTTACCAACTCCATGGCGGGAAACTAACACTCCTAAATTTCCTTTTCCTAAGCCACCACCTATAGACTTTTCAAAGACCCTAAGTGGGCTAATTTTGGTTAATTCATCAATTACCATGCGCGTTACCTCCTAAAATATCTTGATAATTAATTATAACATGAATTATTCAAAACGGGAAAAAATGTTTAAAATTTTAATGTTAGAGGGCAAAAGTAAACGCTATAAAACTATATAATTTCAAGCACATAAAAAAAATATCGGACTCTATCAATTCGATAAAATCCGATAATATTTTTTAAAATTTAGCTAAATTATTTATTTTCTTCAGCACGTTTCTTAGCATATTTTTCTTTTAACTCTGTTGATACACTAGAAGGTACTCTACCGTATTTACATAATTCCATAGTAAATTCAGCTTTACCTTGAGTTAAAGATCTAAGAATAGTTGAATATCCAAACATTTCTGAAAGTGGAACTTCAGCTTCAACAATAGTACTTACACCTTCTTCTGTAGAAGAAACGATCATACCACGTCTTTGGTTGATAGATCCAAAAATGTTTCCTTGGAATTCAGTTGGTCCTGTTACTTCAACCTTCATGATTGGTTCAAGGATAACAGGTTTTGCTCTTTCATAAGCTTCTCTAAATGCACCAAGAGCAGCTGTTTGGAAAGCCATGTCTGAAGAGTCAACAGGGTGCCATGCACCATCATTAACGCAAGCAGTAACATTAACAATTGGGAATCCAACTTGAGTACCTTTCTTCATAGCGGTTTGGAAACCTTTATCACATGAAGGAATATATTCAGTAGGAATTGATCCACCCTTAATTTGGTCGATGAATTCATATGTTTTTTGATCATCTGAATTTTCATCGATTACTAGAGGTTCAATATAACCAGCAACACGTGCGAATTGACCTGAACCACCAGTTTGTTTCTTGTGGGTATAGTTGAATTCAGCTTTTTGTGAAATAGTTTCACGATAAGCTACTTCAGGTTTACCAATTATAACTTCAGCTTTGTATTCTCTCTTCATTCTTTCAACGTAAACTTCTAAGTGTAATTCTCCCATACCTTGAATAATAGTTTGGTTTGACTCTGGGTCTACAAAAGTTCTAAATGTTGGGTCTTCTTTTGTAAATCTGTTTAGAGCCTTAGCCATGTTATCAGCAGCTTTCTTATCCACAGGTTCAATTGACAAGGAGATAACAGGAGTTGGTACGAACATTGAAGTCATGGAGTAGTTCAAATCTGGATGACAGAAAGTATCACCAGAAGCACAATCTACACCGAACAATGCAGCGATTTCACCACATCCACATTCTTGTAAATCTTCCATTGTACTAGCATGCATTCTAATCAAACGACCAATCTTGAATTTCTTCTTTGATCTTGTGTTAAATAATTCGTCACCTTTTTTGATTTTACCTTGGTAAACACGAATATATGTTAACTGACCATATTGTCCGTCTTCTAGTTTAAATGCTAGAACTACAGGTTTTAATTCTTCATCTGAAGGAAGTACAACTTCTTCTTCATTATTATCTAAGTCTAAAGCTTTGTTAACAACTTCAGTAGGATTAGGTAAGAATTCATTTACAGCATCCATTAGTGGTGGAATACCTTTATTCTTATATGCAGAACCTAAATATACTGGACATAATTTCAATGCAATAGTTGCTTTACGAACAGCTGCTTTTAAAAGATCAGTTGTTACACTTTCTTCTAACATAGCTTCCATTAAGTCATCATCAACTAAAGAAACAGCATCTAATAATTCTTCTCTCTTTTCGTTGCATTCGTCAACTAAATCTGCAGGAATTTCAGCATATCTTGGTTGAAGGCCATCTTCACCAGCATCAAAATAAATTGCTTTCATTTCAATTAGGTCAACAACACCTTCTAGTCTATCTTCCAATCCGATTGGTACTTGCATCATTACAGCATTTAAACCTAATTTTTCAATTAATTGGTTTTTAACACGATATGGATTTGCACCAGTTCTATCACATTTGTTTACAAATGCAATACGAGGAACATTGTAACGTTTCATCTGTCTATCAACAGTAATAGATTGAGATTGTACACCACCAACAGAACAAAGAACTAATATTGCTCCATCCAATACACGTAATGATCTTTCAACTTCGATTGTGAAGTCTACGTGACCGGGAGTGTCAATAATATTGATTTCGTGATCTTTCCAAGTTACATTTGTTGCAGCTGAAGCAATAGTAATACCACGCTCTTTTTCTAGTTCCATACTGTCCATAGTTGCACCAACACCGTCTTTACCACGTACTTCATGGATTGCATGAATCTTCTTACAATAATAAAGAATACGTTCAGTAAGAGTTGTTTTACCGGAGTCAATGTGGGCACTAATACCGATGTTTCTCATGTTATTCAGGTTACTCATAAATTAAAACCTCTTATTATAGAATATGTCTTAGTCCCAGGCCATTCCTGAAACATTATTTACATTGTGTATGTATTATTTAATTTTTAGCCTTGCTAGAAACTAATACACCGTGAGGATAATAAAACAAACAACAACTTTTTTCAATCCTTTGAGCTAGTTTTTTTTATATCCTTAACATAATATCAAAAATTAACCTAATTTATTGCCAAAAAATGATATAAATGCGTTGAAAACACAGTTGATAATAGCAAGTATATAGATTTTTAACTATTACAACAATAGTCTCTAAATATTAGAATAATATTAATTTTTTTAAAAATTAAAACAAAATATACTTATTCTTTATTTTTTCAAAACAATCTAAAGACAAGAGTATATTTATTTGTTACTATTCTTTCAACTAAAGGAATAAACATTATAATGAATAACAAAGTAAAAGGTATAATTTGTGTTTTAATAAGCTCTTTTAGCTTTTGCACAATGAATGTTTTTATTAGATTTAGTGGCGATTTACCTACTACACAGAAAGTATTTTTCAGAAATATTATTGCAGCATTTGTGGCTGCTTTTATATTATATAAATCAAAAGAAAAAATAAAAGTTCAAAAGAAAAACATTCCATCTCTATTAGCAAGATGTGTATTTGGAGTTGTAGCTATGCTATGTAACTTCTATGCAGTTGATCATCTACTTTTAAGTGATGCTACAATTATTTCTAAATTAGGACCTTTCTTTACTATAATTTTCTGTTACTTATTCTTAAAAGAAATTCCAAAAACTTACCAATTAGTTGGTATTTTAATTGCTTTTGTTGGTGTTTATTTTGTTGCAAATCCAGCATTCAATAATGGAAGCTTAATAAATTATGTTGTTGCAATAACAGGCGCTTTAGGTATGGGACTAGCTTATACTTTCTTAAGAAATTGTTTAAACAAGGGAGAGAGTAAAAGTGTAATAGTATTTGTTTTCTCTCTATTTTCTTCAATAGTTTGTTTACCATTATTGATTATAAATTACCATCCAATGTCTCTTTTCCAACTAATAATGTTGCTTTGCGCAGGACTCAGTGCAACAGCTGGTCAATTCGGATTAACTTATGCATATTACTTTGCTAGTGCAAAAGATGTTTCAATATATGATTATTTCCAATTAATATGGGCTGCTATTTATGCTTATTTCTTATTCCATGAACCTTTTATATTCAGTTCAGTAGTTGGATATATCATAATAACAGGAGCTGCTTTTGTTATTTTCTTAAAAGAAAAGAAGTCAAAAGAAATAGCTTAAAATAGCTCTTTAATATCGTAGTATTTATCTCTTTTGAAAATAGCTAAGCTAATTAATCCTCTAGCAATTAAGTCTAGAGCCATAGCAATCCAGGCACCGTTTAAACCATATTTTGTGTAATTTACTAAGAAAAAAGCTAATGGTAATCTAATTATCCACATACCAATAATTGCAACAAAGAATGGAATCTTTGTATTACCAGCACCTCTAAATACACCAAAAGCTAACATAGATAGTCCAAAGAATGGTTCACTTATTGCAACAATTTTCAACAATTGAGCACCGGCTGTAATTACTGCTTGATCATTTGTAAAGAAACCAACTAAATCTGCAGCAAACACATATAATACAATTCCAGCTAAGCTCATGGTAATTGTACCCATTAAAAGTGAAGCTTTTGCAAATTTTCTAGATAACTCTCTCTTTGATGCTCCCACAGCTTGTGCAACTAAAGTAGTTGCTGCAACGGCAAATCCATAAGTAGGTAAATATGTAATTGATTCAGCTTGAATTGCTAAATAGTGTGAAGCTAAAGCTGTTGTACCTAAACTAGCAACTATAGCGGTTAAAACAATTTGACCTAATGTTAAAGATACTCTCTCAAAGGCATTAGGAAGCGCTAATAGAGCTGCATTTTTATTTATTGTCCAATTCATTTTAATAGGATTTAAAGCTTTTAAGCTAAGCTTTAAAGATTTATCATTAATTAAAAATATTAAAATTATTATTGTTGAAGTAATAAAAGCAACTAAGGTTGCAATGGCAGCACCTTCTACTCCAAGTCCTGCTCTTTTTAAAATAAATGTATTATTAAAAATATAGATTTCTTTTGATGGGAAAATCAAGAAATAGTTTAAAACAACGTTAATTAAATTGTTTATAATATTTATTGCAAAAGGTAATTTAGTATTTCCAATAGATCTAAAAATACCACTTACCATTATAAAAACACCTTGAAAAAGGAAAGCTATGGTAATCCATTTTATATATTTTCTTGCATCATCGTATATTTGTAGATCAGCTTTTAAAATAACAGGTAATCTAGGTCCAATAAAAAGCATTATTATAAAAATTACAAAACCTAAAAGAATTGCAAATAAAAGCCCCTGATTAACAGTTTTACTGGCTCTTTCATAGTTTTTAGCACCGATATTTTTTGCTACTAAAACACAAAAACCTACAGCTAGAGCACTCATAAGACCATCAACTAACCAAATTGTTGATGAGTTAATTGATATAGCCGCTGTTGCTACAGCACCTAAAGATCCTACCATAGCAGTATCAATATAATTAACAAAAGTAAATAAAACTTGCTCCGCAATTGAAGGCCAAGCTAATAATAATATTGTTTTAATAACAGACTGTTTTTCATCTAACAAATTGATTGGTTGTTGCATCTAATCCTCTATAAAAATCTTATGTATACAACATAAAATCAAAGCATAATATATATAAATATATTGATATAGACAAGTTAAGAAGTAAAAATAAAGCATAAATTCATTTAATTCTTTTACAAAAAATATAATTATGATAATATTAATCAATATGAGTACAATATTTGAAAAAATTATAAAAAATGAAATACCTTCAAAAAAAATTTATGAAGATGATATATGTTTAGTTATTTTGGATATCAATCCTGTCAATAAAGGACATGCTTTGGTAATTAATAAAAAACCTTATCCTACTTTTAGTGAATGTCCAGCAGATGAATTATCTCATATGATGGAAATTGCAAAAAAAGTTGATAAAATACAACGTGAAAAACTAAAATGTGAAGGCACAAATGTCCTAATTAATAATTCTAAAGCTGCTAATCAAGAGATTCCACATTTACACATTCATGTTATTCCAAGATATTCTGATGATGGGGTAAAGTTAAAATTAAGACATTTAACATATGAAAATGATGAACTAAATGAAATTGGAGACTTACTTTCATTTTAATAAAGGCAAAGCATTAGGAGAAATACTTTTATACAGTGAGTAACATTTATTTTTATTACAATTTTGATATGGTAGCTATAATTTTATTAATTACAATAAAATTACTGTTAGTAACTCAACGCCAAATTCACAATCCAACACAAAGACCATTTCTTTGGTATGCAGGCTTAAGTATATTAACTGCAGCACTTAATATTATATCTATATACTCCTTAAACTCTCCTGATCAAAGTGTTGCATTAGGCTACACTCTGTGTAATCTATTCTATATTTCTTTTGAGTTCGAAGTATTATCAGTCTATTTATTCTTTAATAGACGATTTAACATGAAAAGAAATTTAAGAATCTTTTATTTAAGCATCCCAGCTTTAACAGTATTATTATTACTTTTGACTAATAAAAATACTAATATTTTATTTACAATAGAAAGTGATAAAGCATTCTCTTATGGACCTTTATATTTCTTATTCTGGACAAGTGGTTTATTTTACTTAATTGATGCAACTTCCTATTTAATTAAGCAAAAAAAGATGTTGCAAAAAAGAAAAATCAGATTATTAATCTTCTGTGGATTCTTCTTAGTATTTACAACCCTTTTCCACTATCTACTCCCTGAATTACAAATACTACAATTTACTAATGCTATTTTGATTTTGATAATGTTTGTTGAAAGTCAAAGCCCACTTTTACATGAAGATTTAACAACCGGTGCTTTAAATGCTGATACATTTGATAATTATGTTATAAATCAAATGGATAAAGAGACTAGATTATTATTTATTCACATAAAAAATACTCATATTAATAATGAATTAAATTCTATTTCTTTTATGTCAGAAAATTATTCAACAATAATAAATATATTAAAGAAACAACTAAAGCATACGATTATTTTTAGAATTGATAAAAACTCTTTTGCCCTAACTTATAAAGATGATAAACAAAGACTTTTAGCTCAGAACATATGGACTGATGAAATTAATAAGATTAAAGGCTCTTCAATCACGGCATCCCCTATTGCATTAATTTTTGCAAATATTGCACCTTTAAAAGAATTCTCTGATAAGACTTCTATTAAAAATGCTATTCAATGGGGATTGATGAAGATGCAAAATGAAAAAACAAAATTAGATATTTATATTACCCCTGAATATGCAATTGCATATGAAAGAAGAAGAATAATTGATAATGAAATTTTAAAGATTGTAAACAAAAAACCAATTGATTTTGATTTACAACCAATCTTCAATTTAAAGAAAAATACTTTTGATAGCGCTGAAGCTCTAGCTAGAATAAAAGTTCCAAGTATAGGGTACGTCCCTTGCGATGAATTTATTAATATATCAGAGAGCAATGGAACAATTATTTCTATAGGTAAAGCAATACTTGAAGAGATTTGCCATGTTATAAAGACTATAAAAATTCCATTTGAAAATATCTCTGTAAATATTTCAATGATCCATTTTATGGAAACTCATATCGCTGAAGACTTCATTTCTATATTAGAAAAAAATGATATTTCACCTGATAAAATCACATTAGAAATTACAGAAACTACTAAAGCATTAAATGTTGATTTACTTAAAATTAATATGATGAAATTAAAAGCAGCTGGGTTCAAACTTAGCCTAGATGATTTTGGAACTGGCTATTCTTCTCTAGAATCTCTTTTAACATTACCTTATGATATTATCAAATTAGACAGAAATTTATTACTAGCTTGTGAAAAAGAAAAGATAAAAAAAGATATTTTAAAGAAAGTTGTTAATATGATTAAATCTTTAAATTTTGAAGTAATACTTGAAGGTGTTGAAACCAAAGAACAAGATGATATCGCTAGAGAAATTGGCGTTGATAAAATTCAAGGTTATTACTATTCAAAACCATTAGACACTAAAGGTGTAATAAAATTTACTGATAAATTAAAAAACAATTAAGTCCTTGAATTAATTCTAAAGCTATATGGAGTTTGTTTAACATAATTCTTAAAAAATGCAATAAAATTATTTGAATTCTGAATCCCTATGGCAATTGAAATATCATTAATACTTTTGTTTGTATATAATAATAACTTTTTAGCTTTATTAATTCTTTTCTCTATTAAGTAATCTTTAAAAGTAATATTTAATTCATTTTTAAACAGTTTGGATAAATATTTTGAGCTTATAGATAATTGATTGCTCACTATATCTAATGTTATTTTTTGATCCAAATTAGAAATAATATAATTTGTTGCAACTCTTATATATGGATTAGTACTAACTTTATGGTCTCCAATTGATTCCATAATTAGTTCAATTAAAGTTCTAGCAATTTTTACTAAGGAGTCTATATCTTCTGCTTTTTCCACTTCAGTTATAATTAAAAAAGGAATATCCACATTTTTTCTTTTATTAATTAAATCTTCATTTAAATAAAACATTAATTGAGATAAAGAATGAATTAAAATATTTTTTTGAAGTCTTAATTTACCAAACTTTTCAATTACATTATCTTCATAATCTTCTAATAACTCTTCAAATAAATCCTCTTGGAGCAAGCTATTTATATAATTCTGTAAAAATCCTATATTCTTTTCTTTTATACTAATTAATAAAACATTATATAATTGATATTGATTATTATGAGTATAGTTAGGTTGTTGATCAAAATTAAAGATTTTTTCTTCACTAAAAAAGTATTTCTCCCCTCTATAATATTTATAGCTTTCATCAACAAAATGAGGGATATGAGAATATAGATTTGAACCAGTAATTAAATAATAAAATAATCTAGCTACAGCTGCTATTTCATCATAAGAGACAAAAGTATCATCTTCAAAGTTCTTAAAATCGATTTCTAGAGGTCCTAGCATGTGTATAATTGAAGTTTCTTTAACAAGTATATAAAACAAGTCCTCTTTAAGAGCAATCACTATATCAGTAGATAATTTATCAAATAAGAGTTTCTTTGAATAATACAAATGATCTTCTAAATTATATATATTAGTTGGGTTATAATCAGAAATACAAAACCCTTCTTCTCTAAATTTAAGATAATATGCATTTGTAATTTTAGATAATAAATCTATATCTTTTTGACTTCTCATATTTATATTATAATATATAAAAAACAAATTTGAAAACATTTGAGGGTATTATGCAAAACAATCAATTAATCTATGATTTATGTACAATAAATAAAATTAAATTTTTAACATTTAATTCAAAATCTTCAAATGAATTAACCCATCTTAATGAAAAAATATCTAACAGAAAGAAAATTGGACTAATAAGTGATAATGAATATAAATACATAATAATCAAAAAAGATAAGTTATTTATATTTGGCCCTTTTGAGAAAGAAAATTTATTAATTATTGATAATGCTAAGCTTTTTTATTTTATACTCTTTAACAAACCATATAATAAAAAAGATTTTACAGAGATAGATCTAAATATCTATTTAGAAAAACATTTAATAGAAATCAAAGATACAACATCTCTTCCTTATGAAATAAATATAATTGACTTCTTTGAAGAGTGTATAAAAAATGGGGATATAGAAGCTGCTAAGTTATATATAAAAATAATGTTTAAGTCTATTTATAATAGAGAAAGTAATATTGAAGATTTTAGACTTCAAAAAAACTTAGTAATATACATATTCAGTTTTATCTTTAGTACAATAGAAAATAACAACATTGATCCAGATTTCAACGTTTTTCTTACTAGTATAATTACCAGCGAATTTGAATTTTGTGATAACAGTTCCCAACTTTTATTAAAAACTTATCAATTACTAGATAAGATTAGTGATAGCTTTGATTTTAATAGTATAAAAAACAACCAAAAAATTAGAGAAGCAAAATATTATATCAACAATAATTTAGAAAAGAAATTAACTCTTGAAAAAGTAGCTAATGAAATGGGTATTAGTGCTAAATATTTATCTACACTATTTTTTGAAGTAACAAATACCACTTTTAAAGAATATGTTAATAGACAAAGAATTGATAAAGCTAAAAATTTACTTTCATATTCAAATAAAAGCCTTAGTGAAATATCAAATCAAATTGGAATTAATAGCCCAAACAATTTTATTAGTTTCTTTAAAAAGTATACTCAATCAACACCAAATTCATTTAGAGAGCAATTAAAAACGGATTGAATATAAATCCAATCCGTTCCATATTTTTTATATTAATAATTTAGTTTATAAACTTAAAATTGCATCAAGATCTATTTCACAAACTACAGTAGGCATTGAACAACCCCAATTTTCTAATACTTGAGGATTTACTTCACCAAAGATACCAATTAGAGTATCTCCCACCATAATCTTTGCACAACGACCTGCAATAAATCTATTATCATCTTCTAAAACAGCATTCTTATATTCTAAATTTAAGAAATACATCAAAGTACTAACAATAGATGAAATTTCATTGAATCCCATTAATGAATCAGCAGACATAAAACCTAAAGAGTTTTTAGTTACTGTTCCACTATTTGTAGAATCATCTAAGAAAGCAATCTTACCTACTTCAAATATTTTATGAGGGTAAGGAGCTCTACCACTTATGCTTTCACTTTCTAATAGACTTGGAATAACTGATGGTCTAACATATTCATAGTTCTCAGTCATTGGATTAGCAATTTGAATATAGTCTTTTCCATCAACACACATATTATCGATATATTCTTTTTTAGAACCTAAATAATTGTACATCATTTCTTGGAAACCAAGACCTACCATTATATCTTTAGCTTTTCTACCAATTTCTTCAGCAGGAGATAATCTACCCATTGTAAAATCAGAAGGCATTTCTGGTTCAAAATTGTTTAATCCGTAACCAATTATTACATCTTCAACTACATCAGCAGCATGTAAGAAGTCATCTCTATATTCAGGAACTGTAATATAAATACTATCATTATCTTCAATAGCATAAATACCCATTTTCTTTAAGGAAGCAATGATTTGTTCACCACTAAAGTCCATTCCTGTCATTTTTTTAACTTCTTTAATAGTACATTTTGCAGGTTCTTGATAATAATAAGGAACAGTAATTTCACTACCAAATTCAGTTTCTTCATCGAAATGAACCTTAACAGGTAGAATTTCAAATCCCATATCAGCCATATCACAAGCCATAATTGATGCAGCAAGTAATAAATTCTTTAAAATAGGACCACTCATTTCAACAAATAAGTTACTATCCCCTACTTCAACAGCACCAACTGTTGCACTGTTTATTACAGGAGGCATTGATAAAGTATTAGCTTTATCATCAACTAAGTAAGGATATACTTTTTCATCTTGAATAATTGGACCATATTCAATTCCTTTAGGATGTTGTTTTAAAATTTCTCTTAGAGATAATTCTTTGTCTAAACCTAAAGGAACAAAAGAAGTCTTATCTGGATCAGCACTAGTATAATGAACTGGGTAATTAATTAAATCACTTCTATAAATACCCATAGCAATAGTTTTTCTCTTTCTTCCAAAGTTAAAACATAGTTTTTCTTGGCTTTGGATTAAAGATAATAAATCTTCATTAGTTACAACATGATTTTTTGCAGCAAAACCAATGGAATATTTTCTATAAGATGGAGCATTTTCCACACTCATAGTTCTACCTTCATTATCAAGGGTTTCATCCATGGTTGAGAAGAAATCATAAAAAGGAATTTCACCTTTTTGATAAGCATTTAATAAACGAGCAACACCAGCTGCGGACCATAAATCAGGACGGTTTGTATCGTTTAATTCAATTTTAATTACATCCCCATCATGACCATCTAATTCAGCTTTTGCTACAGGGAAGATATCTTCTAATTCTTGATCACTTAACTTTCTATTTAATAGATTAAAAAAAGCTTTTTCAGTTGTTTCAATTTTTGGCATTATTTTCCCCTCCTTGTTCTTACACTATCAATATCTGGGGTGAATAGTTCTCTTAAGTCATTTAGGCCTAAATGCATTAGTGCCATTCTATCAATACCTAAGCCCCAAGCAAGAACAGGAACATCAATTCCTAATGGTTTTGTTACTTCAGGACGGAAAATACCACTTCCACCTAATTCAAACCAACCTAATACTGGGTGTTTAATATGTACTTCAATTGAAGGTTCTGTGAATGGGAAATAACCAGGAACATATTTTACTTCTTCAGCACCAGCGATTTCTTCAGCGAATAATTTTAATAAACCTAATAAAGTTTTTAAATTAACATCATCACCTAAAACAATACCTTCTGTTTGATAGAAGTCAGCTCCATGAGTTGCATCAACTTGGTCATATCTAAAACAACGAGCAACACCAAAGTATTTACCTGGTATCTTTGCTTTTGGTAATTGTCTTGCTGATAAAACAGTACCTTGGGATCTCATAATTTGTCTTCTGGTAAATTCATGGTCAAAAGCATAACCCCAACCACGAGAACCAGTATTCCAACCATCAGTATGAGTTTTTGCTACATTTGATAACCAAGGTTCTTCAATTTCTTTACAGTGAGATGGATTTTTTACATAATAAACATCATGAATGTCTCTTGCACTATGGAATTGTGGCATGAATAATGCGTCTCCATTCCAGAATTCATTTTCAACAAGAGAGCCATCAAATTCTTCAAATCCTAAAGCACATAACTTATCTTTAACCCATTGTAGATAATTTCCATAAGGATTATGTCTACCAGGAATTAATTTTGATGTTGGACCATCTATTCCATAAGGACGGAAATTACCAGTTTTCCAACTACCTGTTGCAAGCATTTTTGCTGTTACATTACCTAATTCTTCACCTGTAATATTAGCTTTGAAAATTGCTTCTCTTGCTTCATTACCTGCTTCAGTTAGGCTAAATGAAATATCTTCCCTTTCAATCATTTTAAAAGCTGAATTAGAAGCACCTCTTTTTTTAGAGATGGTTAACATAGTTTTCTTTTCTTGTGGATTTAAGGATGTTTCTTCAATTGCACCATTAATACCCTTTTCAATTAAACTAATAACTAATTTTTCAGATTCAGGAAGTTCATCAGCAATTACAATTGCTTTCTTCTCTTCATTCATTTTGGTAACTTTTGCTTTTGACATAGACCCAAAAGCTGAACCAACAACACTATTTTCTAAATTTAATTTCTGTGCTATCTCTGGTAAACTTGTTGCGCCATTCTCTTTTAAAAATGTAAAGATTCTAAAGGCAGGAATACCTTCACTAAATTGTTGTTTTCCTAATTCTGTTAGTTCAAAAAGAGTTCTTTTTACTCTACTCTTTTCCTCTAAGAAGCCTTTACTACATAACCAACTAAAAGCTTGGTTACATTGCCCTACGTTATAATCCAACTCACTAATTAGTCTTTGAGATGTTATGTCTTCACCTAGATTAACATGACGAAGCAAGCGGACTTCTAAGGGATGCAAATTCTTTACATCAATGTCCATTTTTGTTTCTCCTAAATTTAATCACATTTTGTGCAATTAATTTTCAATTTATCATATTAAACAAAAGGAAAAATGAAAAGGTCAAATACAAATAAATAATAAAATAAGTTAAGGGAAATGTTAAAAAACTTTTTTAATTTACCATTTTATTAAGATTTGCTAAAACTTCTACTTCAGTTGGAACAACACTTCTTTCTAGATTTGGAGAGAAAGGAATTGGATAATTTTTACCTGCTAATCTAATTATTGGTTTTTCTAATGCATCAAAAGCTTTTTCATCTTCACAAATAATTGAAGAAACTTCAGCGCCAAAACCACCAGAGATTGGGGCTTCATGTACAATTATAACTTTATGAGTCTTTTTAACTGAATTTATTATTGTCTCTTTATCTAAAGGTGATAAAGTATTTAAATCAAGTAGATCAACTAAATCATTTCTATTCTTTTCTTTATTAAATAATTCAACAGCTTTTTTACAAACATTAGTACTGTAGCCATAAGAAATTAAAGTAACAGCAGATCCTTCATAAATTAAATCAGCTTTCCCTAGTTGCATAATTTCTTTTTCATCACCAACATCTTCTTCTAATAAATATAGTAATTTATGTTCTAAGAAAACAACTGGATTATTATCTCTTATTGAAGCTTTTAGTAAAGCTTTTGCTTTTCTTGGAGAAGAAGGAGCTACAACTTTAATTCCTGGAACATTTATGAACATAGCCTCTAAAGATTGAGAGTGTTGAGCACCATGGCCTGTACCACATCCCATTGGTAATCTAAATACAACAGGGCAGTTAAATTGTCCTGCACTCATAAATCTAATTTTACTTGCATGATTTATTAAAGCATCACTAATTAGAGTTGAAAAATCACCATACATAATTTCAACAACACTTCTTATTCCTAAAAGAGATGCACCAACAGCTAGATTTGCAAAACCCTCTTCACTAACAGGTGTTTCATATAATTGATTAGGAACTTTATCATATAAATCACCAGTTACTTTAAAGCAACCTCCATAAAGGCCAATATCTTCTCCCATTAAAATAACATTTTCATCTAATGTGCATTCTTCTAACAAAGCTTCTCTAATCGCTTCTCTACCTAAAGCACGATGAAGTTTATCAGATTTATAGTTTTCAATTTTAGATGGAGCAAAAACAAATTGCTCTATATCATGGAATTCAAGAAAATCATCCTTTACTGCTTCAGCCTTTTCTTCTTCTTTAGTAACATAAGCTTCACTTGCTTTATTAATAATAGAAAGCTCGTCTTGACTAACAACTCTTTGTTCAACTAATTTCTTCTCAAAATTTTTAATTGGACATTTATTTAACCAATAAGATTCTTCTTCCCTTGTTCTATAAACGCAAGCATCAGATTTTGAATGCCCATTAAAACGATAAGTTTTTAATTCTATAAAAAAAGGTTTTTTCTCTTCGGTTATATATTTTCTAGCCTTTTGAACAGCTAAATAGACTTCTTCTAAATCATTACCATCAACGCTTATTGCTTCAATATTATAAACACGAGCTCTATCAACAAAGCTTTTACCAGCTGCCATAGTTTTTACACTGGAGCTCATACCATAACCATTATTTTCTAAATAAAAAAGTAAAGGTAATTCCCAAATTGACGCTAAATTCATTATCTCATGTACAACACCACGAGAGGTTGCACCATCACCTAATAAGGCAACAGCCATATTTTTTTTATTGTTTTTTTTAAGAGCAAAGGCAATACCTGCAGCTAAGGCAACAGAACTAGCAACAACAGCTGAAGAACCTGGATTATTATGATTCAAATCACTCATGTGCATACTACCACCTAAGCCTTTACTTAAACCATGACTAGATCCAAACATTTCACTAAACATTTTATACATAGAACTTCCTGAGGCAATTGTATAGCCGTGACATCTATGAGTTGGAACAATCCAATCCTCTTTATCTAGATTTAAGGCTAAACCTGCCTGACAAGCTTCTTGGCCTATATTTAAATGGGTGGTGCCATGCATTATTTTCTTTTGAAATAAATTTGAGATATGTTGTTCAAAGTAACGAGAATTTAGCATTATTTCTAATGCTTTCAAAGCTTTTTGTTTGGATAGCTGCATAATTTCCCCTTAATGATTATAAATGTATAGTTTATAATCTTTATTTAAACCGTATACACAGTTTAATAATGAGAAGTTTTTCAGACGACTCAGATCTAAAGATAGTATAATAATATTTCATTTCGTTAACATTGTAAACTAGAAAACCTCTAGTTTACCTTTTGTTAACAAAATACGAGTTATAAGTACAGTTCTAATTCTATAAGACAACACTATATTTAAATAGTTACAATAATAGAAAGAATCTATAAAAATATTTAACTATTTATCTACATTTGTTTTAAAACCGTATCAATATCTTTTTGAAGTAACCCCTTCATACTTTCTTTGTATTTAGAAATATCGGATTCTAATAAAGCCTTTTTTATAATTGGTTTTAATTCTGGCTTATATTGGATGATCAAAGAAAGATTCTTTATACAAGTTCTAGAAGTAGTTGGTTTTTCATCTAAAATATGACTAAGATATTTATCTATAATTTTATCAATTTTATTATCTTCATCCCATCTTGCATTTTCAGCAATTATAATTAAGCCTCTACTTCTAATGTATGACTTATCACTATCTAGCATTGAGCTAAATAAATCAAAAAATTCATATGCTTTATTAGAGGTTTGAACCTCAACAATTAATTTATTTAAAGCACTATATGCAAAATTACAATCTCTTGAAAATAAAGCATCTACTAAAGTTTTAATATTTTCCAATATAAACCTCCTATAATTCTACTATTTAGAATTGGCTTTAATAATTTCTGTTATTTGTGCAACTTTTTCATCTAATTCTTTTTGGGAACTAGCTTCAGCAACCAATCTTAAATAAGGTTCTGTATTACTTTTTCTAATACCAAACCACCAGGATTTAAATTCAATTCTATAACCATCAGTATCAAGAACTTTATCAGCTTTTGGAGCATAAGTGTTTTTTAAAATATCAATAACTTCATCTTTATTTTCAACTTTAAAATTAATTTCTCCGCTAGAAACATACTTTACAATATCAGAAATTAAGGAAGAAAGGGTTTTACCACTTTGATGTTTTTTACTAATTAAGTTTAACATCATAATCATAGCAAAAAGACCACTATCACAATTGTTAAATTCTCTAAAATAATAGTGACCAGCTAATTCTCCACCAAATACTGCACCAGTTTCTCTTAGTTTTGCTTTAGCATGAACATGCCCTACTTTCCACATAATTACTTTATAGCCTAATTTCTCTAAATGTTCGGTAGTAGATTTACTGGTTCTAATATCAACAACAGCAATTCTTTCCCCTTCCATTTCAAGCATTTTTTCACCTAAAAGTCCCATTAGATGATCAGCTGGAATATATCCACCTTTTTCATCAATAAACATAACTCTATCAGCATCACCATCAAATATTATACCTAAATCACAACCATTATTAACAACAGTATCTTGTAATTGCTTACAGTTATTTGGATCTAATGGATTTGGTTCATGATTTGGAAAAGTTCCATCTAATACATCATTTATATAAATAGCATCATCACCTAAAACTTCTTTTACTAATAAGCTAGACATACCATTTGAACAATCAACTGCAATTTTAAGCTTTGAATAATCTTCTTTATATTTATTTAAAAATTCAAGATAAGGAGTTTTAGCATCAACTTTTTTAAGGCTCCCCTTTTTATCTGATATTACTACTCCTTCTTTTTCACACATTTCTTCTAATTGTTTTAGGCCTGTCTCCCCGCCAACAGGGATTGCCATTTTTCTACTGATTTTTAAACCATTATATTTACCTGGATTATGAGAGGCTGTAATTTGTACAGAACCATCAACTTTATAATAAACTGTTGCAAAATAAACCATTGGAGTTGAAGCTAATGAGATATCAAGTACATCACAATTTGCATCTAGAATTCCTTTAGTTAGATTTTCATAAATAACGGGAGAAGAAACTCTCATATCACGCCCAACTAAAATTGTCTTGGCATCAAGTAATCTAGGTAAAAAGTACCCAACTTTATATGCTAAGTCTTCAGTTAATTCACTACCAAAGACACCTCTAATATCATATGCTTTAAATGCTTTCATAAAACCCTCCTATATAAAAATGTTATAAAAACAATATCCTCTTTATTTATATAAGTATTCTATCAAAATCTAAAAAGAATATAAATAAAGTAAATATAAAATCTTTTTTATATTTTGCTAAGAATATAATAGATTTTAATATATCTTTAATTTTTTCATAAATTATTAAGAGAATGTAAAATTAATATTTTCCTAAGACTTCAGTTTAATTGACTATTATCTTTTTTTCATGTACAAATAAATATAATTTATTTTGGAGGGATTATGGGATCTTCACTCGCTATACCTGCTTTAACTAAAGATTTAGCTAGAGTATTAATTGATGCAGACTCTATCTCACGCAGAGTTGATGAATTAGCACATCAGATTAATGAGGCATATGCTAATATTGAGGGGCACCTTATACTCGTTGGGGTATTGAAGGGCTCTTTTATTTTGACCGCAGACTTATGTAGAAAATTGACAGTTCCTCATGTTGTTGATTTTATTGCATTATCTTCTTATACAGGAGATAGAACTAGTGGTAATGTACGCCTTTTAATGGACACAAGAGAAAACATGGAAAACAAACATGTTTTAATTATTGAGGATATCTTAGACTCAGGCTACACTTTAGATTATTTAATTAGAAACTTTAAATCTAGAAAACCTTTAAGTGTTAAAACTCTAGTTTTATTAGATAAACCAGATAGACATACCGTCCCTGTAGAAATTGATTATATGGGCTTTGAAATCCCTGATGTTTGGGTTGTAGGTTATGGCCTAGATTATAATGAACAATATAGAACATTACCTTATATTGCAGAAATGTATCCACAAGAATAAATTAAATTACTTAATTTAAAATATATAAATAAAATTGGAAACTTCTTTATGAACAACGAAAAATTTTATGTTAGTTACAACACAGTGCACAATCTAATCAAAGATCTAGCCTATAAAATTATTGATAGCGATTTTGATCCTGATGTAATTGTAGCAATCGGATCTGGAGGATTCATTCCTGCAAGAATTATTAAGACTTTTATCAACCGTCCTATTTATGCTGTTGGCATTTCGTATTATGGTGTGGATAATAAACACAAAACTCATCCAACTAAAATACAATGGATTGATGAAGTACAAGAACAATTAAAAGGCAAAAAAGTATTATTAATTGATGAAGTTGATGATACCAGAGCAACATTAGGTTATTGTGTAAGAGAATTACTTAAATATAATCCTGAAGAAATAGCTGTCTTAGTTCTTCACAACAAATTAAAGAAAAAAGATGTTGATTTCCCTGCAGAGATAAAGAGATATTATCCTGCCCTAGAGATTGACGATTTATGGATTAAATATCCTTGGGATGCTGTGGATATTGAAGACCATACTGAAAAAGAAAAGGCTATGTTAGCAAACGAGCCTAAGGAGTAAAATAATGAGTATTAGTGCTATTGTAGGAGCCCAATGGGGAGATGAAGGAAAAGGTCGTATTGTTGATTATTTAGCAACAAAAGCTGATTTATGTATCCGATTTCAAGGTGGAGATAATGCAGGTCATACAGTTATAAATGACAAGGGTAAATTTGCACTTCACATTATCCCTTCCGGTATCTTTAATCCAGAAACCACAAATATTGTAGGTGCTGGAACAGTAGTAAATTTCGATACAATGAAAATTGAACTCGATTCTATTAGAAGTGCTGGTGTTGATGGTAATAACTTATTCATCGATAAAAGAGCTCATTTAATTATGCCTTTCCACTGTGCTTTAGATGGTGCTGAGGAAGCAAGTAAAAGCAAAAACTGGAAAATTGGAACCACTAAAAAAGGTATTGGACCTACTTATAGTGATAAAGCAGCAAGAAGTGGTATTAGAGCAGTTGATATTCTAGATGTAGAAAGATTAACAAAAAGATTAAATATGCTATTACCTAGAAAAAATAGAGAATTAGCTTATTTTGGTTTACCACAAGTAACTCTTGAAGAAATGCTTGAAGTATGTGCAAAATGGAGAGATTTATTTGGAGACAAGATTATTGATTCTGTTCCAGTTATCCGTGATGCATATCAATCAAATAAAAATATTTTATTAGAAGGTCAATTAGGTATAATGAGAGACCTTGACTGGGGTATTTATCCTTATACAACAAGTAGCAATCCAACAGCTGGTGGTACCTGTAGCGGTGCTGGTATTGCTCCTACTAGAATTAGTGAAGTAATCGGTGTTGTAAAAGCTTATTCAACTTCAGTTGGTGGCGGACCTTTCATGACTGAATTATTCGATGCTGATGGTGAAAAATTAAGAGACATCGGACACGAATATGGTGCTACAACTGGTAGACCTCGTCGTTGTGGTTGGTTTGATGCTGTAGCTGCTGATTATTCTTGTTGGATTAATGGTTTCACAGGTATCGCAATTACTAAACTTGATATCTTAGACAATTTTGATACAATCAAAGTTTGTACAGCTTATGAAGTAAATGGCGAAGTAATCAACTATTTACCAGAAACAGCTTTACAAGAAATTGCAAAACCAATTTATAAAGAATTTAAAGGTTGGAAATGTGATACTTCTAATGCTAGAAAATGGGAAGATTTACCAAAAGAAGCTCAGGACTATTGTACTGAACTTGGCAAACTCGTTGGTGCACCAATTAAGTTTGTTTCAGTTGGCCCAGAAAGAGATCAAATCATTATTTTATAATAAATCATTTAATGGGTTAGGCAATATTGCTTAACCCTTTTTATTTTTTAAAATTAATATTTAACAATATTAAAAATTATGGAGTTATTTTATGACAACCTTCACTCATGATACATATATTTCCCCTTTCACTTGGAGATATTCAAGTTCTCAAATGAGAGAAATTTATAGTGAAAAACACAAAAGAATTCTTCTTAGAAAGATTTGGATTGCACTAGCTACTGCTCAAATGGAAGCTGGCCTTGTAACTCAAAAACAACTAGAAGAATTACTAGCTCATAAAACTGATATTGATGTTGAAAGAGCGACAGAGATTGAAAATATTATTCATCATGACTTAATGGCTGAAATAAAAACCTATGCTGAACAATGTCCTAATGCAGGTGCTATTATTCACTTAGGAGCTACTAGCATGGATATTCTAGACAATATGGATGCTATTAGATTAAAAGAAGCACTAGATATTATAATTAGTAAATCTAAAGAATTATTAGCTTATTTTGTAGATAAAATGAAAGAATTCAAAGATTTACCTTGTATGGCTTTTACTCATATTCAACCTGCAGAACCTACTACTGTTGGATACAGAATTGCACAAACTGCACAAGATCTAATTGAAGATATTAAAGACTTAGAATTAGTAAGAAATAATATTAAAGGCAAAGGTATGAAAGGCGCTGTTGGAACAGCAGCAAGTTATACTGAATTATTAAAGAATACAAAATTAAGTGCAAAAGATATGGAAGATATTGTAATGAAGAAGCTTGATTTAAAAGCATTTAGTGCTGCAACTCAAGTTTATACTAGAAAACAAGATTTACGTGTTGCTAATGCCCTATCTTCTCTAGCTTGTACTCTTTATAAATTCTTTATTGATTTTAGAATCTTACAATCTCCACCTATTGGTGAATGGTCAGAACCTTTTGGTAAAAATCAAGTGGGTTCTTCTGCTATGCCATTTAAGAGAAATCCAATTAATAGTGAAAAAATTGATAGTTTATGCAGATTTGTAAGTTCTCAACCTAATACTCTTTGGCAAAATAGTGCTCAAACTCTCCTAGAAAGAACCTTAGATGATAGTGCTAATAGAAGAGTTGTATTACCAAATACCTTTATGGCTTGTGATGAGATTTTAATTACAGCAATTAAAGTTGTAAAAAATATGAATATACACACAACAGCAATAAAGAGAAATATGAAGACTTATGGTATTTTTGCTGCAAGTGAAAGACTTCTTATGGAATTAGGTAGAAATGGTGCAAACCGTCAAGAAATGCATGAATTAATTCGTGAACATAGCCTTAGAGCTTGGAAAGAAGTTCAAGAAGGAAAAGAAAACACTCTTAAAGAAGATTTAGTAAATGATAAAATTATCTTAAAGTATGTTAGCAAAGAAAAAGCAATCGAATTATTAAATGCTGATGAATATGTTGGCGATGCTCCTTTAAGAACTGAAATGATCATAGAAGAAGCATCACAAATATTATAGGAATTGAATTAGTTCAACACCTGCTTTAAATAGATAATAGTAGATTAACATTCTAGGAAATCTAACTAAACAGGCAAGAGCAACATCTTTAAATTCAACTTTTAATATTCCAGCAGTCCAACAGATTGTTGAATATGGAATAGGAGTCAGGCCTGCTAATGCAACGCCCCAGGCTCCTTTTTTATGTATAAACACTTTATGAGATCCCATAATTCTAATAGCAAAACTATTAACCACCTTGATTAAAGATATTAAATGGCCAAGCCAATATGCTGTAATTCCGCCCAAAAAAGACGCTGCTCCCATAAAGAATGTTATCTGCAAAGCATTCCAATCCCCTGATACTAAGGGGAACATAATATCTGGAGTTAAAGGCACAATAAAAGTGTCACAGAGATATACAAACAAAGAGACACCAAAGTGTCCTAATTCATTATATAAGTTTTGAGCTACATTATTTGCTTGAACATTTGATTTCATTATTTGACTGTAAATTGAGAACAAAATAAAAATAACCAATAAAGCTAAAATTGTTCTAAAAAACAATTTCTTCCAAGCAATACTACCATCCTCTTTTAAAAAAGAATGTTTTTTTTCATCTTCATTATTTTCCATTAAAATAACCTAAAAAAGCCTTTTCACATTTATCAATATTACTTAATTCGCCTTTACCTTGAAAATATGGAGCTTTACCACCACCCTTGCCATTGATATAACATAAAACATTTTTCCTAATATCATTAATATTATATTTTTCATAACTTGGGCCTAAATAAATGAACCATCTTAGTAAAGAAGAATCTATCTTGTAAAAGAAAAGAGCCTTATCAAAGGTTACATCAATATCCTTAAAATCTATATTATATTCACTAATATTCTTTGTAATAATATTTTCATTAGTATTTAATAGATTTGAAATAATCAAATCAGTATTTTCTTTTTTTAATAGCCTTACTTCTTTTTCTAATTCAAGTTTCTTATTCAAAAGCGACTTATCACATTCAACTAAAGTATCAAGAGTTGCACTGTGCAAAGTGCATAACGTTTTAATTACATTATCATATTCTCTACAAATCTTAGTTACTTCATTTGAAACTCTAAATAATAATCTATAATGTTTTCTAATTTTTTCAAAACCTATATACATTATTTTCTCTATTTCTTTTGTGTTTTTTACATGAAGGCCACCACAGGCTATTAAATCAATATCTTCAATTTTTACTATTCTAACATCTGAATCTACTTTAATACTTCGTCTCATATTTAATTTTTCAGCAGCGGTTTTATCCATCTCTAAATATGAAATTTCATGTGCTTCTAAGATTTTTTTGTTTGCTATATCTTCTAATTCATAACAATTTTCAATACTAAAATCAGCTTTATCAATTTCTATAGTTAAATTTTCAACACCTTGATGAACGGATACAGTTCCAACTGTAAAAACTGAATATAATAGCCCACTTAATAAATGCTGAGCACTATGCATTTTCATATAATTGTATCTATATTCCCAGTCCAATTTTAATATAATATCCATACCGATAGAAAGAGATGAAGAATCTTTTACATAATGAGCTATTTGAGAGCCATCTTTTTGAGTATCATAAATCTCAATGTCATTTATGTATCCTTTATCACCTGGTTGACCACCACCTTCTGGATAAAAAATTGTTTTATCTAAATAAACTTTATTTTCAATAATATCAACAATTTTAGCTGAAATTTCTTTTTTATATGTATCATTATAATATTCTTTTATTACTTGAATCATTTTAACCTCTTCTTCCAAACACTACCGCTCTTTGGCAATTCAATAAAAAATTGAATTGCTATTATTCTTATTACAAATACAAATAAAGAAGAAAATAAGAATATGTAAGCTAGTGACAAATCAGTTCTCTCTAATAACAAATATAACAACCCCCCTAATAAAGAAGCTGTTGCATAAAAATCATTTGTTAATATAGTTGGAATATTTTTACTCATAAGATCTCTAATTACTCCACCACCTGTTGCACTTACAACACCACAGAGTACTTGTCCAATTGCTGAACAATCATATAAAGCACCTTTAGCACAACCAATAGCTGTAAATACACCAAGTCCAATAGCATCAGAATATTTGATAATTTTTCTCTCAGAATGAATAAAGGACCCAATAAAGAAGACAATAATACCCACAGCAATACAAACAACTAAATAAACATAATTAGTTAAAACAGCTACAGGAGTTGCCCCAATTAAGGAATCACGAATCATGCCTCCACCACAACCAACAGTTGTTGCAAAAACAATAACTCCTAAAAAATCTAAATCTTTTTCTACACCTTTTAATGCCCCTGTTAGAGCAAATATTATAGTTCCAAAAATATCAAAGCCATAAATTAAACCAACCGAATTTGTCATAGCTAAAATTTAACATATCTTTTAGGTACTTGTTAATTAGTTTGTTTGATATTATCTTATCTTTATAAAGAATTTTTTTTAAAATTAATTAAATTGAGGAAGTAATTATGGCTAGAATAAAATCTGCTTGGGAAATAGCATTAGAAAAAACAGAAAATTTAAATGTAGATTTAGAAAAAATAAACAGAGATAAAGCAGTTAAACTAGGAAGAAGAATTTGTGGCTTATACATCAACGATATTGATTTCACAATTGAAAAATTCAAAAAAGAATATGAAAACGCTGAAAATAAAGAACAAGTAAATGAAGGTATTGTTAATAACCTTTTATTAAATTTAGCTTTACCAGTTGATAATACTTATAATACTACTTTAGACAAACTAGTTGATATAATTGAAATACTAAAAAAAGATCCCTCTGAACTAATAGATCTTATTAACCAAATTAGATCATTCTTTGATCAATACTTGAATCATCAAACAGAATTAGTTAATCAAATGAAAGAACAATTTGGACCAGTTTTACAACAAAAAGAAGCTCAATTAAAACAACAATATGGGCCAGATTTTACTTATGCTCCAGAAAATGACCAAGAATTTATGAAATTACTTGATGATAATTTAAAGAAATTAGACGAACAATATGAGCAAACATTAGTTCAAGTTAAAGAAAAAATTAAAGAAGAATTATTATAAAATATATGGGGTATCATTACCCCATATTTAATATATTGCTGTTATATAAAAACAAGAAATATATAACTATTGATACTAAAACACTTAATAGAGTTCCTATTAAATAATATTCTGCAAAATCTCTTTCTTCAAAATTTTTCCATCTGGCAATTGATTTTGCAGCAAACACATACCCTATGACTACAAATTGATTGGCTAGTAATAAAACAGTAATTAAAAGTCTTTCTAAATTACCTATAATCCGTCCTAATCGCTTCTCTTTAACTTCATTATCACTTTCTTCAAAAAAGCTTTTAATAAATATATTTGTAGGTTTTAAAATTATTAATACAGATATAGTTAATTTCAAAATATTTAAATAAGGATTCAAATCAAAACGATTTACAAAAGATAAACCCTTATCAAAATAGTAAAATATGCCTAATATTATTAATATATGAATTAATTGATCTAATGAAAAAACAAAGTTTTTTGATAACTTTGTATCTAAGTTAATAATAAACTTTATAAAATCGACAACAAAATGCGAAATACCAATCAGTGATACACAAAAAATTAAATTCCAAGAGTTTCTATATATAATAAACAATAAAGAAAAAGTTAATAAATAAATTATGCAATGAATAAACAAACTTTTAATATTTTCATCTTTCGCTAATGCCATTTTATGAGATTGAAAATAGAAATCTGCTATAAAATGAAATAGTAATAAAACAATTAAAAAACTATTATTTATCATAAAATATACTCCATATTAATTAAATCAATAATTGCTTTCTCACTTGCTATATACTTATCATATTTTGCGGCTTTTATAGTCCTACTAACAAGAGATTGATTTATTTTTAATTTTGAAGCAATTTTACTTTGAGTAATTGAATCATTAAAGAATTTAATTTTTACAACCTCTTTTTGCAAACTGCTCCAATTTAAGAAACAATCATTAATCCAAAATAGTTGCAAATTAAATAAATTTGTTAATTTTTTATTATCCCCTTCTATTAAAATATTTTGTTCTTTCTTTTTTAATTTCTTTAATTCATTAATACAAATCCTAGCTTTATGATATGCAGGGCCATCAGCTCCTATAGCTGCATAAGGATTTATTTCTGTATAAATTTCCCCAATACCAATTCCAAATCTTAAATTAATTGAATCTAATTTAAATTGAATTGTATCTATGATTTTAAATAGATTTTTTGAAGAATTTAAAACTCCTTGAAATTCATCTCCAAGAGTTATAACAAATTTTGATTCAATATCATTTTTATATTTTATATTTATATCTTCTAAGATAGAATTAATTTTATTTTGAACAGGCTTTCTCTTATCACTACTTATTTTCTTTGAATCTATTATATCTGCTATTATTGCTATTTTATTTTTCATTCAGTCATCCTTATTATGACTAAATTATATCATAATTATTAAATATGTCAATTTTTTATCATAAATATATTTTATGATAAAAATTAATCATAAAAAAATCCTCATTTATTAAAAACGAGGATTAATTTTTTTAAATATTTATCTTAAAGGAAACACCAAAAAGGTGGTAACATAAAACCTATAAACAAAATTATGCCAAGAGCAAAAATAGAGAGAGATATTATTGAGAGTACCCATCCTGCCATAGCTGCACTTGAATTATGTCTAATTCTTGTTCCTTTAACTAATGCAATTATTGCTAAAATTACACCTAAAAATGAAAAAAACCAAGAAAAGATGCTTACAATAGAAATAATACCTAAGATCAATACAACTGAAGAAGCATCATCGCTAGTTTTCTTTTGTATACAATCATCTTCATCATATGGATGAGAATCATTATCATAATTATTCATATAGCTTTCTCCTTGTGATAAATAATAATATTAAAATCGAAAAAAAGAAACATTCAAATATTAAATTCACAAGAAATACAAAAATCTCCAAGAGTTCATCTCTTGGAGATAATTACTTTTAGATTAAATATTTATTAATCCCAATATTTTTTCATTCTTTCAACTAATGATTGACGGTAAGCTTCCCAATCCTTAATAGGATGTTGAGCAACACCTTCTTCACATGCAGCCTTTGCAACAGCAACTGCTTCATATTCAATTACTCTTGGATCGAATGGTTTTGGAACAATATAATCACGACCAAAGCTAAAGCTTCTTCCATAAGCTGCTTCTACTTCTTTTACGATAGGTTCTTTTGCTAATTTAGCTAAAGCTTTTGCTGCAGCCATTTTCATTGATTCAGTAATCTTAGTTGCTCTAACATCTAAAGCACCACGGAAAATAAATGGGAAACCTAAAACATTGTTAATTTGGTTTGGATAGTCACTTCTTCCAGTTGCCATGATTAAATCACTACGTGTTTCAATAGCTAAATGATAATCAATTTCTGGATTTGGATTACTCATTGCAAATACAATAGGATCTTTTGCCATTGAATTTAACATATCAACGCTAACACAATCAGCAACAGATAAACCCATTAATACATCAGCACCCTTTAAAGCATCTGCTAAATCTCTACAATCTGTCTTTGCTGCAAATTCAGTTTTTTCTTTAGTCATTCTTTCTGTACGGCCTTCAAATATAACACCTTTACTATCGCACATAATTAAATTTTCTTTCTTTACACCAGCAGCAATAAACATTCTTGCACAAGAAATACCAGCAGCACCAGCACCATTTACAACTACTTTAATATCAGCTAAGTTTTTGTTAACAATTTCTGTTGCATTCATTAAACCTGCTGTTGCAATAATTGCAGTACCATGTTGGTCATCATGGAAAATTGGAATATCACATTGTTTGATTAATTCTTGTTCAATTTCAAAACATTCTGGGCCTTTAATATCTTCAAGGTTAACCCCGCCAAATGTTGGGCTTAATTTTTTAACAATTTCAATCAATTTTTTAGGATCTTTTTCATCTACTTCAATATCAAAAACATCAATATCAGCAAATCTTTTGAAAAGAACACCCTTACCTTCCATAACAGGTTTACTTGCTAATGGACCTCTGTCTCCTAAACCTAATATAGCAGTACCATTAGAGATAACAGCTACTAGATTACCTTTAGCAGTATACTTGTATGCATCTTCTGGATTTTCTTCAATTGCTAATACAGGTTGAGCTACACCAGGAGTATATGCTAAACCTAAATCATCAGAAGTTTTACAAGGTTTTGTTGGAACAACACTAACCTTACCGGGCACATTGTCTTGAATGTGATAAGCCAAAGCTCTTTCTTTTAAAGTTGCCATTTTTTTTATTATCCTTATTTTTTATATATTCGTTTATTCAAAATCCCATTTATAATCCATATTCCATCTATCTCTTAATTCAATCATGACTTTTTGTAGTGATGGAGGAACAGGACAACCGTGTTCTTTTCTATAATTATAAGCAATATATTCTTTTTCACCTGGAGTAAAGATTTGATCTTCACCTGGTGCTTTTTCACTATTTCTTAATTGTCTACAAATTGTTCCTGAGATAGCTTTGAATACATTAGCACCCATAAAGAATTCAGGGTTGATTGCAATAAAGAAATGTCCTAGTGGATATGGAATTGGATTATGATCTTTATCAAAACCATTTAAAGCTTTCATGAAAGCACCATCTTGTAATGCAGCTGATAAAATTTCTACAACAGCAGCATAGCCATAACCTTTATAACCACCTGTAACTTCACCAATTCCTCCTAAAGGAGTTAATGCTGCATTACCAGTTGTCAAATCATATAATACTTGTTTTGTATCAGTTCTTGTTTTACCATCACGACCAATAACCCAACCAGCAGGAAGGTCTTTACCAGCTCTACCATAAACTTCAATTTTACCACGTTGTGATACACTAGTTGCACAGTCTAAAACAAATGGGAAATCTTCATCGGTTGGAATACCAAAAGTTAAAGGGTTAGTTCCCATCATATTTTCAACACCATTAGTTGGTGCAATTGAAGGTCTAGCATTAGTTCCTGTAACACCAATCATATTTTCTTTTGTAGCCATTAGTGCATAATAACCAGCAATACCATAGTGAGTAGAATTTCTTACTGCAACAACACCAACACCATATTCTTTAGCTTTTTCGATTGCCATAGACATAGCTTTTTTAGATACTACATGACCTAAGCCATTGTGACCATCTAATACTGCTGTAGCTTTTTCATCTTTCAAGACTTCAATTTCAGTAATAGGATTCATAATTCCTTTATCAATTCTATCAATGTAAATTGGTTTTAATCTTCCAATACCGTGGCTATCAATACCTCTTTTGTCTGATTCAATTAATACTTCACCAATTGTTTTTGCATCATCTTTTGGAATGCCTGCATTAACTAAGGCTTCTCTCATAAATTTTTCTAAATCTTCAAAAGGAATCCATGCGCAATCTTTGTAATTGTCTGCATAATTTTCTTCAAATTTCATAGCCGTCCTCCTATTATGATTTTGCTATTAATACTTGTATATGTTTACTTATTTCTGTGTTTTTTAATAAGTTTCCACCATTTTCATCTGTCACTAAAACATCAACTCTTTCTATTGGAACTGTCTTAAAGTTTGAAACAACTCCAATTTTATTTTCAGTTGCTACAACAATTTTGGAGCCTACACTATGATTAATCATAGCTCTAGTAGTATCAGCTTCTTCTAATACTGGAGTAGTTAATCCAGCTATTGGAGAGAATCCATCAACACCAATAATTGCTTTATTTGCATAAATTTGATCAATTAAATTAAAAGCTAAGCGCCCTGAAACAGAATGTGATTTAGGTCTATAATATCCACCGACGAATATTATTTTAACATTACCATCACTTTTACAAAGCCACATAGCATCGATATTATTAGTAACAATTGTTATATCTATATTTCTTTCTAAAATAGATTTAATTACTTCTAAAGTAGTAGAACCACTGTTAATATAAACAGTATCACCTTCATCGAGTAAAGATGCTGCCAGTTTTCCAACTGCTTGTTTCTCTTTTGAACATTCAGATGCTTTTTGTAGATAATCTGGTTCAATGTTTAAGTTTCTTCTAAGAGTTGCTCCACCATGAGTTCTTTCTAAGACTCCTCTAGAACAAAGGCCATCCAAATCACGTCTAATCGTTAACTCACTTACATCTAAATCTGTTGCAAGTTCACTAACGCTTACGCTCTTTTTTTTCATTGCCAATTCTTGAATATATCTTTGTCTTTCAACAGGTAACATTATTAATCCTTTGAACGTTTTTGTTCGTTTGTCCACATGATACATTCAATTACATTAACTGTCAAGAAAAAAAGGTTCAGAAAGATAAACTTATAAACCAATAATGTTCATAATTATTATACTACATAAAATGAATATAAACTTACTTTTTAGCAATTATTTTCAACTTTTAAATAAAATGATTTACTTTTTACAAGTTTTTTGTTTTTTCTACTTGAAAAACCCCCATAAATTTGTTAATCTCTCAATCGTTGCGTTGGTGCCATACCCAAGCGGTAAGGGAACGGTCTGCAAAACCGTGATGCATCGGTTCGAATCCGATTGGCACCTCTACTTTTAATATATAAGGCTTCTATTATTTTAAATAGAAGCTTTTTTATTGAAATATTGACTAATCTGAAATTAAATGTTTTTATTTAAGTAAATTGGAGATAAATAAGTGAGAATATAATAAAACGGGATAAACAGTAAGCTTAAATCAGTATTATTAATACAGATTTTAATATGCCCACGAGGGGTTATCCGTTTTTATATATATTTTTCATCAGGTCCTTCCCTCAATCTAGACTTATATACCGGAAGACTAATATGGCCTTTTTACATATATCTAATTTATCATTCAAATACCAAAGCTCAATCACCCCTATTTTTTCATCAGTTAATTTAACCTTATCAGAAGATTGGTTCGCATTAATTGGACCAAATGGTTGTGGAAAAACTACATTGCTAAATATAATAGCAAATAAAATAAAACCTGATTTAGGAGAAATATCTCCTAAATTATCTACTTATCTTTGCCAACAGGATACCTTATTAGATATTCCTGAATTCTTTTACTCCCCTGATTTAATCAATTTACCTGAGACAAACAAAATCTTAAGCAAATTAGAGATAAAAGATGATTGGACTTGGAGATGGGATCAATTAAGCGGAGGAGAAAAAAAGCGTTGTATGATAGCTGATGCTATTATTAGAAAGCCAGAGGTTTTATTAATTGATGAACCAGCAAATCATCTTGATATTTATTCTATGAATTTATTATCTAATGAATTAAAAGCTTATAAAGGAATTGGAATTATAATTTCCCATGATTTAACTTTCTTAGATAACATTTGTACAAAAACAATAATGATTGAACCAACAAAAATTGGTAATCAAGTAATGATTTACGACTGTAAACCCTCAATAGCATTAGAACAAAGAGATAAAACAATTCATTATCTAAAAGATCAAAAATCTGAACAAATAAAAAAAATAGAACATCTAAAGAAAATAAAACATAATGAAATGCAAAATATTCAAGCTTCAAAAAATAGATTATCTAAGAAAAATGTTTCAGCTAAGGACTTTTCAACAAAAAGTAAAATAGATGGTGCAAGACTTTCTTCAAAGGATAAAAAACCAGGACAAAGACTCTCATCCATTAATACAGAGATAAAGAGAAACACTCAAAAACTTAACAATTTAATAGTATTTGAAAGTAGAAAAACAGGGGTTGATTTATCAGGGAGTAAAGAAAAAGGTAATTTTATCTTAGATTTAGAGAAAGATACTATTTCTCTTATTGAAAATACTCTTAACCTACAGCATCCAAATCTAATAATTAAACCTGAAGATAGAATCATTTTAACTGGAAATAATGGGACTGGAAAAACTACTTTCATAAAATATCTATATAATCTTTTAGAAAATAAAAACAAATCATTTTGGTATTTACCCCAAGAATTCACACAACAAGATAGAATAGATATTAAAAATAAAATATTGAACTTAGATAAAGAGAAACAAGCTGAAATATTTTCAATAGTTTTTAGGCTTGGTTCTAATCCGACTTCTATAATGAATAGCGATTTAATCAGCCCAGGTGAAGCTCAAAAATTACTTTATGGCTTAGCTATAATATCAAAAGCTTCACTATTAATACTTGATGAACCAACAAACTATTTAGATATATTATCAATTAAATCATTAATTGAAGCTTTAAATAATTTTAATGGAGCTATAATTGCAGTAACCCATGATAGATCTTTTTCAAAAGCTATAGGAAAGAAAAATTGGAATTTAATAAGAAATGAGAATTTAACAATCTTAGAAGAAACTGATATTATTTAGTGATTTCTGTATCAATTAATTTAAAAAAATCTCGATAATCTATAATTTCAATATTATCACCATTTTTAATTTTAAATTTAGCCTTTTGGAGCTTACCCTGGCCTCCATTAGGCTCTCCTTTTATTAAATATCTGGTTTTATTAATTACAGACTCCCCGACCATTCCACCATGATTAACAATTATTTGCCAAACTTCACTTCTAGATAAATTTGGAATAACCCCTGTTATTACACAATGACAAGAGTCAAGTTGATCCCCTAAATCCTCTGTTTTCATTATTTGTGAAGCTCTACAACTTCCAATAATCTTATCAACAGTTTTAATGTTTATATTATAGGGTTTATCTACCTTAGATAGACAAGAATATAACATTTTTACATCATCTAAGGCTCTATGAGTTTGTTCAATGTCTATTTGAAAATATTTTCTAATGTAATTTAGATTATATCTATATAAATTTAAAGTTTCTCTAAAAATAGGCAAAGTATCAATATATCTATTTTTTATGCCGAAAGTTAATCGTCTATTTAAAACATCCATATCAAAAGGAGCATTATGAGCAACTAAAATATCATCTTCAATAAAATCATATATATCTTTACTTGCCTCTGCTACTAAAGGAGCATTTAAAACCATTTCATTAGTAATTCCATGAATACTAATTACTTGATCACTCATAACCATCTTTGGATTAACTAAAGTATCAAAAGATTCTACAGGTTTTCCATCTCTAAATTTTATAGCTGCAAATTCTACTAATTTAGAATAACAACCTAAACCAGTGGTCTCGGTGTCTATTATTGTAAAATTTTTTATTTTCTCAAATATCATCAAAGCCTCAAATATCTTAATCGAAGTGTATTAATTTCTTACCAAATTTTTTTATAATTTCAAATTTTGGATCAGATGGAATTACTATAGTACTTTTTGTTCTCTTTAACACAATATTATGATTAAAAGATTCAAAGGTAGAAAAATTATTGCCCATTCTTTGATTATCATAAGTGGTTAAACATCTAGCATACAATACTCTTTTTACTTCATTAGGTTGAAGCTCTACTCCATTACCCTTTCCATAGTAAGAAGTACTTGCTCCAAAATGAATTGAAAACTCATTACTAGGACCACCTTGATATAATGCCCAAGGGGGTTGATTCCTTCCACCATAATCTAAAACCATTGTTGAATAATTTAAATCTATATCAATATCTTCCATTACAGATTTTCCTGGAGCAAAAGATAAATAAACTAATTGATAATTAGGATTAATTGCACTAAACCAAGTATGAGAGGGATTCTCTAAATCATTTTTAGCATACAAAACATCTGTTGTTCCAATTATTCCATTAATACTTTTTAAATCACAATTTCCACCACTTTTTAATGGAGCTTTATCGAGTGCAAAAGGTTTTGTAGGATTTGCTAATCTATCAATGATTTGATTATTTCCTTCAATATTAAACTTATTCCACATTTTTGCACTACAGTTTAAAAAACAATTTGATTCTAAAAATGGAGAGCTAATAGTATTATCAAAACCAACATTAAGATTAATTGGCTTATCACTAATATTTTTTATATACAATGCAGAATAAACAACTGGTTGATTTGGTAATACTACATCAAGTCTTTTTGTTGCCCAGGTTTTATTACTAAAATCTTCGTTTTTAGATAATACCCAAACCCCACCTGTAGTCTCATCACTACCGTATCTTTGTACTACCCATTTAACCCTATCTTTTTCAAATATGGCTCTAATATACTCATCATTCTCATCTTTATTTAAAGTATTACTTTTACTTAATAAATCATCATAATTATCTATATTTTTTAAGAGAATTTCTTTTTCTTCTTCTTGCGTAATTTGTTTTTTCTCAGGTTCAACTAATTGAACTTGATAACCATACAATTTATCAATAAGAGGATCATTGTTTCTGTTTTTAATATTATAATCTACAGTATCCTTTGAAAAAGGAAATCTGTGCAGCTTATTTGAATTTACCCAGCCACCATGTATATTCATAGCACTAAATTCAATTAATCTACCATTATAGTCCTGAATTACAGCTCTAATTAAATCGTTGCTTAACACAGTTGCATTTTCATCATCTTTAATTCTAACTCTTCTTATATCCATTCCATTTCCTTATAAATATTAAAAAAACATAGAACATTTTTAATATCTCTACTATAATTATAATATAGATGTCTATTAGTACAAGAGGAGTTTTACAATGATTAGTGAAAAAAATGGGTTATTCAATTTATCAACAGCTAATACTACATATTTATTCTATGCCAAATTTAATGAACATATTGAACATTTATATTATGGTTCACATCTAAATGAAAGTAGTATTAATCCCAAATTATTAACTACAAAATATCTCCAAAGTGCAGGCACTTCTACTCTATATCAAGAAGATAATAACTTAAATTTAGGATTAATGAAACAGGAGGTTTCAACCCCTGGAAAAGGAGATTATAGAGAACCTTTTGCTAGAATTAGTTATAACGGTGGAATGAATACTCTTGATTTTGTTTTCCAAGAATTTGAGATTACAAATGGAAAACCTAAAACCTTCTCAAACTTACCTGAAGCTTATGGAGATAGAGAAGAATGTGACACTTTAAGAGTTACTCTAATAGACAAAGAATTTGATATTAAACTCATATTAACTTATGGTGTTTTTGATTATTGTGATGTAATTACTCGTAAAGCTGAATTATTTAATTATGAAAAAAGAAATATCACAATTGAAAGTTTATATTCCCTTCAACTCGATATTGATTCATCCGATTTTGATTTAATAACTTTTGATGGAGCTTGGGCTAGAGAAAGACATATTAATAGAAGAGAATTACAACCTGGTATTGTAATAAATGATTCAAAACTTGGGACCTCTGGAGCATATCATAACCCACTAATATATTTATGTGATAAAAACTGTGATGAATTAAATGGAGTTTGTTATGCAACCAATTTAATCTATAGTGGAAATCATAAAGAAGTTGTTGAAATAACCCCATATAATCAAACAAGAATTTTAAGCGGTATTAATGATTCTACATTTAAATGGGTGCTTCATCCCAATGAAAGATTTGCAACTCCAGAAGCTATTCTAAGCTATAGTGATAAAGGCTTTAGCACCTTAAGTAGAAACTTCCATTATTTTGTTAATAATAATATTATTAGAGGTTATTGGAAAAATAAAGAAAGACCTATTTTAGCAAACTCTTGGGAAGCCTTCTATTTTGATTTTGATAACTCAAAATTAGTACAACTTGCAAAAACAGCAAAAGAAGTTGGAGCTGAATTATTTGTATTAGATGATGGTTGGTTTGGAAATAGAAATGATGATACCTCCTCTTTAGGGGATTGGGTAGTAAATACTGCTAAACTAAGTGAAGGTCTTGGTGACTTATCTTCTAAAATACACAAAATGAAAATGCTATTCGGAATTTGGGTTGAACCTGAAATGATTAGTAGAAATAGTAATTTATTTGATGCTCATCCTGATTGGGCAATTATGATTCCAGATAGAAAACCTAGTGTTGGCAGAAATCAATTTATCTTGGACTTAAGTAGAGATGATGTAATTTTATATCTAGAAGAAGTTTTATCAGATATTTTCTTATTAGGTGAAGTGGATTATGTAAAATGGGATTTTAATAGAGTCTTTAGTGATCTATATTCTTCTAATGCTGAGATATCTCACATGGGAGAATTTTACCATCGCTATTATTTAGGTCTCTATAAACTCTTAGATAGACTTACAAGGAAATTCCCTAAAATCTTATTTGAATCTTGCTCAGCAGGTGGAAATAGATATGATTTAGGTATGTTAGCTTTCATGCCACAAACCTGGACAAGTGATTGTACAGATCCTTATGAAAGACTATTTATCCAAGAAGGAACTAGCTTTGGCTACCCTCTTAGTGCAATAACTAATCATGTTAGTGCAAGCCCTAATCATCAAACTTTAAAAGTAAGTAATCTAGAAACCAGGTTCAATGTTGCAGCTATCGGTAACTTAGGATATGAAATTAATTTAAATGCTGCTACAAAAAACCAATTAGAACAAATAAAAGAACAAATAAATTTCTATAAGCGCTATAGAAAAACTCTTCAATTTGGAACTTTAGCTAGAATCAAAACTTTTACAAATAATAAAGAAAGAGCTATTTGGGCAGTAATGAATAATGATAAGAGTGAAATCATAGTCCTAGACTTTAGAAGTAGAACTATACCTAACCCACCACTAGAAAGACTTTGTATTCCTATTGTTGATAATAATGCTTATTATGAATTATTTAATAGACCTCAAAAATTTGAATTATCAGTCTTTGGGGATTTAGTTGAACACTTCTTACCTACAAATTTATTAAAAGGTAAAGCTATAGATGAGATTTCTAAAATCTTACAGCTTAATATAGAAATAACCCACCATAGAGTTTATGGTGAGTTACTAAGTAAAGCTGGCTTGATTCTTAATCAAGAATATGGTGGAACCAAATATGAACATGAAGTTACAAGAGTTTTAGGTGATTATGGTTCACGCCTATATGTATTAAAAAAACTAGAAGTCTAATAATACATCAATATTTTCTATCTCTTTATTTAAAGAAGCTTTAGCTAATGGTATATGGGATTTTGATCCAACGATTATTACTCCCATTACTTTATTATCTTTTATATACCAAGCTTCATATCTGTCCTCAACTTGTTTGCTATAACAATTTCCTTCTAAAATACCAAAACTTGCAACAGGTAAATCATCTGCCTGAAATCGAGTTGGCATTTGGACCGGTTCAGTATAAGGTACTTTTTTACCTAAAATATGGTTATAAACAACATTAGCCATTGATAAAGCTATTGGTAATAATCCAGGACATTTACCATTAAATTCTGCACAGTCTCCAATAGCATAAATATCTTTATCGCTAGTTTGACAAAATTCATTAACAATAATTGCTCTATTAATTTCTAAGTTACATGATGCAGCTAAAGAAATTGAAGGTCTAACCCCTGCAGCAAGTATTAAAGTATTACAGGCAATCTCTCTTCCATCTTGGAGAGTAACAGCTTTAATTCTATTTTCACCCTTAACTTCTTTTACAAACTGACTACAAATTAAATTATAATTTTTCCTTTCCAAACACTTATCAGAAACTAATTTTGCGGCTTCCTCATTTAATTGTTTATTTAAGACATAAGTATCCCCTTGTATAACTGTTACATCATATCCAAGTGAATTAATTTCTAGAGAAACTTCTAAGCCTAATAGGCCTCCACCTATTACACAAACGGGAGATTCTATGTCCTTTGTAATCTTAGCAGCATCTTCATATGTTCTTAAAGTATATATACCTTTTAAAGGAGAGCCTTTAAAAAAATCTATTGGATAAGAGCCCGTTGCTAAAACAAGTTTATCATAATGCTTTGTTTCTCCACTTGTTAGTTTTATAGTTTTACTTTCTCTATGTATTGTAGCAACCTCTTCGTGATGTATATATGAAGGTTCATTTTTTGCACATAAAGAATTCAATTTATCTAAGTTACCTAGGCAACTTGGCAATCTAATTCTACTATAAAAACTTACCTCTTCATTTGAATAAACATCAATTCTATAGCCCTCAGAGTCAAGTTTTGTAGCCAAAGTATTTCCAGCTGGGCCATTTCCAATTATTACAATATCCACTTATTTCTCCTAAAATTATCCTATATTTTAAATAAGGTCTTATATTAAGATACCACGATATATTGTCTAAAACAATACAATTTTTTTTTACAAAACTTAACAAAAAAAAATTCCCCATCAAGCTTGCACTCTTGAAGGGGATGTCGATTTAACGACAGGGGTGTCTCAGTCATCACCTCGTAAGAGGGGGAAAACAATGCTGAAACAAACAGTGGGCATTAAAAAAACTAAAAAGTATAATAACGGGATATAATCAACCGACCCACTGCCAGACAAAAATAATATAACACTTGCAAAATAGATTGTCAATATGCAAGATATGACAATAGCCATAAATTGAAGGTGAAATTATTTTATTTATTTTAAAATATTTCTACAAAAATTGTTAATAATTTATTATAGAACAAAGAAATATTTTTATTAACAAATTATGTAACAAATAACAAATATTTGATAACTTTTAACTAACAACTACCTATTTTAATGACTTTTGACAAATGCTTAAATAAAAAGAATTATCTAGTACTATTTAAAAAGTTAAGTTATATTATAACTATGAAAATTGTTAAAAGTGGTTTTACATTAACCCCATTAAAGAAAATTTTAGATATTAATAATATTATTACAGTTCATTATTTTGAATATCCAAGTACATTTATCTTCAAAGGAGAATCTCATGACTTTTGGGAGTTTTTATATGTAGATAAAGGAGAAGTTGGAATCACTAGTGGAAAACAAGTATCACAATTAAAACAAGGTGATATAGTATTTCATAAACCAAATCAATTTCATGATGTTTTTTGCAATGGGAAAATTTCTCCAAATTTACTAGTTGTTTCATTTGATTGTAATGATTCTTGTATGAAATACTTTGAAAATAAAATACTACAAATTGACAAAAGCTTATCCTTTTATTTGCAAACAATCATAACTGAATCAAGAAAAGCTTTTGAAACCAATCTTGGAGATCCCTACTTCAAAGAACTAAAAGTAAAAAAAGATGCTCCAGAATCTTCTCTAAATTTGATTAAATTAGCTTTAGAGAGTTTTTTAATCAATTTAATAGTTAACGGCAATAAAGAAATTAGCACTCAAATTTCTATACATAAAAAGGAAAATACAAGAAGAGTACAACTAGTTATTAATTATTTAGAGAGCAATATACACACAAATATTACTCTAGATAATATTTGTACTTATTGTTCTATGAGTAGATCTTTAATTCAAAAATTATTTAAAGACGAGACTGGTTGGAGTGTAATGGAATACTTCTATAGACTAAAGATAGAAGAAGCTAAACGACTTATAAGAAATGGAACTGATAACTTCACCCAAATTGCTGATGCTCTAGGCTATTCGACAATACACTACTTCTCAAGGCAATTTAAGAAGATTGTAGGTATGAGCCCTAGTGAATATTCTAAGTCTATTTTAAATTTAACAAATGAAGATTTAAACAAAAAATTCTAATTGTGCAAATTTTATATACAATTGAATCAATACAGCAAAAACTTCTTTTTCTATAATAACTTGTATTATGGAGGTAAAGATGAATTTTAACTCAATCTTTTCGAATTTTAATATAGATGGCACATTAATAGAATATAAAGCAAATAAAGAAGGCCATATAAATTCAACATATATTTCAAAAGTTAATAATAATGGTAAAATTGAAAAATATACCCATCAAAGAATTAACACTTTTGTCTTTACTAAACCCTTTGAAGTAATGAGTAATATTGATAAAGTAACAACTCATATTCACTCTAAAGTTAAAAATCTTGAAGACTCTGATAAAAGATGTTTAGAAATAGTAAAAACTAGAGATAATAATTTAGTTTATATAGATAGCAATAATAACTATTGGAGAACATACAAGTTTATTGATAATGTAAAAACCTTTCAAAAGGTTAATGATCAAAAACAAGCTTACCTTTTAGGTAAAGCTGTTGGAATTTTTCAAAATCAACTATCAGATTTAGATGGAAATGAACTTTTTGAAACAATAAAAGATTTTCATAATATGGGAGAGAGATATAAACAATTAGAATCAGCTATTGAAAATGATGCGTTTGATAGAGTAAAATCGGTAAAACCAGAAATATCTTTCCTCATGAAAAACAAAGAAAGAGGTCTTTTGATTTGGGATCTATATGAAAAAGGAATCCTAAAAAAACAAGTTACTCATAACGATACAAAAATTAATAATATTTTATTTTCACAAGATGAAAATGAAGCATTATGTGTAATTGATTTAGACACAGTTATGCCTGGAACAATATTATTTGATGTAGGCGATATGATCAGAACGGCCACCTCAACTGCGCTTGAAGATGAAGTTGATTATACAAAAATGTCTTGTAATATAGATTATTTAAGAGAATTAATTAAAGGCTACTTATCTAAAGCTTCAGCTTTTATTAGTGAAAAAGAAAAAGAATTATTAATTGAATCAGGAAGAAATATAACCCAAATTATGGCTGTAAGATTCTTAACTGACTATATAAATGGTGATGTATATTATGCAACTAGCAGAGAAAACCAAAATTTAGACAGGACTAGAACCCAAATCGCATTAATTAATGATATGGATTCAAAATGGCAGACTCTAACTAGTTTCATAAAATAAATTATTAGAAGAAAATACTCTAATAATCTATGTAATCCAAAATATTTGTTAATTTTGCAATTGCGATACCATAATTTGTCATAGGCACATTATGTTTTTCACATTCTTTTAACCTATTTAGCATATATGTTCTATTAAACATGCATCCAGCACAATGAATAACTAAGGAATATTCTTCAATGTTTTTAGGAAAGTCAGAACCGCTTGTAAAATCAATTTGAATATTCTCTCCAACTTTTTCTCTTAGATATCTTGGAATCTGAATTCTTCCAATATCCTCAGTTAATGGAGCATGAGTACAAGCTTCTGCTATTAAAACCTTTGAAGTTTCATTTAATTGATCTATCGTTTGAGCAGCTTTTGCAAACTTTTCAACGTCCCCTTTAACAGCTGACATTAATATTGAGAAAGAAGTTAATTTACTTTCTTTTGTTTTTTTCTTATATACTAAAGGAAAAACCTGACTATCTGTAATAATTAATTTTGGTGGCTCTTTTAAAGTTTTTAACGCATCATCAATTTCATCTGCTGTAATACTAATTACTACGGCTTTATTATCTAATAAATCTCTAGTAGTTTGAACTTGGGGCAAAATAAGTCGACCTTCTGGAGCATTAATCTGTTGTGGCATTACAAGCATTACTAAATCTTTTTCATTAACTAAATGCCCTGTTAAGCTTTTATTAACAGTCTTTTTGGTATTGATTTTTATTAATTCTTTACGCATAAAATGTTGTAAATCGGCTTTAGAAGAATTTACTTTTACAGGATTAACATTTAATTCTTTTTTAATTTTCTCTTCAATTAATTCTGTATTTGGATTTAAATCCGTTTTACTAATTACGGCTAAAAAAGGTTTATTATGTTCTTTTAATTTATTTGCCCATTGAAATTCTTTAGAAAAATCATTTTCTAAAGCATCAAAGAGTAAAATACCAATATCTGTTTTATTAAAAGCATCTTTAGTTTTATTAACTCTAAGAGTTCCTAATTCCCCACTATCATCAAAACCTGCTGTATCAATCAATACACAAGGGCCTAACCCGTATAGTTCAATAGATTTATAAACAGGATCTGTAGTTGTACCCTTAATTGGAGAAACAACTGCTGTCGAATGAGTAGTTAATGCATTTAATAAAGTTGATTTACCACTATTTGTTTTACCAAAAATACCAATATGAAGTCTTACACTTCTAGGTGCTGAATTTAAATTTCCCATCACTTATACCTTTGAATATGTAGTTTTTATGCTTACAGAAGCAATTTGACCTAATTTACCTGATAATCCACTAATAACTGTTTGTGGAGCATCAATTACTATGGTAATTACAGATACATTCTTCTTAGGATAAGGCATTCCCATTCTACCTATAATGTATGTGGCAGAATCATGCAAAATTTGGTTAACTTTTCCAACAGAATCAGGCGATTCAATAATAATAGCGATAATTGCTAATCTAGTATCCATAAGTCCTCCTACTTATGAAACATAGAAAAACTCAAAGGAAAAAGAAATAATGCTTCTTGAGCTTTGGAGTATTCCTAATACTTCAGAAGTTATTAAATAAGAATTTTAATCTTCAAAATAAGAAATTTTTCTACATCATCAGATTTATCAATTAATAAGATATCAAAATTTTAAATTATTAACAATATTAAATTATTTTTTTATATAATCAAAAAGATTATAACAGTTTTCAACTTTTAAATTATCCTCATCATATTCAAGATTAATAACAAAACCTTGGCCATTTTTTACACTGATATTTCTATAATCTTTTTTTTCATAAATACCAAGTCCAATTAATAAACATCTAATTGCACAGGAATGTGAAAACAAAGTTGCTGTTTGCTTTTTTGTAGTCTTTAAATCAACAACGGTTTTAAAGAACATTTTTAGCATTCTTTCTCTAATTGAATCAAAAGATTCTACATCTCTTGTACTTGGATCATCTTCAATCCATTTATCAAATAATTCAATTATATTTTCTCTACTTATAAATCTCTGATTTTCTCTTTCATAGAAATCAATTTCTCTTAATTCCTTAAAAGTTCCATCAAGTTTTTTTTCTGGAGCAAAAAGAGCTTCAAAGGTTGAAACACATCTACTTAAATCAGAACTATAATAAATATCTGTATCCATATAATTATAAGTATTACGATAATTAACTAATTCTTTTCTGCCTTTTTCTAATAAAGGAACATCACTTTGACCACTAAGAGTTTTTAAAGCATTACCCAAAGAATAACCGTGTCTAATTAATACTATTTGATATTTATTTTTTTCCATTTTCTATCTCCAAATATTTAAGTAATTTATAACAAAAATAAGCTAAAGCTTAAAGTCTTAGCCTATTGTTATTATCAAAACTATATAAATACTGAAAATTATCTATTGTCTACAGTAACACTTAATCCATAGCTTAAGGACTGACAAATATCTAAACAGTAAGTACCAATGTTAGTTAAGCTATTTAATATTGAATTGAAATATGGAGTCATTTTTGGATTACAAACACCAGTATTTAATCTGTCTAAGTGATTATCCTGCATTTCTTTTTCCATATCATTCAATCTTTCTCTTAGTGCAATAACCATAACAATGCTTACATCATCACCATCTTTTAAAACTTCAATTGATGATTTAAATAATTCAAAGATTGCATCTAAACTATGTCTAAATTCACTCTCTCCTATATCTGAGAAGGAAATATCAGCATTATCTAATTCTATCATTTCATCAATAACGCTACCCATTTGAATACAAATTCTTTCTAGACCTGAAGATACTAATAATAATTCTGTAATAGCATTTGTTTGAGCTTCTGTTGAAGTACCAACAGATATCATTCTTGATAAGTAATGTTGAACCTCTCTTTGTAAATCTCTTTGCAATTTCCAAACTTTTCTTATCTCTTTAGCATTTTCAACATCATAAGGAACCAAAGCTAATCGAGTTTTCTTAATTGCATCTAAAATTGTATCACATGATTGAAGAACTTCTTGTTGACAAAGAGTCATAGCAAAAACAGGTTGATTTAATAGATGTGGATCTAGGTATATAGCTGTGGATTTATCTCCTTCTTCAACAGTTTCTCCTGGAACAATCTTTGTTACTATTTTAACCATTAACCAAACAAAAGGCATCCAAATCAAAGTATTAATTATATTAAAAGAAGTATGAGCATTTGCTATCTGTCTTGAAATAATATCTAACTCTGGTCCTTTTGGAGAAATGTATGAAACAAAATTAGCAAAAGGAGGAATTAAGAAAATAAAGATTGTAGCCCCCACTACATTAAATACACTGTGGGCCACCGCCGTTCTCTTAGCATTTTTACTTTGCCCAATACAAGCTATTAAAGCTGTAATAGTTGTACCAATATTATCTCCTAATAAAACAGGTATTGCTCCATGAAGACCAATAATCGACATAACCCCATCTGGGCCTGGCGTACTGGCAAAATTCTGTAATACGGCAATAGTAGCAGAAGAACTTTGAACTACAACAGTCATTAATGCACCAACTAATACACCTAAAATAGGAATATGTGATACTTGAGAAATCATAGAAACAAAGACAGGAGATTTAGCTAAAGGTTTCATTAAGTCACCCATAGTTTCAATACCTACAAACAAAAGACCAAATGCAAAAATAGTTAACCCTATATTTTTTGTTCTCTCATTTTTTGGAACGAAATTTAAAATAAATCCAAAAAATAAAATTGGCCAAATATAATCACTTAATTTAAAAGCGATTAATTGAGCTGTCATTGTTGTACCAATATTAGCACCTAAAATTACAGAAATCGCTTGAGGTAAATTCATTAACCCCGCACTTACAAATCCAATTACCATTACAGTGGTTGCACTAGAACTCTGTAAAACCATAGTAGTTACAGCACCAGCAATAACACCAAAGAATACATTTTTTGTAAGTATTCCCAAAACCTGTCGCATTTTTTCACCTGCGACTTTCTGTAACCCTTCACTCATCAAGTTCATGCCATAAATAAATATAGCTAAACCACCCAATAAGCCAAATATAATACTAAAAGATTCTTTCACTCTTTTATCCCTTCCTATCAACGCGAATATTAAAAGAATAAACAATCAAAAAGGTAATTGTCAATTTATCAATTTGTATAAAATTTAGGTACATTCTTATTTTATCAACTTTATTTTATATATATAGCAATTTACAATGATAATATTTATATATATAATATTTTTTTAACCTTGTTTTTACTATTTACTAAAGTGGAAAATTAATTTTTTTTTAACATTTTTTTTAACAACATTGAAAACTAATATGATATGATAATAGTTTTTACTCATTTTATATATTGATGTATTCTTGTGTTAATTTTTATTAACTTGTTTTTAATATTTTTTACTATATCTTTGTAACTAAATCACTTACATCTTGAAACTAATATTATATATTTGAATTATAAAAGAAGGAGTAAAAGCATGAATAAAAAGATAAAATACTTATTTTCAATATTAATATTATTAATTTTTATTTCTCCCGCACTTTTTTCCTCTGGAAACAAAGAAAGCCAAACTACCACTAATGAGGAAACAACCAAAGTGGCACAATATAATAAAATAGATACCCAAACAGCAAAGAACGCTTTTGATACACAAGATGATATTACTATTATAGATGTTAGAACAGCTGCTGAGTTTAGCTCAGGACATGTAAAAGATGCAATTAACATCCCACTTGATGTAGTAGAAGCAACAGTTCTAGAAAGATACCCTGATAAAAATGAAAAACTATATTTATACTGTAGATCAGGAAACAGAAGTTCTCAAGCCGCTAAATTATTAGTAGCTCAAGGATATACAAATGTTTATGATTTCGGCGGAATAATCAGTTGGCCTTATGAAATTGTAAAATAAAAATAACCCCCATTTTAATTACACCTCCAAATAACCATTATAATTTTTAATTATAGTGGTTATTTCTTTTAAAAAAATAAATGAAAAAACAATAGTGTTTATACCCTCAATAACTTATAATTAAAATGATATTTTTAATTAGGAGCAAATAATGCAAAAAGAAATATTATTATTTCTCTTAAATATTAGTAATCCAATCTTTGACTTTATTGCTAATATTTCTTCAGTTTTAGGAGAACAAAACATTCTAATTTTATTATTAGCCATAATAATGTATGCCTATGATAAAAATAAAGGATTCGCAATTTGTAGTTCTTTAGTAATAAGTTTATTTTCTATGGGAGCCTTAAAAGCTATATTTAAAGCACCAAGGCCTTTTACAGTAATCGATGAAATAAATGGGAAAAGATTAACAACCGCAACAGGATATTCCTTTCCGTCAGGACATACCACTGGGGCTGCAGCAATGTATTCTTCTATCTCCTTTGCTATTAAAAAACGAGTTGTTTCAATAATTTGTGCAATTATTATAGTATTAGTTGGTCTTAGTAGATTATATCTAGGAGTACATTGGCCAATTGATGTAGCTACAGGATTAATTTTAGGTATTTTATTATCTATGATTTTTTACCCTATCTTTGAGAAATTAGCACAAGATCCAACGAAAAAATTTAAAGCTAGTATATATTTTGCATCAATAAGTTTATTAATTTCCCTCAGTTTAAGTATTTTACTACAATTCTCAAAAATTGATACTGTTGCTTTTTCAGATATGATGAAAACTATGTCTTTTAGTACTGGTGGATTCTTTGGAATAGCTTATGAAACAAAAAAAATTAATTTCAAAGTTGATGGGTCAATTACACAGAAAATTGTAAGAATTGTAATCTTAATCGCTGGAATGTTAATTCTACAATTAGCTTTAAGTTCTATAATACCAGAAAGCATTTATTATATTGGAGCTTTCTTTAGATATACAATTATAGGGCTTTGGCTAACTGCTATTTTTCCTAAAATTTTTAAGAAACTATTTGTTTAATAAAACAAGTCCTATTGAAGGGTAAAATTCAATAGGACTTATTTTTTTATCTCTTATAAAAAGCTTCCATCGCTTTTATTAAATTATAGGTATCTTTTGTTCCTCCTGTTTCATAAGGGGAATGCATTGCTAATTGAGCAACACCAATATCTATTGTATTAATTGAATATGAATGATTAACTAAATTACCTAAAGTTGCACCTCCAGGGACATCTGAATTATTAAAGAATTCCTGATAAGGAATCCCCTCTTTATCTAGAATCATTTTGAAAATAGCAAATGTTTTTGCATCTGTAGTATATTTTTGATTTGCAGAATGCTTAATTAATACACCCCCATTTACAACAGGTTTATTAACTATATCACTTTTTTGCATATAATTTGGGTGTAAAGCATGTCCGTTATCACTAGATACCATAAAACTATTAGCTTGGTAAATTGCTTTATCTTCAACATCCCAATTTAGAGCATAGGAAATTCTATCAATTGTAATTTTTAAGAAATCACTTAGTGCACCTTGCTTTGTTCCACTACCTACTTCTTCATTATCTAAAAATAGTGCCATATTTATATATGAGGAATCTTTAACATTTAACAAAGCCTCCATAGAAGAATATACACCTTGTAAATCATCTATTCTTGGAGCAGAAAAGAATTCATCATTTAATCCCCAAATACTCGATTTCATTCTATTATATAAGAATAAATCACTAGAAATAATTTGATCTTCACTAATTTCTAGAGTTTTAGCAATTAAAGAATTAATAGCACCTTTGTTTTCACCTAAACCAATTATAGGTAACATATCTACTTGCTTTTTATATTCAATTCCCTTATTAGCGTCTCTATTTTGGTGTATTGCTAAATTAACAATGGTCAAAAGATCTTTATCAATTGTTAATAATTTTTCCTCAATATTTTCACCGCTTTTAACAAAAACTCTACCAGCGATTGAAAGAGGTCTATCAAACCAAGGAGCTAATAGCATACCTCCATAAGGTTCAGTATTAATAACTGTATATAATTTCTCTCTAATAACTTCTGGATTACTTTTTAATTTAAAAGTTGGGGAATCTGTATGTGATGCAATAATTGAAAATCCCTTATATTCTTGAGGGACCCTAAATGCTATTAAAGAAGAATTATTTCTCTTAACATAATAAGATTTATTATTTTCAATTTTGAATTTTTCATTTTCTTTTAATTCAATAAAACCATTATTGGCTAATTGATTTTCAATTGTGTTGATTGCTTGAAAACAAGAAGGACTATTATCAATAAAATTAATTAAATCCTTTGTAGAATCGATATATTTTTTGTCCATAAAATTGCTCCTATATATTAATTATTTTAACATAATTATTATAAAGAGCATAGACAACAAAAAAATAGAAATGGAGCTGATCGGACTCGAACCGACTACCTCTTGAATGCCATTCAAGCGCTCTAGCCAGGTGAGCTACAGCCCCATATATTTAAAAATAATTTAATCATTATTATAATTATTGGTCAATAGTTTTTTAATTTAATGCCCTAAAATCACAGCTCTTTTTTATTCATAAGTATGAAAGCAGACATTAAAAATAAAATTACAAACAATATTGAATTCTTCTTAAAAGATAGTGTTACTATTGTTCCAATTATAGCTCCAATAATAAATAAAAATATTATTGAAAAAGATCTAATAGCTTTATCTCTAAAGTTTTTATCTTTAAATTTAAAATAATTAAATAAATTCTCACTTGCTGTTCTTAAGTTTCCTGTGCACATAGTTGTAGCAAAAGAAGTTCCATGCATTTTTCTAAAAGTTTCAACTTGGAGAGCACAAACAAAAGAAACCAAACTATTTGCAATTATGTTTAATGAATCAGTTACTTTTATTAATGAAACAATCAGTAAAACAAATATTTCTAACAAAAGTACAAACTGTCTCCAATGTAATTTTTTTTCTTGAGCAAAATGTTTAATAAATTCTGCAATAACAACCCCTAAAAAAAAGCATATTATTGGAATAACATATTTCCAAATCGCTCCATAATTTTTTTGTGCAATATTAATTGCCACCAATACCATATTTCCAGTTTGAGCGTTGGCGAATACTTCTCCTCTTCCAAAAAAGGTATATGTATCTAAATATCCACCGGCTACTGCTAATAATGCTCCAACTATAAAACTTTCGGAGGTTTGTATCCCCTTATTAAAATAAATACTCATCATCAACCATTTTTTTTGACGGAACTTTTAATTCATAATCTAAATAGTTTATTAAATCAAATCTATTAAAAGTTTTATCACCACAAGCAAGTTTAAATATTTTGCCACAATTTATTGCATCATCAAGAGCATGGTGAGCTCTATAATTTAATTCCATCACTTCACTTAAATAAGTCAATTTATGGCTTCTTAAATCAGGCCATTTTTTTCTACTTATTTGTAAAGTGCAATAAAAAACATTTTTAGGAAAGTTTAAATCATAACTCTCTAAGCAACCTTGTAACACTGAATAATCGAACTTTGCATTATGGGCAACAATAATATCATCTGCTATAAAGTTCTCAATATCATCCCACAACTTATCAAAGGTAGGAGATATCAAACAATCATTAGCAGAGAGTTGATGTACTCTTGTCATTGAGGGATCAAAATATTTTACTTTGGGGCAAATTAAAGAATAGTAAGTATCAATAACTTCTCCTTCTTCATTAAACTTTGCCATACCTATTGAGGCTGCCCCACCTTTATTAGCATTTGCTGTTTCAAAATCTAAGGCAACATAATTCATATTAGTCTATTTTCTCCAAAATCATCGTAACAGGACCATCATTTAAATATCGCACATCCATATGAGCTCCAAATACTCCTGTTTGGGTTTCAAAACCTAAAGCTTTAAATTTCTCTATAGCTTTTAAATAATATTCTTTTGCAATTTCAGGTTTTTCAGCATTATCATATGATGGTCTATTCCCTTTTCTTAAATTTGCATAAAGAGTAAATTGGCTTACAACTAAAATCTTTGCATTTACATCAAATGCACTTAAATTCATTTTATCGTTCTCATCTCTAAACATTCTTAATTTAGAAATTTTATTTACTATATAATCTATATATTCTTCTTTATCGCCTTTAGCAACTCCAAAGTACACTAATAGGCCATGATCAATTTGTCCAACAATTTTATCATCAACGGTTACTGAAGCTTCTTTTACTCGTTGAATTACACATTTCATAACTTACCTCATTTAATATGTTGTTTAGTTCATTTTAATAAAAATAAAATACAATTAAAAGAGACTTAATTGAACATATTCTTTTTTCTCAAGTCTTTTTAGATATCTAAAAATCTCATTCTTATCATGCATTATATTGTGAGATGATAAGGTATCATTTAAAATCTTAGTTAATTTGTAGGAATTCTTACTATAAACACCATAAGAATCTCCATAATTGTTTATATATACTTGTTTCAAAGTTGGAAATAATCTATCCAAATTACTATAATAATATTCTCTATTACCACTTCTAAGTGTCATCCCCATTCCAAAATATAAAACACCTTTAACTTTTGCCCAAATCATCATATCTAATAAGGCTTTTATATTTTCTTCAGTATCTAATATATAAGGAAGAATGGGACCTAACCATACAACAGTTGGAATATTATTATCACTAAAGATTTTCAAAACTTGAGCTCTTCTTGAGCTAGGGCAAACATTAGGTTCTATTTTCTTTGATAATTCATCATCTGCACAGGTTAGAGTCATTTGAACTACACATTTAGTTTTTTCATTAATTTTTTTGATTAAATCTAAATCTCTCAAAATCAAATCAGATTTAGTTAATAAAGTAATTCCAAAACCATACTTATATACAAGCTCTAATGCCCCTCTTGTCATTTTCAGCTCTTTTTCAAGAGGAATGTATGGATCACTCATAGAGCCTGTAAAAATCATAGATTTCTTTCTTTTTTTGCTTAAAGTTTCTTCTAATAATTCTAAGGCATTTTCTTTTACTTCAATATCTTCAAAATCATGATTAATATTATAGCAATGGCTTCTTGAATCACAATAAATACAATTGTGAGAACACCCTCTATATATATTCATATTCATACTGCTTGAGAGAATATTTTTTGCCTTAACTTTATGCACTGATAATCCTAATGTTTTTTAGCAGTATATTTTGTTACTTCTACTTTCATAACCATAACGCTATCAAAAGCTGCTTTAACATATCTAAAGCTCTCTTTCTTTGTAACATTCTTAAGTAAAATATCCATAGCTCTTAGCTTTTCTTCATAGTCTTCAATTATTGAAGGATATCCTACACCAATTATACTTCTATAAAAATAAGTATATGAACAAGCAATATCATCTTTACCTTTTAATAAAGTTTTTTCATCAATTTCAAAAGCAACTTCTTCATTTTCTTTTTTAAAGGCATTTACTTTTCTACCTTCATTTGCACCATGAAAATATAATGTTAATTTATCATCATTAAACTCATAACCATAAGTTAAAGGTACAATATATAAGCCTTCTTCATCTTTAAGGCCAATTCTGCATATATCATTCTTATCTAAGATATCTTTAATTTCAGCAATATCTGTAACTAGTCTGTCTTTTCTTCTCATAAAATCACCTCATTTGTGTAATAATTATCACAAATATAACACAAATTGATTATTTATTGTTATGTTTTATGGTAAAAAATTAAAATTTACTCATTATTCTATACACCATTCTATCATAAGCTCTATCACTCAATAATCGTCTTGCAATTAGCATAGGTTTTGCATTTTTACCAATCAAATATCGAGTTCTTGGTTTATTGCTTAATACAGCTTTTACGATAGTATCAGAAATTATACTTGCAGGACTTATTCCTTTATCTTTTGAATAAAGATGTATCAAAGCATTTCCAATTGTTGTTGCTTTTTCTTTATACGCTCCAGTTGATGAAGAATCTATTAAATGATTACCAGCTATTATACCCCAATCAGTTTTAATAGCTCCAGGTTCAATTATTATAACATCAATATTAAAATCTTTAACTTCTATTCTTAAGCAATCACTAAATCCTTCAACAGCAAATTTTGCTGCATGATACCAAGCTCCAAATGGAGTATGAGTTTTCCCAGCTATTGAGGATATATTAATAATTTTACCTTTATTTTTCTCTCTCATATGGGGTAGTACTAATTGAACCATTCTAGCTAAACCAAATAAATTAACTTCTAATTGATTTTTTGCTTCGCTTATTTGTACATCTTCAACTGCACCATAAGAGCCATAGCCTGCATTATTAACTAATATATCAACCCCACCAGATTCCTTATTAATTGAATCAACACAATTTACCATACTCTCTTCATTTGTAACATCAAGAGGTAGTATTTTAATTCCATACTCTTCTAAAGGTTTCAATTTATCTTCTCTTCTAGCTGCACCATAGACTATATAACCTTTATTTTTTAAATCAATTGCAGTTTGAAATCCAATACCACTACTAGCACCTGTAACTAAGACAACTTGATCACTCATATGATACTCCAATAAAAATTAATTTTCTTTACAATTATATAACAAGTATACTCAAAAAAATATAAATTTATTTATAGCTAATATGTTTTTGTTAAATAAATAACGATAATTTGAAATAAAAAAAGAACTCCTTGATATTTTATCTTTGAGGAGAGAGAGAGATAAGTATCTCTAGATTATATCAAGGAGAATAATATGTATTATTTAATAATATAATTATTTTATTACTTTTAAACTTTCATGGTCTATAGTTAATGCAACAACAATTAAGAAGATTATTCCTTTAACTAATTGTTGTGTTGCAGATACACTAAATACCATAGGTAAACTTTTTTCTAAAACGCTATAAGTTAATGTACCAATTACAATATTAGAAAATCTTGCTTTAGAACCACCATTAATTGGCATTCCGCCTAAAACAAGTGCTATTAGTATTTGAATTTCAAGCATACTACCAGCAGTTCCTGTAATTGATCCAACTTTTATAACATTTATAAAAGAAGCAAACCCTGTAATTGCACCAGCGATACAAAACACTGAAAACTTAATTAGGTTTGGCTTACAACCCGAAAAACGCGCTGCAATTTCACCTGCACCAATAGCTTTCAAATCATAACCAAATCTTGTAAATCTAATAAAGAAATAAGCTATGATAAGTACAATCAAAGTCATCAACACTTTAAACCAAGTTTCATTAAATGCCAAGACCTCAATTGAAGCTGGGATTGGGCCATTTGTTGTAATAAACTTACACAATCCTCTAAACAAGTACATTGTACAAATTGTTACAATAAATGATGCTATTTTAAATCTTACATGGAATAATCCATTAACAGCACCCATTAAAGCTCCAGCAATTATTGCCAATACAATTCCAAGAAAGATATTATATTTAGAAAATTCACAAAATACAATAGAGGAAAGACCTAAAATTGCACCTTGAGAGAAATCTAATCCACCAACTGTCATTATCATCCAAACACCAGTAGAAGCCAACATAAGTACATATACTTGGCTCAACATTAACTTCATGTTTCTTGGATTAATAATTCTTCCACCTGTCAAAATAGAGAAAATTGCAACTAATACAAAGAAACCAATTAATGGCATCAACGTTCTTAGGTGAACTTTTTGATTTTTTATTTCTGTCTTTTTAGTCATAATTTCTCCTTAAATCATCTTTTCAATTATGTCTTCTTCTGTTAATTTCTCATTTCTCAAGAAACTACCAGATAGTTCACCATTTTTCATAATTATTATTCGATCACTCATACCAATTAATTCAGGAAGTTCTTCAGATATCATAATTATTGATTTACCTGCTTGCTTTAAGTCATACATTAAATTATAGATATTAGCTTTAACTTTAACATCAATACCACGAGTAGGACTGTCTAATATTAAAATATCAGAATCTTTACCTAGCCATCTAGCTAAAACAACTTTCTGTTTATTTCCTCCAGATAATTCAGCAACGTCTTGATCAATACTTACCATTTTTACACTCATCAAATCAGCATATTTTTGAGCAAATTCATTAAGTTTTTTATCATTCAATATGCCATTATTAGCTAATGTATTTATAGATGGTAAAACAATATTAGATTTGATTGTATCTGCAACTACTACAGATTCATTATCTCTATCTTTAGAGCTATATGCTATATTTTTCTTAATTGCTTGACTTATACTCTTAATCTGAGTTCCATCACTTAAATATACATGCCCTTTTCTAGAATAAGATGCACCAAAGATTGCTTTTCCTAATTCATGCATACCACATTCAGATAAGCCACCGATACCTAAGATTTCACCTTTATGTAATTGAAGATTAATATTATTAATCTCCCCTTTTACACTTACATTTTCAACAGTTAATACAACTTCATCTGAAAGTTTATTATCATAATCAGTTCTATAATATTTTCCAGATAAGTCTCTACCAACCATCATTCTCTTCAAATCATCAGCATCAACTTCAGAACTTTTTACGGTCCCAACTAATTGACCATCTCTTAAACAAGAAACTCTATCACAATGATCTATTACTTCAACTAAGTCATGAGAAATAAAGATAACCGTAGTACCTTTCTTTTTCAAATCTTTCATTATTTTAAATAAATCATCTCTTCCAGATTGGCTAAGTGCTGTTGTTGTTTCATCAACAATTAGAATTTTTGGAGTAAAATATACAGCTTTAATAATCTCTACAATTTTTCTATCTTCAAAACTATAATGATCAATCATTGTAGAAGCTTTTATATTTTTATAACCATAAGAATTAAGTAGTTTTTGCGCAGCTTGATTCATTTTTTTAGTATTCTTAATAGGACCTTTCATGAATTTGTCTTCTTCACCTAAAAACAGGTTTTCAGCTACAGTTAACCCTGGTAAAGTTCCAATTTCTTGAACTATTATTGAAATACCTAAATTATTTGCATCAACTAAACATTTAACATTTATCTCATTATCTTCTAAGAAAAAAGCTCCACTAGTAATTGGATAAATACCACTGAGCATCGAACAGAAAGTCGATTTACCCGATCCATTTTCACCAATTAAACCATGAATTTCACCTTTTTCGAAGGAAAGAGAAACATCATTAACAGCATGTGTAATACCAAAAAATTTGTTAAGATTTACAGATTTTAATACAATTTCATTCATTATTATCTCCTACTTTACAACGCTGCCAATTCGGCCTCTATTAGTCAAAGTAACAATAATCAATAATACTGCACCTGTAATAAAGTCATTAATTGTAGTTGGTATATTCATAGCAACTAAACCATTAAAAATTAACTGAATAATAAATTCCCCAACTACTATTGCAGTAACAGGACAACCATATTTTTTAAAGGCTATCCCAAAAAATGTTCCCATCAATGGGGGAAAGTTTCTATCCATAGAAGACATTCCAGTAACAGCTAACATTCCTCGTCCATAAGTAACAGTTAATAAAGCCATAATACCAACAAAGAAATGCAATAACACAAAACCAATAAATTTATATCTTGATACGTTAATACCCATATTCTTAGCTACAAATTCATTGCTTCCTATTGCATTACAATAAGTTCCAATTCTTGTAAATCTTAAAATAAAAGCTAATAAGAAAAATGAACCAAAGGCTATAATATAATTAAAAGGAGCTTGCCCTATTGCTAATACTCTACTATCTGTTAATTTCCCTGGGAAACCAGAAGTATCGAGACCAACAACATAGTTTGCAACACTCTCCAAAATTAGCATTAAACCTACGGTAACAATAATTGAAGGAATTTTTAATTTTGAATATAAAACGCCATTGAAAACACCAACTAAAGCACCACATAATAGACAGCCTATAATTAGTCCCCAATAACCCATATATCTTGAAAGTAAAACACCTACTAAAGAAGATAAAACAACATTTGCCCCAATGCTCATGTCAAACATGCCCATTACAACAATGAAGTAAAATCCACATCCACCTACAGCATATTGGATACTTGTTTGTAAATAATCACCTAATAATTTTTTAGTTCCAAAATTATGTGGTGATAAAATTTTAAACACGCTCCAAAAAAATAAAACTAGAATTAATAGAACCAAAATTCCATAAAATCTGTTTCTTTTTAATTTGGCCAAAAATCCATCCATATAAACCTCAAATAGTAATTCTTAGATCCAAATATTTATGTAAAATCATATAAATATTCTTAAATAGAATGATTATGTGGGCTTAGCCCACATAATCAACATTGCTTAACGACGTGATTTTACATCTTCAATTGACAACTTAGAAGCTGTATCCATTAATTCTTGTAAACTCATATCTGCCATTGCTCTAATTTCCTCATCATTGTATGGGAGTTGGTCTACAAAGTATGTTGCATAGTCTTGATAATCTTCAGGAGATGCTACATACAAATAAGGGAATTTAATATCAGCAAATGAATTTGTAGGTGGAGTATATTTACCAGTGATAGTGTTATAAACTAACATGAAAGCAAATAATGGGTCACAATAGTGTCCACCAGATTCTGCTGCCATACCACCAGTTTGCAATTGTGTATCTAAATCAGCTAGGAAGTCTGTTGATACAACATCAATTTTACCTTTTAGACCTAAGGATTCAACTGCTGCTAAAGCACCGACTAATGTATCACCACCGCCACCAGCAACAATTAAGGCATCAATATCATTATTAGCATTAATAATAGCTTCAGCTGTAGCTCTACCAGTATCGCTAGTAGTTCCGCCATATTGAGGTTCTAATAAAACAACTTTATCATTTGGATGTTTGGCGTTCCATTCCTTTACACCAGCTTTATAACCTTCCCATCTTAATAGGAATGTTGCATCCCCAGCTTCCCAGCCTTCTAATGCTATTTTTCTATTACCTTTTTCACATAAGATTTTTACTAAATTTGCACCGTTTGCAACTTCATCTTCATGAACAGCACCTAAGAAATATTTTGATTGATTAGCTAAGGCATATTCATTTGGATTTGCTACAGGATCGATTACTCTAAAGAATTGAGCACAATAAACACCATTATCATCACAGGTGTTAATTACTGATGTCATTTCTGCAGAAGCTGAGTTACATATAATCATACCATCAACACCAGCTGCACATAGAGTTTCAGCAGAAGCTGTTACTTGTTCTGAGATATGACCTTGGTCAATATACTTAACTTGAACATCTAAAGCATCAGCTGCTTTATCTAAGATTCTTTTACATTGGCTACCTAAAGTATCAGTTGAACTCCAGATTGAAACACCAATTGTGATCTGATCATCACCACTTTCGCCTTGTCCATTAGCGAAAACAAACGAGTTTATTAATAATAGTGACATTAATAAAATTAAAACTTTTTTCATAGTTCCTCCTTTTTAATTTAAAGTGTGTTAACGTACACACACACCCCGTATTGACAATCTATACCAAGAAAAATTATTTGTCAAATTTTTTTTATCAAAAAAAAGTACTAATTTTTGTGAAAAAAAACATACCTCAAAGTTGCCTATTAATTTCAATTTATGTCAAAATATAAAAAAAAGTATAACACTTATTGGTATTATACTTTTCTTACAATAAATAATTTCAAAATAAAATATTTTATATTAGGACAATATATTTTTTCGTTAGTTACACTGTATAAATTTGTGCTATTACACAAATGTATAGAATTTATTTGCTATATGAAACTAATTGATATACTCCTAACATTTTAGCTTAAAAACTTATGTCATATCTATGGGTTTATATTAATAATAATTGTTTTTTTTATTCATTTTTATTACGAAATTGTCTTCTCATATAAGGCTAAAACATTTTCATAACAGATTTTTTTGACAATATCTTTTGTATATCTTTTTTCAAAAGCCTTAACAATTGATTGCATGTTACTAGAATCTTTTATCTCTAAGAGGGAATCAATGCCATCAAAATCTGAACCAAAACCTATTGAATTTTCCCCTCCAAGATCTAAAATATGATCTACGTGCTTAATTAAATCTTCTATGGTTGACTCTTTTGCACTAGCATTTATAAATTCTGTACAAAAATTCATTCCCATTACACATTCTTTTTCTATTAATTTTAGTATCAATTCATCATTAAGATTTCTGCCAACTGGTGTTATATTATATGAATTTGAGTGACTTGCAACAAAAGGTTTACTACATACATCTAATAAATCAGTTACTAGTTTATTTGAGCCATGAGAGACATCTACTATTATATTCAATTCTTCCATTTTCTTAACATATTCTATACCGTGTTTTGTTAAGCCATTATCATTATCAACTCTAAATAAATCTTCAATTGAGTTTAAATTATAACCATCTAAATTAGGAAATCCTACTTCATTTGGATAGTTCCAAACTAAAGTTATCATTCTAACTCCAAGATTATAAAATTCTTCTAACTGATTAAATGGGACGATAGTGCTATCTTCAATTGTTAACATAGTATTTATTTTATCAAAATCTATATCTGAATACTTATATACCCTATTTATATTATTATTTTCTGTTTCACTATTATATCTTTCTATAACTTTTTTTGCTACATCACTTGGATTTTTTTCTCTAGTACAATCTAAGAAGATAGCCATATTTTGTAATAAGTAATCAGCTCTTTTCATTTTCTCAACATCGATATGTAATTTGTTTTTAGCTAATGAAAAATCATTATTATATATCTCAACAATAGTGTCGCAATGCATATCTGCTATTTTCATAATTTAAGTCCTATTTATTTTGAATTTTATAAGTAGCAGGAGTTTGCCCATATAATCTTTTAAATTCCCTAGAAAATTGAGATACACTCTCATACCCAACATTTAGAGCAACCTCGCATGCTTTATAATTGTTATATTCTAGCATATCTTTAGCTTTTTTTAATCTGATTTTCTTTAAATATTGAATAGGAGTTTCCCCCGTAACTGATTTAAAAGCTTTATAAAAATTTGAGGGACTCATATAACATTCATTTGCTAAACTTTCCACACTTAGATGATTTTTAAAATCAGTGTGGATAATCTTTAGGGCTCTAGCTAATCTATCATAATCACTACCATTTAAACAAAGCGAATATAAGATACCTAAATTTTCTCCTTGAAGTACATAATAAAAGATTTCTTTAATAATTGAAGGACCAAGAATATATGCATCTGTTTCATTTTTTAAGGCTTCTAAAAGTCTTAAAGCTGCATTTTCAATTCTATCATCAATTTTTATTGGATTTGCTTTAAAAGTATTTACATTTACTATTGGAGATTTAATATTCATTTTTAAAATTATGTTTTGAAGCATTTCAATATCTAATTCAAGATGAAGTCCAAATACAGGATTTTCTTTAGTCGCCTCAGCTTCACATTCAAATTGTAAATGAGTTGGTAAAACTAAATAATAATTCTTACTATATTCAAAACGAGTATTTTTAATATATCCATGCTTTATTCCATTTAAAACAATTAAAATACCAGGATTATAATCTAATAATTGTCTATTAAGTGAATAATCATTTTTGAAAATTCTAACTCCATCTAGGATGGTATCATTAAAGCCCTCTTTTAAATGACTTTCCTTAATATAATTAATTGCATAGCTACGTTCCATAAATAAATCTCCTTACTCTCAATAATATAGGATAAAACAAGAAAAACAATCTTTTTTATTATATTTTCTTTCAGATTTAGAGGATTAGGCAATAAAATTTATTTTTTTAGGCATTCATAACTAAGTTAAAGAGCAGTAAATTATATACATAACAAATCTTTATAAACAAAGGAGTTATTATGAATAATTTTATTTATGATATTGGGACAAAAGTTTACTTTGGAAAAGATCAATTAGAACACTTAGGTCCTGAAATAAAAAAATACGGTAAGAGAGTATTATTAACTTATGGTGGAGGAAGTATAAAAAAAGTAGGTCTATATCAAAGAGTAGTTGAAGAATTAACTAAAGCTGGTCTTGAAATATTTGAACTAGCTAATATTGAACCTAATCCACGTGTAACTTCAGTAAATAAAGGTGCTGATATCTGTAAAAAAGAAGATATTGATGTTTTATTAGCTGTTGGTGGTGGCTCAGTAATTGACTGTACTAAAGTAATTGCAGCAGCAACTTATTATGATGGAGATGCTTGGGATATTATGTTAAATAAAGTTGATGTAAAAAAAGCACTCCCTATTTTTACAATATTAACTTTATCAGCAACTGGCTCAGAGATGAATCCAAACGAGGTAATTACAAACTTAGAAACTAACGATAAGATTGGTTTAGCATTCCCTCCTTTACGTCCAAAAGTATCTTTCTTAGATCCAACTTTAACCTATACAGTAAGTAAATATCAAACAGCCTGTGGTTCAGCAGATATATTAAACCATATATTAGAAGTATATTTTAATATGGATAATGATTTATATATGCTAGATACAGTAATGGAAGGATTAATGAAAACTGTAATTAAATATGCTCCTATTGCTTATCATAGTCCAGATAATTATGAAGCAAGAGCTAATTTAATGTGGGCTTCATCCTGGGCAATTAATGGCTTTGTAAGTGGTGGTAAAACTCATGATTGGACCTGTCACCCAATAGAACATGAATTATCAGCATATTATGATATCACTCATGGACTTGGTTTAGCTATTATAACTCCAAAATGGCTAGAATATGCACTAAATGAAACCACAGCTTCTAAATTTAAACAATTTGGTGTTAATGTATTTAACATTGATGAAAAATTAGATGCTATGGAAGTTGCTAAATTATCAATTGCAAAACTAAAACAATTCTTATACGAAGATCTACATCTTGATGATTCATTATCAAAATTAAATATTGGTGATGAAAAATTCGAAATCATGGCAAAGAAAGCTTGCCAATATGACTCAATCAAAGGATTTGTTACCCTATATCCTAAAGACGTAGAAAAGATTCTAGAGATGTGTAAATAACTTAACTATTTTGCAATTAAAATTCTGTTGTGTAATTTTTTGTTACACAGCAGTTTTTTTTATTAATTTCCATTATACTTTTTTTTACAGAATGAGAATCAATAAAAACTATTGATTAGAAAAAAAATATATTATATAAATGAAAATAAGTAAGAGGTCTTACCTCTTACCATACAGGAGTAAATTTTGAAAAAAGAACTTAAATTTAACAAAATTGGGAGCACTAAACTAACTAGCGAATTAAAAAATTCATTAGTACAGTATATTGCAGAATCTTCTAAAATTGGAGAATTAAAGTTGCCTAGTGAAGTAACTATTGCTAATGAACTTGGAGTTAGTAGAATAGCCTTAAGAGAAGTTTTAAAAGAACTTAGAAACGATGGAATTATATATTCAATCCATGGTAAAGGCACATACATTAATAAGAATTTTACAAATCTAAAATTTAGATTCACTCCTGCAAGAGAATTCTTAAAATCAATCCAAGCTTGTGGCTTTAAAGCTTCTGTAGAATTAATTGATTATCAAATAATTGATGCCGATAAATACAGTATAGAAAATCTAAATCTTGAAGATAATGATAAACTTCTAAGAATCCATAAAGTCTTTTATGCAGACGATAAACCTGTAATATTTTGTATAGACACAGTTCCATATAAATATTTTTCTGATATAAAAATAAGTGAAAGTGATGTTACTCAATCAACTTTTGACTTTTTAAAAGACAAAGCATTTATTGTAGTTGAAAATGACATTGTTGAAATAACAGCTACTCTTTCTTCTGCTATACCAACAAATTTTGAGAAATATAAAAAAGCCCTTGAACATAAACCTTTAATTCAAATGGCTTCTATTTATTACACACTAACCCAAGAGCCAATTATGAGCGTAAAAGCTTTCTTTGATACAGAACATATAAAATTAAGTCAACTTAGAAAGCAAAATGTATATGACGATTATTTATAGAAACTAAAAAAAGGATATATATATGCAAAAAATCAAAATTTCATTTTTCCTAAATGGAGATTTAATAGAAAAGAAATTAGACCCTGAATCTAGAGTCTTAGATCTTTTGAGAGAAAATCTTTGGATGACGGGAACAAAAGAAGGTTGTGGAGATGGAGATTGTGGAGCTTGTACCATTACCCTAGCTTATAGGGAAAACAATACTATAAAATATAAAGCAGTTAACTCTTGTCTAATGCCAGTTGGTAAAATACAAGGTACTCATATTATTACAATTGAAGGAATTGAAATGGAGAATGAAGATTTAAATCTCATTCAAACTGCAATGATTGAAAAACACGGCCTTCAATGTGGATTTTGCTCTCCTGGAATAAGTATGTCTATGTTTGCTCTTTTAGCAAATAGAGAAATTCCATCCTACAATGATTTGATTAATGCATTAAATGGAAATATCTGCAGATGTACAGGATATGAAGGTATTAGAGAAGCAGCAAAACAAGTACTCTCTTATTTAAATGAAAATCCTAATTACGATATTGTACCAAAAAAAATCCGATCTTGTGAGAAACAACTATTAGAAATGGATGCAAGTATAAGTGCTGGAGATTATTTATTACCTACAGATATTAAACAATTAGAAACTTTTATCAAAGAAAAACCTGAATCTATGATCATCTGTGGTTGTAGTGATATCTCAGCAAAACGTCATTTAACAAGAGAAAAACTATTTAATGTTATTGATGTTTCAAGAGTAAGAGAAATGACAAATATTGAATTAACTGAAGAAGGTTTAATTATTGGTGGGGCAACCTCATTAACTTCTATTATTAATTCAACAATAGTTCAAGAGAAAGCAAAAGTCTTTGCTGAAGGCTTAAAAGAAATTGCTGCAGTTCAGGTAAGAAATTTAGCAACCCTAGCAGGGAACATTGCTAATGCTTCTCCAATTGCTGATGGAGTTGTTTTATTAATGGCATACGAAGCAAAACTAATAATCCTAAATAGGAATGAAGAAAGAGAAGAATCAATAAGTAATTTCTATACAGGCTACAAACAAACAAAATTAAAGAGTGGAGATGTTATTACTAAAATAGTAATTCCAACCTCTTCATTTAAGAAAGAATATCATATGGAGAAAACAGCAAAAAGAAATGCTGTTGATATAGCAAGTGTAAATTCTTGTGCAAGCTATATAAAAGAAAATAATCAAATTCTAGATTTTAAAATTGCATTTGGTGGAATTGCTGAATATGTAGTTTTAGAAGATTTAGGAACATTAGAAACAAAAGAAAGCATTGAAATATTAGCAAGGGATATTTCATTAAAATATAGGCCATTGAGTGATGTTAGAGGATCTAAAGAGTATAGAGTAAAACTAATACAGAATCATATAATTAAGCATTTTGCTTTTATCAATGGGGAGATTTAGGGTATGAATAAAAGAGAAGAAAATTTAAAAGATTTAATAAAAGGAACTATGCCCTTTAACGGTGAATCTGATTGCTATATAAATTATCAATACATTTACCCTATTGTATCCCCTGAGCCTAAAGGCAAAATCTTAAAAATTGATTTTTCACCTTGCAAAGAACTTGACGGATATATCAGAGGCATTATAGCCTCTGATATACCTGGCAAAAATGCTCAAGGTGCAGTAAGAAGAGAAGAAGAACCATTATTAGCTGAAGATTATGTAAATTATTTAGGACAACCTGTTGGTTTTGTAATTGCAGAGTCTCAAAATGCAGCAATTGATGCCGCTAGAAAAGTAATTGTTGAAATTGAAGTTGATGATGATTATATAGTTGATTTAGATAAAGCAATTGAAGCAAACAACTTCTATGAAAAACCTATGGTTGTAGCTTGTGGAAACAGTCAAGAAGCACTTAAAACATCAAAATATGTAATTGAAGGTGAATTCTCTTCCGGGGGACAAGAACACGCATACCTTGAAACACAAAGAGCATATGCATCCTATGATACATTTAGACAAAATATAAAGATACAATGTGGGACTCAAGCTGTAAGTGATGTTCAACAAGTTGCTGCTTTAGTTTTAGGCAAAAAAGAAAGTCAAATTGAAGTTGATGTTTACAGAGTTGGTGGAGCCTTTGGTGGAAAAGAAAGAGGTGGTACTAGCTGGGCGGCAATGGCTGCACTAGGGCTTTATCTAACAAATAAACCTTGTGCTCTAGTATTAGATAGATCTGATGATTTAAAGATTACAGGCAAGCGTCACCCATACAAAACTTTTTATAAAGTTGGCTTTGATGATAATGGTGTTATAACTTCCTTTAATGTTGATTTATATGCAAACGGTGGATACTTTGAAGATTTCACAGTAGCAATTGTGGAAAGAGCAGTCTTAGGAATTTGTAATAGCTATTACTTTGAAAATGCTTGGATTAGAGGTTGTAGTTGTAAAACAAATTTACCACCTAATACTGCATTTAGAGGTTTTGGTGCACCTCAAGCTACCCTAGTAATGGAAGAAATTATTTATCAAATAGCATATAAACTTGGAAAAACAACTTTAGAAATACAAAAAATAAACTTCCTAAAAGACGGACAAAAAGCTCCATATGATATGATTATGGAAGAAGTTCGAGTCCCTCAAATCTTAGATCAATTATTAATTGATTGTAATTATGAAAAACTTTTAAAAGAAAAAGAAGTTTATAATAAATCTCATAAATATAGTAAAAAAGGGATAGGTATTGTTCCAATAAAATATGGAATAGGATTTACTGCAACCTTCTTAAATCAAGGAAATGCTTTAATTAATATATTTAGTGATGGATCTGTTTCAATATCACATGGTGGTATCGAAATGGGACAAGGGTTATTTACTAAAGTAGAATTAATAGTTGCAAAAACCTTAGGTGTTAAAGCTGATAGAGTTAAATGTGAATCAACTAATTCCCATAGAATTGGAACTGTAGCCTCAACTGCTGCATCAACAGGTACTGATATAAACGGAGCTGCAGCAAGACTAGCTGCCTTAGAAATTTTGGATAATTTAAAGATAGCAGCAAGCAATCTTTTTAAAGCAAAACTAGATTTAGCCCCTGCTCCAAATTATATAAGAATCGAAGAAGATCAAGTATATGACATTAGAAGTCAGCATGAAAAAATAAGCTTTGAAGAATTAGTTACTTTTTGCTATTTCAATAGAGTTAAATTAGGAGCTCAAGCTCATTATGCTACCCCAGGACTACAATACAATATGCAAACTGGTAAAGGAACTCCTTTTGCATATTTTACTAACGGAGTAGCTTTAGCCACAGTAACAATCGATACATTAACAGGTATATACAAAATAGATAAAGTCCATATTCGCCATGAAGGTGGAAATATCCTCAATTACGAAATTGATAGAGGTCAAGTTTTAGGCGGTTTTGTACAAGGAATGGGATATGTAACAATGGAAGAATTACCTCATGGTAAAAAAGGTGAACAACTCGCCTCTTCTTTTGCAACATATAAAGTTCCACTTATAGAAGACTTACCTGAAGATTTGACAATAGATTTAGTAAAAACTGATGACGAAATTTGCGGAGTATTGGGAAATAAAGGTGTTGGAGAGCCTCCTTTATTATATGGAATCTCAGTATTTAATGCTATTCGTGATGCTATAGCGAGTGCTACAAGTAAAAGAATTTATTTAAAACACCCAGCCACAGCAGAAACAGTTTTAATGACTTTAGATAATTAAGAAATTGTTTTATCCGGATTTATTCGGAAAGGAGAAAAATATGAAAAAAAGTGTTGTATTATTTTTAACTCTTATCTTAATGGGATCTTCAATGCTATTTGCAGCTGGACAAAAAGAAGCTGCTTCTAGTGAAGATAATGGTAAATTAAAAGTTGCCCTTTTATTACCTGGTAAAAAAGACGACGTTTCCTTTAACCAAGCTATGTATGAGAGTATGAAAGAAGTTGAGAGTGAATATGCAGATCAAATTGAAGTAACTTATGTAGAAGATGTTTATGAAGTTGCTGATATTGAACCAGCATTAATGGATTTTGCTTCTCGCGGTTATGACTTAATCTTTGGTCATGGTTTCCAATACATGGAACCAATCATTAAAGTTGCTGAATTATTCCCAGATACTATGTTCGCATTAGGTACAGGTTATAAAACAGCTCCTAACACTTGTGTTTATGATGTTCATTTAGCACAAGGTGGTTATTTAATGGGTTATTTAGCATCAATGATTTCTGAAACTGGTAAAGTTGGTGTTATCGGTGGTGCTGATGCTTCTGAAATTTACAGAGGTCATGAAGGATTTAAAATGGGAGCAAAAGCTGCAAACCCAAATGTAGAAATTCAAGAATTCTACACAGGGGACTGGAGAGATGCAGCTAAAGCTAAAGAAGGCGCTCTTGGTATGTACGACAGTGGCGTTGATGTAATCTGGCATAGTGGTGACGGTATTGGTCTTGGTGTTGTAAATGCAGCATTAGAAGCAAACAAATACTGTTTATCAAATATCACAAGCCAATATGTATTAGCAGAAAACAACGTTGTTAGTGGTATTAACTATAAATGGGATTTAGTAATTCGCCAAATTCTAGACGATGTATTAGCTGACAATTTCATGGGTCAAGAAAAATTCTATTGGATCAATGTTGAAAATGGTGGTTTATCAGTAGCTGATTATCATCAATTCAAAGATCAATTCGATCCAGAAGTATTTGCAAAAATGGATAAAGCAATTAGCGATATAAAAAGCGGTGCTATAGTTATCCCTGACTTTGAAAAATAATTATAAATCTTTTCAGGGAAGAATATTTCTTCCCTGAAATATCATTTACCCAATTAAAAAGCAATTACAGCTTAATTCTCTAGGAGAATACAGATAATAAAATGAATGCAATAGAAATGAAAGCCATCACAAAAAGATTTGGTTCATTAGTTGCAAACAATAAAATTGATTTTACTTTAAAAAAAGGCAGTATTCATGCATTACTTGGTGAAAACGGTGCAGGTAAAACTACATTGATGAACCAACTATTTGGTCTAAGTGTCGCCGATGAAGGCTCAATTTTAGTTGACAATGAACCCTTAAATCTAGAACACTCACCTCAAGAATCAATGAAAAGAGGAATATCTATGGTTCATCAACATTTTATGTTGATAAAAAATATGAGTGTTTGCGAAAATGTTATGTTAGCAAACGAGGATGAAAACTTTCCTCTTTTAAATCCAAAATCAACAAATGATAAAATTAAAGCATTATCTGATAAATATCATCTAGGAGTTAATCCAACATCTGTAATTGAAAATTTATCCGTTGGACAACAACAAAGAGTAGAAATACTTTCAGCTTTATATAAAAAAACAAATACTCTTATATTAGATGAACCCACAGCAGTTTTAACACCTGAAGAAGTTGAAGATTTATTTGTAATATTGAGAGAATTAAAAAAGAATGGTAAGTCCATAATAATTATTACCCATCATTTAAATGAAATTATGGATATTGCTGATGAAGTTACTGTACTAAGAAACGGAGATTTAATTGGATGTTATCCAATTAATGAAAATACTAGTACTCAAGAATTATCAAGATTAATGGTTGGTAGAGATGTTTCTTTTGATTTTGAAAAAGAAACTATAAAAGCCACTGAAAAAATAATCGAGGTAAAAAATTTATCTTATTCAAAAGATAATATTAAATATGTAGATGACATTAGTTTTGACATCAAAAAAGGTGAGATTTTTGCAATCGCTGGAGTTGATGGTAATGGTCAAAAAGAATTATGTGAAACACTTGTTGGTTTAAATAAAATGGATAGTGGATCAATAATTTTAAAAGATAAAGAAATAAGCAAAACTAATGTAAATTATAGAATCAAAAATGGAATTTCATACATCCCACAAGACAGACAAAAAAGTGGATTAGTAATGGATTGGTCCATAAGTGATAACTTAATTTTAAAAACTTATGAAAGAGAACCTATAGCCAATAAAATATTTGTTTCTAAAAAAGTTGCTAAAATTCAAGCTGATAGAATGATTAAAAAGTACAATATCAAAAGCCAAGATAATGAAGATAAGGCAAACCAATTATCTGGGGGTAATCAGCAAAAAGTTATTTTAGCAAGAGAAATGGATAGAGGTCCTGCCCTATTAATTGCATCCCATCCTACAAGAGGTTTAGATGTTGGTGCAATGGAATATGTAAGAAATCAAATGCTTGAATTAAGAAATACAGGGGGATCTGTATTGTTAATTTCAGCAGATTTAGAAGAAATATTTCAAATAGCAGACAGAATAGCTGTTATTTTCAAAGGTAAGTTTATGGGAATTTTAAAACCAGATTGCGGAATTGCAAAAATCGGTAGAATGATGGCTGGCCTAAATGAGGAGAAAAAAAGTGAATAAAATAAAAAACTTTTTACCTGCATTATTATCTATAATTTTTGCTTTTGCAGTAGGTGCTTTAATACTATTACTAAGTCATTTTAATCCAATTGAATCATATATCTCATTATTTAATGGAGCCTTTGGTTCAGCTTATGGAATCTCAGAAACTCTTGTTAAAATGATTCCAATATTAACAATTGCATTAGGTACTTCTGTTGCTTTTAGGGCACAACTTTGGAATATTGGTGGAAATGGGCAATATACTTTAGGTTGTATTGCTACAGTTGTAGTTTGTGTATATATGCCAGGTCCAACATGGTTAAAATTAGTTATGGCTTTTATACTTTCAATAATAGTTGGTATGATTTTTGGTGGCCTTTTAGGGCTTGCCAAAGCAAAACTAAATGCGAATGAAGTAATTACAACTTTGATGTTTGATTACATTATTGCATTGTTTTTAAGCTATCTAGTATATGGACCTTTAATGGATCCTGATGGACATAATTTCCCACAATCAAAATTAATAGCAAAAGATGTACTTTTTACAAAATTAATGAGAGGAACTAGAATACATACAGGTTTATTTTTAGCCTTAATTTTAGTAGTTCTCCTTTATTTCTTTTGGAAATCAAAAGAAGGTTTTAGAATTAAAATGATTGGAGCAAATCCAAATGTTGCTAAACTTAGTGGAATTTCAGTTAACCTACAAATAATGTTAACCATGGGAATCTCTTGTGCATTTGCTGCAATTGCAGGTTATATAGATGTATTAGGTATTCATGGTAGATTGCAAGATAATATTGCCGGATCCTTAGGTTCAGTTGCTATTGTTGTAGCACTTTTAGGAGATTTAAATCCTATTGGAATAGTATTTTCAGCATTCTTTTTCTCAGCATTAACTGTAGGAGGACAATGTATGCAAAGATATATTGGAGTTCCATATTCCTTAGTTACTATTATCCAAGCACTTGTAATTGTATTTGTAGTAGCTTCTAAAATAATCGTTGAAAACAGGAGGGAAAAATAATGAATAGCAGTTTTATAATAAGTCTTTTTGTTGGAACCTTAAGAACTAGTATCCCTATTATTTTAGCGGCTTTAGGTCAAGTATATGTACAAAAATCAGGAACCTTAGATTTATCTGTTGAAGGAACTATGATATTTTCTTGTTTAATGAGTTTTGTTGCAGCAGCATTAACAAAGAGTTTAACCTTTGCCTTAATTATTGGCGGAGTCTCAGGTATTTGTTATTCATTTTTAATGGCTGTTTTAACTGTTAGATTAAAATCAAATCAAGTAATTTCTGGTACAGCATTAACAATGTTAGCAACTGGACTTAGTTCATATTTATATAGAGTTGTTTTTGGTATTAGAGAATTACCACCTGTAATTGAAAACTTTAAGCCTATTAATTTTGGATTTTTAACTAAAATTCCATTTATAGGACCTATTCTTTTCAACCATAACTTTACTTTCTACTTTATGCTTCTTTTAGTTGCAATAACTTGGTTTGTTATGAATAAAACCTCTTATGGACTAAAAATAAAAGCTGTTGGAGAGTTCCCAAGAGCTGCAGACTCAAAAGGAATTCAAGTAAATAGAATCAGATTCCAAAGTATATTAATTGGAGGCTTATATTCAGGTTTTGCTGGAGCTTCTATGTCACTTGGATATATGAATACATATACTGACCAAATGATTGCTGGTAGAGGTTTTATAGCAATAGCTGTAGTAGTATTTGCAAGATGGTTACCTATTAGAGTTCTTTTTGCAGCACTACTCTTTGGATTTGCTAATACACTTCAAATGAGACTCCAATCTATTGGAGTTGCAGTTCCAATTCAATTATTACAAGCTCTTCCATACATACTAACGGTAGTAGTTTTATTGGGAGTTTCAAAATACGTAAAATTCCCATCATATTTTACTCAACCATATAGTAGAGAAAAAAAATAAGGAAAAACATATGAAAAGAACAACGAAATACATCTTTATATTAAGTATCTTTATACTTCTCTCAAGTTGTACAACCACACAAGTTTCATCAGCTAATTCTTATTGGGATAATTGTACATTTACTCGAGCTAGTAATAGATCTCAAAAATTTGTGGAGGCAATTAATGATCAAAACCCATTAATAATCTATTCCCTTTTTACTGAGGACTATAAAAATAAAATTAGCAAAGAAGAATTTGTTAGAAGATATAATGATGATTTAACATATCCATATATTTCACCACTTTACTGTTATATTAAATCAATTAATATACACTATTATGATGATAATGGATTAGTATCTTGCTCAGTAGCATCAAGATTGATTGGGGATTCTTTTACCTTTGATATTATATATGAAAATGGTGATTATTATTTTAAAGCCTTTGAGGATATAATTGATAATAGTTATAAAGAAAAATTCGCTAATAAAGTTGTTAAGTGGATTTAAAACATCTAACCAAAAGAAAAATATTCTTTATTAATCTTTTGGTTTTTTTATGCCCTTTAATTAACTAATTTTTCTATTTTATCACCATCAAGTTTATAAATTTTCTCTCTACTTATTTCTTTTGCTCCAATTAGATCAAAGAAATTAATACAATCTTCATCACCAGCAAAACAGGTCCATTCTATTGTATCAACATTATTTCTTAAGGCAATTTGGCATAATTTTTTAAACATTATCTTATCATAATCTTTATGCTTATATTCATCAGTTATATATATATCCTCTAAAAAGATTCCACTCTTTCCTTTATAAAGAGAGAAGTTAAAAAAATATATTGCAAAACCAATTTCTTTATTATTAATAGTTAAGAAAAAAACATTAACTAAATTTCTATCAAAAAGCCAATATTTTAATGTTTGTCGATCAATATCTAAGATATCTAGTTTATTTTTATCTTTTGCTAATTTAGATATAAAATCTATAATTAAATCTAAATCAGAATTAGTGGCAAATCTAAAACTATAATTTTCATCTACTTTAATGTCCAATATCAACTCCTTGAAATTTATTATTTTTATCATTTATTAATAAATATAAATACATAATAGCACAAGTTATTATAAAACAATACATTTCTTATAATTAAACAAAAAATGGAACTACCACTAATAAAAGCAATAGTTCCAAAAAAATTATTGTTAATCAATTTATAATTTTTAATTTTTATTCAAATGATTCACCTGATAAATAACGATAGAAAGCATTATTTACATAGAATTTTTGTAAATCAATTGTAGCATCAGTGAAAGTTCTCATTTCTGTTTTTAGTGCATCTTTATTTTCTTCTAAACAGAAAGGATGAATTGAATAACCACCTTCTTGTGCTACACAGTCATAAATTGCTTTATAAGCTGTATCATCATGCATATCTACTGTGCTATAAAGTGGTTGCCACCATGCACCTGAGATTAATTTAACATCACTACCATCTGCTTGGTTTTCACTATTCTTCTTAGAATATTGTTCAATAATACTATTAAACTTTAATAAATCTGCTTCATTATCAAATTCAAATTTTGCATCATATTCTAAAGCGTGAACTAAGTATAAATCATCACTATATTTTTCAATATAATAAGAATATGTTGGTTCAGGAATTGGACCCCATTCTAGTAAATATTGATAAATAGATACTTTTGGTTCAATTTGTAATTTTGCATCAATGCCTTCACTATTTAATAAAGCAACTAATTGTTTTAAATGTTTTTCTTCACTATGACCATATTTAATAGTTAAAGCAGGTAAGAAATTAGCATCTTCACCATCTTTCTTTAAATTATAACCAGTAGAAGCTTTTTCTCTAACTAATTCTTTACCAACGATATCTAAATTATCATCAGTATAGATATAATAAGAATCAAAAGCTGTAGCAATTCTATTCATAATATCTTCATCAGATACTTTTCCAATGTAATGTCTTGCAACACCATTTACTTGAGCAATATTCATTAATAAAGTTGCTGCAGTTTCATTAGATAATGCATTACCGCTTACAACATCTTTTAACAAAGATACATCAATTAAATGAGCATCTAATGCACAAGCAACATATTTTGCATCTAAGTCTCCAATACTTTTTAAACCATAAGCATCTAATCTAGATTGAGCTTTTTCATCAGAATAAGTTAAAGCTAATTCTTCGAAATCAGAAGCTTTTACTAATGCTGTAATAACATCACTTACTCCTGATAAATCTTTAGAACTAATAGCTTGTGCTTCTTTTACAAAATCGGCATTTGCAAATTGAGCAGCATCAAAAGATAAATCGTACTTAGTTGCTAAAAATAGTTGATCATCTTTTACTTCACTTTGAACAACTGTATTTGTCGTTGTACAAGAACTAAGGCCAATAGCAATTAAAAAAATTGCTAAAACGTAATTAATTTTTTTCATACTCATCTCCTACAGAATATTATTCTGCATCTCCTCTATAATATTTTTAATCAATTAAGATCTTAAAAATGCTTATTATCTCTTTCCCTTATCGTATACTTCTCCTAAAGCTCTTGGTGCCTTATTAGATTTTGAGAAGAATAATAATAACAATAAAGTTAATATGTATGGGAAGGTTAAAACCAAGTCACTATAACTGCTTGGGAACCCTAGCTTTTGTACAAAGAAATATCCAATACTTCTAGCAAAACCAAATATTAGACAGGCTAATAAAGTATTTGGGATTTTCCAGTTACCAAAAATATATGCTGCAATTGCTAAGTATCCATAACCTACATAAATACTTGGTGAGAAATTTGTTGAAATTGAATATGCAAAACACATACCACCAAGGCCTGACATGGCTCCACTTATTAAAATTGCAATAAATCTAATTTTAATAACACTTTTCCCAGCAGCGGCTACAGCCTGAGGATTATCTCCACAAGCCCTTAATCTCATACCAAATGGAGTTTTATATAGTAAATAAGCCATGAATAAAGCAATTACTACTATAATAAATTCAAAGACATATACATTGGTAAAAAAGGCTCCAAGTATTGGTATTTGACTTAAATAAGGAACAGTAACCCTAGGGAAAACAAATAACATAAATTTATTTGAAGATTGTCCAAAAATTGAAATATTTAATTGATTCGTTAAAAAAGCAGTTAAGGCAACTGATAGCATGTTTATTACAACACCACTTATAACTTGATTAGCTTGTAATTTTAAAACTATTAAAGCATAAAGCATTGCAAATAAAGCACCACCAACCATTGCTGCAAACAAAGATAAATATACTAATGAACTTTGTGAATTAACAAATGCATTGGTAAGTAAGGCAACAATAAAGCCTCCAAAGAAAGCTCCCATTCCAAGTAAACCTTCTAGAGCTAAGTTAATTACCCCGCTACCTTCACAAAAGATACCACCAATTGAAATTATGAACAGAGGCAATGTAAATGCCATACTCTCTATTATAATATTATTCATTTTTGCCTCCTTCTTTTAACAATTCAATTTTTATAGAATTAGCTTTGATTCTAAAATATCCACTACAAGCACTAAACAATAATAAGATACTTGTAATTAAAGCTGCAATTTCTCTTAATACACCTAATCTTGAAGAAAGATATGCAGTACCACAATCAAAAATCATTACTAAAATTGATGCAAAGAAACATCCAACAGGAGCCATATTACCTAACAAGGCTACAGCTATTGCATCAAAACCTAATTGAGGAACAACTCTAGGTTGAATGGAAGCATAACTACCTAAGTAGTAGGAAACCCCAGCTAAACCTGCCAAAGCTCCTGAAATTACCATGGTCTTTACAATTGTACTTCCAACTTTCATTCCACAATATCTAGAAGCCCTTTGATTTACACCAACAGCTTTTAATTCAAAACCAAATTTAGTTTTTTCTAGTAAAAATTTAATTACAAAAACAACTATAATTGCAAAAAGGAATATCGTGGTAATATTCATTCTCAGTCCAAAGCCTTCAACATCCATCAGTGTTAATCTAGCACTTTGATTAATTTCAACACTTTGTCTTGTAATAGGATCAACAAACTTTGTTTGAATAAAGAAACTTACAATATAGCTAACAATATAGTTAAACATAATCGCTACAACTACTTCATTCATATTAAATTTATATTTTAAGAACCCTATCAAGGCTCCCATTGCAGCTCCAACTCCGATACCAATTAAAACAACTAAGATCTTAGCTACTATTGAAGTAATATCACTGTATCCAACTAAAACTGTTGCAACAAATCCTGATAAAATCATCATTCCTGAAACACAGATATTAAATAATCCACACTTTAGAGCAATTGCAACTGATAGAGATGCAAAAATCATTGGAGCGGTATAATTCAACAAATTTAGTAAATCAGTAATTTGATTTTTTCTACCTGGATATTTTGCTTTTGGTAATAAGCCAGAACCTTGTAACAAACTTTGATATGCAACAAGAGGATTCTTATTTAATAGCAATAATAAAATGGCACCACCTAGTAAGCTTAATAGTAAACAAAAAAGAGAAATACGTAATACTTGATATTTTCCAGGTCCACAAATAGTGGCAAAACTTCTCTTAAAAATATTTTTATTATTTAACATTATTGTGAACCCCCATCATGTATTCGCCAACTTTTGATTTTGTCAATTTTTTAGCATCTTCAATTGTTTGGACTTCACCGTTATATATAACTAAAATAGTATCTGCAAGAGACATAATTTCATCTAATTCTAGTGAAATTAATAATATTGCTTTACCTCTATTTCTTAAATCAGCAATTCGAGAATGTATGATTTCAATTGCTCCAACATCAAGGCCTCTAGTAGGTTGAACAAATATAACTAAATCTCCATCACTATGGATTTCTCTAGCTACAATTGCTTTTTGTTGGTTACCTCCACTCATACTTCTTACGATTGTATTGTGTCCATCTTTACCACATCTAATATCAAAATTTTCTATTAATTCATCACTGATTTTATTAAATTCATCAAAATTTAAAACACCATTTTTTGAACAAAAGGGTTCTTTATAATACTGCTTTAAACAAAGGTTTTCTGATAGATTAAAATCTAACATTAACCCTACATTATGACGATCTTCAGGAATGTAAGAAATCCCAGATTCATTTCTTTCTCTAATTGATAAAGAATTAATTTCTTCATCTTTTAAGTAAATGCTACCACTTGAGATATCAATTAAACCTGCTATTGCATCAGCAATTTCAACTTGACCATTACCGGAGACCCCAGCAACTGCTAATATCTCTCCACTTCTAACATTAAAGGAAATATTTTTTAAAACTTGAATTCCATCATTATTAAAAGCATTTATATTATCTACTTTTAAAACATTTCTACCAAAAGGTTTTTCTTGTTTATTTATTTCCAAAGAAATATCATGACCGACCATTAATGCTGCCATTTCTTTAGTAGTTGTTGTAGCAACATCTAAAACATCTATTAATTTTCCTTTTCTTAAAATTACACATCTATCAGCAATTTTCTTAATCTCATCAAGTTTGTGGGTTATTATAATTATTGTTTTTCCACTATCTCTAAGTGATTTTATAATTTCTAATAAAGCTTCAATTTCTTGAGGAGTTAATACTGCTGTAGGTTCATCGAAAATTAATAACTCAGCGTTTCGATATAACATTTTTAGTATTTCTACTCTCTGTCTAGTAGAAACAGCTACATCTTGAATTAAGTCGGTAGGATTTACTTCTAGATGATATTTCTTTGATAATAAAGCAACTTCTTCATTTGCTTTTTTTAGATCAATTTTTGGAAAGATTCCAAATTTCTTTTTTAACGGTTCAATTCCTAAAATAATATTTTCCGCAATAGTTTGGTTATCAACTAATTTAAAATGTTGGTGAACCATCCCTATATGTAGTCTATTGGCATCTAAAGGTGATTCAATTTTTGCTTCTTCACCATTTATATAAATACTTCCTGAAGTCGGTTCATATAATCCAAAAAGAACACTCATTAATGTTGATTTTCCAGCCCCATTTTCACCCAATATTGCATAAATTTCTCCTTTTCTCACCTCAAGAGAAACATCATCATTTGCAACAATATTCGGGAAGGCTTTTGTGATATGTTTTAATTCAACAAAATTATTATTCATAAAGGTACCTCAAAAGGCTCATTACTCAAAAAGAGTAATGAACCATTTATTCAGATTAATTTACTTGAAATTCTTCAGGGGTAAATCCACCAAAGTTAGAAGCAGGAACAATTGTTCCATTTTTAACTAATGCATAAGCTTCATCTAATTTAGCAATAGTGTCAGCCTTTAATTGTTGACGACCATCAGCCTTTACGAAACCTGTTGAATCAGTATCAGCTTTTAATACTTCGTTTTTACCTACAAAAGTACCATCTTTAATTTTTTGTAAAGTTCTATCTACGTTAATACCCATAACTTTTAGAACACTAGTTAAAATGATATTGTCATCACCAACAACACCATCATCCCATTGGTCTACATCACAGCCAATAACTTTAACAGCGCCGTTTGATTCTTTAGCAGCAGTAAATACACCATTACCAGAACCACCAGCAGCTACGAATAAAATATCACAATCTTCATTAATTAATTGATTAGCTACAATCTTACCAGTTGCTTCATCAGCGAAAGAACCAACATAGTTACCACCAACATTAGCACCAGTTACATCAGTACCTGCTTGAGAAGCTAATTCAACACATTCAGCAGTTGTACCATATTTAGCATTAGCATATTTTACACCACATTCAAAACCATATTGATAGTTTACGTTTGAAGGATATGCAACACCATTGATTACAGCTACTTTATTTGTTTTTGTTTCTAAAGCTGCAGCCATACCTGCAAAGAAACCTGATTCTTGTTCAGCAAATTGCATTGCATAAACATTGTCTAAAACAACACTACCAGCTGGATTACTAGGATCTGTTGGGAAAGTATCAACTAAGATGAATTTAGTATCAGGGTTATCAATTGCTAATTCAGAAATACCTGCAAATTGGAAACCAGTACAAACTTCAACATCATATTCTGCAACAACATCTGCTGCAACTTTTAATGCTTTAGCTACATCACCACTTGGTTCTCTTAAAGGTTTTACAGTTGAACCTGGGTTCTTTTCAATAAAAGAAAGAATACCATTGTAGTTTTCTTCATTAAAAGATCCATCATCAACACCAGATGGAGTTGTAATAATGGCTACATTTAAACCATCATTTTGACTTGGTTTTTCTTCTGCACTACCATTAGCGAAAAGAAGAGATGAAACACTCATCACACAAATTGAGATTAACAACAATTTTTTCATAATTTTTCTCCTTAAATTATTTTAATTCCATTTATCAATTATATTTTTTAACAATTTAATAAATTGTGGTTTTACTTTCTCTCCAGCATCAATAACTTCTTGTTCATTAAGTATTGTTTCACTAATACCTGTAGCCATATTTGTTAAACAACTAATACCTAATAATTCCATTTGAAAATAACTAGCTACTATTGCTTCAAAAACTGTAGACATTCCAACTGCATCAGCGCCTAACAGCTTTGCAAGTTTTACTTCTGCAGAGGTCTCAAAACTTGGACCACTAGAAAAACTATAAACACCGCTTTTTATTGGGAGATTTATTTCTTTAGCACAGTCTTTAGCTATTTGTATCATTTTTGGGGAATAGGTTTTTGACATATCAAAGAATCTAGGGCCTAAAGAATCATAATTCTTTCCCCTTAGAGGATTTTCAGCTACAATTTTGATATGGTCTTCAATAATCATTAAATCACCTACATTCCATTCTTTATTTAAGCATCCACTAGCATTAGTCAAAATTAATTTTTTAATATTTAATTGATTAAATACGAAAATTGGATAACAAACCGTCTTTGAATCATATCCTTCATAATAATGAAATCTGCCTTGCATGCATACTACATTCCTATCACTAATTTTACCAATTACTAATCTACCATGATGTCCAGGCGCTGTAGATTTAGGAAAATGAGGAATATCTTTATAATCAATTATTATTGGATCTTCAATTTCACTAGCTAAGACACCTAGCCCACTACCTAATACTAAAGCAATTTCAATATCAAAATTAATTCTTTTTTTTATGTATGAAACACTTTCATTTATCTTCTCTAAGAAATCCTTTTCCATTATCTACCTCATATCCTCAATTTCTTTGCATTGTGTTTCATTTAATTCTTTTGGATTTAATCCATAAGATTCTAATTGTTTAGCAATAACAGTCATTTGAGCAGCTCTTTCTAATAAATCCATTTTATCAAAACCACCTAATAGATCTTTAGCCATTACTATAGCACCATGATTTTGCATAAGCATTACATCATAATCTTTACCATATTTAGCAACTTCTTTTGCTAATTGAGGGGTGCCCATAAGTTGATATGGTACGTTTATTATATTTCCCATAAAGTAATATGCTTCAGCTGTTAGTTTTGCTAATATTTTGCATTCTTCACTATCAATTGTACTAAAAGTAGAAGCATAAATTGGATGAGAATGTACAACAGCATTTATATCAGATCTATTAATCAATAAAGATCTATGAATTTCCATTTCTATACTTAATTTTAAATCAGGAGTATAGTTTGTACCATCAAAACCTACTATTGCTATTTTATCAGCTGTTAAACTACTTTTATCTAAAGCTGAAGGAGTTATACAAAATAATTCATCATTAATTCTACAACTTACGTTGCCACCAGAGACAGTAGTTAAACCTCTAGCAAACAATTTATTCATTGTTTGAGCTACTGCTGCCCTTTCTTCTAAATACATATCTTTTATATCTTTTTTACTCATAGTACTTCCTTAATTCATCAGGACTAAATTGCCCTTTATCTGTAATTACACCAGCACATAAACTAGGAGGAGTAATATCAAAAGCAGGATAATAACCTTTAACGCCTTCATAAGTAAATTTCTTATCTAGAGCATGTAAAACTAATTCAGGATCTCTTTCTTCTATTACTATAGAAGCTCTATCAGGATGAGCTAGATTTGGTTTTCCTGTTACATAGTATGGAATGTCAAAATAATTACATGCTAAAGCTATTTGGAAAGTACCAACTTTATTTACAATATGACCATCCATACAAATTACATCAGCAGCTGAGGTAAATACATCAATTTTTTTCTTTTCTAGAACATAGCCTGGCATATTATCTGTAATTACTGTTACATCAAATCCCATATCCTTTATACAACTTGCGGTTAATCTTCCACCTTGTAAGTATGGTCTAGTCTCTGGGCAATAGAATTTAATATCTTTGTTTTGTTCTCTAATAGATTTCAACATCATGCCAACAACAGTCTCTGCCCAACATTGAGTCATTACAGAACCTTTTTGAGGAAAATTATTTACCAAATATTTTCCCATAATTTGGCAAGAGGTATATATTTCATCATAATATTCAACAGTTGTATTAAATGCTGCTTCTACAGCAGATTTACCATGTAATTTAGCAACAATTGCTGCATCTTCACATTTCTCAACTATTTCTTTCATAAAAGCTGATGTTGTAGGTCTTGCTGTATATAAAGCAATACCAGCATCATGCATAAATTGAGTAAAATCAGTTTCAGTTAAATCTTTTGCTTGGTGTGCTGCTAAAGCCATTCCCATACCCGCAGCAAAATAAGGTCCCCAACTTTGAGTAACCATATCTGTTATAGCTTGAGCAACTTCAGAGTATGTTGTGCATTCAACAAATTTAACTTCCATAGGATAAATTCTCCTATCTAATATCCTTACTTTCCCATTCTCATACCAAGCAATATTCTTATATTTAAGAATAAAAGCCATCCCATCGTCCAATCTTTTCATAACACACCTTTTTTATTTTGTTTTTTATTGTTTTATTATATATAAACACGAATAAAACCAAAAGTCAATTATTATTTAATTATATTATTTCTTAATATTTCTTTACATTACAAGATATTAATGTTATTCTAGCAACAAAACTATAGATTTTGTTTTAAGGAATAATTATGCTTGCAAAAGAACGAAGGGATCAAATCAAAAGTATTTTAGATTCAGAAAAGACAGTTACAGTAAAAAAATTAGCTCAAGATTTAAATGTCACTATGGAAACTATCAGAAGTGATTTAGAATATTTGTCCAAGAAAAACGTTGGTATAATAAAAGTTCATGGAGGAGCTTATAAAATTGATACTTTTGATAAGACAATTCCTATAAAATTACGTGAACAAGTAATGGTCAAAGAGAAGCAATATCTTGGAAAAATGGCTAGCAGTTTCATTCAAGATGGAGATATATTAATGCTCGATTCTAGTTCTACTAGTTTCTGTATAGCAAAAGAATTAAATGCAAACAAAATCAAAGCTACAGTAATAACAAACTCTTTATCTATAATTAATATTTTATCAAATAGCCATCTAATAAAATTAATCTGTTTAGGTGGAAATCTCATAGATAAATCTAATGCTTTTTGTGGCACAATTACTATTAATAATTTAAAAAAGCTACATGCTGATAAGGCTTTTTTAAGTCCAACTTCTATATCAAAAAAATTTGGATTAAGCCACGATGATGAATTTGCTGCTCAAATTAGTAAAAAAATGATCGATAATAGTGACAATGTTTTCTTAGTTGTTGATCATACTAAATTTGGCAAATCTAGCCTAACTAAAATAGAAGATTTTGAAAAAATAAATTGTGTTATATCTAACAAAAAACCAGATAAAAGCTGGATTGATTTTTTCAAAGAAAACAAAATTATTTTAAAAACTTATAACTAAACTGAAATTTTCACATATTTACTAAAAAAATCGGAACTTAAATTATGAACATATACCTGTTCAGTTTTTGAGTTCTTTTTTTTATTAAAAGTTATTTTTCAACATATACATATAATCACAAACTTCTAACATAGAATATGCAAACTTACTACTTAAGAGTTTACTATCTTTCTAAAAATCAAACAAAAACAGCTACATATTTACTAAGTTTCCATAAAATTAATTAAAAAAAATAAATATTTTTTCTCTTTTTTATGATTTTTTTCATAAATTTATTGATTTAATTACTTATATTAAAAAGAATTATCTATAAAACTTATTACCATTTGTGCTTTTTAAGGAAATTGTTGACATAAGTTATAACTTACAGTATATTTAAAACATAAAGAAAACAAAATTTTTACTTAAGGAAAACAAGATCATGAAAAAACTATTAACAATTTTAACAATTAGCCTAATCGCAACTGCAGCGTTATTTGCAAAAACAGCTCAAGTTCAATTAGTTACAAGTGTTGCTGAAACACCAGTTACATATATACTAGCTTATGATGGTACAACAATTAATGATGGTGCTGATTATTCAATTACAGTAAAACCATTAACTGAAAATGACCAAACAAAAGACTTCACAGTTACTGCATCAAGCAATAAAAATAATGATTTAGCAATCAAAGTTACTGTTACACCTGAAACATTTAAAACAAAATTAAATGGAAATACAGTCTACGATTCAAAAATTCAACCAAAAGTTAATAAAATTGTTGAAGTTGACACTTTAACTGCTGGAAAACATACTAACTATTTAGTAAATAAATTCAATTTAAGTTGGACTGGAAATGCAAATCTTCCTGCTGGTGATTACACTAGTAATGTTAAAATTGAATATTCAATCAACTAATAAATTTTTCATAAAAATAGATATAAGAAAAGCAACTGAAACAACAGTTGCTTTTTTAATACTTAAAATTTTAAGTAGATATTATAATTCAATTTGAGTTTTAAAAGCCACTACAGCTTTACCGATTATTTGAGTTAAAACAGGTTTATGATTGTCTATTTTAACTTTAACCTGCATTTCCCCATCTCTCTTTATAGCTTCTCCTTGTAATATAGAGAAAGATAATTCGTTTTCTTTTTCGAGATTTTTAGTAATACCAAAATGTACAAGATAAATACCTAAAGGACCATTTGCATTACCTGTAACTGGATCTTCATTTATACCAATTGCTGGAGCAAACATTCTACCGTGTACTAAAACTTCTTCATCTGGATTTAATGTAAAAACATAAAAACCATTACAATTAACCTCTTTACTGATTTTAGATAACTCATCCATCAAAGGAGAAAGATCATGTAATTGTTGATTTGATTTAATACCAACCATTACCTTTGAATGTCCAGCGGAAGCTATTGCAATTGGACAATCAGCTCTTAAATCAGATTCTTTAATTCCAAGTGCAAAAGCTATTCTTTTTACTATATCGCTACTAAGGGGCTCTTTAACTTCTGGAGTTCCTTGAGTCATTACTATAGAGTAATCATTCTCTTCATTGATTATATCAACAGGCAATATTCCAGCTTTAGTTTTTTGTAAAATTCTTTTTGATGGGAGACTTTCTTCCACTGCTCTTACATAATGAGCTGCGATTGTAGCATGGCCACAAATAGGAACTTCAGTTGTTGGAGTAAAAAATCTAACTTCTACATCATAATCTTTAGACTTTGATTGAAATATAAAAGCTGTTTCTGAATTATTTAATTCTCTAGCTATTCTCTGCATTTGTTCTTCACTTAGTCCATCAGCATTAGGAACAACACCAGCAGGATTACCATGAAATTTTTCTCTTGTAAATGAATCTACTTGATACAATCTATATGTTTTCATAATGACTTTTACTCCTTATTATTTATTTATACATAATCAACAATAAATTAATAGCCATATTCATTAATAATATATTTAAATAAAGCAAAAAAATAAATCACAATTTAAAACATAATATATTATAGTTTTGCTTGACATAATATACTATTTGTACTATTTATATTAATATAGTTCATTTTTAGGAGTATTATTATGAATTTACAAGCTATCCAACAATTGCACAGAAACACTAATTTTGGAATGAGTGAATGTAAAAATGCATTAGTTTCTGCTAATGGAAATTATGAGAAAGCTTTATTAATTCTAAAAGAAAAAGGAAGAATTTCAGCTAAACAAAGAGTTTATCGATTAACCAGAAATGGCATTATAAGTCATTATGTTCATGATAATCTACAACTAGCTGTTTTAGTTGAAATACAATGTGAAACAGAAGTTGCTGCTTCAACTAAAGTCTTTAAAGACTTTGCTAAAGAGATAGCTATGCATATAGCAGCAGCACAACCAAAAGATATTACAACCCTTTTAAATCAACCATACTATAAAGAAGAAAATATATCTGTTGAAGAATTCATTTTTGAGTTTATAGCATTGCTTAGAGAGAATATAATTATAAAAAGATTTGTATGTTTTGAAATAGGAAAAAATTATGAATAAAAAAGCTGAAAAAATATTAAACACAACTATAATTCTATTCTTAAATAATGGAATAAAAAAAATAACAATGGATGAGATTGCAGAAAAGGCAAAAGTCTCAAAAGTTACTGTCTATAAATACTTTTCAGATAAAGATACTTTGTACTATGAAGTCGGCAAATATCTTTTAGCAAAACATATTGCTAAACTAAAAAATATTACTGAAACAAAAAATTCTCTTATAGAACAATTCTATAGTTTCATAGACGTATTAACCGCTTTTACAAATATGGGATATTTTAAGTTATGCAAAGAACTAACAACTTATAATATAAAGCTTTTAGAAGAATACAATGATTATCTATATTTTTATAAAGAAATTCTGTTGAAACTAATTGATATGGGAATTGAGCAAAAACTTATAAAACCAAATTTAGATAAACTTTTAATTTTCTATTACCTAGATATGGGAATTTCCTATTATCAAGAAAATTCTGATTATAGAAAAAATATGAATGAAAACAAAAATATTCAAAATGAATTAATGAGATTCCATGTTTCAAATATCTTCCTTGATGCTGATAAAATCCTAAATAAAAACTAAAATAAAGGAAACATTTCATGAATCAAAAAAACAATACTAACGATTTCAAAAAAATATCAGATTATTATAACAATTTAGCTATAGAAGGAACAAAAGAATCTGTTAAAAAAATAATGGAAAATATAAATTTAGAAATGGGTATAATAGAATCAAAAATTATTGATTATGCATTAGGTCTTATTAATAATACTGAAGGTATTAACACCTTAGAAAAATATTTATTTGAAGGGACTCAAATTCAAAGAAACTACTGCACATTATATTTTAACAGAAAAGAAGAATTCAAACTTGTTAGATTAGCTTATGATCAAGGCTTGATTGATGAAAGACAAGCTTTTTCTAGATAATGATAATTATTATTATTTATAACGAATAAAAAAAGCATTCTCATTTTGAGAATGCTTAATCACAAATAGAAAAAACTCTAACTTAATATTTCTTCTATAGTTATATATTCACCTACATGTCCAGCCATTTTTTCTGCATCTGTATTAACAGGAAGAGTTTTTTTACCTGGTCTCCAACCTGCAGGACATACTTCTCCAGTTTTTGTTGCATATTGCCAAGCTTTAACTTGTCTCAAAAATTCATTTACATTTCTTCCAACGGAGTCAGCTTGAACTTCTTGAGCAACACAAACACCTTCCGGAGTAAATAAGAATCGACCTCTTAAGGCAACACCTTCCTCTTCTATCAATACACCAAAAGCACGACTGACTTCTTGATTTGCATCAGCACCCATCATTAATTTTAAACCTTTTAGAATTGGTTCTGTTTCTGCAAATCTTTTATGAGAAAATTTTGAATCAACTGATACAGCAAGTATTTCCGTATTTAATTCTTTAAACTCATCATATTTAGAATTCATAGCTGCAATTTCTGTGGGACAAACAAATGTAAAATCAGCAGGATAAAAACAAATTACAGTCCACTTCCCCTTATAATCTTCACTTGAAACTGTAGTAAAGTGGCCAGTTTTTGCATCATAAGCATCCATCTTAAATTCAGGCATTTCTTGTCTTACCATTGTTGAACTCATAGCTTTTTTCTCCTCTATTACTTCTACTTTCGAGTCTTCTTTTTTCACTTTTTTAATAGGCTTTAAACCTGTATCACAACCCATAGAATCCTCCACGATTTAGAATTATAATTTATTAATTTCTTCTTCTACTTCTTGAGCTCCTTCAGCATAAAATTTTGCTTCATTTGGATCCAATTCATGTAAAAGTCTTAAAAATTCACCTGCGTGAACTCTTTCTTCATCAGCAATATCTTTTAAAACATCTATTGCAAGTTGATTATCTGTAGATTCTGCTAATTGCATATATAACTGAATTGCTTCATATTCAGCTGCAATCATAAATCTTATAGACCTTACTAATTCTTCATGTGTTAACTTTTTTTTCTCAGCTAATCCGGCAAACGGTGTACTAAAATCTGGCATATGATTTTCCTCCTTATATAACCATAATATCAACATTTTTGTTTCCTAATGAAACAAAGTTAATGACATAAGCCATTTATTATTAAAAAACACAATGAACCAAAAGTCAATGAAGAAAATTTAAAAGCCAGATTATTTTCCCAAATTTATAAATTATTTTTATTACTTAGTGTCATAAAAACTTAGGCAATTTATGTATATTATTAGAAATATAACTCTTATAATCTTTTTATATCGTAACTAAAACTATAATTCACATCTTGTAAATTAATATCTATTTTATTACATTCTAATCATAAAAAGTTTTATTCTTCTAGTAAAATCAATTATACACAAAAAAACCTCCAATCAAAAACAGAAAGGAGGCTTATTAAAATATATATAAATTCTGAAGATTGTATTCTTTGTAAATGGCACAATAGAAATGTAACTTTTTACTTTTTTAGTAATAGAAAGCTACATAGACTCTTTAGTATCACAAATGCGGTCAAATTCTTATTTTCAAAATTATCTTAAATATATTTATATTTCTAGTAAAAATATATCATTCTTTATTAATTTCTCTCCTTTAATTTAAGTCTAAAATATAAAAGATTTTTGTACAATTATGAATTTTATATTATTTTGTTAAAAGTTATGCAAAAAATTTTTGGAGCATATTGAGGATACTCATCTATTATAATATTAATAATTTCTTTTTTCAGACTATCTTCTCTTTGATATTTATTCAATGAAGGATATTTATTTTTGTAAAGTATTTCTAAATCATGTCCTTGATGTCTATTGAATTCGTCTGTAGTGAATAATTCCCAATCATTGAAAGTATTATAGCTTTTTTTATTTTCAGAGTTTAAATTTAATTCATATAAAATCTTATCAATTATTTTTTGAGCTTCAGCTTTAGTTAATTTTTTTAATTCTATATATGAAGATATATTACTAATTCCAAAAGCACTTATTGGACAAAAATGTTCTCTTATTAGAAGTAATCCTATTAACAACGGATCTAATAAATAATTTTCCATAGAATATCTATCATTTTCACCATTAACAATAATTTTACCTTCTGATTTATTTTTTAAATCCCAATCAATAATTCCATATATTTGATCATTTCCTGAATTAGACAGGCTTTTAACTATACTTTTTACTTCCGCACAATTTGAACTAGAGTTAATTTTAGCGGGAATAAAATGCGGCTCAGAAGGAAATTTTACTCCTTTTCTGATAAAAATATTTCTCAATAATTCATAATAATTAACATCATATTTACTTTCAACAAATACTTGCCTTCTTTTTTCTGTTGAAATTTTTAAATATGGAATATCTGATGTTAAAATTTCAATACCTTGTTGAATATTAATTTTTTTAGGAATACTTGCTTCTCTATTAATTTGAAATAAAGAAATACCTTCTGTTACAACAACTGTTGTAGGAGAATGTGTTGATATTATTACTGGTATTTCATTTTGTTCTATTACATTCTCTTGTAAAATTTTCATCATAATTTTTGACATCGATGGATGCAATGCTGCATCAGGCTCATCAATAAGCAATAGTTCAGGTTTACCAATTGCTTCAGTAGTATTATAAATTGCTAAAGCTAGTGACATTAGTACTTTCTCCCCGGTTGATAAATCCTGTGAACTAATTTTAAATCCTTGTTGTTTATCTTTTAAATAAAATTGAAAATTAGTATCCGTTCTTTCACCTTCGGGATTATTTACTTCATAAGGGATATTAGTTTTTTCTAAAATTTTATTAACAAAAATCCAGGGCGGTTCTCCATATTTATTAATAAACTCTTCTTCAGTTAAAAAGCTTCTTGCTTCTCCTCTGCCATTTGAAGTGCAATATTCATTGTAACGATTTTTTTCTAAATTGTTATAATAGTTTTTAAAAATTAACGCAAATTGTGCTGTAAAAAAATCTGAATTTTCTAAATCAGATGGACTAAACGCGTCAAAAAAATCTTCTTCTGTAATTTCAGTTAATAATTTATTAGTAGTTAAAACTTTTTTGACAAAAGATTGTTGTTTGTTTGAAAAATTTCTTATGATAGTTTCTTTATTCAATCTATTTGTATTTTTATATCTGTTTACAAAATTTAAATAATTTTGCCAAATTGGTTTAACAAAATTTGAAATTTCACTTGGATTACAAGTTTCGTTTATATTAGGATTAAGTCCATTAAATTTTATATATTTAATATTTGTTAACTGTTTCCTATTTACTAGTACTTGGCTAATTTCATTTTTTGAAATAGCTTCAAGTAAATGTGTTTTTCCAGAACCATTTTTTCCTGTAAAAACAGAGAAGAATGGCAATTCAAATTCACAAGGAGGTGTTATTGATTTATATTTGTTTAATATTTTGATATTTATTTTATTCATCTGTTCTTCCTTCCCAAAAATTAAAAAATCTTTTACCTATTATATCATAACAATTATTAGGATACTAGTAACAATTCTAGCCATTAAATTCATCAATTAACTGTTTTAAATCTTCAATTACTGTTATTATCTTTTGAAGTCTATTATTGGGACCTTTTGAGAATTTAGACATTGGTTAGATTTCTAGAATAAAAAAACAGTATAAATATTTTTCTACTGTGATAATTAATATTAAATTTAATTCGTTTTTTGTTATTTAACAAATTTACATTTATTAAAATCATCATAATTTTTATTAAAAAGAACATAACAATATTCTTTACCATCACCCTTTACACTTGGGTATCTTATACCATCGATATTTTCTTATTGTGACTTTTTATATAATATAAACACTATAAAATAAAATTAGAAATCAAATATGCATGGGATGAAATAGTAAATTCAGAACTAGGAAATAAACAATAAGCAAAAGTTGCGCCCATATCTTTATCTAAATTTATTAAATTAAAACTATCATTATTTTTTATTTGAATTATTTTTTTATTTTTTACTTTCCCCTTAGTATAACCAATTTCAGCTTTTGCAATTTTACTTGAACTAGTAATTAGATATAAATGACTTAGAACATTATTACTAAATCTATTTTCATTAGTATTATTAAAAGGAGGATTAAACATCTCTTGAGGAAATAATTTATAACAAGATTTTTCTACAGTTCTACACCTATAAAATCTTGTATCTGAAAGATTAGGTCATGAAAGAATAGGAACTACACTTTAAACATATTCACATCTATATCCAAATAAGCAAGAACAAGCTGCTAAAATAATACAAGAGAATCGCATGAAGTGTTATAGAAGTTGTACACTTTTAGTACTTTATACAAAAAAACTAATATGCAACTCTTTGTAATAAAAAGAGTTGCATACATTCAAGATTTTATTCCCACTCAATTGTTCCTGGTGGTTTACTGGTTATATCATAGAGTACTCTATTAACTCCAGCTACTTCATTACAAATTCTTGATGCTGCATTTTGTAATACTTCTGGTGGCATTCTATACCAGTCAGCAGTCATTGCATCTTCACTTGTTACTGCACGTAAGGAGCAAACTTCTCTATAAGTTCTCTCATCCCCTTGTACACCAACACTTTTTACAGGAAGTAAACAAGCTAAAGCTTGCCAAATATCATTATATAAACCGGCTTTGGTTATTTCTTCAATAAAGATTGCATCGACATCTCTTAAAGTGTCTAAGCGTTCTTTAGTAACTTCTCCAACACATCTAACTCCTAATCCAGGACCTGGGAATGGATGGCGATTTACCATATTTTCAGGAAGACCTAATTCTCTACCTAATTCCCTAACTTCATCTTTAAATAAACTTCTAAGAGGTTCTAATAAATCCCATTTTAAATCTTCAGGTAATCCACCAACGTTATGATGAGATTTAATTGTTGAGGAAGGACCACCAAAAGCACTTTGAGATTCAACTACATCAGGATATAAAGTACCTTGTGCTAAGAAAGAAATATCTCCAGCATGACGTGCTTCATTGTAGAAAGTATCAACAAATAGTTTACCAATTATCTTTCTCTTTGCTTCAGGTTCACTAACACCTTTTAATGCATCTAAGAAAGCTTTTTCAGCATCAGCATATTGTAGTCTTATTGAATAATTGTCTCTAAAGATTTTCTGAACATTTTCAGCTTCACCTTTTCTAAGTAATCCATTATTAACAAAAACACAAACTAATTGATCACCAATTGCTTTATGAATTAATACTGCAGCTACAGATGAATCAACACCGCCAGAAAGACCACAAAGAACTTGCTTATCTCCAACTTTTTCTCTGATATCTACAATTGCTTGTTCAACAAAAGAAGACATGCTCCAAGTCTTTTCACATTCACATACATCAATAACGAAATTTTCTATTAACTTTGTTCCTTCTACAGAATGAACTACTTCAGGATGGAATTGAACTCCATAAAATTTCTTTTCTTTATTTTCAACAGCAGTAATTGGACAGTTACTAGTAGAAGCTACTACTTCAAAGCCATTAGCTAATTTTGAAACTGAATCACCATGACTCATCCAAACTTGTGATTTATTACTTATATTATTTAATAAAACAGAATCTTTAATAATATCTATATTAGCAAGACCATATTCTTTTTTCTCTGGGCAAGTAACATCTCCACCATTTTGCTTCATCATTACTTGTAGACCATAGCAGATTCCCAAGATAGGTATATTCAAGCCAAAGATTCTACTATCAACTCTAGGGGAGCCTTCTGTAGATACAGAAGCTGGACCTCCTGAAAAAATAATTCCTTTAGGATTCAACTCTAAAATATCATCTATTTTACAGTTAAATGGTAAAATTTGAGAATAAACTCCAACTTCCCTAACTCTTCGCGCAATTAATTGACTATATTGTGCTCCAAAATCTAGCACAACAATAACATCAGATTTTTCCTGCTGCATCTCAACTCCTATACTTACACTTTTTAATATTTGTATTCTTATATTTTTTCATGATTTTTTCAACAAACATTAAAGAAATAAACACAAAAAATATAAAAAATGCGTCAGAAATTATCTAACGCACAAATCTATTTATCTTTAATAACTTAATAAGCCTTGAACTGGGGGATAAGCTTTTACTACAGCCCTCGAGAGAGCATAACCAGCTACTACTCCAATTCCAGATTGTACTATGTTTCCTGGGATTCCTGCTGCTGCAGCGGCAAATCCTAAACTCATAAATATTGCAGATAATAAGAAGTAACCTCCAGCAACAATTACAACACAAACAATCATAGCTAAAATAACTTTTAGTGCTGAAACTTTTACTCCATCACTAATTTCTTGAGCACTTCTTTTTACAATTAAAGCTACAAGTAAACCTTCAACGCCATGAACAACAAAAGAAATTGGAGCCCATTGAGGATATCCTGAAATAATATCGGCAATACAAGTTCCTAAGCCTCCTGCTATAAAAGCAGTAAGTGGACTAAATGTGAAAGCAATAAAACAAATTGCTAAATCACATAAATTTAGATAACCTTTTGTAGGAGTTGGCACCTTAACTATAATAGTAAAAACAACTACTACAGCAGTTAGAACAGCAATTAAAGAAGTTCTAAGGGCAGAATTTGACTTTTTTTTCTCCATATAAAATAACCTCAAAAATTTTTAAATTTGAGTAACAATAACACATAGATACTTAATATAGCAACTGTTTGGATAAAGAAATATCTATTATTTGTTAACTCATGATAATTTGTTCTCTTTGTCTTTAAACCATAGCCTCTAGCCTCTAAAGACATAGCTAAAGATGGGATTGTTTTTAAAGAAACAACTAAAGCACTAGTTAATGTTGGAAATAAATTCTTTAATTTTCTTTTTTTATTATCTGAAGATCTTCTCAAACTATGAGAGTCTGAAATTTGATTAAATGCATCAAAAATTGTAGGAATAGTTCTAAATACTAAAGATATAGTCAAACAACTTTTATAAGGAATAAAAAAGGCTTGTAGAGCTAAGATGAAATCATTCATTTTTGTAGTTAGAAATAACAGTGAACAAGCAAAAGTAATTGAAAAAAATCTTAGTGTTAAACTTAAACTTCTAAATAAGCCTTCATAAGTTAAAAAAGGAGATCCTTTAAAATATAATAAGGGTGTTCCTTCCCTTTCATATAAGGGTGCAAAAACGATTACTAAAATAATCATTGGTAATATAGCTTTAATAACTGAATTTGTATTTTTTAAACCAACTGAATAAAATGATAAAACTACTAATAGAATTGAAAAAGTTACTAAGCCGGAAAAGAATATTGGTAGAAAAACAAAGACACAAGCAATAATAGTAGCTATTACTTTTGCTCTTGGATCTACTTTATATAAAAAACCTCTTCCTTCACTATAAATAGTTGCACTACTCATAAACTTCCTCTACTAATCCATTTTTTGTTATATAAGTTCTATCTGAAATACTTTTTGCAAACTCATCATCGTGAGTTATGATAATTAATGCAGCACCTTTTTCACTTAGCTTATCAATAATATAATATGCATTATCGTAGCTCATAGCACCATCAATTTCATCCAATATAACAAAAGGTCTCTCCAATAAATAATATACAGCAGCTTGTAAGAACTTTCTTAATGCAAAACTCATAGTAGATGGAGTTTCCTCTTCATCTAAATTAAATAATTTTGCACATTTACTAACTTTATCTTTTATTTCTTTAGCACTTAATTTACCAGCATTTTCTAAACCATAAGCTAATTCACCATATACGGTTGGTAAAAAGATTTGTAAATCTGGGTTTTGAAATAAATAAGCTATCTTTGTTTGTAAAACAAATTGATTAGCATTTTCTGCATTTAAGAAGACACTACCATCAACAGGTTTATCAAGGCCGCAGAGGATTCTACTTAATGTTGATTTTCCGCTCCCATTTTCACCAACTAATCTTACTATTTCACCAGTTTTTATAGAGAAATTATCACAATGAAGCTTAAAACTAATACTTCTAGCACTTTCTCTAATTCTTTCAATATCTAAATTTTTAACAACTAATTCTTCTCTTTGAATATCCAAATGATTATCTCGATATTCATTTGATTCAATTAATCTTGAATTTTTAAGATATTTATCTATTTCTTGATGAGTAAAATGTTCTTTAAAATTTTCATCTTCAAATATTTGACCATTTTCTAGAACATAAATTTTATCGAATTTATTTTCAAATTGATTTAAATATCTAGCACTTAAAACTATAATAGTATTTTTATTTTCTTTTATTAAATTGGCTAAAAGTTCTCTATAATTTTTATCTAAATCATCAAAGGCTTCATCAAAAATAATTATTTTTGGATTAATAGCAAAAGTAATAGCTAAAAGTAATCTTTTTCTTTCCCCTCCTGATAATTCAGCAGGAGATACTTCTCTATATCTTTCAAGGCCCCAATCAGATATAGCTTTATTTACTTTTTCGATTATTATATTTCTATCAATTCCTAAAGTTTCAAATGGAAAAGCTATTTCATTTTCTACTGTAGTAGTTATAAACATTTCCATAGGATTTTGAGAGACATAACAAATCTTATCGACTAATTCATAAGGTTCATAATCAAATAAATTTTCACCAAAAAGTTTAATTTCACCTGATACATCACTTGGAATGAATTTCATCAATAAATTTGAAACTAATCTAGAAAAAGTAGTTTTACCTTCATCACTATTTGCTAAAATAAGAGTTTTTTCATTTTCTTCAATTGATAAATTTAAATCTGAAAAAACATTTTCAGATTTTTTATTTGTCCAACTCTTATATTTAAAACTTAATGATTTTATTTCTATTGCACTCATCTCTATTTCTTTAAAAGAGGCATTTTTTCATAAGCTAATCTTATTTCTTCTGAAATTTTATCAGGTAATTCTTTTTGTTCTTCTTTTGTTAAACCTTTTGCACTAAATGGAGGTAATACTTCTATTTGAACTTTATATCTATGGAAGCCTTTTTTATCTTCAAAACCAGCTCTAACACCTTGGACTACCAAAGGAACAATAGTACTTTGAGCTCTAATTGCCATTTTATAACTACCAGCTTTAAAAGTACCTAACTTTCCAGTTTTACTTCTTGTACCTTCTGGGAATATTATAACAGATTTTCCTTCTTTAAGCTCATTGGTACCATCTAAGATAGCTTTAATTGAAGATTTTGGACTTTTTCTATCTAATAAAATTGTACCAATACCTTTTGCTAAAGAACCTACGTAAGGAATTTTCAAAACTTCAATTTTTGCTATTGGAACAGATTTAATTTTTAATCTACCAACATATAAACAAATATCTAACAAACTTTGATGGTTTGAAATATAGCAAATATTTCCTTGGTTTTTAGGTAAGTTTTCTATGCCTTTAATTTCAACTTTATAATTCAATAGCCAAACAGCTAAACTAGCAATTTTTGGAGCCCAAGCCCAATATATTTTTCTTGATAATTTTTTATTTCCAAATAATCTAACTAGGTTAGCAGGAATTACACAAAATACAGTTGAAACAACAACTCCAACTGCAAACAATAAACCTGCAAATAAATAATGTATAAATTTCATATCTTAATCCATTCTTTTCCACTTAAAAATTAATAAACACATTATAAAAAATAATCCATATACGAGTTGAGAACAAGACTATTTATTTATAAATTTTGAAAAAAGCGTTTTTAAAAAACCTTTTTTCTCTTGATTAATAGTTTTATCAAGATCTTTTTTAACGCTAGGAGAATTACTCTTTTTAGGAACATTTTCCAATTTTGAAGGTCTTTGACCTTTTTGCATTGGTGCATTTGCAGCTTTTTTAACATTTGGTTTGCTTTGTAATTCTTCACTGCCATAGACATTTTTATAATATTCTAATCTTTCTTCTAATGATAAATGTCTTATTTCGTTATACTGCTTTTGATTTTTAACTTTTTTATAAGTTTTATCAGTTTTAACATTTTTGACATTTTTGTTTTTATTATAATTTGAAGTTTTCTTATTTTGAGGATTAGATTGAGTTCTATTAGATTTATAATTTTTAGAATTATTGTTTCTATTTTGAGAAGATCCTCTTACATTTCTTGATTTATTATTAGGTCTTCTAGAAGCATATTCTTTTTCACTTACTAAATCCCTAAAATTTAAATTTTTACTTTTATCTTCAATTTTTTCTAAATCGGATTCTTCAACCCATTTTACTGGAATTTTCATCTCGATATAATTTTCAATTGGTTCAAGACCATAAATATATTCTTCACAAGCTAAAGTAATTGCTTTACCAGATTTACCAGCTCTAGCTGTTCTTCCTATTCTATGAACATAACTTTCAAAATCCTCAGGGATATCATAGTTAATAACCAAAGCTAAATCATCAATTTGAAGGCCTCTAGCAGCAACATCGGTTGCAACTAGGAATTTAATATTTCCTTCTTTCATTCTTTTAATTGTATTTAATCTCTTTGATTGACTCATATCTCCCATAAGATATTTTGTATTATATCCATTGATTGTTAAACGCTTTGCAAGTTCTACAGCTTTTGCTTTTGTGTTAGTAAAAATTAAAGCATTATCGCTATTTTCTCTTTGCATTAAATAAAGAAATAATGAGAATTTCTCATCTTTTGATACGTGATATAATTCTTGATCAATTTTATCAACACAAATTTCTTCTGGTTCTACTTCAATTTCTACAGGATTATTCATATATTCCCAAGCTAAATTTCGAACTCTTAAACTTAATGTTGCAGAGAAAAGCATTGTCTGTCTCTTAGTTTTTTCTTTTAAGAGAGAGAACATCTTTTTAACATCAGGATAAAATCCCATATCAAACATTCTATCTGCTTCATCTAGAACAAAAATATCAAATTGCTTAAAATTAAGTTTCTTGCTTTTTTGAAAATCTAATAATCTACCAGGAGTCCCTACAAAAATATCAGAATCTTTTAATGCAGCTTCTTGCTTCTCATAGCCTACACCACCATAAAATACACCTATCTTTAAATTCAAACCTGAACATAAAACTATAGCATCCTGCTTTATTTGTACTGCTAACTCTCTTGTTGGAGCAACAATTAATGCTTTTTTTATTGGGGAATCTGTATTTCTTGATTGAGCAATTCTCTCTAATATTGTTAATAAATATACAGCAGTCTTTCCTGACCCTGTTTTAGATTGTACCATTAAATCTTTATTTTCTAAGCTTATTGGTAATACTTTTTCTTGTACTTTTGTGCATTCTTTAAATCCAGCACTCTCTATACCTTTTAAAACTTCTTTGTGAAAAGGTAATTGTGTAAATTCCATCTATATTTCACCTTAATTAGGATTTTTTTTCTTTAATCAAACAAAGGATAATATATATTAATTATTATTACAAGAATGCTGGATTTTATAATAAACTATCTATCGTGTTTCTCTTTTTCTCTAATTATTTCCATTAGCTTTAAAGTTCTCTTAAAATCTGAATCAAAACTAACTTCATCAAGGGTTTTTATTGGCATAGCAGCCATCGAAGTTGAAGAAATAAATACTTCATCAAATTGAGATTGTCTTATTTCTTTAAGCATTGGAGCTCTCATTACAACTTCAATTCCTAAATCTTCAGCTGCTTCTAAAATTCTAGTTCTAGTAATTCCTTCTAAAACTCTATCATTTTCAGCAGTATATAATTTATTATGTTTAAAACCATAAAAATTAGATCTAGTTCCTTCTAATAAATATCCTTGAGAATCAACTAAAATAGCTTCAAAAGCACCTTTGCTTCTAGCATCTTCTAAGGCTATATAGCTCAATAATAAATTGCTAGTTTTAAATTTAGGGAATAATCTTTCTCCTACATAAGTAGTTACACTAACACCTTCTGAGTAATAAGAGGTTGGATATTTTAATTTATCAGTATATGTAATAAATAATTGAGGATTATTTCCACCAATAATTAATATTCTCATGGTAGCTTCTTTAATATCATCAATTTTTATTAATTCAATTATACTTTTCTTTATTTCACTTCTTCTAAAAGGATGTCTTAATTTTATTCCAACACAAGATTTAAATAATCTAGTAATATGATCTTCTAAAAAAATAGCTCTACTATTAACAACTGATATTGATTCATATACTGAGAAACTAAATTGAACTTCCCTATATGTGACATTTACTAATGCATCTTCAACTTTTACTATTTCACCATTTTTAATAGCATGTTCTTTGAACATTATTATTACCTTCTTTACTATTGATATCTTAATAACTCTCTAGGTTTACTTCCATTTTGAGGGCCAAGGATTCCTTGTTCTTCCATTTCTTCAATAATCCTTGCAGCTCTGTTATACCCAATTTTAAGCCTTCTTTGCAAGAAGGAAGCGGAAGCTCCATTTCTTTCATAGGCAATTTGTAGGGCAGCATCCCATAATTCTTCATCATCATTTGAATTAACACTCTCAGATGGTTCATCATCATATGGATCTTCAAAATATGATTCATCAATATAATCAGGTTCTTCTTGTTGCTTAGCAAATTCTACAACTTTTTCTACTTCTTCATCAGATAAGAAAACACCTTGCATTCTCGTTACCGCTTTACCATTTGCACTAAATAGCATATCACCTTTTCCAAGTAAATCTTCAGCTCCAGAGTTACCAATTATGGTTCTAGAATCCTGAGTAGAAGTTACTGCAAAAGCAACTCTAGTTGGTAAGTTATTTTTTATAACACCAGTTATTACATCAACAGAAGGTCTTTGAGTTGCAAAAACCAAATGAATACCTACAGCTCTACTCATAGCTGTTAATCTAGCAACTTTTTCATCTAAATCTTTACCCGCTGTACTCATTAAGGATGCAAATTCATCTATTATTACTACAATGTATGGCATTTTTTCTTTTGCAATATTAGAATCTTTAATTTTCTTATTATAACTCTTAATATTTCTAACATTCATTTTTGCAAGCATTTTATTACGTCTATCCATTTCATCAATACAGAAATCTAAAGCTTTTAATGCTCTCTTTGGCTCTGTTATAACAGGAGTCAATAAATGAGGAATTCCATTATAAATTGTTAACTCAACTACCTTTGGATCAACCATAATTAATCTAACATCTCTAGGAGTTCTTGAATATAGGATTGAACAAATAAGAGAGTTTACACAAACACTCTTACCAGAGCCGGTAGATCCAGCAATTAACATATGAGGAGCAGTTGCAACATCAAAGGATTTACACTGTCCATATAAAGTTCTTCCCATAGCCATTGGAATTGCATAACTTGAATTATTATCACTTGTTAGTACTTCTTTAAAGCCGACTTTCTCTCTAACTGTATTAGGAATTTCAACACCAACTGCATTTTGTCCTGGAATAGGTGCTAAAATTCTAACCTTTTTAGCTGCTAAGTTCATAGCAATATTATCTCTTAAATTAGTTATTGCATTAACTTTAATCCCAGGAGCTGGAACTATTTCAAACATAGTTACAGAAGGCCCTTTTATAATATTTCTAAGTTCAACGTCATATTTAAATTGTGCTAAAGTTTCAATTAATAATCTTGCTTTATTTTTTGTATCATCGTCAATAATTTGTGCTGATTGAGGATATTCATAAAGAAGTGATAATGGCGGGAATTTATATGAAAATTTATTAGGATCTAAGAAAGAAGAGCAGGATAACCCTGCAATTGCAGATTCTAAATCTTCATCATCTTCATCAATATTTTTTACAGTTTCTTCTTTTTCATCAACTAATTTAGCATCACCTACAGGTTTTGCACTACTATAATAATTATTTACAGCAACTTGATTATCCTTAAGGCTTTGATATTTTGTAGGACTAGCATTATTCGAATTTAAATCAGAAGATTTTACTTGAATAGGTTTTTCCTCTTTTACTTGAGGAATTGTGACTTCTACTTCTTCTCCAAAATCAATATCTGAAAAATCATCTTCTTCATCATGCTTTGGTGTTATTGCACTTTTATTTATCTCATCAATAATGGATGCAGTAGTCTGTTTTTCTTCTACTTGCTCAACTATTTTATCAATATTATTATTTAAAGAATGTTGTTCTGTTGCTTTTATTAAATGACCACCTCTCATAATATTTTTTAATGGATCATTTAAATAATCATCATTCTTCTTTTTCTGGACAGCAGAATTATTTCTAATTTTACTGTTATAAATGCTAGAAACTTTTTCTTGAGCTTCTTTTATTTCTCTTTCTCTATATTCTTTAACTATTGGGCTTTCTTTTCTATCTTGTACATCTAAATTGCTTATAACAGGTTCACTACTATTATCTTGAACCCTTTGCTGTAATATAGATTGGAAAGATAAATTTTCTTTACTAGAAGAACTCTTTGATGGAGCTTTCTTAATTGGTTGAGGTTGATTTAATTTACTCATCTTCTCTTCAACATTACGTTTTGCTATCTTTAGAGTTTCTAAAGAAATTGTATGTCTTGGATCGATTTGTGAATCTAAATCATCTTCAATTTTATTCTTTGATTTATCAGTATTTCTTTGATATTTCTCAACATTAGTTGGCGTATTAATTTCACCAATATCATTATTTATTTCACTAGAATCTAGAAATGACAAATTTGGAACATCAATTGGTTTTGGAAATTCTACACCTAACTTACTCTCTTTTACATTAACTTCAGGCTTAACTTCTTCTTTTACTTCTTTTTGTTTTAATTTATCTTCTACAATATCTTTTACTTTCTTTAATTGCTTTTTTTCTCTTCTATTATTTAAAAAATTGCAGATTGGATTAGCAATTATTAATAAGATTAATTCAAAAATCAATGATATAAATATTCTAAAGGCAATCTCAGAAGATCCTAAATCATTGCTTAAAACTCTAGCTAAATATTTTGGCATTGGCAATTTATTAAAATGTAAACAAATTAAATAAACACTATAAGTAAAAAAGCCAAAAATTATAATTTTAAAATATGAATATGGTTTATTACGTCTATATATAAAGATCATAATTGATAAAACCATTAAGGCTATAGCTGGAGGTAAAACATATAAAAGATTTGATTTAATAAAGCTTAAATTATTTTTTGCAAAATCTGATATTATAGTAGCATAACCAACTAATTTAGGTGGCATTTGAATCAAAGAAATTACTGTGGAACCAATTAAAACTATTGATGCAACTAATAAAAGTATTGCTAAAAATAAGGAAAATTTCCCACCCTTTCTTCTACTACTTTGTTTTTTTCTCTCTCGTTTTGTTTTTTTATTTATATTATCTTTACTTTTCTTCTCTTTCACTTTTAAGTCCATTCTGTATAAAACTTGTAATCTATCATATCATATTTAAACAAAGACTTCGACAAAAAATTACATTTTAAGAAGAAATGTAACAAAAAAAAATATATGGCAAAAAAAAAGACCATATAATTATGGCCTTATTTATGATAAAACTATTTCTTAGTTAAAAGACATAGCATTCTTGGAGCATCAATAAATGGAATATCTAAATCAACAAATTTATAATGCCATTTACTATTACAGTCTTTTTCAAGAATTGTAATTTCAGCATCCAATGTATCTCTCTTTGCTTTATAAGCACAAATTGTTGAAGTAGGTTTTGTTATTTTATCTATATCATCAACAATATCAAAGAGCGGATGAAAAGCTCTAAAAGTAACTAAATCAAATTTTTTATCTACTTCTTTTAAATCTTTTGCAACAATCTCTACTCTATCATTTATCTTAAGAGCTATTACAGCATTCTTTAAAAAACTAACACGTCTACTCATTCTTTCAATTAAAGAAAATTTATTATTTTCAAAATAGATTGATAGTGGAATTCCAGGTAACCCTGCCCCAGAACCAACATCACAAATTATAGAATCATTATCTATTAGTTTTTCTATTTCTTTAACTGCAGATAAACTATCCATAATATGTTTTGTTATAATATCTTCCCCTTGAGCACCAACAAGTTTATAAGCTTTATTAAACAACTCAATTTCAGAAACATATCTAAGCATTTTATCAATCTGATTTTGACTCATTTCAATGTTTAATTGATCTAGGCAAGATTTCAATAGATTTTCATATTTCACTATTTATTACTTCTCCATTTTTTTACGTGTACCATCAAAACTGCAACATCAGTTGTTCTAAGTCCACTTATTCTACTTGCTTGTCCAATACTTCTTGGTCTAATTTGCTTACATTTTTCAATACCTTCAGCACTCATACCACTTACACTATCATAATCAAAATCATCAGCAATTCTAATAGATTCTAAAGAAGCAAATCTTTTTACTTCTTTTTCTTGTTTCTTAACATAACCTTCATACTTTACATCAAGTTGAGTTTGATATCTAATAGGTTCACTATAATTAGCTAATTCAGGGATTGCTTCTATCATAGAATCTATTTCAATCTCTGGCATCTTTAAAGCCTGTAAAGCATTCTTCTTATTATAAGAATGAGATTTTAATAAGTCTTTTACACTGTCTATTTGTTGAAGTTTTTCTTTTAATCTTTCAAGTTTTTCTTCACTTTGGAGTCCAACATTATAACCGAATTCAGTTAATCTTTGATCGCAAGAATCATGTCTCATATTAAGTCTATATTCTGCACGGGAGGTGAACATTCTATATGGTTCTTTAGTTCCTTTTGTAACTAAATCATCAATTAATACACCAGTATAACTTTCTGCTCTAGATAATACTAAGGAATCCTCACCTTTAAGCTTTTGTGCAGCATTAATACCAGCCATTAAGCCCTGACAAGCAGCTTCTTCATAACCACTTGTACCGTTGGTTTGACCTGCAACAAATAAACCACTAACTTTAATTGTTTCAAGAGAAGGAAGTAATTGTAATGGATCCATATAATCATACTCAACAGCATAAGCGGGTCTCATCACCTCTACATTTTCTAAACCTTTTAAAGTCCTCATAAATTCATTTTGAACAAATTCAGGAAGTGAAGAAGATAATCCATTTAAATACATCTCCTCACTTTCCGCACCTTCTGGTTCAATAAATATTTGATGTCTTTCTCTATCAGGGAATCTAACAACCTTATCTTCAATTGATGGACAATATCTAGGACCTTTTCCTACAATTTTTCCTCCATAAAGTGGAGAGAGATGCATATATTTTCTAATAATTGCATGAGTTTTTTCATTTGTCCAAGTTATATAACAAGGAATAGAAGGTCTTTCAATAGTATCATAATCGAAAGAGAATGGCATCATTGGATCATCACCTGGTTGAAGTTCAAGTTGAGAAAAGTCAATAGATGATCTTCTAACTCTAGCTGGAGTTCCAGTTTTCATTCTGCCTAAAGTAAAACCATGTTTTCTAAGAGCTGTTCCAAGTCCAATTGCTGCAACCTCACCAAGTCTACCACAAGGAGCATCATATTGACCTATAAAGATTTTACCTTCCATAAAGGTTCCTGTAGTTAATACTACAGTTTTAGAAGAAATTTTATGACCTCTTTCTGTAATTACACCATTGATTTCATTTTTATCATGATCAATCATTAGATCTACTACAGTATCCATAAAGATTTCTAAATTACTTTGCAATTCAAGAGTGTGCTTTGCTCTCATATGATAAGCAAATTTATCAGCTTGTGCTCTTGGAGATTGAACAGCTGGTCCACGTCTTCTATTAAGTATTCTATATTGAATCATAGTGCTATCGATTAAGTGAGCCATTTCCCCACCTAAAGCATCTACTTCTCTAACTATATTTCCTTTTGCTAATCCACCAATTGCTGGATTACAAGAAAGACGACCAATTGCGTCTATATTTTGAGTCACTAAAAGTGTTTTAAATCCTATTCTGCTAGTAGCAAGACAAGCTTCAATTCCTGCATGTCCACCACCAATTACTATTACATCATAATCCATAATATTCCCTTACTTTCCTACGCAAAATCCACCAAAAATCTTATCAAGTACATCATCGCTTGTGATTTCCCCTGTTAAACTACCTAATGCAGTTATTGCAGAATTCAATTCAAGAGCAATAATATCTAATCCCATATCAATGTCATTTAATTCAATAACTTTCTCGAGATCTTCTCTTGCTTCTTCTAAAAGACTATGTTGTCTACTAGATTCAATTACTAATGTAGAATCGTCAGAAATAGAAATTCCTGATGCTGTTTTTTCAATAATTGCATCAAATAAAGTATCTAAGCCCTCTCCTGTGATTGTACTAATCGATATTGCTTCAGCTCTGTGTTTTATATCTCTTTTTGTGAATGCTAAAATAGTTTTTGGATTATCAATAATACTTCTATCGATTATAGTATCTTCATCAACACCATCAACCAAATAAATTATAACATCACAGATATCAATCAATTCTTTTGTTCTTTTGATTCCTTCATTTTCAATTTCATCAGAACTATCTCTAAGTCCTGCTGTATCAAACAATCTAACAGGAATACCTCTTATAGCAGTTTGAGCTTCAATGTAATCTCTTGTTGTACCTTTAATATCAGATACAATTGCTCTTTTTTGTTTTAATAACAAATTAAAGAGAGAACTTTTACCTGCATTTGTACTACCTGCTAAAACAATTTTTACACCTTGAGAATATAATCTTCCGGTTTCATAAGTGTTAGATAATGAAATAATTGCATTTTTTGTTTGAGTAATTAAGTCGATAGGAAAATCAAAATCGTCAACTTCATCTTCAGCATAATCAAGTTGAACTTCTATAGTTGCCATAGCTTCTAATAGGTTTTGTTTTAATTGTTCTATTTTTTTATATAATGCACCCTCAAGTCTACCAAGAGCTAAGCCTCTTTCCATTTGACTTTGAGAAGTTACTAATTCATGAACTGCTTCTGCTTGAGTTAAATCCATTGCACCATTTAAGAAAGCTCTTAGAGTAAATTCTCCACCTTTTGCTTGTCTCATACCAATTCTACTTAACTCTTGCATGATTGCTGTAATTACAGCTAAAGAACCGTGAGTAGTAATCTCAACGGCTTCTTCTTTTGTATAACCGTGTCCTTCTAAATTTATAGAAAGAACAACTTCATCTATTTTATGATTATCTTCCCCAATGATATAGCCATGGAGTAAAGTAGCATTTTTACTATTTAACAAGCTTTTTGGTCTAGAAAAACAGGAAGATAGGGTTTTGATACAACCTTTTCCACTTATTCTAATTATAGCTAATGCACTTTGATTCCACCCTGTAGCTAGGGCATAGATAATGTCATCTGTATTATAAGTTTCCATAGCTCGGATTATATGATAGAGCGGTATAAAAAGACAAGATAACGAACTGTATTTCTCATCTATTTATACCGCCTTTGAAAATAAATTTATTATATTTAATTAATTAAAGTATTTTTTTACGTTATTGAAAGATATATCTTGAACAACTTTCTTTAAGAATTCGCTATCATTATAGATTTCGCCTTCTTCAACCCAGTTACCAATTATATTACACATAATTCTTCTAAAGTATTCGTGTCTTGGATAAGATAAGAAAGATCTACTATCTGTCAACATACCAACAAAGTTTGGAAGCATTGATAAATTAGCTAAAGTTTTCATTTGTTGTTCCATACCATCTTTATGATCAATAAACCACCAGCCTGATCCTAATTGTACTTTAGATCTAACTCCATCACCTTGAAAACAACCTAATAAAGTACCAAGAGCATAGAAATCTTTAGGATTTAAAGAATAAAGGATAGTCTTTGGAAGTTGGTTTGTTTTTTCAAGTTCATTTAAGAATTTTGAAGTAACATAAGCAACATTATTATCATGAGAAGAATCAAAACCTGTATCAGGTCCTAATTTATTAAACATTCTAGTATTGTTATCTCTAAGTGCAGATATATGAAGTTGCATTACAATATTTCTTTTGTGATAAGCTCTACCTAAATTTAATAAAACATAAGCACTGTAAGCTTCAGCTTCATAATCACTAATTTCTTCATTATTCATTCTCTTAACAAAAATGTTATTAACTTCTTCTTCACTTAAGAATACTGCAGGAGTATTTTCAAGACCATGGTCAGTAGCTTTACAACCATTTTCAATAAAGTAATCTAATCTCTTAATTAAAGCTTTAACTACATCTTGAACACTATTAATTTCAATTTCAGAAACAGCTGCTAATTTATTAATATAATCAACAAAAGTATCTTTTTTAATAATTATAGCTTTATCAGGTCTAAAAGAAGGAAGTACATTAGTATTTAAGTCCCCTCTATCATTAATCTTTTTATGATATTCTAATGAATCAATTGGATCATCTGTTGTTCCAACTGTATCAACATTAAATTTCTTCATAATACCATAAACATCTAAATCTTTATCACTTTTTAGTTTTTCATTAGTGATATCGTAAATTGTTTTTGCGTTTTTAGTATTTAATGGAAGCTTAATATCAAAATATCTTTGAAGTTCTAAGTGAGTCCAATGGTATAGTGGATTTCCAATTAAATTTTCCATTGTTTGAGCCCAAGCATAAAACTTATCATAAGGATCAGCATCTCCAGTTATTAATTTTTCATCAAAACCGAAGGTTCTCATTTGTCTCCATTTATAATGGTCTCCACCTAGCCAAACATCAACTATTGAATCAAATCTTTTATTTTCTTCAATTTCTTTTGGAATTAAATGACAATGATAGTCAAAAATTGGCATATCTTTAGCAGCTTCAAATAAGTCTTTTGCTGTCTTAGTTTGTAGTAAGAAATCACTACCCATAAATTCTTTCATAATTCTAATCTCCAACTTCTGAATTCTAATATTTTTTAGAAGAAAAAACTATCTCAAGTGAATTTTGTCTTGATTTTAATATATGTTCTTTCATTCTATTAGCAGCTAATTTATAATCTTCATCTAATAAAGCTTTTATTATTTGAATATGTTCATCATAAGTAATAGGAACTCTAAATACTTTTATACCTGAATAAACTCTAATTCTTTGATTTTGTACAGTGGTATTTTCTAAAGTTTTAATTAAATAAGGATTTTTACTAAAATGATATAGAAAACTATGGAAATCATCATCAATTTTAAATTCTACATTTGTTTTTCTATATTCACCTTCATATAAGGCTTTGAATTCTTTTAATTTATCCTTATCGATATACATACCATAATTTTCAATAATATATGGTTCTAATAGTAATCTGGTTTCAAAAATAGATGTAATTATATCTGGAGTTAAAGGACAAACAACAATACCTTTCTTTGGCATAATGCTAATTAATTGTTCTTGCTCTAATTTCATTAATGCTTCTCTAATAGGAGTTCTACTAACACTTAACTCTTGTGCAATCATCTCTTCATTTAAAAAAGCATTAGGAGCATATTCACAATTAATAATTTTTCTTTTTATATGATCATATGCTATTTCTTTTAAGGTTTGTTTTTTCTTTGCCATTCAATATTCCTTAGAAATAATATTAATTTTGAGTATAGTTTATTATTGACAAAAAAGCAATATCATATACAATGATGTATACAACAATGTATATTATGAGGGTAAGAAATGAAAACTATTAATGAAGTGACTAATACTGTTAAAAGAAAGGAATCTATTCTTCAATTTGGTGAAGGTAATTTTCTAAGAGCTTTTGTTGATTGGCAAATCGACAATGCAAATGAAAAAACTGACTTTAATTCTAATGTTGTAATTGTACAACCATTAGCAAAAGGTTTATCAGATATGATAAATGATCAAGAAGGTTTATATACAACAATTACTAGAGGAATCAGAAATGATGAAATTGTTGAAGATTACAGAAAAATAACAAGTGTTAGTAGATGTATTAATGTTTATGATGAATTTGATAAATATATTGAAATGAGCAAAAGTGAAGATTTAAGATTTGTAATTTCTAACACTACCGAAGCAGGTATCTCTTATAGTGAAAATTGCTCACTAAGTGATCAACCAGCAGCTTCTTTCCCTGCTAAAGTAACACAATTACTTTACTCAAGATTTAACCATTTCAACAAAGAAGGACATGGTTTAATTTTTATTCCTTGTGAATTAATTGAAAAGAATGGTGATAACTTAAAAGCTATTATTATTAGATATGCTAATGAATGGAAATTAGGTGATGATTTTATCTCTTGGGTTAATAGTGAATGTATTTTTGCAAACTCATTAGTTGATAGAATTGTAACAGGATATCCAAGAAATGAAGCAGATGCTATTTGTGAAAAAATTGGTTATAAAGATAATTTATTAGATACAGCAGAATTATTCCATCTTTGGGTAATTGAAGCTAAAAAAGAAAATCTAGAACAACTTAGAAAAGAATTCCCATTAGATAAAGCTGGCTTAAATGTAATCTTTACCGATGATATGTCTTTCTATAGAACTAGAAAAGTAAGAATCTTAAATGGAACTCACACACTAATGGTTCTAGCAGCTCACTTGTATGGTATTACAACTGTAGATGAAGCATTAAATGATGAAGTAGTATTCAAATTTATCAAAGAAGGTTTATTTGATGAAATCATTGAATCAATGGATGGAGATAAAGATATGCTTCTTGATTATGCAAAGGATGTATTAAATAGATTCAGAAATCCTTTCTTAAATCACCAAGTATTAGCTATATCCCTAAACTCTACTTCAAAATTCAAAACTAGAGATTTACCTTCACTATTATCATATGTAGAAAAATATAATAAAGCACCTCAAGCTTTAAGCTTCTCAATTGCTTCTTTAATTAGATTCTACAAAGGTCAAGGCATTGAAAACAGAAGTATGAAAGGCCTCTATAATGGTAAAGAATACTTAATTAAAGATGATGAATCAGTTTTAAGTTTCTTTGAAGATTTATATAAAACTTATGATGAAAGTAAAAAAGAAGATAGAAAAGTTATTGTAAATAAAGTTCTAAGCCAAACTTCATGGTGGGGCCTTGATTTAACTACCCTTCAAGATTTAGAAGCAAGTGTTTTAAAATATTATGATGAAATCTGTACTAAAGAAATGAAACAAGCTCTAACTGATTTTGTTAATAGGAATAACTAATGGATAAAAATTATATTCAAATTAGAGAAGAAGATAATGTTATAATTGCTCTCTCCCCTTTAAAAAAAGGAGAGACCATTAATATAAACAATGATGAATTTACCCTACTTGAAGATATTAATTTAGGTCATAAAATTGCAATTAAAGATATCAAAGCTGGTAGCAATATCATAAAATATGGTTACCCAATTGGAAAAGCAAAGGTAGATATAAAAAAAGCAACTCATGTTCATACTCAAAATGTTGTTACAAACTTAAGTGAACAAATTGAATATTCTTATGATAAAGAAAAAGCAATTAAGCTAAAAGAAGTTTGGGAAAATGAAAACAAAGTTGATGATGATATCTTTATAAATGCTTATGTAAGAGAAAATGGTGATATTGCAATCAGAAATGATATTTGGATTGTTCCAACTGTTGGTTGTGTAAACAAAATTGCATCAACATTAGAAGTATGGGCACAAGAAAAAATTAAAGATACAAACATTGATAAAGTATTAGCCCTTACCCATCCATATGGCTGCTCTCAAATGGGAGACGATCATGAAAATACTAAAAAGATTTTAGCTGATTTGGTTAAACATCCTCATGCAGGTGGTGTTTTAGTTATTGGTTTAGGTTGTGAAAATAATACTATAGATAAATTTAAAGAAGAAATCGGCACATATAATAGCGATAGAGTAAAATTCTTAATAGCTCAAGAAAGTGACGATGAAATTAGAGATGCTCAAAATCTTTTACTTCAATTAATTGATTATGCTAAAACTTCAAAAAGAGAAAAAGTAAGCATTAGTAAATTAAAAATTGGTATGAAATGTGGTGGCTCTGATGGATTGTCAGGAATTAGTGCAAATCCTCTTGTTGGTTTAGTTTGTGATAAATTAGCAGCTTATAAATCTAGTGTTATATTAACTGAAGTTCCAGAAATGTTTGGAGCAGAACAAATACTAATGGATAGATGTGTTAATGAAAAAGTTTTTGAAGATTGTGTTAATTTAATCAATAACTTTAAACAATATTATATTGATAATAATCAAGTAGTTTATGAAAACCCTTCTCCAGGTAATAAAGAAGGCGGTATTACAACTCTAGAAGATAAGTCCTTAGGCTGTGTTCAAAAAGGTGGTAAAGCTCCAATTGAAGGTGTATTAAACTATGGAGATTTAATTGATCAATCTGGCCTTCTATTATTAAACGGTCCAGGAAATGATATTGTTTCAACAACTAATATGAGTGCTAGTGGTGTAAATTTAATTCTATTTACTACCGGTAGAGGAACTCCTCTTGGATCTGTTGTTCCAACAGTAAAAATAGCTACTAACCATCAATTAGCCGAAAATAAAAAGAATTGGATTGATTTTGATGCTTCACAAATCTTAAATGAAGATAAAAACATAGTTAGAGATAGATTAATTGATTATATTATTACTTTAGCTAATGGAGATATCAAAACTAAAAATGAAACAAATAATTATAATGAAATTGCCATTTTCAAAAATGGAGTTACTTTATAATAAATAATACTTGTTACTCTTTTAAAATTTACTTGCCTTTTTCTAAGGCAAGTTTTTTTATATCTTGAAAAGCATTATAGATAACTATAATATCTATATGTTATGAAAAATATTGATAAAATAAAAGCAATAAAAAATAGAAGTATATTATATTCAAATATTAGAAGATTCTTTGATGATAAAGGATATTTAGAGGTTGAAACACCTTCTCTTTCTTCAACACTAATTCCTGAACCAACAATTGAGAACTTCTCAACTCAATTTACATCAGATTTTTTTACAAATAAAGAATTATATTTGATTCCTTCCCCAGAGATTTTCATGAAACGATTATTAAGTGAAGATTTTCCATCTATATATCAAATTTCTAAATGTTTTAGGAATAGTGAACAAATAGGAAGACAACATAATATTGAATTCTCTATGTTAGAATATTATTCAAAAGATATGAATGAACAAGATTCTATTGAATTAACTGATGAATTACTAAGAAAAACACATATAAAAGACACTCCTGACTGGGCACTACCACCATTTAGAAAAATGAGTGTAAATGAAGCTATGAAAAAATATTGTAATGTTGATTTAGATAAATGCCAAAAACAATCTGAGCTATATCAAAAAGCAATAGATTTAAATCTTAATTCAACTCAAAGAAATGAAAGTTGGGAATCAACTTTTAATAGGATATTTTTAACCTTCGTTGAACCCAATCTACCAAAAGATAAACCTTTGATTTTATATGATTATCCAAAACAAATTGATTGCTTAGCAACTGATTATAAAACTTCCCCTTATAAAAAAAGATGGGAAATGTATATCGGTGGTTTAGAAGTTGCAAATTGTTACGATGAATTAAGAGATTCAGAAAAAATCAAAGAGTACTATAGAAAAGAGTATGCAACAATAATAAAAGAAAGATCTAATACTAATAGAGTTATTGCTGATATTGATGATGATTATCACACCCTATTTGAAGATTTTCCTCAAACAAGTGGTGTTGCAATAGGATTAGATAGACTTTTAATGAGTCAAATGAATATTGATAATATCGAGGGGGTGATTCTTTTCCCCTTTTCTGATATGATACGATAGCTATTAAATTTAATTTCATAATACAGAGGTAAATAAGTATGATAAAAGCAGGTCAAATTGAAAGAGGTACCGCATTATTAATCAAAGGCCAACCTTTTGTTTGTATTGACAGAGAATTCGTTAATCCAGGTAAAGGTTCTGCATTTGTACGTTTAAAATTAAAAAATCCTGGAACAGGCCAAATTCTTTCAGAAACAATGAAATCACAAGATAACGCTGAAGAAATCGTTGTAGAAGATAGAGATTGCCAATATCTTTATAATGACGGTGAATCATTCCACTTAATGTTAACTGATACATATGATCAAATTGAAGTTCCTATGGCTAATTTCCCTGACTACGATGTTTTAATGAAAGATGGTGACACATACCGTTGTACATTCTGGGAAGACCAATTATTAGACATTCAAATCCCAAGTAAAGTTGTTTATGTTGTTGCTGAAGCTGAAGAAGCTATTAAAGGTGATACAGTTCAAGGTGCTACAAAATATGTTACAACTGAAACTGGCTTAAAAGTTAAATGCCCTATTTTCATTAAACAAGGTGAAAAAATTAGAGTTAACACTGAAACAAAAGAATACTTAGAAAGAGTAAACAGCTAATTTAATTTTTCTACTTAATTTAGAATACCTTAAAAGTAAATAATTGCTTAATAATTTACTTTCGAGGTATTTTTTTTACTAAAAAAACTAGGCTCCTTCATTTTTCAGAAATTGCCTAGCTAATAATAATAATTATAATTATTTTTTATTTTGAAATCTCAACAGGATCATCTTCTGGTTCACCTCTATGGACACCTTTCATTAAGAAGAAAGCAATACCCATATTTATTGCAGCGAATACAAACAAGCTTTGATGACCAAATAAATCTATACAAAAACCTGTTATTGGAGGCGAAATAATTGAAGCTAATTGGCTAAAGAAATAATATAGACCTGTATAAATTCCCATAGTCTTATAATCAGCCATTTGCCATAACATAGGGAAACTATTTGTAACAACAGTAACCCAGAAAATTCCAAATAAGAATAATAAAGCCCAGAACGTATATTGTCTAAAAGATTGAGAAGAATTGACTGTTAATTTATTATGTGCAAAAACACTTAATAAAATAATAACTAACATAAACAAAGCTCCACGAATTGTCTTTTTTCTACCATGCTTGTGAGCAAATTTACCAGAAGGAATTGCAAAAATAGCATAAGCAATACCAACCATACCAGCAGCTAAAGAAGCTGTACCTTGGCTAGTTTTTAAAACTTCAACACTATACAAACCTACAAAAGGTAAAACACCTTGATAAGCTATGAACCAGAACAATAGGGATAATAATATAAATAAAGCACTCTTATCTTTTTCTGAGAAAATAACTTTCAAGCTTTTCTTTATTGGTACTTTTTCATCATCACTATCTTCTTTATAATTTCCATTCTTTTCTTTAACGAATACAAATAATAAAATAACAGCAACAATAACTAAAATACTAGCTACTGGGAATGCCAAAATATTATCATAAGATTTATTATTAATAGTAAGAGGAATATCCATTAATCTAGCAAGACCAACAGTTCCAACAATGGTTGCAATACCACCCATAGTATTAATTACACCATTAGCCTCAGATCTAACTTCACCAGGAACCATATCAGGCATTAATGCAACAACAGGACCTCTTACAGCTTGTTTAAATAAGTTAAGTAGGAATACTGCTAAAATTAATAACCATAAAGCATACAATGCAGAGAATGGGATTAATCCAAAAGTTACAGCGCTTAATGGTAAAAGAACTATGATAAATGGCATTCTTCTTCCAATTGGAGTTCTTGTTCTATCGCTTAATGCACTAAAGATTGGAATCAAAAATATTGCTAAAATATTATCAAAAGTCATTATTGATCCAATAACGCCTTTAGATGCTATATATTTTGATAAAAATATTGGTACATATGTATCATATAAAGGATCCATCAACCCCATTGTAAAAAAACCTAATCCAATTAAAAAAGTCGTTAAATAATATCCCGACAAACCTTTTTTCTTTTCAACAGCCATAAATAACTCACCTCATTAAAAAGCATTGATTTATTTTAACATATATTTATTAGTTTAAGGTAAAGAATTTGTAAAATAACAAAAATCTAATATTCCTAATACACTTGTTTAAAATAAAAAATTATTATAAACCATAAATTATGGAAATTGAAGTTCAAAGTTTTGAAGACTTAAAGAAAAAATATAAATTAAGTAAAAATGAAGAAGCCTTTAAAGGAAATCAATATACCCTACCGGTTTCTATTACAAAACATTTTTTATCATTAATAAATCTAGAAGATGAGAAAGACCCATTACGTATACAAGTTTTCCCTAATGCATTAGAAGAGAATGAAGAAAACTTAGAAAATATAGATCCTTTAGAAGAAGTAAATAATACAAAGAGTTCAAGATTAATTCATAGATATGAAAGCAGGGTTGCTCTTTTAACAACAGATATTTGTCCAATGTATTGTAGACATTGCTTTAGAAGAAGATTTACTGGAAAGCTAGTTGGTCCAATTAGTAATGAAGAAATACAAGATGCAGCAGACTATATTCAAAAACATCCAAAAATTACTGAAATATTACTAACAGGCGGAGACTTATTAACCCTTTCTGATAAAAAGTTGGACTACCTTATTAAAACATTAAGAAATAAAAATCCAAAACTGATTATGAGGATTTGTACTAGAATGGTAATAACAGCTCCAAGCAGAGTAACTGATAATCTAATTTCAATATTTAAAAAATATGATAGTGCTCCTTTTTATCTATTAACTCAGGTAAATCATCCAAGAGAATTGGATGCAAAAGCAATTTCTGCTATTAACAAATTTGTTAATGCAGGGATCCCTGCTCTAAATCAAACAGTAATGTTAAAAGGAGTTAATGACGATTTTGATACAATGGAAGAATTATGCAATAAGTTATTATTTAATAGAGTAAAACCATATTATGTATTTCAGGGAGATTTAGTATCAGGTACAGCTCATTTAAGAGTAAATGCTAATAGAACAATTGAAATTGAAAGAGAAATGAGAAAAAGACTTTCTGGACTTGCAATGCCTTCCTTTATGATTGATTTACCTAAAGGTGGTGGAAAAGTTCCATTATCTGCTTGTTATTTAAAAGATTTTTCAAATAACACATATACATTTGAAACGGTAGATGGAGAAGAAAGGAAATATCCACATATAATAAATTGAGGTTGCATTTTAGCAACCTCATTTATTTTTAATATTTTTTACTATTCACTAAGTTTATTCAAAGCATCTTGAATTGCTTGCTCTCTAATAGCATCTCTCAACTTTGCATAATCTTCAGCAGTCAATACTTGTGTTTGACTAGAATCAAAATTAGGTATTGAGATTTCACTATCTGTTGCATCTGAAGAAGTTGAATCAACAATAGTCTCTTGTTCTGGAACTTGAGCTACTACATTAATGCTTTCAGTGTCACTCTTAGTTGTTGTATCTTCAACAATAGGAGTCTCTGTAGTATCAACAGTCGTTGTAGGTGTTGCTACCAAAGCCTTAACTTCTGGAGCCTTTGGTGCTGTTGGAGTAGTATCTACTATATTTGTTACAGCAGGTTCTTCTACAGGAGAAACAGGTTCTTCTACAGGAGCAGCAGGTTCCTCTATAGTAGCAACAGGTTCAACATTTGAGCTAGTATCTTCAAATGTATCTGAATTTTCTATAACAGTTGGAACTGGTTCATCATCAACAACAGGACTTTCCATAGTTCTAGAAAAAGGAGCTACAGTTGCTTCTACAGCTGGCTGTGAAGTACTTGATAAAGAAGAATCAACATTATTTGCAACTATAGTTGCTTCAATGTTATCTAAAATTATTGGAACTAAATCATTTATGATTTGAGTTCTATAATCATTGTATAATTGTTCAGCAGTAGTATCTGTTAATTGAGGGCTTTGAACTGTAACTGTTTGAACAAAATCTTCTTTATTAGCTTCTATTTCACTATAAATATCATTAACAACAATTGGAGTTAATGCATCTACTAATTGAGGTAGATAAGTATTAATATCAATATTATTTAAATTAGTTTGAATTTTATCATCAACCATTGTGGTTAAATCAGCTTTTAATCTAGCAGTTAAAGAATCTGATAAATCCTTAATTAATGAAGAAATTTTATCTTCAAGAGTTGGAACTAATTTTTCATCTGTATAATTTTGTACAGCAGTTGCAATTTCATTTTTATTTGATGCAACAATAGAACTTACAAAACTTTCATCATTCATTAAAGAAGTTTTAATTTGAGGAGAAACTTTTTCAGCTAAAACATCATAATTAATTTCTGGAGGAGGTAATCTAGTCGCAGGATCTTCAACTTCTAGAAGGGGCACGCCCTGACGTTGTTTTGCTTCTTCAATAATATAACTCGGTGTACTGGGCCTAGTATACCACAAAGCTCCAAAAGCAAAAATTGCAGCACAAATTGTAAACACCAATAAAGAAATGCGTGTCGATTTTTTCATAAAATATAGTCTCGAATCAAGTAAAAAACTTAAATCGAATGCCTCCTATCAAATTCCCTTAAAAAGGTATATATACTAATATTACTAATGAAATTATAGCAATATATGTCACATCAAACAAGTTTATAATAAACAAATTAGTTATTTGAAACATTAATATTCCAAATTTTTTAATTTTTTTATCTACTTTCCTTCTATAAATATATCACAATAGTTGTCTATTTGTCGATAAATTTCCTTAATTGAAGTTTGATTGTTCACAATAAAGACATTTTTAATTTCTTTCTTTAAGCATCGAACACTAATATTTTTTTGAGAAATTTCTCTCTCAATAAACCAAAGCAAACTTCTTTTATCACGTTTTTTTGAACGTTTATATCTTACAAACACTGAAGCTTTTACAAAAATCACTTGTTCACAAAGTTCTACTAAATCACCTTTCTGCAAAAGAGCTGCATTTATAATTATATTTTTATTACTTTTTGCAATCTCTTTTTTACAATATTCTTTTACATATGGATGTACTATATTTTCTAATAAACGCATTTTAGCTTTAGAAGAAAATACTATATTACCAAGTGCTCTTCTATCAACTTTATCATTAGATATAACACTATCACCAAAGGTTTCTTTAATTTTATCTTTATTGTTTTCTAGAGCATCATGACCTATTAAATCAGCATCAATTACATAAAAACCTTTTTCTTCTAAAGCTTTTGCAACTTGATTTTTACCTGCACAAGCTTTACCGGTAAGTCCAATTACTTTCATTAATGCATTTCTCCCCAACTATTTCCTATTTCAATACTAACTCTTAAAGGAATAGAAAGTTTATATGCATTTTCTAGAGTATTCTTTAATAATGACTGAACTACTTCAATTTCTTCTTTATAAACCTCTAGAATAACTTCATCATGAACTTGTAATAAAACCTTAGATTTTAAATTATTTTCTCTCAATGCTTTATCTACACCAATCATACCAATTTTCATAATTTCGGCTGCAGAACCTTGAATTATAGAATTAACAGCAACTCTTTCACTTGCAGCTTTTTCTAATCTATTTTTACTATTAATTTTTGGAATATTTCTTATATGTCCCATTAGTGTAGTTATTTTTTGAGTTTTACGAACTTGGGAGATTGTTTGATCAATGAACTTAGCAACATTAGAATATCTTGCAAAATAAGCTTTAATAAAGGAACTAGCTTCACTTCTACTTATTGATAGTTCTTTAGCTAATCTAAACGCACTCATTCCATACATAACGCCAAAATTAATTGTTTTAGCAACACGTCTTTCATCACTAGTTATTTCTTCAAGTTTCTTATCAAAAATTAATGATGCAGTAAATTTATGAACATCTTCACCACTAATAAAAGCATTTTGAAGAGATTTATCATTTGCTACATGAGCTAATACTACTAACTCAATTTGAGCATAGTCAGCACTCATCAATACACAACCGTCTTTAGGAACAAAAGCTTCTCGAATTTTTCTACCTTCATCACTTCTAATTGGTATGTTTTGCAAATTTGGATTAATGGAACTTAATCTACCTGTAGCAGTCCCAAATTGCAAAAATGAGGTATGAATCCTATGTGTTTCTTCATTTACTAAAGATGGGAATGTATCAACATATGTAGATTTTAATTTATTAATTGATCTATAATCCAATATTTTTTTAATAATAGGATCTTCATCAATTAAACTTTCTAAAACATCTGTTGCTGTTGAATAGCCTGTTTTAGTTTTCTTTTTTGCAGGCAGCCCTTTTTCTTTAAATAAAACTTCTTGAAGTTGTTTTGTTGAATTTAAGTTAAATTCATGTCCACTAGATTTATAGACTTCTTCTAAATTAGATTGAATCCTTTCTCCAAATATTTTCGATAAATTATTTAATTTTTCAATTGATACTTTTATTCCTTCTAATTCCATATTTGCTAATATTGTAATTAAAGGCAATTCAATATCATAAAGAACTTTTTTCAAAGAATCATTTAATGCTTTATTAAAGAATTTATACAATCTAAATGTAATATCACTGTCTTCAGCTGCATAAGCTACAGCAATAGATTTTTCTACATCACTAAATAATTTTCCCTTTTCAACAACATCTTTAAAAGATACACAAAGGTAATTTAAATATTTAAGAGCTAAACTATCCATTTTAAATGATGGAGAGTTACTTTCATATAACCAAGCAGCAATCATTGTATCAAAGACGATGTTTTTTAATTCAACACCAAATCTTTTCATTACTTTATAATCATATTTAATATTATGCCCTATAATTGCTATAGGCTTTTCTTCTAAATATTTTTTTAATATTGGTAAAATATCCTTTTCTTCGTGGATTCTTTTCCCTCCACAAACAACAGGGAAATAATAAGCTTCTTTGATTTTGCTGGAAAATGAGAACCCAACTAAATCAGCTTTTATTGGATCTTCGCTAGTTGTTTCAGTATCAAAAGCCATTAAATTAGTACTTTCACTAATTTCTTTAAGCTTTGATTCTAAATCACTTAAAGTATCTATAGGTTTTAATGTTGATGCGCCTAATAATTCATCATCAGCTAATACTTCAACTTCTTCATCAAAACTTTCATTATTAACTTCATGATTCTCAATTTCTTTAATTGTAGTTTTATCTGCAATTTTTTTAACTTGAGCGATTAAAGATTTTGATCTTATTTTTTCAAAATAGGGAACGATATTCTCTAGATTCATATTATTTAAATTAAAGTCTTCAACATCGAAAGAATCAAATAATGTATCATCAATTTTTAACTTAACTAAAGTTTTAGATAATTTAGCCAGGTCTTTTGATTCTAATAATTTAGATTTTATACCTTTACTTAAATGATCTATATTATCATAAATATTTTCTATCGTTTTATATTCATTTAATAACTTGACTGCACCTTTTGCCCCAATACCTTTAACACCAGGTACATTATCACTTTTATCCCCTAATAAAGTTAAGTAATCTACTATTTGTTCAGGTCGAACAGAAAATTCATTTTCAACTTCACTTGGACCAAATAATCGATATTCTTTTTGGCCTTTTTTTGGTGGACGTAAAGAATACACGTGATTATTAACTAATTGTAATAAATCTTTATCTGCTGTAAACATAATTGCATTAAGTTTATTAGAAACAGCTTTATCACACAAATATGCAATAATATCATCTGCTTCTAAACCAGGTTTTGCTATAGTTGGAATATTTATTTTTTCTAATAAATCAATAATCACTGGTATTTGATCTTTTAAATCCTGTGGAGCATCATCTCTGTTTGCCTTATATTCTTCATACAATTCATGTCTAAAAGTTGGTCCTTTTGAATCTAAAGCAACAACTAAATATGATGGATTATATTCTCTAATAACCATAAATAAAGTATTAAAAAAACCATATATTGCAGATATATTATTCCCATCCTTATCAAATAAAGGATTAGTTATAAAACCATAATAAGATCTAAATATTAATCCAAAGCCATCAATTATGTAAAATTCATTTCTTTCTTCTTCATCAACATCTAAGATATTTACGGCATTTTCTATTTCAATTTTATTATTTTCTTTTTTTTCTTCACCGAACGCTAAATCAATTGTTGTCATTTCATTTTTTTCTTGAAGGATTTTCCCTTCTTCAAAATCTTTATCACTAAATAAACTATCCATTATTCCTCCAATTCAATTGATAAAGTATCATAGGAAAGAGCCATATTATCATCTAAGATTTTACTATCCCTATCATGCTTTATTCCATGGGCAATATGAGTAAAGAGAGTTTTTTTGGCACCAATTTTTCTTGCCTCTTCAATAGCCTGTTCTAATGTAAAATGTGTTTTATGTGGCCAATGCTGTAAAGCATCTAAAACCAATAAATCTAAATTTTTCAAATATTTATAGCTTTCTTTATTTAGACTATTACAATCAGTTAAATAAGCCATATTAAATATTTTATATCCAAATATTTCTAATTTTCCATGATTTACTATTAAAGGAGTTATTTCAAATCCTGCAATATTATATTTTTCAAAAGGATTTAAAACATTAGCTGACAAATTAGGAATAATTGTATTATTGATTGTCCCTTTAAATATATAAGAAAAACGGAAAGTAATTTCTTCGATTGTTTTTTTATCGCCATATAAAGGTAAAGGGGTTTCTCTATTTGTAAAAGATCTTAAATCATCAATCCCATTTAAATGATCTGCATGAGTGTGAGTATATAATACTGCATCAAGATGACTTAAATCAGCTCTTAAAGCTTGAATCCTTAATTCTGGGCCTGTATCAATAATAATTTTTTTATCATTTCTTTCTAATAAAATACTACTTCTTAATCTATTATCTTTTGGATCTTTAGACAAACAAGTCTCACACTTGCAACCAATTGATGGCACACCATGACTTGTTCCAGTTCCTAAAAATATTATTTTATAAGACACAAAAATTTACTCTCCAAAAGTATTAACCAAATTACTTAAATCGTCAGTATTAATTTGGTCCTTAATATCATCTAATGATTGACCAGTTTTATCCATTATGTCCTTAGACAAAGATTCAACTTTCTCCAAACTATCTGAAGATGTTGAGAATCCGACATTCAAATATTCAGTACTAAAACTTGGAAAGAAAAAGAAAATTATAAAAAAAGTAACCACTGATAATAATATCGGTTTAATAAAAAAATCTTTAAATCCAAATCTTTTCATAATAATCTCTCCTAACTTCCTATTATATTACCATAGTTTTAAAGTAATAGAAATATAAAAAAACATAAACAGAATTATAGAAAAAAATAAAAAAACCACAAAATTTATAAATTTAAATACCATAAATTTGATAAATAAAAAAAATACACTTTCTATTTGCTAAAAAACAAAACAAAAAGTGTACTAATAAAGCAATTCGTCAAATCTAAAATAAAGTATTATTTTGAATTCTTTCCATTAAGTCAAAAATATTTTGTTCAATAGTAGAAATAATTTTTTTGAACTCATAATCACTTTTACCTGTTGGATCATCCAATCCCCAATCTTCTCTATGTTTTGAAGGAAGATATGGACAATTAACATTACAACCCATTGTAATAACTACATCAATTGGAGGCAAAGTTTCTATCAACTTAGATTTTTGAGTTTCTTCCATATCAATATTATAAATATCTTTAATCAGTCTAACCGCATCTTGGTTTATTTTATCTTTAACTTCTGTACCTGCAGAATAACTTTCAAAAACTTCACTACCATACTTTTTACCTAATGCTTCAGCAATCTGACTTCTACAAGAATTATGTACACATATAAAAGCTACTTTCAATTTATTCACTTACAAACCATCCTTTAGTATTATTTGCTATTTTTACAAGTGTTAGCATCACTGGTACTTCAACTAAAACTCCAACAATTGTTGCTAGAGCTACCGGACTTTTAGCACTAAATAATGCTATTGCTACAGCTACAGCTAATTCAAAGAAATTTGAGGCACCAATCATTGCGGCTGGAGCTGCTATATTATGAGGCAATTTCAAAGCTTTACTTGCAAAATATGCAATAAAAAATATTAAAAAAGTTTGAATAATTAATGGAACAGCAATCAAAATTATATGGAAAGGATTATTAATAATAACATCTCCTTGGAAAGAGAAAATTATAACTAATGTTAATAATAATCCAATTATTGTTACATTATTAAATTTTGGGATAAATACTTCATTAAAGAATTTTAAACCATGTTTTTTGGTTACATAAATTCTAGTTAATATACCCAAAGTTAAAGGGATAACAACGAATAACACAACTGATAAAATTAAAGTTCCCCAAGGTATTACTACCCCGCTAACACCTAGCAAAAAGGCTACTATAGGAGTAAAAGCAATTAATATAATAATATCATTTGTTGCAACTTGCACTACAGTATAAGCTGGATTTCCTTTTGTTAAATGGCTCCAAACAAAAACCATAGCTGTACAAGGAGCTGCTCCTAATAATACAGCACCAGATAAATAATCTGTAGCTAATTCATTTGGAATAAAATTCTTAAATATTACAAAAAAGAATAACCAAGCAATCCCAAACATAGTAAAGGGCTTTATAAGCCAATTAACTATCCAAGTTACATATAATCCTTTTGGATTTTTTCCAATATTTACAACACTCTTAAAATCTATTTTTAACATCATTGGATAAATCATTAACCAAATTAAAATAGAAATTGGAAGGGAGACATTGTAATATTCAAATTTATTTAAAAAGGTCGGTACCTGAGGAAGAAATTCTCCAATAAAAACTCCTAACACCATACATAAAACGACCCATATGCTTAAATATTTTTCAAAAAAACTTATTTCTTTCTTTCCCATTTTTTGCCTTCATTTTAAAATTATTTTACAAGACATTTACTTGTACATCGATGAATAGCTTTATTTTTATCTTCAACATTTGTTATCTCTCTTAGAATCTCAATTGCTTTATCACTTCCATCTTGAGATATTTTATAATAAATCCATTTGCCATCATGAGTGCTTTCAACAATACCCGATTCAACTAATATCTTCATATGATAAGAGAGAGAGGATTGCACAATATCAACATTCTCTTGTAGCTCACAAGCACATTTTTCACCTTCTCTTAACAACTCTAATATTTTTAACCTATTTACATCACAAAGAGCCTTAAACACTTTTGCATCATTACTAAACTTATCCATCATTTTCTCACATCGAAATATTTCGATATAACAATAGCAATATATATTTGAGAAATCAAGATAAAAAAAATTACATTAGAAAAAATTAACATTTTTCTAACATAATAAAAGACAAAAAAAGAGGGGATATACCCCTCTTCCTCTTAATTATATTAATTATACTAGATTAAAGAAATTAAAACTGAAATTCCAAATCTTCCATTTTCGAAATCTTGTGGAGCTAAGTCATTAACATCAAAACCATTTTCAACAATGTTATCAATGTTGAAACCTACTGAAGGAACAGTATAATTAGCTGAAAGTGTTAAACCACCTAATAAAATATCAGCATTTACTTTATATGTACAATTTGATTTCATAAATACATCAGCAAAATCAAAAGGTTCTAATCCAGCTTCATCAGCTGTTACATTACCAGAGTCATCAATAAACATAGTAAATTCAGGTCCTAAACCAACACCTAATCTAACTAAGTTCATTAAATCTAAACTTAAACCAGCTGTCATTAAATTTGAAACTTCAACACCATTTGATGTAGGTCCAATAAGAGCTGTATCAGCTGCTTCAATTAATAAGAACTTAACTCTTGCTTCAGCACCAAAACGATAATTATCAATATCCAATAAATCCTCTGTTGAAGATCCACCTACATTATCTGCAGTCATTTTATATTGTGCTGTAGCGCCAATGCTAAAATCTAATACTTCTGCACTTAAACTTACTGGTACAATTAAGCATAATGCTAAAATTAAACCCCAAACTTTTTTATTCATAATATAAACTCCTATAATAATAATTTCACTAAATAGTTATATACTCTTTGTTGTTTCACATAACATATAACTATAACATAGACTATATTGTTACAAAAAAGTTGCAAAAAAGCAAATAAAATTATTTTTAGTATAAATTATTTAATTTTGAATATAAGTAATAATAACTGATACTCTACAAGTGTTTAGTATCTTCAAGGAACGAAATGTTAACTGCATCGCTCGGCATTCTCCAATCTCCTCTTGGACTTAGCGTAACACTACCCACCTTTGGACCATCTGGTAATGTGGATCTTTTAAATTGTTGAGCAAAAAATCTCTTAACAAATACGTCTAACCATTTATCAATTATTTCTGTAGAAAAATCTTCTTTAAATGCCAAAATTGCTAATCTTCTAATTTTTGAAATTGAGAAAGAACATCTAACAAAATAATATAAGAAGAAATCATGTAAAATATATGGGCCAACAAATTCCTCTGTTTTTTGAGCTATTGTACCATCTCCACTTGGTGGTAACAATTCAGGACTAACAGGGGTATCAATTATGTCTAATAATACCTTTGAGGTATTTTCTTCTAATATACTTGCACTATAATTTACTAAATGTCTTACTAAGGTTTTAGGAACTGAAGAATTAACCCCATACATTGACATATGGTCTCCATTATATGTTGCCCAACCTAAAGCTAATTCAGATAAATCTCCAGTTCCAATAACTAAAGCATTATTTTTATTAGCATAGTCCATTAAAATCTGAGTTCTCTCTCTAGCTTGAGAATTTTCATAAACAACATTCTGTATAGTTTCATCATGTTCAAGATCTTTGAAATGTTGTTTTACTGCTTTTGTAATGTTTATTTCTTTAAAACTAACACCCATTGCATTAGCTAATTTTTCTGAATTTGATTTAGTTCTTTTTGTTGTACCAAAACAAGGCATTGAAATAGCTAAAATATTACTTAAATCAATATTGGCTTTTTTAAAAGCCCTTATTGTAACTAATAGTGCTAATGTAGAATCTAAGCCTCCAGAAAGGCCTAATACAGCATGTTCACAATGTGCAGCTTGTAATCTTCTAACTAAACCTAAAGCTTGAAGTGTTAAAATCTTTTCACATCTTTGTTTCATTAATGCATCACTTGCAGGAATGAATGGAGTTTTTGAAATTTTATACTCTGATAAATCGGTAACTTCCTGATTCAAATTAAAATTAATTGTTTTATAACCTTCAACATCTTTATAGAAAGTATTCATTTTTCTTCTATCTAAAGATAAATGTTGAACATCAACAATTGCTGTGTTTATCTCTCCACTCTTCTCTTCTTCATCTATCAAAACTTTTCCGTTAGAACAAATAAGATTATGAGCATTAAATACCAAATCAGTTGTAGATTCCCCACAACCTGCACCAGCATATAAATAAGCACAAATACACTTTGCACTTTGAATGGCAACTAAATCACGTCGATAATCACTTTTTGAAACGATATCATCAGTAGCTGAAGGATTTGCTATTATTGTAGCACCAGCTACACTATGAATAAGACTAGGACTATTAGGAACCCAAAGATCTTCACAAATTTCAACAGCAATTACTAAATTTTCAATATTTTCACAATTAAATAATAATCTAGTACCAAAATATGTTTTTTGATTAAATAATGTTATTTCAACATTTTCATCTTTAGGAGTTACAAACCATCTCTTTTCATAAAATTCTTGATAGTTTGGGATATTTACTTTAGGTACGATACCTAAGATTTTTCCGTTATTTATAACAGCTGCGCAATTATATAATTTATTATTATGAACATATAAAGTTCCAACAATTGCAACTATTTGAGAAACACGTTTTGTAGCAAGAGTAATTTCCTCAAGCATTTTCATAGATTTCTCTACAACCATTTGATTTAAAAACAAATCACCTACTGTATAAGATGTAATACTTAATTCAGGAAAAGTAATAACTTTTACACCCATCTCGGCTGCTTTTTTTATTCCTTCAATTATATTGTTCTTATTGTTTTCTAAATCAAGTGTATAATTGATTGGAGAATATGTTGCTACTTTTATTAATCCATCTCTCATAAATGCCTCTCAAAAATTTTTTCTAATTAGATATGCAACTCTATAATACCGCTTTTAAATTAATTCAAACAAGGTGGTATTATAACATATTTTAATTTTTGATATTAGGAATTTATTTAATTATCTAATTTTAAAAATTACCTTGAATCTTTTTAGGATCAACATACATTTCTACTTTTCCACATTTTGGACAAACAGCAATGCTTATTGTATTCAAAGTTATTCCGCAAATTCCTTCTTTTTGGATATATAAATCACTTTTTGTACCTTTCAATTGATAATCTTCTAACATTTCAACATCACATGTACTACATTTTTTCATAATATCTACCTCACACTTATAATTTAATAAATATTAATTATTATTTAAGCAACTTAATCACAGAAGTCATAATTTTTATTTTATTAATGGATAAAATTTATAAACAAAATAAACATTAAATTGATTTTTTAAAATATCATATGCTCCAGATAAAGAATATTTATCATTGAAGTTATATCCCAAATTAACTTCTAATTGCTTACTTGAATTTATAGTTTCATTATAAATTGGATAATCAAAATTAACTAAGAAATACATATTGGGTAAATAAAAACAAAAGAGACTTTTAATCCTTAATGTAAGCATTAAATCGCTAATATTTGTTTCTACTGTTGGAATTACTGAAAAAACACTATTTAGTGTTCCAAAAGATAAACCTAATCCACCATTAATATCTATTGATGAATTATTTTCATTGTATTTAATAATTAGATACTTCGAAGGTTTATAAGTTGAGTAATTGATTTTTGGATATTTAGATTTTTCTAATAAGGTCAATTTTTTAAGCTTTAGTCCATTATTAAAATTAAATAAAGTATCAAACAATTTAAAATCATATAATTCTATAGCACTCTGTCTCTGCTCATAAAGTTGATTATCAAACAAAGAAAAACCAAATGAAAAATTATAATTATCCATACCTAAATATAATTTAGAAACATTTTCACTAAAGATAGTATTTGATTCAAAATTATCAAAACTCACATTAAATTTTTCAAATCCATCATCTACTGTTGTTTCTCTATTATGAGTATTAAAGTAATCATATCTATCAATAATATCTTCTTTATCCATGTCTATATTATTATAAAGAATTTTTACTAATGGAGGACTTATTATTTTACTATCTACTATCAAACCTTGCTCTTTAAATAAATATATTAATCGGGCTGGCATAATAAGATTTGGAAAATAATAATCTTTATCAGCAGTATCTAATATTGTTGAAAAAATATCTCCTAAAAAAGAAGAACAATTATATGTGAAAAATTGATATCTTAAATCTTTATTTTTATTTTCATAAACCTTATCTAAAAAAATTGGAATATAAGATTTATCAATATTCGTTTTATATACAAATAAGCTACGGTTCTGCCCTATTGTATATCTTTCAGTAATTTCATGAAATTCTCTAATATCAACATAGCCAGTTAAACCTTTTGTTGCGCCTTTTATACTTTTAGCAAAATTTGAAAGCCTTTCATGATATGCATAATAATTAATTGCAAAAGAATCCGAAAAATCTTCACCATGTGCTAAAACAATAAAAGCATGAGCTCCTAAAGAGCCTAAATTATCGCTAGTGGGACTTGCAGCTACTAAATAAATTGTATCAAAATTTTTTTCTAAAATATAATCTTTTGAATAATTATATTCTTTATAATGAACATAATCTTTTTCCTCTACCGCAAATAACAAAGTATTAATAGATAAAAATAATATGAATAGTAATGCCCTTTTGTTTCTTGTTTTCAAATTAAAATTCCTATTATATTTTCTTTACATTATTTCTGCCACTATTCTTTGCTAAATACAAAGCCTTATCTGCTATATCAATTAAATAATTAGTTCCAATGTTTTCAGTAGGAAGAGAGAATGTATAACCTAAACTAATTGTAACAATTTTTTCTTTTGACTCTTTAAATTCAATACTTAATTTTCTAACTTCGTCTAAAATAAAATTAGCAATATCATTTAACTTATCTTCATCATGACCATAATAGAATGCAATAAATTCTTCACCACCATATCTAAAGATCTCAATATCTTTTTCTACTGAAATTTTTTCATACAATTTTGATAAAGATTTTAGACAAAGGTCTCCTTTTAGGTGTCCTTTGCTATCGTTATATAATTTAAAATGATCTATATCCATCATCATAACACCAGTAATTGGTAATGGATTATTCTTTTTTTCACTATTAGAGATCTTAATATACATTAATCTTCTATTTGGTAATCCAGTTAAAAAATCAATATGTTCATTTTCTTTAGATTCTCTTTGAATATCAAAACTCATTAATTTAATATGACGATAATTATTTCCTAATAAAAACCCTATTAAAGTAAAGCAAGTGGAATTTATTACATCCTCAATTGCAATATCAAAAGGTTTAATAACAAGACATACAACCACATAAGATAAATAAAATACTAATAATGTCCCATTAACTCTTATAAAACTATCGGGTATTAACAAGGGTAATAATGCGAGTAATACAACTATACTAGTTCCAGTTGAAGTTGGTCGCATAATAGCCCCAATGTATATAAAAAAGCAAAATACAAAAACAGCTACTAAATAATAAGTTAATAAATGTAAGTTAAAACTATTTGATTTTAAGATTGTGACGTAACAAACCAAACTTAATATTGCCCCAACTCCATATAAAACAGTTACTGACAAATCAGGTTTTGTATATTGAGAAATAATAACAAGAGATAAGAAAAGAATTATACAAGCTGGTAAGATAATCTTTAACAGCCTATCTAAGTCTTCTTTTACAGATTCTTGATTATTCTTCAACAATCTTTTTTCTAATTGAATATAATGAACTAATGATTTAAAAAGTTTAATAAGTATCCCCCTGACAATTAAACAAAAAGCTCATATAGAAGTATAACATTAATTAAATGCAAATTGTCTTAATCGTTATCTATATCGTTTTTAATTTTTATAAAATCCCTAATTTGAGAATACTCATTTTTTATGATTATGTCTATAATTTTATTTATGCAATGAATGTTTTATATCAAATATAAAACATTCTAATGCAATAATCATTATATTAAAGGCTTCTCGACTTTCCTAATTTGTTCAAATAATGAAGCAAATTTACCAGCTTTTTTATAAAAAACTGCTGGAGTTAAATATGGTGTTTCAACCTCATATTCACCACCTTTAAAGGCTTTACCACTAAAGATATGAATCCAATCATCCTCTGGTAAAATAACCTTTCTTGAGAAAGTCTCTTCTTTTATTTGTGGAGCAACAATTAATTCATCACCAAGCATATATTGGTCTTTAATATTATAATATTTTTCATCATCATAATGGAAAAATATTGGTCTTTGAACTGCAATACCACTTTCATGATTTATAATGTTTAAATTAGCTAAATAATCAAATAACATATTATGAATTTTTACTAAATAAGCAAAAGCTTTTATAGAAATCTCATCATCCATTAATTGGTGATTAACTTCAGGTCTGTTTCCTTCATGAGTTCTCATAAATAAGGTAAAAGTTGCCATTTCAGCCCATCTAATTAATAATTCTTTTGTTCTTTTTAAATTGAATAATGTGGTGTATCCACCTATATCACTATGATGTAATCCCATAGCACACATTGAAAGAGATAAGGCCGATGTAATTACACTAGGAAGTCCATCATCCTCACTAAAGTCTACATTCTGATCTCCAGCCCAAATTATTTTACAATATTTTTGGCTCATAGCATTACCTGCTCTCATAAAGAATACTATATCATCTCTATCTAGTTCATGACATGCTTGCCAATTTAATTTGGCCCAAAGACCGGGCCATCTATTATGCTCTACTAAAGCATCTCCATTTCTTAAATAACAATCAGTTGGTAAATATTCACCAAAGTCTGCCATCCAACCAGAGAGACCAAATTTAATTAAATTTTCTTTTATTACTTCTTTATACCAATCAAAGGCTTCAGGTATTGTAAAATCAATTATTCCACAATTAAATTCACCAAAATCAACAAAATAGTTTTCACCATTTTTATCTTTGGCTAAATAATCTTTTTTAATTGCTATTTCACAAAGAGAACCATCATGCACAACATATGGATTAATATATCCCATAACTTTTATATTATCTTTCTTTAAATCATCAATAATATTAGGTAAGTTTGGATACAATTTTTCATCCCATTTCCAGTCCCATCTTAATCGTTTACCAAATGAGGTTATATTAATGCCTTCCCAATCTTGAATCCAAATACTATTAAGATCTAAGTTCAAAGATTTAGCTTTATTTATACAACTAAGGGCATAATCACTACCCCCTTGAATTCCTAAAGATAAACCTTTCATTGCCCAAGTTGGGAATAAATCTTGATGTCCTAAATAATTTGATAGTTTTTTTACTACTTCTAAAATATTAGCTGCACTTCCAATAACAATTTCTTTAGGAGCTTGCCAAAAGGTTATCTCATGATAATCTTCATTTTCAAAATTAAAGTTACAATAAGCATAGGTATCACAATGCATAAAATATTTTCTACTAGATACATAAGTAGGTTGAGGATAAAATGTAGTATAATAATCCCCACCTCCTCTCATAGCTTGATCAGCTAATTTTGTTATCTCAGTATTCTTGTTTCTTCCCACTCCTTGTTCACTAGTAAAAATTGGATAGCTTTTACCTCGTAAATTGAAATATGAGAATTGTTCTCCAAGACCAAATACTGCTTCATTTTTTTCTGCTTTTACTTTAATTGTGATTCTATTATAGTTATCAGGAATAGAAATAAACTTAATTTTAATTAAACCATCTTTTTCTTCAAATTGAATTTTTGCATCTTCATTATCTTTACTATTGAAGCTTAAAACAACTTGGTTATTTTCAATTTTAGTATTAGTAATAGCAAAATCTTGTGATTTTTCGACCTTATCTTCAATAAAGAAATTTCCCAAATACATATCTATATCTGCATTTGCTTTTTGTAAACTTAGAAAATTATTATCTTCTATAAAAACCACATCTTCATTACAAACTCTAATTTTATTGTTAATATTTTTTACAGCAATCATATAATTTATCCTTTTACAGCTCCATTTGTCATTCCACCAATAATCTGATCATGCATAAAAATATAGACAATTATTGTAGGTAACATAGTAATTACTATTGCAGCTAACATACTAGTATAATCAACAACAAACTGTGATTTAAAATATCTTATTCCTAATTGTAATGTTCTAGCTCTTGCACTATTTGTTAATAACATTGCATAAGTAAATTCATTCCAACAATAAATAAACATTAAAACACCTGCTGTAGCTAAACCAGCTTTTGATAAAGGAAAAATTACTTTTGTAAATCTTTGTGCAAAAGTACATCCATCAATTACTGCAGCTTCTTCTAATTCTTTTGGAATAGTAGACATAAAGCCATGAATTAAATAAACGGATATTGGTAAATTAATTGCAGCATAAACAATAATCAAACCACCTAAATTATCAATCAAATGAATTTTATTGATTAATCTAAAATATGGAACCATTAAAGCAATTATTGGAATTAAAACTCCAGACATAATTACTGTTAATAACAAATTATTAAATTTAAATTTCTCTCTTGAAATTGCAAAAGCACCCATTGATGAAACAATCAAGTTTAATGCAGTTGCAAATACAGCAACAACTATTGAATTTAAAAATAGTCTTGGTAATCCACTCATTGATATAGCATTTAAATAGTTACCAAATTGCCATTTTGCGGGGAGTGAAAAAGCTGATGCAGTTTCAAATTCTAAATTAGTTTTAAAAGATGTTATGAACAACCAAATTAAAGGTAAAACAGTTATACATAAAAAGAATATTAAATAAAACCATTTTAGAAATGTACCAATAAATCCAAATTTTGTTTTTTCTCTTACTACTTTACTAGCCATTTACTTGCCCCCTAATTATCACTATTTTTTGTTAAGAAATGCCTAATAAGACCGATTGTTGCGCCTCCAAATATTACGAGAGTTGCACCAATAGCATTACCTTCACCATAACGAAGTGCTTGCATATCTGTATAAAGCATAATTCCCATAACAGATGTTACATGAGCAGGACCGCCTCCAGTCATTAAGAAGGTTGATTCAAAGTGTCTCATACCATAAGCAAGTGCTAATGTGATTGTAGTAATTAAAATAGGTTTTAACATTGGCAAGGTGATATGAAGCTCTTGTTGCAAAACACTAGCCCCATCCAATTCAGCAGCTTCATAATAAGATTCAGGTACACTTAGTCTAGAAGCTAGAATAACAATCATGAAGTACCCAATATAAAACACTTGTTGAAATATTACTGCAGCAAAAGCAGTATCCATATTTCCTAACCAGTTATTTGTTAAATGGCCTAGTCCCACAAATGTCAATAATGCATTTAAAACACCATTTTTTGCATTATAAATTGCAGTCCACATCATTGCTAAAGCTACCTGAGATATAACATTAGGTAGAAAATATACTGTTCTTAAAACTTTCCAGCCTTTAGGTCTTCTTGCTAGAATCATAGCCATAATACAAGCCATTGGAACTTGAATAAAACCTAAAACTATAGCCCAAACTATATTGTTTCTTAAAGATAATCTAAAATACTCATCACCAAATAAGTACTTATAGTTTCCAAATTTTATAAATTCAGGTGTAGTAAATCCATTCCACTTAGTTAAACTAGTTACAATTACATAGGTAAGTGGATATATAAAAAATGCGGTGAATAAAATTAATACTGGCAATAAAAATAGGAAAATCATTTTTCCGTTCTTATTATGCATATGTCCTCCAAATTAAATCACGGGCCTAGAAAAATCTAGGCCCAAACAAAATTTCAATTAACGAATTTTTGCTGCTATTTGAGCTACGAATTCTTCAGGAGTTGCATTACCAGAAGCCATCTTAGCTAAAGCTTGTCCAAATTCAGCCATTACATCAGTTGCAAAATTGAATTGGAAGTGAGTTTGTATAAATGAGGCATTATTTACTTGTTCATTAAATTGAGTTTGTAATCTATTACCTGTTACACCAGGAGTCTTAACTGCTAACATAGCGCCAGAAGCTTGAGAAACGCGTGCTGCATTTTCTGGAGTTGTTAACCATTTTAAGAATTTGATTACAGCTGCTTTTTTAGTAGCATCTTTTGTATTTGCAGCTACTAAGTTTGATTGTGGAAAACCAACTTGACCATTTGAATATTCAGATCCTGGGCCAGGACCAATTTCTGTTGCAGCAAATACTTCTGGAGCTTCAGATTGAACACGACCGATATACCACGGACCATTGATAAACATAGCTGTATTTCCAGCTAAATAATGACCACCTGCAACACCTGCATCGCCACCAATTGCATCAACAGTTGTATTTCCATCTTGATACATTCTATTTAAAATAGCTGCTGCTTCAACGAATACTGGATCTGTTGCAAAATCTTTTTCCCAAACATTTGGGCCACCAAATGCGTTTAGAATATGACAATACCATAACATAGAAGTCCATGCATTAGTTCCACCTGTCATTTGAGAAGTAGGAACATATCCTGCTGCTTTAATTTTATCACATGCATCCCAGAATTCATCGAAAGTCTTTGGAATTTCTGTTACACCTGCTTTTTTAAAGATATCCATATTATACCAAATAGGAGTATATCCCATTTCATAAGGTAAGGATTTAGTTTGTCCATTAATTGTAGCTGTTTCAATTGAACCTTCTACAAAGCTATTTTTCCAATCTCCTTTTAATTCATCACTGAAATCCATTAATACATCACTGTTATAGAACATAAATGATGTTTGGTCTGGGTTAAATGAAAAAACATCAGGTGCAGAACCTGAACCTAGCATTGTGTTAATTTTAGATCTATAAGCATCAGCGTCTGGGTTTTCTTCAATAATAACTTTGATTTTTCCTGCATTATCTGCATTAAATTCATCAACAAGTTCTTTAATAGGAGCAGCTTTTGTATCAGCACCAACCCATATTGTAGAAAATCTAATTTCAACCTCTTTGTCACTTGAGCCTTCAGCTTGGCCATTTGCAAATACAAAGGAAGGTACGGCTAATAGAATTGCTAACAATGCAATTAAAAAGTTTTTTTTCATAATAATCTCCTTTTATTATATTTCTTTCATAAAGAAAGTTAATCACAGCTATACTTACATGTCAACTTTTTTTTTACTTACTAAACAAGCAATTATAAATATTTTAGTGATTTTTTTTACACAAAAAAGGGATTATTTTAATAATTATATTATTCTACAAAAGAATATTTATAAAATATATTTCCTTACAATATATACAATTATAAAAATAATTTAAAAATAAAACAAATTTAGAGCAAAAAAATATTTTTTTTCTAAATTTAAAAAGGTATTTTTTTTAAAACTAAACAAATACTTAACATAAATTAACCTATTTGCAAGTCAATTTATAATAAATTTATTTTTTTACATCAAAAAAGTTATTATACAGTATATATATAAATTAATTTAATAATAAATATATCTTAATAAAAAAAATAATATATTGAGGTCCAAATAAACTTTGTATTTATCTAAACCTCAACATTAAAAACTCAATAACAAATTACTTTATCCATTGAATTCTTTTTTCATCAAAGCGATCAATGAATTTATTTTGATTTTCTTTTTTAGGATAACCTAAAGCTATTAATGCAAAAGGAATAACACCTTCCTTTAAATCTAAAATATCATTTAAAGCTTCAATTCTTTCCTCTTTAGGATAAACACCTAACCAGGTTGCACCTAAACCTTGTTCCACAGCTTCTAATAATAGGTTTTCAATACTAGCACCTAAATCTTGAGGAAAAAACTTCTCAGATTTTAAATCCTTAGTCTTTGCTAATACTACTATAGCAATAGAAGCACCTTTCTCAAATTTTTCATAATTACTAACTCTTACTAATTCTTTTAATACTGAGTCCTTTTCAATTACTACAAATTCCCAAGGTTGTTGGTTTTTTGCTGAAGGAGCTTGCATAGCAGCTTTTAAAACACTTAAAATTTTTTCTTCTTCAACTTTTTGATCTGAAAAACTTCTAACACTACGTCTTTCATTAATAATTTTCATTATTTAAATTCCTTAAATTAATTTTTCAATTTCAACAGGACTTAATAACTTTCCACTTGCTACAACTTTCTCATCAACTACTAAAGCGGGAGTACTCATAACACCATATTTAACAATTTCATGCATATCTGTTAAATGAGTTACTTCATCAGTTTTGTTCAAGTTTTTAACAGCTTCAATTGCGTTTTTCTCTAAAGCCTGACATTTTGGACAACCGGAGCCTAAAACTTTAATCCTTGCATTTGGATTATAAGGAGTTGCTTCAGTTTTTTCTTTTTTTGTAAAAATTCCCATAATATTCTCCATTTATTTATTCTTTTTTAGTTTTTGTTAAATTATAAAAAACTTCATTAATAGTTCTTATATTTTTCTCATCTAAACGATAATAATGAGATCTACCATCTACCCTTTCTTTTATTAAATGTACATCTTTTAATAATTTCATATCATAAGAAAGAGTTGGTTGAGTTACATTAAATTTCTTTTGCAATTCGCAAGCACATAACTCACCATTAGATAATAAATCGATGATTTCTAATCGTTTGGCATTTGATAATATTTTAAATACTTCACTTATTTCTTTATAATTCATAAAACCTCAATACATAGAAATGTTTCTATGTAATTTGTACCAAAATACATAGAGAGTTGTCAATGTTTTTTATGGTAATTTTTTCCCAGCAGCTAAATATAATTGATACCACTCATCTCTAGTCAAATCAAATTTAGTAGCTTGAGAGATTCTTTTTAGTCTTTCAAAATTAGTAGTTCCAACAATTACTTGCATCTTCATTGGAAGACGTAGTAACCATGCAACAACTATAGCTTCTTTTGAAACTTGATATTTATCCGCTAATTCAACAATTACTTTGTTTAATTCTACAAACTTGTCATTATCTAAAAAGATTCCTTCAAAAAATCCATATTGGAAAGGAGACCAAGCTTGGAGAGTAATATCATTTAAAATACTATATTCAAACATACCACCATCACGATTAACAGCATGTTTATTTTCGATATTAACATTTACAAAACTATCAATCATTGGACAATGAGTGATACTCATTTGCAATTGATTTACTACAAATTTATTATCACAATATGTATTTAATAAATTCATTTGATAAGCATCTTGATTACTTACTCCAAAAGATTTTACTTTATCACTTAATGATAATTCATTTATTATATCACTTACTTCATTCACATCCATTAAAGGATCTGGTCTATGAAATAAAAAGAAATCTAAATAATCAGTATTTAATCTTTTTAAACTACCATCAATTGCTTTCATTATATGTTCTTTAGAAAAATCATAACAAACACCAGGTCTAATAGCAGCTTTTGATTGAATAATCATTTTATCTCTATCAAGTTTTAAAGCTTTTACAGCCTTAGCAAATTTTTTCTCACTTTCCCCTCTACCATAAATATCGGCATGATCAAAAAAATCTATTCCATTTTCTAGTGCTGTTTCAATTAATCTCTCAACATCTTCATCATTTTTGTTATTAATTCTCATACAACCTAGAACAATTTTTGGAACTTCTCTTTGATAAGTTTTAATCTTCAATATATTTTGCCTCCTTATATATGAATATATTTTCATTATAATACATCTTTTAAATAAAAGCATATAACCAATCAAAATAATTGTTGTTATTTACAAATCAAAAAGATTCAACATATACTATGGGACATAGGCTTTAATTATGAATTACAAAAAAAGATTAGAAAACAATATTATTAATAACTATATTTTTATATTTCTCTCAAATTTAAACTTAACTCATGGTCTTTGGATGATTTATTTAGCCATGAAGGGAATGAGTTTAGCACAACTAGGATTACTTGAGGGTATTTTCCATATAACCTCTTTCTTAATGGAAGTACCAACTGGTTTAGTGGCAGATATATATGGAAGAAAAACTAGTAGAATTATTGGGAGAATATTAGCTTTTATTAGCATAATAATATTACTTTTAGCCAATAACTTTTTCATGTTTGCCTTCTCTTTTGTTTTTATCGCTTTATCATATAATTTAGAATCTGGTGCTGGAGAAGCTTTAATATATGATTCTCTTAAAGAAATAAATTTAGAAAAAGATTATATGAAAATATCTGGGAAACAAGAATTTTCATATCAAATGGCACAGGTTTTTGCTTTTATAATTGGTGGTTATTTAGCTACGATTGATTATAAATATGTTTTTATAATTACATTAATCTTCATAGCAATCACAATATTTCAAGCCTTTAGTTTTCAAGAACCTAATATAGAAAAAGATGATATAAAAAATAAAAAAGGTTTAGAAATTCTAAAACTCCAAATAAAACAGAGTTACACGGCTATAAAGGATAATAAAAAAATTGGTTTCTTTATTATTTTTACTCAAATAATCTTAACCTTTGGAACAAGTTTATTCTTCTATATGCAAAATTATCTAAAAAATAGTAATCACGATGAATTTTTTATTGGATTAATTTTTGCTATATCAGCAATATTTGAAGCTATTGCAAGCACTCAAACCTTTAGACTTGAAAAAAGGATTAAAGAAAAAGGAATATTACTAATTATGCCAATAATTTCAGTTATATGTATTTGGCTAATTGCTCTAACTCCTTATGCTTATGTTTTCTATATTTTAATGATGATTGTTGAAAGTTTTATATATGTTGCTATGAGTGATTATATTAATAAATTAATTCCAAGTAAAAACAGAGCAACAATTCTTTCCTTATCCAGTATGGTATTTAGTTTCTTTATGATTTTTATCTTCCCTTTAATTGGTAAGATTGGGGATTTATTCTCTCTAAACATAGCTTTTATATTCCTAGCGATTGTAGGAACTATTTTTGTAATATGTAATATAATCTTATTAACACGTATCAATAATAAGGCAAATTAATATTGGCATTCTTTATGTTCAATAAAGGCTTTCCATTGATCATAAATTTCTCTTAATTCACTATCTAAATAAGTCAAAGCTTTTTCTTCTAGTTCTTTTGGGACTTGATAAAATGCTTGAGAAATTGCTCCTGTTATTGCAGCAATTGTATCACTATCACCACCTAAGGAAACAGCAATTCTAATTGCATCTTCAAAAGAAGTAGATTCCAAAAAAGCTACAATAGCTTGGGGAACAGTATTTTGACAGGTTGCACTAAATTCATATTCGTCTCGAATTTCATCAATTGTGAAATTAAGATTATAATACTTTTCTTCAATCTTAGTTTTTATCTCATGCTTATGTAATCCACATCTAGATAAGAATATTGCAACTGCAGTTGCTTCTGCCCCTTTTAACCCTTCACTATGATTATGAGTAACATCTGTAACACATCCAGAGAGCATATAAATATCATCAATAGTTCTAGCAAAAAAACCGACAGGACTTATTCTCATAGCTGCACCGTTACCAAAACTATTATATGGTTGAGGATTAATTAAAAACAACCATTTATAAAACATACGACCAAATCCACTATTTGGATATTTCAAACCAAATTCTCTAAGATATTTAATAGTTTGTTGTTTTAAGATTTTACAGTACTCATCATTTTTAAACTTAGATGCCAAAGAAAATTTTAAAATCTTCTCACTTTCCATAATAGCTTTTGCTATTGCCAATGTTAAAATAGAATCATCAGTAGCTCTGCATTCATCATTAAATAATTGAAAATCTTTTTTCTTATAATTATTAAATTCAAAACGAGAACCAACAATATCACCAATTATCGCTCCAATCATAATACAAAGCCTCCTATCCTATATCTATTTTAAATCTTGTTAGTTTATAAAACAATAATAAAAAGAGGACCTTTAACAATATTTTCTAGCAGCTTATTTCATAAGTGATATATGTTATTATTTTTATTTTTTATTTAATTCTTTATACAACATGGAATTAAATAACTTCTAACATATTTTTAAATATTTTTTAATTAAAATTGTTGACATAAGTTACAAGTTGTAATATATTTAAACCATAAAGAAACTAAATAAACAAAAATAATTAAAAGGAAAACAAAATTATGAAAAAATTATTAACAATCCTAGCAGCAGCTATAATAGTATCAGTACCAGTATTCGCTACAGTACAATCTGAAAAATCAGCAGACGTTCAATTAGTAACAAAAATTGCAGAAACAGCAGTTTCATATGAATTAGCTTATGAAGGCACTGTTATTGCAGATCAAACAACAGATAAAGATATTGCAGTTGCACCAATAACAGCAGATGGTTCAACTGGTAATTTTACAGTTATAGCTTCAAGTAATCTAAATAACGATTTAACAGTAACAGTTAATGTAGTACCAGAATCATTTGTAACAACATTAAATGGTGGTACAGAAAATTTTGATTCAAAAATTACTCCAAAAGTAAACACTGATACTAAGATTAATATACTTACAGCTGGTAAACACGTTGACTTATTAGTAAATAAATTCAACTTAAGCTGGAAAGGTAATGCAGATCTTCCTGCTGGTGACTATGTTAGTAATGTAAAAATCACATACTCCATAAATTAATATATAAAAAAATAGGAAATCATTAAGAGAGTGGTAGCTAAATAGCTACCATTTTTTATACTTATTTAAAATTTATATATTAGCCTCTACCACGTAGTGTTTAATAAATTTAGCTAGGCTTGCTATCAAATCAATAATTGAAACAACTAATACAAAAACAAATATTCCTCTAAAACCTAATAATGATCTATAATCTAAATAAAGATTCTTGTTTTGAACAATAAATATTAATAGTCCAACACTAACGCCATCCATTAATAATTCTATAGCACTAGTATATTTTGTATTTCCCACAATAAACTTTATTACTAAAAGAATAATTTCTAAAGTCCAAACAATAGTTATAAAAATCAAGATCTCTTTAAAAACAGGTATATTTATATGATGCCCTAAAGTAATTTGACTTCTTTCAAAAGACCTTTCTAAAAAAGACATGAAATTAGGAAATACATTTATAAGAGCTAAGGCTACTATTGAAAAGAAAATTCCAAAGCCAAGTTCTAACTTTGATTCTTGCGCTACATCTACATCAACATTATCTAGATCACTAATAGACCAAGGTTTGTCCATCTCAAAATCGATTTCTTCAGTACATCTTGAAATTAAAATAAAGACTAATGTAAGAGCCCCAATTGCACTTAAACTAGAGGTAAAAACATTACCGAAAAACTTTAATATACTTTTTAAAAGATTAAAGTTCTCAAAATTGGTGAATAAATCAACAACAAATATAACCGCAAAAGCTATGGCCATCGCACCAATTAGAATTTTAATAAGTAAAAAATAAATATCAGTATAATCTTTTGCAATAATTATATTATCTTTTTTATATCTTGCTGCAACTTCTTTTGGTGATCCAAATTCATAAATAGTCTTTTCGATTTCTTCTTGAGTTGGATTACTACCATATGAAGATTCAATTTCATCCAAAAGTAAAGATTTTAATTCCCTTTTAATTTCTTCTTTAGAATCAGCTGGGAGCTGTTTACCTATTGCATAAATATATTTATCAATTAATTCCATTTATGTACCTCCAGACTCATAGCATATTGTTTATACTGCTATTAATTTCTTTCCACTCATCTATCAACTTAGCTAAAACCTCTTTTCCTAAATCACTAATTTGATAATATTTTCTTGCCCTATTTTCACTTGTATCCCAAAAACTACTTAATAGATTTTGTTTTTCCAATCTTCTTAATAATGGATAGAGAGTATTTTTATCAATTTTTATATTATTAGCTTGAAGATTTTGCACAAGAGAATAGCCATAGATTGGTTCTTTAACACTTAATAATACGCTTATTACTAAAGTACCTCTCTTTAACTCTCCAAATAAATTTTCTAAAAGTTTATCTTCATTATCCATCATCATTACTCCTACTAACACAATAGTGTGTATTATACACTATTGTCAAGAAAAAACTATATAAAAAAAACAGCAACAAAGGATTGGCAACTGTTTCACTTAACAAAATATAAGATATATTAATTATTATTCAACTATTTCATAATCAGATCTTTTTAAGACTTCAATTGTTTGGTCTATTTTGTCACTTTTTACTAATATATAATCTGTATCATAAGTTGAAATAGCAAAGATACTTATTCCCTCTTTTGCCAATATACTACTAATATTTGAAAGAATTCCTACCAATGAAAAATCTAATGGCCCTACAATTTTTAATATATTCCACCCCAAATCACTTATAATATTTTTTGGAACAAATTTTTCTTCGCAAACGATAGAAAATTCTTCATCAGTATTTGTAATTGAAAAAAAGCTATCAAAATTAATCCAAGCTGGGATTTTATCATATTTATCTAATTTACTTATTGCATATAAAGTTTTATCAATTTTAATTTTCAATTTATTACATCTCCCCTTAATATAAAAAATCCTATCATTTTATATAAATAAAACAATAGGATTTTTATTATATTCTGAATTTTACAAAATTGTTACACGTTTTGAAATATCTTCTTTAGGTTTTTCATCTGGTTCTGAATTGATTCCACCAAAAGGCATTTGAGCATTTAAAACAAAATTCTCTGGTAAATCAAACATTTCTCTAATCGCCTCATCAATTACAGGATTGTAATGCTGTAAAGATGCCCCAATATTTAATTCTCTTAATCCTGACCAAATAGATAATTCTAACATACCTACCGATTGCTTTGACCATTCAATGAATTTTGGTGCATATAGAGGGAATTGAATTTCTAAATTCTTAACTGTATTAACATCTACAAAGAATAAAACTGTACCATATCCATTTTTGAAACTATCAATTTTATCTCTTGCGACTTTGCCTTCAAAAACATCATAAATTTTGTCCCAAAGTTGGTCTTGTTTTTCTTTTGTAACTACTACAACTCTTGAACTCTTCATATTAAAAGCATCAGGAACTAATTCTGTTGCCTTTTCAACTAAGTCAAAAACTTTTCTTTCACTTACAGGAAGGTTTTTATTTATATCGTAATATGATCTTCTTTTTTCTAATGTTTCTAATATCTTCATTTTTTTCTCCAACTAAATATTTTTAATTGCTTTAAAGCAATCTATAAGTAATATATTTACTTTTTAAGTATGATTGTAACCAGTAAGTCTTTTCATATATAAAAGCAAATTGTTAAGCTCATCTTGATTTAAACTAGACATTACTGATAAAAGCATTTTTTCGTTTTTAGGATAAACTTTAGCTATTAAATCTAAACCCTTATCACTAAGTTTCAATATGTATCGTCTTTTATCATTCGAATCTTGAGTTTTATAAATCAAGCCACTATTCTCTAAATTTCTAATTACAACAGCAATAGTACCACTTGTGCTTAAAATCTTTTCTTGTACTTCACCTACTGTTAAATCACCTTTATGATAAAGTGCTTCTAACACAGCAAACTGAGAAGTAGAAATTCCATATTCTTTCACTATTGATATAGTGTTTCTATTAATTTCATTTAAAGCTCTGCTCATTGCTATAAAAGCTTTTAACTCTTGTTTTACCATATTTATTACCTTTATCTTCTTTGTGATTTAAAATTACTCTAATTAGAGATAATTGTCAATAGGTTAGACAACACTAACAATATTTTTTTTATTTTTTTTAAATGAAATATAAAATAAGAAGACCTAATAAAGCAGAAGATAAAGCACTTATAAAATTAACCAAGTTGTTATCTACCCATTTTAAGCCAGAAATGATTCGATTTTCTTTAAAATCTTCAACAGCTAATTCAGTTATTCTGTTTTCATCTTTCCAAGAAACATACTTTGCTTGAGCTAACTCTCCAAGTATACTATCTATTAAAGATCCAATAAAACCAAATATAGCTATTATAAAGAATATAATTAAACTTTTAATTTCAAAACCATCTTTTACTGATATAAAAAGTATATACCAAAGACTAATTATTCCAGAGCCTATAAAGGATGCTAAAAACCCCGCTTTAGTTACGCCCCCAGAGAGCCCTATTGTAACGGGTTGCCTTTTTATTATGTAATGAGGAATTTCATCACTTTGACTTCCTACTTCAGAAGCCCAAGTATCTGCATTTGCACAAGCAAAAGCTATTATTATTGATAAAAAGAAAATCTCATTTGAACTAAATTTATATAAAAAAGCAAAAGTTAAAGGAACTATTCCATTTGCAAGAACTTGAACATGATCCCTACAAGAACCTTTTGCAACTATATGTTGGTCAAAAACTTTATCACCACTTAACTTCGATAACAAAGAGGAAGTAATAAAAAATACAATCATTGTACTAAATGCTAAAAATGATCCAGCATAATACAATAATGCTCCTAAAATTAAAGCAGCAATAAATCCACTAAATGTTAATGCTTTTTTCCTGTAAGCAGGAAAAGCAATTATAAAACTTAAAATTAGTCCAATACCAAAAGCCATTTTTGCCCCTTTATATCATCTGTGTTATCAAATAAAATACTATACTAGTACTTAAAGGGAGTGTTAAATTATCAAATCCTAAAGGTGTTATTGCTTCAATTAAGGAAGCAAGTATTGCAATTAATAAACTAAAAGCAAATCCCTTACCTAAAGAAATATCATAATAAAAATTTAATATTAAAAAAGCTATAATTAAGGAAACAACTAATACTGTCAAACTACCTGGAATTGATTTCTCTTTATTTAAGAAAAATGGCTTTTTACCATATTTCTTTCCAATTATTGCAGCTAAGCCATCACCATAACCCATAATTAGAATACCCATTAAACCAATTTCTGGACGACCCATACTAAAAGTCCAAATAGCTAAAATAAATAAAGATATAGAATAATAAACTGTACCTAAATCTTTTACACCTTCTCTTCTTTCCATCGCAGTAAAAATATTTTTTTGATACGAAACATAATTAATTAAAATAAAACATGCTGGAATTAAGGCAACAATTGGTTCGTAGAAATAATACATAGCAATAAACCACCAGTTACATACTCCAATATGTATTATTTTTCTTGTACCTTCTGAACCAATTATTTTTTTCTTTTCTAATATTGTTGAGATACCAATAATTAAAAAAACAAACATAAAAGAAACTAAGTAACCCATTTTTACTCCAATATTTTTTTGTATTTTTCTTCAAATATATTATAATCAATTATAATATTACGTTTCGATAAACAATCATAATCATTTTCTCTTACTACATCTAGTATAGCATTATAATAAACAGCAGAACTTAATACCGCATCTATACTATCACTATCAAATCTTTTTACCACTTTATAGAAATTATTAAAATAGTCTTGAGCTATATTAGCTAAATATTCCCATAATAAAATAAATTCATCAGTGACTTTTTTATTTTTTATATCTTCAATGTTTACATTAAATTTATTTATTAAATCTAAAGGTAAATAAATTCTTCCATTATCAAAATCTTCACCAATATCCCTTAAGATATTTGTAAATTGCATTGCTTTACCCAAAGCTATCGCTTCATCAGCTAATTGTAAATAATTTTTTTCTGCAATTATTGGTAAAATCATTAAACCAACGGAGGAGGCAACATAATAACAGTAGTTATCTAAATCTTCAATTGTTTCAATTCCATTAAAATCAAGATCCATTTTTTGTCCACTTATCATATCATAAAATGGGGCTATATCCATATCGTATTTATTAAAGACATCTCTTAATACTCTAAAAATTGTATTATCAATATCAAGACCTTTATTAAAATCATCAAGTTCTCTCAGTAATGAATGCAATTTATTTCTATCTTTTTCAATATCAACAATATCGTCAGCATATCTACAATAAGCATAAACAGCAAAAACGGCTTTTCTTTTTTCAATAGGGAGTTTTACAAAAGCTTTATAATATGTTTTAGAGCTTTTTTTTATTAACTTTTCACAATATTTGTAATCTTTCTTTAATGAATTGGACTCCACACAACTCTCCTATATTTATAATAATACATGAAAAGTCTAATTAAACAACAAAATTATTTATCTATAAAAAACAAAAAAAGAATCCTGTGCAAACCAGTTTTAATTAGTTTTTCCCTAACTAATGATAACAAACAGGTTAAACACAATGATTCTCATAACAATTAATGATATTAGGAGTATACCATAATTAATAATAGCTTCCTAATTTTTTTTATAATTAATTTATATTATTAATGATTTCTAAACATTTTAAGTACATTCTTGGTATATGAAAAGGACCTTTATACATATTTCCTTTTAATGGAGTTGCTAAAGAATTATCCCTATGTAAATAGCCAAACCATTCATCATATTCATTATCAACAAAATTATTTTGAATATAATCATTTACCATTTTAAATTTTTCTAAATAAGATTCGTCCTTTGTTAAAGAATATGCTAGCAATTGAGCAATTGCAGCTTCACATTGAGGCCACCAGAATTTCATATCTTGATGATACTCTGATAAACTTTTATTCAATAAATCTCTATATTGAATTATTCCACCATATTCCTTATCCCAACCTTTTTCAAACATCCAATTAAGAATTTTTAAACCAAGTTGAATTAATTCTTGATCACCCCTACTTGAACCTTCATTCATTATAAACCAAGCACCTTCAATTGCATGACCAGGATTTAACATTCTACCTTCAAAATGATCTTTATTTATCTCACCATTTTCTAAACATTGTTCAATAACAGCTTGATAATCATCTCTAACGAAGTAAGTTTTAATTTCTAATAATAATTGATCAATATATTTATTTATATCTTCACTTTTATTTGGATATGATTTTCTTAATTCAGATAGAACATTAAGTAAAATCATAGGTCCACCAAAATCTCTTACTTTTCTAGTCATTTTAGGAACTAAAATATTAGACTTTTTTAAATCTTCAACAAATAAATATAATTGATATGCTTTTTCTATATATTCAGGATTATTAGTCACTCTTCCATACACACAATACCCCATAATAGTAAAAGCTTCACTAAAGTAATATCTTATTCTTTTTATTACAGGTTTCCCATCACTAGTTACTCTAAAGAACATTCTATTATCACTATCAAAACAGTGAGCTTCAATAAACTTTACTAAAGAAGTAGCTAATTCAAGATATCTTTCATCTTTATATTTTTCATAAGCAGTTGCATATATCCAAAGAGCTCTTGCTTGAAACCAAACACTTTTATCTGTATCTAGAATAGAGCCATCTCTATCTAAGGCAGTATAGAGTCCACCATTTTCTTTATCAAAACCATTATCAAGCCAAAAGTTTAGCTCATGGTTAATTAATTGATCTTCATAGAGATCATTTATTTGTTTTAAAAAAGCTTTTTCCATTTTCTTTTTACCTTCAAATTTTAAAACTATTTTTATAAATTAAATTTAATGGAACTAATTTCTTATCTGGAAGTTCCTTTTTATTTAAGATTGAATACAAATGTTCTGTAGCTAGGGCACCTAACTCTTGTCTTTGCTTATTCCAACAAGTCCAATCTCCAATATTTAACCAATCATCTTCCATAACTATTCCAAATTTATCCTTACCAAGTTCTAGTAAATTGTCTTTTAAATATTTATCAATTACTGGAACTTGCCAAATTCTATCTAACAAACAAAAGTCTACTTCATTTATAAGAAGTTTTTGTTCATCTGTTAAATCAGATTCTTTGTCTAAGGTTAAAGTGATTACCTCAATTGAGAATTTTTTAGCATAGGTTGATACAAATTTTCTTTTATCATCATAAGGTTCTGTATGATTTGAAGATTTAAAAAATAATATTTTCTTTATATTCTTTTTATTTATAGAATTAAAAATTTCAAATATTACATTCTCATAATCAAAACTCACCCAATTGGTATTAATTCCTTCAATTTCACGTCTACCAACAAATACTAAAGGGAAATTTCTTTTCGCCAAAGCTTTAATATCACTATCATCTCTTTCTACACCAATCATAATGGCGCCTGATGATAAGGTAACCCTAGAAGAAGATGCAATATTTTTTCTTGTATTTAAAAATAATACATCCAATCCTAATTTTTCACCTTGTAAATAAACACCAATATAGAAATCAAAATACTCTCTTTGAATTTCACAATCACTCATATTTTCATATGTAAAAACTGAAATTAGTGATAAATTATTGCTTTTTAAGTTTCTAGCCATATGATTAGGAACATATCCTAAACGATTAGAAACTTCTAAAATTTTCTTTTTAGTTTTTTCACTTACTCTGATATTTCCACCAACTTTTCCACTTAAGACTTTAGAAACAGTCGCATAAGAAACATCAGCCTCATTAGCTATGTCTTGAATAGTTACCCTTTTATTTGTTTTCAATCTAAAAAAGCTCCTTGTTGTTTTAGCTCTTTTCTTAATAAATTAGCATCTAAATCAGTTGGTAATACATTATTAATTATTGATAATGCAGCACTAACTCCACAAGCATGCCCTATTGCTCCACAGCTAGGAGAAACACGAAGGGAGGCTTGAGCTTCAAATGTACAGGAAATAATTCTTCCTGTCGCTAAGATATTTTTTATTTTATTGTTTAATAAACATCTATAAGGGATAGTATACCATACACCATATTTTAGGAAAGTACTATTTGTTGCAGCACCATCGCTAGAATGTATATCCACAGGATATCCACAAGCAGAAATTCCATCTTCAAACTTCTTCCCAGCTAAAATATCTTCAACATTAATAGTATAATTTCCAATTAAACGTCTTGAACTTCTAATTCCAATATTTGGACCAGTAGTAATTAATTTAGAATTCTTAAAACCAGGAACAGCTTTCTTTAAATATTTATAAAGTTGCCAAACTTGTTTTCTTCCTTCAACTTCAGCTTTACTAATTTCAATTGGATCAACTGGATTTAGATTATTTACTCTGCTCATATTAACAATTACTTCGTTTTTAGTATTTGTTTCAAAGAATAGCACTATATCTCTATCAAAAGATATTCCCCCATTCTTTATTCCCTCTTTCATAATATCTTGAAATCCAGAGCAAGATAATCTACTAGCTTGTTTTTCTATTCCTGCTTTTTCTTTCAAAAAAGGAAATAGCTCAACATTTTTATCCATGATATCTCTTATTAAAGAGATATCAACATCAGCTAGTTTCATATTCATACTCATTGGCTGATCTTTACCATCTAAATCTCTACCTTGTGTAAAAGGAACCCCTGCTTGGTACAATAAGTCCCCATCCCCACTTCCATCAATAAAGATTTTTGCAGAAACTTCAAAATGTTTACCACAGGATAAAACATCAACTTTTTTCAAAAGTGAATCTTCAACATATGCTTTTGTAATAACACTATGATATAACAAATCACAATTTGAATCATTTACCATAGTTTCTAATTCATACTTTAACCCTTCACTATCAAAAGGAGTAACAGTATATGTGTAACCTGTTGAATCTATTATATGTCCAACTGATAAACCTTTTTTTACTAGATTTTGGATTAGTTCATCAGTAATGCCTTTTATTACTTGTTCTTTTCCAGCATGGAAAGTCATCATTGGACCTGTTCCAGAACTGGTTAAAGCTCCACCTAAGCAACCTTTTTCTTCAATTAAAAGTGTTTTTATATTCATTCTCGAACATGCAATTGCAGCTATGGAACCTGAGATTCCACCACCTACAATAACCACATCATATTTCATAACCTCTCCTATTTTAGACCTGAATTTACCATCGCATTGGTTATTTTTTCTTGGAACAATAAATAAACTGCCATTATTGGAACAACTGATAGAGTTGTTGCTGCTAATTGTAAATGCCATTGTGGAAGACCATAACTGTCATTAAAATTAGCTAATGATAATGGAAGAGTAAATTTATCAATACTACTTATAAATACTAATGGTTCTAGATACATATTCCATACTGATAAAAAGGCAAGAATCCCTGCTGAAGCTATAATCGGCATAGAAATTGGTAACATAATCTTTTTAAATATTGCAAAAGTTCCAAGTCCATCTAAAGTTGCTGCTTCTTCTAATTCTTTTGGTACAGTAATATAATGTTGCCTAAACATAAAAGAAGAAAAAGCACCTTGTGAACAGAAAATTGGAATCAGTATTAATGGGAAAAAGCTATCAGTTAAATGAAGTGATGACATTTGAGTATATAAAGGTATAATTATAACCTCAATTGGCATCATAAGTGCCATAAGCAATAATATAAAAAAGAAGTTTCTTCCTTTAAAATTAATCCTTGCAAAGGCATATCCACTTAAAGATGAAAATAATATGTTTCCCACTGTACCAAAACCTGCAACAATAAGAGTATTTAAGAAATGTTTACCAAATGGTTGAACCTTAAATATTTCAATATAGTTTGAAAATTTCCAAGCTTTAGGTAATAGAGTTGGTTTTCCAAAAATATCTGCTGGATTATTCAATGAATTAACAAGCATCCACCAAAATGGATAAACAAAAAATATTGTTAATACTGTTACAAGAAGAATCCTAAAAAATATAGATACGATTTTATCAATTTTCATAATATGAAACTCTCCTTCTAACTTTCCATTGTAATAATGTCAAAACTAAAATTATTAAGAATAAAACGACTGATATAGCACTAGCATATCCAGTATTAAACATCTTAAATGCTTGGTGATAGATATAATAAACAATTACCATTGTAGAACCTTCTGGTCCGCCATCAGTCATTAATTTAATCGTATCGAAAACTCTCATAGATCCCGTAACTGTTACTATCATTACCATTAATACCGAAGGCATCAAAAGAGGTAATTTTATCTTGAAGAACATTGAAAGCTTTTTACAGCCATCAATCTTTGCAGCTTCAATTACATCTTGAGGTAAATTAAGTACGGCTCCTAAAAATATTAAAATATTCATCCCAACATTTTTTAAAACCCTAGTTATAATTACACTGAACATTGCCCATCTGACTTCATGTAACCAGTTTGGGCCTTGTATCCCAAATACTGATAAAAAGTAGTTTAATGGGCCATCTGTTCCACCTTGCAAAATATATTTAAAAACAATAGCCCAAGCTACACCACTTGTAACAACAGGTAAAAATACAATTGTTTTTAAATAAAATGTCTCAAATCTATTCTTTCCTAAATATAAAGCTAGAGTTAATGACAATATTAAGTTTATTGGCACAACACCTAAAGAAAATACAATTGTATTTACCAAAGTCTTACTAAACACAGAATCTTGAACTAAATTTTTATAATTCTCTAATCCAGCAAATAAAGATGTACCAAATAATAAGTTCTTTTCTTGAAAAGAAAAAATAAAAATTGATATCAAGGGCATCATTACAAAAAATAAAAACCCTAACATTTGTGGTGCAATAAAAAGATATCCAATCAAATTATGTTTCTCATGATTACTTTTTTTCAACTTCTCACTCCTATAATAAATGCCCTAGATTATATTAATTATTTAATGTATTTTTTATATACGGTTGCGACTTCATCTAATACAGATGCTACATCAGCATTTGCGTTCCATAATTTATCCCAAACCATTTTTGATTCAACTTCGATTTGTGGATATAAACGATGAGATGGCAATACCTTACCATTATTGATTGAGGTTGCAACTGTATCTTTCATTTGCTCTGGAGTAACAGCACTATTACTATTTAAGAAAGCATCAGAAGTTAATACAGATTTTCTTGCAGGTGGCCAAATACCAGCCATTCTTTCTACACAAGATTTGCTTGTCATATATGCAACTAATTCTGCAGCTAAACTACCGTTTTTACTCTTAGCATTAGCACAAATTGCAGCTTGTCCAATAACAGGAACTTCCCCTGCAGGACCTTCAGGAATTGTTACCATACCCCAATTAAAAGAAGCACCTTCTAATTTAGAAATACGTGAAACTTGAGCCATTGTCATAGCAGCATCGCCTGCAAAGAAATCACTTTGGTTTCCTGGAGGAACAACTGAACCATCTTTATAAACCATGTTATGGAATAAAGTTACAGCTTCTACACTTTCATCAGAATTAATTAAAATTTGATTATCATCAGTCCAAGCATCAGAACCATAAGATCTAATAATTGGTACTAAGTTATGTAAAATTCTTGCATCATAACCACCACCATCTGGAGTTTGATAAGCATAAACACCTGTAGCATCAGTTAATTCTTTACTTACTTTTCTAAAGTTTTCCCAAGTCCATTCTCCATCAGCTTTCATTTGTTCTGGAGTTTTTAGACCAGCTTCTTTAAATAAATCTTCATTATAGATAATAAAGAATGGAGATGTTGAAAATGGAACACCAAATACTTTTCCATCTTTTTCCCATAATGACATAGCAGCTGGAGATAAATCAGCAAAATCATATTCTTGTAATGCAGAAGATAAATCAGCTAACAAAGAAGATGATACAAATGTTGGAGCGGTTGTTTCTAACATCCAAAAAACATCTGGTGCATCATTACCTTGAAGTTCCATTGATAATTTTGTTGTATATTCACCAAAAGTTATGGTTTCAAATTCACAATCAATATCAATACCCTTCTTTTGAGCGAACTCATCTACAAAAGAACTTAATAAAGCAATTTGATCTTTATTACTTGTCCAAGTTGAAACCTTCATAGTAACTTTTTGGTTCAACGCTTGATCATTAGCAGTGTTTGTTTCACTGCTTCCACTAGCAAAAGTTAATGCACTAACAAAACAGAACAAACTAGCTAGTAAAATTAATCTCTTTTTCATTTCATTTCTCCCTTTAAATTTGATTAATCGTTTAATCAATGTTATCATTACTTATTCATTATGTCAATTTTAATAATTTATAATTTTATAATTTATTTTCCTTTGAAAAAAGGAATACAACGATTTGTGGCTTTAGAGTACTCTAAATAAGCATTTCCGTACTTTTTTATTAACCATTTTTCCTCTGTATTCTTCATTAAAAGTGTTAAAAAGATCCAAAAAAATATTGGAGCAAGTAAAAATAGATAATTATTTAAAAATAAAATTATGGCTGTACAAACGAACAAAAAAGCAGAATAAATTGGATTTCTAACATACCTATATATCCCAGTAGTTATTAATTTATTATCCTTAATTTTATCATCTATTCTTGAAATTATAACCGCAAAAATCCAAATAATAAGACCTTCTAAAGCAAGAAAAATTCCTAGAATTTGAAATACTATTTTTAATGAATTTACTTTAAATTGACTAAATACTCCCCTACTATCTAGATAAATTAAGATAGCAGTGATTAATAAAATTGATATAACATATAACGGGCCGACACCAAAAATAGGTAAATGATTTTTCTTTTTCAAAAAGTTTCTCCTAAAAATATAACCAAAGTTGTACTAAAATTTATTAAAAACAACTAGTTCTTCAATTTTTACTTTTTCTTTTGGCATTTCAGGATTAAGTGGCTTACCGATAGCAAGTACTGCCCTTATTGTTTTAGAAGAAGGAACATTTAAAATTTCTCTTATTTTATCATTAGCTATTTTATTTCTCAAAAAACCATCAGTCCAAACTGTAGCATAGCCTAATGCTGTAACACTTAATAATATATTCTCACAAGCTGCAGCATAGTTCTCTGATATAAAATTCATACCTCTAGTATTACTTGTTTTATCTTCAGTTAATAAAACCAATAAAAAAGGTGCCGTTTTTGTTCCGTTTGTATTAATTATATTACCTAAATCTTTAATTATTCTCTCATCAGTTATTGCTATATAACTTGTAGAATGAACTCTCATTGCAATGGGAGCTGCAATTGCAGAATTTGATATTTTATTTATTTCTTCTTGTGTTAATTTTTTATTATCGAATGCTCCACGATATGAATAGCGAGTATTAACTACATCAAAAAAATCCATAATTTTCTCCTTATTCTTTAGTTTTATTATTTAATGATATACTTAAATAAAAATTAATTAAATAAGGAAAATTATCTTAACCACAAATTTAATGGTTAAGATAAGTATATAAACTATAAGCTAAAAATCCTGCACAAGTTGCAAAGGCTTCTCCTGTTGCACATTTTCCACTCTCTTCATCTACACTTTCACAAGCAATAAAATTATCCATCTTCATTTTTCTCAAATTCTCTATAGCGCTTTTACCATAACCACATAATAAACTATTGCAAAGAGATAAAATCCAAGGATGAGGTGCATGAGCACACCCTATTTCACTTATACTACTTGTAGCAAATGATAATTTATAATCTTTAGATCTGATATGATTTACTGTATTGTTCCAAATCAAAGAGCTTTTATCACAGAAACCTAAAAAGTTTAATAATTGCAAACTTCCAGGTGGTTCATCATAGATACTCCAATGTCCATTTAAATCACTAGACCAAACAAACATATTATCTTTTACCAAAAAATCATAAATTGCTGTTTTAACTTTTTCAGCTTCAACAACTAATTTCTCATCTTTCAAATATTGAGATAAAATTATTAAAACTTTATAAACTAAAACATTATTATAAGTTAGATATTTTTCCTTAGTAAAATCATCAGTTGGCATTAAGAAAGTTTCATATAAGGCAATATCTTTATGTCTTTTTGTTTGCAATTTTTCTAGAATAAGATGTAATCCACTCTTTAAATAAGATTCTTCAAGAATTGAATTGTCCCCAGTTTTATTAATATATTTTTCTACGGCTAATACAGGAGCACAAAGTTCATCCAATTCAAAACCAGGTTCTAATAAAGATCCATCAATAAATCTACTATGCTCACCTATATTTTTTATTTGCTTTGTAAAAACATACTCTAAAACTTTTTTTGAAAGCTTTTCATCAATTAACAAAAAGGAAGGATAACTCCACAAAAGAGAATCTCTATCCCAATATGCTGCAGATACATAATATCTTGGAGAACGAGAAGTTGCTAAAACTAATTCTTCACTATCTAATGTTTTTCCAGCTGAAAAATAATAAGAGAAAAATAGATTAGTATTTAATATCATCTCTAAAAATGAATCATTATTTCTAATAATTTTACTCTCTAAAAAAGCAACATTTTCTTTCAATAATTCATCAAATTCAATTCTTTTAAGATGTTTTGCAGCAGTGGAAGCTGATACTTCTTCATATCCCACACCTAAGAAATAATCATAATTATAAACTTCAGCTACATCCAAAGTTCCATAACTATTATTAGTTTCCATAGGAGCTAAAGAGATTAATGGAAGTTTATTAAATTGTTGATAAACTTTAGCGTGATTCCAATTACTCTCTTTTTCAATTATCTCACTTTTTATTTCGTAACTTTCATTTACTACATGATAAGTTTTTGACCAATTTAAATTTAATGCTATTTCAAAATCAAAACTCTTATTACTTTTATTTTCAATAGAAACTCTAACTACCAAAGCTTTATGATCTTTAGGAGTTAAAAATATAATTGAAAGTTTAAAATCTTTATTCTCATACTCTGCCTTTGGAATCCAATAACAAACTCTAGTCCAACTTAATTTATTCTCTAAGTTTATTTCTTTATTATTAATCTTAATAGTTGGTTTTAATAAAGAAGTCCCATCAAGCTCTAGCATCCCTCTATATTCCATATTTAAAACAGTTAAATATGGAATTGATGCATCATTTTCGTTTATATTTGGTAGTGCTACATATTCATTAGCTGTTACTTGAATCATTAATTTTGCTCCTCAAGATATACAATAGAACCAACTTTAAAGGGTGGAACTTCAAATTCAATTACATTGCTTCTCTCCCCTTTATATTGTTTATAGTCTAAGGCTATTGGCAAATAACTATTATTTTCAGGATCTAATAAATATAATTTATTTACTGATTTTAGTACTTGAACTTTAAATTTAAGTTTTGAGGATAATAAAGGTTCCTCTTTCCCTAAATTCCAAAGATTATCATTATTCTCTAAATTCATTAGACTAATCAAGTGTTTATTCTTATTAGCTCTAATATTTACTGAGATATGATTTTTTTCAGCTGTAAGAGAATAATTACCTTCAACTATATATTCTTGATTATCCCAACCACAGTGAGTCATAGTAACATCCTTTAAACTCTTATCATAAATAATATCTTGATAAGAAACAAAGAAGTCTTGATATCTTTTAATTATATCTTTTTCAAAATCCCTCAATTTAGAATAATCACAATAATAACCTTGGGTAATTACACAACCTTCTTCACCTAAGAATAAATGTGTAGCACCTAAAGAATTTATATAAAAAGTTGTAAATAATGCACTATATAAAGCTCTCTCTCTATCTAATCTAAAACTAGCTATATATGCAGAAATTATAACAGGTTTATAACTCTCTTTTGCTTTATTTATTATTTCTCTTAAATTATAGAAACTTTCATATGGCGGCCAAACTTCAATATATACTGCACTTTGGGTATCTCCAATTTCTTTTGTTAATGGCCAAGCCCCAACATTATTAAATATTAATTTTGCCTCATCTAAATCAGTAGAAACTTGTTCTAAAAAGCTTAAAATTTCACTATCTAATTCTTTAACATCACCATTATAATCAAGAGCTCTTTTAGGATATCCATAAGTATCTAAATGAATTCCATCAAAACCAACTTGAGAAATACTCTTATTATATTCATTTATAATATGACTTCTCCAATTACAATCTTTAGAAATATTCATAAAATAAAAAGTATCTATAAAAGATAAAGGCTTATTTTCTATAGCATAATAAGCATCTTCTTTATGATTGTTGTAATACTCTTTTGTTGCAGCATATATTGGACCATAAGCCATAGCTTTCATACCATTATTTTGGCAGCTAATTATCTTATTTTTTATGACATTTAAATTATTAGCTTTTCCCATAGAATCATTATATTCAATTGTTTTTGCTACCATATCATCGTGATGATATGACCAATCATAAAATTGAACATAATTTATATGGTTATCCTTCATCCAAGATATATCGTAATCATTATCTTCTTTTTCAAAATCACTCAAAAATCCATATCTAATTATTTCTTGTTTAGAATCTATTGAAAAAACTGCTGTATAAAGCTTTTCATCATAATTAATAAAAACTCTATACCCCGCAATTACACTATCAAAAGGTCCTAAATTAATAGTATTTAACCCAGTACTTAATTCAATAGAAAAAGAACTTACTTTTTCATCAAATTTATAAATTTCGATTAAAACTTTTCTCTTATTATCACTATCAAGAAATAACTTAATATTATCTAAATTATTATAATTTGCTTTATCAAAATATAATTTATTAATCATCCTTTAACTGCTCCATCTGCTAATCCACTCATAAACTGTTTTTGGAAAATCAAGAAAATAACAACAACTGGTACTATTGCTATAGCGGCTGTTGCTGAAACTAAATGCCATTTTGCTCCTGCAAATTGTTGGAAGAAAACAGATAATGCTTGTGGTACATTATGCTTCTTATTACTTTGTAAGAAGAATACAGCTTGAGCATAGTTGTTCCAAATTCCAAATCCATTAAGTATTACAAAAGATGCTGTTGCAGGCTTTAATAATGGAAAAATTATTTTCCAAAATGCACTAATTCCTGTACATCCGTCAATTTCTGCAGCTTCATTTAATTCTTTAGGTAATTCTCTAATAAATGTAGTATAAATAAATACACAAGTTGGAAGAGATAAAGTTGATGTAACAAATATCATTCCCCAAAGAGTATCTACTCCATGTATTTTTCTCATTAAAGTATATAATGGAACAGTATTAATAATACCAGGAATCATCATACAACCAATTAAAACAGAAAATAATATATAATTAAATTTACTTGCCTTTCTAGCAATTGAATATCCTGCCATTCCCCCTGTAATAATAGATAAAACTAAAGATCCTAAAGTTATTATTAAAGAGTTAAGCATAGCTCTTAAAATATGTGATCTAGCAAATGCTTCTAAATAGTTTGAAAAATGAAAATCAGGAAGAAACATATTCCCTTCATAAAACAAAGTACTAGGATCATTTAAAGATAAAACAATTAAAACATAAAAGGGTAAAAGACAAGTTATACAAATTAAAATTATAAAAAGTGTTTTTAATATTTTTATGTAATTTACATTTTTCATATAATACCTAACTCCTAGATTTAGTAAGCTTAAATGAAATTAATACAGGTACTAAAATTAATAAGAATAAAATCATTGCAACTGCTGTTGAATAACCTGTTTTATTTCCATAACACATTCTCATGATATAAATACTTAAACTTTCGGTTGAATATCCTGGTCCACCTTCTGTTAAACTCATGATTATATCGAAGACTGATAAAGATCCAATAATATTTGTTACTACATTAATTCTGATTGAAGGAATTAATAAAGGCATTGTAATCTTACTAAATATTTGCAGAGTAGAAGCTCCATCTATTTTAGCTGATTCATACAACTCATTAGGTATAGCTTTAAGTCCTGCTAAATAAATAATCATAGTCATTCCAGCATATTGCCAAACATTTACTAAGATTAAAACAATTATTGTATGAGAATATTGTCCCATCCAATTCCATGCAATTTGATAATTAAAAAATTCTGCAGCTCTATATATAAACCCTCTTCCAGGTTGTAATAAGAAATACCAAATATATCCCATAATTAAAGGGCTAATAATTGCTGGAAGATATATAACTACTCTAACAAAAGCTTGAAATTTAAATTTATTCTTCATTATAAGTGCATAAATTAAACCAACAAGATTTAATAAAAAGGCACTTCCAATTGCAAATAATACAGTAGTCTTTATATCTCCTAGAGCTCTTGAATCACTAAAAAAATCTATATAGTTCTGTAATCCAACAAATGCGGCTTTTCCCATTCCATCCCAATCTGTAAAGCTTAATCTAATACCTTGTAAAAGAGGAAAGATAAAAAAAATTCCATACAACATTGCTGCAGGAATACTCATTAGTTGAATTCCATCAATTCTTTTTTTCATAATTATTCCTTAAAAGTTTGGTAGGGAATAAATCCCTACCAATTTTAATTTAGAAACCGTTGTCCCAAGCTTCTTGATAAGCTTTTGCAAATTCTTCAGGAGTATATGTTCCAGCAAATAAATCTTGAACCATTCTTCCGGCATCATCACCAGAGAATCCAGCAGGTTTTTCATTTGTAAAACCAATATTTACAGCTGAGTTTAATGTAGCTTTTACTTCATCTCTAAATCCTTTTGGAGCCCAAGAAGCATCTACATCTTTAAATGCACTAGGAGAACCTAAAGCTTCAGAATATTTTTTCATATTGTCAGCTGAGAATAAGAAAGTTAAGAACTTTTTAGCGCCTTCAATATTTGTTGAAGAAGCTGAGATACTATAACCACTATCTTCTGCAGAAAGAACTACTGGTTTTGAATTTGGCATATATGCAGGATATGGAGCAAAACCAATATTCATATCAGGATTAGCAGCTAAAATACCACCAAGAGCCCACATTCCATCGGAGAACATTGCAGCTTTACCACTTACAAAGGCTTCTGTTCTATTATCAGCAGTTGCAGTTAATACATCAGAGTTAATTAAACCTTTATCTTGTAGTTCAACTAATTTTCTTGCAAATTCAGCCATGGCACCATTAGGATCTCCAAAATTCAATTTATCACTTTCGTTATTTAACATAGCTAATTTACTTTCAATTGGACCTAAAGTTTGTTTTATATATCCATGAGGAACAAATTCAATCCAGTGACCTAAAGACCAAGCTTCTTTACCAGGAATAAATAATGGTGTTACATCAGGTCTTTTTTCTTTAATAACTTCTAAGTTTTTAACAAATTGATCCCAAGTTGTAGCTGGTTCTAATCCTAATTCATCATAGATATCTTTATTATAGAAAAGACCAGCCATAGTCATGTTTGTACAAACTCTGTATTGATTACCAGTTTTAATATCTGTACAGTTGTCTCTCATTGAAGGAACTAATCTATCCCACCAAGCTTCATCACTTAAATCAAGATATTTACCTTGATCCACATAAGCTTGTTCATATGTTGTCATAATATCAGGTACTTCGCCTGATGCAAATTTAACTTTGATAATATTACTTGCATCTTTTTGATATTCTTGAGATACAGTAAAACCATTATCTTGAGCGTTAAAGTCATTGATAATATCATTCATTAAATCAATGGTTTCAACTTTACCAGTAAAGAATGAAACTTCAGGGCTACCATTAGCAAATAAAGATCCACTAACTACTAATAAAATAGCAAGCACTGATATAATTCTTTTGTTCATAATTCTAACTCCTTTTCTTTGTGATAACTTATTATCATCCCAAAAAAACAAATACAAAATACCAAGTTTTTTCAATATAGGTTCAAGTTTTTTTGATTTATCACAAATCTTCATGTTTTTCTTGCTCAAGAGCTTTTACCCCTATAGTATAGGATATGAGGAAGAATTTATGAAAAAAAATTGGACAATTAAGAAAAAACTTTTGTTTAGTACAAGTATTCTTATTTTTATATCAGTTATGATTGTTACCATCATATCCTCAAGAAATTATAAAAAAGATATGATTGAGTTATCCTATAGTGATACAAAAACAACACTTTCTCAACTTGCAAACAATGTTGAAACATATTTGCAAGGAGTTCAAGAGCTTTGTATAATTCCTTATTATGATACTTCTTTAATAGAAGCTCTCTCTATGGAAACAGATAGCCCTTCCCAAATATTAAAAAGACAAAGAATTATTGAATCTTTCTTAACAAAAAATATTCTGCTTCCTCATGATGATATCCAAGATGCTTATATTTACACTGATGAAGAATTATTCTCTAGTAATAGAGATGATAATTATGTATCTAGTTCTGGTTTAAGTAAGGATATAATAGAAAAAGTCCAAAATAGTAAAATTCCTATAATAATTTATTCTAATAATGATGATTTTGAATTTATTGTTTTAAGCAACATTTTAGATTTAAAAGACAATAGTAAATCTATTGGTATTTTAAGAATTGATGCCAATTCTAAAGGTCTTGATAATGTTTGCTCAAATGTTATTGATGCCCAAAACAAAGCATTAATTATAACCAATGAAAATAATCAATTAATATATGCAAAAAGTAAATCATATTCTTTTGACTTTATAAAAACCCTTTATAATCAAATAACTAATAAAGAATTCAAAAATAATATTACTAGTGTTGATGGAGAAGAATTCTTAATTACAGATGTAAAAATTCCAATTACTTCTTGGAATATTTATGATGTTAGTAGCATAAAAGCTATGACAAAAAACATCAATCAAATCCAATTTAGATCAATTTTATTAGGCCTTTTATGTTCAACAATTGGAATACTCTTATCAACACAACTTGTAAAAAGATTATTAAAACCAATATATGATGTTACAGATTTGATGAAAGAAGTACAAAAAGAAGATTATAGTGTTAAAGCTAATGTAAACGGTGATGATGAAATTGCATACCTTGCTTCCTCTTTTAACGAAATGACAGAAAGAATTGATGTAACTATGAAGAAAAATATCCAACTTACTAAAGAAATTTACGAAGCTAAATATCTTGAAAAAGAAGCACAATATGTAGCTATGTGTAATCAAATCAAACCTCATTTCTTATTTAATAGTCTAAATACAATAAGTCTATTAATAAAAGTAAATAGAATCGATGAAGCAATTGATTATATTGAAAAACTAGCTTCCCTTTTAAATGCTTTAGTTCATGCTGATTCCGAGATTACACTTAGATCTGAAATTTTGATTTGTAAAAACTATTTAAGCATGCAATGCATTAGATATACTAATTTAAGCTATAAAATTGATATTAAAGAGGATCATTTGAATTATTTAATCCCTGCTTTAACCCTTCAACCAATTATCGAGAATGCTTTAATACATGGATTTGCAAGAAAAGAAGATTTATGTAAAATAAATATATACTCAAAAGATAATGAGGATAGTGTTTCTATTGTAATTGAAGATAATGGCGTTGGAATTGAAGATACAAAACTAAAAGCACTTAAAGAAAAAATTGATAATCCTGAATCTGCTCTTGATAATAATATTAAAAGAGTTGCTCTAATTAATATTGCTAGAAGAATCAAATTAAAATATGGAAACAATTATGGCTTAGATATTAATTCAGAACTAAATAAAGGCTCTACTTTTATTTTGACAATTCCCAAAAAAATAGGAGACAATGATGTTTAAAGCATTAATAGTTGATGATGAACCTTTAATGAGAGAATATTTAGGAAAAAACTTAAATAAGATTAACTCGGATTGGGTTGCTGAAGATACAGCTTCAGACGGTATTTATGCTATTCAACTTTTACAACATAAAGATTACGATGCTGTTATAACTGATATAAGAATGCCTGGAATGGATGGAATTGAGCTATCAAAATACCTATTTAAAAATAAAAGTGATATGCCAATAATCATAATTACAGGCTATGATGAATTTGAATATGCAAGAGCTGCAGTAAAACTAAATGTATTTGACTATCTTTTAAAACCTTTAAGAGATGAAGAATTGTCAGCTGCTTTATCTGCAATTTCTCTAAAGAATACCAATCAAGTAGAAAAACCAATTTTAAAAATCGATAACAATAAAAATAACTTAGTATCACAAATCCAAGAGTATTTACAACTTCATTTTAGAGAAGGCTTAAGCTTAACTATTCTAGCGGACATCTTTGAAATAACACCATCCTATCTAAGTACTATATTTCATAAAGAAATCGGGGAACCCTATTCGAAATATCTACTTAGAATGAGGATGGAAACAGCAAAGGCTTTGCTATCAAACCCAAATTCAAAAGTACAAGATGTTGCTCTTGATGTTGGATTCTCATCTTCAAAGCATTTTGGATCAGTATTTAAAGCCTACTATGGGATTAGCCCAGGAGAATTTAAAAATACAATTAACCAAAATTAATTAAAAATTTGAGTATCTAATTTTAATTTTTCTTTATATGGAAAATTCAAATCAAATTTATCAACTTCTTCTTTATCAACTTGATAATCTTTTGGTTCTATCAAGACTCCTTTTTGAAAGGATAAATAATCGCTCTCTAATTCTTTTACTAAAAAGAATGGAATTAGATCATTATTATTTATATCTTCATAAAAAATATTAAAAGAAAAGCCTAATTCAAAACCAAGTTTAGTATAAAATTTAGGATTCCCAGTAATTGCAACAGCTTTATATCCTAAGTCTTTTGCTTTATCCAAAGAATAAGTTATCAACATAGAACCAATTCCCTTAGCTTGGTATTCTGGTAAAACACTAACTGGTCCAAACATTAATACTTCTTTAAACGATTTATCTAAATCAATTATTTTGGTCTTACAATACATAATATGAGCAATAATTTTATCTAAATCACAAACAACTAAACTTAATCCTTTTATAAAATCTGGATTATTTCTAAACTTATGGAGCACATAATGTTCATCACAACCTGGTTTATAAACATTAAAGAAAGCTTCACGAGTTAGATTTTCCACATCATAATAATCATCTTTTTCTTCACATCTAATTTTATAATTATTAATCATCTTACTTCCTTTTTTCTAATGTTTTCGAGAATCTTCTGGCATTTTTCATTCCACCAATATCTTTAAACATTCTGCTTAGCTTCTCATTTTCAATTTGCTTATAATTCAAATTAGAATAACTAGTTTCTCTTTTCATTTTAAAATAATTATTAAGTCTTCTTTGATCTAAAGATCCATCATCTATAGCTTGCAATACAGCACAACCCATTTCATTAGTGTGAGTGCAATTCTTAAATTTACAATTTATTGCTAACTCTTCAATGTCGTTAAAAGAAAGAGATAAGTCATCATTATCAAGAGCTAATTCCCTCATACCCGGAGTATCAATAACTAAACTATAATTTAGTAAAACTAACATTTGAGAAACGGTAGTAGTGTGTTTACCTTTATCATCTTTCCCAATTTCTTTAGTTTCTAAAACTTCTTTATTTAAAAGTTTATTTATCAATGTTGATTTACCAACACCAGAAGAACCAATAAAAGCACCACACATACCTTTTTTTAAGATTGAATATATTTTCTTATCAATATCTTCATCATAAATTGATGTTGTAATTATTTCAGCCATGCCATCAAGACATTGAACTGATAACACCTTCTCATCAACACAATCACATAAATCGGCTTTAGTTAAAACTATTACCGGCAAGGCTCCGCTTTGATAAACTATTGATAAATATCTCTCAAGTCTATTTAAATTAAAATTATTATTTAAAGACATACAGATAAAAACATAATCTAAATTTGATGCAATAATCTGTGATTGATTATTATTTGTTACATCACTTCTAGTTAAACAACTTCTTCTATTTAATACTTTCTCTATTATTGAAAGACTCGGGTCAACTTCATTGACCATAACAAAATCCCCAACTGCTGGGTAATCTATTTGTCTATTATTATCATTATAAAATTTGCCAGAAAGTTTTGCTAAAGAATTTCTATTTTTTGTTACAACTCTATATATTCCTTTATATTTTGCAACAACTCTAGCTAATACTAAATTTGGGTATAATAAAGCTTCTTTAATGAAATAATCATTAAGAGTATATACTTCTAAAATATTCATTTTATCCTCCAAAATTGAATATATTATTGAATATTTTGGAGGTATGCGATCAATTTATCAGATACCTCCGATATTATACCGCATCCAAATTGTTAAATCTCTTCAAAAAGACTCCTATTAGTTTGATATGTATATTAAACATTATAATTTATATTATTTCAACAAATTTTTTTCTTTTATAAATATTGCGTTAAACATTTCACCACCAACAAATTTCTTTTCCATTTCTCCTTTTATTTCAACAAAGCCACAAGATTTCATTAATTTTCTAACTTCAGCTGGAGAAATTCCATGTGTTTCTTTTATTGGTTCTCTAATAAATATTTTACCACCATCTTTCATTACTTTATTTATTTTTTTTAAAATTGATTTTCTTTCTTTACTTGGGATATCATGATACATGTAATGAATTATCACTGTATCAAAACTATTTTCTTGAATATCTAAAGTTCTTATATCCCCAACAAAATAACAGAGATTATTATAATCTTTAAATCTTTTTTTGGAAAAGTTTATTGCATCAAAATCAATATCGATACAATTTAATTTAACATCTTTACCTAGTTTTTTTAGTAAAGGTTTTGTTATACACCCTATTCCACATCCAAATTCAAGCACATCTTTGGAATCAGATAAATCTAATTGATCAATATATTTGCTATATAAGCCTTTTATTAAAGTATTTCCAAAGAAATAATTTAAATTAATCTCTAATCTTGTCATCTATTTACTCCTTTTTTCAGCACAATTTCTTACATTAATTTCTTTTCCTTCTTTTAAATAATGAAAATTTTTATTTAACAATATTATACTTATTTCAATAATATTATCTTTAACTTATGCTGTACAAGAAGTTAATAACCAAATAATACGAATTTGTATAATTAATTGCTCATAAAAAAGTATTCATCTAATGAATTAACAAAAAATGAATACTTTATATTTATTAATTATCTCTTAATCTTTCTACAATACTATCTTTAACCAATGATTTATAAATAATTATAGGTGTTAACAAACAAACCAAAAGTACAACTACAATAGAAACTATCATTTGAATAGTTGGAAAGGTATATATAGCATAATCTGCTTGCTTTTTAAATAAAATAAAAATTGAATAGGTTATTATATTTCCAAAGATTCCAACTAAAAATATAGTTAAAAGCCCATAACCAAAGCCTTCTAAAACCAACATATTTTTTACTTGCTTGAAGGTCATCCCTATACTTTCCAACATAGCGAACTCTTTTTTTCTTGAAATGATTTCTGAGGCCATAACATTTATAAAATTTAGTATTCCAATCAAAGCTAAAATAAAAGCAACACCACCACCTAAAATATATAACATCAATTTACTATCCCTCATTTCAGCTTGTCTTTCAATTCTTGAAATTCTAGAAATATCATTATCGTTTTCAGTCATTTTTTTTATTGTATTAAGAGCTTTTTCACTCTCTCCTGCTTTTACATCCATATTAATTTTATAGATATACGGATTATCAACAAGACTATTAAGCACTTCTTGTGATACATATATATTTGGAGCCATAGCACCAGCAGCAAATTGAAAACCAAAAGGCAAAAAACCACCAATAGTAAATTTTCTTTCAATATTATTAGATAATATTGATATATCAACTTCCTTTACATCAGAATAGAGAGTAGGATTATTAGATCCAAAAAGAGCAATATCTCCTTTTTTAAAGGCTTTTAAATCAATAATAGAATCTGGATGTGATTGATTAAATTCTTCAATGTATCTCTCATCTATTGCAATTATATATCCCCAGAAATTATCACTAACAGTTTGATAGCTAAGATCTTCGTCTAGATTAAACCTATCATAAAACCAATCCATATGTTTTTTAAATATAATCGGATCATATTTCATAGACATTTTTTCAATACTTGTAGTTCTTAAATTTGTGATATCTATATCAGATTCCAAAGTCGAAATGAAGGAAGAATCAAACTTTTGCTTTTCGCTACTTCCATTCACCATTGCTCCAGGCTCTAAAGTATTATTACTCAAAATAAAATCATTTTTTACATAAGAATTGATATAATGTTTAATATCCATACTAGAAATCATAGTTGAAATAATTAAGAAAATTGTAAGTCCTAAAAACAAAGATAAAAAAACAATAGAAGCTCTTTTGGGATCTCTAAAAATGCTTCGAAAAGCCATTTTACTTAAATTACCAGTACGAGAATTACTTATTTGTTTTTTATTTACTTTAACACCAGTATAATTCATAGCCTCAATGGGAGAAATCTTCGATGTAATCTTTGCTGACTTTCTTACTCCTAAAATTATAGTTATATAAGAAAAAAAAGCTGTCCCAATAAAAATAAAAGGGTGAAAAGATATTTCCATTCCTGTCTCTAAATTCATCAAAGATAAAGCTTTTGGAACAATTATTAAAGAAAGTAAAGCTCCAATTAATAAACCAATAGGGATCCCAATTGCTGCTAAAATATTAGCTTGTCCTACTACAATTTTTTTTAATTGTTTTGAAGTGGTCCCAACTGTTTTTAAAAGACCATAATACTGAATATCCTTTGAAACAGAAATATAAAAGACATTATATATTAATAAATAGCCTGCAAACATTAAGAAAAAAATAACAGCTAGAAAAGAAATAATTGTCGATAATTTATTGCTTGATCCATTATCATATATAGGGACAACTCTGATTTGTTGTTTTTCATTAAGATTAATATCTTCTTTCAACATCTCATTATATTTATCTATATTTTTTGAATCGATGTATTTAATAGAAATTGCTCCAGAATTACTAACAGAATTTCCACTTTGTTTTGCAAGTTCCTTTGATACTAATATTGATCCAATATTTCCAGATCTAATATATGTATAATCGGTAAAATATCCTGCTAAAGTAAAATCTTTTGTTTGAAAAGCTCCTCTCTCCTCGCCTAAATAATAGCTTAAAGGAATTTTCATACCTATTTTAGGATTATCAATCCCCATATTATTTAAAATCCAAAGAGGAACCATTATCTCATTCTCAGATTTTGGGTATTCACCTTTTATATCATCATAGGAGGGAGTTCTAAAATTCTTCCATTCTTCTTGGTCAAACCAATGCAATGAAATACTCATAAATTTCATATTATCACTTAACTTTAAAATCCCAACATTATGTTGTAACCCAACTTCTTCTACATAAGGTAATTGCTTAATCTTTTCAATTTGATCTTCACTTGGAAGAGTTAAAGCAACATGAGCATTAGTTCCCATCAATCGAAGTTGTTGAATTTTCATTGATTTGTAATAACTAAGTCCAGTACTAAATACAAAAGAAAGCATCAAAGTTGTTAAAACGATTGCAATTATTATATATTTATTTCTTACTTTATTAGCATTTAAAGTATTTCTCATTAATTTATTGATAATGCTTTTATTATTATCCATCTATAACCCCCTATTTGATAATTTTTCCATCCTCAATATGGATGGTTCTATCAGCTAATTGGGCTATTTCTTTATTATGAGTAATCATTACAACTGTCTGATTAAATTTTTCACTGCTAGATTTTAATAAAGCCATTACATCATCACTGGTTTTACTATCTAAATTACCTGTAGGTTCATCAGCTAAAATAACAGCGGGTTTTGCAACTAAAGCTCTAGCAATTGCAACTCGTTGTTGTTGCCCTCCAGATAAATTATTGGGTAGATTTTTTAATTTTTCTGAAAGTCCCAACATTTCAATTATTTCTGAGATGAAAGATTTATCTATTTCTTTATTATCTAATTCCACTGGTAGAGTTATATTCTCATAAACATTTAAAACAGGAACTAGATTATAATTTTGAAAAACAAAACCTATATTTCTTCTACGAAATATAGCTTTATCTTGGTCTTTCATATTAGACAATTTTGATCCGCTAATTTCTATTATACCTTCACTAGGAGTATCTAATGCTCCTAACATATGTAAAAGAGTTGTTTTTCCACTACCAGAGGTTCCAACAATAGAAACAAATTCACCTTTGAATATTGATAAATCAATCCCATCTAAAGCCTTAACAATATTAGAAGTTTCTCCATAATATTTTTTTAAACCAATAGTTTTAAGAATCACATTATTTCTTTGAGCTATCATATTACACTCTCCTTATTTTTATTAATAAGTAAAGTGTAAAATTCAAATCTCTATTTTCTTTCAACTATTAATTATTTATAAGAAATTTTATATTTACTTTAGCTCCATTATCCTTTGAATTTGAAAGCTTAATTAAACCATTATGTTTTTTGATTAAAATATTACTAATATATAAACCAAGACCAAAATGAGATTTATCATTATCCGGATTATTTTTATAATATGAATTTAAAGCATTTTTTAAATCCTCGTCACTAAAGCCTTTACCATCATCTTCAATTTCAATTATTAAATAAGGATTATGAATATATATATTTACATCAATCATAGATTTTGCAAATCTAATAGAATTTGAGATTATATTTTCATATACTCTCATAATTATATTATTATCAATTAATAAATTCTTATCATCTTTCAACTCTGACTTAAAATTCAACTTCAAATTAGTATTTAATATTAACAAATCACTAGAACTTTTAAGTTGATTAATCAAATCCTTATAATCGACTCCTTTAAAATCAACTTGTATATCTTCTAATCTTTGAATCTCACTCATTTGATAAGTATAATTTTCTAATCTATCAATACTAGAAGACATTTTATCAAAGGTTGATAACATTTTTTCTTTAGAGATTTTATTCTCTGGTAAATACTGTTCAAGAAAATCTAAATAACCTTTTAAAACAGTTAAAGGAGTTCTTAAGTCATGTGAAAAAGCAGCATTTAAACGCTTTCTTTCTTCCATGGCTCGCCACATTTCTAAGTTATTCTCTTCAAGTGACTTACGCATAGTCTCAAAAGAATTACATAGTTGCCCCATTTCATCTTTACTATCATAAATAATATGAAAATCTAAATTTGTTTCTGATATTTTTTTTGAAGCATCATTTAACAATTCTAAGGGTTTCTTTAATTTATTTTTATAAAATAAAAAAGCAGCTAATATAATACCAACACCAAAGAATACTGGAATTGAAGCACTACTAATAAAGCTACAAAGTTTAATGATACGATTATCTGAGGATGAATAATCAATACTTGAAGAATTAAAGACTAATACCTTACCCTCATCATTGTTGATTGTATAATTATTAGATATATCACTATAAGACATTTGAATTTTATATTTATAATCATCAACAAAATTAATTGTAATTGAACTTAATATTGTAGCTATCACCAAAAATAAAAGCATATATAACATAAAAGATTTTTTTAGTGATAAATTTTTAAATATGTTTTTTATCCTATCCATCTATACCCTATACCCCAAACTGTGTCTATATATTTTTTATCACTTACATTTGCTAATTTTACTCTAATCCTTCTAATGTGTTCTGCAACAACACTACTATCCCCTTCGCCATCATAACCCCAAACACAATCATAAATTCGTTCTTTATCAAAAACTTGATTGTTATTTAAAGATAAAAATTCAATTATCTCAAATTCTTTTTTTACAAAAGGCAATTTCTTATCATTAAAGAAGACACATTTTAAACCATAATCAATAACTAAATTATCAATAAATTTCTTCTTGGAGGAAGTTCTCTCTCTTTCTTGACGACGAAGATGGGCGGATACTCTAGCTTTTAATTCATCTAGAGAAAAAGGTTTTACTATATAATCATCACCACCAACACCAAAACCAATAATTTTATCTTTCTCTTCCACTTTTGCTGTTAAAAACAAAATTGGAGCTGAAACATAATTTCTTATTTTCTTACAAAGATTTAGTCCATCAATGTCAGGTAAGTTTATATCTAATAAAATTAGATCAGGAGATTTTTCAATTAAAGTTAAAGCTTGTTTTCCATTATAAGCTATCAATACTTCGTAATTATTCATTTCAAAATAATCTTTAATCAATTCAACTATATCAACTTCATCATCTACTACTAGAATTTTATAGGACATTAAAATACCTCCAATAAATTAAGATATAGCTAAATTATCTATTTTTTATCAATTATTAAAATTTTAACACATTTTAAAGTAAAAAGTTAAAGAAATAAGTCAGTATGGAAAAAATCACTAATATTATTCTTTTAAATAAACTTGGAGACTTCTGTTTTACATTTTTTTGATTAACTAAAACACTATCATCAATAAGAATATTCAATTTTTTTCTCAATTCTTGGTTAAATTTAACACTATCGATTATAAGCATTGTTTCAGTACTAAGATATACACTTCTTGGATCTAAATTAAAGGAACCAACAATACTTAAATTGTCATCAAATACATAGCTTTTGCCATGGATAGAAGATTTTTCTCTTTGATATTCATATAATTTAAATTTGTTTTTAATAAGACTTTTCTTATGTTTTAAATATCCAGTAAATGCTAATAAATCTAAAGTCGAATAAGCTGAATTAGTAATTACAGATATTGATTTATTAGAATAATTATTTAATTTAAACTTATTTTTCATAGCTTTAGAAAAAATTATATATGGACTTTGAATAATGATATTTTCTTTAGCCACATCAAAAAATTTGATTATCTCTTTCCAACAGGAAGGTTCTTTTTTCCCTCTCTTTATTGAATTATAAATTAAAGAAATCTTATTTACTTCAATAGAATATAAATCCCAATCAAACTCATTATTAAATAAATGCTTGTATTTTTCTCTCTCAACTTTTAAGAAACTTTCAAAGTAATTAATTTTATTATCAGCTTTTAATATCCTTTTTTTATTCATTTTTATATTTAAAACTTTAGAATATTTACTTTGCCAAATTAAATTAAAATAATCTTCAATCTGAACTACGGCAGAAGAAGTAAAGTTAGAAGTATTTGTATAAATTAATACTTCTCTATCGTTTATTTTATTATAATCAGAGTTGTGAAAGGCAAAATATTGATTTCCAATATTTCTGCCACCTATTATTGCTATTTTATTATCCACAACAATATATTTATCATGTAAAATATTATTCCAACTTATTGGATTAAAGATATTCAATGGATCATAATATTTAATCTCAATATTTGGATTTCTTAGCAGTGCTAAATTTGTATCATCAAGATTATATTTTATTTTATTACACTTACCATCTAAAAGAATTCTTACTTTAACCCCACGCTTTGCAGCTTCGATAAGTCCTGCAAAAAATAATATGCCAGCTTCATCTTTTTGAACTTGGAAATAAGAAATATCTAAACTTTTTTTAGCATTTTCTATTAAGTTAATCTTTATTTTAGCTGAAATTTCTCTCTCTTCAACTAAAACAACTCTATCTCCTAAAAAGGTAGGAGATAAATATTTCTTAATAGATTCTTCATTCAAATTTGATTGTTTAATAGACATTAAATAAACCTTATAAGTTAAATTTATTTTTATCCTATAAGATTTATTATATGTAATAAATAGTTTTACTTATATTTATAATAATTTCAACAAAAACTATTTATCCAAAAATATTTTAGGATTATTAAATAAAAACTGTAAGTCATCAACAAATTTTTTAATGTTATAGCCATCAATAGTTGCATGATGAACTGTAATAGATAATGGCATTAAAATTCTATTATCAACTTTTTTAAATTTTGATGCTTCAAAACTTGGTAAAAAGTAATCACTAATACCATGATTAACTAATGAAAAACTATTAAAAGTAACCCAAGGTATACAAGAAATAATATAACTATTAGCTAAAGGAAGACCTTTTGTTGATAAAATTCCATTTGGAGCTTTATAAGCTTTTGTATCAGAGATGTATTTTTGATAAAACTCATAATAGTTGTCTATATATTCACTCCATAGTAATGATACAGAATTATCTTCTTCATGAAAAATTGGATAAGCTGGGGTTAATTTATCCCAATACCCTAAAATATTATCGACTTTCGCTATTCTAAATTCTTCATATTTATTTACTACTGTAGTAACTAGATATAAATAGGTTGGAAAAAATTTTAACTTCATTTCTTTTAATTTATTATATGTTTCACTTACATCAAAATCTAAATTAATACTATAAGTAGTATTTGCTATTTTTGTATAATAATTAAAGGTTTCAAGACGATTCCAACTAGAAAGTTCTAATGGAATAAAAGACTTATTACTCATCTTTTTGAACCCACAACCCATCTCTATTACAACCAAAATAAAAAGTTCCACCATACATTTTTGCAAAACGAACCCCGCTAGCTTGCTCTGGATATAATCTGACTAGAAAAACTCGATCTGAGGTTACATAAGCTATAAAATTAATATAATGCGATTTACTCATTTCATGAGAAAATGTTATATAGAAATCATCCTCAATTTCTTCAATATTCAAATGATGATCTAAATCACTTGCTTTTGCTTTTAAAGCTTTTAATGGTCTACCACAACAGGTAATACTAGTATCACTTGTCGCTGTTATTATATTTGAACAATTAGGACATACATAAAACCTAATTTTATTTATATTACCTGAATCAATTTTTTTTAAATCCAATTCACCATCAAGAATTCTATCTATGCTAATATTTAGGGCTTTTGATAATTGAGTTAATAGTGTTATATCTGGACAACCGGCTCCTCTTTCCCATTTAGAAATAGCCTTATCACTTACATTAATAATGTCTGCTAATTGCTTTTGTGTTAACTTTTTTTCTTTTCTTAATTGATATATTAATTTACCAACTTTTTCACTATTCATAAAAGTTCCTCCAATTAAGAAAACTATCTTATACTTAAGTGTATTTCAATGAACGGATAGTAGAGTTCTATATATCTTTATCTATAGTAAATAATTAAAGAAATAGGTTATAACTTTGGTTCCTCTTAATATTACTTTCTTTAATATTGGAACCCTTTTTACCATATCTATGTTAGCTTTATCGTTTACTAACATACTATCATTCTCTAAAATCTTTACTTTATCAGTTAAGGCTTTAGCAAAATCTTTACTATCTATTACAAACATTGTTTCTGTACTTAAATAAGCACTTCTACCATCCATATTAAAAGATCCAACTAAAGAAATTCTATCATCGATTATATATGATTTTGCATGAATTGATCCTTCTCCTTGGTATTCATACAAATCAACATTATTTTTTAATAAAGTTTTTCTATGTTTTAAATATCCTGAGAAAGCAAATATATTAGGAGAAGCATATTCAGAATTAGTTAAAATACTAATTTTTTTATTTTTCAAATAATCAAAGTCAATAAACTCTTGCATTTCTATGGTTGGAATAACATAAGGGCTTTGAATGAAAACTGAAGAATTTGCAGTATTAATTAAATTGGTTATTGTTCCCCAAATATAAGGGAATTTTTTATATCTAGTAAGAGGGTTATTTATTAAAGTAATTTTATTTGCTGGATAAGACATTCCAATAAAATCAAAACTATTATTAAATAGTTCTGGATGTTTATCTTTTACATAAATTAAAGATTTATCTAATTCAAGTTGTTTCTCACTAGCTTTATTTATATTACTTTTAGATAAATTTGATTTAACCTTTTTAGTGTATTCGCTATTCCACACCTCATAAAAATAGTTATTTATTTGAGATAAAGCACTATCTTTATAATTTAATAAATCAGTATTAATTATTAAAACTTCCCTATCTTTAGTAATAATTGGGGCCTCCCCATTTATTGCAAAATATTGATTTCCAATATTTCTTCCCCCTAGAATTACTATTTTATCATCTACAATTATATATTTATCATGTAAGATATTATTCCAAGTCCAAGGTTTGAAAAATAAAAAAGGCTCATAATATCTAATTTCTATATTTGGATTACTAGTTAATAAATAATTTAATCCATTAAAATTTTTACTTATTTTATTAAGCTTTCCATCAATAACTAGTTCAACCTTAACGCCCCTATTAGCAGCTTCAATTATTTTTGAAAAAAATACATCTCCAGCTTCATCATTTTGAATTTTATAATATGAGATCTTTAATGATTCTTTTGCTCCATCTATTAAACTAATTTTAACTTTTGCAGAAAGTTCTCTTTCTTCTATTAAGGCAATTCTATCATTTGAAACTGTATTACTTATAAAGTTATTTATATTTGGAAAATCTTCACTAACAATATTCTTTTGTTTAAATCCAAAAATTAAAACAAAAGTTATAATTACATAAAACAAATAAAGTAAGAAAAGATTTTTAATAAAAGAATTATTTCTATTTTTCATAACTAGTTCCTTAAAAAATAATAAACTTTTTGTTTATCTTTTTATAGGTTAACTAACAAAAATTAATCAATTATTTTTCTTATAGGGAAATAAATAAAGTTATCACCACTTTGAGGAGCAGTAAAATCATGAGCTGCCCCAACCAAACTTAAATTATTTTCTTTTAAATACTCTAAACCTTTATTAAACGAATCATTATCTTCATTTTTTATAATAATATACTCAAAACTAGGAACAGTCCATTTCACCCAACCCTTTGGAGCAATTGTTGACTCATCAACTTCAATCCCAGCAAGATATAGCCCTTTTGTAAAATTATCTTCCCAAGGTTTAAAACTATAAGATAAATCACTCATTAAGCCCCAAATTCCAGCTAGAATATTACTCTTATTCTTTTTAGCCAAACAAGCTACTTCATTAAAATTTGAATTTGCATCATCCCATAAAGCTTTTATAAAATTTGCTCCATCTTCAGTTGATCCTTGTTTACCAATAACAGAAAAAGATTTCTTTATCCTTTTGTTAACTTCCATAATTTTATATCTCCAATAAATCAAACTTTGAATCTAAACTATTCATTAATTTTATTAATTCATTATAATTGTCTGGATATTTCTGATGCCCATGAATATGCCTGCATCGTTTATCTTTAATTTTATATTCTAAACTCCAACTGTGACCATCTAACATTAACTTATCACTATAATCACTTTTCCAAGTGTTTATTTTTAAAGCATAGAGCTTCTCTAACCAAAGTTTACTATCAACTTTAGAAAGCTTTGAATTAACTCTAGGTTTATCTTCAATTGATATTTTACAGTTATAGAATAAGCACTCTTGATCAACCCAAATCTCTATATCTCTAAATGAACCAGGGGATCTATATAAAATATCACTAAATATTAAGTATTCAAGCATTAAACTTTAATTCCAAAGTACCTTTTCATCATTAAACTTAGGAATATCTCCTTTCTCATATGGATCATAATTGTTTGTACTACAACCATATTCTTTTAAATATATTATTTTATTTGTAAGATTAAACTTAACTAAAGACATACCATCAAAACTTGATATATCTTCTCCCATTTTACATTCAAAAGACCATTCAACAAATGTTTGATTTTCTTTATGAATAAACTGTTTTATATCCCACTTTAAAACAGATCCTCTAGTATTCCATTCATTAAACCATAATTTCAATTTTTCAATATTTTTATAACAAGGTCCCCAACTCTCAATATAAATAATTTTTTCATCAAAAATATTTGAAATTCCTAAATCTTTCTTTTTAAGCCACATTTCAAACCATAGTCTTATAATCTCTTCTCTATCGTTCATTTAAGTTCCTAATACTATTATTTTTCTTTATATGAAACATTATAACATGTAATTGACAATATTCGGAAAAAAATGACTTTATTAAAACTTTTACAATCACTATACTCAAAACAAGAGGTATTTTATGAAAAGAATTGGACTTATTGGTGGAATGAGTTGGGAATCTTCTCAAGATTATTACAGAATAATAAATGAAGAAGTAAAAGCTCAATTAGGTGGTTCACACTCTGCAGATTGTATTATGTATTCTTTTGATTTTCAGTTAATCGAAGACTTACAACATAATGGGGAATGGGAAAAATTAACTCAAATTATGGTAAATGAAGCTAATAACCTAAAAAAAGCTGGTGCTGAATTTATTGTAATCTGTACAAACACCATGCACATCATGGCAAAAGATATTGAAGAAAAAACTAATCTAAAAGTTCTTCATATTGCCCAAGCTACAGCCTCAGCTATTAAAGAAAAACAATTAAAAAAGGTTTTATTATTAGGAACTAAATTCACTATGGAAGGAACTTTCTATAAAGACATTTTAAATAAAAATGATATTGAAGTAATAATTCCTAACGATGAAGATAGAGAATTTATACATCATGTTATATATACCGAATTAGTTAGAGGGATTGTAAAAGAGGAAAGTAAGAAAAAATATCTTTCAATTATAAACGCTCTTAAAGCAAAAGGAATCGAAGGTGTTGTTTTAGGATGTACAGAGATTCCAATGCTTGTTAAACAAGAAGATTTAGACATTCCAGTGCTTAATACTACTGAAATTCATTCAAAAGCAGCAGCGGAATTTTCACTTAAATAATCTAATAGCTACTCAAATTGAGTAGCTATATTTTACTTTATCATTGGAATAATAGTATTTGCTATTAATTCTATTCGGTCTTTTACTCTTGGTTTAAATTCACACAATATTGATATAACCACATTTAATTCTGGAATAACACATATTATATTACCTCCATCTCCAATTGCACAATTTAACTTATATTTATTATCAATTAACCACCATAAATAACCATAACTATTTTTATTATTTTTCCAACTATCATTAATCCAATCTTCAGAGATTATTCTGTTATTATTAAAAACACCTTTACTTAAATATAACTGTCCAAACTTTGACATTTCTCTTACATTTAAACTTAACCCCCAACCTCCTGCACTATTAGTCTTAGTATCAACGATCCAAACTCTCTTATTTTTATCCTTTAAAAATGAGAAATAAGTCTCTAGAGTAACAAAATAATTTTCCAATGGGCTTATTGATAATGGTGCAAATAAATTTTCATTTGCAAAAGCTAATGCATTATTACCTGTAACTTTTGTAATAATTGAAGAGATTATATGTGCTCCTGCAGTTGAATATTTAAAATCCCCTATTTGATCTTTTCCTCCTAATAAATTAAGAGCATATTCTGTCCAATCATCACTACAACATAACTTTTTAAAAGGTTCAGTTTTATATTTATATGGAGCTGTCATAGTTAATAAATTTCTTAATGTGATATCTTGTTTTTTATTATCTTTAATTTTGTATTCTGGAAAAAAATCTAAAACCTTTTGATCTATACTTTCTATTAATTTTCTATCAATTAAAATTCCAACAATTGCAGATAAAAAACTTTTAGTTACTGATGCAACATGCAAACTATCATTAATCTTATAATCTTTAAAAGATTTTTCATAAATTATCTCTTCATTCTTAACAATATTAATTGAGACAATATTTGAATAATCAAGTTTTACTTTTTCTTCAAAGGCTTTTAATTTATCTTCTTTAATTGAAGATTTTACTACTTCATTTTCACTTAAATTATCATAAATTAGCATATAATACTCTCTTTAATTTTTTTTACAGGCATATAAATTTCTGTTATTAAGTCTTGGATATTACTAATCTCATAAGGATTTGAAATATATACATCAAAAGGGTTGTTAGTTGATTCATATCCAAATCTTTCACAAAACTGTTTTTGTTTTATATATGCTGAAGTTATATTTGAATAGGATCCTTTTAAAACTGATTTTAGGCACATCCCAGGAGAGAAAAGTCTTGTTTTTTCATTAGGTTTATCTAAGGGAATTGCAAATTCTATATCATATCCTTCTATTTTATATTCACTACTATGATAAATAGTCATAGGGGCATATTTCATAGTCCATTTATTTTTTATAATTTCATTAAACAAAGGAGAAAAGAATTTATCATAGCCATCTAAACAATCCTGGTGATTTACATTAACTCTTTTTGATAAAATATTCATATCAGGAAAAATTATCTCTTCTACTTTTATTTCATCCAAATAAGAATTAAGTGACTTACCATTTTTAACATCATCTAAATCTCTATCTATTTCTGATACAATACTAATTGAATCATTAATTATTTTTTGTATTTGTGCTTTTTTATTATTTAATTTGGTATAAAAAAGTTCTAAATTTTTATCTTTAAATTCTATTAACTCTTTTATTTCTTCAAGAGAAAATTGATACTTTTTTAACTTATTAATTAATAACATATCTTCTAATTGTTTGATTGAATAATTTCTATAACCATTTTCTAAATTTATATTTGTAGGCTTTAATAACCCTATTTCATCATAATATCTAAGAGTTTTTGTTGAAACTTTACATATTTTAGAAAATTCACCAATAGATAACATAAAAAATCTCCTCATTTATCTTACTAAGAAAATCATAGTCTTTCCCCTTAGGGTAAAGTCAATGAAATTTTTAAAAAAAATTAAAAGGAGATTCTTTTTATTATATAAATCAATATGTAAATTTAAGTCTTTTATCAATTATAAATTTCTTTCTGCTTGGATTTCCTTCACATCTATAAATTACTTTATTCTTTATATCGAATACTGAAGACCAAATTGTATCCATACCTTTCTTTCTATCATATTGGCACATAAATCCATATTTTCCTTTCATTAGATCAAAGGTGGAATTTAAATCATACTTAGAAAAATCTTGTTTTTTTATTACTTCATATCTTTGGTGAGAAAAAATATCGTCTTCTCCATCATAAACATATTCTGCCATATCTTTTTCAATGAAATGGTTGGTTTTATAACCAAGATTTTGTTTTCTTACTATACATTTATTGTTTGGATTAAGCTCACACTCTACAATATTATTAAATCTATCTGCAATTAATAAACATTGAGCAGAACCAATTGGAACACTATTTAAGAAGTTAATAGCTTGATCAACTGTTTCACACTTTTCTAAAATATATCTAACTAAGAAACCAGCATTTAAACCAAAGCCAATAGTGGTTGGATAAATAAAAGTTAATCCACAGGCTAACCCTTTTTCATTTATTCCATCTTCAATTTCCATTAAGGCTGTTGTGTTTCCAATAAAAGCATAAGATGAATCTAAATTATAGAAGGGACTATCACTTAATTTTTCTACATCAATTAAAAAGTCAGAATTCCTTGCAAAGATATAGTTATTATTATTTTTAAATGCAACCATTGAACAATAATTATTTAGAGTAAATGAATACATAGTAACTAAAAAAGGATAAATACACTCAATTGAACTTCCCTGGCCTTCTACAAAACCTTCCATTTCTTCTAAAATTTCTGGATAATACTTTTTATAGATTGGATAAACTGCTTTTGCATAATCAATTCTATCTTGATTAAGCATAGATTGAAAATCTAATTTAATTCCATTTTTTAATAATCTACTACCATAAATATAACCGGCTTCTCTGTGAGTTTTTTTCCATCTTGAGTGATACATAATTTTTATATTCTCCTTACAAAAATTACGCTATCACAATAAAAATTTAATGTAAAATCTTTTATGGTTAATATATTTTTTTTATTAAAATTAGTTTATTTCAACAAATTTATCAAAAAAATGGATCTTTTCATTGAACACTTTTAATATCATCCCAACAAATATAGCAGCAAGAACTGTACCTTCTCTAATTCCAGTTAATTCATGAGTAAACATAATACACAAAACAAAACTTATTAAAACAAGAGAACAGTCAAAACCTATTTTTACCTTACCAAAATCTATTTTAGAAATAGTAGATATTGCTTTCATAGCTCCATCACCTGCAATAAGTAATAAACCTGCTTTTACTTCAAGAAAAATACCAAAAGCAATAAAGAACATACTTAATACAAATACAACAAATTGTTGATGATATACTGATGGATTTATATGAGTAAAGAGAAGTAGAGCTCCATCAATTAAAGCTCCAAATACGACAGCTAAAATTAATTGTAAAAGTTGGAAAACTTCAAATTCTTTTTTTAATAAGACAATCTGTAAAAGCACAAATGATATATGCATTGCTGCTGTGAATTCACCAATAGTTACATTAGATATTATATGATTAAGCACATAAGGCAAACTAGAAATTGGTGTAATCCCAATATCAGCTTTTATTGATAAGGCTATCCCCATAGCCATAATGCTTAAACCACAAAAAAGCATTATATAACGTCTTGTATAATTAAAAAAACATTTCTTTGACATAATCTCTCCTCAAAAACAAAAGGATCTACAATACATAAGAGTTATATATATCAATTAAACTTTATTTATCTAAATTTTATTCACATACTCCCTTCAATAAAAATATTAATTTCACATTTATAATCAAGTTATAAAATTATACTTAAACTAACCAACTTATAAGTTGAGTTTAAGTTTTATTTTCTATAATTAGTTTTTGTAAACTAATAAATTATATAAATATAATACTTTTTTTGAAAGTAAATGAATAAATGAACATTCTTTAAGAACTCAAAGAATGATTCTTTAAAGTTTAAAGGGATTTATAAGACTCCCATATTCAATAAACCTCACTTATATTACTTATGGAGAGTATTTGTGTCAACATATTGCAACAATTTATTAATATTTGAATTGAAATATCAAAATAATAGACAATATATATTTAAATATTTGAATTACTAATTTGCATTTGCAACAACAAATTCAATCAATTTATCACTTTCATTTCTCTTATATGGAAATACTCTATTAAAATATTGAAAGAAAATTAGTAAAGACCAATATACCTCATAACCACCTTCATCAAATTCTTCTTTTGTTGGAAAGTATCCTGTACAACCATTAGTATATCCGCTTAAATAAAAATTTTTATCATTTAACTTATTTGATACTTCAATTGCAAATTCACACATAATTTCATTAGGTACACCGCAAAAACAAATCTTTCCTAAATAAAAGTATTGAACTTCAACTAAATCTTTTTGAACTGATACATTTAAACCATTCAATCTTTTTACTTCTTTAAGCCAATTTTCTCCATCAATTTGGCAATACATTTTCGCTTCTTTCGCAATTTCTAAAGCTCTGTTAAAAGAAGGAACCTCTGATTCAAATTCAACCGCTTTTGAATACATCATTAGTTTTTCAATGCTCTCAATTTGCATTAAATCAAATTTTTCTTTTACTGCTAAAAGAATTTGATTAGCCATTTTAAAAAGTGCATCTTCACATCTAATAAAGTTTTCATCTGTAGCATCTGGAGGATTTATTTTAGAATTATAATATTTAGGGGCAATATTACCAGCAGAACCTTGAGTTATTACAATTGGACAATTATATTGATTTTTTAATAACTCTCTAGTTTTTCCAATAAAATCACTTGAAATAAGATAATTATCAGCTTTTAAAACATTTGCATGAACACTTAATCTTAATAGAATCAATTGCAAAGTATTATTTGTATCAATAACTTTTGTAATTGATAGTCTATCATCTAATAAATAGCTACCCTTTCTTCTATTTATGCCAATATCTAAAGAGGAGATATCTTGAGAAAGTTTTACTTCTTTTAGATTATCTTTGATTTCAATAATTGATAACTCAATTTTTTTACAAATAGAATTAAACAATTCTTCTTCAAGACTATCATTAAATGAAGAATGAGTATGAGAAAAACATAACATAACTTTTTCTTTTTTTATTGATAAAATTTTTGCAACTAAATCTCTTAAATAGTCACAATGATTTATTCCAAACCCAATATGATCTATAACTATTAAAGTACAAACTTCATTTTCTAATTCCCAAATAGTAATTTGAGCTAATAGACTATCTAAAATACCTTTTGAGGTTTCATCAAATCTTCCAAATCCAACCATTTCAACATTTTTTTTAGGTGTAATATCTATCTCTTTATATGCAAATTTTAACATTTTCTCATACCTATTTTTAATCAGGTTTTACAAAAAAATTAGATTAAATAAAATATCTAATCTAAGTCATAATAATAAACAACATATGGAGTATCTAATTGATAGCCTAATTTTTCTGCTAATGCTACAGATCTTAAATCTATTGCATCCCAACTAGGATATATATTTCTATCTAAACATTCTAAAATTAGTTTAGCTCCACATACTGTTGCTAAGTTTTTTCCTCTATAATCAAGCTTTGTATCAATTTCAATTTCAAGACCATCATCATAAACAACATATGAAGAAGCCCCCGATACTACCTCAGAGTCTTTTAAGATTACAAAACCTAATCCTTTTTCTTTAAAATCATCATAATCTTTAAATTGTGAACATAAATCTTTTGACCAAGATTCTTTAAGCACACTTTCAAATAATGTTTGATCTATTTGTTTTAATTCATATTTCTTATCTAAAGAATTTACAAACTCAGATAACTTATATCTATCAAAAGAATTAATATCTTTCTTAATTTTATATCTATATTTTTTACTAACTTTATCCCCTAAAGTATCTTCTATAGCTTTTTGCCATTCTTTATTTTGTGGAGTTAAAATCGGAGCTTTCGCATCTTTAATTAATTCTATATTTACATCTCCCACAAAGAAGGAAAAATCGCCTACAACAATTTGAGCTGAAGTTGGATAATCTTCATTATCTACAAAAGCTTTTCCCGTATACCCTTGTAAATATGATAAAATTAAACCATCATCTTCTGTCTTTAACAAAGCCTTTATTTTTTCAAAATTTATCATGTCTGCCTCTTTTATTCATCAATTGTAAAAGCATATAAAATTTTATTCAATAAAAATTTTAATTCATTTATAATAAAAAAATTAGCAACTTTATCTCATAATTTTTAAGAATAAAGTTGCCCATATAAATTTATTTTATCTAAAAGAAATTAGAAAAAAAACATATAATGAATACCTGTTGAATATCTAATTTGTCCATGTACTTTCAGTGCTATTTTTCTAATCTCTTTATATTCTTTACTATTATAATAATTATATATTCGTTTTAAGAATTTCACACTTAACTCCTTTTTACCAAATACTTGCAATAAATGATTGCAATCTTTCGCTTTTAGGATGATCAAAAATATCTTCTGGAGTTCCACTCTCTTCTATCTTACCTTCATGTAAAAATACAACTCTATCAGATACTTCTTTTGCGAAACCCATTTCATGAGTTACTATTAACATTGTCATTCCTTCTTTCGCTAATTTATCTATTACTTGTAATACTTCTCCTACTAATTCAGGGTCTAATGCTGATGTTGGTTCATCAAATAATAAAACTTCAGGATCCATAGCAAGAGCTCTTGCTATAGCTACTCTTTGTTGCTGACCACCAGATAACATTGCAGGATAAACATCTGCTTTATCTAATAGTCCAACACTATCTAATAATTTAAGAGCTTTTGCTCTTGCCTTATCCTTATTTTCTTTTTTTATTACTACTGGACCAACCATTACATTATTAAGTACAGTTTTATGAGGGAAAAGATTAAATCTTTGAAAAACCATTCCTACTTTTTCACGAAGACTATTAATATCATAAGCACTTCTTTTAATATTTTTACCCTTTAAATAAATATTACCTTTATTTTTTTTCTCTAGGAAGTTTATACATCTTAGTAATGTGCTTTTTCCTGAACCACTACCACCAATTATACTAATTACTTCACCTTCATGAACATCTAAATTAATACCTTTTAAAACTTCCAAATCATCAAAGTTTTTATATAAATTTTCAACTTTTATCATTACTTTATCTTTCATCAACTTGTAATCTCCTTTCTAACCATTTCAGTGATTTTGATAAGATTGTAATAATCACATAATAATAAACTCCTGCAATAAACAAGATTGGGAATGGATTATAAGTTGCTGCACTAAACTGTCTTGCAGTTAGTGTAATTTCAGTAATAGTAATTACACTGGCTAAAGATGAATCTTTAACTGCAATAATGAATTGATTACCTAAAGAAGGTACTGACCTTTTAAAAGCTTGGGGTAAAATAATATGAAAAAAGGCTTGCATTTTATTCATTCCTAACGCTCTTGCAGCTTCTTCTTGTCCATAATGAATTGAAACAATTGCTCCTCTAAATATCTCACTTATATATGCTCCACTGTGAAAAGCTAAACCTATTGTAGCTGAGGTAAAGGAACTAAATTCTAATCCAATTAAAGGGAGGCCAAAGAATATGAAATATAATTGTAAGAGGAGCGGAGTCCCTCTTACAATTGAAATATATACTTGAGCTATTTTTTGTAACCACTTTAATTTTGTCAATTTTAGCACTGTTACAATTAACCCAATTACGGTTCCCAATAAAATTGAAAAAACGGATAATTCTAAAGTAAATATTATCGCTTGATCAAATTTTGGAGCATATTTTATAACTACTAAAAAAAACTCTTTTAGTGAATCAAAAATTCCAGCTATTACTTGCATCTATCTCTCCTAACGTTGTTCTAAAATATTTGTGCCGAACCATTTTTGACTTATCTCATCATAAGTTCCATTTTTAACAATAGTATCTAAGGCATTATTTAAAGCATCTAAGAAATCAGAATCTTCTTTTCTAACTGCAATACCAATTTTTTCTGAATACAACATATCGCCTGCAGGAATTAAATCAACACCATATTTTACTGGAGCTTGTAAGCCTACAAAACGACCAGTAACTAATCCATCAATTCGTCCTTGCTCTAATGCCATAATATTATCTACATCACTTTCAAACTGCATTATTTGGTCAATATTATCCATCTCACTAAGAGCTTCATGGAAAGTTGTTCCTGTTACTACCCCTACTTTTCCATCAACTAAATCAGTAATACTATTGATTCCAGAAGTAGAAGTTGTAAAGAATTGAGCTCCATCATAATAATAAGGATTTGTGAAATTTACTTTTTCTAATCTTGCATCTGTAATTGACATACTACCAATAATTGTGTCAAATCTATTGCTTAATAAACCACCAATAATTCCATCCCAGGCAGTAGTAATTGGAACGGCTTTAACTCCCATTTCTTTAGCTAATGCATTTGCTATATCAATATCAAAACCATCTAAATCTCCATCATCATTAATAAAGTTAAATGGAGGATACCCACCAGTCATAGCAAAGGTCATCTCACCTTTATCTTCAATTTTTTCCATTGTTGTTTGATCCTTACTGTTACAGCCAGTAAAGAAGATTGTGATCAAAAATACATTTAATAAAATCACTAAAAACTTTTTCATATTATACTCCTTGTATATTATTATCGTGGTTTATTCACGAATTAGTGCATAATTAGTTAGTTAAATAACTCTATAGATTGTTTTTATTCTAAATAAAAGACAGTCTTATAAAAATTTATATTTCAAATATCGATTAACTAAGGCAAAAAAAAACGCTCCTAACTCTATAAATTTAGAGTTAGAGCGCTTAAACTTCACATCTGCTCGAATCATACCACATAAAGTAGTACAGGTCATGACAATTAGTCCTAACCAAGCCCCAGTTCTATAAATTAAGATTTTTCATATACATTTTCTTCTTTACAACTCATTTATTGATACCTATTTAAAAACATGTAACAACTCATAAATCAAATACTCATGCAACTACTTCATCAGTCTATATTACTAATAATAATTTAATAAAAAGCAATTTAATAATTTAGAATAAATTGCTATTTAGCAATGAATAAATAATACAATAAATATTATTTATTTGTCAAGCACATAAGGTTTTATAAATAAATTAACATTTTTTTATTATTTTATAAAATATTTATACAAAAATTATAATTCAAACTATTGTAAATTTTTTAATTTATTGATTCTATTATTTAAGCTAGTAAAGGATAAAATTTATGAAAAATATAACAATAAGATTTGCAGATGAAAACGATGCTGAAGAAATATTATATATCTATACTCCATATGTAAAAGATACCACTATTACATTTGAATGTATTGTTCCAACTCTTGAAGAATTTAAAGCAAGAATAAATAAAATTTCGTCCATTTATCCTTATCTTGTATGTCTAATTGACGATAAAATAATTGGATATGCTTATGCTAGTAGACAAAGGGAAAGAGATGCTTACCAATGGAATGCTGAATTATCTATATATTTAGATAATAGATATTTAAATTTAGGAATTGGGTCTTTACTTTATAAAGCTCTTATTGAAATTTTAAAGCTTCAAAACATTTATAATGTTTATGGAGTAATTACAACACCAAATCCTAAAAGTGAAAAACTACATGAAAAATTAGGTTTTACTAAATTAGGTGTATTTCATAACACTGGTTATAAATTTAATGCATGGCACAATGTAAGTTGGTTTGAAAAAGCCTTATGTGAATACATTGTTCCACCTGCTGAATTAACTCCAATTAATAAAGTTGATAAAAAGCAGATTAATGAAATTATTTCAAAATACATTAATCTACTAAATAAATAAAAATTTTTAATTTTCTTTAATTTTAATGCTTTAAATAAGTATAAAGCCATAATATCTATTTTTCATTACAAATTTATTATATTGACAATGGTATATATTTGCTTATATAAAATTTTATATACACTATAAATATTGAGAGAAATAAAAATGAAAAAAACACTATTAATTGCTTTATTATTGCTACAATCGGTTTTTCTTTTTGCACAAGAAAATGATTCACCTTATGAAATTCCTGAATTATTAATGGACTATAACTCATTAACTTTTATTGATAATTTAACTGACTTTTCTACATCTTTTAGGGCAGAAATGAATTTTACTATGAAATTACCAGTAATAAAAAATGTACAAAATAAGAATATTCAATTAGGTTGTTTAGAATTAAATAGTGATATGGCTAGAGATGATTACTCATCAATTTACAGCCTAGCATTACTTCTAGGTGCTTATAATATAAAAATTGATAGCCCAGAATCAGATACTTCTTATTCTGGTCTTATAACAGGATTTGCAATTCCTCTAAGTTTCTATAGCCTAAGCGAAGAGGATGGTTCCTACAGATCCCTTTTTATTTGGGGCTGGGATCACCCTTCAGTAGATATCATTTTAGGAAGAATGGTTAAAACCCAAGTAGAAAATCTATTTGGTTATACAGAAGATTTATCAATCGCTCTTATGTTAAATAACAATTTATCATATTATAAAGAAAGATTAATGATTAGATCCTCAATAGGTATTGAATTAGGAGTTTTCTTCTAAAAATAATATTTATTAAATAAAGGGGCCCTTGTTAAAAATTTTAACAAGGGCTTTATTAATTGTTTATAATTTTGATTTTAACTTTGAAACTTCATTTTTATAATGAAAAAAAGATACTAACCAAATTATCAGATAAACTGCAAAACTAATAGGTAAAACTAAAGTAAAATAATATGATAACCAACTAAAAATATAGCCGATAAGAAGCAATAAAATTTGTAATAATATAAAATGTATAATTGTTGCTTTTAATAAAGACCATTCCTCTTTATTAAAAACAAACCCACTTAAATTACTAAAAATGCCTATAAACCCAAATCCCAATAATGAAATAAAGGTAGCTAAATTACTTCCTAATTTTCCAACCAAAGCAGGTGTTGGAATTGAAAAATATGATGTACCTAATAAAACATTTATAAATAAGCTTATAAATACACCTATTGCTATACCAAGATTAAAACTATGAAACAACCCACTTATATTTCTTCTATCTTTCATAAACTAAACTCCTAAAATCATTTTTAACTTATTAATATTTCTTCGACTAACATTACAAATATCATCATTTTTTAAATGCACAAGAACTTTTCCAGAATAGGTAAAATCAAAATCCTTAACTTTATTAAGATTAATAATTTCACCTTTATTAATCTTTATAAAAGAAAACATTTCTAATTTATTCTCTATTTCATAAAGTCTTTCTTTAATTTCATATTCTAATTTCTCAGTTTTTAAAATAACTATAGTATCTCTACAATAAATTCTATAAATTTCATCTATAGAGACTTTAAAAGCCTGATTATTCTTAAAACATGTTACTGTGTTGGGATAATTATCCTTTACAAAAGATTCAATTTTTCGAATAATAGCACAATCTTCTTTAGCTACTATCTCAATAAAGTTCTCTGGTAAATTCTCATCAAATTTGATATTTATATTGTTCATGATTTGATAATAGACAACTTTTATTTACAAGTCTATAAAAAAGAAATGATTGGTAGATTTTAGTATATAAGTGGTAAAATTTTTGTTTAAAGCAATAAAAAATACTTTAAAAAATTAATTGATTATTTTCTAATAAAATTTTTTACAAAATCAGTTTTTGGATTATTTACAATATCAGTAAAAAGACCATACTGCTCAATATAACCATTATTCATTACAATTACTTCATCTGACATTTTTTCAGCTTCTCTTTGATCATGCGTAACCATAATTGTTGTTATACCCAATTTCTTTTGTATTAATTTTATTTCATATTGCATACGATCTCTTAATAAAGCATCAAGATTTGAAAGAGGTTCATCAAGCAAAAGTAAATCTGGTTCCATAATTAAAGCTCTACCTAAGGCAACTCTTTGCTGCTCTCCTCCACTTAATTGATAAGGATAACTATTAAGTTTATCCTCTAAATTTAATAAACCTAATATTTTATCACTTTTTTCAATCATTTTATTTTTTGACATTTTTTTTGCTTTTAATGGGAAAAATAAATGCTCTTTAACATTCATATGAGGCCAAAGTGCATAATTTTGAAATACAAAACCAATATTCCTTTTTTCAGGCATAATATTTATTTTTAAATTTACATCAAAAAGAACTCTGTCATCTAATGTTATATTTCCACTATTTGGTTTTTCAATCCCAGCAATACAAGATAATAAAGTGCTTTTACCACAACCACTTGGGCCAAGTATTGTTAACAAAGATTTTTCTCTAACTTTTATTGAAAAATCCTTTACAACAGAATTACTATCAAACATTTTATTTATTTTATTAAGTTTTAAATTACCCATTTAATCCTCTATTTTTATTTTTATTTAATAAGTTACCTACTAATATTATGGAAACAACAATGACTGATAGTGCTGATGTCATTTCTAAACCATATGATTGAGATTGCATTCCAAATAATAAAACTCCAACAGTTTCTTGATTTGAGGAATATAACATAATGGAAATTGGAATCTCTCTTAATGCAATCATTAGAGATACAATAAATCCTGATTTAATCCCAGGTACTAAAAAAGGGAAAACAACCTTAAAAAAAGCTTTAAATTTACCGTAGCCAGATAATCTTGCAGCATTAAACAAATTGATATCTTGAGCATTTAAAAGGCCAGTAATTTGATTAATAATTATAGGAGTAAATAAAACCATATAAGTTATTATCAACCCCCATACTGAACCATATAATTTTAGAGGATATCTATTCCAAGCAAAAATAGCAGCGACAGCTAAGACTGTATTAGGAATCGCCATTGGCCATGAAGCAATAGCCTCAAAAATTTTATATTTTCTACCATAATAATGCCCAATTACAATACTAGATAGCCCTATGATTGTGGCAAAAAAAGTAGCTATCACCCCAAATAAAATACTATTTCTAAAAGCTAATACTGATTTAGATTCTAAGTTAAATATTTCTTTATAATTATCTAATGTAAAATTACTCAAAACTAAGTCTAATCCCCATCTTTTCAACAAAGATGAAATAAACATTATTATTGAAGGAATTATACAAACAAACAAAAAGAATAAAATTACTATTAACAAAATAATGTATTTTGATTTTCTTAGTTTTACTATACTTATGTCCCTATTTGGAATTGTTCCTTTCAAACTAATTTTGTGTTTTTTATTTATAAAATAGGCTTGTATAAAATAAAGTATTGAAGAGAACACAACTAAAATCAAAGAATAAAATGCAGCTTTTGAAGTATTCAACATACTTAATGAAGCATAAATTTCTGTAGTCGCTACATCTATCCTTGCTGGTAAGCATAATAAAGCAGGAACTGAAAAATTGGCTAAAGATCTTGAAAAAATAAAAAGCCCAGAAGAAAATAGACTTGGTAATATCAGAGGCAAGGTTATCTTATAAAACACTTTAAATGTTGTTGCCCCTGAAAGCTGTCCTGCATATTCTAATTTAGGTTCAATATTTCTTAAAGCATTTTTTATTGAAAAGTACATTAAAGGATATAGATGTAATGTTAAAACAATAATAGCTGCCCATAAGGAATAAGGAGACATTGTAAAACTATCAAAATTTAAAAAATATTTAACAAATCTTTCTAAATAACCATTTCTCCCAAATATTTGAACATAAGATAATGCAATAATATATGGAGGAATCGCAAAAGAAATTATGCAAAAAACATCGACAATTTTTTTTAATGGAAAATCAGTTTTTACAACTAACCAAGCAAAAAAACCTCCAATAATAATAGTTAAAAAAAATACACTAATTGATATCTTAATTGAATTCAAAAAAGGAATTAAAAAATTCCCAATTGAATTATCAAAACTTGTTATCCCTTTATAAAATAAGAAAATTGTGGGAAATACATAAAAGACAAATAATACTACTGAGAGGAGACCAATGGCTCCCCTCATAATATTTTTATTTAAACAATTCTTCAAAATCATTATTTATTTCATTTTGAGTTTCTGCAAGTTCATCCCAGTTTATATCTATTACTTTAATATTTTCTGGGATTCCTATAGGTAATTCAGCATCTTTTAAAACACTAATAAAACCAAAGTTCTTTGTAATATTTTGAGCTTTAGGAGATATTAAAAAATCTACAAAAGATTTAGCTAATTCTTCATTTATAGCAAATCTTGCTGAATTTTTACTAATGGCAACTGGTCTCTGTATAGCAATTGCTCCTTCTTGTGGCCAGCATATTTCTAAAGGAGTTGTATATCCTTTTTTCTTAGCACTTTTCTTTAATCTCCAAACAGCGTCATGAGGGGCTATCCCAATAATAAATTCACCTTCTTGAATTTTAGAAGGAACATCACTGTTTTTCTTTGCTAAATATAATCCATTTTCAATCAATTGTTTATGATAAGATCCACTAGGAGCTTCTAAATTCCATAAACTTGCAATCAAGGCCAAAGCTGTTGCAGATTGAGTAGGATCTGCATGTACAATTTGATTTTTATAAACGGGATCAATTAAATCATAATATGAATTAATCTCATTAACAACTTTTTTACTGTTATATATTACCACTCCATATCTCTCATTAACCAAGGTATAGGGTTTATCAATTTGGAAACGATTTGCCAATTTATCATAGCCTTTTGGAATATAATATTCTAAGACATCTTGTTTACTTAATGCTTCATATAATAAAGGATCAGAACCCCAAAAAACATCTGCATTAATACTGCCTGATTGAGCTTCAGTCCAAACACGTTGTCGTAATGGCCCACATCCCATTTGAACAATATCTAGCACATCCTCTTTATCTTCTTCAAATGCATTCTCTAAAGCTTCTAACATATTTGCAGGACCAGATATATAAGCTGTAATTTTTCCTTCTTTACCAGAATAAATTTGCTTGTTTAAATCTTCCTTTGTTCCCTGAGCATTAAGTGAAAGCAAAATAAATAAACTACTAACTAACAAAAATATTTTTTTCATAAAAACCTCTTTTGTATACTAAATCAATGTATAACAATCTCTAAAAATATTAGTTAATTAAAGCTAACTTGTCAACAGAAATACAAACATAAAAATATATAATACAGCTCTTTATAGTTAATAAATAACAATTACAACTTTATTTTTTTTAAAAATTACATTTTTTGTTTTAAAACACTAACTAATTTATTTATTTTTTAAATATTTAATTACTTCAATAAATCTACTATTAAGTTACTCAATTCTATATTCTAATACTAATTTTTTGATTAACATCTTCTTTATTACTAACTTTTTTTATTAAAAATTCTTGGCGAAATTTTAAAGCAAATTTCAAGGTTAAAAGGGTTGTTAATAAATCTGCTATACATTGTGTCCATATAACACCATTCAAACCAAACACTAAAGGTAAAATAATAATTAATGGAATGAAGAAGAACCCCTGCCTACTAATACTTAATAATCCTCCTTGTTTCCCTTTTCCTAAGGCTAAGAATAAGGACATATACACTTGTTGGAAACCAAAAAACAACAAACCAAGACTACTTAATTTTAAAGCTTTAACTCCAATTTCAATCATTTGTAAATCATCATTTTTTGTAAAAATAGCAATTAAAGATTCGCTAAAAAAGAAAGTAAAAATATAAAATAATAAACAAAATAAAGTCGTCCATATCAAAACAATTTTAATTGACTTATCCACCCTATCATATTGTTTTGCTCCATAATTATATCCTACGAAAGGCTGAAAACCTTTTAAAAACCCAAAGACTACATAAGTAATAATAGTTATTATTCTCATGACAACACCGAAAGCAGCCACAGCAGAGTCTCCATATATACTTGCTGCAGAATTTGTCATCCCCATTGAAATACTAGTCAATAACTGATAAATGAGTATAGGGGCTCCAATTTTTAAGATTTCAATATAAATAGCCTTATCAAAAGTAAATAATGATAATCTAATTTTTAAACAACCTTTTCCTTTTTTCAAATAAATTAGATAAATTATAGTAGTACATATTTGCGCAACTACAGTTGCTAGAGCAGCTCCTCTAATTCCTAAATTTAAAACAAAAATAAATATTGGATCTAAAACAATATTTAATCCCCCACCAACAATCATTGATGTCATTGTTAATTTGGTTCTTCCTTCTGCCGTCACTAAATTATTCATAGTAACATTAAAAATAGTTAAAATTGCTCCACTAACATAAATATAAGCATACTCTCTAGCAAAAGGTAAAATAGTATCAGTTGCTCCAAGTTTTCTTAAAATAATATTCATAAATAATAATGTAATTATGATTGCAACTATGCCTATAAACATACTTGTAAAAAGAGCAGTACTAGCTACCCTATTAGCTTTATCCTCATCATCAGAACCTAACAATCGTGATATATAAGATGCAGCCCCTGTACCAAACATCATTCCAAGACCAATAATTATTTGAACAATCGGAAAGGCTACTGATATTGCTCCGATTTGTTGTGTACCCAACCATCCTGCAAAATAGGCATCAACAATACTGTATAAAGCAGAGACTATCATCCCTATCATAGTTGGAATACCCATTTTCAATAAAACAATTTTAATTGAACCGTTTCTCATCATTAAGATTTTTTTATCTTTTGAATTCATACATTTCTCCTATTATTGTATAGTACCTATACACTTAAAATTAAAAATAATGTTTAGCACCTAAACACTCTACCAAAAAAATTTCCCTCATTCCTTTTTTATTAATAATCGGATTTTAAAAATTATTAATTTGATTCTCCAAAGAATCAAAAAAATCCTTTAATAATTCTTTCTCTTGTTTTGTATATTTGTCAGTAACACTATAAAATAATTCATTAAATTGTTGATGCAATTTCTCATGATTATCATTAGCTATTTTTCCCTTAGGTGTTAATTTTAATATGAGCTTTGATAAATTATTAGGATCAGTTTCCTTAACTATCATATTTTTTTTCTGTAATTTTACTAATATTTGTGATACTGCACCTTTTGTAACACCTAACTTCTGAGCTAACCCAGTTACATGAATCCCTTCATTTTCATTAATTGCCTTTATTAAATGAATTTCGGCATTATGTAATTGCGTATCAGTTCCATAATATCTGGTTTTTTGATCAATCTCAGATACCTTAGTAACAATTCGTAAAAATACATAACTTAGCTTATCATTATTTTTGAAAGACATTTTATTAATTTTCATACAATATAATTGTATAGTAGCTATACACTATTTTGTCAAGAACTTTTTTTCTATTTCCAATAATATTATTAATTTATTTTAATTTTAATTCAGAAATTATAATGTTCAAATTATCAAAATTTACAAAACTTAATTCTTGGTTTTCAGATTCAAAGACCTTTTTAATTTCAACAAATCTATCATTTTGAGGTTCTTTCTTAGCATGATTATATATAATTTTCATTATCAATCTTTCAAAGAAATTCAATTTATTGATAGATAAGCCACCTTGTAAATTATATACATAACACTTATCAAATAAATCTTGTGGCAATTGCTTTTTTAGTGCAACTTTTATTTCATCAACAATACTATCTAATCTAGGATCTCCAATTCCAACAGTTACTATTACTAATTTTTGATTATCTTTGATTGGATACTTTTTTAAAGTTTTAGATAAACCCAAAACATTACTAGCATATAAGCCACCAAAATAAACTATGGTTTCATAGTTTTCTAAACTAGAAATTTCTTTATAACTAATTGCTTTAATTTTTGTCCTTTTAGCTAGTTCAATAGCATAAGATTTTGTAAAACCATATTTACTGCCATAAATAATTATTTTCTCCATTTTTTCCTCCATATCAGAGTATAACATTGTTTATTATATAAATAAATTCTTTTATATTAATGAATTATGTAAAAAAAATTACTATTATAAATCATAATAGTAATTATAAATATTAATTAATTTCTTTTTCTAAACAAGTTATATGCTCTGTTCTAATATCATTCATTAATGGCCAGGGTTGGTTTTCTTTAGTATAACAATATTTAAAGCCACATTTTTCTTGAGTCCTCTTAGATTTTATATTTCCATCAAAATATCCACACCATAATTTTTTTAATTTCAAGTCCTCAAAACTATATCTAATTAATTCTCTTACTGCTTCAGGTATTAGTCCTTGACCCCAGTAAGGCTCTCCAATCCAATAACCAATCTCAGCTTCATCATCTTTAATATCGATATTGCTTTCTTTTCCTATCATTAAACCAATACTTCCCACAGCTTTATTATTACTCTTTAAAACTACAGCGAAAGTATATTCCTTTGATAAAACATTTTTTATTATATCTAAACTATTTTCTAAGCTTGTATGAATTGACCAACCAGCAATAGGTCCTACGTTTGGATTTTTTGCTTCTTGATATAAATCATTAGCATCTTCTTCTTTCCAAGGCCTAAGCAATAATCTCTCTGTTTCTAAATTCATTTTCTAACCCTTTTTTAAAATATCAAATTCTATCAATTATTATTTATTCTATTAATACAAATAATAACACATAAGAAATAATAATATGTTATACTTTTCAACAAAATAACTTAATAAGAGGGATTCATGAATAAATATTTTAAACCTTATTTATATTCTATATATTTCTTAGGGGTTTTGACTCTAATTATTTCTTTTATTCAAAAGAATCCTTTTGAGGTTAATCCTGCTCTTATTATATTAACTATCTTTATGATAATAACTGAAATAAAAGCTATAAGTCCATCAGAAAATGTTTATTTCTCTCTAATGGGTATTTTTGTTATTTTTGCATTATCCTTAGCTCCTGCTTTTGAAGTAATCATTAGCTTGATTATTACTTTAATCTTTGTAGATATAATCAGAGTATATTATTTTAAACTATATGATAAAGTTTTTAATATAAAATTATTCTTTAATTTATCTATGCATATTATTTGTCTCTATTTATCATATTTAATCAGTTTTAATTTAATCAAAATACCATTATTAAGTATTATAGTTGGAATTATAATCTATAATATTATTAACTCAATTATATTTTCTATTTTAATTAAATTATTAGAAGATAAACCCTTTTCAATAGAAATGACTAAACAAAGTTTTATTTTAACATATTATTTTGTACTGATTTCATTAATGCTTTATTACTCTTATCTAGCCTATCAAGAAATAGGATTAACTGTAGTTTTATTATTTTTAGTATCTTATCAATCAACATCTTTAAATAGGAATTTTAAAAAAGAAATAGAAAAAAATATATTTATAGATCCTCTTACTGATGCAGCTAATAGAACAAGTCTAAATAATGATATTGGTGATAAATTATTAAATAAAACACCTTTCTCAATTATTTTTATTGATTTAGATAATTTTAAAGATATTAATGATAATTATAGTCACTCAACAGGCGATCAAGTTTTAATTCATTTTGTTAATACAATACAAAAAAATATAAAACAAAAATTATATCGCTACGGTGGTGATGAATTTTGTATCTTAATTAATAAAAAAGAAAATATAACTGAAGTCATTAAAAGTATTGATAGTTTAAAAGATAGTTTGACCATAAATTATGATAATAAAAAAATAAACTATTCAATCTCCTATGGAATATATAATTACCTAGGAGAAGAAATGAATATTGAAAATATTTTTGATATAGCTAGTCAAACTATGCATGAAAATAAAGTTAACAATAAGAAAAATAAAATTTAAACTCTTAAGAGACCTCTAAATCCTCGAGAACTGTAATATGATTCTGCACTATTATGATATACAAAAACACTCTCATATCTGTAATCACAAAAAAGTGCACCACCTAAAGATCTAATTTTCTCTGGTGTTTTAATCCAGCTAGATGTCTTCAAATCAAACGGTCCTACTTTTTGCAATTGCCTATATTGGGTTTCATCCAAAACCTCAATACCAATTTCTGCTGCCATTTCCATTACGTTACTTTCTGGCTTGTTTTGTTTTCTTGAATCTAAAGCTTCTCTATCATAACAAAGACTGCGTCTTTCTTTTGGAGTTTCTTTTGAAAAATCAAAAAATAAGAACTCATTAGTCTCCCTATCAAAGGATATTACATCTGGTTCTCCGCCTGTTGCTTCCATTTTATATAAGGGTATTAATTTATCTGGATTCTTTAATAATTTTTTTTCAACATCTTTCCAATTAATATCTTCATGTCGATTCATATTGCTTACAAATCTTTCTTTTAAAACATTAATCATTTCTCGTTCCATAATTTAATCTCCTTATTTTTTATCCTTTGATAAATTTTCTTTTACTCGAAACTCAACAATTCTTTTAATTAAATCATAAGGTAAAGGTTTATCAATAGGGAATTGGATAGCACCTTTACTTGTTTTATATTCTTTTAATTCTTTTTGAAAGAATTCTATTGCTGAAGGAGTTGGATAGAAACCAATATGTTTTTTATATGCAGCAAAATGAACTAAATTACCCTTTAAATAAAAGGTTGGCATTTGATAACTGATTTTTTCTTCTACACCTGGTGCATTTTCATTTATAACAGATCTTAGTTTTGTTAATTCTTTCTGTATATCGAGAGGAAAATTTAAAATGTATTGATCTATTGTAATAATTTTATCCATAATATCATCTATCCTTAAATATAGCTTACAACAGTATTTAAGAATTTAAAAATATTATTTTTATTTTAAATCTAATTTCATATATATCAACGTATCTAAAGGATTATTATTATAGCTTGGTATTTCATAAAAACCATAATTCTTATAAATCTTAATTGCACTAGTTAAAAAAGGAAAAGTATCTAAAAGCATAGATGAATATCCAATTGATTTTGCTTCTTCAATTATCTTCTTTACTAATAAATTACCTATATGTTTTCCTCTAAATTTTGATCTAACATAAAGCCTTTTCATTTCACAAGAACTATCATCTATTTTTCTAAGCCCAATACAACCCGCTAATTCATCATCATAATATACTAAATATAATCTTCCATAAGGTAGTCCATATTTATTATCTATATGTTTTAATTCTTCATCATAATTTTGAAGGTCTAAATATTTCTTAAAAGAACTATCCCCTTCTATTAGCATATTTGTATATTCACTAAATAGTATTTCAATTTCTTTAGGATAATCATATGCATCTATCATTTTACAATTCATCAAAAAGTCCTTATCAATTTTTTTTATAATAAATATTATATGCTTTTATTCATAACTTTTGAATAAGCTTTTATCGCTCCATTTGAATGAACACGAACAACCTTATTACTATCCGTTTCTGATAATAATTTTAACTTATCTAAATAAGGAAAAACTAAATTAGGTTGCTTTTTTGACAAAACACGAAAGATTTCTGGAGCTTCCATCCTTACCTTATCATCAGGATCATCAAGCAAAGCTAAAAATATATTCATATATTCAGCATATAATTTAGGCATATTCGTTGCTATATTTTCACTAGCCCAAATAAAATACAATCTAACCAAAGGCTCAACATCATTACTCATATTTATTATATTTTCCCAGTAAGGAAGTATTAACCTATAATCTGCTCGACCAATACGACCTAAAGCATTTACAGCTCTTGCCCTAATTATTGTCTCTTCATCATCAAGAAAGCCACCAATTTGACTCAAATAAGGAATAATTTCTTTTGGATATTTTAAACCCATTTCACCTAAAAGCCATAACACTTTTGCTTTTATTTTTAAAGAAGGATGATTTAATAAGTTTCCAATATTTTCAATATAATTATTCCATTGCTTTTTATCTTTTGTAATCTCTCTTAGCTCTTTATACAAAATCTTTTCACTCTTATCATAAGATAAAGTATCTACATTTCTAATCATTTAAGTTCCTTATATAATACTGTACATAATATTAAAATAGTGCTATACTACTACATATATATAGTAGTATAATTTTATAGTAATAAAGTCAAGGAGAAAACTATGCTTTCAAAATCTTCAACATTAATTTTAGGATTAATAAACAATAAACCAATTAATGCTTATGAAATAACGAAATTACTTAATATTATGAATATAAAGGATTGGTATAATATTGCTGATTCAACAGTATATGCAACAATAAAAACATTAGAAAACAAAAAATATATAGAAGGGAAAATTGAAAAAGAAGGAAATATGCCTGATAAAAAGATTTTTTCAATAAGTGAAAAAGGTAAAAATATTTTAATTGAAACACTAAAACATGCAATTCTAAATTTTGATTATGACACAACAATTTTCTCTATTGCAGCATTTTTCTTATCAATTTTTGAAAAAAAAGAAATAATTGTTTTACTAAATACCCGTCTTGATATTTTAGAAAAATACTTAGACGGGATTTCACATCAAATTGAAAAAATGATAAAGGATGATAAATCATCACTATATTTAGCAAATATTTATAGAAATAAAGAAATTATATTAGCTGAAAAAAAAGGAACATCATTTATTTTAGAAAAATATAGATAAAAATATTATTTCTAAAATTTAGTGATTATGATTATAATAATCATCCTAGCTCATCTAATCTACTCAATTTGCAAATGAATCAAAAAGACTTTTTGCAACTAGATTAAATCCTGCTTCTGATGAAAACTTTGAAAAACTATTACCCTTATACCACAATTCTTCACTAACATTTAGCATTTGAATCCATTGTCCAACAAAAGTATTAAATTCTTCTAAAGTACATGCATCCTTATCTAAAGATTTCAATTTCATAATTATATATTTATTTATAGCTGAAACCCCAATAGTTCCCTGTAGAACTGTATTTTTTATTCTCCCTGAAATGAACAAATTTGGCCATTTAAATTTTATTTCATCCCAGAGATTTAAATAAATAGTCTTTATTTCATCTAAAAGGTTGTTTAACTCCTTATCATTTTTCCAATCAAGTTTTATAATATTAAATTTTCCTAAATAACTTATTAACACCCGATTACTTTTTACAAAAGAATTAAGACTAATTGTTTCATATGTATTCACAGTAGGATTTCCTTCTAATAATATTTTGTTATTCCATAATGAATTATCATCTTTATTAATTCTAATTGCTAATTCAACCGCTAAAAATTCTCTTTTTGCAACTGTTAAATCTCTTGAATCAGTATTATCTATATTCGATATATTTTTTAAAATATATGCTAACGATGTATCAACTTTCCTTGAAGTTTTGTTAATTGTAATAAAGGTATCTATCTCTAACGCTTTACTAGGTTTCTCTAATATTATGACTGATAATTCATAATTTTTTATATCATCATATATATTAATATCAGTTTCTTTAAGTTTTTTAAAAGCTTCTACTCTATGTTGACCATCAACAATATATAATTCTGTATTTTTATTTACATTTTTTACTGCTGAAGCACAAATTATAGAAGTAGGTAAATAAAATGTATTTTCTTTCAGATAATTAACTATTCTTAAAACATGATTCTCATTTACTTTCCTTTGATAACCAGTAAAGTTAATATTATCAAAAGTCCTTACTTTTGTATTTTCAACTAACCATTCAATAGTTCTTGAATCATTTATAATCTTACAACCACAATTTTGTTTTATAGTTAACATAAAGTTTGTTCCTCTTTTATTTCAATATTATTTTTTGTTACACAGGCCAAAGAACGCATCACTGCATTAAACACTTCCTCTTCACTTATTCCTTGGGTAGAATCAAAAATATCATCTTTGTCATTTCCTTCTGCTACATTTTTTATTTCATTTATAATATATTTCAATAAGATATCATTTGATTCATATTCGTACAAAACAGAAGCTATAGAACAAAACATTTTCCATTTATTTTTATCAATATTACTTTTATATTTCTCAATTTCTATAAAATCTTTACCATCATACTGAAGTTTTTCCTTGGTATAGGATTGGCTCAATAGCTTTTTACCTAGATATGTATCTATAAGATTTTTACTATTATTTATAAAATAAATTAATTTGAAAAAAATTTTATAATATTCTCCTAAAATAATATTAGATTCCTGTATTATTGGTTTTGAATATTCATAGAACAACTCTTTCTTCATTTCTTCAATACTTGTGTTAAATGAATAGAGTTCGCTTAACTGTTTATCTGTTCCATCTAAAATAGTATAAATACCTTCTATAATATTGTATTTTAAGTTTTCTCTATATTTAGGGTCATATGCTTTCCCTTTATAAATTATACTATGCTCAACTTCTCCCCATATATCATTTAATTGAGCTTTTACTTGAACCTCAAAAGAAAATATTTTTGAGTCTTCTTTATACTTACATGCTACTTTAAAAATAAGATGACCATTTTTTTGAACCTTATTTACTGATTTCTCTATCTCAAAGCAATTTTTTTCTTCTAAATAACGAATTAATGTTAAATAAATATTTTCTTCTTGATTTTTAAAATAGCAATTTATTTTAAATCCTATTAAATCAGGTAAATTTTTACATATAACGTCTTGAATATCTTTCTTATCTGTAGAATCTATTTCCCACTCACTTAAATAATTTTTTCTATTAACTTTTTCTTTAAAACTTTCTTTATCTTTAATACGAGAGACTATCTTTAGCGTTCCCAGTATTCTAGGATCCTTTATATATTTTTGATTATTAATAAACTCATTCAAAAAACAACTAATTTTGTCAAGTTTTTCTTGTATAGTCTCTTGAAAAGGTTGCTCAGAAAAGGCTTCAACTAAATCATCTATTTCCAACATATCATTTATTTTTCCTTAATTAATCTTTAATAATTTACTATAAATTTATAATTAAAAAGATTCAAGTTGCTTGTAAGATCTCCGCTATTGGATTTTTTACACGTAAATATAATTTGTTATACTACTTAGAAAGAAACGCTATGTTTTCCACATGATGAGTATGTGGATAGAAATCAAAGACTTTAACCTCTTTTACTTCATAGCCCAGTTTAACAAATTCTTTTATATCCCTTGCTAAAGTTACAGGATTACAAGATACATAAATTATCTTCTTAGTCCCAAACTTATTTATTAACTTTGGAACACTTTCATATAAGCCTGTTCGTGGAGGATCTACTACAACTATATCAACACTCTCTTTATTTTTCTTTCCCCACTTCTCAACTTCACCAGTATATGAAATTGCATTTGGAGCATTTATTTTACTTAGTGTTAAACAGTCCCTTTGCTTTTCTACAGCAATAGTATTTTTAGGAAGGAAAGCAGAAAAGGTTCCAACTCCACTATATAAATCCATAACAGAATCGCTATCAATTTTTGAAACTACATAATCTACTAACTTTGATAATAACTTTGGATTAGATTGGAAAAATACACTTGCACTTACACTAAAAATGTGTTCATTGATTGTGATTTTAACTCTATCATTTGAAAAACTTAATTTATCATCACCAGCAAATACAGGTACTTGAATATATTGGCCCCTAGTATTGTTGTTAAACATATTCATTCTTGCAGCTTTTAATATTTCTCCATCATCAATTGCTTCATTTATTGAATCTACTAGTAATGGACAATTATCTATTTCACAAAGTTCATCACTTTGCTTTTTTAAAAAGCCCACCTTTTTATCTGCCATTGATACATGAAATCTAACTCTATTTCTATAAGAGGTATCACTATCTGTTTCAGTTGGTAATATTTTTATTTTTGATAAATCAAGTTTTGCTATTCTTTTTAGATGATCAAATACTAATTCTTCTTTTAATTTTATTTGTTTATCATATTTTAAATGTTGGAGATTACAACCTCCACATTCAAAATAGTGAGGACAAAAAGGTTCTACTCTATCTTTTGATGCTTTAATAATATTAGTTATTTTAGCTTTAGCATAAGATTTTGTTTCTCTATATACTTCAATTTCCACAACTTCATCAACTAAAGCACCATCAACAAATACAGTTCTTCCACTTTCAAGAGAAGCAATCCCTTCTCCCCCTTGGGCCATTTTACTAATTGTTACTTGCATCAATAAAATCCTCAACATATTGTGCAACAATATCAATACTACTTTGCCAGAATTCTTCACTTTCAATATCACAATCTAACAAGGCAGCTACATTTTTAGCACTATCTTTTCCTGTATGTTCAAGCATATTTCTATATTTTGGAGCAAAAGCTTCACCTAGTTTTTCTTTTTGAGCAAATACACCTAAAGCAAATAGTTGACCAAAAGCATAGGGATAATTATAGAAAGAGAATTGGCTACTGTAATAATGACCTTTAACTGCCCACATATATGGATGGTATTCACTTAATGTACCGTATGTTTTCTTTTGAGAATCCACCATTATTTCACAGAGTTCTTCACTACTTAATTCACTATCTCTTCTTCTATTAAATACTTCTCTTTCAAAATAGAATCTACATAAAATATCTACACAAACTTGAGTTGTATCTTGAAGGAAAGTCTCTATTAATGAAATTGTCTCTTCATTATCTGCTTTTTCAAGAGCACCTTGTAATACTATTGTTTCACTAAATATTGAAGCTGTTTCAGCTAAAGTCATTGGATAAGTTCTAAGTAAATGAGATTTAGGAAGAACTACACTATCATGATAAGCATGACCTAATTCATGAGCTAATGTAGATAATCCATTATATGTATAATCAAAATTACACAATACTCTTGAGACTCCTGCATCAGGGAAAGCTACATCATAAGCTCCACCAACTTTATTTTTTCTAGGTTCAGCATCAATCCAATTATTTTTGAATGCGTTTGATGCAAAGTCTCCCATTTCTTTGGAGAATCCATAAAACTTATCTAAAATAAAATCTTTAGCATCTTCAAATTCATACCTTTTTACATTATCTACAACAGGAGCAAAAATATCATAAAAAGCTAAATGATCTAAATTTAATAATTGAGCTTTCTTATTTAAATATTTTCTAAATAATGGAAGATTCTTTTCTAAAGTTGAAATTAAAGCATCAATGATTTTCTCATTAATTCTAGATTGAGTTAAACTTCTATTTAAAGGATCATAAAGATGTAAATCATCTAAGGATATTGTAGCACCCTTAACTCCATTTATTGCAGCTGCATATGCTATTTCATGATTTCTCAATAATTGAACTTCTTTATCAAAAGCAGTCTTTCTAACATTTCTATCTTTATCAAAAGCAAAATTTCTAAGTTCTGTTACAGTTTTTTCTTCACCATTATATTCTATAGTGGTTATACTAGTTAAAGCTTCTTGTAGTCTTTCAAAAGCTTCTGTTCCACTTCTATTTAAATCAGCAGCAACAGCTTCTACTTCAGCACTCTTCATATGATTATGTTTTTCTAATAATTCATTTAAGACAAATGAATATTCACTTAATTCATTCTCACAAGATTCAAGTACTACTGTTTTATTTTCTGCAAGATAATTAATAACTAAAACTTCTAAATGATTAACAGTTAACCCTAATTTAGAAACTCTATTTAGGGCATACATATAATCACTATTATTAGTTTCTACTGAGAGTAAAACAGAAGTGAAAGCATCTAGAGTTTCATAAGTATCTAAAACTTTTTCCCAGGTTTTAACTACTTCTTCTATGCTAAAATTATCTTTAATTAAAGCTTTTACTCTTGTGCAATCTTCTTGGCAAGTTTTTATTGCTAAGTTAAAGTCCTCACTATTGTGAGCTTTATATATTTCATCTAAATTCCAATGTGGTAACGCCATTTTACTTCTCCTTAGATTATTCTAACTAATAAATCTTTACCCAATAAGCAATTGATTATAAATCTTTATAGAATAACGAATTATTACAACAACAATAATATTACATTTATTTCTTAAACAGGTCAACTAAATAAAAAAGGATACTCTTATTAGAGAGTATCCTAGGTTTGTTAGTAGTTCAATTTATTTTAGTTTTTATAAGCTTTTCCTAATTCGTTGGCAGTTAAAATAGCTGCATAAACATCATTAGGGGTTACTTTAAAAGGCATATTACTCATAGTATCACCTTCAGCACAAGCTAAAGTTGCTACTTTCATGATTTCTTCTTCTTTAACTTCTTTAATTCCTAATTCAGCTAAAGTTGTAGGAAGACCTACACTAGTACAGAAATCTAATACTGTATTTATTTCTTCTGTTGTAGAATTTTCTAATACTAATTGAGATAAAGTACCGAAAGCAACTTTTTCACCATGGTACATGCTATGAGTTTCTTCAATAGCTGTGAAACCATTATGAATTGCATGAGCTGCTGCAATACCACCTGATTCAAAACCTACACCAGAAAGGTATGTATTTGCTTCAATTACATTTTCTACTGCTTTAGTACAAACTTTATTATCTGCAGCTACTTTTGCTTTATAACCATCAGCTAATAATGTTTTATAACATAATTCACCTAAAGCACTTGAAGTTAAAGAACCTGTTCCATTTAAACAGTTAATTGCATTTGATGCTGTACAAGCTCTTGCTTCAAAATATGTTGCAAGTGCATCACCCATACCAGCTACAATTAATCTAGAAGGAGCTTTAGCAATAATAGTTGTATCCATTAATACCATATTAGGGTTTTCACTTAAGAATAAATATTCTTCAAAAACACCTTCTTTTGAATATATTACAGAAAGTGCTGAACATGGTGCATCACTACTTGCAATAGTTGGACAGATAATTACTGGTAGTTTTGAATAATAAGCTGCAGCTTTAGCAGTGTCTAAAGTTTTACCACCACCAATACCAACAATTACATTTGCTCCTAATTTTTTTGCCTCGTCTTCTACTCTTTTAATTTCTTCTCTTGAGCACTCGCCGTTAAAATAAGTAAAGTTAATTGTTACATCTTTAACATCTTTAGCACCATCTTCGATAATAGTACCTAATCTTTTTTTGCCGCTTTCAGTAATTAAAACTAATAAGTTATCTCCTAAAGTTTTACCGAAAGATCCTAAATCGTTTAATGCATTCTTTTGTTGTACATATCTACTTGGTCCACCGATTATCATTGCCATTGTTCTGACTCCCAATAAGTAATTTTTTATCTAAAGAAACCATAACAGATTGCTATTATTTATTAAAGGGGTTTAGGTATTTATTTATCGATTTTTTTATATAAAAAAGAAGGCACATTTGCCTTCTCTTTTTATTTAGTTTTCTTATATTCGTCTATGTCATATTCACTGATTTTATTAAGTAAAGTTCGTCGACTTATACCAAGTTCTTGAGCGGCTTTTGTTTTATTACCGGCCCATCTTAAAAGAGATTCAATAATTTTCTCTCTTTCAACTTCTTTCAGTGATTTTACCTCTAGGCTCTTGTTAATTGCAGGTTCATTAACTTGAATTTTTGTTATTTTAACATTGTCATCTAAGTTTATATCGTCTTCATGGATTAAAATATCATCACAAAATAATATAGCTCTTTCAATAACATTTTCTAATTCTCTAACATTCCCATAATACTGACCACTTTTGAGTTTTTCGATAGCATTTGGAGTAAATCCTGTTATTAATTCATTACCCATTTCTTTCTTAAGACGTTTCAAAATTCCTGCAGCTAATAATGGAATATCATCTCTTCTTTCACGAAGTGGAGGTAATTTGATTCTTAAAACATTCAATCTAAAATATAAATCTTCTCTAAATGTTCCATCATTAACCATTTGTTCAAGATTTTTATTTGTTGCTGCAATAATTCTTACATTGATATCTCTTTTTTGAGTATCACCCAATCTTTGAACTTGTCTATCATTGATTACTGTTAATAACTTAACTTGTAAATCTAATGGTAAATCACCTAATTCATCTAAAAATAAAGTACCACCATTTGCAACTTCAAAAAGACCCATCTTCTTATTCACAGCACCTGTAAAAGCACCTTTTTCATGACCAAATAACTCACTTTCAATCAATGTAGCAGGGACCCCGCCAATATTAATTGATTGGAAAGGACCATCATCACCAAAACTTTGTCTATGAATTTCTTTAGCAACAACACCTTTACCTGTACCACTTTCACCTGTAATTAAAACATTAGATCTAGTTTTTGCACATCTAGTTATTGTCTTTTTAATATCAAGCATTTGTTGAGATTGTCCAATAAAAGAAGAATCTTCGAAAACATCTTCAGCTACTAATTGTTTTACCTTATTAGCCTCAACCATTTTCTTAATTTTATCTACTAATTCTTCTGGATTAAATGGCTTTACAATATAATCAGCGGCACCACCTTTTAAAGCTGATACTGCATCTGAAATCTCGCCATGAGCACTAACCATTATTACTGGAATATCATAGCCTTCATCTCTCATCCATTTTATAAGTTCTAGACCATCCATCCCTGGCATTTTTAAATCTACAACCATAGCATCAAATGAATCTGAAAAAAGTAGCCTCTGGGCTACTAATCCATTTTCGGCTAATTCACTATCTATATCGCAAACACTAAAAAACTGACTTAAAGATGTTCTAATGTTTACTTCATCATCTACTATCAAAACTCTCATCAACGGCTCCTATGAGTATGTGAGGGCGCTAACGGTAAAACAACTTGAGCAACTGTTCCACCACCTTCTCTAGGATATAAATTAAGATTTCCACCTCTTGCACGAACAAATTGACGACTGATTGATAAACCAATTCCACTTCCTGAAGTCTTTGTGGTAAAGAAAGGATCATAAATTTTATCCTTTACTCCTTCAGGTAATCCATCCCCTCTATCATTTATATCAATCTCAACAGTACGAGCTTTACTACCCTTCTTTATTATAACCTCAACTTGAGGATTTTTTCCACTCTCAACAGCATTTTTAATTAAATTCTCGAATACACTTCGAGCTCTTAATTTATCCATTTTAACATAAAACTCTGAATATGAATATAATTCAATTTTATTTGGAAATTTTGATATTATATCTTTTACAAAGTCTACAAGTTCAAATTCACTTGGAATTCCACTTGGATTATGCAAGAATTCACTAACTTTATCAGTTAATATTTTTATTCTATCTACTTCAGATTGAATTACTTCAAGATTTGTTTTATAGGATGGATCTACTTTTACTCTAAGAATTGCTAACTGAATATTAATTGAACTTAATGGGTTTTTTATTTCGTGAGTAAGAGTTCTAGCCGCTTGCCCTAAGTTTACTAGGTTTCTTTGACTATCTAATTTGATTCGATATTTTCTATTATTATAATAAATTCTAAATATAAATATGAATAATACAGTTATCAAAGCTAAAGCGACAAACAACATAATCCTTAGATTTTTTTGGATTTCATTATAAGCTTTACCCTCTAGTACTATATACAATACATCTGGGAAACTTACTGTTGGAGCTTTAAAATCTGAGAGTTTAACCAAGGTAGGATCTATAACATCCCACAAGACTGTTAATCTATTAATAAATCTAATATATTCAATAGTATCATTATCATAATTGTATGTTGCAGTTCCTCCATTGGTTTCTGAAGAACCCCAACTACTAAAATTATCTACTGTTGTTTGTGGTAAGATTTTAGGAACATCGCCTAAGGATAAAACTTGTTTACCTGTATATGAATAAACACCAACTCCAATAATTCCTTTACTTTGTAATTCATCATTTGCTTTAATTGGATCGTCTTTTAAATAATAAAAAACACTGTTAAAAGCTTGTTCCGCTTCCATTTGTAGCCTTAGATATTCTCTATCTTGAAAAGCATTAAATAAGGATAAAACGAAAATTATAATCAATACATATGCGACAGCAAGGCCACTTATAACAAATAAGTGTTCCTTGCCGTTTATAAAAGAATTATTAAATCTTTTTATTTTCATCACTGTTCCTAATAGTAAATCTTATTCGTAGTTTAATGCTTCTATAGGATCTAATCTAGAGGCTGTCATTGCGGGGTACCAACCAAAGAATACACCAACAAACATACTAAAGCCAACCGCTACTATAAAAGAATTATAGGAAAGTGCTAATTCCCATCCAGCTACATTAGTTACTGCATAACTAATTAAACTTCCAAATAATATACCTAGAAAACCACCAATCAATGTTAGAGTTACAGCCTCAACGATAAATTGTCCTCTAATAACAGAAGGAGATGCTCCCAATGCTTTTCTGATTCCAATTTCTTTAGTTCTCTCAGCTACAGAAACTAACATAATATTCATTATACCAATACCACCTACTAATAAGGAAATACCAGCAATTGCAGCTAAGAATAAACTTAATGTTGAAGTTACTTCATTAGCCATTGTAGTAATCATTGCAGGTGAGAAACTTGAATAACTATCACTACCAACTGAGGTATCTAAGAATTCATTTAATTCATCACTTACTTTTATTGTATCAAAGTTTTTATTTGTTTTAACAACATAACTAGATACAACATCATTATTTACTAATTTTGTAGTAAATGTATTAAAAGGAATGAACACTGAATTATCAAAACTCATAGTATAAGATTGTTCTTTAGCAGCTAAAACACCTACTACTTCATAGCTTTTGACAGTTCCTGATTGTAATATAAAGTTTACTCTTTGTCCTATTGGATTTTCTACAGGAAAGAGTTCTTTTGCAATACCATTACCGAGAACAACAACTTCTTTGTGATCAATATTTTGAGTAACACTATATGAAGAACCTCTTTCAAATTCTAAATTTTGTGCATCAAAATATAATGATTCTGTTCCAATTATTCTTGCATTAATACTCTTTTTGTTTGCCCTAATATTACCATTATTCATCATTTGAGGAATTACTTGATCAATTCCTTCAACACTATTTTTTAAGGTTTGAGCGAACTCACTTGTAAAAACATCCTGAGTTCTCTCATTAGGTTGTGTCCAAATCGAAATTATATCTGTTCCACCAGCATTCAAACTTTTAGTAATATTTGCTTGAGCACTATCTCCTAAATTTAATATTGCAACTACAGCACCAACACCGATTACAATACCCAATAGAGATAGAGCTGTCCTCATCTTACTAGCTTTCATTGCTGATAGAGCTAATTTAATATTTTCCCAAAACATAATATTCTATCTCTCTATTTTTCCATCTCTAATATGGATTTGTCTCTTACAACGATTACCTAGATCCCTATCATGGGTTACAAAAACTACGGTTCTACCTTCAGCGTTTAAGTTTTCAAATAATTCCATTATTTGATTACCTGTTTTTGAATCTAATGCCCCAGTAGGTTCATCAGCTAACAAAATTGCAGGATTACTTACAATTGCTCTAGCGATAGCTACTCTTTGTTTTTGTCCACCTGATAATTCATTTGGACGGTGGTACATTCTATCTTTTAATCCAACTTTCTCAAGAGCTTGCATAGCTCTTCTTTTTCTCTCTCTTGGTTTTATACCAGAGTATAAAAGTGGAGTTTCTACATTTCTTAGGGCACTTTCTTTTCCAAGCAAATTAAATTGTTGAAAAATAAAACCTACTTTTTGGTTCCTAATATAGGCTAATTCTGTTTCGTTTAAGCCAGCAGTATTTTCTCCATCGATATATATATTTCCACTAGTTGCTGTATCAAGACAACCAATTAAATTCATCATAGTTGATTTACCACTACCTGAAGGTCCCATTATTGCAGTAAATTCACCTTTTTGAATATCGAGAGAAACACCATCAAGAGCTTTAACAAAGAAATCACCTACTAGGTAGTATCTTTTTACATTCTCTAGATGTATTACATTTTTAGCCATTATCTTCTTCCTATCATTCCTGTTTGCATTTCTTGTTGGAATGTCAAAGCTTTCTTAATTACTAAAGTATCTCCTGCTTCAACTTCACCAGATAATACTTGACACTTTGATTCACCTAAATACTTAATTTTAACTACAACATCTTTTAGGCTACCATCATCCATTTTCTTTGTTACAACAGTATCATCACCGCTTTGTCTAATAGTAGCTTGATCAATAATTAATCTATTAATTTCTTTTCCACTTTCAATTGTTCCATTAAATGTGAATCCAGTTCTTAAACCTTCTGGTGGATTATTAATAGTAATTTCAACATCCATTACACCAAAGCCTTGAGAATTATATCTACCTAGCATTGGGATTTTTGTAACTACAGCTTCTGCTTCTACACCAGGAAGAGAGTCGAATGTTAAAATAGCTTTTTGTCCAACTTCAATATTATTTATATCCATTTCATCAATTTCTACTGTAGATTTAAATCTACTTAAATCTGCAATAATCATATTAGAAGTTGTAGAACTTAAATTATTATAATCACCAGTTTCCCAACCTTGATAGGCTACAACACCATCAAAGTTTGCAATTGCTTTAGTATATTCTAGATTGTTTTGAGCATTCTTTAATTGTAGTTCTAACAATTTAACTGTATTAGCATTACCATTTAATTTTGCACTTTCTAAATCACTTTGTAATTTAGCAATCATATATTGTTGGTCAGTATCATCAACAGTTGCTAAGATATCACCTTTTTTAACAGCATCGCCTTCTTCAAAGTTAACAGCTGTAATAGCACCACTTGTTCTAAGAACAACATCTTGTAAATCATAAGCACTTAATGAACCACTAATATTTACAATAGGATGGCTTATTTCTTCAGTTACTAAGGATTCAGTATATAAATCTTCTGTAGGAACTTGAGCTACTTCTTCTTGCCAAGGCAATCTACCATTTGTGTTATAGAAAGAATAAAAATAATAACCACTAGCTAATAAAGCTAATATTATCAACCAAATAATTGTTTTTTTGGTCTTTTTTCTTCTAAGTTTTTTCTTAATTTCTTTTCTTACCTGAGTCTCAGTATCTTCTTCAACTTCTACATTAATTTTATTTTCAACGCTGTCGTCGTCTTTGTATAAATCAGCCATTTCAAGCCCCCTATAAATTCATTTGTTCAATATCAAGTTCGATGGTTAACCCATCGATTAGTAAGGTTAGTTTATCGTAATTTAATTGTGATAAATCAAATTCGATATCATCAATTTCACTCTTTGTTGCCAAACCTAGGTCTAACATCTGTTTCTTTAATTCTAAATTATCTTTATTAAATTGAATGTTATTCTCAAGTTGTTTATATTGAGCATTCCAATTTGTTACTTGTGATTTAAGACTTAGTTTTGTTAATTCTACATTTTGGATAGTTGCATTTTGTGCAAGTTGTGCACTAATTAATGCATTTTCATTTAATTTATTATCGATTATATCACTTTCTGTTGTTGTATCATTTGTCCATGTTCCACCAACTTGGAAAGATGGAGTAACTGAAGTTCCAAAATCTATATCTAAATTTGTTCCAGCATTAAGAGTAAAATTATCAGCACCATAAGTTGCTTGTGCTGCTAAAGCCATGTCTTTATTTGCTCTAGCATAAGTTGTTAAATTAGTATAAGTAGCATAAGGTTTATCTACTTGAGTAGTTAAATTTATATAACTTTGAGTCTTTTCTCTTTCAACTTGGTCAATAGTATCTTGTTTAATTCTTACATTTAATTTTGCAAGTTGAACTGATAAACTATCATCACTAGAAGAGTTAATTTCTAAATTAGGCATTCTTATATCATCAACATCTTTATAATCAATACCTGTATATTCTTTAAAGTTTTCAAGTAATGCTTGATGTTGAGCTTCTAAGGTTTCAAGAGAATCTTGATAAGCTTTTAGAGCTAAATCATATTGTTTATAAGCAATAGAATCTTTACTTATTTGATTTAGTTTTAAACTATCGTTTATTATTTTTTCTTGATCTGTAATCTTTTTCTCAATATCTGCTTTTGATTTCTCATTAGCTAAAATGTTTTTAACATAGGAATAAACATTTTGCTTAAAATCTACTACACCATTTTCATAAGTTTGATTTGCTTTTAATAAAGTAATTTGATTATTTAAATCTTTCTGATTATTTGTATAATCTCCTATTAAAAAGTTATGGGACAAACCTAAAGTAGTTTTTGCATCTAAAGTAGGATCCCCATCAGTACCATTAGCACTTGAATTATATTTTAGTCCACCATCTAAAGTAATAGTAGTTGTATCACTTACTTGATCACTAGAAGTTGGAATATAATCACCAGGGATAATTACACTAACTAAATTTGAAGATCCACTATCAAGTAGATAAATACCAGATTCAGGTGTTGAAAAATTTGAGGAGACATTAACTTTTGTTTTTGCATCCAATTCACTACCTTCAATAGATAACATTGTATAATCTTTATTTAACTTCAAATTTGTTATTTGGTCGCTGTTATTAACTGCCTCATTTACTAAGTTATTAAGGGAAGTTGCACTTAATAAACTAAAAGATGTAAAAGCAATTAAACCTAATAAAATAAGTCTTTTTCTTTTCATGTATATAACCAAGAAATCTTGGCCTCCTATCTATATTAGTTTCGTGGGCAATATAGAAAGACCACTATCGACCTTTAGTGTTTGTCCACTTACTTGTTCGCTATTTATAAAATAATTAATTGCATCAATTATTTCTTTTGACTTTGTAATACCAAAAGGTAATACATCCTCAATCTTCTTAAAATATTTCTCCTCATATTCTTTTGCTAAAGTAAAACCTGGAGCTATTTCATTAACTCTTACTATTGGGGCTAAACTATTAGACAATAATTTTGTTTGAAAAGACAATGCATTTTTTGCTAAATAATATGGAATCCTACTATCTGTAGGTCTGTCCAGTTGAGCATCGCTTATATTTACTACACATCCTAATTTATTATTTAATTTAAGATATTTATAAAATTCTATTGATAATAACAAAGGAAATACAGAATGAATATCATTATATTTTTCAAGTATTTCTCTGGTGATATCTTCTGTTTTGATTCTATTAAAAATTGAAGCCGCATTAATTATAATGTCTATTTGGTTGAAAAGATTTAGTGTAGAAGAAAAAAAGTCATTAACATCAACTTTAGTAAAGTCTGCTTGAATAATTTTACAATTATTAAGGCCAAGCTCACTTTGAATTTCTAAAGCCTTTTTTTGATTACTATTATAATGAATTATAATTCTGTAATCTTTTGCTAATGCAAAAGCAATTTCTCTTGCTAATGCTGTAGCTGAACCTGTAATTAAAACTACTTTTCTTTTTTCCATTTTTTTCTCTTTTCTTTACACAAAAAAATATAACACTATAAAGTTGCTTACTTAGTTATATGAGTAACTAACCATACAATTTTATAAAAAAAGTGTCAATTAGATGTATGCAAAGTCCATGCCAACTACATATTTGCTTAAATAATACTAAAATTGCGGGCAATCGCCAACAAAAATTAGTACTATTCATAATTTAATGGCATATTTTACCATTTTTTAAATCATATAGATATTAATTATCTTGAAAAAAGAAGACTTTTATCCTAATCTTTCTTTCGCTATGATAAAAAAACAAATAACAGATTCACAACTATTAGAACATTTAAATAATCTTGATGAAGATGCAAGAGAAGTGTTCTTATTAGAAGATAATAAATTTAGAGCAACAATTATTAGCACAACTCATTTATTAAACCAAATGAGAGCTAATCATGAACTAGGAGTAATAGAATCTCTAGTTCTTGGACAGGCTTATATTGCAAGTGCACTTTTATCTGCAACTGTAAAAGGTAATGATAGAGTTCAACTTACAGTTGAATGTGGTGGTCCTGTTGGAGGCATTTACACTGAAGCTTGGGCTTGTGGTGCAGTAAGAGGTTATTTAAAAAATAATCCTATCGAATTAACAAAAGAATTAACTAGTTTTGATACTAGTGATTTATATGGACCTGGATTTTTAACAGTTACAAAACTCATTGAAGGTAATAAAACTCCATTCACTGGACAAGTTATGCTAAAGAGTGGAAACCTAGCACAAGATTTAGCTTCTTATTTTATAGAGAGTGAGCAAACTCCTTCTCTATTTAATTTATCAATTGATTTTGACAAAGATGGAAGAATCATTGGAGCTGGTGGACTTTTTATTCAAGCTTTACCTGGCTGTGAAGATGAAGATTTAGAAAAAATGGAAATTTTAGCAAATAAGCTTCCATCTCTTTCAAAGAATATAACTAAAAATACTAGTCCTAAAGAATACATTATGGCTAACTTTCCAAGTGCAGAGCATTTAGCTCATGAAACAGTAGGATTTTCTTGTCCTTGTTCAAGAGATAATTTTTCAAAGCATTTAATGGGATTACCAGAAAATGAAAAAGTTGCTATATTAAATGAAAGTACATTTCCACTTGTTTTAACTTGTTTTAACTGTAATAGTCATTATGAGTTCAGTGAAGATGAAATCAAAGATTTAATGAAATAATATACTTACAAATTGATAAGTAAGTAAATATATATTATTAATCTCTGGGGAATCAGAGGTAAGGAGAAAACATGGTTTTTTTTGCAACGTGCGCAGCAAACCAACAAGATATCTTAGAACATGAAATTCATGATCTAGGAGTTGAAGAAACCAACGTAACAAACGGTGGTGTTGAATTCGAATGTGACTTAGAAGTAGCTTATAAGTTTACTTTATATACAAGAGTTGCTTCTCGTCTTTTATTAGCATTATATCAAGATGATGATGTAATTAATGCTGATGAATTATATCAAAGTGCAATGGAAATCCCATGGGAAAATTGGGTTACTCCTGAAAAAACTTTTTCAATCACACAAACAGTTAAACATTGTAAATGGCTAAAAAATGGTCACTTTGCTGCTATCAGATTAAAAGATGCTATCGTAGATAGAATCAAAAACAATTTTGATGGAGAAAGACCTAATGTTGAAAAAGATAATCCAGATGTATCTTTCCATATACATATAAGAAATGACAATGTAATTTATTTTGTTGACTTCTCAGGTAGAAAACTTCATAAAAGAGGTTATCGCCTAGCTTTCATCGATGCATCAATGAGAGAAACTTTAGCTGCTACTGTTATCAAAAGAAGTGAGTTTAGAAGAGTCCTAGAAGGTGAAAATGTTGAAGAAATTCCAACTCTATTAGATCCTTTCTGTGGTGCTGGCACTATTTTAATTGAAGCCGCTCTTTGGGCTAGTAAAGTAGCTCCTGGCTTAATTGATAGTGAAAGATATGACTTTTTGAAACTTCCAATTCATGATGATGAAATTTGGCAAAAAGTTATTAATCAGGCTATAAAAGAAGAGGAAGAAGGCAGCAAAAGAGATTTTAAATTCTATGGTTGGGATATTGATCCTAAAGCAGTTGAAGTTGCAAAGAGAAATGCTAAAGCAGCGGGTGTTGCTGATAGAATTGTTTTTGAAGTTAAAGATTTTACTCAAATTACAAAAGAAGATATTCCTACTGATAATGGTTATATAATTACTGACCCACCTTATGGTGTTAGATTAGATGAAACAGATATTGAAGTTTTATATTCTAAAATCGGTAAAACTTTAAATGAATTATTTGGTGGTTGGAATGTAACAATCGTTTGTGGTGAAAAAGAACTTTTAGGTTTTGTTAATATGAAACCAAATAGAACAAACTCTGTTATGAACGGAAGCATTCCTTGTCAAATTGCTCATTACTATGTATTTAGTGAAGAAGAAAGACTAGAATTTATAAAAAAAGCAGAAGAAAGAAAAAAAGAAAGATTATCAATCCCATTAAGTGAAGGCTCTCAAATGGCATATAATAGATTAGTTAAAAATCTAGAGAGAATCACACCTTTAATGGAAGAAGAAAATGTTACAAACTATAGAATCTATGATGCAGATATGCCTGAATATAATGCTGCAATTGATTTATATGCTAATAAATATGTTGTATTAAGCGAATATGCTGCACCAAATAGTATCGAAGAAGAAGCTGCTGAAAAACGTTTAGAAGAATTAATTCTTGCAACTGAAAGAGCTACTAATATCGATATTGATAACATTTTTGTTAAAACTAGATTAAAGCAAAAAGGTAATAATCAATATAAGAAATTAAATAGCAAAAGCCATTTTATCATCATTAATGAAAATGATGCAAAGTATCTTGTAAACTTTAATGATTATCTTGATACAGGTATTTTCTTAGATCATAGACCTATTAGAAAGAAACTAAAAGAATTGTCTAAAGATAGAAGATTCTTAAATCTATTCTGTTATACAGCTACTGCAACAGTTCAAGCTGCTATGGGTGGAGCTCTATCAACAGTATCCGTTGATGCTTCTTCAACATATCTTGATTGGGCAATTAAAAACATGGAATTAAATAATTTTAAAACCATGAATCATTTTTATTACAAAGAAGATTGTATGAGCTATCTATATAATACTCACGATAGATTTGATTTAATTTTCTGTGATCCTCCAACTTTCTCAAATGGTAAAGGAAGAGATTCCTTTGATGTTCAAAGAGATCATAAAAGATTAATTCACTTATGCATGAGACACTTAGACAAAGGTGGTATTTTAATATTTAGTAACAATAATAGAAAATTTGTTTTAGATAATTACATTTATCAAGATTATGATGTAAAAGATATTACTGAAGAATCTATTGGTTTAGATTTTGAAAGAAATTCAAAAATTCACCAATGTTATTTAATTAGAGAAAGACAAGTTATAAAAGTTAGAAAAAACCCTAAAAAGGTTATTAAAAAAAATAATATAACTCTATAATAAAAATATAGCTAAGTATAAAAGATTAATTAAAGAATATGTTATATATAACATATTAAAGGACTTGTTACAGTAATGTAACAAGTCCAAGGTAAATTAATGTTACTTGCCTATTTTTATTCCTGAGATTCTTTCATAATACTCAGCTAAACCACTATGATCGTGTTGACCTTTTCCGTCAAAATGTAAATTCTCGAACATTTCTTGTACTTGAACAGAAATAGGCACTGGACTTCCTATTTCATGAGCTGTAGAAATTGCATTTGCTAAATCTTTTATATGTAAATCAATTTTAAAGCCTGGGTTAAAATTTGATTCAATCATCATTGGAGCTTTTGCATTCATTACCGTAGAGCCTGCTAACCCTCCTCTGATTGCTTCAAAAACAGTTTGAGGATCTACACCAGTCTTTTTCGCTAATGTCATTGCTTCTGCTAAAACAGCGATGTTTCCTGCTACAATAATTTGATTAGCAAGCTTAGTTGTATTACCAGCACCTATAGCTCCACACAAAACAGCAGATCCTCCAAGAATATCTAATATAGGTTTTACTTCATCAAATAAAGCTTTTTCTCCTCCACACATAATTGACATAGTGCCATCAATAGCTTTTGGTTCCCCACCAGAAACTGGAGCATCAAGCATTCTAACTCCTTTTTTTTCACAGGCTCTTCCTATTTCTTGACTAGCCAATGGAGCAATTGAAGACATATCGACATATTTTAAACCAGATGCAGCACCTTCTAATACACCTTTTTCACCCAAAACAACAGCCTTAACATGAGGAGAGTTTGGTAGCATTGTTATTAGTAAGGGGACTTGAGAGGCAATATCTGCTGCACTTTTCCCTCTAATTGCACCAGCTTTTTCTACTTCAACAATATTTTCTTCAATTATATCAAATACAATAACTTCATGACCTGCTTTTAATAAATTTTTAACCATTGGTTTACCCATAATTCCTAAACCAACAAATCCAATTTTCATAATTATTTCTCCTATTTATTTAAAATTTTTAATACTTTTTCGACAATATCATTTTCAGTCAAATGATATTTTTCAAGCAATTCTTCATATTTTTTAGCACTAGTACCGTAGCTATCATTTATTGCAACCATACCTATAGGTAAAGGACAATCACATAAAGCTTCAGCAACTGCACTTCCCATTCCACAAAAAACATTATGTTCTTCAGCAGTAATTATTGCTTTCACACCTTTTATATTTTCTTTTAATTGTTCTAAATTTAAAGGTTTTATAGAGGATAAATTAACAACCCTTGTACTAATTCCTTTTTCTTCCAAAATTGTTGCTGCTTTTAAACTTTGCGAAACCATAGTTCCACATGCAAATATAACAACATCCTTACCTTCTTTCATTTTTGTCATCTGACCAAAGATATAAGGCTTATTAGGATCTGTTAACTCTGGAAGCTCAGCTCTACAAACTCTCAAATATACTGGGCCTTTATGATTTAACATTGCATGAACCATCTGCTTTGTCTCAATTGCATCGACAGGACATAAAACACTCATATGAGGAAGTACTCTCATTATTCCAATATCATCAATTGATTGATGCGTTTTTCCATCCCCAAAATCAGACAAACCAGCAGAAGAGCCACATATCATTACATTTAAATTAGGAATAGCTATTGAAGATCTTATTTGATCATAAGGCCTTCCTGATGAAAAGACAGCAAAAGAACTTGCAAAAGGAATTTTTCCAGCTAAGGATAACCCTGCTGCAGTAGAAATCATGTTTTGTTCAGCTATTCCCATCTGAAAATATCTTTCAGGATATTCATTTTGAAAATATACACTCATAGTAGATTTTCCTAGATCAGCTTCTAAAGCAACTACTTTTTCACAATTTCCAATTTCTACTAAAGCTTCACCATAAGCTTTTCTAAGACTTGATGTTTTCATTGTTTTATATCTCCTCTCTCATTCTTTCAATACACTTTAAACTTTCTTGATATTCTTCTTCTGTTAACGATGCATTATGATATTGACACTTCCCTTCAGCAAAAGGAAAACCTTTACCCTTAATTGTTCTTGCAACAATCACTGTTGGAAAACCTTTAGTGTTATCGGCTTTTTTAATAGCTTCTCTAATCTCATTAATTGAATGACCATCTATTTCTATGACCTTCCAACCAAAAGCTTCAAATTTATCAGCAATTCTATCAATTGGAAAAATTTCTTTTGTTGTCCCTGAAGCTTGTACAGAATTTTTATCGACAAATAAACATAAATTATCCAATTTATAATTAACACAACTCATTGCAGCTTCCCATATTTGTCCTTCTGATAATTCACCATCTCCACAAACACAAAAAACTTTTGCATCATTCTTATCTAATTTTAATGCCATAGCCATACCACTAGATATACTCAAGCCTTGGCCTAAAGACCCGGTAACAGCTTCAAGTCCTGGTGTTTTATCTATATCTGGATGACCTTGAAGAGTTCCATTAAGAGTTTTTACCTTATGTAATTCCTCTCTATCAAAATATCCCAACTCAACCAAAGCAGCATATTGTGCTAAAACAGCATGGCCTTTAGAAAATATAAGACGGTCTCTGTTTGGATCTTTTGGATTTTTTGGATCTAAATTTTTCATCCTTTCAAAATACAAAACTGATAAAACATCTGCAATTGATGAACTACCTCCAAGGTGACCGACTTTACCAGGGGGTATCATTTCAATGATATTTGCACGAATTTGAGTTGCCATTTTTCTCAAATATTTTTCTTTATTTACTGAGTTCATTATTATCCTCCTCAATTTCTAATAACAAGTTACTCCACCATCTACACAAAGAGCTAATCCATTAATAAAGGAAGCTTCTTCACTAGATAAATATAGGACTGCATTGGCTACATCATCTTTTGAACACAATCTACCCAAAGGGACTTCTCCATAACGCTGCGCTTTCTTCTCAGGATCTTTGAAAAGTTCATCAATAAATGGCGTATTTACTGTGCTTGGATGTATTGAATTGCATCTAATTCCAAATTTGGCATATCTAGATGCAATAGATTTTGTTAATAAAGTTACAGCACCTTTTGTTGTCGTATATGCTTCAGGAGTGAATTTATGACCAACAAGGCCACATACAGAAGACATGTTAATAATTGAACCATCTTTTTGTTTTTTCATTATAGGCAAAACAAATTTTGTACCTAAAAAAACTGATCCAACATTAACATCCATCATTAATTTCCATTCATTTAAACTAATATCTTCTATATCTTTTCTTATGTTTATTCCTGCGTTATTAACTAAAACATCAATTTTATTTTCTTTCTCTATTACTTCATTAACAGCTTTTTTCCAACTATCTTCACTAGTTAAATCCATGCATATAAAGTGCAAACTATTTTTATCTTTATTTTCATTTATAAGATCAGTTCCTTTCTCTTTATCTAAATCAAGAACATAGACTATTGCACCAGCATTAACTAATTTAATGCTCATAAATGAACCTAATCCACCGGCACCACCAGTGATCAAAAAGACTTTACCTTGTAGATTCATTTTTACATCTCCAAAATTATTTTAATCTTTTCGCCTTTAGGATTATTTTCTAAAGCTTCAAAGGCTATTATTGAATCATTAAAACTATACTTATCTGTAATAACAGGAGAAACATCAATTGAATTATTTAAAAGCAAATCTACACAAGTTTTAAAATCTTCAAAGTTATATACATAATTACCCTTAATTGTTAATTCAGTAGTAACAATTTTTTGCATATTTACTTCAATCATTTTTTGAGCATTTCCAATCCAAATTGCAGTCCCTCCAATTTTTAAGCAATCAAGAGATGAACTTGCAGTTGGAGTTATGCCTACAGCTTCAATTGAAAAATCACACATTTTTGAATCAGTTATTTCTTTTATTGTTTCTATAAGATTTTCTTTAATAGGATTTATTAAATAGGTTGCCCCCATTTTTTTTGCGACATTTAATCTATAATCCATAGTATCACTTACAAAAATATTTTTTGCACCGCGATAATTTAATATTGCAATAGCTAATAATCCGATTGTACCTGCACCAATTACTAAAAAATTTTCACTAGAATTTAAATCATTATCAGTAATTTTACTTACAGCTCTATAAGCAACAGCTAAAGGTTCAGCCATAGCGGCAATATTAAAATCCAATTGATCATCTATTGGTATTAAATATTTTTCTTCAATATTAACATATTCACACATTGCACCATTATTATCTAAAACGCCCATACAAATACCATTTGGACAAACATTAATTAATCCTTTTTTGCAAAATTCACATTCTCCACAAAAAAATTTTGGAAAAACAACTACTTTTTGTCCAACTTGAAATTTAGCATTTATATTAGGGGCTTTTTCTACAATTCCACTAAATTCATGTCCCATAATCATAGGAGGAGTTCTTCTTCCTGTTTTACCTAAATAACCTTCAAAATCGGACCCACAAATGCCGCAAGAAACAATTTTTATTAAATATTCTCTATCATTTATTTCTGGAATAGGAACATCTCTCATTTCTAACTTTCTTGGTCCCAAATAAAATAATGCTTTCATTTTCTCTCCTTAATATATATATCCCAACAAACGTGGAACGAATAAAATCAAATTTGGAATATATGTTAGTAATAACAAAGCTGCTAATTCAACAAAAATAAAAGGCAAAACAGCTTTAGCAATTCTCTCAAAATCTAAATGTGCAATTGGAGCTGCTGCAAATAAACAAACTCCCATTGGTGGAGTACTTAATCCAATATTTAGGTTAACTAACATTACTAAAGCAAAATGTAATGGAGCCACTCCTAATTGAATTGCTACTGGTAATAATATTGGAGCTAACAATAATACAGAAACGCCAGTATCTAATAACATCCCAGCTATTAATAAAATTACATTCATCATCAATAAGAAAACAAACTTATTATTTGTAATAGATAATATCGTTTTAGCCATTATTTCAGGGACTCTTTCTATTGCCAAAAATTGACCAAATAGAGAAGCCATAGAAATTATAAATAAAACAACAGCACCTGAAACTGCACCAATAATAAAACTTTGCCAAATATCCTTATATGTTAAAGTTTTTAAAATAAATCTTCCTGCAATAATTGCATATAAACAGGCTATTGCGGCAGCTTCAGTTGGCGTAAAAAACCCTGAAAAAATACCTACTACAAGAATTATTGGACATAATAACGCAACAATAGATTTTTTTAGAATGATAAAGGTTTCTTTAAATTTTATTTTTTCAGTTCTTCTTGGATGATTGTATTTTTTTGCATAATATAGTGATAACGCCATCAAAGCTAAAGCTATAGCAATACCTGGGACAAAACCTGCTGCGAATAAAGCTCCGACAGATTCCCCTGTACACGTTGAATAAATTATCATTACCACTGAAGGCGGAATTATAGGCCCAATTACAGAAGAAGCACAAGTTACTGCAGCGGCATACTCAGGAGTATATCCATCTTTTTCCATAGAAGGTATTAATACAGAGCCTAATGCGACTGTATCTGCAACCCCACAACCAGTAATTCCGGCAAAGAACAAACTAGCTACAATATTAACTTGCGCTAAAGCCCCTGGAATTCTACCAACAAGAATTTTTGAAAATTCAATTAAGCTATCAGTTATTTTAGACCTATTCATCAATTCCCCTGCAAGAATAAAAAAGGGAATTGCTAATAATACATAATTGTCTAAACCACTATATAGTTTTTGTCCTATCATAGACATAGGAATATTTCCCACAAACAAAAAGTAATACAATGAAGCACTACCAAGAACAAAAGCTATAGGAACTCCTATTATAAGAAGAACAACAAACACTAAAATTATTATACTCATTTTTACACCTATTGACCTATAGTTAGTTCTTTAATATTTTGACACTTTAGGATATTAGATAATCCAGCTAAAAGATGTACTATCATACAAGCAAATCCAAGAGGCAAAAAAAGTTTTACATACATCATTGAAAAAGGGATAATATCACCTTTAATTCTATAAGCACTTATTGCAGCAGAATAGCTATAATACAAACAAAAACTACAAACAAATATTACTGCTAAATATGCAATTACAGTTACAACTTTAGCAATCTTTAAAGGAAGTCTTGTGACAATAATATTAACACCTACGTGCTGTTTTTTATATACAGCAACACTTCCACCTAAAAAACCAATCGAAATTAATCCCCATCTAGCAATTTCTTCAGTCCATGAAGGATTATTTCTAATAATTCTTCCTCCAATTCCAATAAAAATTACTATGAATACGCAAATTAATAATAGTCCAGAGATTACAGAGGTAATTTGAGCGATTTTTTTACTAATCATATTTAATATTTTCATATTGATCTCCGCTTAAAAAATCCCAGAGCATTAGAATATCTAATGCCCTAGAAATTTGAGCATCAGTAGATTAATATCCACATCTTTTTTCAGATTTAGTAACTTCATCTAAGAACTTATCTACAATTTCATCACCTATTTCACCACGTAACCAATCATATGTAGGTGCAGCCGCATCTTTGAACATGTTTAATTCAGCTGTAGTAGGAACATATACTTCCATAGCAGAATTAACGGTATCAAAATCCAAAACTCTTGAAGCTAAGTCTTCTGCAGCCCTGTCTGCTTGTTGTGCATGATAAGCTGAAACAGCTATAATATGTTGTTCATCTTCAGTCAAACTGTTATAAAAATCACTATTCATCATTACAAAATTTTCACTCCAAGTATGACCATCTAAAGTAATATATTTTTGAACTTCATACCATTTATTTGCGGCAATATTCCAAATTGGATTTTCTTGACCATCAACAACCCCTGTTTGACAAGCTGTATATATTTCTCCAGAAGCTAATGGCGTTGCACTAGCTCCCATTGCTTCAACCATTTTTACATATATTGGACTTTGCATAACTCTAAATTTAATACCTTTCATATCTTCTGGGGTATGAATAGGTCTAACATTATTTGTAAAATGTCTTGTTCCATTTTGTCCTACTGAGAGCATTTTCAATCCACTAATATCTTCAAATTCAGAGCACATATCTTTCCACAAATCACTATTGTCAAAGAAATCCCAAGCTACTTCATCTCCTTTAAAAACATAAGGAAGGAAAATACACTGTAACTCAGGCATCAATGCAGAAGCTGTTCCAGTACAAGTTACCATCTCAATACTACCTGTCATAGCCATTTCCATAGTTGCTTTTGTATCACCTAATGCATTACCTGGATACAATTCAACTGCAATTTTACCATTAGATAAAGATTCAACCATACTTTTAAATACTAATGCATAAGCATGTTCAGGTAGAGGGGATTTAGCAATATCAGGCCAAGTTGCATTATCATAATAAGCGAATCTGATAACTTTTTCTGCATTTGTAGTGCTATCATTTTCTTTGATTGATACTGCATTAGCAACAGCTTCCTTTGTTTCAACATTTTGTGTTGTTAAATTTGATTCAATTGCTCCTGAAGCAGGTTTTGCATCAGCTTTTTTTTCACAGCTAACAAATAACCCTAGAATCAATGTTAACATAATCAATGAAAAAATTAATTTTCTCCTTTTCATACATAAACTCCTTTTGTTTAATTGAGTTTATCGTAGCATTGTATACTTTAGCTGTCAACAAATAATATTATTTTTAAATATTTATTATATTAGTTTCAACAACATATTATAATATGATAGCTTTAATTTAACAACTTACAAGAAATAAATCCCATTTTTTGCTTATAATGTAAAATAAATATAAATAAATAATTAATTATTGATTATAAACCAAATTTAAGATATTATGCTATATATAACAGATTTTCATATAATTGAATTTAAAATTTTAAATTAAGCTATCTTTTCTTTTTTTAAAATATATATTATAATATGTCATGTTTATATTAATAAACAATATAGGGAATAAAGCATTAAGCAATTGATTATCTTATATTTTTTTGATTATCATAAAACAAATAACAAAGATTTGTTATAAATAATATACAATGAGGCGCCTATGAAAAAAAAAGAACCTTTAAAAGTTGTCATATCACATACTCTCGAAGAAGAAATTTTATCAGGAATCTGGCAAATTGGTTCTTTGCTACCTTCGGAAATAAATTTATGTGAAAGATTCTCTGTAAGTAGAATTACAATACGAGCCGCAATACAGATTTTAGAAATTAGAGGATTTGTAAAATCAATTAAAGGAAAAGGAACTGAAATAATTTCTACTAATCCTAATTCAACTCTAAATTTTAATTCTTTTACATCAGATAAGCCATCAAATGAAGACATAATTGCAGTAATTGAATTAAGAAAAGTCTTTGAAAAAGGAATTGCAGGAATTGCTGCTGAAAGAATCAATAAAAATGAAATCATCGAATTGGAAGAAGTCTATAAACATATGATAACATCTGCTCGAAATACTGAAGAATTTTCTAAAACAGATTTTCAATTTCATGTTTTACTTGGAACAGCAACAAAAAATCCTTTTATTATTAAAACTTATGAATCTATGCAAACATATCTAAGTGAAACAATGGAACAAATAGTATCTATTATGGGATCAGCTAATGGATTAAGATTTCACAAGCAATTGTTAGAAGCTTTAAAAAAACATGATAAAGATTTAGCAGAAAAGATTATGGAAAAACACATACAAGATACAATAGATGCTATTACAATTTTCTTTACAGAGCATAAAGATTTTAAATAATCTAATGTAAAAAATTTCATATTATACTAAATTTATATAGCTGATGTCACTTAGCATCAGCTATTTTTATAATCATATATAATTATTATTTTGCCATATTATAAATTTTAATTAAATCATCTTTATCAAGACCAATGGTAGTACCTATTAATCTACCACCAAAATTTGTTGCCTTAATACTTAATTCTTCAATTTCTTTATCACTTGGATTTAAACCTAATTCTTTTAGGTTTGTTGGCATATCAATACTTCTATAAAATTCTCTTAGTTTTTCAAGACCTGCCAAAGCTGTTTCTTTTGGACTATCTTTAGCTTCAACATTCCAAACTTTGATTGCAAACTTTTCTAATCTATCCTCGATTTTATCAAAAACATATAATGCCCAAGCACTGAATACTGCACTTAATCCAGCTCCATGAGCTACATTATACATTCCTCCTAATTCATGTTCAATTTTGTGAACAGCCCATTCACCAGAATTTGTACCACAACCAGTTAACCCATTATGAGACAAACTACTAGCCCACATGACATTCCATCTAGCTTGAACATTTTGAGGATCTTCTTTTAAAATTTTAGCATTTTTAATTACTGCTCTCATTAATCCTTCAGCAATTTCATCTGTAATATCTAAGTTTTGATCTCCATCAGTATTAAGATATCTCTCCATAGTATGCATTAAAATATCTACAATTCCACTAAAAGTTTGATAATTTGGAAGTGTTAAAGTTAATAAAGGATTCATAATTGAAAATCTACAAGCAACATCTGGATGTTTACAAGATCTCTTTAAAAGACCTTCATCTTTAGTTATTACACAACCACTACTCATTTCAGAACCAGCCGCAGCAATTGTTAAAATTGATGCAACTCTAAAAGCTCCTTCAACTTTTCTTTTTCCTTCAAAAAAGTCCCAAACATTACCACCATTAAATAAACCAATAGCTATAGCTTTTGAAGAGTCAATTACACTACCACCACCTACTGCTAAAATAAAATCAACACCTTCTCTCTTACAGAGATCAATGCCTTCATTAACTTTAGATAATAGAGGATTAGCAACTACCCCGCCTAATAATACATAAGAAATATTTGCATCATCTAAATAAGATTTTACTCTATCAATTAATCCTGATTTTATGGCACTTTGACCACCATAATGAATTAATACTTTTTTAGGATTAAAAGGTTGCAATTCTTTAGCAATATCTTTTTCCCCATTTTCTTTAAAAATCACTTTTGTTGGAGTGTAATAATTAAAACTGTTCATAAATATACCCCTTTTGTTATTCTTTCTATATTATATAAAAAAAATTTAATTAATCAAATTATAAAAAAACAAATCCTAAATTAATAAGATTTGTTTGATTTTTATTTTTTATAAACGACTTCTTCAAGAACATCAATTAGTGGTTGATAATCACCATCAATAGCACAAATATCAGCTTCTAATAATCTATCAGGATCTATTCTAGCCCAATCTACTATATAGCCAGCTAAATAGATTAAATCCCAAAAGAACAATCTAGCTGCTAAGGCATTGCCTTGTCTAAAAGGATGTAGGGCTTCCACTTCTCCCATGTAATATGCTAAATCATTAATAAATGATTCTCTATCTAAGCCTCTTAAATATCTTTCTTTTTGTAATCTTTCAAAGATTTCTTTAGCAGAACTAACAATGTATTCAGGCCGACAAAACTCTGTTCTTTTTGCAGCAGTTTTTGTCCTTAGTGAACCTGCTGAAGGATAAATATCACTAAATAAAGAAGAATGAATTTCTTTTAGTCTTTCTAAATCAAATGGCCCATCAATTTTATTAACCATCATTTCAGCAGTTCTAATAGAAGTTATATAAATAGCAACTTCTCTTAATTTATGTCTATCTTTAATATCAAAGAAATTAAAGAAACAGATTGTGTTTTCGTAACAAGAAAAATCTTTATCACTAGCAACATAATTTTGATTAATTAAAGAATTATCAATAATATATTTCTCAATCAAACTATCGGCAGTCTTATCTTCATCTAATACTGCTAATATATCAGCCTCATCGTCATCAGAAAGTTCAAAACCTTCTGAATCATAATTAAATCTAATATAGTCGATGCACCGTTGCATGCGGCCTTTTTTCATTATTTTTCTACTTGGAGGTTTTTCCTCCATCTCCTTGTCATACAATAAATTTATTAAATAATACAAATACCATTCAACTTTGGCAAGGTATTGTGTATTAAGTTTTACAATAATCACTAAATAATAAATGGGTCAGCAGTAACTGACCCATTTTATATTAAAATATTTTAATTAAAACATTAATTTTATATTAGGTGTTACTTCAACTCCCCACTTATCTAGGTTATTCCAATCACTCATACCACCAAATTTTCTAAACTTAGCATCTGCAGCAATTTGGATATGGTCATTAACTTTAATTCCTAGACCTAATTGAGCACCATAACCAATTAAGAAATAGTTAGCAACATCTGCATTAAAGTCTAAACCACCAATATATGGGTAATTAACAATTGTAGCATCTACAAATGGAGCAACATCAACAACAACTCTGTTAAAGTTTAATTCCATTTCAGGAGCTACTGTTACTCTTAAGCTATAATCAGATAGGCTAGTATCTAAGAAGAAACTCTTTAATGCATTCATTGCATTTCCTGAAGTTGGAACTACTAAGAAATCAGTATCGATATTTAAACCAAATCCAACTTTAGAGAAAGCTAAGATGTTATTAAAACCAAGTCCAAGTCCAACACTTGCATTATATTGATCATAAGTTGTTGTGCCACTATTTATTTCAGCTAAAGTATAAACACCAGAACCCCTTAGTGAAACACTAGTATAATAAGGTACTTTTGTCTTTACAGCTTTTGGAGCTGCAACAGTTTCTTCTTTAACAGGGGCCTGTACTTCTTCAGCTTTTGGTTCACTAGCAACTACTTCTGGAGTTGGCTCTACAATTGTAGGAGCTTGAGCAACTTCAGTTGTTTCTTCAGCAAATAATGGCATTGCAGTTGAAGAAGCGCTTGGTGACCAATTAACTCCATCATATGTTTGTTGTAAATATAGTGTATATTCTTTTGAACCATCTAAATTTTGAATAGCACAAGAAGTAGTGTTTGCATCAACAACAACCCAATTCTCTGGATCTTCACCGTTTAATTGATATCTAAAACCTGTAATTTGAGGGTCATCAAGCATCCATTCCCAAGTAATAACCACGTCAGTAGCAAAAACCATAACAGGTAATAATACTAATAAAGCTAATAATGTAATAAATCTTTTTTTCATAATAGTTTTGCAGGGATACTATCCCCTTATCTCCTTATAATTCTTTCATAGGTCGTTTAATTAAATAATACACAATTTAAAAAAAACTAACAACTAAATTGTTTTTTATAGTTATATTATAGCACTAATTGCTACATTTTAACATATTAAATAAATTTCTCTAATTTAGAGTATATACATATCATAATACTTTTTCACTAAAAATCAAATTCATAAATAACAAATACATAAAAAAACCAATTTATGACAAAACAGCAAAATTTTAATTACCATAAAAATAACTTGCCACATAATTAGTTAATGATGTATGTTAGTTTATATGAATAAAATTAATAACTTAGCAGTGTTTTGTGGTTCTTCTACCGGTAAAAAACAAATATATAGTGATGTTGCTATAAAAGTAGGAAATTATATTGCAGATAATAATATGACTTTAGTCTATGGCGGAGGCAATATAGGATTAATGGGATTAGTTGCCTCTAGTGCCTATGAAAAAGGGGCAAAAGTTATTGGAGTTTTACCTAAAAGATTAAACTTACCTCAAGTCTGTAACAAAGTAGTTGAAACAGAGAGAATCATTAAAGAAGATATGTATGCACGAAAAAAGGAAATGTATAATAGAAGTGATGCTTTTATTGCAATGCCAGGAGGAATTGGAACTTTTGAAGAATTCTTTGAAACTTTTACCTGGTTACAATTAAATATACACACAAAACCTATTGGTTTATTAAATATTGATAATTTCTATACCCCTTTATATGACTTTTTAATCCAAGCCCAAGAAAAAGGGTTCATGAAAAAAGATATTTTAGATTGTTTAGCAATTTCTGATAATATTGATAGCTTAATTAAAATCATGAAAAACAAGGATTTATCTTTAAGTAAAAAAGTTTAAAGGAGGAAGATATGGAAAAAGATCCTATTCAGTATAAAATTCTCGAGTATTTCTACATAATAATTGGAACTTTTCTAACTGCTCTTGGAGTAGTTTTATTTGCAAACCCTGCACAAATAGCAAATGGCGGGGTAACAGGTATAGCCATTATTTTATATCATACTTTAAATTTTGATTTAGGTATTACAATATTTATTTTAAGCTTACCTTTATTCATTCTAGGGCTTTTAATTTTTGGTAAAGAATATGGATTAAAATCTTTAGTTGGAACTTTTTTATACTCTGGTTTTACAATTCTTCTCTCACATTTAATTGGAAATAATGGAATTATTAATTATGACTATCATGTTTCTTATCTTTTATCAGCAATCTTTGGAGGAATTTTATTTGGTTCTGGTCTAGGGTTTGTTATGAAAAGTGGTGCAAACACTGGAGGCACAGATATTCTTGCTCAAGTAATCTCTCGCTTCACTTGTTTAACACTTGGAAATGCAATGTTTATAATTGATGCAATAATAGTAAGTTGTAGTATCTTTATATTTGGAATTGAAGCAGCTATGTATGCAATTATAACAATATATATTACAAGCGTTGGTATTGATAAAGTATTATTAGGATTTGGAAGCTATAGTTCAAAAACTATTTATATAATTTCAGATAAAAAAGAAGAAATCAAAAAAGTTGTTCTTGAAGAATTAAATCATGGGGGAACAATTTTAGAAGGTAAAGGCCTATATACTGATAAAGAAAGACCAGTATTAATGACAGTAATTTCTAACAATAAAACAGGAAAGTTTATTAATCTAATTCATAAAATTGATAAAGATGCTTTTGTAATTGTTCATGATGCATACCAAGTTATGGGAGAGGGATTTACTCCTATTGCAACTGCAGCTTGGAGATCTAAGCACATATAAAAAAACTCTCCTAAATTTAGGAGAGTATCTAAAAAGGGGTATACTATTTTTCCCAAAGTTTTTCAGGATAGTAGCCTTCTTCAATTTTTTTAGCTAATTCTTTTTTTACATTAGCTCTATCTTCACTATAAGTCATTCCAAACCATTTTTCATTTGTAGTATAGAATTTTAATTTACCTTGATTAGTTTTTACAATTTCACTAGCGCCTTCAGGTAAATAACTTTCTGATTTTTCACTTTCAATATTTTTACTAATAAAATCATCCCAGAATTTATCAAATACTTCAAAAGCTGAAGGAGCAAAACCAAAGAAATTCATTGAAACCCACTCGTCTCCTTTCATTTCAATATCTTTGCCATCAAGATGACTAATTATAGTATCTCCAACATACTCAATCTTAGTATTTTCTTTCATACTTACTAAATAATCATCTTTTACAGTACAAACAGCTCTAGAAACACTACCAGACTTACTCATAGTATTTTTTAATACATAGCCTACCATAGCATGCTCTCTACTACCTTCTTCTAAAGAAGATAAGTGCTTAGCTATTATTTCAAAAGCTTCTCTACCATAATAATCATCACTATTAATTACACAAAAAGGTTCATTAATAACATCTTTTGCACACAAAATAGCATGGATAGTACCCCAAGGTTTTTTTCTATCTTTGCTTAAAGATTTTTGCTCATCAGTTAATAAAGAATCTATAGATTGGAAAACATATTCAGCTTCCATATTTCTGCTTACTCTATCAAATATTCTTTCTTTAAAATCTTTCTCAATATCTTTTCTTATGATAAATACAACTTTTTTAAAACCTGCTTGTAATGCATCATAAACGCCAAAATCTAATAAGGTTTCACCATTCTTACCTACTGAATCAATTTGTTTAACCCCACCATAACGGGATCCCATACCAGCAGCTAAAACAACTAATGTTGGTTTCATAGAACACTCCTAAATATATTACTATACAGTTGGCTATAGTTTATCAATTAATATTTGCCCGGTCAAACCAATTATTCTAATTGAACAAATTTTTAATTACTTTGTACAAATTATAAATTACTAGACAGTCAATAATTATTAATAGTACAATAAATATATATAGGGGAAAACAAATGATCGAAAAAAATTTAGTTAAAACGGACTTTGATTCTTGTTGCTTATTTTTTAAAGTGCTAGGGGACCCAACAAGAATGAAAATTATTTTGGAACTTGCTACTGGACCGTTATGTGTTAACGATTTAACCAAAGCATTAGAAATGGAACAATCAGCAATATCACACCAATTAAAAATACTGAAAGAAGCAAAAGTAGTAAAATCTAAAAAAATAGGAAAAAATGTTTTTTACTCTTTTGACGATGACCATGTTGAAAAAATTATTTCAATTGCAATTGAGCATATTAATCATAAGAATGTAGAATAACAGGCTTGACATATGAACTAACATTCATATATAGTCAAATTGTAAGCAACATTAACTTAGCTTATATATTTTTTACATTTATATATGAATATTTATTCATATATAAAAAGAAGGGGAATCATGTTTAACACAAGAGTAAAAAGAATTATTATTTCTTTTATACTATTCATACTAGCATTAACAATTTTAAAAGATTACAAATTATATGTAATGTTAATTTCTTATGTTATAATAAGTTATGATATAATATTTAAAGCAATAAAAAATATCATAAAAAGAGACTTTATGGATGAAACCTTCTTAATGGCTATTGCATCCATTGGTGCTTTTATAATTGGAAGCTCAAGTGAAGGTGTTGCTGTAATACTATTTTTCCAAATTGGTGAAGCTTTTGAACACTATGCTGTTGATAAATCAAAAAAATCAATTAAAAGCTTATTAAAGTTAAAAAGTGAAGTAGCCCATTTAGTTAAAGAATATGAAACCATTGATACAGAACCAGAGAGAATATCAGTTAATGATATAATTTTAGTAAAACCTGGGGAAAGGATTCCTCTAGATGGAATAGTAATTGATGGAAATTCTTCTTTAGATGTATCTCCATTAACAGGAGAAGCTCTCCCCTTAGATGTTAGTCCTAATACTAAAGTGTTGAGTGGCAGTTTAAATATATCCTCTCCACTAAATATTAAAGTTACAAAAGTTTATAAAGACTCAACATTATCTAGAATTTTACAATTGGTAGAATCTGCTACTGAAAAGAAATCTAAAAATGAAGTATTTATTAAGAAATTTGCAAAGTATTATACTCCAATAGTTGTTTATTCAGCCTTACTATTAGCAACTATTCCTCCATTATTTAATACAGGACTTCCCTACTCAACTTGGATATATAGAGCCTTAATGTTCTTAGTTGTATCTTGTCCTTGTGCTTTTGTAGTTTCAATTCCTCTATCTTATTTCAGTGGTATTGGAGCAATTTCAAAAAAAGGTATTTTAGTAAAAGGTAGTGTTTATCTTGAAAGACTTGCAACTATAGATACTATTGTATTCGATAAAACAGGGACCCTTACAAAGGGAAAATTTAAAATTAATGATATTAAGTTAAATAATATAGAGAAAACTGAATTATTAAACTATGTAGCAAGTGTTGAAAAATTATCAAACCACCCAATAGCTAAATCTCTTGTAAAAGAATATGAAGGAATTAAAAACAATCGAGAAGATTATAAAGCAAAAGATTTAGAAGAAATTGCAGGTAAAGGTCTAAAAGCTACAGTAAATAATAAAACAATATTAGTAGGTAAAAAAGAACTTTTAAGTGATAATAATATAGAAATAAAAACTTATGAAGATTTAGATGAAACTAATACCTTTATATACATTGCAGTTGATAATGAATTTAAAGGCCTTATCGCAATTGGAGACGAGATAAAGAAAAACAGTAAACACGCTATTGAAGAACTCAAAAAACTAAAAATTAATAATTTATTAATGCTTAGTGGAGATAACTATAATAATGCTCAAAAAGTATCAAACCAATTAGAGTTAAGTGGATTTAAATCAAATCTATTACCAGAAGAAAAGGTTAAAGAATTAGAAATTATTATAAAGAATAATAATTCTGTTGCTTATATAGGGGACGGAATAAATGATGCCCCTGCTCTAGCTATGAGTAATGTTGGAATCTCTATGGGTGCTATGGGAAGCGATGCCGCAATTGAAGCAAGTGATGTAGTAATAATGGGGGAAGAAATAAACAACTTAGCCTCAGTTATAACTCTAGCAAAAAAAACAATGAGAATAGTTAAGGAAAATGCTTTCTTTGCCATTGGAGTTAAATTTTTAGTTATGATATTAGGCGCTTTAGGAATTGCTAATATGTGGGCTGCGGTTTTTGCTGATGTTGGGGTAACCTTCTTAGCCATATTAAATGCCCTAAGATTATTAAGCTTTAAAAAATAAAAATATAAATTAATTAAGTTTTTTTATATTTCCTATTGACAAGAAATGATAAATTCTATAGTTTATCACTTGTCCTTTGGGGGCGTAGCGAAGATGGTTATCGCGTCGGCCTGTCACGCCGAAGATCGCGGGTTCGATCCCCGTCGCTCTCGAATTTCAATCCTTACTTTTTTTTAAGTAAGGATTTTTTTTAATCAAATCAACCTTTATTTACTCTACTAATATGTTATAATACTTATTGTTTGATTATAATAATCTAAAAATTAAGGAACTTGCTACATTGTTAAAAAATAAATTTTTCTTTACCCGCGAAGGATTTAATACGCACAAAGAATCTCTATTAAAAATACTATTAATAAATAGTATCATCTTTGTGTTAATGCAAGCTTTATTTATTTGGACTCTATCAAGCACCTTAGGCAATATTAAAAAAGAATTCTGGAATCAAGAGGGTAAAATTTTTCAAAAATCAGTCTCAATAATTGATACTGATATTAATTTAATGAATGCATATTGCAAAGATTTAGCTCAATCCTCTGCTTTCTATAGATTAACACAATTTGAAGATAGTAATGCTAATAATTTTTATTACTCAGCTATGAAAGTAAAAAATAGTTTATCTACAAATATTTATACTGCTGGAGATTTACCTATAAAGCATTTTTTCGCATATCTTTGGAATACTGATTATGTTTTATCAAATAATAGATTCGACTCCTCTTCCCTTTTCTATAATGGAATCCAAAGCTATCCTGATGGATATCAAAAAGAATGGGAACAAACTTTAAAAGATGATTCAATAATATATTCTTTTTATGATGTTGATAAATTGACTAACTCTAGTAATGAAGAATTTTATTATGCAGTTAATATGAATAAAATATCTTATAAAAAGATGCCTGCAACAATAGTCTTCTCAATTAGTTTAGATGAGGTTAAGAATAAATTTTCTTCCCTTTTACAAGACGGATGTGAAATTGTAATTTTAAACAAAGATAATTACCCTATTTTAAATCTTAAAGCAAATGAAAATAAAACTATTAATTATTCACTCTCTCAATTAATAAATTCTAGTGATGATGAAATCAAAATTGATAATACAAAATATCATATTAATAATATTTCATCAGAATCATTAAAATGGAAATTTATATTAATCCAACCTGCCTCTTTAGCAAAGCAACAAATTGTAACTTACCAAAAGATTTCTTATGTAATAATTGCAATAACTGCATTATTAGGTATTTTATTAATAATTTATCTAATTGGAATAAGTCTACAACCATTAATGACCTTAGATACTCAATTACAAACAGTTCAAGGGGATAAAGACAAACTTGAGACCTTTATAAATGATAGAACTCCTATCTTATATAAAACATATGTTAGGGAAATTATGCGAGGCTTAATAGTACGTGGAGAAGAACTTAGAACTGCAAGAGATTTTTTAAACTTAAATAATCCAGCTATTAGATATTTAGTTTTATATGTAATTGCTTATAACAATAGCAATGAAACTTATAATAAAAATGATTTTGATAATGCAATTGTAAATGAATTATATAAGGAATTTTCTCTTAACAATAAATTATATTTCTTCTCTCCTGATGAAAGAGCCTATGCCCTTTTATTACCTTTCACAAATGATGAAGAAGAGTATAAAAAAGAAGTCGAAAATAAACTTATTTTAGCTAATAAAAATCTATTAAATGATTCAGCTATTTGGATCTTCGGTGGAATTGGTGGAACTTGTGATAAACTTAAGAGAGTTTGGACAATTTACCAACAAGCTAGAACTGCAGCACAACTGGTAAAAAGTGGAAAGATTTTTAATACCTACACAATCAGTGAAAAAGAATTTGAACAATATTACTACCCAACTGAAGTTGCAGAGCAATTAACCTATTTTATTACGAAAAGCAATGAACACCAAGTAAAAGAACTCTTTGAATTAATTAATAGAGAAAACTTTACTAATAGAAGACTATCAAGCGAAATGGTAGCTTATTTAATTAATGATATAAAAAATACTATTATCAAATGTAGACTTTTAATTAATGACAATAAACAAGAAGATAATAAAAAATTAATCAGTACAATAGATAGGAAATTACAATCTCAATTAAGTATCTCAACATTAGAGCATATTTCGCAAAAATTATGTGAGTTATTTGATATAAATAATGATAATGAAACTTTAATTGAATCAATCCAAATTTATATTAAAGAAAATTATCAAGATCCATCTCTTTGTTTAACTAAGATTGCTGATGAATTCTTAATAAGTGAAAGCTATGTATCTCATCTATTTAAAAAAGAGAAAAATATTAACTTCTCAACATTCTTAGAAAAATTAAGATTAGATGCAGCAATGAAAATATTAAAATGTAAGAATTGTAAAGTCTCTAATCTTTATAAACAAGTGGGTTATAATAATCCAACCTCATTTAGAAGAGCTTTTAAAAAGCGTTATGGTGTACCACCTAGCTCAATAAGGAACTAATATGCTCAATTATAATACTTTAGAAAGAATTGATACTAATTCATTAAATACTTTAAAAAGAAGCTATAAAGATTTTTATGAAAGTTTAAAAAATAATAATATTGAATTACATAGTTTTGCACTTATAAAAGATGATAAATTATTATTAGAAGAATATACAAACTTTCAAAAAGAAAATGACTTACACAGAATGTACTCTATAACTAAAAGTGTTATTTCAATTGGTATTGGATTATTAATTAAACAAAATAAAATTAAGCTTGATGATAAAGTATATACCTATTTTAAAGACAAAATAGATGAAACCACTGATAAAGAAATTTTAAATATGAGCATTGAAAATTTACTTTCAATGCAAACTTGCTATAATAAAACAACTTACAAAAAAGATTTATCTTTCGATTGGGTAAAAAGTTTTTTCATAAGTGAAGTTGATCACAAATGTGGAACTGTTTTTAATTATGATAGTTCAGGCTCTCATGCTCTTTGTGCATTAATAGAAAGATTATCAAATAAAAATCTAATTGATTTTATAAATGATAATCTATCTCCTTATTTTTCTTTTAGTAAAGATGCCTACATGCTTAAAGATCCATTTGGAATATCCATGGGAGCAAGCGGGCTTATGTGTACCACAAGGGATTTAATAAACTTTGCTCTCTTTTTAAAAAATGATTGCTATAATTTAATTGATTTAGATTATTTTAAAAAAGCTACCACAAAAGTTGTTGAAACAAAAGATAGAGTAAATCATGAATTCGAAACTTACGGATATGGATACCAATTCTGGGTTTCAAAGCATGATGGCTATTTTTGTTACGGTAAAGATGGCCAATTAATAATTATTATTCCAAGTCAAAAATTCATAGCAATAACTACAGCTGATACTAGAGATATACAAGGCTTATTTGATCATATCTTTAAATATTTTCTATATCCGCTATCCAATCTTTAGGTTTTGCTAAGTTAAAGTATTCAAAATAATTATTTATATAATCTTTTTTTTCAGCTTCCCTTAAAACATGAGACCAATTAACTCTATTATCAAAAACATCACTAGCTGAATCTAGGGCAAAATAAGAAGTACTGTGGGCAATTTCTTTATTCCAGTCATGAAAAACTTCATCCTTAATTATATAAGGATTAATATTGCAATCAATAAAAACAGCTTTTGCACCTATTCTCCAAGGTCTAGCTAAATAAACAGATTTTTCATCAACATCCCCACTTATCATACACTTATAAAATAAATAGCCAAATTCTAAATCTTGAGTTGTACAAGGTGCAGCAATATAACCTTTTGTATCTCTATCTTTATTATCGTCGATTACAAAAATTGAGCAATTATCAAATAAAGCTGTAGCTCCCCCAAAAATAAAATCAATATTTCCAATAATTGAACAATCTTTATATAATTGCCTACAATGTTTTCTTGGATAAATAGCTTGAGGACCTAAGCCTTTATTACTTCCTGTTTTATCAGCTTGAGGTAAAGGAGCTGTAAATAATGTATCTTGATTTGCTTTTAAAATACAATTCTCAACTTTTATATTATCTCCATCAGAATAAAGAGCAACACACTGACCATTATCCTTTCCATTTCCTGCAGAATTCTCAATTGTTAAATTTCTTAAAGTAATATTATCTCCATCTAAATGAAGTGTAGCAGTTCTAAAAGTCCCCCGAATATTTCCATCATCCATAATTTCTAAGGCTCTATAGTTATTTGAAATAATACAATTTTTAAAATTAGATCCTTCAATTATTAGATTACTTATATCAACTTTTATTCTTTCTTTATAAAATCCATCTAATATGTTTATTTTTATTAAGACCTTTTCATCTTGCAATCTAACTTCTTTTGCACTATTTAATGCTTCATAAATAGTATTAAAGCAACCATTTTTGTCTTTTGACACAGTAAATTCTTGAATTCTTTCCAATTTAGTACACTCTCTCGTTTTTTTAATTTCTTATCTGATAAAGATATCCTTTATACAAACATCTATCAAGAAACAAATTTTGTTCAATGATACAAATTTTGCTATTTAGCTCTTTATATCCTAAAAAAATATATGTAAAATTTTTAACAATTATTGTATTAATTTTCAAAAATTGTTTCTTGTCTTAGTACAATTTCTAAATTATGGTCAAATACGTGCCAAAGAAAATTTGGAAATTATCAAAAAGGAGTTACTTATGAAAGTAAAAAGATTAATCACTTTTACTTTAATTTTATTAGCAAGTTTTTCTATCTTTGCTAATGGTTCTAGTGAAAAAGACTCTGCTGCTTCAAATGAAGTTGTAGATGCTGACGGTATTGTAAAACCAAAACAAATTACAATTATGGTTGATTCAACTGTATTTACAAAAGCAAACGATAGAGATGCTTTTGAAGCAAAGTGGGAAGAACTAACTGGTATTGATTTAAAATTTATCCAACCTGATCATGATGCATATTATGATGTAGTAGGACAAACTCTAGCTAGTGGCGATTGGCCAGATGTTATTTTATTAAACTCTGTTTATTATGCTGGTTACGCTTCAGAAGGTGTTCTATGGGATATGACTGATGCTTATGAAAATTCAGAACTAAAAACTAGAGTTACTAGTCCATCTACAATTGAAGGATTAAAGCTTGACGGTTCATTATATGGCTTTAGCCCTACTCGTGGTAATGGTTGTATTACATATATCAAGAAAGCTTGGCTTGATAATGTTGGACTAGATGCTCCAACCAATTATGCTGAATATTTAAATATGTTAGATGCTTTTACAAATGAAGACCCTGATGGAAATGGTATTGATGGAGACACTTATGCAATCTCAGCAGCTGGTTTAATCGGTAAAGAAGCTCCTTATATAAACTACTTACCTAACTTCTACCAAGATGCTTATCCTAGTTTCTATAAAAATGCTAATGGCGAATGGGTTGATGGATTTACAGAACCTTCAATGAGAGCTGCATTAACTAGATTAAAATCTGCTTATGAAGCTGGATATATTGATAAAGAAAGTTTAACAAACGGAACTAAAGACTGTAGAAATAAATACTATGAAGACAAATTTGGTGTATTTACTTACTGGGCAGGAGTTTGGGCAAGTAACTTATCAACAAACTTAATCGCTCATGGTCATGATGGCGAATTAATTGCACTACCACCAATCAAAGAAACTGGTACATATGTTGAACGTGTTGCTCCAACTTGGTGTATCACATCATCTTGTGAAAACCCTGAAGGCGTATTCAAATATTTCATTGAAACCATGCTTGATGGAAAAGATATGCAATTCTTATGGACATATGGTGTTGAAGACGTTCACTGGTCAACAAAAGCTGAAACAGTTTGTGGAAACACATACACAGAAGGTCAATTCCATGGTAGAGAAAGCTTAGAATTAAAAGGAACTCAATATAAAAAACATCATATTGATCCTCTATTAGCTGTTGCTCCATTAGAAAATGATCCAAAAGCATTATCACAATTAATTATTGATTCTTCAACTACATTTAACAATAACTCGCGTCCTGCTCAAATCGTTGTATCTACTGATGAAATGTCACAATACAATGGAGATTTAACAACTCTTAAAAATGAAATCGTTGCTCTTGTTGTTACTCAAGGAATGAGTGTAGAAGATGGAATGAAAAAATTCGAATCTGATGGTGGACTAAAATGGTCTAACTTAATCGTAGATTCACTAAATAAATAAAAAACTAAGACCTGGCTATAGGAGTGCAAGAAACAATGGAAAAAGGGAAACTCGGTATAGAATTAAACTATTCTAATCGCAAGAAAGAGAAAGAAGCCTCTAAAAGATTATTAAGAGCGTCTAATGAGACTTCATTGAAATCTCAATTATATAAGTACAGATATTTTTATCTGATGTTTTTACCGGTAATGATATTTGCAATTATCTTCTTTTACGTTCCTATGGCCGGTGTTATTTATTCCTTTACTAGTTATAAAGGAATAAGAGCACCAGAATTTGTAGGTTTAGCTAATTTTAGAAAAATGTTTCAAATGCCAAACTTCTGGACAGCATTTAGAAATACTTTAGAAATCAGTGTTGTTAAATTACTATTAAATACAGGGTTAGCAGTTATTATTTCACTTTTATTAAATGAAATTACAAGCTTAAAGTTTAAAAAGGTATCTCAAACAATAATTTATCTACCTCACTTTTTATCTTGGGTTGTAACAGCATCAGTATTTACATTAATCCTATCTCCTTCTAATGAAGGCTTAGTAAACCAAATATTACTATCCCTTGGATTAATTTCAAAAGGTAATGAAATATATTTCTTAGGTAATCATGAACTTTGGAGAACTAGTTATTATATAATTAACATTTGGAAAGATAGTGGATGGGGAACAGTTATTTTCTTAGCAACATTAGCAGGGATTAATCCTTGTTTATATGAAGCAGCAGCAATTGATGGTGCTGGTAGATTTAAAAGAATGACTGCTGTAACTCTCCCAGCTTTATCAAATACAATTATTACTGTATTAATTCTTAATTTAGCTAAAATTATGAATCTATTTGAATCGGCATTTGTATTGCAAAACGATGCAGTTATGAACACAGCAAACGTTTTACAGACATATATTTACTACCAGACCTTTAATAGTGGGGCTATTCCAGATTATGGATATACAACTGCAGTTGGTTTATTTAAATCAGTAGTTGGTTGTATTTTGGTTTTAACCTGTAACTACATAAGTAAGAAAACACGCGAAGGCCGTGGAATAGTATAAGGAGCTGATTATTATGAAGAAAAAAACCTCATTAAACAAAACCTCTGGTTTTGATGTATTTAATACAATATTATTTATAGTTGTCGGCTTAATAATGCTTATCCCATTATATAAAGTGTTAATTGACTCTTTTGACTTAATGTCTGCTTATGGTATGAGATTAATTCCTAAGAAATTTGGATTTGATGGATATATTTCTGTATTTACAAACCCTACCCTTTATAGACCATTATTAATTTCAATATTTACAACCTTAGCAGGTACTTTATTAGGGTTAACACTTTCAACAGTTGGTGGCTTTGTATTAATTCAATGGAAAATGCCAGGAAGAAACTTTTTTGCAAATTTTTTATTATTTACTATGATATTTAACGGTGGTATGATTCCAACTTATTTAGTTATTAGATCTTTACATCTAACTAACTCTTTAGGTAGTGTTATCTTATTCCCAGCATTAAATATTTACAATTTAGTATTAATGAGAAACTTCTTTGAAGGAATCCCTCAAAGTTTATATGAATCAGCAGAATTAGATGGATGTACTCCAATGCAAACCTTCTATAAAATTGTATTACCACTTTCAAAAGCAGCTTTAGCATCAATCGGCTTATTATTTGCTGTTGCTTATTGGAATGATTATACAAACTATAAATTATACATAACTGATTCAAGTCTATATAACTTCCAAATGAAACTTAGAAGTATAATGATGGGTTCAGATTTACCTGGAGCTGTTGGTTCTGCAACAGAAAATACTGTTAAAAGTGCAGCAATTATAATTGCTATCCTTCCATTTATGATTTTATATCCTTTCTTACAAAAATACTTTGTAAAAGGTATGAATTTAGGTTCAGTTAAGGAATAGATAATGTCAACAATATTTTGGGCAAGTGATTCTACTGTTGCTTATAATAGTATAAAAACATATCCACAAACAGGTATGGGGCAAGTTATAAATCTATTCTTAAAACCCTCAATAAAGGTTAAAAACCATGCAAAAAATGGAAGAAGCACAAAATCCTTTATAGATGAAAATTTATTAATGCCGATATATTTCAATATAAAAGAAAATGATTTTCTCTTTATTCAATTTGGACATAATGATGAAAAAAAATCTGATCCAAATAGATATACAGATCCTCAAACTACATATAAAGAGAATCTAAAAAAATATATCAATGTAGCAACAAATAAAAAAGCTTTTCCCCTCCTTATAACCCCGCTTGAAAGACGTTGGTTTAAAGATGGGAAACTGTTAACTAGCGATCATGGACCTTATGTAAAAGCTATGAAAGAAATAGCTAAAGAAGAAAATGTCCCTTTAATTGATTTGTTTTCATTAAGTAGAAAATTAATTGAAGATTTAGGGGACAATAATAGCAAAAAATTATTTATGCAATTAAAGATAAATGAGTTTAAAAATTTCCCTAATGGCTTAGATGATAATACCCATTTAAGATATGAAGGAGCAATTGTTTTTGCTCAAATAATTGCTGAAGAATTAGCAAAGTTAAAAGCACCTTATAAAGATTTACTATTAGAATAAAAGGAATTATATGAAATACTTTAATCCTATTATATTTGCGGATTATTCAGACCCAGATGTAATAAAAGATGAAAATGCATTTATTATGACAGCTTCAAGTTTTAATTACATCCCTGGTCTTCCTATCTTAATCTCAAAGGATTTGGTTAATTGGGAATTAAAAAACTACGCAATAAAGAAATTAAATTATGAAAAATATAATCTCCCTTGTTACTCACATGGAGTTTGGGCACCTTCTATAAGAAAACACAACAACACATTTTATATCTTCTTCGGCATGCCCGATGAAGGTATTTTTGAAGTTCATACCAAAAATCCCTTAGGGGATTGGAGTGAACCTCATTTAGTAAAAAAAGCAAAAGGCCTAATTGATCCTTGCCCCTTCTGGGATGAGGATAAAGCTTATATAGTTCATGCTTATGCAAAAAGTAGGATAGGATTTAAAAGTATCTTAGGTATATTTGAAATAGATAAAGATACTAATGAAGCTATAGGGGAAGATAAACTTCTATATAACGGGATTGAAACAAATCCAACTATTGAAGGACCAAAAGTATATAAAATAAATGATTATTATTATATTTTTGCCCCAGCTGGTGGTGTAGCAACTGGTTGGCAAACAGTATTGAGAAGTAAATCCATTACTGGCCCTTTTGAAGAAAAAATAGTATTAGCACAAAATAATACTAATATTAATGGACCTCACCAAGGTGCTTTAATAAAAGATAATAATAAATATTGGTTCATTCATTTTCAAGATAGAGATATTTATGGCAGAATTACTCATTTACAACCTGTAATTTGGGAAAATGATTGGCCCATAATTGGAGAAAAGGGCTCTCCAGTTCTCTCTTATGATAAAGCAGATATAAAAGAAAATATATCGATAGAACATCCTTCCAGTGATAATTTTTCTAATGAAGAATTATCTCTTCAATGGCAATGGAGTGCAAATTTTCAAGAGAATTTTTTTAAGATTAAAGAAAATAAGTTAATACTTAATTCCATATATGTAGAAAATGGAAATTTCAAAATTGAAAAATACCCAAACATACTAACTCAAAAGATTATTTATAACTCTTTTGATGTTGGTGTTGATACTGACTTTTCAAATTTACTAAATGAAGAAGAAGCGGGGTTAGCTTTTGTTGATAGAGTTAATATCTCAATTTCACTAAGGAATACTGATGGTACATATTACCTATATTTAAATGATAAGTTTGATAATAAACTTTTATGTGTTTTAGAAGATCCAAAAGATTTAACACATTTATCAATGAAATTAATAGAAAATAATAAAAACTTAGAATTTTCTTACACTATAAAAAATAAAACTACAACTATAAATCACCCATTATATGAGCAAATAACAAGTTGGGTTGGATTAAAAATTGGTATTTATTCTATTTCAAATCACAATAATGTTGATATGGGATTTGCTGAATTTATGAAATTTAAGGTAAGGAAAATAAATGCATAACAGTAAAGATTTTCAAAAAAAACTTGAAAGTGATAGCATTTTTTCTCCCATAATTACTCTTGCCCTCCCTATTACAGCCACAAGTTTTATTCAAACTTTATATAATTTAGTTGATACCTATTGGCTCGGTAGATTAGGCACGAATGAACTTGCTGCAATAAATTTAGTAACGCCAATACAACAAACAATAATATCATTTGGCTCAGGAATAACCATAGCTGGAGCAATATTACTATCTCAAAATATTGGAGCAAATAAAATAAAAACAGCAAATAAAATTGCTGGGCAAATATTCTCTTTTTCTTTACTCTTTGCCTTATTAAGTTGTTTTATCATCACATTATTCTCAACAAACATATTATTATGGCTTGGAACTAATGATGCCCTATTTGATTATAGTAAAACTTATCTAATCTTAATTTTACTGGGAATGCCTTTTTTATATTCTCTAAACATCTATACGGCAATTAATCAATCACAGGGTGAAAGTTTTTACCCCATGTTAATCAATTTATTAGGAACAATAATTAATATTATATTAGACCCTTTATTAATTATAACTTTTGATTTGGGAGTTTTCGGTGCCGGAATTGCAACTCTTTTAGCAAAAGGAAGCTGTTCAATAATAGCAATAATTATAATGTTTAAATCTAAAAAAGAAGTAAAACTTAAAACTAAAAATTTGAAATTAGAAAAACAGATACTAAGCAAAATAATAAAACTGGGAATTCCTCTTTCAATAGGAAACTCTGCTATGCAATTTGGCTTTATTCTTATGAGCAAAATTGTCTTAGTTTATGGGGCAACTGCTATGGCAGCCTATGGAATAGGAAATAAAATTAATGGACTAATCTCATTACCAGTACAAGGTATTAGTTCAGCTCTTTCAACGGTTGTTGGGCAATATGCTGGTAAAAATAATAAAGTAAAAATTGAAAAATCTTATATATTAGCTAGAAGAATTTGCTTCATATTCTTAGTAATTGGCGGAATAATTTTATCTAGAGATTTTGTGTCAAAATCTATAGTTAGTATTTTCACCAAAGATCCACAGGTAATAAAAATGGGATCAGAATTTCTTGCCATACTAGCTATTTTCTGTTTTACAAATGCTATTCACAATACTACCAAAGCTGTATTTAACGGTGAAGGTTATACAAAAATAGCAGTATTTACAGACGTACTTAGAATTTGGATTTTTAGATTTTCTAGCATTTATATATTAGAAAGATTTTTTAATTTAGGGGTAAAAAGTATTTGGTATTCAATTGTAATAAGCAATGGATTATCTGCACTGTTATCTTTAATCATATATTTAACAAAATTTAAAAATAAAGAACTACAAATTAAAATATAGGAGAGTTATATGGAATTAGCTAATGAATTTATCACAAATTATTTAAAAGATTATCAACCTACAACCAACAAATGGAATTATGAAGATGGATGTGTTTTAAGGGGTGCAAAATTAATATATGAACAAACACAAGAAGATTTATATTACAACTTCATAGAAGATTATTTAAAAATATATATAAATGAAGATGGTAGTATAAATTACTATGATTTAAAAGAATACAATATTGATAAGATAAATTGTGCAAAAATTCTAATTTTCATGTATGAAAAAACTAAAGAAGAAAAATATAAAATAGCTTTAGAAACCTTTAGAAAACAAGTAGAAACTCAACCAAGATGTAAATGTGGTAATTTTTTCCATAAAGCTATATATCCATACCAAGTATGGTTAGATGGTGTTTATATGGCATTACCTTTTTTCATGGAATATGATACTAAATTTGGAAAATTAGAACATTATCCTGATATTTTAAACCAATTTGAAAATGTTGAAAAGTTTTTATATAACGAAGAAAAAGGGCTACATTATCATGGTTATGATGAAAATCATTCAATCTTTTGGTGTGATAAAGAAACTGGCTGTTCCAAAAACTTCTGGTTAAGAAGTATTGGCTGGCATTTAATGGCTTTAGTAGATGTTATATCATTGATAAACAAAGACATCTATGATGATTATAGAAAATATATAGAATTATACAGAAAAGCTTTGGATGGAATTTTAAGATATCAGGATCAAAAAACAAAACTTTTTTATCAAGTTGTAGATCATCCTGATTATAAAGGGAACTATTTAGAAACTTCAGGTAGTCTAATGGTTGCCTACTCAATAATCAAAGCTTGTAATCTAAGAATTATAGATAGTGAAAAATACTATAAAATTGGAAAAGAAATTTTTGATAGTATTATAGAAAATAAAATTAAAAGAAAAAATGATAAACTAGTGCTAAGTGATAACTGCGCTGTTGCAGGACTTGGTCCTTATGATAACTTAAGAAGAGATGGAACAATTGATTATTACTTAAGTGAACCAATTACTGATGATGATAAAAAATCTGTTGGAACTTTTTTAATGACATATGCTCAAGTATTAGAATATGAGAAAAATTGGAGATTTAAATAATGCATATTGAAATACTATCAACTACTTCTTCAAGTATCACATATGAATTATGTATTAACAAAATATATGATGCTCCAAGTATTGAAGTAAAAATATATAAAGCTGAGAAACTTATACAAACTACAAATACTACTAAAATTATAAACACTTTTTATAATTTGGAAAAAGATAGTGAATATAAAATTGTCGCCGAGTTTAATTCTAATCAGTTAATAAAAGAAAATATTAAAACTGATTTTTCAAAACACACTCTTGATGTAAGAGACTTTGGTGCAAAAGGTGATGGTAAACAAAATGCCACACCTTTTATCCAAGCGGCAATCAATGTAGCTCCTAAAAACTGTAGAATAATTATCCCTGAAGGAACATATTTAATTAACAGTCTTTTTTTAAAAAGTAATATTGAATTTGAAATATGTAAAAATGCTAATTTAATTGCTGATACAAATAAAACACACTACCCTTTTTTCCCAGATATGGTAGAAGATTATAATAATAATGATTTTGAATATTTAGGTTCTTGGGAAGGAAATCCGTATAAAGCATACTGCTCAATAATAAATGCTATTAATGTTGAAAACGTAAAAATCTTTGGAGAAGGGACAATCAATGGTCAAGCTTCTTTTGAGAACTGGTGGAAAGATCCCAAACATAAAGAAAATCATATAGCAAGACCAAGATTATTCTTTGCTAATCATACAAATAATATATTAATTGAAGGCCTTAAATTTACTAATAGCCCTTCTTGGACAATTCATCCATTAAATTCAAAGAATGTAAAAATAATAAACACAAAGATTTTAAATCCTGAAATCTCACCTAATACTGATGGTATAGATCCTGAATCTTGTGAGAATTTATCAATAATTGGAGTTCATTTTTCATTAGGCGATGATTGTATTGCTATTAAAAGTGGAAAAATCTTTATTGCAAATCATAAAGGCCTTCCTTCTTCAAAAATTACTATTAGGCAATGTTTAATGGAAAATGGACATGGAGCAGTAACTTTAGGCTCTGAATTAGCTTGTGGTATTTATGATGTACTAGTTGAAGATTGTAAATTTAAAAATACAGATAGAGGACTTAGAATAAAAACTAGAAGAGGTCGTGGAGAAAGAGCCATTATTGATAATATAATTTTCAATAAAATAAAAATGGATGGAGTTAAAATACCTTTTGTAATTAACAGCTATTATTTTTGTGACATTGATGGTCATAGTAATTATGTTCAAACCAGAGAAAAACTCCCTATCGATTCAAGAACCCCAAACATTAAATCTCTAACTTTTTCAAATATTGAAGCAATAAACTGTGAAATTGCTGTTGCTAGTATTGAGGGCTTAAGTGAAAAACCAATAAATAAAATTTCTTTTAAAAACATAGAAGTAAATTTTAAGCAAGAAGCAAAAGAAGCATTTGCAGCAATGAATGACAAAGCAATTCCTATTAAAAAAAGAGGCTTTATTATAGAAAATGTAAATCAAATCGAAATGAATAATATCAAAATTTCTAACTATGAAGGTCCAAAAGTATTAATAAATGGTAAAGAAAATGAGGAGTTATTTTAATGTATGAAATTGGTTTTAGAGCTCATGATTTAGGAAAGTTTAATGATGTTGAAACTTTTAATGAAGCTTTATTAAAAAACAATTGTCCCAAAAATATTCAATTAGCGCCAACAAAGCTTTTTAGTAATATAGATCAAATCAGCTATCAAGATGAAAAATGGGCATTAAAAACTAGTGAAGATTTAAAGAAATACAATATAAAAGTAAGTATTTTAGGCTGCTATGTTAACCCATTATTAATCGATATAGACAAAAGAAATCTAATGATCAATAACTTTAAAAGATCTATCGAAATTTCAAAATTGTTTAATAATACAATTGTAGGCACAGAAACAGGCACTGATAAAAATGCAAGAGAATTAAATATAACTGAGGAAAAACGAATTAATCAATTCTGGAATTTCTTAGAAACCATATTAACAGTTGCTATTAAAAATAATTCTCAAATTGCAATTGAACCTGTTGCAGGGCATACAATCAATAATTTTGAAACCATTGATAAAATGCTAGATAGATTTAATTGTGATAATTTGAAGCTTATTTATGACCCAGTGAACTTTATTCCAACAAAAAATAATATAAAAAATGAAGATTATCTAAAAAAAGAAACACAAATCAAATTATTTGACACCTTTTTTAAAAAATATCACAAAAAAATTTGTGCTGTACATATGAAAGATTTTTTAATGATTAATAATGTTAAAAAAGGTGATTTATCCTTATTTGAAGGAAGATTATTTGTCAATGAATTCATAAAAGAAATGACCAAATATAAAATAAAATCACCTCTATTACTAGAAAATGTAAATATTAAGGAAATAAATAATATTGTAGCAAATTTAAACAAAATTTAGCCCTAAAAAAAAGTTATAAAAATTTTTTTTAATGGCTATATTAAAATTTTGCACTCTGCTAAAATCAAACAAAAAAAAATTGCAAATTTTAATAATCGTGTGTTACTATTTGTAATTGTTAGTAAGTAAATATTTATTTATGGAGGGTTTTTATGGCAAAAGAAGCTCCTGTTAAAAAGAACAGGCTATTCAGTTGGTATTTCAATTTCAATCTATTGTACAGAATCTTAATTGGTTTAGTTTTAGGTGCAGTAGTTGGTATCATTTTAGCAGCAAGCGGAATTACTGCAATTCCAGGCTGGTTACAATTTCTTGGGGATATATTTGTTAGACTATTAAAAATGATTTTAATACCTATTGTTTTATCAACATTAATAGTTGGATCTGCTTCAGTTTCTCCAGCTAATCTTGGTAAAGTTGGTATCAGAGTTGTTGGAATTTATCTATTAACATCTGCTGTTGCTGTTGCTATCGGTTTGATTATGGGATTAATTTTCCAACCTAATGCACAAATTGCTGCTACAATGGCTGCTGAAGCTGCTGGAAAAACTGCTGATGTTTCAATTTGGAATACACTAGCTGAAATTATTCCAAAGAACATTTTCTCTGCGTTAACTTCCGGCACAATCTTACAAATCATCTTCTTTGCAATTCTATTCGGTATTGGTCTTTCTTATCTTAAGATTTCTGATGACGAAAGATTAAACAGAGTTGGAAATATTATATTTGATTTCTTTGATGGTTTCGCTGAAGTAATGCTTAGAATGGTTAAAGGCATTATGGAATATGCTCCAATTGGTGTATTTGCATTAATTTGTGGCGTATTCGCAAAACAAGGTGCTGCAGTTGCTGGTTCTCTAGCAGTTGTTACAGTTGCTTGTTTCTTAGGTTATTTATTACATATCCTATTAGTATACTCAAGTATCTTAAAAATTGGAAAAATAAAATTATCAACATTCTGGAAATCTGCAAGAAATCCATTTGTTACTGCATTTGTAACACGTTCTTCAAGTGGTACATTACCTGTAACTATTGAAGCTGCTAAAGAATTAGGTATTAAAAAAGAAGTATATTCTTTCTCACTTCCTTTAGGTGCAACAATAAACATGGACGGAACCGCAATCTATCAAGGTGTATGTTCAATCTTTATTGCTTTATCTGTTGGTCACGGTTTATTCGGTGCTGGTGATTTAGGAATTATTGTTTTAACTGCTACTTTAGCTTCTATCGGTACAGCAGGTGTTCCTGGTGCTGGTGCTATTATGTTAGCAATGGTAATGCAACAAGTAAGAATGCCAATTGAACCTGGTACAGCTATTGCTGGTGCTTATGCATTAATCTTAGGTATTGATGCTATCCTAGATATGGGAAGAACAGCTCTTAACGTATTTGGTGACTTAACTTGTACTTCATTCGTTGCTAAGAAACTTGGCATGTTAGAAGAAGATTCAATTATAAAATAATAATAATCATTTTATAAATATAATCCCTTTGGTCTTCCAAAGGGATTTATAATTTTACTCTTCATATTGTTTTATTGGTTGTTCCATTGCCCATAAAAATAAATCAATTATTCTTTTCTGAGTATTCTTAAAAAGAAAGCTTTGCTCTTTTGTATTAAAAGAAAACCAAGAAGAAAAAAATTTTTCTTTAGCTTGATAATCAACAACAGCTTTTCTTTTTACTATTGTGCTTTCTGCAGATCCAATAATAGGAATAAATAAAATTATTATTCTATAATCAGTTATACAAACTAATCTTCTTTTTCCATCAAAGATTGCTGTAGCCATAAAATTGATTTGCTCATCAATATATAATAATGAGGCTAATGGTTTTAATTCTTTTTTAAAACCATATAAATCATAGATATATAGTTCTTGCAATCTTAAAATAATATCGTTTTTTTCCATATAATTATATTAACATATTTTCATATCAATAAAAAAGAAAATTTAAAATATTATCTAGAAAAAGAACCATAACCACAAACTCTTAAACATCTACCACAATCAATACACTTTGATTGATCAATTGTAGGAGCTGCAAAACCCTTTTGAATTATTGCACCTGTAGGACAGAATCGAACTGCTGGGCAAGGATGGTTTTGTGGACAACGATTTGGATTAACTTTAATTGACATAATTTTTCTCCGTTATTTTATTAAAATTTACATATAACACTAATAAATAGAAAAAAGATAATTTAGTCTGTAACAAACTCACAAATAATCCCTTTATAATATAAGTGGTATAGAAATAAAATAAGACTTACAAATTTACTTTTCGCATGCTACTATTAAAAAAATTTGAGAAACATAAAATGATTAATAAAAAAGAAAATGCTCTATTAATAATAAAAAATTTTTGTAATGCTTTTTATATCGAAAGAGATATAGAAAAATCACTAACATATTTATCAGAGGAATTAGCATGGACTGGCCCAAATAAAAAGACCGTAATAACAACACATGAAAAAGTAAAAGCAATATTTTATGTGGATATTTCATTAATAAATTCAAGCTTTGATTTAGAAGAAACCTCAAATACTACATTTAAAATAACTGATAACGTTTATAACATAAACTACATTTTTAGATTATCAAATACAGCAAATAGACTTGATCTACATATAAATCTTTATGCAACAATAGTCTATAAAAAAAATGTAGGAAAAATTAGTTCAATAAAATTTGAATACCTTGATAAACCAGATTTTCAAACAAATTATACAATTCAACATTCTCAAGGTGGTCTAATTGTAGCAAATTATATAAATAAAGATTTTTTAAGTGTCGAACTAATAAACCAACAGTTTTCATCAATCTTTAAATTAGATGAAGAAGAGCAAAAAAACTTTATATCTAAAAATTTATTTGATTATATTTATAAAGATGATTTACATTTGGTTAAACAAACCCTCTTTATAAACTTTAACACAAGCATGCCCTTCTCCTGTAATTTTAGAGTAAAACGCAATAATTCATATATTTGGATTGTTACTATCGTTACCAAAAACAAACAAAACGGAGTTGAAAAATTTTATATAATGGCGAGACCTACTGAAAGTTCTGAAGTAGCCAATAAACAAATTGAGAATCTAAAAAGCACAAAAGATATTGAAAAAATTAGCATTTCTGGTACACATAGAAATTTATTAGATGATAAATTAACTATTGAGGATCTAAGTTCTGAATTTTGTAATTTATTAAATTATTCAAAAAAAGACCTTATAAAATTTACTCATAGAAATTTTACTAAGTTAATACATAAAGAAGATATTGAGTATGTATTAAAAACCTACAATAAATTAAAGACTAATCGTCCCAAAAAGTATCTTGTTTATCGACTAATAAATAAAAAAGGTAATTCAGTTTGGATAAAAGAAAACATATCGATTTCAAAATCAAATGAAGAAGCTACACATACTTATTCTATAGTTGAAGAATTAAAATACTTAAACAGCAATAATTCAGCAAACTTAAATAATGGGAATTATAATACAAATACAATAAAATCTAAATTTGTTGTTATTGATCTTGTTAATAATAAGTTTGAAACTACTGCATTTGAAAATACTCAAATAAAATTTGTAAATAAGTATGTGCAGGATCTGCCAAATTCATTAATAGAAAAAAATATTATCTATAAGGACGATGTAAAAAGTTTTTTGGATTTTTATAATAACTCATTAAAAACGCATAAAAATATTTGGAATGGTAGAATAAATCTAAAAAACAATAAGATTGGATGGTTTCAAATATTAAGCTATACATTATTTAATAATAAAATGCCAATCAAAGCTCTTTGTACAATTATAAGCATTGAGAATCAAAAACTTTTATTTAGCAAATTTAATAAATACCAAGACTTAATTAAATTAATAATTTCAGAATTTGAATTTTTAGCGGAATATGACTTATTAGAAAATAAACCAATATTCATGTATTCACCTAAAGAACCAAAAGACTTTTATGAAAATAATAAAACCTGTAATCTAGATTTTTTAAATGATAAAATTATTCATCATGATTATGTACAACAATTATTTCAATTAAAAAATGATAATTTAAATTATGCTCTAAATGGCATTTTACCTCAGGATCATGAGATTGAAATAAGGTACAGATCAATTACAAACCGTTTTGAAGGCTATCAATGGGGAAAATTTAAATTTATTTATAAATTTGATGAGCAATCAAAGCACCTTCATTTACTTATATTAATGAAAAATATAAATGAAAATAAAAAAAATGAATTAATGCTTTTAAATAATATTACAAAAAATAATTAATTAAAAAAAAGACTATTGACAAAATTGTTAAATGGTTCTAATATACAAGCATAAGTTACATATTGCTAACAAATAACTACTTACAGATGTTATTTTTATTTAGTATTATTAATTTGTCACTCCATTATTTTTCCCTGTTGTATGGTGACTATTACAAAATAGTCACCATATTTTTTTATATTACAAAGATTTAATTAATAGAACAGTTATAAAACTTGACTTTTAGGATTATTGATATTAATATATCTATTGTTATACACAACTAACTAAAATTCTGTTTTTTAAAGGAGATTAAATATGAAGTCAGTAGTAGTTTATTGGTCAATGACAGGAAATACTGAAGAAATGGCAAAAGCTATAAAAGATGGGGCTGGTGATAATTGCGATATATTTGAAGTAGGAAACACCGATGCTCAAACAATTGCAGGTTATCAGGCTATAGCTCTTGGTTGCCCTGCTATGGGTGATGAAATTTTAGAAGAAAATGAATTTCAACCTTTTTTTGATGAATTGTTACCAAAGCTAAAAGACCAACAGGTATTTTTATTTGGATCATATGATTGGGGAGATGGACAATGGATGCAAAATTGGGAAGAAATTTGTACATCAAATAAAGTTAAATTATCTTATGATAGTATAATTTCTAATCTAGAACCTGATGAAAACACTATAAACGAATTAAAAAAAATTGGGGAAAATTTTTCAAAATAAAATAAAAAAAGTTATAAAATACTCTATTAAAAATTAAAATAGAGTATTTTTTTTGTTTAATATCCTAAAATGTTAATATTATTACTTTAATTTTTCTAATTTGATGTTTTCACAAAAAAAGAACTATAAATTTTTATTATTAACTAAATACCTTTATTCTATTGCTTTAAAACAGTTGATTTACTATATTTTACATATTAGTTAGTTACCTATTAAATAGGCAATTTTGTTTTTAAAATTAATCTCTAGCGTTTAATATAATAAACTTTTATGTTTATATAATAACATTTTGTAAATTTGTTAACATTTTTCTTTTAAATGTATTGATTTTTTAACTAAAAAAATATAATGTATTAAAAAATCGATAAAAATACAGGGGTAATACCCGATAAGGAAATGACATGGAAAAAAAGATTAATGTAGCTGTAATTGGCGCAACTGGTGCTGTAGGTCAGGTATTTATGTGGATGCTTGCTGATCATCCTTGGTTCAATGTAGCTTATGCTACTGCTTCCGCTTCTAGAGTTGGATTAGCTTATTCACAAACAACTCATTGGATTCTTCCTCTTGAAATGCCTAGTTCAATTAAAGATATTAAAATGCAAGAATTTAACTTTGATTCTATGAAAGAAGCTAATGTTCAAATTGTTTTTTCGGCTTTACCAGCAACAGTTGCTAGAGAAGCAGAACCTCAATTAAGAGCTCATGGTTTCTATGTATTCTCAAATGCAGCTGCAATGAGATATGATTCAAATGTTCCAATTTTAATTCCTGAAACTAACTTAGAACAATTAGACTTAATTAGAGATCAAGGTTATCCTAACACAGGTTTCTGTGTAACTAATGCAAACTGTGTAACTACAGGTCTTGCTATGGCTTTGGCTCCATTAAGAAAGTTCAATATAAATACAATTCATATTAATTCATACCAAAGTGTTAGTGGTGCGGGTTATCCAGGTTTATCTTCATTAGATATTACTGATAACTGTATTCCTTTTATCAACGGTGAAGAAGCAAAAATTGAAAAAGAAATTAAAAAGATTCTTTCAATTGACCCTGAAGTTTATGCTTTCACAGTTAGAGTTCCTGTCATGTTCGGGCACTTAGAAACTGTATGGATTGAATGCGATGAAGATGTAAATGAAGAAGATATAATTAAAGCATGGGATGATTTCAAAGTTGTAACTGATCTACCTTCTACTCCAGCTCAACCTGTAGTATTTAGCAGTGAACAAACTTTCCCACAACCAAAATATGCATTCTGGGGCAATCCTAGAGGTATGGTTGTTTATACTGGTAGATTACGCAAAAAGGGCAATAAAATTGGTTTTGCTCTTATGGTTAACAACATCGTAAAGGGAGCTGCAGGTGGTTCAATCCAAAACGCTGAAGCTTTTGTAAGAGAATACGGTTTGTTAGAAGAATAAAAAATAATATATTAATCTAAGGAGTCTTTCATTGAATACCTTGAGATATTTACTTGAAAGATCAAAGAGAGAAAATATAAAAAATGTCTAAGTGCTAGGAGGGTTATTCCTCCTAGTTTCTTTTTATCAAATAAGTTAATTCATTATTCGAGATTACCTTATATTCTTTATCTCTCTGACTAATATAATAATTGCCATCTTCTTTTTTACTATTAAGGCTATCATATGAAAAATTTGTCCTTGAGATAAATAAAGGTGGAACAAAATCTTGATTTACTTTTGAAGGAATAAAAGGCCACTGAGAAATATCCCCTTTTACAGTTTCTAAGAATAGATAAGCACCAACTAAATTTATATCTGAATCAAGTATTGATTGGGCTGAAAATCTATTAGCTAAATATAAATAAATATCTACAAAAACTTTTACATTTAATGTTTCTACCCATTTAATATGTGCAATATTGTTCAAACCAAAATAAACTTTATCAATCAAATTATTATTTCTTAATTCTTTTACTAATTCTTGCAAGTTTGAAATTTGTTTTTTCTCATTAAAGAACACTGGAGGTAAAGGAATATAATAAATGCCATCATAATTTATTAATTGTTCTATTTTTGTCGGAACTTCTTCATAAAATGGTAATTCACCAATTTGAATTTCTGATCTATTTGGAAGTTTTTTTATAGCTTCATCAAAATTATATTCTTTAAAGTCAATTGGCTTTTCTATATAAGCAGCAACTTTTTCATCTACTATATTATAGAAAGCTCTTCTCATTTCTTTTATTGCTGATAATGGCAAAAATATATTATCTATATCAAACTCAGTATTATTGACTAAATCAATAGAATTAATTTCATAATTACTATTTTGTGATTGCTTAAAAATTTTCTCAATTTTATTTTTATAATCAAAAGCTTTATCCGATTTTTCAATTAAAAGCTGTTTCTCGGCTACAATTTTACCGATAAAAATTAAATCAGCTTCAACTTTTATAGAATCATTATCAACTATAAATTTAGCATCAGAATAAATCTTTGATAAAGGTAATCTATCAGTATTAATTAATTTTTCGTCTTGATCATGCTTTTTTATTAAAAAGAGATCATCATCAACTTGAATTTCATTTTCTTGTTTTGATAATAAAAGGTATATTAAATCATTAGGTTTTGCTCTTTTAATTTCTTTACCCGATTTATTTATCATAGCTTTAACACTAAATTTAATTGCATTATCAACGCTTTTATTTTTATTTAGAAACATTAATCCATCATGAATTGCTAATGATGTTTTTAATTTAATCAAAGCATAATTATTATTTCGTATGCCCTTTTTTTCTATTACTTTTGCACAGTAAAGACCTTTATGCGAAGCATATGTATTATCTATTAAATTAGTTTTTTCTTCACTATAACTTTTAAGCCAGCCCATAGAACTATTTCTGCTAAAAGTTGTTTTAACATCCTCTAATAAATCTTCATAAGGTTTATTATCAATAATTGCTCTATAATATTTAGTGACAGCAGAAACATAAGAAGGAGACTTCATCCTGCCCTCGACCTTTAGACTATCAATACCAATTCTTTCTAATTCTTTTACTATTTTATTTGAATCTAAATCCTTCATAGAAAAGAAATAACCTTTTTTATTATTATAGGAAAACCAAGTCCTACAAATTTGAGCACAAGCTCCTGCATTTGCACTTCTATTTGTGATAATTCTACTAGCCATACATAAACCAGAAAAGCCATAACATAATGCACCATGAATAAAGACTTTTAATTCAACATCACTACACTCTTTTCTAATATTTTCTATTTCTTTTACACTTAATTCTCTTGATAAAACTACTCTAGAAAATCCCAACTCTTGCATTTCTTTTACCCCTTGAACTGAATGAACAGCTAATTGGGTACTACCATGCAAAGGAAGAGTTAAAAAATATTCTTTAATAATTTTTGCAATACCTAAATCTTGAACGATTATACCATCACTTCCAATTAATTGAATTTGTTTTAACAACTTTATAGCACTATCAATTTGAGCATCATAAATAACAGTATTAATGGTTACATAAACCTTCTTATTATTTGTTTTTGCATACCTATATATTTTTGAATATTCTTCAATATCAAAATTTACAGCTTTTTTTCTAGCAGAAAATTTTTGTAAACCTAAATATATTGCATCAGCTCCATCTCTAAAAGCAACTAAGGCACTTTGCATTGATCCAGCAGGCATTGCCAATTCTATCATGTTTTATCCTTTAATAAATTATTTAACTTATTTACCAACACTTTATTATATTTTATATAAATAAAAAAAACTATAGATCCTGACAAGGGACCTATAGTAAAATGTATAAATAAGCTTAATCGAAATTTATTTATGTAAGGTTAAGGTTTTCAAAAATTAAGCTATATTATTCTTCTTTCCTGCGACACAACCACCATCCATCAAAATATCAACACCTGTTAAATATCCAGCATCAGGTCTAACTAAAAATTCAATCAATTTAGCTATTTCTTCACTTTTACCTGATCTCTTAAATGCACAATATTTTCTATATGTAATTGCTTCATCTTTTTCTACTTCCCCCATAGGAGTATCAAAAGTTCCTGGGGATACTGATAAAATTCTAATTCCGTTTTCACCAAAATCACTAGCCATTGCAGCGCTATACCAGATTACAAAATTCTTTGATAAACCATATGCAACATCAGCTCTAAATTTTTTAGGGAAAATTTTAATTCTCTTCATCATTTTTTTGAAAAATTGATCCTTATTTGATAATGCCAATCTATATACTTTTTTAGGAATTATAATTTTAGGCATAAAGTATCCAGCCATTGAAGAGACATTTATTATACAAGAATTATTTTCCATAATTGGTAGAAATACTTCATCAACATTTATTGTTCCTAAAGCATTAATTTCCATAATTCTTTTTCCATTATCCATATGTGGAGAAACTCCAGCAGCATGAATAACTGCAACAATTCTACCTAAGCTTGAAGCGTGATTTGCCAAATCACGAACGGAATTAATATCACTTACATCACAAGGAAATGCACAAGAAGCAATTCCTAAAGCTTGTAACTCATTAACAGCAAATTTTAATTTTTCTACAGTACGCCCAGTTAATATAATAATATCATCTTTATCAGTAAATAATTTTGCTGTAGCAAGGCCCATTCCACTACCTCCGCCAGTAATTACATAGACATTTTTCATACTACTTCACTCTTTTTAACTGTTGATTTTTTTGATGGGATTTTATTTATTGAACTTAACCATTCAATTTCATCATTGATAGTTTCTGAAAAAGGTCTAACCTTATAGCCAAGTTCAAATTGAGCTTTTTTATATGAGAAATTATTATTTCTACTTAAATTATATACTGCATAAGGAGTTAAGGCTGTTGGTTTCTTAGTTATTTTTGTAATTACTTTCAAAACTCTAGCAATAGCCATTGCTACACCCTTTGGTATAATAGTTTTAACATTCTTACAGCCACTAGCATTTGAGATTAAATCAAACATTTGACGAATTGTTACATTCTCATTCGCCATGATATAACCTTCACCTTTTCTGCCTTTATCAACACAAGCAATAACGCCATCGGCTAAATCTCTAACATCAACTGCATTAAAAGAACCTGCAATACCTGCTGACATTTCTCCAGATACAAATTCCATAATAAATTTACTAACTGGACCAAATGCATAATCATGAGGACCACAAATTCCTGATGGATAAACAATTGAAGCATTTAAGCCATCATTTTTTACTGCATTTATAACATATTGAGTTGCTAAAGCTTTTGATTTACCATAATGCCCAACAACTTTTTTAGGATTGAAAGAATCAATTTCTACAATTTCATTTTTCTTAGGCAATTCAGGAATTGCCCCTGTGGAACTAATATGTACTAGTTTTTTTACATTATGTTTTAAACATCTTTTTACAATATTTTTTGTTCCATTAACATTTACATCATACAAAAGTTTTGAATAGTGATCATCTTGTTACAATACTTGCACAGTGAATTACAACAATCTCTTTACCTTTTTCAACAGTAAATATGTCTTCTAAAGAATTATCATCTGTTAAATCACCATAAAAAATTTGTATACCGTCTGAAAGAGCATCGGCAGCTTTATCGCCTTTTAATACAAATGCTCTTACACTTTTACCTTGTTTTAATAAAGATTCAGCTACATTACTTCCTAAAAAGCCTGCTGCACCTGTTACTATATATTCTATTTCATTAATCATGTTTTCCTCCACAATTTTTAACTTTCTAAGTGGAGGATGCAATATAAAATTAAACTGAAATTAAACTTTTGGAAAAATTAAAGAAAAAATTACTTTTTTTTCTCCTTGATTTTCAACACTAACATTTCCTTTATGTAATTCCATGATTTTCTTAACTAAGGAAAGGCCAATTCCATTCCCTTTTAATGAATGATTAGTATCAACTTGATAAAACTTTTCAAAAATTTTATCTAAAGCTTTAGAATCTATATGTCCATCATTAATAACTGAAAGCTTATAATCTTTAAGATAAATACTAACAATGCTTTTCTTTGGAGCAAATTTAATTGCATTATCTAGTATATTTAAAATTGCTTGCATTATAAATTGACTATTACAATCTACTTTTAATTCTTGCAAATCTATATCTAATACTAGAGCTTTCTCTTCAATATTTTTTTCTTGAATAAGAATACATTGTCGTGTTAATTCTGCCAAATTAACCATTTCTCTTTCATTTAAAATAGATATATTTTCTAATTTATTTAACAATAAAATATTCTCCGAAAGTTTAGACAACCTTTGAGATTCTGTTACAATTATATTTAAATAATCAAATTTCTCAGTTTCACTTAAAGTATTATCATCTCTTAAAATCTTTGCAAAACCTCTTATTGATACAATTGGGGTTTTAAACTCATGGGAAAAATTATGTATAAAATCATTACTGAAAATTTCTTTTTTTTGAAGATCTTCACTTAGAATATTAAAACAATCTATCATTTCACCAAACTCTCTTGGTGTTTTTGATTCGTTTAATAATCTTGTATTAAATTTTCCTTTAGTTAAATTAATTAATCCATTTTTTATCTTATTTATGGGCTTCATTTGTAATTTAAAAATTAAATAAGAAAATCCAAAAGCACACATAAAAACAATTGAGACAAATATTATTAAAATTAAAGAAGTTCCGTGTACATAATAAACTGTTTTAAAAGTATCTCTAATACCTACTGAAAAGTAATGTAAGAAAACAAAAGTTAAAATTATTATTATTAATTGAACAGCAATTACAATTAAAATAGAACTAATTATTAAATAAAAGAGCATGCTCTTAGATATTTTATCTTTTTTACTCATGCTTAATTCCTTTATAACCTAGCCCTCTAATTGTTATTATTTCAAATTGATTCCAATCAGCAAACTTCTTTCTAAGTCTATTAATGTGAACATTAACAGTAATTGGATCTGTATAACTTTCTTTTCCCCAAATCTCATCCATCAATTGATTTTTTGTAAATATTTGTCCTGGATATGCTAATAATTTAAATAATAAATAAAATTCTTTCGGAGGCAATAAAATTGAATTCTTATCATCACTAACGGTCAATGAAGCATAATCTAAAACTGCATCCTTTATAATAATTTTCTTATCTTTGGCAATCTTAGCTCTTCTTAATAAGGCGTTTATTCTTAAAAGCATTTCTTCTTCATCAACAGGTTTTATCATATAATCATCTATTCCAGATAAAAAACCTTTTTTTATATATTCATGTTCACCTCTAGCTGTTACCATCAAAATAGGAATTTGAGATTTTACAGCTCTAAGGTTTTTTGCAAAAGAAATACCATCCATTTTAGGCATCATTATATCCAATAATATTAGATCAACATATTCTCTATCAATTATATCAAATGCTTCTTCACCATCAGATGCTTCCAAAACATTGTACCCTTTATTTTTAAGTACAGCTTTCATAAGTTTTCTTGTGTTAGTATCATCTTCAACAACCATTATTGTTAACATAAATATTCCTTTTTAAATTTCTAATATCCCCTTTTTTTAATAATTATAACTTATAGTTTCAATATTATATATAATTATTTAATTTTCACACTTAATTAATGTTACACTAAAATAATATACATTTCTTCATATTTATCACATAAAAAATTAAATTTATTATACTTTTTAGTCAAAATAACAAATTAGTGCAAAATCTTTTTTAAGTTATATATTTTTATTTTCCAAATTTTTCTTCTTTGTTAATAAAAGTATATCAAATTCATCATAAAAATAGTTCACTATAATATAAAAAGGAATTTTTAAGTATTGATATTTTTAGTTATATTTTTTATTATTAGATAAGGAAATACAATATTTTTGTATAAAGATTTTTGGTCAGATACATAGTTTATCTTGATTTTTTTTTCTATTAAAAGATAGAATTATTATGTTAGATGAAAATCATCTAGTAATTAGTAAAAACATTATGATTACAATAATGTAATTATAGATTTTAGGGTATCTTTTTTAAGATACACCAAAGGAGAAATAAATGAATTCTAAGTATGCCGATTTACTTAAGAGCAAAATGAATGAAGCTAGCTATAAGAAGCTAACTGCACTTGAAAATGAAAAAGTTTTCAATTTCGTTGGACAGTTTGCTGAACACTGTAACCCAGCAAGTATCTATGTTTGTGACGATAGCAAAGAAGACGAACAATACATTAGAGAACAAGCTTTAGCAAAAGGCGAAGAATTTGTATTAGCAAATGACAAACAAACAATCCACTGGGATGGACCAGCTGACCAAGCACGTGACAAAGTTAACACACGCTATCTAGTATACAAAGAAAACCTAGAAAAAATGAAAAGCTTAAACTCTCTTGACTATGATGAAGGTCTTGCAGAAATTATGTCTATTGCAAAAGATAACATGGCTGGAAAAGATGCAGTTGTTAAATTCTTCTGCGAAGGTCCTGCTTTTAGTGAATTCACAATGCCTTGTGTACAATTCACAGACTCTTGGTATGTTGCACACTCTGAAGCTATTCTTTATAGACCTGCTTACGAACACTTCAAAGAAATGAAAGATTCTGAAAAAGATGATTTCTTCAGATTCATCCACTCAGCTGGTGAATTAGATGAAAGAAATTGTTCTAAGAATGTTGATAAGAGAAGAATCTATATGGATACTCAAAACAACATCGTTTATTCAATGAATGCTCAATATGCTGGTAACACTGTTGGTCTAAAAAAACACTCAATGCGTCTTGCTATCAACAAAGGTGGACAAGAAGGTTGGTTATGTGAACATATGTTCGTAATGGCTTGTGTAAACGAAGACAAAGGTCGTAAAACATACTTCACAGGTGCTTACCCATCAGCTTGTGGTAAAACATCTACAGCTATGATTCCTGGTGAACAAATTGTTGGTGATGATATTGCTTACTTCAGAAACATTAATGGTGAATTCAGAGCTGTTAACGTAGAACAAGGTATCTTTGGTATTATTAAAGACGTTAATGCAAAAGATGACCCAGTTATCTTCGAAAACCTACAAAAGAACCAAGAAGTTATCTTCTCTAACGTATTACGTGGACCAGACAATAAACCTTATTGGTTAGGTTCAGGTTTAGATACTCCTAAAACTGGTGACAACTTCTCTGGTGCAGATTGGTTTGAAGGCAAAAAAGATGCTGCTGGAAACGAAATCAAATGTGCTCACGGTAACGCTCGTTACACAATGAGACTTGACTACTTAGATAACTTCGACCAAGCTGGTTTTGAAGATAAGAAAGGTGTTAAAGTTGAAGGTGTTCTTTACGGTGGTCGTGATAGCGATACAACAGTTCCTGTTGAAGAATCAGCTTCTTGGGAAGAAGGTATCTTATTAAAAGCTTGTACTCTTGAATCAGAAACAACTAGTGCAACTTTAGGTGCTGAAGGTGTTAGAAAACCTAGTCCAATGGCTAACATGGACTTCTTATCATACCCATTAGGAGAATATACTTTAAATAACATTAACTTTGTAAAAGATATCAACAATGTTCCTAAAGTATTCTCAACAAACTACTTCTTAAGAACTCCAGAAGGAAAATTCTGTACTGACAAACTAGCTAAGAAAGTTTGGTTACATTGGGCAGAAGGTAGAATTCATGGTGAATATGAAGCATTAGATACTCCTACTGGTAAAATTCCACTATATGAAGATCTAAAAGTATTATTCAAAAAATATTTAGACTTAGATTATACTCTTGAAGAATATACTTACCAATTCACTTTCCGTTGTGACAAATGGATTGCTAAATTAGAAAGAAGTAAAGAATACTTCAAGAAGATGGATGAATTCTGTCCTCAAATGATTTTTGACAAATGGGATGCATTCATTAAGAAAATTTCTGATGCTAAAGCAACTTATGGTTCTGAAATCAAACCTGGTGAATTTAAATAAGATAATTTAATTACACTGAAAATTCATAGTCGTCATTTATTGGCGACTATTTTTATTTGCCCTAATTATTATTTTCTTTATTATTATCTTTCTATATGATAATTTAAAGTATGAGTCAAACAGAAAGAATTATATACATTGATAAAAACTTATCACAAAATAAAACCTTAACTTTAAAAAATATATCAGATAGATTCGAAATAAGCTCTAGACAGGTTAAACGTGATATTGAATATATGAGAGATCGTTTCCTTGCTCCAATTGTTTATGATTATCAAGATAAAAAATATAAATATGAAAACAAATTTTCTCTTACAAATATTAATGATGACAAAACATTAATATTTAAGGCTATTTTTGATAACTTTAGCCATGCTAATGGACTACAGCCTTTATCCTCTTCTCTGATTGCGGAAGGTATTAATAATACATTAGATGAGTCAGCTAGAAATTTATCTAAAAAAATCTTATTTCTTTCTCCAATTATAGATTTACCTGATCAAAAAATATTTTCTGCCGTATCATTTTCTATGAAAAACAATTATTGCTTAACTTTCGAATATACCTCTCTGACTAACAATGTATCAAATAGAGAAGTACAACCTCTAAGACTTGTAAATGATGGTAAAGCATGGTATTTAATAGCCTTCGATCTAAATAAAAAAGAATTAAGAAATTTCCACTTATCTAGGATGAAAAGACCAAAAGAATTAATTAAAGCATATATATATACTGAAGATGATGATGAATTACAAAAATATATTTCTTCTGGATTTGGTATATTTATGAATACAATTAGTTATACGGCAACGATAGAATTTAAAGATACTGCTGCACATATTGTAAAAACACAAACTTGGCACAAAGATCAAAAGATTGAATATAAAAAAGATACTCTTTTATTAACATTACCCTTTTCCTCATATCAAGAAATTTTATCAAAAATATTGTCATTTGGAGCTTTAGCAAGACCCATATATCCCGAAAAACTAATTACTCTTTGGAAAGACGAGATAAATAAGATGAAAAATTTATTATAAATAAAATATACAGGGACATTATATGTCCTTGTATGTGGGCTATACTGTGTACATAAACAAGGAGAGCCCCAATTATGGAAAATACTTATTTATTTAAAAAACCACTAAATCATATATTTAATAATAAAAAACTCCTAATCATTTTATTATTGTTAACTATTCTTTTATTTCCAATAGTCTTAATTATTGGGGCATTTATACCACTTTTCAAAAACAAATAATCTCCTTTTTTATCTTTTTTCTTCACATTTGTTGCACTCTGTTGAAGAAATATTAAAATTCCCCCTATTCTTTTTTAATAGGGGGTTCCCTTTTGTTTGGTATTTTTGATATTGTATAATGACTTATCATAAAGTCATAAAAATCACAATCTTTCTTTAGGAGTTTTTATGTCAGGTAAATTTATGAATAATGGTGCCGTTTATGGCCCTAGTGAAAAACCCCCTGTGCAAGAATGGGTATTCTTAAGTATTCAACATGTATTTGCTATGTTTGGTGCTACCATTTTAGTTCCAATTCTTACCGGTCTTAGTCCAAGTGCAGCTCTTTTTAGTGCTGGAACAGGTACACTAATCTACATTTTATTAACAAAAGCAAAAGTTCCTGCATTTTTAGGTAGTTCATTCGCTTTTATCCCTCCAATTACTTTGGTATCTGCAACTTACGGTTTACCTTATGCTTTGGGGGGTGCTTTTTGTGCAGGTATCTTCTACGCAATTGTAGCAGCAATAATCAAAGTAGCTGGTCACAAATGGCTTGATAAAGCTTTACCTCCAGTAGTAATTGGTTCTGTTATTATTGTTATTGGTCTAAATTTGGCACCTACTGCAATGGATATGGCTATGAATGATGCAAGTGGAAATTATAGCATGGTTTATCTTTCAATTGCTCTTGTTACATTAACAATAACAATCATTGCTAATATATTCTTCAAAAGATTCTGGGCTTTAATTCCAATTCTTATTGGTCTTTTCAGTGGATATATATTTACACTAATTATGGGTTCATTCTTCCCTGCATATCATATAATTGATTATTCAACTGTAAAACAAGCAGCATGGCTTAGTTTACCTACATTCGCATTTCCTAAATTTAATATAATTGCAATCTTATCTTTTATAATTGTATCTTTTGCTACACTTTGTGAACACTTAGGAGACATCCTTGTTTTAAGTAACGTTGTTGGTGAAAACTTCTATGAAAAACCTGGTCTACATAGAACTATCCTTGGTGATGGTATTGCAACTGCTTGGGCATCAATGTGGGGTGGTCCACCTAATACAACATATGGTGAAAATATCGGAGTTTTAGCAATTACAAAAGTTTACAGTGTATGGGTTATTGGAGGAGCTGCAGTATTAGCAACTTTATTATCATTCTTTGGTAAATTTGGTGCTTTAATTCAAACTATCCCAACTCCTGTTCTTGGTGGTATTTCAATGTTACTATTTGGAATTATCGCTTCTAGTGGTCTAAGAACTTTAGTTGAAAGTGGTGTTGACTATCAAGATAAGAGAAACTTAACAATAAGTAGTGTAATTATGGTTATTGGTATCGGTGGTGGTATGATTTCCTTCCCATTAAACGATAACTTAACATTCGCTCTTGGTGGTGTTGCTTTAGCAACTTTAGTTGGTATTATTTTAAATTTAGTATTACCACAAACAAATCCAGATGTTAAATATATTTAATTAATATATAACTTATAAAATTAAAGGGACTCAATAGTGAGTCTCTTTTTTATATCTTTATTATTTTCATAAAAAATTATATGTTTTATATATGTATAAATATAAACTAATAGAAACTGAACAAGAATTAATAAATTTACTCTCTTACTTTAAAGAAAATAATCTCAAAAGCATAGCAATGGATTTTGAAGGCGAATTTAATTTACACATTTATGGAGAACATCTATGTTTAATTCAAATATTTGATTCAAAAGATTTTTATCTTATAGATCCTTTTAAAATAGAAAAAGAAGGATTAAAAACTTTTTTGGAAGATAAAGAAATTGAAAAAATCATGTTTAGTTGCGATAGTGATGCTTCCCTTGTCAAAAAACAATATGATATACAGATACAAAATATATTCGATGTAAGAATTTTAGCCTTAGAATTAGAATTTGTTAAAGGTTATGCAGCCTGTGTAGATTATTTTCTAAACAAAAATATTGGTAGCAAATCTTCAAAGAAAAAAAATCAAATGACAAATTGGCTTAAAAGACCTTTGAGTGAAACACAAATTCAATATGCTCTTGAAGATGTTGCTCATTTACACAAATTAAAAGAAGTGTTAATAGAAGAAACAAAAAAAGAAAAGAAATATGAAGCAGCTATGCGTAAAATGAAAACTGCGGGTAAAATTACTAAACCTTTTAAACCCGGTTGGACAAAACTTTCGAATTGGAAAAAACTTAATAAAAAAGATAAAATATTTATAAAACATTTTTTTATTGCAAGAGATATTGTTGCAAAAAAATTGAATGTTCCAGCTGTAAGAATTTTAGAAAAGAAAAAGCTTACTGATTTATTAAAATCTTATGAAGATAAAGCTAAATTTAAGCAAATAATAAAAAACAAAGACTATAAAATAGAAAGGCTTTTATCCCCTTTAATGGAAAAAGCCATTCTAGATGCAAAACAAGAAATAAAAGAAAAAAATCTTTAAGCTTTATTTCTCATCATTTCATTTCTGCATTCAGCACCTTGTGCCAAATAATATATACTTTCACAATATGGAACTTTTAATCCATATTTTTCTGCTAAATCAATAATAGTTTTGCTAAACCATTTATTTTCAGTAGTTCTAGAAGCTTCTATATCTTGGCACATTGAAGTTTTTCCGTAAGGATCTAAACTTTCTATAACCTTTTGATTATTTATAATATCTTCATCAGTTAAATCAATCCCTTCTTTATTAGCTATTAATTTAACTTCTTGTGCCACATTAAATACTAATTTCTTAACATCTTCATTTTTAAATACACCATAGCCAGCTCTTAAAATTGAAGAAATTGTATTATATACAATATTAAGCATAAATTTATTCCATAAATCATGTTTAATATTTTTAGGTATTAGATAATTTATTCCAGCTTTTTTAAATAGATTCTCAACAGCTATAACTTCAGAAGTCTTTTCATCATTTTCACTACCAAAAACTATTATACCATCACTTGAATAATTAATTTTTTGATTAACATTTTCACTACTTAAACCAACAGCAAAACTATATAAAATCTTTGATTGAGGAAATTTCTCTTTTAGAATTCTTTCAGAAACAATTCCATTTAATAAAGATAAAATAATAGTATTTTCATCAACAATACCTTTAACATCTTCAATAACTTGTTCAATGTGATTATTTTTGGTAGCTACAATTAGCAATTGAGCTTTTTTAGCGTCATTTGAAGAAACAAAATTATAGAAACTTTTTTTATTATTAATTAATATTCCATTTTCTTCATATCTGCTTTTTCTTTCTCCATTTACAATAACTTCAAAAGAATCAACAACTTTAGAAATCATATCTCCATAAATAGCTCCAACAGCGCCCAATCCAATTAAACTTACATTATTAATTTCCATCAAAGATTATCTCCTATTAAAATATCCTCTAGTATATTAGAGGATATTATATAATCTATTTAGCTTCTTTGTTTTTTTTATAAGGCGTGCCTCCTAAAGGCAATTCCTTTCTAAAAATACCATCATACCTATAATAAGCCATCTGGCAAGCTGGTGCAGTAGCAATTGTACTTAATTCACCAATACCTTTAGCTCCATAAGAATAACCTGTTTCTCCGGGCCCTGTAACAAAATGTGTTTCAATCTCAGGAACATCAGTACTTCTTAATAGGCCTAGTGTACCATATTTTACCTTAAGATATCCACCATAAGTTGGAAAATCTTCTTTTAAGCCATAACCTAATCCCATTACAACACCACCTTCAACTTGTCCTTCTAGGGTAGTTAAATTAACAGGAGTCCCAACATCACTTATAGCATAGATTTTCTTTAATTTCCCTTCATCATCCAATTCAACTAATTGTATTGCATAACTATAAGCTAAATGGCTAACAGGATTTTTTTTAGTTGAAGTAATTGGATCAGAATAAAAAGTAAATTCACCAAAATATTCTTTACCTTCCAATTCTTCAAGAGAATATTTATCTAAATCTTTTTTTAGTTTTTCAGAAGCTCTTTTAATTGCTTCTCCTGTAAAAGCTGTTTGTCTACTTGCAGTACTACACCCTGAATCAGGCGTACGTTTTGTATTAGGAGGTTCAACTAATATTTGATTTCTCGATAATTTACAAGTTTCACCTAACATTTGAGTTGCCATAGTTGCAATTCCTTGCCCCATACAAGAAGCACTGGTTCTAATATGAACAATAGAATTCTCAATTGATAAAATACAACGACCTGAGTCAGGAACACCAACACCAATACCAGAATTCTTTAAAGAGTTTGCAAAACCAATTTTTTTTGGATTCTTATAATAAATATCTCTAGCTGCATCCATGCATTCTAAAATACCACAATCCTGAGATGTAATTTGCCCATTAGGCATAATATCACCAACCCTTAGAACATTCTTATATTTAAATTCAAAAGGATCCATATTTACTTTTTCTGCTAACAAATTCAAGTTTGATTCAATTGCAAAACAACTTTGAGTAACCCCAAAACCTCTAAAAGCACCACCTGGAACATTATTTGTATAAACAGCTTTTCCTACAATTTCAATATTTTGATAATTATAAGGACCTGATGCATGTGTACATGCTCTTTGTAAAACAGGACCACCTAAAGATGCATAAGCACCAGTATTTGCGATAATTTCTGCCTTCATTGCAGTAATTTTCCCATTTTCATCACAAGCTGTAGTTATATCAATTTCCATAGGGTGACGTTTTGGATGAACCATTAAACTCTCTTGTCTACTAAGATGTAATTTGACAGGTTTTTGTGTAAGATAAGCCATTAATGAAGCATGATGTTGTACACTCATATCTTCTTTTCCACCAAAACCACCACCTACTAAAGCAGCTTCAACTTCTACATCCTCTAAAGGTAATTTAAGCATTCTTGCAACTTCTCTTTGGTCATCATAAATTGACTGTGAAGAAGTGTATAATTTAACACCTTTACCTTGAGGCATAGCAACAGTACATTCAGTTTCCATAAATGCATGTTCAGTATATGGAGTTTTATAAGTATTTCTTACAACATATGCACTATTTTTAATTGCAGTATCTGCATCACCTCGTTTAATATGCTCAACTTGAAGCAAATTCCCTTTAGAATGTACTTTTGGAGCATCTTCTTTCATTGCTTCATGCACATCAGTTACTGGTGCTAATACTTCATACTCAACTTCAATTAAAGCTAAGATTTCATCTAAAGCATCAAATTCAGTGGCTGCAACAATAGCAATTCCATCTCCAATATATCGAGTTATATCACCCTCGCCGATTAATACATCCCAATCATGAACTAAATGCCCCAATTTATTTTCAGGCACATCTTTACGAGTAGCAATTCTTACACATTTTGGATGTTCTTCTGCTTTAGAAACATCTAGTTTAACAACTCTAGCTCTTGGATATGCACTTCTTAAAACTTTTAAATGGAGCATGCCTTCAATATAAATATCATCAGTAAATACACCCCGACCTAATGCTTTTTCAATTGCATCTGGACGTAAGAATCTTGTTCCTAATTTTGCTTCATCATTATTAACATTTGGAATCTGTAAATTTTCTCTAAAATAACGAGCACAATCCAATATAGCTTGTTCGATTTTTATGTAACCAGTACACCTACAAATATTTCCCCTAATTGCTTTTTTTACTTCTTCAGGGGTAGGATTATCATTTACATCAATTAATGCTTTAGCCGCAAGAATCATTCCTGGAGTACAAAATCCACATTGGACAGCACCAGCATTTGCGAAGCAGTATCCGTAGACATCTTCTTCTCTTTGAGAAAGACCTTCGATAGTAATAATATTTTTACCATCTAATTTTGAAACCTTGTTTACACAAGCTTTTGTAGCTTTACCATCAATAATAACAGTACAAGTTCCACAGGCGCCTTCACTACAACCATCTTTTGTTCCATAGAGATTAAGATTTTCTCTTAAAAATCTTAATAAAGACTTATCTACATCCGTCGATATTTTTTTACCATTAACGCTGAAAGTATGCACAGCGTTCCTCCCGGTTTGCACGTTGTGCGTTAAAATCTGCGTGTCGCTTAGTTTAACGTACGGTTAAGTCTGTGATACAACGCTATATATATTTTTTCATATCTGCCAACATTTTGTCAATATATTTTTATTGAATTAAAAGAATACAGTATTTAATCTAAGTTTTATATTATATTTTACACAAATTAAAATATAAATTATACTCTTTATATGAATAATAGCAAAACAATTACAGTTATAGATGGACAAGGTGGTAGCCTTGGAAAAGCTCTTGTAAAAAAAATAAAAAATAAATACCCAGAAATTGAAATTTTGGCAATTGGAACTAACAGCATTGCAACTTCATCAATGCTTCAAAGCGGTGCTGATTTAATAGCAACAGGAGAAAATCCTGTATTAGTCGCAGCAAGAAACTCTAATTTAATAATTGGTCCTATAGGAATTATAGTCGCCGATGCTCTTCATGGAGAAATAACACCTAAAATGGCATTGGCAATAAGCCAAAGTAATGCTCATAAATTATTATTACCAATTTCTAAATGTAATTTGAGTATTGCAGGTACTACAAATATTGGGCTAGATGCATTAATTGAAGATATTATAAATTCTATTGATAAATATATTTAATTAATAATTGACACACCATTGATTAACTGATATTTTTTTATAAAAGGTTTCAGGAAGAAACCTACTTATATTTTATTTTGTATTAATATAGCCAGGAAGGCTTCGATATATTTTTATCTGCTTCCTGGCTATTTTTTTTTGGAGAAATTTAATGGAAAAATATTTACAACCCTTAATTGAGGGTACAACATTAAACATATATAACAACGATGAATTAGTATTTAAATCCTCAAGTTCCTGGCTTTATCCATTATTTGAATTTGATAATTTTCTAAAAACTGTAGATACAAAATTCACGAATCTTTATGCTCATGATACTGTCGGTGGGAAAGCTGCAGCAGCAATAATGATTAAATTAAATATTAAAAAAGTTAATTTTAATTTAATAAGCTTGAGAGCCAAAGATATTTTAGAAAAAAACAATGTAGAAACACATTATTCTCAGACAATTGATAAACTTCTATGTAAAACAGAAGATTTATTTGAAAATGAATTTGATATAAATACTATTTATCAAAATATAAAAATAAGAGCAAAACAAGTTCAAGGACTCTCAATAACTATCGATGATTTAGCAATCGGATATAACAAAAAAATCATTTACTCATTTAATAAGTTAGAACTTGCTGGAGGAGAAGCCTTAATTATTGAAGGTGATAATGGTATCGGTAAAACTACTTTGATTAAGACTCTTTTAAGAGAAATTGATCCTATAAAAGGTAGAATCTTAATTAATGATGAACCAATTAATAAACTTGCAACTAAAACAATTGGATATATAAAACAAGAAAAAGAAAATCAAGCATTCCCTATTAGCGTAAAAGAAGTTGTTTCAATGGGCATTGCAAGAAATACAAATAAAATAGAAAAAAATTATTTAATAGATACGAGTCTTAGAAAATGTAAAGCAATCCATTTAATTAATAGAAATTATTATTCACTATCAGGAGGAGAAAAACAAAAAGTCTCTCTTGCTAGATGTCTTTGCCAAAAAGCAAAAATATTAATACTAGATGAACCAACCTCTTTCTTAGATAAAGAAAGCAAAGATCAATTAATTTCATTATTAAATTCCTTAAGGAATGGAGAGATGCCAACAATTATTTTAATCACTCATGATAAAGATTTAAAAGATCAATTAAATTGGAGAACTTATAAAATGGAGAAACAATATGCTTAGTCTTTTATCCTTAGCTCCAATTTTTAAAGCTTTTATCGCTCTAATTTTTTCTGGTATATCTTTTCCATTATGTGGTGCAATGGTTTTAAGAATGGATTTAGTTCCATTAAGATATGCACTAATGCATGGAGTAATCTTAGGAGGGGCTATAGCTTTAGCACTAGAAATTCCTCAACTCCCAATTATAATTTTAGTTAATTTAATTGTTGTAGCATTAATTGTAAAAATTCCAACTTCAAATTCATTCTCATCCGCTGCAGCTATGGTTTTTACAATGGGCTTAGCATCTCTTTTAATGCATACCTTTAATGTTCCGGCAAAAGACTCCCTACAATTATTATGGGGATCTCCTTTTGCATTAAGTTATTTAGATATCTCAATACTAATATTATTAACTTTTGTTGTATTAATTTATTTATTCTTTAACTTTAATAATGTTACTGCAATATTTTTTGATAAATCAATTGCTAAAAGTTTAGGAATAAATGTTAATTTCCATTATAACTTCATGGTCATGATTATTGCTTTATGCATAGCCCTTGCTATGAGATTAATTGGAGCTTTATTGATAGATGCTCTTTTAATTTTACCTGTCTTAATTGCCACTAGATTAAGTAAAGGTACAAAAACTCTATTTATTCTATCTTCTGGCTTTGGATTATTATTAGCACTTTTAGGCTTTTTTACAACAATATATTTTGATATACCACTTAGCGCAACTATAGCAATCACTGCTGTATTAATTTATGCAGCAATTTCAATAATAAATAAATTTAAAAAAGGAATTATAAAATGAAAAAAAAGTTTTTAACAAGTTTTCTTATTGCATTAATAGCAATACCTCTATTCGCCCAAGGAACTAAAGAAGATTACTCTCCTTATGTTGCTAGTACTAGCTGGACTGCATCATTTGCTTATGTTGGAGGATTAGATAATGTAATTAACATTGCTCCAGCAGATTTAGTTCATCCACCTGAATATGAAATATTACCTAGCGATATCTCAAAAATTCAACAAAGCCAAGCTTTTGTTTATGCAGGTTATGAAGTAATGATGAAAACCTTAAGTGACAATCTAATTAATGATGATATTAGGGTTCAAATAAATACTGTAAACACTCTAGATAATATAAAAGCACAAGCAAAAAAAATAAGTGAAAAATATAATACTCAAGATAAAAGTAAAATTAGGGTGCAGGAAATAGAAGATTTATATAATAAGGCTAGAAAAGAAATTAAAGAAAAACACATCGATCAAATGAATGCTTATGTTCATTTCCATCAAGTAGAATTTGCAAAATCTCTTGGACTTAATGTTGTAGGAAGTTTTGGACCAAATGCAGTTTCTCCTAAAAATATCGAAGAAATTTCAAAAATTGACAATGCTTTAATTATTGATAATATTCACAATCCATTAGCTGCCCCATTAACCGAAGTTAATAAAGATGCAAAACTAGTAGTTTGGAGGAATTTCCCTAATAATTGTGAAGATCAAGCTTTATATAAAATGCTAAAAGGTAATATTGACTTACTATTAGATGCCTTCTAAAAAATATTAAGCAAAATTTTTAATTATTTAATTACTTATATTATAAGCAATTAATACTAAAAATGAATATATTTTAAATAAATATACATTTTTTTTATTAAAACTTATTGACAAAAAATCAATAAAAGATTAAAAAATATACATACATCAAAGGCGATGCAAAAGTAATTTTGCACCGTCTTTTTTTTGTTTTTTATTGCACCTATAAAAATCTTTTTTTATCAATTTGTTTTTCGAGTAATTTCGAAAAGAACCACACAACGGCGTGTGATCCTTCAAAAGGGTCACACGCCATTTTTATTTTTCAGGAGGAGAAAATGTATTCTTCAGTTGACACAATTTGGGTACTACTCGGGGCGGTTCTCGTATTCTTCATGCAAGCGGGTTTCGCGATGGTAGAAACAGGATTTACTAGAGCTAAGAACAGTGGAAATATAATTATGAAAAACTTAATGGACTTCTCATTAGGTACTATAGTTTTCTATGTTATTGGCTTTGGTATTATGTTTGGTAGCGGGAAATTTTTTGGAGACCTTGATTTCTTTGTAAGAGGAGATTATTCATCTAGCTATCCAACATACGCATTCTTAATTTTCCAAACAGTTTTCTGCGCAACAGCTGCAACAATTGTTTCAGGAGCAATGGCAGAAAGAACTAAGTTCTCATCTTATTGTATCTATTCAGTTATAATAAGCGCACTAATTTATCCTATCAGCGGTCACTGGATATGGGGTGGTGGCTGGTTAGCAGACTTAGGATTCCACGACTTTGCTGGTTCAACAGCTGTTCATATGGTTGGTGGTGTTGCTGCTATAGTTGGTGCTAAAATGTTAGGACCTCGTATTGGAAAATATGATAAAGACGGAAAAGCAAAAGCTATTCCAGGTCACAGTTTAACTTTAGGCGCACTTGGTGTATTCATCCTCTGGTTTTGTTGGTTTGGTTTTAATGGTGGCTCTACAGTAAGTATGAGTGGAGACGAAACTATACTAAGTGCTTCTAAGATCTTTGTTACTACAAATATTGCTGCTGCAGTTGCTGCTACAACAACAATGTTTGTTACATGGATCAAATATAAAAAGCCCGATGTGTCAATGACATTAAATGGTGCACTAGCAGGTTTAGTTGGTATTACAGCTGGTTGTGATGCTGTATCACCAATTGGCGCAGCTATCATAGGTATAGTTTGTGGTATTGCTGTAGTATTCTCAATTGAAATCGTAGAGAAAACATTTAAAATTGATGATCCTGTTGGAGCTTTTTCAGTTCACGGTGTTTGCGGTGCTCTAGGTACAGTTTTAGTTGGTTTATTAGCAGAAGATGGCGGACTATTCTATGGTGGTGGTGCATCACTTCTATTAACACAAGTACTAGGCGTTGTAAGTGTTATCGCTTGGGTTGCAATCACAATGACCATTGTATTCTTCGTAATTAAAAAGACTGTTGGTTTAAGAGTAACAGAAAAAGAAGAAATTGCTGGTTTAGATATTGAAGAACACGGATTAGAAAATGCTTATGCAGACTTTATGCCTATCGTAAATGGTGCTGGTATGCCAATCGATGTAGAAGATGAAGGTATGCCAACAGAAGAAAAGGCTGTTAAAGTAGTAGATAAGCGAGATGCTAAATCTAAGTTCACAAAAGTTGTTATTGTTACTAAGAGAAGCAAATTCCCAGAACTTAAGAAAGCTTTACATGATATAGAAGTTACAGGTTTAACTCTTACAAATGTAATGGGATGTGGAATGCAAAAAGGCGTTACAGAAATGTATCGTGGTGTTCCAGTAGATATGACATTATTACCTAAGATTAAAGTAGAAGTAGTTGTATCTAAGGTTCCAGTAAAAACTGTAGTTGATACTGTTAAGAAAACTCTTTATACAGGGCACTATGGCGATGGTAAGATCTTCATCTACAATGTTGAAAATGTTATCAAAGTAAGAACTGGTGAAGAAGGTTATGATGCTTTGCAAGAAGATTAAGAGATAATAGAAGATAAAGATTCTTTTTCCCCTAGTTAATTCAAAATTGACTAGGGGATTATTTTATCTGTATATCTAACCTATTTATTTGATCATAACTTGTAAAATTAATTGAATTGATATCATCAAAAATATCAAATACATACCTATCTTCAATTAGCACTTTTTTAGCCTCCATATAATCAGATTTCTCTTCAAATACTAAAGGAAAAATAACCATATTATTTTTTTCCTTATCTAATATTATTTTTTTAATTAAGGTTTTATCAAATTTTGTAAAATATAATATATCTTCTTTTTCTAATGGTGTATCAAGAAGAAAAGTTAAAGTATTTGCAACTTTATTTTCATAATAATTTAATGCTGATATTTTATATCCCTGCTTAGACAAATTATTAATAAATCCATTTTGATTAATTAAATAATTATAAGCATTATCAAAGGCTGTATTATCATCAAAAATTAATGATATTTGACTTTCATTAGAATTAACAAGCTCCAAAAGCTTTCTATCTAGTAAAGTCTTATCAAAGCTTTTAAAATAAAGTCCTAACCTATCTAAGTAAAAGAATTCATCACTTTCTGCTTTATTAACTTCAACCTTGGATACTAAAACATGATCTTTATATATTTGTTTATCATTAACACAAAAATAAGAATAATCAACATAATTGCCACTAGAATCAGCTTGAGTAACATCCACGTGATACCAATTATTATTTAATTCTATCATATTCCAAATATGATTTTCATCTGAGTCAACAAACTTTCCTTCTACTAGAATGCAAGGGATATTAAAGAAATCCATTAAATATTTATAAGCTTTTGCATAAGAAGAACACACTCCCCTACCATATATTAATATGCTAATAAGGGATTGATCATTATTTAACTTATCATAATAAGAATTATTTACTAAATAATCAAAACAATATTTGGCTATTTCAAATTTAGACATACCAAGAGTATCAAACAAAATTTTATATTTAATATCATTTAATTTATCATTATAAGTTCTTATTTGCTCTTTATCATAGCTCTTGTAATCTAGTTCAAGAGTAGAATCAATAACCGTATTTTTATAAGTACTAGTTAAGTAATTAATTTTATTTGTTACATAAAAAAATTTAGGATTATCATATAAAACATAATAATATATATCGCTAATTGTTGAAAAATCATCACCAATATCTTTAATCTCTGGTAAATGATTATCTATAGCATTATATATCTTATCATAAATAATTTTACTATCAGCATTTAGATAATCATAATAAGAGACTTCAGCAAATAAATTAAATATGCTACCTAAAGCTATTATAAAAATTAATACTATTTTTTTATGTGTATTGGTTATCATTAAATTCCTTTTTATATATTTGAATTTAATTATACATCAAAGATTATTAAAAGACAAAAAAAATGCCCTTTTACATATAGCAAAAGGACAAATAACAAATAAGTTTTTATTTATAAGCTTTTTCGTGAACTGATTTAACAGCTCTACCGCTAGGCTCATTCATTAGTTTGAAACTAGCATCCCATTCAAGAGCTGTAGCAGTTGAACAAGCAACTGAAGCTTCATGAGGAACAGTATAAGCAGCTCCTTCACTCTTGAAATGTCTATTAAATAAAATTCTATAATATGCTTCTTCTTTTGTAGCAGGTGTGTTAATTGGGAATCTATTTTTAATATTAGCAAATTGAGCATCACTAATAATATTGTTTGTTAATTCTTTTAGACTATCAATCCAACTATAACCTACACCATCTGAGAATTGTTCTTTCTGTCTCCAGCAAACTTCTTCAGGTACAATATCTTTGAAAGCTTCTCTTAATACCCATTTCTCAATTTTGTCATTACATAATTTCAATTTAGGATTAATTCTCATAGCAACATCCATAAATTCTTTATCTAAGAAAGGAACTCTTCCTTCAACACCCCAAGCTGCCAAAGACTTATTAGCTCTAAGACAATCATAAAGGTGAAGCTTGCTAAGCTTTCTTACAGTTTCTTCATGGAATTCTTTTTCGTTTGGAGCTTTGTGGAAATATAAATAACCACCAAAAATCTCATCACTACCTTCACCTGAAAGAACCATCTTAATTCCCATGCTCTTAATAACTCTAGCTAATAAGTACATTGGAGTTGCAGCTCTAACAGTTGTAATATCATAAGTCTCTAAGTGATAAATAACATCTTCAACTGCATCTAAAGCTTCTTCAATTGTGAAGTGAACTTCATGGTGAACTGTATGTAAATAGTCTGCAGCAATTTGTGCAGCTGCTAAGTCTGGAGAACCTTCAAGACCAATAGCAAAGCTATGTAATCTAGGCCACCAAGCTTTTTCTGTATCCTTAGATTCAACTCTATCATTTGCATATTTAGCTACAATAGCTGAAACAATTGTACTATCTAAACCACCTGATAATAATACTCCATAAGGAACATCACTCATCAATTGTTTTTTAACTGCTTCTTCTAAAGCTTCTCGAATAACTTGTGGACTACCACCATTATCTTTAACATTATCAAATTCCATCCAATCACGTTTATACCAAGTTTTGATTTCTCTTGAATCACTATCATAAACACTAGCAGGTGGGAAAATGCTAACTGCAGGACAAGTTTTTTCTAAAGCTTTTAATTCGCTAGCAACATAATAATGATTTTCTATATCCCAACCTTGATAAAGAGGGATAATACCCATATGGTCTCTAGCAATTAAATAAAAATCTTTTTCACTGTCATATAAAGCAAAGGCAAAAATACCACTTAAATCTTCAATAAAATCAGGTCCTTTAGTAAGATAAAGTGCAATAATAATTTCACAATCGCTTTCAGTTTGAAATTCATAATCCTTACAATATTTTTCTCTTAATTCTAAGTGATTGTAAATTTCACCATTAGCTGCTAATACTACTTTCTTATCCTTACTATATAAAGGTTGTTTTCCTGATAATGGGTCAACAATACTTAATCTTTCATGGGATAAGATAACCTTATCGCCTTGATAAATACCTGACCAGTCCGGACCTCTATGTCTAATTTTCTTAGACATTTTCAAAACACTTTCACGATATAAGGAAGAATCTTCCTCTATGTCAAACATTCCGACAAAACCACACATAATTTATCTCCTATAGTATATAGTAATAAAAATATACTACTTAGCATTAAAAATCTAGAAGGTTGCCACACATATGTGCAGCAACCAAAAAACTAAAAAAATTGAACATATTCACTAATAATACAATTAGTATTATACCGAATATAAAAGCTCTCCGTAAGTTGGTATTGGCCAACAATCCTTATCAACGATTAATTCTAATTCATCGGCAAAGGATCTAATTTCTCCCATCAAAGCAAAGATTTTGTCTCTAAAGAAAATTGCTTGATCTTTTTCATCTTCAATAGCTCTAGCCTTGATCAATTCATCATCTAAAGAATTAATTTTGTCGCTTAAACAATTAACTAATTGAGCAATGTGTTCCATTAAGCCTAACTGTGATTTAAGATCTATGGTTGGTAATACAGTTTTTACCTTTGATACCTCATCAGCAAGATTATTTAAATACTTATTACAAGCTGGGATAATCATTCTTCTAACCATGTCCATCAAAGTTAGTGCCTCAATGTTTATTGTCTTAGCATAATTTTCGAATAATACTGTGGCTCTACTATATAATTCAGTAGCGCTCAATACCTTGAAAGATTCATACAATTCAATATTTTTCTTATCAGTATAAGCAGCAACAGCTTCAACAGTACTCTTTAAGTTGCTTAGGCCTCTCTCCTCTGCTTCAGCAACCCATTCGCTACTATAGTTATTACCATTAAATACTATTCTTTTATGTTCTTTATATGTTTCCTTAACAATTTCTGCTAGTTTTGCATCAAAATCTTTAGCTACTTCTAATTCATCAGCAAATTCTTTAAGTATTTTAGCAACTGCAGTATTTAATACTGTATTAGGTGTTGAAACACTTGCTGAACTACCTAGCATTCTTAATTCAAATTTATTACCTGTAAATGCAAATGGTGAAGTTCTATTTCTATCTGTTGTGTCTTTAACAAAATCAGGTAAAACATCAACACCAAGTATCATATTTTCTCTCTTAACGCCTTCAACTTTTCTACCATCAGCAATTGCATCTAAAATAGCTGTTAAGTCAGTTCCTAAGAACATACTTACAATTGCAGGAGGAGCTTCATTTGCACCCAAACGGTGGTCGTTGCCCGGAGATGCCACACTAGCTCTTAAGAGATCTTGATATTCATCTACAGCTTTAATAACTGAAACTAAGAATAATAAAAATTGTGCATTATCTTTTGGATTATCGCCTGGTTCTAATAGATTCATTTTATCATCAGCTGAAATTGACCAGTTATTATGTTTACCTGAACCATTTAAGCCAGCAAAAGGTTTTTCATGTAATAAACAAACTAAACCATGTTTATCAGCTACCTTTTTCATAACTTCCATTGTGAGTTGATTGTGATCACATGCAACATTTGTTGTAGCAAAAACAGGAGCTAACTCATGTTGTGCAGGGGATACTTCATTGTGACGAGTTTTTGCATAAATGCCTAATTTCCATAATTCCTTATCTAAATCTTGCATAAATGAGCTTACTCTAGGTTTTAATGAACCAAAATAGTGGTCATCTAATTCTTGACCTTTTGGAGCTCTAGCACCTAATAAAGTTCTGCCAGTGTATTTCAAATCAATTCTTTTATTATATACTTCTTTGTCTACTAAGAAATATTCTTGTTCAGGACCAACAGTAGTTTGTACTCTATTAACTGTGTGTCCAAATAATTTTAAAATTCTCTTTGCTTCTTTATCTATAGCTTCCATACTTCTTAATAATGGAGTCTTTTTATCTAATACTTCACCACTATATGAGCAGAATGCTGTAGGAATACAAAGTGTTTCTTCTTTGATAAAAGCATAACTAGTTGGGTCCCATGCAGTATATCCTCTAGCTTCGAAAGTAGCTCTTAAACCACCTGAAGGGAAAGATGAAGCATCAGGTTCACCCATTACTAAATTTTTACCAGAGAAAGATAAAATTACTTTTCCGTCTTTTACAGGATCAATAAACGAATCATGTTTTTCCGCAGTAATACCAGTTAGAGGTTGAAACCAGTGAGTAAAATGGGTAGCACCATTCTCTAATGCCCATTCTTTCATTGCATGTGCAACCGCATTTGCAATATTTAAATCTATTACTTTTCCTTCTCTAATTGTGTTCTTTAAAGCGCGATAAACATCTTTTGGCAATCTATCTCTCATAGCATCATCGCCAAAAACCATAGAACCAAAATAATCTGTTATTTGTTGCATCAGAGCACCTCTCTTATTTTATCAAATTTTTTCCATTAAAATTAATGAAAATAAAAAAAAGACACTGTAGCTCGATATGAACTACAGCGCCTTTGCTGTTATCTAAGAAATACAACAAACTAAAATTTTTGTCAACTGATACTATAATTTTTTTTGAAAGATTTTTTTAACTTTTAAAGTATTTTTATGCATTACAAAGAATTAATAAATTTATTAAATTTATTTAATATTCATTTTATGCATAAACTTGCATATTTTATTTATAAAAGAAATAAAAACAACTAGACAAAATGTATTGAAATCAATAATATCAAGCTAGACAACGAAGTCTACTTAGATGAAAAAACACTTATATATACTATAAAAAGATTGAACAAAGGCGTTCGCGGTTAGGATAATTGCGAGCGTTTTTTCATTTTTAGACTTATTGATTAAAAATCATATAAGGAGAAAAGTAATGGACCGAATTAAAAAAGAAGGAGAAATTAGAATACCCTCAGGCTGTGCTATCAGTGGTATTTTCTCAAAAAATGGAAAAAGATTTTCTGGACAGACGGCTATAGATTCTATTAGAGTCATGCACGATAGATCCAATGGTTTAGGCGGTGGATTCGCAGGCTATGGTATTTATCCAGAATATAAAGAATATTATGCATTCCATATTTTTTATATGGACTCTATTGCAAAAAACGAATGCATGGATTTCCTTGAAGAACATTTTGATATGATTAACTTATCAAAAATTCCTACTAGAAAGATTCCTGCAATCACTGATGAACCTATGATTTGGAGATATTTCTTAGCACCTCTTCCTACAAAATTAGCTGAAAGCCAATTAGATGAGGATGAATATGTTGCAAGATGTACAATCAAAGTTAATACAACAATAAAAGGGGCTTACATTGTATCCTCAGGTAAAAATATGGGCGTATTTAAAGCTCAAGGTTTTCCTGAAGATGTAGGTGAATTCTACAAATTAGAAGAATATGCAGGCTATAGCTGGACTGCACATGGAAGATATCCAACAAATACTCCTGGTTGGTGGGGCGGAGCTCACCCATTCTCTCTACTTAATTATTCAGTAGTACATAATGGTGAAATCTCTAGCTACGATGCAAACAGACGTTATATTGAAATGTTTGGATACAAGTGTTCTTTACAAACTGATACAGAAGTAATCACTTATATGATTGACTTCTTAAACAGAAAGAAAAAAATCGATTTAGAAAGAGTTGCACATATATTAGCAGCACCTTTCTGGAGCACTATAGAAAGAATGGATGAAAAGAAAAAAGCAGAATATAAATACCTAAGAAACAATTATGAAAGTTTCTTAGTTACTGGACCTTTTTCAATTATTGTAGGATATCCTAATGGACTTATGGCATTGAACGACAGACTAAAACTTCGCTCTCTTGTAGTAGGAGAAAAAGATGACATGGTTTACATGGCTAGTGAAGAAGAAGCTATTAGAGTTATTGCTCCTGAGTTAGATTCAATAAAATATCCAAGAGGTGGAGAACCTTACATCGTTGAATTAAATAAGGAGGTACAGTAATTTATGAAAATCAATTTAATTCAGAGTGAATATGAAGTAGTAAGAGATCAAAATAGATGTATAAACTGTAGACTTTGTGAAAAACAATGTTCAAACGGGGTTAACTATTTTGATCAAAAATTAAAAGTTATGTTAAGTGACGAAACAAAATGTGTTAACTGTCATAGATGTGTTGCTGTATGTCCTACAAACGCCCTAAAGATTGTTAAATCAGATCATTGCTTTAAAACCAACTCAAACTGGAGTTCACACGATATAACTAATATTTATAGACAAGCTAAAACAGGTGGTGTATTACTTTCTTCTATGGGTACTCCAAAAGAATATCCTGTATATTGGGACAAAATTTTAATTAATGCATCTCAAGTTACTAACCCATCTATTGACCCTTTAAGAGAACCTATGGAAACAAGAACTTTCTTAGGTAAGAAAAAATTAGATATTGAATTTGATGAAAATAACAATATTATAACCGATACTGAACCTCAAATGGAATTAAGTGTTCCAATTATGTTCGGGGCTATGAGTTATGGTTCAATCAGTTACAATGCTCATAAAGCTTTAGCAACTGCTGCTCAGAAATTAGGTATTTTTTACAATACTGGTGAAGGTGGATTGCATGAAGACTTCTACGTATATGGTGAAAATACTATAGTCCAAGTTGCATCAGGACGTTTTGGAGTACATCCAAAATATTTAAAAGCTGGTAAAGCAATTGAAATAAAAATGGGACAAGGTGCAAAACCTGGAATTGGTGGACACTTACCTGGAAGAAAAATTACAAAAGAAGTTTCAAAAACTAGAATGATACCTCAAGGTAGTGATGCAATAAGTCCAGCACCTCACCACGACATTTATTCAATTGAAGATTTAAGACAATTAGTATATATGCTAAAAGAATCTACTAATTATGAAAAACCAGTTATTGTAAAAATTGCTGCTGTACATAATGTAGGAGCTATAGCAAGTGGTATTGCTCGCTGTGGTGCAGATATTATTGCAATTGATGGTGTTAGAGGCGGAACAGGTGCTGCACCATTAAGAATCAGAGATAATGTTGGAATTCCAATTGAACTTGCTCTAGCTGCTGTAGATAAAAGATTACGAGATGAAGGAATCAGAAACGAAGTAAGTTTAGTAGCAAGTGGTACTATCAGATCTTCTGCAGATATTGTTAAAGCAATAGCTCTAGGAGCAGACGCAGTTTATATCGGAACAAGTGCATTAATTGCTCTTGGATGTCACCTATGTAGAAGTTGTCATTTAGGCAAATGTAACTGGGGTATAGCAACTCAAATCAAAGAATTAGAAAGTAGACTTGACCCAGAAGAAGGTGCTCAAAATCTTATAAACTTGGTCACAGCTTGGACAAGAGAGATTAAAGAGATGATGGGAGGCATGGGTATTAATTCAATTGAAGCATTAAAAGGAAATAGATTAATGCTAAGGGGAATTGGATTAAGTGAAAAAGAACTAGAAATATTAGGCATCCAACATGCCGGCGAATAGTACAATATTCAGGAGTCAATATGCAGAAAATAACAGTCAATCATATGAGTTTCAGAGAATTAAACCAAATTATCAGAGAAACAAAACAGCAAAAATTTGAATTAGAAGATGTTCATGGCCAGCGATTTATCGCTGCTGGAATGAAAAACAAACAAATAAATATACATGGAATACCAGGAAACGCTCTAGGAGCTTGTTTAGATTCTGGAAGTAAAATATATGTAAATAATGATTGCCAAGATGCTACAGGGGATACAATGAATGATGGAGAGATCATAATTTGTGGAAACTGTGGCGATACTGCAGGTTATGCAATGAGAGGTGGAAAACTTTTTGTTAAAGAATCTGCAGGCTATAGAGCCGGTATCCATATGAAAGCTTATAAAGACGAAAAACCAGTTATTATTATTGGAGATAAAGCTGGAAGTTTCTTAGGAGAGTATCTTGCAGGTGGATTAATCATTGTGTTAGGATTAAACCAAAATGGTAAATGTCCTGTTGGGAATTTCTGTGGTACAGGAATGCATGGAGGCCAAATATTCCTAAGAACTGATGAATTACCAAAAGACTTACCAAAACAAGTTGTAGCAAGGAAAGCAAACAAAGCAGATTTAAATTCCATAAAAGATATAATAAATCAATTTTGTGACGAATTTACCTTTGACAAAGATGACGTATTTAATGCAAACTTCTATGTATTAGAACCAAATTCTACTTTACCTTATCAACAACATTATACTGCAATTTAATTACACTGCAATTTAATTAGGAGGAATTATGGGTAATATGCAATATGAAATTTCAAATTTCATTGAAGAGAATAATGTTAAATTTATTAGACTTGCATTTTGTGACATCTATGGAAATTTAAAAAACATTTCAATTAGTAGTGACGAATTAGACAAAGCATTTGACTCAGGAATTTCTTTCGACGCTTCATCCGTAAAAGGGTTTTTAAATGTTGAAAAAAGTGATTTAATGTTGTTCCCTGACCCAGAAACCTTACAGATTTTACCCTGGAGACCATCCAGTGGTAAAGTAGTTATGATGTATTGCGATATTAAATATCCAGATAATACACCTTTTGAAGGTGATGGTAGATATTTAATAAAAAACTTAAACAAAAAAATTAAAAAAGAAGGTTTATCTTTCAAAATAGGAAGTGAATGTGAATTCTACCTTTTCAAATTAAATGAACAAGGTAATCCTAGTCATGTACCACTAGATAATGGAACTTATTTAGATTTTGCTCCAAAAGATAAAGGCGAAAACATTCGTCGTGATATCTGTTTGACACTTCAAGAAATGGGTTTCCATACAGAGAGATCTCATCATGAAAATGGTCCAGGACAAATGGAGATAGATTTTTCTTATAGTAATTTACTTAATTCTGCTGATAATTTAACCACCTTTAAAAGTGTTGTTAAATCTACAGCATCATTAAATGGATTATTTGCGTCCTTCTTACCAAAACCAATTGAAGAAGCAAGTGGCAATGGGCTACATGTAAATATTTCAATTAGAGCTCAAGAAGCAGTAGATAATTCTCAATTAAGAAAATATATGATTGGGGGGATTTTAAAACATAGCAAAGAAATTTCTATATTTACCTCCCCTATCTATAATTCTTATCAGCGACTAGGTAGATGTGAAGCTCCTAATCGAATTGGCTGGGGATATGAAAATAGATCAACTACTATTAGAATTCCAAGAACAAAAGGAAAATATAATAGACTTGAAGTAAGAAACCCTGACACTTCTGCTAACCCATATATTACTTTTACACTAATATGTGAAGCAGCTTTGGAAGGAATTATTAATAAAATAGATCCACCAGAACCAATTGATATCAATGCGTTTGAAAATACTACTGGAGAATTCTTACCCAAAACTATGGAAGAGGCTATAGATTTAGCTAAAAATAGTGAATTCCTTAAAAGAGTATTACCTCAAAAATTGATAGATACTTATTTAGCATTAAAAACAGATGAAGTAAATGAGTATAAAGAATGTAATGAAACTAAAAAATTGACAGAGGAAAAATATTTCCCTATTTATTAAATAAAGGTACATTTATAGTGTTTGAATTTGAAAAAATTTTACTAGTATCACCGAATGGAAAAGGTCATATGAATTTAAAATCACTTCTAAACAATAACGAAGTGAAAGGTTCAATGACCTCTTGTTTTTCCTGCAGTAAGGCCCGACAAGAAATTTTATCAATTGATTATGATTTAGTAATTATAGATGCGCCTTTAAACGATGAAAATGGAATCGATTTAGCAATTAGCATGTCAAAAGATTCTTATTCAACTGTAATTTTATTAGTTGAAGAGAGATATTTAGGAGATATAGCTTCAAGAGTATATAAATTTGGGACTCTAGTACTTGGCAAACCCATTAATTCTCCATTATTATTCCAAAGTCTTATTTTGGCAAATTCTATTAATATTAAATTAAAAGGAATTGCTGGTGAAAATAAAAAACTCAGAAAAAAACTTGAAGAAATTAAATTAGTAAACAAGGCGAAGTTTTTATTAATTCAACATTTAAAATTAGATGAACAAAAAGCTCATAGATACATTGAAAAAAGAGCAATGGATCAAAGAAAGAGTAAAGGTTATATAGCAAACGAAATACTAAAAACTTATCAACAATAAATTTAGGAGAGATGAATGGCTAAGCATATTTTTGTAACTGGTGGAGTTGTTTCAGGTCTCGGTAAAGGGATTACTGCGGCCTCATTAGGAAGACTTTTAAAGAATAGAGGACTAAAAGTAACAGCTCAAAAGTTAGATCCTTATATGAATGTAGACCCAGGAACAATGAGTCCTTTTCAACATGGAGAAGTTTATGTTACTGAAGATGGTGCTGAAACTGATTTAGACTTAGGTCACTATGAAAGATTTATTGATGAATATTTAAATAAATATTCTAATCTTACTAGTGGTAAATGTTATTTCAACGTTTTAGAAAAAGAAAGACGTGGAGAATATCTTGGTTCAACAGTGCAAATCATACCTCATGTTACAAATGAAATTAAAGATTTTATTTATTCAATTGAAAAACAAACTGACGCAGATGTAGTAATTACTGAAATCGGTGGTACAACAGGGGACATTGAATCACAACCTTTTTTAGAAGCAATTAGACAAGTTAGCCATGAAGTGGGAAAACACAACTGTTTATTCATTCATGTTACTTTGGTTCCTTTCTTAAGTGGTAGTAATGAACATAAGAGTAAACCTACTCAACACTCAGTAAAAGAATTAATGACAACAGGTATTTTTCCAGACATTATAGTTACTAGAAGTGATGCAGATTTAGAAGAATCAATTAAAGATAAAATTGCTTTATTCTGTAATGTAAAGAAAGATTGTGTTATTGAAAACAAAACTGTTGATGTATTATATGAAGCACCATTAATGTTACATAATGAAAAATTAGACGATATTGTTTGTAGAGAATTAAATCTCGAAACAAAAGAATGTGACCTTACAAGATGGAATAAGATGATTGAGAGAATCCATAATGCAGATAAAGAAATTAACATCTCATTAGTTGGTAAATATACTCAATTACATGATGCTTATTTATCAGTTATGGAAGCTCTAAAACACAGTGCTTGGGAAATTGGCTGCACAGTAAACTTATCTTGGGTTGATTCTGAAATGCTAACTGTTGACAATATAGAAGAACAATTAAAAGATTGTGATGGTATAATTGTTCCAGGCGGTTTCGGTAATAGAGGTATTGAAGGCATGATTTTAAGTGCAAGTTATGCACAAGATAAACAAATCCCATATTTTGGTATTTGTTTAGGAATGCAAATTGCTGTAATGAGTTTTGCAAGAAAAACATTAAATTGGAAAGATGCAAACTCTAGCGAATTTAATGAAAATTGCCAATATCCTGTAATTGATTTAATGGAAGATCAAGTAGATATCTCTAATAAGGGTGGTACAATGCGATTAGGTGCATATCCTTGTAAATTAATTGAAGGAACAGTATTAAAAGAATTATACAACAACCAAGATGTTATTTATGAAAGACATAGACATAGATATGAATTCAATAATAAATTCAGAGATGAATTAGTTAATGCAGGTTTAACTATTACTGGTATCAGTCCTGATAACAGCTTAGTTGAAGCAGTAGAAATAAAAGAACATCCTTTCTTCCTTGGTGTACAATATCACCCAGAATTTAAGAGTAGACCAAATAATACAAATCCTTGTTTTAATGGTTTCATTAAAGCTGCTAAAAAGAAAAGATATAACTAATCTATTAAAAAAACATCTCATTTTTGAGATGTTTTTTATTATTGTTAAAAGCTAATTCTTATTAACCGTTTTTCATTACCTATCATATAAGGTAATTCAAGAATAAATTTGTTACTATCAAGCCAAGGAAGTACTACAAATTCTTTTTTAATTATCTGCTTTTTTATATGTCCTACAGCAACAAATTTATCTTGCAATATAGAATTTGGAGATAACTCAACATTTTCAATTCTTACAGAATTAGAATCGGAAAGTGCATCTTCAAGTCTATATAATGCAACCATTTGATTATTTTTATCAAGAACTTTTGCTTCAGTAAAAATCAGTAAAATATTCTCATTAGTATTATTATGAATGCTTAATTCAACTGCTTTATTATCAAAATCATTTATGTTGCAATTTACACTAACTAAATTATCATTAAAGTCATAATTCTCAGTTTTTGTAGTTGCACAAGAAATTAATAAAAAAATAATTAATATTACTATAAAAATCTTACTTTTTTTCACATTCACTCCTAATTAAATATCTTTTTCATCCATATTTATAGATAAATTTGTATGATCAGGAACTAATTTTACATATTCAATACCGGATGCATCAAACATTTTCTTTGAAGCAATTGTATTATCTGATTTTTCGTATTTATCACTTAAATAAACAACTTTCTTAATTCCACTTTGTATAATAGCTTTAGCACATTCATTACATGGGAAAAGACCAACATAAATTGTACATCCCGATAAATCCCTACTAACGCTATTTAATATTGCATTTAATTCTGCATGACATACATATGGATATTTTGTATCTAACCAATCTCCTGTTCTTTCCCAAGGAAGATTATCGTCGCTACAGCCAATTGGAAATCCATTATAACCAATACCAACAATCTTCTTATTCCTATTTACAATACAGGCTCCGACTTGAGTACTAGGATCTTTACTTCTCATTGAACTAAGAACAGCTAACCCCATAAAATACTCATCCCAACTAATGTAATCACTTCTTTTACTCATGTAATATTCCTTCTATATAGTTTATTATATCATAGGTTAAATCTTCTTGGACTGAAAAATATAACAATAACACATGTTTTGTATGTTTGAAACCATCCATTTTAATTATTTTAGCTTTAAAATTTCTTGAATTATTATTTTTTGCAATTATTGGTAAATTAAAAAAGGGCACAGTTTCATCAGTAACATTATGTATTGCAAACATAGGACAAGTAATTTTTTTTAAATCTTTTCGAATAGTCTTCTCTGCTTTAATTAAACTTAAACCTTGAGATATAAATAATCCTGAGTAACCAGTCCAACTCAATTCATTATCAATTCCAGTTTCATCTCTTAAACAAATTGATGTTTTAAAACTCTTTTTGAACAAATTAATTATTCTAGCAAAATAAAAACCAAAATTCGTAATTTTTCTATCACGAATAAAACTGTTATACACAACAGGTGCACTGATTGGTATTATAGCAAGAGGTTCTATGTCTGTATTACTATACTTTTCCCCAAGTTTTAGGGTAATAGCTCCACCCATACTAATTCCAACTATTACAACATTCTTATATCTTGATTTCAATTCTTCATATTTTTTACAAGCATAATTAAACCATTGAGTGAAATATGTTTTTTTGAAATCTTCAATATTTGTTCCAAATCCTGGAAGCAAATATGCATAAGAATCATATCCTTTCTCAAAAAAACAATGAGCAGAATATTGATAAACATTTGGAGTTGATGGGAACCCATGAATCATTAAAACAGCAGTATCAACTTTTATCTCGTGTTCTAAGATAATACTTTTACATTTTGGTGAAAAAACTTTCGTTTCATCAACCTCTAAATCATAAGTATTTTTATCTCTAAAAAATATTAAAGATGAACTCCATATAAAAATTAAAATTAAAATAATTAAAGCAACAGTCATATATTTATAATACTCTATAAATATATGATAAAACAAGAAAAACTATTAATTTAGCAATGAATTATCAATTCTAGTTTGCTTTAAAAAAAGAGATAATGCCATTAGCATAACACCATTATCATATAGAGAATCTTTTCCCATTTTTTCTATTACTTCTTTTACAGGAACAGAAACAACATCTAATTGCTCAGTTTTATCTAATTCTTGCTTAGAGGCAATTTGAAATACATTTTTTGCAAGAAAAAAGTTTGCTTCATTAGACATAATTGCAGGGTTTGGATTAATTTTAGAAAGAAATATCATTTCTTCAGTTCCTAAAGCAGTTTCTTCTTTTAATTCTCTATAGGCACTATCTAAAGCTATTTCGCCTTTATCAACCATACCCGCAGGAAATTCCCTAACTACCTTTGCACTACCATGTCTAAATTGTTGAACCATAACAAAGCATGGTACATTATCTTCATTAATGTACCATGGAATTATAGTAACCCAATCAGGGGAATCCAAAGTAAAAAACTTAGAGCATACACCTTCTTTTGATTCTCTATCAATTTCAATTAAATCAAAAATTGGAGTATTCAAAACAGTTTTTCTATCTTTTTCATCCCACATTAGATGATTAAAATCATCCACTTTACCTATATTAAAAGTTTTCTTTTTCATTAACTATCTTTTCTTGAACTACAATTACTAGAACAAGTTGCACAAGCAGATGGAGCACATTTTGAAGTATTAATATAATCTGTTTTTTCTGATGATACAGCAATGCTAGAATCTAAGAATTGTGCAATATCTTTTAAAGCTTTAGTACTCTTGCTTTCTGGGCTTTTTTCTAAAGCACTAACACCTTCATCTTCATATTCTCTTAAATGCATTTCTAATGGAATGCTTCCAAGATATGGAGTATCCATTTCTTGTGACATTTTTACACCGCCACCTTTACCAAAAATAGGAATTTCTTTTCCACAATCAGGGCAAATTAAGCCACTCATATTTTCTATAATTCCTAGAACAGCAACACCAAGTTTCCTTGAGAAATTTACGCTCTTTCTGGCATCTAAAATTGCAACATCTTGAGGAGTAGTAACTATAATGGAGCCTGTCATTTCTGGAATAGCTTGAATTACAGTTAACTGTTCATCGCCTGTTCCTGGTGGAGTATCGATTAATAAATAGTCTAAGTTACCCCATTCTACATCTCCTAAGAATTGCTTAATAACTGCAATTTTCATAGGACCTCTCCAAATAACTGGATCAGAGCTAGAATTCAAAGCAAAAGATAAACTTACAACAAATAAACCATCTCTAACTTTAACAGGTATAAAATTTTGTCCATCAGCACTTTCTAAAGCACCACTTTCACAACCCAACATTTTAGCTACATTTGGACCATGTAAATCTGTATCTAAAATACCTACAGTTTTACCTGCGTCTACTAATGCATTTGCTAAATTAACGGTTACAGTAGATTTACCAACTCCACCTTTACCGCTCATAACTATAATCTTTCTATTAATACGATCTAATCGTTCCCTGATTTTTGCTTCTCTTATAGCTTGTTCATCAGGAGTTCCTTCATGAGACATATATACTCCTATTTTCATTTACTAATATAAAGAATAGTAAAAATAGAATAATAAGGCAATAAATTCGATAGTAAAAATTTAAATAATTAATGACATTTGCCTTTTTCATTAAAGGCTTTAATTAACAATTGTTAACAGCTATAAAAGCTAATCAAAAAATCTAACAACTTCATTTAAAGGCTTTCTTTTAGGAGGATTAGGATGGTGCTTTTCATATCCATATGCAATTATAGCAGCAATGATTTCACCATCCCTTATTTTTATAATATCAGAAAGTTTATCTTCATCAAAATAACCTAAAATAACAGTCGAAACACCTTTATCATAAGAGGCTAAAGCAAATTGATTTGCAACAATTCCAGCATCAAACATAGCCCAAGTATCACCTTTTTTAGATTGATTGGAACTTAAAGAATACGTCCCACTTAAATTATCAACATAGCTTAAAATAACAACACCCGCGGCTCTTTTTAAAATTTTACTATTTAATTTATAACCCATAAAACAAATTTCAGCTATTTTATTTTTTATATCCTCATTCTCTATAATATTATATCTTATTGGTTGAAAATTTGACCAGGAAGGACTAAAAGTTGAAGTTTCTAAAATATCTAATAAGATATCTCTATCTACTTTATCATCAGTAAAATCTCTTACACTCCTTCTATTTCTTAAAACTTCTCTCGCTTCCATAATCTAACTCCAAAATATTTTATATATACCTATTATATCACCTATAATTAATTAAAACTTAATACAATTTCTTCCAGCTTTTTTTGCACTGAACATCAAATTATCTACACGTTTAATAATTGAATTATAATCATCATCTTTTGAACTTGATACAACTCCAAAACTTGCAGTTGCTTTTTCACATTTGTTTAAAGGACAACTTTCTATTGCTCTTCTACAATCTTCTGCAAGATTAATCGAATATTTTAAGTCCTTTTTCTCTAAGATAATAATAAACTCTTCACCACCCCATCTACAAAGATACCCATTATCTTTAATTACATTAGAAACAGTATCACAAACAGATTTTAAAACCCTATCTCCAACATCATGTCCACTAGTATCATTTATTAATTTAAAATCATCCAAATCAAATAAAATTAAGGAAAAGCTTTCCTTATTTAAATATTGATAAATCTTTTCATCAAAAAATCTTCTATTATATACTTTTGTTAATTCATCATGAATTAATAAATCCTTTAGCTGTTCATTAGCTATCATTAAATCTTTTTCAATTTGTTTATTCTTACTTATATCAAAAACAATACCAGAAAGAATTAAAGGCTTCCCCTCTTCATCTCGTTGGGTAATTCTACCTCTATCATAGTACCATTTATAGCTCCCATCTTTTGCCTTAATTCTATATTCGACTTCATAAACGGGAGTTTTACCAATCAAATGATTTTTCATATTATCCATTACATTTTGATAATCATCTTTATGTAATTTTTCAGTAAAAAACTCATATCCCACTTTCTCTGGAATTTCATTTTTATCATAGCCTAATGTTGTTATCTTTTTATCATTAAAATAAACTATATTATTCTTTATGGACCAAAGCCATTGACCCAAATTACCTATCCACGGGAAAGTAATCAAATCATAATTATTCTTTTCTTGAACTAGTTCTTCAATTATATTCTCTAGTTCTGAAACTTTACTTTCTAGTTTATGAAGTTTTTCCTCACAATTAAATTTTTTTCCCATTTTTTCCCTTCAAAAAAAACATTTAATTTATTTTTTAAAAATTATTATATAAAAATTATAATATAGATAACTAAATAAAGACAGCTTATTTTTTAGCACGCAAAAAATTAGGTTAAATATAATAAAAATAATTTTAATTTAATAAAAAAATTAATATTAGATAATCTAATATCTATTTGTGTTTTTATTAACTTTTTCTTAAAAAATAGTGATTGTTCATGAACTATAATGAATGTTTTTGGATGAAAAATTCAATACAAAAGCTATAAAAATGTTGCAGTTTGTTGCAGGACTTATATTCTTATTGGAAAAAAAAATACAATAAATTATTCCTCAAAATTTGAGCTTAAAATACCTTGAAACAATACCAAGTTATGATTATGATACATAGTGAGTATTTCATGAATGGGATACATTATTTAACATACAAAAAAATCAGGAGTTAGTATGATTTTATTGACACAAATACCAAAAGAACAACTCGTCGAACAGCTATTCAATGGTGTCACACTCATGCTATTAGGAATGGGAACAGTTCTAGTGTTCCTAGTTGTATTGATTTTTGTAACAAAAGGAATGAGTTCTATTGTTAAAAAAATTGAAGCTAAGAAGCCTCAAGTTGCTACAGCAACACCAAGTAAGGTTTCAAGCGTTAATGCAGCACCTAATACAAGTGCAGACGCAGAAATTGCAGCCGCTATCGTAGCCGCTGTTGCAAAGTCCCGAGAATAAATAAGGAATAAGTTGATGAAGAAAAAAGTAGATTTTATGTGTACCGCCTTTAGAGACGGTTTCCAGTCAGTATACGGCGCACGTGTATTCACAAAAGATTTTATGCCAGCTGTTGCAGCTGCTAAAGAAGCAGGAATTAACCATTTTGAAGCAGGCGGTGGCGCTCGTTTCCAATCATTATATTTCTATAGCAATGAAGATGCTTTTGAAATGATGGATGAATTTAGACGTGTTGCTGGTCCAGATGCAGACTTACAAACATTATCTCGTGGTGTTAATGTTGTTGGTTTAGATTCACAACCAAGAGATATTATTAAATTACATGCTCAAATGTTCAAAAAACATGGTATTTCTAGAATTCGTAACTTTGATGCATTAAACGATGTTAATAACTTAATCGATAGTGGTAAAGCTATCCATGATGCAGGTTTAAAACACGAAGTAACAGTTACAATGATGAGTTTACCACCTAACACAACAGGTGCTCACGATCCAGATTTCTATGAAATGGTTCTAAAACAAATTCTAGATGCTGGTATTCCATTCGATTCTGTTTGTTTCAAAGATGCTTCAGGTACTTCAACTCCTCACACAATCTATGAAACAATTAAAAGAGCAAGAAAACTTTTAGGTAAAGATGTAAAAATCGTTATGCACAGCCACGAAACAGCTGGTGTTTCAATTCAACAATACATGAGTGCAATTGAAGCTGGTGCAAACCAAGTTGACTTATCAATGTCTCCTGTATCAGGTGGTACATGTCAACCTGACATCATTACAATGTGGCACGCTCTTCGTGGTACAGAATATGATTTAGGTATCGATATTAAGAAAATTCAAAAAGCTGAAAGTGTATTTGAAGAATGTATGAAAGATTACTTCACTCCACCAGAAGCTTCAAAAGTAAATCCAAATATTCCTTTCTCACCTCTACCAGGTGGTGCATTAACTGCTAACACTCAAATGTTACGTGATAATAATTTAATGGACAAATATCCAGACATCGTTAATGCAATGGGTGAAACTGTAGCTAAAGGTGGTTTCGGTACTTCTGTAACTCCTGTTTCTCAATTCTATTTCCAACAAGCTTTCAATAACGTTATGTTTGGACCTTGGAAAAAGATTGCTGAAGGTTATGGTAAAATGGTTCTTGGTTATTTTGGTAAAACTCCAGTTGCTCCAGATTCAGAAGTTGTAAAAATTGCTGCTGAACAATTAGGTTTAGAACCTACAACTAAAAAAGTTGTTGATATTAATGATGCTGATCCTAAAAAAGGTCGTGATGTTGCAATCAAGATGTTAAAAGATGAAAATTTAGAAACAACAGAAGAAAATATCTTTATCGCATCAGCTTGTAAAGAAAAAGGTATCCTATACTTAACAGGCAAATCAAAAGCTAATGGTGTTAGAAAAATTGATAGAGCAGCTGAAGCAGCTAAAAAGAAAGGCGAATTCACAGTTACTGTTAATGGTAAAGCTTACGGCGTAAAACTTGGCAAATCTGATGCTAAAGTTAATGGCGTTTCTTATCCTCTTTCAGTTAAAGATGGAATCGATGCTGCTGCTATTGCTAAAGCAGCTCCTGCTGCAAGTGCATCTAACGGTCCAACTCAAAGTGTTGAAGTTGTTGCTCCAATGCCTGGTCTAATTTTAAAGACTAATGTAAAAGTTGGCGATACAGTTAAAAAGAACCAATGTATCTTAGTTATGGAAGCAATGAAAATGGAAAATGAAGTTTTCGCTCCATGCGATGGTACTATTACTGAAATCAAAGTTGAAAACGGTGATCAATGTCAAGCTGATGATGTATTACTAGTTATCGGTGGCGCTGCTCCTGCTGTTGCACCTAGTGCAAGTGAAGCTCCAGCTGCAACTCCTACTACTTCAGCTGGTGGTTCAGCAATTGTTGCTCCAATGCCTGGTTTAGTATTACGCATTAACGTTAAAGAAGGTGAAGCTGTTAAGAAAAACCAATGTGTAATGGTTATGGAAGCAATGAAAATGGAAAATGAAATTTTCGCTCCAAACGATGGTGTGGTAAATAAAATTTGTGTAAGTCAAGGTGACCAACTTAACGCAGACGATGAATTAATGGTTATCGGTTAAGGAGAATAATTAGATATGATTGGACAAGCATTTTCCCAATTATGGCAAACAACCGGTATCGTTGGTTTTCTAGGACTAGCTGGTAGCGAATTCGGTTTAGGCAATTTTGCAATGATTTTAATTGGTTTCTTACTACTTTATCTTGCAATTAAAAAAGGCTTTGAACCACTACTTCTAGTTCCAATCGGATTTGGTTGTATATTAAGTAACATCCCTCTAGCATACATTGCAGGAATTGATCCTAACAATGGTGCTGCTGGATTCATTAAAATATTGTTTGACAGTGGTTTATCCTCTGGTTTATTCCCAATTCTTATTTTCATGGGTGTTGGTGCAATGACAGACTTCGGCCCACTAATTGCTAACCCTAAAACTTTAATTTTAGGTGCTGCAGCTCAATTTGGTATTTTCGTAGCATTACTTGGTGCATTAGCTCTTTCTTTTATTCCTGGTATTACTTTCGATTTACATGCAGCAGCTTCAATTGGTATTATCGGTGGTGCTGACGGACCTACAGCTATTTATGTAACTAGTAGATTAAAACCTGAATTATTAGGTTCAATCGCAGTAGCTGCATATTCATATATGGCTTTAGTTCCAATTATTCAACCACCTATCATGAGAGCTTTAACAACAAAAGAAGAAAGAACTATCAAAATGAAACAACTACGTCCTGTTTCAAAAACTGAAAAGATTATCTTCCCTATTGCTGTATTATTTGTTTGTGCTTTATTACTACCATCAGCAACACCTCTACTAGGTTCCCTTATGTTTGGTAACTTAGCTAAAGAATGTGGCGCTGTTAATAGATTAAGTGATACAATGCAAAATGCTCTTATGAACATTGTTACAATTTTCTTAGGATTATCTGTTGGATCAAAGATGGAAGCATCACACTTCTTAAACTTAAATACTTTAGGTATTTTATTATTAGGTATGATTGCATTCTCAATTGGTACTAGTGCAGGTGTTCTAATTGCTAAATTAATGAACAAGATTGACAAGAAAAATCCTGTTAACCCATTAATTGGCTCCGCTGGTGTATCTGCTGTTCCAATGGCTGCTCGTGTATCAAGTAAAGTTGGTCAAGAAGAAGACCCACATAACTTCTTATTAATGCATGCTATGGGACCTAACGTAGCTGGTGTTATTGGTTCTGCTGTTGCAGCTGGTGTATTATTAGCTGTAGTTCCAACAATGGAAGCAATACTATAATTTAAAATTATAAAAATTTAATAAATTATATTCCCTGTTATTTATTTAACAGGGATTTTTTATTTTTTGTCACTTAAACCAAATTTATATGTTATCCTTATTATAAAGATATTATAAGGAGCTCTTTTGATGAAAAAAAATATAACATTAATACTTAGTATTGCTGTTGTTTCTTTGATTTTTACTTCATGTCTAAGTTCAGGAAATATGGAAAGCAACGAAAAGCTAATAACTGTCTCAGCAAGTGGTTCTGTAACACTCAGTCCTGATATGGCAACATTTAATGTTGAAGCTTATGAAACTAAAAAAACTACTAGTGAAGCATTAAATGAAACCAATAAAAAGATAAATGAAGTATTAACAATTTTGTATAAATATGGAATTGATGATAAAGATATCTCAACAAATTCTATTAATTTAAGTCCAAGATATAATTGGGAAGATGGTAAGCAAATTCTAATTGGACAAAGTGCTAGTCAAAGTATAAACGTTAAACTTAAGGACATAGATGTACTTGGAAAAATTATTGATGAAATTGGCAGTATTTCTAATATCAATCTATATTCAATAAACTTTGATAAAGAGGATAAGGAAGCCGCTTATAATGAAGCTAGAACAAAAGCAGTACAAAATGCTATAGCAAAAGCTACAACTTTAGTTAAAGCCGCTAATATGGAATTAGGTGAGCCTATAAGTATTAGTGAAGGATCTATTTCTCCTTATGTCTCCTACGATAGAGTTAATTCTTCAAAAATGTTAATGACTGAAGCCGCTATGGCTCCAACACAAACTCCTACAGGAGAATTAACAATAACAACAAGTGTAAATATAATATTTAATATGAAATAAACAAAAGAGCCTTCGGGCTCTTTTTTACATATCGACTAATATATTCATTTTAAATATAATCAGATTCATGAATATATACATAACTCGTCATGGTCAAACAGATTTTAATAAAGAAAGAAAAGTATGTGGAAGAAGCGATATAAGTTTAAATGAAAACGGCTTAAATCAAGCACAATTATTAAAACAAAATATAATCAATAAAAAACTAAGTTTTAATGATATTTATGTTTCCCCACTAATTAGAGCAAGACAAACGGTAGCTCCAATTGAAAAACATTTTAATCAAAAAGCTATTATAGATAATAGATTAATGGAATTCAATTTTGGAGATAAAGAAGCTTGTGATTTTGATGATCCAGCTTTTAGAAAAAAAAGAAATGATCCATTTCAATATTTTACAAATGGTGAATCTATGGTTAAAGTCGCAGCTAGAGTATATAATTTTCTAGATGAATTGATAAAAAAATATGATAATAATTCTACAATCTTAATTGTAAGTCATGGAACTACTTCAAAAATTATTAATACTTATTTTAACTCTCAAAGCTTAGAAGAATTTAATAATTTCAAAATTGATAACTGCCAATTATTAGAATATAAAATCAACAAATAATTGAATTTATATATAACTTAGTGGATACTAAATCTTATCAATTTGGTATCCATTTATATTATAAAATAAATATTTTTACACAAAAAGCTAACGTAAGGTTCACTGCGTAAGATAAAAATAACCTTTTATGTATATTTTTTTATCTAAAGACTTGTAAGTTTTTTTTACAACCCATATTTTTTTCACATGGAGGATATAATGAAAAAATTTACAACCTTTATAACATTATTTTTATTAGTAATTTTTCCATTATTTGCTAATGGTAAAAAAGAAGAAACAGTACAAAATCAAAATAAAGATTTTTCTATTTTAGTATATATTAGTGGTAATTTAGCAGGAAGCCCACCCTATCAAAAACTAAACGATGGAGCTCTTGAATTTGCTACTAAGCATGAAAATATTAAAGTTAAAACTTATGAAGCTGGCTATAATCAAGCTGAATGGGAATCTCAATTAACAAGTTTAGTTGCAACTAATCAATATGATATCGTACTAACTACAAACCCTTCTTTATCAGAAATCTGTGATAATATTTCAAAGAAATTTCCAAATCAAAAATTCTTAATAACTGATGCATATTTTACTGGTAATCCTAATATCGCAACATATGAATTCAATCAATATGAACAATCCTATATTTTAGGAAGATTAGCAGCAATGATTGCTAGAAGCGATTTAAGTGGTATTAGAAATACTAATAAACTTGGATTTGTTCTTTCGCAAGAATATCCTCTAATAACTGAACAAACAATACCAGGTTTACTTGATGGAGCTCATAGCATTGATAAATCATTCGAGCTCGATAAAAGAATCATTGGAAACTGGTATGATGCAGATAAAGCTTACGAATTAGCTAATGCCATGATTGATAATGGTTGTGATGTATTAGCAACTATTAGTGGCAGTGCTTCTGTTGGAGTACTAAACAGTGCAAAAGAAAAAAATGCTTATATTGTATTCCATGATGAAAACATTTATGCTCAAGCACCTGGTGTAGTTTTAGGCTGTGGTGCAATGAATCAAAAAGAACTCACTTTAAAAATTCTTGAAGATGCGTATAATAATAATATAAATTGGGGACAAGCTGAAGTAGAATCTATTAGTAGCGGCTATGTAGATTTCTTTGATGAAGATCCTTTATTTATAAAATATTTACCAGAAAGCATTAGATTAGAATTTGTTTCTTGGTTAGATAAAGTAAGAAATGGTGAGATAATAATTGAGCAATGATTCAAAAAATAGAATTAACTGATATTTCTAAATTTTATCCCAGTGTTGGAATAAAAGCTCTAGATAAAATAAATTGCACCTTTAAAATGGGTGAAATAACTGCAATAGCAGGAGAAAATGGAGCTGGTAAATCAACACTGGTAAAAGTATTATTTGGGATAACAAAACCTGATACAGGAAATATCAAATTTGACAACAAAGAAATAATAATCAATAGTTCTAAAGATGCTATTAATAATAAAATAGGAATGGTTTTTCAACATTTCCAATTAATTGAAGAGTTAAGCATTGCTCAAAATATTGCACTGGGTATAGAAAAAAAGAAATTATTATTTATTACAGATCAAAATAAAATCAATAATGAAGTTCAAATATTAATAGATGAATATAATTTTAATTTAAAAGCCACAGAGTTAATCAAAGATTTAACTACTGGTGAAAAACAAATTGTTGAAATCTTAAAGATGCTATACAAGAAATCAGAAATTTTAATATTTGATGAACCAACAGCAATTTTAAGCCAAAGTGAAGCAAAAAGATTATTTAAAACAATAAGACATTTAAAAAATGAAAATAAATGTATTATTTTAATTACTCACAAGCTTAAAGAAATTCTAAAAGATTCTGATAAAGTTATTATCTTAAGAAAAGGCAATTTAATAGGAGAATATCAAACAAATTCTCTAAATGAAGAAGATTTAACAAAGCTAATGATTGGTCATGAAATTAAACAGACTAAAGAAATAGCTCATAAAGAAATCAAAAATGATACTATATTAGAATTTAAGAATGTATCATTGAAAAAACATAATCAAAAAAGACCTATATTAAATAATATAAACTTCTCTCTACATAGAGGAGAAATCTTAGGCTTCTGTGCTGTAAGTGGTAATGGAAAAGGCGTTCTTGAGGCAGTACTTGGAGGAATGATGAGAATCTCTACTGGTGAAATCCTCTATAACAATAGTGATATATCAAAATATCAGGCTCCTGATTTAAGAAAAATGGGCCTTGCATTCGTCCCTTCTGATAGAAATCATTATGGTTCAGCAGCTCAAGCAACATTAAGTGAAAACTTAATAATTAATAAAAGGGATCAATTAAATTTTAAAAACAAAATTGCTAAATCCTTTATTTCAAAATACAATATAAAAGGACTCGCTCATCAAAAAATGGGAACTTTAAGTGGGGGGAATATCCAAAAAGCAATTATTGCTAGGGAAATTGACAACATGAAAGATTATATTGTTTTTTCAAACCCAACTTGGGGTTTAGATTTAGAATCTAAAGATTTCATTCATTCTCAAATAATTGAACTAAAACAAAAGAACAAAGCTATAGTTTTATTATCCTCAGATTTAGAAGAGATACTAAAATTAAGCGATAAAATAAATATTATATTTGAAGGTCAAATATATAAAACTTTTATAAATAACAACTCAATTTCTAAAAAAGAAATTGGACAATATATGCTTGGGAAAGAATAAAATGAGAAAAATAAAAGGTATAATTTCGATATTACTAGTTAGCATTATCTCATTAATAATAATTGTATTTTTAATGAGTAAAACCCCACTCAACACATTGTACCAAATTTTTATTGGCCCATTAAATTCAAAATATTTCTTTGGAAATACGCTTTCCCATACAGCACCTCTTATAATTAGTGCAATAGCAATATCTATAGCCTTTAGAGCTAATTTGATCAATCTTGGTGGCGATGGACAAATGTATTTCGGTGCTATTATTGCAAATATAGTAGCAATATATTTATCCCCAATTGGAAAGTTAAGCATTATATTTGCACTTATTGCAGCAAGTCTTGTTGGAGGATTTATTGCTTTTATAAGTGCATACTTAAAAGTAAAACTAGATACACCTGAATTAATCTCTTCCTATCTTATATCAATAGCTATTTCTTATTTTGCTTCATATTTAGTAACTGGACCATTACAAGACCCAAACTCAAATTTACAATCAACTAGAAAAGTTCAATATATGCTAAGTAAGATATTTCTTCCATCTAATCTTTCGACTTCAATAATTTATGCTTTAATTATAGCAGTCCTATTTTATTTTATTTTTACAAAAACAAAATTTGGATATGAAACAAAATTAATTGGATTTAATAAAGAATTTGCTAGATATGGTGGAATATCAATAAGTAAAAATTATCTATTAAGTTTTACATTAAGCGGAGCTTTAATTGCTTTTGCTGGGGGAATATATATCTTTGGGAATTATCAAAGTGTTTATAAAGATTTTGCCTCAGGGTTAGGTTTTAGTGCATTAACTGTTGCATTAATAGCTACAAACAATCCTTTAGGAATTATTCCAATAGCATTCTTTATTTCATTAATAAATCAAGGCTCAATAATTGCAATGCAAAATAGTGATATAAGTAGTGATGTAGCACTATTATTCCAAGCAATTATTTTCTTACTGATTACAAGCAAAACACTAATAGGAGAAAAATATGATAACCGTACTAAATAGCACATTAAATTTATTTACTCCTCTATTTTTAATATCCCTTGGAGCAATTATTACCTCAATTTCAGGAACCTTAAATATTGCTTTAGAAGGACTAACCTTGATAAGTGCTCTATTTGCCATAATCGGAGCAAACCTTACAAACTCTCTATTTCTTGGGGTAATCTTTGGAATCCTATCATCCCTAATCCTTGCTGCTATAATTAGTGGAGTAAATGCAACATTAAAAACAAATCCTTTTATAACTGCTTTATCTAGTAATATGATAGCATCAGCATTAACTTTAATTATCACATATTCATTTTATAATTCGAAAGGATTACTAAGACTAGAAATTACACCAATACAATTATTGAATATACCAATTTTAGGGAGAATAAGTCCATTCTTACCTCTCTCATTAATCTTATTCATAGTAGTATATATTTTAATTGAAAAAACTCCTTTTGGACTTAAATTAAAAGCATGTGGATATAATCCAATGGCTTTAGATTCATATGGAATATCAAAGATAAAACTAGATTCAATAGCATTTTTATTATCAAGTATATTTTGTGGATTAGCTGGTAGTTATTTATCCTTAAGACAAGGAGCCTTTATATCACAAATGAGTGCAAATAAAGGTTGGTTTGCTTTAGTAATTGTTTTCCTATGCCAATCAAATATAAAATATTTAATTCCTTCTGCACTTTTATTTGCATTAAGTGAAGCTTTATCAAATTATGCACAAGGTTTAAAAAATTTACCAGCAGATATAGCTTTAATTATTCCAAGTTTGTTTACACTAATTGTTATGATTATAATAAGTTATTATAATAAACAAAAACAGAAAATTGAGGAAAAAACATGATATTAACTATTGATTTTGGAACAACAAATTTAAAAGCTGCATTAATCGATAAAAAAGGACATTTTTTTAATTTTTTAAGCAAAAAAGTTCCAACTCAAGTTAATAATAAAATTTATGAAGTTGATAGCAAATTATATTTAGATTTCATATTAGAATATCTTACCACATGTAATTCTAAAGATATTGAAGCTATAGCAATATCTAGTAATGGACCTAGCTTCTTAAGCGTTTATTCTGAAATTTCATTTAATAATGGTAATTTTGATTTTAATGGATCAAATACAAGATTATGGATGGATAAGCGTGGAGAAAAATATTCAAAACCTGTTTCTGACTTTTACGGTTCATACATTGATGGTAGTTTCTTCTTGCCTTCAATTTTAAATATAAGAGATAATGAAAAATCAAATTATAAAAATACAAAATATTTTCTCACAATCGATGCATTTATAAATTATGCACTCACAAAAAAAGCTCTTATAGTAAACAATGCTGATTTATTGATGAAATATTATTGGAATGAAGATAGCCTAAATTATTTTAATTTAGAACAAGACAAATTTCCTAAATTCATAGATAGTGGAGAAATAATTGGAAAAATAGATAAATCAATAGCAAACTATTTTAATCTAAGTGAAGATATTAAAATTATAGCTGGAGGTTCAGATTTTTATTTCTCTATAATTGGCTCAAACATTAGTAAGAAAAATGTATTAGCTGATATAAATGGAACAAGTGAAGGCTTGAATTTATGTATAGAAAAACCAATAAAAGATGATAGATTTTTATGTTATGAGCACCCATTAAAAAATCATTATAATTTATCAGGAGTAATCTCCAATTCAGGTATTTCTACTAATTGGATACGTAAAATATTAAATATAAAAAGCGATGAATTTAATAAAATTTATGAACTCGCAAAAGAAGCAAAACCAAACAATTTAATTTTTCTCCCATATTTAACAGGAGAGAGAGCCCCAATTTGGAACCCTGAAGCAACAGGACAATTCTTTAATTTAACAATAGATACTAGAGCTGAAGAATTATCAAAAGCCGTAATTGAAGGAAATATTTTTGCTTTTAAATCAGTGTTAAATTGTTTTGAAGAATTGGGTTTCATAATTGACGAAGTTCATACTACTACCTCAAGATATAACCTAGATTTCTATTATCAATTAAAAAGTAATATAATAAATAAAAAATTAGTTATATATAAAACACAATCAGCTGAATTATTGGGCTTATCAATACTTGGCTACACTTCCATAAAAGTGTACAATGATTACTACCAAGCAACTAATAATATAGAATTTGAATCAAAAGAGTTTTATCCTCAAAAAAAAGATCAAGATTATTTTGATAAAAAATTTAATTTATTTAATGAACTATATGCAAAAACTAAGTCATTAATGTTAAAATAATGCAATAAATTTTGCATATACTTATTAAAAATTCTATATTAAACTATTAGTTGATATGACTTTCGGGAGGGGTTGTTAATCTATGCTATTTGATTATTCTTTCAATATAACAGCTTTGACTTTTATAGCTATATTAACAGTATACTATAACGTATCCCCAATTTTCCCAAACAGAGCAAACAAATTATTTTCAAAAATTCTTATTGAAGGTACAATATCTGTTTTTTTAGATGTTCTAACTTTTTTCTGTATAAATAACAAAGTAAATATCTATATTAACTATACAGTGAACATGTTATTTTTCATTTCACAATGGATTATTCCATATTTATTATTTAAATATGTAGTTGTATTAACAAAATATGAGTTAAAAATTAATTATTATTTGAAAACACTCCCAGTTCTTTTACTAGTAATTAATTTTTCTCTCTTACTTTCAAGCCCTATAACACATTATGTTTTCTATTTTGATGAAAACCTAAATTATATCAGAGGCTCATTATTTGGAGTATCAATTTTAATTGAAAGTTCTATATTACTTATTGGATTACTTTATGTAATTGCTAAAAGAAAATATTTATCTCTAAGTCAGGTTTTAATTATTCCTTCTTTTATTACAATTAATATACTTGCAACATATGTTCAAATTAGATTTCCAGAAATTTCTATTATTAGTGCATCAATTTGTGTATCAATATTTTTAATGTATATTACTTTATTAAAACCAGCCTCCTATATTGATTCAGTAACAAACCTCTATAATAGAATGGCTTTTGATGAATATATTTATGCTTTAAATTCAAAAAAAATACCATTCAGTTTTATCGTAGTTGATATTGTTGGTACAACAAAAATTAATAACCTAATATCTGAAAATTTTGGTAATCAAGTTATAAAACGAATTGGTGAAGAATTGAATTTAATTACTAATAACTGTTTATTATTCAGAATTGATGGTGATAAATTCTTAATTATTTCAAGCAAAGATAAAGCACAACATGAAAATTTAAATAGAATTCAAGAACATTTCCCTATGACTATAAAAAATAATGAAATCTCTCTTGAAATAAAAGTACACATAGCTTATTCAGAAAAACTAACTGACATAAGAACTACTACGGAAATGATTGATTTAACAAACTTTATTTGTGCAAAAGCAAAAGAAGAAAAGACTACTCAAAAACTAAATCTATCAATTATTAATGAATACAGATATAAGAAAAAAAGAGATGAAGCTATTTTAAAAGCTATTGAAACAGAAAATATTGAAATTAAACTTCAGCCTATTTTTGATACTAAATTAAAAGAATTTAATTCAGCTGAAGCTTTATGCAGAATTAATACAAAAGAATTTGGATATATTAATCCATCAATTTTCATTAATTATGCAGAGAAAAAAGGTATTATTAGTCAATTGAGTCTAACGATGATTAAAAAAGTTTGCCAATTTTTATCTTATAATACTCTACCTAAAAATTTCAAAAATATTTCTATTAATTTATCTGTAATAGATTGTTTAGACCCAAATATTCAACAAAAAATATTAAATATTATTGATCAATATAAAATTGATAAAAAAATGATTTCTTTTGAAGTTACAGAAACTACAGCTAGCATTGCTCCTCAATTAGAAAGAACAATGATGATTTTAGGTAAAGAAAATATAACGTTCTCTATGGATGACTTTGGAACAGGTTATGCGAATCTAGATTCAGTTTTGCGCTTACCTTTTGCAACAGCTAAAATAGATAGAGCTCTTTTAAATCTTGCGCAAGAAAGTGAAAAATATAAAGTTCTAATTTCTTCCTTAATAAACATGATTAAAAAATTAGATTTAGAGATTATTGTTGAGGGTATTGAAACAGAAGAACAAATAGCTTTCTTATCAAAATTAGATGTAGATTACTATCAAGGTTTCTATTATAGTATGCCATTGTCTACTGAAGAATTCATTACTTTCATAAGAGCAAATAGCAATAAATAATAAATTATAAATCTCCTCAAACCTTCTAATATTTCATTGACAGAGAAAAATTACCATTTAAAATATAATTAGAGTAAGATAAAAAGGATTTTATATGATTTACATATTAGCTGTATCCGTTTTTTTTGCACTCATTTTAGCACTTTATAATTTCAAACTAATAGACAAAGAAAATCCAGGTACAGAACAAATGATTAGAATTTCTTCGTTCATTAAAGAGGGTGCAAAAACTTTTTTAAACCAAGAATTTAAAATCATTATTTTAGTTTCAATAGTAATTTTTATTGTTTTATCATTAATTGTTTCTTTTAGCGCTGCTATTTGCTTTTTACTAGGTGCTACTCTAAGCTCAAGCGCCGCTTGGATAGGTATGCAAATTGCAACAATTACAAATGTTAGAGTTACTAATAAAGCTAGGATTACTAAAGATAAAGGGAAAACCTTAAAAGTAGCTTTTTTAGGGGGCTCTGTTATGGGATTATGTGTTGCCGCCTTCGCATTATTCGGTTTATTAATAGTTTATTTAGTCTTTGGAAAATTATTTAACCAACTCACAATTGATAGTTTAACTTTTCATACAAACTTCATTGGGATAAGAGATATTCCATTTACGATGAGTGTAAGTTCTTATGCTTTAGGTTGTTCATTAATTGCAATGTTTAACCGTGTTGGTGGTGGGATATATACAAAAGCTGCAGATATGGGAGCCGATTTAGTTGGAAAGGCTGAATATACAATACCGGAAGACGATCCACGAAATCCTGCAACAATTGCAGATAATGTTGGAGACAATGTAGGTGATGTTGCAGGCTTAGGATCTGATTTATTAGAAAGCTATGTTGGTTCAATAATCAGCTCTATAGTTTTAGCTATTTACACATCATATTCACTACGAAATACTGATTTAGAAATATCTTATTCAATTCTTAATGAATTAATACTTTATCCCTTAGTTTTTTGCTCATTAGGACTTTTAGCCTCAACCATTTCTATCTTCATTTTTTCAAAGAAAAAGAAATTTAAGGACCCACATAATGATTTAAATAAAGTAACATATCTTAGTGCATTACTTACAATAATATCTACATTTTTCCTATCACTGTTTTATATAGACCCTAATATTAAAACATTTAACTATGGGTCCTTATCTCCTTGGTACTCAGCAGCTTTAGGAATTGTAAGCGGATTAATTATTGGGTTCTTTGCAGAATATTATACAAGTTATGATTTTAAGCCTACTCTAAGAGTATCAAAAGCCTCAAAAGAAGGGGGTGCTATAGTTATTACAAAAGGACTTGCTGTAGGAATGAGAAGCACATTCTTCCCAGTTCTAATAATAAGCTTTTGTATAATTTTATCATATTCCTGTGCAGGATTATATGGAGTTGGAATGTCCGCAATTGGAATGCTTAGCTTTGTTGCAGTAACTGTTAGTGTAGATACATATGGACCAATTGCAGATAATGCAGGCGGGATTTCTCAAATGTGTAATCTTGATGAGGAAATTAGGAATATTACTGACGAATTAGATGCTATAGGAAATACTACAGCAGCAATTGGTAAAGGTTTTGCAATTGGATCTGCTGCTTTAGCTGCTTTATCCTTATTTGCTTCTTATCTACATGCACAATTGGGAGAAAACAATACTCATCAAGCTTTAATTATGAATCTGATAGATACTTATGTTTTATCAGGGGCAATTGTTGGAGCCGCATTACCATATCTCTTCTCAGGAATTTTAATTGATTCTGTGGGAAAATCTGCACAAAAAATGGTTGATGCAGTTAGAGAACAATTCATTAATAACCCATTAATTTTAGAGGGGAAAGCAACGCCAAATTATAAAGAATGTATTTCCATTTCCAGCAAAGGTGCTTTATCAGAAATGAAAAAACCAGCTTTACTTTCAGTTTTAACACCTCTTATCTCAGGCTTTATATTTGGCCCAAAATTTGTTGGAGGAATTTTAATAGGCACAACCCTTTCTGCAATTATGCTTGCAATATTTACTGCAAATTCAGGAGGAGCTTGGGATAATGCTAAGAAATTTATTGAAAAAGGTAATTATGGAGGAAATTCAAGCGATGCACATAAAGCATCAATTATAGGGGACACTGTTGGAGATCCCTTAAAAGATACTGTAGGACCATCATTGGATATCTTAATAAAAATTATGAGTGTTATATCTGTTATTACTGTATCAATTTTTTCTGAATACAATTTAATTAATCTATTATAAATTAATCATTCAATTCATCATCTAAAGCAAATCTACATTCATTTTTAAATTTACAACTAATACAATCTTTACCTGGACATTCTCTAAAATCAATGTTTGATTCTAATTGTCTTATATGCCAATTGATAGTATCAATCTTCATTTCTAAAGCAACTTTCTTATCTAAAACTACTGATAGTTTTTTTCTATATTGATGTAACAATTCACTTCGTCTTCTACTACCGGAACTATCAACATCTTTCATTTTTATGATTTTTTTTATCTCATCCAGAGTAAAATCTAACTCTTTCAATTCTAGAATACGTTTTAAATATACTAAATCTTTTTCACTATAATATCTTTGTCCTCCCTGAGATCTATAAGAAGGACTTATTAAATTTAGACTTTCGTAATATCTAACAGTTCTAACTGTTACTCTAGCTTTTCTTGCTAAATCACCTATTCTATATTTTTTTTCTTCCATAGTTTTTTATTATCATATAATTAATGCAATTTGACAAGTTCTTAAATATATTGATATATGAGATATAAAATTAGAAACACCTTTTCTTCTAGCATTAAAGAAATGCCTTTAGACCAACAACCTCGCCAAAAATTGATTAATCTTGGAGTAAACTCACTAACAGACCAAGAACTCATTACCCTATTAATTGGATCAGGAAATAAAGAATACACTGTTAATAAAATTTCCGATTCAGTAATTAATATAATTGATAAAAAAGGGAGTCATATAAGATTCGAAGAATTGAACAAGATTAAAGGACTTGGAATAGCCAAAAGTTCTCAACTTTGTGCGGCATTAGAATTAGGAAGAAGAAAGATTGAGAAAAAAATGAGACAAATTATTGAGCCAAAAGATGTCCATAAAGTTGTAAGACATTACGCTAGTAGAGAACAAGAGTTATTTATATCTGTAGCTATTAATTGTGCTCATGAAATTCTAGCTATTGATGTTGCATCAATGGGCACAATAAACCAATGCATAGTACATCCTAGGGAAGTATTTTCAAATGCAATAAAAAATCGAGCAGTAGCTATAATAATTTGCCATAACCATCCCACAGGCAATTTAAATCCAAGTATAAATGATTTACAGATTACTCAAAGATTAGTTGAATGTGGAAAGATTCTAGGTATTGAAATAATTGATCATATAATTTTCAGTGAAGAAGAATTTTACTCAATGAAAGAAAATGACGAAATATAAAAGGCTATTAAAAATAGCCTTTGAATATATTTTTTTAAGTATGTCTATGTTGTAAGCATTCTAATACATCTAATAGTTTCACACCTTTATAAGTTAATAAAACTTGTAAATGATATAATAGATCCGCTGCTTCACCAATTAATAAATCTTTTTTGTCATCCATACCTTCGATAACTAATTCAGTACATTCTTCGCCAACTTTCTGAGCAATCTTTTTGATTCCTCTAGAAAATAAAAGATTAGTATAAGATCCTTCAATTGGAAAATCTCTTCTATCTTCAATAATTTTTTCTAAATAAAACATGAAGTCTTTTGCGTCAATATCATCTAAATCATTTTCCTCTTGGAAACAAGTATCATCACCTTTATGGCATACAGGACCTGTAGGACTAGCTTTTACTAACAATGTATCGCCATCACAATCCAATAAGATTTTTTTTAAGTTTAAAAAATTACCACTTGTTGAACCTTTTGTCCAAAGCTCTTGTCGACTTCTAGAGAAAAAAGTAACTAGCTTTCTATCAAAAGTTTCTAAAATAGATTCTTTATTCATATAACCTAACATTAACACTTTATCACTAATTGCATCTTGAACAATAGCAGGCACAAGTCCATTTCCTTTTTCAAAATCAATTAAATCAATATTATCAATTGTTAATTCCATATTTTATCACTCCCTAATACAAATTCCTTTATTTATTAAATATGATTTAAGTTCTGGAATAGAAATCTCACCAAAATGGAAAATTGAAGCTGCTAATGCTGCATCAGCCTTCCCTGTGGTAAACACATCATAAAAATGTTCAAGTTTACCAGCTCCCCCACTTGCAATAACAGGTATTGTTACACTTTGACTTATCATTGAATTTAAATCAAGAGCAAAGCCATCTTTTGTACCATCCTTGTCCATTGAAGTTAATAAAATTTCTCCAGCACCTTTATTATAAAATTCTTTGGCTACCTCTAAAGCATCTCTATTTGTTTCTGTTCTTCCACCATGAACATAGCATTGATAACCGGATTTAAATCTATCATCTTTTTTTACATCTAAAGCACAAACTACACATTGTGTACCAAAATTGTTTGCAAGATCAGTTATTAAATTAGGATATTTAAAGGCACTTGAATTAATTGATGTCTTATCTGCCCCAGAAGACAATAAAACATCAACATCCTCAATTGTATTAATTCCACCACCTACTGTAAATGGTATATTAATTTTTGAAGCAACTTCTTTTACTAATTTTGCTAAAGTAGCTCTTTTTTCGACAGTAGCAGTAATATCTAGAAAAACTAATTCATCAGCACCTAAATCACTATATAGTTTTGCGAGTTCGCTTGCATCTCCTGCATCAATCAAATCGACAAAATTCACACCTTTAACAGTTCTTCCATCTTTTACATCTAAGCAGGGTATAATTCTTTTTGCTAACATATTAATTTCTCCTGTAATCTACCTAATTCTTTAATAGATATTTTTCCTTCTAGATATGCTTTACCAACAATAGCGCTATGTAAATTATTTTTACTTAACTCTTCAATATCAGATATAGAACTTACGCCACCTGAAGCAACTAATTCTAATGATGAATCACATTTTTCTAATAACATCTTATATAAATCAAAAGAAGGTCCTTTAAGCATTCCATCCTTAGAAATATCCGTTGAAATAACTCTTTTAAAACCTTCTTTCAAATAACCATTAATAAATTCATCAACTCTTAATTGACTCACTTCTAACCACCCAGTGGTAGCTATCATATTATTTTTACAATCTGCACCTAATATTAATTTATCACTACTATATTTTTTTAACCAATCTAAAACTAATTCTCTATTTTTTACAGCAATACTACCACAAGTTACTCTTTTAGCCCCAGCATTAAAAGCATCTATTAAACTTTGTTCACTTTTAACCCCGCCACCAAAATCTATAATTAAATTAGTATTAGAAGCTATTCTTTCTAAAGTTTTTAAATTCATTATTTTATTATTTTTAGCACCTTCTAAATCAACTAAATGCAAATGTGTAATACCATTTGCTTCTAATTCTTTAGCTATTTCTACAGGATCTAAAGTATAATTTCTAACTGAATCATATTCGCCTTTAGTAAGTCTAACAACTTTATTATCAATAATATCTATTGCAGGAATAATTATCATAAATCTTATAGCTCCACAAAGTTTTTTAGTAAACGAGCTCCAACTTCACCACTTTTTTCTGGATGAAATTGAACACCATAATAATTATCTCTAGTCAATGCAGCACTAAAATCTACACCAGCATAATTACATGTTGCTAATGTATTTTCACCTTTTGGTGCATAATAGCTATGAACAAAATAAAAAAAGCTATTATGTTCTATATCTTTGAATAATGGGTTTTTATCATCAAATTTTATTTGATTCCAACCCATATGAGGTATTTTATAACCTTTTGTATCATCAAACTTTTTAACTTCTAAATCAAAAATATTAAGACAATCAGTATTATTTTCAACACTAAATTTGCACATTAATTGAATACCTAAACAAATACCCAAAAATGGTTGCTTTAAGTCTTTTAATAATGAATCTAAATTTGTTTTCCTTAGATAATTCATAGCAGAAGAAGCTTCCCCTACACCTGGAAAAATTACCTTGTCAGCATTTCTTAAAACTTTTGGATCATCACTTACAATATAATCAACATTTAATCTATCTAAAGCATATTTAACACTTTGAATATTTCCAGCATTATATTTAACAATAGCAATCACTAAATAACTCCTTTAGTTGTTGGCAACTTATTACTATATGGATATACATATAATGCTTGTTTTAAGCATTTTGCAAAACATTTATATACAGCTTCAATCATATGGTGAGAATTCCCTGCACTAACACTTAAATGAAGAGTTGATTTACTTGAATCACTAAATGATTTAAAGAAATGTTCAAACATTTCTGTAGGGAAAGATCCAATGTATTCTCTTGTAATTGGAACATCATAAACCAAATAAGGTCTATTTGAAAAATCAATCGCTCCTTGAGCTAATACTTCATCCATCGCTAGCAAATTAAAACCATACCTAGCTAAACCTTTTTTATCTCCCATAGCCTCTTTTATTGCAGAGCCTAATGCAATAGCAACATCTTCAACACTATGGTGTTCATCTACATCAACATCACCTTCACAAACTAAATTTAAATCTATATCACTATGTCTAGAAATTTGTTCAAGCATATGATCAAAAAATTTAATTTTTGTATCAATTTTTGATTGGCCAGTACCATCTAAATTAATTTCTAAATCTATCTTTGTTTCTTTAGTGTTTCTAATTACATGAGCTTTTCTTGCTAACTTTAACTCGCTATGAACTAAAAAATTTGAAATTTCATTCCAGTCATCACTAGTTAAAACTATTTTTGAATTATTATTTTTTAATTTTTTTTCTGAAGAATATAAAATACTATTTAATTCAATTTCTTGAGCAATCCGCAAGTTTTCTGTTTTAGAACCAATTATAAAGGAATTGGCAATGTCATAATCGCCATCTAAATAACCCTTCATTTTTAAATCATCAATAGTAAATTTTTGACACTTATCATTAATATCATAATCAATAATATCTTTTTCAAAAAATATTTTTTCTCTTGCCAAAATATCTTTTATATCATCAAAAAAACAAGTAACTTTTTCTAAAGAATTATTACTCTCACTAGCTTTATCACAGCAAAGGAGCATAACTAAAGTAAAATTACCTTTATCTACAATATTAGATAATCCTTTAAAAACTGATGGTCTAAATTTAATTACACCAAATTGATTATTATGCTTTTCAACTAAACTTTCACATTCAATAAATAATAAAGGGCCCTTATTTTGTTTCATCTCCCAACTCCTTAATTGCATTGTAAACAGTCTCACATTCAGCTTCGCTACCAATAGTAATTCTTACACAATTCTTTAAATATAAGTCTTTAGTTCGATTTCTAATAATGATTTTTTTATCCTGAAGTATTTTACATAAGTAATTACTATCTATAACTTCCATTAATAAAAAGTTTGCATCACTAGGATATACTTTTTTTACATAACTTAACTCATTAAATTTATCAAAATATATATCTCTTCTTTTTATTACTTCATCTCTTTGCTTAAATATTATTTCACTTTTTTCTAAAATTTTCAAAGCCTCAAGCTGTGTAGATGCCGAAACATTGTATGGAGCCTTCATATTATTAATAACTTGAACGATTTCTTCGTTAGAAATCATTATCCCTGCTCTAATCCCTGCGGCTGCAAAGCATTTTGATAAAGTTTTTAAAACTACTAAATTCTCATATTTTTTAACAAGTTGTACACAACTTTCTTTATTACTAAATTCACCATAAGCTTCATCAACTACTACGATACCTTTAAAATCTTTTACAATCTTTTCAATATCCTCAATATTTTCAGCTTTTCCAGTAGGATTATTTGGAGAACAAATAAAAAGTAATTTAACTAAACCTTCCTTTTCAATCGTCTTATTTAATAAATCAAAGTCTATTTCAAAATTTGTTTTATAATTTACAAATACAGTTTTTACATTATTAATATCAGCAAATACCTTATAAGCACCATAAGTTGGATTCATCAATATAATTTTATCTTCTTTTGGTTCACAAAAAGAACGAATTAAATTATCAATTAACTCATCACTTCCATTACCAATAACTGTATTATCAAATGGCAAATTCAAATTTTTTTCTAAAGATTTTCTTAAAGTTGTACAATGAGGATCTGGATAACGATTAAAATCAAAACTCGAATATGTTTTATAATTTTCATTAGCATCTAAAAAGACATCAGCAACACCATTAAATTCATCTCTAGCACAGCTATAAGGTGTTAATTCTCGAATATTTTTTCTTAGTAAATTCTTAATCATTTTTATTTTCCTTTAAACGAACCTTTACGCTGTTTGCATGAGCCATTAAACTCTCACCTTCTGCCATTGTAACAATCGTTTTTCCTAAGGATTTTAACCCCTCATAACTAATTTCTTGAATTGTTATTTTTTTCAAGAATGAATCAGTACTAACTCCAGATACACTTTTTGCCCAACCACTTGTTGGTAATGTATGATTTGTACCACTTGCATAATCTCCTGCACTTTCACAAGCATAAGGGCCTATAAATATTGATCCCGCATTATTTATATAATTGCAAATATCTTTAGCCTTAGCCAAATTTAATACTAAATGCTCTGGCGCATATTCATTTATTATTTCAATACAATTTTCTTGAGTATCTGTAGCTATTATTTTTGAATTTGATAAAGAAGATAATAAATAATCCTTTCTATCTAATGTATCTAGTTGAGCTTCAACCTCTTCAATAAATCTATTTTTAAATTCTTCAGAGTCCTCTTTATTAGCTAGAATCAATAATATTGATTGACTATCTAGACCATGTTCAGCCTGAGAGAGAAAATCACTTGCGGCAAAACTAGGATTAGTATCTTTATCAGCTACTACCATTACTTCACTAGGGCCGGCTAACATATCTATAGAAGTTCTTGAAGAAAGAATCATCTTAGCATAACTTACAAATCTATTACCAGGTCCAAAGATCTTATCAACTTTTGAAATAGTTTGAGTTCCATATGAAAGAGCAGCTATAGCTCCTGCGCCACCACTCTTTATAATCTTTTTAATTCCAATTAATTTTGCAGTATATAATACTACAGGATTAACACTACCATCTTTAGTTGGTGGGGTTGCTAATATAATTTCTCTACAGCCAGCAACTTTTGCAGGAATTCCAAGCATCAACACAGTAGAAAATAATGGAGCGGTACCTCCAGGAACATATAATCCAACTTTATCAATTGGAACAATTTTTCTACTTAAACTGATACCTTCTTCTATTTTTACTATTTCACCTTCAGGTAATTGAGCTTGGTGGAATTTTTCAATGTTTGCTTTTGCTCTTTTGATTGCATTCTTCAAATCAAAATCAACAAGTTTATCACATTGTTCAAATTCTTCTTCAGTTACAAAAAGACTATCTAATTCAACTTTATCAAACTCTTTTGCAAAATAATAAAGAGCATCATCTCCTTCATTTTTTACTTTATCAATTATCGTTTGAACAATTTCTTTTACTTTAGTATCATCACTTAATTCTCTTGATAACAAATCATTAAGTTCTGACTTTTTTGGATTAAAATAATAAGGAATCAATTTTTACTCCGTCATTTTTTCAATTTTTGTAACTAAAATACCTTGAGCACCAATTTCTTTTAATTTCTCAAAGGCATCCCAAAAACTATCTTCAGCGACAACAGTTTGAACTGAATACCAACCATCTTCATATAATTTTGTTACTGTTGGTGATTTCATAGATCCTACTAAAGCTCCAACTTGTGATAAATGTTCTTCAGGTAAGTTAAAACTTATATACTTATAATCTTTTGCTCTATTTACTGCATCAATTCTAATTAATAATCTATTTAAAATATCTGATTTATTTTTAGGTAAATTATTATTTTTTATCATAACAGCAGAGCTAGTATAAATACTTTCTACTTCTTTTAAACCATTCATTTTTAATGTAGTTCCAGTACTTACTAAATCACAAATTGCATCTGCAACACCAATTGCAGGAGTGATTTCTACAGAACCACTAACTTTAACATAAGAAGCATTTACACCATTTTCTTTTAATATTTTATCTAAAATATTAGGATAACTAGTAGCAATTTTTTTATTGTTTAAAGATTTTAAACCTTCATATTTAAAATCATTTTGAGTAGCAATAGATAATCTACATCTTGCAAAACCTAAATCTCTAACAATAGTTAATGGTATTTGTTGTTCATCATATTCATTCTTACCTACTATACCAATATCTGCAATTCCCTGTGCTACATATGATGGGATATCATCATCTCGAACATATAAAAACTCTATAGGAAAATTAGAGGCTATTTCTTTTAATACTCGAGAATCAGAACCAAAATGGATTCCACAAGTTTTTATTAGATCTAATGATTTTTCACTTAATCTTCCTTTATTTTGAATTGCAATTCTTAATCTTTCTTCCATTTAAATTCTCCTATTCTAATCAATTTTATTTGGTAAAAAAAAATCCCCGCTAAGCGGAGACTAAAAGGATACAACGAACAATCCAGACCACTTAGAGTTGGTTAAAACCGAATAAATGATGATGTATTGTTCTATTAGTTTTCATATTACCCATTATAACTATAATTATATTCATGTCAATAATGTATGAATAAATATTGAATAATTATACATTATTTTTATATAAAATTTTAAATAAATGATTAATTCATCTTTTCAAAATCTCCTTCAACATTAGTTTTTTCGAAATCTTTTTCAACTTTTCTTAATCTAAGACTCCAGAAAAAATGACCAATTCCATAAAAAACAAAGATAACACCAAATATTCTTAAGAAGAACTGTGCAACTTGATTAGGGAATAAAAAGAAAATAACAGCTATTAATAGATTTATTAATCCATTGATTAAAAAGGAATTACTAAAGAAATCTGTCTTTTTTAAACCAAAGAAACTAAATAAGTTATTCAAGCCATTAATTAACAATTGTAGCGCCAATAAATAAACAACAATTGTTACTGCAAGATTTGAAATAAAGTATGGAGCGGCAATAATAATTATACCAATAATGATACTAAAGATTGAAGAAAATAAATTTACATTTTTTGTTCTCTTTAATTCAACTAGATTGGTTGAGAATATTAATCCTTTTACTCCAACAAAAACACTATATAATCCATATACTAAAACAGCATATCTTAATAAACCTTGTCCATTAACTATTAAAACAATTCCAAAAATTGCAATTACAATTCCAAAAATCATTGATAAAATCAAATTATTTTTAAAAAAACTCTTTTCCTTCATTTGATAACCTCATTAATTTGTTTTTGCTAATGATATTGGATCACTAACAATTTGTTTAAGTTCAACATCAAATATTAATAATGAATTTGGTGGAATAGCATTTGTACCGTCCATACCATAAGCTAACTTAGGATGAACATAAAATCTATATTTTGCGCCAACATTCATCAACTCAATTCCTTCTATAAATCCAGGAACCAATTTATCTAAAGAAAATTTAGTATCTCCATCACTATCTAACAATAAGTCTTCATTAAGAGAATATATTTGATAAGAAACAACAACTTGATCTTGGTCAGTAGGATGATCTCCTGAACCTTCCTTAATTACTTTATACTGCAATCCTGATTCTGTTTCAATAACATCCTCATTGTTTGCATTTTCAGTCAAGAACTCTTCTGCTTTTTTCAAGTTTTCTTGTGCTTCTTGTTCTTGTTGCTTTTGTGCTCGGCTAAGCATCTCTTGTTGCATTTGTTGAATAATCTCTACAATTTCTTGTTCACTAAATAATGCATTGCCTTCAGCAGCATCAATTGCACCTTTAGCATAATATTCAGCATTGATATCTAAATTTTGACTTAATGTAGAGAGATATAATAGATATGAATATGCGTAACTAAATTTATCCTCTAAAGTTTTTGGTTCCTCTAAATCTTTAATAGCATCAACTTTTACTACTTCGACTTTTTGGTTAGGAACAATTTGAGTTACTAATTCATCTTCATCTTCATTCTTTTTTTCATTGTTTGGTAAAGCAAATAAATTTACGCAAACAAAAGATAAAATTAATAAAATTAAATATATTTTTGAAAAGCTCTTCACGGTATATCTATCCTTCCGTTGCAGGGGTTAGCTTCTCTTCCATTGTAGTTTTTACCTCACCCCCAGATTCAAACCATATAAAAGAGAACTTTCTATAAAACTTTACAATAGAATAATATATAAGTCTAGTTAAACTTATATCTTTTTTATTTTTTTAACTTAAAATCTTTATTTTTTCTCATTAATATGCAGTTTTGACTAGATTTAAACTTCTTTAGTAAAAGGAATTAAGTAAAACTCTTCATTATTGCAACCAATGGTAGATCTCTCTAAATTGTCATAAGTCACTAAAAAGTTAAAGAATAATTTATTGTTTTCAAAATAGCCTAATATTTCATTTAAACTATCTGAATCTCTTGAATAAATTGCATTTTTTACAATTTCAACAGGTATATTAAAATTACCATTTCTAAGATGTAAAATTAATGAATCTTCATTTATTTCAATACTAGAAAACGGAGCTTCAATTATCATATTTTGAACAAATTCATCTTCTCCAAATGCAGAAATCATTGTGCGTAAATTACTAACATTTTCTTTAAACTCTTCAGAATTAGGATCTACCCCATTTTCCACTAAAGAAAGTTCCATTATAGAAAGGACCGTATCTAAATCATAGGTATATGTCCCTAAAATATTACTTGCATAAACAGCTGAAGATAAAAACAATATAAAAATACTAATACTTATTGTTTTTTTTATTTGCATAAAAAATTGGCCCCTAAAATGATTTCTTAACTTACTACAAGTACTTAGTCTATAACAGAAAAATTGAATTGTCCATGTTTTTAACAAATGCTTATTTTTAGCTTTAAAAGATTAATTTAATCGATAAATTCTTACAGATATATAAAAAATTACTATGCTTGATTAAGAAAAAATGTTATACTCAAGCTATGAAATTGAAAGATGTATTAGAACTCTGTTCAGGAAAAATATTATGTGGAGAATCACATCTAGATGATGAAGTAGATTTCGCTTTTGCAAGCGATATGATGAGTGATGTCTTAACATTGCTTGAAGATAACATACTTTTGATTACAGGTTTATCAAATAATCAAGCAGTTAGAACTGCAGTTATGAGTGATATAAGAAATATTGTAATTGCTAGAAACAAGATTCCAAGTCAAGATATGATTGATATGGCTAATGAATTCGATATTGCAATATTAACGACTCCATTCTCAATGTATCATTTAAGCGGAATTTTATTTAATAAAGGCTTAAAATATATTTATTAATTTAAACTTAATAAAAAAATAAAGCAGGAAAAAATCCTGCTTATTTTTATGCTTAAATATATTTACTAAATTGATAAATAAACTAATTTATCCTCATCCATGTCTAAAATATCTTTTTCTTTATCAAAAGTACTCTTATCACAGAAGAAAGCATATGAATAGTTTGTTTCTTCTGATAAAGACTTTGCTTCATTTTGAATATCGAGACTATTTACATTTAAGATTTCTTTCCTAGAATTTCTACGAACTTCATCTTCTATATTATATAAAATTCTTCTAAAATCTATAATACTCTTTCTATCAGGACCATAAGGTTTTAAATCATTTGCAACATTACTTATTATTGCATCATCAATTAAACTCTTATCTACTAAATCTTTGCTGTATTTTTCTAAAGTTTTTTTGAATACCTCAAACGTCTTTGATAAATTTGGATCACTTGCTGAAATGAAAATAAATAATCTCTCAAGGCTTTCAACATGGCAGTCTACACCGTAAGCACCACCTAAGACTCTAATTTCATTCCACAAATCATTGCCAGATAGGATTGAAGATAAAATTCTTTGGACAGAATTTTCTTTACTACCTAAAGGTTTTGCTGGAATAACATAACTAGTATGATTTACTGAAGATGGTAAAATATAACCTTTTTTACCTTTAACATTTTCAAAATTTTCATATTTTTTATTATTAACAACTAAAGAAGTAGCTTCAAAAGAATTTAAAAATTTCTCAATAGTTTTTTTACATTCATCGGTTTTTTCTTCTTCACAAGTAAGATGAATTTCAAATCTATTTAAGTTATTAATTTTATTTTTTAATTCATTAAGTTCTTTTGCTAAATTAGCAACATCTTCTCTTTTGATAGATTTTAAAAATGTCCATTGTGTTATCCCAAGTAGTTGCTCAATTATTTTAGCATTATCTGAATAATCACTTGAAGCCGCAATTGTAGCAAAGCGATAGCCAGCACTTGAGGCAACCGATTTATACATATTTTTCATATCTACTAAAGAATTCCAAATTGCTTTATAATCATCAATCTTTGATTCTTTAATAATTCTTTTAGTTAAATCAATTCCATTATTAATATCTTCATTTAACATCTTTATTCTAAAAATAATTCCCAAACATCTTTCTTGAGAAACTTTAGAACCACCTTCTAATGAGATATTAAAACCTCCAGTATTATGCATAACCTCAGTCATTACTTTTGTGTTATCCATATCTCCAACAGAACAATTTTCTAATATTTTTGTATAAAGTGGTAACAACATTATCTCTCTAGCACTAAAATCTTCCAAATGAAGAAATATATCAAAATATGCAATAGAATTTGTTGCATCATTCATTAACCAAATTGGAGTATCTTTAATTTTTAACAGTTCATGATCATAGCATCTAATATCTTGAGGCAAATCCTCAATAAATAATTTTGGAACGCTTTTTAAAGCTTCTTCAGAATCACCTTTATCTTGAAAATCTAAAAAAGTTTTAGTTTTTTCAATATAAACTTGTTTTTCTTGTTCATTTATTTCTGCGGTTTTGTCTTTTATTTTTTTTGCTAATTTTTCATTATACTTATCCATTTCATTAGAATCTGGAGTAGCAACAAATAAAAGTCTATGATTATTATTTAGAATATTTGTATCAATCCATTCTTCTAAATATCTTGGATTGTCATTCATTTTTAATTTTAATTCATCAACAGCCTTACTATACTCAATAGTACTAACAGGACTTAAGCCCCTTAACCAACCTCTTAATGCTCTTTTTAAAACAATTAATCCCATAGGATTGGATGCTGGTTTTTCATGTATTTGGAAACTTAATCTTTTTAAAGTTGCAGCAACTAATTCTTTCTCAAACCCTGTTTCTACAATTTTTGTAAGTTGTTTTATTATAAACTTTTCAATCTTTTCTGGGTCTTTATCTTTTACCCCTGAGAAAGCAATAGTTAATGGCATTAAGGTATAATCTGTACTAATTCCACTTATATTAGATACATCTTCTCCTAATTTTGAATCTAACATAGCTTTATAAAAAGGACAGCCTGTTGATCCTAGTAATAATTCATAAATGAAAGATAAGGTAATAACCTCTAAAGGAACAGAAGAATCTGTAGTTACAAAAGAAGTTGCAACCATAGCCCCAGAATCATCATCACTACCTGGACATGTAATAGACAAGGTCCTAGGCTCTTTCCATTTAGTAGGTATTAAATTACCTTTTGAAACATTAATTTTAGCACATTCTGAAAGATATTCTTTATTTAAAAGTTCCAAGTACTTTTCAATTTTTAAATCGCCATATAAAAATAATTTTGAATTAGTTGGATGATAATATTGCATATAGAAAGATTTAAATTTTTTATAGTCTAAATCTACTATATCAATTGGTTCCCCACCTGATGAATAATTATATGCTGTATCTGGATACAAGCTTCTTAAACAAATATTATTTGCAACATATTCTCCATCATTCCTATCTCCAAGCATTTCATTAAAAACAACGCCTTTATAAACAAAGTCACCTTCTTTATTACAATGAAGTCTTATCCCTTCTTGCATAAAAGTTTCTTCTCTCAGTAATGGAGCAAATACTGCATCAGTATATACATTAAAAATATTATCAAAATCTTTTTCGAGTGGACTAGCAGCCGGATATAAAGTTTTACTTGGATATGTTAGTGCATTCATAAAAGTAGAAGCACTACTTTTCTGCAATTGCATAAATGGATCGCGTATTGGATATTTTTTTGATCCTGACAAAACACTATGTTCAATAATATGAGCAACACCAGTATTATCATTTGGAATTGTTTCAAACACATAAGAAAAAAACAATTCTTTATCATCATTTAATACTTGGTAAATTTCCATTGCGGTAGCTTCATGTTTATATAATAAACCAAAACCATCATACTCATTAAGTCTTTCAATTTCGATTAGCTTAAACCCAAAAAGTTCATCACCAACCTTTTTATTTTGAAGTTCCATAAAACTCCTCCGCACTATAAAGCTATCAAAACCATCTATGTTTTGCAAGCAAATAATAAACAAACAAAAAAAACTTGCTTAAATATTTAAATTAAACTAATGTATTAATATGATTTCTTATTACGATTTTAGAGATAAACCTATTCTTTTTGCACATAGAGGAATGAATTCTTTTGCTCCTGAGAACTCTTTACCTGCATTTGAATTATGTTTAAAAAATGATATTCCTGCAATTGAATTAGATGTACACTTAATAAAAAGTGGAGAGCTTGTAGTAATTCATGATTCTGCAACCAAAAGAGTTACAAATGAGGATTATATTGTTGAAAATTTAACTTTATCGGAAGTTAAAAAATTAGATATTGGTAAAAATTTTAATAAAAATTTTGACAAAACCCAAATTCCCACTTTAGAAGAAGTTTTCCAACTTTGTTCAAATAACATATTATATGATATTGAAATTAAAACTAATAAATTAAAAAATAAAGAACTTACAACAAAACTTTGGGATTTAATTAAAAAATATAAATTAGAGTTTAACACTATTATTACTTCTTTTAATCCATTTGTTGTAAGAGAATTTGAACAAATCTCAAAACATTCTTTATTAGAGGGGATTATATTTGCTAATGAAAAATCAGTCCCATTACTTTTAAGAAAAGGATTAGGTTCAAGATTTTTTCAATGCAATATCATGAAACCAGATATTACATTAGTTAATCAAACTACTTTATCAAGGTATAGAGAGAGAAATCTAAAAATTTTACCTTGGTGTGTTGATACTGAAGAACATGTTGATAAATTACTAAATCAAAATATCTTTGGAATAGTTTCAAATGTTCCTGAAAAAATGATACAAACTGAATTATTTAAAAATTAAATAATTACAAAAAATTATAAAAGGCTTTACGCGCTACTTGAATTATTGAAGCTGATTCACCAGCTTCAATACTGTCTTCTAACGCCATGCTGTCAATCAAAGTGCTATCAAATACTAAATCTAAAGTTGATAAATCATAAACTTCTAGACTGCCATGAGAAAGAACAATAGATTTAAGGCCATCTTCTTTATTCACTACTTCAGCTCTAAATAGAAATAGGTAATCGGCTTGATTTTGATATTGTTGGATATTATTTATATTTAAATTCTCTTTAACTGTTACATTTGCTTTTTGCTCAAGTAATTTTTCCTTGAGGAAATCAGTACTTACACTTTCTCTAGTATTTTGATTTATATCATTTTCTATTGTTGATAAAATAATAGTTTTATCCGCTAAATGAGAAATCTTATTATATGAAAAAACTTTTTCTTTTATTGCAAATTCAATCTGATTTGCAGCATCATTAAAATTTTTACTTCTTAATAATTTAAGTTTTTCATCTAAATTAATTTTAAAAATTATCAAACCATCCAAATTAATATTTGTATTTTCTATATCAAAATAAAATAAATTATTATTATCTGAATATAAATCTTGATCAATTAAATAATTATCAAATTTTATATCTTTTGAATTATAAGAAACAAGTATCTCCCCATCTATAACTAAAGGATCAATAAAACCTTCTTCTCTATTTAATCGAATTTCTAAATTATAAAGATCTCTTTTCCCATAAACAGTTATATTTAAGGCTTTTACTCTAGAAATTATCATATTTAAATAATCATCAGATTGTAAGATAAAATCATTTTCTTGAGCATAAATATAAGCATCAATTAATTCTCGAATAGATTGTAAGTCTTTATTTTCTCTATAATAAGCATTGCTTGTCTCTTCAAAATTTTTTAATTCTGCTGTGATTTGTTCTTCTCGATTTATTCTCTCTAAATTTTTCTCATCAATTGTCTTTTTATCAGCAGTAATTAAAAATATAACATGAACTCTACTATCTATTATTTCATCAAATTGCTTTATAATTTTTATTGTCAAATCTTCATAACTATAATTATCATATAATTCATTAATAAAAGCAGTTTCATCTTCTATTAAAATAAAAGAAGATAACTCATCATAAAAAGTTTTTAGAGCGTCCTTTTTAGCAATAATTTCAGTATCACCATAACCTTCTACTACATAATAATTTAAAAATTCATCACTATATTTTTCACTGACCCAATTTGGTACAGATTGTAAATTTATCTCATTATTCCCACTTATACAGGATGTAAATAATAAAAAACTAAAAACTAATAAAATTAATGTCTTTTTCATAATTACCACCTAATATAATTTTATTTTACCATTAAAATAAATCAAAACAATCCTAAAACAACAAATCAAAAGATATTAATGCATTATAATAACTTTCATTATAAGAATCCATTTTATATGCTACCCCTATTTTAGTCGAAGTAGATAGATAAGCTATTAAACCAACTTCAAATATACTATGTAAAGCTATAGGATTTTCATAAACCACACCAATTTTTGTCTTATTATAAACTGAAAAATTTTTTAAAAAGCTATTTATACCAAAAACTTTTGATAAAGGCAATTCAATAAATAATCCTAAATCAGAACTAAAATTATAACTATAATCTGTCAGATTTAAATAATATGATCCAGAAATGCCTAAATAAGCTTTATCAAAAGGTGTAAACAATCCTTTTAAATAGAAATAATCACTCGATAAATTCATCATATTATTTATAAAATCAAAAGAATAATTTATCCCTATCTGACTCTTTGGACCATCAAGAATTTGTGTATTTATAAGATTGATTGGATTATTTAAATAATCAATAGTAGCGTAATTATCATATATAGAATTCACAACTGCTAAAGATTTGTTATCATCATAAGTTTTTAAAAGAACAAAATCTCCAGATCTATATTTATCTTCTATATTTAAAAAAGAATTTACTTTGTTTGTATAACTTAGATGATAAGAATCATTATCTTCAAAAAGAAGATTTAAATCATAATTAAAGCTATTGTATAAAATACTATCTAACTTGTTGAATAATACTTTTATATCCGATTCATTAAATTTAATATCCAAGGCTAAAACTTTATCATTTAATTCAAGCTCTCCATTAATAATTAATAAATCGTTTTCATAAGAAATTTCGTTTAATTTTATAATTAAAGAATTCTTAAAATCCTCATCTACCTTAGTATATGCAACTAAGGTAGAATCTAGGTTTTTTGAAATCAATCTCTCAACTTCATCTCTAAAACTATTTGATTCATAATTTCTTTCGATATTATACTCTTGAGCAAATAGCAGGTTAGAAAAAAATAAAAGTAAAATAAGAAAAATAATATTTTTCTTCATCTATTTTTCTGCTCCAATTTTAATAATTTCCAATATTAATTTTACAGCATCTTCCATAGCATCTACAGCACACCACTCATAATATGAATGATAATTGTGACCACCAGTGTAAATATTTGGACAAGGAATACCTTTTTCATTTGCCATTCTAGCCCCATCTGTGCCACCTCTAATTGGAGATTCAAATAATGGCTGTTCTAGTCTTCTACCTGCCTCATATATGCTTTCTAAAACTTTAGGATTTTTCAAAGAAATATCTTTCATATTATAATATTGTCTTTTGAAATTGATTGAAACTTTACTTCCTGGATTTATTTGTTCAATCATTTGGCTTAAAGATTTAAGAACATTTTCTCTTCTTTCAATTTCACTAATTTCAAAATCTCTTAAATATATCATCAAATGAGCTTCATCATTTGTAGCATTGAGTTCTAAAGGACAATAATAACCAAATCTTTGATCAGTAGCTTCAGGGCTTTCAGCTTGAGGTAAATTATTTACAAAAGAAGTAGCTAAAGTTAATGCATTGACCATTTTTCCTCTAGCTGCACCAAGATGATAGGATACACCCTTAAAATCTACAGTTACTTTTGACGCATTAAAACATTCACTTTCGATTTCATATCTAGTACCGCCATCAATTGTATAGCAATAATCACAATGAATTCTATCATAAGGGAAGGCATCCATACCGCAACCTGTTTCTTCATCACAAGTAAATATAATTTCAACTTCACCATGTTCTATTTCTGGATGATTAACCAAAATTTTTGCAATTGCCATAATTTCACTAACACCAGCTTTATCATCAGCTCCTAAAAGAGTTGTTCCATCAGATGTAATTATTGTTGAGCCAACATAATTTGCTAATTCTGGATTTTCTTCTCTCTTAATAATTCTTGAAGAGCCTTTTAATACAATATCTTTACCATCATAGTTTTCAACTACTTGAGGTTTAACACCATTACCTTCTACATCATCTGCTGTATCAACATGAGCCATTAAACCAATACAAGGTGCATTTTCTACAGTTGCTGGAATATGAGCTACTAGAACTCCTTCAGGACCGACTGTAACATCTTCAATATTTAATTCTTCCAAATCTTTTTTTAATAAATTAATTAAATCTAATTGATTAAGTGTTGAAGGATGTTTTGTTTCTGCAAGTTTTTCATCACTCATAGTATCAACAACTGTATATTTTAATAAGCTTGATATTAAATCATTCTTTAAATCGTTAAACATGTTATAACTCCTAAAAATTTATCTTTATTCATTATTACACAATCTGATTTATAAAACAATTATATCTATTAATCTTTACCTAATTGTACAATCAAAGTACATAATTATATTTTTTTAGCATTGGTTTTAACATATCAATTACTTGATACATGGAGAAAACACAAATCATTATTCCAGTAACAACTGGAGATCTTTTCATTGTAGAACCAACTGCTATCATGCTATTAGCTAAAGCATAAGAAACTTGAGGTTCTGTTGAAACTTCATTTACCCATTGAGCAAAAGCTTCTTGAGCTTCTCCCCCGTATTTATAATATTGATATAAACTCATAATTGTACAAGATAATACTCCTGTAGCAACACTAATTGCGGCTGCAGCTGAGACTTTACCCCAAAATACTGTATCTGGCATAAAAATATATACTACACCAGCTGTAAATAATACAAAACTTCTTATAACTAGTTTTCTCAAATCCTTTTGAAAAGCAATTTGTTGACTTGGGGGAACTAATTTAGAAACTTTAGTTATATCTTTCTTCAATATCTGTTTTGTACTATTTAATTTTTCATCAATTCTATACTCTTCACTTTCTGGTATTAATTCTTTAGCTCTTTGTGCAATTTCATCAAGATTACTTTCTCCATCAAATACAACATCATAATTAAACGATAAATATTCTTTACCTCTTTCTTCTATTAGTGCGTTCTCTACTATTTGTTTTCCATCATAACTATCAAAATCTATTGCTTTAGCAGTTTGAGAAAAATATGGGGAAACTATATCTAACTGTTCATCAACAATTTTGGAAACAGAAGTAATTAATTCATCATCACTAATTTCTTTTGTCAAATTTCTATTTAAGGCAAAAGAGCAACCACTAAGAATAAAAACTAATAATAACACTAAGAAATCCACTAAAATATTTGTTATCTTTTTCTTCATAAAAATTCGATAGAAACTCTATCCTTCCTCCTTATTATTTTTAAATTCTATTATTTTATAACCAACTAAAATTGATGGTCTAATGCTTGAAAAGTCACCAAAACTTTCTTTTAGAGTTAAAATACTATCTTCATATATGCCATTTAAATTAAAGAAAGAAAGTGAGGGTTCAATATAAAAATTTTTATTAATATCGAAGGTATAACCAAAGGCTAATTTATTTAAATATTGAATATTCTCATAAGGAGAATCATAGCCTCTTAAATATTCAACTTTAACTAATGAAAAAGAGACTAAAAACCCATTAAAAAATGGACGATATAATATATCAAGAGAACCACCTAATCCAATTAAATCAATCTGGTTCGTAGTTGGGATAATAACATTTAATGGGATACGAATAGATAAATCCTCATTTATATTCAAAGAAAATGAAATCTCATTATAAACTAAGTGATCAATTATAGGATCTATATATAGAGCATCAATTGCTACATCTAAAGAAGATATTTCTTCTTGAGCAAATATATTATTAGAAAATGATAAAACTATAAAAAATAAAAAAACTACTTTCTTCATAAATTATCTCCTTCTAAAAACTTAAAAGAAGAACTTTTATTTGAAAATAGTTTAAATTACTTAGGTTATATTACTTAATTATCTCTCAAAGCCAAGAGCTTCAATAAATTTATCCTCATCAATTTTCTTAAAAGGAACTACAAATTCATGCTTATTATTATCACATAAAAGAGTAAATCCTTTTCTATTATTTGAAGTTTTTCCGAAATCTATTGATTCTATTTCATCTATTGGTTTTGACCAAGTGAGCTTAGCTTTTCCTTTTTCTTTTGTATAAAGCAATACCATTGAGTTATAGATAACAAATCTACCTCTAATAAAATCCCCTTCACTGTCACTAGGAACTTTTTCACAATAAATAGAAAAATCAAACTCATCATTTATAACTGCTGAAATAGCTTTAGTACTCAAATAATAAACTAATTTTAAGTAAAAAAATACAATTATAAATAATACTAAAAATAATAGCCAATAATTTAATACACCGATTACTGATCTAGGAATAAAGACTAAAACAAAAAATATTCCAACAATGAGAATTCTTAATAAATATTTCAAAAGATAAACTCCTTACCTAAAAGATATTTTAGTTTATAAGCTTTGACAATATTAATTGATAAAAAACTAAAGCAAATAAAGAATATTTTTAATTTATAAAAAAAGGAGGCTATTATGAAAAAAATAAAATTCTCATTAATGTTTATTCTTTTCTGTTTATTTTTCATCAGCTGTGATGATAAAATTTTTACATCTTCTTTATCATTAAATTTAAATCAAGAAACTACAAGAAAAAGCAAATCAATATTGCCAGAAGATATTCCATTAGAAGTAACCCAATATACTATTACAGGACAAGGTCCAAATGTGGAAGATACTTTTACTATAAATACTCGTGATAAGAAAACAACAATTGAAGGAATCACTATTGGCAGTTGGGATCTATTTGCTGTAGGGAAAAACTGTGATGGACTAATTTTAGTAAGTGGAACTAATACTGTTGAGGTAAAACAAGAGCCTACATCAACTGTTATAGAATTGAATAAACTAGTTGGAAATGGAAATATAGATATTGATTTTATTTGGAATCCTGAACTAGTTAATAATCCCAAATTAGAATTAGAATTGGCTAATCAAAATAATAATAAAATAAAAGTAAGCCCAACGAGTATAGATTATTCTCAAGGATATGCAACATTTGAAACAGTTACAAAATCTGATTCTTATACTCTAAACGCAAAACTTTATGATGGGGATGTTTTAGTCTCAGGTTGTATTGAAGCAATAAGAGTAGTAATGAACAAAACTAGTTCTGGAACTATTCAATTTAAATTAAATAGTGAAAATGATGATAATTATAATTCAGATTCAAATATTCCAATTACTATTAATAATCAAACAGGAACACCTATTACTTGTTCTATAAAGCAAGTACCAGATATTGTCGAGTATAATAAAGAAATTTGTCCAATTCTTCAAGAATCAAATGATATACCCCTAAATAACTTTAATATTGATTGGTATTTAGATGGAACAATAATTGGAAGTGGTATTGATTGTAAATTTTTAGCATCTATTGGATTCCATAGATTAGATGTAATTGTTGAAAATGGTAATATTGGTAGTACAAGTTCTGCTCATAAAGATTTTGAAGTAAAAATAAATGCCCCAACATTCTTGCCAAAGGTAATTTCTACAATTAATAACTCTGAAAATGGTTATAATGTTGGATTAAATATGCATATTTGTTTTTTACCTGATAATAAAATTATATCCTATTGTGGAGAAACAAAAACATTACAAATCTGTAGATTAATTAATAATAAAATTGAAGTAATTAACACTTATAATAGTTCATCTGAAATGCCTTTAAGTAATGTTATTGATATGAAAGTTGATACTATTAGAAATAGAGTTTTCATCTCTGAACAAAATAGCAATACAATAAATATATACGATTATTGCTATAATAAATTAACTCCATATTTTACAGATGATTCTTATCATCAATATGCTAAACATTTTGGACAAATCTTTATTAGACCTCAAGATTTTTTAGTTTTTGATAATCTTGGAGATTCATACAGAGAATACAATATAGATCCAAAAGAAGATAACTCATTTTTTGCAATAAATATGGTTAAGAATCCTGACGATATTTCATATCATTGTTCAAATGGATTAATGAGTCCGGACTTAGATGCAGTAACCTTTGCAAGTGATACAGGCTTTGTTTCTCATGCTTATAATACCCCTGGATATGATAATTGTTTATTAAGAGCAACTGCAGCATTAAAATACAATTCAGGCGAAGTCCTATCAGCAGGAGCTCTTGATTGGAAGTCTTTTATAATTGGTGCAAATGATAGAATTATTTTAGGATCTTTAACTGGTGATAATTTACTTTATTCAACTACAATAGAAGAAAAAATTTCATATTCAAGTCAGCAAGAAAACTTACCACAATTTAGTGATGTTTGTAATTTCATATATTATAATGAATATGATGAAATTAATAATAAATCTGATATTTCAAAAATATATGCACTTTGTGGAGGATCAAAATCTTTATTAGCCTTTAATGTAAATATGGTAGATCTCTCATTAGATTATATTGGAAAAGAAGACTTTATAGATTTTACTCCTAAAAATGGAATTTTATCTAAAGATAAATCTATTTTAATTCTTTGGGGCAATAATGAGAAGTGTATTAAAATTTGTCAAATCAATCATTAATAAATATTCCTCCTTTTAAGGAGGAATTATCTTTAGTTATCGCTAAACATATTCATTAATAATTGAGCACTCATCATTTCTGGATCTTGCATCGAAGATAAAGTATTTGCAAAAGCTTGGAAGTCAGCAATTGAATCAAGAAGCATTAATCTTACAAACTCTTCATCATTTTCATTACAAGTTAATTTTAAGGAGGCTTGTCCATCTTCTATTCTTTGAATTTCTAGCATAATAATTGTAGATTCTTTTCTAATTTGATATAAAAGGTTTTTACTTTCTACACTAGATACGAAAAAACCTTCGCTAATAAAGCCTTCTAAAACAGTATCAGATATAAAAGTTGCTGCTCTTTTTGAAGGGAAATCAAGAGCAATAGTAATTGTATTTCTATCTTCTTGAATATTCAATTTCTTCTTATATCCGCTTCCACCTTTAAAGGCTGAAACTAACATTGGAGGAGCGGTTACTGAAGCAACTAACATCGTCATAACGGCAACACCGAACAAGTCATGAGAAATAGCACCCGAAGCTAAACCAATACCCGCAACAATTAAAGTTACTTCACCTCTTGGTAACATACCACAACCAATTCTGTAAGCGCCTTTTAAATTAAATCCTACTAATAATGCTGGAGCCCCACAACCAATTAATTTCCCTAAGAATGCTATTACAGAGAATAATAGGGCAAAACCTAAAACACTTCTCAAAGCAGAGAAGTTAACCATCATACCCATAACAGCGAAGAAAACTGGAACAAAGAATTCACTAACAGATTTTATTCTAACACTCATACCATGAGCTACATCAGTCTGACTTAATGCTAAACCAGTAATATAAGCTCCAATAATCATTGCAAGTCCAGCCATTTCAGAGAAACCTGCTAAAAGCATCGCAACACCAAAAGCTATTTCACTTATTAATGGTAATGAATTTAATCTTTTCATTCCTTTAGTAAATTTTGGAGCAATTATTACTCCAATCACAGTACAAGCTAACCAAAAGAGAATTGCTTTAAAAGCTACGGCTGCAATAATTCCCCAGTGAATTGAGCCACCTTCAACTTGAACTGAAGTAATACCAACTACTACAGATAGTAATACAATTGAGATAACGTCATCCAAAACAGCTGCAGCCATAATTGTAACACCTTCAGGAGTTGCTATCTTTTTTGTTTCACCTAAAATTCTTGCGGTAATACCAATTGAAGTAGCTGTACAAACAGTTCCTAAAAATAATGCAGCAGGATCTAATAAAGAATGAACATTATCTAATAATAAAACAGTAGCACCTGCTCCGAAAGCAAAAGAGACGATAACACCACCTAATCCAACAACGGAAGCTTTAACACTAAATTTTATAAAAGTTGGTAAGTCTGTTTCTAAACCAGAATCAAAAAGCAAAAAAATAGAGCCCAAGGTGGAAATACCATATAAGGCTGGGGATACGGGAATTGTGGTATCAAGAGGTAATGGAAATAGAGGTCCAAACTCTCCTAAAGGAATACTCCCTAAAAGATAAGGTCCAACAATCATTCCAGCACATAACTCACCTAAAACTTTTGGCTGTTTTAAATAATTTGCAAATATATACCCAACAAATTTTGTTGCAATTATTATTACTCCTAATTGCAACATTAATACCATCATTTCCTCTGCCATCATCAACCTCGATTTTTTGTTTTATTTAGATTCCAAATACATTTAATAATTCAGTAGCATCCTTTGCTTCTAAAATACTCTTTCTTGCTTCTTCTGTTTTAATAACTCTACTTACCTCAGCAAGGAATTGCACGTGAGGGCCAATGTGGTCACTTGGTGATAATGTCATTATAAATATTTTACTTTTTTCACCATCTAATGCATTAAAATCAATACCTTCTTTCTTAATTCCAATGCATGCGGTTAATTGTTTTACAGCTCTAGTTTTTGCATGAGGGATTGCAACGCCATGTTGAATACCAGTAGACATTTTTGATTCTCTGTCCATAACATCTCTATATGCTAAATCAATATCTTCTAATAAATTATTGTCTTTTAAAATATTCAACAATTCTTTAATAACATCTTCTTTGTTTAAACTATCTAAAGAAATTTTTACAACATTTTCATTTAGAACATTTTTTAATTTCATAATATACCTCATAAGTAATATAGGCACCCTATATTATAATTATAAAAATAAGCTTTCTTCATAATATCATTTCAAGGGATTAACGTAAAGATATCAAAAGAATTGTATAAAAAAAAGGGCCAGTTATTTACTGACCCTTTTTATAATTATTTAAATTAATTATGCATTATATTGTTTTCTTTTTGTATAACTTGTATGCAATAAAGAATGAGCTTTATGTGACATTGGCTGACCCAAATAATCACTATAAATTTTCTTAATTGAAGGGTTATCATGAGATTTACGATATGTTGATTGTTCATCATCATTATATAAACCTGCAATTCTTTGCTTTCTTATTTGGTCATCAGTACCATAAGGTTGACCACCACCTGCAATACAACCACCACGACAAGCCATAACTTCAATAAAGTCATAAGGAGCTGGTTCATTAGCTTTCTTAGCTGCAAGAACTTCTTCACAAACTGCTTTAACATTTGCTAAACCATGAACAATAGCTACTCTTACTTTAGTACCATTCATGTCCACTTCACCCTTACGTACATTATCCATACCACGAACAGCATCAACTTCAACTTCTTCTAACTCATCACCAGTTACTAAATGATAAGCTGTTCTTACAGCAGCTTCCATTACACCACCAGTATTACCAAAGATTGTTCCAGCACCTGAGTATTCACCAATTGGAGAATCACAACCTTCTTCACATAGAGAAGCAAAATCAATTCCGTAAGCTTTAAATAATCTAGCAATTTCACGAGTTGTTAATACTAAATCAACATCATCGTAACCAGAAGATTTCATTGAATCATCTCTCTTACTTTCATATTTTTTAGCTGTACAAGGCATTAATGCAACACTATAAATTTTTGCTGGATCATTTTTAGTTGTTTCAGCATAATATGTTTTTGTAATAGCACCTTGCATCATCATAGGAGATTTAGCACTAGAAAGATTTTCTGTTAATTCAGGATAGAACTTTTCACAGTAATCAACCCAACCTGGACAACAAGAAGTAAATTGAGGTAATACACTACCTTCTGTTGTTAATCTCTTAACTAATTCACTACCTTCTTCCATGATTGTTAAGTCAGCACTGAAGTTTGTATCGAATACTAAATCAACACCAATTTTTCTTAAAGCAGCATATAATTTACCTGTAGAAACTGTACCAACTGGCAAATCAAATTCTTCACTAATACCAACACGTACAGAAGGAGCCATTTGAACTGCAACAACTTTTTCTGGATCTGCAATAGCAGCTCTTAAATCAGCTGTTTCATCTTTCTCATAGATTGCTCCAACAGGACAGTGAACGATACATTGTCCACATTTTACACATGGGCTATCATTTAATTTTAGATTTGCTGCAGGAGACATTACAGTTCCATCACCACGGCCAATAAAATCTAAAGCATAGACACCTTGTAAATCCTGACAAACTTGTACACAACGACCACATTTAATACATTTATTAGGGTCTAAAACAATTGAAGGAGAAGATGTATCAACCTTTAATGCTGCAAGTCTCTTTTCAAAAGGTTGTTCTCTAATTCCAAATTTTGCTGCCAAAGTTTGTAATTCACAATTTCCATTTCTAATACAAGTTAAACAAGAGTTAGGATGAGTACTTAAAGTCATCTCTAAAATTGCTTTTCTAACTTCAAATAATTCAGGATCATCAGTTATTACACTTAATCCTTCATGTACAGGAGTCGAACAAGCTCTAATCATTTTATTATTATTTTCTTGTTTACATACACACATACCACATGAAGCAAAAGGAGTTAAATCAGGGTGATAACATAAAGTTGGAATATAAACACCAACTTCCTTTGCTGCTTGTAATACTGTTGTACCTTCTGCCACTTGAACGGGGATACCATTTATTTTTACGTTTATCATTATCTCTTTGATCCTCCCGACGCCTAATGAACTTCAACAGCGCCGAATTTACAAGCTGTAAGACAAGCACCACATTTAATACAAGCTGCTTGATCAATAATATGAGCTTGTTTTCTTTCACCTGAAATTGCACCAGCAGGACACTTACGTGCACAAGCAGTACATCCGATACATTTATCTGCATTAATTGAATAAGAAATTAAATTCTTACATTTTCCTGCAGGACATTTTTTATCTTCAATATGAGCTTTATACTCATCAGGGAAATATTTCAAACTTGAAAGAACTGGGTTTGGAGCAGTTTGACCTAAAGCACAAAGGGAACCTTTACGCATTGCTAAAGCGATGCTATGAATATTATCAACATCCTTTTGAGTTCCTTGACCTTTAGTAATTTTTTCTAAGATATTTAGTAAGGATCTACCTCCAATTCTACAAGGAGCACACTTACCACAAGATTCATCAACAGTAAAGTTTAGGTAGAATTTTGCTACGTCTACAATACAATCGTCTTCATCCATAACAATCATACCACCAGAACCCATCATAGAACCAATCTTTTGTAATCCACCAAAATCGATAGGAGTATCAAGATTTTCTTTAGTAATAACACCACCTGATGGACCACCTGTTTGAACTGCTTTAAATTCTTTTCCGTTAGCAATACCACCACCGATATCATAAACAATTTCTCTTAGAGTTGTTCCCATTGGAACTTCAACAAGACCTGAGTTTTTAATTTTACCAGTTAAAGCGAAAACTTTTGTACCATGGCTATCATCAGTACCAATTTTTTGGAACCAAGCACCACCCTTGTTGATAATAACAGGGATATTAGCCCAAGTTTCTACGTTATTAATACAAGTTGGTTTTTGCCATAGACCTTTAACAGCAGGGAATGGTGGACGTGGTTGAGGCATTCCTCTAAAGCCTTCAATTGATTGTAATAAAGCAGTTTCTTCACCACAAACGAAAGCACCAGCACCTAAACGAATTTCAATATCAAAATCAAAACCGCTTCCTAAAATATCTTTACCTAGTAAGCCATATTCTCTAGCTTGTTTCATTGCAACTTCAAGACGATGAATTGCAAGAGGATATTCAGCTCTAATATAAATATAACCTTGAGTTGCACCAATTGCTCTAGCACAAATAGTCATAGCTTCAAGAATAGAATGGGGATCCCCTTCTAAAGTTGAACGGTCCATGTATGCACCAGGGTCTCCTTCGTCAGCATTACAAACAACAAATTTTTCATCGTTTTGTGACATTTTGGTAAAATTCCATTTCATCCAAGTTGGGAAACCAGCACCACCACGACCTCTTAAGCCAGCAGTTTTAACTTCTTCAATAATTTGATCTGGAGTAAATTCGAATAAAGCCTTTTCTAATGCAGCATAACCTTCACGAGCGATATACTCATCAATGTTTTCTGGATCAATGAATCCACAGTTACGAAGAACAATTCTGAACTGCTTTTGATAGAATTCAATTTCTTCAACTTGTGCATGTTTATGACTTTTTTCTTTATTATATAAAAGTCTTGTTACTTCACGACCTTTTATAATATGTTCACTTACTAATTCTTTTGCGTCTTCTGGTTTAACTTGTACGTAAAAAGAATCTTCAGGAAGAATTTTAACAATTGGACCTTGTTCACAGAAACCAAAACAACCTGTTTTAACAATCTGTACTTCGTCTTTTACACCCTGTGCTTCACATTCAGCAATAAGGTTTTTATAAATATCGTCTGCGCGACTAGATTCACATCCAGTACCACCACAAACTAAAATATAGTTTCTGAAAGCCATTACTTATTACCATCCTTTGCATAAATATCTGCTGCAGGTTTATCATATAAATGATCATTAACTAGTTTATGATTAAGTATATGTTCTTCAACAATTGCTTTTGCAACTTCAGCATCAACCTTTCCATAAATAACGTCAGGCATGTTTGGAATAATTACTTCAATAGTTGGTTCAACATGGCATAGTCCCATACAACCTGTTTGTGTAACTGAAATGTTGGTAATACCTTTAGCATCTAATTCAGAAATAAAAGTATCTAAGACTGTTTTTGCACCAGCAGCAATTCCACAAGTACCCATTCCAATAATGATCTGACCTTCTTTTCCTTCAATACTACGTTTTTGTAAAGAATTCTGTTTTGAAGCTCTTAATTTTCTAAGTTCTTCTAATGTCATTTTTGCCATTATAATTTCTCCAATTTCGACTACTTAAAAATTAATTTTCTATCCAAATAATATTGATGTAAATCTTCTTCTTGACTTAGCAAAAATTCTTTTAATAAACTTAATGAAGAAACAGTTGAAAAATCGCCTAAAATATCAAGCAATTCTGTTTTTGAATATTTATAACTACTCTTTCCTTTTGAAGTATCTATTTTTCTCTCAATAACAAGCTCTTGAGCTTTTGGATCACTAAAAAGAGTTAAAAAAGTAATACATAAATCTCCTATTGGAGGTGTATCAATATTACATAAATCAAAAACACATTTAACTTTTGTTCCAACATTAACAGTTGAATCAATTTCAAAACTACCACCACTTTCATTAACACATTGAACTAAAAATGGTAATCCTAAACCAACCTTTCGTTTATTATGTTTTACCCCATCAGTATAATAAGGATCTAAAACTTTATTTAAAACATCCTTTGTCATTCCTTTTCCATTATCTTTTACAATAACTGTCAGATATTTATTATCTTCTAATAATGATAGCTCAACTAAAGAACTGTTAGCTTCAAAAGAATTTTGAACAATATCTAAAATGAAATCACAAATATAACGATGCATAATTTTTATTTTTAAGCAAATTTCTTTAAGATACCAGGAATTTGATTCTTAGTAACCTTACCAAACACTTCACCGCCAACAGTCATAACTGGCGCTAAACCACAACATCCAATACATCTAACCGCTTCAAGAGAAAATTTCTCATCATCAGTGATTCCGCCTACTTCTAAATCCAAAACTTGTGAAAGTTCTTCAATAATAGCATCGCCACCTTTTAAATAACATGCAGTACCCATACAAACTTGAATGTTAAATTTACCTGGCTTAGTAAGCTTAAAGAAATGATAGAATGTTAATACTCCCCATACTTTTGCGAATGGGATATCTAACATATTTGAAACTTCCTCAGCAGATTCACGAGATACGTAACCATATTCACTTTGAACACGGTGTAAAACCATGATGAGATTTCCTGGTTTATTTCGCCATTGATTAATGAACTCAATCAATTCAGGCGAGAATTTTACATTATTCTCAGACATGTACCCTCCTAATATTCTTACCCTATATTTACTTAATCAAGAATCTTGATTGTTAATTAGTCTAACATAATCTATTTTTTTTGTACATATGATTATAGCACGTAAAGTTCTAATAAACGATATGAAAATTAAAAGGAAAAACAAATATTGACTAAAACGCTTAAATAATATACCATTATTCACATTAATAGGAGGTTTTCATGAATAATGACCAACTAACACGTATCACTAGATACTATCGGGCACTTAATAGACTTCGCTCTATTGGATTAGAAAAAGTATTTGCTCACAACTTAGCTGACGCTGCTGGAGTTTCAGCTGCTGTTGTTAGAAAAGATTTCTCACAATTATCAATACATGGACAAAAAAGAGGTGGTTATGAAATCGTTGATTTAATAACAGCACTTTCTGAGATTCTTGGAAAAGGCGATCCTCAAAATGCTATCATAATTGGATGTGGTAGAATTGGACTTGCTTTAATGCATTATGGTGGATTTGAACCTGATGGGATCAAGATTGTTGCTGAATTTGATAGTGACCCCCAAGTATATAGCGACTCATCACAACCAATATCAATTTACCCTCTTTCTAGATTGGAAGAAGTAGTTGATGCCTTAGATGTAAGAGTAGGTATTATTACTGTACCTGAAATTGCAGCTGCAGACACTTATCACAAATTGTTAAAAGCTGGAGTAAAAGGAATTTTAAACTTCTCACCTGTTACACTAAAGCCTGTTTTACTTAAAGATGGCTCTATGAGCGTTGTACAAAATATCAACCTCAGTTTATCTCTTGAGAAAATTTTCTATGAATTAAAATTCCCTAGAAAACAAAAACCAACTGACTAATATTTATAGTTAGAACACAAAAGAACTGATTTAGTAATATATATCAGTTCTTTTTTTTATCCTTTAATTGACATATGTTTTCAAAACGCAATACCGTAATATCGCACTTAAATTAAATATTTTGATACAAATAAATTAATTTATATTTATTTCATAAAAACTATTGACATAAGTTGCAATATTTATTATACATTAAATATAAACAAGAAAAAACAAAATAATTAATCAAGAAAAGGATAAAAACAAAATGAAAAAAGTATTAACAATCTTAACAATCTCTTTAATAGCATTAGCTCCAATCTTTGCTAAAACTAGCAAAACACAACTTATCACAGAAATCGAAGAAACTCCGGTTGAATACACATTAGCATACAACAACGACACTTCTATTGATAATTCAACTGACTATAAAATCACTGTTCAATCACTAACAAATGGTGGTTCTACTCAAGATTTCACATTAAAAGCTTCAAGTAATATGAACAAAGATTTAGGAGTTAGCGTAAAAATTAATACTGAAAATTTTAAGACAACACTTAATAATAAATCCCAAGTTTATGATTCAAACATAAGACCTGAAGTTAATACTATTTCAACATTAAGCACTTTAAAAGCAGGCCTTAATAAAGACGTTTTAGTAAATAAATTCAAACTTATTTGGGGCGGTAACAAAGAATTACCTGCTGGTGTATATGTAAGTAATGTTACAATTGAATATACTATCCAATAGTTTATATTCCAACGTATCATACAACTAAAAAGACAGCTTAAATAAGCTGTCTTTTATTATATTTTTTCGAAATTTTAATGTGAAATAAAATCATGCTCATTGGGAATAAAGTATTTGAAAGTAACATATATTGGAAAATGGTCACTTATTCCAGTTAAACTTTTTTCATTCCAAGCATAGGGAATCCCCTCTGAAGTACTAATTTTTTGAGGTGCATAAATGTGAAATGAAGAAAATTCTAAACCTAAAAGATCAAAAAACCTATTATTTATTAGAATTAAATCGAAATTAAACCAATCATTATTATAAACATAAGTCCCTTTTTTTTGCTTTTTTATTTCAAAATCCAGCTGTGGTGAATATAAAATATCTTGAAAAACACCGTATGGAGTAGGACTTAATAAAAGAGAACCATTATCTCTAAAATAGAAGGCATTTTCTTTTTCAACATTATATAAAGCTGTTTGAAATGTTGAATAAATGGAGGGATCTTCATTAAAGTCTCCAACACAAATTACATTAAAATCAGGACTTTCATTTATCAATCTTTTTAGTGTTGTTGATAAATTAATTCTATATTTTTCTGTTGCTTCAAATCCCTCAATTTGGCTTTTGCCATGACAAGCAAAGATACGTACTTTCTCATTATTTACATAAAAATCTATTGCTAAGACATTTCTTGAATCTAAGACTGAATGAACCCTAATATTTTTTGCTTCAATTTTTGAAATAAACCCAATGGCAATTGCACTATCTTCTTCTTTAACTGCCCCATAATAAATATAACCTTTTCTTGAGAGATACATATCCATCATATCTTTTAAAACATTAGAGTTTTCAATTTCTTCAAGAATTACTACATCTGCATTTACATCATCAATAACATCACAAGCATTTTTCAATCTTCTTCTATAAGATTCTTCACTGTACTCATCTAAGTTAAAATCTTCAAATTCACTTCCATCTACTTTATCATCCATCAAAGCCTGAACATTCCAATCCATAACAGTAAAAGTATTCTCATTAACTATTGGCTCTTCACAACTTATTAATGTAAAACTAAAAAGGAATAAAAAAAATGCAACCATAAAAACCTCTAAATTTAAAACTAGATTTTCTTATAAATTGCATTTATTAAATCAGATTATAAAATTATAAATCAGATCTTTTTTCTACTATTTTACTTATAAGACCATAATTTAAGGCTTCATCACTAAATAACCAATGGTCTCTTTCTGTATCTTTTTTTACTTGCTCTACACTTTTGTTTGTAGCATCAGCAATAACCTTATCCAACTTATTTCTTAATTTATCAATTTGTTTAGAATAAATTTCAATAGCAGTTGCAACACCTTTCATTCCACTCATTGGTTGGTGTATTAAATAAGAAGAATTTGGTAAACCAACTCTTCTCTCAGCTGGTACTGCAAGCAATACCAAAGAAGCAGCAGAAGCTACTAAACCAGCTCCAATCATAATAACTTTTGGAGTAATAAATCTAACCATATCATAAATTGCATATCCTGCATCAACATCACCACCAGGGCTATTGATAAAAATCTTTATGTCTTTTTCACTATCATCAGCTTCTAAAACAAGTAATTGTGAAATAATTTTTTCAGCACTTTCTTTATTTATTTCGCCACTAAGCATAATACTTCTAGTTTTTAATAAACGTTCACTGAATTGAGGATCTTGAGCTTTTGTTTCTTTCTTTTCTTCACTCATTTTTATTGACTCCTAAATTTAATATCCTTAATAATATAATAGAAAAATAGTATAAAGTAAAATAGTATAAACAAATTATTTATCGCTATTTCTGAATTGCCTATTTCTCCATCCTCTATTTCTTCTCTGTCTTATTCTATATAACTCATTTTCTTCAAAACCGACTTCTCTTTCTAACTCTTTATCATTAACAAGTTCAATAATTCCACCATCAACATATAAATTACTACCCTCAAGCAGTAATAAAGATAGTTTATATCTAGCATCAGAATATAATTGTTGCACTGTTGTTCTAGCAATATTCATAGATTTACTACATTCAACTTGCGTGTACCCTTTATAATCAATAAGCCTTATTGTTTCAAATTCCTCATTTGTTAAAACAACTTTATCTCCATTGTCCATAATTTCATCTGCTTTACTAATAGGAGCAAAATGTTTTATTGAAGTAAGATATCCAATCCTTCTATATTTCTTATTTCTTGGCATAAATTCAATCCTTTATATAAATAATACCACATGAGTAAAACTAAATAAATAAAAGAGGAGAAAACTAAACTAGTTTTCCCCTCAACAAAAGAATAATAAATGAATTAATAAATGAGTTAATATTTTTAAAAAATTATCTCAATTTCTTATTCCATTAAAAAACACAATTACGGCCTTGTCCTCGACCATGACGACGAGCTCTGTTTCCTGAACATCGTCTACCTCTTGAACCATAAAAATTTGAACCTTCAGTTTCTTTATTTAGTGATTCATTATTTACATTTTCTTTATTGCAGGGACCTAAGCCTCTACCTGTCATACTACCTTTGCCCTCTGGGCCTTTTTGATTAAATCTTGGCATAATTTTTTTCCTTATATTTTTTTTGTATTTTGTATTAATATTATAAATTTAAAACATTAAGCTGTTTTATTCCGGCATATGTCGTTTATGGTTTTAAGTTATCATTATATCTGGCATATGTCAAGTATAATATAAAAAAAATTTCACTTTTTTTTATTTCTCATTCAATTAGTAAATATATTGTTAATAGTTAAACTTTAGATTATTATATCGGTATTAAACTCAAGGAGCTTAAAATGAAATGTGGAACAGTAGCAATTATAGGTAGACCATCAAGTGGAAAAAGCACAATGGTAAATACTATTGTTGAAATGCCTGTATCAATAACAGCAAAAACACCTCAAACAACAAGAAATGCAATTAGAGGTATATATACAGATCAAAGAGGACAATTAATATTTACTGATACCCCAGGCTATCATTTAAATGAACAAACTCTAAATTTAAGACTCCAAGAAATTGCTACATCACCATTAAATGAAAGCGATATGATTATGTATGTAGTTGATGCTACAAGAGCTCCTGGAAAAGAAGAATTTGCTATTATTGAAATATTAAAAGCTATAAAAAGCCCTATTGTTTGTGTTTTTAATAAAAAAGATATTATTGAAGAAGAAAAAATAAAAGAAACAGAAGAAATTATTAAAAAAGAATTACCTAATGCTATTTATCTTAGTGCTAGTGCAAAAGTTGATGAAGGAATTGATGAAATTCTAATTGAACTATTTAAATTAGCGCCAGAGGGAGATTTGATGTATAGTGAAGACTCTTACACTGATCAACCTTTAGAATTTAGAATTAGTGAAATAATTAGAGGGAACACAATTGCTTTAGCAAATAAAGAACTACCCCATGCAATTTATGTAGAGGTAAGTGATATTGAATTTAGAGAAAAAGAAAATTTAATTTGGGTACGTGCTTTCATAATTGTAGAAAGAGAATCTCAAAAAGGAATTATAGTTGGTAAAGGTGGAGCTAATATTAAAAAAATTAGAGTATCCTCTTTTAAAGAAATCAAAAAAATATTCCCAGGGAAAACTCTTCAATTAGATTTAAGAGTTAAGGCTCAACCAAAATGGAGAAAGAACTCTTTCATTCTTGATAAAATTTTAAATTAGAAATAATACAAGCTAAGCATTTTGCTTAGCTTGTTTGTTCTATATTAAATAAAATTTGTTCTAACTCGTTTTTCAGCTTTTGGTTTTTCAAGATTTGCTATTTTAAAAGCTTTAATCATATAAGACATATTTTTTGCAATAGTTCTCATTATTTGTAAACCTTCTTCATCTTTTCTAACTTCAGATGGAGTGTTTCCATGAACCATAGCCCAGTATTGAGAAGAAACAACAGGCATTTGACTAATTGTAAAAAATTTATTTAATTGATCTATTGTTGAAGTTGTTCCTGCCCTTCTAGCACTAGCAATACTAGCAGCTGGCATTAATCTTATTTTATCGTTATCTAAAACTTTCATTAATTCAATCATAAAACTAGAGATAATTGGAGTTGGAGCTGCATAATAAACTGGAGAGCCAATTATAAGACCATCGGATTCTTCAATCTTTAATTTTGTTTCTCTAATAAATTCTTTATCAATACTTCTCTCTAAAGATCCGACATATACTATTTCACTTGAAATATCATTTCTTTCAAATTCACTAGCAATCTCACATAAAGCGGTATAAGTACAACCCTTTTCTCTAGGACTACCATTTATTAAAATTACTTTCATAAAAAATCCTCCAAAAAAATTAAGCAGTAAAGCTTTGACCTTACTGCTAAAATTAAAATTAATATCTTTGTAAAATAGGTAATATTTTTTTCTTACCACAGGTCAACATAAATTGTGCTAATTTAGGTCCCTTTGGCTTACCTATTAATATCATATAAACAACTCTAAAGAATTCTGATGTTTCTAAATCAATATCTGTTGCACAAGCATACATAGCATTTGTAAATTCTTTATCACTTTCAAAAGAATCCATTTTAGCTACAACATCTTTTAATGAATTTACAGCAGCTAATTCTTTTTCATTTAATTCAATCTTTTCAGTTTCTTCAGTTGCTAGAGCAAATCTAAAATCTTCAGGAGAGAATTGAGTAATCCAAGCCCATGCACATTCACATCTCTTAATTAATCTCTCTTTTTGACTTTCACTAATGTCTTCAAGAGATTCAATTACAGAATTGATATCTCCACCATGAATTTGTAATAAATTACATAAATGTCTAAATGGAATTTGATATGAAGGTTCTTCTGGAATACCATCAACTTGGCTTAATTCATAAATTCTTTTTTGTTTTGCAGTCTTCTTTTCATTAGCCTTTTGTAAACCGAAATAAATTCTTTCACAAGTATCATAATCTTCATAGATTTTTAATACATCTAAATCAAAAGAAATTGCAAACTCAGTGTTAGGTCTTGTTCCAACAAAAAGATATCTACAAATTTCAGGAGTATAAACTTCTAAAACATCATATAAAGAAACTACTTCACCACTTGAAGAAGAAATCTTTCCACCACGTCCTTTAATAGAAATAAAATCATATTGGAATGATACAGGAGCTTTACCACCAAACACTTCAACTATTTTTCTACTAGTATCAAAAGAGCCACCTTCACTATGATGGTCTTTACCAGCTGGTTCAAAATCAACAGTTTCTTCATTCCATCTCATTGGCCAGTCTAGTCTCCAAGGAAGTTTAGTATTTGGAGTCTCTCTAATATCAATAGTTTCTTCTTTGTTAATTGAATCATCTCTATATGTGATTTTATATTCGCCATCCCAATCTAAGATTGTTGTAGTATCTTTATCAGTAAAAGAAGAGAATACAGAAATTGGCCACCAATCATCACCTAAAGGTGTTGTTCTAAATTCATTTAAGATAGCTTTTATTTCTTCTTTCTTTTCTAAAGCTTTTTTGATACCTTCAGCATATTTATTACTTCTATACCTTTCAGCTTGATAAAGATATTCTGGTTTTACTCCAACATCTGGTAAAATTTTTTCAACATCAATCTCGTTACCACGAGCATAATTGTCTGCTCTTTTTAATGTATCAGGAACAAGAGTAATTGGTTTTCTTAAATATGTTTCTAAAAGCTCAGGTTCTGGCATGTTTTTAGGAACTTTTCTAAAAACATCATAATCGTCCCAACTATAAATAAAGCGAACGTTTTTACCTTTATCTTTTAATGCTCTTGCAACTAATTCAACAGAGATTATTTCTCTGAAATTACCAATATGGACAGTACCTGATGGAGTGATGCCACTTGCACAGGTATAACATTCTTTTTCACCCTTTTCACGAATGATTTTATCGGCGTAAATATCCGCCCAGTGTGTAGATACTATTTTATTATTACTCATAGAACACAATTATATAGAAAGAATAAACCTAATTCAATATTCAATAAACTATTTATAGAAAAAACTGGATTAAAAAAGCTTCCCAAATTTTTATTGAGAAGCTTATTATATAAATTATGTCTTACTAAAAATCTAACATTAAGGTTAAAGAACCAACTGTAACACCAGTTGCCTGTTTTGCTAAATTATCCCCTGCAATAATATATGCAAGTTGATAACCTAAATCAGCAAAGTCTGAAATACTAATAGTAGCTTGAACACCGGCAGAAGCAATAAGATTATCTTCAGCAACTGTAGTATTTACATATTCTAACATTCCATAACCAACATCTACAAAGAAATTAAATCTAGGGAAAACTCTTGCAAAACTAATTTCATCAAGTTCAAATACAGAAACTCTTAAATCTAAGTTATTAACAAAAGTTAATTTATTATTGTAAGAGAAATTACTGAATCCTCTAACTTTTCTACCTAAAGAAATAGATTTTCTAAAATATGTTGGAACAGCACTACCATCAGTATAGTTTACAACAAATCTATCAACTAATACCAATGAAATTAAGTTTCTATCTGTATCATTTGCTCTAGTGTGCATTAAAGTCTTTGCAAAATTAAATTTTACATTTCCACTATAGAAATCGGATTTACCAACAATTTGATTTAATAATAGAGGAGCATATGAAACTTCGCCATCAATTGAGAAACCATCTTGAACAAACATATCATCATTCATGAAATCAAGTTTTAGACCAAAAGTAAAATAAGTACCTAGATTTTGATCATAATTCATATCAGGATATATATCATTAGTTGTTAAAAAGACTTCAGTTTTGCTATTATAATTTTCAAAAATACCATCATATGCAAGAGAAGCAGTTAAAACATCAGAGAATAAACCTTGTTTTAATCTAAATTTCCAATCTGCTCTAAATAAATCAACAGTAAAACTATTTGATGCATCTTGTGCTCCATCACCTGTAGTGTTCCATAATGTTCTCTTTTCAAGTCCACCACCTAAATATGCTTGTAATTCAGTTGAATTATTTTCTAAAAATTGTAAATCAGTTTTTCCAATTCCAACATCTACATAAGTTGGGCCAATGCCACCTAAATAATCAGGATGCATTCCTAAAGCACCAAATAAAAACTTATAATTGCTAGAAAAAGCGAGACTTGATACGAATACTAATAATAAACAAAACACTGTAAATTTCTTTTTCATAAACTAAAACACCTCTTAAGTATGATAATAAAGCAGATACAATAAAAATACTAGAAAATTTTTTACTAGTAACAATTAATTAACTATTTGTGATTATATCACAGAAAAAAAGATATATAAAATTTATATTAGTAGACAAAGAATACATAAATTAATCAAATGAGGGAAAAAATGGACACAAACAGTTTCACTATGTACTTAGCAATTATCGTTGTTGCTATCTTAATTATCAATAATGTTTATAAACAAATTACAATGTTTATCGCAAAATCAAAAGGTGCAGAATATCATTATCTATCACAAGATGATGCAAAAAGCCAAATGGATAGTAATAAAAATATTGTAATTTTAGATGTTAGAACACCTAATGAATTTCAAACAGGACATATAAAGAGAGCAAAAAACATTTCAAGTATTAAAGAAATTCAAGAAAAATACCCTAATAAAGATACAAAATTCTTTGTCTATTGCCAAAGTGGTAGTCGTAGCGTAAAAGCTGCTAAAAAATTAGTAATGAAAGGTTATAAAGAAATATATGATATTGGTGGTCTTTCATACTGGAATTATGGTACTACAAAAAAATAGTTTATAAGGGCTATTTATAAAATCTACTTGACTTTATTTATATATTGGTTTATAAAACCTTCTGTGAATTAATTTTTTAATTCACTTTTTCGGGCCTATAGCTCAGTTGGTTAGAGCAACGGACTCATAATCCGTGGGTCGTAAGTTCAAGTCTTACTGGGCCCAATAATTAATTCCTTATCTAATATGAAATTATTAGGTAAGGTTTTTTACTTTGATGATAATTTTTAGACTATGTGCCAAAGAATGTGCTAAAAATTAAAATTCGAGGTAATTTATATGTCAAGAATGCCATTCTATGTTAGTCTAAGAAAAGGGTATGGTTATTATGTTTCTTTTAGAAGTTTAGATACTGGAGAGCCTACGACAAAACAAAGTGTTGAAAAGGTAAGAGAAAGATTACAGGGTAATAATGAATATTTACCTATTACAAAAAGAAAACAAGCTGAAAGATATTGCACACTTGCACTAGAACAAAATGTAGCTTTCAAAAATAATTCTACTGATAAAGGATACAATATCACTCTTGATGAATATGTATTATCTTTTTGGAATTATGAAACATCAGAATACATTCTAAGAAGAAATAATCTTAAACCTAATTCAATTAGTAAAAGATATACCCTAGATATGATTAGTGCATACAAAAATCATGCAAAAAAATTATTACCTAAGAATATCAAGCTAAATAAAATAAAAACTATTCACTTGCAAAAAGTAATTGATACAACACTAAAAGAATTTGCACCAAGCACAGTTAATAAAATAAGTTTGGCACTAAGTACCCCTTTAAATGAAGCATTTAGATTAGGTTTGATTAACAATGATCCTTCTATAAAACTTACCAAGATACCTAATTATGTTATCAAAAAAAGAGATATTCTTTCTAATCAAGAAACAAATTCCCTACTAAAAGAAATAAGAAAACTATTCAAGGATACTGAAATAAGTGCAAGTCAATATTATGCAATCCTATTAGGTTTATATAGTGGTATGAGATTAGGAGAGATTAGAGCCTTAAATATTAATGATATAATTATCAACAATAATATTGCTAAAATTAACATCAAGCATAGTTTAGATTATCAAAACAAAATCAAATGCACAAAAGGTAAGGAAAATAGAACTATTAATATTCATATTAAACTTGCAACTGAATTAATTAATCTAGGTTCAATCAATCCTCTTGCTACAGGCACTATAATTTGGAGCAACAAGCAAGATAAAAGCAATAGTGGTTATGTTAGTACTAGATACATTGAAAGAGGCTTTTACAAGGCTTTATACAACATAGGAATAAATGAACAAACTAGAAAAGATAGAGGGCTTGTATTCCATTCTTTAAGGCATATGTATTTAACAATGATATGTGATGATAAAGGCCTTATCGTAGCACAGCAACTAGCTGGGCACAAACAAGCTACCACTACTCTAAATTACCACCATGTAACAGATGAATATAGAAAACAAGGTTATGAGGCAATAAATAATATAATTCCATTTCAAGCAATAAGCTAAACAGGAGGTTAAAAATGGATATAGATTTAAAGATAAATAATTTAAAACATGAACTGAAAACAATAAATTATAAAAAAGATGAAAAAGAAAAAGCTATAAGAAAGATAGAAAATCAATTGGAAAATAAAAGTTTAGATGATATTACAATCGAACTAGGAGAAATTAGAGAAAGGGAAAGCCATATTGCCAATGAATTTTTTTTACAACAGTCATTAGAAATAATGATAAAACAATATAAAAAGCTTGAAATAGAGTACTTTACCCTAAAAAAACAAATAGATATTCTTGAAAAGCCATATATTCGTATAGGTTTTAAAGAAGATATATTGAAAGAATTTAAGGGAAAAACCAATAAGGTCTGCTTTACAAAATCACCCAATAATCAATTTAAATGGTTCAAAAATGAAGTCATCCAACAAGGAGAACTGTTTCCTTCTAATGAAGAATTATACAAAGAAGGCATAATACTTTCCACATATAAAACCAATTATGGAAAACCTTATAAACCAAAGGCATATGAAGGTTATTATTCCCAAGATGAAAATATAAGCAAAAAACATTTCAATGATAAATAAACAAATCCCATGATTAAATTCATGGTTTTTTTATATATTACTATACTTTCCACTATACTTTCCACTCTAGTTTTAAACCTCAACTATTCTTACTCTTAAATAGTAATAGCACATGAAAGGGCACATTGCTAAAAATATAAAAGTTTAATTATTCTGAAGGAGAAAACATGGAAAAGAAAGAGCACTATTTAAGAGTAAAAGGAGTAGCACAATATACAAAGCTATCAGAAAAAACAATTAGATCTTACATTCAACAAAGAAAAATACCTTATATCAAGGTTAATAAATCTATCTTATTTGATGTAACAAAAATTGATGAATGGATTAATAGTTTTCCTTCTTATTCAGTTATTGAAGGAGGAAATTAATATGGCCTCTTTTACTACTGAAACAACAGCAACCTTTATATTGATAAAAAAAGATATTCAAGGATTACATTATCAAAATAATAAGCTAGGAATAGAATTAATATTACAAGAAAATAAAAATTCATTTGGAAGTTCAAGAAAACCTCAATACTACCTTAAACAGATTTTTTCAAATGGTGGATTAGTTCATATTAGTGGTTTATTTGCACTATCAAAAGATAGAACATTTAGTGGTGATTTTTATAATTCAAAAGAAATGAATAAAACTAGATTTAAATTAGTTCTTTCATCTGAATTAACTACTTTGACAATTATTCCAGAAAGTAGGTCTAACCATGCATAAAAGCAACCTAGACTCAATTATAAACACATTGCCTATAATTTATCATTTAGGAATACAAAAGAGTATTACAAGCCTTTTTATATCCTATATAAGTATTATATATACAAATTAATTAGGGGGAAAGAATGGCTTTCCTATACTCAAACTTTTCATTAGATAAGGTATGTATAAAATTTGATAAACTTTGTAATCCTTCTAAAGATAGTAATTATATTATTCAAAAAGTAAGCAATATAAATGAAAATTTCTCACATAACAGTAATATAAACTCAAGTTTTAGAATTGGTAATTTAAGTAATGGCAAGAATAGACAACTAAGAATTTGTGAAAATTTGAAAGAAAGCACAACAACAATAAGTGGTAGTTTAAGTAAATTTGAAAATGGTAACAATCTTAATACTATTTCTATGGACTCAATTCCTATTCTTTTATTGAGTATTGGCAAGGAGTTAGGTTTTAATTCTACTACCATACTTAAAGGAGTGCTTATAAAAGAATTAGAATATTGTTTATCTTTAGAGGTTAAACAACCTGTAACAGAATATCTCAATGCTATGCTAGAAATGAAGGGACAATGCAAATGTGTAAATTATGGTTCAAATAAAAAAAACTTACCAAAAGAAACAAAAATTTATAAAACAGGTTCATGGTCTTTTATTGGATATGATAAAGTTCAAGAAATGAAAATCAATTCAACACCTTTACCACAACAATGGGAAAACAAATATATACTTAGACTTGAAAAGAAACTTAAGTCTAGAAAGGCTATAAGAGGCCTTCTATGTAAAGATATTCAAGTAAGGGATATATCATCAACAGCTTTTAAAAAAGCATGCATAGAGGATTTTATGAAGAGTTATAATAAAATTGCAATAATTGGAAATATTCCAAAGAATATAGATTTAACAAAATTATCTGAATTGGATTGTTTAAGAATGGAAAACCCTAGAAGAGCATTAGCTATTAATGAAATGCGATATAAAGAAGGCAAAATACAGAAAGCAAATTATTACAATCAAAAGAAAAGAATACTATATCTAGCAAAAGAAAAAACTATTAAAATATCAGAGGAACTCAATCCTAAAATTAAGGAAATTGAAAAGAACTTTATATTAGGTCTATAACAAGGTAAATATAGTCTACTTTAAATGGACTAATAGAAAATAAGCAAATACAAAGGAGGTAATCAATGGGAAGAAAAAAGATTGAAATAAACAAAGAAGAATTTGAAGAACTATGCAAAATGATGTGCACTAGGCAAGAATTATGCAACTTCTTTAAGATTGCTCCTAGTACTCTAATAGGTTGGTGTAAAAGAACCTATGGTGGTGATTTTCAAACAGTATATAAAAGGTTTTCAGAGTATGGAAAAAGAAGTATAAGAAGAAACCAATTCAAACTTTGTGAACATAATTCAAGTATGGCTATATGGCTAGGTAAACAATATCTAGGACAAAGAGATTTTGACAGAGAGAAACAAACAGAAAAAGACAATGGATTACTTGAAGAATTTGCTGAAATACTTAAAGACCTTAAAGAATAAGAGTCCTCCTTGTTCACTTATCATCATATAAAAAGGTTTAACCTTCCCACTATCCTATTAATTTAGAATAGTGGGTTTTTATTTAAAATACAGTAGATTGAAAATTATTAATTTTTTCTTCAACTAAATCATTTTTATCTGATTCATACTCCAAATAAAGAATTAAAGTAGACAAATCGTTTGCCCCAACTATTAATCTAACATTTTTTAAAGGTTCTTGAGATTTTAAATTCCATTCAGATCCATAAACTCGATCTCCGTAAGCAATAGATTGAGCCCAATTATCATCACTCTTCCAGAAACTATTAGATTTCAAATTGTCTACCATTTTGGTAGGTTCACCATAACTTTTTCCAATTTGACTTTTTATTGTTTCAAAATCTGATTTAATACTAGCCCCTTTATACACAGAATATTCATCTGAAAAAGTTTGAATTTTATACAACCCATATTCATCATCAAAACTACAGTAGTAAGTAGTAAAAGTTGGATGTTTCTTTGAAGGTATAACAATATAAGACCTTGAAGGTCCTTTAATAACAATATCATCTAAGTTGATAGTTGCACCAGCATTTATGCATTGCTCTACACTCCAACCCATTTCCAAACCAAAAGGCCCAGCAAATAAAGGAACATTAATAGCTATGAATAATATTAAAATACTATATTTTTTCATTATTACCTCTTTCTATTTTATAAATTCAAGTAGTTAAACACTTATGGAAGTTTACCAATCTAAATTATCTTGATTTAGTGATATAGCCTTTTCATATGAAGGGATAAAATCAGTTCTAACCCAATCAACAAATAAATCATAGTTAATACTTGAAAATCTTCCAGTTGTAACATTCCCACTCATATTTACAACAATTGTCATTCCACTAAAAGAAAATCGACTCTTCCCATCTTTAATATCAATTCTTAATTTCCAAGTCGTATCGGTAGGCAAAGAAAAAGCTCCTACAGGTAAATTTGCATTAATTTTACCAATAATTACACCTTTTTCTTTATCTGAATATTCAATCACAGAATTTGCATTTTTAAAGGTTGAAACTAACCAATCATTTGTTTCTAAGAATATTTCATCATTACTCATACTAGGGAGTTCAATAACTTGTTGGTATTGATTTTCTTCTTCTGTTAATTTTGAAGAAGAAGCACAACTTGTAAATAAAATTAATACAGCTAAAACACCTAAAATCCATTTTTTCATAAAACAATCTCCTAAATTTTTTACTATTATTTAATATTATTCTTTAATATTACCTTATTCAAGAGGTAAGGTAACTATTTAAATTAATTGAATAATTCACTAACAATAAAAATGTGCCAAAGAATGTGCCAAAAAAAGAACATTTAATAATGATTAATAATAGTAATAGATAGCAAAAGAACTTGATATAAGTTTAGAGTAAATATATAATAAGAGTAAGTAATAGCATTTCTTTACATGATAAGTAATTAGACTCATAATCCGTGGGTCGTAGGTTCAAGTCCTACTGGGCCCATAATGACTCTTATTGATTTATTCAATAAGAGTTTTTTTATACCAAAAAAAAATGCATAGTTAGAATTTTCAACCATGCATTATTAAATATCAATAATACTAATTTAAATACTCAGTAAAAAATGATTCAATCTTATCAAATGGAATCATATCTTCTCTATCATATAAATCTATATGTCTTGCACCAGGGATTATTACTAATTCTTTTGGATCTGCTGCTCTTTCATATGCTTCTTCAGTATAATATCGAGAATGAGCATTTTCTCCCATAATAAATAAAATAGGACGTGGTGAAATAGAATCAATATAACTTAATAATGGGAAGTTCATAAAAGAGATTGCACTTGTTAAGGTAAAATTATCTACTGTATTTGGATGCCAACCTCTCTCTGTTCCATAGTATTCAAAGAATTCATCCATTACTGGAGGAAGCCCTTCTGGAACACCAGGAGCTGGGCCATCAGTTGGCCAACCACCTTGAGGCATTGCTGGATATCCATTTTCAAAATCTACCCAACGTTGTTCTCCAAGAGATTTTAATGTTTTCTCTCTTTGCTCATCACTAATATAGTATCCAAGGCCATAACGGGTCATACTACTAATATCGTACATACTAGCTGTTACAATAGCTTTAATTCTATAATCAACTTCAGCAGCTGTTAGTGCGAAACCACCGCTACCGCAAATACCAATAGCACCAATTTTTTCTCTATCAACAAAATCTAATGAACCTAAAAAATCTACTCCTGCACTAAAATCTTCTACAAAGAAGTCTGGGGAAGAAACATCTCTTGGCTCTCCACCACTCTCTCCATTAAATGATTCATCGAAAGCAATAGCTACATAACCTCTTTCAGCCATGTTCATTGCATATATCCCTGCCCCTTGTTCTTTTACTCCACCATATGGAGTACCAATTATTACTGCAGGATATTTTTGAGTTTTATCAATGTTCTTTGGTAAAAACATATGAGCGGCAATATCAATACCATAACGGTTCTTATATTGAACAGCTTCTAAGGTTACAGTATCTCTTAATTCATATGTTAAATACATTGAATCTACATCCGTTATCATCCTTTGGTCTTCTTGAGTTAAAGTGCTACAACCGGACATTACAACTACAAAGAAAGATACAGATAAAATAAAAGTTAATACTTTTTTCATTTTAATCTCCTTAATTTCAACTAAAGTGAAAATCTATAAAAATTTGAGATATAGCATAGAAAATTAGATTTTAAAAGTTGCATAAACAATCTAAAATTTTTAGATTATAAATAATTTTATCTAAAGCTCTACACTAAAAAAATAAACTATCAAAGGTTTTTATTTTATCTAAATACTAATAATCAAATTATCATTTTGGAATATACAATCCATCTTATATTTTGCCTATTTTTACATTTTTTACACTTTATATGTTTATTTTTTTTAAAATATATGCATAATAAGATTAATTTTAAAAAAATTGGAATTTAAGTTATGAAAGAAAATATAGATACAATGAAAGAACTCTTATTAAAAGAATTACCAAAAGAAAAGTTTTTAATAACGAATATAAAGGATGTAGCAATCTTTAGAGTTGATAATCCACATAAGAAAAAACCAGAATTATATAGACCCTTTATAATTTTATTAGCACAAGGAGAAAAAAGAATTTTCTTAGGAAATAAAACATATATTTATGATTCTAAACATTACTATGTTCAATCAATTCCTTTACCAATTGAATGTGAAACAATTGTTGAAAAAGATAAACCAATGCTAGGAGTTGCTATTAGAATTGATCCTCAAATGATTAGTGAAATTCTTTTCGAAATTAACTCTAGTGTTCCAACAAATAAAAAAATTTATAATTCTCTATATGATGCTGAAATTACTGATGATATTCTTGAAGCAACTAATCGACTATTAAAAACTTTAGACTCTGAAAATGATTCTAAAATATTAGGTCCTATCTACTTAAAAGAAATACTATATAAAATACTAAGTGGTGATAATGGCGAAATACTAAGAGAACTTGTTATAAATAATAGAGGATTTTTTCAAATTGCAAGAATTATCAATAAAATACATGAAGACTGTTCTCAAACCTTTGATATACAAGAATTAGCAAAAGAAGCAGGTATGAGTTCAACGGCATTTCATACTGCTTTCAAAGCTATGACAAACACTTCCCCTTTGCAATACATAAAAAATATTAGATTGCATAAAGCAAAAGAGCTTATAAAAAATACTGGCGAAAAAGCAAATATAGCTGCTAGATTAGTTGGTTATGAAAGCTCCTCACAATTTAGCAGGGAATATAAACGCTGCTTTGGAGTCTCTCCAACCACTGATAAACAAACCTATACAACAAATTAATATCTGTTTTCTCGCCATTATAATATCAAAAAGGTTTAAATTATTTATTCTTTTTTGGTTTAATCATTGAAATCATTGATTTTAAATTAAGTTTACCACCATATACTGGCATCATGCTAGCTTCTCCGTAATCCTTAATTTTTTCAACATTTTTCAATGTTTCCATATCCTCAGCTTCAATAACAAAGTTTAGATCAGCATTGTTTTTCATGTGATTTGGATTTGCAGTTTTAGGTAATGGCAAAAGACCTAATTGAAGATCATAACGAATACATAATTGAGGAATTGAAACTTTATATTTTCCAGCAATTGCTGCAACTTCTTTATTCTTGAGTAATTCTCCATGTGCAACAGGTGAATATGCTTCAACTAAAATATCTTTATCTTGAGTATATTTTATTAAATCAAATGGAGTATTACTTACGTGAGCTAAAATTTGATTAACCATAGGCTTTGTTGAACTATTATTTATAATATTATCTAAATCTTGTTCTTCAAAATTTGAAAGACCAATAGCTCTTAATTTACCAGCTTTATAAGCTTCTTCTAAAGCTCTCCAAGCTTCAAGATTACCTTCAAAAAATCTATCACTCTCTCTAAATTTAGTCCAAGGTTGTGGACTATGAATAATCATCATATCAATATAATCAAGATTCATTTTCTTAAGAGATTTATCAATTGACTCTACTGCTTTTTTATAAGATTTTACTTCTGCAGCAAGTTTAGTTGTTACAAAAAGATCTGCTCTTTTAACCCCGCAATCGTTGATTGCAAGACCAACACCTTTCTCATTTCTATAAGCTTGAGCTGTATCTATATGTCTGTATCCAATTTTAATAGCTTCTTTGACAGCGCCTGTTACATCTTTATCATTAATAAACCAAGTACCCAGGCCAAGTTTTGGAATTTTAACTCCATTTGAAAGAGTATAATATTCTTCTAAAATCATATTAATTATCTCCTTTATAATTCTAGTTTCTATTAAAAATATATTAAGAAAAGTATATTAATTAAATATCTATTTTAACATATAGTTTGCCTATTATTACATTTTTTAATTAAATTATAGTTATATTTTATCGAATATATGCACAATTTCAATAAAAAATTTATATATTAATTATAAAAAAGCAAATTATAACATTATTAATACTTAAATTAATTCATTTGCAATACCAAAAAAATCCTTTATTATATATTTTATAGTTTTTTAACTATAAAAGGTCTCTATTATGAATTTTATATTAATACTTATATTCATCTTTTTTATTTTTTATATTCTATATGAAAAACACAATAACCCGATTATTAAAGGAAAAAAAGGTGAAGCAAAAGTTGCAAATATCCTAAAAAAATTAAATTCAAAAAAATATATTATAATAAATAATTTAACTATAAAAAATAATTTTGGAAGTACCCAAATTGATCATATTATAATTTCTATTTATGGAATTTTTGTTATAGAGACAAAAAATTATAGTGGATGGATTTTTGGCGATGAAAGAAATGCCTATTGGACTCAAGTAATATTTAATGAGAGAAACAATTTTAGAAATCCTATAAAACAAAATTACTCACATATTTATACCATAAAAAATTTTCTAAAATCAAATTTTGAGTATAATAATATACCCTTTTATTCAATAATTGTTTTTACAGGAGATGCAACATTAAAAAATATAATTTCTACAACTCCAGTAATTTACACCCATGAATTACTAAGAACTATCATAAAAAATAAAAAACCATATTTAACAATTGAAAATACTAAAAAAATTGCATCTGAATTAAAACTTATGGCAAAAAAACAAAATATAAAACAAAGCACTCATAAGAAAAATATTCAAAAAAATTTAAATCACAGACACGCTTTATCACAGAAATTAATCTGTCCAAATTGTGGTGCAAAATTAATACTTCGTACTGGAAAATATGGAAAATTTTACGGCTGCTCAAATTATCCAAAATGTAGATATACAAAAAATATATAAGCATTTTGCTAGTTCCAATCATTTATGTATGATATTATTTTTAAAATAAAAGAAACTAAAAATACTATTATCAATCATAATTTTTTATAAATATTATTTAAGGGGGAAAAACTTATGAATTTATTAATACCAATATTTTCACCTCCTACAGGATCTTGGGGAAGTCTCACAAGATTAATGGCTATAGCAAATAAATTTATCAAAGAAGGACATTCAATTGCTTTTTGTGCCTCTGGATATGTAAAAGAAACTTTAATTGAGAAAGGGTTTAAAACTTATGAAATCCCAGAAATGACAATATTAAGTTTACCAAAATTCTTATCAAATATTATTAGTAAAAGGTCAAAAAATTTATCTCCACCTGCTAAGAAAGGACGTGCTGTTGGAAATATTTGGCTATTATTTAATTTTACAGGATATAACAAAACAAAAAGTATTTTAAAATTAGTTAAATCAGAAATTGAAACAATAAAAGAATTTAAGCCAGATGCTATATTAACAGAAATGGAATTAGCCTCTTATGTTAGTGCATATATTATGAATATACCAATGATTACTACATACGCAAAAATTTCTAGTAATGGGAAAGATTCCTTTTTCTATAAAAAAATCAAAAGAAGAATAAATAGAGTATTAAAAAAATATTCAATCAAAGATCATATTGAACCTTACGAACTCGCTTTTGGGAAAAATGTATTAAAATTAATACCTTCAATCCCTAAATTAGACACAACAGACTCTAACGAAATGGATGTTTGTTATACTGGGAATTTATTAGAACCAATTCAAAAAACTAAAATAAAATTTATACCAGAGCCTAACAAAAAATATATATTTTGCTATTTTGGTACAGGCTCTATAAACATCCCAACAGTAATAAAAATTTTACCTAAAGTAATTAATAAAATGAAAAATACAGTTTGCTATGTAGCTTCCCAATCAATTTGTAAAGAATTTAATATCAAAAATATTTATTTTGTAAAATATGTTCAAGCTTCAGAAATTTTACCCCATTGTAAAGTTACAATTTGCCATGGAGGTTTAAATACCATAACCCAATCTCTTGAAGCAGGAGTTCCATTAATTATTTCCCCAGGAGCTATTTTTGAAAGACGATTTAATGCTCAAAAAGTTGCAGAAGCAAAAGGTGGATATATGGGAGAATTAACTGACTTTAATGAAAAATGGATAACTGAAAAAATTGGAAGTTTAAATAAGCTAGATGTTAATAGATTAAAAAAAGAATTTCATAAATATCATGGAATTGATACCGCATATAATAAAATAATTGATTGGATAAATTCAAAAAATTAATTAACTTATTTATTTATCTGTCTAAATTTTGATGGCGATATTTTTACAATTTTTTTAAAAGAACTAGAAAAAGCACTCTCTGTTTTAAAACCGCAAATATATATAATTTCTTTAATTGATTTATTGGAAGTCGATAGATAAAATTTTGCTGCATTTATTCTAGAATTAATTATAAATTCATGAGGAGTATATCCTACCTCCTTATAAAACGTTCTAATAAAATGATATTTTGACATATAAGCTCTTTTCGCTAATTCATCAATTGTAATATTTTTATTTAAATTATTGTTTATATAACCAACAATAGTTTGAAAAGGATTCTCTTGAGATTCAACATTTTCTTCAATCAAAAACTCACTTAAAATATCAACAATTAATTTATTTATTAAAGCTTCATTACTTCCATTATTATATTTTAAACAATCAATTATTTTTTTCATATTTTCAAAAGTATTAGCAGTATTGATTAATTCTTTATAACCTTGAGTCTTATGATAAATTTGATTATACCAATCCATAGCTAATTTGCCATTAAAATGAACCCAAAATATTTTCCAACCAGTATGAGTACCATATTCATGAGGCTTATTACAATCAATTAAAGTAATAGAGTTTTGCTTGATATAATTAATCTTATTATCAACTTTATAAAAACCTCTACCCTTAATAACATAAATTAATAGAAAACTATAATAATTATTTCTTTTTACTAGGTAATGATTATCGCAAGAAAAGTTCCCACAACAAATGATATTAAAATACATTTTTTGTGATAATTGACTAGGATTATGGAAAAATATTTCTGATTCTTTCAATACACCTTTTTCATTAACTTTCATTTTTATTATTTCTCGCAATATATTAAAATTTTTTAAAAATTACTTTTTTATTAATTTATCATATATCTTAATAGAATACAATAAATTACAATTTTTAAATAAAATTTAAGCCACAAAAATTTAAATAGAAAAATAGCAATTTTTTGAAATATTTTAGCAATTATAAATATTTATTTCTCACTAACTTAATGGTAAATTATTATTGATGGAGGATTTTTAATGAATAATTCTAAAATATGGAAAGAAATGATTACAATACCCACTTATGGGATTGGAAAAGAAAATAAAAACCCTATGTTTTTTGAAAAAAGAACATATCAAGCTTCTAGTGGTAAAGTGTATCCCTACCCAATAATTGATACACTAACTAATAAAAAACAAGATAAAGAATATATTGGTATATATCTTGAAAATGATTATATAAAAGTTTTAATTTTACCTGAAATTGGGGGAAAAATTCATCAAGCAATTGATAAAACAAATAACTATGATTTTGTTTATCATAATGAGGTAATTAAACCTGCACTAGTTGGATTACTTGGACCTTGGGTTTCTGGAGGAATTGAATTTAACTGGCCACAACATCACAGACCAACCACCTTTATGAAATGTGAATATGAAATAAAAGAAAACGAAGATGGAAGTGTAAGTGCAATTCTCTATGATTTTGATAGAATGAATGGAACAAATGTAGTTACTAGTTTTACTTTATACAAAGATAAAAGTTATATCAAAATTAATGCTAGATTATTTAACCCAACATGTGAAAATCAAACTTTCTTATGGTGGGCAAACCCTGCTGTAGCAGTAAATGATAATACTCAATCTATTTTTCCACCAGATGTAACAGCTGTTTATGATCATGGGAAAAGAGCTGTTTCAAAATTTCCTATTGCTACAGGTGAATATTATAAACATGATTATAAAATGGGTGTTGATATTTCTAGATATAAAAACATTCCTGTACCTACTAGCTATATGGCATATAAAAGTAAATATGACTTTGTAGGTAATTATGACTATGGAAAAAATGCTGGGTTATTACATGTAGCAGATCATCATATTTCTCCAGGCAAAAAACAATGGACTTGGGGTAATGGAGATTTTGGTCAAGCATGGGATAGAAACTTAACTGATAAAAATGGCCCATATATTGAATTAATGACTGGTGTATTTACAGATAACCAACCTGATTTTTCTTGGTTAAAACCATATGAAGAAAAAGAATTTAATCAATACTTTATGCCTTATAAAGAAATCGGTGCAGTTAAAAATGCTAACACTGATTATGTTTTAAATTTAGAAGTTGAAGAAAATACTGCAAGTTTTAAAATTTATTCTACAGGCGAAAATGAATGTATAGTTTCTTTAATTGGGGATAAAGTTTATTTTAATGAAAAAGTTCTACTCTCTCCAAATGATATTTTATCAAAATCAATTAAGGCTATTAGCTGTTCTAAAGAAGATTTAAAATTAATAATTTCAAATCTTGATGGTAAAGAATTGATTTGTTACCAAGAAGAAGAGACAGAATTAACACCTCTACCAAAACCACAAAAACCTGCTGAAGCACCAAAAGATATAAGAACAACTGAAGAATTATATTTAACAGGTCAACATATTGAACAATATAGACATGCTACATTTATAGCTGATGATTATTATCTTGAAGGTTTAAAAAGAGATGAGAATGATATTAGATGTAACATTGCTTATGGCTCTTTATTATTAAGAAGAGGTCAATTTGAAAAAGCTGAAAAACATTTTAAAACAGCTATAAAAAGATTAACCAAATTACATCCAAATCCATATGATAGCGAAGCTTATGTATATCTAGGATATGCCCTAAAATATCAAGAAAAATATGATGCAGCATATGAATATTTCTTTAAAGGAACCTGGATGCAAAGTGAAGCAGCAGTAGGTTTCTATGAAATTGCTATTTTAGAAACTAGAAAAAAAGAATATTTAAAAGCTCTTGAATTTGTAAATAAAGCATTACAATATAATACTAAGAATTATCTAGCTCGAGGCTTAAAAGTTCTTCTACTAATGAAACTAAATGAAGAAGAAAAAGCTAAAAAAGTAGCTAAAGAAAATTTAGAAGATAATAGTTTTGATTTTATTTCCTATTACTTATTAAGTTTAATGGATTCTTCAGTTATCTTTGATTTCACAAGAATTAATACCTTCTTAAGTATAAGTTCTTTCCTTGTAGATACTAAAAATGAAACTCTAGCTTTAGAATTACTAAATAAATGCAAATGTGAAAACATTATGATTGAATATTACAAAGCATATTGTTTAATAAAAGCTAATCTTGATGCTACAGCACAATTAGAAAATGCAAATAAAACAGCTATTAACAGTTTCTTTGCTAATGGAATTCAAGATGAAATTGTTTTAAATACAGTTATAAAAGCTGATCCTAATAATGATAAAGCTTTATATCTTTTAGGAAATATGCATTACAATAATATGAGATTTGAAGAAGCAAAAACTGTTTGGTCTAAATGTGCTGAAATTAATGATAATTTCTCATCAGTTCATAGAAACTTATCAATTATATTATTTAATAAATATAATGAAGTTGAAAAAGCTAAAGCAGAAATTGAAAAAGCCTTTAAATTAGATTCTACTGATTCAAGATTATTCTTTGAATTAGATCAAATGTATAAGAAAATTGGTAAATCAATTAACTTTAGATTAGATTTATATGAAAAATTTATAAATTTAGTTAAAGAAAGAAGTGATTTAAAATGTGAATATGCAACTCTATTAAATTTAAGTAAAAAACATAAAGAAGCATATGATTTTATCATGAGTAATATTTTTAATCCTTGGGAAGGAGGAGAAGGTAAAGTTTCAACTCAATATACTCTTGCTCTAAGAGAATTAGCAATTGAAGAAATTGAAAATAAAAATTATCAAAATGCTTTAGATCTTCTTTATCAAGCTCTTGTTTATCCTCACAACTTAGGGGAGGGCATCCTAGAGGGAAATAAATCTAATGATATTTACTACTATCTTGGAATAGCTTATCAAGGATTAAATAATGATAATAAAGCTAATGAATGTTTTGAAAAAGCAACACTTGGAAACAGTGAACCAGCAGGTATTCTTTATTATTATGACCAACCAGCAGATATGATTTATTATAAAGGACTTGCATTTAGGGCCTTAAACAATGAGCCTGAAGCTAGAAGTTGCTTTAATAAACTTATAGATTATGGTGAACAACATTACTTTGATCACATTAAATTAGATTATTTTGCAGTTTCATTACCAGATTTACAATTATTTGATGAAGATCTAGATAAGAAAAATAAAATTCATTGTAATTTCCTATTAGCTTTAGGTAATTTAGGAATGAATAATGAAAAATATAAAAAATACCTTAACCAAGCTTTAGAAGAAGATAATAGCCATTTCAGAGCTAAACTAATTTTGAAAGACTAAAAGCTTCTAAAAAATTACTAAATTACAGTTATATAAAGTGCTTAAAGAACAATATGTTTTTTAAGCACTCTTTTTATATTAAAAAAATTGTTGCTAATATTTTTCTATATCAAACTCAATTGAAAAAGAAAATTCTTCACCAGTTTTTAAAATTGGGCAGGCATTATTTTTTCTTGCAATATCTATTGAATCATAATAACCATTACTCATCTCAAGTGCAAAATTATAATCAGATCTAAATCCACCTTGAGTATTCCAAAATCCTAAATAAGGCAATTTTTTACTATCAAAAGATATTAAAAGTTTTACTCTTTCATTTTTATAATCGTAGCCAATTACCCCTTCTTTAAGAGGTTTTGTAAAATAAAACTTTTCACATTCATTTTTGTTTAATAAAGTAGGTTTTGATAAATCAATACTATTTTTTGCAATTGGATAATTTACACATTCATCTTGTTCAAATCGTGAGGATGGAAATACTATTTTTACCTCATTACAATCTTTTGGAGTAATTAATTCTATTGCGGGTTTGGAATCAACTAAACAATGAAAAGTATAGAAACCAGGGAAATCAAAATCACCAGTATTTTTTATAAAATAATCAATCTTAACACCATTTTTCTTTAGAGAAATTGTTTTTTTGTAATGATAAGGTAATATAACACTGTCATATTCTAGTTTAATCTTATCTCTCAAATTTATTGCTTTCATATTAGCAGACCAAATTTCACCATGATCTGGATAAGCTATTTTTTTGTTATCAAAGATTACTTCTTGAGCATCAATTGAGGGAAAAGTATCGTCAAAACCACAGGCTTCAAATAATGAAAAATCACTATAAACTTCAGCCTTACTATAATTAGTTTTTGGATTTTGAAATAAAAACTCAAACTGTTTTTCTTTATCAAAAATTGAACTTAATTTACCACCATGGTCAGTTAAACATTCTATACTAATATTATCATTTTCTAATTTCATAATTGCTCCTAAAAAAGTTTATAATCATAAATTTTATAAATCAATATTTATGCTTATAAAATTTTCTATTTATAAAATAAAAAAGAGGCTACAGTAAAAATACTGTAGCCATACATAACTTCAAATACTAATTAAATACTACATATATTCAGGCATGATAGCATTTAAATCATCATCTGGTTCAACAATTATAGCACCTGCAGCATATACTTCAGGAATTGCTGTTCCGTTTTGTAAATAATCCATCATTTGTTTTGCTGATGTACCACCTACATCTTTAGCAGAGAAATAAGCACAAGCTTTAAAAGGAGAAGATGCTTTAGCAAATTCTTCTGGTGCAAAATATCCACCTAAGCCAACACACATTGAGCCATCAACTAAACCTACAGCTTCTAGAGCACGAGCAGCACCTTGAGCACCATCATCAGATACACCTAAAATTAACCATTTTTTAATTTGTGGGTTACCAGCAATAACTGTTGATGCAGCTTCATTACCTTTTGCAGCTGTTGTATCGTGGTCAGCTCTAAATAATTTACCTTCACTTTCGAAATTAGGGAAAGCTTTTACAATTGTTTCATATTGACCATCAGTTCTTGGTACACAAGAAGAAACTGTATCAGCTGTTAAGAACATAATAGCAAAATCAGGATCATTAGCTAAATTGTTTTTGTTAATGTAATCTACAGACCATTCACCAACGCTTTTACCAATGTTATAAGCATCAATACCTACCCATGGTGCTAATTTGTTACCATTTTCATCTTGAAGAGCATCATCACAAGCAATAACAGGGATTCCAGCTTCTTTTAATTTATTTACTGCAGCTTTTGATAAGTTTTGGTCTGGAGTACATGTTAATACACCATCAACTTGTTGTGTAATAGCATTATCTAACATTTCCATATAACGAGCACCATCAAGACCTGCATCCATATACATGAATTTTCCACCAGCTTCTTCGATTACTTTTCTTGCAGCTTCACCTTCTTGTAAGAACCACTCTGCATCGCCCATCTTATAGATACCTGCAATAACTAATTGGTCATTTGCACTATCTTCTGAAGATCCCTGTGCAAAAATAGGTGCTACACTACACAAAACTACCATCAATGAAACTAATAATTTCCATTTTTTATTCATAAGAACTCCTTTTTATGTGGGCCTTTCCCACTATTAAACTTTTTTATCTATTTGCCTTAATTTCGGCTAATTCTTTCTTTCTTGCTGAACTCTTTCTTAATAAGTCAAAAGCTAAAGCTACAATCAACAATGAACCTTGAGCAACATTTTGCCAGAATACTTGAACATTCATCATAACAAGACCTGTATTAAAACATTGTAGAATTAACATACCAATAAAGGTACCAAGCATTGTTCCAACACCACCAGTAAATGCACAACCACCTAAAACCGCTGCTGTAACACCATCAAATTCAAGACCTACACAAGCTGAAGGTTGTCCAGAATTCATTCTTGCTGCTAAGAGAGCACCTGCTAAAGCTGCTAAAGCACCAGACATGATATATAATTTAAATATTGTTTTAGTTGGATTTAATCCTGCTAATCTTGCAGCATATGGATTTCCACCTTGTACATAAACACTTCTACCAAAATAAGTTTTCTTTAAAACATAACTAAATACAAAGAAAGCTATAATTAATAAAATAATTGGAAGAGTAATTTTACCAATAATTTTATAAGTTCCTAAATGGATAAATCCCATATCATTAATTGGAACAGCTTTACCATTACAAAGGATATAAGCTAAACCTCTGAAAATTGACATTGAAGCTAAAGTAGCAATAAAAGGTTCAATCTTTAAGAAATTGATAAATGACGCATTAACAACACCAACAACACAACCCATTAAAACAGTTAAAATTAATACTAAAACAGGATTCATACCTGTAGAAACTAATAAAGCTGCAAAAACACCTGAGAAAGCGGCTACAGAACCAGCAGATAAATCAATTTGATTTGCAATAATTAAATATGTTTCAGCAATTGCAATGAAACCCATTAAAGAACAAGTAACAAGAATGTTTACCAAGTTCTGCATAGTAAAATAATGCGAATTCAGAATTGAAAACAAAAATACTAATACTATTAAAGCAACGATCAATGTCATTTTATTAGCAAAATCAGATTTTTTGATTCTATTAACTAAACTATTATTCATTTTATTTTTCTTCCTTTTTATGACTAGCCATGGCTAATTTTAATACGCTCTCTTCTGTTGCATCTTTTCTAAGCAACTCACCTGAAATACGACCTTCTTTAACTACAACAATTCTATGACTTAAACCAATAACTTCTTGTAATTCAGAAGATATTACAATTACAGCCATTCCTAATTTTGCACAATCTTGAATAATATTATAAAATTCAGCTTTTGCACCAACATCTATACCTTTTGTTGGTTCATCCAAAATTAATACTTGAGGATTTGTTTCCAGCCATCTAGCTAAAATAACTTTTTGTTGATTTCCACCTGATAATTGAGAAATAATTTTTTGAGCATCTGGTGTTTTAATATTCAATTTCTTTATCTTTTCATTAGCAATTTCTAATTCTTTCTTTTCATTAATTGAACCAAATTTATTAAGTAATGATTTAAGAATTGAAATTGAAATATTACCTTGAACAGAAATATTTGGTAAAATTCCTTGATCCTTTCTATCTTCAGGAACAAGTGCAATTCCATAATTTATTGCTTGTTCAGGATTCTTAACTACAATAGGGTTACCATTTAAAAGTATTTCACCGCTCTTTACTTCATCTATACCAAAAACAGCATTCATAATTTCAGTTCTACCTGCTCCAACTAAGCCTGCAAAACCTAAAACTTCACCTTTTCTAGCTACAAAAGAAACATCATCAACATAGTCGGTAGTAACATTTTTAAATTCTAAACAAACATCTCCGATATCTTCATTTCTATCTAATTCATCAAAGATTTGACCTAATGGTCTACCAACCATCATACGAATTAATTCATCTTCAGTTACATCTTTTTGGTGTTTAACACCTACTAAGCAACCATCTTTAAAAACAATAACATCATCAGCAATCTCTGAGATTTCATTCATTCTATGAGAAACATAGAAAATAACCTTTCCCTCTTCTTTTAATTTTTCAATAATTGAAAAAAGAATTTTAATCTCTTTATCACTTAAAGCTGCAGTAGGTTCATCAAATGCAATAATCTCTGAATTACGATTAATAGCTTTCATGATTTCTATCATTTGTTGATAAGCAATGCTCAATTTACTTACTTTTTCATCAGGTTCAATATCAAGCCCAAATCTTTTTGAAATTTCAGCAGTTTTCTTATTCATTGTTTCATAGTCAATAAAACCATTACTCTTTCTAATCCAGTCTCCTAAAAATACATTTTCAGCAACTGTCATCTCTTTTAGAATTTGTCTTTCTTGATAAATAACACTAATACCATGCTTTAATGCATCTTTTGGATTTTCAAAATTACATTCTTCAGAATTAATTAATATTTGACCATTATCAGCTATATAATCTCCATTCATTATTTTTAATAAAGTAGATTTTCCTGCCCCATTTTCTCCAAGAAAGGCATATACTTTACCACTTACAGCAGTAAAGGATATATCGTCCAAAGCTTTTACTCCTGGAAAATATTTATTAATACCTCGAAATTCGACTGTGGTCATACACACTCCTCTTAATACTAAGGTAAAAAAAGCTTTTTAAATTAGTGTGTCCGGTAACACAAGCACACACAACGAAAAGCACCTTTTTCCTATATATTTTGAAGTTTACCCCCGTATTTTTAATCTGTCAAACATTATTTTTATTTTTTTTACTTGCAATATCCAAATTTTGGGGTAATAATAATAATGTAATTTTAGTAATCAATAAAAAAAATGTGTGCGCACACATTTTAGGAGCAACAATGAAAAATGCATTAGTGACTGGAGCAAGTCATGGGATTGGACAAGCAATTGCGATTGAACTTGCAGATAAAGGTTATAACGTTGGTATAAATTATTTTCACAACCTCAAAGGTGCAGAAGAAACAGCAAAGGAAGTTGAAAAAAGAGGCGCAAAGGCTTTAATAATTCAAGCTGATGTAAGCAAAAATGCCGATTTAGAAAAAATGTTTACAACCTTCGAAAAAGAGTTTAAATCGATAGATGTTATGGTAAACAATGCAGGAATAAGTGAATTTTATCCTATTTTAGAAGCAACAGAAGAACAATGGAAAAAAGTTATATTTTGTGATTTTAAAGGCTGTTTCTTTGGAACACAACTAGCAGCAAGATTAATGGTAAAAAATAATACTAAAGGTGTTATACTAAACATTGGCAGTAATCATACTGATGGCTGTTGGCCTAATGCAACAATATATGCATCAAGTAAAGCAGCTGTTAAGAAATTTGGTGAAAATGCTGCAATGGAACTTGCTGAATATGGTATTAGAGTAACTACTCTTAGCCCTGGATATACAAATGTTGATTGGCCTAAAGATCATCCAATATTTAATTCAATGGAAAAAATTCCTCTAAAGCGTTTTGCTTCCCCTAAAGAAGTTGCTAAAATAGCTGCTTTTTTATGCAGTGAGGATTGTGCATATATGACAGGAAACTGTGTTGTTGTTGATGGAGGTTCTTTACTTCCTATTCTACCAGAAAACACTTACTATGGAGCTGAAGCATATGAAAATTGCCAAAATTGAGACTTTTAAAATCATCCCTAGATGGTTATTATTAAGAATTGAAACTGATAACGGAATTGTTGGTTGGGGAGAACCTGTTGTTGAAGGTAAAGCTGCCACAACTGAAGCTTGTGTCCATGAATTAGGAGACACATTAATAGGAAAAGATCCTACCAAAATTGAAGATATTTGGCAAACACTTTACAGAGGAGGCTTCTATAGAGGTGGTCCTGTTTTAACTAGTGCAATGTCTGGTATAGACCAAGCTTTATGGGATATTAAAGGTAAAGCCGCTAATCTTCCTGTTTATGAATTCTTTGGCGGAAGCGTAAGAAATAAAATGGAAATTTATAGCTGGATTGATTCAAATACTCCTGAAGAAGCAGCCGCTTCTGCAAGAAAAAGATACGATGCAGGATTTAAAAAAGTTAAGATGTTTGGAACAGAAAAAGGTCATTGGTATAATGATTTTGATCAAATTGATTTATTAGTTTCAAAGGTAGATGCAATAAGAAAAGAATTAGGTAATAAAATTGGAATTGCTATAGACTTTCATGGCAGAGCACATAAATCAATGGCTAAAGCTTTAATAAAAGAATTAGAACAATACAATATCTTATTTATTGAAGAGCCCGTATTAATTGAAAATGAAGAAGCTTTTAAAGAGATTCACAGCTTTAGTTCAATTCCACTTGCTACAGGAGAGAGAAACTATACTAGATGGGGCTTTAAAAAAATGCTAAGCGAAGGTTATGTTGATATTATTCAACCAGATTTAAGCCATGCAGGAGGTTTATCTGAAGTTAGAAAGATCGCAACTATGGCTGAAGCTTTTGATGTTGGCTTAGCTCCTCATTGTCCTCTTGGACCAATCGCCCTTGCCTCTTGCCTACAAGTCGACTTTTGTTCTATAAATGCTTGTTTCCAAGAACAAAGTTTAGGAATGGCTTACAACAATGGAAATGAAATGTCAAAATATATTAAAGACTCTTCAGTATTTGAATATCAAAATGGGTATGTTAATCTATTAAAGAAACCAGGATTAGGTATTGAAGTAAACGAAGAATCAATAAGAGAAATGGCAAAACAAGGCCATAATTGGAAAAATGATGTATTATATAATGAAGATGGGAGTGTAACTGAATGGTAATAGATAGAGTTGGAAATGATAATTTTGAATTAGCTGAAAATCCATTATGGATGGAAAGCTCGAACTCTTTCTTCTGGGTTGATATTGAAAAAGGCAACCTCTACAAATACAACTTAGATGAAAAAAAAGTAAAATGTATTTTATCAACCCAGTACCGTATTGGAGCTTTTGTTTTTAACTGTAATGATGAAATAATTCTTTTAACTGAGAAAGGGTTAATCAAAGTATTAAATGAGAATAATAAATATTTTTTAGATTCAAATTTTTTAATTGAATATCCATTAATTAATCAGCGTTTCAATGATGCTATATGTGATTCTACAGGCAGAATTATTGCAGGAATCAAATGTGATGACAACTCAGATAAAGGTAGATTAATAGTTTTTGAAAAAGACAAAGATCCAAGAATAATCCAACAAGGACTTCATATCAGTAATGGTATGGGATTCTCAAGTGATGAATCAGTGTTTTATCACACAGATTCAGAAAATAAAACAATTTACAAATACAAATATAATATTGAATTGGGAAATATTTCAGATAGACAAATTTTCTTTATAAATGAAGGAGAGGGTGTCCCTGATGGAATGACAGTTGATAACGATAATAATATCTATACTTGTATTTGGGGTGAAGGAAAAGTCTTGAAAATACTCAATAATGGGGGTAAAATCAACAATGTTATTCAACTTCCATGTAAGTACAGTTCAAGCCTTACTTTTGGGGGAAAGAATTTAAATATGCTTTTATTGACTTCAGCAAATATTGCGTGTGAACAAGGTGAACAAACAAATTTTGATGGAGCTATATACTTATTAGACTGTTTAGACTTTGGAAAAAATGAATATAAGGCAAAAATATAAATGATTGAAGACATGGTTAATAAAAACATTACTATAAAAGACGTTGCAAAGCTGGCACAAGTTTCTACTGGAACTGTAGACCGAGTTATTCATAATCGCGGTAAAGTTTCAGATAAAAACTTAAAGAAAGTCCAAGCTGCAATCAAAGAGCTTTCCTATTCTCCAAGTCAAATTGCTAGCGCATTATCATATAGAAAAAATCCAATAACAATTGGAATAACATATCCAGCTGTAGATATAGATTTCTGGAATGAAATACCATTAGGAATCAAAGCTGCAAGAAAACAACTTGAACCTTTTGGAGTTAATATAATTGAAATCCCAACTACCAGTTATGGATTTGCCGAACAAAACCAAGCATTAAAAAAATTATTGGAAATGGATGTTAATGCTATTATATTTTGTGCAGTAAATGATTTTTCATCTTCTGCAATAACTCCTCCAAGCGATGTGCCTTTTGCAACAATAGTTAACAAAACTAGAACAAAAGGTATAGCTTTTCATATTGGTCCAAACGATTTTCAAATAGGACAATTATCAGCTAAATTGGCCTCTTTATATACTTGTGAAAAAGGGAATGCTCTAATTCTTTCACCAAATGCAAGTTTTACAGGAACTCAAGAAAGAGTTGCCGGATTTATAAGTAAAATAAACCAAGAAAAACTTGGAATTGAAGTATTAAAGACTGAAAACATTGAAGGCGAAAGCAACAGCGAGATTAAAAAAAATATTTATGAAATGGCTATAAAAAATATTTCTAATTATCCTGAGCTTAATTGTATATATGTTACCAATGGGTTCTTCTCTTCAGCTGCTGATGCAATAATAGACGCAAATAAAGTTGGCAAAATAAAATTAATTGGACATGAATATACAAAAAATATGAAAGATTATTTGGCTACAGGAGCCTTATCAGCAACAATATATCAACACCAAGCTAGACAAACCTATTTAGCAATAATGCAAATGTTTAATCATTTGCAGAACAAACAACAATTAGAAAATTCCTCTATTCAATGTTCAATAATAATGAAAGAAACACTTTCAATTGTTAAAATTGGAGAATCTGATTTACTTTAATTTAGACTAATAAATTCAAAGTTATAATTTATAAGCTTTTCAACATTTGATAATTTATCTTGAATCATAGGATTTAGTTGAATTATTGAAGAAGGAAAAGCTTCTTTTATTCTATTATAAAAATCAAAATTATCTTTTGATGATTTGTTTATAATAATTCTATCAATAGAAAAAGCTAGTTCTTTCATTTCTTTTTTAATTAACAAACTCTCAGAAAAGCTTAATTCATCTTCATTAAGGATTAAAACAAATTCAACTAAGTTTGAATCTTTAAGTTTATCATTTAATGAATCATATCGTCTCTTCATTGAAAGCAATCTGTTATAAATTGGATCTTCACTTAATAATTCTTGATTTTCTTTTCTAATGTTTTTTATTGTATTTTTCTTATTTACAATTTCACTTCTCATTTCTATTAAACTATTAATCCAATGTAAATTAACACTTGGAAGGGCTAAAGTTTTTAAAGTTAATGCTGTTGGTGGGGTATCAATTACGACATTATCATATTTTTTTTCAGTTAAACATCTCTCTAATGCCAACAAAGCAGCATATTCTTCAGTACCAGGAGCATATTTTAAAATAGAAAAATATCTATCAATATTTAATGATTGTTGATAATGATACAATCCTTTTAGTTGTTCTTGTGTTGCTTTAATATATTTCTTTCCCAAAAGAGATATATCACTTTCTCTTATATATAGATTATCAACAACTTTTTTTACCTTATTAGAAAAAGTTTGATTAAAAATGTCATGAAGGTTATGTGCAGGATCTAAAGAATCTAATAAAACCTTATTATCCGATTTGGATAATTTAATGGCTTCCATTGAAGAACAAGTTGATTTACCAACCCCACCTTTTCCTAAAAATATATTTATTTTTTCCATTTTTAACCCTCTTTTTATGGTTCACCCATTATACTTGCTAATTCACTTAAACCGTTACCTGTTTGAGTTGCTCTTAAAAACATTTTCTCAACATCTTTTTCCATCAAAGGTAATAATTCAAGACAAAGAGGCATAGGAGGAGAAGGAAGTCCTACTGCCGATCCAAAAAGCATTAAGGCAAAAGAATTTTCCATTTCAGAAACTTCATATTCAATTTGAGATGTAGCTTTATATAAAGAAGCTTGATGAAAGCCTATAATAAAACCTTTTACATTTATAAAAATTTTCTTAAATAGATTCATAATTATTATTTTTCAACCATGTATGTAATAATATCTTTTTCATAAATTCTTTTTGAAGGAATAACAGAATATAAACCCCAAAGACCAAATAAAAAAGATAGATATAGATGATATTTTAGTATTGGAAAATAATAAGCATACAAAGCAAATAAAGATCCAATAAATACACTTATTATGATTAATAATTTCATTACAAAATATTCATTTTTTTTCAATTTTTTATTCTTATAACTTTTATTATAGAACCCTGTTCTAAAAAGAATTGGTAATGCAATTGAAAAAATTGTAGATCCTAATAAGACATTTGTAGAAAGAACTCTTGAAGCAAGTCTTTCTCCATTATCTTTAATCAAGAAAATTATTAAAAAAACAATTATTAAAACTATATAATTAATTGCCGTGATAGTAGTTATTTTTTTAAATATTTTCTCCATTTTTAATCCTTCCTTTTTTTCATTATAACAAAGGGTGCCCAATCAGGCACCCATTATTTTTAATTATGCTAATTTTTCTTCTTCAACTTTAAAGATAGCTTTAAAACTCTCAATAGAAACAACAATAACAATTAAAATAATAATTATATTTATTATGCCTAATAAATAAGTACTAGATTTAATATATGTTAATTCATTTACTACTAATGCCCAAAGGGTCATAATCAACATAAATACAGCTGGAATGAAAGAAATTAAATATTTATTACCACCACGTTTCTTCAAATAAACTGAAGCAGTAAATAATGCTAATGCAGCTAAAGTTTGGTTATTTGCACCAAATAATGGCCATAACTGTAAAGCACCTTTTCCATCAACACCAGTTGAGAAAGCTAATATACCAGCTGTTAGTAAAGCTAATAAAGTAGCACCATATTTATCAGTAAAGAAACTCTTCTTTTCAGCAGCACCAACTCTGTTAGCACCTAATAATTCTTGAATAACATAACGTTGTAATCTTGTAGTTGTATCTAAAGAAGTACCAGCAAAAGAAGCAACAAATACACCCATGATAATTAAACCTAGATATTGAGGAATACCTAAATAACTGATCATATTTGCAGATCCAAGAACAAAAGCTTCAACCTTTGAGCCTAAACCGGAAGCAGCACCCCAAGAAGCATAGTGTTCACTCCACTTAGCAACACCAACTACTCCTGTTGTATCTCCACGAGAAGCTAAACCAATACCAGCAACTGTAGCTACAATAACCAATACAGCTAAAGCACCTTCCATTAACATTGAACCATATCCAACAAATAGAGCATCATCTTCTTTTTCAACTTGTTTTGAAGTTGTACCTGATGCTACAACAGAGTGGAAACCAGAGATAGCACCACAAGCTATTGTAATAAATAAGAATGGCCAAAGAGATGGAGCCCCTTCAGGATGAACTTGTACAGTTGGAGCAACAATTTCTAATCCATTAAATGAAGAAACTACAACACCAGTTACCAATAACGCCATAGCAATAAATAATTCCCAAGCATTAATATAGTCTCTAGGTTGTAATAGAGTTGTAACAGGCAAAGTGGATGCAATAAAAGCATAAATGAATAAAATTATTGTCCAAGTTCCTGTTGCAGGCATTGAACCAATACTAGGCATATCAATAGGAATAATATGACCTAGAACAACAGTAATATACATAGCAACTACAGCAATAACAGTTGAAGTTGTAACATTCTTATTTTTCTTATATACAGCAATACCAAGAGCAATAGCAATTGGAATTTCCATCCATACAGGGAAAACGGCTTCTGGATACATATGAAAAATAACTGCCATAATCATACCTAAAATAGCTAAGAACAACCATAATTCAATAAATACAATTAAGAAAAAAGCGAAACGAATCTTTTTACTAATATATTGAGAAGCTACTTCAGAAATTGATTTACCTTGAGATCTTAAAGACATTACTAAAGCGGCAAAGTCTTGAACTGCGCCCATAACAATAGAGCCAACAAAGACCCAAATTAGAGCAGGCAACCAGCCCCAAATAACACCAATAGCGGGACCTACGATAGGGCCAGTACCAGCGATTGAAGTGAAATGGTGACCAAAAATTATTCCCTTTTTAGTTGGAACATAGTCGATTCCATCTTTAAATTCATTTGCAGGGGTAACGTTCTTTTCTGATAATTGAAAGATCTTATTACCAATAAATTTACCATATAATTTATATGCAATTATATAACCTACAAAGGCTAAAACCATAATTAATACAGCATCCATATATACCTCCTTAAAAAATATACCACTTCTAAAATTGAACACCCAATTAGGTGGTATGTCAAAAAAAATATAGTTTTTTTTTGAGATAATATACAATTATTAATTAATTTGAATATTATATAATAAATAATAAATCTTTATAAAATAAGAAATTAGTTATAACAACTCTTTTATAGATACCTAATTATAATGATAATTTCAAACAAAAATAATTAAATAAAAAAACTAATATTAACTTTAATTTGTTAAGTAATATTATGCCTTTTTACATATAACTAAATATCAATGTTTTAAATTTAAGTTTTAAAAAAAATAAGTTGACAGCTAATAAAAACCGTTATACATTACCAAATGTGATATCACTTTTTGAATTTAATATTAAAATTTAATTTTGATTTCAAAAAACCATTTTTATTAAATTTAGGACAAAAACTATGAGTTTTACTTTTTCATTAGAAAACAAGGTAGCCTGGGTAACAGGAGCATCCTATGGTATTGGATTTGCAATAGCATCAGCATATGCAAAACAAGGAGCAAAGATAGCTTTTAATGATATTAATCAAGCATTAGTAGAAAAAGGTATTAAAGCATACAAAGAAATAGGAATAGAAGCAAAAGGGTACGTATGTGATGTAACAAAAGAAGCTGAAGTACAAGAATGTGTAAAAGCAATAACCAAGGATCTAGGAAGCATAGATATATTGGTTAACAATGCAGGTATTATAAAAAGAGAAAGCATGTTAGATATGAAAGTTGAAGACTTTAGAAAAGTAATAGACGTAGATTTAAATGCACCATTTATAGTATCAAAAGCAGTATTACCACAAATGATAGAAAATGGACATGGAAAGATAATCAACATCTGTTCAATGATGAGTGAGTTAGGCAGAGAAACAGTATCAGCATATGCAGCAGCAAAAGGCGGCTTAAAGATGCTAACAAGAAATATCTGTAGTGAATTTGGTGAATATAATATACAATGTAATGGTATAGGACCTGGGTATATAGCAACACCACAAACAGCTCCATTGAGAGAAAAGCAAGCTGATGGCTCAAGGCATCCATTTGATTCCTTTATAATAGCAAAAACACCAGCAGCAAGATGGGGAACACCAGAAGATTTGATGGGTCCAGCAATATTTTTAGCTAGTGATGCATCGGATTTTGTAAATGGTCATGTCTTGTATGTTGATGGTGGTATTTTAGCTTATATCGGCAAACAACCTCAATAAATTCAAATTTTTCAATTAAAAAAATTAAAAAAACAAATATTAAAAATAATTAAAATTTAAGGAGTTAATTATGAAAAAATTTATGGCAATTGCACTCTGCCTTTTACTTAGCATCCCAATGATCTTTGCTAATGGTGAAAGCGAACAAGCACAGAAAAAGGAATATGTTATTAAACTTGGTCACTCAATGACAACACAAAGTCCAAGACATCAAGCTCTATTAGAATTCAAATCTTATGTTGAAGCTCAATCAAACGGTCAAATCAAAGTTGAATTATTCCCAGCTGGTGTTTTAGGTAAAGAAGCAGAAATGGTTGAATCATTAAAGATGGGAAATCTTGAAGCTTATGTTGGTGGACCTTTTGATGCATTAACTGAAAAATTAAACTTAATCTTAATGCCTTTCTTCTTTGATTCACAAGAATCATTAATGAAAGTAGCTCACAGTAACTTAGGTGCACAAATTATGGATGATGCAAAAAAGAATAACATCAAGATTTTAGCATTTGGTAACGGTGGTTCAAGAAATATCACAAACAATGTTAGAGAAATTAAAACTCCTGCAGACATGGCTGGTATTAAACTAAGAACACCTCCAATGAAATCAATCATTGAATGTATGAAAAGCTTAGGTGCAAACCCTGTTTCAATTCCTTATGCAGATACATATATGGCATTAAAGACTGGTGTAGCTGATGGTCAAGAAAATCCTTTAGCAAATATTGTTGATATGAAATTCTATGAAGTACAAAAATATATGACTTATATTAATTACCAATTCCATCCTGAAGTATTAAGCATGAACTTAAACTTCTTCAACAACCTTCCACAAGATTTACAAAAGATTTGTGTTGATGGCGGTTGGGTATTTGCTAATAAATTAAATGAAATCCGTAAAAACACTGACCAAGATTATTATAATGTAATTAAAGACAGTGGTGTTAAAATCTACACACCTACAGCTGATGAAGTAGAACTATTTAGAGAAGCTTGTGCTCCTGTTTATGACTACTTTATTAACGAAGGATCATTCACTCAAGCTGAATTAGATCAAATGAGAACAATCACACAAGGAAATTAATATTTCTATTATTTACGCTTCAGTTTAGACTTCTAAACTGGAGCAATTAATTTGAGGTCTATATGAACAAAGTATTGAAAATTATTGATAAAATAATTTCATTTATACTATCATCACTAGTTGCTATTTTAGCAATTGGAATTATCTTAACAGTATTTTTAAGATATATATTTGGAATATCATTTAACTTTTTCGAAGAATTTTTAACAAATTGTTTTGCTGCTATAATTTTTATTGGATCAGCTCTTGCTATCAGAGAAAAACAACATATCCAAATATCATATTTTAAAGATTCTTTTACCCCTAAACGACAAGAAATAGTTGAAATAATCATAATGAGTATAATAATTATTATTTCAGCATTCATTATAAATTATTCAATCAAATGGATAAGTATGGTTGGCTCAACAGTATCTCCTGCATCAGGAATTCCGATGGGAATATTTTATCTAATGGTTCCAATCTCATTTATATTAACAATTTTTTATTGTGCTATAGATATCTTAGGACATTTTATCAAAATTGATCCAGCAATATCAGGATATTTTGATGACGCAGACTTACCGGAGGAAAATTAATCATGTATCTAGCTATAATGTTTATTACACTCATTGTATTATTAGTTATTGGTCTTCCAATAGCCTTTGCTCTCGGAGGGTCTGGTATTATTTATATGCTTTTATCAAACCCATCTTTCTTATTAAGTTTTCCACAAAGAATTTGGAGTGGCTGTAATAGTTTCTTAATTATTGCAATGCCTCTATTTATGCTAAGTGGCGAATTAATGAACCATGGAGGACTAACAAAAAGACTTATTGATTTCTCTCTTTTATTAGTTAGACCTTTCAAAGGCGGTTTAGGAGAAGTAAATGTTGTCTCTTCAATGGTTTTTGGAGGAATTACAGGTTCTTCTGTTGCTGATACTTCTGCTTTAGGTAGTATTTTAATTCCAGATATGGTTAAAAAAGGTTATTCAAAAAGCTTTTCAACAGGTGTTACTGTAGCCTCTTCTACCGTAGGCATGATTATTCCACCTAGTATACCAATGCTCATGTTTGCTATGGTAAGTGGAGTTAGTGTTGGTAAATTATTTATGGCAGGATTGATTCCTGGTATTTTAATTGGAGCAACACAATTAGGTATTACTTGGTCACTATCAGCAAAAGGTGGATACCATAAACTACAAACAAAAAAAACATTTGCAGAAAATAAGAAAATTGCAAAAGATGGTATCTTAGCTGTTTTAATGCCAGTAATGATTTTAGTTACAGTAACTATGGGTGTTTGTACAGCAAGTGAATCTGCTGGAATTGCAGTATTATATGCAATACTTTTAGGTACTTTAGTTTATAAAGAATTAACATTTAAAAATATAAAAGCAGCATTAAAGAAAACTTCAATGATTACCGCATCTATTATGATAATTGGTGGGTTTACAATGATCTTTACTTGGATTTTAGCAATGGAACAAATTCCTACTATGCTTGCTGATTTTATTTTAAATTCAAATATTCCATATTGGGTAGTCTTAATTTTATTTGATATTTTAATATTAATATTAGGAACATTTTTAGATGTTGTACCTTGTATTTTATTAATTGCTCCTATCCTAATGCCAGTTATGCAAGCTATTGGGATGAATGAATTACAATTTGGAATAATAATGGTTGTTGGCTTAGCAATTGGACTTGTTACACCACCTGTAGGAATGTGCTTAAATGTTGCTGCCAAAATATCTGATTTATCTATTATTGAAGTATTTAAAAGTGCAATACCATTTTTAATTTGTAATATAACAGTTTTAATTATAGTAACATTTATACCATCAGTTAGCTTATGGTTACCTACTTTATTATTCTAATTACAAAAAGAACATCAAATATATTTGTTTTCAAATATATAAGTTAATACGAGGGAAAAATGACTTTAAAAGAAAAAATGAAAAACGGCCCAGTATTTGGGGTTGTTTGCTACACAGGTGCTGTTTGTGCTGTCGAAGCAATTGGATATAGTGGATTTGATTTTGTATATTTAGATTTAGAACATTGTCCAATTGATAATGTTTCAAATATAGAAAAATTAATATTAGCTGCAAAAACAAGTGGTGTTTCTCCACTAGTAAGAGTAAGTTGTGTCGATGAAGTAGAAATTAGAAAAGTTCTAGAAATGGGTGCTGAAGGCGTTATTGTTCCACACTGTAGAACAAAAGCTGATATTGAGGCTATAATACATAGTGCAAAATTCCCTCCAATTGGAAGAAGAGGTGGGGAGTCTTGCGTTAGAGCAGCACAATTTGGAGTAAATGATTTTTCTTGGGATGAATACACTAAAAAAAGCAATGAAGATACTTTAGTAATACCAATGGATGAAGATTTTGAATTTAGTGATAATATTGAAGAAATATTTAGTGTTGATGGAATTGATGCAATAAACTTTGGACCAATAGATTATTCTTTAAGCATTGGTGCAAAAGTTGGTTATAAAAACGATGATAATAGACTAAAAGAAGCTTATAATAAATTAGCTGATGAAACAAAAAAAAGAAATATTGGTATATTAGCACCTGTAGTTCCTTCTTCTCCTGCTGATTTAAAACAAGCAATTGATAAAGGAATAAACATGTTGATTCTTGGCAATGATATGTTATATTTCAATAAAGCATTAGCACAATTAAAAGAAAATATTAAAGAAATTAAATAACAAAATAAAATATAATTAGGAAGACTATGGCAAAGAAACAACAAACAGATTTAAGTAACAACATTTTTAATACGCTAAAGCAAGAAATAATTTCATTGGCGATTAAACCTGGAGAATTGATAGTAGAAAATGAAATTTGTAATCGCTTTTCTGTAACAAGACCACCTGTTAGAACTACTTTTAAAAGATTAAGTGATATAGGATTAGTCGATATTGTCCCATACAAAGGAGTTAGTGCTACCCTACTAGACCTTGGAAAGATTTATCAGATAATTCATATGAGAACTATTTTAGAAGCTCAAACAATATGTGATTTTATTGATAGTGATCCTGATGGCTTTACAATAGAAGAATTAGAACACAATCTAAGATTACAAAAACTTCTTATTCAAGAAGATCCAGTAAATGAAAATGAATTTTTTGATAAAGATAGTTCTTTTCATGAGACTTGGTTTAATAAAATGTATTGTGACCAAATCTGGGGACTAATTCAACAACAACAAGTAGAATACACCCGATTTAGAATGTTAGACTTTGTCGTTACCCTAAAATATCCAGAAATTGTTAGTGATCATGAATTATTATTAAAAACCATTAAAGCAAAAAAGAAAGATTTAGTATTACCAGTTCTTGGATCCCATCTTAATAATGGATTAAGAAGAATGGGAGATTTAATCTTTACTGATTATAAACAATATTTTAAAAATACAGATCAAACCAAATATTGGAGAGCTTATAACTTAAAATATAGAGAAGCTTTAAAATAACAAAAGAAAAGCACCATATCAATAATAATGATATAGTGCTTTTTTTATAATTAAAACTCTTTTTAATATTTACTTGCTTGTCTCTCAAAAGCTTGTAGATGGCTTATTGAACCATTTTTTAAAGCTTCAAAAACTCTTCTTACATCATCAGGTAAATCTTCTGTTGCTAAAAATTTATCATACATTGCAATATTTGCTATTTCAGCTTCAACTCCAACATCGTAAATTTCAGCTAAACTATTTGGAAGAACCACATGTTCACTTGCATCAAACTCTTCAATCTCAAAACCATATACATCATATAAATATAAAATTGCGTTTTGATGAGATTGCTCAGCTTTAATAATATTACTAAAAGGCCTACTTACATTAAACTCATCCATTATAAAAGCATATTCAGCTAAAGCTAATTTTTCATCTTCTAATGCATATTTTAACATTTCTTCTAATGTAAAATATTCTCCTGCTTTTGCAGCACTAGCTCCTAAAAGAGTAGAAGAAGTATTATCCTCTATTTGACTTAGTACTTCATTTGCTACTGGACTTGTAGTTGTACTTATTTCTTTTGTGCCTTGAGCAAATAAAACTGCTGAAGCTACTAAACTTATTAAAACTAAACTTACTAATATTTTTTTATTCATGATTATTTCCATCCTTATTTGTTTTTATCTTTTATCTATTTACAATTTATAAAACAAATGTGGTGAAAATATGATGATTTAAAATTTTTTTAATTATTGAAAAATATTTATTATTCTAATGATTTATATAAACAAAAAAAAGCTTGCCCAAAAGCAAGCCTATTCACACAATGTGAGTCCCAAAAGGACGATTTGAATAAATTTTTATTTGAACATATGTTCTTTCTTCTTTAGTTTTGCACTAAAAATATTTTAAGTCAAGCTAATTTTTTTGCATTTATTAACAATAAGGTTTATCATTAGGGTACTATATTATTATAAATTTTCATATCTATCATTTATACAAATATACTTTAATATCTCAAAAAGGAACAAAAATGAAAAACGACTATTACTTAGGATTGGATTGTGGAACCTCATCTGTAGGTTGGGCTGTTACTGACAATAATTACAACATACAAAAAGCCAAAGGCAAATCACTTTGGGGAATTAGATTGTTTGAAGAGGCAAAACCTGCGGCCGAAAGAAGAGAATATAGAGCTACAAGAAGAAGAACTTATCGAAAAAGAGCTAGATTAGATTTAATCAATGAACTATTTGAAGTAGAAATTAATAAAATTGATCCAAAGTTTTTTCAAAGATTAAAAGATAGTAAATACCTTTTAGAAGATAAAACTAACAAAAATGACAAAAATACTTTATTTAATGATAAAGATTTTAATGATATAAAATTTCATTTAACCTACCCTACAATATATCATTTAAGATCAGAATTAATACACAGTAATAATCCTCATGATATAAGGTTAGTATATTTAGCAATTCATCATATAATAAAAAATCGAGGGCATTTTATATATGATGGGCAAAATATAGAAAGTGTTCAAAATGTTGATAGATTATTAAATAATTTAAAAGAAATATTTTTTGATTTATTCCCCAATATTATTATCACATATCCTAACGGAATTAATAAAGTCAAAACAATATTAACAGATAAAACCGTAAAAAATAAATTAAAAGAATTAAAAAGTAATATTATTGTTGAAGCAGAAGATACAAAACTAGCAAAAACAATACAAGGAGAAATTGCAAAAGCTCTCAATGGAAATAAAGTCAATATTACTAAATTAATACCTGATATAACAATTGAAGAGGAAGAATTACCTAACAAAGATTTTACTTTTTCATCAAGCACTTATGATATTAATGAAGTAATAATTAAGAATTCTCTAGGATTAGATAATTTTGAAATAATATCTTGTTTAAAAGAAATTTATGATTGGTCTCTTTTATATGAAATTCTACAAGGACAAAAATATATTTCTGATGCAAAAATTAATAACTATGAAATACATAAAAAAGAATTAAATCAACTAAAGGAATTAATTAAAAAATACAATCCCACAAAATTCGAGGAAGCTTTTAAAACAACAAAAGAAAAACTGATAAATTATTGTTCATATATTGGACATGGACTAGATAATGGGAAAAAAGACAAAGGTCCAATTAAATCTAAATGTTCAAAAGAAGAAATAAATAAATATTTTCTTAAATTACTAGAAAAAGCTTACAAAGAAAACAAAGATGATAAAATACTAATTGAAATTTACAAAAAATTGGAATTAGGACAACTTCTTCCAAAAATTGTTTCAACAAACAATAGAGTTATTCCATACCAAGTTAATTTATTAGAACTTAAGGCGATTTTAGAGAAGGCATCAAATTATCTTAATTTTTTAAATATTAAGGATAGTGAAGGGTATAGTGTAAAAGAAAAAATAATAGCAATAATGGAATTTAGAATTCCATACTTTGTTGGCCCATTGGTTGAAAAAACTGACAAAAATAAAGAATATCAAAAATTCAGTTGGTTGATTAGAAAAAATAATAGTACCGGTAGAATTTTACCTTGGAAATTTGCTAAGCAAGTGGATTTAGCTGCTTGTGGCAATGAATTTATAAAAAGGATGTCCAGAAAATGTAGCTATCTCCCAAATGAAAATTGTTTACCAAAAAACTCTTTATTGTATAGTGAATACTCTTTACTTAATGAATTAAACAATTTTAAAATCAATGGACAAAAACCTCCAATTGAATTAAGAGATGAAATCTTCAGCCTTTTTAAAAATACTAAAACGGTATCCACTACCAAAATAAGAAATTTACTGATAGCTAGAGGTATATATAACAAACAAAGTGAACTTGTTTTTTCAGGTATTGATAAAACATTTAAATCATCACTCAAGTCCTATATTGATTTTAAAGAATACCTTGAAAATGAAAAATTAACAAAAGATGAAGTTGAGTTAATTATTGAATGGGGAACTATTTTTAATGAAGGGCAAAACCTTATTAAAAATAAAATAATAGAACAATTTGGAACAAAACTAACAGAAAAAGAAATTAAAGATATTTTAGGCAAATGTAAAACCTATACAGGCTGGGGTCGTCTTTCAAAAAAATTCTTAACAGAAATGTATCATTTTGATGAATATGGCGAGTGTAAAAATATAATTACATTAATGAAAGAAACTTCTAATAATTTAATGGAATTAATGAGTAACAAATATACTATTTCAAAAAGTGTTGAAGAAGAATTATCATCTTATAATAAAGATTATAATACTTGGAGTTATGAAAATCTTGTTGAACCTTTACTCGTTTCGCCTTCAATAAAAAGAAGTATTTGGCAAACTTTGCAAATAGTAAAAGAAATTAGAGAAGTTACTCAAAAAGATCCTAAAAGAATTTTTATTGAAATGGCAAGAGGTCCAGAAGAAGCACAAAAAAATAAAAGAACAATATCTAGAAAAGAAACATTAATAAAACAATATCAAGAATTAACAAATAATGATGAAGTAAATAAAATACTTAAGTCACTAGAAGACCAAAGTGATGCTAATTTAAGGAAAGACAAACTATACTTATATTTCACTCAAATGGGCAGATGTATGTATTCTAATGAAATTATAAATTTAGAAGATCTATTAAACTCTAATAATAAATATGATATAGACCATATTTATCCTCAAAAAAGTATAAAAGACGATAGTTTAAACAACCGTGTTTTAGTGCTTAAAGAAGAAAATGGTAGGAAAAGCGATAAATATCCTTTGTCCTTAGACATTCAAACAAAATGTTCTTCTCATTGGGCTTTATTATATAAAAAACATTTTATAACAAAAGAAAAATATAATAGATTGATTCGTAAAACAGAATTAGACAAGGATGAACTCGAGAGCTTCATAGCAAGACAAATTGTTGAAACAAGACAAAGTACAAAAGCAACTGGGGAATTATTAAAAAAACTTTGCCCGAATTCAACAATTGTTTACTCAAAAGCAAATACAGTAGCTGACTTCAAAACAAAAAATCAAATTTACAAATCTAGAGGAGTTAATGATCTCCATCACGCAAAAGATGCCTATTTAAATATTGTAGTTGGAAATGCTTATTATACAAAATTCACAAAAGATCCAAGTTACATTTTAAAAAATGAAATAAAAGATTCATATAACTTATCTAAATTATTCTTTTTTGATATTAGAAGAAATAATTATCTTGCTTGGGAAAGAGATATTAATGGAAAAGCACGAAGAGATAAAGAAAATCAAATAAATGGTAAATTAGATTATGAAAAATATCCGGAAACAGGAACAATTGTAAAGATAAGATCTACATTAAGTAAAAATAATATTTTATTTACTCGACAAACATTTCAAAGAAGTGGCGGAATTTCTGACATGCTATTTGTAAAGAAAAATGATAACACTGATACATTATTACCCATTAAATCTTCAGATAAAAATTTGCTAAAAGTTGAGAAATATGGGGGTTTAAATAAAATAGCTAAATCTTATTTCTTCTTAGCAGAATATACAAATAGAAATAAAAGGGTCAAAAGAATATTGGATGTTCCTATTCATAAAATATCAGAATTTGAAAGTGGTAAAACAACCCTTTATGATTACTGTATAAATGATTTAAATTTAGAAGAGCCTAATATTATAATTCCTCAAATATTAGTTAATACTAAAATAAAATATAAAAATTTTGTTTATGAAATATCAGGTGCTATGGGAGAAAAAATAGGATTAAAAACAGCTGTTCCATTAGTAATATCAGATAAAAATTACAAATATTATTTTTACATTGAAAAATATTTAGACAAAATGAAAGAATTCCTTAGATTTCACAGAAATGAATCAGAAGAAATTATATCAAATTTTTCTGAATACTTAATTTTTAAAAATAAAATCTCAAAAGAAAAAAATATTAATTTATATAGTGAATTAAAAGAAAAAGTTAATAAAACAATATTTCAATATAGAATTAGTGATGATATTAGAAATAATATAAATAATAATATTGATTTATTTATTAATTCTTCAATATATGAACAAACTTTGTTTTTAGAACAATTCATGACTTTGTTTACATGTAAATATGGTAATGTTAATTTCACTTTAATTAAAGGATTAAAAAAAACAGGAACTCCCACAATGGGCAGAAATCTAAATTCTGATATAGAATTTATTTATCAATCAGTAACAGGTCTATATGAAAATAAAAAGAAGGTGAAAATTTAATGGGATTTAGAGCTATTGTAATTTCAAAACAGTCAAAATTAGAATTTAGACAAAATTATCTTGTTATTAGAACAAAAGAAGGTATTCAAAGAATATATATTTCAGAAATATCTTTATTATTAATTGAGCATACAGCAATATCAATTACTGCTGTTTTACTTCAAGAACTAATAAATCAAAATATTGATGTTATATTTTGTGATAACAAAAGAAATCCTTGTTCAAATCTATTACCTTTTTATGGAAGTTATGATAGCTCTGAAAAAATTCGGATTCAAATTAACTGGAGTAATGATATCAAATCACTTGTCTGGACAGAATTAGTAAAAGAAAAAATCAGAAAACAAAAAGAATTATTAGAACATTTAAATATTAATACTGAAAACTATTTTGAAAACAAAATTAATGAAATGAAGTTAAATGATACAACTAACATTGAAGCTCAAGCTGCAAAAAAATACTTTCATTATTTATTCTCTAATCAATTTACAAGAAGTTCTGACAACGCTAAAAATTCAGCTTTAAATTATGGATATATAATATTACTTTCTTTAGTAAATAGAGAAGTAACATCAAAAGGCTATTTGACACAATTAGGATTACATCATAGTAGTATAAGGAATCAATTCAATTTATCATGTGATTTAATGGAATTACTAAGACCAATAGTAGTCTATGAAGTTTTTACATTAAAAATTAATGATGAATTTGGACCAGAAGAAAAACACCTATTATTAAAAATATTTGAAAAAAAATTTCTAATTAGTAATAAGAAATATGATTTAAAAGATGTTGTAAATATATATTGTTCTAGTGTTTTTACAGCTCTAAGAAACAATGATATTTCGGAATTAAAATTCTACAATTTTGCTTATGGGGAAAAATAGATTTATGAGATTAATATTAGTCTTTGATCTTCCAACACTAACAATAGAACAAAGAAGAGATTATCGAATATTTAGAAAATGGTTGATAAAAGAAGGATTTATTATGCTCCAAGAATCTGTATATTCCAAATTAGCCTTAAATAATAATTCATCAAAACTCATAATAGAAAATGTTAAAAAGCACAAAACACTTGAGGGAAGTATTCAGATATTTGAAATAACAGAAAAAGAATTTAATAATAGAGAAATTATAGTAGGAACTTCACAAAATGAAGTGCTTGATACAATGGAAAAAGTAGTTATAATATGAAAATTAGATTAGTAAATGAACCATTAGATTTATTTATAGATAATGTTGACATTACATTTAACATATTAGTTATTGAATCAAAAACATTACTTTATAATATTATACAAGATTTAAATAATCAAATTAATAATGGATATGGTGATTTTGTATTATCTATTGACGATAATCCTATTGAAATAAAAGATAATCTTGAACTAATTATTAATCCATTTAATATTGATATAAATAATAAAAAAGTATTATTAGCTATTCAAAAGCTTGCTATGTCAGAGGCAAAAAATGAAATACATTATTCTAAAACTAATAGAATTATTTCATTAATCGAAGAATATGCACAAAATATTGCTTTTACTTTTAATGGAAATATTGCTCCAAAAACAGAAATAACAAGTGACAATATTATAAAAATGATTAATTATCAAGTTGATACTTTTAGTACTAATTTCTATGAAAATTTGTTTGAATATTTATTGAATTCAAATAAATATCTTAATACACAAGTTTTTTGTTTTATTAATCTTTTTAATTATTTAGAAAACGAGCAAATTGATGAATTAATAAATTCATGCATTAACTATGATATTCATGTAATTTTTATTGAAGCTTCAGATATAAATTATAAAAATAAAAACTGTAAAAAATTAATAATAGATTCAGATTTTTGTCAGATTTAGCGTAGGAAAAGCTGTGATAATATGTTATAATTCAAATATAAAAAGAAAGGACAATTATGAAAAAATTCAAATATTCATCATTTACTAATTATTTACCTAATATAAAATTAAATAATTACGGTAAACAGATGTTATGTTTGAGTTATATGTTCTTTCAGTAATTACAAACACAATCTGTTCTTCTTCTAGTCCAGGAGGAAGGTTTGAGTTATATGTTCTTTCAGTAATTACAAACACAAATACCAACGTTCACCCCATGTTTGAGCTGTTTGAGTTATATGTTCTTTCAGTAATTACAAACACATAGATCAATCGGAAACATCTTACTTGAAAGTTTGAGTTATATGTTCTTTCAGTAATTACAAACACAAAAGTATTTGCAAACTTTTTGACGATAATGTTTGAGTTATATGTTCTTTCAGTAATTACAAACACAAGATAATAATAAATGTTGGTCGCTATCTGGTTTGAGTTATATGTTCTTTCAGTAATTACAAACACGATTACTATTTAGTAGCCGATACAGTTAATGTTTGAGTTATATGTTCTTTCAGTAATTACAAACACTTTAACATTGATTTCATGATTAAGACTATTGTTTGAGTTATATGTTCTTTCAGTAATTACAAACACAGCGAACTCGCTAGCTCTGTCTAATATCTCGTTTGAGTTATATGTTCTTTCAGTAATTACAAACACATCAAGTTTCTGACTCGGAGAAGCTTCTATGTTTGAGTTATATGTTCTTTCAGTAATTACAAACACAGAAAAACATAAAAAATCATCTAAAGATCTGTTTGAGTTATATGTTCTTTCAGTAATTACAAACACCAGTCCACTGTGAGTAAATACATCTGTTCCGTTTGAGTTATATGTTCTTTCAGTAATTACAAACACTTAAAAATAAAGGTTCGTTAATGCTATCTTGTTTGAGTTATATGTTCTTTCAGTAATTACAAACACTAGTTGGTTCTTAGTGCCACTTGCACTATTGTTTGAGTTATATGTTCTTTCAGTAATTACAAACACTGTTACGACTAATTGAGCTACATGGTTTGTGTTTGAGTTATATGTTCTTTAATACCTCTATGAAATAATAATAACATTTCATAGAGGATTTTTTTATAATACGACAGCTTCATTTTGAGCTAGGATTGCTAATTCAATAGATTTAAAAGTATGCTCTTGAGAAATAGCTAATTCAGTTCTATCTAAACAATCTCTAATCATTTGACCAAAGAAAGGGAATCCTACTTTATTATGCACTCTTAAATGTTTTTCTTCTTTTTCATCAACCAATATTATATGATCAGATTCACTAGAAGAAGCAACATCCAGATATTTTCTAATTTCAATATATCCTTTAGTTCCTGATATAATTAATCTTCCATCTCCCCAGGTAGAAAGACCATTGGGAGTAAACCAATCTACAGAAATATAGCAAGGTATATTATTATCTGTAATATAAGTTGCATCACCATAATCTTCAAAATCAGGATATTTTTTATTCTTTAAATTACCAACTCTTGATGATAATAATTTAGCATCTTTTGCTTTTGCATAATATAAGGCTTGTTCTAATTGATGAGATCCAATATCTACAATTATTCCACCAAATTGTTCTTTATTAAAAAACCAATCAGGTCTATTTTTTTCATCCAATCTATGAGGACCCCATCCTTTTATACTAACAACATCCCCTATTTTCCCTTTTTCAATTAAATCTCCTGCATATACAGCAGCTTCAACATGTAGCCTTTCACTATAATATACAAACCATTTTAAAGAAGTTTCTTTAACTTTTTTTCTAGCTAAATCAACTTGTTCTTGAGTTGTAAAAGGAGGTTTATCAGAGAAAAAATCTTTTCCATGATCTAAAGTTTTTAAACCTATTAAATATCTTTCATTAGGAATTGCTGAGGTTGCAATAAGATTTATTTCTTCAATATTCATTAAAGTTTCTTCATCTTCAATGTATTGAGCAGAAGGGAAAACTTTTTGAAAAGCTTTAACTTTTTCAAGATCTTTATCATAAACATATTTGATTTGTGCACCAGCTTCTAAAAGACCATTACACATACCATATATATGTCCATGATCCATTCTACAAACACCAACTATAAACTCTCCAGGTTTACAAACGATATTTTCTATTCCTTTAGGTGCATAATTTTGCCCATCTTTTTTCTGAAATTCACCCATTAAAGCCTCCAAGCTTTTATCAATAAAATTTAAGTTATTTTACAATCATTGGCTTTTAACTTATCTAAAACCAACTCTAATTTATTATCTAAAACTTGATATGCTGCTCCAACTGCTCCACCAAAGAAATCTATCTGAGTTTGAACTATGGAAATTTCAGTAGTATTATAGTAATCAGAAATTTTATTATTTACATATTCACAATAAAACTTACCATAAGTGCCCATAGGGCCCCCTATAATTATTCTTTGAGGATTAATAATATTAATTAAATCTCCAATAACAACACATAAAGGATCAGCAACTTTTTTAACACAATCTATTGCTAATTCATCACCTTTATTTGCAGCATTCATAATTTCTTCCATATTTACAGTATCAATTTTATCTAATAGACTTTTTTCATGGCTTTTTTCTAAAGCTAATTTAGTTTTTTCTTCTAAAACACTTAAAGAGCCAACAGTAAATAGACACCCTCTTTTACCACAACGACAAAAAGGTCCATTAGGTTCAACAACAATATGACCAATACCACCAGTGTGAATATTGGTTGTTAATACAAGTTTTCCCTCTAAAAAGATTGCTGTACCAAAGCCATTTCCAACACCTAGATAAATAAAATTATCATATTCTTTTCCAAGGCCTTGTCTTGCTTCAGCTAACCCCATAGTCCTATATCTGTTATTAATAAATATTGGAAGATTAAACTCTTCTTCTAACATTTTCTTTAATGGAATATTAAACCAACCTAAATCAACAGCTTTTACAATAGAGCCATCTTTAGGATCAATAACACCTGGGCTACCAACCCCGATAGCTGGTAAAATATTTTCGCTATATTTATCCAAAAAGAATCTAATATTTTCAACTAACTCTTTATAGAACTTATCAAAGGTCATTGGAGAAATTTCAACTTGATTTTTATCAATTATATTTCCATATAAATCTACAACAGTAAAAAACAAAGAATTGTTTTCAAAACAGGCACCAAGCGCACACCATTTACTTTCATCTAAAACTAAAGGTCTACCTGGACGGCCTCTACCTACTAAAGTATTTTCACATTCTTTTACTAGTTTAAATTCAATTAATCTATTGATATTTTGAGAGGAAGTAGTTCTACTTAATCCTAAATATTTTGCAATTGTAGCTCTGGAAGGACTATCTAATTCCTCTACACTTTTGAGCACATTCTTACAATTAATAAATTCAACTTCTCCATTTTTCATCAACAATACTCCTAAGGTTAAAAATATTTTGTCATCTATTCTTACAAAAAGTCAAGAATTATTTAGAATATTTTTAGGTAAATTTCATTAGTTAATTATATTCTAAAAAACGATATATAACAATTATTATATTATCCTAATGGCGTTTATTTACAAATTATGTCAAAAACAAGCGCTTAAACAAGTAATTTTTCTCTTATTATAATATAAAAGTCATAATAATTATTTTTTATCATTGACAACATATAAAATTATTATATAATAGCATTTTGTAAGATACTTTTACAAATTACTAACTTCATTGGGGTAAAAATGAAACAAATTTATAAAATCATAGATAAAATCCGCTCTTACATGATTATTGGAATATCAACATTAACAATAACTTTGTGCTTATTACAAATCATATTAAGATATTTTACTTTCATTTCTTTAAGACCATTTGCATGGGGAGATGAAATAATTCGTTTAAGTAGTATTTGGATTATATTTCTAGGAATAAGTATTGGAATAAAAGAAAATGCACACTTCTTTGTAGATTTCTTTTTAAATAAGATTAAAAGCAAAAAAATATTAAATATTGTTCAATTAATTACTGATGTAATAGTAATAATTATTTTTGCAATTATTAGTTTTGAAGGATTTAAATATGCTCTATCAAATACTACAAGCATGTTACAAAATGTAGATATTTCTATGTCACTTTTCTACATCTCTATTCCAATTGGAAGTTGTTTATGCATTTTTGAATACATTTTAAAAATGATATATGGCCCAAATTACAAAAACATCCTATTAAACACATCAACAGAAGGAGATAACTAATGTTTCAAATTTTTGCAATCTTCGCGCTATTATTATTCTTAATTTTTATAGGGTTCCCTATTTTTATTGCGCTAATAACTACTACAGCAACTTTCATGTTAATAATGGATTTACCATTTAATTTAATAGTTATTAAAATGTTTGGAAGTGTTAATTCGTTTTCATTAATGGCAATTCCTTTCTTTATTATTGCTGGAAATATAATGAATAAAGCTGATATTACAGACAAAATTGTTACCTTATCCGATTCTTTAGTTGGTCAATTTAAAGGTGGTTTAGGTCATGTTAATATTTTAGCAAGTATGTTCTTTGGAGGAATCCAAGGCTCTGGTATAGCTGATGCATCAGCTATTGGGGGTATGTTAATTCCAGCAATGGAAAAACAAGGCTACGAAACAGATTATGCTGTTGCAGTAACAGCTGGATCTTCTATGCTTAGCCCAATAATTCCACCTAGTATTGCTATGATTCTTTACTCATTCTACACAGAAATTCCTGTCAGTAAGTTATTCTTAGGGGGTATTCTTCCTGGTTTTATAATTGCAGCTCTAATGATGATAGTAAATAGACTTGAATACAAAAAAAGAAAATATAATATTCCAACTCACAAATTTTCACTTAAGGTATTAATCAAAAGCACAAAAGAATCAATTGGTGCATTAATGATGCCTCTCATCATTATAGTAGGGATTGTAAGTGGAGTAGTAACAGCAACAGAAGCTGGTGTTATAGCAATTGCCTATGGCCTATTATATGGATTTGTTTTTACAAAAAAATTAAAAGTATCAGATTTACCAGACATTTTAGTAAAGTCAGCAATTACTACTGCTGTAGTAATGATTACTATATCAGCAGCTGGTGCATTATCTAATGTTTTAGTTAGAATGAGATTCCAAAACTCTGTTGCAAACTTTGTTGTAAATGTTATTGCTAATAAATACTTAGGAACTCTTTTCTTAATGCTTGTAATTATGATTTTGGGAATGTTCTTAGACCCAACAGTATTAATAGCTATGTTATCAACAACTATATTAACCATTGGAACACAATTTGGGTTTGATCCAGTTTTCTATGGAGTAATTTTAGTTATATTAATGCAAGTTGGAGCAATTACACCTCCTGTTGGATCGTTTTTATTTGTATCCTGTGGGGTTGCAAAACTACCAATAGACAAAGTTGTAAAACCACTTATCCCATACATTTTATCAGTAATAGCTATTGTTTTACTTAGCTTCTTTGTACCAAGTTTAATAACTTTCTTACCAAATTTAATTAGTTAAAGGAAAAAATATGATCAATATAGGAATAATTGGAACAGGCGCAATTGCGAGAATACATATAGATAGTTATAAAAAATTCCCTAAACTATGTAGAATTGCAGCAATTTGTGACACTGTAGAAGAAAAAGCAATTGAAATATCAAAAGAAAAAGAACTTGATGTAAAGATTTACACTGATGTAAATCTTATGATGAAGGACAGTGAAATTGATGCAGTATCAATTTGTTTACCTCCAAGTTTACATAGTAAATTTTCAATTCTTGCTTTAAATAATAAGAAAAATGTTCTTTGTGAAAAGCCTATGGCAACATCAATCGAAGAATGTGATTTGATGATTGATGCAGTAAATAGAAATAAAAAAATATTATCAATTGTTAGTCAAAATAGATATAAAGATGAAATTAATAAAGTTAATCAAATCTTAAAATCAAATAAGATTGGCAAAGTCCACTATGCTAACTTTAACTCTTTATGGTGGAGATCAGATATTTATTACCACTTAAAATATAGAGGTACATGGGAAACTGATAATGGTGGTTGTACCATGAATCATTCAATCCATTATATAGATTTAATGGTAATGCTATTTGGTATGCCAAAATCAGTATTAGCATATTTTAATAATCTTAATCACCCAAATAGTGAATGTGAAGATATCTCAATTGCAATATTTGAATATGAAGATAAAGTAATTACATTTAATTCTTCTTTAGTATCTCATGGAGAGCAACAATCTATAACAATTGATGGAGAAGAAGCTCAAATAAACATCCCTTGGAAAGTTAATGCTTCTAAATCTTTAGCAAATGGATTTCCTACACAAAATAATGATAAAGAAATTGAGATTAATAAAATTTATTCTTCAATAGAAAATCTAGAGGAAATAGAACATGATGCTCAAATTAAGCATTTCTTATTAGCCATCAATGATTTAACTTCTCCATATATAAGTGAAGTTGATGGCAAAAAACCAGTTGAAATTGTAATGGGAATATATAAGTCGGCTCAAGAAGGAAAGAAAGTAACATTCCCTATTGAAAAAGATGATGTTTATTACAAAAAAGAAACAATGATTAAAGAAATAAATAGATTCAATAAAAAAGAAATATTTCTTGATGCATTACCAAATATCGAAATTAGTTTAGGAAGAAATTTTTCTAAATAAAAAAATAATTTGTATAACCAAGCATGGAGGTTTTGAATGAAAAAATTTAATCTATTAGTTTTACTATTAAGTATTACTTTAATTACACCTATCTTTGCTCAAGGACAATCTGAAGGAAGTTCTAAAACTTATAAACTAAGAACTTCAACTAACCTTGCTGCAACAGGTACAATCGGAAGAAGTTTAACAAAATTTGTTGAACTAGTTAATGAAAAGAGTGATGGAAGAATTGAAGCAACTGCTAACTTCGGTTCAGAATTAGGTAACCAATCAGAACAAGTTGAAATGTGTAGAACAGGTTCATTAGAAATGGTTGTTGCTGCTCCTGGTACAGGTCCTGGGACTTGGGTTCCTGAATTAATGATGTTCGAATTCCCTTACCTATTTAAAGACAATGCTCACTATAGAAGAGCACTAAAGTCTATGGAAGACGTAGTTAGTGATTTAGTAAAACCTTATGGTATGATTGCTAGAGCTGGTATGTCTCAGGGTTCAAGAGATATGTTAACAAAAGAACCTATTAGAAAAATTGAAGATATTAAGAACGTAAAAATGAGAGGTCCAAACTCTGTTTATATTAGTATGTTTGATAGCTTAGGTGCTGCTGGAACTACTATGGACTGGAATGAAATCTATACAGCCCTTAGCGCTGGTGTTATCGATGGTATGGAAGCTTCCCCAAGTATGATTTATTCAATGAAATTTCATGATAATGCTAAATATTTAACAATTACTGACCATATTATTGCTTGTACTTATTACTTCTTTAATGCTGAATGGTATGATAGTTTACCAGCTGATTTAAGAGCAATCGTTGATGAATGTGCTGATGAAGCTGTAGCTTTCCAAGCTCAAATTGATGATAAAGACCAAATTGATGCTCTTGAAGCTATGAAAGCTGAAGGTGTTACTGTAATTGAATTACACGACAAAGATAAATGGGTAGAAGCTTGTAAACCAATGCTTGATGAATACAGAGCAAAAGGTGAAAACTGGAATTCATTTATTGATGCTTTAACCGCTATCGAATAAACAGTTTACAAACATAATATACATTTAAAGGCTTTCATTATTGGAAGCCTTTATTTTACTAATAATCATTTAATAAAAAATTTTAAATCCAAAATTAAAAAAAAATCTATCATTTTATTAATTACTTAGTTATTATATAGCTTATGAGATATAAAAACAATTCATTAGTTCAAAACAGAAATCGAAGAAAAATATTAAAGAAAGTTTGGGAAGAAAAATCAATTTCTAGATCAGATCTCGCAAAACAACTAAAAATTACACCCGCAACAGTATCTTCAAATGTCGCTGAACTTGAAAAAATGAATTTTATTAGATTGGGAACCGAAGGAGAATCTTCTGGAGGAAGAAAACCAATCATGCTTGAAATAAATGAAGCTTCATTATTATGTATAGGTATTACAGTCAAAAAAACTGAAGTAGTATCTGCATTAGTAAATCTTAAAGGAATTTCAAAGTTAACAAAAACAAAAAAATACCCTCTACCAATTACTAAAGAACATATTTTTGAAACTATAATTGAATCAATAAAATAATTAAAAAATACCCTTAATAATAACACTCAAAGAATCTTAGGAATTGGAGTAGGATTCCATGGTATTGTGAATTATGACTCTGGTATTTCTATATACGCTCCAGCATTTAATTGGAGATATGTAAATATAAAAGCCCTACTTGAGAAAATTTTTAAAATCCCTGTAATTGTAGACAATGATGCTAGAGTAATGGTATTAGCAGAAAAATGGTTTGGAAAATATCGAAGCATAAAAAATTTAATATTTGTCAGCTTAGATTCTGGTGTTGGTAGTGGAATATTAATTGATGGAAAAATCTTTAGAGGTTCAAACTCCGCAGCAGGAGAAATAGGACATATTAGGGTAAAAGAAAATGGTACAAAATGTTTATGTGGTAACTATGGTTGTTTAGATACTGTGGCTTCAACAAAAGCTTTAATCAATGATGTTGTTACTCAAATTAATTTAGGCTACCCTACTATTATAACCTCAATGGTTGATAAAAACTTAGATAATATTAATTATGAAATAATCGATAAGGCTGCAAGAGAAAATGATGAAGTAGCTATTAGAGCTTTTAATTCTATTGGAGCATATGTAGGTACAGCTTTAGCTGATATTGTTAACGTCTTTAATCCTGAAGCAATTATAATTGGTGGAATAATATCATCTTCTTGGCAATTTATTGAAAAACAAATTACAGAAACAGTACAAAAACAATCGATGACAGAATGCTATAGAGGATTAAAAATTCTCAAATCTTCATTCCCTGGCAGCTGTGGGCAAATTGGTGCAGCAGCACTTGTCTTAAATAAAATTCTAGAAGAAGATTTCTTATAATAAAAATTTAAAAGTCACTAAAAATTATGTTTTTATAAATACTTTTTTTAATAATTAAAATTAGTTCATTTACTCTCTAATTCTTTATATTTGATTTATAATATTTAAATATCTTACATTATTTTCTTGTAATATAAAGAATTATACTCAAATATAAATTTTTATAAAAATAAACTTGCGCGATAATAAATACAATGGTATCATATTTTTAGGTAAAAAATATTATATTTTTTTAATTACTTTATTTAATCATTAAAAAAAGTAATTAAAATATAAAAAGGAGTTAACGATGAAAAAAGCTATTTTAATTTGCTTATCTGCCCTATTTATTTGCAATTTTAGTTTATTTGCAAATGGCCAAGAAGAAGCTGGTACCCCAAAAATTGGTGTTACAGTTTACAAATATGATGATAACTATATGTCATTTGTAAGAAAAGCTATCGAAAACGCTGCTACAGAAAGCAATGAAGTTGAATTATTAATCTGTGATTCAATGAATGACCAAGCAAAACAAAATGACCAAATTGATGCTTATATTAATAAAGGTGTAAAAGCATTATGTGTTAATTTAGTTGAACCAGCTGCTGGAAAAACAGTAGTTGAAAAAGCAAGAAAAGCTGATATCCCAATCGTATTCTACAACAAAGAACCAGATAAAGACGTAATCATGGGTTACGATAAATGTTGGTATGCTGGTATAACATCTGCTGAATTCGGTATTCAACAAGGTCAGATGATTGTTGATGCATGGAAAGCTAATCCTGCTTGGGATAAAAACAATGATGGAAAAATCCAATATGTATTATTAAAAGGTGAACCAGGTCATCCAGATGCAGAAGTTAGAACAACTGAACCTATTAGAATTATTAAAGAAGCTGGAATTGGCGTTGATGAATTAGAATTACAAACAGGTATGTGGGATGCAGCTAAAGGTAAAGATTTAATGGAAACTTGGTTAGCAAAACACGGTGATTCAATTGAATTAGTAATTTGTAACAATGATGCTATGGCTCTTGGTGCTGTTGAAGCACTTAAAGCAGCTGGTTATTTCACTGGAGATAAATATATGCCTGTAGTTGGTGTTGATGGTCTACCTGAAGCAATCGAACTAATTAAAAAAGGTCAATTATTAGGAACAATCTTAAATGATCCAAAAGTATTAGGTCTTGCAGCATACAAGATGACTGTTAATGCAGCAAATGGTAGAGATCCTCTCTCTGGTACTGATTATGTTTTCGGTGATAAAAAAGATGTTCGTGTTGCTTGTGAAATTACAATGGCTGGAAATCTAGAAAAAGCTATTGAAGCTTACAAATAAAAAATAGATTCAAAAACAATATATCATGGCACTTTAGTGTCATGATATATCAACCAATTGGAGAGATCTTTATTATGGATAATAATCCTGTATTATTAAAAGTTACAAATATATCAAAAGCATTTCCTGGAGTTCAAGCTTTAGATGGAGTAAGTTTAACTGTTAAAAAAGGGACAGTTCATGCTCTTTTAGGTGAAAACGGTGCAGGAAAATCAACATTGATGAAATGCATCTTTGGTATATATTATGCTGATCAAGGCACTGTAGAACTAGAAGGACAATTAGTTAATTTTACAGAACCTAAACAAGCATTGGATCATGGAATAACCATGGTTCACCAAGAATTAAATCAAGTATCTAGATTAAGAGTAATGGATAATATTTGGCTTGGTCGATTCCCAATGAAAAACAAAATAGTAATCGATGAAAAAAAAGTATTTGAAAACACTAAAGCAATATTTAAAGATTTAGAAATTGATATTAATCCTTTAGAAAAAGTTGAAAAATTATCTGTTTCAGAAAGACAAATGATAGAAATAGCAAAAGCAGCCTCCTACAACGCAAAAATTATTGTTATGGATGAACCCACTTCCTCCTTATCAGAAAAAGAAGTTGCTCATTTGTTTAAAGTTATTGATAAACTCAAAGCTAAAGGTTGTGGCATTATTTATATTTCTCACAAATTAGAAGAAATATTTAGTGTAGCAGATGAAGTCTCAGTTATGAGAGATGGAAAAATGATAGCTACTAAAAATATAAATGAAATAAATATTGATAATGTTATAACTTTGATGGTTGGTCGACAGTTAGTAAACAGATTCCCTAAAAAAACTAATACCCCAGGAGATATTCTTTTTGAAGTAAAGAATATGACTTTAACTTATTCTCCTTTAGTTAGCGATATATCTTTTTCTCTTAGAAAAGGAGAAATATTAGGTATTGCAGGCTTAGAAGGTTCAATGAGAACGGAAATTGTTGAAGGAATCTTTGGCTATAGAAAAAGAGAATCTGGCCAAATCTTTTTAAATGGCAAAGAGTGCAAAAACACCTCCCCAGAAGATTCAATAAGAAATAAATTTGCACTACTAACAGAAGAAAGAAAATATAATGGAATTTTCCATGGTATGAGCGTAAAAGATAATGTAACCATCTCAAACATTGATGAATATTGTAACCTTGGAGTTTTAAATAACGAGAAAATCAATAAAGACGTATCAAAAGTTATAGATTCTTTAAAGGTAAAAACACCTTCAGATAAAACAATAATTAGAAATCTTTCAGGAGGCAATCAACAAAAAGTAATATTTGGCCGTTGGATGCTTACCTCCCCTGACATTCTTCTTTTAGATGAACCAACAAGAGGTATTGATGTTGGTGCTAAGTATGAAATCTATCAATTAATTATAGATTTAGCAAAAGAAGGCAAAGGCATCATTATGATTTCTTCTGAAATGCCAGAACTATTAGGTGTTTCAAATAGAATTCTTGTTATGAGCAACGGCAAAATCGCCGGAATCGTAAACACAGAAGAAACAAATCAAGAAGAAATTTTAAGACTTGCTGCAAAATATTTATAGGAGTTATGAAAATGGTCGAATTAACAAATGAAGATTTAGAAAAAAGAAAAAAACATAGACAAATCAAACAAATATTAATGAACAATGCAATTTATATTGTATTAGTGTTATTAATAATTATCATTACTATGGTTGATCCAACTTTCTTATCAATAAACAATTTTAAATTTATATTTACCCAAGCATCAACAAGAATGATATTAGCCTTGGGTGTTAGTGGAATCATCGTATTGGCTGGATGTGACTTAGCCATTGGTAGATTTGTAGGATTAGCAGCTGTTATATCCGCTTCAATGATGCAATCCTTAGATAATCCAAACATTATATTTCCTGGACTTAATTTACCAGTAATTGTTCCAATTATTTTAGTTACATTAATTTGTGGATTAATCTCATTAGTTGATGGTCTTATTGTTACCAAATTATCTGTAACCGCTTTTATTGCAACATTAGGTATGCAAATGATTTTATATGGCGCAACTTCAACATACTATGAAAAAGTTTGTGGTGCTGCCCCTATTGGTAGTTTAAAATCATCTTTTACTGTTTTTGCACAAGGAGATATTTTTGGAATACCTTTGTTAATTATTTATGCAGCAATAGTTGTTGCAATCATGTGGTTTATTTGGAATAAAACAAAACTTGGTAGAAACCTTTTTGCTATTGGAAATAATCTAGAAGCTGCAAAAGTTTCAGGTGTAAATATTACAAAAACAATTATTCTAATCTATTTAATTGCTGGATTTTTATATGGTTTTGCTGGAGCACTAGAAGTTGGAAGAACAGGTAGTGCAACAAATAACTTAGGTAATGGTTATGAATTAGATGCTATCGCTGCTTGTGTAGTTGGAGGAGTTTCCCTAATGGGTGGTGTTGGATCAATATTTGGAATTGTTATTGGTGTAATAATCTTCCAAGTAATCAACTATGGTTTGGTTTATATCAGTGTAAGCCCATATATGCTTTATATCATCAAAGGTGCAATTGTTATTCTAGCTGTAGCCATTGATGCTCAAAAATATGTAACTCGAAAATAAGGAGAATATGATGGGATTTTATTATGACACTGAAATTATAGAAGGAAAACTCTCATACCTATTAGGCTATAACAAAGAAAATAATGGGGAACATAATGTACTTATTAAAGTATCTCCAACACTTGGGAACAATCTATATTGTTTTAGAGTAGATGAATACGAAGTAATTCATTATGATAGCTATTTTTCACTAAATTCTTATTATACTGGCAACCCAATTCTTTATCCTTTCCCAAATAGATTAAGAAACTGTTTCTATGAATTTAATAATAAAAAACATTGGCATCAGAAAAATGGTATCCCAGTATTCTTACATTCCTTAGTATATGATGAACAATGGGAATGTGAAGAACCTGAAATAAGTGAAAACTATTCAAGAATTAAAACCTGGATTCATGTAACTAAGAATCATCCAATTTATGAAGGCTTTCCTTGGGAACATAAATTGTATGTTATTTTCGAAGTCAATAAAAATGGTTTTGATATTAAATATGAAGTAGAGAACCTATCAAATGAAGAACTTCCTTTTGGAATTTCTTATCACACTTTCTTTAAAAAATTATGTGGCGATGATAATTCATTTATAAGAGTTCCTGCACAACATATGATGGAATTATCTGATGATTTATTACCAACTGGAAAATTATTAGATGTAGAAAATCAAGATTTTGATCTCAGAGAACCTATAGCACCTAGTAAATTAAATCTAGATAACTGTTATACAACCATGATAGAGGATGAAAGAGTTTTTGTTGATTATCCAAAACTAGGTTTAAGAGTTTACATGGATGCAACTAAAGACTTTACACATATGCAAGTTTTCACACCTAAAAACAAACCTTTTTTCTGTGTTGAAAGACAGACTTGTTCAACTGATGCTGTAAATCTAGATAATAACGGATTCAAAAAAGAAGCTCATTTGTTAAGGGTTCAACCTAATGAGAAAAAAGAAGGCACTGTTAATTTCATATATGAATTTAAATAAATGTACGAGGTAAAATATGACTAAAATATCCTTAATTGGAGCAGGGAGTGTTGTTTTTTCAAAACAACTAATGGTAGATATATTAGAATTTCCTTCCCTTTCAAAATGTGAATTCTGTCTTGAAGATATTAACCCTGAGAGATTGGATTTGATAGAAAAAGTAGCTAAAATGTTCATTAAACAAAGAAATAGTAAAGCTACTATTACTACAACAAATAGTATAAATGAAGCAGTTAAAGATGCTGATTTTGTAATTAATTTGGTACAAGTTGGAGGCTTTAAATCTACTCTTGTAGATTTTGAAATCCCAGAAAAGTATGGCCTAAAACAAACAATTGCAGATACTATGAGTGTTGGTGGAATTTTTAGAGCATTAAGAACAATGCCTGTAATGGATGAGATATGTCAAGCAATTATAAAATATGATTCTAAGGCTTATTTCTTAAATTACACAAACCCAATGGCTATGTTATCTCAATACGTTTTAACAAAATACCCAACAGTAAAATATGTTGGATTATGCCATAGCGTTCAAACCACATCCAAGCAATTAGCATTATATCTAAATGTTCCATATAAAGATTTAGATGTTAAAGTGGCTGGAATAAATCACCAAGCATGGTTCTTAAAATTAGAAACTAAAGGAAAAGATTTATATCCTCAATTACAAGAGTTAAAAAATAAAATTGATGAAGATGAAAATTTTGTTCCAGAACATCTATATTCTTGTCCTGCTTCTGATTCTTGGTTTAGAGAAAATTTCAAAGACAGTGCAGTAGATACTTTCATTGGAGATAAAGTTAGATTCGAAATGTTTAAACGTCTTGGATATTATGTAACTGAATCTAGTGAGCATAATGCTGAATATTGTCCTTACTATCTAAAAGATCCAAAGCTAATTGAAAAGTATAAAATCCCGGTAAATGAATATATTAGAAGATGCAAAATAAACTTAAAAGAATTTGAATCTATGAAAGAAAGTATTAAAGCAGGTGAAGAACTACATGTAAATATGAGTGAAGAATATGCAGGTTCAATAATTAATTCAATTGTTAGTGGTGAAAATAGTCAAATAAATGGAAATGTTTTAAACACAAATCTTATAACTAATTTACCTCAAAATTGCTGCGTAGAAGTACCCTGTTTAATTAATAAAAACGGCATTCAACCTACATATATTGGTAAAATTCCTGAACAATTAGCTTGCTACAATAGAACTAATGTAAACGTACAAATGCTTGTTGTTGAAGCTGTAATTAAAAGAGATAAACGTCTTATTTATAATGCAGTACTTGTTGATCCTCTTTGTTCATCAATGTTGGATTTTGATTCAATGGAAAAAATGGTTGATGAGTTATTTGAAGCTCATAAAGATTTAATCCCTTATTTTAATTAAAAGGAGGAGAAAATATGAAAATTGTATTAATTGGTGCTGGTAGTGCCATGTTTGGATTAGGTGCATTAGGTGACATCTTTAAAAGTAAAATATTAGAAGGTTGTGAAATTTCTCTTGTAGACATCAATTCCATTTCTCTTGGAGAAGTAGAAAAAGTATCTAAAGAATATTTAATAAACAACAATCTAAATTATAAAATAAGTGCTACAACAGATAGAAAAGCTGCATTAAAAGGTGCCGATTTCGTTTTAATTTCAATTGAAGTTGGAGATAGATACGAACTTTGGGAAATGGATTGGAACGTTCCTTTACATTTTGGTATTAAACAATGTTATGGAGAAAATGGTGGCCCAGGAGGTCTTTTCCACTCCTTTAGAATAATTCCTCCAATTTTAGATATTTGTGATGATGTAATGAAAATTTGTCCTGATGCATTAGTTATGAACTTAAGTAATCCTATGACAAATATTTTAACAGCAGTATCTAGAAAATATCCTGATTTAAAATTTGTTGGACTTTGCCATGAAGTTTCTTCCTTAGTAATCCATCTCCCAGAAATTTTAAATATGCCATTTGAAGATTTACACATCACAGCTGGTGGTTTAAATCACTTTAGTTGTTTACTAGATGCAACCTATGTAAAAGATGGCACATCTGCAATGAATGATATTATGACTAAAGGTATTCCATATTTTGAAGGAACAAATGAAAGAGGCTTATTTATGCAAATAATTAAGTATTTCAAAAAGATTCCAATTACTACAGACAGTCACTTCAGTGAATATATCCATTGGGCACAAGAAGTTGCTGATCATGCAGGGATTATGGATTTTTACACAAACTATAAAAAAGAATGTCTTGGCCACCAAGTCAATATGTATGAAAGAATAAAGTCAGGAACTCTTCCTGAAGAATATTGGAGAGTAGTTCCAATTATTGAAGGAATAATGAGTGACGATAATCATGAAGAATTAGCAGTTAACATCAAGAACAATGGATTAATTTCTACTCTTCCTCGTGATGCAATTGTAGAAGTTCCAGGCATTGTAAATAAAAATGGAATAACTGGAGTCAATCTTGATAAAGTAATGCCTTTAGGGTTCTCTTCATTATTAAATAATAGAATTGGGGTATTAAGACTTTGTGCAGAAGCTGTAATTCAACAATCAAAAGAATTAGCTCTTCAAGCATTACTGGTGGATACCACAAACAATAGTATTTTACAAACAGAAAAACTATTAAATACTATGATAGATTTACAAAAAGATTATTTAGGATACCTAAAATAATAATACAAAAACATTAACCCTTGGAGCTGATGAGAAATCATCAGCTTCATTTATTTTTTTTAAGATTATATATTTTTATTAATCTAGGTCTATTATAGCGTTGAGCTAAAATGCAAGGTATATTTACAAGCAAAGCATATATAAACATTAATACTATTACAAAAGGAGGACACCAAAATCCAAAAACCCAAAAAGGTATTATTTGAGCCCAATGTGTTATTTCCGCTCTTCCTGTTTGGAAAATAAATTCATTAATATATTTAGAATCATAACTTTTCATTTCTTTTTTTTCAAAACCTTTTTTATGGGCTTTTGCTCCATCAGGTAGAAAATGTTTCCATTTATGAATCTTGAAAACAGTTTTATAAATCTGTCCATTATTTTCCCATTTATGAGATCTTAAAAAGAAAGAATTAGGATTATATCTTTCTAATTTTATTTTATTACAAATTAAAGTAATAGAAATTTGAAGAAGTGGCCAAACAATAAAAAATGATAAAACCATCATACCATCAGATAAATATAATACTTGCACCTTTCTCCTCCTCTATAATTTTCTACCTTTCCAAGTAGTATTTCTAAATAAAAAAGTACTAAATAAAGAATAAACAAAAATTAAAAAAAATATTAATAAATAAAACGGGAACAAAATGCTTACATATATAGGATATGAACCAATTTTTTTAATATCATTATTTAATTTAATTACAGTAATAATATAAAGAATAAATGAACCAATTAAAAAAGAAGTACTCTTTAAGCTTAAAGCTATACCCATCTCTATAGGTAAGCTACCTAAATACCCAACCCAAAAAAATATCATTAAAAATAGTTTTAAATCGATAGCAAAAGAAGCTTGAGAAAAATTTTTTGACCAACCTTCTATTAATTGAGTTATTCCTTTTGGATACATTCTAAATTTAATTAAATCTCCGCCTAAGAACAATTCTATATCAATATTATTGTTCTTGTACAATTTACCTAAATGTAGATCTTCAACTACTTTATCTTTAACCCCTTCATATCCCCCTAATTTTAGAAACATATCCTTTTGTACTAAAAATACGGGACCATAAAAACCTACTGTTTTTTTTGCTCTAAAAATGGATAAAGAAGTTGAACAAATTTGAATTAAATTAAAGAAAAAGGAAAACATTTCATACTGCTTTTTTACGATATGATAAGGTTGAACAGATATTGGGTTTCTATTTTTATCATAGGCACTTACTAAGCTTGAAATTGCATCTTTATCAAGTCTAACATCTGCATCAATGAAAATTAATAAATCCCCAGTTGCATTTTGTCCACCAACCTGACAAGCCCAGTTTTTACCTCTCCATCCTTTTTTTACATCATCTATAAAAATGTATTTAACATTATGATTTTTAATTATCTCACTAGTTTTATCTGTTGAATTATCATCAACACAAATTATTTCATTAATGAGACAATCTTGATTCTTTAAATCACAAAGTAAGTTATCAATATTATTTTCTTCATTGCGTGCTGGAATAACGATAGAAATATTATATTTAAGCTTTTTATTATTTCTTGGTAAAATTGGGAATTTATAAAAAAGAAAAAATGAAATAATAAACCCAATTATTATAAAATAATTATAATGCATAACCCACCTTGATAAATATATTATTCTAATAACAATAAATTATAATTTTTTTAACATTATATCACACAATAGTATATAATATAAAAAAAGGATGGATTTATGAAAAAAAATATTATTATAGTTGGAGGCGGAATTTCTGGCCTAACTACAGCAGCTTTTCTTTCAAAAGAAAACCTTAATGTAACACTTTTAGAAAAAACAGAAAAACTTGGAGGTTTAGTTGGAAGTTTTTTCATTGATGATTTTTTAATCGATGCAGGAATTAGAGCGACAGAGAACTCTGGGGTTTTATTTCCTATGTTAAAAAGTTTAGACATAAATAATATTAAATTCAAAAGGAACATCGTAACAATAAAAATAAAAGACAAATCAATAGCAGTTAAAGATCAAGCAAGTTTAAATGAATATAAGAAAATGCTTATTGAATTGTTTGAAAAAGATAAAAAAGAAATTACTGAAATTATTGATTTGATTAATACAATATCTCAATACATGGAAATTTTATATGGCGTAGATAACCCTCTATTTTTAGATTATAAAAAAGATCAAACATATTTACTAAAAACCATATTACCCTGGATGATTAAATATCATAAAACAATAAAAAAAATTGAAAATCTAAATTTACCTGTTGAAGAATATTTAAAAAAGATTACAAATAATCAGGCCTTAATAGACATGATAATTCAACATTTTTTTAAAGATACTCCAACTTTCTTTGCTCTAAGCTATTTTAGATTATACAATGACTATTATTATCCAGAAAAAGGAACTCAAGAGTTAATAGATGAACTAGAAACTTATATAATCAATAATAAAGCTAAAATACTTAAAAACACTGAAGTTATAAAAATTAATCTAAAAGACAAAACATTAATCACAAATAATGAAACCTTTAGTTATGATCAAATAATTTGGGCAGCTGATTTAAAAACCCTTTATAAAAACACAGATCAAATAAATAGTTCAAATACTGATATAAAATTATACCAACATAAAAAAGAATTAATAAATAATGCTCATGGTAATGATTCAATCTACTCATTATATCTAACAACAAATTTTAATACTGACTATTATAGTGATAAATGCTCTGAACACACCTTCTTTACTCCGACTCTTGATGGATTATCATCAATGGAAATGGGAGAAAAAGAATTATTAGACTTATTAAAACAAAACAAATCAAAAAAACTTATATTAAAAAAATGGTTAAAAGAATTTGCTAATAAAACAACTTATGAAATTTCAATACCAGTTCTTAGAAATAAAGCTTTAGCACCTGATAATAAATCTGCAATTATAGTTAGTACAGTTTTTGATTATGATTTAACTGCATATTTAAAAGAAGAAAATTTATATGAATATTTGAAAGAAAATCTAAATAATGAAATAATTAATTGCTTAAATAACACTTTATTCACTTCACTAAAAGATAATATTATCAAATATCAAAGCTCATCTCCAATTACTATAGAAGAGAGATTTAATAATACTGATGGAGCTATTACTGGCTGGAGTTTTTCATCAACACTCCCAATAGAACATAGAATGAACAAAATGGCAAAATCAATTAATACCCCATTTAAAGATATTCATAAAACAGGACATTGGAGTTTTTCACCAACAGGCCTACCTACTTCTATAATACTAGGGAAAGTAGTTTCAGATAGAATAATTAAATTAAGCAAACATTGGACGTAATAATAATTTCTTACCTAAGTTTGTAAATAACTCATAAGTAGAACATATTTTATCACTAAAACAAACCACAAAACTTTCTTTTGATTTAGGTATAGAAAAAGTTATAGGGAACATATGCTTTAAAATAATATCAATTTCTTTTTTTGTTAAAAGAAGATCTTCTTGTGCTGCTAAAACAGCTTTTGCTGGATGACGACGTAAATGATGTTTTTTATTTAAATCTTCTTTATCATGACAATCATAGAGATAATAATCATGCAATAAAGCACCTCTTACCATTTGAAAGTAATCAACATTCAAACGAAAGAATTTAGAAATAAACATCGAAACATAGGCAACATTTACACTATGACGTAACAAGGAAGTACCAAAATGATGTGTATAAGCCCGAGTTTGCAAAATACGAGTTTTCTTACATAATTGACTAAAGATATCCGATAATAAATCGATATCGACTCTTGTTTTCCTTTTTTTATTCACGCGCTCAGTATATAGAACTTAAAAAGTTATTGCTATAGTCAACTATCCAAATTCTGTTAAAAAAATATTAATTTCTAAATTATACATTTTTTTGTTTCGAAACTTAATCATTAAGCATAATTCAATTAATAGATATTTATAGCTAATTTTTGTTTTTATACTTACAAAACAAAAACAAATAAAAATAAACAAAAAATATTTTTTTTATTTTCTTGCATTTTCTTTCATCAATGTTATACTGATTTTAAATCACAACAACTAGAGGGTCCCCATGGAAAAAGAATCAGATTTAAATATGACTATGTTTAAAGCATATGATATTAGAACTAAAAGTAAGAAATTAAACATAAACATAATAAAAAGATTAATTAAAGCTATAGGACGCTATTACATAGAAATATTAAAATGTGAATCTGTTGTAATTGCCAGAGATGCTAGATTAGCTGCTCCTGAAATAATGCAAGTTGCAATAGATTATTTCCCATCAATAGGAATTGATGTAATAATAAACCCCGCACAAATTTCAACTTGTCAATTCTACTATAGTTGTATGCAAAATTTAGACTCTGCAGGAATAATGATTACCGCTAGCCATAATCCTGGCGAATATATAGGTCTTAAACTAATGGCACAAAACGTACAAACCTTAGCAACCGATTGTGGACCAGAAGGTGGAATAAGACAAATTAAGCAATATTATATTGAGAATAAAGATTATAAACCTTTAAATAGAAAAGCTGGAATCAAAATAAAAAGATACACTGATGATTTTATTAATTACTCTATGCAATTAGCTAATATTAAAGAAGGCTCTTTAAAAGGAGCAAACATTCTTTGTGACTTTTTAAATGGTGCAGTAGGATCAGAAATTGGTGAAGCCCTACAAAAATGTGGTGCTAATGTAACAATGCGGAATTTAGTTCCTGATGGATATTTCCCTATTGGAGATCCAAACCCTAGCATTCTATCTAGTGTAAAACAAACCTGGGAATATATTAAAACAGGCAATTATGATTTTGGATTCTGCTATGATGGGGATGGAGATAGATTTGATATAATCACAAAAGAAGGAATACAAATTGCTCCAGCTTTTAATATAACAGTCTTACTACCTGAATTAAAAAAAATCTATCAATCAGCTAAGGAACAAAATTATTTTAATGCAGATAATAAATTCTTTAATGTTTATGCTGATGTAAAAGCTAATCCTCTATCTATGAAATTGCAATCTTCATCTGATACAAAGGTTCACATAATAAGAAATGGTCACTCATTTATAAAAGAAGCTTTAAGAAAACATTCTAAAGAACAATATCTAATATCAAGTGAAGAATCAGCACACTATTATCTAAACTGCCCTATAGATTTAAAAGACAGTACTAAAGGTTTTGCAGCTACTGAAAACACTCTATTCTTTTCTCTTTTGACAGCAAAAGTTTGGTTTAATAACCCACAAAAATATTTAGATATTTTAAAGATTCAAGATTCATTATTTAGAATTAGAGAATGGCCTTGTCATTTCTTAGTTGAAGAAAGAATGGAAGAAATTATGGAAAAAGTTGAAAAAACTTTTAAAGAAAAAGGCTTAACTATTATTAAATCAATGGAAGATGGAAATGATTTAGATGCAACACTAATGAGATATAATCTACCAGAAATAATAACCCATGAAACAGATATGGAACAACCTTGGTTTCAAGTAGCACAAAGAATCAGCAGAAGTGAAGAAGGAATGACTAGATGGGAAATCGTTTCTAACAATAAAGATTTAGCGATTAAAGCAAATAATACAGTAAAAGAAATTACAGATTGGTATGTAAAAAATAATTTTGCTGAGTATTGTGAATAGTTGAGGGAATATGATGAAAATATTAGAAGAATTTATTGAATCAAAAACGGGTAATTTAAACACCTGTGAAGATGGACTTTATTATAATGATGATTTTGTTGCAATAATTGATGGTTGTACAAACAAAACAATAGTAGATTATAACGAAACTCCTGGAATTATTGCTAAAAATTTAATTATTGAAGCAATTTCAAAATTACCTAAAGAAATAAAAGCTTATCAAGCTTTCGATGAACTCTCACAAAATATTACATCTTGGTATAAAGAAAACCAATTATTAGAAAAAGTATCTAAAAATCCAGAATTAAGAGTAAGTGCTTGCGCTCTAATATATTCAAAATATTACCATCAATTATGGTTTGTAGGAGATTGTCAGGCTTTAATTAACGATAAAAAACTAATACATTTTCCAACATTAATTGAACATTATACTTCTAATATAAGAGCCTTTTTAATTCAAGCAGAACTACAAAAAGGAAATACAACAAAAGCCTTATTAGAAAATGATATTACTAGAGAAAAATTGATTCCTATTTTATCACAACAAGTTTATTTACAAAATGAATTAGGAATTGGAGCATTTGCATACTCAGTTATAAATGGATTTCCAATCAGAAAAGAAGATATAAAAATAATTCAATTATCTAAAGATCAAACAACAATTTGTCTTTCAAGTGATGGATATCCAAAAATAAAAAAATCCTTAGAAAAAAGCGAGAAATATTTAAAGAAAATCATAAATGAAGATCCTTTATTATTCACAAAGTACAAAGCTACAAAAGGAGTAATGAACAATCAAATATCATTTGATGATAGATCATATATTAAATTCACAGTTAGTGAATAACTGAAAAAAATATTCAATAATTAAAAATGGAGGAGAATATGAAAAAAATTGTTACACTTAGTTTAATCTTAGCATTGCTAGCACCAATGCTATTTGCTAATGGAACTCAAGAGGAAAAATCTCAAGAACCAACAGAATTGATTGTATGGAGTGCTGCAGCAGAGGAAGAAGCACAAGCTTTAGTTGCTGAATTTGAAAGCCAACATCCAGAAATTAATGTTTCTGTTATTAGAGCAGGTTCTGGAGAATTATTAACCAGATTAAATGCTGAACAACCAAAACCACAAGGTGATATAATCCTTGCTATTGCTAAAGAATCATTCGATACAGCTTATGATTTCTTTAGACCATATAAAACAGCTAATCATGATAACATTGCTGCAACAGTACGTGATAACAAAGATGTTCCAAGATATTATGGATACTCAATGCCACTACAAGCTTTAATGATCAATACAGAAAAATTAGCTAAAGAAGATTATCCTAAAACTTGGAAAGATTTAGCTGACGAAAAGTATAAAGGAAAAATTGTTATTGCAAACCCAGCTCTATCAGGTTCTGCTTATGCACAAGTTTATATGATGTATAAACTATATGGTACAGAATTCTTAGAAAAATTAGCTAAAAATGCTACTTTCACTACTTCATCAACTATCGGTCCTGAATCAGTAGCAAGAGGTGAATATGCAATTACAGCAACAGGTGAAAATAACATTGCAAAATACATGGAAAAAGATGATCCTGTAACTTATGTTTATCCAGAAGAAGGTACTGGTGCTAGATTTGATGCTTCAGGTATTATTAATAATGGACCTAACCCAAAAGCAGCTGAAATGTTCATGGATTTCTTAACTAGTGAAGATGCTTATAAGATTATCTTAAACACAAGAAACAGAAGAGTTGTTGTTCCAACCCTACCTGGTCCAAAATTCTTACCAGCTTTAAGTGAAATTAAACTATTTGAATATGACGCAGTCGAAGCTGCAGAAATTCGTACTGATTTAACTGATAAATTCAGTGAAATGATAATGTAATTATTATTTATTATCTTTATTGGAATCTGTATAAATTAATACAGATTCCAAAATTACCTATTTGGAGTTATTTATATGAGTTTAGACTTAACATACCTCAATGTTAATAAGATTTTTGACAAAGATTCAAAAAATCCAGTACATGCTTTATCTGATGTAAGTTTTACTATTAAAGCTGGAGAGTTATTCTGTTTATTAGGTCCTTCGGGATGCGGTAAAACTACTTTATTAAGAAGCACTGCAGGTTTGGAAGACATAACAAGCGGAAAAATTATGTATGGCGATAAAGATATTTCTTCAATTCCCCCATTTAGAAGAAATATTGGAATGGTTTTCCAAAGCTTTGCACTTTATCCACATATGTCTATTTTTGAAAATGTAGCATATGGCTTAAGGATTAGAAAACTTCCTGAAGATGTAATAAAAGAAAAAGTTACTAAAGTAATGGAACTTGTTGGGCTACAAGAAGAATTAAAAAGAAATCCAAGCCCAACTGGTCTATCGGGTGGGCAACAACAAAGAGTTGCAATTGCAAGAGCTCTAGTTTATGATCCAGATATTTTATTATTAGATGAACCCTTAGCAAACTTAGATGCAAAATTAAGAAGATACATGCGCGCAGAAATACGCAGAATTCAAAAAGCAACAAACATTACTACAATATTTGTTACTCATGACCAAGAAGAAGCTATGGCTGTTGGGGATAGATTAGCCGTTTTGAAAAAAGGTGTTGTAAAACAAATTGGTACAAGTGATGAACTATATAATAAACCAAAAAGTGCATTTGTTGCTAACTTTATTGGTAAAATGAATTTCTTAAATTGTACAATTGAAAAAGTTAATGACGATAAATCTTGTTCTATTTCAATCAATGATACTAATATAAAATATGAAATTATCAGTGAAAAGAATCATATTGAAAATGTAAATAAAAAAGATAAGGCATTAATCGGAGCAAGACCTGAACAACTAATTATTACTAAAGAAGCTCAAGAAGAAGCAATTAAAGGTAAAGTATTAATAATTCAACATCTAGGACAATTTATTAGATATGAAGTTCAAGTTGATTCAAAAATATCTGAAAACAATTTTGAAATTGATATGCCAAAATTAGTTGAAGAGGTTAAAGAACAAGACACTGTTTTTGTCACTCTAAAGAAAGACTTAACTTCCCTTTATAGCAATACGGAGGTTAACTAGAATATGAAAAAGAGCTCAAAAATTAGTGGATTAAAAGAAAAAGATATTACTCCATATCTAGTTTTTTTAGTTCCAATGTTATTTTTGTGCATTTTCCTTTTCTGGCCCTTAGTAACTACTTTATTAAGAGCATTTATGAAAACAGGAAATGCCTTCTCCTTTGATAACTTAAGCTTAAGTGGCTTTGAGAAGTTTTTTACTTCAAAGTTATACCAAAAGAGTTTGAAAAATTCATTTATCGTAGGAATTTCAGTAACTTTATTAACTATATTAATAGGGGTTCCTATGGGATACTTTGTTGCGAGAGTTAAAATACCTGGCAAAAAACTAATGCTATCCTTGGGAATTTTACCAATAATTATGCCTTCCTTTGTTGGGGCTTTTTCTTGGGTTATTTTATTAGGAAATGAAGGTATTGTTAGACATATTATAAATTTCATTCTTTCTCCATTTGGCATTGAAGCACCAAGTATTTATGGGCTAGCCGGTATGATTTTCTGTATGACAATGACATATTATCCTTTTGTATTTATGCTTAGTCATGGAGCTTTCTCATCAGCTAATGCATTATTAGAAGATTCTGCAATGCTAATGGGTGCATCAAAATGGCATATTTTAAAAACTATTACTTTCCCATTAATACTACCTTCTCTTGGAGCAGCTGCATTATTAGTATTCATTAGATCTATTGATAACTTTGGTATACCAGCTATTATCGGTGGAGAAGAATATGTTTTACCAACTTTGATATACTTTAGAGTAAATGGGTTCTGGGATTTAAATGGAGCTGCATCAATTGCTGTTGTTAATGTTATGATTACAGGCTTTGTTCTTTGGTTCCAAAAATATGTTGTAAACAAACGACAATATGAAACAATATCAGCAACTCATGTTGAGATTAAAATGCATGATAATCCTACATTAAGAGTTATTGCTTTTATCTATTGTTTTATAATTCTACTTGTATCCTTAGCTCCTCAATTATGTATTATTGTAATGTCATTCTTTGAAAAATGGTCCGGACTTTTACCTCAGGGATTTACACTAGCAAATTATATAAATATTCCAAGAAAATCGAGCACAGAATTATTTAATACATTCTACTTATCTATTTTAGCTACAGTTTTATGTGCAATACTGGGAAGTTTAGTAGCATACATTACTGAAAGAAACAAACCAAAAGGCTCTGCAATTTTAGATATGGCAGTTATGGCTCCTTTTATACTTCCGGGAACTGTTGTAGCTGTTGCTCTCTTATCAGCATTTAGTGGCAATCATATAATCAGCATTGGCGGAACTTTCACAATATTAATTATAAGTTACATGGTAAGAAGAACACCTTACGTATATAGATCTGTTGCAGCATCTCTTACTCAGTTAAACCCTTCTTTAGAAGAGGCTTCAACAATAATGGGTGCAAACTGGTTTAGAACTTTTAGAAAAGTAAGTGTTCCTTTAATAATGCCTGGAATTATAAGTGGATCAATTCTTACATTTTCAACATTACTTCAAGAATTAAGTACCACAATATTATTATATGGTTCAAAAACTCGAACAGTTCCAATTCAAATTTATGGAGCAGTTGCTGATGGCGATTTAGGACAAGCTAGTGCTTTATCTGTTATCTTATTGGTTGCTGTATTCATAATTGTTTATGCAACAAATAAAAGTCAGGGAAATGATTTGTCATCCGGCTTCAAAATGGGTTAACTATTTTTTAAATTTATTATTTAATTATTATAGGTAGAACACACGTTCTACCTATAAACTCAAATTGGAGAGAAGATGCATATTTCAAATTCATATTTAAGAAAACAAAAGATTATTTCTGAATTAATTAATAACAGAAGTATAGAAGTAAATGATTTAGCACAAAAACTTGAAGTAACCCCAGCTACAATAAGAAATGATTTAACAAACTTAGAAAAAAGAGGTTTAATAATTAGAACTCATGGCGGGGCGGTTCTCTCTGAAGATGAAACACTTGCAAGAAATTTTTCAAATACAATACATGAGCATACCAAAGAAAAAGAAGAAATTGCAAAAGAAGCAGCATCCTTAGTAAAGGATGGTGATACCATCATAATTGATGCTGGTTCGACAAATGCATTTTTAGCTAAATATTTACAAAATAAAAATATTACGGTACTAACCAATAGCCTTCCTGTGGTACATGCACTAATGAATTATACAAATATTGAGATAATTATGATTGGTGGAGTTATTAGAAGAGCAAGCCAATCCTCTATTGGTAACTTTGGAAAAGCTATCCTAGAATCTTTTAATGTAGATATATATTTTATGGGTGCAACAAACTTTGATATTCAAAAAGGAATATCTAACTCTAATATAGTTGAAGGTCAAACAAAACAATTAATGCTTGAAGCCTCTCAAAAAGTTTGTTTTATTGCAGATAGTTCTAAAGGCAATAAATCTTCAATGTTTAAGATTTGTAACTGGAATAACATTGATATCTTTATAACAGATAATTTATCTCAGGATGAAAAAAATATCTTATTAACAAAAAATCCTGAAATAAAAATTACTGCTTTAGATAATTGAATCAAAAATCTTTATGAAATCAAAAGAAGGAATACTTGTATGATACCCCATATCTATATCTGGGGTTGCTGGTATTTTATCTATGATTTGCCCAGTGCTATCAACATTTTGAATTGGAACAAAAGTGTCTAAATCTTTTAAATAAATTTCATTTATACAAGCTAATTGAGCTTCAATTTTTTCTAGAATCTTTACATCTTTATTTAAATAATAAATTTCACTAAACATTCTTAAAGCTTCAAAACTACTCCACCAAGGGCAACAGTTATTAACAATATTATTATCAATAAGATTAACTTTTAAATTTATTGTATTATTTAGATTTCTTCCAACACTAAAATGAGACAATCCCATCTTAATTAAAGTATCAATACAAGAATCTATATTAATAGAATTGTTAACTAAAATTTCTTTATTAATTCTAATAAATTGTAAAGCTAATCCAATTATTTCTATACAATGACCTGGATTATTTATTAACTGTGTATCATTAGCAATTGGCTTATTATACAAATCTATATAATCAATTATAAAACACTTATCCCTTAATTCCATTGAAAATAAGCTTATTATATTTCTAATTGAGTAATATCCAAATAATAAATCATTTATATTTTTTGAATTATCATAAAGAATCTGACTAGCACCTAAAGCTAACATACTTCCTTCAATACCCACTCTATCTTCAAAATAATTAATTGTATCACCATTATCAAAACTAATTTGATCGTTTATTAAACTACCATTTATTGAAACTTCAATTATATTTCTTAGCTTATTTTTCAAAATATCATAATCATCAACAAATTCTCTAATACTTGCATAACTTAAAAGACCTCTAATAACAAACATATCTGATATTGTTGGATAGTTAAAAGTATTATATTTTGATCCATTAATATCAAAAACAAATTTTATAGTTTTCTTATTATTAATATAATCGGCATCTTTCACAATAGAGATTAAATTACTATATAAACTATCACCAAATTCAATTAGCAAAATTTTATCTATTTTTGTATATTCTATATTTTTTATGTATTCGCTTATGGTTTCTAAAGCTCTACCTTGAATCCAAGAATAAATTTTTTCTTTAGCACACCAAATATTTTTATAATAGATATCTTCTAAAGATGATGGATTGATTTTCATATCAACCCATCCATCTAATCTGTTTTCTATAAATGATCTTTGAATAGAAAGATTCATAACATCATTAATAGTTTTTTTTATAATTTTGTCATATTTTTTCATAAGTTTTTTCTTTCTATAATTTTTAAACTGTTGAAATTAAAGATGGTAACCAAAGTGATATAGCTGGTATAAAGGTAATCAGCAACAACATAAAGATCATAGATAGATAAAATGGTAAGAAATCTTTTATTACAGATTCTACAGGAACTTTACCTATTGAACACCCTAAGAAAAGAGATGTACCAACTGGTGGAGTACATAAACCAACACCTAAACTTAGAACTAAAATAATTCCAAATTGATATGGATCATAACCGATGCCTGTAGCAACAGGAAATAAAATTGGTGTTAATAATAAAATTAAAATCCCCATATCCATAAAACAGCCTAAAACTAATAATAGTAAAATAATTAACAACATTAAAATACTACTATTATCTGTTATAGATAATAAAACCATAGTCAATCTTTGTGGTACTTTTAAATATGATAAAACATAACTAAAAGCACTTGAGGTTGCGATAATTGCCATTACTGTTGATAAAGCAGGTAATGTTTTTATTACACCTTTTATAAACAATTTGAAACTCATATTTTTATAAATAAATGTAGTAACAAAAAGTGCATAAACAGCAGCAATACCAGCGGCTTCAGTTGCAGAGAAAATACCTCCAACAATACCACCAATTACTACAACAATTGCTCCTAATCCAATTAATGCTTGAGCAACAACTCTTAGACTTTCTTTTGCACCTAATTTTGGACTTACTGGATAATTTCTTTTCTTTGCTATAACAACAGTCGGGATTAATAAAGAAATACCAAGTAAAATTCCAGGGACATATCCTGCAACAAATAATTTACTAATTGATAAACCACTAGCGGCAGCTACTACATAGAAAATCATATTTTGACTTGGAGGAATTATAACCCCTTGTACAGAAGAAGTTACTGTAACAGCAACTGCATATCCAGAATCATATCCTTCATCTTTCATAGCAGGAATAATCATAGATCCAATTGAAGCAACATCAGCTGAAGAAGAACCAGAAATACCACCGAATAACATACTTACCAATATATTAACTATAGCTGTTCCACCTCTAACACGTCCTACAATAATCTTACAAAAGTTCATCAACCTATCAGTAATTTGACCATCACTCATTATTTGCGCCATCATAATAAAAAATGGAACGGCCATAAAAACAAAACTTGATAAACCAACACTCATTTTTTGAAATAAATTAAAAAATGGGATTTGTAAATATATTGCAGTAACTAATGCAGAAACACCTAAAGAAAAAGCAATCGGCATACTTAAAAGCATTAATAAAATTAATGATCCAAAAAGGATAATCATAGCTACATATTCAGGACTCATTTACTCATTCTCCTCTCTAGATTCTATTTTTGTATTAGTTATTACAGAAGCTAAATTGATTAAACTAAAAACTAACATTATAAATCCACCAATCATCATTGGGGCAAACTGAAATCCTTGTGATATATGAGAAGCCGGTAATTTTTTTCTCATAGAAATTGCTAATAATTGCTTGCCATAAACAACCATATAAAAAAAGAAAGCAGACAATAAAAAATGTTTAAAAATATTTAAAATTTTCTTTCCCTTTTTATTTAAATGATTATAAATTCCTGTTAAAGAAATATGAGAATCATAAAAAATATCAATTGACATGCAGAAAAAGCCAAACCAAACCAAAAGCACTAGTATTATTTCTTCTGACCAAGCAAAAGGAGCATTAAAAACATATCTCATTAAAACTTGCATAAAATTAATTGCTAACATAATAGTTAGAGAAATTACACAAAACCATTTTTCAATATTAACTAGTTTTTCTAAATAAAACCTAATTTTTTTCATGTTATACCTTTTATAAATTGCCAATATGATAACATATTGGCAATTATTATCTGATTATTGTAAATCTTTAATTTCTTGAAGAATATCACTGTATTGTGGATACATATCATAAATTTCAGATACTGCAGCTTGGAATTCTGTTGTATCTACTTCATAAATTGTACATCCACTATCAATTGCTGCTTGTTTAGAAACATCTTGATAATCATTCATTGCTTTTCTTTGCCAAATTGAAGCTTCTTCAGCTGCGTCTTTTACTGCTTGTTGTTGTTCTGCATTCATTTTATTCCAAGCATTTTTGCTACATAAAACAATTGCAGGAGGAGCCATATGAGCATCTACTGAATAGTTTTTAGCTACTTCATAATGACCTGAAGTATAATATGATACATAGTCATTTTCAGCACCATCTACAACACCAGTTTGAAGACCTTGGAATACTTCACCATAAGCCATTGGAGTTGCTTTTGCACCTAATAATTCAACCATTTTCATTGCAACTTCATTTTGTTGAACTCTAATTTTTAATCCAGCCATATCAGCAACAGATTTAATTGGAGTATCAGTGGTATAGAAACATCTAGAACCTGCTTCCCAATATCTTAAACCAATCATGTTATATTTTTCTAAAGCTTTAATAACATCTTGACCTGGTTTACCATCTAATACTTTATATTTATGAGTTTGATTAATAAATACATATGGTAATGTAAATACACCAACTTCATCAGCAGTGGATGCTAAAGCAGAAGTATTAACTCTTGCAAAATCTAATGTTCCAGCTTCGATTTGAGCTATAGTTGAAACTTCATCACCTAATTGAGCATCAGTATAAACTTCAATTTCTACACTTCCATTAGTTTTTTCTTTTACTAAATCAGCAAACATCATCATACCTTCAGAAATTGGATTCTTTGCAGGTTGGTTTTCTGCCAATTTAAACTTTAAAACTTTTTCACCACTACTTTCTTGTGTCCCACTTGCAAACGCAAAAGATCCGATTAAACAAACGATAAGTACCACCATTAACTTTTTCATTTTTCACTCCTAATTAGAACAATCGTCTTTATAACGACATTCATAAAATTTTAAATTACTTCTTAATACAACCATTGTCTGAATTGTTTTATAATCTTTGTTTGTTTTATTTTTTTTAACTAAGAAATCAACTAACGCTTTAATTGAATAATACCCTCTTTCAAAAGGTTCTTTATTTACGATAGCAGTTAATACCCCATCTTTTAGCATTTGCCTATTAATAGGAATTAAATCACTTCCTATCAATTTAATTTTGCCAACTAAGTTTTTATTAATGACAGCATTGCATAAATCAATTGTATTTGTTTCTCTAATCGAATACATTGCAACCACATCATCGTTAGCATCTAATATTTTTTCTATTTCTTTTTGTGTATCTTTTGTGGGATCATTAAAAACATCTATATATTCAAAATTATTATTTTCTTTATTTAAATATTCTTTAAATCCTTCTAAGTTTTCTAAATGAACTCTAGAATCTTTCTCACCAGCAGCAACAACAATTTTTCCAGTATTTAAATTCATAATATCAATCAATTCCCCAGCTAATTGCCCAGTTACAAAACTTTTAGAAGCAACATAACACAATCGATTTAATGTTGGAAAATCGTTATCTAATAACACAACAGAAGAACCTTTAATTATTAATTTTTCTATTGCATATTTCATTTTTTCTGAAGTAGTAATGGGAAGAACAACAATACCATCAAAGATTACATCATCGTTAAAAATTTCATCTAAAACATCTAATTCGTTTTGTTCTGCATTTTTATTAATGTCATACAAGAAAAAAGAAACATTAAAATTTAAATTTGAAAATTCTTTTATACTTTTTTTACAGCCTCTTATAACATGCTCATAATAATCTTCTTTATTTCTAGAAGTTGCACTAACAAAAGCAATGTTTAAAGTTTTTCTCTTCAAGGATGAGGCAGCATAGTTAACTTCATAACCCATTTCTTTAACAGCTTTTAAAATTTCTTCACGAGCTTTTTTACTAACGCCCTCTTTTCCATGGACAGCTCTATGCACAGAAATTAATGAGTATCCAGTTTCCAAAGATACATCTTTAAGTGTAACAGTTTTATTTTTCATCCCAAATCCTTGTAAAAAAAATTAAACGCTAACGTTAACGTTTACTATTACTAGTATGAATCATAAAAATTTATTTGTCAAGAGTTTTTATTTCCTTATCATATAAGAAATTAGTACTTGACAAAATTTCTTTTTAGGTAAATTATATGTCCTAAGAGGTTCAAAATGATAAGACTTTTTTTTAGGGCAAAAATCATTTCTTCAGGTGAAATTTTAACAAAAAATTCCTTATTAATTGATGATTCAAAAATCATTTTTATTGGAACAAAAGAAGAATGTTTAAACTATATAAAAGATAAAAAACTTAACTATGAAGAGGTTGATTGTAAGAACAATTACCTATCTTCTGGCTTTATAGATTTACACTGCCACGGTGGTGGTGGTTATGATTTTATGGATGGAGACGATATTAGTATAATTAAAGCTGCACAACTGCATTTAAAACATGGGACAACTTCAATTTACCCTACTTCAATGACAAGCGATAATTCATCATTATTCACATTTTTTGACAATTATAGAAAAGCTATTAATACAAATGAAATCATCCCTAATTTTTTAGGATTGCATCTAGAAGGGCCTTTTTTTTCTCCTAAACAATGTGGAGCTCAAGACCCCAATATTATGCAATTACCTACATTAGATAACGTAAAAACAATTTGGGAAAAAGGTAAGGATATAATTAAAAGATGGAGCATAGCTCCTGAATTAGAAGGCGGTTATTTAAGTGGAGACTTTTTAGCTTCTAAAAACATTCATTTATCAATGGGCCATAGTGATGCAACATACTCTCAAGTTAAAGAAGCTATCAAGCATGGATATTCTCATGTAACACATTTATATTCTGGAATGTCCACAATTACAAGAAAAGGTGGTTTTAGAGTATTAGGTCTAGTTGAATCAGCCTATCTATTTGATCAATTAAGTGTTGAATTAATTGCAGATGGGAAACACCTCCCACCAGAATTATTACAATTAATTATAAAAACAAAAGACAATAGTAAAATTTGTCTAATAACTGACAGTATGAGAGGAGCTGGTGAAGCTGAAGGTCCATCTATATTAGGAAATAAAAAAGATGGCTTAAAAGTCTTTATAGAAGACGGAATAGCAAAAACAATGGATAAAACTTGTTTTGCAGGTAGTGTAGCTACAACTGATAGATTAGTTAGAACTATGGTACAACAAGCTAATTTACCAATTGAAAAAGCAGTGCAAATGATGAGTGAAAATCCAGCAAAATTTATGAAAATAGATAAATCAAAAGGTAATATAAAAATAGGTTTAGATGCCGATTTAATTATCTTTGATGAAAATATTAATATCCAAAAAATATACATATTAGGTAAAGAGGTAAAATAAGAGTTATGAACATCTCAGTTAGCGAAAGTTCTAAAGAACTAGGTGAAAAAGCCGCAATTGTTATTGCTGATAAAATTAACAAAGCAATTGAAAAACAAGGTTATGCAAGAATTGTATTATCAACTGGTGCATCTCAATTTGATACTATTGAAGCATTAATCAAACAAGATGTAGATTGGAGCAAAGTAACAATGTTCCATTTAGATGAATATGTTGATTTAAATGAATCACACATTGCTTCCTTTAGAAAATATTTAAAAGAAAGATTCGTTTCAAAGGTTAATTTAGAAGCAGCATATTTTGTTAATGGAGAAGGAAACATTGAAGAAAACATCAAAGAATTAACAGTTAAATTAAGAGAAAAACCTGTAGATGTTGGTGTAATTGGTATTGGCGAAAATGGTCATATTGCATTCAATGATCCACCAGCAGATTTTGATACAGATTTAGCTTATAAAGTTGTTGATTTAGATGACAAATGCAAAAAACAACAAGTTGGGGAGGGTTGGTTTGAAACTGTAAATGATGTTCCAAAACAAGCTATTACAATGTGTGTAAAGCAAATCCTATCCTGTAAAGCTATTGTTACTTGTGTACCTCATGCTGTAAAAGCTCAAGCAATAAAAGCTACTCTACAAAATCCTGTTACAAATACTGTTCCTGCAACAATATTAAAAACACATAAAGACTGGAATTTATTTATTGATAAAAACTCAGCAAAAGATGCTTTTGCTCTCTAAAAATCATAAAATAAAAATTAAAAAAATTATACACATCCTCTAAAGCTAAAAGTTAATAACAAGTTTTGCTTTAGAGGTTTTATTTTATAGAATATAAATCAATGCTATAATTAATTTATATTAATACAAATAAGGAGATTATTATGAAAATTGCAATTATAGGAGCTGGTTCAATGGGATCAATTTATGCAGGAAAATTATCCAAAGCAAATGAGGTCTCCCTTATTGGCCGTCATCAAGATATTGTTGATTTAATAAACTCTAAAGGATTAAAAATTGATGAAGATGGATTAACAAATACATACTATCCAAAAGCATATGTTGACTCTACTACTATTGGTCAAGTTGAATTAATAATTCTATTTGTAAAATCCACTGATTCAAAAGAAGCTTTAGAACAAAATAAAAACCTTATTGATAAAAACACCTATATTTTAACTCTTCAAAATGGTGGAGGACATCAAGATTTAATTAAGAATTATGTAAGTGAAGATAAAATAATAATAGGAACCACAGAAGATGGTGGTAAAAGAGTTGCTACAGCCCATATTGCTAGAAATGGAATAGGAAAAACAAATATTGGATTTTATAATTCTAAAGAGATAGACAAACTAAATGCTATAAAAGAAGCCTTTGATTTAGGGGGATTTAAAACATATATTTATGAAAATATAAACCAATTAATCTGGAATAAAATCTTTATAAACACTTCCTTAAGTGCAACAACAGCCTTACTAAAATGTGAAAGTGGATATCTTGGTGAATCAAAAAATGCATTATACCTTGTCAAAGAACTTCTAAAAGAAGCTGTTTTAGTAGCACAAAATCTAGGACTTAATGCTGATTATAATAAGGAAATTGAAAGAGTATTAAATGTAATAGAAAATTCTAAAGATGGTATTACTTCTATTTGTGCTGATATTAGAAATAGTAGAAAAACAGAAGTCGATACTATAAGCGGCTATGTAATAAAAACAGCTAAAAAAATAAATATTGATACTCCTATCCATAATTTTGTTGTAAACCAAATACATGCTTTAGAAAACTATAAAATTAAATAAAAAATTAATTTCTAAATAAACTTAATAACCTTTTTTGGTTTTAATTGTTGCATTTTATATTGTTATTAATGATAATATTATAACAAGCAAGGAGTAAAATTAAATGAGCATTAAACAAGTTCGAGATAAAATGATTGAATTTTACAAAGGAGATCCAAGGAGAATCAATCATTTAATTAAAGTTCAAGCATTTGCAACATTAATTGCGGAAAAAGAGAATGTTGATGAAGATACAAAAACTTTAATTTCTATTCTAGGATATGTTCATGACATTGGAATAAAATTTGCTGAAGAAAAATATGCAAATACCAATGGAAAATTACAAGAAAAACTAGGTAAAGAGCCTTCTAAAAATTTAGTACTCGATTGTGGTTTCTCAAAAGCAATTGCTGATAGAGTTAGCTATGTAGTATCTCATCATCACACATACGATAATATCAACGGATTAGATTATCAAATTCTTGTAGAAGCAGATATTATTGTAAATATTTATGAAGATAATTTATCTAAAGAAATTCTACCCTCGGTAAAAAACAATATCTTTAAGACACAAAGTGGTAAAGATTTGTTAGATTTAATCTTTCTAGAATAATCAAATAAAAAAATAAAACTTGCGAATATAGGGGTTATATAATAAAATGGAAACTGTAATACCACTTTTGAGTTTCCATAAGGATTTGTACAATGAAAGATTTGATAATCAATGAAACCATAAACCTATTCAATATTTCTGGTTATAAATTTTCTATGGAGACTCTATCTAAAAACCTTAAAATAAGCAAAAAAACTCTCTACAAATATTTCTCATCAAAAGAAGCCTTAATTACCTATATAATTGATGAAAGTTTTAATGAAGTTCATATAAAACAACATGAAATCTATAAATCAGATTTAGATATTGATTCAAAATTAAGATTAATATTAACAACTAATTTTACTAGAGAAGATAAAATAAAAATGGATAAAGCAAAAGATATTGAAAACTATTATCCCCATCTAGCTAAAAAAATTAATCAAAGATATAGAGAAGAATGGGACTTAGTAGAGAAACTCTTAATTGAGGGGAAAAAACAAGGTCTTTATGAGTATTGGAGTCTCCCCTATACTATAAATTTAATGAAAGAAGCCATGTCCTTAGTTATGAAATACATTGATGAAGATATTACCTATACAAAGGCTATGAAAATATCCATGAACAATATAGTTAACTCAATAAAAAAAGGAAGCAATTAATATGATTTTATTAATTATTATATCAATAATCATCATAATTTTATTATTAGCACAATTAACAATAACTATTGCAACAAATAAAGTATGTAAACCCAAAGCAAGAAGTTGGGAAGAAACAAAAGAAATTGAAAACCAATATGAACAATGGAATGATTATGATAATTTAGAGAAATCAGATTTAGATTTTACTCTTGATGATAATTATCTTATTCATGGCACTTTTATTAAAGCTCCAAAAGAATCTAACAAATATATAATTTTTACTCATGGATTTAGATATTCAAGATTAGGTGGAGTTAAATACATCGATATCTTTAGAGAAAACAATTACAACATATACTTATATGATTTAAGAAATCATGGAATGAATAAACATAATGGCATTATCGAAATGGGTGAAAGAGAATATAAAGATTTAGCTCAAATAATAGATAAAGTATATGAAAAATTTGGTAATGATATAATTCTAGGTCTTCATGGGGAATCTCTAGGAGCTTTTACCTCTATGTATGTAACAACAATAAGAGAAGACAAAATAAATTTTGTAATTGAAGATTGTGGCTACTCATATACCAGAGATGAATTAGTCTATCAAATGAAGCAACAAATGAAATTACCAAGATCATTTTACAATCTTGTAGAAAACCATGCTAAAAATAAATATAACCAACATTGGGGAGATATGGATTTAAGACCAATATTAAAAAAATGTGAAATACCAATGCTATTTATACACGGAAAAGCCGATTTATTTACTCCTCCAAAAATGGCTCAAGAGTTATTTGATGCACATAAAGGTTTTAAGATGCTTTGTTTAATTGATGGTGCAAAACATGCTCAAAGCGTTGTAACTGATTACAAAAAATATAAAGAAACTGTAAACAAATTCTTAACCCATCTTGGATACTAGAAATCCTTTTTTATATAAAAATATTATTTAATTGAGTTGTTTTTATTATTTTTTTTACCCAAATAACTAAATCTGTCCAAAAATTAAATATTTTTTTACCCAGATGTGTATAATTGTCCAAAAAAAATACTTGCTAATTACTTTTTTTATTAATAATTTTTCCTTGAATCAAACATTGAGGTAGAATTATGGGGACAAAAAACAATAAGAAAAAAAGTAAAGTTTTTAAGATAATACTTAGGTATTTAATTTTATTTATCCTTTTAGGCTCATTAGTTTATTTTGTAAATTATCAAATTTCAAATAAAGAAGAAATAGTATATATTGCTCCAAAGCCAACAGTTAAAATTGAAAAACCACACATTGATACGATTGAAAAACAAGTTACTTTCCCAACTTATATTGAAGCAAACGATACAATAGCCGTCATACCTTTTGTTCAAGGTACAATAAAAAGTTATAATATAAAAGTTGGAGAATATATTGAAAAAGATCAAATAATCGCACAAATTGATCCTATACCTTTTGAACAACAAGTTTTACAAGCTCAGGCAGCTTTTGATGCTTATGAAAAAACCTTTGAAAGAGTCGAAGCTTTATACAAAAAAAATGCAACAAGTGCTCAAAATTATGATGAGATAAAAGCGAAATATAATGCAGCAAAAGCTCAATTAGAACTGGCTAAAGTTCAATTAGGCTATGCAAGTGTTAAGGCCCCAGTAAGTGGTACAATTCTTCTTGCCCCTCAATCAGTAGGTAATGTCGCAGCGGCTCCTAATCCATTAGCCGTAATAGCAAATCTTGATTCTCAAATAGTTAATATTCAAGTTCCTGAAAAATATTATGACATTTTTATTAAAAATAAGGATATGTTGACAATAAACCTAAGTAGACCTCAATCAGAAGCTACTGCTAAAGCAAAATTATTATCCATAGATCCATATATCCAACCAGAATCAAAAGTATTCATAGTTAAAGCAAAATTAATTGGAGACTTAACATACTTTAGACCAGGTATGTATACTCTTGCTACAATTACTTACGATAAAATTGATAATGTATATGTATTAAGTCAAGAAGCTAAGAAGCTTGATGGATCCTTGTACTATTATGATGAAAGTGATAAAAAAGCACATTTCTTAGATAGTAAATTTATATCATCAGATCAAGAAAATAATGAAATATTTAGAGTACCTGATAAATTCTCAAATTATAATTTTATTGTTGAAGGTCAAAACACAGTATTTGATTCACAACAGGTAAATGTAATATCTAAAGACAATTAGGAGTTCTCTATGAAAATATCACATTTCTCTGTTAAACATCCAACAATAATTGCAATGGTATTAGTAGCACTATTAGTTTTTGCTTCATATTCATTTTCAGAAATGCCTTTAGAATTTTTAAGCAATATTAATCAACCTTCAGCTACAATTGTAACAATCTATCCTGGAGCTAGTGCAACTGATGTTGAATCAGATATTACAAAAATACTTGAAGACGATTTTGTAACTTTACCTAACTACAAATCCATGGATAGTGAATCACACAACTCTTATTCTATGATTACAGTCAACTTTAATGATGGAATTGACCCATATGATCAACTTCCTGAGATTAGATATAGAGTTTCTCAATTACTTGATGATCTTCCTGATAATATTCAAGGAGAACCTAGTGTATTCGTTGGTGGAGCAAACATGCTTCCTGTTATCACTTTTACAGTACAAGGTGGAGAAGATATAGCTCAATTAACAAATTACTGTGAAGATGAATTGAAACCATTAATTAACCACATTCCTGGGGTTTCCACTGTTAATGTTTTAAATAAAAAAGAACTTCAAGTAAATGTAAAATTAAGACTTGATGATTTAGCTGCAAAAGGTATTAGTGTAGCAACAGTATATAAAGCATTACAAGCTGGAAACATTAAATTACCTGTTGGAGATGGAGAATATCAAGGAAGAACAATTGATATTAGATATGAAGGGGATTATAAAACTCTATCAGATATAAAATCTTTACCTGTTGGAATGTACAATAATGTAATAATCAGAGTAAAAGATGTTGCAGATGTTTCTTTTGAATATCCAGAAAATGAATATTATGTTGATAGTACAAATGGTTCTTTATTAGTTGTACAAATTACAAAAAGATCAGAAGGAAATGTTGTTGATATATCAAATCAATTAAAAAAGATTTTAGCATCAGAATCAGCAAGAAAAGGTAATGCTATTAATTTTGATATTATATCCGATGATAGTAAAACTACAAAAGTTGCAATTCATACTGTATTAAATTCAGGTATATCAGGCTTAATTATGGCCGTATTAGTTATACTCTTATTCCTAGGAGATTTAAGAGCAACTTTAATTATCGCACTCTCAATTCCTATATCAATTTTATTAACTCTAATTGAAATGAGAATAAGTGGCATGAGTATGAACGTATTGGCTATTGCTGGATTAGTAGTCGCACTTGGTATGATAGTTGATGGTTCAATTGTTATGTTAGAGCAAGTTTATCGGTACTATAAACAGCGAAATAGGAGTAGAGAAGAAAATATCCTATTAGCAGCTGATGAAGTTGGTCCTTCAATTTTTGGATCAGTTATGACTACTATTGTTGTATATATTCCAATACTTATGCTTAATGGATTAATTGGACAATTATTACATGATATCTCTCTTGTATTAATATTTGCCCTATCCTCTTCTTTCTTAGTTGCAGTAGGCATTGTCACATTCTTTATGAATAAGATACTAAAACCAGTATCAAAAATTCCTAGAAAAAGATTATTCGATAAGATAATGAATGGTATTGAAGCGGCATATAGAAAAGGCTTAAATTGGTGTATAAACACTCATAGATTTATAATATTAATATCCATTTTAGTATTTGCTTTCTCACTATATATAGTAACTGCTTTAGGATTTACTTTCTTACCTTCTGTAGATACAGGTGAATTCGATATTTATATGGAATTTCCACAAGGTTATAGTTTAGAAAAAACTAGAGACAAAACACTTGAAGCAATGGATTTAGTATCGGCATCAGTGCCAGAAGCAAAATCAATAGTTATTTATACTGGAGATAAAGGAGATTTTTCTGGACAACACCCCGCAAATTTCTCTCATATAAATGTAGTATTAAAGGATTTAGATCAAAGAGATAGAAAAGTACAAAAGATTATTCTTGAAACACAAAAATTATTATCATCTAAGATTATAGATTGTACAACAACTGTAACAAATGGTGGTATTGATAAGCTTATCGGATATGTTTCTGATGGTGGTGGTTACGGCTTAACTCTAGTAAGTGAAGATTTGGATTTATTATATAGTGAAGCAAAGAGAATTGAAGAAGAAATTAAAAAAGATCCAAGTGTAGTATCCACATCTCTTAACACCAATTTTGATAGCTCAACATTGATAATCGATATGAGTCATGATTTCTTAAATAGTGTTGGAGTAAACAGCTATGAAGCTGGAATTACTTCTATAATTCTATTTAGTGGTCTTGATGCTGGAATTTATCACTCTGATAATGGAGAACAATATACAATAAATCTTGAAAGTAATATGAAAGATGAGCCAATAACTCCAGACTCAATTGCAAAAATGCATATTATATCTTCTGCTGGTAAAGAAATTAGTTTTGCTTCCCTCTCTGATATTGAAATACAAAAAGCGGTATCACAGGTCAACCATAATGATAGAGCTAAAGAAATTACCATAAATGCAAAATTGGTAAGTGAAGATACAGCGCCTATTACATTCCATATAAATGATTATCTTAAAGCTCATCCCTTAGCTGATGGTGTAACTAGCCAAGCAGGTGGGATTATGGAATTAATTGAAGAATCCTTAAAACCAATAATAACTGCATTATTAATTGCAATATTTTTAGTATTTACAGTAATGGTATTCCAATTTGAAAACTTTAGACAACCAATTATTGTTATGGCTACAGTTCCTTTCTGTATCATTGGAGTTGTTTTAGGGCTATTATCTTTTGGCTCTACCATGAGCATAGTAAGTGTATTAGGGGTATTATCATTAGCTGGTATTGTAGTTAATAACGGTATTATTCTTATAGATTATTTCAATCAAAAAAGAGCCCTAAAAAAAGATAATGAAGAAAACTTAAGAAAAATTGTATTACAAGGTTCTGCTTCAAGACTTAGACCAATTTTAATGACAACTTTATCAACCATGTTTGGTGTATTGCCTATGGCTGTAGCAAAAGGAATTGGTAGTGAATTATATGCTCCACTAGGACAATCAATTGCAGGTGGATTAATTACATCAACTTTAATTTCTTTATTTATAATCCCAACAATTTACTATGTAGTAGAACTAAGAGTAATAAAGAAAAAAGTAAATAATGGTGTTTTATTAGAAGATGGAACAAAAGTCACTGTTTCAATTGAAGATCAATTAAAACAAGTAGATAAAGAAACTTTAGTTTCTCGTCAAAAACTAAGAGAACTATTAAAAGCTTCTAGAAACCAATCAAAATTAATAAATAATGTTTCAAAAAAAATTAATGAAAATCACTCAGAAAAAAAGGATGAGGAATAACGATATGAAAAACAAAAAATCCAAAATTTTATTTTTAGTTATTAGCATTTTTACAATTATATTCAATATAGGTTGTAGTAGTGCATTTACAGCAACTATAAGTGGTAATGTAAAAACTGAACCAAGAAATAATAGTAGTTCTGACGAGCAAACAGCCTTAGCCGCTGCTGATGTATATGTATTTTTTAATGAAGATGAATGGAATGCATATAAAACAAAATGGGAAAATTTTTCAACTATAACTCAAAAAAGTATTACAACCACAATTGATATGCCAAAAGCAAGTAAAACAATAAGAGAAACTACTACTAATGCTAATGGTGGATTCTCAATAAAAACAATGTGGATTACAACTTCTCCATTATTTGGAAAAGATGGAGATGAAAAAACTTTCCATGTTGCAGTCTATCATAAAGATTATGGAATGTTCTTTGATGATACAACTTACTCTGTTTTCTCCGATTCTTCACAAAACATATCCTTCATTTGCCAGTATGATGAAAAACAAAAAGCAAAATATACAATTGAATTAAACACCTTAGATTACTCAAATAATAATGAAAAAATCTCTATAAGTGATGTTGATCCAAAAGTTGTTATAAAATATAAATTAGAGACATTAAGTGGCGAAATATCAGATGTTGGAGAAATAACTCAAGTTTATGAAACTCTTCCTGAAAATGATACTACAGGCTATTCAAATAACTATTCTTTTATTTGTGATAAATATTATTATGATAGTGTAGAAAGTAAATACACCAATGATAAAGTTTATCCAGTTGGAACAATATACTTCTATGATAAAGGAGCTGATGGCGAGAAAAACTTTAGAATGTGTGATGATTTTGGTAATGATTTATCTTCATCAGGTACTAGTTTTAACATTACTACTAATAGCAATATTCTCTCAAAAGATATTTATGTTGATAGATTAAATAGAGATTATAGAATTAGTTTTGATATTGATTATCCAGACAATGATCAAAATGATTATTCAGGCAATCCCCCTACTACACAAAGTTTCTCTCCAAAAGTTACATTAAAGGTATACTTTGATGGTTATGATTCAACTAGCAACTCAATTTCAACACAAAATTCAACAATTGAAACATCTGAATTATATAAGACTTTTAATTACAATGTTGATGAAGTACCAGAAGATGGATATTACACCTTTAATATAAATAGAATGTTCGATTCAGCAGGAAATGAAGTTTTTCCAAAGGTTACATATCTTTTAGAAGATGATGCTAATGATATTGAATACTTACAAACAGATATTTCTGGTAATCTAATCAACACTGATAATACTTTAAGTAAAACTTTAACAGCCTATTCAAAGGATAATTATTCAACTACCTGCGATACTTACGTTGATAAAGTAAAATTGACATATACTGTACAATTTAACTTAGAGAATTTTGAAGATGGTTCTACAATTAATTTAGCAACTGATGAAACAGATAACTCAGAAGCATTCGATGCAAATGTAAAATTAATTATCCTCCCTTATGTAGAAGGAGATGATTTATCAGCACTAGATTTTACTTCATCACAGGCAGTAGTAAAAACTCCAGATGAAAGAATTAACAACAATACCTTCTCTTTTGATTGGGATAAATATAATAGTAATGGTAAAATCCAATACCCAGCTATAAAATATTATATTTATGATGAAGTTGATCCTCAATATTGCCAAGTTGAAAGTGATAACAATATAGACTTTACTCATATTAAAGATTTAACTATTGCTAAATCAAATGTTGAACCAATAATTTATAAGAAAAGAGTATTAAATAAAAGTATTGATGTTGATGTTGAAAAGTTAAATGAAGATTATTCTTTAAATTTCACATTAAATGATATTGAAGATAATAACAAAGAAATTAGCTTTACTGAATTTAGTCCAAAAGTAAAACTAAATATCTATAAAACTAGTATTAATGCAGCTAACCTAATAGATACTCAATATATACAACAAACTAAAACAGATGGAATTTATACCTTTAATTGGGATAAATATGGAAAAGATATTGATTTAGTTGATTTACCTTTAAACGTAAATTCAAACAAAATCTATCCAATAGTAAAATATTATTTATTTAATACAGATGAAGATTCCTATCAAATGCTTGAGGATAATAATACAACTACACCAACAGTTGTTAGTGATATAGACTCAGCACCTAATACCTCATTATTTAAAGAATATGAGACTTCAAAAGATATTGATGTATATATTAGAAGTAAAAAAATCACATACAATTTGACTTTAAAATTAATTAATATAGCAACAAATAATGAAGTATCCTTATCAACTATTAATCCAATAGTAAGAATCTCCTACAATGATGGAATAGAGGATGTTATAGATACTTATAACAATATCCCAAGAGATAATGTATATACTGTTGAAATAACTAGGGATTCTTCAGTAAGTAATCCTACAACAAATCTTTCTATTGATTTGGAAGATAAGAGAAATGAAGTTAGATATCGTTTATGTAGTAATGATCCAACCAATAGTAATCCTGATTTAAGATATACTGTTGGAACAAGTGAAACAAATAGATATGAACAAGAATTTACTTTAAATAAAGCAAATGACAATGAATTAAAAATGTATGTTAAAGATTATCAATACCCAAGTTCAATAAATATTGAAGGTCGTTTCATTGAAAATGATAATACGTTAGATAATGGTCATACAGTTTGGTTGTTACCTGAAATTAATAATGCTTTCTCAAGTGAGGATTTGATTCAATTAGCATCTCCAACACATTCAAATTATAAGAATAGTACAGACACCTATGATCCTTCAAATATCGAAAATGGATATTTCTCAACTACTTATAACCAAAACAGAATTGCTACATTTGATCAATATTCAAATAGTTCAAAATATTTAGAACAACAATTCAAAGTAATCGTAAACAAGGTACAAAATGAGACAAACCCAAGTGTAGATACAACCGATTATATGAGTGTAATAACTACAAACAACAATTCAAATAATTCTGTATATGTATATGTTGATAATTCAACAACTTATACAGAATAAACCAAGGTAAAATAAATGAATATTAAAAAAATATCTAAGATATCATTATTATTATTTATAACAACCATTACCCCTTTATTTGCTTTAACTCATCAAGAGTTAGCAAATAAAGTATATATAAATAACCCAAGCTTAATAAATAGTAAAAAAGATGTAGATTTAGCCAAATTAGATTTAAAAGATGCAAAAGCAAATTATCAACCAACAGTTGATTTTTTAACTACTGCAACTTACATGGTAAATCCACCTCTTGGAAAAATTGTGGTTAATCCAGAAGATTATATTACCGGGGAAACTGGGACTTCAGGAACTCTAGCTAATTTAGGACTTGATGGACCAATAACAGTATATAAAGGGATGGAAGATACTTTATATAATTTTGACATTAAAATAACACAACCTTTATATACTTGGAATAAAATTAATACATCTGTTAACCTATATGATAAAGTAGTTTCTATAAAAGATATTCAAGCTAAAACTTTATTTAAAAAATTATCTAGCGAATTAGAAGCAAGAGAAGCCGCAATCTATTATCTTATTCAAATGAAAAATAATTTATCAGAACAAAAAGAAATAGCTGAGGAGTTGATTAGTATTGTTAATGATGCTTATGAAAATGAAATTCTTGTTGAACAAGATTTATTAGAAGCTCAAATTAAAGCAAAAAAAATCGATGTTGGATTACAACAAATTGATAAAGAAGAAAAGACTCAATTATCTCAAATTATTAAATTGACCAATGATCGTTCAATTGAAATTGATGATATAGAATATCAATTCGATGAAAAAAAGATTAATCATTTTTTAACCGAAGATGATAAAGTCCTATTGAATAGAGCAACATCCCTTTCAAATGATAATATACAAATCTTATCAATTTTAGATGATGTAAAACAAGATGAATTATCCATTGCAAAAAACAGTATCTATTATAAACCTGATTTCGCACTTCAAGTTGAAGCAAGTTATAGTGGATCAAGAGTACCTTTAATTGAAAAAGGTTATTACACTCAAGATCAAAGCGGATTAAATTTCACCTTAGCAATAAAAACTAATTTATGGGATGGTGGTAAAAAAATTAACGATATTGCTAGAAAAAAAATCAATGAAGAAGAAGCACAATATAATATTGATGATGCAAAAAATCAGATAATTCAAACTTTTAATGAAAATCTTTATACAATGAAACTTGCAACAAGCAATATTGAATATGAAGAATTAAACTCTAAAATTATAAATAGCAAGATAAATAATTTGCAACAAGAATTTGAACAAGGCTATGGAGATAAAGCTTCTATCTTACAAGAACAACTTGAAAAAAAAGCTAGTGAGTTAGAAATACTAAAACAAAAAACACTGAGAGTACAATCATATTTTACTATTATGTATTTACTAAATTAAGATAAAAAAGCTATAACGTTAATGCTAGCAATCAAAGTTGCTAGCATTATTTTATTAGTTAATGATATAATCTTTTAAGTCATTATAAATACAGAGGTAAAAAATGAAAAAAACAGCTGGAATAATTGGAGGAATGGGTCCTCAAGCAACCGTTGATTTATTTCAAAAAATTGTATCAAATACTGTTTCAGATTCTGATAACAATCATATTCATATAATTATAGATAATAATACCGATATACCAGATAGAACTAAATCTATTTTAGAAAAAAGTGATTTACCTTTAAAATATTTGAGTGAATCGGCTAAAAAATTAGAATCAATTGGAGCTGATTTTCTAGCAATGCCTTGCAATACAGCACACTTCTTTTATGATGCATTAAAAGAAACTGTTAATATACCAATCATAAATATGATTGAAGAAACTGCAAAATATTTACAAAGCAGAAATGAAAAAAGATTATTATTACTTGCTACCACTGGAACAATAAAAACTAATATTTATCAACAAATATTTTCAAATTTTGATTTAGAAATTATAGTGCCAGAAGAGACTTTCCAAGAAGAAATTATGTCTGCAATATATGATTCAGTAAAGAAAGGGCTCCCTTATAAAAATGCAGAAAAATTTAAAACACTTTTATCAAAAGAACTTAATAAAAATATCGATAATGTCATTTTAGGTTGTACTGAATTACCCATCCTTTTTGAAGAAAACGAACTACATGATAAAGTTGTAGATCCAACTTTAATTTTAGCAAAAGCTATAATAAAAAAAGCTGGATATGAAATTAAAAACTAAATTTGTTTTTTAAAATAATTATCCTTAGCATAATTTAACTCATGCTTAATAAATTCCTTAGCTTCTAAAGATTTAGGAGCTACAGGATTTACATGTTCAAACCCATGATAAACATTCTCAAAAACTTTAATTGTATTTTTAATATTTGCGTTATCTAAATCTTTAAAATATTTTACTGTCTCATCATAAAAAGGATCTAAAGTACCAATATATGTACTTGCTGGTGGTAAATTAGAAAAATCCTTGCATCTACTAGGAGATGCATAAATTGGAACTTCTTTTATATCTTTTAAATACAAACCCCAAGCAAATTTATTTTGAGCCTCATTCCAGATTGGTGCATCATTATCTTTCATTGAATTCGTATCCATATCACTATCAAGCATTGGACAAATTGGAAATTGATATGCAATTGAAACTTTTTTCAAATCTCTTGCTAATAAAGCTAAACTAACAGCTAAATTACCACCTGCACTTTTACCCATCACAAAGATTTGATCAGATCTAAAACCTAATTTTTCACAATTTTCTTTCATCCATAATAAAGTTGCATAACTATCGTTAATTGCTGCTGGGTAAGGATGATCAAGAGATCTTCTATAATCTGGAGCTACAACAACACAATCAATTGAATTTAATATATGTTTAATTTCACTATGACTATTTTCTGGGTAATTTAATATAAAACCACCACCATGCAAATATATTATTCCAGGAGAATTATTATCATGATCTAATCTTTTATAAATTCTAAGCCTAATATCATTATTCTCTTCATCCTTAATAAAGACTTGTTTAGAATAATATTTCTTTAAAGGTTTATTTATTAATCGTGAATTTAATCTATTTATTTGTTGATATCTTTTAATATTTGGGTTCAAAATAATTTTCGAAATTTTAAACCCAAATCTATAATCTTTATCAATCATTTCTTTTTCTATTTTCATAATTCACAATTTATCATAGAAATGATTAAAATTAAATTTATTGATAAAAAATATTTTAATTTATTTTTCTTAAGGCCAATTTTTTCTTTCTAAAGAATAGATAAATTAATGCAGCCACTAAGTAAACAAAGGCTACAGCCAAAGCAATATAAAAATATAACATATTTCCAGTTGTAGCAGCCATTGCTGGTAAATTAGCACATAAAATTAAAGGGATCATTATTGGAAAAACAATTGCAGATGCATACATATAATCAGTAGCAACACTAGAATCCATATTAGGTTCTACTATTCTTAACAAGGCTAGGCCTGTAGGAAGAGTTCCTGTAGCACAACCAAATAGCACTAAAGTACGTTTAAACCAATTATCAGAAAAAACAGATCTACAATATCTTGTTAATAGTTTTGCTGCAATAAATACACCAAGAGCAATCATTAAAATAATTTCAAAGATATAATTACTAATTGCTGTTAATGAAATAGCACCAAGAGATGATGCAATAGTTAAATCAATACTTAAACCACTAATTCTATTACACATAGCAGTTTCAATAGAAGGTCCGATACCAACTTTATTAATATACTTTCTAACAACAATAGCTATTAAAGAAGAGAAAATAAAATTTAATCCCCATAAACTATCTCCAAATTGAACACCTAATGGACCTAAGAAAGCCAACAAATATGTAATAAAGGTTAGAACTAATAAACTAATCAAATAAGTAGCTAGAACTATAGCAACATGATAAGAAAGTGAATCTAAATTAAAATACTCAATCAAGCCATCATGTTTTTTTACTTCAGTTGTTTCAGATTCTTTTGGATTAGAAATATACCCTTTTAATATTCCCCAGTTAACTAAAATAACACCACCAATTGCACCGACTAAGAAACCAGCCGCTGCAATTGTTAAAGCAACAGAAGTAGCTCCTTCAAATCCCATTTGAATCCAAGAGTGAGAAATAGAATATGCCTGTCCTGGTCCTAATTCAAAACCTAAAGGTAATAAGAACCCAAAAGCAGGAAATAAATTTGGAGAAATAGTTACCATAAGAATAAGGGTTAATAATAGACCTAAAAAGGTTTGGTAACCATACTGACTTACAGTTGAAAAAACATTTGCAAAAATATTACTAGTTGTTTTATTTTCAAAATCACCGTCTTTAGTTCTTAACATCATAGCAATGAAAGAAATATTTAACATATGATAAACTAAATTACCCAAGAATTCTTGCGTCAAACCAAATTGTGGAGCCAAAAAATTATAAAATAATAATAGGAAAAATCCAGCAATAATTGGTGCAGGAATTAAAAATCTACTTAAAATAGATATCTTATGGCGAATAAATGCTCCTATAATTAGGGCTACAGAGATTACTCCTAAATTAACCATTATTTCATACTCAAGCATTATTAAGGACCTCCCATTTTTGGAAATATTTATAAGAATTTAATTTTGGTTGTAACCGGAAACTAAATAAATGATTATCATAATAGAATTCTATTGATTGTTTAACTGATAAAACCATACTCTCAATTTTATCAATCTCAAAGATATATTCTTGATTATCAGATAAACTAAATATGATATTATTCTTATCCAATAAACAAGTAAAATTAGTTGAAATCATTTCAAAATGGCTATTATCTACACCTTTTCTAAAGAAATCACCTTGATCTTTTTTATAAGTTAATTGATGTTCTTCAATATATTCTTTTTGGAATTCATTCCAATCAGGTAAAGTTTTATAACCAAAATTACCTTCTTTAAAGTTAGTATATTCAGTTAATAAATCCTCTGTATGACAATGGCTACAAATTACTTTGTTTCTTCTTCCATAAATGGTTTGAACACTATTACATTTAGGGCAAATATATAAAAGCCTTTGAATTCCATGCGCATTTTTTTTACCAACATATGCTAATTGAGCTTTATCTTGCCATTCTTGTTGATTAAAATATAAGTTTTCTTTTGTAATTTGAATTAATTGTTCAAGAGAAGAATTTTTTAATTCTTCAGCAGTCAAAACTTTCTTCAATTTTATAATAAGAAGTCCACGTCTCTTATAATCAGCCCATCTAGGGTGCAAATCATAAGCACCTTCAAATGATAAAAAATATACAGGAACTTTAAAAATCCTTAAGAGTTTAGCAGTAGCCTCATTATTAATATTTAGACTATTGCCATCCCAAGTTCGAGTTCCTTCTGGAAATAATCCAACAATAGAACCATCTTTTAAAGCTTTATTTATTCTACGAATCGTAGTTAAATCACTTCTACCCTGTTGCTTTGGAATACAAGTTGCTAAATTTCCAATAACAAAATTTGTAAATTTATTTTTGAATAAATACGCACCAGCGACCCATCGAACATGGGGCCTCATACTTGCATATGCAAATATTGGATCTAGAGAATGACTATGGTTTCCTACAATTATTGCAGGTCCTTCAATTTTATCTAAAACTCCATTATCTTCTTTTATTATCTTTACTCTAGGATTTAGATAAAAAAATTTATAAAGAGGTTTTGCTATAAATCGTAAAAATATGTGTTTCTTTCCTGACATCTGTAATATCATAAAATAGAAATAATAATTTTAAAACAATTATTTTAAAAATTAGCAAAAAAAAAATATATATTACTCAAAAGGGAAAAAACTGAGACATAATAACAAGTGAATTAATTTAAAAAATTAGAATTTTCTAATTCTAAAAGCCTTTTTTTAAACTCAAGCCCATAAGCATAACCACCTAATTTAGAATTACAAGCTACAACTCTGTGACAAGGAATTATTATAGGAATCGGATTTTTATGATTTGCTGAACCAACAGCTCTATAGGCTTTTGGATGATTTGTAGCAATAGCAATATCCTTATAGGTTCATACCTCCCCATAAGGAATATTAATTAAAGCTTTATAAACTTGTTGTTCAAATTCAGTAAAATTATCAAATTTTAATGGAATAGTAAATTTTGTTCTTTTACCATCAAAGTATTCTCTTAGTTGCTTAATAACGTTATCACTAAAAGAAGTAGTTTCAAAAGAATACTTTAAATTATCAGAAAAACTAACTGATAATAAATAATTATCATCAAATCCAATAACTACATTACCAAACTTGGTGCTATAAAATGCATATTTTATTTTGTCCATTTTCCCTCAAAATTTAGGAGGCACACTCCTTAACAACTTCTTTTACCATTTCAATAGTATATTCTATTTCATCTCTTTTTGTAAAAGAACTTGGACTCAATCTAATAGTGCCATTTGGATAAGTACCCATAGCTTTATGAGCTAAAGGAGCACAATGCAAACCAACCCTAAGTTCAATCTTACGATCATTTAACTTCATAGCAATAATTGAAGGATCTTGATTTTTAACATTAAAGGATATAGCACTACTTCTTTTATCAATATCAAAACTACCATAAACAATAACATCATTTATGGATGCAAGTCCATCAACTAATTGAGCAATTCTCTTTTTATAATCTTTTTTCAGTTGCGTTTCATTTTCATAGAAATACTTTAATGCAGCATTTAATCCTGCAACACCAATCATGTTTTGTGTACCTGCTTCAAAGTGATCAGGTAAGAAATTAGGCATTGTTAATAAAGCACTTTTTGAACCGGTACCACCTGAAATTAAAGGAGTAAGCCCTAACAAAAACTCATTACTATTAGATGTAAACCCACCAATACCCATTGGGCCAGATAATCCTTTATGTGCAGTAAATGCTATAGCTGTTATACCATCAATATCTAAATCTACCATAGGAGTACTTTGAGCTGAATCAACAAAAAGCATAATCTTATTTTCACTACAAAAGGCTTTCGCATCATCAATAGGTTGTACCATGCCAAATACATTTGATGCTAAATTAAATATTAAAGCTTTTGTATTTTTTCTAATTAATTTCTTTGCATTAGAAAAATCAGAAAAACCATCTTTTGTATTCTCTAGTATGCTGTACTCAATTTTATTTGTCTCTAAAGCTCTCACTACAGAATTATGTTCAAAAGGAGAAATTATAACATGGTCATCCTTACTCAAGGATCCATAAATCAATTGATTTAAAGAATGAGTAATACCACTAGTGAATATAACATTCTTAAAATCATTCACATTATAAAGTTTTTTGACTAACTCTCTAGTTTCAATTTGTAAAAATGAAGCATCTAAAGCACAGTCATAAACTCCTCTTGCCGGATTACTACAACAATGAGTTAAATAGTCACTTATTGCATCAATTACAATTTGTGGCTTTGGATAACTTGTTGCGGAATTATCTAAATAAATTTGATGTTTTTTATACATATATAAATAATATCATCAATTTTTGAAAAAATCCATTGCTTTTTTTAAAATATAATGGTTATAATTCCATTATATAAATATTTATCAAATGGAGTTGAAATGAAAAAAGAAAATTCAAAAATTATTTTAACTGGTGCTATTATTGGTGTAGCTGCTGTTATACTAGTTATGTTAGGAAATCCTAAAAACATGGGATTCTGTATTGCTTGTTTTATTAGAGATATTACAGGTAGTTTAAAATTGCATAGTGTAGAAAAACTTCAATATGCAAGACCTGAAATCTTTGCAATTATTTTAGGCTCATTCATTGTATCAAAAATCAAAGGAGAATACAAAACTACTGGTGGTTCTTCACCTGTATTAAGATTTGTATTAGGTGTTTTTATAATGATTGGTGCTTTAGTATTCCTAGGTTGTCCATTAAGAATGGTATTAAGACTAGGTGGTGGAGATGGTAAAGCAATCTTTGCATTAATTGGATTCATCGGTGGTATCTATGTTGGTTCTAAATTCTTAGGTCAAGGATTCTCTCTTGGAAGAACTTATAAAATTGAAAGATACGGTAGCTATAGTTTTATCGCTGCAATTATCTTTATTACAATTTTAACAGCTTTTGGTTTAATTGGTAGACCTGATCTTGAAGCACATGCTCCTTTCATTGCAAGTTTTGCTTTTGCAATTGTTGTAGGTATCATGGCTCAAAGAACTCGTTTCTGCATGGTTGGTGGATACAGAGATATCTTCCTATTTAAAGATTTTAAATTATTCTGGGGCTCTCTTTCTTTATTCGTAGTAGTATTAATTGGAAATATTATCACAGGAAACTTTACTTTCTCTATTACTTTTGATAACGCAATTTGGTACTTCTTAGCAATGGCTTTAGTAGGTTTTGCTGCTGCTCTAGCTGGTGGTTGTCCTTTAAGACAATTAATCTTAGCTGGTGAAGGTAACACAGATAGTATTATTACAATTTTAGGTATGGTTTTTGGTGCTGCTATTTCTCATAACTTTGCATATGCATCATCTCCAACTACTGTTAACCCTAACGGAAAAATTGCTGTTATAGTTGGTTTAGTTGTAGTAACAATTATTGCTGTAACTATTACAAAACAAAAGAAAGAAGAATTAAAAAAATTAGGACTATAAGGAGAAAATTATGGAAACAAAAGTAATTGATGCAAGAGGACAAAGTTGTCCAATTCCAATTGTTTTAACAAAAAAAGCAATTGATGCAAAACCTGAAAAACTTGAAGTTATTGTTGATAACGTAGCTGCAAAAGAAAACGTTACTAGATTTGCCACTACTATGGGATATAATGTTGAGCTTAAAGATATTGATAATGGTGAAACTAAATTATTTCTTGAGAAAAAATAATGAATAATTTTGTTTTAACTTTTAACACACAACTAGATGCAATTATTACAAAGAGATTTTGTGAAAAAACAAATATTAATTGCAAATTAGCCCCTGTTCCAAGATGTTTATCTTCCTCATGTGGGACTTGTGCGTTTGTCAAAACAGAAAATATCGATTTACTTTCATCACTAGAAATAGAAGATATTTATTTTGATGAAAATGGAGAATATATCAAATATGAAAGAAGTTAGATTAACCTCAATGGTAAAAACTAGTGGTTGTGCTGCAAAGTTGCCACCAAAAAAATTAGAAGAAATATTAAAAACTCTTCCTAGTTTTAAATCTCCTCAACTTCTAGAAGATTTTAGTGGAAATGAAGATGCACTTGCCTATGATTTAGGCGATGGTAGAATTATGGTTCAAAGTGTAGACTTCTTTCCACCAATGATTGATGATCCATATACATTTGGCCAAGTTGCTGCTGCAAATGCAATCTCAGATATTTATGCTATGGGCTGCGAACCTAGCATCGCTTTAAATTTGCTTTGTTTTCCTTCCTGTTTAGAGGATGATGTTATGAGACAAATCCTTAAAGGTGGATTAGACAAAGCAATTGAAGCAAATTGTATTATTGCAGGTGGTCACACAATTAGTGACGCAACACCAAAGTATGGACTTTGTGTTACAGGTTTTGGTACTAGAGAGCACCTTTGGAAAAATCATGGTGCAAAACTTGGTGATGTACTTGTATTAACAAAGAAAATTGGTGTGGGTGTTATTAACACTGCAACTAAAGCACAAATGGTGGATGATGAATTAAAAGAAGCCGCAATCAAGTCAATGACAACCTTAAACAAGGCAGCTAAACAAGCAGCTATCAAATATGATATCTCTTGTGCTACCGATGTTACAGGATTCTCATTAATTGGTCACTCTATTGAAATGGTTGGAAAGGAAAACTATTCTATAATTATTGATTCAAACAAAGTTCCTTTGTTTGACGGAGTTTTAGATTTAGCTAGACTTGGATTACTTGCTGAAGGTATGTATAACAACAGAGATTTCAGTGATAAAAAAGTCACTTATAAAAATGACATCCCAACTGAAATAGTTGATTTATTGCACGATCCTCAAACTTCTGGAGGTTTACTATTATCTCTCAACAAAGAGGACGCAAATAAATTAGTTAATGATTTAAATGATGCCTGGATTATTGGAGAAGTTGTAGAAAAACAAGAAACTCCTTTAGTTATTATTTAAAATTATTATTTAGTGATTATAAACCAGTTCAATTTATTTGGGCTGGTTTTTTATTGACAAATGACAATTATAATTTAATAATGTTAGCAATCGATTGCAAAAAAGGAGCCCAATATGAGAATTCCAGAAAAAGAAATGTTTGAAGTCTTTAATAAGATATTATTATCTAGAGGTTATGATAAAGATAGAGCAAAAGAATCAGCTACAAATTTCGTAAACAACAGTTTAGATGGCATGTACTCTCATGGTGTTAATAGATTCTCACGTGTGATTGAATATATTGATAAAGGATATATCAAAGTTGATAATATAGAATTTGTAGAACAAAAACTTGGAGCTCTAGAAATAATCAACGGAAATCTTGCAATGGGGAATCTTGTAGCAACACATTCAATGGATAGAGCAATAAAATTAGCTAATGAAAATGGAATTGGAGCAGTAGCTATTAAAAACACAAATCATTGGATGAGAGGTGGTGCATATGGTTGGCAAGCTGCAAATGCAGGATGTGCAAGTATTTGTTGGACAAATACAATAGCAAATATGCCAGCTTGGGGTGGCCTTGAAGCTGTTATTGGAAATAATCCTTTAGTACTATCACTACCAAGAGAAAATGGAAAACATGTTGTTGTTGATATGGCAATGTCCCAATTTTCATACGGAAAAATTGAACAAGTATCTCTTGAAAAAGGACAATTACCTGTTTATGGAGGCTATGATAGTAATGGTAATTTAACAAAAGATCCAAGCGAGATTGAAAAAACTCAAAGACCAATACCTGTTGGATATTGGAAAGGGTCTGCTTTATCAATAACTTTAGATCTTTTTGCTTCGTTAATTGCTGGAGGATTATCAGCAATCAAAGTAAAAGATCAATGTGAAAGTGAATATTCAATATGTCAAATTATGATTGCAATCGATACCAAAAAATTACAAAATCAAGAAGTTTCAAATGCTATGATTGAAGAGACTATAAACCTTATTAAGAACTCTCAGAAAATAGATGAAACAGGTGAAATAAGATACCCTGGAGAAAGAGAATATAAAACAAGAATTGAAAATAAAAAATTAGGAATCCCTGTAAACGATTCAATTTGGAATAAAATTCTAGGTCTATAATTATGACTATTTATGATATTGCAAAAGAAGCTGGAGTTTCTGCTAGTACTGTATCAAGAGTAATAAACAATAAATCAGGAATAAAGGCTTCAACTAAAAGAAAAGTTGAAAAATTAATAACTAAATATGATTTTAAGCTAAATGAAAATGCCAAAAGCCTAATAACAAAAGAATCAAAATTAGTTGCAATCTTTGTATCTGATATTCGCCTAGAACATCATAATACAATCTCCTATGAAATATCTAAAAAGCTATTAGAGAAGGAATATCTTTCAGTTGTAATAAATATTGCTAATGATTTCTCTCAAATAAACACGGCTATAAATATTCTTCGCCAAAGACAAATAGCTGGAATAATTTTTATCGGCTCAATTTTTGAAACACCATTAATAAAAGAAATAATAACTAAATATTTTATTTCAGTTCCAATAATTATGACAAATGGATATTTTGATCTTCCAAATGTTTATAGTGTTAAAATAGATGATTATAATGGTTCAAAGGATGGAGTAAATTTCTTATATTCAAAACAATATAAAAAAATTGCATTCATTGGTAACCTAAACACAAAGAGTAATAAAGAAAAAGTCAAAGGCTACATTGATGGTCTATCATATAATAAAAAACAAACTACCCCATTAATCATAGATACTTATAATAACAATAATTCCTTTTTTGAAATTGATAAAATGTTTGAAGAAAACCTTGATATTGATGCTATTATGTTTAGTGATGATTTTACCATGTTCAAATATATTTACTATTTAATGAAATTTAAAAAAGATATTCCAAATGAATTAGGACTTATGGGATATAATGATGATTTAATTGCTACCTTAAATAAACCAAAATTTACTACTATAAATAACAAAATCAATGATATAGTAAATACAACAGTTGATACTTTCTTAAGTGTTATAAACAATCAAGAGAGAGCAAAAAGAGTTGTTCTATTAACAGAAATAATAGAAAGAGAAACAACTAAATAATAAAGTAGGAGGCAACATGAAAAAAGTTTATTTAGCAGGTGGATGCTTTTGGGGAACTCAACATTTCTTCTCCTTAATTGATGGAATATTAGAAACAAAATCAGGATATGCAAATGGAACAAAAGAAAATCCAACATACGAAGAAGTCTGTTCAAATGACTTTGAATTTGCTGAAACAGTAGAGATTCAATACGATGAAAAAGTTATTTCATTAGAAAGAATTCTTCAAAAATTCTTTTTAACAATTGATCCAACTTCTAAAAATAGACAAGGTGGAGATATTGGACTTCAATATAGAACAGGAATATATTATTTAGATGAACAGACTGAAAAAATAGCAAAAGAAGAATTAAGTAAATTACAAACAAAAGTAGAAAAACCAATCCAAATAGAATTATTAGAACTAAAAAACTTTTACCCAGCAGAAGAATATCATCAAGAATATTTATATAAAAATCCACATGGATATTGTCATATACCACTTGATATATTAAGAAAAGCAAATGAATAAAATTTTATTACTATACTAATTAAGTTTTTTCCTTTATTTAATAAATTTTTAATGTATAATATTCATATAGGCTAATTAATTTAAATTAATTATTATTCTGTAACAGAAAATATAAATTTAGGAACGCAATGAAGAAAAGATTACTTATTACTATATTAATTACTCTTTTAACCAATTCTTTATTATGCTCAAATGATTTATCAAAATCTATATCCCCTATTCAAAATCAAACAATTATTGTAGCAAGTGTAGAAAATACCGGCTTTATAGAAAAACACTCATCAACTACTTATGCAGGGTATTTAGTTAATTATTTAAATACTGTTGGAGAAATATATAATTTAAACTTCCAATATATCTTAGTTGAAAATAATGAAGAATGTTTAGATCTGGTAAAAAAAGGATTAGCGGATATTAGTTGTTTCCAATATAAAAGTGAAAATTTAGAAAAAGATTTTGATTTTTCTTATATTCCTACAATTACCTTAAGAACTAATCTATATACAATTGGAGATAATGATTCTTATTATTATGAAGATTTTGAAAATTTTAATTCAATAAAAATTGGTGTAAGAAAGGACTTACCTTCAAAATCAAATTTAATTAAATATTCTGAAAATAATAATTTTACAATGAATCTAATTTATTTTAATTCAGAAAAAGATTTATATAATGCCTTAATATCAAAAGAAGTAGATGCTATTGCAACTGATTATTTAATTTTCACAGAAAACCCTTTAAAACAAATTGGATCAATAAGTTATGCCCCAGCTTATATAATTACTAGAAAAGGCAATCCTTTAATGGATAAATTAAATTCATCAATTAATGAAATATCAAAATATAATTCAGATATTTTTGATTTTCTTTACGATAAACATTTAGAACATGAAACATCTTTTATAGCCTACACCAAAGAAGAAGCTGAATACATACAAAATAGTAAAACATTAAAAGTAGGACTACAACCCAATTCATATGTAAATGCTCATTATGAAAACCAAGAAAAAGAATTTTCTGGCATAATTATTGATTATTTAAAAGAAATTGAAGAAAAATCAAACTTAAAATTTGAGTTTATGATCTTACCTAATAATATGTCTCCACAAAGAGCTCTAAGCACAAATTATTGTGATTTAGTACCTGAATTATCACGAAATGATATTACAATTAATGACAAATCAATCTTTGCTTCAAAAAATTATTTAAAAATGAAGCAATTAATTGCTATAAAAAATGATAATCCTGTTAATATTGATGAAATAAAAATTGTTTCTTGCCCAGAAAATTATCAAGGATTAATCTATTTTATAAAAACAGAATTTCCTGATTGGGAAATTGTTGAAACAAAAGCAGATAATATACTAAATCCATTATTAGCTGGTATAGTAGATGCCGCAATAGGAAATGAATATGAATTAAGATATTTAATGCAAAATCCCAAATATGCAGATATCGTTTTAACTGAATCTTTTTTAACTGATATTCTCTTTTCAATTGGGATGAAAAGCAATCAAAATCCTTATTTGTTATCTGTAATCAATAAAACAATTTCAAATATTCCTCAAACAACTGTTGAATCAATCAAACTAAAAGGTGTACTAAAAAATTATGAGTATACTTTTTTTGATTCATATTACGTAAACAGTAATTTATTTAATTTCATTGTTTTTCTATTAATATCAATAATTATTAGCCTAGTATTATTTGTTCTTTACCAAAAAGTAACAAATAAAAAAATAAAAAAGAATGAAACGGCTCTAAGTATTAGTAATGAGAAATTTGAAAAAGCAAATAAGGCAAAAACTGAATTCCTTGCTTCAATGTCACACGATTTAAGAACTCCAATGAATGCAATAATTGGGCTCACTGAAATTTCTAAAAACTCATTATCAAATTCTGAACAAATTGAAGATTATATTAATAAGATAGATATTTCTTCAAAATACTTACTTAGTTTAATCAATGATATTCTTGATATTTCAGCAATTGAAGATGGAAAATTAAAAATTTACAATGACCCATTTTCCTTAAAAGAATTGATTCATGAATTAGCAAGTATGTATGATGTAAAAGGTCAACAAACAGATATTAATTTTTTAATACACATGGAAAATATTTTTAACGAATATTTAATCGGTGATTATTATAGAATAAAACAAATTTTAACAAATCTTTTAAGTAATGCATTTAAATTTACACCAAAAGAGGGCACAATTGAGCTAACAATAAATGAAACCATACTTAACGATGATAAACTAAATGTTAATATTGCAGTCAAAGATACAGGAATAGGTATCCCAAAAGAAGATCAAATAGATATTTTCGAGAAATTTGTACAATCTAATAAAGAAACAGCTAACAAACAAGGAGGAAGTGGTTTAGGACTCTCAATTGTTAACAATTTAATTAAATTAATGAATGGTTCAATTTCATTAGAAAGAGAAGAAGGCAAAGGTTCAACTTTCTCAATTAACATTCCTTTACATATAAATAAAAAAATTCTTAATACGAAAACAGAAAACAAATCTATTAATGTAAAAATATTAATATTAGATAGTGACTTAGCTAATTGTTTATATATTTGTGAAGTTTTAAAAACTTATAATATTGCTTGTGAATATGCATTAAATTTTAATGAAAGTACAGAATTAATACAAAAAGCAAATTTAACAAAACAAAAATTCAACTTACTAATAATTGATAAAAACCAATTAGATTATCACAAAGATTTCTTCTCAACTGAAATAGCTCAATATTTTATGGAAAAAGGAAATAATTTAATTGTATCCGGTTATGATATTTCTTATTTAAAGAAAATTCACAAATCAAAAAAAATTAATTTTTATCTACAAAAACCTATTTTTCCATCCTCAATTGATTTTATTATTAATAATTTATCGAATCTTAATTTAGCACAACATGAAATTGAAACAGTAAAGATAAATAAGCTTACGGGATTAAGAGTTCTACTATGCGAAGATAATCAAATCAATCAACTTGTAGGTAAAAAACTTCTCGAAAACTTTGGCTGTAAAGTTACCTTAGCGTCAAATGGATTAATTGCTTATGAAACATTTATGCTTGATAAAGGACAAAGTTTTGATGTAATACTAATGGATATAAGAATGCCAGAATTAAATGGGTTTGAAGCAACAGAAAAAATTAGAAACTCTAATACATTAAAAGGTAGACTTATTCCAATTTATGCAATGACTGCAAACGTAATGAAAGAAGATATAGAAAAAAGCCATGAAGTAGGCATGAATGGGCATATCGGAAAACCAATTGATACAATGAAATTGTATAATATTCTAAAAGAAATATGGATAGAAAAAAATAGAGCTACTTTTTAGTAACTCTATTAATTAATTTATTCATCATCATCACTAATATCTTTTACTTGATATATCAAATCAATTATTGATCCATCTCTATAAGTTACTATTCCAACTACTTTGTCAGTATATTCTATTTCTTTTCCAGCACCTACTAAATTAAGAGCTTTATCTCTTAAATTTTCAATTGTAGTTAAAGGAAGATTAGTCTTAGACAATCTTTCTAATAAATCAGGTCTATTTGGATTAACAGCAACTCCTTGATCAGTTACTACAATATCTACAGATTTCCCTGGAGTTACTATTGTATTAACTTTATCTACAACACTAGCAATTCTTCCTCTAGTTAATGGACAAACAATAATTGATACCGAAGCTCCTGCAGCAGTATCTTGATGCCCACCAATTGCACCTCTAATTGTACCATCAGAGCCGGTTAATACATTTACGTTAAAATTAACATCTACTTCTAAAGCTGATAGAATAACTACATCTAATTGATTTACTGCGGACCCAGGATTATAAGGACTTGCATAATAATAAGCTGATATTTGTTGATGAAATCTATTATCTTTTAAACTTTTAGCAGCCTCTAAATCAAAGGATTGAACATCTAATATTTTTTTAATTAAGCCTTCTTCATGTAATTTTACTATAATTCCAGTAATTCCGCCCAAAGCAAAATCTGCACGAATATTCTTTCTTATCATTTTTTCCTTAAGAAATCTTGCCGTCGCTAAAGATGCTCCTCCACTACCCATTTGCAATGAGAAACCATCTTTAAAAACACCACTAGCTTCAATTACTTCAGCTGTAGTTTCTGCAATAAGTAATTCTTTTGGATTTTTAGTAAATCTTGTTGCTCCACTCATTATCCCTTCAGGATTTCCAATAGCATCAATTTTTACAACATAATCAACATCACTTTGGAATACACCAGCTGGAAGATTAGGGAAAGGAACTAAGTTATCAGTTAAAATAATTACACAATTAGCATATTGTGCATCGGTTTTTGCATAACCTAAAGAACCACAAATAATTCCATTATCATGATCTCTTGAATAACCATTTGCATTACCAAAAGAATCACAGGAAGGGGCTCCTAAAAAAGCTACATCTATTTTAATGTCTCCATTTTTTATTGCATAAGCACGGCCACCGTGAGATCTAAATACAACTGGAATATCTAAAAGACCTTTAGAAACAGCCTGAGCTAAATCCCCTCTCATACCACTTGTTTCTATTCTAGTTATTACACCATTTTTAACATGCTCAATCAAAGGAGAATGAACTGATAAAAGTGAAGATGCTGCCAAAGTTAAGTTTTTTATCCCTTTTTCTGCTATAACATCTAATACTTTATTTAATATATAATCTCCTTCTCTGAAATGGTGATGGAATGAAATTGTCATACCATCTTTTAATTGGGATTTTTCAATTGCTTCCTCTATACTAAACAACACTTTTGATTCACATTCTTCTCTTTCTTTACAAGATTTTCTATCTTTATAAACATTATCACTAGTAAAAAGTGGATGTGAATCAGCTAACTTTCCAAATTTAGGTAGATTGTTTTTATCAATATTTTTCATCTCACACCTCTAATACAAAACTTTTGAAGCTTTTGCTAAAGCAATTACTCTTTCAGCTCTTAAAACAATTGGTCTATCAATCATTTTCCCATTTAAACTAATAACTCCACTTTTATGTCTTTCAGCTTCTTTTATTGCTTCCATAACTTCCATGGCTTTCTCAATTTCTTCTTTTGTAGGAGTAAAGATTTCTATAATAGGTTCAATTTGTCTTGGATTTATTATTGATTTTCCATCAAATCCTAATTTTTTTATTAGCATTACTTCATCTCTAAATCCTTCTTCATCATTTAGATTTGAAAACACGGTATCTAGTGCATCAAGTTTTGCAGCTCTAGCTGCATGTAGAATCATAGATCGAGCAAACATCAATTCTACTCCATCTTTATATCTTTTGGTTTTTAAATCAGTTACATAATCTTCTGCACCTAAAGCAATAGCAATTAATCTTTTTGAAGAGAAAGCAATATCTTTTGCATTTAATACACCTAATGCACTTTCTATTGCTGCCATCATTTTGGTACTACCAATTTCTAAGCCAAATTCTTTTTCTGCTTTTTCAATTTCTTTTTCACAAATAATAATATCTTCTACAGTTTCAGTTTTTGGGAGTCTAATAACATCAATTTTTGAAGCAACCATAGCTTTAATATCCATAATTCCACATTCAGTTCTTGGATTATTAATTCTTACTACAAGTTCCTTCTCCCCATAATCTATAGTTCTCAAAGAATTATAAATTAAATATCTAGCAGCATCTTTTTCATTAAGAGAAACAGAGTCTTCTAAATCGAACATTATACTATCACATTTATATATATAAGCATCTTTAACCATTCCTGGATTATTGCCTGGAACAAACATCATAGTTCGTCTTAATCTATCACCCATTATTTGCTCTCCCACTTATAATCAGTTGAATCACAAGCTCTATAAAAAGCTGTTAAAGCTCTGGCTTTAATTACACAATCTAAAGCCCCTTTATCTACAGCAGTTACATAAGCGTTTTTAACACCAACTATTGAAGCAGAATCTTTTATAACTTGCTTAATTTGATCACCAAATTGCTTCTTTACTGGACTCTCTAGATGAATAAAAATACCCTCTCTATCATCCTTTTCAACTGTAATTAGAATATCACTTGATTCTAAAGTCCCAGCACTTGCTAATTTCTTGATTTCCAAAATAACCTCCTTATATTTTGACAAAAAAAATAAATTTAGCAGGGAATCCCTACTAAATTTTATTTTCTTGTACCAAATATATATTTAAAAAATCATGATTTTCTTTATCATCATCAACAAAATCTAAACCAACAATATTAAATGTATTTTTTATAAAACACTCTAACATTTTAATCTCCAAAAAATTAAAAAATACAATTTTTTTATTTCCGTTATTCATTGTAACACGTTTAAATTTTTTGTAACTAATTATTTACTTTTTTCACCTTTTTTTACCAAATCGAATTCATATTGTTCTCAATAAAACTTCATGTTACTCTATAAACAAGATGAACAATAAAACAATTAATTACTATGATAAAAATTTTGAAAGTTACAAATCAAATACCCAAAGACTTAATTTTTCGAATATACAAAAAATATTTATAAAAAAACTAAAAGCTAATTCTACGATATTAGATTTTGGATGTGGAACAGGTCGTGATACCAAATTTTTTTTAGATAATAATTTTAATGTTAAAGCAATCGATGGATCAAAAAAAATGTGCCAAATAGCTAGTGAATATTGCAATATTAAAGTTGATCAAATCTTGTTTAATGATTTCAATGAAATAAATTGCTATGATGGGATTTGGGCCTGTGCAAGTTTATTACATCTTCCATATCTAGAATTAAATTCTATTTTTCACAAACTACATGATGCGCTTAAAAAAGATGGAATATTATACACATCCTTTAAACTTGGTACTTTTGAAGGGTATATTGATAATAGATATTTCACTTTTTTAACATATGAAAGATTTATAAAAATTCCAGCGATTAAAACCTTATTTAAAGTTGATAAATACTTCATTAGTGAAGATATTAGAGATGATACAAATCAAAAATGGTTAAATGTGTTCTTAGTTAAAGAATAGATATTAATCTATGTAAAATATTTATTTAATAAATAATATAATTTCTTAATATTTACGGGTTTTGCTAAATGTTCATTCATCCCAGCTTCTAAAGACTTTTCAATATCATCTGAATAAGCATTAGCACTATATGCAAAAATAGGAATTGTAGTATTAAATTCTCTTATTTTCTTTGTAGCTTCTATACCATCCAGTTTTGGCATTCTAACATCCATTAAAACTGCATCATAGGTATTAAATAACACTTTTTTTACTGCTGTCTCACCATCATAAGCTACATCAACAATAATTTTTTTATTTTCTAATATTTTCCTAGCAATTTTAATATTAATTTCAGTATCATCACAAACCAAAATTTTCTTACCATCAAAACAATTATTATATTCTGCTTCAAAATTTATATATTGTTTTTCAATACAATCATCGATATCAATATCTTTAACAATGTCATAAACTATTTCAATTGTAAAAGTTGTACCAACTCCCAAAACACTATCACATACAATACTACCGTGCATTTGATCAATTAATTTTTTACAAATACTTAATCCTAACCCTGTTCCACCTTCACTTCTACTTAAAGAATTTTTTTCTTTTGAGAAAGGTTCAAATAAATGATTTTTTACAAAATCAGGACTCATACCAACACCTGTATCTCGAATAATAGAAATTACTTTAACTTTATCAGAACCTACATATTCACAAGTATTCTCCCAATATATAGTTCCATCTTTTGGTGTATATTTAATTGCATTATTTAAAATATTAACATATATTTGTGAAATTCTTTTCTCATCAGTATAAATACACTTATGAAAGTCATTTGTGTTATTTTTTATTTCTAATTTTATATTCTTTTCTTTAGCTTTATTATCAACAAAAGTTACGACTCTCTTAAGAATATTACACATATTTACATAAGAAAAATCAAATTCAAAATTCTCGCTTTGTAAACGTTGGCTATCTAAAATATCATCCATTAAACTTAATAAATATTTTGCTGAATCATAAATATCTAAAAAATATGCTTTGATATCATCAATACTTGCTTCGTTGATTCCGAACTCAGATAGAACAATAATAGCACCTAAAGGGGTTCTCATATCATGACTCATTCTTGCTAGGAAAACACTTTTTGCTTGGCTAGCTTCATTAGCAATTTTCTCAGCTTCAACTAATTCTTCATTATTTTCTTCCAATTCTTTTCTTCTTCTATTACTAGAGTAATAATACAACCCAAAGAAAAAGATTATTATTAAAGATAATGTAGCCAAATATTCTAATCTATGAGATAGAAAATTATCATATAATGTTGGAGAATATGAAATTTCTGAAATATTTGAATAAACAATATTTGATAAAGTATTCTTCTTTAATTTAATTGTAGCTTTATTTATAATTTGGGCTAAAATAGAATTAATATTTTGATTAACCACAATGTTTAAATCTTCAGAATAAATACTTAAAGGATATCTAGTTAATGCTTGGTATCTAGGATTAGAATTTAAATAATTAAAGCTATAACTGGAATCTATTAAACAATCAACTTCATTTTTTAATAACATATCATATCGCTTTAATATATTATCCTCAAATACGATAATCCAGGAAGGATAATTTTCTTTGACAAATTTGTAGGTTGAACTACCTTCTCTTGCAACAGCAATAGTTCTTACTTCACTATTATCTAAGACTTCTCCTCTTTTAGTTATCAATTCCATTGGAATTTTCATAACTGAATTGATATAAAATAGATTATCTTTATCTACTTTTGATTTTAAACAATCAAGTCCAATAGCAATATCTGTTTGATTATTAGAAAGAATTTCACCCATAGAAGCATGTCCATCATTTGTGACAATTTCAATATTCAATCCACTTGTCTTATTAATATCACGAATAATGTCAGGGAAAATACCAACGATTTCTCCACTTGTATTTACAGATGAAAAAACATTTTTATTTAATGCTGTAGTTGCAATCAACTTTGGATTACTGTTTATATAATTTAATTCTTCCCTAGTAAATTCAGTTGTAATAACTCTTGGGTAAAAATCTTCATATAAAGAATTATATATATCATGTGAATTATTCAATAAATTTGAGAAAGCTTTTGATACTTGCCAATATTCATTTTCTCTTGTTATATAATAAGTTGGAAAAGAATATAATCTATCTATTATATTACAACTATTCCCTATTGAACCAAAATCAAATATACCAAGATTAATTTCACTATCAAGTAAAGCAGAGTAGAGTTCTTTAGAATTATCATATTCCATAAATTCAGCATTTTTAATTTTACTTTTTACAAAAGCAATACTTTTATTTGTTGCTTCTCCCCTAAATACATATCCAATTTTTGAATTTTCAAAAGATGCATAATCTTGATAAGTATAATAATCATTTACAGAACAAAGAACTAAATTAACATTTCTAACCATTATATTAGAATAATCAAATTCTTCATCGATTTCTTTAGAATAATAAGAAGACATTACTACATCAACTTGATTATTTCTTAGAGCTTCTAAACAATCAAGCTTATCATCAAAAGCTATAATTTCTATATCCTTTTCTAAAAAAGGAACTAGCTGTTTGAATATCTCTGGTTCAAAGCCCGTGATACTTCCATCTTTATTAATAATTGCACTATTAGGTTTATTCCATACAGCAAATCGAATTGTATCAGTTTGAGTGTCATTGGCAAAAACATTAAGAACTACATTTAATAGGAATATAACTAATAAAAAAATTCTTTTGGATTTTAATCCGTTTTTTTCACAATGATAAACCCCTTTATATACTATTATGACTTAACATCAATAATATATCAAACAAAATTATCATATTAGTTAAATAAACACAAAAAAGTGCAAAAATTTATAAAAAAATATTATATTTCTCAAAACAAGACTCATAGGGTATAATGTCTTTAGTATAAAGGAATCATATTTTGTATAATAATCAGATAAAAATTGGGAAACCTTTTAAAAATCAAAAGTTAGATAAATTAATTTCTTTTCTAAATGCTAATGATTTGACATATGATGTTAATATAGAATATTCAATAATTATTGAAGATTTTGAAGGCAATATTATTGCAACAGGATCTTTAGAAAAGAACATTATAAAATGTGTTGCAGTTGATAAAACTCATAGAAATGAAAATTTAACATCAACTATTATTACCCATTTATTTAATCATTCAATTAAAAATGGAAACAAAAAACTCTTTCTTTTTACAAAAGTAAAAAATGAATTACAATTTAAAAACTTAGGTTTTTATACAATTGAAAAAACAGATCAGATTGTATTAATGGAAAATACAAAAAATGGACTTTCATCTTATTTAGATTCTATAAAACAAGAAAGCCTTAGCTTTTATACTGACAAAGTTAAAAAAATCGGTTGCATAATAGCTAACTGTAATCCCTTCACAAATGGTCATCTATATCTAATTGAAACAGCAGCAAAAGAATGTGATTTATTGCATATATTTATTTTAAGTGGTGATAATAATTTTTTTAGTGAAAACGAAAGATATAATCTTGTAAAAGAAGGAACAAAAAATATTTCAAATATTATTATCCACCATGCTAAAGAATATATTTTATCACCTTTAACTTTTCCTACATATTTTATAAAAGATAAAAATCAAACTACAAACATAAATTGTAAATTAGATATAAATCTCTTTTTAAATAAATTAGTACCACTTTTAAAAATAAACTATAGATTTGTAGGCACAGAACCAAAAGACATAGTAACAAATTCTTATAATAATGAATTAATAAAGGGGTTAGCAAATTCTAATGTTCACTTAATAATAGTTGAAAGGAAAAAACTATCCTTTGATGTTATATCTGCAACTAAAGTTAGATTTTTAATTGAAAATAAAGACTTTAAGGCTATCATTCCATATGTTCCAAAAACTACCTATGATTTTATAATATCAAAATTTGATAAAACTTCTTCCTCAAAAAAATAGAAAAAATATGTTAAAGATAATAAATCAGCAGCACCACCTGCACTAATATTTTTTGCTATAAAATATGAATCTAATTCTTTTATTAGCCCAATTTTATTTTTATCTTTCAATTCTAAAATATCTTTAATTCTTATTTTTATTTCTAAAAGAGTATTATAATCACTTCTAGCTATTATATTTGTATCTTCAATTAATAAAACAATTTCTAATAAGGTATATGCCCCACTATCATTAAATGAATTACCAGCATCAATATATGAATAAAATTTAGGTAATATTTTTTCTATTACTGTTGAGTATCCGTTATATGCCTCTCCTCTAATTCCTAAAACTTGTTCGCTTAGATAAAGCTTTTCACCATTCGTTAATTTCTCTTTATTATTTAGATTCTCAAAATCACAAAATATATTCTTTGTTAAATCTTTTATTGTTATAATAATATTTTCTCTTGAATAAAAATTATTATGAGATAGCCAACCAAGAGAAGCTAAAACTATCGCATAAGAGAAAATAATCCCCTTATGAGTATTAACATTATTTGTAACTTTATACATAGCAATTTCAGCTTTTTTACCTAACTCTCTTATAGGTATAAAAAGTTTCTCTATAGCAGTTGTACTATTCTTTGCTCCAATCATATAAAATTCTTTAAAGAAAGGAATTAAAGCTATAGCACTTTTGTTAAAAAGAAAAATATCCATATCCTTATGAGATCCAGAATTATTTTGATCAACAAGTCCTGGTTTTGGAGTTGTTAATACTTCATACAATAAAGCTTTTAAACAAATATCAGAAATTATATTTGCCATTTTATTATCAAAATAATCTAGCATCACATCAATTTGTTTCTCTAAAATTTGATCTATACTATGAGATTTTAACCTTCTACATTGATATATATTATTATTACAAATAATACATTTTCTTTGATTATAGCCAATTACTTCTCTACTTATTTTTTCTCTATTATTTGAAATAACATCAATATCAAATAATCTTCCAATCTTCAAAGACTCTTCAATATCACAACAATATCTTTTCAATAACATGGAATCACATTCGATTAGATAATATTTTTCATATCCACATTTTGACTTATTTATTTCTTGATATTTAATTTTTAAATTATGAAAGATTAATTTATCCTCTATTAATCTTGCTCCTTCATAAAAAGTTTTTTTAGATAATTCAAAAACTTTATTTGAACCAGCTATATTCAAAGTTAAAACGATTAAAGAACAATTATATTCTTTAAGTAATTGATTTTCTTTTTCAACTCTAAGATCTCTACTAAATAAAATATTCTCTAAAGTAATATCATTATTTGATAAATATTTATTATATCTCATAAGATTCACAATAATATCAATATTTTTAATTCGCAACATAAATTTAATAATATTATTCTCACATTAATTTGATTACTTTTATAAAGTACTTTATAATTAAATCCAAGTATGATAACAAGGGAATAAAAATGAAAATATGCATTTGTGATGACAATACTTTTGATACAAAAGTATTGGTTGATACAATAAGAAATTATTATAAATTAAATAATAAAATTGTTTGTACAATTGACACATATAGTTTTGCAGAAACTTTTATTGAAGAATTTTATAATTCTCCAAATAAATATGACCTTTTATTTATAGATATTTTTCTAAATGATAAAAATGGTTTTTCTATAGCCGAAAAAATAAAGAAAGACTTTGATATTAATATAGTTTTATATAGTTCCTCAAAAGATTTTGCTATCGAAGGATATTCTATAGATATTTTTGGATATCTATTAAAACCTCTTAATTCTTCGAAACTTTTTTCTTTACTAGACAAATTTCATAAAGAAAATAATAATAAAATTATTCAGTTAAAAACTAATGGAAAAATAGATTTAATCAAAATCAAAGAAATAATTTATGTTGAAAGCAAAGCTAGAAAAGTATTATTCCATTTTGACAATAATGAAATCAAATCATATTATTATCCTTTAGATAAAATACAAGAACTAATTGATAGCCCCATATTTCTTAGAACTCATAAAAGTTATTTAGTAAATATGAAAAAAATTACTAAAATTCAAGATACTCATTTTATTGTAACTAACGGTGATTTTGTACAAATTAAGCAAAAAGCTGTAAAAAAGATTTATCAAGAATACAATAGCTTTATATTAAAGGAGCACTAGTATTGGTTGTTTCAAATGAGATAAGTCACTTATTAGTAGTTGAACCTTTATATTTAATTCAACTAATAACTTGTTGGAATTTACTTCCTCAAAAGAAGAGTAGAAAAAAGAATTTATTTTTTTTACTAGTTGTTTTTTTTGTTTTATTAGCAATTTATAATTATCTACTTTTCTTTAAAGGCTTTGATGCTGCTTTTAATTCTATTTTCATATTATTAACTATTCCTGGTTTTGTTTTATATTTTATTATAAGTAAATATAAGGATGGTAGATTAGTATTTTCTTATTTTTTCTCAGATTCTATGCTATCAATTTTTAATTTCTTAACATATGTAATTGGAATTCACTTTTTTAAAGAATTAACAGTTCCCTTTATAATTGTTAGAGATGTGAGTATGATAATTTTTGCTTTATTATTTAATCTTTTATATATCCCTAAAATCAGAAAAGCTTTAAATACTAAAGATGTTAATTGGAATATAATTGCTCTAATTGCTGCATTTGCCGGAGTTTATATTTATTATGAATTAACTAGAGAAGGCTCTATGCTAAATAGACAAAATGAATTATTCCCAATAACTTTAACGTTCTTATTGCTATGCATTGTTTTTCTAACTTTATTATGGACATTGGTAAAAATAAGAGAAAAAGAAACTCAAAATATTGAATTACTCAAAAAAGAGAATGCTTTAGATTTAGTTAGAACTCAGCTCAAACAAGTTGATTCAACTTACCAACAAATCAATCAAACATATGATAAAGTTAGGATGTTACGTCATGATATAAACAAGGAACTTTCAATTATTCAAGCTTTATGTGATGAAGGTGATATAGATAAAGTAAAAAAATATACTTCAAAACTTACTAAGAAAGTTCCAATTCAAAATTTCATTAAATATTCAAATAATCACATGTTAAATTCAATATTAAACCATTACAAATCAATTCTTGAAAAAGAAAATATTCCTAATAAATTTTCAATAAGTTATAATAACAAAGATGAAATAATTACCTCTGATATATGTATTATCATATCTAACGCCATTGATAACGCAATTGAGGCTACTATTAAAGCTGAGAACAAATTTATAGAGATTAATATTAAACAAGATATAAGTTCAATATTAATCTCAGTTAAGAACTCATATAATCAACAATATTTAAAATTAACAAATGATAAATTAGTAAGCACAAAAATAGATGCACAGAACCATGGCTTAGGTATAAAAATTATAGAACACATTACGAATTCGTATTTTGGTAATATGGTTTATACTACTGATGATTCTGTTTTCAGATTAGATGTTTGGCTATATATATAAAAATAGCCAAATGATTTTCAATCAAATGGCTATTAAATATTTATTATAAATAACTAAGTCCGCTTTTCTCTATCAAAAGGAACGCCTAATGCAGCAGGTTCCTGCTTCTTCTTATCTCTAGAAAAGGCAAGTGTTAATATTACTAAAATATATGGTAACATAACCGCAAATTCATAAGGGAAATTAATTCCTTGTCCTTGAATTGCTAATTGGAAACTTTGTGCCAAAGAGAATAATAGTGCACCCCACATTATTTTAACAGGATCCCAGTGTCCAAAATATACAAGTGCTACAGCAATAAAACCTCTACCAGCAATCATTTCATCACTGAACATCTTTGCTTGACATAAGGATAAATAAGCACCAGCTAAACCTGCAAAAGCTCCACCAACGGCTAAAGCTTGGAATCTAACTCTATTAACATTAATACCCAAACTATCTGCAGCTCTTGGGAATGTTCCAACAGCTCTAACTCTTAATCCCCAAGGGGTTTTGAACAATACATAAACAGATAATGGTACAAATAAAAATGCTACATATACTAAGATATTATGAGAGAATAAAATTGGGCCTAAAATTGGAATATTTGATAATACTGGAATATTTAAATTACCAATACCTGGAATACTTTGAGTACCACCAACAAAGTGTCTAAATAATGTACCAGCTGCTCCAACACAGAACAATTGTAAACCAATACCTGCAATACCTTGTTTAGCCTTAAAAGTAATTACTACAACTCCAAATAAGAGACCTAGTAATGCTCCTAATCCAGTTCCAGCTAAAATTCCTAAGAAATTATAAACACCTGGAGTAACCCCGCCATGACCTACAGAATAAGGCACAAGCATTCCAATAAAGGCACCCATAGCCATAATTCCTTCACAACCTAGATTAAAAATACCCGATCTTTGGTTAAACATCTCACCAATACTTGCTAATAATAAGGCTACACTAAAGGGAATGCCTAAGGCTAATATATTTACTACAAAATCCATTACTTAGCCTCCTTCTTATTGATTTTTTTCCAAATCTTATCCATTAAATATTTATCATTCATAACCTGTTGAGCTGCAACTATAACTAAAATGATAATACCCTCTAGAACTTGAACCATATTTGCAGGAACACCAACAATTCTCTGAGTCATATCAGAACCAACTAATAATAATCCAAAGAAGAAGGATGCCGGAAGAATACCCGCAGGATGAAGGCCTCCAAATAAAGCTACAACCAAACCAGAAAAACCATATCCACTAGTTATACCTTCAATAGCTCTATGGTGAACACCTAAAACTTCAACACTACCGGCAATACCAGCAAAAGCACCAGAAATAACCATTGAAATTGTTACAAAGAATGCAACTTTAATTCCACCATATCTTGCAGCCTTCTCACTTGCCCCTGCAGCTCTTAATTTATAACCAAAAGAAGTTTTCCATAATAAAATATAAATTAAAATAGCTAATACAAAAACAAAGAATATACCAGAATGCAATCTTGTACCTTTAATTAATCTATTTAACCAAACAGCTTTATCTAATCTCATTGATTGTGGAGTACCACTACCCATAGTTAATTCAGCTGGATCAATCATCGGGCCTCTTAAAAAGAAAGTATATAATTGTGCCGCTATATAGTTTAACATTACCGTAGATAGCAGTTCACTGACCTTTAATTTTGCTTTTAAAATACCAGGAATAAAGCCCCATAAAGCACCACCAAGCATACCAGCTATTACAATAATGAAAATGTTAAATGGTCTAGGAATATTATAAAGAGTTAAAGCAGCTGCAGTAGCTGTTAAAATTCCAATAGCCATTTGTCCTTCAGCACCAATATTAATAATACCTGAACGATAAGCTACAGTAATACCTAAAGCAATAATTGATAGAGGTATTGCCCTAATAATAACTTCAGTTAATTGAATTTTATTCTTTAATGGCTCTGTTAAAATAACCAAATAGGTTTTAAAAACATTTGCATCAATTGTTACTAAAATAATTGAACCAATTAGTAAAGTTGCAATTATGGCAATTAACATGATTGAAGTTTTATATAATACTTTAAATTGTTTATTCATCACTTACTCCTGCCATTAACATACCAATAGCTCTCCTTGTTGCTGTTTTTGCAGGTAATACTTTTTGAATATGACCTTTAAAAATTACTGCAATATTATCTGAAAGATTCATTATTTCATCTAATTCTTCACTAATTAATAAAATACCTACTCCATTTTCTCTCATCTCAAGTAATTTTGAATGAATAAATTGAGCAGCTCCCATATCCAACCCTCTAGTAGGATATACAGCAATTAAGAACTTTGGTTTACGTGCAATTTCTCTAGCTAGAATAACTTTTTGGATATTCCCACCTGATAGTGCACCAGCACTTAAAGAAGTGTTAACACAACGAATATCAAATTGTTCTCTTAACTTTTCTGCATTACTATTTATTACTTTATTTTTAATTATTTTATGATTTGAAAATCTTTCATCTTCAATATCTTTTAGAACTAAATTTTCTTTTATAGAAAAGGATGGAACAATTCCTTCTGTATTTCTATCTTCAGGAATGTAACCCATTCCTTTTTTAATAATATTTACAGGATTTAAATTTTCAATATGATCATTAAAAAATAGAATTTCACCCTTATTAACTTTTCTTAGACCATTAATTATTTGAGCTAATTCTAATTGTCCATTTCCAGAAACACCAGCTAGTCCCATTATTTCACCTGATCTGATTTTCAAATTCAAATCATTTAATGCTAAGAAACCTCTAATGCTTTTTACATCAACATGTTTTAATTCTAAGGCATATTCTTCATCACTAAATTCTTTTCGTGTTGTATTTTCAGGCATTTTTACTTCATGACCTGTCATTAATGCAGCAATATCAGAAGAACTATAATCATCTGTATTTCCGGCAAAAACAATTTTACCATGCCTTAAAATAGCTAATTTATGTGATAATTCTTTTACTTCCTTAAGCTTATGAGAAATAAAAATCATTGGAAGTTTTTTATTCATAGTCTTAAGTAATTGAATCAATTCATCAATTTCTTGGGGTGTTAAAGCACTAGTAGGTTCATCAAGAATTAAGAATTTAGCACCTAAACATAATGTTTTAACAAGCTCAACTTTTTGCTGTTCTCCAACTGATAATTGCCAAATATAGGCCTCAGGATCAATAACTAAATCATATTTATCCCCAATTTCCTTGATTTTATTAACAACAAAGTCCATATCAATTTTTACTTTTTGCCAAGCTTTTTTCATGCCTAAAGCAATATTTTCTTTAACTGTTAAATTGGGAACCAACATGTATCGTTGGTGAACCATACCGATACCACATTTGAAAGAATCATTAGGTGAAGAAAAACATACTTTTTGTCCATTAAGAATTATACAACCATCATCACATTGATAAAGACCCATTAGAACGTTCATTAAAGTTGTTTTACCAGCTCCATTTTCACCTACTAAAGCAAAAATTTCACCTTCTTTAACTTCAATGGTAACTTTATCTAATGCCTTCATACCCGGAAAAGTTTTGGTTATATTTTCCATTCGGAGACTAGTAATTTTATCCATATTTTACCTTATAAAAAGGACATCTTTATAATATATAACTATATAAAAAGATGCCCTTCATTAATTTATCTTATAATTGAGAATAATCTACACTCTTCCAATCTACTGAATTTGGATTTTGAACAAATTTTTCAATTTGTGCATTAATAGTTGAAACTAAATCTGCACCATAAACATCTTTCAATGCATCATTAAATCCGAAAACAAATCCACCATTAGAGAAATTCATAGGTACACAATAACCCCCCTTAACTCCATTTTGTACATTTTCTACTAATGAAACAATTACAGGTGCATAATCATATGAAGAAGCAGCTAAACATTTCATTTGTCCTTCTTCCATACCTAATTGTGCTAAATCTTGTCCAACCCACCAAATATCATCATTTGGATAGTCTGCAGTAGCTCTTAAAGCACCTAAAGCTTGTTGTGATGATCCAGTTAATACATCTACACCAGCTTTAATTTGTGATTGAGCAACTTGACCTGCTTTAATATAGTCTGAGAAAGAACCAGTGTGTGCAACCATAATTTTAACATTAGGATTAACACTCTTAGCACCTAATACGAAACCTCTATTATAACGAGCTGAGTCTCCACCATCTACAGGACCAACAACACCTAGTACTTGTTTGTTAGAAACTGTAGCAGCAATAATACCTGATAAGTAACCTGTTTCTTCACTTTCTGGCATATATGTTACAACATTGTCTGGACCAATTTCTGAACTTGTTCCAAAAGCAAAAGTTACATCTGGATATTCATCAGCCATTTCTAGAATTAAGTTCTTATATTGAGCACCATGGCCAATAATAATATCATAACCATCTGCAACATATTGTCTTGCAGCAGAACCAGCATCTACAGGTTTCATTTTTTCACTATAGCTGTATTCAATTACACCTGGTAATTGTTCTTGAGCACCAAGAATACCATCATGCATTGCTTGACACCAGCCTTTATCATCAACTGTATTTTCAACAATTAATGCAACTTTAACCATTCCTGAATCTTTAGCTACTGGTTCTTCACTTCCACCTTGAGCAAACAAAGATGTTGATAGAGCAACTAACATTAAACTAAAAATAAAAATTTTTTTCATTTTTCTCTCCTCATATGTATGATATAAAAAAGTTTTACCTTTTTAATTCCAAAAACTTAAATGATCCTTTAATATAGCTTCTTTTAATTTTTCATCACTTGTAGGACCACAAACAATCATTTCTCTTTGACCATGCTCTAATACTTCATCGCAAGGCAAGTCAAAGGTAGGATTTTCTTCATGATTTCCTGTTTGTTTTAATAATTCAGCTTCTGTTAGACCAAATACTATTCTCCCAACATTGGTCCAATAAACTGCACCTGTGCACATAACACAAGGTTCAAAATTAGTATATAAACTACATGTACTTAAAAATTCTGGGCTATATTTCTTACCTGCTTCAATCATAACTGAAGTCTCAGCATGTAAACATGGACTGGCATCTTTATTATTGCCAATTTCAATTAAAATATTTCCATCTTTATCAGCTAATAAAGCTCCAAAAGGATGACAACCTCTTTCTACTGCCTCATGAGCAATACGAACAGTTTCATATAATAATTCTATATCCTGAGCGGTTAACTCATTCTTAATCACTTTTTTCATAACTTCTCCATTGAAAATTATTATAACATATTGAAAATTATACACAATATATATTGTAAAATTAAATACCCAATAAAAAATAAGATTTAATTATTTTCTAATAATTTAGAAATTGTTATAAACAGTTCATCTTGATTTATGGGTTTTGAAAGATATGCATTCATACCAGCTTTAAGATATCTATCAATATCATTCGAGAAAGCATTTGCACTTAATGCAATAATTGGTAAATTTTTATTAAATTTTCTTATATTTTTTGTTACATCAATTCCACTCATTTTAGGCATACTTATATCCATTAAAACAACATCATAATGGTGAGTTTTTACTAAATTTAATCCCTCTAGTCCATTACTTGCAATTGTTACAATTATGCCTTTAGACTCTAGAATCTTTTTAATTATAATTTGATTAATTTTAATATCTTCACAGACAAGGACTTTTAATGAAGTAAAATCAAAAATTGGAGTAACATTTTCTAAAGATTTTAAATAAGCCTTTACTTGTTCATCTGTTGGAATTTTTATTGGGATTTTAATTATAAAAGTAGTTCCTTTACCTATTTCTGATTCACATTCTATTGACCCATTCATAGCATCCACAATTCTTTTTACAATAACCAATCCTAACCCTGACCCATCTTCAATTGCAGATAAAGAATTTGTCTCTTTTGCAAATGGTTCAAACATACGTTTTTGGAATTCTTTACTCATTCCAACACCATTATCAGAAATTGTATGTGTCACAAATAGCTTATTACTATTTCTTTCAACAGTTATAGCCCACTTAACAATTCCTCCGGGGTTAGTATACTTGATAGCATTATTTAAGACATTAACTAAAACCTGTTTAACTCTTTTTGAATCAACAATTACGTATTTATAATTAATAGCTTTACCTTTATCAATAATGAAAGAAATATTTTTTTCTCTAGCTCTTTGAATAACAATTTTTTTAATTGCTTCAGAATTATAAGCAACATTAAAAAGTTTTTCTTCTAATACAATTTGATTTCTTTCAATTTGTTGATAGTCTAGAATATCATTAATCAATGATAATAAATAATTTCCATTTTCTTTAATTTGTTGGAAGTATTCTATAAAAATATTATCTTCACACTCACTTATTCCAAAATCAGATAAACTAATAACAGCTCCTAGAGGAGTTCTCATATCATGACTCATTCTAGATAAGAATTCAGATTTTGCTTTATTTGCAATAGAAGTTTCTCTTTGAGCAACAAATAATTTATTATTAACAAGTCTTAATTTTTCATTTCTCTTCTCAGCTTCTTTAGTCATATCAGTTACATCATAAACAACAGTAAATAAATCCCCTTCAGCGTCTCTAAAAGCTAAACTTCTTTTATAATAAATTTCATCATCAACTTTTATTTTATAAACTACTGAATATGGTTTATCCTTTATTAAGGCCTCTCTATCGCGACAAGATTTCAATCTTTTTTCACCAGAGGTACTAATGATTTCAGCTTTATCATGAATATAATTTTCTAATTCTTTATAGGTGTATCTACTATATCCTTTTGGGAACCCTAAAAAAGTATTCCCTCTAGAATAAACAATACATGTTTCAGTTGTTTTATCTTGTCTCATTACAAATTCATTTTGATAAGAAACTATAGCTTTGAGCATTTTTTCCATTTCAATTCTATCTGTGACATTTAAAACATTTATAACAACTAAAGGATTTTTTGAGATAGGGTCAACTAAGAAATTATAATTTGCTCTCATGTATATAATACTATCTCCAACTTTTTGGTGATATTCAACTTGAGAAGACTTTTGATCAAAATAATGAGCTTTAATTTTTTCAAATTTAAAATAATCTTTAAATTTTTTCTTATCCTCATCACCTACAATATTTGGATAATAATATGTAACGACTTCATCAAAAGTCTTACCATCAAAATTATATTTTGAAGCATTTGTAAAATAAAAAACAATTTTTTGAGTTACTAAATCAAAACAATATAAAGCACCAATTTCTGAATCAGTATTCTTTCTATGTTCAATTAGATCTTTATATAAATTAAATAATCTTTGATTTCTTCTCTGTTCAGTTTCATCAATTAAATACTCAATATAAGCTTCTTCATTATCCCATATTGTTTCAGCAAAATGTATTTTAAATTCTTTGTCTAATTCAACAAATTTTTGAAAAAAGAAAGAATCAGAATTTTTATTAGAGGCAATAGGACAATAATCACAAGGCTTATCAGTTTTTTTTACTAAATTATAACATTTACAATTATCTGATAAGGTTGAAGAATCTTTAAACATTGTTTTTGCAACTTGATTTAAATATAAAATTCTATAATCCTTCTTTGCTATTACAATAATAGCATTTGGACTTTCTTCGGCAATTTTTGTTCTTTGTTCTTGAAAGATTTTATATACTTTTGTTTCTTGGACATAACTATTAGAGATATCAGAATAGGAAAAATAAACAAAAACTTTGCCATCAATTATTTTTTTCTCTGCATTAATATTAATAATTAAAAAATCTTTATCTCCTTTAAGTTTAAGTCTACAAGTAATATTAAAGTTTTCTACTACACCTTTAATAAAATTACTTTCAACTTCTCTAACCCATACTTCATCAAATTTATCTAATTTTGAATACTCTTTATTATTTAATCCTAATATTGCTGTCTCTCTATCAATTCTAAATAAATTACAAAACCCATCAGAAACTAAAAAATATTCTAATTTTTCATCAATAATTTGTGCAAGGCTAATGGCAATAGGAAACGATTCAATTTGTTCTTTTTCTTTATCACTAATCAAAAACAAAAAAACGCCTCCATATTATTAAAAGAATATATAACAATTATATCATCATAAATGTGAAGAAACAAATAAAATCATTTTCCCTTATTTTTTTACTATTCAACTGTAACGCTTTTTGCTAAATTCCTTGGATGATCAGGATCATTTCCTCTGTTAATTGAACAATAATAAGCATATAACTGAGTTACAATTACACTTAACATAGGAGAGAGATAAGAATCAGTTTTTGGAATTTGGAACACTTCATCCGCAACTTTATCAAAAACATCATTTCCTTCAAATGTTATAGCTAGAACCTTTGCTCCTCGAGCTTTTACTTCTTTTATATTAGAATCCATCTTGTCATAAAGTTTTGAATTACAACAAGAAGCAACTACCAAAGTATCTTCATCAAGTAAAGCTATTGGACCATGTTTTAATTCTCCAGCAGCAAAAGCTTCTGAGTGGGTATAATTTATTTCTTTTAATTTCAAAGCAGATTCTAAAGATATTGCAAAATCACTTTGTCTACCAAAATAAAATACCTTTGTTTTATTAAACTGTCTCGCAGCAAAACGTTGAATTTCTTCTTGTCTTTCAGTAATTAATTGAGCTTTACTTGGTAAAGTTTCTAACTCACTCATTAATTTATTAGCAACATTCTCATCTTTTGTTAAAGCACAAGTTAATAAGAAAACACACATTAATTGAGTTGTAAAAGCCTTAGTAGAGGCAACTGCAATCTCTGGTCCAGCTTGGGTATACATTACATAATCAGCTTCTCTAGAAACAGTTGAACCAACTACATTGGTTATTGCTATAATATTTATACCCTTTTTCTTCAAGATTCTCATAGCTTGTAAAGTATCTGCAGTTTCTCCAGATTGAGATATTACAATACATAAATCATCTTTATTAATTATTGGATCTCTATATCTAAATTCGGAAGCTACATCAACCTCAACAGGAATCCTAGCATAATGTTCGATAGCATATTTTGCTACTACTCCAGCATGATATGCTGTTCCACAACCAATAATGACTACTTTTTTAGCATTTTTGACAGCTTCATCAATCTTCCCTAAATCCAATTTACCACCATAAACTCTAGCCTTAAAAGTTTGTTCAAGAGCATATGGTTGTTCAAAGATTTCTTTAAGCATGAAATGTTCATAACCATTTTTTTGGGCTGATTGCATATCCCAATCAACATGAGAAATTTCTACATCTATTAAATTACCTTCATAATCATAGATTTGAACTTCATCAGCAGTTATTTTTGCAATTTGATTATCTTCAAGATATTGAACTTCTCTTGTATATTCTAATAAAGGAGTTACATCAGAAGCTAATAAATTATATTCTTCAGCTCTTCCTATTATTAAAGGGCAGTCTTTTCTTGCAACAACAATAGAATTTGGTTCATTTTTACAAACAACAGCTAAAGCATAAGAACCTTCAACTCTTTTTAGTGCTTCAGAAACAGCTAATAATAAATCATCGTTATAATGAAAATCTATTAAATGGGCTATACATTCTGTATCTGTTTCACTTCGAAACTTAACATTATGTTTTTCTAACCAAGCTCTCAATTTTACATGATTTTCAATAATACCATTATGAACAACAGCGATATCATTACTAACATCCGTATGGGGATGAGAATTTACATCACTAGGTTCTCCATGAGTTGCCCATCTAGTATGTCCAATACCAACTGAGCCATGAATTGGTTTTTCTTTAACTAATTTTTCTAAATTTGATAATCTTCCTTTAGCCTTTCTAATTTGTAAATCTTTATTATTTAATAAAGCAATGCCAGCAGAATCATATCCCCTATACTCTAGTTTAGATAAACAATCTAATAAGATATTTGATGCATCTAAACCCTTCTCCCCGTTTGAACAAAATCCAACTATCCCGCACATAGTAAATCACCCTTAAATTTTTAAATTTTTTCCATTATAACAAAATATATTCAATTTAAGTAGTCTTTTTTGTTTATTTACCAATATAAACTAACTTTTACATTCAATTCTAATAATTATTTAATATTTCCTTAATTATTAAAATCAAATTATATAATTAAAATATAAAAGTAAATTTAAATAAATTATTTAAAAATTGGACTTAGAGCTAAATCATATTTTTTATATTTTAAATATGCTTTTTGATATTTTTCATTATTCTCAATATTAGGATAATACCTACCAATTATATTCATCTCGCAATGCTCTAAAGCACATTCATCTATACTAATCTTCTCTAATAAACTTAATACTTGAATAGCTCCGCCAAATGCAGCACTTTCTTTTATTCCTGGGATTGCAACAGGTAAGTTTAATATATCACTAACCATTTGTGCCCATATATTACTATTTGCTCCACCACCAATTAATTTTAATTCTTTTGCATCAAATCCCAATTCAACAAAAGCATCAAAACCTATTTTCATAGCATATACAGCACTTTCCAATGCAGCTCTAGCTATATTCTCTCTTGAAGTGTTTGTAGTATTCATTCCTAAAATAACTGCTTCTCCATGTGGATAATTAGGAACTCTTTCCCCATTGAAATAAGGAAGAATACATATTCCACTAGCACCAATATTTGCGTAAGAAGCTAAAGAATCTAATTCCTTAACTGAAACATTTAATAATTCTCTAATTTGTTCAGAAACTACTGTACAATTCATTGTGCAAAGTAAAGGCAAATACCCTCCACTAGAAGAAATGAAAGCAGCTAATCTAGAATCAACATCACTAACTAATTTCTCACTATAGCCAAAAAGAGTACCACTTGTACCCATACTCATTACTAAGGATCCTTCATGAGTACAACCACAACCAATGGCGCCCATCATATTATCCCCACCACCACAAGAAACAATTACACCAGATTTTAAACCTAATTCTTTGGCAACTTGATCTCTAACAATACCTTGAACTTCATCAGATTTAATAATGTTAGGTAAACACTCTAATAAATCTTTTTGTTCATCTATTGCTTTTAATATTTTCTTAGACCATTTTCTATTTTTTACATCAAATAATGCTGTGCCACTTGCATCACCTTCCTCCATTGTTAGGGTTCCAGTTAAATAAAAATTAATATAATCATGAGGTAATAAAATACAAGATAATTTATTATATAAGTCTTTATGATTTTCTTTTAAGAATAAAATCTTTGAAGCAGTATACCCAGGTAAAACTTGATTTTGAAGCTCTTTAAAGACTTCTTTTTCTCCACCAACAATCTCAGTTATTTCATTACATTGGTTAACAGTAGAGGTATCACACCAAAGTTTAACAGGGACTAAAACTTCATTTTTATCATCTAAAGCTACAAAACCATGTTGTTGTCCAGAAACTCCAATTCCTTTAATTTTTGACTTTATTTCTTTTGGAAGTTTAGAAAAACAATCTTTTATAGCATCAATATACCAAAAAGCCATTTGTTCTCTAGTGCCATCTTCTTTACTGATTAGTTCATGAGCAGAAGAAGCTTTAGCAATTATAACTTTACTATCCGAATCATAACATACAACTTTTGTACTTTGAGTACCACAATCAATTCCAGCTACTATAGCCACAATTTACTCCTATTAATTTTACAATCGATCTATAAATCCTGTTTCATACAAGATTTCAGATTGTTCAATACTGCTATTATTAGGATTTTCTATAAAATGAATTATCATATCAACAGAAGCCTTAGCTATTTCTTTTGTAGGCTGAGTAATGACTGAAATTGGATACTGAAGCATATCAAACCATTTATTATTATCATATGTAACTATTTTAATATCATTTGGGATTTTAAGGTCTAAAAGTTCTATAGCTTTTATAGCTAAATAACAAACACCAGAAGTAGCACAAATTAGTCCATCAATTTTATTTTTAGTAATGAATTTTGCAATAAGCTCTACTGAGTCTTCCTGAAAATAATTAATTTTCTGAATTTTAGGTAATTTTTCATTATATTTCTCTTGCCAACTAAGTCGATAACCTAATTCACGCTGATGAACACTATAAACTTCTTGTGGGTACCCAATAAATCCAACATTTTTACAATTATGATTAAACAAATAATTTGAAGCAAAATAACCAGATTGAAGGTTATTAATACCAAAAAATACTTTATTTACATATTCAAACTTTCTATCAAAGCAAACTACTGGAACTTTTGTAATTTTTAATCTTGGATTACAATTATATGCATCAACAGGAGAGATAATAATTCCACTAACTCTTTCATTATCTAAAAGTTTATTAATGTTTTGAGTTTCTAGTTCATAATCATCTTGTGAATCACATACAATAATAGAATAATTAATTGTTCTACAATGATTTTCAATAGATTTAATAACAGAAATTGAATAGTCTTCCGTAATATCAGCAACAATTAAACCAATATATCTAGTTTTTTTTGAAAATCCTTTACCTTTTTCAAAAGACATTTCATCCATTGTCTTTTCAACAAGTTTTCGGGTTTCAGGTTTTACAAATCTAGTATTATTAATTACATGGGATACTGTTGAAATTGATACACCTGCAGCATTGGCAACATCTTTTAAAGTAACTTGTTTTTTACTACTCATTTATTTAAAACTCCTCTTCTGCAGATATATTTTTTTAATTCTAATCTAATAATATTATTCTTTCAATATAATTATTTTTTTATCTTTTTATTATTTAAAAATATAAATAATCATTCAATTTTATTTGTTGGTTTTTCTTTTTTGTCAACATTTTTATTACTTTTCTTACTATTAATATTTCCAATATGGCTTTTTGTTCTTCTATTTTTGGACCATATATCATAAATAACAGCTAAAGCAATAATTGCACCACGTACTACTTGTTGCAAATATGAATTAACATTTTGTAGGTTCATAATATTATTTAAGAAACCAACAATAAAAGCACCAATTACAGTACCACCAGCTGTACCAATACCACCAGAGAAACTAGTACCACCAATAACAGAAGAAGTTAAAGCCGTAAATTCATAATTAATTGCACCATTTGGAAGACCTGCATTAACTCTAGACATAAATAATACACCAGCAATACCAACAAAAACACCATTAATTAAATAAGCAACCATTTTATTCTTATTAACATTAATACCTGATGCTACAGCAGCTTCTTCATTACCACCGATTGCATAAAGAGAACGACCAAATCCTGTATTTCTTAATATATACCAAGTAAAGACTAAAGTAATAACTAAAAATATAACTGGAGTTGGGATAAAACCAATTGATCCTTGTCCTACCTTAACATAATCTCCAATTTGATAAATATTTTGACCATTGGTAAATAATAGAGCGCCACCTCTAGCCATTGCTTGCATTGCAAGAGTAGCAATAAATGGCGGAGTTTTAAACTTTGTGACCATAAGTCCATTTAAAAAATTACAAAAAACGGCAACAATAATTGCAACAAAAAAAGCAAAAATCATTGAATTATAACTTTGATATGCAGCAACAGATAATACACCTGATAAAGCTAAAACTGAGCCAGCAGATAAATCCAACATACCACATATTATCAAAATAGTTTCACCAAAAGCTAAAATAGTAGTAACAGAAATCTGCCTTGAAACATTTGATAAGTTTCTCGGTGAAAAGAAGTTTTCATTCACGAAAGTAAACACAATGAATAAAACAACTAAAACCATAAATATACTATATTTCTTTGTCAAATTTGACCAAACTCGACCATATTTTTTTAATTTATTTTCCAAAACAAACACTCCTTATTTTAAATTACACCAGTTGCATAACGCATAATATTTTCTTGAGTAAAATCTTTTCTAACTAATTCACCCTGAATTTTTCCCTCAGCCATGACATAAATTCTGTCACACATACCAATTAATTCAGGCAATTCAGAAGATACCATTATTTGAGCACGACCCTCTTTTGCTAAATCGGTCATTAATTTATAAATTTCAAACTTAGCACCTACATCAATACCACGAGTTGGTTCATCTAAAATTAATACATCAGGATTACTTAACATCCATTTTGCCAAAACAACCTTTTGTTGATTTCCTCCACTTAAAGCTTCAATAGCAGTTTCAATGCTAGGAGTTTTTACATTCATAGCTACACAAATTTTATTTACACTATCAATTTCTTCTTTTGAATGTAAAAACCCATGATAAAAAATTTGTTTCAATGAAGATAAAGTAGTATTTTCTTTTACATCCCTAACAGGGATTATGCCAAATCGTCTTCTATCTTCGGATAGCATTACTAATTTATTTTTTATACTATTTTCAACATTGCTAATTTCTATTTTTTTATTTGATAAATATACTTCACCTTCATCATATGGATCTAAACCAAAAAGAGCTCTCATTACTTCTGTTCTACCCGCACCCATAAGTCCAGCAAAACCTACAATTTCTCCTGCTTTGACATTAAAATTAATATTATTAAAAACTCCAGTTTTAGAAAAATTCTTTACTTCTAGTTTTACATCCCCAATCTCAATATCTTCTTTTGGATAATTACTACTATCGAATTCTCTACCAACCATTAAATTAATAACTTTTTCAATTGTTAATTCTTTTGCAGGCTTTGAATCAACTACCATACCATCTCTTAAAACTGTAATATCATCAGCAATCCTAAAAATTTCATCCATTTTATGAGAAATATAAATTATAGCGACACCTTTTTCTTTTAACTCAAATATCTTTTTAAACAAGCTTTCAACTTCTTTATTTGAAATAGCTGAAGTTGGTTCATCCATAATTATTATTGATGAATTATTTGATACCGCCTTCAATATTTCTAACATTTGACAATCTGAAACTGATAATTCTTTTACTTTTTGTTGTGGATTATAAGATAAATTTTCACTTTCTAATAAATCTATTGCATTTTTTCTAATAGCTTTCCAATCAATTCTATTAATTTTATTTTTAGGCCATTTACCTAGAATCAAGCTTTCTTCTACAGACATTTCAGGAACAAAATTTAATTCTTGAAATATCATAGAAATCCCATTTTCTCTTGCTTGAATTGGGTTTTTTATATTGACTACTTTTCCATCAATTTTTATATCACCAGCATCTTGATGATAAACTCCATTAATTATTTTCATTAATGTAGATTTACCAGCTCCATTTTCTCCACAAAGAACATGAACAGTTGCAGGTCTAACAGCAAAATTAATATTATCTAAGGCTTTAACCCCAGGAAAAGATTTTTCAATATTAGTGACTTCCAATTTATATTGACTCATAACTCATCCCTCTGTTTTTTATATAAACATATGAGGCATATCGAGTAGATACACCTCATAAATTTTTAATTACTATTTTCTTATTTAATAAAGCCAACTTCTTTATACATTGTAATATATTGGTCAACGTTATCTGCATTAACTAATGGACAATCAATATCTATATTAATTGGTTCTGCGTTTTCATTAGTTAATAAAGTATTTGCAGTTGCTAAAAGATTTGTTGCTAAATCAAATGCACTTTGTAAACAAGTTGAAGTCATTCTACCATCTTTAATTAATAAACAAGCTTCAGCTGTTCCATCAACACCATAAGATAAAATATCTTTATATTCAGGCATATCTTTTATTACTTCAATTGCACCAGCACACATATTATCATTCATAGAAATGATTGCATCAATCTTATCGTTTGCTTGTACCCAGTCTTCCATGTGAGCCATTGCTTCATCTTTATTCCAGTTAGCAATTTGCTCCCCTACAATTGTTACATCAGAACGTTTGTCAAAAAATTCTTTTTGCCAAGAAATTCTTCTTTGATCTGCATGGAAGTTTCCTGGAGGGCCTAACAATACTACTACATTAGCATTCTTAGGAATTTGAGTTACTGCTACTCTTGCATTAACAGCTGCTTGTTCATATGGATCAGCATCAACTGAGGATGCACCATCTATTCCTGATATACGAGCATTAGTTGTAATACATTTGATTCCAGCTTGAACTACTTTTTCTGCATAAGGTCTTTGAGATTCACCATTATTTGGTTGAATAATAATACAATCAAATTGATTTGTAATAGCATTTTCAATCATGGAATTTTCAATATCATCAGAAGCTTGTCCATCAAATACACTTAATTCAATATTTGGATATTTTTCAGCTTCTGCCTTTACTGAGTTAGCTAACCATGCAGCAAATGAATCAGCTTGAGCTCTTGCGATATATGCTACTTTATAAACTTTTTCTCCTGAATCCTTTGATTCTGAAGATCCGCTTGCAAATAACATACTTACAGATAAACAACACAACAATATTGATAATAAAAATTTTTTCACCATCCAATCACTCCTTTTGTTTTATAAAAATTTTTCTTTATGCCTTATATTATCATATTAATTTTCCTTGTCAAGAAATTTTTTAAAATATTTATTTCCTTATAATATAGCTATTTATAACTTTATATATAAATATTTTTTTATCTAATTTGCGCAAATTATAATTAATTATTCGATAGATTTTTCTTGACATGATTTTTTTTTCATGCAAAACTTTATATAGATTATCAAAAAAAGGATACAGAAAAATGAAAGCATTAGTTCTTGAAGAAATTAAAAAACTATCTATCAGAGATATAGATATAAAAGAAAAACTGTCTCCAAATGATGTACGTATAGAACCTCAATGCGTTGGTATTTGTGGAAGCGATGTTCATTATTATAAATATGGAAAAATTGGAGACTTTATTGTCAAAGAACCTATGGTATTAGGCCATGAGGCAAGTGGTATAATTACTGAAATTGGATCAAATGTAAAAAATCTTAAAGTTGGCGATAGAGTTTGCATGGAACCTGGTGTTCCAAACTTTCAAAGCAAAGAAACTTTAAATGGAATGTACAACTTAGATCCAGAAGTCAAATTTTGGGCTACCCCCCCTATTCATGGTTGTTTAAGAGAGTCTTTTATTCATCCAGCTATTTTAACATTTAAGCTTCCTGAAAATGTTTCATTCGAAGAAGGTGCAGCAGTTGAACCTTTGGCTATAGGAATGTATTCAGCAAAAAAAGCAAAAATAGAACCTGGTGATATAGCTTTAGTAATGGGTGCTGGTACTATTGGTATAGTTACGGCTATTTCAGCATTAGCTTCTGGTTGTTCAAAAGTTATTATTGCTGATATTAAAGAAGAAAAATTAAACATTGTAAAAGAAAATTATCCTTCAATTATAACTGTAAATTCAAAAGAAGAAGACCTAAAAGAAGTAGTGTATAAAAATGCTCCTTATGGCGTTGATATCTTTTTTGAAGCAACAGGTGCAAAAGGTATTTTGGAAACCTTCACTAAATTTGTAAGGCCTGGTGGTCGTGCTGTTATGATTGGAATGCCAATAGAACCTGTAAAATTAGATGTTGTTGGATGCCAAGCAAAAGAAATTACTCTTTATAGTATTTTCAGATATGTTAATATGTTTGAAAAATCTCTTAGATTAATTAGCTCTCAAACTCTAAATGTAAAACCTTTAATTACTCATAGATACAACTTTGATGATGCAATTGAAGCTTTTGAATTTGCAGCCACAGAACCCGGAGATGCAATTAAAGTAATGCTCCATAAATAAAAATTATTACTTGATTCTCCTTTATCTTATAATTTTTATACAAATATATAATAACAGCTCAGTTTTAGTAAATTAAAAACTGAGCTGTATTTGTTGGTTAGTAAAATAAAAATTTTTTACCTATATATAAAATTTAAACACAAACAAAAAGAAAAATAAAACTTAAAATTTATTTATCATATTTTAGCTTCTCAACTAAAGCCAACATAGCTAAAGCTTGGCCATAGGGCATGGTTTTTATTGGTATATCCTTATAAAATTGTTTTGAATCTCTACCCATTGGAGTCCCATAAGAAACATTTTCTAAAGTTCCAACTTCATTTATATTCTCTAAAATTGCACTAATAGCTCTATCAACATTATCTAAATATTTTGGTTCAATAATTTCTTGATTAATGGCACATAAAATTCCAAAAACAAAACCACAAGTTGCACTGGTTTCTAAATATGAAGTTTCATCATCTATTAAGGTATGCCACAATCCAGATTTATCTTGGAATTCAATTAATGTCTCAATTTGCCTTGATAACAACATTTTCAAGAATCGAGCTTCACTTTCACTTGAGATTTCTAAAGATAAGAATTCTGGAATGGCCGCTGTTATCCAACAGTTTCCACGACCCCAAAAAGCTTCAACAAAATTATGATTCCCTTCAAAAGTCCAACCGTGATACCACAATCCATTTTTATTTTCACTTAAATAATAAGAATGAATTAAAAACTGATAATTTGCTTCATCGATATATTTTTTATTATTAGTAAATTTTCCCCAATTTGCTAAGAATAAAACAGACATAAATAAACTATCATCCCATAATTCTTGTCTATTAACAGAATCACTTGTTTGATGTTGCAACCCACCAAAAGCAGTTCTAGTCATTTCATTTAGAATAAAATCTGCCCAAGCTTCACATTCTTCTTTATATTTTTCATTTTCTGTATAAGCTGCATATTTAGCTAATGTAAGCATAGGAGTAACTGTATTAATATTTTTTGAAGGTAATCCTATCTCAAAGCACAATGAAAAATATTTTTCAATCATATTTAAATACTTATTATCTTTTGTTATTTCAAACAATTTCCAAAGGCCATATAATCCAACCCCTTGTGTCCATTCCCAAAATTTATATCTGTTTATATTATCTCCAGCTAAATTCTTTTTTTCCATGTTTGTTAAAAAAGCTTCATCTTTTTCATATAAAATTGATTGAAAACTCTCAATAAGTAAATTTAATTTGTTTAATAATTGCTTCTTCATATTTTCCCTTATATGTTACTAATATCAAAAATCGGGGGAGATAACTCCCCCATAAATAAAATTGTTATTTTATTTCATTGAAACGTTTGTATAGTTATCTAAAATTGCCTTAGTGAAATAATCTATTACACCTTCTGTATCTAATTCTTTAGCTATAGCTTTATCAACAGCATCTCTTAATGCATTACCATAAGTTTCACCAGGATGTGCATTTCTAACTGCTTCATCAAAAGCTGGTTGAGCAACTGTAGCATTTAATTCTGCATTGAAAATATCCATACCCTTAACAGTATATGTAGCATTGATACCTGTCTTTGATGGTAAATAGTTACCAACAGAACAATATAGTGAATAATTTTCAGGTTGATAGAACCATTCAATAAATTCTTTTGATTCTTTTTCTAATCCTGTTCCCTTAAATGCATATAAGTAGTTACCACCTAAACAAGTTGCTCTATCAGTTGTATAAGGCATTAAAGCAGGATCCCATTCGAAGTTAGTGATATTTTTTGAATAATCATTTAATACCCAGTTACCAGACATATGAACTGCAACCTTTCCTGTTTTAAAAGTTGATTGAGCATTTTCTGTACCAAGCCCTACTGAAGCTGGAGAAATATTTTGATCATAAATATTTAATAAGAAATCTAAACCTTTTCTAGTTTCTGGTGAATCAAAAGCAATTTTACTAGCATCATTTGGATCAAAAATTTGCATTCCAAATTGATAAAGTAATGTTTGAATACGTTGTGCACTATGATCAATTACAATACCATAATCACAATCAGAATTAGCTACTACTTTATTTACAGCTTCAATGAATTCATCCCAGGTCCATCTTTGAGATTCTTCTGTAGGATAAGCTACACCTGCTTGATCAAAAGCAGTTTTATTAACAATCATTCCAACTGCAGTTGAGTTAATTGGAGTTGCTAATAATTGGCCATTTCTTGTTACATCTCTTAAGAAATCTGCTTGTTTTAAGGATGTATCATCTAATGGTAATAAGAAATCAGCATATGCATCCATTTCAGTAGTTTTAACTAATGCTGGCAATTCATTTACTGAAGCTCTATTCATGATTTGAGTCTTCATATCACCATAAGCGATTTCATTAATTTTTACTTTAAATTCCTCGTGAGTTGAATTCCATTTTTCAACAATAGCAGCCATTGCGCCACCTTCTAAACTATCGTCTGATAATAGAATTTCTAATGTTTGAACATCTCCTTTTGATGATGTTTTTTCACTTGTTCCGTTTGCAAATAAACTAATACTTACTAATAAACAAAGAAACACTGTTAAAATTTTTTTCATTTTTATCTCCTTATAAAAAAATTTTTTATTATCCTTTAACACCACTTGTAACGTTGGTGCTCATAATTTGCCTATTAAAAATTATAAATACGATTAATATTGGAATCATTGTTAACACTGATGCAGATAATAAGGTTGTCCAATCAACAGCTTCTGCTCCAGACAATGTTCTTAAAGCAATTTGTAAAGTATATTTTTCTGGAGATCTTAAAGAGATTAATGGCCAAATGAAATCATTCCATCTCCATCTGAAAGAAAAAATACCTAAAATAGCTAATTGACTCTTACATAGTGGTAACATTAAAGATATAAAAATACGGCCTTCATTTGCGCCATCAATTCTTGCTGCCTCAAGCAAATCATCAGGAATTGATGTAAAAAATTGTCGCATTAAAAATACACCAGTCATTGTACCAACTGTTGGTAAAATACAAGCCCATAAAGTGTTATATAACCCAAGCTTATAAATTACAGTAAAACTAGGACGCATAATTACTTCTGTTGGTAACATCGTTGTAGCCAATAAACAAATAAATAAAATATTTAACCATTTATATTTATATTTAGCTAAAGCAAACCCACACATTGAACTCATAATTAGAGTTATTATTGTTGCTATAATTGTTATAAAAGCGGTATTTGATGTATATCTTAAAAAATCAAATCTAAATAAAGCAGTAATATAATTATCAAAACTAGGACTCTTTGGAAAAATAGTCATAGGATATGCAAATAATTCAGTCCCATTTTTAAAAGAACTAACAATTAACCAAAAAACAGGAAATGCCCAAATTATTCCAAAAAACAATCCTAGAAAACCATTTAATGTATTATTTTTTTTATTCTTCATATACTACTCCCTCTCAGCTTTTGCATTATGTTTGGTTTGAATTACAGAAATAATAATTAAGATTACAAACATCACCATTGAGGATGCAGAGGAATAACCAACTTGCATTTTGTCAAAACCAGTTTGATAAATATATTGGATCATATAAGTAGTTGCTGAACCTGGACCGCCACCAGTTAAGGTTAAAATCATAGCAAAAGACTTAAAGGCACTAATTACAGATAAGATTATTATCATGAAAGATACAGCTGATAAACCGGGAAGGGTTACATTAACAAAATCTTGAAAAGCTGTAGCTCCATCAATTTTTGCGGCTTCATGCAAAGACTTAGGAATTTGTTTTAATCCCCCAATAAAAATTAACATATTGGTACCACAATTGGCCCAAACAAAAGCAATTATTGTTGTAATAAAAGCAGCATTACCATTAGTTGCCCATTTTATTTTTGATAAATGTGCCATTTCTAATAAATAATTTAATATTCCAAAATTCTCACCAAAAATCCATCTCCAAGTAAGCCCAACCATAATTGTTGATAATAAAGTTGGCCAATAGATTAAGATTCTCATAAAAGAATTCCCTTTTATTGATTCATTATTTAACAATAGTGCTAAAAACAAAGCAGTAAAATAACCAAGAGGTACACAAAATAAAGTAAATTTCACTGTATTAAATAAGACTTTATAAAATTCAGGATCACTAAAAAGTTTAAAATAATTATCTAGTCCAACAAAGTCCATTCGAGAAAGACCATTATAATTAGTAAATGAATAACTAATTCCAAGTGTTGCTGGAGCTATAAAAAATATTAAGAAAAACAATATATTTGGTGCACAAAATAATAAAGCCCACTTTTGTTTTGTATCCAAATTATTCTTATAATTTCCTTTTTTTTGTAATTTCAAACAAGCCTCCTTAATATCAAATAACAAAAATCTTATTATTCAATTGTGAAAAAAACACATATAAACTATCTAATATTTAATAATACATTGCATTTTTTGCTATAATTTAAGTAAAAAACACTATATTTACTAATTTTTTAACTATGAAATTTTTATTATTTCAGCACTAAAATTCTCTTTATCTATATTTGATTCAAAGTCATTAATCTCTGGGGTTAAGCAATTAACTAAAATAAAAAGTGAGGGTTTATTATAAATAAATTGTGGCTCATCGTACTTTGGTCTTAAATCAATTTTATCCTTGGACCACTTACTTTTACTTTTCAAATTCATATCTATTTTATTAAATTTAATTTTTCCTATTTTGCTCTTATCATCTGTTGCTAACAAAATAGAACTTTCACTTTCAATATATATATTTTCAAATACTACATTATCAATGAATCCACTTATTGTATTTGAATTTCTATTAAAACTTGTTATTGAAATAGGTTCACCAGTACCCCACCAATCATCACTAAAGCGTCTTGTTTTTATGATAATATTAGAAAATCTAACGTTTTTGACATTTCCTGAATCTCGAATTTGCAAGGAAATACCTCTATTACTATCTATTATTTGGCAATTGTTTATTAAAACATCTTCAAAGGAATCAACACCTTCTGTTCCAATTTTTAAAGCAGCACTAGTGCTAGTTAAAATACAATCACTAATTATTACATTTTTTGTTGGAGGATATTCACTATTACCATTACAATTTTTTAAGCAAATACAATCATCAGCACAGGAAATTCTACAGCCCTTAATTATTACATTTTGACTATGATCAGGATCAATACCATCACTATTTGCAACATCTAAAGGATTATCGATTTGTATTGAATCAATTAATACATCCTTACACCCCGCAAAATGAATTGTCCAAAATGGGGCATTAATAAAGGTTGTTTCTTTTACTACTAAATTCTTACAATTTTCTACGTATAATAGAGTTTGTCTAGGATAGAAATCCCCATTTTTATAATACTTATTTATAGTATGAACAAAACAATCACAATTCCCATCAATAGTTCCATAACCATCTATTGTAATATTATTTGCATTTAAAGAATATAAAAAAGCATAAGCTGGTTTTCTTGTTACAGGAGTACCAACACCCCTATTAGAATCATTATCAATATCCCCTGGTTTAATATATTTATCTATATTATCACTAGCTAGTAATTTTGAATTTTTCTCAAAATGTAAATGAAGATTTTCATGTAATATTAAAGAACCAGTTTTATAAATCTTACCACTTTTAAATACAACAATATCATTATTATTAATTGCTGTTTGTATGGCTATTGTATCATCAACAATTCCATCTCCTATGGCATTTTTGGGATAATATTCCATGTAAAAGCTCCTTTTATAAAAAAACTTTAACACCCAAAAAAAGCATAAACTACTTATTATTTGCTTAAAAATCAAAATTATATTGCATTTTTTGTTATTTAATTAATTAAAATTCTTAAATCTTAAAAGTTTTCTCATATCTCCATTCCCAACTTTCCTAAACTGAGAAGGAGACATTTTTACATATTTTTTAAAGACCCTATTAAACTGACTAAAAGAATTAAATCCACATTCTTCACCAATTTCCTTTATTGGTTTCTTCGTATTAATTAGTAGACTTTGAACTTCCCTAACCCTAGTCATTTGAACATAATTAATTAAAGTAAAACCAGTAATTTCTTTAAATTGATGAGATAAATAACAGGGACTAATAGAAAAATAATCAGCTATATAATTTAGGTTTAATTCTTTATTCAAATTTAAGTGAATGTAACTAGAAATTTCATATATCTTTTGAGTAATTGAATTACCTATCTGTTCAACCTCAAACAAATTCTTTTCCTTATATTCTAAAATATTATATAAAAACTCAATAAATTTAGAATGAATATACAATCTATTATTTGATACTTTATTATAATGTGCTGAAAAAATTTCATTTAAAGGACTAAAGATTTTTTGTCTATCCTCAAAAGAAAATCTATAAATTGGGACATCATTTTCAAATGTAGAGAAAAGCTTTTTTAAATCTCCATTTAATCCAAACATTGTATATGGGATATTAAAATTAATAATGACTCTTTTTCTTGGATTTCCTTGATGATATTTTGATTTGTGTAATCTAGAAGGTTTTAATAAAACAATATCATATTTATTTAAGTCAAAATATCTACCTTCAATTATATGAGAAATTTTATCATCTAATGAAATTAAAATTTCATAAAAATTATGGAAATGTTGAAATTCCATATTAATCTTATAACTTCTAACATCATAATCAAAACTATAAAATAATTCATCTTTATCTTCATTAATAGTAATTCTATATTTTTCAATATATTTTAATTCTTCTAAATTTTGCATAAATCAATTGTGTTTCACTAACACAAAAAATGCAACATTTTTTTTGCAAAATAAAAAAAAATGAGTAGATTTTGCCAAAAACAATGTTAAAATTTTAAATAATTAAAAGGAGAATCTAATGTCTGAAATTAAATATGAGATAAATAAAAATGAAAGTATTACACGGTGGTGGACTAGTGATGTTAAAATCACACCATTTGAATCCCCATGTAAAACCTTTAATGCTGAAATTAATTCTGGAGAAGGATATGTCCAAATAATATATCCTGTTAGAGAAGCTTTTATTAAACAACATAGTTTATCAAATGTAGAAAGATATAAAAAAGATTATGATCATGTATATTTCCCTTTTGAGAATAATCGTGTTGATTTTTCTACCTTTATTAGTACTCCTCATAAAATGGAAGTGCACGCCCTAACTTCTATCGAAGTAAATGAAACAAAGAAATATAGTTTTGAGATTTATACTTGTGGAGCTATTAAAATCTGGGTAGATAAAAAAGTTGAACTAGAATTTTCTCCTTTTACTAGAAACATTGCAACTAGCACTGTATTAGATCTTTTATTAACTGAAGGAAAACATACTATTGAAGTCTATGCTGAAGAATTAGCGGAAAGAGATGTATTTTTCTATTTTGAAATTAGATCATTAAATGATGAAAAAATTATTGGGGTACTCCCTTTTAATGGCGATGCTAATATTTTAAACAATTATGAAAATTGGTTAAAAAGTTGTTATTTTAAAAGAGATGTTTATACAGATGGGATTATCTATTTAGATTTTGACAATTGTCCTTTTAATGAAGGAATAGAATTACTACTTAGCGTAGATAAAAAAGATTCTCCAGATTTATTTGAAGAAGATGTGGTTAAATATCAAATAAAAAATAATCAAAAGAAAATAACCTTAGGAAATGTTAAAGACTTTAGAACAGGAGTATATAAATTAAAATTAGGAATTAATATTGAAAATCAAACAGTTTATAGGATTTTACTATTAGCTATTAGACCTCCTCTTAATATTGAAAAAGCTCCATTAGCTTCAATTAATGAAAGAAAAGAGCAAGCTGCTTCCTATATAATAGAAAATGGCACAGCTTCAATTACGACCTCTCTTTTAATGATTGATAGAGAGAAGAAAGTAAGCAAAAAATGTGAACAAGGCATCTTAAAAAGTTTAAAAACTATTGAAGATAAAGCAGACTGTGCTGATTTCGTTTTTTCTCCAATGCTTATATTAATAAAAAGATATAAAGAATATTTATCGACTGAATTATATAACAAAATTTATAATACTATTATCAATTTTAGATTTTGGATTGATGAACCGGGCAATGATGTAATGTGGTATTTTTCAGAAAATCATGCGCTTCTATTCCATACTGCTCAATTTTTATCAGGACAAATGTTTCCAGATGCTGTTTTCTCTGTTAGCAAGAAGAAAGGCAAAGAGCAAGAACAAATTGGAAAAAATAGACTTATAAGCTGGTTTGATTCCTTCTTCAAATTTGGTTTTGGTGAATGGAATAGTGCAACATATATTCCTATTGATTTAATTGGATTCTTTAGTTTATATGAATTATCTGAAGATATTGAAATTAAGAATCTTGCTAAAAAAGCATTGGATTATGTTTTTGAGTTAATCGCTTATGCGTCTTTCAATGGTATCTTATCAACATCCTATGGAAGATGTTATGAAAAAACACTTAAAAGTAGAGAACAAGTTGAAACAAGTTTCTTTTCTTGGATTGGATTTAAAGAAGGTTTTGTTGGTAGAAGAACTCAAGCAGTCCCTCTTTTCTGTTTATCTAATTATACTTGCGATATTAAAATTTCAGATTATAATCCAGAAAAAAATAAAAACTTAATTTTTAAACAAGGGCAAGGCTTAAAAAAAGTAAATATTTATACCTATAAAACTGAAGATTATATGTTATCTTCTGTTCAAGCTTTTAATCCCTATAAACATGGGCATCAACAACATATAATGAATGTTACCCTAGCTAAGAATTGCGAGCAATTCTTTATTAACAATCCAGGGGAAAGATCCTTCAGCGGAGAAAACAGACCAAGTTATTGGGCTGGAAATGGCACAAATCCATATGTTTTCCAAGAAAAAAATACTTTACTTATGAATTTTAAAATTGATGAAAAAGAATTAGTTCATGCCATTCATGCTTATGTACTATTTGATAATTATGATGCAACAATTGAAGAAAATAATTATTTATTTCTAAAAAAAGATGATACTTATTTAGCTATCTGGTTTTCAAATGGTTATAAAAAAACCACTTCAGGAGCTAATACGAATAAAGAAGTTATAGCAAAAGGTTTAAATCAAGCCGTTATTATAAAATGTGGATGTAAAAGAGATGATTCATCATTTACTGATTTTATTAATAGTTTTAAAGCTTCAAAAATAACATACAATAAAGAAAAAAATTATTTAACTTTTGAAGAATTAAAATCAAATAAAATGGAAATTAAAGATACTCAATCTTATTTAAATAATCAGTTAGTTGAATTTAATTATGATTATAATCTAGAAAAAATTGAGGAATATCTATGATTGGATTTAGAGCCCATGACTTTGGAAAATTTGATGATTTCGATTGCTTAATAAATGAAATAAAAAAATTTAATACACCAACCTGTATTCAATTTGCTTTATCGAAAGTATTAAACAACTATAATTCATATTCTAATTTACCAAATGAAGTAGCAAAAGAATTTTCAACAAAATTATTAGAAAATAATATCTCTATTGCAATAATTGGTTGTTATATTAATCCTATTCATCCGAATATAGAAATTCGAAAAAAACAATGGGATGATTTTGAAAAAGCCTTAGTAAAGGCTAGGTATTTAAACTGCCCCTATGTTGCAACAGAAACGGGTATTACAAATCTAAATGATGAATATGATATTGAGACTTTTAGTCAAAAAAACCTAACTATTTTCTATAATTTTCTAGATAAAATGCTCCCTATTGCTCAAAAAAATAATTCAATAATAACTATTGAACCAGTAGCTGATAAACATACTATTTGTTCAATCGAAAGAACAACTAATATGCTAAATAAATTTAAATGTGAAAATTTGAAAATAATCTATGATAGTGTAAATTTAATGAGCAAACAAGCTATAAAAGAAATAGATGGAAGTGTAAAAAAAGTTCCAACTTATGAAGCTCAAAAAAAATTTCATGATTACTTTTTAGATGTTTTATATAAAGATATAGTAGCTTTACATATAAAAGATTTCAAAATAGATAATCATGGAAACAAAATTGGAGATTTACCAATTGGTAGTGGTGTAATGAATTACAAAGCATTATTTGATAGCTTAAATAATCATCAAATAAAAGCTCCTAAATTATTAGAAATGGTTGATTTGAATACTTTAAATCAAACTATCAAGACTTTAAAAACTCTTGATATTAATGATTAATCATCAATAGGTTGAATATATCTAACAGAATTTGTCAATTTTTCATAAACTAATTCACAATCAATTTCAGGTTCCCACTCTTCGCCTCTCTTATATTGAAGAGTTGTCAAACCTGTTATTTTTTTAAAAGATTTTGAAAAATTATATTGATCACTATAACCTACTTTTGAAGCAATCGTTGCAATTGTATCATTTGTTGTTCTCAATAATTGGCAAGCCTTTTGAATCCTTAACAAAATAAAGAATTTTTTTGGAGTCATTTTAATTGCATTTTTAAATGCAATACTTAATTGACGCCTAGTTAAATTACTTTGTTCTGCTAACTCATCAATTGAAATTGGTTTAGAAATATTACCTCTAACAGTTTCTAAGGTATTAGATACTAAATAAGCTGCATTATTTCTTACATCTATTCTAAGCATAGAATTATTAATTTCAATTAAATAAGAGAACATAGAATATAAAAGAGAAGCTATTGTACAATATCTATTAGGCAAATTCTGAGCTTTATCATAAATTTTGGTTAATTGCTTAGATAAAAAATTCTCCTTATCATTCTCAATTTTTGGGTTCCATCTATATATGTTACCTCTAGCGAGATATATTTCAATCATAAAACCAGTAAATTCAATCCAGTAAAAACAAGTATCATTATCATGCGATTTAATTTTAAAATCTTGAAAAGGAAACGCAACAAACGTTTCCCCTTCTAAAATATTTCCATCATATTCACTACCATTAAAAATAATATCATTTTTTGTAACACAAAATAAGACAAACCTATCTTTAATTGTTCTTAAATACTCTTCATTTTTTCGCATAGTAACTTTGCCACAGCCTAAAATATCTAATAATAAATTTTTGTCTTTTCTTTCAGCTATTTCAATGTTTCTACTATCCATATATTCAATCCTTATTCAAATTATCTTCTAATTTATAAATTAAAGAAAGCAGTTGTTCTGGAGTTTTAACAGAATAATCTGCTATTTCATATTTATCTCTTGGCATTGAAAAATATCTTGGAGACCAATTCATCCAAATACTTTTTATACCTAAAAGCTTTGCACCTAAAATATCTTTTCTTAAATTATTACCCACCATAACAATTCTTTTAATATCTTCTTCACAAAGATTTAATTTTTTTATTGCTGTTTCAAACATTATTGAATTAGGTTTTTGTTTTCCAACTTCACTTGAAATAATTTTTTCTTTAAAAATATCCCACAATCCATAATATTTATAAACATTTTCAAAAGACTTATAATTCCCATCAGCTACTAATGCTATGATAAAACCGTCCTTGTATATTTTTTCTAAAAATTCTTTTGCACCTTGAATTAGCTTAGCCTTAATAACGATTCCGTATTCATCATATATTTCAGTTGATTCATCAATAAAAGTGTCACCTGAATCTAAAAATAAAATTAACTTTTTATTTTTATCAATCATATTTTATTCCTTGTAATTTTAAATTTTTATATAAATGACAAGCCACTTTATGCTCATCATTTTCATCCAATTTAGGCTGAATTTGTTCACAAATTTCAGTTCTATATCTACATCTTGGATGGAAATAACATCCAGTTGGAGGATTCGAAGGATTAGGAATTTCTCCAACTAAAGGTAATCTTTCATTTTGTAATAATGGATCTGCTATTGGAACCGCAGAAAGTAAAGCTTCAGTATATGGATGCTCAGGATTTGAAAATAATTCTTTAGTATCACTAAATTCAATTAATTTTCCTAAATACATAACTCCTACTTTATCACTAATGTATTCTACTACAGATAAATCATGACTAATAAAAATGTATGTCAAATTCATTTGGTTCTGTAATTCTTTTAATAAATTTATAACTTGAGCTTGAATTGAAACATCTAAAGCTGATACTGATTCATCACAAATAATTACTTTAGGTTCAATTACCAGAGCTCTTGCTATCCCTATTCTTTGCCTTTGTCCACCTGAGAAGGCATGTGGATATCTTTTTAAATAGCTAGTATTTAAACCTGTTTTTCTAGCAATATCTATAACTCTATCATTTCTTTCACTTTTAGGCATTTTAGGATAATTTGCCTTTAAAGGTTCACTTATAATATCAAAAACAGTCATTCTAGGATCTAAAGAAGAATATGGATCTTGGAATATCATTTGAATATCTTTTCTATATTTTTTTAGTGCTTTTTTATCTAATTTTAAAAAATCAAAAGTATTATTATTTTCATCAGTATATAAAACTTCACCACTAGTAGCATTATATGCTCTAGCAATACAACGCCCTAATGTTGTTTTACCACAACCCGATTCACCAACAATTCCAATAGTTTGGCCTTTTTGAATTTTAAAACTTACATCAGTTAAGGCTTTCACTCTAGTTTTCTTTGACACGAAGACTTTTGTTAAATTATTTATTTCTAAAATTGTTCCCATCAAAAACTTCTCCATAATTATAGCATCGAACGAAATGATTCGGCTTTACCTCAATTAATTGAGGAATAGATTTATCACATTTACCCTCAATATGTTTAATACATCTTTGATAAAAACCACATTGTGTTTTTAGATTTAAGGCAAGAGGAACAGTCCCTTCAATTGAGAATAATTTATCTTGTCCTTTTGTACCTATTTTGTGTACAGACCCTAATAAACCTTGAGTATAAGGATGTAAAGGATTTTTATATAATTCAACAACATCAGCTATTTCTACAATTTCTCCCAAATACATTACGGCTATTCGATCACACATTTTAGCTACAACACCTAAATCATGAGTAATAAACAAAATACTCATCTTAAATTCTTTTTGAATTTCTTTCATTAATTCTAAGATTTGAGCTTGAATAGTAACATCAAGAGCTGTAGTTGGTTCATCAGCTATTAATAGAGAAGGATGACAAACCAAAGCCATAGCTATTAAAGCTCTTTGTAACATTCCACCAGAAAATTCATGAGGATATTGATTATATCTTTTTTCGGCATTAGCTATTCCAACTTTTTTCATCATTCCTAAAGTAATAGCTTTAGACTTCTTTTTATCTTTAGTTATATGCAACATTGTTGATTCATTAATTTGTGATCCAATAGTATACATAGGATGAAAAGCTACCATAGGTTCTTGGAAAATCATAGAAGCTTTTTCTCCTCTAATATTTCTTATTTCCTCACTACCATATTTCAATTTTAATAAATCTAAAATTTTATCATCATCATTAAATATTATTTCACCTTTAGTTATACATTTTTTCGCATTAATACCTAAAATAGCTTTACTAGTTAAACTCTTTCCACAACCAGATTCACCAACAAGGCCTAAAGTCTCTCCTTCATAAATATCGAAATTAACTGATCTAACAGGAGTTAAAAGACCTTCATCAATAGGAATATCTATACTTAAGTTTTTTATTGAAACAATTTTTTTCTTTTGAACTTCATTCATATCATTCCTCCTATTTATATGGATCCGCTGCATCTCTTAGGCCATCACCTAAGAAGTTAAATGCCAAAACGGTAATAATTACTGCAAATAATGGTACTAATCTCCAAGGATAACTAGCAATTGATGTAATATCTTGTGCTTCTTGTAATAATACTCCCCAACTAGTAGCCGGTGCTCTTATTCCTAAACCTAAGAAACTCATTGATGTTTCACCAATAATCATTGTTGGAATTCCTAAAGTTAAATTAACAATAAGATATGAAATAAAACCTGGGACCATATGTTTTCTTATTATACTCATTGTTGAAACGCCAGAAAGTCTTGCAGCCATAATAAAATCTTCTTCTTTTAAAGAGATAAAACGTCCTCGAACAATTCTAGCTAATCTAGTCCAAGATAGAAGAGATAAAATCATAGTTATATACAAATACATTCTTACAACGGGTATATCGCTAGGTATTGCTGCAGATAAAGCCATCCATAAAGGAATTGAGGGAAAAGAGGATAATACTTCTATTATTCTTTGAATAATTAAATCTGTAACTCCTCCAAAATATCCAGAAATTGAACCTATTAGAACACCAAGTACAAAGCTAATAGCTGTTCCAACGAAAGGTATTGTTAATGAAACTTGGCTACCTAAAATAATTCTAGAAAAAAGATCTCGTCCCATAGAATCTGTGCCAAAGAGGAAAACATTCCCTCCTTCTTCAGCTTCAAAGAGATGAATATCACTCTTAATAAATCCAAAGAACTTATATTCTGGTCCTTTTTGAAATAATTTAATTTTATAGAATTCTTCAGTATTTTCTTTATAAATTGTTTCATAGGTCTCAAAATCTTTCTCTGATTTTATACCATAAACATAAGGTCCAATAAATTTGCCATCTTTTATAAGATGTATTTTTGTAGGAGGACAATTCTTAGTTTTTGAATTATAAGCAACTAAATCAGATGGAGAAATAAAATTACCAAATAAAGCGAAAAAATATAAAATACATAATAAAATAATTGAGAATTTTGCTAGTTTATGTTTTTTGAGTTTTTGAAACATCAATGCCCATTGGGACGCTAAAAAATAGGATTCTTCATTTTTGTTTTTCTTTTTCATATCTATGCCGTCCTATTTTCAAATCTAATTCTTGGATCTAACCAAGCTAGGATAATATCTGCTAACAAAGTTCCAAAAACAATTAATACAGATTGAACTAATAAAATAGTTCCTGCTAAATACATATCTTGATTTTTTAAAGCTGTATAAAGAATTGGGCCTAAAATAGAAATGTTCATTACAATTGCTGAAATTGTTGAACCAGTAAATATTTTTGATAATGTCGTTGCCAAATTACTTACTATAGGATTGATTGCCGCTCTTAAACAATATTTATAAGTTATTTTTTTCTCACTTACACCTTTAGCTCTAGCTGTTAAAGTATATTGTTTTCCTTTTTCATCAAGCATCTGTGATCTAATTGTTCTAATAATTCCACAAGTATCTGCAGTACCTATTACAACTACCGGGATTATAAGCCGTGCTAAAAAAGCACCAAAATTATAAAAATGTATTCCATTTAATAACATCTCATCTGAAAAAAGACCAATAAACGGAGTGCCTGTCCAAATATATGAAAAGTACATTAGAATAATTGCTAATAAGAAATTTGGAGTTGCCATACCAATGAACCCAATAAAAGTAAACAAATAATCTCCAGGAGAATATTGATGATTAGCACTATAAATTCCAATTGGAAGAGATACTAAATATGTAAAAACCATAGTAATTAATGAAATAATTAACGTTAATGGCAAATAATCCATAATTACTGTCCAGACAGGTTTTAGATATGAAAATGAATATCCAAAATCCCAATGAGTTAGAATGCCTTTCATCCAAATAAAATATTGAATATACCAAGCTTTATCTAAACCATATTCAATTCTCAACTGATTTACCATTTCTTGAGTGAAGATTTCACCTTCTGCACTCATTTTTGCAATATAACTAGAGATATAATCTCCAGGTGGTAATTGAATAATAAAAAAAACAATAAATGAAATTATAAATACCGTTGGAATCATGGCTAAGATTCTTTTAGAAATATATTTTAATAAATTCAATTTTCTCTCCTGATAATAATTTTATTAAACAGGGCTTTTGACCCTGTTTAATAATAAAATTTAATTAATAACAATTAGTCTTATTTTCTAAAGAATAAGTTTTGCCAATGAGCTAAACCCAATTCTCTAAATTCATCACAAGAAATTGCTTTTTCAGGGAAGTTTACTAAATTATTATTTATGGCAATTAATACAGGAGTAGCAGACATATAGCCAATTTGCCAAAGATTTTCTTGGTGTAACTTCAAAATTTCTTTACTATATTCTGTTATTTCCGCTTTTGTAGGAGCAGCAATTAACTTATCATACAAATCAATCATCTTAGCTACATCACCAACTGGTTTTACACCATCTTTTCCATGAGATGCATACCAAACACCATATTGACCATACCAAGCAGCATAGTTTCTGACTGGAACTACAGTATCAGGTCTTAATGCAACGTTAATACTACTCATTGGGGCTACTGGAGCCAAAATTGCTTCAATTTTATTTGAGGAAAGCATTTCATCAACATAGCCTCTATCCTTTAGACTAAAGGTTGCTTTGATTCCAATTTCTTTAAAGTATTTTTCTGTTAATAATTCAGCACATTTTGGAGTACTAGCTGCATCATTTCCACTAACAATTTCCAAAACAAAATCATCACCATTTTTAAAATTATAATAGCCATCATTACCTAAAACTAACCCAGATTTTTCTAATAATTGTTTAGCCTTAGTAGGGTTATATTCTGTCCATTTTTTTGTCCAAGCTTCATCATAACCTTGAGCACCTAAAGGAGGGCAAGATTGAATTGGAGAGGCAAAACCATCAGATAATAGAGCATTAACTTCTTCTCTATCTACTGCAATTGAAAGAGCCTCTCTAAAGTCTTTATTGTTAAATAAAGTTCTTAAATTTGGATCTTCGCATGTTAAATTGAATTGTAATACAGTTGCTGTTTCAGCCCAATCTGTTGTGGACCATTGTAAAACAGTATAATTACCTTTTGATTCATTTTGTTTTACTGTTACAACATCTTCAAAGTTTATTAAAGAAATATCTGCTTCACCAGAAATACATTTCAAAACATTTTGATTTTCATCAGCATATTTTACAAAGTGAAGTTCATCTATATATGGTAATTGTTTTCCATCTTTATCAGTTTTCCAATAATAAGGATTTCTTTTACAAACTAATAAATCAGAATCAATATCATTTGTTAAAATCCATGGTCTTAATACAGGTCTATCTGTTTGTAACCAATAATAGTATCCTGTTTCTTTACCCATTGCAGCAACATCTTTAAAGCCTAATTCTTTTGCTTTTTGTTCAGCTGCTTCTTCACCAATAAATTCAGGTAATAATTTTTCATAATAATGTTTTGGAGCAAATAACCATTTACAATCAATTGCAACTCTTTCTAAGAACATTGGACTAGGATTTTTAAATTTAACTTTAAATGAATAATCATCAACTTTTTCCATCTCACATAAAGATTTCTCTCCTGTATTAGGATCTACAGAATAGAAACAAGAATAAATTGATTTACCAAAAGTCTTTTTCTTCATCATATGCTCATACCAGAATAAACAATCCTCAGAAGTAAAATCTACTCCATCAGACCATTTCATGCCTTCTCTTAAATAAATAGTATATTCAGTGGAATCTGCATTAACGTCATAGCCTTTTGCAACATTAGGTTCAACAAGACCATCTTCTCTGAATCTGAACAATGGTTCTTCGAAACATTTTTCAATTTTCCATTTATCATCTCTACCTTTGAACATCATAGTTAAACTGTCATTATAATTTCCAATTTCATCCATATCTTCAATCATAATATCAGAATTTACAGGAAGTCTTTGATCTAACGGTAAGATTTCTCCACTTTGAATCATTGAATCTAAATAAGGACTTTCTTTTACTAATTCAACTTTAGCACTTTCATTTGTATCAACTTTTACTTCTGGGGAAACCTCATTTGCACCTCCGGCAAAGAGACAAGTAAAACTAAATGAAAGTAAGACTAACATAGCAAATATTTTTTTCATATCTAATCTCCTTAATATAGTTATGTCTAATCATTTTTGCTAAATCACTATTAAAAAAAAATTCAAGAAAATTTATCAAAAAAAAATTTATTTTTATCTTTTTTTGACAAAGAATTAATAGTGATATACCTATCAAAAAACAGAATAAATTATATTTAAATAGCTATTTATAAGTACTTACATGAACGAATTTCTTATTCTGATTAAAATAGTATCATGGTATTTTTCATAAAAGAATGTTAATTATGGATATATTTTTTGTTATTTTGTACAAAGAAAATTAAGATTTTAATACTTTTATAACACAAAATTAATATTTTTTATTTCTTTATACAAATCATCAACTATATAAGGTTTAAAATGCTTGTTTGAAAGCAACAGTTGTTCCTCTATTACCTTTCTCTCATATTGAGGAGCATAATCAAAAGTAAACATTTTTCTAATATATTTCTCTACTTTTAAATCAAAAGTTATATCTTTTTTGAAAACATCATCAAATAAATTATAAATTAAAAAGCCTGCGATACCACAATCTTCTTTACAACAAGTATCAAACTGTTCAAATAAGTTAAATAATTCGATGCTTGGCATTAAAGCATGCTTTCCTGGTTGAACGAACAATTTTGGATGTTGTGGATCTTCTAATACATTATTATTGGGAATTAAGGAATTATAGAATTTACCATGAAAAGATGATACAACTTTATTAATTTTCTCATTTTCATCAACATAAACAAATACATGTTCTAAATCATAAAGATGTTGAATATCATAAGTATAATAAATTGCATATTCTATAGCATATTTACTATTTGGAGGAAAAATAAATTTATATTTAGATGTATTACTAACTATACTTATTGCATTTGAATAAACTTTATAAAATATTTTTTTTGGTAAAAATGGCTCATTTCTATTAAAAAACAGTCTTGGTACATATTTTTTGGCTAATTCTTTTTCATTCATTATAACAACCTCTTTACCTACTATTTTAATCAACTTATTCAAAATAAAAAAGGAAAAAAAAGTTGCAAATCAAAAATATCTATAATATACTGTGTGTACGTTAACGCAAATTAGGAGCAATTTATGAAACATATTAAAGATTACACTTTTTGGTTTTTGACTGGTTCTCAAGACCTTTATGGTGAAGAAACTCTAAAACAAGTTGAAATCCATTCAAAAGAAATTATTGAAGGACTTAATTCAAGCAATAATTTAGCTTGTAAATTAATTTACAAAGATATCTTGATCAATTCAAGAAACATTGAAAAAACAATCAAAGAAGCAAATCTTGATGACAATTGTGCTGGAGTTGTATGTTGGATGCACACCTTCTCTCCTGCAAAAATGTGGATAAATGGATTAAATGCTTTGAATAAACCTATGCTACAAATTAATACTCAATTTAATAAAGCATTACCATATGAGACAATTGATATGGATTTTATGAATTTAAATCAAAGTGCTCATGGAGATAGAGAATTTGGCTACATTACAGCAAGAATGAATATTAACAGAAGTGTTATTGTTGGACATTGGCAATCTCCTCTTTTCCAAAAAAGAATGTCTAAATGGATGAGAGCTGCTGTTGCTGCTACTGCAGGTAAATCATTAAATGTTGTTAGATTCGGAGACAACATGAGAGATGTTGCTGTAACTTGTGGTGATAAAGTTGAAGCTTATATTAAATTAGGTTGGAATATTCCTTATTTTGGTATTGGTGATTTAGTTGAGATGATGAAAGATGTTAGTGAAGCTGAAATTGATAATTTAATGGAAGAATATCAAAGAGATTATGTTATTGCTGAACCAACAAAATACAATCTAGAACATATAAGAGAACAAGCAAAAATTGAAATTGCATTAGAAAAATTCTTAATAGAAAATAATGCTGAAGCTTTCTGTACTAATTTCCAAGATTTACACGGAATGAAACAATTACCAGGTTTAGCTTGCCAACATTTAATGGCTAAGGGTTATGGCTTTGCTGGTGAAGGAGATTGGAAAACAGCGGCTATGGTTAGAACCTTAAAACTTATGGGTGAAGATTTAGATGGAGGTTGTACATTTTTAGAAGATTATACTTACAATCTTGAAGAAGATAATATGTTTAACCTTAGTGCTCATATGCTAGAAATTTGTCCATCTGTTGCTAAAAACAAACCTACAATTGAAGTTCATCCCCTAGGTATTGGAGATAAAGAAGATCCTGCTAGACTAGTATTCAACTCAAAAACCGCTGCTGGAATTAGCGTTTCAATCGTTGATTTAGGCACTAGAATGAGAATAGTTTCTAATAAAGCTCAAGTTATTGAAGCAGAAAAAGAATTTAAAAATTTACCTGTAGCAAGAATTTTATTAAAACCAGAACCAAACTTTATAACATCTAGTGAATGTTGGATTTTATCTGGGGCAGGACATCATAACTCTTTTTCAACTCAAATCGATGAAGAAACCCTAGAATATTATTCAGAAATTGTTAATATAGAATTAATAGAAATAAATAATGAAACCACTGTATCAAGTTTTAGAAAACAAGATAGGTGGAATAGGGCTTATTATGGATAAATATAAAAAAATAAAAGAAGAAGCTTATTTGGCAAATTTAGAGATCCCTAAACAAGGTCTTGCAATTTACACTTGGGGTAATGTTTCTGCTTTTGATGATAAGTTAGGTGTTTTTGCAATTAAACCTTCTGGAGTTTCTTATGACAAGCTAAAAGTTGATGATATGGTAGTTATCGATTTAAATGGCGAAAAGGTTGAAGGGAAATTAAATCCTTCTTCTGATACTCAAACCCATCTTCAATTATATAAACATTTTGAAGGAATAAATGGAATTTGTCATACCCACTCCCCTTATGCAACTGCTTGGGCACAAGCTATGAAATCAATTCCTCTACTTGGAACTACTCATGCTGATCATCTAGCAAATCCTATTATCTGTACAAAACCTCTTTCAAAAGAAGAAGTTGAAAATGGATATGAAAAAAATACAGGTATTTTGATTTTCAAAACTTTTGAAGATCCATCAAGTGCTCAAGAAATATTAAATGTTGGCCCTTACCCAAGCGCTTCTATTAATGCTAAAGAAAATCCAATGGTTTTAGTTGGCGGACATGGCCCTTTTACTTGGGGTAAAGAGGCTATGGCTAGTGTTTATAATGCTAGAGTTTTAGAAGAAGTTGCAAAAATGGCTATGTGGGTTAATAATTTGAACCCTAATTTCAAACAACTTCCTTCCCATATAACCAATAAGCATTATGAAAGAAAACATGGTAAAAATGCTTACTATGGCCAAAAATAAAATACTTTTATTATTATAATATATATCTTATAATCTATGAGACAAGAGAACCTCTTGTCTCATATTTACCAAAAAGGAACTAATTATGAAAATTGCTGAAATTGCTAAAGAAGCCGGTGTATCAGTCGGTACTGTTGATAGAGTCTTACATAAAAGAGGAAGAGTTTCTGCAGCAACAAAAGCAAGAATTGAAAAAATAATTCAAGAAAATGGGTATGTACCAAACGCAATGGCTAGAAATTTAAAGATTGGATCTAACCTTAAATTCGGTATATTAATCCCAAAATTAGATTCTGAAAGTGGTTATTGGCATAAAATATATAATGGAATAAAAAAAGCTGGTGATGAAATCGCAGCTTTTAATATCTCATTGGTAATAAAAGAATTTGATAGAGATGAAGAAAACAGTTTAAATGAAGAAGGGAAACAATTAATTGAAGAAAATGTTGATGCTATAGCTTTAGCCCCAGTAATTCAAAAAGAAGCCTTTTCTTTTGTAAAAAGTTTAAAAGATATTCCTTATGCTTTTTTTGATTCCTCTATTACTAATGCATCACCTATTTCTGAAAATATCCAAATAGCATATAAAGCTGGTTGGTGTGGTGCTAGAGTAATGCAATTATTCTCTCCAAATAATAATAATTTTATTTGTCTTCAAATGCATGAAAGTGCATATAACCAACAACAAAGAGCTCAAGGGTTTATTGATTTCTTTAAGCAAAAAAATATACCAATAAAAACTTATACTTGGAAAAGAGAAAAAAATCTTTCCTTTAATAAATTCTTAGATTCTCTTTTTGAAGATAACAATAACATAGATGGTATTTTCATTACAAATGATGCAACTGGGCTAATATCAAAATATGTATTAAAAAAAGAATTATTAAATACCCCTTATATAATTGGATTTGACTTAGTTGAAGATAATAAAGAAGAATTATTAAACGGTAATATTAGTGCAATAATCTCTCAATCACCTGAAACTCAAGGCTATAATACAATTATGGACATGTACAAAATACTATTTTTAAAACAAGAAGATAATATAAATAAATGTCCTATCCCAATTAATATTATAATTAAAGAAAACCTTCCATAAAAAAAACACCATTACTCTTTATAAGTGAATGATGTTTTGTAAATTAAGTAAATATATTTATTAAAGTTATAGGATTTCTATAGCTTTTCTTTCAATATCTAGGCCTGCATGATAAGTTTTAAAGAATTTATTAAATCCTTCAATGTCTTTTTCTTTAGCCATAATTGTTTCTTTTGTAGCATTAGCAAAAACATATTTTTCTAAGTAATCTTCTAAAAGCATATCACTATTAATAAATCCTGCTAAAATTGCAATTCCCCAAGCGCCCCCTTCACCTGCACTAGATAAAACAGAACAAGGAGTATTTGTTGCCGCAGACATAATATTTTGACCAACTTCAGCAGTTTTAAAGAAACCACCATGACCATTAATTTCATCTACTTTTACATTTTCATCTTCAAATAAGATATTTAAGCCAGTTCTTAAAGCACAAAGAGAAGTAAATAATTCAGATCTAATTAAATTTCCAACAGATAATTCACTATCAGGATTTCTAACAATTAAAGGTCTACCTTCACTAAATCCAGTAATATGTTCTCCACTTAGATAACCATAAGAGAGAATACCATCACAAGATGGATCAGCTTTTAAAGCCTCAAACAAGATTGCATCATATAATTGAGGTTTTGTTAATTTTCCACCTGTTAAATCCATAACCTGCATGAATAACTTCATCCATTTATCAATTTCGCCACTACAGTTATTAGAGTGAGCCATAGCAACAGGTAATCCTGATGGAGTCGTTACTAAATCTAATTTCTCATATAATTGTGATAATTCTTTTTCTAGAACAATCATTGCAAAAACACTTGTACCTGCAGAAACATTACCTGTTCTAGCTTTTACAGAATTTGTTGCAACCATACCTGTTCCAGCATCACCTTCAGCAGGACAAAAAGGAATATTTGATTTTAAATCACCATCAACATCTAATAACTTAGCTCCTTTTTCACTTAAATAACCACCAATCTCACCAGCAACCATTGGTTTAGGTAAAATTTCACTAATTTTCCAAGAATAATCTTTTGCTAAATCATCAAATTTTAATAACATTTTTTTATTATAATCTTTACTTTCAGAATCAATTGGGAACATACCTGAAGCATCCCCTATTCCTAAAGTAAAAGAATTTGTTAAACAATAATGAACATAACCAGCTAAAGTATTAATCTTTGCAATATCTTTTACATGTGCTTCGTTATTTAAAATTGCTTGATATAAGTGAGCTATACTCCATCTTTGAGGAATTGGGAAATTAAACTCTTTAGTTAGTTTTTCACTAGCCTCTTTAGTAATATTGTTTCTCCAAGTTCTAAATGGAACTAATAAATTATCATCTTTATCAAAAGCTAAATATCCATGCATCATTGCACTGAAACCAATTGCTTTCAAATCAGTTAGAACAACATTATATTTTGATAAAACATCTTTTTTTAAAGCACTATAACAACCAGCAACACCTTGCCAAACTTCACTAAGCTTATAAGTCCAAATATTATCAATTAATGAATTTTCCCAATCATATCCACCTGATGCAATTGGTACATTTTCACTATTTATCAATATAGCCTTAATTCTGGTTGATCCTAATTCAATACCTAAAGAACATTTACCGTTTTTTATTTCACTAGTGATTAATTTATTATCCATTTTATCTCCTATGCGTGTTCGTTAACGCTATCATTATATCACAACTTTAAAATTAAACAATATTTTTTTTGATTATATCATGGCTTATAAAATATAACAAAGACTATTATTAAACTAAATAATATTAACTTTTTAAATAATAAAACATTTACTAAACATAGAAATTTGATACAATAAAACAAGATATTTTATTAATAATCGAGGAATTTATATGAAAATTGTTGTATTAGACGGATATACTTTAAATCCTGGTGATCTAAGTTGGAATGAATTAAAAGATTTAGGTGATACCATAATATATGATAGAACAAAAGCTTGTGATATTGTATCTAGAATTGGAGATGCACAAGTTGTTTTAACTAATAAAACACCTTTAACAAAAGAAACCTTTGAAAAATGTAAAAATATAAAATACGTTGGTGTCCTTGCAACAGGATATAATGTTGTAGATACCAAAGCTGCAAAAGAACATGGAATAATTGTTACAAATATTCCAACATACAGTACAACTGCTGTAGCTCAGTTTGTATTTGCCCTTTTATTAGAACTCTGCCATAGAGTTGGACATCATAGTGAAAAAGTATCCACTGGAGCTTGGGCAAATTCAATAGATTTTGCTTTTTGGGATTATCCATTAATTGAATTATATGGCAAAACTATGGGAATTATTGGACTTGGGAAAATAGGACATCAAACAAGTATAATAGCAAAAAGCTTTGGACTAAAAGTAATTGCATATAATCCCTCAAAAAAAGAAGAATGGGAAAAAGAAGGCATTGAATATGTATCCTTAGATACTGTTTTAAAAGAGAGTGATATAATCTCACTACATTGTCCTCTAACTCCAGCAACTGAAAAAATTATTAACAAAGAAAGTTTATCAAAAGTAAAAGATGGTGTTATGATTATTAATACTTCCCGTGGAGCATTAATTGATGAAGAAGCATTATACCAAGCTTTAGAAAGTAAAAAAGTAAGCGGTGCTGCAATGGATGTTTTAACTCATGAACCACCTGAACAAGATAATAAATTGTGTACTCATCCAAATTGTATAATAACCCCACACATTGCTTGGGCACCAAAAGAAAGTAGACAAAGATTAATGGATATTGCTGTTGATAATATTAAAAACTTCATTAACAACACACCAATAAATATTGTTAATAAATAAATTAGGAAAACTCCTCTAATGTATAAAAATGATAATCACATAATGTTTGAAGATTTAACGACAAAAGCTTATAAAAAAATTAAAGATATGATTATCTCTGGTGAATTAAAACCTGGAGAAAAATTAAATCAAGAAAAATTAGCTAAACAATTAGGTATAAGCAGAACTCCTTTGCTACAAGCATTACGTAGATTATCAAGTGAACAGTTAACTCAAACAATCCCTAGAAGAGGAAGTAGAGTAAAGATTTTCTCAAAAGAAGATTTATTATCAATATTTGAAATCAGAGGTAAACTCGAACCTTATATTTGTGAATTATCTGCCAAATTTATAACAGAAGAACAAATTGAAGAATTAAAAGAAAATATAGAAAACATGAAGCTCTCTATTAGTGAAGGTAATAAAATCAAATTTAAAACTTTAGATAATCAATTCCATTCAATAATTATTAAAAGCTCAAAGGATAATATAATTTCAGACATTTTAAATAAATATATTCCTTTAATGTATTCAATAGATATATTAAAACCAATGGAAAAGATTTTAGAAGATCATAAAAACATTCTAGATTTATTGATTTCAAAAGATTCTTTTAGCGCTTCACAATTAATGCATTATCATATTTATGCATCCACAAAAAACAATTTAATTAATGAGTTAAATCAAAGAGAATAATTGATGGAAATAGAAAATAAAAACATTAATGATTATATTTATGAAGAAATAAAAAATTTATTGGATAATCATGTACTTCCGATAAATAGAAAAATTAATAAATTAGAATTATCAAATAAATTTAATATAAGTCTAACTCCAATTAATGCAGCATTAAATAAACTAGTAGGGGAAAATTATTTAACCTATGTACCTAGAAAAGGATTTTTTATAAAACAAATTTCTAAAAAAGAAATCTTAGAAGCTTTTGATATTTTAGCTGCAATTGAAAGTATTGCTATAAAACTATTTTCAACAAAAATAGACTATAACAAAATTGAAAAATTAACTCATCTCTTTGATGAATTTTCCAACGGAATTGAAGAAAATCTTATAAATGATTACTTAAAATCAGAGAAAGATTTTCATCAGAAAATCATTGAATATTCAGACAATAAAAAACTATTGGAAATTTATAATTCATTAAAATTTTACACAAATTATTATAATAGAAATATTAACAATTTAAATTTATCATTAATTGAACACTTACAAATAACCAATAATTTAAATCATCATAATTTTATTGAAGCACAACAGGCAATTGAAAATCACTTTTTAAATTCTAAAGATAGATTATTAAAAGCAAAAGATAACAATTAAGAACTATTATGCTTTTTATGTTTATCACACATATCTAAAAAAAATATTTTCGTACTATTAACCTAATTAATTAATTAAAAAATAAGTAAAATCTCATTTAATATCAAAAAAACTTTATCATAAACCTATATATAAAGGTCTAAATAGTTTTATAAAAATTCGTACTTTTATACAATTGTCCTAAGCTTTTTTACGTTTAATAATTATTATCAGCGAGGAAAAAACATAAATATGGACAAATGTACTATTTTGCTTGAAAACACTCATAGCGAACTTCTATCTACTAAAACTGAACATGGATTATCAATACTAATAGAAACAGATAAAAATAAATACTTATTTGATATGGGATCTACTGGGATTTTTGAATATAACGCAAGATTAATGAATATTAATTTAAAAGATATTAAAACAGTTATTCTATCCCATAGTCATTATGATCATTGTAGTGGCTTATTATCCTTTTTAGATAATCATTCGATTGATAACATTTATGTTGGACAAGACTTTTTTAAAGAAAAATATGCACTAAACGATAGTACTATCACATATTTAGGTTGTGGGTTTGACAAGAAATATCTACAAGATAAATCCATTAAAATAAATGAAATTAATAAGGATGTTTATAAATTAGAAGAGTCTTTATATATTGTTACAAATTTTAAGCAACACTATGAACACGAAATTATTCCCTCTAGATTCGTTAATGGAAACTTAGAGACTCTAACAAAAGATAATTTCATAGATGAAATTGCATTAGTAAAAGAAACTGAAACTGGATTAACACTAATTGTAGGTTGTGCTCATAGAGGAATATTATCAATTATAAAAAGTGTTAATTCTATGTTTAATAAAAATATAGATACTGTTATTGGTGGTGTTCATTTAAATGCTGTTGACGAAGATAGAATTATTTCGACTTCTAAAGAATTATTAAATCTTGGCATTAAAAAAACATACTTTCTACATTGCAGTGGAAAACAAATAACTAATCAATTAAAAAAAGAAAAAAATATAGAAGCTAATTATGTAGCTACAGGAGACATTATTTTATTATGAGTGCAAAAAATATTAAAGCAATAGCTCAAGAAATAATTGCTAAAACAGCCTCAATAGTTGCGCCTAACACAGTAAATTTAATGGATGAAAATGGAATTATCATAGCTAGTAGTGATGAAAAAAGAATTGGAACTTTTCACTCTGGAGCTTATAAAGCCATTAATGAAAAAAAAGAAATCCTAATTTATCCAAATGAAATCGATAAATTTGAAGGATCTAAGCAAGGTGTAAATATTCCAATAATAAAAAAGGGAAAAGCAGTAGCTGTAATTGGAATATTTGGGAACCCTGATGAAGTTAAACAAACCGCTTACCTCTTAAGTATTAGCACCTCCCTTTTTTTAGATCAAGCAGCATATATGCAAAAAGAACAAAGAAGAACTGAATTACGTTCTAATCTGTCTGAAATTCTATATTCAAAAAATAATGAAAACGTATTTCTTGAAACTATCGATGCATTAGGAATTTCTCTAAAATTTCCATTACAATTAGTTTTATTTTCTTTTGAATCAAAAAAAGCACAATACAATACGACATATCAATTCTTAAGAGATAATAAATTAATAAATAGTAATAATGATTTATTAATTGAATACCCTTCCCATTATTTAATTTTAAAAAGTGATTTTGAAAAAAGCTTAACTACTAACGATTTCATTTCAGCTCTAAATCAAAAAAATATTGCTAAAATTGTATTTAGTCCTAAAATTCATCAATTAAATGAGTTAAGTTTTGCGGCAATGATTTCTAAATCATTTATGAGTATCCCTCATGATAGAAAATATTATAATTGCACCAATTATGATGATTTAGCTTTACTAGCTTTTGATATAAATTCCAGAGATTTGCTAACAAAATATTATGAAAATTTAATAAATGAATTAGATAATATGCACTCTTATTGGATTTATCAAACAATAGATGCCTATATAAACAATGATGGAAGAATTCAAGCTATGGCTAATTCATTAAACATTCATAAAAACACTTGTATTTATAGAGTAAATAAAATTCTAGAAATTTGTAATTTAAATAATTGTAATTGCTTTACTGTATCCTATTTCTTTAGAGCAATTATGCATATAAAAAAGACGGATAATTCCGAGATTTTATAGGAGGGAAAAGAATGTCAGCTATTTATATGTTCTCAGTGATCATTCTTGCAGTAATTGCTATGGTTCTTGCCATAAGCAAATTAAAAATTCATCCATTTATAGTTTTAACAACAATTTCAATTGTTGTAGGTCTACTTTGTGGAATGGATGCTATTACAGTAATCAATACTGTAAAAAATGGATTTGGTAGTATCTTAGGTTCTATTGGTATTGTTATCTTAGCAGGAACAATCATTGGTACTATTCTCGAAAAAACTGGTGCAGCTTTAACTATGGCAAACTCAATTCTACACATTGTAGGAAAAGATAAATCTGCTCTAACTATGGCAGCAACAGGTTATGTAACTGGAATTCCTGTTTTCTGTGATTCAGGATTCGTTATCCTATCCCCTATTGCTAGAGCTTTAGCAGAACAAAGTAATAAAAGTTTAGCTATTTTAGCAACTGCTCTTTCAGCTGGGTTATATGCTACACACTGTTTAGTACCACCTACTCCAGGGCCTATTGCTATGGCAGGTACTTTAAGTGCTAACTTAGGTTTAACAATTTTAATTGGTCTTTGTGTTTCAATTCCTGCAACTATTTCTGGTTTAATTTATGCAAAAAAAGTTGCTTCAAAAGTACATATTGATGCAAATCCTGAAAATACAGTTGAAGAATTACAAGATAAATATGGTAAATTACCTTCAGCTCTTCATTCTTTTTCTCCTATTTTAGTACCAATTATTTTAATTGCTTTTAAATCTATTGCTGATTTCCCTTCTAGCCCATTTGGTACTGGTCATATTGCAACTTTCTTTAGTTTCATCGGTAACCCAGTTGTAGCATTATTAATTGGTATCGCAATTGCAACAACTTTAATTCCGGTATCAGAAAGACCTAATAAATTAAATTGGGTAACACAAGGTGTAACTAATGCTGCTGGAATTCTTGCAATCACAGGTGCTGGTGGTGCTTTCGGCGCTATCTTAAAAACATTACCAATTGCTGATGCATTAGCTGGATCATTACTTCATTTAAATATTGGTGTATTATTACCTTTTATTATTGCTGCACTTCTTAAAACTGCAATGGGAGCTTCTACTGTTGCAATGATTGTCACATCAGCAATGATAGCACCATTAATGAGCACATTAGGTTTTGATAGCGAAATTGCAAAAGTATTAGTAATTATGGCTATTGGTGCAGGTTCAATGACAGTTTCACATGCTAATGACTCATATTTCTGGGTAGTATCCCAATTCAGTGATATGAATACAAAACAAGCATATAAATGTCAAACTGGAGTTACTGCAGTAATGGGTATTACTACAATTGTAATAGTCTTTATCATATCTCTTTTTGTATAAATATTTCTAACTAATCAAAATCCATAAGTTGTTTTTTCAACTTATGGATTTTGTTATAACAAATAACAAAAACTAGCTTTACTATAAATTATAATTGATATACTTTAATTATAATCATGAAAACAAATACAAAATTATTAACCTCTGGTTCAATAAGCAAAAACATTCTTCTTTTTGCTTTTCCTATTTTTCTAGGGAATTTATTTCAACAGTTATATATGGTTGTTGATACTCTTATTGTAGGGCGCTATGTAGGTAAAGAAGCTTTAGCAGCTATTACTTCTTGCAGTCCTTTAATTTTCTTATTAGTTGGATTATTTACTGGAATTTTTATTGGGGTTGGGGTAGTAATTTCAAAATTTTTTGGTGCTAAAGATTACGAAAATGTAAAAAAGGCCGTTCATACAACTGTTGCTTTTGCATTTTTAAGTAGCATTTTTCTAACCATTATGGGATATTTTTTAACCCCTTATATATTAAAATTAATGCAAACTCCAGATTCCGTATTAGAGGATGCTAGAGGATATATACAAATTTATTTCTTAGGGATTAGTGCTTTAGTCTTCTTCAATAGTGCAAGTGGAATATTACAAGCTATGGGAGATAGTAAAAGACCATTATATTTCTTAATTATTGCATCAGTCTCAAATATTATCTTAGATTTAGTATTTGTAATTATATTTAATCTTGGAACAAAAGGTGCTGCAATTGCAACTATAATAAGTCAAGGAATTAGTGCTATTTTAGCCTATAGAATATTATTTACAACTAAAGATATTTTTAGAGTTCAATTCAAGAAAATAAAAATTGATGTTCCAATCTTAAAACAATTTTTAGCTGTTGGGATTCCATCAGGGATACAAAATTCAGTAATTTCTATAGCTAATGTTTTTGTCCAATCTAGTATTAATATTTTTGGACCAATAGCTATGGCTGGAAATGGTGTAATGATGAGAATTCAAGGCTTTGCTTTTATTCCTGTAACAAGCTTTGCAATGGCAATGACTACTTTTACAAGCCAAAATATTGGAGCTGGAGAATTCGATAGAGTTAGAAAAGGCACAAAATTTGGACTTTTATCAGCGACTATTCTTGCTCAATCTTTAGGTGTAATTATTTTTATTTTTGCGCCAAAAATAATATTACTTTTTACTAACAATCCAGAAGTAATAGAAATTGGTGTACTAAAAGCACGAATCTCAGCTTTTTTCTTTTTCCAATTAGCCATGTCACATACTATGGCAGGAATATATAGAGGAGCGGGTAAATCCGTCATACCAATGGCTGTAATGTTATTGTTCTGGTGTGTGTTTAGAGTAACTTACATTACGATAGTGTTAAAATTCTACTATGATATCAAAGTAGTTTTCTCAGCATATCCTGTTACTTGGACATTAAGTGCAATTATTTTTGTTATATATTATTACAAAGGCAAATGGCTAAATAATCAGAAAATTAGTTACTATAAATAATAATTTTCAACACTTAGTTCAACCGATTCAACCTCAGGTGGGAAAAATTTGCTAAATAATATAAAAGCAACAAGACTAATAAATAATGCTATTAAAATTGGCTCTAACCCCAATATAAAGATATTTTTAATAGCTAAAAGTGCATAGGAAGCGCTTCCAAACAATAAAGAAGCAAAAACACCAATAATAGAAGCTTTTTTCCATACTAAACCTAATACATAAGGGAAAAAGATTCCTGCTGCTCTTAATGAAATAGCGAATATAAACACTTTAATTAAAGATGCTTTACAAAAAATTGCTAAAACATAAGCAACAACTCCACCTATTACTATAAAGATTCTTGAAACCTTTATGGTTTCTAAATCTTTCGCATCTTTATTAATATATATTCTATAAATATCATTTGCAAAAATAACACCAATGGAAAAGATCAAAGAATCTGCAGAACTCATTGTTGCAGCCAATAAAGCAACAAATAAGGATACAATAATAAATGATGGCATATAATTAAAAACAAAATTAGGTAAGCCATATTTAATACCATCCACAAAAATAATAGAGCCATCAATTCGTCCCATACGTTCTAATGCCAAAGTTACTATTCCTAATAATGAAGGAAAAAATGCAAAAACAAAAAGGACAAACCCTGTAATTATAAAAACTTTTGAAACGTGATAAGAGTGCTTAATTGAAAAATATTTTGAAGAAATTTCTTGTCCAACTGTAAAATTTGCAATAAACATAATTATTAAAGCAATAATAGTAGAAATACTAATACCTTGGAAAAAATTTATTTTTGAAAGAGGAACATTACAAACTGCAGTTGAAAAATTACTACTCATTCTAAATGAATAAGGAATAACTAATAAGAATCCAACAAAAATAATTATAAACTGTAGAGTATCGGAAGCTACAAGCCCTTTTAGACCTCCAAGAGCTGTATAAGTAATTACAACAAAAGCTATTATGGTTAATGCAATTTTATAATCAACATTCAATATAATTGATAAGATTTTAGCGCCAGCAATAAATTGGACTAAAGTTAATGCAATCAAAGGAAAAATCATAAAAACAGCAACAACTAAACCTACAGTCTTACCATATCTTCTTCTAAAAAATTCTGAAACTGTTTTTAATTCTAACTTTCTTATTTTAGGTGCAATAATTGTCATTATTAAAAAAGCAATTACCATAGCAAATATATACCAAGTCGCTGAAAGACCAAATGGTCCATAAGCTTTTTCATAAACACCTAATGTATTAACTGAGCCTAAAACAGTCGCAGATAAAGTTCCAGCTAAAACTATTGAACTAACATGTCTATCTGCTACAGCAAAATCATCATTAGAATAAATACGCTTGGAAAAGAACAGTCCAATTGATAGCAAAAGAAAAAAGAATAATATAATTACTATTAACAAAAAAAGACTCATTAAAACACCCCTTACTACATCAAATAAAATATAGATGTATCAAATGCACCTTTATAGCTAGTAAACTAATTTTTAACCATGCCAGCACATCAAGAGCTATAATATTTTAATTAAGACTGCAACTTATTATAATAACAATACATTTACATACAATACCAACACTTATCCCCTATGTCATAAAGTATAAAATATAAATATACATATATTATATTAATAAAAACTATAACTCTCTATCATATATAACAGCACAACTTAAATAAAAAGTCATAAATATATCTTACCAATTATTACAAAATAACAACTAGTTTTTACATTTAGCTTCCCCAAATTATCTAAAGTTAGCTCATTATATCATGTTATAATATTTTATTAAATGATAACTTTTTTTTTAGACTATTCAATTTTTGATTTTTTAAAAATTTATTTCATTTCCTTCTCTTATTTCATTTCTTAATTTCATGAGTTCTAAATCTATAATTTCTAATTTTTCTAGAGCCTTTTTTTCTGTTTCAGAGGTCATAATTATTTTATCTATGCCCCCATTTTTTATTACAATTCTTTTATTTGCCATTAGTGCTAAAATTGGATCATGTGTAGCAATTAAAACTATTTTTTCTTCTTTGACTAATAAATTTAAAGCCTTTTTTCTATCAATTCCAGCGTTCTCAATTTCATCAATTAAAACAATAGGTGATTTTGATAGTATTGCAGTATCAGCAATCATTAAAGCTCTTGATTGTCCACCAGACAAACTTGTTATTTGAGAATTCGAGTCAAATGCTTCTCCAGCAAGTAAATTTGCTTCATTAATAATCTTATCAACAATCTCATTAACATTCTCAACCAATCTACTTTGGGCATGTAATTCTAAAAATTCTTTAACACTTAAATCCATTACAAAATTCATATTCTGGGATAATTGTGCTACTAATTTATTTGTTGACGAATATCTCCATTCCTTATCCCTAGTTTCCCCATTAATTAAGATTTTTCTTTTAGTAGGAGTATCTCTGTTTGCAATCCATTCTATATCTGAGAGCAATCTACTTTTACCAGATCCTGTTGGGCCAACTATAGCTACAATATCTCCAACATTTATAGTTACATCGTATAATTCATTATCCTTATTTTTATTATAACCCCTCAAAATTGTTATATTCTCAACCTTGTCTTTTTCTAATCCTAAGAATTCAAACATTTGATTAAAAAACTGATATGTATTATTTAAAAGTAGCTCTTTATCAAGGGCTAAATCTTCTGCTTCAACATCATTGATAGTATCAATATTTTCAAAAGCACTTTTTTCATAATCAGTAAAAATACTCTCATAATCTTTATAAAAATCAGCCATAAAAGGATAATCTTCAATAACTTTATTAATTTTTATATTCAAAAATTCTTTTTTATTCATTTATCCTCCAAATCTATTTTTCTAACATTTCCAAGTTGATAATCATCACCTATTCTTCTTTCCCCTAAACAATATGAACATAATGCACTTGGCATAGAAAATCTTAATTCTTTGCCCTTTACGCTGCATATTTGATTATTATCTACAATTAAAGTTGATAATTCAAAAGCTCCTTGCCCAGTTAATCCATTTACATTCATTACTATAGCTTTTGAATTAACTTGTCTAACTCTAGATGAAAAAACTTCTCTCTCTGCTTGAGACACAATATCACCCTTTGTTATGACTACAATATCTGCTGCTTTTAACATAGGACCTATTTTTTTTGGAGTATTAATCCCAGATAAATTATCTATAACACATATAGCTTTAATATCTTTAATATATGGGGAGCACCGATTACACAACCCCGCCGATTCTGTAATTAAAACATCTAAGTTTTTATTGACGCCCCATTGTGTAACTTCCTCAATATTAGACACAAAATAATGATCAGGACAAAGGGAACCTGATAACCCTTTTTTTACTGGAATACCTAGTTTTTGATAAATAATATCATCATCTGTATATAAACAATCAAATTTAACAACTCCAACTTTTAAATTCCTTTGTTTTAAAGAATCAATAGTTTTAACAATTACTGAAGTTTTTCCTGAGGACGGTGGCCCTGAAATTGTAATTAAATTCACTCTTATTCCTCCTTAGAGTTTTCAAAAGTAGCCAAACAAACATCTAATGTTTTTCCAATATCAGTATTATTAATATAATCCCAACCTAACCACATATATTTATTTTCTTTTGGAATCATATTATCGACATCAGGATTTGTTGAGGGAAATAATCCCTTATGACTGAAAATTTCACCAACTTCTTTAGAGCTAAAATATTCAACAAATTTTAATAATTCACTCTCTTTTTCTTTTTTTGTAAGCATAAAAATTGGAGAAATAATTGCTCCATCTTTTGGCCAAATTGCTTTCATTGCCCCCCCAAACTTTATCATTTTAGTAAAGAAATATGGCATTATAGTTATTGCAGGCTGTTCTTTTAAAGTATTTGATTTAACCATTTGAGATGGATGCATACCTTTTAATAAAGTTTTTGATAATTTCTTTACACCATCAAGTCCATATTTTTTAAATATGTTGAGAAGAATAGCATTAAATAAATCAAAATCTCCTACTGGTAAACTTACTTTATTTTCAAACTTTCCATTTATAAGTTCTTCCCAAGATTTTGGAGCCTCATTAAAATCTATTATTTCTTCATTTATCAAAAAAACGGCTGGAACAACACCTAAAATTGAATAATCACCTTTTGGGTCTTTCAATGATATATAATCATTATCAAAATCAGAATTATATTTTTCAAAAGGAATAAGATCTTTAAAAACTTTTTTCTTCTTAAATTGGTTTATATATTTATCATCAAAGAATAAATCAAAACCTGCAGATAAAAAGATATCAGATAATGATTCTTCTTTCATATTATTTTTAAGCCAATCTACTCCCATTGAAGCTGCTTTCAACTCATAATTAATAATATTTTCACAATCCTTTAATTTAAGCCATTTATCAAAAGACTCTAATAATGGAATTCGAATTGGGCAAGGAAGCACGCCATCTAATTTTATGGTTGCAGCTTCCTTGCTTACTTCTTTAGATAAAGTTAAATCAATAGATTCTTGATTTAATATTTGATTCAATTCATCAATAAATAAGTTAGTATTAATTTTTTTTGATTTTGTAATAGTTTCTATTGTAATTCTCTTTGCTAATGTTGATAAAATCAAATTATCTTCAACTTGCTTAATTCCTTTATTAATAAAATATTCTTTTGTTTGAGGGTATCTAGTTATTACATCATATAAATTATCACTGCTTTTTATTTTCATAATTTTATCCTTTATCTATATTTTAAACAGAGAATAAAAAATTTAATAATTTATGTCTGTTGCTTTTGCAACAAAAAAAAGGTTATTGCAAAAACTTACAATAACCTTAAATATTTAATTACTATTATTTTATATTTTTTCTAAAATCCTCTTATAGAAATCAACTCCAGAAGGTAATGTATTTGTACAAATATTTTCATTTAACCCATGAACTGAATCTAATTGTTGATGATTAATTTCTAAAGGAGCAAATCTAAATACATTATCACAAATTGGTGCATAATGCCTTGCATCAGTACCGCCTGTTAATGTATAAGGAGATGGAATTACATCACTCCATAACTCTTTTATTACATTTTCTAATAATTTAAATTCTTTACTCTTATAATCTACAACCTGACAATCACCACCATCATTTAATACTTCAATTTCTATGTCAAATTTTTTAGCTATCTTTTCAAATATTGCCATCATTTCTTCTGGCCCTTGATGATTTATATATCTAATATTTGCAGTAACAAAGGCTTCTTCTGGTAATACATTCAATCCATTAGCACCTTTTGCAGTAGTAAAGGCTATTGTTGTTTTAAACATAGCACCACCCATTGTATTAACTTTAGGAACTATAAAGGCCAATAAAGGAGCAAACCCCCTAGCATGTCTCATCAAAAAACCCATTGCACCAGTGGTAGTTTTTCCTAATCTAGTAAACATTTCTGCAGTAACATCATTCATTTTAGATTTAGTTGGATCATGTTTTTCTAAATACGAAATAAACTTTGCTAATCTAACAATTGGAGTATTTTTAGGAGGAGCAGAAGCATGACCACCTTCAGATCTTGCTATAAATTTTAAATTACCAGTGCTTTTTTCTAAGCTACCAATCATAGCATATTTGCCTTTTGCACCAGCCATTGGAGCTTCTACTATCATACCACCTTCATCAATAACTAATTTTAGGTGAACACCTCTATCTTTTAAGTATTGGCAAGTTCTTGGAGCTCCATCACCTAAGACTTCTTCTCCACAAGAAGATGCGATATAAATATCTGTAGGTGGTTCATAATTACTAGCAATAAGTTCATCTATTGATTGAAAGATACAAAATAATGCAGCTTTAGTATCTACAGTACCTCTGCCCCAAATAACGCCATCTTTAATCTCTCCACTAAAAGGAGGATATTTCCATTCCCCAGTAGCCTCAACAACATCTTGATGACTCATAAATAATACAGGCTCACATTTAGGATTTTTACTTTCCCATTTAATTAATAAAGATCCTTCAATATCTACAACTTCACAAGTATTAAATACATTAGGAAATAATTCTTTTAAAACATCATGAAACTTATCAAATTTCTCTTTTTGTCTAACTTGAAATATTGAAACAGTTTCACACTGAATCATTTTAGCTAATTTTGAACTATATAAAGCCTCTCTATCTTCCATTATTTCTTCTCCCTATTTACATGTCTAAAAAACAAATATGAAACACCAATTGAAATACCGCCAATTATTATAATCATTGTACCTGTGTCTCCAATTAAGGATGGAACACCAATACAAATTAAAATCATTGATACCATAGCAATTGCTGATAATTTTAAATCCTTAATAAAATATTGATAACCTAAAGCTCCAAATAAAGCAGGAAGAACATTATCAAAAGCAGGCTTAACAATAGGATTTTGTAACACCGGTGTTAAAGGAACAATTAATAAGACACCTATAGCAATTACAAGCATCGTTGTTAAAGCAGAAGTAGCAATAGATAATGTCATAATTATTTCATCTTCAGGTGTTCCAGCTCTTGTCTGAGCAATTTCTCTTGAACTAAAAGCACAAGGCAATTTTAAATTTGTTAAATTTCCTGTAAGAAAAGATAAATATACCCCACCAATTCCTAAAAGAGGAACATAAATTAAATATTCAGCAACACAAGAAGGAATATATATTAATAATATTTTTGTTATCGATGTTGCGAAAGCTTTTACATTTACATGAGCCTTTGTGAAATATGCAATTATAAAAGGAGCTAATAATAAAGCAAGAACTCCAACTGATAAGAAAAATCTTCCTAATTTATGAGTATCTTCAATATAATTATCATAATCAAAATTACTGTTTTCCATTATATTCTCCTATAATATTATTGAAAATCCGACTGTTGCTATCATAGCAATAATCATAGAAAGAGCTAATGAGAAAGATTCCAATACTTTATGATTTTTCTTTTTAATTAAATATTCGAATATAGCCATTACAAGTGCGGATACAATCGTTGTTAAAACAGGTAAATATACACCGTTTACGATAAAATCTGCTAAATAATTTCCTACAAAAGCTGCACATAAACCAATAAACATTGCTACCATAGCAATATTTGCAAATGAAGGTTTTGAAGAATCTTTTGAAGCTTTTTCACTTACTGATATTTTTTTAGAATATTTTTTTAAAGTAAAAATTGTTAATAAACATCCCCAGATTATTCCAACAGTCATAACTAATAAAATAGTTACTAAATCATCCATTGATAATAAAGCACTATCTAAAGTCTTACCCATTCCTTGCGCAGCTACTTGAGCTACAGTAGCCTCATATTGTAAATTACCAATAACAGAAAGTCTAAGCCAAGCAACAGGGACCCCTAAATTTCCACCTAAAGCTAAAACTCCTAATAAAATAGAAATACTTGGAATTGCAGTAAAAGTAGCAGAAGAAGTAATAGCTCTTTTTAATACCGTTTTATCCATCCCCATTTTTACTCCAGCTCGAAAACTCCGGAAAATAAATGTAAAGCAAAACAAGGCAACAAAAAGCAAAATAGCAGCAACTATTAAATAAATCGTCTTGGAATTTGCTAATGTTAAATAATCATTCATCAAATCCTCCAATATATAAGCACATTTAAATATTATAATGAGTATAATTATACAGTAGTATAGCATAAAATAGTCATATATAAATATTTTTTAGAAAAAGATATCAATTTATTATAACAACTCAAAATAAAATATTTCGAAACATGTTTCTACAATAAATTAATAGCATTATTATACTATAATTTCAAAAAATGTAGACTCTAAACTCTATATATTATAAAAAAATAGTTAAAAATATTTATTAAAAGCAATTGATTTAATATTCTAATATATGAAAAAAGTTTCTATATTTCGAAATTGACTTCTTTTTAATTTATGTTAACCTATATTTATAGAAATCGATTTCGATTAGATTGAATTAAAACAATGGAGCATTAATGGCAACTATTTATGATGTAGCAGAAAAAAGTGGATTCTCAGCAGCCACAGTTTCAAAGGTGTTTAATCGTTACCAAGGTGTTAATGCTAAAACAAAAGAAAAAATTCTTATAACTGCTAGAGAATTAGGATATACACCAACTCAAAGCGCTCAAGCTTTAGTTACAAAAAAATCTTGGCTAATAGGAGTTATCTTCCAAGAAGATTTAAAACAAGGATTTGTACATCCCCATTTTAGTGAAATACTTGAAGCCTTCAAATCTGAGATGGAAAAAGCTGGCTATGATATTATCTTCATCAATAGAAATTTTCCAAATCAAAATATGAGATATCTTGAACATTGTAGATATAGAAATATTGATGGAGTTCTTTTTGCATCTAGCACTCTAGATATAAAAGAAGCAATAGCAATTAATAATATTGGAATAAAATGTGTTTCGGTCGAAACAAAATACCCCAAAATACCTACTATACTTTCTACTAATTATGAGGGCTCTTTTGAAGCTTTAAAATATCTTTATTCCCTTGGACATAGAAAAATTGGCTACTTAGGATCACCTTTAAGTTCATTATCAGGAATAGAAAGATTTGAAGCTTATAAAGCTTTCTTAAAAGAATTCAATTTACCTTATGATAAAAAAATTATTGATTTTTGTGAAAACTACACACCTCAAGAAGAATTAGAAAGAGCTTCTTCATATATAGAAAGAAATAAAAATGATTTACCTACTGCTATTTTTGCTAGTCATGATAGAATAGCTATTACATTACAAAAAACTTTAATTTCAAAAGGCATTTCGGTACCTAATGATATATCAATAATTGGTTTTGATGATATTGAAATTACCAATGTTTCAACTCCAGCATTAACTACAGTTAAACAATTTAGATCAAATATTGGCATAAAAGCAGCTGAACTAATGAAAGATTTATTAAACAATAAACCAATTGAGTCAAAAGAAATTTTCAGAATTAATACTCAATTAATACTTAGAGATTCAACTTGCAGAGCAAGAATAATATAGAGGACAAATAAATGAATTTTAAAGAAGACTTTGCTTGGGGGGTTGCGACCTCCTCTTATCAAATTGAAGGGGGCAACCTTGAAGATGGACGTGGTAGAAATATTTGGGATGATTTTTGCAAATTCCCAGATAAAGTATATAAAAATCATGATGGGTTAATTGCTTGTGATCATATACATAAGTTTAAAGAAGATGTCAAAAGAATGAAAGAAATAGGTATTAAAGCCTATAGATTCTCAATTAGTTGGCCAAGATTAATACCTAATGGAACAGGTAAAATTAATGAAAATGGTATTAAATTTTACCATGATTTAATTGATGAATTAATAAAAAATAATATTGAACCATATATCACTCTATTCCACTGGGACTTACCTATTGAATTACATAAAATTGGAGGTTGGTTAAATCCAAATATAGTTGATTATTTTGAGGAATATACAAAATTGGTTGTAAAAGAATACTCCTCAAAAGTTAAATACTTTATGACATTAAATGAACCTCAATGCTTTTGTGGTTTAGGTTATATCTCAGGTATACATGCACCAGGTTTAAAGCTTAATCATAAAGATTCACTAACAGTAATTCATAATGCTTTAAAAGCTCATGGTATTGCAGTAAAAACTATTAGAGAAAATGCTAAAGGTCCTGTATCAATCGGAATTGCTCCTAATAGTTCCCCTTCTATACCAACCGGTAATACTGAAATTGAAATAGAGAAAGCCCGAGAAGACTATTTTAGAATTCCTGAATTAAATGAAAATTATTACTTCTGTGCATCTTTATTTATGGATCCTATATTTTTAGGTGACTATCCAAAGGATTACTATATTAAGTATAAAGAATTTCTTCCTGAAATAACAAAAGAAGATTTAAAGCTTATAAGCCAGCCAATAGATTTTTTAGGACAAAATATTTATTCAGGAAATAAAGTCCAACCTTTAATTAATAATGAAGAACACACTGACTTAAACTGGGAAATTGTTCCAGAAGCCTTGTATTGGGGACCTAAATTTTTGTATGAACGATATAATAAACCAATATATATTACTGAAAACGGAATGGCTAATGGAGATATTATTTCTTTAGATGGTAAAGTTCATGATCCACAAAGGATAGATTACTTAAATAGATATTTACTTCAACTAAAAAAAGCTATAGAAGAAGGAATTGATATTAAAGGATATTTTCTTTGGTCTTTATTAGATAATTTTGAATGGGCAGAAGGTTATAGACCTAGATTTGGAATTGTCTATGTTGACTATAAAACTCAAAATAGAATTTTAAAAGATTCTGCATATTGGTATAAATCAATTATTGAAAGTAATGGCAAGAAACTTTAAAAGCTATAAAATATTTTTAATAAAAGAAAATTATACTTAAATTAAAATATTAATTAATTAAAAAAAGTTGCTGCTTAAATATTTAAATTTTTTTTGCAGCAACCTTTTTATCAATATTAATTTAAATTAATATTAATAAAATTCCACCCATTCCCCGTTTTCAATTTCAAAATCATTATTATTAGGATCTGATGATTCTCCAGGTTTAAAGGTAATTTTTACAACATGACCTTCTGAATATTTAAACTTAACATCAAGATAATGATCAGGATCTTCTGAATCGTACATCTTCAAAACAAGTGTTGCATAAGAATCTTCATGCAAAATTGGAAGTAATGGTAATTTTATATATTCTCCTGGGGAAATAACTTCACCAGAATCTAAAACATTAGCCCCAATTCCAAGTCTTTTAGGAGCAGAAGACCCATTCCAAACTTCCAATTCTTCTATGTTCACATCACTACCATTAACAATCAATACCGATGTTGAAGCATAATCATCAAAAAAAGAACAACTTGATAATAATGTTAAAGCAACAATCAAAACAGATAACACTAATTTTTTCTTCATAAAGAACTCCTCTTAGGTAACTAATTTATTATAATAATTTTATTATAACAAGTTAATTATATGAGGAAAAACTCTGATTTAACAAGTTTTTTTTAATTTATTTTATATAGCAACCATTTTTTTATGTTTTATATATATAAATATAAAATATTAACTATTATCAAGTAAAAATTTTATCATGTCATTTGCACTTGGAGGACATCCTTTTAATGATTTCCCAAGTTTTCTAGTACAAGATCCAACTCCAATCAATGTTTGGTCTTCCTTATTTTTAAATCCTTGCCCAATACAAACTTTTTTAATATCAAACAATTGATTAGTATCATTAAGTCTTTTTATTGCATGTATTAAATTCCCATAACAAGCAGAACAAGCTTTATCAGCTTCAACATATTTTGCAAGATAAGCAACAGTACCTTTTGGCTTTTTGTTTAAAGCATCAATACTATCAGGATTATTTAAATTAATAATATTTGCTTTATTTATATCAGAATTTCCAACACCATAACTTTGAGCTAATTTTATGTACTCAACCTCATCAACACTGTATCCAAGTAGAGAAGCTCCAAAAGCATCACATAAAACACTATCTTTACAAGCATAGATTCGATTAGTCTCGATGGGGTTTCCACCTTCTTCAAAATCCAAATCTCCATTTAATGAATCAACAATTACCAAATCAGCAGTTCTTATTTTATTTAAAGTAGCTATAGGTTTCATTAAACCTAGATTATGAAACATTCTCTTATTTTTATCAGAAATACAACCTTTCATGTTTTTTAATGCACAGGTTATCTTAGTTTGACAATGACCTTTTAATACTGGAACTGAAATTAAAAAATCACAATTAAAAATTTCTTTACTAATTTCTACTTTTATACCATTTTCAATTTTAGTTTCATAATCATCATCTTTAACATCAATTAAAGGAACTTTATATTTTTTACTAATTTGAGGGTATCCAAAATATTTAAAGGCCTGTTTTGTTGAGGCTCCAATCCAAGAAGATTCAACGATTTTAATATTTTTAAAACCTTTTTCTTGTAAATACTCAATTATTTCTACAACAATCTCAGTATGAGTAGTAGCTCCTAAACTGGGATCTTTGGCTATAAGCAAATTAGGTTTTATTACAATATTTGCATTTTTATCTTTAATCTGATCTTCAATTTTAATATATTTTAATAATTGGTTAATACTTTTACTACAATCATTACCATATATAATTACTATATCCTCATTTCTCATACCATCTCCTCCAAATTAATCATAGCATAAAAATACTAAAATTAATTAAGAGAAATTATGCTAATAAATAAGGTGAAATATAATTAAAGACAAGACCAACAAATAATATTCCTAAAGTAGTAATAATAATAAATTTTGCAATTAATTTTGGTTTTATAACTTTTCTAAGGATTACCATTTCTGGTAAAGATAGAGCAGTTGTAGCCATCATAAAGGCTAGAGCGGTTCCAATTGCAACACCTTTATTTATTAAAGCTTGAGCTATAGGAATAGTACCTAATGCATTAGAATATAATGGGACACCGGCAATTACGGCAACCAATAAAGCTAAAGGATTGTCTTTACTAGCATATTTTGATAAGAAATTTGCAGGAACCCAACCATGTATAACAGCACCAATACCAATACCAATTAACAAAAATAAATAAACTCTTTTTATTATATCTTTCATATTTGATAGTGCAAAATTAACTCTTTCTTTGTGAGTTAATTTTTCTACTTCATGATGTGTTGCATTCAAATTATATACATATTCTTCAACTTGATCTCTATTATTAAATAAACCAATAATCGCACCACCAACAACTCCAACAAAAACACCAGTTACAACATATAACAAAGCAATCTTCCATCCAAAAGCTGCTAATAAAATAACAAATGCGGCCTCATTAACTATAGGAGAAGTTATTAAAAATGAAAAAGTTACTCCAATTGGAATGCCTGCCTCTACAAAGCCTATGAACAAAGGAACGGATGAACAGGAACAAAATGGTGTTACAATCCCTAATAGGGATGCCATAATATTAGCTTTGATTCCACTAAACTTATCAATTATTTTTTTTGTTCTTTCTGGTGGAAAAAAACTTCTAAGATATGAAATTAAAAAAATCATAAAACTTAATAAAATTATAATTTTTATAACATCATAAATAAAAAAATGAACACTTGAACCTAAAGAACTTTCCAAATCTATTTTTAAAACATTTGTAACAAAAAAACTTACTAAATTATCTAACCAATTAAACATAAAAACCTCATATCAATTTTTTTTGATATATTAGCAGAAAAAAATTTCTACTTCTTACAATTACACTTTATTTCAGTATTGTTATTAATAAATAAAGAATCCAGAATCTTTTTAACAGATTCTTTTCCTTCCATATTTAGACTATAATGACTCCATTTCCCTTCATTTCGACATACAACTAAATTGGATTCAACTAGAATTTTCATATGATATGATAAGCCGGATTGAACCATATCCAATCTCTCTAATAAATTACATGCACAAAGCTCACCATCTTGAAGTAGATTAAGAATCTTAATCCGTCTTTCATCTGATAATGCTTTAAAAATATTTGCAATTTCTTTATTATCCATATCATCCTCATATCAACTTTTCTTGATATGAGAATATTGCTAATATTATTTTTTGTCAATATTTTAAATAAATATATCCTTTTATTTTAAGAAAGAAGCTTCATAGGTATATTCTTTTATTTTATCTATCTCTTTTTCACTAAAATTTAATTTTGTTCTTAACAAATCAAATTCTTTTTGAATGTTAGTATCAGAAACTGTCATATTATCTGAAGAAAGAGCAATATGAACACCTTTATCAAATAAAGATCTAATAGGATGATTCTCAATTTTTTCAACGGCTTTTGTTTGTAAATTACTACTTACACAAACTTCTAAAGTAATATTATTATCTATTAGTTTTTTTATTATATCTTCATGATTAATTGATAGAATTCCATGTCCAATTCTGTCTGTTTTAACTTTTAAAGCCACATCTAAATCATCTCTAGTCCCGGCTTCTCCCGCATGTATTGTTAAAGGCAAGCCTTGTGCTTTCGCATCCAATAATAATGGCATAAAATCTCTTGTTGGATATATTGCTTCAGCCCCAGCTATATCTAAAGCACAAACAGTTCTTCCTAAATATTTTTTTACCAAGGAAATTGACTCTCGATTTAAATCTTCATTATCCTTTGATCTAATCATACAAATAATTAACCCCGCTTTAAAATTATCCAATTCTCTTTCTGCCTGTTCAATTCCATTAATAGCTGCTTTTAAAATTTCTTCTTGGCTATATTTAGTTAAAGTTGATAACTGTGGGGCAAATCTAACTTCAGAATAATCCATATTTAAAGCTGATAAATCTTTTATCAATTCATAACTTACTCTTTCAATTGCTTGAGGAGTTTGTAGAACTTTTAATGGTATTTTAAATTTTTCTAAATATTCATTTAAACTTTTACAAGTGGGAGAGACTTTCATAATGCTAGATAATTCATTCTTTTTTATGCCTAAATCTAATTTTTGTTCTTTCATCAGATCCCATACTGTATCAACTCTTAACGAACCATCAATATGTAAATGTAATTCTCTATTTTTCATAACACCCTCCTATTTAAAGTATCTTATATTCTATTCAATTTTTTATAAAAAGACAAATTAAATTTTATTAACTTTTTTTATCTCTTATAACAAATATAATAAAAAAATAAGCACTTAAAAAATTAAGCGCTTCTAATAATCAAAATATCAAATAAAAAATATCATTTTTTTATAATATAACTAAATTTTGTCTCTTCATTTTCTTTACTAGTAACATAAATAAATCCATCTAATTTTTTTGCACTAGCATATACTATAGATAAACCTAACCCGGAGCCACCTAAATTTCTAGAGCGAGATTTATCAACTCTATAAAATCTCTCAAAGATTTTATCAAGATTTTCTTGGGCAATTCCTTTACCATTATCACTAACACTGATTATATCATAACTATTACTTACATCTAAATTTTCAGCTATGATTTTATAATACTTAGAAGATACATCATTTGCATTGAATTGATTGTAATCTATTGTTACTTTTGTGTTCTCACCACTATATCTAATAGCATTTGAAATTAAGTTATTAATAGCTGATTTAATAATATTCTCATCATTATTAATTTCAACATCAGGGGTGATATTATTAATTAAAATCATTTTGTTCTTTTCTAACATTAAATGATGTTCTTTAGCTAAAGTATCAATCAAGTTTTTTAAATTAAAATCTACAACTGTTATAGTATCATCATTTTCTATCATCCCTAATTGATGTAGCTGATCAACTATCTTATTTAATCTCTCTATTTCATTTAAACAAAGATTTAAATTATCCTTATCGAGGTCCCAAACATCATCAAGCATAGCTTCGATTTGAAGTTTCAAATTAGTGATTGGAGTTCTAAGTTCATGCTGAACATCTTGTGACAATCTCTTATCGTGTTCAATATTTTCATTAATTCTATTAGCCATTTTTTCTAAGGCTACAATTAGTAATGAAATCTCTTCAATAGAGGTGTTTTTTTTCAATTTTATATCATAGTCACCATTTTCTATTTTTGAAGTTGCTTCTTTTAAAGTCATTAAAGGTCTAGAAATTCTTTTTGATAATAAATACCCAACTACAATTGAAACCAAGAAGGAAAATATTCCTATTATTAAAATATAATAATTAATTGAATTTTTTAAATTTTGTTCAACACTATTTAACTGATAATGCATCCCAGAAGTATTTGCATTATTTCTTTGAAGAACACTCCTATTAGATCTTAAAGCTCCAAAAACAACAGAAGAGGTATCCTCTTGTGAAAGTTGACTTTCTAATATCTGTTGGTTTTTAACAATTAAATAATTATCAAAACTCTTACCAACAGCAAAATTCAATAATAAAGCAATTAATAAAGTAAAAACTAATGAAAATATTCCAAAAGCTAAAGCCAATTGTTTTTTGATTTTTATTTTATGTTTCAAAGCTATACCCTAGCCCATGTTTTGTTACTATAAATTTAGGTTTTTTCCTATCTTCTTCTATTTTTTTTCTTAAACTTTTTATATATGTATCAATACTTCTATCAAATCCATCAAAATCATCATTTAATGCATAAGTTATTAAATCATCTCTTGAAAAAATTCGTGAAGGAGATTTAGCCATAGTAAATATTATTTTCCTCTCTGTAGGAGTTAAATCTAATATTACTGAATCCTTATATAAAATTTCTTTTTCAAAATCAAATTTTAAATTTCCATAAGTAATTGGCTTTGAAACAAGAATATCATTTTTACTTCGTCTAATTACAGCTTTTACTTTTGCTACAACTTCTTTTGGACTAAAAGGTTTTTCAATATAATCATCAGCACCTAAATTAATACCTTTTACTAAATTATCTTCACCAACTTTTGCTGTTAACATTATTATTGGTACTCTAGAATCTCTTCTGATTATATTGCACACTTGTTCACCAGAGTAATAAGGCATCATTAAATCTAAAATAATTAAATCAATTTGTTCAGATTTAAATTTTTCTAATGCTTCTTTACCATCATTAGCAACAATAATTTTATAACCTTCTTTTTGAAGATACCCTTTTAAAACATTAGTTATATTTTCTTCATCATCAGCTAATAAGATAGTATAATCTTTCATTTTTCTTCTCTCTTAATCCAATTTATATATGTATTATAGCATATAAAAAAAATACTAGTCGAAAGAAAAATCTCTCAACTAGTATATCCTATCTAATCTTATCTATTTCTAAAGTTTCTACTTGATTGAGATACTCTTCTTGACGAATTACTAGAACTTTGTCTCTTTGAATTACTACTTGATCTAAATTGATTATCATTATAACAATTTCCAATACAATCATTATTTTGATTTCTTTGGTTTAATAATTGTCCATCTCCACCAACTAATCTACAATAGTCAGGTAATTCTGATTCAGATACTATTTGATTTGTTTCTGTGTTTCTATAAGTTCCATCTGCTAATTCAACATATGTAGGATTACTATTTAAACCTAATTGTGTTCCGTCTTGATAATAAGCTCTTTGTTGTACTCCAGCGAAAAGTCCTACTGCTACTACTGATACCATTAAAATAATTGTTAAAATTCTTTTTTTCATTTTTCTATCCTTAAAATTTAATTTCACTTTTATCTTGTGATAATTCTAATTTATATATAAAATGTGGTAAAAATATGGTGATATAATTTTTTTATAATATTTTTTTACCAACTATTTTCATTAATATTTTTACAATATTTAGGACACTCTATTATAAAAAAACATTTAAATAAAAGGAGCTTATTAATGGATTTATTCTTTACAAACCCGGACAATGAGGTTCAAAAACATATAGACAATTTTAATATAAAATATTTAAGGCTTTTGACTCTTGTATTTGGATTAATTCAATTTGGCTATTTTATTTTAACTTATACTTCATATTTTGATTGTCCTGAAAGAATGGAATATAGAATTTTATATATTATTAATTCAGCAGTTTGTTTTTTCTTTTTCTTTGCATCGACTTATTTTTATTTTAAGAAAGAAAGACATGCTCAATGGGTTGTTGATATTCAAGCAATAGCCGTAATTGCAGTAATAATATGTACAATACTAATTAGTAATTTAGATTTTAGATATGGCGGAGATTGCATTATTTACTGTACTATCGTATTAGCAGTTACAACATTAACTCTTCAATCTCCATTCCAAGCAGCATTGTTTCATTTTATTGCTGGTTTCTTTTATCTATTATTTTGGACAAAATTCATTGGACATTTTGATTTAGCATACACATTTAAATTTGTAAGCTTTTCTATTTTATGTTTTGTTTCTGGTCTTGCTAAATATAAACTATATGTAGATGTTACAAAAACACAAATTGAATTAACAAATCTTAGTGAAGAATTTAGACAATCTTCAATTAAAGATTCTCTTACTGGGGTTAAAAACAGAAGAGCTCTTATCCAAGATAGTTACTTATTTTGTGATGAACATTCTTTCTTCTTGTTCACAGATATCGACCATTTCAAATTAGTAAATGATTCTTTTGGTCACCAAAATGGAGACTTAGTAATTTGCTATTACGCTGAACAATTATGCAAGATTTTTAGTAAAGAACATGTCTATAGATTTGGTGGTGATGAATTTATGGTAGTTGTTCCAAACATGGATAAACATGATGCTGATATAGCATTAGAGAAATTAAAAGTATCTCTTTCAAATGTTGTATTTGATGAATCAAGCCACAGTTTCTCAGTTAGTGGTGGATACTTATTTAATAGACTTGGTTGTGACAATCTAACAATAAAAATTGAAGACTTATTAAGAAAATTAGACCATGCTTTATATGAAGTAAAAAATAACGGACGTGGATATTTCTTACAAGGTTAATTAAAAAAGCATACAAACAAATAGAATCTCCAAAGTAAATAAAGAAATTACTTTGGAGATTATTATTTATATATATATTTAAAAAACATTATAATTTTTGACTGTTATATAAATGAGTATATTTACCATTTTTCTCAATCAAGGTTTTATGATTACCCATCTCTATAATTTTTCCATCATCAATTACGATTATATTATCAGCATTTCTAACTGTAGATAATCTATGAGCAATTACAATTGAAGTTCTTCCTTTTGCCAATCTATCAAATGCTTCAGTAATTAATTGTTCACTTTCACTATCTAAAGCACTTGTTGCTTCATCAAAAATTAATATTGGAGGATTCTTTAAGAATACTCTTGCAATTGATAATCTTTGTTTTTGGCCTCCAGATAATCTAGCCCCATGTTCTCCTACTTGAGTATCTAAACCATGTGGTAAAGAATCAACAAATTTACTTAAATTAGCGGCTTTTAAAGCATCCCAAAGTTCTTGATCAGTAGCCCCAGCCTTACCATATTTCAAGTTTTCCCTAATAGAAGCATCAAACAAAAATACATTTTGCTGAACAAAACCAATTCTCTTATGTAAAGAAGACTGAGTAATTGTTTTAATATCTTGATCATCAATATAAATAGATCCTGAATTGATTTCATAAAATCTAGGTATTAAATTAGCTAAAGTACTCTTTCCTGCTCCAGATTCTCCAACTAAGGCAATAGTTGAACCCCCTTTGATTGTTAAATTAATATCCTTTAAAACTGGAGTTTCATCATCATAAGCAAAATTTACATTTTCATATCTAATGATACCTTTTGTAACATTTAAGTCTTTTGAATTAGGAGAGTCTTCAATTTCAGGGTTAATTTCCATAACATCAACAAAACGTTGGAAACAAACAATACCTTGTTGTAATTGTTCCATAAAGTTAATTAATCTATCAATTGGAGGTAAAATTACTGTTATAAATAATACAAATGTAATTAAATCATAAGTTTGTAATACACCTTTATAAATTAATAAGGAACCACCAACAATAGGGAATAAATAACATAAATTTCTCAAGAAGTTTAAAATTGAATGGAATTTTGCCATAGCATCATATTGTGCTTTTTTTGCATCCATTAAAACATTATTACTATTTGCAAATTGTTCTTCTTGATAATTTTCTTTATTAAAAGATTTAACCTCACGAATCCCTTGAATTGAATTTTCTACAGTACTATTAACATCAGCTAAGGTTTTTCTAACTGTATCAAATCTTGATTTCAATTTCTTACCAGATATTATTCCATAAACTGCTAAAATAGGGAAAGGAATTAAAGTAATAAAAGCTAATTGCCAATTAAAAATAAACATAGCAACAAACCCACCAATAATTGTAATACTACTTATAATTATATCTTCTGGGCAGTGGTGTGCTGTTTCTGTTATTTGGAACAAATCATTTGTAATTCTACTCATTATATGACCAGTTTTTGTTTGGTCATAATAACTAAATGAGAGTTTTTGTAAATGTGAAAACAAATCGCTTCTCATATCAGTTTCTATATAAACACCTAAAATATGGCCCCATTTTAATCTAATAAAGTCACATATCAGTTGAATTACATATATGGCTAAAATAGCAACAAAAGTTAAAATCATATAATTCCACATCATATTTGGAATATATGTTTTTATTAAATTTCTAGTTACTATTGGGAAAAAAATAGATACTGTTGAGAAAATGATTGCCGCAACAATATCTAAGACGAATAAACCAATGTAAGGTTTATAATACGAAAAAAACTTTTTTAACATCAATTTTCTCCAAAAAAATCTTATATTTTAAGTATATTAAATTACCAATTAAATAACAATGTGATTCATTAATATATCAGTCTTTTTGATTAATAAATAATAACCCAATAAATACTAAAATGCCACCTATAATATTTATATAATCTAAAGTACCTTTTAATATCCAATCTATAATTATTGCAGCACTAATTTGACCAAAAAACATTAAAATTGTCATAATTAAGGATGAAATTCTGATTGCTAAATATGCTGAAAAAAACACTACCAATATCCCTAATGGACCTCCTAGATAATATATAAAAGAAGGATAATTATTATGATTAAAAAAGGAGGGTTCTCCTTTTGCAAATATCAATAAAGCTATTATAGAAAAAAACAAACCTATAACATAATTATAGAAAGTACTAACTAAAGTATTAACTTTGGTTGAAAGTAATGCATTAGTAGTTCTAGATAAAACAATTGTTACACCTGATAAAATTGAAAATATAATTGCTAAAAACATATTACCTCCTAAAACACTATCATGATTGTTATTCCAAGACTTAAAAAAGCTAGGCCAATATATGTCTTAAAATTATTTTTAGTTTGATGATTAAAAACATGCATTAAATCTAAAATTAATGAAGTAACACTCTGTCCAAATAGACAAAGTGATAATAATACTGATACATCTAAATATGAAAAGGCATAATTATTAAAGACTGTTGTAAGTACACCTAAAAAACCGCCCATAAAATAATAAAGAGGAAGTTTATTATCTATTTTAATTTTTTCTCTTCTGGCAATGACTATCACTAATAAAATTACAAGAGCAAAAACATGAGCTAATACTGTTGCATGATAAACTCCAAAACTTTCAGTAAGCTTACCATTTAGTGCAACCATAATTGAAATTATAAAACCAACTGATGCTGACAAAAAATAATACATAATTATCTACCTCAATTTTATCTTCAACTATTTTTATCAATACTAATATGACAAAGGTCATATTAGTGTGAAAAAATAATATTTAATATTAAAAATTAATGTTAAAATATTTATATGATTGAAGAACTAAAAAAATTAGGAAAAATAATAACAATAAAAAAAGATACTTATATTTGCCAAGAAGGCTTTGAATTAAATAACGTTTATATAATCTTATCTGGTAGTTGTAAAATATTTAGACTTAGTGAAACTGGTAAAGTTATGAGCTTTGGTTTCTATAACAATTCAGGAATAATTGGAGATTTAGAGACTTTTAGTGATTCGAACATTGCTGAAACAAGTGTTTTATGTACCTCTGAAATTAGCTGTATTAAAATTTCACTAGAAAAAAGTAAACAACTTATTAAAACGAATATTGAATACAGCAACAATTTAGCAAAAACGCTAGCTCAAAAATTAACTTCATCCTCTATTCAAACTACACAAAATATCTTATTGCCTTTAGAAGATAGATTAATTATCTATTTGAAAAATACATATCCTAATAACATATTTAGTGGAAATTTAACCCATATTTCACAAGAGTTAGGCACTAGTTATAGACATCTTTTAAGAGTTATAAAAAAATTAAAAGAAAACAATATTCTAATACCAATAAAAGATTCTAAGAAATATAAGATAAATATAAACTAAAAAGTTTCTTCAACAATTTTTGCTACACTATTAACAGAACCAATAGTATAAAAATGTACACCTTTTACACCATGTTCAATTAGTTCTTTAACTTGTTTAATTCCCCACCAAATTCCAATTTCTTTGATTTCTTCTTTAGATTTTGCTTTATCAATTTGAGTATATAAATCAACTGGAATATCAACAGAAAAAGTTGTTGGAATTGTTTCTATATGTGATTTTCTAGCTATAGGTTTGATACCTGGAATAATAGGAATAGTAATCCCATTTGCACGACATTTATCAACAAAATCAAAATATTTTTTATTATCATAAAACAATTGAGTTACAATATAGGAGGCTCCAGCATCCTGTTTTTTCTTCAAATTAATGATATCTACATCTAGATTTGCTGCTTCAAAATGTTTTTCAGGATATCCAGCAACTCCTATGCAAAAATCAGTTTTTATTGGATCAATAATACTCTTATCCAAATAAATACCATCATTCATTCTCTTTATTTGTTCAACCATTTCACATGAGTGTGTATAACCGTTTTCACAAGGAATAAATCTTCTTTCACCCTTTGGAGGATCTCCTCTAAGTGCAAATATATTATCTATATCTAAGAAGTTTAATTCTACTAAAGTATTTTCTATTTCCAAATCACTCATTCCGCCACATATTAAATGAGGAATTGTAGGAATATTAAATTTATATTGTAAAGCTGCAGCAATACCAATTGTACCAGGTCTTTTTCTTACTATTTTTCTAATAATTTTATTATCCCCAGCATCTTCATAAACAACTTCATTTTGATGATTAGTAATATTAATATATGAAGGAGAATATTTTAATAATTTTTCAGTTGATTTAAAAATACCTTCAATTGTATGCCCTTTTAAAGGGGGTAATAATTCAAAAGTAAACAAAGGTGATTTTGAATCTTTTAAGATATCTGTTACTTTCATTTAATCTCTCCTATCTCTCTTTTATTCCTAGTTTTAATAAAGAATCTTTTGAAATATTTAATTTATTACTAATTATTTCAATTTGCTTATTACTAATCTCACCAACATTAAAATATTTTAAATCATTTCCTTCAAATACTAATGCGGCAATACTTGCCTCAGGTAACATCATATAATTATCACTTAATTTAACTGAGGTGTTTTTCTCGCCATCTAATAAATCAAAAATTACTTTTTTATGATAGTGATTTGGACAAGAAGGATATCCAGGAGCAGGTCTTAATAAATTTTTAGACCATACCTTTTCTAAAATATCTCCAACATACTGAGATAAAGCTTCCGCTAATCTAGCTGCAATAAGATTTATCATCAAATATTCACCTTCATCAAAAAGTGCTTTAGATTCTTTTATTTTTAATCCTGCACTTACAATATACATCCCTATATAATCATTCTCATTACAGAAATCAGCTAAAGAATAAGAGAGATTCTCTCTTTCTTGTCTTGCAAAAACAAACTCAGAATTCTCACTTACTTTTACACTTAGACCGTCACTTTCACAAGGAAAAATTCCATAAACACCAACTAAAGAATCTTTTAAAGTTTTTATAACAATATCTCTATGAATAAAGTTTTTTGCATCATTGATTAAATTATTATATTCTTCACTTTTTATTGGAATTCCATAACTAAATGCAAACATTTTCCAATTAATCATTTCAATCAATTTATCTATATCTATATTATCCAATTTTTGAATACCAATATTACTTGGTTTATTTGAAATAGATTGTTTAATAAATCGATTTTTAAAGGCTGTTTCATAAGAAATAGTAGGATTAGTTTTAATACCTTTTAAATTATTTCTTACTCTTTTTTCAATTTCTTTATATTTATCAGAAAAATCATTTATATAAGGCTCTTTTTTTCTAATTATATTTAATGCTATTGTTGATAATTCTGAAGCATTTGAAGAATGAAAAACTCTATAATCATACAAAGGTGAGAGTTTTAAGGCTGTATGTTCCTCACTTGTTGTAGCGCCTCCTACCATTATAGGAGTATTCAATCTTTTTTCTTTTGCTAGTTTGCAGACTTTCTCCATTTCTTCTAGTGATGGAGTTATTAAACCAGAAAGACATATTAACTTTGCCTTATTTTCTATTGCTGTTTCAATTATCATTTCTGGAGGGACCATAACACCTAAATCAATTACATTTAAACCATTACATCTTAATACTAAAATACAAATATTTTTACCAATATCATGAACATCTCCCTTTACTGTTGCAAATACAACAGTATCGAGATTTACCCCATCATCTTCCTCTTGATTATTTTGTTTCCAATCTTCAATAGCTGGTTGCAATATGGCAACTGCATCTTTCATTATTCTAGCACTTTTAACTACTTGAGGTAAAAATAATTGGCCCTTAGAAAATTGCTCTCCTACTATTTGCATAGCATCCATTAATGGCCCTTCAACTATAGAAACAGGAGATTCATTTTCTTTTAATTGATCTAATAAAATTGTTAAATCTTCTTTTAAAGTATTTTTATTACTACTAATTATTGCATCAATTACTCTATCTTTTGGATTTAAAACTTCTATCTTATTTTCATTAGAATTTCTCTTATTTATTGTATTTTTTGCACTCAATTCTTTTGTAGCAAACTCTATTAATTTTTCTCTATTTTCTATAGATGGTTCAAAAAGAGCTTTCTCAATTACTTCTCTTAATTGTTCATCAATTTGATTAATATCTAAGTTTATACTTGGGTTTATGATTGCTAAATCAAGGCCTGCTTTTGCAGCATAGTGTAAAAAAACTACATGAATTGCTTTTCTTAAGCTATTATTTCCTCTAAAAGCAAAGGAAAGGTTACTTACACCCCCACAAACTCTTGCGCCTTTTAAATTTTGTTTTATCCAACGAGTCGCTTCAACAAAAGCTTGAGCATAATAATCACTTTCTTCAATTCCAGTTGCAACTGTTAAAATATTGGGATCAAAGATTATTGAATTTCTATTAATTCCATTTTGTATTAAAATTTCATAACTTCTTTTTGCAATTTCAATTTTTCTTTCATAAGTAGTTGCTTGTCCTTTTTCATCAAACAGCATTACTATTATTGCATGTCCAAAGCTATTAATTTTTTTCGCTTTTTCAACAAATTTTTCTTCACCTTCTTTTAAACTTATTGAATTTACAATACATCTTCCTTGTAATTCTCCAAAAGAGCTTTCTATTGTTTTCCAATTAGAGGAATCAATCATATAAGGTTTTCTTGAAACTATTGGTTCACTATTTAAATATCTAAGAAAAGTCTTCATTGCAAAAGGAGAATCTATCATAGAAGAATCCATACAAACGTCAATAACATCAGCTTTTCCTCTAGCTTGTGAAATTGCTATTTGAGTTGCTTCTTCCCAATTATTATTTTCAATAAGAGTTGCAAATTTTTTTGAACCGGCAACATTACATCTTTCTCCAACTAAAATGAGCTTTTCTTTTTCTTCAAATTTATCAATCCCAGCTAATTCAAAAATATCTTTTTTATCAATTGGCAATTCTCTAGGCAAACAAATTTTATTACCAAATTCATCCTCTTGATTAATAACATCGTAGAGGGCTTTTATGTGTTCTGTTTTTGTACCACAACAGCCACCAATAATATTTATTTTTCTTTTCTTCAATAATGGGAAAAGTAACTGAGCCATTTCTTTTGGGCTTTGGCTATAACTACCATCAGCTAAAGGAAGTCCTGCATTAGGATGAGAAGAAACATAGAAAGGTGAAATTTCTGATAATTTTTCAATCAAAGGGAGCATCTCTTTTGCACCCATAGAACAATTTATACCAATAGAAAATAAAGAATAATATGAAAGAGTTGTACAAAAGGCTTCAATGCTTTGTCCTGATAAAGTATGTCCACTTATATCACTAAAAGTTACACTTACCATTATAGGTACTTCTTTTTGACTTTCTAATTGTGCTATCCTGATTCCTTCCAGAGCAGCTTTAGCTACTAAAGTATCAAAAACAGTTTCTATCAATAAAAGATCACATCCAGAATTAATTAAAGCTAAAGCTTGTTCTTTATAAGCTAATACAAAGTCTTCAAAACTTTCTTCTCTTTTTGTTACATCATCACTATCGGTAGAAAATGATAACATTCTACCTGTTGGGCCAATGCTTCCTGCTATAAAAACAAATCTATTTTCTTCTTTTTCAGCTAAGTCTACAGAACTTTTTGCAATCTCAACAGCACTTTGATTTAGATCAAGTACATAATCTTCTAAATTATATTCTTTTAAAGTAATTCTATTTGCATTGAACGTATTAGTAGTAATAATATCAGCACCACTTTTAATAAAATCATTATGAATATCGAAGATTACATCAGGCCTATTAATATTTAATAGTTCACCAAAGTTTAAGAACTCTTTATTTTGCTCATCAAGATAGGAAGTGGTAAAATCATTACTTGTTAGATTTTTAGATTGAATAAGAGTTCCCATTGCACCATCTAGCAAGAGAATTCTTTCTTTAACTATCTTTTTTAAATACTCACACCTATCCATAAATGTCCCTAAACCTTAAAAAATAAAATTTCCTTATTCTAACATAATTCATTTATATAAACAATAATTCAAGTCATTATAACAAATTATTTAAAAGCCTTATGTATTATAAACAATTAATATCATAAAAAATCTTTTTGGAAAATTAGTTCATTTGGAAAAGAGTCTTTTAAAAAATAATTATTCCAACTAAATTTTTTTAATACATCAAATGAACTACTCTCTTCAATTGCCAAATATCTTACAAATTGACCTCGTGCAATTTTAGTATGGGTACTATAACTCTTTATTTGTCCTTTAACATTTTGTAAAAAACTAATAGTAAGTAAATTTTCTTGGTTCAAATTTTTTGAATATTCTTTAGAACATAAATTAATAACTCTTTCATTAATTTGAGCATCTAAATCTTGCTTATAATAATTATAATTAAAAAAAGATAACTTTGTATGATAGTCTAATCTGTAATTACTTATCAAATCAGTTGGCTTTAATATTCCATATAGAGCATCAATTATATATAAATTGTCTAATAAGAATTTAACTTGATTATCCTCTAAAGTATCTACACCAATATTTTTATATTGTAATCCAGAGTAAAAAAACAATGCAGGATAAGATTCTAAATTGAATTGTTTATAATCTTCAAATACTTGTTTTGCAATATTCTCATTACATTTAAATGCTGTAATTATTTTTTTTATTGATAACTTTTTTATTTTATTAGCTAAGTAATCAGCTTTTGCTTGATATATAGGAATTGTGGGTTCAAAATTATAAGGAATTTTTTGTTTCTGTTTTGAAGGACTAATTAATATTTTCATGAATATATTTTACACATATTATTAAATATTATCTACAAAAAAAACCTACCTCAAATTTTACTAAGAGGTAGATTAAGAAGGTTTCTATAAATAATTTATTAACTTTAATTGGTCCACATATAACGTAGCATATGCTTTTATTAAACTTAATTGTAAATTATTTGCATTTAATTCTAGAGTCTCATAATCCAAGCTCTCATATTCACCAAGGTCTAATAGTGCCTTAGCTTCATTCATAACTAGATTATTTTGCTCTATCTGCATTTCAATATCACTGATACTTTGTTTATCACTAGCTACAGTATTCTGTAATAATTCGATTGAACTAGTTACCTTTGAAATTGTTTGTGCAGATTCTATTTTTGATAAATCTATTTGATTTAACAAATCCTCTTTTTCATCACCATTGTAATCAGCTGCACTTGTTTTAAAGGATACTCCTGCTGAAACAGTGCCGTCTAACTTAACTTTTGTATTAATACTAAAGGTTGGACTATATAATTTTAATGTATCATATGAATCCTCTAATAATGCTGTACTATTAAGAGCAGCAACTACATCTTTATCACTTAAAGGAGAGAAAGATTTACCATCTAATACAGTTTCTAAATCTGAATTTAAATCTACTAATTGATTTAAATCAGCTTGAACTAACTCGATACTTGAATAATCACTAACACCAATTAATTGGTAAAGAGTGACTTTAGTTGAATATACTGCTAACTCTAAATCTTTTATTTTATTTTTTGATTCCGTATAACTCATTAAAGAATCTTGAAGGTCAATCAATGTAGTTTCTTGATAATCATATAATTCTTTTTGTTGTTCATACTCTTTTTGATCATGTGTAACTTGAGCTTCTTGTTGATTTAAATCTTCAATTGCTAATAAGTAGTTTATATAAGCTTGAGCTATATCAACTTTTAAAGACTCTTCAACTTCATTTAAATTTACACTTGCATTCTCTAAATTAATTTCATTTGGAACTGTTGAGTCACTAGAGGCTAAAGGATTATAAGTTAAGCCAACACTTCCATCTAAATTTGTATCAACACTAGCGGATAAAGTTAATTGATCAATTAATGGAATTGAAACATCTAATGAAGATACAAAAGTCGTTGAACTAGATGAATATGAAACACTTGAATCTGAACTAATACTTGAATCTAATATTGCTGGTGATTGTTCTAAATCATCTTGAGAATTTTTTAAATCATTTTTTGCATTCAAATAATCAATATTATTTTGCAATGAGATATTTACTAAATTACTAATTTCTTCATCCACACTTGTTGCATATAATGCTGTAAATGGAATCATTAAAACTAATAATACACTTATATATTTTTTCATAAATTATACTTCCTTTAATCCTTCTGCTATATTGTCTTTTACTACTGGAATTACAGGAATAACTCCAAAAAATCCACCAAATATTAATATTAAAACGACACTCTTTAATAAAGCGATGAAACTAAATCCAACATTAAAATTAATTTCATTTGATAAATCTCCAAATAAAGGAGAAATTATTTCTATAATTGTTGGGAATGAGAAATAAGCTATTACTGAACCAATAACAACGCCTAAGAAACTCATTGCGATTGACCAACTCCAGAATTCTTTAATTATCTTATTTTTGGTAGCTCCTAATGATCTTTCAATACAAATTTTTCTTCGTCTACTTAAGGCTTCAACTAACATAATACTAAATACACCAAGTGTACTTACAAGCATCAATACAAGACCTAATATATTAACTGAAACAGTAAATACTTGAACCGTTTGTCTTAAATCATTCATGTATGTTGATTCCCCATCTAAAGAGCCTTCCCAAACTGCAAGATCAATATCTTCACCATAGTTTTGGTAAATTACTTGACTAATAGCTTGCTCAGTTTCATCAAATGAAGAATTATTACTCTTTACAACTAAAATACCTGACATCATTTGCTTTGCCATTTCAGTATTCATATCACTAGAAAGCATAGATGTATAAGGAACAACTAAGTCACTAATTCCATAAACTTTTCTTGATATTTCTGAAGGATCTTCATAGACACCAGCGATTTTATATTGTGTTACAACTACTTGATCTCTATTTGCCATACCACGCCCCATCATCATTCCAGGAGGTTGTATCCATTTCCCTACTGCATTCTCTGCAGAGCCAAAGACTAATATAGCAGTCTCTTCACTTATCCAAACTTTTCTTGAACCTAATTCGACATCTTCACTAGTCATTGACTCCCCAGCTATTATTTGTAAATTATAAATGTCAAAATAAGATTCTTCAGTTGCTATTGAGCTTCTCAAATCATAGGAGGTACCATTATATGTAAATTCATTAAACATAGATCTACTTACAATAGCTGAAGCATCAACAACATCTGTATCACTTTGTAAATAAGATTGAACTGAAGAATCCCATTCACTAGGTCTAGTCTGATCTAAAGATCCATCAGCCGCCCAAGTTGCATTTGCTACTTGAACAATTATCCCATTGGAATCTAATTGGTTTTCAACTTGGTCTTGAATTATATCTGTGACATTAAAAGATAATACTAAAATGAAAGCACCCATAGATACAGCAACTAAAGTTAAAACCATCTTAAATGGAGCATCAGAGAATTGTCTCATTAACATAACTAAAAATTTTTTCATAACTTATTCTCCTATCTTACTCTCATTGCATCCGCAGGTTTTATCCTGTCAAATCTTCTAATTGGAATTAATGTAAAAGCAAAAATTATTGCTGCTGAAACTAAAGCGCTAACAAAAATAGTCCAGTTTGTACTTATTTCAAGATTCAAAGCACTTTGCATCTGATTATTTATTGGAAGAGCAATTAATACCCCTAAAATGGTTCCTATTGCTATAATACATATAGCTTCTATTGAAAATAGTTCATTGATTTTTCTTCTAGTTGCTCCTAAAGCCATTAATATACCAACATGTTTTTTCATTCTTAGAGTTCTACTTAATAATATATGAGCAATATTTACTGAAGAGATAAACAATCCTGAAATTGCTAATATTAAGAGCAAAATACTGATTCCAGTATTTCTACTTACGGTTTGTTCAGCTTCAACTCTAGGGTTACTGATAATTACTTGACCTTCTCCATATTCACTCTCAAACCATTGATTTAACATAGTTGATACACTTTCCAATTCACTAGTATCAGAGACGGAGAATCTTAATTGAGAGTTCATGAACATCTTTCTAAGTCCACCTGTTGATCCTTCAATTGAATCAGTATTATATGGGGAAAAATATTCATAATCATAATCAGTATTTGTATCTTCTAATATTCCAACAATAGTTTGATAACCTTGCATTGCTAACAATCTTTTACCAATTAAAGATGATAACTGACTATCATCATCAACTAAGGTTCTTGCAAAATCACTTCCTAAAATTACTAATGAATTAGTATTAGAATAATCCGCAGAAGAAAATAAGGATCCATATTCTGTTTTCAAATCCCAAGCATCAAAGAATTGAGATGTTACTTCATAACCAGAGACTTCATCTTCATCACTTAAAACAATTGAATCATCTTCTAAAAGCGTTGATATATCTTCATCAAAAATTTGATTTGTACCCATATCTTCAGGAGGAGCCCCCATATCAGAAGTTGCTCCATCACTTGATACATCACTACTAACTGCATCAGTTGTAGTATCTGATGTAGTATCACTCGTAGGTGGTGTAAAATTGGCCCTTTGAGTTTGGAAATCTTCATTTATCATCCTAAGACGAGATTGATTCATTATATAGGAATAACTAATAGAGGGGATCATTTCTGCAGCTGTTAAATCTGATGAGGTTAAAACAGCTGTTTGATTTAATAATTTTTCCTCAACTGGAACTTCCATAGTTTCTTTTTCTTCTCTAGTTGAAACAACTATTTCTTTATAAGAAGGAGAATTTAATAATGTATTATTTTGATTTACAACATTAACAAATAAAGTTCCACCAGCGGCAAAAGCCCCAACACCTAAAGCGACACTTATAATTAACAATCCAGATTCTGTAAGACGATTTATAAATCGCCTAAAAATGATCTTATAAGGTTCACTTAGCATATAATTCTCCACCTGTTACTTTGTTTAAATTTTCTACGATATGCCCATCTCTAACATTAATAATTCTATTTGCTCTTTTACCTTGATTTGGGTTATGCGTAACCATTACAACAGTTACTCCAGTTTTATTTACTTTTTCAAGAATCTTCATAACTTCATCGCCCTTATCAGTTGGTAAATTACCAGTAGGTTCGTCAGCTAAAATCAAATCAGGTTCATTAGAAAGAGCTCTAGCTATTGCAACTCTTTGTTGTTCACCACCACTCATCATTGTTGGTAAGTGGTTCAAACGATGAGATAGCCCTACTTCATCTAAAAGATATGCTGCTCTATCTTTTCTTTGTTTCAATGGAACAGAAGCATATTGCATTGGAAGCATTACATTTTCTAAAGCACTTAATTCTGGAAATAAGTTGAAACTTTGGAAAATAAAACCAAAATGCTTATTTCTAATTCTTGCTTGTTCCTTGTCTTCAAGGGTTGTAATATCATAACCTTCTAATTTATAAACACCAGATGATGCTGTATCTAAAATCCCTAGAATATGCATCAAGGTTGATTTTCCTGATCCTGAAGGTCCCATAATTGCGATATATTCGCCTCTATCTATATTTATTGAAACATTATCTAAAGCTGCTACTTTTGTTTCATCTAAATCATATACTTTTGAAATATTTTCTAAACTAATCATAATTTTCCTCTACTTTAATTGAATTACATCTTCTGAAATAAAACCTTGATAAGAAGATGTTATAACTTGATCTCCGACCTTAAGTCCGCTAACAATTTCTACTGTGTTAGATTGGATATCACCATAAACGACTTGAGTTTTATAAGCTTTGTCCCCATCGACAACATAAACATATTTTTGGTTACCTGTTGTTAAATAAGAACCTCTAGGAAGTTGTAATACATTTTCTTCAACACCTAAAACAATACTTGCAACAGCAGATGCGCCTGGGTTTAAAGTAGTTTGTGTATCGGGTTTTACTCTAATGGTTATTGTTGCAGATAATCCGTCTGAATCCATTGAAGCGACTTTACCAATACTTACAATTGTTGCATTCATTGTTTCTGTACCAATAGTTAGTTCTAATGAATCACCAACCTCTAATAAGGAAGCATATTGTTCATAAATATCTAAATCTACATATACTTTGGATCTATCAGCTACAGTAAATAGGGATTGAGAAGTTGATAAATAATTACCTTGAATCATTAAATCTTCATTTATGGATAAAACTTCTCCTGCCATTGGACTTGTAATATTTAATGCCTCAATTTCTTTTTGTAATTGGCTAATATTTAATTCTATTTTTTCAATACTAGCTTTTTGTTTTTCAATATTTATTTCTTGAATATTTTTTTGATAAGCTAATTCTGCTTGTTTATCAGAAAGCGATTGATTTAATGTTTCTAAAGAAGAAACAGCATTATCATATGAGGTTAAATAACTATTTTTTATTTCTGATAATTTTTCATATTTTTCTTTTTCTTCAGTTGCACTAGCAATTTGATCTTGTAATCTGCTAATTTCTGTTTCCAAAGTATTTAGTGTATATTCATTTGCAGCAAGCTCTGACTCTAATTCAATATTTGCTTGTTTTAATTCCAAAGTGTAACTTTCCATTTCTTCGTCATATTCTGGAACACTAAACTTTACTAATACATCATCACTAGTAATTGAATCACCTTCACTAACATATAAGGAATCAACATAGCCTTCTTGTGTATTTACTATTGTTACTTGATTTGGAAGTACAACAGTACCACTTGCTTCAGTGGTTGATACTAAGTCTCCTGCAACAACACTTGAAGTTGTATAATTAGAAACTGTGACTAAATCAGATGAAACGGATTGGTTTAAGTACCAATAAATTCCACCAGCTAATACAACTAATAATAAAAATACTATTAGAACTCTTCTTTTCTTTTTTTTTGATGAATGTGGTTTAACTTTATCAACATTAATTATTTTATCTTCTGAACTCATAAGAATTCCTCCTACACTTGAGCTAAGAATATGAAATAATTAAATTCTTATGGTTAAAAATATGTAAACGCTTTGTAAACTATGTAAAATCTAAATATCAAATTAAAATTTATTCTATGATAAATTATTGTTGTAAGTTATGATTAGGATATGGAATTAACAAAAAGAAAAACAAATATTATTATTTTTATAGCTTCAATAATCTTTATTTCTATTTTAGGAATCTTTAGTTTCTATGAATATAATTGGTTTAATAATTTAGCTTCAAAAGAATATTACAAAGCATATAACTCTATTATCTCAAACATCAATAGAACGGCAAATCGTGAGTTTGACAGAATAACGATGTTCACGTCTTGGTTAAATAGATATAATAATTTTAACAATATAGATAATACCTCCTTAGAAGATTTTACTACAAAAATATATGATGAATTTACTAGCTCCCAATCTGAGCAAAACCTTTTAACTTCAATTGGATATATTGAAAAAACAGAGGATAAAACAACTGAGTATTTATATGATGGAAAAACTTGGACTAGTAGTGATTTTGTAGATTCAACTTTACCTCAAAATAATTCAAATGAAGAGATAAGTACAAATTTAAATAATGAAACTTTATCTATTACCATATATATTAATAGTAATAAGTATTTTATTTTAAACTTTGATTTAGACAAATTCACAAATAATTATTTAGCTCCAGCAATTGAAGAATATAATGATGAAATACAAATTGAAAAAATTAGTTTATCTAATAAGACTTCTATTGATAATATAAATTATAAAGCATATACAGATACACTAAATTATAAATTTAGCCCAATAAAAACTTTATTTTATGGCCCTGAATTAACAAATAAAGATATATATGTACCATTAATTACTAATCAGATTTTTACTCAAAATCCACATAGTATTCCTTTCTTTGATGATAAATCAAATAAATTTTCACCACCTCCTGAAATGAAAGACGAAGCTAATACTTTAGACCAAAGTGAGATTTATGCTTATTTAAAAATTAATATAATGGGAAATAGTTTCTATAATTCATATATAGAAGAAACTTTAAGTTATATATTTTTAGGAGGAATTCTTTTAATAAGCTTAATAGGATTTATTTGTATTTTATTAATTTATCAATTAATTAGAATACAAAAACAACAAAATAAAGAAAGAGAATTTACAGCCTCTATTACCCATGAATTAAGAACACCATTGACAGTTATTCAATCTGCATCAGATAACTTAAGTGAAAATCTTATTCCTAGCCAAAAGATTCCATCCTATGGTAAATTAATTAAACAACAATCAATTCGTTTAAATTCAATGATTGAAAATCTATTAGTTTTTTCTAAGATAGAGAATAATAAAGCATACAAAAAAAATGAAAACTTGATTAATCTAAAACAATATATTGATAAACTACAATCCCAAGCAAATGCCTTAGCAAAAGAAAAAAATATCCCTATCTCTTGGGCAAATATTAACCTAGAGAGAGAAGTATATTTAGATATAAATCTTTTTGAATTAGTTCTTTCTAATTTAATAAGTAATAGTTTATTCCATGCATATAATAATATAGCTAAAGGTGAAATTAGAGTTTTTATACAATACTCAGATCAAAATGAAACTTTAAATTGCTCTATAGAAGATGATGGAATTGGAATTCCAACTAAAGAACAAAAATATATTTTCAATTCTTATTATAGAGGTGAAAATTCTAAAAACTCTCAAGAAAGAGGAAGCGGACTTGGATTGTTCATTGTAAAAAGAAATGTCTCTATTCTTGGCGGTAAAATTAAACTAGTATCCCCTTATAAAAGAATCAATGGAAAAATTAAAAATGGCTGTAAATTTGAAATAGTAATACCTTGTAAGGAAAACACTAAATGAAGAAAATACTTTTAATCGAAGATGAATTAGGCGTTCAAATTACTCTCGAAGATAGATTAATATCTGAAGGATATCAAGTTACGATAAAAGATAATGGCGTTGATGGAGAAAATGAAGCGAAAAAGAATATTTATGATTTAATTCTTTTAGATATAATGTTACCCCAAAGAGATGGTTTTTCTGTTTGCAAAAATTTAAGAAAAAATGATATTAATACTCCAATAATAATGTTAACAGCAAGAAATACTAATATTGATGTCATCTTAGGCCTTCAACAAGGTGCAGATGATTATGTTATGAAACCTTTTGATATGGGGGTTTTATTAGCAAGAATTGACTCTTGTATTAGAAGAACTGAGCTAATTACAGAAACACCTCCGCCTCAAAAACAAGGTGTTTATTATTTTGGCTCTTATAAACTTGATACAATAAAAGGCATTTTAGAAAAAAATGGAAATAAACAAATTGAACTTAATGCTCAAGAATTTAGATTATTAGAATATTTTGTTACCCATCCTAATCAATTACTTGATCGAAATAAAATTCTAGATGATGTTTGGGGATATGACTCTAATATTTATACAAGAACAGTTGATGTTCATATTGCAAAATTAAGATATCATTTAGAAGAATCTCAAAAACCAAATCATATTAGAACTATTAGAGGAATGGGATATAAGTTCATTCCTTAAGACAATAATATAATCTGCATAATAGTTGCATATTTATGCATAATCTTGTACTATAAAAAAATATTTAGGAGAGTATATGGCTACTATTGCAACTATTATTACATTTATTATTTATTTAATATTTTTACTTACAATCGGTTTTTTCTTCTACAAAAAGACTAATAATTTAGAAGATTATTTACTTGGTGGAAGATCAATGGGGGTTTGGGTTACTGCTTTATCTGCTCAAGCTAGTGATATGTCAGGTTGGCTACTTATGGGGCTTCCCGGCGCTGTTTTTTTATATGGAATTGGGCAAATTTGGATTGCAATAGGACTTTTTATAGGAACCGTTTTAAACTGGATTTTAGTAGCTCCTAGATTAAGAGTATATACAGAAACTACTAAATCCTTAACTCTTTCAAGTTTCTTTGAGAATAGATTTAAAGACCCAACTGGATTGTTAAGAATTATATCTGCAATAATTACTTTAATATTCTTTACAATTTATGCATCCTCCGGTATGGCTGGTGCTGGTAAATTATTTGAATCAATGTTTAACATTCCTTATAAAGTTGCTGTAATTAGTGGTTGTATTGTAATAGTATTATACACATTTTTAGGTGGTTTCTTAGCTGTTTGTTGGACAGACCTTTTCCAAGGTGCTCTTATGTTTATCTCAATTCTTATTGTACCAATCTTTGCTTTAACAAAAAATGGTGGTTTTGATGCAATTTCTGCAGCAGCAAGTGCTAAAAACATTTCAATGGCATCATTTGATTCTTCAACAGGGTTCGCAGGAGTTATTGCAATTATATCTACTATGGCTTGGGGCTTAGGTTATTTTGGTCAACCTCATATTCTAGCAAGATTTATGAGTATTAAAGATGTTAAGGAAATGTCTAGATCAACATTAATTGCATCAATTTGGGTAATAATATCTCTATGTGGTGCTGTATTAGTAGGCTTAATTGGAATATCTATTTATAAAGAAGCTCCTGGTGGAGATGCAGAAAAAGTGTTTATCTACATGATTAGTGATTTATTCAATCCTTGGGTTGGTGGAATATTACTTGCAGCTATTTTATCTGCAATTATGTCTACAATTGACTCTCAATTATTAGTATCATCCTCTGCACTAACTGAAGATTTTTATCAAAAAGTTATTAAACATGAGGCAAGTGAAAAAGAATTGATTTGGATTGGTAGATTATGTGTAATAATCATTTCTGTAATAGCTATGGTATTAGCATTAAATCCCAAAAGTAGCATTCTATCTCTTGTTTCTTATGCTTGGGGTGGTTTTGGAGCTGCTTTCGGACCAGTTGTACTTGTTGCACTATTCTCTAAGAAAACTACATGGAAATCAGCTCTATTGGGGATGATAACTGGAGCTGTTGTTTGTGTATTATGGAAACAAGTAGGACTAGGAAATGTTATGTATGAAATCGTACCTGGTTTTATACTAAACTTTATAGTAATTTTAATTGTTAATAAAATATCACCTCAAACAGATCCTATTATCTTAACTGAATTTTCACAAATGAAACAAAGTATAAAATAATATTTTTTATATGCCATTATTTAATGATATAATCTATATAAATCAATTTATAGGAGATGTTAAATAATGGCTAAAGACAATTATCATATCCTTATCATTGGTGGTGGTGGCACAGCCATTGCCACAATGTACGACTTATGTCTACGTGGATTCAAAGTTACCTTAGTTGAAAGAGGTGAACTAACTAGTGGAACAACAGGTAGACATCATGGGCAATTACACTGTGGAGCTCGCTATGCTATGGGAGATAAAGATATCGCTCAAGAATGCATGGAAGAAAGTAGAATACTTAGACACATCGCTCCTAATGCAATTGAATATAACATGGGAATGTTTGTTGCATTAAATGATGAGGATATGCAATATAAAGAAAAATTCATCGCAAGCTGTCTTGATGCGCAAATTCCTGCAAAAGAAATTCCAATATCCCTTGCTTTAGATTATGAAAAAGAATTAAATCCTAATATTAAAACTGCCGTATTAGTACCAGATGGTACAATTGATCCATATCGATTAGTAATTAGTTTTGCAGCAGGAGCAATGGAAACTAATAATGCTGATATTAGAGTATATTCAGAAGTTATTGGTTTTAATAAAAAGCATAATTTTATTGAATCAGTAAAAATAAAAAATCATTTAACAAATAAAACTGAAACTATAAAAGCTGATATATTCATTAATGCTACAGGTGCTTGGGCAAATCAAATTGCTGATATGGCTGATATAAATCTTGATGTAACCCCTTCTCCAGGGACTTTACTTGCTATGAAGAAAAGAATTTCTAACATGGTAATTAGTCGACTTCATAAAGCTGGTGATGGAGATATTCTAGTTCCTCAAAGACAATTAAGCATTATTGGAACCACACAATGGATTACTGATAATCCTGATATAGTAAAAGTACCAAAAGAAGATATTGAATTTCTTATGAAATCTGGCAAAGCGATGTTTCCAAATTTTGACAAACTTGAACATCATACTGCTTGGGTTGCCACAAGACCTCTTTATGGCAATTATTCAAACAATAAAAATGTTAGAGATCTCAGTAGAGATTTCATAGCAATAGATCATGGAAAGTTTGACAATGTTAATAACATGATAAGTATTGTGGGAGGAAAAGCTACAACCCTAAGAGCCATGGGAGAAACAGTTTCAAACATGGTATGTGAAAAATTTGGACAGTATATTGAATGTAATACTGATAAAAACGTATTGCCAAACCATAGACTTTTTTACAAAGGAGGTTTTCATGGAAAACAATACTAAACAATATAATATATCAATAAAACGAGATAATAAATTAACTGAATTTAAAATTGAATTAACCCCTAATTCTACAATACTTGATGCATTAGAACAAATTCGATTTAATATTGATTCTTCACTAACTTATAGACATTCCTGCCATCATGGTTCTTGTGGGACTTGTGCTTGTTTGATTAATGGAAAAGAAAAACTAGCTTGCATGACGTTCTTATCAGAATTTGAAAATAATAAAATTACAATAGAAGCTTTAAGTTCTTTTAAAATCATATCTGATTTAGTAGTAGATATCTCTCAAATGATATCCCAAATGCCAATCACGAACTATTTAAGAGATAGTGAAGTCTCAAAAGAGTCTATCAAACCTAATGGTATTTTCAGTTGGAAAAGATTTGAAAATTGCATCGAATGCGGATCTTGTTATAGTGCATGTCCTGTAGTTGATAATAATTTTATTGGACCTGCTGCACTTGCAGCTATAAACAATGAAATAAAAAAAGACAACCATTTCACAGATAAAGAATCCTTAAAAAATATAGCATATTCAAAAAATGGCGTAGAGAAATGTGAAGAGCATTATGCTTGCAGCAGAGTTTGTCCTACTAAAGTTTATCCCGGAAAACATATTAATGAATTAAGAAAAAATAAATAAAATTAAAAATATCCATCTGTTAATAAACTATTAACAAATGGATTATTTTTTTTAAAATATTTTTCTACCAAGCGCCACCGCCGCCGCCTCCAGCTCCGCCACCAACAGAGCCTGAGAAACCAGAGAATGAAGAGCCTGATGAAGAATGACTTGAATGAGCTTTTGCATACTCAGCTAAAGGAACATTCAAAGATTTATTCAAGCTATTAGAAATTGTATTAATTCTATGATATGAATAGAAACCATAAGTTGGTGCTATATACCAAGAAGGTTGTGCAATTTCAAAATTAGCAAATTTATGTTCCCAAGTTTTTGTCAAATCTAATACTTGAGCATAAGATAAATGTTTGAAATATAACTGAGGATTGTCTTCAATCATCTTTTCTATTTGATCTACTTCAACTAATTTCAAAAATGAAATATAACCTAATAATTGTTCTAAAACAGTCTGAGTGAAAACACTTCTTTTTTCCGTTAAACAGAATAGTAAAATTAAAGCTAACATTGAAATTGCTGATATAACTGATACAAATAAATTAACTTTAAAATCTACTAAATTAAGTAAATAAACATTAATAAAATTCATTAAACCATAAAGGACTGTTAATATAGCGGTTGCTAAAATTATAAAAAATCTTTTTGGCCACTTGAACAAAGCCCATTTAGAATTTATTGGAGCTAATAAAATAATTGCAAAAACAATATAGAAGAATGAACCAACTAAACCTAATGGCATGAAGATTGAGGATACTGAATAAGTAAATAGAAATGATAAACCAGCTGAAATAAAAGCAAATAATAGAATTAATACTCTCATTTTTGCAGCTTTAGAATCATTTAAAAGCCTTGAATCAAATTTTCTTTCTCCAGCTTTTTTAAGTTTATTTAAAGAAGTTCCTAAGTCTTCACTATCAATATTCTCTAAATTAACTTCATCTCCAATATTGGTCCCTCTAAAAATTGCTGTAAACAATTTATAGTCTAAATCATTTTTCTTATGTTGCTTTATTTCTAAAAAATCAACTTTTCTAATTAATACAATATTATCATCATCATATTGTTTTATATCAATATATCCTTGATCTGCCCAATATATAAAACTTGCTGAATAAGCTTTTGATGAAAAGAATCCATTCAAAAAATAATCTAAAGATAAGGGCGTAAAACCATTTGGAGCGTCAAACCTTGATTGTTCAATTAGTTTTTGATCTCTTCCATGTTTACTAAAAATTATAAAACCTAAAAGCATAAGAAGAATATTACCAATTGCTAAAACAAACTTCATTAAGTTTATAGTTTTTTTATAATCTCTAGCCCCAACAAAGTAACCATCTTCAAATTCACTTCTTAAAGTAGCGCCTTCTCTTGCATCTAAGTTTTTAATATTTCCACTAATACTCTTTAAATCACTAGATATAGTTATTAAAGAATTATTGACCTTATCTGTATTAGCACTACCTACTGTTAACCAGACTTTATCTTTATCTATTGGTTTTGGAAAATTAACCACAAATGAAGCATTATTTATTTCACAATCCCACATTGTACCAATTAAATTAAAATAAAATTCATCAAAATCAGCATATGTATCTACACCTATATCATAATCATAGGAAATTGAATAATTAACTTTTCCTAAAACTGTTTCATCAGGATCCCCAACTCTTATAGTTAATAATCCCCCAGATCTTTCAGTTCTATAGTCTCCACCTTTTACCCTTATATTTCTTATTTTAATATTATGATTGGGATAATTTTGATAAGGAATAACCCTATAAAAGCCATGTCTTGGAGTATCAAACTCAAAGACATAATCTTCTTTTACATTAAGCACATAATTTTCATTAACATTAACATTTATTTTATAATCGACAATTCTATAATTTGCAAATAAAGAAACAATAGAAACAAATAAAGAAACGATTAACAAAACTATTCTTTTATTAGTTTTCATGCAAACTCCATTAGAATTTTATATCAACCCTTTTCCTTTCTGTTTCTTCAACTTCTAAATAATTCATTTTCTTTTTATGCATCATATTTGCAACAATAGAAGAAGGGAATACTTCTACTAAATTATTAAATTCTCTAACTACAGCATTATAATATTTTCTAGCTTGTAATATCTGCTCTTCAATATTAGTCAATTGAGTTTGCAATTTTACAAAGCCTTCATTTGCTTTCAAATCTGGGTAACTTTCAGCTAAAGCGAAAACACTTTTTAGAGCACCTGCTAAAGTTTTATTTGCAGCTTCTTTCTCTTCGATTGAACTAGCGCCAATAGCCATATTTCTAGCTTCAATAACACTTGTTAATGTTTCTTTCTCATGTTTAGCATAACCTTTAACGATTTCAACCAAATTGGGTACTAAATCATATCTTTGTTTCAAATGAGCATCAATTTGAGCAAATGATGCTTCAATTCTATTATTCATTTTAATAATTTTATTATAAATAGAAATATAAACTATCAAAATAATTAAAACTATAGCCAAAATTACCCACAACACCATGATAAAACTCCTAATTTTTTTTAATTGTCAAATTTCCAAAAGTCAAAATGCGGTTCTCTAGCTTCTTCTTCAAGAACTGGACCTATTACCTTCACTTTTCTAGAACCACTTTCTAAAACTTCTCTACAAGAAATATTTAAAGAATTTTTATGCTCTGGATCACTTATTTCATAAAGCCATTGAGAACTAATTCCATAAATTATAGTTCCAATGTTTGACCAATAAATAGCTCCAGTACACATAGCACAAGGTTCTGCACTACAAACGATAACACAATTCTTTAGAAATTCCTTATTATATTTCTTTGTTGCCATCGAAATTAAGTTCATTTCAGCGTGAGATGTAACATCCATATCTTTATCAACAGTATTTTCAGCCTCAAGCAGAATCTTACCAGTCGAATCAACTAAAAGAGCACCAAAAGGATGATTATTATGCTCTCTTGATTTCCATGCTAATTTGATAGCCTCTCTCATAACTTGATTAATATCAAAATCCATAAAAAACCTCCTTATCATTTTGCTATTACTACACTTATATAATAACACACTTTTTCTATATGTGAGTAAATTAATAAAGAATTAACAATTAATGATAGTACAATATTTATTATTTTACTATACAAAAATATATTAAAGTATTTAAATTCCTAATATAATTGAAATTAAGTTTCAAATAATTAAGTATTTTTCACAATATAGTAATTAGTTATGATATTCTATTTTTAAGAAAAACTAATTTATTAGATTCAAAAAGGACTGACTATGTTCAATTTTAGCTATTTAGAAGACTTAACAAAATTTAATGAAGGAACGATTGCTTCTCATAGCAATTTATTTACATCTCATAAAATACATTCCTTAAATGGATTATGGGATATTAAATGCTTTAAAAACCCTCAAGAAGTTCCATCAAACTTATTATCAGGAGAGAAATTGTCTAATCCTGATCAAATTAAAGTTCCATCAAATTTACAAATCCAAGGCTTTGATATACCACAATACACAAACACCCAATATCCTTGGGATGCAAAAGAAAATATTAAACCACCTCAAGTACCTGAAATCGATAATCTTGTTGCTATTTATCAAAAAACTATAACTCTCAACAAGGAAGAAATAGAATCAAATATTATTCATTTAACTTTTGAAGGAGTTGAGACTTCCCTCGCCTTATTTATTAATGAACAATATGTAGGATATAAAGAAGACTCTTTTACTCCTTCATCATTTGAAATTAATAAATATCTTAAATCTGGAGAAAATTTAATAAGTTGCATTGTTACTCATTATTGCAGTGGAAGTTGGTTAGAAGACCAAGATTTTTGGAGATTAAGTGGAATTTTCAGACCAGTAAATCTAGAATTTCTTCCTAAAGTTTTCATCTCAGATGTATTTGTTAATCCAGAACTCTCATCTAACTTAGAAGATGGGAATTTAAAAATAAATTTAAAATTAAATAAAAAATCTAATAGCAAATTATCAATCTTTTTAAGTAATGCAGAAATTAAATCTGACAAAATTAATTTAGAAGACTTTTCTATTAATAAAATAAAAAAAGGGAACTTAATTATTGAGAAAGAAATAGATAATGAAGAACAAATAAGCCTTAATTACAATATGGGAAAAATTAAGTTATATAATCATGAAACACCATATCTATATACATTATTTTTTGTATTAGAAGAGAAAAATAATATATATGAATGTGCTCTTGAATTTGGCTATAGAAAAATTGAAGTAATAAAAAATGTAATCTATTTGAATAATAAAAGATTAGTTTTCCATGGTGTAAACAGACACGAATTTAATAGAGATAAAGCAAAAGCTATAGATTTTTCGGACATAAAAAAAGATTTATTAATAATGAAAGAAAATAATATAGATTCAATTAGAACCTCTCACTACCCTAATCAAAACATATTTTATTCTCTCTGTAATAGAATGGGATTTTATGTTATAGACGAAGTAAATATAGAATCACATGGTACAACAATCAATGCATATGGGGTAAAAGATTATACTATTGCAGTTCCTTATAATAGAAAAGAATGGAATGAGTGTACAATCGATAGAGCAAACAATATGGCTCAACGTGATAAAAACCATCCAAGCATTATTATGTTTTCCTGTGGTAACGAAAGTAGTGATGGTACCAATTTACTTGATGTCAGTAAATTACTAAAAAAATTCGGTAATAGAATAATACATTATGAAAATGTATCTTACGATTCTGAATATGAAGCTATTAGTGATGTTGAATCTCAAATGTATACGAAACCTAAAGATATTGAAAAGTTTCTAATTGAACATCCTAAAAAACCTTTCATGCTTTGTGAATATTCACATGCTATGGGAAATTCTTGTGGGAACTTAAAAGAATATACAGATTTAGCAAGAAAATATGAAAATTACCATGGTGGATTTATTTGGGATTTTATAGATCAAAGTCTTAGTTTTAATAGTAAAGAATTAGTTTATGGGGGGTTAAAAGGAAAATTTCCAACCGATGCCGATTTTTGTTGCAATGGAATAATATCCTCAAAATATGAAGAAAGCTTTAAATTAAAAGAGATAAAAAAACTTTACTCTCCTATAGTTTTTGAAAACAATATTGATTCAATTACTATTATAAACGAATACTGTTTTACCTCTTTAGACAAATTTACATTTAAAGCTGAAATAATATTAGATGGGAAGTATATAAAAGATAAAAGCCTAGAAGACTTTATTGAAACTGATAATATAACTACAATTGATAACAATTCTTTTAAATTAAATCTTCTACCAGGAGATATGATTAATTTAAAGATTAAAGAATTATCTTATAAAGATATTATTATTAATTTATTTGTATATGATGAAAAACAAAATCTAATAAATGATAACAGTTTCACAAATTTGAAGCAAAGAGATCTAAATCCATATTTTACCAAAATCTCCGATTCTAAAAAACTAATTTGGGGAAAGGACAATGTAGGCTGTAACACGGATATAGGACAGTTTTTAATAAAATATTTAAGCACAAAAGCGAACGGAATTTTATTAAATCAAATAAACATTCTAGAAAAACCAATAAGTCTAGAATTTTGGAGAGCTCCAAACAGTAATGATTTAGCAAATAATAATTCTTTCAAATGGGCAGTAAATAAATTACGTTCACTCTATCAAAAGTTAGTCAAAGTTGATATGGAAGAAAAAAAAGCAATCTTTGAAGTCTTATGCTATGACCAAAACTTTGAAATAACTTACTCTTTTGAAAACACAGGTAAGATGCAAATAAATGTGAAAAAATTAACAAAAGATTCAAGTGACATGCCATGTTTTGGCCTCAGTTTTGCACTTAATAGCCAATATAACAAAATAAGATATTTTGGTAATACCAAAGGAGAAGCTTATATTGATAGAAAAGAATCTTCATTAATAGGATTCAAAGAAGAATCTATTGATGATCAATATGTAAAATATGTAAATCCTCAAGAATGTGGAAATAAAACTGATTTAAGATATATAGAACTTTTAGATAAAGACAATCATGGATTAAGAATTACTACTTCTACGATTTTTGAAGCTTCTTTCTTACCTTATTCTTCACACGAACTAGAAGAAGCAAAACATTTTGAAGATTTAAAACAACATAATTTTAATTCAATTAGAATCTTACATGGCCAAAGTGGTATTGCTGGAGATGATACTTGGGGTGCCCCAATACACGAACAATATCTATATCATGGTATAGAAGACTCTTGGTCCATTAGTTTTGAAATAGTTTAATAATTTAATTTACCATATAAGCAACATTTTACTTCACTAAATCTCCACTCAATTAATTATTTTTCAACTTGATTTATAAATTAAATAGAAAAAAATTAGAGTGGAGGTGGCTTATGGAATATACATATTTAGTTACAGGTTCTGATGGCCATTTAGGAAGTTGGGTTGTTAGAAAGTTATTAAAAAAAGGCAAAAAAGTAAGAGGTCTTAGATTACCAAATTCAAATTATAAAACACCTATAATCGAAGAAGTCTTTTATGGTGATGTCACAAAAATTGAAACCTTAGAAGATTTCTTTACTGTTGAAAACGCTAAAGTTATTCATACTGCAGGAATTATCAATGTTTCAAATAAGATGACTGAGTCTTTGTACAATGTTAATGTTAACGGATCTATAAATATTCTTACCATGTGTAAGAAAAAAAACTTTCCTTTAATCTATGTTAGTTCTGTTCACGCCTTTGTAGATAGTTATAAAAACATTGATGAATCCTCAATCATTGATCCTGATAAAGTTGTTGGACCTTATGCAAAAACTAAAGCAATTACAACTAAAATTATGGAACAAGAAAGAAAAAACTTACCAATCAATATAATATTCCCAACTGGAATTCTTGGCCCTAAAGATTTTGGCAATAACCATCTTAATTCTGTAATAAAAGACTGTTTGCATAATAAACTTTTTAGTTATATAGATGGCGGCTATGATATGGTTGATGTAAGAGATGTTGCAACCTTTATTGCTAACTTAGCGATAAGTGATATAGAAAATGAAAATTTCATTCTATCCAACTCTTTTGTAAAAGTTAAAGATTTTATTGAATTAATTTTTAAAGATTTAAACATTAAGAAAAAGCTTGTTAAATTACCTACAGAGTTAGCAAAATTCTTGGCACCTTTGTCAGAACTATATTATAAAATGTTAAAAAAACCTGCACTTTTTTCTTCCTATTCAATTTATACACTGAATAATAGCCCAAACTTTTCTCATAAAAAAGCTACAAAATACCTCTCCTACCACCCTAGAATAATTGAAAAATCAATTAAAGCAGTAATTAAAGATTTGAAAAATTAGACTTTTGGGACATTATTACTATTGACATATGTGATTTTGTAAACTATTTTTAAGTTGTGCTTATTTGAAAATATTATATGTGCTTATATGAATATTTAACAATAATAGTAATAAGGAGAAAAACATGAAAAAAGTAATTCTATTATCTATTTTTTTGCTCTCAATTTCAGCAAGTCTTTTTGCAGCAACTATTACTAATGGTGTTGTAACCTTACCAACTGATCCATCTGGAAGTGAAAATTCTTCATTTTATGTTGAAGCTAAGGCTAGTGAACTAGCTCAAGGGTTATTATTGAAATACGGTGACAATGATGCAACTGCCGATTTAGTAACTGATACAATTAGAAAATCTGAGACTGAGGCTTGGGATGTTTTTGGTTCTGTAACAACAAAAAACTTCTATTTCTTTGGAACTGGTAGAGCTTCTTCTACAAAGTCTGTTAATGTAACAGCTTCAGCTACTTCATTTGCTAATGGTCAATTTGATACAGGTGTTGTACCAACTATCACAGGTTACGATACAGTTAATGGTTGGGATATAACAATTGCAGCAGCTAACCCTGTTGGACTGGGACAATATACCGGAACATCTTTTGCAGTTGCTTGGAACGGAACAAATTCCCCCAATTTAGCAACTACACCTGCTGGTACTTATACTTCTGAAATCACCTTAACAGTAACAAATAATTAATATATAAATACACCCTTTATATTAATTTAAAAACCATTGCTATGAAATTATATTTCTTAAACTGCAATGGTTTTTTTATGAGACTTTATCACTGAAAAAATTTTTAGATTTTATTAATATATAAATATGAAAGAATTAACAAACGAAACCTTTAATACATTTATAAATAAAAATGAAAATTTGATTCTAGTCGATTTTTGGGCCCCTTGGTGTGGTCCTTGCACGATTCAGAAAGAAATACTTGAAGCTTTAGAAAGAGATAACAAATCTAACACTTTATTTACTAGTGTTAATGTCGATTACGAAAGAGATATAGTTGATCAATTTAAAATATATTCAATTCCAGGAATATATTTATTTAAAAATGGAGAAATTTTATACAAATCTGAAGGCAAAATTAAAAATGAATCAGTGCTTAAAGATCTTATAAAAGACTATTCATAAGTTTATTTTCCTAAATAATACACTATTAAACTAATTTATCTAAAACTCAAAATATTGATTAAAATTTGATGTAAATATAATTTTATATATAAAAAATTATTTTCGTTCAATTTTTTTCAATATTTTTTTATCTTTTCCCTTTACATATAAAAAAAATTGCTTTTATACTATCTCGGTATTATTAAGGAGATTTTTATATGGCAAAAGAAATCAATGAGAATGTCTATAAACTAGACGGACCCGTTCCTGTAAAAGAAGCTATACCTTTAGGGCTTCAACACATACTAGCTATGTTTGCAGGAAACTTAACTCCAATTATTATTATTGCTGGTATGTGTGGTATTACAGCTGGAACACCATTACAAATCACAATTATTCAAAATGCAATGATAATTGCTGGAATCGTAACTTTGATTCAAGTATTAGGGGTTGGTCCTGTTGGCGGTAAACTACCAATCGTTATGGGCACAAGTTCAGGTTTCATCGGAGTTGCAAAAAGCATAGTTGCAACTATGGGTGGAGGTGTTGTTGCTTTTGGAGCAATCCTTGGAGCATCATTAATTGGAGGCCTTTTCGAAGGCATTTTAGGATTTTTCTTAAAACCTTTAAGAAGATTTTTCCCCCCAATTGTTACAGGTACAGTAGTTCTATCTATTGGATTATCTTTAATTAGCGTAGGTATTAAATACTATGCTGGTGGTGTTGGCGCAAAGGATTTTGGTTCTTTAGGTAACTTATTCATAGCAACTTTAGTTTTAATTGTAATTGTATATTTTAAGCACCGTTTTGGTGGTTTCGTTAGTGCAACTTCAATTTTAATTGGTATTGTAGTTGGTTATATTGTTGCAGCAATTATGACAGCAACAGTAGCAAATACTTTCATGCTTGATGGTCAAGAAGTTACAAAATCTTGGGTTTTACAATGGCATAAAGTTAATAATGCAGGTTGGTTCTCTATTCCAAAGCTCATGCCTGTAAAATTAGTTTTCGACATAAGAGCAATTATTCCAATGTTAATTATGTTTATTGTTACAGCTGTTGAAACTATCGGTGACGTATCAGGTATTACTCAAGGTGGTCTAAAAAGAGAAGCTACAGATAAAGAATTATCTGGTAGTGTAATGTGTGATGGTCTTGGATCTTCATTAGCATCTATTTTTGGTGTATTACCAAATACTTCATTCTCTCAAAACGTTGGTCTTGTAGGAATGACAGGAATTGTAAATAGATTTGTTATTTTTGTTGGTGGAGTATTCTTACTATGTTGTGGATTCTTCCCTAAACTAGCTGCTATCGTTTCAATCATGCCTAACAGTGTATTAGGTGGTGCTGCAGTAATGATGTTCGCATCTATTGCTGTAAGTGGTATCCAATTAATCACTAAAGAACCAATTACAAATAGAAACGTAACTATTTTAATTGTTTCTCTAGGTCTTGGTTATGGGCTTGGTAGCACAGAAGGAACACTAACTCACCTACCACAAGTTATTCAATTAATCTTTGGTGGTTCAGGAATCGTTCCTGCTGCAATTTTTGCAATTTTATTAAATATTATCTTACCAAAAGATAAGGTTAGAGAAACTGCATAAGCAATAAATTATACAAATTGATACAAAATAGGCTAAGAAAATTCTTAGTCTATTTTTTTTGATGACAAATCCTAAAACTTATCATAAAATATATTCGAAAAGAAATTAAGCAAATTACTTTAATATTGAGACCTAACAAATATTAATCTTAAATTTACTCCTGAAATAAAAATCAGGAGTATTTTATTGTAAAACTATTATATATGGAGTAAATTTAAAAAGTAGGAGCAAACATGATAAATGTTAAATCAGAAACTGGAACATTAAAAAAAGTTTTATTACATAGACCTGGAGTAGAACTTGAACAACTAACACCTGAAGCTCTTGAAACTTTATTATTCGATGATATTCCTTATCTAAAAGTTGCTAAACAAGAACATGACACCTTCTCAAATATTCTAGTAAAAAACGGTGTACAAGTAATTCGTCTTTCAAGATTAATCACAGAAACCTTAGATATTGATTTTGATATAAAGAAAGAATTTATTAAGGAATTAATTAAAGAAAGTTATAATTCTATTGCTCACACTTATGAAAAGGAATTAACTTCATATTTATTAGATTTTGAAAACACACATGATTTAATTCTTTCAATAATGGGTGGGATAAAAGCAAATCAACTTGAAAAAAAAGAAAGAAACCCACTCTCTTCATTATTGAATGATTCAAGAACTAGTTTTGCATTAGATCCAATTCCAAATCTATATTTTACTAGGGATTCTTTTGCTACTATTGGCAATGGTGTTACAATAAACCACATGTATTCAAGGACTAGAAGACGTGAGACTATATTTGGAAAATATATATTTAAATATCATCCAGAATATAATAAAACCCCAATATTTTATACCAATGATATTCCTCATAATATTGAAGGTGGTGATATTTTAAATATTAATGAAAATTTATTATTAATTGGGCTCTCTCAAAGAACTTCCTCAGAAGCTATAGAAAGATTAGCTATTAATTTATTTAAGCATCCACAAAGCAAAGTTAATAAAATTATCGCATTAGATATTCCAAACATAAGAGCATATATGCACTTAGATACAGTTTTCACTCAAGTAGATATTAATAAATTTGTCATTCATCCAAATATTCTTGATAACTTGAGAATCTTTATAATGACACCAAAAGAAAATGGATACCTTAAAGTTGAAGAATATTTTAACGGATTAAAACCTCTATTATCTCAACAGCTAGAAAGAGATGATATTCAGCTTATAAGCTGTGGAGGAAATGATTATATTGCCTCTGCAAGAGAACAATGGAACGATGGCTCAAATACTCTATGTATTGCTCCAGGAAAGGTAATTGTGTATGACAGGAACACTATAACAAATAAAATACTACAAGATTATGGAATTCAAACTTTAGAAATTCCTAGCTCAGAACTATCTAGAGGACGGGGTGGTCCAAGATGCATGAGCATGCCATTAGAAAGAATTGATACTTAGGAGAAACTCATGAAAGATTTAAAATACTGCCCTAATTGTGGTAAAGAAACATTAGAATATATTAATAACAGAAAATGGAGTTGTAGTGAATGTAACTTATCATTATACAATAATGTTGCTGCTGCAGTAGGACTAATTATAATTTTAAAAGATAAAGAAAATAAACAAAAAATTTTATTAATCAAAAGAGGTAAAGATCCTCAAAAAGGAAAACTTGCAGTACCTGGAGGTTTTGTTGATCCAGGCGAAAGTGCTGAAGAAGCGGCGATGAGAGAATGTAAAGAAGAAATTGGATTAACACCAAAAAGCATCAAATATTTAACTAGTGCAACAAACAATTACTCTTATAAAGATATTGATTATATAACCTGTGATATTTTCTTTATTGCTACTTTTGAAACATCAAATTCAGAAATAATTATTAAAAAACTATTTCCTGAAGATGAGAATGAAATTACAGGTTATGAGTTAAAAGATTTAAATATTAAAGAAGATATTAAAAAAATTGACTTAGCATTTAACTCTGCAAAAATAGCTTTAAATAAATACTTTGATAAATAATTTTAATCCTTTAATCTAATTATATTGGAAGGACTAAAAATCCTACTTTTTTCAATAACACTATTTAATTCTCTGACATTGCCCTTCCAATCTCTTTCTTTTAATTTTTTAATAAAGTCTTTTTCTAAGACTCTTTTATCATCTTTTTTACTTAAATAATAAAAGACTAACTCATCAATATCCTCTTTATGTTCATTTAAAGATGGTAATCTAATTTGAAAAGCACTTATTCGATAATAGAAATCTTCTCTAAATTTTTTTATTTTTACCAATTCCTCTATATCTCTATTAGAGGCACAAATTAATCTGAAATTACTCTTTAATATTTCATTATCACCAATCTTTCTATATTCTCCCAATTCAAATACTCTTAATAGCTTTGTTTGACAAGTTATAGATATATTTTCTATCTCATCAAAAAAAAGAGAATTATTATTAGCCTTATCCAATAATCCATCGGTATCTTCATCTGCTCCAGTAAAAGAGCCTTTTCTATGTCCAAAAAGGATTGAATCTGATATATCAGAATTTAATAATGCACAATTGATACTTACAAAATTCTTTTTATTATAAACACTATTGTTATGTATCATATTAGCTGCTAATTCTTTGCCTGTACCACTTTCTCCAATTAACATAATTGGACAATTTTGCTTAGCTAATAAAACTATTTCTTTACGAACATTTTCCATAATCTTACTTGAACCTATTAACGTATTGAATTCTGTTTTTATTATTGAATCATTATTATTCTTCTTAGAAAGAATATAATTAATCTTATTTTCAGTTAAAGGTTTATTAGTAAATAAAAAGCGCCCATTTTCAACAAAATTTGCCTTATTATATTTCAATAAAAAAATAAATTTAGAATTTAAAAATTCAAAAAATAATAAATTAAGATTTATAGATGGAAAAATTAATTCATCGATTATAAAATAATCAATTTCTTGATGTTTATTTATGTATAACTTCAATTTTTCATTTGAAGCTATCATCACACATTTATTTTGAATACTTTTATTAATTATTGTTCGCAAATGACCATCTCTAGATAATAGCAACACATTCAAAATAAAAAACCCCTTACTAATAAACTAGCAAGAGGTCTAATATCTGTAAAGAAAATTGCATTACATAACAACTTTAATTGACAAATAGAGGTTCTAATTCCTCATCACAATCTAAAGTATCCATAAGCAATTCTATAAAAAACATTTTAATACTCATTAAATCAGTTTCACCATTATATACACCAAGATCTTCTTTATCCTCATAAGAATATAAAACAGTATGTATTGGTCCATAATTTGATTTGGTATCATATTCTTCTTGCATATCCTTTAATTTACAACCAAAAGAACTTGATAAAGCTCTCAAATCATCTTTTTCAAGATTAACTGTTAAAATATTATCCCCATTTAATTTTACTATCATTGAATATTCAATCGCTACTAAAGATTCATTACTTATAGTTACAGGATTTCTTAACATAATTAATTCATAATCACCAACTTTATAACATTCGTCTTTTATAATACCAAATTTATCACTTGGAATTGAATGCCAAGTTAAGTTATCTATTTTTTTTAATTCGTCTATATCTAAATACATATAATACTACTCCAAACTTAAATTCTTTCTAAAAGATTTTCTAAATTTAACTTACCTAAAGAAGAAATTCCATGACCATGAATTTGTATAGCTATAGCTTCCCCAGCTGTATCTTTATCTTCATAACTAATCTTATTTAAGCCATATAGACCATCAACAATATCTTTAATATAAATTTCTGACAAGGGTCTTGCTGGTATAAAAGCTGTTTTACCATTATTTGTAGGAGTTAGATAATTCAAGGATACAAAATAATCTAAATAACCATATAACCTTTTATCAGGAATTGCTAAACGTTCATTCATTTCTCTAGTAGTGGTAGTACCTTTTCCTTGTCTAAAATTATCACCAATCAACATAATTATATTTACTCCTTCAGAAATAAATCTTGCAGGAGATTGAGCAAGGCCTTCCACTGGTACTAAATCAGGTCTAAATTGATAAACATAAGAAAGGTTAACCGAGAATAAAAGAATAACCCACAGCATATAAAACCAAACCAAGAATAAGAAAAAGGCCGCAAAAGAACCATAAATAATTGATAAATTAACTACAAAGGTTGATAAATTAAAGAATATATAGTTAGCAAGTAAAACAATGATACTACCTACGGTAGAACCAACTGCTGCTGCTGAAAATTCAACTTTTGTATTTGGTACAAAAAATATTAATAAGAAAATTGCTATCCACAAAATAAAAAATGGTAATAATTGGTTAACAACTTTTGCTGTATCACTAACTGTTTTTAAGCCCATTAATTCAACATATCTCTCACTTAAACGCGATTGAACATTAATAAAAGCAGCTATTAATAAAATTGCAACAATTGAAAAAGAAATAAAGTTCGCAAATCTTTTTATAATATTTCTGTTTACAGCAGTTCTATAGATCCCATTAATAATTATCCATACTCTATTAATCAATAAAATCATTGTAATTAAAAAGGAAACAAGCCCAACAATACCTAAACTAGTTGCATTTTGAGCATAACCAGTAAGTAAATTTATTACATCACTTCCAACATTATAATTTGTAAAATCATTTATCGATGAAATTATAAAGCTTTTAAACGGCGTCAAAACGCCTAGAGCACCAAAGAAAGTAAAGAATACAGTCAAAGCAGGAATCAACGCTGTCAGAGTCGTATATACAAGCCCAGAAGCCGAAACAAAAGATCTATCAGCTAGAAAATGGTTTATAGAAATTCGTCCAATTTGAACTCCGCTATAAACCCGTCTTTTAAATTCACTGGAGGAAGATTTTTTTACTACCATGTTATTATAATTTATCCTTTAACCATAAATAAAGATATTCATAAGTTTTCTCTTTATCTATTTCATTTAAAACCTCATGTCTTGCATTTTCTACTAAATACAAATCAACATTCTCTAATCCTGCTTTTTCATAAAGTTTCTTGACTTTTAATACGCCTTTACCGTAATTACCTACAGGATCTTTACTCCCACTAATTAACAGTATTGGATAATTTTTTTCAATACTTTTCGCTAAATTAATATCATTAGCCTCAAAAACACCAGTTAATAAATCAAAATAGAAAGAATTCGAGCAAACAAAACCACACCAAGGATCTTTTTCATACTTATCAACAACTTCTTTATCTCTGCTTAACCATTGAAATTCTGATCCAGATGGATCAAATTTTTTATTATATGAAGCGAATGTCATGTTATTTAACTTTTTATTTAAAGTATGAGCACCCATTTTTTTTATGCTGTTTTTTGCAATCAACTTTCCAATTTTTCCTTTTAATCCAGGATTAGCACCAGTTCCCATGACAATAGTTCCGCAATACAAATCAGGATTTCTTGCAGTCAAAACTCTTGCTATAAAAGAACCCATAGAATGACCAAATAGAAAAAGTGGTTTATTAGCATTATCTGCCTTAATTTTTAAAGACAATTCTTCTGCATCACTTACAACTTTTTCCCAACCATCTACTTCAGCAAAAAAGCCTAAAACTTCTTTTTCCCCAGTATACCCATGGCCTCTATGATCTTGTGCATATACTTTAAAACCATTATCACACAAAAAGGTTGCAAAATCATTATATCTTGAACTATGTTCTGCCATTCCATGCTGAATATGGAGAACTGCCACGCATTCTTCTTTTGGTTCCCAAACATGATAATAAAGGACGTGAAAATCCTTACAAATTAATTTCTTCCTTTTCATATAAAACTCCTCAAGAAATGCATAAACCTATTTAATGATATTATATTAGACATAATATATTAATGCAAATTAATATTTTCACCTTTATATATCAAAAACTATAAATATATATGTTTCTTGACACAGCAAATTCATCTAGCATATATTTCTTTTATAAGAAAAGAATTTATGTAAAGACTATTACTAAATTCAACAACAAAACTTTCAATAGGATACAATTAAAAATAGTAATTATGGAAAAAATATTTATCTGTTCAGATGTTCATGGCGATTATAATGCTTTCTCAAAATTTATAGAATTAAGTGAAAATAATCCTATTATTATTTGCGGGGATTTAACTCCATATAGTCAAAGCTTTGCTTATTTATTTTCTACATTAAACAATGATTTATTTATTGTGAAAGGGAATTGTGATAATGCATATGATTTTTCTATCTCAAATATTAATATTCCTCCTAGAGTTAGATTAGAAAATTTCTTTAATCGTCAAGTTTTAATTACTCATGGAGATTTAATAAAATATCCTTACCAAAGCCCATATAAATTAGAAGACGGAGATATATTTATTTCTGGACATACTCATGTAGTTAAATTATTTAAAGATAAAAATGCTGTTATTAATTTAAATCCAGGAAGTCTTAGCAGACCTAGAGGTGAATTTGATTCAAGTTATGCTATCTTATACAAAAATAAAATAGAAATTAGAACTCTCTATGATAATAAAGTAATACTAAATTTGAATATTTAATTTTTCTTTCTCATATTCTAAAATTGTAAGATACTTATCTAATTCCCCTGCTATTGATACAATGCTTTCTTTTTTAAAATTACAAATACGATTAGTTAAAAAATATATTGGAATATTACTAATTGAGTATTTACAATTATCTCTACTTTGACATTCAATTGCTCTTCTATGGAAAAAGCTTTCTTTACCAAATTGAATCAATTGTTCTTCACTGATATTATAACCTTCCGATAAAGCGAATAACTTTAATAATATTTTTATAAATTTATTATTTTCTTTTTTATAGCTACCATCAATATTAGCTAAGTAAAGAACATTCTTCCAACTAATTCCTAAAGATTCACAGATTTCTCTATATATTTGTGAATAAAATAATGCTTTTGCGCTATCTTTTTTATTTAATTCTCTAAACATTTCCCAAGGAACAAAAGTATCATCATCTATAGCTACAGCAATAGAAAAAGCATTTAAACCTCTTAAATCTAAAGGTAATAATTCTTTTCCAAAAGAAGTAAAATTATTTTTATCAAATCCATATTTTTCTGCTAAATTACTTACACTTTCATTGATTGAAGAGAAAGATCCTTTTGCACTACTTAAAGCTTCTAAAAGTAAAATTAGTCTATTCAAAAATTTAATATTTTTATCAATCTTTAAATCTATAATACCTTGGTCTTCTGCAAATAAAGCCCAATTTAAAAAAATACTTACTGAGAATGGATCTAGTGCTAAATCTAAACATTTCTCTTGTAAAATCTCAACTTTATTATAATCGTATATTCCAATATTAGCGCCTAAAGCTAAAGCATTTAACCAATCTAATGTACAATCTTTTGTTAACTCGCTACCTAATCCCCAAAGACGAGGATCATACCTGTATTGAAAACTTTCGATTGCGCCCCAACCCAATTCATTTGCAGAATTTAAATAATTCACTTTAGGTTTATTATCAAAATATTTAAATACTTCATCTACGTATCTATCATAATAAGGGGTTCTTATAACTTGTTCATTATTATATATTGCTACACATTTTAAATTTTTTTCACCAAATATTGCTCCAATACCAGCTCTTCCAACATTTTGTGAATCAATATTAATTGATGAATATATTGACCTATTTTCTCCAGAAGCCCCAATAGAAATTAAACTGGCGGCAGTTTCATGTTCTCTCTCAATTTCTCTTGTGGAAAGATTATGAAAAGTTTCACACAAATCAATATTGATTTTATTTCTAAATATTTCTATTTTTGTTAATCGTCTAGCTCTACCCTTTATAACAATTGCACAAAAACCTAAAGAGCTAATAGCTAAAGATAATTTTTTTGAAGAAAAATTATAAGTTACAACAGATTTACTTTCTAAAGAATAAGACATTAATGTTGAACTTGAGGAAAAATTGAAACCCAAATCATTAGAAACACCGAGTGTTATTATAATTGGGGCACCTACATATAAACAGTTTTCATTTATAGTTTCCCAGTTTGCATAATCATCCCAGAGCTTATAAGCTAAAGCTCTTCCTCCATGATATTGCTTTCCAATCTCTTCAGAAATACTAACAAAACTATATTCATCTTTAGTTAAATCAATAACTAATATGTCTCTATTTCTGTATGGATATCCTTTCTCAACATTTTTTTTCATCAGTATTTTTATTATACCTTTTTTTATAATATGCGCAACAATCTAAAAATATAAAATTTTTTACATCAATAGTACACAATTTTTCACTTGCACTTAAAATATAACGTTATAGAATATATAATATGAATATTACAATTAAATTTGAAAAAAAATCAATTATTTCCCAATGTGGAATAACTGTTGAAGACAGTTTAAAGCAACTTGGCTTTGCTTTAGATAACACTTATGAAAACAACCCTATAGTAGCAGCTCAAGTCAATTATGAACTATTACCTTTATCTTATATACTTACATACAATGCAACAATTAAACCTGTTTACTTATTTTCTGATCTTGGGAAAAGAGTTTACAGACATAGCATTTGCTATTTGCTTTGTTATGCTTCTTGGATTTTATTTCCTTCTCGTCAATTAACAATTGGGCATAGTCTTGGAGATGGATATTTCTTTCATTATTCAGATTCCTCAAAGATTGATGAATCTGATATAAATGCTTTATCAGAAAAAATGAAGGAAATTGTTAATAATAATTATCCTATAACTTATCGACAAATAACATTTGAGCATGGACTTGAATATTTTAAAAATAGAGGCGCTCTTGAAACAGTTGATTTAATTAATTATCAACATGAACCTACAATCGCTATTTATCAAATAAATGAATACATGGATAAAAGTTATGAACCTTTAGTAAATAAGACAGGTGTATTAGGATTGTGGCAATTAAGGAAATATGATGAAGATGGAATGTTACTAAGATATCCTAGATCAAGTGATTTCACAGTTCTACAAGATTTTAAAGACAACCCTTTATTATATAAAGTATTTAAAGAATATCGAAAGTGGAATGAAGTATTACACTTCCAATCACTTGGTAAATTAAATATGAACTGTATAAAAAATGAAATTGGAGAATATATAAGATTAGCTGAAACTCTCCAACAAAAAAAGATTTCTAGCATTGCAGATTCTATATGCAATAAGAAATCTACAAAAGTTGTTTTTATTGCGGGTCCATCATCCTCCGGTAAAACCACATTTACCAATAAATTAGGAATTCAGTTAAGGTTATTAGGTAAAAGTCCTATATTAATTTCTTTAGATAATTATTATAGATTGAAAAAAGACATTCCAATAGATGAAAATGGAAAATTAGATTTTGAATGTCTTGAAGCTCTTGATACAGATTTATTTAAACAAAATATTCTTGATTTATTTAATCATAAAGAAATAAATCTACCTTCTTTTAATTTTAAGAAAAACAAAAGAGAGTATTTAGATAAAACTGTAAGCTTAAAAGAAAATACAATTTTTTTAATTGAAGGAATTCATGGATTAAATCCAAAACTAATACCAGATCTTAATCCAAAAGATACTTTTAAAATTTATATATCAGCATTAACACAACTTAATCTTGATGATCATAATAGAATTAGCACAACAGATAATAGAATTTTAAGAAGAATAACTAGAGATAATATGACAAGAGGTATAAGTGCAACTACAACCCTTTCTATGTGGGACAGTGTACAAGCTGGTGAAAATAAACATATTTTCCCATATCAAAATAATGCAGATATTATGCTAAATTCAGCTCTTGAATATGAATTAGGAGCAATAAAACCTTTTGTTGAACCTCTTTTAAAAACTGTTGAACCTTCAAATGAAATGGCTTTTGCTATAGCAAGAAGATTACTTGTATTTTTATCAAGAGTCCATCCAATTTCTGAGGCATTAGTCCCAAAAGATTCTCTTTTAAGAGAATTTATAGGTGGCAGTGAATTTAATGTCACTTAAAACTAAAAAAGGTATGCTCTATTGAACATACCTTTTTATATTTTTATTAATTATTTATTTACCATAAATATGTTTATATTCATCAAATAAGTCTTTTACCTTATCTTTACATTTACCACAAGTAGTTCCATATTTTGTTATTTCTTGAAGTTCTTCTAAAGTATTAACTTTATCATTTTTTACCAATTCTTCAATTGTTTGATCTGTTACATTATTACATTCACAAACAACAACAGCTACTTTATGTTTATAATTATTAGGTAAGTTATTCTTCTCTAAATAGTCATCAATTGCAGCTCTTAAAGCTTTATCACCTAATACTGAACAGTGGAATTTATGTTCAGGAAGACCGCCTAAGGCATCAGTAATCATTTTAGGAGTTACATGATATGCATCTTCTAAAGTCATTCCTTTAACTAATTCACTCATTGCAGAAGTACTAGCTATTGCTGAAGCACAACCATAAGTTAACCATCTAATATCTTTAATTTTATCATTTTCAACTTTGATTCCAACTCTCATCTGATCTCCACATGCCATTGAACCAACTTCACCGACACCATCAGCTTCAAAGTTTTCTTCTTTTCTCCAAATATTTTTTGGATTCATAAAATGATCTTTAACTACATCTGTATATACCCATTGTTCTAAAAAACTACTCATCTTGTACTCATCTCCCTAATTCTTTTAATAATCGGTGGCAATTTTTCTAATACATAATTTACATCATCCATAGAATTATATCTGCCAAAACTAAATCTAATCGATCCATGAGCTATTTCTATATCTAATCCACCTGCTAATAATACATATGAAGGCTCTAAACTACCTGTAGCACAAGCAGAACCTGTTGAAACAGCTATTCCTTCCATATCTAAATACAATAAGATGGACTCACCTTCTGCCCTTGGAAAAGAAACATTTAATGTTCCGGGTAAACAATGTTCTTGATTTCCATTGATTACAACATCATCTATTCTTTCTAAAATGCCTTTTCTTAAAGCTTCTCTCATTTTCCATAATTTTTCACGTTCTACAGCAATATCTCTTTTTGCTATAGCACAAGCTTTACCTAAACCAATGATACTAAAGTTATTATAAGTACCAGGTCTAAAGCCTTGTTCTTGGTGACCACCATGCATCAAATTAAATATAGGAGCTTTTTTTCTAACTGCAAGAACACCAACACCTTTTGGTCCATAGAATTTATGTCCTGATAAACTTAAATAATCAATTTTTAGATCTTTCATTGAGATATCAATTTTACCAATTGATTGTGTGGCATCACAATGCAATAGAGCACCAACTTCATGAGTTAATTTTGATACTTCTTCGATGGGCTGAATTGTTCCAGTCTCATTGTTTGCACTCATAACGCTAACAAGTACAACATCTTTATCTAACTTACTTTTTAAATCATCTAAATCAAGTAAACCAGTCTTATCAACTTTTACTAAATCAATTACATATCCTTTAGTTTTTAGATATTTTACTGTTTCTATAATTGCAGGATGTTCAATTGTAGTAGTTACAATTCTTTTTCTATTTTCACTTTTATCTACCAAGTTAGCAGCTATATTAAATACAATATTATTTGATTCAGTAGCGCCACTTGTAAAATATATTTCTTCTTTTTGTGATCCAATCAAATCAGCAACTTGACCTCTAGCTTTTGAAATTGCCATAGCAGCAGCTCTTCCAAAGCCATGCATGCTTGAAGCATTGCCGAATAATTGTTGAGAGTCACTCATAACCTGCCAAACCTCAGGAGCAACCTGTGTGGTGGCATTGTTATCTAGATAAACAAATCTGTTATCCATAATTTCACCTCTAGTTATAATATACAAAAATATTACATAAAGTCCAAATTCGCACTTATGTAACTTTATCAATTAAAATATTGATAAAGAGAATCATTTGCATCATCATCACTAGTTGGTTGTTTACTATGAATTAATCTTAACATTCTTATTGAAGAGAATCTAATACCTTTTAATCTTGCCCATTCAACATATCCACAAGTTGGAGGTAAATAGGGAGCAAACATAGCTTTTGCAAGTGTTACTTTTTTACATCTAACACTATCAATAAAGCGTTTTGCATATATTTTACAGGTTTTAGTTTTTATATCGAAATTTTCACAATATGAATCTAAATCAACAACTAAAGTATCATCTATTACTACTTTTTCATGACAGCAAAGGCCACACTTCTTACAATGGGATTCCCAACTTTGCATTTAGGCCTCCCTTTCAAGAGCTAATAAATTCTTTTGTAAAGAAGAAACCGCTGGTAAAACCTCTAATATTGATACAGAAATTATGTTTTTACTTATTAACTCAAAATCAGTTACTGATTTATAATCTTGATTAACTAATATTGGAGAATCGGCCATAGAATTAAGACCTAAAGTAATAGCATTTGAAGGAGAGTTCTTTATATCGTTTAAATCCCCATTTGTAACTTCTGCTGCGTCTCTATAATCTAAAAGTCCTAAACTACCAGTTTTCCAATTCCCTTGCATATTATGAGGAACATTTATGTTAATAATTGAATTTGTAGTACATAATGGATAGAAAACATCTAAATGCTCAGCTAAAAATATTGCAGCATTTTCAAAATTATATGATTCATTATTTTTTGGAGGTTCTAAAGATATTGCAATAGCCTTTACTCCAATCATTACAGCTTCTCTAGCCGCACTAACTGTTCCAGAATAAAGAATATCACTAGATACATTTAAACCATGATTAATACCACTTATTACTAAATCAAATTCATTAACATCAAATAGACCACCTCTGAAACTGAATAACAGACAATCAGCTGGAGTCCCTGAACAATGATAATGATCTTTTGCATATGAAGAAATATTTATTGAATCTCTTAAACTAACTGAATGAGATGAAGCACTACGTTGATTAGAAGGCGCACAAACACTAACCTTATGACCATAAGATTTTAATACTTGCTCTAAAATAATTATACCTTCACTATTGTAACCATCGTCATTAGTTAATAATATTCTCATCAATTATTTTATAAACAATACTTCTGCGCTTTTTGTTGGGTTGAAATCTTTCCAAGTAGGTTCAAAGCCAAAAATATGTCCGTATTCCTCCATCTTTTCTTGATAGTCGTTAAGAGCATTTTCATCAACCAATAGCATTATTGAGCCACTATTGCCATCAAAAACTACGTGAGCTCCTTTACAGCCATCAATTTCGATTGCTCTTTTTACTAGCCAATCAATTTCAGGACAGGTTATCTCAAGTTTGTCTCTCAAGTCAACCTCTGCTCTATTCATACCCCTACCATATAGTACAGCTTGATTTTGTTCAAGCATATTCTTAGCCTCTAGAGCAAATCTAGATTCGCGTAAGGTAAAAACACAAATATTTCTGTATTTTTCTTCAATAGGAATAATTCTAGATGCGACATCTTTTTCTGGAATATCTCTTCTTGGAATATCTTTATAATGTAAATGAAGTTTATCTAAAGCAATTTGAGTTAATTTATGTGCATAAACATTCTCATCTCTCATAGCTTGAGGAGGAATTTTACTATCAATAATTACAGTCCAATATTTTGAAAGACCTCTTACAAATGGAAAATTTACAAATTGATAAGTACTATGCTGATGATCAAAAAATACTACTTTATTTTCCTGACCATTTAATAAAGTCATTAAATCACCAATTCTACAAGTTTCATTATTAAATGAAGTATTTGCTTGATGAACAACCCTAACTATATCTTGTTGATTTAATTCTAATTTGAATAATTCATTTAAAGCTAAACAAGTGGCTAATGCTAAACTAGTGCTTAAAGAAGTATTATCACTATTTAACCCATCACCATCTAATGTTACATTCATGCCAACAAAAGAATGTCCTTCTTTTATCAAAACTGCAACAACTGCTTTAACATAATTAGCCCAACGATCTTCTTTTCTAAATCTTAGGGCATTTATTGCAAAACGTTTTCTATCACTTCCGTCTGCTTTATATACTTTTATTAAATTATCTTTACGTTTAGAAATGGCTATTGTAACAGAATTAATGCCACAACACAAAATTGAATAACCCTGACAGGCATCCGCAAAGGCACCAAATAGAGTACAAACAATTGGAGCTTTTGCTATTACTTGAGGATCTATTTTTTCAAAAAATTTTTTATGTTTAGCAATAATATTATTCATAAATGGCCCTTTATCTTAGTTTAAGCTATCTATTGCTATATTGCAACAAAAAAAAATATTTGAAAATTTTAAAAAAAACCACTGAGAAAACTCAGTGGCATGATGATATTTATTTTGAAATACCATATCTCTTTTTAAAGCGTTCTACACGACCAGTTGTATCAACTAGTTTTTGGTTACCAGTGTAGAAAGGGTGACAAGCAGAACAAATTTCTACTTCTAAATTATTTGAGGTAGTTTTAGTCTTAAAAACATTACCACAAGAACAATGAATTTCTTTTAATTCATATTTTGGATGAATATTATCTTTCATAAGATGCCTCCACTTATATATCAATTTGCTGATACGAATTAATCTTGACAGCAAACAAATTTCTTTTTCTATTTTGCAATAGCAGTATTAATTGATTTAAAGAACGCTTCATTATTCTTTGCTTTTAACATTTTGTCAATAAGGAAAGGGGTCTGATCGACCTCATCCATATCATTTATTGCATTTCTTATAATCCAAATACGTGCTGCTTCATCATTAGGTATCAATAAATCATCTCTTCGTGTACCAGATTTCTTTAAGTTTATTGCTGGGAATATTCTTCTATCTGATAAACGACGGTCTAAAACAATTTCATTATTACCAGTACCTTTGAATTCTTCAAAAATAACTTCGTCCATACGAGAACCTGTCTCAATTAAAGCTGTTGCAACAATTGTTAAGCTTCCGCCACCTTCCATATTTCTAGCAGCACCAAAGAATCTTTTTGGTTTATGTAGTGCATTAGAATCAACACCACCACTTAAAATCTTACCACTAGCTGGAACTGTTTGGTTATATGCTCTAGCTAAACGAGTTATTGAATCCAATAAAATAACTACATCTTTTCCAGCTTCAACCATACGCTTAGCTTTTTCAATAGCCATTTCAGCAACTTGAACGTGTCTAGTAGCTTGTTCATCGAAAGTTGATGCTATTACTTCACCTCTAACATTATCTTTCATATCTGTAACTTCTTCTGGACGTTCATCAACTAAAAGAACCATTAAAACAATTTCAGGATAATTTTCACTTATGGCATTTGCAATTTTTTGCATTAAAACAGTTTTACCTGTTCTAGGAGGTGCAACGATTAAAGAACGTTGACCTTTACCAATAGGACAGAACATATCAATTAATCTTGTAGATACATCTTCACTACTATTTTCAAGTCTCATTCTCTCATCAGGGAATCTAGGAGTTAAGCTATCAAATGATGGTCTTGTTTTTGCTTTTATAACATCATCATTGTTAATTTGTAAAACTTTGTGTAAACCATAGAATCTCTCTGAATCTCTTGGAGTTTTTACTTGACCTAAAACTAAATCACCTGTTTTTAGAGAATTGTGTCTAATAATATTGGCAGAAACATAAATATCTTCAGGTCCAGAAATATAACTATTTCTACTACTTCTTAAAAATCCATAGCCATCAGGTAAAACTTCTAATGTACCTTCTACAATTAAAGCACCACCTTTTGCACAATGAGATCTTAAAACTTCAGTAACAATTTCTTGTCTCTTATAATCATAAATATTATCTTTATTTAATCCAAGTTCGATACCTTTTTCTCTTAAAACATCAAAACTCATATAATATAAATCATTTACAACTAATCTATCTGCATCAGGATTTTCATCGAGATTAACTTCTTCAATTCTTTCCTCATGATATTTTTTATTATTTTTGTTTCTATTATTTCTATTGTTGTTATTATTATTTGTTCTTCTAGTGTTATTGCGATTATTATTATTGTTATTATTTCTTCTAGAATTTTGTGAATTATCTTTTTGAGGTTTTTCTTCATTATTGTTTGAAGAAGATTTAGAATCCTCAGATTTATCTGTTTTGTTATCATCAGTTAAAGAATTTTTACTTTGAGAAACTTCTTTTTCTACTGATTTTGATTCGCTTTCAGCCTTATCTTTTGTTTCAATTGTTTTTTTAGTTCTTTTTCTTGTAGTTTTCTTAGCTACAGGTTTCTTTTCTTCTACTGTTTCTTTACTTGATGATTTTTTTTCTTCTTTCACTTCATTATCATCAACTTTTTTTACAACTTTCTTTTTTGCAACTTTTTCTACAGGCTCTGGGGTGTCAAGCGCTAGCTCTAATTGATCAGTTGCATCATCTTTTTTTGCTGCAGTCTTTGTTGTTTTTCTTTTTCTAGTTGTTTTCTTAGGTGTAACAGTTTCTTTTTCTTCAGATTTTTCACTATCTGTCTCGTTTTCTAAAGGTTTTTTTGCTGTAGTTTTTCTTACGCGTTTTTTAACAACGACTTTAACACTTTTTTTACCTTCAGAAGCAAGGTCTTTTTCAGCATCTTGCTTTACTTCTTCAGCCATATAATCAAGCTCCGTTTTATATATAGATTTTGACAATTTATTTAGAGATACAAAGCAACAAATTAGGAAGACCCTAATTTTCTTTACATCAATTTTTTATGAATTATATTATTTTTATTTAAACTGGAAATCTTTAAATTGTTTTTTTGTTTTAAGATCATAGCCTATGAATTCAATATTTTTATACAAAGTACATAAGCATTTGATAAGTTAAATATATTCCCACCCGTTAATAATGTCAAGCAAACTATACTCATTTAAATATAAACAGGTTAATAAAAATGCTGCAACAGCTGCTCTATTTCTTATACTGAATCTAGTTTTTACTGAAAAATTCAATTTTACGGCTTGTGATTTAGCATTTTTACTACTAAACCCAAACCAAACAGTACCTACAGGTTTTTCTGGTGTACCACCGGTTGGGCCGGCTATTCCTGAAATTGAAAATGCGACATCTGTATCTAATAAACTTAAAGTATTCTCAGCCATTTCTATTACAGTTTCTTTTGATACAGCACCATACTTTTCTAAAGTATCAGCTTTTACATTTAATACTTTATTTTTAATTTTATTGGAATAAGAGACTACCCCGCCTTCAAAGAAAGAGGAACTTCCACCATTATCTGTTAATAGTTTTGCGCATAATCCACCAGTACAACTTTCTGCACAACTAATAGTTAAATTATTTTCTTTTAAAATATTTATTAACATATTTAATGCAGTTTCATTTCCATCTACTACTAATTCTTTTCCAATTAATTTTCTCAAACTTTCAATAAAATTAGCAGAATCATTTCCTGTTACAAATAAACTAATTCTATCATCTTGGAAACGAGTTCCCCAGCTTATATCTTTTTTTGCAAGAGAAGAACAAGCTTCTTCTAATTTGCTTTCACAAATTAAAAAAGTAGATAATTCAACACTTTGTTTTTCACTGTAACCTACATAATTTTTTAAATATGGTAATACTTGATCAAAAAACATTGGTTTTAATTCTCTAGGAGGGCCAGGCATACTTACTATCAAAGGGTTTCTATTTGATTTTTTAATATTTCCATAAAAACCTGCAGCAGTTCCATTAGGATTTCTTAAAACAGAAAATCCGTCTGGAATATATACTTGTGAATAATTAGCACCATGAATACGATCTTGAACTCTCTTATATAAATCATCATAAGCTTCTTTGTTCTTAACTAGATTTACGTTAGCAACTTTTGCTATTGCACTTCTAGTTAAATCATCACTTGTTGGCCCTAAGCCTCCAGTTACAATTATTAAATCATTATCATCTAACCAAGATTCTAAAACTTTTTCTATTGATCCATCATCATTTACAATGATTATTTGATTTACACTAATATTTAATTTATATAATTCTTGAGATATTAATTGTGAATGTTTATCCCCAATAATACCTTTTGTTAATTCAGATCCAATTATACAGATAGATGCTGTTTTATTCATTTTTCCCTCTATTTTTTATTAATAAAGCAATTCCAAAGATTAGTAAAACTAATGAAATATACACAGAGATTTGTGCAAATAGATTAGGATGTAATGTAAAGAATGTACTACCGTTTGCTTCAGTAGTATAAACTGGAACTTCATAAATTTTCCAACCTGGGTGGAATGGTTCCATAGGATCTATCATTCTTCCTACAGTATCTATTCTACATGTTATACCACTATTAGTACTTCTAATAGTAGATTTACGATTTTCAATTGATCTAAATACACCAATAGCGGCATGTTGCATTTCACTAGTAACAGAATCAGCCCAACCATCATTAGTCATATTTACAAGTACATTTGCACCATTTTTAACAAAATCAGCTGAAATTTCTCCAAAAACATCTTCGAAACAAATTGGAGTTGAGAAGGTTATTCCTCTATCAGCTGTAAATACAACAGGATCATCGCCTTTTTCCCACCAATGATAATCATTAGCTTCTAAAAGGGCATATAAATGAGGCATTTGCTTTTGATAAGGGAAATGCTCAGTAAAAGGTACTAAATGTTGTTTTCTATAAGTATTTTGAATCTTCCCATTGCTAAAATATATAACAGTATTATAGTCTTTTCTATTCCACTCACCATTATCTAATATAGCTGGTTTAGTTACATCATCAATTACACCTTCTGGATTTCCAGTTAATAAAGGAACATTTAATTCATATCCAAAATTTACAAATTCATCAACTAATTTACTTGTTTCTTCATCACTAGGATATTTTTCATGCCATGCAACACTTGGAACAAAAGCGGTTTCACTCCAAATAACAATATCTGGATTTTCTCTTAATGATTCTAAAGAATATAATCTTAAGTTATTAAAATTACGCTTATAAGTTAAATATCCACCTTCCCAAGTATCAGAACTATGTTGAACACTAGCAACTCTCCAATAATCTTGAGGCTCAGTATTATCCCACTTATGCATAGATACAAAACCAAATATTAGAATTGCAACAAACAATGCACAATAAATGATTAAATCAATAAAATATTCTTTTATAAAAGACTTAAAAGGCTTTGCTTTATTTAGTATATAATCCCCTAAATAAATCCCAAATAAAATTTGAGGGAGAACCATAACAAAGTTAATTCCCCAAACACCAGTAATTGATGCAATTTGTATGAAAGGTATAAATTTATATGGAGCATAACCAATAATGCCATAAGGATAGCCTGCGAACCAATTTTGAGAAACATAAGTATATGCTACATATAAAATAGCATTAATAATATAGCCTCGTTTTTTGAATGCAGAATCTATTAATTTAAACAAAGGAAAAGCTACTAATAACTCCCCACCTTTGATGATAGGTACTATTAATATAGCTAGTGGATGAAAGGCTTTTAACCAATAATTAAAAATCAAATAAAACACAAAACCATATAAAAAACCATATATTGGAGTTAAATACCATTTTGTATTATGAATTACCGCAAACATTGGAATTAATCCAACAAAAGCAAAAATCCAAAATCCATGAATATTAATAAAGCTTGGAAAAGCAATTGCAAAAATAAATGCAGATATAATTAAAAACAAAACCTCAGTCATTACTGTCCTGAGGCTTCTTCTAGAGTCTAATTTAAACAATTGATGTTCTCCTTAATAGGAAAAAAGGGTTAACCACGAAGGTCCCATACTCTTTCTTTTAGCTCTCGACCAGGTCTAAAGAAAGCAACTCCATGAGTATCAACGGTTACAGGAGCACCAGTTTTAGGATTGTGTGCACGATCTCTTTGTTTTCTTGTATGAACTTCAAAAGTTCCAAATCCCCTGAGTTCGATAATTTGGTCACGTTTTAAACCATCTTTCACTTCTTCAAAGAACTCATCGATAAGCATATGAATTTCTGTTTTTGTAATTGCTGTATCTTCGTAACGTTCTTTTAATTTAGCGTATAAATTATCGATTATTATAGACTTAGTTAATTTCTTGGAATCAGCCATGAAAAATGCTCCTTAACAATTATATATTTTTATTAGTTTAATTTAGCTAAAGCTGCATAAATTCTAGATTTTTTACGACTAGAAGTGTTTCTGTGTAATACACCCTTACTAGTTGCAGAATCTAATAATTTAAAACTTTCTTTCATTGCTACTTCAGCAGCAGCTTTATCACCAGCTAAAACACATTTTTCAAAATCTTTTATTGCTGAACGAACTTCGCTTTTGATAGCACGATTTCTCATGCGGCGACTCTTATTTTGTCTTTCTCTTTTTTTTGCAGAATTGTTGTTAGACACGTAATACCTCCGAAATATTACTAATAACTTTTTTATTATTTTCTTATCATTTATATATTTAAATGAGTTGGTCAAATACCAACAAGTATTTAAAATATCACAACTATATAAGTTGGGTCAATACAAATCTTAGTATTAAGTTATAAATAATTTAATTACCTATAAAATTATGCATTTTTTTTACCTATCAGTAATTACTTAATCAATCATCAATTAATTGTTTCATATATTCTTTATCAACTACCCAATATTTACTTTCATTATTATACTTTGTTTTAGTTGCATCAATACTAATCATACGTCCATCAATAGCAACTAATAAAATTTTCTTTGAAATTACATTAACTTCAGCGACCTTCATTAACTCTCTTCCAATTTTAATTTTATTGCCTTCTTGAGGATATTTTAATTTTTCTTCAACATAAAAATCTTGTTCATAAGCTAAGCAGCATAATAGTCTTCCACAAGGCCCTGAAATCTTCATTGAATTTAGTGATAAATTTTGTTCTTTAGCCATTTTTATTGATACAGGTTGTAATTTATCAGTGATACCATGACAGCAATAATCTCTACCACATACAGCTAAACCACCTAGAACTCTACTTTCGTCACGAACTCCAATTTGTCTTAATTCAATTCTAATTCTAAAGACACTAACTAAATCTTTTACTAATTCTCTAAAATCAACTCTTGCTTCAGAAGTAAAGAAGAACACAACTTTAGGTTCAACTAATAAAAAGTGAGCAGTTACCAATTTCATATCCAAATTATGTTTTTGAATTTTTTCTCTACAAAGAGTTAAAGCATCAACTTCCCTTTTACATAACTCTTCATATCTTTCTAAATCTTTTTTTGTAGCTACTCTATCTAGCCAGGTTATATCTTTTTTTATTAAAACCTTATCTTTATTACAATGTTTACAACTGTTATCTAAATTGTCATAGTTTCTATAAAGAAAGACTTCATTTTCATCATCATTCTCTATCTCAATAGGTTCACCTTCCGCTACTAAGTCGCTATTATCTTCAACATCTTCAGCTTCTAAACAAGCTCCGCATGGAGAAGAATTTCCACAACAATAAGGAGCTCCAAGCTTTGAAGCATCGCCAACAACTTCTCCAAGATCTAATCCATATCTAGTTTCAAAAATAACTTTTTGACCTTTAACTAAAGAACTATCCCAAGCACATAATGCTACTTCATTTGAAGCTGGATTTTTTATCAAATATACATATCCATATTCAGGATGGTCTGTATTTATATTTTCTATATTATTATTTTTATTTTTTTTCATAAAGTTCCTATTTTCGTAACTTAGTATAAAATTACACTACAAATCAAATTACCATGAGAAGAATAAAAAGTCAAATATTGAACATTTTTTATATCTTATAATCCACAAAAAAATAAATATATTTTTGATATGAATTTTTGAACTTAATTTTATTGTCTGTATATATTTTTTTGATGAGCTTTGATAAACTAATTCTTGAAAACAAATTTAAAAAAATATATAAATTCATTACACAATACAATATTAGGAGATAATATTTGGATACCTCAAAATTATATCATCCAATAAAAATAAAAGATTTAACAATTGATGGGAATTTATTTCTTGCTCCTTTAGCAGGATATACAGATATTCCTTTTAGATATCTATGCAAAAAACATGGTGCAAATCTAACAACCTCTGAAATGGTAAGCACAGAAGGCATTGCTAGAGGAAATGAAAAAACTGTTAATTTAATGAAAAGAGCAGAAAATGAAGATCTTTTTGTAATACAGATTTTCACAGATAATCTTGATTCTCTTCAAAGAGGCTTTGAAGCTTTATTAAAATTTAACCCAACAATTATTGATATTAATTGTGGTTGTCCAGTTCCTAAAGTTACTAAAACTGGAGCAGGTAGTGCACTAATGCAAACCCCAGAAAAGATGGCAGCATTGGTTAATTTTATTCACAAAAACTCTGATATCCCTGTTAGTGTAAAGTTCAGAACAGGTTGGGACAGTGAAAATGAAAATTACTTAGACTTTGCTAAACTTGCGCTTGATAATGGAGCTAGTTCAATTTGTATGCATGCAAGAACAAAAACTCAAGGTTATATGCCCACTGCTCATTGGGATAGATTAGAAAATTTAACAAAAGTGATTCATGAAGAATATAAAGGAATACCAATATTTGGATCTGGAGATTTATTTGAACCAAAAGATGGTCTAAGAATGCTAAGTGAGACAAATGTTGATGGTCTTATGTTTGCAAGAGGCGCCATTGGGAATCCTTTTATATTTGAACAAACAAGGCATTTATTACAAACAGGTGAAGATATTTATCCTTCTTCAGTTATTGATAGAGTGGATATAATTCTTGAACAACTTGATTTAATGTGTCAAATTTATCGAGAAGATGTTGCTTATAGAGAAATGAGAAAACACTGTTGTGCATATTTAAAAGGAATAAATGGATCCGCAAAAGTCAAACAACTTTTAATGAAAGCAAATAGTAATAAAGATTATATAGAGGCTTTATCTTTATTATCTTAAATTATAATATATATGATAAATATATACATGTTGACCCTACCATTATGATAATGATATCTTTACAAAACTAAGGGGGAACTTTAATGAGATTATTAGTATTAGGCTCCGGAGCAAAAGATCATGCTATTACATGGTTTTTTTCACAAAGCAAACTTATAAATGGACTATATGTTGCTCATGGTAACATTGGTACAGAAGGGATTGCTGTTAATTTAAAATATGTAAACCCCTCTTCTCCTGAAAGTGTTTACAGAGCTTGTTTATTACACAATATAGACACAGTATTTATTGGTACTGAAGCTCCTTTACTCACTGGAGTTGTTGATTTTCTAAAGGAAAAAGGAATTACCGTTTTTGGAACTCCTTCTCACTGTCTAAAACTTGAAAATGATAGAGAATATGCTAGAGACTTCTCAACAAAGAATAACATTCAAATCCCAGCTCATAAAATTTTCTCAGATTATGCTTCTTTAGAAAAATTCTTAGATAAAACTGAAAATAAAAGATTTGTAATTAAAAGCAATGAGCAAGCACCTTCTAGAGTAATGATTGATAGCGATAATAAAAAATCATTATTAGATTTTGCTAAAAAACTTTTAAATAGTGCATCAATTCTATTAGAAGATCATATTGAAGGACTTCCACTAACAATAACTTTATTCATTGATAAAAAAGGTTATTTAACACTTCCTTTCTGTAGTGAATATACCAAAACAGAAGAAGGGGGCCTACCAACTGGTGGAATGGGTGCTATTTGTCCTGTACCAATCTCTCAGAAAAACAAAGAAGAAATACAAGAAAAAATTATTACACCAGTTCTAAAAGGCATGGAGAAAGAAGATTTACTATATAGAGGTGTTTTAACTTTATCTATAATCCTAAATAAAACTTTAGGTCCAATTTTAGTTGATTACCATGTAAGATTAAATGATCCAGCTACTCAAGCTATAATTCCTTTAATTAAGTCTGACGCTGTTTCTATTTATGAATCATTAACAAATGATTCTATCAAGGATTTTAAACTAAAATTAAGCAATGATACCTGTACTGCTATTGTAATTGCTAGTGAAGGCTATCCGGGCAACCCTATAATTCATAAAGAACTAAGCCCTATTTCTTCCCCATTATTATTTAATACTTTCAGCAAAGATCTTCCTTTATTCTTCTATGGTAGTATAGATAGAAATGGATCAAAACTTGAAACAACTGGTGGACGCTGTGTTACTATTGTTGGTAGATCAAGTAATATAATAAAAGCTGGTGAAGAAGCTTATAAAGCTATAAAACATATTAAATTTGATGGTATGTGGTATAGAAAAGATATTGGAATTAAATTCTACGATATTTGTAATTAATTATATTTTATAATAAATGAACCCCTTAATTTGATAAAAAATTAAGGGGTTTTAATATTTTGATAGCTAAAAATAAATATTATTAACAAAAAATTAAATAATAATATCTTTTTTATACTATCATTTTAATCTCCTACTGTTTCAATAACAAAAGGTTGTAGATAAGAATCTATATCATCAACGTTGTTAATAAAAGCAGGAATTGAGAATAATAACATATCATGAGAGAAAGGAACTTTTATCTTTTTCTCTATTACTATTTCATTCCAATCATCATCAGTATATGTAACGATAATTTTATGTCTTTGTCCTTGAACATCAACTTGATCTCTATCTCTTCTAGCTAATTCCATCACGGGTTGTTTATCTATTTGAATTTCAACTAACTGTAAAGCCTTCAATTCTTGATTATTAACTTCAATATTTTTGTTATCCAATAATATTGAATGTTGTTTCCCAACAAGTGCCATTAAAATTGCAAATAAAATTACTATAATTATTGCAGCAGCTCTAATATAAAATCTTTTATTAATTATCATTTGCTACTCCTTGGTTTTCTTGTAATTTTTCTGCATTAACTAGGTTTTCTCTTTTTTTACGCATTTCATATAAAACAAGAGATAATGTAATAACACCATAAGATACAAATACTCTGAAATATTCACCTAATTGAGCTTGACCAATTAAGTTCTTTCCTGCCATTGGAGATACAATAAACATAAGATGGAATAATATTACACCTAAGAATACGTTACCAATATTAGCTTTACTTACAGAAGCACCACCAACTAATAATGCAGCAACACTGAACATACCAATTTGTGTATGAGAGTTATAAGTATTTAAAGTTCCAATATTTTGTAAATAAATTATCATACCAATTCCAGCAACCACTGTTGAAATAACTATTGAAATAATTCTTGTTTTTTCAACTTGAATGCCAGCAGCAGCTGCAACATTTAAATCTTGTCCAACAGCTCTCATATCTTGCCCTAGTTTTGTTTTTCTAAACCAAATAATAAATAAACAAATTAATCCAATAACAATAAAGGTCATCAAAGGAATCTTAATTCCAAAAATTGATATATTAAATAATGAATCAAGACTTTTTCTAATGCCAATCAAGTTAACTGTATTTCTTATTCCATATCCTCTAGGTAATACTAAAGAAGCATTTTTAATTGGAATAACAGACCCCATTCCATATAATACAACTAATTGGTAAACACCATTCATAAAGAAGCCTAAGATATAAGAAGTAACCATTTCTCTACCTTTAGCCTTATTTAATATGCGTCCACAAATTTCACCTAAAACAATAGAAATTGGAATACTAATTATTATTGCTAAAACCATTGCAGGTATTCCAACAATATTCCAGTCAGTAACAAAAATTAAACCAATCTGTCCTGCCATAGCACCAAGAGTCATACCAAAGTTTAGCCCCATACCAGCCATGATAGGAATTAATAAACTTAATATTAAAAAGGAGTTTCTTGAGATTCTAACAATAATTTCTGAAATCAAATAATTTGCAGAGTAACCACTTAATGGAATTCCAACACTACAAATAACTAAAAATAATACTGTTACAAGATTATTTGCTATTAAATTCTTAATACTTTTAAAGGTTATTTTTTTCATCTTGTAGCCTCCGTTTTTCTAGTCAATGCATAAAGAATCATACCATTAGAAACGACAATACGAATAACCTCAGACATATCAGTCTGTATTACTGAATTCATTACACTAGGAGTCATTGTTAATATTCCTTGGAATAAGAATGTACCAATTATTACATTTGTTATTGAAGCCTTATTAACAGAAGCTCCTCCAATTAATATTGCAGATACTGCAGGTAAAGCCATAAAGAATGGCCCCATATATAATTGAATAAACCCAAAAGATTGTTGATAAACTAAAATACCAATTGCCCCTAGCCAAGTTGATAAAATTACTGACAATATTCTAGTTCTATCAATATTAATTCCACTTGCTCTAGCAAATACTGGATTTGAACCAACTGCAGTCATTGCTGTACCTTTTTTGGAATGTAAGAAAGCCCAAATTAAAAAAGCTAAAAGTACAAATAATAAGAACATACCAGTAGGGAAAACAAAGTGATCTCCAATTCTAATTGCTAAAAAATCATTTAATACATGTAAATAATAGCCCTCTGTAGAAATTGTAGTTCTCAGTCCTCTACCTGTATAACCCCATACCATTGTAGGATTTGAATAAGGAAGTAATAACCACATCATACACATAAATGCTACAGATGAAAAACCAACATAAGTTGCAATCATCATCTCTCCACCTTTAACTCTATTAAGCAATTTACCATAGGCCCAACCAAATATAACAGCAAATGGAGTAGCGAAGGCCATTGCCATTAAGAATGAAGGAAATCCTACAAAATTAAATTCAATAGCTAAAGTTCCACCTAATAATCCAGCAATAATACCAAGAGGGAGTCCAAAATTCAAACCACATCCACTATGTATCATTGGGACCATAGCCAATACCATAATACAGTTCATACCAAATCTATTTAATGTATCTGATAATGAAGTACTAATATTTACTCCAACAAACGGAGCAGCTATAAATAATAGCAATAAGAATAAACCAATAATTATTCTTGGCCATCCAAAATTTCTAATAAATGTCGCTAATTTATCTATCAATTTTTCATTTCCCATTAGATAGCCTCCTCAACCTTTTGACCAACCATTAATAATCCAAAGTCTTCACTAGGTCTTGAAGCTTTTAAAACACCTTCAATTTTACCATCGGTTACAATTGCGATTCTATCGCAAATAGCTCTTAATTCTTCTAACTCTGAAGAAATAATAACTATAGTTGTACCTAATTCTCTATTATATTTTCTTAAAGATTCTAAAACTAATGATTTCGCACCAATATCAATACCTCTAGTTGGTTCACTTACAAATAACATCTTTGGCTCTAATGCGAAGGCTTTTGCCAAACAAATCTTTTGTTGGTTACCACCAGATAACTCTTTTGCTTTTTGTTTTGAACTAGTACATTTAATTTCTAATTGATCTATATATTTATGTGTGACTTCTTCAATTGCCTTACTATCTCTCCAAGTTACAAGACCATTAAAATACTTCTTTAAGTATTTCTCTTGAACTTGCATTGCTGTAAATGCAACATTCCATTCTAGTGACTCATCTAACAATAAGCCAACGCCACGCCTATCTTCACTTACAAATGCTAATCCGGCATCTAATAAAGTTCTTGGGTCATTTAATTTTAATTCTTTTGAATCAAAATATACTTTTCCGCCAGCAGTATATAAACCCATAACTCCATTAGGAATTCCAAGTTTACCTTGTCCTGCCATTCCGCCAATACCAAGGATTTCTCCTCTCTTAACTTCTAGTGAAACATCTTTTACTGTTTCACCTGGCATATCAACCCATAAATGTTCAATTTTTAAAATGCTATCTTTATCTTTATAATCAAATTCTCTAGTACTAACATTGCTTGCTACATTTCTTCCGACCATCCATCTAGCAATATCTTGTACTTTAACACCTTCAACAGGAACTTTTTTAATTATTAATCCATCTCTCATTACCATTAATGAGTCACAAACATCAATAATTTCATTTAATCTATGACTTATAAAAATCATAGCAATTCCTTGGTTAGCTAATTTTCTCATAGCAACTAATAAACTACTTGCTTCTTTTTCAGATAAAACAGCTGTAGGTTCATCTAGAACCAATAATTCAATAGGATTATCTTCACCTTTTGAATCTTTGCTTAATTCTCTAGCTATCTCAGTAAATTGTTTATGACCAACAGGCATTGAAGATACTTTCATCTCAGTATCAATTTCAACATCAAGTTTTTTAATTGCAGTTTTAGCAATTACATCAATTTCTTCTCTATCTAAAATATTTAAACGATCACCAAATAATTCACTAGCAATAGATTTTTTTACTGGTTCTCTATTTAAAACAATATTTTCTGCAGCACTAAAATCTGGTAACAACGAAAATTCTTGATGCACCATACCTATACCTTTTTCTAATGCATCTAAAGGAGAGTCAAAATTAACTTCTTCACCTTTAATAATGACTTTACCACCAAAGCCACCAGTTTCCCTAATTTCATCCATTCCAAAAAGAATTTTCATTAAAGTACTTTTACCAGCACCATTTTCACCAACTAAACCTAAAATTTGGCCTTTATCAATTGAGAAATTGATATCATTCAATACTTGGTTGCCAGAGAAATCTTTACTAATATTTATCATCTCTAGTAAAGGTTTATTATCATCTTTCATCATTTTTCCTTTTATCATTCATAAAGGATTGTAAAGAAGAAATCTTCACAATCCTTTAGCTTTGGGACAAGCCCTAAATACTTAATTTAATTATTTAACAGTAAAATATTTGTCTGGTACTTCTACTGAAGGAGTATCCATATAACCTTTACCCATAATATAAGTATCTTGATAAATTAAAATATGATTCTTAGCTCTTACACCTGTATTTACATCAGAATAGAATGAACCATTCCATTTTGCACCTGGTGTAAATTTGTTATAAGCTTTCATGATGTCTGATAATTTTAATAATTCACTTTCGCCGTTTAATACGTTAATAGCATGTTGGCCTAAACCTGCTGTGGTTGTATAACCATAACTATATGCCCATGTACCAAATCTACCAGCACCACCCTTTTCAACAACAGCATCTTCAACTTTTGCTAAAATTGCAGGGAAATCACCAGTTTCGTTTGTTAAGTCGATACCTAAAGCTCCAGGATAACCCATTAATGGAGAAGGTAAATCAGCTTCGATGAAATATCCACCATATGCTAGTAATTGTTTTAATAATGGTTCTGTATGTGCATCATTAGTACAGAAGAATGCAGCATTTTGACCATATTTTTCAATCCAAGCTGGAACTTTTTCTAGAATGTATTGTTGAGCACCTGCAACACCAACATCACTAGTTGGGTCTGGAGCTGTTTCAAATACAAAAGTCATTCCTTTATCTTCACAAGTTTGTTTCATGATAGCAGCACGACGGCTTAATGTTTCATAACTCATATGACGAGGGAAAGAAATATGTACAAATGTATCACAACCTAATTTTTGTGCTGTATCAATAATTAAATAACCACGAGCAACGAAGTCATTATTTACAGCTAAATCAGCAGCAGATTGGATAACACCTGGATCTTCATGTGCTTCACCAGCAATACATAAGATATCAGGTCTCTTTTCTTTTATACGTCTAAAAGCTTCTGTAGTACCAGGAATTGATTGGTTAACTACTACAGCTTTCATTAATGGATCATCTGCTAATCCAGAAATAACTGAAATTGTTGTTTCAGCTTCATCCATAAAATTATCAGGATATGTAACATGTTGAATCATTCCACCATCTTCAACAGTACCGTATTCTTGAATTAATCTTTCAGCACCTCTTAAATCATCTTCTGATTGAGATACAGTTCCTGTAACTATTCCAATATGGAATTCATTAGTTTCTGCATCTCCTGTTGCAGGAGCTTCGGTTGTTCCTCCAGCAAAAACAGTTGTTAGTGCAAAAGAACATAAAATTAAAGCAATTATTTTTTTCATAACTCAATTTTCTCCTTATTTAAGTTAACTATAATAATAAATTACTTGCCGATAAAACACAAGAATAATATTCATTTTTTAGTATATATATTCATTTTATATAAATTTTTACATATATATAAAAATCAATATATTATTTTTATGTATATAAAATTATTTTAAAATGTTTTTATATAAACATTATTATTAAACTCAAAATTTATTTAATTCTTTTTTTACTTATAAAAATAATTTTCAAGGGCCTTATTTCTTATACCACAAATTTTCATTTATTTGTATAAAACAAAAAAAACCTCTTTGTTTATAGTAATTAACTAATTACATTACAAAGAGGCTTAAATAAATAGTATTTTAAAACTATTTCATATTTCTTCTAAATTCATATAATAAGATTCCAGCAGCAACACTAACATTTAAAGAATCTATATGACCTTGCATATCGATGGATGTTGTATAATCGCAAGCTTCTTTAACTAATCTTGAAATTCCAGAACCTTCACTACCCATAACAATAACACTTCTCTTATCAAATTTAGTATTATATGATGATTCACCATTCATATCAGCTGCATAAGCCCAGAATCCACTATCTTTCAATAATTTCAATTCTCTATTAATATTAACAACTGGTGCGATTGGAACATATTGTGCTGCACCACTAGATATTTTAATTACAGTTTCATTTGCTTGAACACTTCTTCTTTCTGGGATAACAACTAAATCAACTCCAAATTGATCACAAGATCTTAATATTGCACCTAAATTATGAGGGTCAGTTATACCATCTAAAATTAAAACTAAGCCACCTTGATCATCCTTTAAATTCTCAAGATATTCTTTTACGCTAGTGACATTTACTCTACTTGTTGCTCTTCTAGCACCACCTAAATCTAAAATAGCACCTCTATGGTCTACACCAGGCATCATTTTATCCATTTCAGCTACTGAAATTTTCTTTACAATAACTTTTTTGCTAAATCTTGCCATTCTATCTAGATCTGCATTCTTATTTCCATTACCTCGACATAAATACAATGTCGATCCTGAAGGAGCCATTTTAATTCCTTCTTCTATCGCATGTTTTCCATATATTTTTTCACCCATGGTGCATCTCCTACAAAAAAACGTAAATAAAAACTATCATTTTATAAGAAAAAATACTAGTAGATAAAGAGTTACATATAAAAATAAAAAACTACCAATCCAAATTTCTTATGAATTGATAGTTTGAAATATATATAATTAGAATTTATTCAAAAGGAATTGGAGTTGGAGCTTCATCTTCTCCTAATACTTTTGCCAATTCTTTTAATAGCTTTTTAGCTTTTTGAGAAGTTAATCCAATTTTAGGTGTATCAACTCTCAATTTAATATACATATCCCCTCTTCTACTCATATTTCTATCTTTAGGGATACCCTTATCTTTTACTCTAATCATTTTACCATTTTGAACGCCAGAAGGAACTACTATTTTAACATTTTTGCCTTCTAACAATGGTACTTTAATTTCTGTTCCTAAGGCTGCTTGAGTCATTGAAATTGGTATTTGAACATACAAATCATAACCATGACGGATAAAATACTTATGAGGTTTTACATTAATAAAAACATATAAATCCCCAGAAGGACCACCATTCTTGCCTGCATCTCCCATGCCTCTTAAAGAAATCCTAGTTCCATCATCTGCTCCTGGAGGAATTGAAACTTTTACTTTTTGTTGTTTTCTTACAACTCCAGAACCATGACATTGAGTACAAGGATCCTCAACAACTCTACCTGTACCATTACAATTACTACAAGGAGTAGAAACTGCAAAGAAACCACTAGTCCTATTTACTTTTCCAGTACCATTACAGTGTGGGCAGGTTTTTGTTCCACCTGTTTTACTTCCACTACCATTACAGGTTGGACAACTTACATGATGAGCATAAGATATTTCAATCTTTTTGCCAAATGCTGCTTCTTCTAAATCTAAAGAAACATCATATCTTAAAGTTGCACCTTCACTAGGTCCTGTTCGTCTTCGTGAAGAGGTACCTCCACCACCAAAGAATGATTCGAAAATGTCGCTAAAACCACCGCCACCAAAAATGTCACTGAAATCATTATAGACGTTCGAATAATCATGTCCGCCAGCCATTCCATCAACACCAGCAAAACCAAATTGATCATAAGTTGAGCGTTTTTTTTCATCACTTAACACTTCATAAGCTTCAGTAGCTTCTTTAAAGCGGTCTTCTGCAGCTTTATCTCCTGGATTTCTATCAGGATGGTTCGCAATCGCTAATTTACGGTATGCTTTTTTAATTTCATCAGCAGTAGCAGTCTTTGAAACTCCTAATACTTCATAATAATCACGTTTTGCCACGACAATTTCCTTACTATAATTTAATTAAAACACATCATGCCTATAGACATGATGCGTTCTATTTTATTATTTTACACTATCTTAGTCTACAACTTCAAAGTCTGCATCTTCAACACCATCATTATTATTTGGTGCACTATTTGCTTCATTTGGTTGAGCATTAGATTGGCCAGATGCATTAGCTGCATCAGCACCAGCTTGTTGTTGAGCTGCAGCTGAATTTTTATAAACTTCTTCAGCTAACTTATATGAAGCTTGTTGTAATGTTTCTAATTTAGTCTTAATTTCTTCTGCACTAGAATTAGAATCGTTAACAACTTTCTTTAAGTCTTCTAAAGCTGATTCAATTTTTGCTTTATCTTCACTGCTTACTTTATCACCATAATCTTTTAGTGATTTTTCTGTAGAATAGATTAAGCCATCAGCTTCGTTTTTAGCATCAATTTTAGCTCTTTCTTTTTTATCTTCTTCAGCATGTGCTTCAGCTTCTTTTACCATCTTATCAATATCTGCATCTGATAAACCTGAAGATGTTTCAATTCTAATTTTTTGTTCTTTACCTGTGCCTAAATCTTTAGCAGAAACATGAACAATACCATTAGCATCAATATCAAAAGTTACTTCAATTTGAGGTACTCCTCTAGGTGCTGAAGGAATTCCTTCTAAGTTAAAGTTACCTAAAGTTCTATTTTGGCTAGCCATTTCACGTTCACCTTGTAATACATGAATTGAAACAGCAGTTTGTCCATCAGCAGCAGTTGAGAAAATTTGACTCTTCTTAGTAGGAATTGTTGTATTTCTTTCAATTAATTTAGTACATACACCACCTAAAGTTTCAATACCTAATGATAATGGAGTAACATCTAATAATAGTACATCTTTAACATCACCACCTAAGATACCACCTTGAATTGCAGCACCCATAGCTACAACTTCATCAGGGTTAACACCTTTGTGAGGTTCTTTGTTAAATAATTCTTTAACAGTTTGTTGTACTAAAGGAACACGTGAAGATCCACCAACAAGAATTACTTCATCAATATCACTTGCACTTAATCCTGCATCTTTTAAAGCTTTGATACAAGGTTCTTTTGTTCTTTCAACTAAAGGGTTAACCATTTGTTCAAAACGAGCACGTGTTAATGACATTTGTAAATGCTTTGGACCTGTTTGGTCTGCAGTAATAAATGGTAAGTTAATATCTGAGTTATTTGAGTTTGATAATTCAATCTTAGTCTTTTCAGCTGCTTCTTTTAATCTTTGTAAAGCCATTTTATCGCTAGATAAATCAATGCCGGTTTCTTTCTTGAATTCATCAATCATCCATTCAATTAAAACTTGGTCAAAGTTATCACCACCTAGGTGTGTATCACCATTAGTTGATTTAACTTCAAAAACACCATCACCTAATTCAAGAATAGAAATATCAAATGTACCACCACCTAAGTCGTATACAGCGATTTTTTCTTCTCTTGAAGCATCTTTACCAAATCCATAAGCTAATGCTGCAGCAGTAGGTTCGTTAACAATTCTCTTAACTTCTAAACCTGCGATTTTACCAGCATCTTTTGTTGCTTGTCTTTGTGAGTCATTAAAGTAAGCAGGAACTGTTACAACAGCTTCTGTTACTGTTTCACCTAAATAATCTTCTGCAGTTTTTTTCATTTTTTGTAATACTGCAGCTGAGATTTCTTGTGGAGAATATTCAGTACCTCTAATGTCTACTTTAATTTCTTGGTTTGAGCCAGCCTTAATTTTATAAGGAACCATTTTTAATTCGTTTGGTACTTCATTATATTTACGGCCCATGAAACGTTTAATTGAGAAAACTGTATTTTCTGCGTTAGTAACAATTTGGTTTTTAGCAGGTTGACCAACTAAACGGTCACCTTTTGCTGTATAACCAACAATTGAAGGAGTTGTTCTTTGTCCTTCTGAGTTGGCAATTACCATTGGTTCATTTCCTTCCATTACGGAAACACAACTGTTTGTTGTTCCTAAGTCTATTCCAATTATTCTACCCATATGTATATCTCCTGATCTTGTTTAATTCTTTATTATTTATTTATTTTTTATTTCTAAATTAAAAGTAATAATTCTTTCATCAATCGTCAATTAATTTGGTTTACCAACTTTAACTTTTGCAGGTCTTATTACTCTATCATGTAATGTATACCCCGCACCTAACTCTAAAACTACTACTTCTTTATCATATTCATCAGATTGTTCCATCATATAAGCTTCATGTTTTTCTGGGTCAAATTCTTCGCCTACGCAATTAATTTTTTTAAGTCCCCAGTTTTTTTCTAAAACTGAATGTAGCTTATCATTTACCATTACAACTCCATCATGAATTTTATCAAAATCTCTTGAAGCTTCTGATGCTGTAATAGCTCTATCAAAATCATCTAAAGATTGTAATAAATCACAAATAAGCTCTTTATTAGCATAATGAATACTTTCTTCTTTATCTCTTATTAATCTTTTTCTAAAATTTTCAACTTCAGCAGCTTTTCTTAATAAATCATCTTTAGCTGTTTTTTCAGCTGCTTTAGCTTCTTCTAGTTGTTTCTTTAACTCTTGAATTTCTAGCTCTTTTTCTTCTAGAGGAGTTAATTCTTTATCCTCTTTCTGAGTGGCATCTGCTTCTTGAGTTTTATTAACATCTACTTTAATTTCTTTTTCTTCTACTTTTGTTTGTTTTTCATCAGTAGTTTTTTTACTCATTTTTACTTTCCTGTATTAATCAAAAGGCCTTAAAAAATTAACTAACTTTTTGCCATTAGTTAATTTATTAGCTTCAATGTTTATTTTATTTACGTGATAAAAATAATACGAGGGTAATTAATCGTCAAGTATTTGATAGAAAAAACTTTAATCTATTTCTATTTCTTCTTCTTCACCAACTACCATATATTTCTTTTTATCTTCATTATCTAAATCTTCTTTAGAATCTAACTCTTTATTAACTTTTTTATTTGCTACTTTCTTTTCTTTTTCTACTAGCTTTATTTCTTCTGTTTTATCTTCTTTAGAAGAATTTTCTTTCGCACTATTTTTGTTTTTATCTTTTTCTACAACGTTTTCTACCACTGTATTTGATTGAGCTTTTATTTGATTTATTGACTCAAAAGCTTTTGCTAAGGAATTTTCTACTTCTTCCATTTTCTTTTCATTGAGAATTTGCAGATTATTAATATATTGAGAGCTCTTTTCTACTGTTAAATTATCAATTTTTGATTTCAACTGATTAAAACCAGCAGCGGTATCTTCATTAATTTTATTCTTTAAATCAACAATTGAAGCTTCTTTTTTTTCATCTAAGTTTTTAAAATCAGTTTCGACATCAACTAAGAAATCATTATGTTTCTTTTCAATATTATTAATAATAGTTTGAGCACTATTAATATTTTCAACTAATTTATTTGAAGCTTGATTAATTAATACAACCTTTGAATTTAAATTATCTTCAACTAATTTTATATTATTTTCTATTTCAGAAAAATAATTATTTTTTAAATCTTCTAACTTAGATTCATATTCACCATAATAAGCATTTTGCTTTTTTGTAGCCTCATCATAAGAATCAATTATTTGTAAAGTTGCTTTTTGATGCTCATTAATTAACTGTTCTAATTCTTGTAGTTTTGCACAATCATTTCTAACAGTAATTACCCATTCATGAGTTTTATTTGTAGATACTTCTAAAACTGCTAGCATTGATCTATATTCATTTAAAGTATTTGTAAGTTTTGCCAACTCTTGGCTATAAGATTGTAATTCTTTAATTTTATCATCAATAGCTTGAAATAAAGTTTTCATTTCTATTTTTTGAGAATTTATTTTTTCTTCTGAGGTAATTAGTTTTTCATTTAATGACTGTTCGGCTTTTCTTACTCTTTCTATCAATCTTTTTTGAGCATTATTATTCTTATTATTTTCACTTACTTTATAATTGATAACAATAATATTAATTAATATTGTTAACCCAAATAATAAAAAAGGTAATATTAAAGAAAAAGTATTCAAGAAAAGCCTCCCTTTGTTAATTAAATAATAACGCTTCTATTTCAAACCAGTCTTTACAAATATAATCAGCCTTATTATATTTTTCTGATTTCTTTTTATTTGATATATAAAGTGTTTGCATATTAAGTTTTTTTGCACCCACCATATCTTTAGTATAACTATCACCAAAATAAATACAATTCTTAGGATCAACATTTATTTTATTTATCAAATATATGAAAGTTTTTTCACTAGGTTTCAAATATCCTGATTCTTCAGTTGAAGTTGCAAAATCAACAATATCTGATAAACCTAAGGTATTTACTTTATCTGCAATTGGGAAATCACTTAATAAAGCAATTTTAATTCCCTTTTGTTTGGCTTTTAGTAAAACTTCTCTCATATTTGCAAAACCTTTTATAGTTTTAAAAGATTCTGCCCAAGCACTATAAAATTGATGCTCTATCTTTTTGATGATCTTATCAATTTCTGCTTGAGAAGGATTATCTTTATTTAAATATATAATAGCTTGTTTTTCTAGAAAGCCTTTTCTATCATCAGTTTTTGGAGGAAACTCTTCTTGAGTTTGTCTATAAAGTTTTCTTACTTTATTAAAAGAAAGGCCTAACTTTACATCTGGAAATAACGTCAATGCAAGGCGAAGATTCATTTGCATCTTTGAATACAAAGTGCCATCGATATCAAGACATATAGCCTTGATATCTTTCTCCTTAATAATCGACATTATCTACTTCTTCCCTTTCTATTCTTTTGAATTTTCTTTGCTTTATCAATTGCTTTTCCAAGAGAAGCTTTATTCCCTGGTTTTTTATTTTTCTTTTTAGCAATAGCTTTACCAGCAGTATTCTTACTAGGAGCAACACTTTCTCTAGCTTTTGAGTCTTTAGATAAAATAGGTTTATCACCTTTTTTATTTAAGGAAGGGTTTCTTCTTCTTTCTCTTAAATCAACTTCAATTGGAATTTGAGAAAATCCTAAATCACGTCTAATACAATTCTTTAAGTATTTAACATAAATTTCTGGGAAATTCTTTATTCTATTAACAAAGAATAAAAATCTTACTGGAGTTGCACTAACTTGAGTACCATAATATACCTTAAAGTGACCTTCACTACCTCTAGGTGGAGTATAACTTTCACTCCAACTTTTTAAAGCCTCATTAATTGCAGAAGTATCTACTCTTTTATTTAATTGTTTCCAAACTGACCAAACTGTATCAAGCATAGAAGAAATTTTAATACCGTTTAATGCACTTATAGCTGTAATTGGAGCAAAACTTAATATAGGGAATAAGAATCTAATTCTATCCTTAATTGCAGTAATTTCATTATCTATTCCAGATAGTCTATCAATCTTATTTAATACAAGAATTATACCTTTACCTCTTCTAACTATTAAATTAGCAATCTTCTTATCTTGATCTGATAAGCCATCAACACTATCTATCATTAATAGAATAACATCTGCTTCATCAATAGTTTTAATTGCTCTATTAACAGAATAATATTCTACATCTTCATTTACTTTACTTTTACGTCTAATACCTGCAGTATCTAGAATTGTAAAATCAGTCCCTTTATAAGAGAATGCACCTCTTATTACATCTCGAGTAGTTCCTGCAATATCAGAAACAATTGAAACATCATCTCCAACTAATAAATTAGTCAAAGTACTCTTACCTGTGTTAGGTTTTCCCAAGACTGCAATTTTTACAGTTTCTATCTCTTCAGGAGCTTCAAATCTTTCTTCAAGATTTAACATTCCAAGAAGAGTTTCTTCTAATTCTTCAATTCCAAGTCCATGGGCAGCACTTATGCCAAGAACTCTTTGATAACCATAAGAATAATATTCCCAAATTAAATCTTCTCTATTAGTATCATCAAGTTTATTAACGACAAGTAAAACTCTATCTTCATAAGCTCTTAATTTTTGCATTATAACTTCATCTTCAGCTGTTACTTCCATACAATCCATCATGAAAATAATAACATCACTTTTATCTAATAAAGATAGGCTTTTTTTACTTACTAAATCATCAAGACCTTCAAGTTCTTGTTTTACTCCACCACTATCTACAAGTGTAATATAATGATTCCCAATCAAACATCTTTCTGGAATAGGATCTCTAGTTACACCAGGAGTTGGGTCTGTTATAGCTCTTCTTTTTCCTATTAATCTATTAAATAATGTAGATTTTCCTACATTAGGTCTTCCAATTATTGAAATTACAGGTATTTCTTGATTATCCATAATTTTAGCAGAATATAATCTGCATTCTCCTTATCAAAATTATTTACCCTTTTTTATAGAGTATGCGATTTTGGTAAATATTCAAATCTCTCACTCATCCATTTCTTTATAAATGCGACTATAGAGCTTGATGAATTCATTTTCAATACTTCATCAGTCATTTTTTGTGCTTCTTTGAAATCTATAGTCCTTAAAATTTTCCTAACTTCTAATAAAGAAGATGGACTCATACTAAATTCATCTAAACCAAGTCCTGCTAATAATATCGTTGCATATGGATTACTAGCCATTTCCCCACACATTCCTATAGGAATATTTGCTTTATGTGCATTATCTATTACTAATTTAATTAGTCTTAAAACACCTGGGTGAAAAGGTTGATAAAGATGAGCAATTTTTTCATTACCTCTATCTACCGCAATAGTATATTGAATTAAATCATTTGTTCCAATTGAAAAGAAATCAACTCTTTTAGCTAATTCATCTGATATAAGGGCAGCAGATGGGACTTCTATCATAGTTCCAATCTTTATATCTTTATCAAAAGGTATTTTATTAACACGAAGTTCTTCTTTGACTTGTCCAAAAATTAATAAAGTTTTTTCTAATTCATCCAAACCACTAATCATAGGAAACATTATATGAAGTTTACCATAAATGGAAGCCCTCAATAGAGCTCTTAACTGAATTCTAAAAATATCTTTCCTTTCTAGACAAAAACGAATTGCTCTCCAACCTAAAATCGGATTCTCTTCATCTATTCCTAGACTAGTTAAAGCTTTATCTCCACCAATATCAATTGTTCTAATTGTTACAGGTTTTCCTTTCATGCCTTCTAAAACTTCTTTATATATTTCAAATTGAACTTCTTCTTTAAGCAATCCATTTTTTTGTAAAAATATAAATTCACTTCTAAACAAGCCAATTCCACTAGCTCCTTTATCTAAAGCATTTTCTACTTCATCAGGAGTTTCGATATTTGCTTTTAAAATATATTTCTTTTTATCAGGAGAAACTACTGGCAACTTTGCCACTTGTAATAATTCTTTTTGATGGGTTTCCCAATTATTTTTAATATCATCAAAGTTTTTCTTTACATACCATTCAGGTCTTATAACAATTTGACCTTGATTACCATCTAAAATAACCTCATCACCATCTCTAGTTTTTGAACTAGCACTATATAAACCTAAGACTGTAGGGATTCCAAAGGATCTTGCAAAGATTGCAACATGGGAAGTCCTTCCTCCTGTATCTACAGCGATTGCTTTAATATATTTTTTATTTAGAGTTAACATCTCTGAAGGTAACAAAGAATCAGCTACTAGAATAACTTGTTCTTTAATATTATTTAATTTTTTACTTCTTTTCTTTAAAAGATTTTCAATAATTAAACGAGCTATATCACTCATATCAACAGCTCTATCTCTAATCATTTCAATGTCACTAGCTTCTAATGTAGCAATTAAGGAAGCAGTAACACTTTCCACAGCCCAAGCTGCATTTTGATAATGAATTTTTATCGCATCCTTAATCTCTGAATGATATTCAGGATCTTGCAACATTATAATATGTGTCTCTATTATCTCTTTTTCTGTTTCTTCAGATTTGGATTCAAGTAATTGTTGAGTTTCTTTAACACTCTTTTCAACTGCTTGCTCAAATCTCAGCAACTCATCATCAACCTTATCTGGTTCAATTTTCTCTTTGCTAACTTCTAAACTATTATGTGTAAAAACTAAAGCTTTTCCACTCGATATCCCGCCAGAAGCTGCTATACCATTAAGTATTCTCATATGCACTTATTTTACGTTCTATTTTTTGCCTTGTAAAGTATCGATTATTATAATTATTTATTATAATATATAGATATGAAAAGATTTACTTTTGGCAACAATAATAAATTTAAAAATATTTTAATAATTATTTTTTGTTTCATTATTTTAACAATAATTGAATTGTTAATTTTCTATCCAAAAGTAAAAAAAGCTGTAATAGACTCTAATGCTATAGAATTAATAAATACAGCTAAACAGAACAAAGAAGATTCTCAATATAGAGACTATAATTTATTCTTTGTTTCAATGAATAATAATATAATCTCGTTTAAGTATTCAGGCAAAAAAAGATATAATTTACTTCATGATAGCTTTGAATATCAATTAAAAACGCCTCCAATTAATGCATTAAAAAAATATTGTGTTACATTAATTCCTGAGAGAACTAAACTTATTGGAGTAACCTCAGAAGACAAAGCGACATATTTAAATGTGTCTAAAGAAATTTTAAATAGTCCAAATTTCAAACTTTGTTATCAACAATTAAAAGCACAATCTTTATCAATAAATAAAGAAGCCAAATTTTTCTTACTTATTGAAGGAGATTTATATAACGAAGATAAACAACTAATTAAAAAATACTCTTAGTTTTATTTAAATAATTTATCCTAAATAACAAATACATTACTTCCATAAAAAAGGACAGAGCATACGCTATAGAAGCTATATATACCCCAGCAACATCAAAAATTAATGGTAATATCAAAATTGACAACAATAGTGTTAATACATTTATAAAAACACCAACTGTAATTGATGAAGTATCTCTAATTGAAACCAATGTTGCCCTATAAAAAGCTATTTTAGCTCCGATAAAAGGAATTAAAGACATTAGTAACAATGAAATTGGTAGATAATGCAATAAATTTTGAGGAACTCTTGAAACATTGATAAACCAAATATTTAATAAAGGTTTATTTAAATATATTACAAAAAATAAGACAGTTAAACTTATTGCAACAATATTAACAAATCCTTTTAAATTCTTAATATTATCTTTTTTATACTCTGCAATAATTATTTCTTGTAAAGATTGACTGATAGAAGTATATAAAAATAAATAAGCTAAAATTACTGGCCAGATGGCTAAGGATTCAACAGGAAAAGCTCCTTTTGTAATTCCTAAATTCAATAACGGTCTAACTCCTAATGTTATCCAAGAAGTTATTGCTAAAGGAATATAAAAATGCACCATTTGTTTAAAATTTAAATTCTCATTATCTGTTTCAGGAAGCTTATCTAAGGCTGGTTTTGCAAGAACATAAGCTGTAATCATTCCTGAAATTACACCTAAGGATAAAGTAAATCCACCTAATAAAGCTCCACTTATATTAAAAAGTTTAGTACCAATGAATAATATTATAAAAGCTATTGCAATTCTTACATACATAACAATAGGTACATATTTACTTCTCGAGTGAGCTATCATTACACCTTGCCATAGTCTTCTATATCCTATTGTTGGAGCCCAGGGAATCAATAAAACAAAACACCAATAGGCACTATCCAATAAATTAACAGGTAAATTAAATAAATTGATAGCAATAAAATCGAAAACAAAAGGAATACATAATATTAAATGCAAAGTTACTGTAATCACTGAGAGAAAATTCATTACTCTCAATATTTTTTTATATGAGCTTATACTTTTTACTATTGCTGTTCCTGCAGATAACATTTGAACTACAGGCCCTTCAATAAAAAGTGCTAAGGCAAAAGAATAACCAAAGGCAGCAAGTTGGTTTGTTGCATCTGGCATTCTTGTTATAAAACTTGTAATCATGGGTTGTTCTGTGGCCATAACAATCCACATAATTGCTAAGGGAACCCATAATAAAAATAATTTTCTTTTTGTAATGTTGTTCATAATCGAACTAATATTAATAACAACCTAAATTAATGTCTATAGATTTAGTAACAAGGTCACTTTATTAATAAATTCATCTCTATTTAAGCCAGATGATTTATTTAAAAGTGATAAAAACTCTATATTACCTTTTCTACCTTTAATAGGGCTTAAAATAATATCAGAAACAAAAACATTATCTTCACTTAATATATCAAAAACATGCATTAAGATCTCTTTCAATAATGAAATATCTTCAACAACTCCAGAGAATTCCTTTGTATATTTTGACACTTCGAATTGAGGCTTAATTAAACAAATCAACTTAGAATCTTCACACAAAGATAATATGTGAGAAGCTGCATTTTTTATTGATCTAAAGGATAAATCACAAACTGCAAAATCAGGAGTATGTTCTAGGTTTTCAAGTTGCATAATATTTTGTTTTTCATAAACTACAACTCTTTCATCATTTCTTAATTTCCATGCAAGTTGATTATATCCAACATCAACACTATAAACTAACTTAGCTCCATTCTGCAATAAACAATCAGTAAAGCCTCCTGTTGAGGAACCTGCATCTAATACAACTTTATTTTCCACATCAACATTAAAAACTTTTAAAGCTTCTTCGAGTTTATAACCACCTCTAGATACATATTTACCAAAAGACAACTCAATATTAGAGTCTTTATCTATTTTTACTTTTGTATCAGGAACTAATTCATTATTTACATATACATTTTTACATACAACGAAAGCAGTCAATTCATCCTTACTATATTGAGGATATTCTTCTTTTAACTTTTGAAGTATTGGAATTTTTTTTGCCATTGTCTATACCAACAATTGTTTATTGATTCTTTTAATAGATTTAGCTTTTGATGTCTTTTTATCAATTTCAATTACTACGCCATTAATGACAGGAGCTGTTGTATGAATTTGAGTTTTTATTGGCATTTGTGTAAGTTGTTTTTTAATTGATATTTCTGGATCTGAACCAATTACACTATCCTTTGGACCACATAAACCCAAATCAGTAATAAAAGCTGTTCCATTTTCTAATATCATTTCATCTGCAGTTTGAACATGTGTATGTGTTCCAACTACAGCACTTACTTTCCCATCTAAATATATAGCTAAGGCTTTCTTTTCTTCGTGATTCTCGGCATGTACATCAATTAAAACAATATCACATTTTCCTTGCATTTTTCTTAATTCATCATCAGCTGCTCTAAATGGGCAATCAATTTGTGGTAAGCTAATTCGACCTTGCAAATTAATAACACCAACTTTCACACCATTAGATTCAATTATAGTTGAACCATGGCCAATAGTACCACTTGGATAGTTTAAAGGTCTTAATAGTCTATTATCATTTTTTAATGAATCATAAATTTCTTCTTGTTGCCAGATATGATTACCACTTGTAATCACATTAGCTCCAAGAGAAAATATTTGATTTTTTTCACTTTCATTTAATCCAAAACCATTAGCTGCATTTTCACCATTAACAACGACAAAATCAGCTCTGTATTCTTTGATTAATTGATTTAATCCCATAAATAAAGCTCTCATACCAGGTTGTCCACAAACATCACCTAGCATTAAAACTGTAAATGTATTTCCCACAAACTCACCTTATTAAAAAAAGAGGCTAATTAAAGCCTCTATTTTTTATCGTGCATATTCTATTACACGCATTTCTCTTATTATTGTGACTTTAATTCTTCCAGGATATCTTAATTCTGCTTCAATTCTTGCTGCAATTTCTTTTGCCATATCCTTTGCATCATCATCACTTACACTAGAATTATTTACTAAAATTCTAAGTTCTCTACCTGCTTGAACTGCAAATGCTTTTTCAACACCTTCAAAGCTTTCTGCAATTTTTTCAAGACTTTCTAACCTTTTAATATAATTATCTAAAGTTTCCCTTCTTGCGCCTGGTCTAGCTGCACTAATAGCATCAGCAATTTGTACAATAATAGCTTCTGGAGATTTTGGTTCTACATCATTATGGTGTGCTAATATAGCATTAACAATAACAGGATTTTCACCTAATCTCTTAGCATGATCTGCTCCAAGTTCTGCATGGTTAGCATCACTTTCTGTTTCAATACCTTTACCAATATCATGTAATAGTCCAGCTCTTTTTGCTATTTCTGGATCAGCTCCAACTTCACTAGCTATCATACCGGATAACACAGCTACTTCACGAGAATGACTTAATACATTTTGTCCGTAACTTGTTCTAAAATATAATCTTCCTAAAGCCCTAATCATTTCTTGGCTCATATTATGGATTCCCATATCAAATACAAGTTTTTCACCTTCATCTGCAATTGTTCGATTTACTTCTTTTGCAACTTTGTTTACAACTTCTTCAATTCTAGATGGGTGAATTCTTCCATCTTGGACTAATCTCTCTAAAGCAACTCTAGCAATTTCTTTTCTAACTGGGTCAAAACAAGAAATCACAACAGCTTCAGGTGTGTCATCAATAATTATATCAACACCTGTAAGAGTTTCTAATGTCCTAATATTACGACCTTCTCTTCCTATTATCCGTCCTTTCATCTCATCGCTAGGTAAGCTTACTGATGTTATTGATACATCACCACTTACTTCTGTAGCCATTCTCTGTATTGATGTTAAAATAATATCTCTAGCTACTTTATCAGCTTTAAGCTGTGCTTCTTGTTCTATTTTATTAATAATAGATTGAGAATCTCGCTTTGCTTCTTTCTGCATTTGCTCAATTATAAGCTCTTTTGCTTCTTCTTGAGACATACTAGCTATTTTTTCTAACTCCATCATCACAGAGTTTTCTCTTTTTTCTAATTCTACTTCAGTATTTTCAATAACCTTTTTTCTATCTTCGAGTTGATTCTTAATGGTATCTAATTCTGCTAACTTTCGTTCTGCATTCTCCTCTTTTTGAAGAATCCTTCTTTCTGAACGTTGCAATTCGCTTCGTCTTTCCCTGGCTTCTCTTTCACTTTGTTGTTGCTCTTTTAACAACTGGTCACGAGTTTCAAGGATAAGTTCCTTACTTTTTGCTTCAGCTTCTTTTACTGCTTCTGCATCTAAGCGTCTTGCTTTTTGTTCAACAGAAGTCAGTTTAAATTTCGAATACAGCCATCTTCCGATAAATCCAAAAACAGCACCAAGAACAACAAGAAGGAGATAAATTAATTGTTTCATAATATTTCTCCTTAGTTGCAATTGGTTCAATATTATTCAACTAATGTCAAATTGTCAAGTTTTAGAGATATAAAAAACCGTTACCATGAATGGTAACGGCTAAGTCAGTATCTGACATAAAACAGTAATAATGTACTAATTAATAATCAAATCTATTATTACTATCACTTTCAAATAAATTTTGAAAGATTTTTGTATTTAGAGCTTAAAGGCTTTTTCTCCTTCATTCTAAATACACTGAATATTATTTACTAATATTTCAGCTTATTTTTCCTCTTTGGCACCAGTCTTATCAACAAGTTCTAAGATAACCATTTCTGCAGCATCTCCTAAGCGGTAACCAGTTTTTAAAATACGAGTATATCCACCTTTGCGTTCTGCATTAAGAGGAGCGATCTCTGTGAAGAGCTTATTAAGTACAGCTGGGTCCTTAATATCCTTAGCTACAATACGGCGATTATGAACACTATCTTCTTTTGCTCTAGTGATCATTTTTTCTACCTTCTTGCGTACTTCAAGAGCCTTAGCTTTTGTTGTCTCAATTCTCTCATAACGGAGAAGTGAGGTTGCCATGTTGCGTAACATTGCTTCACGTTCAGCAGTTGTTCTGCTTAACGAGTTGAAACCAAATCTATGTCTCATCTTCTTCTTCCTTGTTACTAGGTAAGTTGATAGTGTTTTTTAATACACTATAATCTGTCATTCCAAGACTAAGGTTCCACTCTTTAAGTTTATCTTTAATCTCTGTTAATGACTTTTTACCAAAATTCCTAGTTTTTGCAATTTCATCTTCAGTCTTCTTTGTCAAATCACCAATAGTTCTAATATTAGCATTTTTTAGACAGTTGCTTGAACGAACAGTTAATTCTAATTCTTCAACAGAAGTATTTAAAATCTTTCTGATCTTTTCTTCTTCTTCATCTACTTCTTCTTCACTATTAACTAGTGCTTCATCAAAGTTGATAAATACAGAGAAGTGATCTTTTGCAATTTTTGCTGCTTCTGCTAAAGCATTAACCGGCGCAATGGTACCATCAGTATAAATTTCTAGAATTAACTTATCATAGTCATTTCTATAACCTACACGAGTTGGTTCAATTGAATATTTTACACGGGTAACTGGAGAGAAGAAAGCATCGATAGCAATAACTCCAATCTCTTCAATGTACTTTTCATTAACTTCAGCAGGAATATAACCCCTACCTAAATCAATTTGTACTTCCATTTCAATATTCGCATCATCCATCATTGTGAAAAGAACTAAATCTTTATTAATTATTTCTACCTGGTCGCGTTCAAAGTTCTGACCGGTAACAACGCCGGGCCCTTTACACTCAATGAGAAGATTAACACCTTCGCAATCTTCTGGCATACTGATTTCTAATTTTTTAATAGCAGCTATGATATCAGCGATGTCTTCACGAACACCTGGTAGCTGATCATATTCACTTGAAATTAAATGTGGTACACCTTCTTCATTAAAGCTAGTGAACTTAACAGCAGTAACTGCATAACCCTGAATTGAAGATAAAAGAACTCTTCTGAGCGTATTTCCAATTGTTGTTCCGAACCCACGTTCGAAAGGGTAGGCAACAAATTTTCCATAATTTGCTTCTACTGCACTATGCTCAAAATTAGTTCCCTTGGGTTTCTTAAAGCCCTTCAAAAGGTTTTTGCGTGCCATGGTTACTCCTTAAAGTCTGGATATGCAGATAAGTTTTATCTGCGTTGGCGTATGAATGGCTCAATTTGAGCCAATTCATAATAGACAGCATCCCAAGATTTACCTTGGAAATGCTCCTAACAATTAAACTCTACGTGTCTTACGAGGACGGCATCCATTATGTGGGATTGGAGTTACGTCACGAATAGAACGTACTTTTAATCCTAGAACGCCAAGAGCTCTGATAGCACTTTCACGTCCAACACCAGGTCCTTTTACGAATACATTAACTTCACGAAGACCATAATCCATAGCCTTCTTAGCTGCTGTTTCGCATGTTACTTGTGCTGCATAAGGAGTTGACTTCTTAGCACCACGGAATCCTAAACCACCAGCAGAAGCCCAAGAAATAGCATTTCCTTCAAGGTCTGTCATGGTAACGATTGTGTTATTAAAAGTAGCCTGGATGTAAACATTACCATCATAGACTGTCTTTTTAACTTTGCGTTTTGCTTTCGCTTTTGCATTAGCCATTATCATCTACTCCTTATTTCTTCTTACTTGCGACGGTTTTCTTTTTACCCTTACGAGTTCTAGCATTAGTTTTAGTCTTTTGCCCTCTTACAGGTAAACCTTTTCTGTGACGTAAACCGCGGTAACAACCGATGTCCATAAGTCGTTTAATATTTAAGGCAATCTCTGTACGTAGACGACCTTCAACCTTATAATTGTCTTCGATTTCATGACGTAATACTGTCAATTCATCGTTAGATAATGAATTAATTTTTACATTTGGATCAATATTTGTTTTATTACAAATTTCAATCGCTGATACTTTGCCGACACCAAAGATATACGTTAAAGCAATCTTAACAGCTTTGTTCGGCAAGTCAACGCCTGCAATTCTTGCCATTATTGGCCTCCTAATTAATATTCTTAGAGAGGTGGCTTTCGCCGAACCTTACTTCTGTCTTTGCTTATGTTTTGGGTTTTCACAAATAATGCGAACTACCCCATTTCTTCTGATAACCTTGCACTTGTCACATATTGGTTTGACACTTGCTCTGACTTTCATGTTAAGCTCCTATTTTTTTCTTGCCTTTGATTGGCTAAAAATACCGGTTTGATGATGCATCTTCATTACACCTTCAACCTGTCTCATTGTATCTAAGTCTACACCAACCATAATGATTAATGAAGTACCACCGAATAACATTGCTACAGTTGATGGGAAGTTAAAGAACTTCTGCACTAAAGTAGGAATCAATGCGATAAAGGCTAGGAAAATAGATCCTGGTAAAATAACACGGTTAATAACCTTTGTTAAATACTCCTCAAGTTTCTCACTTCTTACTCCAGGAACAGAACCACCATTTTCACGAATCTGTTTAGCCATTTCGACAGGATTCATTGTTACTTGTGTATAGAAGAATGCAAAACCAATAATCAACAGAGTGTATATAATAATGTAGGGGATACCCTGTGGATTTAACCAATTTGCAAATCTTGCTAACCATCTCACTTCAGATCCTAAACTGGATGCTATTTGAAGTGGGAAAGACATTAATGCGGAAGCAAAGATAACCGGAATAACACCACTTGGGTTTAATTTAACAGGAATATAAGTACTTTGAGCACCATACATTCTTCTGCCAACTACACGTTTAGCATAGTTTACCGGAACTTTTCTTTCGCCTTGTTGTTCATAAACAACTAACGCAATAACAATTATAAACATTGCTAATACAATTAGTAATGCGATTGGATTAAAGCTACCATCTTGAACTCCTCTGAACAAAGTAACAAGAGCGGATGGGATTCTTGCAACGATACCAGCAAAGATTAATAAACTGATACCATTTCCAATTCCAAACTGTGTAATTTTATTACCAATCCATACAAGGGCCATACTCCCTGCTGTTACAGATAGCATTGCTATCAAAGTAAATGGTACACGATCCATAGTCATAGAACCAGGAATCGAATTAGCATAAATTGTTATAACATAGGATTGAATTAAACAAACAACTATTGTTCCATATCTAGTATATTGTTGAATTTTCTTAGATCCATGTGGGTCTTGCGCGAGTTTTCTCAAACTTGGAACTACAATCATCAATAATTGTATAATAATTTGAGTACTAATGTAAGGCATTACACCTAACATGAATAACGAGAAATGTGAAAATGCCCCGCCTGAAAAGAAATTCAAATATTCAGTAAAACCAAAATTATTAGAATTACTTTGAGATAGGAAATATTGCTGTAGAACCTGGACGTCAATTCCTGGAATCGGTACAACCGCTCCCAACCTACTGATAAACAGTAGGAGGAAAGTGATTAGACTTTTTCGTCTTAACTCCTGGATTCTCATAATGTCAACTAGGGAGTTTGCCATTTAGATCAACCTTTTTGTTATTTTATTTCGCCACCAGCTGCAGTAATTTTTTCAACTGCACTTGCTGAAACCTTTATACCTTCAATAGTTACCTTTTTAGTAATTTCACCATTAGCTAAAATCTTAGCTTTTGCACTATGACCTTTTACTAAATTAGCTTTTTTTAATGTTTCTAAGTTAACTACTGCACCATCTTCAAATTTTGCACTAATAGCAGACAATGATACAACTTCGTATTCTGTTTTGAAAGGTTGGTTTGAAAAACCTCTACGTGCTACACGTCTGTATAAAGGCATTTGACCGCCTTCAAAACCAGGACGAACACCACCACCAGAACGAGAGTTTTGTCCATCATGACCTCTACCACTAGCACGACCCTTCGAAGAAGCTCCACGACCTACAATAGTTTTCTTTGTGTTAGCACCAAATGGTGCATTAATTTGACCAACATTTGCCATCTTACATCTCCTCAACTTTTACAAGGTGAGCAATGACGTTTACCATGCCAAGCATATCTGGAGTTGCATCGATAACTACACTGCTATTTATTTTCTTTAAACCAATTGCTTTAACAGTTTTGCGTTGCTTTGGTAATGAACCAGCAACACTATGAGTTAAAGTAACTTTTAGTTGTTTTACATCTTTAGCCATCATTAACCCCACATGCTCTTAAGAGTTTTACCTCTATTCTTAGCGACTTGGTTAGCATCAAACAAGTTTTCAAATGCATCAAAAGCAGCTTTAACTGTATTAATAGTATTTTTTGAACCTAAGGATTTACCTAAGATATCTGTAATACCTACAGCATCACATAATGCTCTAACAGGACCACCAGCGATTACACCTGTACCAGGAACTGCTGGTTTAATTAAAACACTTGCACTTTTGAAATTACCAATACATTCATGAGGGATTGTACCATTTTTCAATGGAACAGTGATCATATCTGTTTTTGCACGATCAACAGCCTTACGAATAGCATCAGTTACATCATTAGCTTTACCAAAACCATAACCAACTTTACCATTTTGGTCTCCAACAACTACGAGAGCTGAGAAAGAGTATCTTCTACCACCCTTTACTACTTTAGAAACACGATTTAGTTTAATTAGTTTTTCTACGTATGTGTCGTTCTTTTTTTCTTCTCTTTTTCTTGATCTTTCCACGGTGTCCCCCTAGAACTTAACGCCAGCACTTCTAGCGCCATCAGCGATACTCTTAACAATACCATGATAGAGGTAGCCATTTCTATCGAATACACAAGTTGTGATATTCTTCTCGATCATCCTCTTACCAATCACCTCACCAAGCTTTGATGCGTCAGCAACACAGTTCTTTAAACCTTTTAATTCAGTTTCTACTGTGTTTGCAGAAACAAGAGTCTTGCCTGCAACATCATCAATAACTTGAACATACATATGGTGATTACTACGAAAAACAGTCATCCTCGGTCTGCTGGCAGTACCGGAGATGCTTTTTCTGATATGAAGCTTACGTCTTTGAAGCTTGCGTTGTTTATCAATTATTCTATTCATCTCTTACCTACCGATTATTTGCCGGACTTACCGACCTTACGACGAATGACTTCATCCTCATACTTAACACCTTTACCTTTATAAGGTTCTGGTTTACGTAGAGAACGAATCTCCGCAGCAGTCTGACCAACTAATTGTTTATCAATTGCGGAAACGATAATCTTATTTTGACCTTCTACTGTAATTGTTACACCTTCTGGAATAACAAATTCAATGATATTTGAATAGCCTAAGTTAAGAATTAATAAATTACCTTTAACTTCTGCACGATATCCAACACCATTAACAATAAGATTTTTTGTAAAACCTTTTGTAACACCAATTATCATGTTATTTAATAATTGACGGTATAGGCCATGATAGCTACGGCTAACCTTGGATTCGTCTTTGCGAGTTACAATAACTTGTTCTTTTTGAACTTCAAATGCAACTTCTTCACGGACAGGTTGTGTTAATTTACCTTTTGGTCCTTCAACACTTAATAATCCGCCATCAATAGTAACTTTAACCCCTGCAGGTAGTGCAACGGGCATTTTACCAATACGCGACATTTCTCACCACCTTACCAAATTGTACAGACTAGCTCACCGCCAATCTTCTTTTCAGAGGCCTTTTTACCTGTAATAACGCCGTTAGATGTAGAAACAACTACTACACCATAACCGTTAAATACACGAGGCATGTTACGATAGCCACAATACACACGACGACCAGGTGTTGAAACACGTTGAATGTCGTGAAGAACAGGGCTCTGTTTTTCATCATATCTTAAAAATACACGAATGTAAGACATTCCATCTTTTGAAATTTTCTTGAAATTTTTTACATAACCTTCATTTTTCAATATCTTGACAATTTGAAGTTTCATTTTAGATGCGGAAATATCTACTTTTTCATGCTTAGCCTGACTAGCATTTCTTACTTTAGTCAGCATATCTGCAATTGGATCACTTACAGCCATAATTATCTCCTACCAACTTGACTTGGTTACGCCAGGAATCTGACCTTCACTTGCCAATTTACGAAAGCAGACTCTGCACATATCAAACTTACGCATATAACCGTGTGGTCTTCCACAGATTCTACATCTGTTCACCTTTCTAGTACTGAATTTAGGGTCTTTTTGAGCCTTAACAATCATTGATTTTTTAGCCATTTATTAAATTCCTCTTACTTTGCAAATGGCATGCCTAACTTCTTAAGTAAAGCAAACCCTTCTTCATCGGTCTTGGCCGTCGTAACGATTGCGATATTCAGACCGCTGATGCGTTCTATTTTATCGAAGTCAATTTCTGGAAAGATAATTTGCTCAGTAATACCTAATGAGTAATTACCATGTCCATCAAATGCATGAGGTTTAACACCCTTGAAGTCTTTAACACGTGGTAAAGAAACGCCAATTAAACGTTCTAAGAAATACCACATATTATCTCCACGAAGGGTAACCATAGCTCCAATTTCTTGACCTGCACGAACTTTAAAGTTAGCAATAGATTTTCTAGCTTTTGTTTTTACAACATGTTGACCAGCAATTTGTTCTAATTCTTTAACTGCTGCATCTAAAAGCTTTTTGTTTACAAGAGCTTCACCAACGCCAACACTCAATGTAATTTTTTCTAGGGCAGGAACTTGCATTACAGATTTATAACCGAACTCTTTGAAAAGAGCAGGTGCAACTTCTTCAAGATATTTTGTCTTAAAGGCTGGTATAAATTTTTCTTCCATTAGAGCACTTCCCCAGTTTTCTTTGCATAACGAACTTTCTTTCCGTCATCGTCGAACTTATATCCGATCTTGCTAACTTTTCCGTTTACAACTAAAGCAACGTTAGAAACATGAATCGGAGCTTCAATATCAATTATGCCGCCTTTGTCTTGTTGACTACGTCTTTTTACGGTTTTTTTAACCATATTAGCGCCTTGGACGACTACCCTGTCAGTATTAGGGTCCACCTTAACAATCTTGCCGACATAACCTTTGTCTTTACCAGCAAGAATTTTAACGGTGTCATTTTTTTTGAGCTTCATCGCTATTCTCCTACAACACTTCCGGTGCTAGTGAAACAATCTTCATATAACCGTTACGTAACTCACGAGCTACTGGGCCAAAGATTCTTTTACCGCGTGGGTTATTGTTGGCATCAATAATAACACATGCGTTATCATCGAACCTGATATAGGTACCGTCAGGTCTTCGGTATTCCTTCTTGGTGCGCACAACAACAGCCTTCAAAACAGCACCTTTTTTAATAGCACCGTTTGGAAGAGCGTTCTTTACTGCAACAACCACAATATCACCAACACTAGCAACGTATCTATGGCTACCACCTAAAACTTTGATAACTTGAACACGTTTTGCACCACTATTGTCAGCAACATTTAAATAACTTTGCATTTGTACCATGACGTATCTCCTTGCTTAACGAGCACGCTCGACGACTTGAGTTAGGCGCCAGCACTTGTCTTTGCTATAATGACGACATTCAATAACACGAACTGTATCACCAACATGAGCATCATTTCTCTCGTCATGGGCCTTAACTTTTTTAGTCTTGGTCACATACTTTTTATATAAAGGATGAAGGCTTTTTGTATTAATGGCAACAACAATAGTTTTGTCCATTTTATCACTTATAACCTTTCCTGTAAAAGTTTTTTTACTTACTTCCATCTACCTCGAGCCTCTCTAATTAGCGGATGTGCGAATGCCTAAGGCATATTCGTGAATAAGAGTGTTAAGGCGAGCAATTTGTCTCTTAACATTTCTCACTGAAAGAGGATTTTCAACATGACCGAGAACCCTATCCATACGAATATCAAGATATTGCTTGCGAAGTTCATCACGCTTTGCAATCATTTCTTCTAATGTAAGATCTTTGAAAGAATTCTTCATGTTTATTCTACCTCTCTTCTAACTACAATCTTTGTTTTAATTGGTAATTTTTGTGCTGCTAAAGAAAGAGCTTCACGAGCTAAATCTTCATTAACACCTGCCATTTCAAACATCATAGCTCCAGTTTTAACAACTGCTACCCATCCTTCTGGATTACCCTTACCGTTACCTTGTCTTGTTTCAGCTGGTTTCTTTGTATATGGCATATCAGGGAAAATTCTGATCCATACTTTACCACCACGCTTAATATGACGAGTCATAGCAATACGAGCTGCTTCGATTTGGCGGTTTGTGATCCATTTTGGCTCTAAAGCCATTAAACCATATTCACCAAATGCAATGGTATTTCCACGATGAGCAACACCATCTCTAGTGCCTCTTTGCTTTTTTCTATGAATGATTCTTTTAGGACTAAGCATTAATTAACTCCTTTTGCAGGTTTTTTAACTAAACCACCTGCATCATTCTTTTTAGCATGGTCGTAAATTTCACCATTGAATACCCAAACTTTAACACCAATAGCACCAAAAGTTGTGCGAGCAGTAGCTACACCATAATCAATATCAGAACGTAATGTATGTAGAGGCACACGACCTTCTTTCATCCATTCTGTTCTTGCGATTTCAGCACCACCAAGACGTCCAGAACATTTAATCTTAACACCTTGAACACCACTTTGCATAGCTTTAGAAACAGCCATCTTCATTGATCTTCTAAAAGAACCACGAGATTCTAACTGTTTTGCAACATTTTGAGCAATAATTTGTGCGTTTCCGTCAGGTTTCTTAATTTCTTTAATCTTAATTTGTACTTTCTTTGCTGATAATTTTTGTAAACGAGTACCTAATTTTTCAACATTTGAACCCTTAGAACCAATAATAATTCCAGGACGACTTGTTGTAATTACAATAGTAACACGTTGTGGTTTACGAATAATTTCAACATCAGCAATATCAGCACCTTGTACTTCTGGACAGTCTACTAAAGTTTTACGAAGTAATAAATCTTCATGTAATGTGTCTGCATATTCTTTTGAATCTACATACCATTTAGACTTCCAAGTTTTATTAACTCCTAAACGGAGTCCAATTGGATTAACTTTTTGTCCCATTTATTCCCCCAAGTTTGCTTTTTCGTCAACAATGACTGTGATGTGAGACATTCTCTTGAGTAGAATATCACGTCTTCCATGGGATCTTGGCCATACACGTTTCATGCGAGGACCGTCGTCAACCATCAACTGAGTAACATATAATGAATCTTCATCAATTTTACTGTTAACATTCATAGCATTGGCTCCAGCACTCTGCAATACCTTAAGAAGAAGTCTTGCTCCTTTCTGAGGCATAGCCTCTAAAATTGCAACAGCTTCTGTGTAAGGTTTTCTTCTAACTAAATTTGCAACTGGGCGAACTTTAGTTGGAGAAATCATAAGATATTTTGCAACTGCTCTATAGCCTGTATAATTTTTCATATCTTACCTACCCTTCTTTTTATCAGAGGCAGCATGGCCACGGAATAATCTAGTTGGTGCAAATTCACCAAGTTTGTGACCTACTAAGTTTTCTGTTACATAAACTGGAATCCATGTTTTTCCGTTATAAACAGAAACTGTGAACCCAATCATTTCAGGGATGATCGTTGAAGCGCGGGAATACGTCTTGATCATCGCATTACTACCAGATTTACTAGCTTCTGTAACTTTTTTTAAAAGCTTCTTTTCAACAAAAGGGCCTTTTTTGATTGATCTTGCCACTTTAAACTCCTACTTACGCTTCTTAACAATGAACTTACTTGAAGGTTTCTTCTTAGAACGAGTCTTGCCACCTTTAGTTGGTTTACCCCAAGGAGTAACAGGATGACGACCACCGTTAGTTTTACCTTCACCACCACCATGTGGGTGATCAACAGGGTTCATAACTACACCACGTACTTTTGGACGTCTGCCAAGATGACGTGATTTACCAGCTTTACCTAAATTTACATTCATGTGATCTTCATTACCTAATTGACCAAGTGTTGCATAACATTCACCGAATATTAAACGCATTTCACCTGAAGGTAATTTAACTGTTACGTAATCACCGCTTTTTGCAACAATACTTGCACCTAAGCCAGCACTACGTACTAATTGTCCACCACGTCCAAGTGTTAATTCAATATTGAATACTTGAACACCTAATGGGATATTCTTCAAAGGAAGAGCATTACCACTAGTTAATGGAGCATCAGGACCACTCATTACTTTAGCACCAACTTCTAAACCTTTTGGAGCTAACATATAACGTTTTTCACCATCAGCATAGAAAACTAAAGCAATATTTGCTGTTCTATTTGGATCATATTCGATGGTCTTTACAGTACCAGGAATACCAATTTTATTACGCTTAAAGTCAATTACACGATAAGCGCGTTTATGCCCACCACCTCTTCGGCGTACACTAATACGTCCATGACTATCACGACCAGCCTTTTTACTCAAACTAGTTGTTAGTGATTTTTCTGGCTTATTTGTGGTCAACTCGTCGAAAACTAAAGAAGTTTTCTGACGAAGAGCGGGAGTATTGGGCTTATAAGATTTAAGAGCCATATTCCAAATTCTCCTTATACGCCTTCGATGGCTTGGATAGTTTCACCCTTAGCCAAAGTCACGACAGCCTTTTTCCAATTACCAGTGTTACCTTTTATAGCTCCACCTTTTCCTCTTGAAAATTTAGGCTTACCTTTTACAATCATTACATTACATTTTGAAACTGAAACATTAAATAATTCAGCAACAGCAGACATTACATCGAACTTGTTAGCACGACTGTCTACTTTGAATGTATACTTTTTAAATTCACCTTCACGAGCAAAATTTGATTTTTCACTCAATACCGGTGCAATGATTACTTCATCTGCTCTCATTTTTCTGATCCCCTTATTTGTCGCCGTAGAAGCTATTCAAGTTCGAAGCGGCAGTTTCTAATACAAGAATCTTTCTAGCATAAAGAAGCTCTTTAGCTGAGAGTTTATCGAATGAAAGAACATGCAAATAAGGAATATTTCTTGCTGCTCTACGCAACATTGAATCATCATCCTTTAAAATAATAGTTGTTCTTTTTTCGTCACACTTGAAATTCTTCAATATGGCAGCGAGGTCTTTGGTTTTGCCGTTTTCACTTGTAAAGTCTTCAACTACTACCAAACGTTCATCTTGAACACCTTTTGAAAGAAGACTTCTCATAGCAAGACGTTTCATCTTCTTTGGTAGTTGATAACTATAATCACGTGGTTTTGGTCCGAAAATTGTACCACCACCTACATGAACAGGAGACTTTTTATCACCAAAACGTGCATTACCAGTTCCCTTCTGCTTGAAAGGCTTAGTATTGCTGTAATTGACCTCAGCACGGGTCTTTGTGCTTGCTGTACCAACACGTCGATTAGCAAGCTCATTATTTACGGCATAATATATGCTTCCGTCACTAACTTCACAATTAAATACTTTTTCATTTAATTCTATAGTTTTAACTTCGCTGCCGTTTGTAGAAAAGACTTTATATTCCATAATCTATCTCGCACCTACTTCTTTATCGCTTTTTTAACGATGACAACGCTTTGAGCGGGACCAGGAATTGCACCTTTAACCATTAGTACCTGCATGTTTTCATCTACACGAATCACTTTTAGATTCTGAACTGTTGTCTTTTCTCCACCCATACGTCCAGCCATGTGATGACCTTTAAATGTACGAGAAGGGTCTGCAGACATTGCAGTACCACCAATATCTCTATGGAACTTAGAACCGTGGGTTGCACGTCCACCAGAGAATCCATGGCGCTTCATACCACCAGCGAATCCTTTACCTTTTGAGGTACCTGTTACATCAACGAAAGTAGCGTCTTTGAAAATATTTACGCCTAATTCGTCTCCAATTTTTACTTCCTTGTCATATGCGCGGAATTCAACGATATTCTGCTTTGGTGCACAAGTATCTTTGAATTGGCCTGCGTAAGGTTTAGTAACGGTGCTCTTCTTTTTGTCAACAGAACCTAAAACTGTAGCTTCATAGCCATTCTTTTCTTTAGTTCTTTGATCGATGACAACATTGTCCTCAAACTTTATAACTGTCACAGGAGTGAGTCTGCCTTCAGCATCAAACACCTGTGTCATTCCAACTTTTTTGCCGATAAGCCCTAACATTTCTTACCTCACCTCTTTATTGCTTAATCTCTACATCTACGCCTGCAGGAAGCTCAAGTTTCATTAATGCATCCATAACCTTAGATGTGGGATCTAAAATGTCAATCAAACGCTTATGTGTTCTCATCTCGAACTGTTCACGGGACTTTTTATTGACATGGGGCGATTTCAGGACAGTGTACTTATTGATACGAGTTGGGAGAGGTACCGGACCTGAAACTTTTGCTCCGGCCTTTACTACTGTCTGAACGATTGCTTTTGAGCTTTGTTCTACTAGCTCAACATCAAAACCTCTCAATCTGACTCGAATTCTTTCTTTAGCCATTATTCCTCCAAAAAACGGGTCTTGTCAGTAAGTATTTCTACTGACAAGACATTCGCTGATAAGAATTATTCGATTATTTCTGTAACCTGTCCAGAAGCAACTGTTCTACCACCTTCACGAATTGCGAAGCGTAGACCTTTATCCATAGCTACTGGGTGAATTAATTCAACAGTGAAAGTTGTATTATCACCAGGTAAAACCATTTGTTTATCTGCTGGTAATTCTACAGAACCTGTAATATCAGTTGTTCTGAAATAGAATTGAGGACGGTAACCACTGAAGAATGGTTTGTGACGTCCGCCTTCTTCTTTATTTAATACATATACTGTACCAACAAATTTGCTGTGAGGTGTAATTGTCTTTGGAGCTGCAAGAACTTGTCCACGAACAACTTCTTTCTTATCAACACCACGTAATAAAGCACCGATATTATCACCAGCTTGACCTTCGTCTAATAATTTGTTGAACATTTCAACGCCAGTACATACAGAATCTTTTGTTTCTTTAATACCAACAATTGAAACAGGATCGTTAACATGAATAACACCACGTTCTACACGACCAGTTACAACAGTACCACGACCTGAAATTGAGAAGATATCTTCAATAGGCATTAAGAATGGTTTATCAACAGCTCTATCTGGTAGAGGGATATATTCATCCATAGCAGCTAATAAATCTTCAATACATTGTGTTTTTTCAGGATCATCAGGATTGTTTAATGCTTCATAAGCAGAACCACAAATGATTGGGCAGTTATCGCCATCGAAACCATTTTCAGTTAATAGGTCTCTCATTTCTTCTTCTACTAATTCGATTAAGTCTGGATCGTCAACTTGGTCAGTCTTGTTAACAAAAACAATAATTGATGGAACACCAACTTGGCGAGCAAGTAGGATATGTTCTTTTGTTTGTGCCATAGCACCATCTGTTGCTGCAACTACGATAATTGCACCATCCATTTGTGCTGCACCAGTAATCATATTCTTGATGTAGTCAGCGTGACCAGGACAGTCAACGTGTGCATAGTGTCTGTTGTCAGATTGATATTCAACGTGACGAGTGTTGATTGTGATACCGCGAGCTTGTTCTTCTGGTGCGTTGTCGATTGCATCATAAGCTAGAGCTTTGTCACCAAATTTTCTTGCACAGTGCATTGTTATTGCTGCGGTGAGAGTAGTCTTACCGTGGTCAACGTGACCAATAGTACCAACATTTACGTGAGGCTTAGTTCTCTCAAACTTCTCTTTAGCCATCTCTTTCCTCCTTGTGCCGTGTTATTCCGGTCACAAAAAATTTAATATGTACCTATAAAGGCAATAATTCCTTCATAGTTTTTCTTCATGAGACAAACCAATATTTATCTATATAGGAAAAGAGGGTTTCCAGAGGTCGATAATTGCAATAATTACCGACATAGCTTAAGTTTGAAAAAAAACTCAGTCTGGAACCATCAATTACCATATTTGGATAATATGTTTGGCTCGCTATCACATGAGGGACACAAGTCTCCACAAATGTGAACCTTTGTTAATATATTAAAAAGAAAACTTATTGTCAACACCTACAAAGGTTTAATTATGAATAAATTAAATATTGAGCAAATAAAGAAATATATGAACAAATTTTATTCATTTATTTACTAAAAAAAACAAGCAACACAACGGTTGCTTGCTATATTTATAGTTTTTAAAATTACCATCTGAAATGAGTAAAAGCTTTGTTTGCTTCTGCCATTCTGTGTGTATCTTCTTTCTTTTTGAAAGCAGAACCAGTATTTGCATAAGCATCTAGCAATTCACTAGATAATTTTTCACCCATTGAGCGACCATTACGAGATCTTGCAGCAGCAATAATCCATCTCATAGCCAAAGCTTCACTTCTTACTGCGTTGATTTCAACAGGTACTTGGTAAGTTGAACCACCAACACGGCGAGATTTAACTTCAACAACAGGTTTTACATTTTCAATAGCTTTTAAGAATACTTCTAATGCTTTTTCATTTGATTTTTCTTCTACTGTTTCTAGAGCAGTATAAACAATCTTTGTGCTTACTGATTTTTTACCATCAATCATTAAATGACGAATGAATTTTTCAATAATAACACTACCGTATTTTGCATCAGGTATAATTTCACGTTTTGTAGCAGCTTTTCTTCTTGACATCTCTTACTCCTTAAGCCTTTGGCTTCTTAGCGCCGTACTTAGAGCGACTTCTCATACGATCTGATACACCAAGAGTATCCTTAGCACCACGAACGATATGATAACGTACACCAGGAAGGTCCTTTACTCTACCACCACGTAGTAAAACTACTGAGTGTTCTTGTAAATTATGACCAATACCAGGAATATAAGCAGTTACTTCAATTCCATTTGACAAACGAACACGAGCTACCTTTCTTAAAGCTGAGTTAGGTTTCTTAGGAGTTACTGTCATAACTCTTGTACAAACACCACGCTTTTGAGGGCAACTTTCAAGTGCAGGAGACTTAGTCTTGTTAACTTGACTTTTTCTCCCTTTTCTAATTAGCTGATTAATAGTAGGCATCTTCTAGATACACTCCCTTATTTTATTCGCGATCCACACAATTCTCACATTTGGGGATCTATACTCTTCTTCACAAGAAAAATATTTCCAATAAAAAGTAGCCAGCATGAACACTTTTTCATCTTTGCTAATAAACTCTACCAAGAATATCATGCCAACAGGCATAACACTCTTGAGTATCATCTATCAAATAAAATAGTATCAAACTACTTTTTAAAATTACAATTTTATTCTAAGCCCATCTCTGCTGCCATAGACTCGCGTCTTTGTGCAACCTGTTGTTGTTCTGCTTCATGAGAATTTACAAGTAATTCCTCATCAGCAAGCTTAACGTTTCTATAACGTTTCATACCTGTTCCAGCTGGAATTAGGTGCCCGATAACAACATTTTCTTTTAAGCCTCTTAACTCGTCTGTTTTACCAGCAATAGCACTTTCTGTCAAGACCTTAGTAGTCTCTTGGAAAGAAGCAGCAGATAAGAATGACTCAATAGATAAAGCAGCACGTGTAATACCTAATAATAAAGGTTTAGCAACTGCTGGTTGACCACCTTCTTTTACAACACGACTATTTTCGCTATGGAAACGATGTTTGTCAACTTGTTGTCCTTGAACTAAATCAGTATCACCAGCAGAAACAACTTCTACTTTTCTAAGCATTTGTCTAACAATAACACCTAAGTGTTTATCATTAATATCTACACCTTGCATTCTATAAACAGCTTGAACTTCATCAACCAAGAATGATTGTAGTGCATTTTCACCTTTGATATTTAAAATATCATGTGGATCAATTGCTCCATCACACATTGGTTCCCCAGCTTCAACGCTATCTCCATCTCTTACAAGCATGTGCTTATTCATTGGAATAACATGTTTATAGCTCTTATCGTAAGCATCTCTTACTCTTACAATAATCTTACCTTTTGCAACATTACCAACTTCAACAACACCAGATACTTGAGCAAGAACTGCAGGACTCTTAGGTCTTCTAGCTTCAAATAACTCACCAACACGTGGTAAACCACCTGTAATATCAGCAGTTTTTGTACCACCTTTAATAAGTTTAGCTATAACTTCACCAACTTTAATTTCTTGGTTATCCTCACAAGTTAAGTAAGTACCACCAGGAAGTTGATAATTAACCAAAGTTTCACCTGTACCATTTTTACCAGAAGTAATAGTAATTCTTGGTTGTAAATGTTCAAGTTTATGCTCTGTAATTCTTCTTTGTATATTACCTGTTTCAAGGTTCTTTTCTTCAACCATAGTTGATCCAGCAGTAATATCAACAAAATGAATATAACCTTCAAACTCACTAATAAATGGTTCACTAAATGAGTCAAATGTAGAAATTGTTTGTTCAGCAGGTATGTAGCTGTTTTCTTGTACATTGTTTTCTAATTCAGAACCTGTTTTAATAACAGTTTTTTGAGCTTTTCCAACAATTAATACTCTATCACCAATTTTCTTGATTATACCATTATAATTACTTGCAACAGTTTCCTTTGAATCACCATTTTCAATATATAATGGAGTTCCTTTAGCTATTGCATCACCTTCACTTACTAATAATTTAGAATAAGTTCCATTTTCAATTTCATGAACAACTGGTTCGTAATGTAAGAAACCTTTTCTAGAGAATACTCTAATTTGGTCAGTTTCTCTTATTACAAAATGACCTTCAATCTTTGTAACAATAATTGGGTTCTTAAATGAAATTGTATTGTCTTCAGAAGATGTAGATGCAGTACCACCAACGTGGAATGTTCTCATGGTTAACTGAGTACCAGGTTGACCAATTGATTGAGCTGCAATTGTACCAACTGCTTCACCAATTTCAACTGATCTATTAGTTGCAAGGTTTCTACCATAACATTTTCTACATACACCATGTTTAGCTTCACAAGTTAAAACAGTTCTGATAAATACTTTTTCAATACCTGCTTCTTCAACTGCTTTAGCTACTTCTTCGTCAATTTCTTCATTTGCAGGAGCAATAACTTTACCAGTAAATGGATGATGAACATCTTCAACTGGGCAACGTCCTACAATACGAGAACTTAAGGCTTCAACTAAATCATCACCTTCTTTTATTGCTTCAATCCAAATACCATTAATTGTATGACAGTCATCTTCGTTAACAACAACATCTTGAGAAATATCAACAAGACGACGTGTTAAATAACCAGCTTCAGCTGTCTTAAGTGCTGTATCAGATAAACCTTTACGAGCACCGTTTGTAGAAATGAAGAATTCAATAATTGAAAGACCTTCTTTGAAGTTAGATTTAATTGGGAATTCAATAACATCCCCTGTAGGTTTAGCCATCAAACCACGCATACCACCTAATTGTCTGATCTGAGTTTTACTACCACGAGCACCAGAATCAGCCATTAAGAATAATGGGTTAAATCCGTTTTGACTTTCTTTTAAGTCCTTCATTAATTCATCGGCTAATCTTTCATTAGCATCAGTCCAAACTTCAATTACACGGTTATAACGTTCTTCAGAAGAAATACTTGCTAAGACACTATATTGTTTCTTAATTTCAGCATGCTTTTCTGTTGCTTCTTTCATGATTTCAGCTTTTGCTTCAGGGATTATCATATCAGATAAACCAATAGTAGCACCAAAGACTGTTGCATATTTAAATCCAACATCTTTTACAGCATCAAGCAATTGAACTGCTACAGAATTTTTCTTTTCTGAAATAGTATTTCCAATTAACTTCTTAAGTTCTTTATCACCTAAGCAATAGTTTTGGAATTCAATACCTTCAGGTAATACTGAATTGAAAATAACTCTACCTGGAGTTGTTTCAATTTTTTCACCATTAGGTAATTTATATTTAATTCTTGCATTATAGGATAATACATTACTATCAATAGCTAATTCGATTTCACTTAAGCTATCATAATAATATCCTTGTCCTTTTGCACCTTTCATTTCTCTTGTTAAGTAGTTAACACCAAGAACCATATCTTGTGATGGGAATACAATTGGTTTACCATTAGCAGGGTCAAGAAGGTTTGTAGCACTCAACATAAGAGTCCAACATTCTAATTGAGCAGCCTGTGTTAATGGAACGTGTACAGCCATTTGGTCACCATCGAAGTCAGCATTAAATGCGTGACATACTAATGGGTGCAACTTAATAGCCTTACCATCAACCAATACTGGTTCGAAAGCCTGAATACCTAATCTATGAAGAGTAGGAGCACGGTTAAGCATAACTGGATGTTCACTTACTACATCATCTAGGATTGACCATACTTCATCTGTTTCTTGTTCAACTAAGTTTTTAGCTTTCTTAATATTATAAACTACACCTTTTTGAACTAATTTCTTCATAATAAAGGGTTTATATAATTCAAGAGCCATTTTTGAAGGAAGTCCACATTGGTGAATTCTTAATTCAGGACCAACAACGATAACTGAACGACCAGAATAGTCTACACGTTTACCAAGTAGGTTTTGTCTAAATCTACCTTGTTTACCTTTCAACATATCTGAAAGAGATTTTAGAGGTCTATTATTTGCGCCTCTAACAACACGTTTTCTCTTTGTGTTGTCAAATAGAGCATCAACAGCTTCTTGTAACATTCTCTTTTCATTTCTGATAATAATATCAGGAGCATGTAATTGTATTAAACGTGATAAACGGTTATTTCTATTAATTAAACGTCTATATAAATCATTTAAGTCTGAAGTAGCAAAACGGCCACCATCAAGTTGAACCATAGGTCTTAAATCTGGTGGAATAACAGGAATAACTGTTAAAATCATCCATTCAGGTTTATTCTCTGAGTTTCTGAAACTTTCACAAACTTCAATTCTCTTATATAAATGCTTGTCAATTTTTCCTTCTTTTGCACGCATTTCTTCGCGAAGTTCATAGCTTAATTTATCTAAATCGATATTAGCTAAAATTTCACGAACAGCTTCTGCTCCCATGCCAGCACGGAAAACTTCACCATATTGTTCAAGAGCATCATAGTATTCATCTTCACTTAAGATTTGTTTTTCTTTTAAATCTGTTTCACCAGGAGAAATAACAATATATTTTTCATAATATAAAACACTTTGCAAATTTGCTCTGGAAATATCAAGCAATAAGCTCATACGAGAAGGAACTGATCTATAATACCAAATATGAGAAACAGGAGAAGCTAAAGTAATATGGCCCATTCTTTCACGACGAACCTTTACATTAGTAACTTCAACACCACATCGGTCACAAACTACCCCTTTATAACGGATAGATTTGAATTTACCACAATAACATTCCCATTCTTTTGTGGTACCGAATATTTTCTCACAAAATAGACCATCCCTCTCAGGACGCAAAGTACGGTAATTGATAGTTTCTGGTTTTTTAACTTCACCATAGGACCAGTCCTTAATTTGTTCTGGTGAAGCTAATTTAATTTTTACACTATCGAAATCTTGAATTTCTTTCATTCCGTTATACTCCTGATTAGTTTAGAGTTGATTTCTCTTTCTTAACGATGAGCTCTTCATCCCTTTCGGTTAGAGGAACTTGTCTACCCTTATTGTCGTAGACGGACATATCTAATGCTAGACCACGTATTTCTTGTACCAATACATTAAATGCTTCAGGCATACCAGCAGCTGTAGAAGGTTCACCTTTTACAATGCTTTCGTAAATCTTAACACGACCAGTCATATCATCACTCTTAATTGTTAACAATTCTTGTAGAGTATTAGCAGCACCATAAGCTTCAAGAGCCCATACTTCCATTTCTCCCAATCTTTGTCCACCAAATTGTGCTTTACCACCAAGAGGTTGTTGAGTAACTAATGAATAAGGACCTGTTGCACGTGCATGCATCTTATCATCAACTAAGTGGTGTAATTTTAGATAATAAATATATCCACAGAATACAGGATTAACAAAAGCTACCCCAGTTCTTCCATCATATAGTACTTGTTTACTATCTCTAGGAAGTCCTGCTTCAACCATTTTCTCTTCAATTTGATCCATGCTAGCACTTTGGAATACAGGAGATGAGAACCATTCATCCAAAGCAACAGCTGCCCAACCTAATTGAGTTTCCATTAACTGACCAATGTTCATACGAGATGGAACACCTAGAGGATTAAGACAAACATCTAATGTTGTACCATCAGCCATGAATGGCATATCTTCTTCAGGTAAAATTCTGGATACAACACCCTTGTTACCGTGACGACCAGCCATTTTATCACCTTGTCTTAACTTTCTCTTAGTAGCTACTAAAACTTTTACAGATTCTTCAACTCCAGGTGGTAATTCATCGTTATTAGCTTTTGTTAAGCGTTGAACGTCAATTACTGTACCAGAAGTTCCATGAGGAACTTTCAATGAAGAATCTCTTACTTCTTTAGCTTTTTCTCCAAAAATAGAATTTAATAGTTTAAATTCAGGAGTTGTATCTCCTTCACTCTTTGGAGTAACTTTACCTACTAAAATTGAACCAGGAGTTACATATGTACCAATTCTTACAATACCATCTTCATCCAATTGTTCTAGCATTTTTTCACTAGTATTTGGAATATCAGCAGTAAGTTTTTCAGGTCCTAATTTTGTTTCACGAACATCAATTGTATATTCTTTTATGTGTATTGAAGTAAAGATATCTTCTCTAACAACCTTTTCACTAATAAGAACAGCATCTTCATAGTTGTAACCATTCCAAGGAACGAAACCTACAAGAATATTACGACCTAAAGCTAATTGTCCTCTGTCAGTAGCAGGTCCATCAGCAAGAACTTCACCAGCTGCTACATGTTGACCTTTTTCTACTAAAGGTTTTTGGTTCATACATGTATCTTGGTTTGTTCTAGAGAACTTTTGTACTTCATAAACATCAACAATACCGTCAATTTCTACTTCGTCTGGTTTAATTATAATCTTTGTTGAAGATACATAATCAATAACACCAGCTCTATTTGCTTTCAACAATACGCCTGAATCATATGCAGCTTTTTCTTCCATACCTGTACCAACACGAGGTGTTTCAGGGAATAATAAAGGAACTGCTTGACGTTGCATGTTTGATCCCATCAAAGCTCTGTTTGCATCGTCGTGTTCCAAGAATGGAATTAAAGAAGAAGCAACAGAAATAACTTGTTTTGGACTTACATCCATGTATCTGATTTCTTTTGCGCCTCTTGTTGCATAATCGCCACTCTTTCTTACTGGAATTTCTTCTTCTAAGAAGTGACCTTCAGCATCAATTTTTGCAGATGCTTGAGCAATGAAGTATTTCTCTTCATCATTTGCATCTAAATATTTATATTGTTTTGAAGCTACGCCATCAATAACTTTTCTGTATGGAGTTTCTAAGAATCCATACTTGTTTATTCTAGTATAGTTAGCTAGTGATAAAATAAGACCAATGTTTGGACCTTCAGGTGTTTCAATAGGACACATTCTACCATAGTGAGTGTAGTGTACGTCACGAACTTGGAAACCTGCACGATCTCTTGATAAACCGCCTGGGCCTAAAGCTGTTAATCTTCTCTTATGTGTTAATTCAGCAAGAGGGTTAACTTGGTCCATGAATTGTGATAATTGAGATGAACCAAAGAATTCTTTGATTGCAGCTACAATTGGTTTAATTGAGATTAAATCTTGAGGTCTAACGCTATCGTTTTCAAGGTTCATTCTATCTTTAGCAATACGCTCCATTCTTGAGAATGCACTCTTTAAAGCGTTTTGTAATAATTCACCAACACATCTAATACGTCTATTACCTAGATTATCAATATCATCAATGTGATATAATTTTTCATCTTGGTTAGAATAAACTTTTATTAAATAATCCATTGTATTAACAATATCTTGAGCTGTTAATACAGTGTTTGATGTATCTTCTTCTTCATCTTCACCAGCATTTGTGCCGAATTTTTTATTAAATTTATAACGTCCAACAGCACCTAAATCATAACGACGAGAAGACATAAACATGTTAGGAAGATCTTTTTCAGCTCTTTCTACAGCAATCATTTCGCCAGGTTGTAAAACATTATAAATTGTTGATAATACAGCTTCTTTTGTTGGTTCACCGTTTTCATCTAATTTAAATTTAGAGTTTTGTTCATTCTCTAAACAATTTAGAATCATTGGGTTATTTAAAGTTTCATCAGATTCTAAATCAACAATATCTAATTTATTAATTTTATAAACTTTTAATAATTCTTCAATTTCATGTGGGTGTAACATTGATCCAGCTGTCAAGAATATTTTCTTACATGGAGCTCCGTTTTCATCAACAGAATCAACCCATATATCTTTTGCAATATATCTTGAATCTAAATAATCAACTACTTCTGGATCATCTTTTAATTCTACTTCATCAATTTTATAGAATTTTTCAATAATTGCCTCACGAGTATTTACACCAATAGCTCTAAGGAATAAGGTTGCTAGAATTCTTTTCTTTCTATCGATTTTTGCATAAATCAACTTCTTTTTATCGTCAATTTCAAATTCTAACCATGCACCACGATATGGAATAATTCTTGAAGAGTAAATTTCTTTGTCTGTTTTTTCATAAGAAAAAATAACACCAGGAGATCTGTGAATTTGTGAAACTACAACACGTTCAGCACCATTAATAATAAAAGTACCACGATCAGTCATTACTGGAATGTCACCAAAGAAAATTTCTTTTTCTCTGATTTCACCATCAGGAAGTTCTAAACTTATTGTTGCTTTAATTGGAACACTATAAGTACGTCCTTTTTTCTTACATTGTGACTCAGTTAATTTTTGGTTTTGAAAGTCAATTACATAGTTATTATAAACTAAACGCATTTCACCATTTGGACTTTCAATAGGGAAAATACTTTGAAAAACTTCTTCTAAACCAGAAGTAACATCAGCATCTATAACTGAGTTCTTTAAACTTTGATTATAGTGTAAAAAACGTTCATATGAATCTAATTGAACACCAATTAGATTTGGGAGTTCACAAACTTCATAAAATTCAGAACCGATGTATGTGCGTTTTATGGATTTGCCTACGGCACCCATCATCTACCCTCCACGTCAAAGATCTAAGATAAACTTAGTCGGTGTATAACACCTATCTCCCCATATGGGGAATGAAAAGACACGTTTAGCCACCTTATAGGGTGGCGTTTTGCCTTTATTCAAAATTAAGGCTAAAAAAAACAAAGTCTAGCCCGGAAATCCGGGCTTGACAATAGTTCTTATTCAGCAGGAACAAGTTCAACTGTTGCACCAGCTTCTTCAAGTTGTTTCTTAAGAGCTTCAGCATCTTCTTTGCTAACAGCTTCTTTAACAGTTTGTCCGCCTTCTTCAACCATAGTTTTAGCTTCTTTAAGACCAAGACCTGTAATAGCACGAACAGCTTTAATACAAGCAATCTTCTTCTTAGCGTCAGCTTCTTTTAATACTACGTTAAATTCAGTTGGTTCTTCTGCAGCAGCAGGACCAGCAGCAGCTGCAGGACCAGCAGCAACAGCAGCAGCAGCTGTTACACCGAACTTTTCTTCCATCATTGAGATTAGTTCTGATACTTCAAGAACACTCATGTTTGCAATTGATTCTAAAATTTCTTCTTTAGTAGCCATATTATCTTCTCCTTAAGATTATATTTCTTCACAACAGTAGCAGGTTACATGTGAAGACTAATGTTGTGTTAGTTTTCTTCAGCTACGGCTGTTGCGCCATCGCTGTTTTTTTCTACGTATGCTAACAATGTAGCAGCAAGTTTTTGTACTGGAGCTCTCATTGTTCCCATCAATGATGAGATTAATTCAAGTCTACCAGGTAATTTACTAAATGCTTCAATTTGAACAGAATCAAATAGCTGACCATCAATTTTTGCACATTTAACAACCATTGGTGCGCCATCTTCTTTTGCTTTAAATACAGCTTTAGCTACTTCATTTGCAGTATCACCTTTTGATAAAGCAATAGCTGTAGGACCAACAAATACATCATCAGCAACATCAAGACCTAAGTCTTTCATAGCTAATTTAGCAAATCTATTCTTTACAACGCGGAAAGCACCCTCGTTTGTAAGTAATTCTTTACGTAATTTTGTAATTTGTTCTACAGTCATTCCTCTGTAATCAGTAAAAATGAAACCACTATATTGTTCAAACTCATTTTTTAATTCTTTTACAGCATTTTCTTTAGCTGGAGTTATGCGTGTTTTATATTCCATTGCAATTTCCTCCTAGTTTGCCATGAAGTCTTTGACCGAAACATGAACACCAGGGCCCATTGTAGAGGACAAAGCTAATGAAAGAACAAAATCGCCCTTTGCATCAGAAGGCTTCTTACGAACAATTTCCTTAAGAGCAGCTTGTGCATTTTCACAAACCATCTTAGGATCCATGCTTACATGACCAACAGCCATGTGAACTACACCAGTCTTATCTGAACGGAATTCAACACGACCTTTTTGTAATTCAGCTAAAGCACCCTTAATATCAAATGTAACTGTTTGTGTTTTAGGGTTAGGCATTAAACCTCTTCTACCTAAGATAGGACCTAAACGACCAACATCTTTCATCATATCAGGTGTTGCAACTGCTACATCAAAGTCTAACCATCCACCACGTACTTTCTCAATTAAATCCATATCACCAACATAAGTTGCGCCTGCTTCTTTAGCTTCGTCTACTTTGTCGCCTTTACAGAATACAAGAATACGTTTTTGTTCACCAAATTGATTAGGTAATACACAAGTATCACGAACACTTTGGCTTTTCTTTAATGATAATTTAACTGATAATTCAACTGTTTCATCAAATTTTGCGAATGCAATTTCTTTAACTAATTCAGAAGCTTCACTAAAAGTGTATAGTTTTTCACTATCAATCTTTTTAGCTGCTTCAAGATATTTCTTTCCGTGCTTCATATTAGTTCTCCACCTCTACGCCCATACTTCTACAAGTACCAGCGATGATTTTCTTCGCTGCATCGATGTCATTTGCATTTAAATCAGGCATCTTAACATTTGCGATCTCTGTTAACTGAGCATCAGTAATTTTTCCAACTTTAGTTGTATGTGGAATACCACTACCTTTTGCAAGGCCTAAAGCTTTCTTAATTAATACTGCTGCAGGTGGAGTCTTTAATATAAAAGTAAAGCTCCTATCAGAGTAAACGGTAATGATAACTGGAAGTGTTAGTCCAGGTTCATAAGACTTAGTCTTATCATTAAACTGCTGAACAAATTGTGGGGCACTTACGCCATGAGGACCCAAAGCTGGACCAATTGGAGGTGCAGGGGTAGCCTTTTGAGCTGGACATTGTAATTTAATTACAGCTGTCACCTTTTTCTTTGCCATAGTTTTTTCTCCTTACGTAGCTGAGCTTGGTCTGAGCTGACCGATAATACGAGCCCCTACGTTGGTTATAACGCCTGTCATACGATCAGGCTCCCACCTTTTCAATTCGAAAATTGAAGAGGAGTACAAACAAAATTAATAATTTTTAAAAATCAAAAATTTTTATAAACTAAATTAGTTTATTTTATAAAAATATCGTAAAATATATTATTTTACAAATTTTTCTACTTGGTCAAAAGTTAATTCAACTGGAGTAGAACGTCCAAAAATACCAACGCTTACTACAATCTTGTTCTTTTCTAAATTAACTTTTTCAATCTCACCTGAGAAAGTATCGAATGGACCATCAATAATTCTAACAGTCTCACCCACAGAGAAATTCTGACGAGGTTTAAATACCTTATCAGCTGGAATTTCCCCAGTCTTTCTAAATATTTGTTTAACTTCTTCAGGATGTAAAGGTTTAGGCTTTGCTCTTTCAGATGATGTTAAAAAACCTGTAACACCTTGAATTCTTTTAATTTCACCACACCACTTAGCCCAAGAATTTTCTGGTAAGTCAAGTTCTACTAAAATATATCCAGGAAGTATTTTTTTCTTTACTTCCTTTTCCTTGTCATTTTTAATTTCAATAACAGTTTCAAAAGGAACTTTAACCTCAGAACAAACACTTGCAAAGTCAGGATTATTTTCTCTTAACTTGTTTATTGTTCTTTCTATCTTTTGCTCATACCCGGTGTAGGTATTTACTACGTACCAACCTTTAGCCATAAACCGTCCTATCTTAGAAAATCAAATATAGACCTTGAAGTAATAAATAATCAACAAGACCTAAAACTGCTGCAAAAATAATTACAGAAACCAAAACAACCTTAGTAGAAATACCTACTTGTTCTCTTGTTGGCCAAACTACTTTTGAAAGTTCTTGACGAGATTCTTTAAAAAATTTCACAATTTTACGCATATCTTCTCCCTAGAATATTTTGATTCAAATCAAGACTTTAAATGAAAAACCTTCATTTAGGCGCTTCTAGAGCACCTTTACCTTTAAAAAAATACACACTATATAATAATGCTTAAATCCCAGCAAAGCATATTACTGAGATTTTATCGCGATTCCCCATAAAAATCAATACGAGAAGCCAACAGGTCAGGTAGGATTCGAACCTACAACACCCGGTTTTGGAGACCAGTGCTCTAGCCGTTGGAGCTACTGACCTGTTCGCTTCTCGATTAACAATAGGAATTAGACTATTTTATTTTTGCTTCTTTGTGCAATGTGTGTTTGTGTTCAAAAGGGCAATATTTATTAAGCTCTAATTTACCTGGTGTATTACGGCGATTCTTTTGTGTAGTATAATTCTTTTGATTACAAGAAGTACACTTTAAAGCAATCTTCTCTACAGGTCCTTTTTTCTTATTACTTGCCATATCCTAACTCCTCAGCAAATAGCATTCTACATGTTATTTTGTTTTTTTATCTTATAGCCCTCAAGCAGATTTGAACTGCTGACCCCCACCTTACCAAGGTGGTGCTCTACCACTGAGCTATAAGGGCAAATTCATTGCCGTTGCATATGAAAAAACCGATACATGCGAAATTCAACATATCAAACACAATTCTTTTTGTCAACCAACTTTACATTATAATTACATTTTTTTTTATATTTTATATGTTTAGGGGAAAACATATACTTATAATATCTTGTAACATTGAGTTCTTTACTATATTTTATAATATATAACAATCCTTCAAAGGAGACAAAAATGACAGAGACACAGAAGACACGTTTCGGTAGGACATCAAAAGACATAGTCCAAGACTATGCTGAGCACCTAAAATATACTTTAGATGCTGATATCTTTCACAACACAAAAGAAGGCCATTATTATGCATTAGCATTATCAATAATGGATCGCATTGTTCATCAACTTCACCAAAGTAGAGAAACTCAAAGAAAAAAAGATGCAAAAAGAGTTTATTACTTATCCCTAGAGTTTTTGATGGGGAGAGCTATGACAAACAATATCATTAACCTTGGTATTGAAAAAGAAGTCAAAAACGCATTAAAAGAACTTGGGAAAAATTACGAAGATTTACAAGAACAAGAACCAGATGCTGGTTTAGGTAATGGCGGACTTGGTAGACTTGCTGCTTGTTTCTTAGATTCTTTAGCTACTTTAGAAATTCCTGCTTTTGGTTATGGTATAAGATACAATTACGGTATTTTTAACCAATTAATTAAAGATGGATGGCAAGAAGAAGTTCCTGATAGTTGGTTAAAAAATGGTAACCCTTGGGAAATTCCAAGAAAAGATTTAAAATTCCCTGTACGCTTTGGCGGTCAAGTAAATATTATAAATGAAAATGGTAAAGACATATTCAAATGGGTTGGTGGCGAAGTTATTCGTGGCATGGCCTATGATATGCCTATTGTTGGTTATGGCTGCAAAACAGTTAACACATTAAGACTTTGGAGTGCAAAAGCTACTGAAGATTTTAATTTCCAAGAATTCAATGATGGTGATTACACAGAAGCTGTTAGAGCTAAAATTACTGCTGAAAACATTTCTCAAGTTTTATATCCTAATGACACTGGTTATATGGGTAAAGAATTAAGATTAAAACAACAATATTTCTTTGTATCTTGTTCTCTACAAGATATTATTAGAAGATTTAAACAAAAACCTAATCATAAGTGGTCAGATTTCTCTAATTTAGCTGCAATTCAGTTAAATGATACTCACCCTTCTTTAGCTGTTCCTGAATTAATGAGACTTTTAGTTGATAAAGAAGGTTTAGGATGGGATGAAGCTTGGAATATTTGTGAAAATACTTTTGGGTACACAAACCATACTTTAATGCCTGAAGCATTAGAAAAATGGTCTTTACCAATGTTACAAAATCTATTACCAAGACACGTTCAAATTATTTTTGAAATAAACCATAGATTCTTACAAAAAGCTGCTGCTTATTTCCCATTAAAACCACAAATGCTTAGTAAAGTTAGTATAATTGAAGAATCTCATCCAAAAATGGTTAGAATGGCAAATTTAGCGATTATTGGCTCTCATAGCACTAATGGTGTTGCTCAATTACATAGTCAATTGTTAAAAACTAATATGTTCCCAGAATTTAATATGATATTCCCTGACAGATTCAATAATAAAACAAATGGAATCACTCAAAGAAGATGGTTATTAGATTCTAACCCTGAATTAGCTTCTTTAATTAATAGCGCTATTGGAGATGAATGGATTTTAGATTTTTCAAAAATTAAAAATCTTGCTCCATTTGCTGAAGATAAAAACTTCATTGCAGATTTTTCAAAAATAAAAACAAATTGCAAAATCAAAGCTGCTCAATTCTTAAAACATGATTCAAATATAATTCTTGATCCAAACACTATGTTTGATACTCAAGTAAAAAGAATTCATGAGTATAAGAGACAACTTTTAAATGCTATGAATATTTTATTAATTTATTCCAAATTAAAATCAGGAGAAATTAATAAACAAGATATGGAACCTATTACTTTCCTATTTGGTGGAAAATCTGCTCCAGGATATGTTAATGCAAAATTAATTATTAAATTTATTAACAATATTTCTAAAACCATTAATAATGATCCTGCTGTAAATGATGTTCTTAAAGTATTCTTTATGCCAAACTATAGAGTATCCCTTGCAGAAAAAATTATTCCAGCAACAAACCTTAGTGAACAAATATCAACTGCAGGTACAGAAGCTTCTGGTACTGGTAATATGAAATTTATGGCTAATGGTGCTTTAACTATTGGAACTCTAGATGGTGCTAATGTTGAAATGGCAGAAGAAGTTGGAAAAGAGAATATGTTTATCTTTGGTAATACGGAAGAAGAGATTGAAGCTCTAGCTCCTTCTTATAATCCTTATGATTACATTTTAAATAATGACTCAATAAAAACTATTATTGATTTAGTAACTAGTGGCTACTTCAATGTTGGAGAACCACATATATTTGATAGATTAACTAAATCATTATTAGAAGAAGGGGACAGATATTTCTTATTCGCAGATTTAGATATGTATAGTATAGCTCATACAAAAGCTAGAGATTTATACAAAAACAATAAAGATGAATGGAACAAAAAAGCAATCTTAAATATTGCTGCTTCTGCAAAATTCTCTTCAGATAGAACTATTGAAGAGTATGCAAAAGATATTTGGAATGTTGAACCTTGCCCAGTTAAAAGAGCAGCTCAAAAAGAAAACGCAGTAGATAATGCTAAAAAATTCTAAATAAAAACATTCATAAAACAAAAGTGGCTTGATTTTTTAAATCAGGCCATTTTTTATTGACAAAAAATTAAAAGAGATACATAATTAATTATGATATCAAATTGATATCATACAGGAGTATACAAAATGGAAGAAATTAAAGACATTAAAACTAAAGCTCTAAATGGTGGAATTATGTTCCTTCTTATCATATTATTACAAATTGGAGTTGGTGTTGTATTTGCATTTACTTTAAAAACTCACCTAGTTTTCTCAGTAATCTTTTTACCGATTATGGAAATTGTAATTATCGTTTTATTAACAGGACTTAAAGTTCTAAAACCTAATGCAGCTAGAGTTTTAACCTTCTTTGGTAAATATGCTGGAACTTTAAAAGGACCAGGCTTTTATTATGTGAATCCATTTTACACAAGCGCTATAGTTGGTTATAGAAAATCTGAAAGAAAAGATTCTAATGGAAACTCTATTACCTTTGACCGTCCTATAAAAAGGATGTCATTAAAAACTATTACTTTAAACAACCAAAAACAAAAAATTAATGATTCTATGGGGAATCCTATAGAAATTGGCATTATTGTAATCTGGAAAGTTGTTGATTGTGCTAAAGCAGCATTTGCAGTTGAAAACTACTTTGAATTTTTGTCTATTCAAAGTGACAGTGCGCTTAGAACAATTGTAAGAAAATATCCTTATGATTGCCCTGAAGATGATACAAAATTATCCCTAAGAGGCGATGCTCAAGAAATTTCAGAAAGTTTAAAAGCAGAAATCCAAAGCAAAGTAAATATGGCAGGACTCGAAATAATTGAAGCTAAAATAACACATTTAGCATACTCTCAAGAAATTGCTGCTGCTATGTTACAAAGACAACAAGCTGCTGCTATTATTGATGCAAGAAAAATGATTGTTGATGGCGCAGTATCAATGGTACAAATGGCAATAGAGCAATTAAAAGAAAACGATGTATTAGAATTAGATGAAGAAAGAAAAGCTGCAATGGTAAGCAATTTATTAGTTGTACTTTGTGGAAACAAAGATGCTCAACCTATAGTAAATTCTGGTTCTTTATATTAAATATATATATAAGGAGAATCTACTCCGTCAATTTTGACGGAGTTTAATTTATATGAGTGATACAAAAAAGCAAAGAAAACAAGTACCTTTAAGACTTTCATCCGCATTATATGATGAGTTAGTTCAATGGGCTGATCAAGATTTTAGATCTGTGAATGGCCAAATTGAATATTTACTTTATGAATGCGTAAAAAAAAGAAAAAAGAGACTAAAAGATGATGTAAGTTATAAAGAAGAGCCCGACGCTGTAGATAAATAGTTTATGATAATAAATTAATAAACCAATCTATAAGAGAAGGAATATATTTTATAAATATAGGAGCTAAAATTAAACTTGGTAAATAATTTGCTGTTTTAAATTTCTTAATATCTAATAAATTAAAAGCAATCATTAAAATCATAACCCCGCCTACTGCTGATAATTCATTTATACCAGCATCTCCTAACATTGGGGAGATTAAAAATCCTAATACCGTAAAAAAGCCCTGATAAACTAAGATAACAATAATACTAAACATTACCCCAATTCCATAAGTTGCAGCAAATACAATTGCCATACTACCATCTAAGAAGCTTTTTACTAACAACAATTGATAATCTTGAAGAGTCCCTGCTTGAATTGGGCCTAAAATACTCATTGCACCAGAACAAAATAATACAGAAGCATTTAAAAACCCTTTCGCAAAAATATCACCATCTCCTTTATTAAAGGTCATTTTTTCAATTGAATTACCAAAATTATAAATTCCTTCATGTATTTTTAGTGTGTAACCAATTAAACCACCAATAATTATGGAAAAAAGTAAAACAACATAAGAACCAGTCTCTAGTCCCATTGAAATTCCAATTAATAAAGTCACCAAGCCTGCAGCACTTTCCACTATATGCTTAAATTCTTTACTAATATGATTTTTGATAAAAAGGCCTATTAATGAACCTATAAAAACAGTTATACAATTTATTATTGTTGCAATCATAAATATAAAATTATATTATTATAAACACACTTTCAAGAGGAATATAAATTGTTTAACATTATTTTAGCAGCTGGACTTTCATCCAGAATGAAAAAGAACAAATTGTTACTAACTTACCAAAATAAAACTTTTTTACATCATATTATTAAATCCTCATTTGAAGCAAATCTTGATATAATAGTAGTTACAGGTTGTTATAAAGAAGAAATAACTAAAGAAATAGATTTCTTAGAAAAACTGTATTCAAAAAAAATTTATACAACACACAATAGAGACTATGAATTTGGGCAATTATCTTCATTAATAACGGGAGTTAAGAAACTTATTTCTCTAAACAATACTAAACCATATTTTATAAGTGTTGGGGATACACCCCTTTTAAGCAAAGATGACTTTATTAAATTAATTCCTGAATTAAAAAATCATGATGCTTTACGCCCTTGTGTTAATAACACCTTTGGACACCCTGTATTAATCAATCCCGTATTGAATAATGAAATAATAAACCTTGAATATAAAAACAAAAAGGAAGGCCTTAGATCTTTCTTAAAAAACAAAGATACATTAGCCTTCCCTTCAAACAATTTAGCTTATATTCAAGATATTGATACAATAGAGGCTTATAATAAGCTTATTTCTAATCCATCTTCATAAGTTAAATGAATATTTGCATCATCAGCAAAACTTCCCTTAAGAATTTCTTTTGCTAATGGATTTTCTACAATTCTTTGAATTGCTCTTTTTATTGGTCTTGCACCAAAATTTGGATCATAACCAACTTCATACAACTTTTCTAATAATGAATCATCCCAACTTAAATGTAAATGTTTCTTCTCAAGTCTATTTTTTAATTCATCTAATTGTAATTCAACAATTTTATGAACTTGAGCTTTTCCTAATTTATCAAAGATTACAATTTCATCAATTCTATTTATAAATTCAGGTTTAAAAGCTGAAGCAATAGCTTGATGAACTCTTTGATGTGCTTCTGCTTCACCAATATCTTCTAATAAATATTGAGAACCCAAGTTACTTGTCATAATAATAATTGTATTTGTAAAGTCTACAACCCTACCTTGTCCATCAGTCAATCTTCCATCATCCAATACTTGTAATAAAACATTAAAGACTTCAGGATGAGCCTTTTCTATTTCATCAAATAAAATAACAGAATAAGGTCGTCTTCTTACAACTTCAGTTAGTTGTCCACCTTGATCATAGCCAACATATCCTGGAGGAGCACCGATAAGTCTACTTACTGAATGTTTCTCCATATATTCACTCATATCAATTCTCTCTAAAGCTTTTTCACTATCAAACAAAAGTTTTGCTAATACTTTAGCAAGTAAGGTTTTACCAACACCTGTAGGTCCTGCGAAAAGGAAACTTCCTAAAGGTTTTCTCTCATCAGAAATACCAGTTTTATTTCTTCGAATGGCATCGCTTATAGCACTAATTGCAGCTTTTTGACCAATAACTTCTTTTGAAATAGTATCTTCTAAATTAATATATTTTTCCATCTCACTTTGTTCCATTTTATTTATAGGAATACCAGTCCAAGCGCTTACAATTTTCTCTAAATCTTCTTCGGAAACCTCTTCTCTTAATAAGGATTTACCATCTTGCTTTAAAGACTCTATCTTATTCGATAATTCTTCAATTTCACTTCTAAGCTTTGGTAATTCTCCATGTTTTATTTGAGCAGCTGTTGCTAAATCACCATCACGTTCTGCAGCACTTTCTTTATTTTTCAATTCTTCAACTTGTGCTTTTTTTGCTCTTAAGCTATCAATAGCTTTTTTCTCATTTTGCCATTGAGCACTCATTGCATCCATTTTTGATTGTAAATCAGCTAATTCTTTTTCAATTTTGCCTAATCGTTCTTTACTTACTTTATCTTCTTCTTTACTTAAAGCCTGTTTTTCAATATTTAATTGTAGAGCTTTATGTTGTAATTTATCTAATTCCTCTGGTTGACTTTCAATTTCAATCTTTAATTGGCTTGCCGCTTCATCAACTAAATCAATAGCTTTATCAGGTAAAAATCTATTTGTAATATATCTATCACTTAATACTGCTGCAGCAACTAAAGCTTCATCTTTAATTCTAACACCATGATGAACCTCATACTTTTCTTTTAAGCCTCTTAATATGGCAATAGTATCTTCAACACTTGGTTCTTTAGTAAATACTGGTTGGAAACGTCTCTCTAAGGCTTTATCACTCTCAATATATTTTCTATATTCATCTAGAGTAGTTGCCCCAATAGTATGTAATTCCCCTCTAGCCAAAGCTGGCTTAATTAAGTTAGAAGCATCTGTTGAACCTTCAGCAGCTCCAGCTCCAACAATAGTATGTAATTCATCAATAAATAAAATTATACTTCCATCACTGTTAGTAATATCATTTATTACAGCCTTAAATCTTTCCTCGAATTCACCTCTATACTTAGCACCTGCTAATAAAGCACCCATATCTAAAGATAAAACTCTTTTATTTTGCAATGAATCCGGAACATCATTTGATATAATTCTATTTGCTAAACCTTCAACAATAGCAGTTTTACCAACACCGGGTTCCCCAATAAGAACAGGATTATTTTTAGTTCTTCTTGATAAGACTTGCATTATACGACGAATTTCTTCATCCCTACCGATAACTGGATCTAATTTACCACTACGAGCTAATTTAGTAATATCTCTACAATATTTATCTAAACTCTTATATCTAGATTCAGGGTCATTAGAAGTTATTCTTTGGCTACCTCTAATATCTTTTAGAGATTCCATAACATTATTTCTATTAACTCCTAATTTAGTTAAATCCTCTTTTAAATTACAATCAGTATCTAATATAGCTAACAAAAAATGTTCTGTACTGATATATTCATCTTTAAATTTTTGGCTTTCTTTCTCAGCTTCAAATAAAATATTTGAGGCTTCTTGAGACAATGTTTGTGCTGTATTTCCACCGTAAGCTTTTGGTAATTTTTCAATTCTTTGAGTTACAACATCTATAACAAGTCTAGGAGCAACACCTATTTTTTCAAACAATGGTGCTAATAGCCCTTCTTCAGCATTTAACATTGCCAACACAATATGTTCTGTTGTAATTTGAGGATTGCCATTCTCGTTTGCTATTGATCCAGCAGCTTGAATTGCTTCTCTCATTTTAATTGTCATTGATTCAATGTTCATATTTTATTCCTTTTTACTCACCCCTATACAATAGGAAAAATAATAAAAAGAAGTTAAATCGACAATATATTTTTATTTTTTTATAATGGATATTATTTATTTGGATTTCTTAAATAATTTAAATAAGTACTGATTAGTTCTTTGTTTTTACTTGCATCATCTAATTCTAAAAACGCAAATTCAATACAAAAAGATTCTAACAATAAAGAGATATGTTCTGTAACAGTTTCGATAGAAGTACCTGGGATAATATCACCATTATCAATACCTAATCTAAGAAGTCTTTTAAATAAAATATTTAATTTAGCAGTTCTTCTTAAAATTACTGTATTAAAATCTGTTCCTTCTTTTCTCATCATAAACATTACATCAACTAGAGAAGTTAATTCTCCAAGATGTAAAACACCCATATCAATGATATCTGAACAAATAGCAATAATTCTATCTAATACATTCGCATCAGAGTTCCAAGCGAAATCTACATACTTCTCAAACATTCTTCCTGTAACTAATTTTACAGCATAATAATAGATTTCATCTTTATCTTTAAAATATTGATAAATTGTAGGTCTAGATATACCACATTCTTGAGCAATTAATGAAAGATTTGAATCTTTATAACCCTCTTTAGCAAAAACCTCTAAAGCTGTTTGTAAGATTTTTATTTTTCTTAATTCATGATCAATTTTTTTTGGCATTTCCTTTTTCCCTCAATTTCTTTATTCTGACATTTGTAATAGTCTTCGTACTATTATGCAATATAATTTTATACATCTCAACATTTTTTGATAAAAAAATAGCTTAAAAGTATAATTTATTTGAAATATATATAAAAAAACATGTACTATAATTTTTGTACGACAATTATGGGGCAACTAAATTTAATGTTTGATATCCTTCAATCAATAGAAAACAGGAGTAAAAAATGAATACAATTGAGTCATTTAATAAATGTTTAAAATATATTGATAAAGTTTTAGATGATGAGATTGATGAAAAAACTGTTTCAACTCTATCTGGATATTCATATCCTCTATTTAAAAGAATTTTTTCAATTATTACAGGTATAACACTTAGTGAATACGTTAGATTTAGAAAACTGACTTTTGCCGCAATTGACTTAAGAGAAACTAATGAAAAAGTAATTGATATTGCTATTAAATATGGCTACGATTCTCCAGATTCATTTACTACAGCTTTTAAAAAATTTCATGGATTCACTCCTAGTGAAATTAGAAATGGAAGCCCTTTTAAAGTGTTTTCAAGATTACAATTAAAATTGAGTATTACTGGAGGAAATGAAATGAACGTAAGTATTCAAGAAAAAGAAGCTTTTATAGTAGCAGGTATAAAAGAAGAACACATCGAAAGTAAAAACTGCCCAAAAGTTTGGGATTCTTTATTAGAAAAATTCTCTCAAGAAACTTTAATAAATCTTGGATCAGGACAAAGCTATGGAATGTGTTTTGAAACTAAAGATAGTTCTTTAATCAATTACATGGCTTGTTTTAATGTTAAAGATATTGATAAAGCTAAAAAATTAGGACTAACCATAATGGAGATTCCAGCAAACAACTATGCCATAGTTGAATTAAATGGACCTATTCCACAATCAATACATGAAGGCTGGAAATATGTTATGGAAAGATTCTTCCCTGAACAAGGATATCAACACTCAGGAGCCCCTGATTTTGAAGTTTACCAAGAAGGGGATATGCATAGTAAAAACTATAAAATGGAGCTATGGATTCCAATAAAAAAACTTAACAATTAAAAAAAAGCCCTAAGCTGTTTGAGTAACTCTCAGTAGCTTAGGGTTCTTTATAATAAATGATTTATAAAACGTCACTCATAGTAGCAACAATTACAGCTTTAATAGTATGCATTCTATTTTCTGCTTCATCAAAGACAACAGAATGTTTAGATCTAAATACTTCATCAGTAACTTCCATTTCTTTTAAACCATATTTTTCATATACCATTTTACCAACAGTTGTTTCTAAATCATGGAAAGAAGGCAAGCAATGTTCAAATAATACATTATCATTACCACTAGCCTTTAATAAGTCCATATCAACTTGATATGGTTTTAAAAGCTTAATTCTTTCTTCCATTTTATCTTCTTCACCCATTGATACCCAGATATCTGTATAAATAACATCAGCAGCTTTTACAGCTTCTTTTGGGTCATTAACAACAGAAATTTTTGCCCCACTAATTTTAGCAGCAGCTTGAATTTTAGCCATTAAATTTTCATCTGGAGTTAATTCTTTTGGTGTTGCTACACAGAAAGTCATTCCAACTTTTGCAGCCCCTATCATAAGAGCATTTGCAACATTATTTCTACCATCACCAACATATGCAAATTTAATATCCTCTAAAGCTTTATTACTATGTTCTTGAGCGGTTAAGAAATCTGCTAATACTTGAGTTGGATGATCATCATCTGTTAAACCATTAAAAACAGGAACTTCACTATATTTCGCAATATCTTTTACAAGATCCATGCTATAGCCTCTATATTGAATACCATCATACATACGGCCTAAAACTCTAGCAGTATCTTCAATTGATTCTTTCTTACCCATTTGGCTATTTGTTAAAAATGTTACTCCACATCCTTCATCATTAGCTGCAACTTCAAAAGAACAACGTGTTCTTGTTGATGTCTTATCAAATAGTAATACTAAATTCTTATTTTCTAATAATTTACCCGATAAGGACTTATCATATTCTTTGTTCTTTTTCTTGTTTTTTAATTGTTTTGATAATTCAATTAAATATAAAATTTCTTCTTTTGAATAATCTAATAATGATAAAAAACTACGCCCTCTTAAATTTATATTTTTATCCATATAGCTACCTCGCTGTATATATTATTGTATGTTAAATAAAATTTCTAGTTAATCAATATTGTTTTGATCAACTTCATCATCTTCAATCTCATCCAAATCTTCAGTCAATCTTAATTTCTTACTCATAACTCTTGTTCGTGTACCCAACTTATCAATTGAAGTACTTGCTTGATTTAATTTCTGCTGAACTTTCTCAATTTGAAGTGCAAATCTCTTAAACTCAGTTTTCACACTAGAGAGAACATGCCAAACTTCTTCACTTCTCTTTTCTATAGCTAAGGTCTTAAATCCCATCTGTAAACTATTCACTAAAGCAGCAAAAGTAGTTGGACCACTTATTATTACTTTATAATCTCTCTGAATAGAATCTACTAATCCATTTATACCTAAAACCTCTGCAAACAAACCTTCTATTGGTAAAAATAAAATAGCAAAGTCTGTTGTATTTGGAGGATCAATATATTTTTCATATATATCTTTTGCCTCAGCTTGTATTCGTGTTGCAATAGCTTTCTTTGCAACTACAACTTGTTGCTTATCCCCTTGTTCTTGATAATCTTGTAATCTCTCATAATCTTCTTTAGGGAATTTTGCATCAATTGGCAAATAAACATTATTATCATCTTTTCCAGGTAGAATAATTGCAAATTCAACCCTATTATTTGTACCTTTCCTTGTTACAACATTTTTTTCCCACTGAGATGGTATTAATATTTGTTCAAGAATATTTTCTAATTGATATTCGCCCCAAGTTCCTCTGACTTTTACATTCATTAAGATTCTAGATAAATTACCAACATCATTAGCTAACTCTTTCATCTCGCCTAGAGAATGATGAACTACTTCTAACTGCTTACTTACTACGCTAAAAGATTCACCTAACCTTTGATTTAATGTTGTAGTTAGTTTTTCATCAACAGTATTTTTAATTGATTCTAATCTTTTTTCATTATCTTCACGGATTTTTTCTAATTGAGAATTTACATCTTTTGTTAGTTTATCACTTTTTGTCTCAACTTGATTTAAGGAACTGATTAATCTTTGATCAAAACTTTGTATTTGATCAAAAATTCCTTTTCTTTGAGTCTCTAATATCTGTAGTAATTCCTTCCTTGTTTCATTATTTTGATTTAATAAAATATTCAAGGAAGAAGAAGACTCATCTTTATTATCTTTTTTCTTTTGTTTTAATAATAAAATTAATATTACAAAAAACAAAATAAAGTTTGTTATTAAAATAATTATTTCTATGTTCATTTCGTAATAACGATATCATTAATTATTGAAAATAAAAAGAAAAAGGGATGCAAACTTTTTTGCATCCCCAATAATTTTCAATTATTTTACTAGAACTACTTCACCATTTGGATATCTTTCTTTAACCCAAGCAGCTACTTTATCGCTCTTTAATGCTTTTACTAAAGCATCAATTTTTGGAGATTCATTTCCTTCTTTAATTGCTACAACATTTACATAAGGGCTTTGTGCACCTTCAATTAATAATCCATCCCGAGTTGCAATTAAACCTGCAGGAATAGCATAGTTACCATTAATTACAGCAGCATCTACATCTTTAATAATTCTTGGAAGAGTTGCAGCTTCAATTTCTTGGAACTTGAAATTTTTTGGATTTTCACTAATATCAAATGGAGTTGCTTCTAAACCTGCATTATCACTTAATTTAATTAAATTAGCACTTTCTAATAATAATAATGCACGACCTTCATTTGTAGGGTCATTAGGAATTGCAATTGTTGCTCCACTTGGAAGAGCGTCTAAAGAATCATAATCATTTGAATATAATGCAATTGGTTCAACATGGACTCCACCTGCAGAAACTAAATGAGTGTTATGTTCTTTATTAAATGTTTCTAAATATGGTAAATGTTGGAAGAAGTTTGCATCAATTTCTCCACTTTCTAATGCTTCATTTGGAGTTACATAGTCTGTAAATTCTACAACTTCTAAATCATAACCTTCTGCTTTTAAATCATCTTTAATAAGATTTAACATTGCGGCATGAGGTTCTGGAGTAGCTCCAACTACAATTTTATTTGAACTTTGTTCTTCTTTAGCACCATTTGCAAAAAGAGAAGCAACTGATAATAATGCTATTAATAATGTGATTGTTGATTTTTTCATATTTTTTACCTCGTTATAATAAAATTTGGATATAATAATCCCTATCGTTTTAATGTTCATTTTCTAATATATATATTTTTTGATTGTTTGAAGATATAAAGATGTATGCCCGCTAGGGCATCATAGTACGAGACATCATTGTTGTTGTGAATAAATAATTGATATTTTTAATCATGACATCTCTCCTATTTTTTTGATATTTTCACTCTATATTTTTTCAATATATATTTCAAGTATATTTATACACTTTTTGTATATTTTTATTAATATAAAAAAATTCTCCAAGAAATTAATTTGGAGAACTTACTATAATTAATATATAAAGTTTATCGTTTTGACATTAAATGTGCTACTAATTTATCACCTAAAACTTGAACAACTTCAACTAAAACTAAGATAACAACAACAGCAACAAACATAACATCAGCTCTAAATCTTTGGAATCCATATCTAATAGCTAAATCACCAAGACCACCACCACCAATTGCACCAGCCATAGCAGAATAACCAATTAGATTGATAATAGTTAAAATAATTCCTGATACAAGAGCTGGAAGAGCTTCTGGTATTAAAACCTTAGATATTATTTGATAATTTGTTGATCCCATTGCTTTTGCAGCTTGAACAACACCAGGATCAACTTCTTTTAATGCAGATTCAATTACTCTAGCAACAAATGGAGCTGCTGCAATACTTAATGGAACTATAGCTGCAGTTGTACCAATAGAAGTACCTAAAATTAATCTTGATAAAGGAAATAGTAAAATCATCAATATTATAAAAGGAAAAGATCTTAATACATTTACAATTCTGCCTAAAATATTATTTAAAACAGGATGAGGTAAAATACCCCCTTGTTGTTCACTAGAAGTAACACAAAGTAAAACGCCTAAAGGCAATCCTAATATTAAAGAAAACAATGTTGAGAAAAACACCATTTGTAAAGTTTCAATTGTTGCAGATGTAACTAAGCTAAATAATTGGTTCATACACTTTCCTCCACTACAATGCCTTTTTCTTTCAACATATTCAAAGCTTTTTCTACTAAACTTGGATCTCCAGCAATATCACAGATCAAAGTACCAATGTGTACATTATCAACATTTTGTACTCCTCCTGCTCTAATATTAAATTCAACTCCAAGCTCTCTAGTTATAGTTGATAATATTGGTTCATCAGTGTGTACACCTTTAAATCTTAAGGTATATAAACCACCTTCACTCCATCTTATAAGTTCATTAGAAGTATCTTCACTTGTTAAATGAGCTAAGAAATCTTTTGTAACTTTTGTTTTTGGAGAACTAAAAATATCAACAACTTTTCCTTCTTCAACAACTTTTCCATCATCCAAAACAGCTACATGTTCACAAGCATCTCTAACAACTTCCATTTGGTGAGTAATCATAACAACAGTTAAACTCATTTTCTTTTGAATATCTCTAATCAAATCTAAAATAGCTCTAGTGGTTTGAGGATCTAAAGCACTTGTTGCTTCATCACAAAATAGAATATCAGGTTCTGTAGCTAAAGCTCTTGCAATTGCTACTCTTTGTTTTTGTCCACCAGATAAAGTACTAATTGGAGCATTTTCTCGGCCACTTAAATCAACTAGTTCTAACATTTGTCTAACACGACTTTTTATTTTAATTTTATCATAGCCCTGAATTTCCATAGGGTATGCTATGTTTTGACCGGCTGTTCTAGAAGAAAATAAGTTAAAATTTTGAAAGATCATACCTATTTTTCTTCTTTGTTGATACAATTCTTCTTTCTTTAGATTATCAACACGTTTATCACCATAAAAAACTTCTCCAGCATCTGGTTTTTCAAGCATGCTTACCAATCTAACCAATGTTGATTTACCAGCACCACTACGACCAATTATGCCATAAACAGTATTAGAAGGAATATTCAAACTGATTTCATCAACAGCTTTTAATTCTCCATATGTTTTCTTCAATTGATTCAGTTTAATTTGCATTATAACTCCAAAAAAGTTGTTTACTCTATTCTATATTAAAGTTGACAATAATAACAATATTATGCTCATAAAAAAACTCACCTTTTACAGTGAGTCATATATTTATATTAAAAATATCTAAGTCTTATAAAAAAAAGATTTGGCAGCTACCTACTCTCCCACAAGAATGTAGTACCATCGGCGTGAGAGCGCTTAACTGCCGTGTTCGGGATGGGAACGGGTGTATCCACTCTGCTATGGCCACCAAATCAATTTATATTTAGAGAGATAAAAAATTATCTATCGAATATAAACTGATAAACAAAAAAAAAGGCCCGGCAGCTACCTACTCTCCCACAAAAATGTAGTACCATCGGCGTGAGAGCGCTTAACTGCCGTGTTCGGGATGGGAACGGGTGTATCCACTCTGCTATGGCCACCGGGCCAACTTAAATTTAGAGAGATAAATTAGTATTTATCTATCCAACTTAAGTGCGATATTTTCGGGATCGCAACGATAATATGGTCAAGCCTCACGGCTTATTAGTATCGATAAGCTGAACATGTCACCATGCTTACACTCTCGACCTATCAACCAGGTATTCTTCCTGGTTCCTTCAGTCCTCTTAAAGAGGATGGGATGTCTCATCTCGGGGAGGGTTTCCCGCTTAGATGCTTTCAGCGGTTATCCCTTCCAAACGTAGCTACTCAGCACTTACCGTTGGCACGATAACTGATACACTAGAGGTTTGTCCACTTCGGTCCTCTCGTACTAAAAGCAGAACCCCTCAAACATCCAACGCTTGTGGCAGATAGGGACCGAACTGTCTCACGACGTTCTGAACCCAGCTCGCGTACCGCTTTAATTGGCGAACAGCCAAACCCTTGGGACCTGCTCCAGCCCCAGGATGCGATGAGCCGACATCGAGGTGCCAAACCTTGCCGTCGATATGAACTCTTGGGCAAGATCAGCCTGTTATCCCCGGAGTACCTTTTATCCGTTAAGTGACGGCGCTTCCACACGCTACCGCCAGATCACTAAGACCTACTTTCGTACCTGCTCGGCTTGTATGCCTCGCAGTCAAGCCACCTTGTGCCTTTACACTTGAAAGATGATTCCCAACCATCCTAAGGTGACCATCGCGCGCCTCCGTTACACTTTAGGAGGCGACCGCCCCAGTCAAACTTCCCGCCTGACACTCTCCCCTAACCGGCTTCACGGCCAGGGTTAGAAAACTGGAAAAGGAAGGGTGGTATTTCACCAACGACTCAGCGCAAACTGACGTCCACGCTTCTACGTCTCCCACCTATCCTACACATCCTTGTCCAATTTTCAATGTCAAGTTGAAGTAAAGGTTCACGGGGTCTTTCCGTCTAACCACAAGTATCAGGCATCTTCACCTGAACTTCAATTTCACCGGATCTCACGTTGAGACAGCGCCCATATCGTTACACCATTCGTGCGGGTCGGAACTTACCCGACAAGGAATTTCGCTACCTTAGGACCGTTATAGTTACGGCCGCCGTTTACTGGGGCTTAGGTTCGCAGCTTCTTCAAAAATGAATAACCACTCCCCTTGACCTTCCAGCACCGGGCAGGTGTCAGTCCATATACTTCCCATTGCTGGTTGGCATGGACCTGTGTTTTTGGTAAACAGTCGCATGGGCCATTTCTCTGCAACTCACTCACGTGAGCCATACTTATCCCTAAGTTACGTATGCATTTTGCCGAGTTCCTTAACGTGAGTTCTTCCGTACGCCTTCGCATTCTCAGCTCGCCTACCTGTGTCGGTTTGTAGTACGGTCCCTCAGTGCCTTACCTTAGAAACTATTTCTTGGCACGACGATTACACGCGCTTCTTACTCCCGTAGAAGTAATCGCTGACAGCTCCTCTTGGATAATGGATTTTCCTACTATCCTTAACGCATCGCTGCTTTGACAGGGACAACCGTCGCCCTGCCGCGTTTCACCCTATGCTTCATTCCATCGAAACACTGAGAGGTGCGGGAATATTGACCCGCTTCCCATCGACTACGACTTTCGTCCTCGCCTTAGGGGCCGACTAACCCTTGGGTAGATTGACTTTACCCTGGAAACCTTAGGCTTTCGGCGGAGGGGGATCTCACCCCTCTTTTCGTTACTCATGCCTGCATTCTCTCTTCTGTCCCGTCCACCAAAACTTCCGTCTTGACTTCATCCGTACACAGAATGCTCCCCTACCCACAGCGTCTAGCGCTGTGCCGTAGCTTCGGTGATATACTTAGCCCCGTTGGATTGTCGGCGCATGACTACTCGACCAGTGAGCTATTACGCACTCTTTGAAGGAATGGCTGCTTCTAAGCCAACCTCCTGGCTGTCTGTGCAATCACACTTCCTTTCCCACTTAGTATATCTTTGGGACCTTAGCTGACGGTCTGGGCTGTTTCCCTTTTGACGACGGCCCTTATCAGTCGCCGTCTGACTGCTACGCATTGTACCACGGCATTCAGAGTTTGGTTAAACTTGGTACCCGGTGAAGGGCCCGCATCTATCCAGTGCTTTACCTCCGTGGCAGTCCACGTAACGCTAGCCCTAAAGCTATTTCGGGGAGTACCAGCTATCTCCAAGTTTGTTTAGCCTTTCACTCCGAACCACAGCTCATCGCAACCCTTTTCAGCGGATTTACGTTCGGCCCTCCACTGGATTTTACTCCAGCTTCAGCCTGGCCATGGTTAGATCACTTGGCTTCGGGTCTACCACATGCAACTTATCGCCCTATTCAGACTCGGTTTCCCTACGGCTCCAGGACTCCTATCCCTTAACCTTGCTACACACGGTAACTCGCAGGCTCATTCTACAAAAGGCACGCCATCACCCATTACTGGGCTTTGACCGCTTGTAAGTCCACGGTTTCAGGTTCTCTTTCACTCCCCTCCCGGGGTGCTTTTCACCTTTCCCTCACGGTACTATGCGCTATCGGTAGCCGCCGAGTATTTAGCCTTGGAGGGTGGTCCCCCCAGATTCCGACAGGATTTCTCGTGTCCCGCCGTACTCAGGTAGTGCATCCAATTAGAGTATTCGTTTTCAACTACAGGGCTTTCACCTTCTTTGACAGATCGTCCCAGAATCTTTCGTCTAACTCATACTTTTCTTACTAACCGGGTATTCCCAGATGCACCCCTACAACCCCAAACACTTAAAAGCGCTTGGTTTGGGCTCTTCCCCTTTCGCTCGCCGCTACTAAGGGAATCTCATTTTTGATTTCTACTCCTGCTGGTACTTAGATGGTTCAGTTCCCAGCGTATACCTCTATTATACTATTTTATTCATATAACAGTGACAATCATCCAGACTGTCGGGTTACCCCATTCGGAGACCTGCGGATCATTGGGTGTTGGCCCCTACTCGCAGCTTTTCGCAGCTAACCACGTCCTTCTTCGTCTGGCGGCTCCTAGGCATCCTCCGTGGACCCTTTTTCGCTTGACCATATTATCTTTACAATCCCTAACGCTATATTGAATTAAAAAATATTCTGTAAAAAAACCAGCGAATCAATATTTCGCTGAACTAAATGGGACTGACAAGACTTGAACTTGTGACCTCTTGCTTATCAGGCAAGCGCTCTAACCACCTGAGCTACAGTCCCGAACGACATAAATACAAAAGAAGAGAAGAATACATTAGGGTCTTTGCTTTTTTTTGATAGGTCTTTCACCTATCGGATAACATCCTATCAGTATTTCGTATCTGGCTGTGAGATTCCTAGATACTTGCCTTTCTTATTAGAAAGGAGGTGATCCAGCCACACCTTCCGGTACGGCTACCTTGTTACGACTTCACCCTCCTCGCCAAGCATACCTTCGGAACCGTCCCCCATTACTGGTTAGACTAGCGACTTCGGGTACCCCCAACTCGGATGGTGTGACGGGCGGTGTGTACAAGGCCCGGGAACGTATTCACCGCATCATGCTGATATGCGATTACTAGCGATTCCAACTTCATGGAGTCGAGTTGCAGACTCCAATCCGTACTGAGACCGGCTTTTTGCGATTCGCTTAGCCTCGCGACTTAGCTGCGCTTTGTACCGGCCATTGTAGCACGTGTGTAGCCCAGGACATAAGGGCCATGATGACTTGACGTCGTCCCCACCTTCCTCCGGTTTGTCACCGGCAGTCCCACCTGAGTCCCCACCATAACGTGATGGTAACAGGCAGTAGGGGTTGCGCTCGTTGCGGGACTTAACCCAACACTTCACAGCACGAGCTGACGACAGCCATGCAGCACCTGTATATCGACCCCGAAGGGAAAAACTATCTCTAGTTTCGTCCAATATATGTCAAGCCCTGGTAAGGTTTCTCGCGTATCATCGAATTAAACCACATGCTCCACCGCTTGTGCGGGCCCCCGTCAATTCCTTTGAGTTTCACCCTTGCGAGCATACTCCCCAGGCGGTACACTTAATGCGTTAGCTTCGGTAGCGAATATTATTACCCACCACCTAGTGTACATCGTTTACTGTGCGGACTACCAGGGTATCTAAACCTGTTTGCTCCCCGCACCTTCGCGTCTCAGCGTCAGTACATGGCCAGACATTCGCCTTCGCCACCGGTGTTCTTCCAGATATCTACAGATTTCACCCCTACACCTGGAATTCCAATGTCCCCTCCTGTACTCTAGTATTACAGTTTCCAGCGCGTTCCCTCGGTTAAGCCGAGATCTTTCACGCCAGACTTGCAACACCGCCTGCACGCCCTTTACGCCCAATAATTCCGAACAACGCTTGCCCCCTACGTGTTACCGCGGCTGCTGGCACGTAGTTAGCCGGGGCTTATTCCGAGATTCACGTCATCTGCCTACCATTCCCTGCAAACATTATTCCTCCTCTCGAAAAGAACTTTACAACCTCACGGCCTTCATCGTTCACGCGGCGTCGCTCCGTCAGACTTTCGTCCATTGCGGAAGATTCTTAGCTGCTGCCCCCCGTAGGAGTCTGGACCGTGTCTCAGTTCCAATGTGGCCGATCACCCTCTCAGGCCGGCTACCCATCATTGCCATGGTAGGCCTTTACCCTACCATCTAGCTAATGGGACGCAGACTCATCCTCTTGCGACGCCGTAGCGCCTTTCCCTCTCTAATCTTATGATTAAAAAGTATTATTCGGCATTACCCTATGTTTCCACAGGCTATTCCCAACAAGGGGGTAGATTATCCACGTGTTACTCACCCGTCCGCCGCTCTAGGCTAACCGAAGTTAGCTTACCGCTCGACTTGCATGCTTAAAACGCGCCGCCAGCGTTCGTTCTGAGCCAGGATCAAACTCTCCGTTATATAAAATGTGATCATAAAGATCACAATATTAATTAACAAAATTATTTAATTCCTGTCACTCGCTTATAACGAACATTAGCTTATTTCATCTTTAGTTCTTATTTATTGAATTGACAGAAAGCCCTAATGCTTTCTATTTCACTGCTTTTTCAACGGCCTAGAATAGGCAATCAAAAAGCAATTTAACTTCTCTTCTCTTCTCTAATATTTATGTCAAAAAGCTACTTGAAATAATTAAAAATTATTAGCAAGCTTGTTGAAAATACCATGTATAAAAATTATAGTCAATAGCTAAATATTTTTTTCTTAATTTTTTCAACAAAATTGTTGTTTTTTGCTATTTGTTTTAACATCTAGCGTTAAACAACAAGAGGGATATTACGAAAACTTTAGTTTTTTGTCTAGTACTTTTTTTATTTTTTTTCATTTTTTTTAAAGGTTTTTTTATTCTTTAATTTTTGTGTGAAAAAAGGACTTTTTTTTGACCTAAAAAAGTTGATTTTTATCCTACTATTTCTTCTATAGTTTCTACTAAATTTTTATCACTTAATAAAACTTCCCATTTTTCTCTATAATTAAAGTATTCTTTACTCTTTTGTTTGCAAATTAAAATAGCATTATTTAGAAATAGTTCTATTTCCTCTTTTTTATTACTACCCTCAAATTCTAATAATAAATTTCTTGCTTGTTCTTTTAAAAAAGGAATTGGACCAATTAACATACCTGGATAAGGATTTAATATTTGCAAATCAAACTCTTTATCTGGATATAATTCTTTAAAAGTATCAATTTTTACATTCATATATATAAATCTAACTATATCTGCTCTTAGCTTTCTTAAATTTTTATTATCGTTGCTAGCTATTGAAGTTGGAGGTAAATGTATAATTGCAGCATCTTTTTTAAAATAATATCTATAACCAAACATTAAAGCATTTAAAACATAATCATAATCTTCTCCACGAGGGATAAATGGGTCATGACAAATTCTATTTATAGTTTTCTTTTTAAAGGACATATTTCCACCAAAAGCTACAATACTAGGATGAAAGATTTCTTTATGATTCATTTCTTTCTTTAAAGCTTCATTCATATAATAAATTTTACTCTGAAAAATGTTATTTGAATTTTTTAATTTATCTGCTCCTTCAATTTCGTATTCGCCCTTTTTATCAAAATAAGGACCTGCTATTCCACATGCTTCATTGTTAGTATCTAATGCTTCAACAATTTTATTAACATAATTTTTATCTTCTATTATTTCATCATCATCTACGGCTAAAACATATTCGGCACCAAAACAATAAGGTATTAAAAGTTGAATATTTCGAATATTCCCGTAAGAATCCATACTAAAAGATTCATCTTCTATTTCTCTATTTATTTTTTTTATTATATCTTCAGTAACTAAATAAATTTTTTTGTTAGTTATTATTGAATCAACTATATTCATTACTCTTTGTTTAACAAGTGAAAGATATTTAGAATGAGTAACTGCTAATACAATCAAAATATTAAAATCACCATCTAATTTAACAATACTATTTATTGTTCTCGATAAAGTCTCTTCTCCATAAGGATTAGTAGGATGGTCAAAATCTATTGTAGGTGGATTTTCTTTTGTTCCAAAATCTCCCCAATATGAAGGAATAGTAATCCATATTTTATTTTTTTCCATAACATAGCTCCTTTTGTATATTCTATAATTATAAAAAATTGGTTGTCACACAAAAGATGTAACAACCAATATTTGAATTATTTTTTTAATTTTTATTTGCTTAAATGGCTTAATATCTTACTTTTCTTAATTTCATAAATATAAGTAAAGAAAGAAGCCAAAGAAGCGACTGCTGAAATATAGAATAAAACTGTTAAAACATTCTTAATCATTAACAAATTATTCATATCAGGGAAACTTCTATATACAATTAAATACAATACACCAGCTACTGCTGATACTGCATATAAAACTGCCTTTGTTTTTCCCCAAATATTTGCAGGAAGAGCTTTCCCTTCTCTCATCAATAAAGATCTAATAAAAGATTGTGCTAATTCTCTCCAAAGAATTATAACAAAAGCTATTATTGGGAAAATGTTTACGCTCATAAGACAAACAAAATATGTTAATCTTGCAAAAGTGTCAGCGAAAGGATCCATAACCTTTCCTAAGTCTGTTACTAAGTTTCTTTTTCTTGCAATAATGCCATCTAATAAATCTGTAGCTTCAATTGCAATAAACAAAATTAAGACTAATATAGTAGAGATAGCTTGCAAACTAGAATCAAACCATACAGGTAAATTAAATGCTATAAAAAAAATCGGTGTCATTATTAAACGGGCAAGTGTTAATTTATTTGGTAAATTCACAATTATCTCCTAATCAAATATATTCTTCAACTTCTTCTCAAGGTACTGTGTGAAATACTTAGAGTCAAGTGTTTTATTTGTAATTTGTTTGATCAGCACTTCAGGAGTATATAGACTACCTTTTGAATGAACATTTTCATTTAACCAGCTACTTATCATAGAAATTCCATTTTCTAAAGATAAAACTTCACTAAGATCTTCTACTTCAAAATCTTTTTCCATTTTATCTAATAACTGAGCTGAATAGAAATTACCTAAAGAATATGTAGGGAAATATCCAAACAACCCACTAGCCCAATGGACATCTTGCAAGCACCCCTCACTATCTTTATTTATTTTAATTAAAAATAATTCTTCAAATAATCTATTCCATTCTTTTGCCAAATCTTTAACAGCCAAAGAACCTTCAATCAATCTTTTTTCTAATCTATATCTTAATATTATATGCAAATTATAAGTAACTTCATCGGCATTTACCCTAATATATGAAGGAGTAACTTTATTAATTGCTTTTACAAAAGCTTCTTTTGATACATCTTTTAACTGAGAGGGAAATATTTCTTTTAATTTTATATACCAAGTATCCCAAAAGGCAGGACTTTTTAAAATAATATTTTCCCAAAATCTACTTTGACTTTCATGGAAACCCATACTAACACCATCACTTAAGCTAGTTGTTTTCAACTGGCCTTTTGATGCATTCATTTCATATAGGGCATGACCCCCTTCATGTATGGTTGAGCTTAGTGGGTCACAGAAATTAGGATCAGTATATCTTGTAGTAATTCTTACATCATCAGATCCTAAAGTCGAAGTAAATGGATGTGGAGCTAGAGCTAAAGTTCCTCTTTCAAAATCAAATCCCATTTTTTTTAAAATCTCAATTGCAAAAGTTTCTTGTTTCTTTTCATCATATTTTTCATATAAAAAAGAATCCTCTACTTCCATCTTTTTATATTTTGCAACCAAAGGGACTAAAAACTCTTCTAAAGGATCAAATAGTTCATCTAACTTTTCACTAGTCATTCCTTCTTCATAATCATTTAAAAGAGCATCATATAAGCTTTGTCCTTCTTTCTTTAAATATGAAGCTTCAGCTTTCTCTATATTTATTACATCTTCTAAAAAAGGTACAAAGGATTCAAAATCATCAGTTTTTCTAGCAACAACCCATTGATCATAAGCTTTTGCAAATATATCCTGCTTTTTCTCAATATGTTCTTCTGGAATTTTTTTCGCTCTAGAAAAAGCTTTGAATCTACTTCTAATTAATGCCTTTTCATAATCGCTTTCTCCATTTCCTTCTGGATTCTCTTCTGTTGCTCCTAAATCAAATAATAAATCTTTAATACAATCACTTGAAGATAATTTATGTGCTTCTAATTCACACCAAGCCATTTGCTTTGCTCTTTCACTAAAAGCTTTTTTGGGAGCATTGACTTCTAAATCATATTCTAATGTTTGTGTTAAATGATTAATCATTGTAATTTTTTTATCTAAATTTTCTAATTCTTTAAATTTCTCTTTATTCATTTTTACACCTTACAATTTCAATAGTTCATTTATTTTTTTTTAAACTACAATATCTATATATTAATACATACAGAGAAAAAAAGAAAATACTAAAACTATTTCCTCTATAAGATAAAAAAGGTGCTACTAAATGTAACACCCTTCAAATATTTTATAATTCAATCTGTTTTGAATCAATAATACCATGTAATTTTTCAACAAAGGCTTCATAGGAGCCCCAGTTTTCTTGTTTACCATTTCTAAGTCTTACTGACATTTGTTTTGATTCAACTTCTTTATTTCCTACAATTAACATGTAAGGAATTTTTTGTTGTTGAGCCTCTTTAATTTTAGCTTTAAAGTGATCACTGCTTAACTCAGCAGAAACTCTGAAGTTTTCACCTCTTAATTTCATCTCTAATTCTTTACAATAATCAAAACATGAATCATTAATTGGAATAATTCTTACTTGTTCTGGTGATAACCATGCTGGGAAAGCTCCTGCATAATGTTCAACTAAAACTCCAAAGAATCTTTCAATTGAACCAAGTAAAGCTCTATGAATCATATATGGACGTTTTTCAACACCATCTTTATCAACAAAGGTCATATTAAATCTATCAGGTAAGTTAAAGTCAAATTGGATTGTTGATAATTGCCATTGTCTTCCAACAGCATCTTTTATCTTCAAGTCAATTTTTGGACCATAGAATGCTCCACCACCTTCATCTACTTCATATTCAAGGCCTTCTTTTTCAATAGCACTTCTTAAAGCAGCTGTAGCAGCATCCCATCTTTCAACCTCTCCAACACTCTTTTCTGGTTTTGTTGATAAATAAGCTTTAATATCTTGGAATCCAAAACTATGGAGCATATATAAAGAGAATTTTAATACAGTTGCAATTTCATCGTCCATTTGCTCTGGAGTAACAATTAAGTGAGCATCATCTTGTGTAAATCCTCTTACTCTTAATAGACCATGTAAAGCACCAGCCTTTTCATATCTATAAACTGTTCCAAGTTCAGCCCATCTACAAGGTAATTCTCTATAAGAGTGTTTTGTATTGTTATAAATCATAATATGGAAAGGACAGTTCATAGGTTTTGCATAATAATCAGCTTTATCCATAACCATTGGAGGGTACATACTTTCTTTATAGAAATCTAAGTGTCCACTTGTTTCCCAAAGCCAAGATTTACCAACGTGTGGAGTATAAACCATTTCATAACCATTTTTATAATGTTCTTCTCTCCAGAAGTTTTCAATTGCTAGTCTTATTCTTGCTCCTTTGGGATGCCAATATACTAAGCCAGGACCAGCTTCTTCATGAATAGAGAATAAATCTAATTCTTTTCCTAATCTTCTATGGTCACGTTTTTCAATATCTTCTAATTTTTGTAAATATAATCTTAAATCTTTTTTATTTGTCCAAGCAGTTCCATAGATACGTGTTAACATAGGATTGGACTCTTTTCCTCTCCAATATGCACCAGCAATGCTCATTAGTTTAAATGAATCTGTTCTTAATTCTTTAGTAGAATTAACATGTGGGCCTCTACATAAATCAGTAAAATTACCTTGATTATATAATGTTACTACTTCATCTTTATCAATAGCATCTAATAACTCAATTTTATATTTTTGATCTTTAAATTTTTCTCTAGCTTCTTCTCTAGAAACTTCAATTCGAACGAATTCTTTATCACTTTTAATAATTTCTTTCATTCTTTCAGTTATTTCATCTAAATCTTCGCTTAATAACTGTCTTGGTAATTCAAAATCATAATAGAAACCATTTTCAATTGAAGGACCAATTGCAATCTGAGCTGTTGGGAACATTTCTAATACAGCTTCAGCCATAACGTGTGCCATTGAATGACGAATTCTAGCTAGTTTTTCATCTGCACTTAATTTTTCTGCCATAATATTCTTCTCCTAATCAAATAACAAAAAAAAGCTATTATGTCCTCATCTTTATAAATGATGACATAAATCACCAATTACAAGGACGAAGGCATAATAGCTCCCGCGGTTCCACCTTGTTTCCTTTCCTAAAAAAGAAAAGACACTTAATTAATCTCATTACGTTGAGAATACGGCTTCCTTAATAGATAAATCGTTAGGGTCGCAGCTCTAAAGGGGTTTTCACAAAATCGTTACTAAGTATCTTCCAGCCTTTGAATACTCTCTCTTTAGCACTTTATTTTGTTACTCGTCTTTGTCACAGCTTTTATAAAAATATGCTCTTTTTAATTTGTGATGTCAAGCAAAAAAGATATCTAAAATAATTTTTTTGCTACAATTTCAACTAATTCTTCTAATAATTTAATTTCATCATCTTTAAATCTACCAAAAGATTTAGAATCAATATCTAAAACACCAACTACTCTTGATTTTGTAATCATTGGAATTACCAATTCACTACAAGTATCACTTTCACAAGCAATATGATTTTCATATAAATTTACATTATCAACGTTAATGGTTTTTCTCTGTGAATAAGAATCACCACAAACTCCTTTTGTAAAAGGAATCTTTTCACAAGCTACATTGCCTTGAAATGGCCCTAATACTAAAAAGGAGTCTTTTTTTATATAATAACCTATCCAAGAAATTTCATTTAAAAGATTTTTCATAAACGCAATTGAATTTGCTAATGAACAATATTTACTTTCTATTGATCCATCATAACATTCTAATAACGCTTCTAATTCTTCTTTTGTATCCATAAATACCTCACCGATATAGACTATAAAATAAACATTTATTAGCTATTGGTCAATAAAGGCTCTTTTTCTTCATAGCTTTAGCTATGGATTTGGTATTTCCATTTCTTAGTTTTAAAGCAATTTTGGGTTTTACTATTGTTCCAGGGCCATTAATACAACCACCTTCACAACACATTACTTCAACAAAATTTCCCTTTGATGGAATTCTATCAATAACTTTTAACATCTTAAATGCTTTATTATCTATACCATCAATATTATATGCTTTTACAATAGATGGATCTGATACTCTCTTTAAAACACAACCTGTAACCCCTTGGCTAATTGCAAACTCTCTGCAATCTTCAAAAGTTTCAGTTTCTCCCAAATCATCTTCTTCTATTTCTTTAACATCAATATCTTTTGCAATAAATATAGAAGCTAATTCACTGTAAGTCATAACTCCATCGATACAATCCAGTTTTGTAGCTTCAACACGCTTTGCTAAACAAGGACCAATAAATACAACTTTTGCATTTTCATCCTTTTCTTTAACTAATTGTGCAGTATAAGCCATAGGAGATAATGTATCACTCTTGATAGCTTTTAAATTAGGCAAATGTTTTTCAATTAATTCAACATAAGCAGGACAACAACTAGTACTCATTAATTTATCACCATTGCTTAATCTATGTTCTAATTCTTTAGCTTCTTTGATACTTGTAATCTCAGCACCTTCACTTACTTCCACTACATCATCAAAACCAATTGCTTTAAGAGCCTTTTTAATTTGTGCTAAATTACCTGGAAATTGACCATCAATAGAAGGTGCGATTATTGCAACAGTTTTTTCACCTTTTCTCATCATTTCAAGAATAGGTAAAAGTCCACTTCTTTCAACTATAGCGCCAAAAGGACAACTTCTAGAACATTTTCCACAGCTAATACATTTAGTATAATCTATTTCTACGAAGCCCTTTTCATTCTTTTTTATAGCACCAACTGGGCAAGCTCCTTCACAAGGAACAGGAGTATGTAAAACACTATTAAAAGGACAAACTTCTTGACACTTGCCACATCTAATACATTTTTCTTGATCAATTTTTGCTTTCCCATCAACAAAAACAATTGCATTAGCTGGACAGTTTGCTAAACAAGGTCTTGCAAAACAACCTCTACAAGCATCACTGATTAAATATTGATCTTTTGGACAGGCACTACAAGCTGTGCTAATTGTAGTTAATACAGGAAGAGGTTTCATTGGAGTTTCTAAAGCTTCTTTGTAAAATTGTTTTAATGACTTTAATTCATCATCATCTTTCTCAATATTCACACCAAGAAAAGCTAAAATCCTATAACGAATCATTGCTCTTTCTTTATAAATACAACATCTACTTGGATCTGTATCTTTTGGAATAATCCAAAAAGGTATCTTATCGATATCTTCTTCTAAAGTGCCATTGAAATAACTTTTTAAAACAGTAGCATATACTTTATTTTTTAAATGAGTAAATTGATTATTTATTTCTAGCATTATATACCTCTGTTACTATCTTATTTAATTTTTCTGGAGTCATATCTCCGTAAATTACATCATTAACCATTACAAAAGGAGCACCTTCATTTTTATTTGTTTTACAAGCATTAAAGCAGGATATTCCTTCAATTTGGCATTTCTCAATGATCTCTGGATCAATAAATTCATTGTATAACAATAAATCTGATCCTCCTTGAACAAAGCATGAAGTTCCTACACAAATTTTTATTACTACTTTTTTACTCATTTTTTACTCCTTTTAAATATATTCTATAGATGTTTCTTTTAAATAATTATCTTCTAAAGCTCTTCTCAATCTTTCAATTAAGGTTCTACGAATTCCAATTTCTACTGGAATACTAGGGTCTTGGTGAGCTTCATTAATTTTTGTACCAACTAAAAAAGCTACTTGATCACTATCTAAAATTAATTCTATATATTTTTTAACAGCATCATTTTCTAATCTATTAATTGCCACTTTATTTTCTAAGGTCTTTACTACTTTTGATAAAGTAAGCATCCCTTCAGTAACTAAATCCATTCCCTCCATAGTTGAATATGGCGGGACATCTTTAGACCAAGATGTCATATTTACTTTAACCTTTCTGTTTAATTCCCTTGAAACAATTAAAGCTGTTGTTCCTCCTGAAATTATCTTCTTACCTTTAAATGCTTGAATCTTTTCGCACAAAAGTTTATCAGATTCTTTTATAAATGGAGGACCTGTTACAATTAAGGTTCTTCTTGGTCTTCTTATATATATACAACAACAAGTAATATCATCTTTTGAAGCTAACCCATCAAGATTTAGTGCTTTATAAACAACCTTTTTAGTTAAGGCTCTACTACTAATTGAAGGATCATTTTTCAATATTTCAGTTATATATTCTTCAACTCCTGATAGTCTCCAGCCCAAAGGTTTTGAAGTTCCCATACCTGATTGAGTTACACCATCACTTATTATTATTAATCTATCACCAACTTCTAAATTAAATTCATTATGAATTAGCTCTTCTTTTTTAAACGCTTTATTTCTATCTAATATTATAGATTCGCCTTCCCATTTTACATTCATATCATTTCTAAAATACAAAGCTCTTGGGTTATCATATTCTAAAAAATTTACTTTAATATTAGAATTTAAAGCATTATATCTAACATCAGCGATAGAAAAAGTTGAATAACTAATTTTTCTTTCTTTACATACAGGCAAAGTATCCATAATAATCTTTGCTGAATGTTTCAAATCCATTGGAGAAAAACTCAATTTTTTTGCCATATTTGCTGTTAATGAGGCTAAAACATTAGCTTTAACACCAGAGCCTAACCCATCACTTAATACAGCAACTATTTGATTTCTCTCAGGATTTCTTTTTTGTAAGAAAACGTCTCCACCTATTTTCTGTCCATATTTATATATTTGGCAATAATCTATATCAATAAAAACATCATTCATAAAAGCACCTATCAGTTTTTTTTCTTCTTGTCTTCAGAAGGAACATCAAATGCTTCTATTAAAGAGTTTAAAGTAATTTCAGTATCTGCTGCATTTTCACCAAGTAAAGAAGCTATTTGTTGTACTGTTTCTAAACTTTTTTGTATTACAGCTTCGGCTTTTTTAACAACAGTTTCTCTTCTTACTGTTGGATTTGTTATATCATCAAACAAAGCCCCAACCATATTATGCTTATTAATTGAGAAAAATGTTATCTTTAAGAATAAATTACCAACTTTTAATCTAACTTGCTTTGAAAGCACTCTCTTAAATTGTTCTTCAAAAACATCTTCAAAAGGAATAAATTTAGAGATTGATAAACCTTTTATAATTTCTAAGGCTGCATTGTCTACTTCATAATCTACTTCAGAAAACAATTCCAAAAACTTTGCATTACAATCAACAATTTTTAATTTTTCATCAACTATTACAACGCCCATTGGAATAGTTCTTAAAAGCACATCCATTTTATTTTGTGCTTCTTTTCTCATTTTTGTAACACACATTTCTATTTCAGCCATTCCATCTAAATATGCAATAGCCATATCTCTACAAGTTGAATAACCACAACCTCCACAATTTAATTCATCTGCTGGTTGGATTTTTCCTAATTCATGTAAGGCCTTTTTAATTTGTTTTTCTGTATATATTTCTCTATCATAATGTTGGTTAATTTTAGTAGTCTTTTCAACTTTCAAAATCTTATAACCTTCATCAATCACTTTATCAATAAAGTCTTTAGGAGGAATAAATAAATCTTGTTGAACTAGTCTTTCTCTTGTATAACCAGTGGTTATGGCTTTTTTATTAGACAATGCAACTAATTTATTTGTTGCTGGACCATTAATACAGCCACCTTCACAACTTAACAATTCTAAAAATTGATTATTTTCACAATTAACTAAATTATCTAAAGTTGCTTTAACAGCTAAGTTCCCTGAAATCGCAATTGAATTATCTTGGAAGAAATTATCTCCACCTTCAAAAGAAGCTATCATACCACCTTCAACACTGTAGGCTGAAGTTTTAGCAGCTTTTGCAGGAACGTATTCTGGATAATCCCCATTATTAGCAATTAATTGCTTGTTTATAAAATCTAGATTTATACCTTCTTCTTCAAACCATTGTTTAAGCTCTTCAAAAGTTAAAGCAAAGTTTGGATAACCAGGCCATTCATCAGCTTCCCATTTTTTTGCTATACAAGGGCCAATAAATACAATGCCAATATCAGAACCATATTTTTCTCTTAAATATGCACAATGTAATTGTAAAGGAGATGGAATTGGTGCTAATTGTTTTTCTAATGTTGAATAATATTTTTTTACTAATTGAACTATAGAAGGACAAGCTGTAGAAATCCAAGATGTATCAATTTTTCTTTTTCTACATTCATCAATACTAGCACTTACTAATGATGCTCCAATAGCTGTTTCACTTATATAATCAAAACCAAGTTTCTTTAATGCAATTAACAAAGCAGCTTCTCTATCAACAAATTCACTACTATGAGAAGGGGCAATAGAGCAAAATATTTTTCTATTTCCTTTTACAAACATTTGAACTCTTGCAAGATCTTTTCTTACTTTTTTTGCGTTAGCAGGGCAAACATCCACACAAATACCACAATAGGTACACCTATCATGGATTACAACTGCATTTCCTTCTTTGACCTGGATTGCTTTTGTGGGGCAAGCTCTTACACATTTATAACAATCTCGACATTGTGTTAATTCTGTAAATATTGGAGGAATCATAAGCTATCCTTATTTGTCATCTTTTTTTAATTCTTCTTGAACTATGTCAATAACACATGCAGGATTTATATTTTCAAAATCCTTATTGTTTATTTTTACAATTGGACCTGAACTACATCTGCCTAAGCATAAATGGCCTTTTATACAAATTCTATCTTGATAATGATTTTCTTTAATAAAAGATTCTAATAGTTCTAAAGTCCTTGAATTTCCCCTAGAAAAGCAAGAACTGCCCATACATAATTCAACTACAACTTTTTTCATGTTTTTCCCTTGTAGTTATTCTTATAATACTTTTTTATATAAGGGTCAAGAGTAATTTAATTATAAAGCACTGTTTCGAGAAAATATTACCCTATTCCTTTAAAATAATTCACAAAATAAAGAATTTTCTGCAATAAAACCAATATTTTTCATATTAATTATATATTATATAAAGTTAATGTGATAAAAATCACATTAACTCTCTTTTACCATAAATCTAAATCTGATTTATCGTTATCTTTCATTAAGTTAGATTTTAATTTCGCAGAAAGGACAGCAAATTGAGTTGCTAAGTCAGTTCTTTGTACTGCAATGTTTTCAGGTAAAGTTAAATCTTTAGGCGCAAAATTCCAAATTGCTTGAATTCCACACTTAACTAACAATTGAGCGCAGGCTTGAGCTTGATTTGCAGGAACAGTTAAAATCGCTATACTAACACCATTAAGCAGAACATATTCTTCTAATTCTGTTAAAGGTTTTACACAAAGGCCCCCTATAGTTTTACCTATAGTATCTTCTTTCTTATCGAAAGCTGCTACAATTTTTAAGCCATAATTTCCAAAACCCTTATACCCCAATAATGCAGAACCTAAATTACCAGCACCTATTAATATTGCATCTGTAGCATTATTCCATCCCAAGGATTCAATTAAAGCTTTTTGCAATTGATCAATATCAAAACCAACTTTTGGTTTCCCCTCAATTCCAGAAAAAGCTAAGTCTTTTCTAACTTGTATAGGATTTAATCTTAAATCATTTGCTAATATTGTTGCACTTACGCTTTGAAGTCCATTTTCTTTATATTGTTTTATTAAACGAATATAAGAAGGGAATCTTTTAATTGTTGGAATTGGAATTTTATGTTTCATTTTTACCTCTTTTTAATTTATCTTCTATTTCATCTATTACAAAATGGGGAGTAGATGTCCCAGTTGCTAGCCCTATAACATCATAATCAAATACTTCTAAAGGAATTTCATCCTTATTACTAATTAAATATGTTTCAACACCTTGATTAACACAATAATTATACAAGCCTCGAGTATTCGAACTATTCTTACCTCCTATGACAATTATGCAATTACATTGCTTTGCTAATTTAGCTACAGCAATTCTTCTTCTTTGATTGCTATTACACAATTCATTTGCAAATTCTATCTCCACACCATTTTTCTGAGCAAAATTCTCTAGAGAACTTACAATTTCTTTACTCATTCCACTTGGAAACGTGGATTGTATAACAACAAAAATATTATTTGTATTTGGAATATTAATAATATCATGCTTATCACTTATTATAACCTTTTCGTTGGGAGTTTCAACATTTTTTAAAGCTAAAGCTTCAGGATGTATTTTACCTCCGATTACTACTATTGTAGAATCATGAGGAGCAAATTCAACTAATTTTTGTTCTTTAAGTACAATTGGACAAGTTGCGTCAAATATATAAAAACCATTCTCTAAAAAGGTTCTTCTAACATAATCACTAACTCCATGAGCTCTTAATACCACAATTCCTGGTTCCACATTAGTTGCATCAGACTCTTCAATTACTTTAACACCTTCTAATGTTATTCTTTCAACAACTTGAGGATTGTGAATTAAATTACCTAAAGTATAAACTTTTTTATCTAATTCTTTTCCTAACTTAATTGCCTTATAAACAATTGATATTGCTCTTGATACTCCCTTACAATAACCTATTACTTCAGATCTAATAACTTTCATGTTTTTATCCTTACCACATTATAAATGAAAAAGGAATCTTTTAAAAGAAAAAAAACCGCAAGAAAAATCTTGCGGTTATATATAATTGACTATCAGTTTATATTTTATTTAACTTCTTTAACTTTTTCTTCAACATGTTTACCACCGCTTATCCAATATAAGAATGAAGGTGCGATAAAGTTAGAAGAATATGTACCAATTACAATACCAAAAATCAAATTAATAGCAAACAATCTAATTGTACCGCTAGCTAAAATTGCTAATGGTAATACAGCTAGAACTGTTGTTACACTTGACATTATAGTACGTGTTAAAGATTGAGTAACACTATGTTCAATTACTTCATTAAAAGGTTTGTTTTTCATCAAAGAACTATTTTCACGAACTCTGTCGAAAATAACAATTGTTGCATTTAATGAGTAACCAATAATAGTTAATACTGCTGCAATTGTAGTACTTGATACTTCAAATTGGAATAAAACAATAAATCCTAATAACAATAATACGTCATGTGTTAATGCTATTAAAGAAGATACTGCATAAGCAAATCTGAATCTAATCCATACATAGAATAGAATTAATACCATAGCTATTAATACAGCAAATAAGGAAGTTAAAACCAAAGTTTGACTAAATCTTGGTCCAACGAAGTTACTTTCTAAAACTACAAACCCATTATCAAATGTGCCTTGTAAATTTTCAGTAACGGCTTTTTCCATACTATCTTGTGTATCAGCTTCACCAGTACCTAATCTAATTTGGAAGATTTGATCAACTTCATTTCCAACAGTTTGTACTTGAACATTTCCTAAAGCAGATAATGCTGATCTAACCTCTTCAATACTAACTGAACCACCAACACCAAAATTCAATTCAGTAGGTTCACTTGTTAATGAAGCAGGGAATCCATATCCAGATAACATAGTATTAGAAGCAATACTACCATCTATAACTGTTACTGTTACTCCATCAATTGTTTCTAAAGCTGTTGCTAAATCACTTACTGTTGGATAGTCAGCACTCTTAAATACTGTATTTGTAACACCATTTTCACTTCTTTCTTCCACTGTTAAATTACCATTATTAACTGATAATAGAACATCTTCAGAACCTGAATATACTACATTCATTCCAACTGGAGCAATTTGAACTCTTTGGCTTAAACCACTTTCAAAGTCAATACCAGTATTAAATCCACCGTTTACAATAAAAGAAACAATACCAACAACTAGTAATAGAATTGAGAAAGATAACGCTATAAAACGTGCTTTAATAACAGGAAGATTATTTTTCATATTTTTTCCTCCAGCTTATTCGTATTTTTGCGCCTTCACGATCAGTGATTGATGCATCAAAAATTAAATGAGAAACAAATAATGCAGTAAATAATGAACTAACAATACCAATTGCTAATGTATTTGCAAAACCTTTAACCGCACTAGATCCTAATTGTGAAAGAACTAATGCCGCAATAATTGTTGTAATATTCGCATCCATAATTGTCCAGAAAGCTTTACCAAAACCAGCATTTACAGAAGCCTGTGGGCTCTTTCCTAACTTTAATTCTTCTTTAATACGTTCAAATATAATTACATTTGCATCAACAGCCATACCTAAGGTTAATATTAAACCAGCGATTGAAGTTAGTGTTAATGTAAACTTTAATGCAGACAATACTGCCAACATTATTATCAAGTTTAAGACTAAAGCTAAATTAGCAACTAAACCACTTACACTATAATATGCAAACATAAATACAATAACTAAGATAACACCTATTAATATTGCTTCTAAACCAGCACTAACAGCATCTTCACCTAAGGTTGCACCAACAGATTGTTGACTTGATACTATTAACTCAATTGGAAGAGCAGCAGTTCTCAATACAATTGCTAAATCTGATGCTTCTGTTTGACTGAATCCAGAAATTTGAACATCTTGTCTAATTGGTTCATTGATTGTTGCAATAGATTTAACTTTACCATCCATAACAACAGCCATTGATTCACCAACATGAGTTGATGTTAATTTATAGAATGCATCACCACCGCTAGCATCTAAATGGAAGTTAACAACAGGTTGTCCTGTAATTGAATTTGTTCCAGTTTGTGCACTTTCTAAATGAGCACCATCTAAACCAACTTCATCATTTAAAACTACAAAATTCTTTAATTCATCAATTCCATAAGAATCTTTTACAAAATAACCAGCTGCAATTTTACCAGCAGGTAAGAAATCAGGTTGTTTGATTTCACCACTTTCTGTATATACTTCTGTTGGATTTTCTTCAAAATAAGTATTTAGTTGTTGTGTTAATGATTCATCAACAATTTGGAAAACTAAAGACCCTTTACCTCTTAAGAATGAGTTAACTCTTTCAGGATCCGCAGCGCCAGGAATTTCAATTAATATTTGATCATTGCCTTGAATTCTAATCTCAGGTTCACTTACACCAAATTGGTCAATACGATTCTGAAGTATTTCAATATCTTGTTGAACTAATGTATTAATTTCACTTGCACTTGCACTCTTGCCTGCTTTTTCATTATAAGCATCGACATCAGCATCAAGTAAAATACTCATACCACCACGTAAATCTAAACCTAATTGTAAAACATTATCGCTTAAGTTTTTGACTTCTATCAATGAAGATCTGTAATATTGTTCAATTGAATCGAACATATCTTGTTCACTATAGAAACCAGCACAAAGATTTTCAATATTCCATTTAGATGGAACATCTTTATCCATATCACGATAATTTTCTTTTGCAATTTTTTCTAGATAAGAATATTCAGATGGAACAGCTGCTGAGGCATCGCTTTTTACTAAATCTTTTATAGCGCGAAGCTCTCGAGTTGCTTGTCCACGTGCATACTCTCTAATTTGCTCATTTGAGCCACTTGCGAGATCTTTTGTTTCCTGAGGCACGATTGTATACCACTTGAAAGTGGGATATAAGAAATAACCGCACAAAAGTAACACCAAAAGAACTATGATCAATCGATCACGTTTTTTCATAATATTCTCCAATAGTAACTTATGTGATTAAAATTTATTTTTCTTCTTTAGTTGATTTTTCAGCAGAGTCATCAGTTTCAGCTGGTGTTTCTTCAATTGCTTCTACTTTTTTTTCTTCAGTAGCTTTATTAGCATTTTTAGATTTTGCTTTGTTTTTAGTTGAAGCTTTTGCAGCTCCTTTTTTAGCAACAACACTACTAACAGCTGATTTACTAAATTCCATTCTAGTATTGTCATCAACTTTGATTACAACTGTTTGTTCTCTAACTGCAACAACAGTACCATGGATTCCACCAATTGTAACGATCTTATCGCCTTTTGCAATTGAAGAAATCATATCTTTAGCTTCTTTATCACGCTTTTTCTGTGGGCGAATTATTAAAAAATAAATAATTACAATTATTAAACCAAAAGTAATGATTGATGTTGCCATACTTCCAGTTTGTGCAGTACTTGATGCTGCTCCTGTTGTGCCCATTAATGCTAATAATGAATTCATTAATTAAACCACCTTTATAAACATAATCTTTATATTATGTCAAAAATAATTCTCAGTATTTATAAAAAAATAAATACCAATGCAAATTAAAATAACACGTTAAGTTTATTATAGTCAAGTTTTTCGTTTTGTCTATGGGAATAATAATATTAGGACTTCGTAAAAATACGAAGCCCTATTTATTACTTTTATAAGTTTTTTACATCATGCCGCCCATACCGCCCATGCCTGGAGCAGGAGCAGCTGGAGCTTCTGGTTCTGGAATATCAGTAATTGCACATTCTGTTGTTAAAATCAATTGTGCAATAGATGCTGCATTTTGTAGTGCACAACGAGTTACTTTCATTGGATCGATAATTCCATTATCTACCATATTAACCCATTGCATTACATTAGCATCATAACCGATACCATTTTCACTGTTTTTACACTTGTCAGCAATGATTGAACCATCTAGACCTGCATTTTCAGCAATTTGACGAATTGGTTCTTCTAATGCTCTTCGAACAATCTTGTAACCGATTCTTTCATCTTCTGTTAATTTGTCTAGATTTTTATTTTCTAAAGTCTTAACTGCTTGAACTAAAGCTACTCCACCACCTGGGATAACACCTTCTTCAATTGCAGCACGGGTTGCACTTAATGCATCTTCAACTCTATGTTTCTTTTCTTTTAATTCAACTTCTGTTGCTGCACCAATATTAATTACTGCAACACCACCTGCAAGTTTTGCAAGTCTTTCTTGAAGTTTTTCTTTGTCATAATCACTAGTTGATTCAATAATTTGTGCTTTAATTTGAGCTGTTCTTTCTTCGATATCACTCTTTTTACCTGCACCATTAATGATTGTTGTGTTTTCTTTATCAACTTTTACATTTTTAGCTCTACCTAACATAGAGATTTCTGCTTTTTCTAGTGTTAAGCCAATTTCTTCACTAATTACTTCACCACCAGTTAATACAGCAATATCTTCTAGCATTGCTTTTCTTCTGTCTCCAAATCCTGGAGCTTTTACAGCAACAACATTTAAGATACCTCTTACTGAGTTTACAACTAAAGTTGCTAAAGCTTCACTTTCAACATCTTCAGCAATAATTAATAAAGGTTTATTTGTTTGAGCAATTTTTTCTAAAATTGGAAGTAATTCTTTCATGTTTGAAATCTTTTTATCATAAATAAGGATAAAAGGATCTTCTAATACTGAAGTCATTGTTTCTCTGTTATTACAGAAATATGCACTTAAATAACCTCTATCAAATTGCATACCTTCAACAAAGTCAGTTGTTGTTTCAAAAGTTTTAGATTCTTCAACAGTTATAACACCGTCTTTACCAACTTTTTCCATTGCATTAGAAATTTCATCACCAATTGTTCTATCGTTGTTTGCACTAATTGTTGCAACTTGTGCGATTTCTTCTTTATCTTTAATTGATTTTGACATTTTTTTGATTTCTGCAACAGCATCTTCAACAGCTTTATCAATACCTCTTCTAATTCCCATTGGGTTTACACCAGAAGCAACACTCTTCATTCCTTCTTTTGTAATAGACCAAGCTAATACTGTAGCTGTAGTAGTTCCGTCTCCAGCTACATCGTTTGTTTTTGTAGCAACTTCTTTTAGTAATTGTGCACCCATATTTTCAAATGGATCTTCAAGTTCTATTTCACGAGCGACGGATACGCCATCTTTAGTTACAGTTGGAGCACCAAATTTTTTATCTAATAAAACAAGGCGACCTTTAGGGCCTAAAGTTGTCATAACTGCACGAGAAATTTTCTCAACACCATTTACCAAAGATTTTCTAGATTCTTCACTAAATTGTAGTTGTTTAGCCATTTCTTTTTCCTCTCTTCAAATTCAATTATTTAAAGTAAATTTTAGTAGCGCAAAGCTATCTATAAAAAAATACAAATAAATTTGCCAATAAGCAAGTCAATATTTTATTTTTTTATATAGAATTAAATAATAACAACATAAAAGAATGCTGCAAAAGCAATACTAAATAAATTGCTTATAAAATCTACCTTATTGTTATTTATAAATCTAATACCTTTTACTAAAGGTATTTTTTTACCATCTCTTATTTCTTTTTCAACAAATATATTATCATTTTCATCAAAGAAACTTGCTTGAACAGTTATACCCAAAAGACTATCAATAATACAACCTGTAAACCCCGATAAAGTCATAATTGCTATAAAAGATATACTTTTTATTGATGGAACTAGATATATTGAATACCACAAAAGCGAAACTAAAAAAGCTCCAACTATAGCAGATAAAGCACCTTCAAAAGAAATCCCTCCTGATAATCCAGGTTTTATAGGACTTCCATTCAATATAGAAACAGTTTTCCCTCTAGAAAAAACTCCAAGTTCTGTTGAATATAAATCACTAGATACTTGAGATAAGGAAACTCCAAATAAAAAAATGACTAAATTACTAGGATTAATTAAATATATAAAAGACAATACAAAAATTATAATCCCTTTAGAAAATAAATCTAAAAAATTTATTCTATTTTTCCTACCTTGAATATCTAAAACTTCTTCATAAATTTCATTCTTATTATTTAAATTATATAAAAAGATCGCACTTAATATATAAAACAAAAATAGTGATAAGCCTCCGAATCCAAAAGCAAAAACAACAATTAAACTTATAGAAAAAGCTGAAATAGCACCGCCAATTGTTACTTGTTTAAAAAGATAAGCTACTAAAGTTAATAATAATAAAATTAATATAATCCAAATTACATAATAATCTAACTTTATAAAAAATCTATCTATTACAGCGGCAAAAGAATGAGTTTCTGCACTTGTTAAAAATCTATCTATCATACTATTACTCCTGTTAATAAGGCACATAATAAAGGAATACTGATACTATCTAAACCCCTTGGAGTAATTAATTCTAATAAAGTTGCAACCAAACTAATTAATAAGCTAAGAAATAAAATTATATTTAAAGCCATACTACTCATAAAGCATAAAACTGCAAATATAATGATAAAACTAAAGAGAAACATTAAAATTGTCCCAAATATTGTTTTATATCCGGTATTTAATAAAATTTGTTTCTTTTTCCAAAGCTTTGAGAAAATACTAGAAACACTATTTGCATATCCCATCAAAAAAATGCCTATTGTTGCAGCAAAAAGTTCTAATTTTCCTATATAAACAAATATAGTTAATATTAAAAAAGAAAAAGTAAAATTATAAATACTAATATTATATTTACGATTTTTAAAATTAAAAGATTTTATTAGTTTCGGATAAAACAAGAATAAAGAATTAATAAATAAAAAAATAAGAATAAGCATAATAGCTAATAAAGAAGATTTTATAAAATAAATTAAAATTATCCACCAAGTTGATGTTAATATAAAAACAATTTTTTCTTTTACAAAATCATCAATTTTTGTTTTTTTACTAATTAGAAACAAACCTAAAAAAACTATTCCAAAATAAAATATTGATATAATTATTCCTATACAATTTGTATTCATACTAAAATAATGCACTCACATAATATATTTTTCAAGTCTATAATAGACAAATAATTAAGGTTTCTAAGTAAGAATAATTAGTAGTCAATAAAAAAAATATTTAGATGACCTTTTATATTAATAGTAAAAATCTCAATATTATAATTTTCTTCTAGGTAAATAATTATATCTTGTTTTTTTCTACTTTCTATTGTATATTTATACAGTACGAATGCATAGTATTAAAGGAGCATATAATGCGGGAACGTCATACTAGACTCAATCTTGTAAAAGAATTAATTAAAAATAATCGAATAGATAACCAAGACACTTTATTAGAAATGTTAAAAAAAGAGGGTTACTCTGTTACTCAAGCAACATTATCAAGAGACTTAAAAATGTTAAAAGTTGGTAAAATTTCAGATGGTTGGTCAGGCTATTACTATGCTTTACCCGAAAATGACTTAATTAGCGAATCTGAAAAGAGCTACATCCAAGATGTACGTCGTGGAATTTTATCAATAGAGTTCAGTGCAAACTTCGGTGTTATAAAAACAAGAAGTGGCCATGCTAATAGTGTTGCTATTGCATTAGATGTTTTAGCAATTCCTGAAATTTTAGGAACACTTGCTGGTGATGATACTATTTTTGTTATTTTAAGAGAAGGAATGACTAAAGAAGACTTACAAGAAAGTTTCAAAAACAGAATTCCTGATATACAAGAATAAAAAAAATTAGGGCTTTGATTAACTTCAAAGCCTTTTTTCTTGAAATTTTCTTTATCTATAAATATGATAATCTCATATAGGAGACTAATATGGAATATAAAAATTTTTCAGAGCTTAATACTTATAATAAATTAAATGCTCTAAGTCCTTTAAATTTAAAAGAAGGTTTAAACAAAGAAAGAATTGAAGAATGTCAAATTAAAAACGGCTCTCAATTATCTTATTCTTATGCAGCAATGCCAATCAATGAAAAACATATTGAAATCATGCAAGAGCTAAGTGACGAACAAAGCTTAATTGAAAAATATAAAACTCTATTAAATGGAGAAAGAATTAACACTGGTGAAAATAGATGTGTACTACACCAATTAACTAGAGGTCAAATCTTAGATGATGTTGTAGTTGATGGTGAAAATAAAGGTGAATTTTATAAATCACAATTAGCACGCATAAAAGATTTTTCTGAGGCTGTTAGAAGTGGAAAAATAAAGGGATCAACAAACAAAAACTTTAATACTGTTGTACAAATTGGTATTGGTGGTAGTGATTTAGGTCCTAGAGCATTATATTTAGCACTAAAAGGATATTGCATTGCACAAAAAAAACAAATCATTGATGCAAAATTCATTAGTAATGTAGACCCTGATGATGTTAGCGATGTTATCAAAGACATTGATTTTGAAACTACATTATTTGTTTTGGTTTCAAAAAGCGGAACAACTCAAGAAACTCTAACTAATAGAGATTTAGTATTTGATGCTTTAAAATCCTGCAATATTGAAGGTTTTGATCCAAGCAAACATATGATTGCAGTTACAAGTAAAACTAGCCCATTAGCTAATAGCAAACAAGTTTTATCTGCTTTCTTTATTGATGATTATATTGGCGGTAGATATAGCTCAACTAGTGCTGTAGGAGCAACAATTTTATCAATTGCTTTAGGTTTTGAAACTTTTAATGAATTATTAGAAGGTGCTCATGAAGCTGATATTAATGCATTAAATCCAAATATTAAAGAAAATGCTTCATTAATGGATGCTCTTATTGGTGTATATTTAAGAAATGTTTTAAAAATACCTTCAACAGCAGTACTTCCTTATTCACAAGCTTTATCAAGATTCCCTGCTCACCTTCAACAATTAGATATGGAAAGTAACGGTAAACATGTTAATAGATTTGGTGAAAGCATTAATTATCAAACCGGACCAACTATCTTTGGTGAACCAGGAACTAATGGACAACATTCTTTCTACCAATTACTTCACCAAGGAACTGATATTGTACCTCTTCAATTTATTGGATTTAAGAAAAGTCAATTTGAAAAAGATATTACTGTTGATAATTCTACAAGCCAAGAAAAATTGAATGCAAATTTAACTGCTCAGATTGTTGCCTTTGCAATTGGTAAAGATGATACAAATCCAAATAAACAATTTGAAGGAAATAGATATTCTTCCCTTATATCAGCAGAACAATTAACTCCAAAAACTCTTGGTGCCCTATTAGCACATTTTGAAAATAAAGTAATGTTCCAAGGTTTTATTTGGAATTTAAACTCTTTCGATCAAGAAGGTGTTCAACTTGGAAAAATTTTAGCAAAAAAAGTATTAAACGGATGTGAAGGTGATGAATTGCTTTTAGCATATTCTGCATTACTTAAATAACCAATTTGTTATTTATCTACATTTCCTTTAAAACTTTTATCTATTAACCTAATATTTTAATTGTTTTAATAAAACTTCTTTGTTACAATAGTCAAACCGACATAACAGAGGAGTTTTTTTATGCCTAAAAAAAACAATAGACTTGCAATATTATTTACCTTATTGTTATTTTCCTTAAATAGCCTTTTTGCTTTTAATAACAATCAAAAAATTGAACATATAGATAGCGATTTATATGATGGAATTAAAGACTTATATTTAGCTCAATCATTAGCAATGCCATCAGCCGCTGCCCCTTATTCTGATAGCGAATTAATTATGATGCTTGACTTATTAGATACAAGTAAATTTAGTAAAGCTGATGCTAATGTATATAAATATATCAAAGAAAGCTTAACCCAAGATGAAAAGAACACCAACAAATACAGTAAAATTAACTGGGATGTTGACTTAAACTTAGAAAGTTATATTCATCAAAACACTACAGATTTTGTTAGACGAGAAAACTTTATCTACAATTTCTTAGATCAAAAACCTCTTATAAATATTGGATTCGAAGCTTGGATGGGTGAAAACTTTTATGGTCTTGGCAATTTCTCAATTGCTTCAACATATACTACAGAAACAACATTTGGAAGTGAAACAGTATCTCACAATATAGTCGGATTACCACCAAATCAAATTTTTGATTTAGATTTTAATTTCCCTTATAGAGGCTTTTTAGCATTTGGTGATGATACTTGGTCATTAGAAATAGGTAGAGATAGAACAAAATGGGGCCATGGAATTTCTTCAAATCTTATGATTGGTGACAATCTTCCCTATCTTGATGAATTAAGATATACAACCTTTTCAAACCAATTTAAATATACCTTTATAACATCATTCTTCCCTCATCCAATGAATTATATAGATGGTGATTTTGATCCCACTACAGGATTAAATCAAGGTGATCCAGTCGAGGGAACTAGAGCATTAATTGCTCATAGAGGAGAAGGTAGATTATTTAATAATAAAGTTGGAATTGCAATTTCTGAGTCAATTATGTATCAATCAGAAGAAAATGTATTAGATTTAAGATATTTATCTCCAGCAGCTTTATTCCACAATTTCTACATTAGAGCAAATGCAAACTCTCTTCTTTCTTTAGAATTAGATTACACTCCATTTAAAAACTTTAACATTTATGCACAAGGCGTAATGGATGAATTTGCTTTACCAGGAGAACCTTATCCAGGAATTGCTTCTTCAGCTTATCCAAATGCCTTTGGATATATCGCTGGTATAAAATATAATTATGATGTTTTAAACAAATATAAAGGTAATACTACTTTTGAATTTGCATATACTGACCCATATTTATATTTAAGAGGGAATGGATTATCTTCTAGTCCACAAGGTGATGGTGGATTGGATCAATATGGAATAAACTATGTTGTAGCGTTTAGAGAATTTGCAAGTCATGGAACTTGGTATCATAATGAATTCTTAGGTTATAAATATGGTGGGGATGCTGTTGTATTCAATTTAAATTCTTCTGTTAAGAATTATGGAAAATGGAATATTGAAACAAATCTATTCTATATGTTACATGGAACATTTGATAAATTCACTTGTTGGCAAAAAGTTGAATCAGATCAAGATACTTCTGAATACACAACACCTACTACAACGAACCCCAATAATAATTTAAATTCTTCTTCAACTTCAAGAGAACCAACTTCTGTATTCGCTGATAGAGACTCTGTATCACAAACCTTAGTTCTTGGTGCTAGTGCAAGCTATAATGTAAATAAAAACTTAAGTTGTTTTGTTCAATTAGATTATATCAACATCAATAACTATCAAAATGTATCAGGAGAAAAAACCTCTGATATGCAATTAGTTTTAAGTCTTTCTTATAGCTTATAGAAGAAATTAACATGAAAAAATTTTTAACTTTAATTAGTATGCTTATTCTTGTTCCATTGAGTTTATATTCAATGGATCAAGAAATATTTTCTCTAGATAATAATGTTTATGATTATATAGACTATATATATATAATTGATCATAAAGTACCTCCTACCGCAGCGAAACCATATTCTATTGGACAATTAAAATTATATCTAAGCCAAATTGACTATAATGAATTAAATGCCACAGGTAAAAATTATTATTCATATATTAATAAAATAATTAATCAAAATAATTTAGACATCACTCTTGATGATAAAGCGTCTATGGATGTTGAAGCTTTAAGTGGGTTTGAAGTTTATACTCATACTAATACAGTAGATATAAAAACCCATAGAGATTGGGTTTATGAACAAGAAGATAGATTACCCTTACTAAAATTAAATCTTAAACTAGCAATGGATGATATATTTTTTACCAGTTGTGATTTACAATATTCACAAGGAAAATATGAACCAAGTAGTGAAAGTCAATATTATTATACGGGAAATCAATTGTATGATAATTTAGCTCAATATGGTATTGGAGCTCTTCCAAAAACCGCTATAAAATATAATATTTTAACAAATCAATATAACCAAAGTACAGCAACTAATATTCCTTTAGCAAGTAAATATATTGATTTTGACACACCTAAAAGAGCTATTTTCTCCGTAGGTGGAGATAATTGGAACTTTAACTTTTCAAAAGATAAACTAGAATGGGGAAATAGTACTATTGGAAACTTTATTTATGATGATCATATAAAAAATAATTTTATTAATCTAAAAATATTTTCGAAAAACTTCAATATAAATAACACAATAGCTTTATTAAATACTCAAACGGATTGGGGAGAAAGTCCTGATACAAAAGTAAAAATGTTTTTAACTCACAGACTTGAATTTAGACCAACAGAATTCTTTAGATTTGCAGTAAGTGAAAATGTCATGTACCAAAATGACACCTTAATCCCATTATATCTCAACCCATCATATATTTATCATAATATTAATATGAGAGGCATGTTTAACGCTATTGCATCATTAGAATCAGATATTTTATTAACAAATAAATTAAGTTGGTATTCACAGTTTGTTTTAGATCAAGCTAGAGCTCCTAATGAAGATGATAGCCAATCTGGTGCTTGGGGCTTTTCTAGTGGGTTGAAATATGTTTCAACTATTAATAATACAGATATTCTAAATATTAGCGCTGAAGCTCTTTTAGCGTCGCCCTGTCTATATAGAAGAGATGAAGTAGATTTTATTACTTTCGATAGAACTTTTGTAATTAATCAAAGTTATATAATTGAACCAACATTTATTGGTTTTAGTGAAGGAGGAGACTCCGTAGCCTTCAAACTTCAAACAACCTATACTAGATTAAATAAATTTGATTTTTCACTCTATTATTATTTGTTATTAAAAGGTGAAATGAATATATTTATGGCATCTACTGTAGATAGTTCTGGCAATCCAATTTCAAATGATGGTAGACCTAACTATGGCAGTGAGATATTTAAAAATGGAATATTCTCAATTAAACATGTTGTAAATGGAACTCTAAATTATCAAATATATAAGAATAATTATTTTGAAGTTTCAAACAGAAATACCCTCTCATATGTTTATATGGATGTTTTACAAACATCAGATGTAAATCCAAATAGTTATTCAGATATTCAATTTAGTTCAGGAATCTCAATAAAATTTTAAAAGATTTGGGCAAAAAGAATCCTCAGTAGACTAAAAGGAGGTAAAAGCCTACCGAGGCAAAACAAAAGGAGGTTGAAGAGAAAATTCATCGAGGAATTACTCTCTTACAAGGCGAAAGATACCTAAATTAAGCGTTTTATTCAACCCCTTTTTTAAAAAATTTTGAGAATTAATAAAAATTTATCGTATTATTAATAAATTACATATCAATTTTACTATCATTCTTCATAGAGAAAGGTTGTCGTGTGTTTTCGATAACATCTCTCCAAAGACTTCCTTCAACATCAACATGGTTTCGTTTGCATACTGCTTGTTTAATAGGAATATGTACGAATCTATTATTAATTTGTGAAATTAAACATTGTGTCTTACCAGCCATTGCAGCATGAGCAGCATGAGCACCAAGTCTAGCACAATAAATTGAGTCAAATGAATTAGCTGGAGCACTTCTAATAATATAAGAAGGGTCAATATATTTTATATTTGCTTCAATTCCTTCTTCATCAAAATATTTTTTAATTTCATTTTTTAGGAATATCCCAATATCTGCATATTTTACATTACCAGAAGCATCTTTTTTACCTGTAGAAGGGACTAAGTCTTGTCCAGCGCCTTCTGCAACTAAAATAACAGCATGCTTTCTAGTCATTATTCTTTCTTTTAAGTGAGCTAATAAACCATTAGGACCATATAAATCAAAAGGATTTTCAGGAATTAAACAGAAGTTAACATCACTTTGAGCTAAAGAAGTGTGTGCGGCTATAAAACCACTTTCTCTACCCATAACTTTTACAAGACCAATACCGTTGATTGAATTTTTAGCTTCAACATGTGCTCCTCGTACACTAGGCACAGCAGCACCAACTGCAGTATCAAATCCAAATGAACTTTGAATAAATGATAAATCATTATCAATAGTTTTTGGTACACCAATAACAGAAATTTTTAATCCTCTTCTTTTTATTTCTTCACCAATATCATAAGCACCACGTAAAGTACCATCACCACCAACGGTAATTAAAATATTAATGTTTAATCTTTCTAAAGAATCAACAATTTCATCTACTTGCATTCCACCACCACGTGCAGAACCAAGAATTGTACCACCTTTTTCTTGAATATCATCAACTACATCAGGATCTAAAGGAATCAAAGGCCAAGGAGAATTTTCTAATAAACCTCTATAACCAAATTGAACACCACTAATTCTTCTAACCCCATATCTATACCAAAAACATCTTACAACAGATCTAATTACATTATTTAAACCTGGGCAAATACCCCCACAAGTTGTAATTGCTGCATGTACATGAGCAGGGTTAAAATATATTTTCTTTCTAGGTCCTGCTTTTTCAACTGTATCTTTTACTAATGGAACTCTATTACCTTTCTCATCAATATTAGATTCAACGCTAAAAAACAGTCTATCATCATCACAAACATAATCAGCTTGACCATCACCTTGATCATCGCTCATTATAATTGGTGTAGATAATTTTGGCTCCCCTAAATTTGTAATGTCAAAATTATATTGCAATCCTTCGACTGGCTTCTTTTTCATCTATATATCCTCCTAAGAAAAACTGAATATCTTTTATTAAAAAGATAATTCTAGTCTATCTTACAATTTTTTGCCCTCTTTATCATACATATTTAATAAAGAATTTACTTCTTCATTAAATGTTTCAAAAGGTTTTTTGGTTATCTCTTTGATTTCATTATGAAAAACTTTATATGACTTTAAAAACTCTTCACCGAACTCTGTCAAATAGGCTCCTTGTCTAGAGAAGCCTCCTCGCCTTCTAACTAAAATAATTTTACCTAAAGAAGCTTCTAACATATTCATCATCGAATATGCTTTAGAATAGGATATACCTATTTCATTTGCTGCTGCTCTAAGAGAAGAATGTTTTTTTATTTCTTCTAAAAGCCAAACAACACCTATTCCCATGAATTTCTCATTTTCGGTATTTACCAAATATATTTTAGTTTTTAAGTCCATAGCTCTCCTGCAGCCTTATAAATAATATCAAATAAATCTGCTAATTTTTCTGAATCAACAGAACAATATGCTACTCTTAAAACTTTATTCATAATGTTGATAGCTCCAATATTATAATTGTCTAATAAATAAAGTCTTAATTCTTCAACATCACCTTTACATTCAAAAGATAAAAAATATCCACTATTAAAGGCAAGAGGTTTAAGATAATCAATATTTTCTTTCTCTTTTAGCTTATCTTTGATTATGTAATAACGCAACTCCATTTCTTTACGAGCTTCCTCTTTTCCAGCATTATAAGTTGATTTATTACTTAAAGCTTTAATTAATAAACTTTGAGAAGGTTTACTACAGTTTGAAACTGAAGATCTAATACTTCCTAAAATTTTCTTATTAAATGCTTCATATTGTTCTGCACTAAAGTTCTTTGTTGAAACAGTTATAAATCCAACTCTAAAGCCCCATACCATTGCTTCTTTTGTTGCTGCATCACCTTTTACTGCAAATAAATTTTCATGAGCATCTGCAATTTTTGCAAATAAAGATTCTCTTGCTGTATCTTTTTCATAGAAAAGACCAAAATATGCATCATCACATAATGCTAATACTTTTTTTCCTTGATCAGCTGCATCTATTAAAATATTTGCAATTTGATCCATTTCAGTATTTGTTGGAGTATAACCAGTTGGGTTATTTGGGAAGTTTAAAACTGTAACAATCTTTTTTGACTTAGAAGAGGCAATTGCATTTTTAAATCCTTCTAAATTAAAAGCTTGGTTACTAGAATCATATAAAGGGAAAGTTGTAAATGAAGCATTAACATTTTCCTTAATAATTAAATCATAGTTATCCCAGAATAAATGAGGTAATATTACAGTATCATCTTCATTTAAAAATAATCTTAATACAATTGATAAAGCTTGAGTTAAACCACCAGTTACAACAGGCATTGAAAAAGATTTACCTTTTAGAGAAGGATTTTTTTCAATCATATCTTCTCTCCATAATTCTTTTAACTGAGGCATACCACCACCAGGTGCATATGTAAAGATTTCTGCTGGGCTCATTTTGCTTTTATCAAAATTATCATAAATTTCATCCAAGTACAAAGGAGCACCATTTTTAAAAGCTTGACCAACAGTTGCATTATATCTAGTTGCTTTTGCTTTAGCTTGTGCACTTTGTGCTACAATCCCTTTTGGGAAATACATTCTCTTACCATAATCTGAGAATAAATCATACACCACACTACCATTTAGAATATCATTTAATTCTTTAGCTAATTCATTCATTTCTTTTGCTCCCACAATGATTTTTATATAAATTAATAAAAAAACGATTATTTTTCTATATTAATATACTATATTTTGTATATTTATTAACAAAATATGCACATTTAAAACAATTCTTGTTGTTCATATTCAGTTTTTTTAACTTTTTCTGAAGCTTTACCTATATTTAACAAATTTAAAAACTCTTCTTCACTTACTATCTCAATATTGAGTTTTTGAGCTTTTTCTCTTTTACTTCCTCCACCTTTGCCTAATAATAAATGAGTAGTTTTTGATGAAATTGCAGATACAGTTCTACCGCCTCTTTTCTCAATTTCTTCTAAAGCTAAAGTTCTTGGATTATAGTTTTCAAAAGAACCAGTAACAGCCCAAACTTGATTTTCAAAGGTTTGTTCAAAACTACCACGTTCTTCTTTTTCTTCCATGTTTAATCCAATTTCTTTTAAAGCAGTAATTCTCTCCCTCATTAAAGGTTCATCCAAGGTTTCAATAATATTATGTGCAGTTTTCTCTGCAATTAAAGGAATTTCACACAACTTATTATAGTCTTTAGATTCAACTATTTCATATAATTTATCAATAGAATTAAACCCATTTTTTATTAACATGTCGACAATTTTCTTTCCAACTTCTGGAATACCTAAAGCAGTTAAAACTCTACTAAATGGCTTTTTTTTGCTTTCTTCTATTGCATCAATTATGGCTTTAATTTTTTTATCACCAAAACCTTTTTCATAACTTAATTTTTCATAATCGATATTATAAATATCTTGAACATCTTTAACTAAATCTAAATTCAATAAGACTTCAATAGTTTTAGGACCAAGGGTATCCATATCCATTTGCCCTTTTCCTACAAAGAATTCTAATCTTCCTTGTACTTGCTTTGGACAAAATTCATTTGGACAAAATTGATGAGAACCTTTTAATACTACAGGAGTTGAACAAACAGGGCACTTATCAGGCATTTTATAAGTAGTCTCTCCATTTTCATTTTTTTCAACTACTTTTTCTACAGCAGGAATTACATCCCCTCTTTTACTAACTTCAACAGTGTCTCCTAAGGCTAATTCTAATTCATCAATATATTGTTGATTATGAAGAGTAACATTACTAACAGTAGAGCCACCTATTTCTACAGGATTTATTCTAGCAACAGGGGTTAATCTACCAGTTCTTCCAACTTGAACTTCTATTAAATTTACGACACTTTGAGAAAAAGGAGATTCAAACTTATATGCTATTGCCCAACGAGGATGGTGAATTGTATATCCTAATTCTTCTCTTACATTAATTTCATTAACTTTTAAAACTAAACCATCAATTTCATATTCAAGAGAATTTCGTTTCTCTGTTTGGGTTTTTATTTCATCAGCTATATCTCTAAACTGGGAATACTTGCCTTCAACTTTTTGATTTTCTAGAAGAGCTTTTGCACTTTCAATATCTTTTGAAAACAATGTTAAATTAGGATTTGTTCTAAATCCTAATTGTTTTAATTTTGATAAAATTTCTACATGAGAGTTAAAAGAATACTGAGCCTCATCAAAAAAGCCTTCATAAACAAATATATTTAAAGGTATTTTAGCACTTTCTATACTCTTTTTTCTTCGAATTGTTCCAACACATAAATTTCTAGGATTTGCAAAAGGTTGTTCTAATGTCTTATTTATTTCTTCAAAGACTTTTTTTTCTAAATATATCTCTCCTCTAACAGCAATATTAATATCTTCAGTTAATCTAAGAGGAACAGATTTTATAGTTTTAACATTATTGGTTACATCATTACCAATTGTACCATTACCACGAGTAACAGCTCTAATTAATAGACCATTTTCATAATACAAAACAATTGAAATACCATCTATTTTTTGTTCTAAAACAAAATTTAAAGCACTAGTAGCTTTCTTTTGGTTTTTATCTATCCAAGAAGAGATTTCTTCAACACTGTAAGCTTTATCAAGACTCAAAACAGGTATTGTATGTTCAACCTCATCAAAATCTGAATCTAAATCACTTCCTACTCTTTGTGTAGGAGAATCAGATTTCTTAAATTGAGGATACTGCGTTTCTAATTCAACAAGCTTATCGAACAATCTATCATAGTCTATATCCTTAACAACAGGATTTGCATCAATATAATAAGCCTTCTGATATTCTCTTATTTTTTTACTTATATTTTCAACTTCTAAAAGTATTTCTTCATCATTTTTCATATGATTATGGTACACTAGAATTCAACTTTTTTCCACTAAAGTTATAGAACTTTCCTAGTTTCCATCAAAGGCTTTTCATGTTATTCTTAAAATAAGAGGTCAAGATGGGAAAAAAGAAATTTTCATTAAATAATAAAAGCAGTTTACAAGGATTTTTAGTAAAAGCAACTGATGGAATTTTTAAAAACCCTCAATTTAAATTACCAACAATTCCTAATGACTGTTTAGTTCTTTTTCCAAAAGATATAATTGGATCTAACATATTAGAAATTCAAAAACAAAGTATTCCTTTACTAGCATCATCTTATATTTCATATATAGGTCAACCTCTTTTTGCTGTTTTTGCCCCAACTTTAGAAAAGGCAGAACAAATAGCTAGAGAAATTAGTATTGAATATTTACCTGTTGAAGATATAGATAACAAACCTATTCTTGAAGATCAGAAGATTTCTTTTGAGACAGGACGATATGCAAAAGAATTCGATAAAATAATGGAGGAGAACTCCTTAATAACTCAACAAAATGAAGAAGAACAAGATGAAAAAGAAGAAAAGATAGAAATAAAATATAAAGCTTTTAAATCAACACTTAAGTTTGAAAGAATAAAATACTTTTCTAATCAAACCACTTGTATTTCTGTGGAAATTAACGATGATACTTTAAACATTTATGCTCCTACACAATGGCCTTCTTTAATTGTTAATTCAGTAAGCAATATTTGTGGATTTAATAAAAAAAAAATAATAGTTAATAAAGAGCAAACCTATTCAAACAAAGATGAAATGTTAATCCAACCTGCTATTTTAGCAAGCTTTGCTTCCTTAGCAGCAATAAAAACAAATAAAAATATCTTTATTCATGAAAACATTGAAATGTTTAGACCAGAAGTTTTAATAGAAAGAGAAACTTGGTATAGAGTTAATGATAAAAAAACAATATTAGAAGATATAAAAGTTACTATTGATCAAGGGGCTTTTTCTTTATTTTCTAAAGAAATGAGCAAGCAATATATTGCAGGACTTGTACCCTTATATGATTTAAAAGCTATAAAAATTAATTTTGATTTTATTCAAAGTCCAGTTTCCCCTTCAAACTTTTTTGGAGGACTTGGATTTGAAAATGCACTAGCATCAACACAAACACATACTACTAAACTTGGTAAGTCTTTAGGGCTTTCTCCTTTTTTCTGGACTACAAAAAGTCTCTTTGAAAGCACCTTGCATAAAAAAGTAATGGAAATTAATTCTTTACAAGAACCAAAAGAATGTCTACAAGATTTAGTTGATAGAAGCTTCTTTAACAGAAAATATGCCGCTTACAAAGTTAATTCAGCCCTAGATAAACATTTCTCTACTTTCACCCCATATGCAAGAGGGATTGGCTTAGCTGTAGCTCCAAGCATCAGTGGATTTTCTACAAACAATTCAACCTTTGGTTATCCAAAAGTTAAATTAACATTAAATTTTGACAGCAAAGTAGAGTTGAACACTTCTTTCTATAATGCAAGCAAAGCTAGTAATATTTGGAAAGAAATAATATCTCAGGAACTTGATATAAAGAAAAAAAATATTACTTTTTGTACAAATAGTACAGAATTAGTTGATAGTGGACCATGTACATTATCTACAAATAGTAAAATAATGTCTGAACAAGTAAAGCTAGCTTGTAAAAAAATTAATGATAAAAGATTTATTGAAGGGCTTCCAATAAGTGTTACGGTTGCCAGAAATAAAAGACCTGTAAAAGGACCATTATTTTCAAGTGAATCTTGGATAGCATTAATAATAGAAGCCGGAATTGATCCTATAACATTAGAACCAATTGTTTTTAAAGTCTCCGCAAATTGTTCTGTAGGTGATATTCTTGATGAAGTCGCATATATAAACAATTTAAGAGAGGAAATTTTGGATTGTATTTATGAATTAGGTGCAAAAACTACAAAAGGTGAAGATTTTAATATTGATATAAAAATAACTCAGAAGAGCGAAAATATTAGTGATAGTATTACTAGTGGATTGAGAGGTGCTGTTTTTGCTGCTTTTAATACAGCTTTGGAAATGGCTTTGAATTTTGATAATGATAGCCTTCCAACATCAAGTGAAAAAATTCTAACAAAAATTGGAGATTCATTATGATAAAATTATCAATCAAGCTAAATAAAACAGCTTTGGAACTTGTTGTAGATGAAATGAAACCTTTATCTCAAATCTTATATGAAGATTTAGATGTAAATATGCCAATTAGGAAATGCTCTAATACAGGATGCGGAAATTGCTTAGTAATTTTAGAAAAAGAACCTGTATTAAGTTGTTTAATACCAGCTTATCAATTACAAGGAAAAACAATAACCACGTTTGATGCTTTTATGCAAAGTGCACACTATAGGAATATTAAAAGAACCTATGATGCATTAAATTATGAACCTTGTCCTCATTGCTATGAAGCAAAAACACTAATTATTGAATCTTTATTATTAAAGGCTAAAACAAAAAGAATAGATAATAAAGTTGATGACTTTTCAAAAAAGTTTTTAACAAAAGCAATTGAAGAAGACACTCAAAATCAAATTGATTTTAAAACAGCTGAAAAAGAATTTGCATTAAATTCTTGCAAATGTTTAACATCAAAGCAATTGTACACTATTACAATAAAAGCTTTAGAGGATAGGATAAAACGTCGTGTATTATAGAAATAATAAATTATTTATACCTGAAACAATAAATGAGTTGCATCAGACTATTTTAAAAAATCCCGACCACATAATTTTTGCTGGGGGGACTTATCTTATGAAAGAAGCATCCCTTTATCCTTCATCTAATAAAACAAAAATCATATCTTTAGAAAAGATTAAAGAACTATTTGAAGTTACTAGAAACATAAAGCATGTTGAAGTTGGTGCGATGGTTACTACAAACAAATTACTCGAAATTGGTACTTTAGCTTTTAATGATTTATTATTAGATACCTTAAGTAATACAGCAACAAATATTATCAGAAACCAAATCACAATAGGCGGAGCTTTATCCACTCCTAATATTAGGTATTCACTACCAGGAACTTTGGCTTGTATGGATGCAAGTGTTGAATTATTAGATTTATCCAAACAAAAAATTATTACTAAAATTATACCAATAGAAAAAATGTATAAAAATGATTCTATTCTTTTAGAAAAAGGGTCTTTAGTTAAAAAAGTTAGAATTCCATTAAATAATTTTGATTTTGAAAGATTTTGTTGTATAGGTAGCCCAATACAAAATCCTTATTCTACAGTAATATTTGCTTTTGGTGCTAATATAAATCAAACCTTTATAAACAACATCAAAATGAATATTACTTTCCCTAAGGCAGGAATATATTATGAATCATTTATCGCTTCTGAATTAGAAGGCGCTCAAATTCCAATAATTCCTAGAACCGTAAATTCTGTGTCAAAGAAATTAGTCACAGAAATAAGTAAAAACTTAAAAGGTGTAACTCCTTTACAAAAAGAAAGAGCAAAAAGAATATTTCAATCAATTCTTTATCAAATCACACCTTCAAAGAAAACGATTGAAAAAACGTAATAAAAACTTTAAATTAAAAAAAAGAAAAAATTAAATAGGAGATTTCGTTGACAAATTTTGTTCATCTTCACAATCACACTGACTTTTCATTACTAGATGGAGCAGCCCCAATAAATAGATATATACAGAAAGCTAAAGATTATAACATGACTAGTTTAGCAATAACAGATCATGGAAATTTATTTGGAGCTCTTAGATTCTATTCCGCATGTAGAAAAGAAAACATTAACCCAATAATAGGTTGTGAAGTTTATTCTAACCCAGAAGGTCATACTCAGAAAAAAGCTATGGGTTATGAAGACACAACTAAAAGATACCACTTAATTTTATTGGCTATGAATGAAGTGGGTTATAGAAATTTAATTAAATTAGTTTCTATAGCTTATACTGAAGGGTTTTATAAAAAACCTAGAATTGATGATGCTCTTTTAGAACAATATAATGAAGGCTTAATTTGTCTTTCTGCTTGTTTAGGTGGAGAAATTTTACAACATTTACTTGCTGATGATTATCCAAAAGCTAAAGAAAGAGCGCTTTGGTTTAAAAATCTTTTTGGGGATAGATATTATTTAGAATTACAAGATCATGGTCTTGAAGAACAAAAAAGAACAAACCCTCTTTTAGCTAAATTAGCAAAAGAAACGGATATTCCTTTAGTGTGTACAAATGATATCCACTATATTGAAGATACTGACTGGCTTTCTCAAGATGTATTATTATGTATTGGTACTGGAGCAAAATTATCAGATAAAAATAGAATGCGTTTTGACGGTAAAGAATTCTATTTTAAAAGTCCTGACCAGATGGCAGAAATTTTCAAAGATTATCCTCAAGCAATTGAAAACACAGTAAAAATTGCTGAAAGGTGTAATTTGGAAATAGACTTCCCCGGACCAATTCTTCCTGCATCTACAATACCAGAACCTTTTAAAGATGAATCTGAATATCTAATACATTTATCAAAAGAAGGTATAAAACAACGATATAACCCTGTTCCTAAAGAATATTTAGACAGATTAGACTATGAATTAAAAACAATTATCGATATGAAATTCCCTGGATATTTTCTAATTGTTAGAGATTATATCTACTGGGCAAAGCAACATAATATACCTGTTGGTCCAGGTCGTGGATCAGGAGCAGGTTCAATTGTTGCATATTCTCTTGGAATCACCGATGTAGATCCAATGAAATATAATCTGCTTTTTGAAAGATTTCTTAACCCTGATAGAGTAAGTATGCCTGACTTTGATATTGACTTCTGCCAAGAAAGAAGAGCTGAAGTAATAGATTATGTAACAGATCATTATGGTATTGAAAAAGTTGGGCAAATTGCGACCTTTGGAACTCTAAAAACAAAAGCCGTTATAAAAGACTGCGCTAGAGTTTTAGATATTCCTTTTGCAGAATCTAATAGAATTGCAAAACTCATTCCAGATGAAAGAAAAATGAGCATAGACAAAGCTTTAGAAATGAGTGAAGAACTTAGAGCGATTAGAGAACAAGGCGGCGTTTATGAAACGCTTTTTTCCGTTGCTAGTCGACTTGAAGGCCTAAACCGCCATATATCTACTCACGCAGCTGGAGTTGTTATTGGTAGAGAAGAATTAACTAAATATGTTCCTCTTTACAGAGATCCAAAAACAGGAGCTGTATCCACTCAATACACAATGGACTTAATTGAAGAATGTGGTTTAGTTAAAATGGACTTTTTAGGATTAAAAACACTTACTTTAATTAAGCATTGTGTTGATTTGATTCATAAAAAAGATAAAACATTCGATATAGAAAAAATTAGTGAAACAGATGAAAAGACATTTAAAATGCTTCAAAGTGGAGATTCTTCTTGTGTATTCCAATTTGAATCTGCGGGTATGCAAAAAATCTTAAAACAAGCCCAACCTAGTAACATAGAAGATTTAGTAGCTTTAAATGCATTATATAGACCAGGGCCAATGGCATATATTCCTCAATTTATTGAATGTAAACATGGACGACAACCAATAAAATATGCAGATCCAGCATTAGAAGAAGAATTAAAAACTACATATGGGGTTATTGTTTATCAAGAACAAGTTATGAAAGTTGCTCAAATAATTGCAGGCTACTCTCTTGGTCAAGCAGATATTCTTAGAAGAATAATGGGTAAAAAGAAAGTTTATGAACTTGAAACACAAAAAAAGATTTTCATAGAAGGTGCTGCAAAAAAAGGCCATAGCAAAGAACATGCTATCGAAATTTTTGAAATGCTAGAACCATTTGCTGGTTATGGATTTAACAAATCTCATGCAGTTGCATATTCTGTTGTTGCTTACCAAACAGCATTCTTGAAAGCAAATTATCCAGCAGAATTTTTAGCAGCCAACTTAACAAACGAAATGAACAATCCTGATAAATTCAAGGAATACTTAAATGTTGCTGAAAGCATGGGATTAGAAATATTACCACCATCAATAAACTATTCAGAAAAAAGTTTCAGTGTTGTTGATAACAAAATTGTTTATGGACTAGCTGGAATAAAAAATGTAGGTGAAGTTGCTGTAGCAAAAATTATTGAAGAAAGAGAGCAAAATGGAAAATATAAAAGCTTTATGGAATTCTTAGAAAGAAGTAATCCAAAAGTTTTAAATTCCAAATTATTAGAATCTTTAATTACAGCAGGAGCTTTTGATTCATTAAAAATAAATAGACCTTCTCTACTTGAAGCTCTCCCAGAAGCTGTAAAATTTGCTCAAGGAATTATTGAAGATAAAGAATTAGGGCAAATGAGTTTATTTGAAGAAATTGAAGAAACTTCTTTCAATGAATTTGAAATACCAATTATTGAAGATTGGAAAATACTAGAAAAATTGGAAAGAGAAAAAGAATTATTAGGCTTTTATATTTCAGGACATCCTCTAGATATATATAAAAAAGAGATTAAAAATAGTGTAATTTTTGATTTGTCAAAACCTGATAAATTTGTGCTAAATCAAAAAACAGCCATAGTTGCAACTGTTGTAAGCAAAAGAGAATTCACATCCCAAAAAGGAAAAAAAATGGCTTTTCTTGTATTAGCTGACGCAAATGGGACTATCGAAAGTGGATTATTCAATAAAGCTTATGAAAACTTAAATAATAAATTAGAAGTTGATTCAATTTATGGTTTTGTTGGTAAATTTAAAGAAAATTATAAAGATAAAGAAAAAATTGATTTTGAAATTGAGAATGTAGTAGATCCTAAAGATTTACCACCTATAGCTCTTTCAACTTGTAATATTAAATTAAATTATAATGTCGCAAAAGAAATAGGATTAGAGGAATTAAAACAAATAATTATAACAAATTCTGGACCATTAAATGTTAATCTTTTCTTAGAAAAAGAAAGACTATCATCAAATGAAGATGATATTGATATTGTAAAAGATACGGTTCCAATAAAAATTAATTGTAATGTTGTTTTTAGTGTAAAATATAGCCAAAATTTTATTTCACAAATTAATGAAAGACCAGAAGTTATTGATATCTGGTTCAATTAAAGGAAAAAAATTATGCAAGAATCTACAATTTTTATGAGATTAGCTCTCGGATTAGCACAAGTTTTAGCATTTTATAATTTATTACTTTGGGTTCGAATTATTTTATCTTGGTTTGCTCCCGTATCACATTTAAATCAAAATAGTATATTCATTATTTTAAAAAAGATTGTTGATCCATATTTAAATTTATTTAGAAATGTAAACTTATTAAAAACAAAAAATATTGATTTCACACCATTATTAGCTTTTGCTTTATTATCTGTTTTACAAAGTATATTACATCTATTTGGAACAACAGGACAAATTACTTTCTATATTGTATTAGCCTTGATTCTTAATACTCTATGGGGATATTTAATCTCACCTTTTTTAGTAATAATTACAATAATAATAGTTATAAGATTAATCTTATGTTTCAAAAAAGGACCAAATACAATTACCTTAATTAGGACTTTAGAATCTATTATTGGCGGCTTTTTAAATTGGATTCAAAAAGTATTTTTTGCAAGCAAAATAGTCTCTGATAGAAAGCTTCTTATTGTAAGTACTATTTTCTGTATCCTTGTGTATATTACTACTAGAACTGTTGTTACATATTTGATTTCTTATTTAATAAACTTATAAGAGTGAACTATGTTTATTAGGAATTATTCAACAGATATATCAAGTTTAAAAGGCGTTGGAAATTCCGCTAAAGAAAATTATGCATCTTTAGGGGTAAAAACCTGTGGAGATTTATTACTTCTTACCCCTCGAGATAGAGAAGATAGAACAAAATTTATTAATCTTGAAGACTTACCTAATCATTTTTTAGAGGCAAGACAAATTAATACTTTTGTAGAAATAAAATCTCATTCATTTTTTGGAGCTTTTTCAAAAAATGGAAGAACTTTAAAAATAAAAGTTAAAAGTTATTTTGGAGATAGATCTCTAAACTTACTCTGTTTTGGTAGAAACTTCCTTCAAAAAATAATCAAAGTAGATAAATTATATTATCTTTATGCTTCTGTGTATTCACACAATGGTGAGTTACAAGCTTCAAGTTTTGAATTGTATGAAATAAAAGATATAGATAATCCTCCATTACCTTTTGGCCAAATAATTCCTCTCTATCCATTAAAAGGCTCTTTAACTCAAAAATTAATTAAAAAAAATTTAATTGAAATTTTTTCTAAACCAATAAGATTTGAAGACGAACTTCCTCAATCTATTATGACTGAATTAAAATTAATGCCTTTTGATAAGGCTATTAGAGCTTATCATTTTCCAAAAGATATAGAACAATTAAAACAAGCAAAAAAAACTTTGGCCTTTTGTGAACATTTTTATATGCAATTAATTGCAAGAAAAGATATAAAAATTCATAGAACAAATAAACCTGTTAAAAGCATTCCTTCTAAATTAGAAATACAACTTATTTCAAATTTAGATTTCCAATTAACGAATGATCAATTAAGTGTTTTAAAAGAAATAAGAACTGATTTAGACAACAAAGAAGCAATGAATAGAATGCTACAAGGAGATGTAGGAGCCGGAAAAACTTTAATAGCTTGGGCATCAGCGTTACATGAAATTTCTAAAAAACATCAAGTAGCCTTTATGGCACCAACAGAATTATTGGCCAATCAACACGCTCAAAATGCTGCAGAACTATTAGAACCTTTAGGAATTTCAATAGCATTATTAACAGGATCAGTGTCTCAAAAACAAAGAAAACCTATATTAGAGGGTATTAAAAATGGTTCTATACAACTTTTAATTGGTACTCACGCGTTATTCAGCGACAATGTAGAATTCCTTGATTTGAGATACATTATAATTGATGAACAGCATAGATTTGGAGTAAACCAAAGAGAAAAACTATTATCTAAAGGGCTTCATCCCAATATACTAATGATGAGTGCAACACCAATCCCAAGAACCTTAGCGTTAACGGTGTTTGGAAATCTAAATATTTCTACAATTAGACAATTACCAAAAGGAAGAAAGCCTATTATAACACATCTTGTTGGAGAAGCTTCTAGACAAAGAATGTATAAATCGATTGCAGTAGAATTTCAAAGAGGACACCAAGCTTATTTTGTATATCCTCGGATTGACGATTCAGGCCCTCAAGAATTAAGAGATGTAACAAATATGTTTGAATATTTGAAAAAACAATATCCGAATGTTCCGTCAGCTCTTTTACATAGCAAAATTGATGACGATGAAAAAATAGAAATATTGACAAATTTTAAGAAAGGAAAAATTTCATATATAGTTTCCACTAGTGTAATCGAAGTTGGAATAGATGTACCAAATGCTACGTGCATTATAATTGAACATGCTGATATTTTTGGACTTTCAGCACTTCATCAGTTAAGAGGCAGAGTTGGTCGCTCTCAATTACAATCCTTTTGTTTTTTGGTTTTTAACAATAATATTAGTGAATTAGGAAAAGAAAGACTAAAAGTAATGAGAGAAACAAATGATGGTTTTATCATTGCTGAAAAGGATTTAGTTTTAAGAGGTCCTGGAGATATTTTAGGCACAAAACAATCAGGATTTATTAGACTTCATTTTGCCTCTCTTGTAAATGATTTAGAAATGATTAAAATAGCAAGAGAATATTGTGATAAAATCTTGAAAGAAGATTCGAGTTTTATTAATCTAGATAACAGAGTTATAGAAAGAGTTTTAAAAGAAGCAAATCCTTTCTTAGAAGAATAAGAGGTATTATGAGAATTACAGGTGGAAAATATCGTGGACGTACAATAACCTGTCCTCCAGGAGTAATTAGACCTGCAATGGATAGAATGAGAGAATCACTATTTTCTATATTAGGAAATTTAGATGACCTATCATTTTTAGATTTGTTTACAGGTAGTGGTTGTGTTGGAATAGAAGCTGCATCTAGAGGGGCAAATCCTGTTCATATAGTTGAAAAAGACAGAGGTAAAAAATCAGTTATTAACAAAAATATTTCTTTTGTTGATTCAAAAATCTTATTATTTCTAGTTGATGTTTATCGCTTTATACCAACAGCAAAACAATCTTATGATATTGTATATGCAGACCCTCCTTTCCCTATGGATGGAAAAGTTGAATTAACTCAAGCAATAGCAGATGCTCAAATTGTTAAAAAAAATGGACTGTTTATTATACATTATCCTAGTGAAGAAAAAGCTCAATGGCCTGAAAAAATAGGCGATTTAGTTACATATGATGAAAGAAAATATGGTAGAAGCATATTACGCTTTTTTAGACGTGAAGAATAATTAGACATGGATGTTGCAACTAGAACTAGCCTCCAGATAATTCAAATGATAGTTATTCTTGCATTTGGAGCATATGCATATAAGAAAACAATAATTCAAGAAAATGGATTAAAAAGCTTAACTAATATTTTATTAGAAATTGTTAGCCCTCTTTTAATTTTTACTTCTTATCAAAGAGATTACGATCAAGAACAAGTAAGAGGTTTGATAATTACTTTTATTCTTTCTTTTCTCTCAATTTGTATTGCAATTATTTTAGCTAGAATATTAATAAAAAAATCAACAAAGACAGATTACCTTGTTGAGAGAATGGCAGTAATGTACACTAACTGTGGATTTATTGGGTTACCTCTAATGAATGCAGTTTATGGACAACTTGGGGTATTTTATTGTACAGGAGTTATTACCGCTTTTAATATAATTTGTTGGTCTTATGGTATCAGCATGCTAATCAAATTGCCATTAAAAGAAAAAATAATTAAAATAATAACTGGCAGAAACATGCTAGCAATTATTCTTGGTCTATTATGTTACTTTTTTTCTATAAGAGTTCCTTCTCTTGTTTTAGCTCCAATGAAATCTATTGGTGATATGAATGGATCTCTTGCTTTATTGATTGTGGGTGCAACGATTATGAAATGCCCATTAAAAAAACTGTTCGGAGATTTAAGAAGCTATTATATTTTATTTTTACATAACATATTAATTCCAATAATAATAATCTTTTTCTTATTAAAGATTAACGCCCCAATAATGTTAAAAAATATTGTTTTAATTGCTATGGCATGTCCTGTTGGTGCAACTACTACAACATTCTCCCTGTTATATGATAGAGACGAATTATATGCCTCATCTCTATTAGGTTTATCTACTATTGCAAGCATAATTACTATCCCAATAATACTTTTCTTGAACAGTTTTTTTTACTAACTCTCATTGAATAATTTTGTCGATTTTATGTATAGTAGTTTATATACGCGGAGGAAACTATATATGGAAAGAAAAATTAATACTTTTGGTAAAATTGAAAACAAAGTATATAAAGAAATGTTTATCCCTTATACTTATAACTGTGATGCACATGCAAACGCTAGACTTGATTGGATTTTTGAAATAGTTCAAGAAGCGGCAGCATCTCATTCCTCTATTCTAAATTGCTCAATATTTGATTTAAATGAAAGTGGATTAACTTGGGTAATTTCAAGAGAAAACATAGAAGTTTATAAATATCCAAAATGGAGAGAAGAAGTTTTTGTAGAAACTTGGGCTGAAAAACCATATAGAAGAGTTTTAGTTCCTAGAATTATTCAAGGGAAAAATGCTGATGGCGAAATCCTCTTTAGATCAGTAACTTTATGGCCAATAATTGATTTAAAAACAAATAGACCTATTGAACCTACAGCCATGTTAGAAAAAATTGGTATCCCTGAACAAACAAAGCAAGTTGATTTTCAAATCAAAAAAAGAGATGTAATTGACGACACAAATCCTTTAATATCAAAAATTGTTCCAAGAATTAATTATTCTGATACTGATTTTAATAAACATGTTAATAATATTTCATATATTCGCTGGACTCTACAATCAATGCCTAATGATTTTAGAGATAAATATATTACAACAAATATTGATGTATCATGGTTAAAACAAACATATTTAAAAGATGATGTTGAAATTATTACAAGAAGCGAAAGTCCAAATGCAATAAATGAAGATAATCCCACCTTTATACATCAACTTATCAGAGTTGATGAAAATGGCGATAAAAAAACTGTTTTTGAAGCAAAAACATGTTGGGAAAAAAGAGCTTAATTTAATAATGTGGTGGTTTTCTGTTTGGAAGATCGGAAGATTCCCCTTCTTCCAACAGTTCAACAATTTTCTTTTCTAATTTATTTATATGATTGTTTAATATTCCAATCTCTTTTTGTTGATTAGTTACAATTTCATTTAACTGTGCAACAATTTCTTCAGTATATGAAATTTTGATTTCAATCTTTTCAATAGATTTTTCTAATTCATGAGTTCCCATAAACATCTCCTATTCTACAATTAATATTTTTAGTACAAAAAGAGGGTTTTTTCAATATAAATTAATAACTCATTAAAATTTACTCTCAAAAATTGAGTAATAATTAAGTACTTTCAAATTTTTAAAAGTTGTTTTTTTGTTTCATTTTTTTATTATTACACAATTATTAATTTTTTGTAAAAATTTTATCTCATTTTTTTTATTTTTTTGTTGTTTTTTTGTTGCATTTTTTCATTTTTATGATAAGGTATAATATGTTGCAGTTTGGTGCATAAACAAATAGGAGAAACTAAATGAAAGGCGAACGTGTTGCACAATTAGAACTATTATTACTTTCACATCCTGAAGGTCTAAGAAGAGCTGAGATTGCTAGAAGACTCGGTGTCCATAGATCAACAATAAGTAGATATGTTACTGATTTAAGTAAATACATTGATGTATATGAAGAAAATAATTTAATTAAAATAAAAAGCGATAAAAATGAAGATGAAAATATTGAATTAAGTATTTATGAGAGTTTAGCATTTAATATGTCTGCTGAAGCCATAGCTAAAAATTCAGAATTTCAAAACCCTCATCTAGCTTCTGGACTAAGAAAAATTGCTTTAAACATGAGATCTTATGCTCCTAAAATTAGTAATAATATTATTCAATTATCAGAAGAAATTGATAAATATATACAAAAAAAGAGTGGTAATTCAAAATATAACACAATTTTAGATGTATTAATTGATTCCTGGGTTTCCGGTAGAATTGTTAAGATTGAACATACTGTTAATGGTAAAAAACGAATTTCTGAAGTAGCTCCATACTTTATTGGATTTAGGGAAGAGACTACAGGAAGAAACCCAATTAGTGTTACAGGAAGATTACGCCATACTACAGAAATGATAACCATTGATATAAGCACAATAACTAAGGCTATAATTCTAGAACAAACTTATACAATTCCTGATAACTTAAAACCCTTTAAAATGCCAAAACAAGAAAATACATATGAGCCAATCGATGTAATTCCTTTAAAAATAAAAGTAAAAGAAATTTCAGCTATAAATGTTTTTAACAACTTAAAACATACCCCTCCAGTTATAGAAGAACTTGATAACTTTTATATCTATTCTTTTGATATAGAAAACTCAATTGAATTGATTTTAAGAATTATTCAGTGCGGTTCTTCGGTTGAAATTCTAGAACCAGAGTCATTTAAGCAAAAATTTTGTAAAACTTTGATGGAAATTCTTGCCGTTTACAATATAACTTGCTAATATTTAATAAAGACAACCGTCTTGTAGGAGAAAAAGATGAAAAAATATGAATGCGATTTATGCGGTTACATTTATGACCCAGAAGTAGGTGATCCTGATGGCGGAATCGCTCCAGGAACAGCATTTGAAGACATCCCTGATGATTGGGTTTGCCCTCTTTGTGGTGCAAGTAAAGATGATTTTTCTGTTGTAGAAGAATAAGCATTAAATATGAGATTATTACTAAAGAGGCTCTGTAAAAGCCTCTTTAGTTTTTATATAATGAATTTATGATAAATAATTTACTTAACAGACGCTCCCATAGAGCGTTTTTAGAAGAAAGAATCAATGACAAAGATTTGGATTTGATTAAAAAAGCTACATTACAAGCACCCACCGCAGGGAATCTAACTTTATATTCTATTATTGAAATTGAAAATCCCTCAATTAAAGAAAAGCTTTCTGTGCTTTGTGATAATCAACCTATGATAAAGAAAGCTCCTCATGTTTGGGTTTTTCTTGCTGATTTTAACCGTTGGTTAAAATATTTTAAATTAAGTAACACAGAAACTAAAACAAATACAAAAATTAGAAAAGTAAATGTTGGTGATTTACATTTAGCTTTACAAGATTCAATAATTGCAGCTCAAAGTGCCACTGTCGCTATTGATGAATTAGGCTATGGATCTTGTTATGTTGGTGATATTATAGAAAACTATGAAGAAGTACAACAATTACTAAATCTCCCAGCACAAGCAGTTCCTGCGGCAATGTTAATCTTTGGAAAACCAAAGAAAAAACTAACAACACCTAGAGAGAGACCTGATGCACAATATATATTCTTTACAGATACATATAAAAATCAATCAGATGAAGAAATTGTTGCAACATATAAGAAACTTGAAGATAGCCAAAGAAAAACAAAAACTCTACCCTTTAACAATGAAGGAACAATTGCAGATCAGTTTTATCTAAGAAAATTTTCTACATCTTTTATGAAAGAAATGAATCGCTCTACAAAAGTTTTCATCGAGAGATGGTGTAATGAAAACGATATTAAATAAAAATTTAATATTAAAAGTTTAATTTATCATAGGAGAATAAATTTGATTTTAACTAACCTTCATACACATACGACCTACAGTGATGGAAAAAACTCATTAGAAGAATATATAAACAAAGCAATTGAATTAGGTTTTGATTCAATTGGTTTTAGTGAACATGCTCAGTGTGGTTACGATATTGATTGTAAAGAATTAGCAAGGGATGAACAAGTTTCTTACTTTAATCTTCTAGATGAGTTGAATGAAAAACATGAAAATATAGATATATTTAAAGGTCTAGAATTAGACTCTTTAAATGGTGAATATAAAGGAAATCCAGACTACACTATAGGTTCAGTTCATTGTCTATTAATAGAAAACAAAATCTATTTTTTAGATTATAATGCAGAAAGATTAAAAGAAATAATTTCTGTATGTGGTGGCATAAAACCTTTTATAACTAAATATTACCAAGAACTTTTAAATTTTGCAAAAAATGTTGACTATGATATTGTTGGCCACTTAGATTTATATACAAAATTTAATGAAAAAGAACCAATATTTAATATCAATGAAAAATGGTATAAAGATATTATTTATAATGTTATTGAAGAACTTAATAAATTAGATAAAATAATTGAGATAAATACTGGTGCAATTGCAAGAGGTTACAGAAGCTCCCCTTACCCAGATTTAAATACCATTAAAACATTAAAACAACTAGATTCTAAAATTATTGTTGGTTCTGATGCTCATACAATTAATGGTTTAAATTGCTTTTTTTCTGAAGTAGAAAACATTTTAAAATCTTTAGATATTAAAAATATTTATAAATTCACAAAAAATGGATTTATAGAAACTTCTTTATAAAATTTTTTATTATTTAACAAATAAAAATGAGGCCCGTTAAGGACCTCATTTATTATATCTTGTAAAAATAATTTACATGATGTTTCCCATAGCTTTGTAGAAATCCATACGGTTCTTAGCATCTTCTTCAGCTTTCTTGAATAATTCATCAGCTTGTGCTGGGTTAGTTTTGTATAATGATGTATAACGTACTTCACCCTTTAAGAAGTCTTGATATTCTACAGTAGGTTCTTTCTTGATATCCCAAGAGAATCTCTTACCTGCTTCTAAAGCTGGGTTGTAGCGATATAATGGCCAGTAACCAGCATCAACAGCTTTCTTAGCTTCAACTTGACTATATCTCATGTTCATACCATGGTTGATACATGAAGAATAACAGAATACGATAGAAGGACCATTCCATGCTACAGCTTCTTGTAGAGCTTTTTGAGCATGCATTCTGTTAGCACCTAATGCGATAGAAGCAACATAAACATAACCATAACTCATACACATAAAGCCAAGGTTTTTCTTACCTAATTGTTTACCAGCGTTAGCAAATTTTGCTACAGCACCAATTGGAGTTGCCTTTGAAGCTTGTCCACCAGTATTTGAATATACTTCAGTATCTAATACTAAAATATTTACATTTTTACCAGAAGCAACAACATGGTCAACACCACCGTAACCAATATCATAAGCCCAACCGTCACCACCAATAATGAATACAGTCTTTTCTGAGAAATAATCTTTTAATTCATTGATTTTTTCTAAGTAAGCTCTATTTTCATCAGTTGCAGCAGCTAAAGCAGCAGGTAATGCAGCTTGTACAGCATTTTGAGCATCAATTGCATCTTCTTTTGCAGAACCCCAAACAGCTAAACTAGCATTAATTGCTTCAGTTAATTCTTTTGTTGTTCCAACTTCTAGAAGATTATCAATATTAATCTTTAATAAGTTTCTGTTACTATCTACAGCTAAACGCATACCTAAGCCGTATTCAGCATTATCTTCAAATAGTGAGTTACCCCAAGCTGGACCTCTACCATCTTTTTGACGTGTAGTATAAGGAATTGTTGGGAATGTACCAGAATAAATTGAAGAACAACCTGTTGCGTTAGCAGCAATCATGCTTTCACCACAAATTTGAGAAACAAGTTTTACATAAGGAGTTTCACCACAACCTGCACAAGCTCCACTGAATTCAAATAGAGGTTGTTTAAATTGTAAACCTTTAACTGTTGTATCTTTTGTACCGTCTAATACATCATATGGTAAATCTTCAAAGAATTCAGCATTAGCAACTTCACCCTTATCTCTTTCATCTTGAATAGGAGATAATTCTAAAGCTTTAGTCTTAGCAGGACATGCTTCTACACAAACGCCACAACCTTGACAATCTTCTGTGTAAATTTGAATCTTGAATCTAAGATCTTTATCATTCTTTGTATTTGATTTTAATGTTACAAATGTTTCTGGAGCATTATCTAATTTTGCAGGTTCGATTTGTTTTGCACGAATAGCAGCATGAGGACAAGCTTGTACACATTGGTTACATTGAATACAATTATCAGGCATCCATTTTGGAACAAATGGTGCTACACCACGTTTTTCTAGTTTAGCAGTACCTGAAGGTAATTTACCATCATAAGACATTTTTGATACTGGAATACTATCACCTTCACGGTGCATGATTGGTAAAATAATGTCTTTAGCAAAATCAGAAGCATCTTCACTAATTAATTTTGCAGGTTCATAACTCTTAGTAATTGTTGCAGGAACTTTAACTTCATGTAATGCATCAGATGCACCATCAACAGCTGCCCAGTTCTTTTTAACAATTTCTTCACCTTTCTTTAAGAAAGTTTTCTTAATATATTCTTTAATTAAAGCAATTGCTTCTTCTTCTGGTAAAATAGCACTAATCTTAAAGAATGCAGCTTGCATAACAGTATTAATTCTTGTACCTAAACCAGCTTTTCTAGCAATTTCTAATGCATCAATGTTATAGAAACGAATCTTTTTATTGATGATTTGTTCTTGCATTTTTCTTGTTAAATGATCAAATACTTCATCTGAAGGAATTTGGCTGTTCAATAAGAATACACCATTTTCTTTCAAAGGACTTAACATATCATAACGACCAATATATGCAGCATTATGACAAGCAACAAAGTCAGCATGGTCAATTAACCAAGGCATGTTCAATTTACTTTCACCGAATCTTAAGTGGCTAACTGTAATACCACCAGATTTCTTTGAGTCATAAGCGAAATATGCTTGAGCATTTTTGTTTGTATTGTTACCAATAATCTTAATTGAGTTTTTATTAGCACCAACAGTACCGTCTGAACCAAGACCCCAGAACATACAAGAAGATACATCACTAGGTGTAACATCAATTGTTTCACCAATCTTAATTGATTTATTAGTTACATCATCTTCAATACCAACTGTGAAATCATGGAAAGCTGCGCCAGCTAAATGATCAAATACTGCTTTTGCGTGTGTTGGAGGGAAGTCTTTACTACTTAATCCATAACGACCACCAATAACTTTAACGCCTTCTACACCCATTTGACTTAATGCTGCAACAACATCTAAGTATAAAGGTTCACCTAAAGCACCAGGTTCTTTAGTTCTGTCTAATACAGCAATTCTCTTAACAGTTTTTGGTAAAGCAGCAACTAAATGTTTTGCACTGAAAGGACGATATAGGTGTACATTAATAACACCAGTTTTTCCACCATTACTGTTAATATAATTACTTGCCCATTCACATGTATCAGCACCAGAGCCCATTACGATTACAACATCAGTTGCATCTTTAGCACCTGAGTATGAGAATAAATGTAAAGGTCTACCTGTTAATTCAGATACTTGAGCCATATAATCTTCAACAATTTCAGGAACAGCATCATAATATTTGTTAACTGTTTCACGACCTTGGAAGTAAACATCTTCGTTTTGAGCTGCAACTTTTGTCATTGGAGCTTCAGGACGTTGTCCTCTAGCACGGAATTTTTCAATTAATGATTCATCAACTAAACCTTTAATATCATCATATGAGATTTCTTCAACTTTTTGAATTTCATGAGAAGTTCTAAAACCATCAAAGAAACTTAAGAAAGGAACATCACTCTTTAAAGTAGCTAAATGAGCAACTAAAGCCATATCCATTGTTTGTTGAATACTACTTGCAGCTGTCATTGCAAATCCTGTATTACGACAAGACATTACATCTGAGTGATCACCAAAAATTGATAGTGATTGAGCTGCTAAAGAACGAGCAGAAACATGGAAAACTGTAGGTGTCATTTCACCTGCAATCTTATGCATGTTAGGAATCATTAATAATAAACCTTGAGAAGCTGTGAAAGTTGTTGTTAAAGCACCACCAGCTAAAGCACCGTGAACAGCACCTGCTGCACCTGCTTCTGATTGCATTTCAATGATTTCAACTTTTTTTCCCCAGAGGTTTTTCTTACCAGTACTTGCCCATGCATCAGCATATTCACCCATTGGTGAAGATGGTGTGATGGGATAAATTGCAGCAACTTCACTGAAAGCATAGGCTATATGCGCAGCAGCGGTATTACCATCAATTGTTACCATTTTTTTGTTGTCCATTTTGACACTCCATTACCAGAATATAATATTTGATTTAAAATAAAATCGTACAATTACTTAAAAAGATAATAAAAGTCATAAAACCTTTATTACCAAAACAAATTATAATACACCATTTAGTGGTTTTCAAGTACACCAAGCAAAGTATTCTTAATTTAATCTTCTATAAAATACCTATTTTAAATTAAGTTTTTGATTAAAAATCCCATTTTAAACAAATTAAAATATTATTGCACTTTATATTAAAAGAAATGTGAATTATTGTGATTTTTTTCCACATGAAGGATAAAAAAAATCAGGATAGTCACAAGATTTGCAACTATCCCAATTTAATGTGAAACTATTATTTAAAAGTATAAAATAAATTTTATCTAATTATTTTCATTTTTATTTTTTAAAAAATTTGAAAAGACCTTTTTTCTTATCATCTTTATTTATAGTGACATGAACACTTTCCATCTCAATTGGATTTACTACAGCTTTCTTATCCAAATTGATTTTACTGATCTTTTTTATAGGTGTAAAAATATCACTAGCCTCTTCCACTCTAAAGCGCTGACTATCGAGGGTGCTATTTCTTCTTGACGTCTTCATTTCATATAAAGAATCTAACATCTTTTATCTCCTTAACACTGCAACAACGATACACTATCACGAAAAAAAGATTACCGCAAGACGATGATTTTTTAGAGTACTAAACAGAAAAAACTAATTATTTTTATATAAAAAAAATATAACTACAATACAAAAATAAAAAAAATTTATTAGTAATTCGATAACTTTAAAATTGAATTTATCTGCATATTTTTGATTAAAAAAAGGATTTTCCCGAAAAACAACTTAACTAACTTTTTTTTACAGCATTTTATTAAAATTAGTTTTACTTAAATTTTTTTAAGTAAAAAATAGGCGAGTATAAAATACCCGCCAAACAAAACCAACAAACCTGAAGACTAATCTAGTCTAATTTATAATTAATAACCTTGAGCTACCATTGCATCTGCTACTTTTTTAAAGCCTGCAATATTTGCACCTAAAGGATAATTAACGCTACCATCTTCCTGAGTTCCTTCTTTAACACATTGTGAATGAATGTTTTTCATAATCTGTTTAAGTTTCTCATCTACTTCTTCTGCTGTCCAGAAAATATGCATTGCATTTTGAGTCATTTCTAAACCAGAAACAGCAACTCCACCAGCATTAACAGCTTTTCCTGGAGCAAAAATCATATCGCTTGATAAAATATATTCAATAGCTTCTGGAGTACAACCCATGTTTGATGTTTCAACAACATATTTACAACCATTTTTTGCTAATTCTTTTGCATCTTCATATGCTAATTCATTTTGAATTGCACAAGGGAATGCTAAGTCAACTTTTACTTCCCAAGGTTTTTTCTTTGCAACGAATTTTGCACCAAAGCGTTTTGCATAAGGTTCTACTACATCATTATTTGAAGCTCTCAAATATAACATATAATCCCATTTCTCTTTTGTGTTAATTCCGTCTTCGTCATAAATATATCCATCAGGGCCACTTATGGTTACAACTTTAGCACCTAATTCTGTAGCTTTTTCTACAGCACCCCAAGCAACGTTACCAAATCCGCTAATAGCAATTCTCTTACCTTCAAGAGTATCTCCTCTATGAGCAAGCATTTCTTGTGCAAAATAAAGAGCTCCATAACCTGTTGCTTCTGGTCTAATTAATGAGCCACCCCAGCCTTGACCTTTTCCTGTTAAAACACCTGTGTTTTCATGTTTTAATCTTTTATATTGGCCATATAAATAACCAATTTCACGACCGCCTACACCAATATCTCCAGCAGGAACATCAGTATCAGGACCAATGAAATTATATAACTCAGACATAAAACTCTTACAGAATCTTAAAATTTCTGCATCACTTTTTCCTCTAGGATTAAAGTCTGATCCACCTTTACCACCACCCATAGGAAGTGTTGTTAAACTATTTTTAAAGATTTGCTCAAAACCTAAAAATTTCAAAGTATCTAATGTAACAGAAGGGTGGAATCTTAAACCACCTTTATAAGGACCTAAAGCACTATTGAATTGAACTCTCCATCCCTTATTTACTTGGATTTCTCCATTGTCATCTTCCCATTCTACTCTAAATTCAATGATACGTTCTGGCATTGTGATACGTTCAAGAATTTTATTTTTTAAATAAATTGGATTTTCATTAATGACAGGAAGTATACTTTCTAATACTTCTCTTGTTGCTTGTAAGAATTCTTTTTGACCAGGATTCTTCTGTTCTAATTGAGCCATGAAAGCTTCTAAATTATACATTTATTTTATCTCCTTCTAGATAAAAACTTATTTGTTACGACAACAGAGTATACCCTCTTTTAATAATCGTCAAGTTGCAATTTACAGTAATTTTAAAAGATTTTTTTAGTTATATGTTATTTTTTAACTTTCTATTTAAGAATAACTAAATTTTTAAAATAATAACATTTTTCTAATTGTTAAACAGAAATTCCTGTGTTATTATTATTAAATGTATAAATTAGACCCAACTTGGTTGCCATTTAGCAACTTGATGTTAAAACATATCTATAATGTATTATTAATATGTAGCGACTATGATAGATTCTTACTTGAAGAAGATGGAAGAGTCGAAGAAGCGCTTTATACTGAGTATACCCAATTAGGACTTTCAAACCCTCCAAAAATAACTCATGTTAATACACCTCAAGAAGCTTTGAAAATACTTAGTTCCTCTAGCAGAAAATTTGAACTAGTTATTTCAATGCTAGACTTAGGGAACGAACACGTAGAAGAATTAGCAGAGGAGATTAAAGAAGTCTATCCTTATATGCCAATTGTAGTACTCTCTCCTTCCCCTGTTCATAAAAGAAACAAACAAATAAAAGCAAAACAAATTCCTTCAATAAGTAATTTTTTCTACTACCAAGGAGATCCTATGATTTTCTTAGCTATGATTAAATTAGTTGAAGATAGAATGAATATTGACCATGATACAAACGAAGCTGATATACAAGTAATTATTTTAGTAGAGAACTCAATTAGATTTTATTCTTCCTTCTTACCTATATTATATAAGAGTTTAATTACACAAAACAGGTCTTCAATCCTTGAAGGATTAAACTCTTGGGGCAAAATACTAAGAATGAGAGGAAGACCTAAAATCTTACTTGCAAAAACTTATGAAGAAGCTTTGGAACTATATAATAAATATAAAGACAACATACTCGGAATAATCTCTGATATGGCTTATGAAAGAAATAACAGAGAAGATAAATATGCTGGACTAAAGTTATGCAAAGAAGTAAAAAAGGATAAACCTCGCTTACCTTTCTTAATCCAAAGTATGAATAAGGATAATGAAGAATTAGTAAATAAAACAGAAGCTCAATTTCTTTGGAAGAAAGCAGATAATTTATTATTTGCTTTAGAAGATTATGTAACAGCAAACTATGGTTTCGGTCCCTTCTTATTTAAAAACCCAAAAACTAATTCAGTTATTGCTTTAGCTAAAACTATGCGTCAGTTACAACATTCTATAGCAGATATACCAATTGATAGTTTTATATATCATGCAAGAAGAGATGATTTTTCAAAATGGCTAAGAGCTCAAAGTTTATATGTTTTAGCTGCTAGATTAAAACCTATAAAAATCATAGAAGGAGAAGAAGAAGAGGGTCGCCAAAACTTAGTAAGAGTAATTAAAGAATATAGAGCAGAAAGGACAAAGGGTGTTCTTGCTCAATTTTCAAAAGAAAATTATGACGAAACCCTATTCTTTAGCAGAATAGGAGAAGGTTCCCTTGGAGGTAAAGGTAGAGGTCTTGCTTTTATTGATATGGAATTAAGATCTAGTGGCATTTTAGAGAAGTATCCTGATGTATACCTTTCAATCCCTAGAACAGTAGTTATATCTACTCATAGTTTTACAACCTTCATCAACAATAATAATTTAAGAAACACTATTATAAAAACCAACGATGATAAAAAGATGCTTAAAGCTTTTTTAGAAAAGCCAATGCAACAAAGTCTAAGAGAAGATTTAAAAGAAATAATAAACGTTATTAAACAGCCCATATCAATTAGATCCTCTTCTCTATTAGAAGATTCACATTTTCAACCCTTTGCCGGAGTATACGAAACCTGCATGATTAGAAACTTAGGTGATGATGAAAGTAGATTAAGAGAATTAGAAATGGCAATAAAAACAGTTTGGGCTTCTACTTATTTCCATAATGCAAAAGAATACCTAAAAGCAACCGACCATATGATTGAAGAAGAGAAAATGGCTGTTGTTATTCAACAGGTTATTGGATCTAAACATGGAAAGTATTGGTATCCAAATATTAGTGGAGTTGCAAGATCCTTAAATTACTATCCGATAGCAGGAGAAGACATTAAAGATGGAGTTGCAAATATAAGTTTTGGTTTTGGTAAAAGCGTTGTAGATAATGGTAGCGTGTTTAGGTTTTCTCCAAAAAACCCTAAACGACCAATTCATTTTTTAGGAAAAAATCAGTTTAGTAGTCAAAGCCAATTCTATGCACTTGATTTAGAAACACCTTTTAATCCTTATAAAGATTTAGATAATCTAGAATTAATAGATATTTCAGAAGCAATAAAACATCCGGAAAGCTTAAAAGGCTGTGCTAGTACTTTTGATATTTCTACAGGAACTTTAAATGAAAATCCAAAAGCTGTTGGAGAAAAAATTATTACTTTTAACGGAGTACTAAAATACGACATGTTCCCATTAGCATCAATTGTCTATGATATTTTACAACTAGGAGAGACTGCAATGAGTACTCCTGTTGAAATTGAATTTGCTATAAACCTAAACAGAAAGCTTCCTAAAAAACCAGAATTTAGCTTATTGCAAATAAGACCAATAGCTGAAGGAAATGAAGAGAGTGATGTTACAATATCGAGAAAAGAAGAATTAGATTCTTTAATAGTATCAAATTCAGTTATGGGTAATGGTAAAGTTGATAACCTTTCAGATTTAATAATGATTAATTTAGACTCTTTCAAAACAGAAGATATGATTAATATGCCAAACGAAATTGAAGAATTTAATTCAGAGTTTGAAAACAAAGAAAATCAATATGTATTAGTAGTGGCAGGAAGACTTGGCTCTACAGATCCTTGGCTTGGAATACCAGCAAACTGGGCTCAAATTTCTAATGCTAAAGTTATAATTGAAACAGGATTGCCAACATTCCAAGTTGAACCTAGCCAGGGAACTCACTTTTTCCAAAACCTAACTTTATTAGGTACAAGATACATGACAATTAATCCATCCTTCAATGATGGCGTTCTAAAAACAGAAGCAATTGAAAAATTAAAAATAGTAAAAAAAGGAAAATATTTTACTCACTATAAAGCAAAAGAGCCATTTATCATAAAAATAAATGGCCTAAAAAGCAAAGGAATAATTAAATTACCTTAATTTTAATTTGAAATTGAATTAACAAAGTAGTCCCAAACTATCTCTTTTGGTGGTGGGGCTACAATTTTCATCATTTCTTTCTTTACAGGATGCATAAACTCAACCTCTCTAGCATGCAAAGAAATTCCACCATCCTTATTTGAACGAGGGAATCCATATTTTAAATCACCCCTAATATGAATATTCATAGCAGCTAATTGTGCACGAATTTGATGATGTCTACCTGTATGTAAATCAATTTCCAATAAATAAAAACTTTTTGAAGCTCCAATTAATTTATAAGATAATTTAGCAATTTTACTATTTTTCTTCTTTTCTAAGGTTGCAAAACTTTTATTCTTTTTTGTGTCTCTTGTTAAATAATGTGTTATTGTTGCCTCTTTTTGCTCAGGAGCGGCATCAACAACTGCCCAATAAGTTTTTTTTACGGTATTTTCTCTAAAAGCATTACACATACGACTCAAAGCTTTATCTGTTTTAGTATAGATTACAATTCCACTTGTAGGTCTATCTAGCCTATGAGGAATACCTAAAAAAACATTACCTTGTTTATTATAATTTTTCTTTAAATAATCCTTAACTTTATCTGCTAAAGTAAGATCATTAGTAATGTCACTTTGAACAAGTTCTTTAACATTTTTGTTGACTATAATCAAATGATTATCTTCAAACAAAATTCTATTCTTAATACTTTCCATTTTTTCCTTTAATCAAAAAGAGTTTTTTCTTCTACTATCTCTTTTACTTCTCTCATTTTTAATGAAGAAACTTCTTTAACTGTTAATCGAACGCCTTTTGTTTTACTACCCTTTATTAAATAGTCACTTAAATAGAAACTTTCTTCTTTTATTCTCAAACCTGGTTTCGGTTTATATACTACTTTAATTTCTGCATTCTCATAAGTCGTTAACTTAGTTAATTTAAAATCTTTATCATTTGGTAATAAAGGGTATACCTTATTTAATTGCCCTGAGCCAATAGTAAATCTCTTAATAAATAAATATTTATAAGTTTTTTGTTGAAAAATAATTGTAAATACTTCTTTTTCTAAAGTTTCTTTATCTCCATAGTTAATATAAAGCAAACCCTTTCCAATATATTCTTTTTCAGGATTAACTAAGAATCTATAAGAACCATCTTTCATTATTATCAAAACTCTATCAAAAACACTTATCTCTAAAACACTTTTTCCTGTTTTAATTGTATATCCAAGATATCCTGTTGATGAATCATATCTCAAATCTTTATCTCTTTGAGCGACTTCTTTTTCTTTTACTATTTCAATATTTTTAATAGTAGTTTTTCTTTTTCTCCTATCCTTATCAACCATTGATCTTAATTCATTGATATAGGTTATTGCATAGGATGTTAAATTTGCTAACTTTTTATCAATTTCTTCAATATTATTTTTTAAAGATTCAATTTCATCTTTATTTTTTTCTATATCAAACAAACTAATTCTTCTAATAGGAATTTTTAACAATCTTTCAATATCATCATCATTTAATTCTCTATATAGTTCTTCTTTATATGGAATAAATCCTTTATATATAGCTTTATTTATAGCTAAAGAACTCTTTTGTTGTTCAATTTTTTTATAAATTCGCTCTTCAACAAAGATTCTTTCAAGAGTCCTTAAATGTAATTTATCTTCTAATTTCGATCTTTCTAGTTCTAATTCGGCTTTTAATACATCAATTAAATGATGTGCATGAAATTTAACAATTTCACTTATTCCCATAATAGTTGGAACATTATCTTTGATAACTAAAGAATTACAAGATATTTTTCTTTCACATTCGGTATATGCATATAAGAGTTTTACAATATCTTCAGTATAAGTTCCTCTAGATAGATTAATTTCTATATTAACCTTATCAGAAGTATAATCATTTATTGAAGCAACTTTTAACTTACCTTTTTTTGCTGCGTCATCTATTGAAGAAATCAATCTTTCACTAGTAATTCCAAAAGGTAACTCTGTTACTACTACTCTCTTTGGATCTGAGGTATCTAACTTAGCTCTTGCAACAATTGAACCTTTTCCGTCATCGTAATTACTTACATCAATAAAACCACCAGAAGCAAAATCAGGATATAAGATAAAAGATTCACCTTTTAATTCTTTAATCATAGCATCCATTACTTCATCAACATTATGAGAAAAGATGGTTGTAGCCATTCCAACTGCAATACCATTTACACCTTGAATTACAACCAAAGGCAATTTTGATAAAAAAGCAACAGGTTCTTTATTTCTACCATCATAAGAATCAACAAATTCTGTTAATTCAGGATTATATAAAACCTTCTTTGCAAAAGGAAGAATTCTACATTCAATATAACGAGAAGCAGCCGCTTTATCTCCAGTTAACGAATTACCGAAATTTCCTTGTTTCTCAATCAATAAATCATTATTAGCAATATTAACTAAAGCTTCATATATTGAAGAATCACCATGAGGATGATATCTCATTGCCCAACCAACAACGTTAGCAACTTTATGGAATTTACCATCATCCATTTCAAAAAGAGTATGTATTATTCTTCTTTGAACAGGCTTAAATCCATCTTCAAGATCTGCAATTGCTCTATCTTTGATTACATAAGATGCATATTCTAAAAAGTTTTTCTTAAATAATTTTTCTACTTGTGCCATTAAATCAAGTTCTCCATAATAAATTCTCTTCTTTCTGGAGTGTTATCTCCCTGATAAAATTTTAAAAGTTTTGGAATTTCTGCAATTGAATTTACTCTAACTGGTTCAAGACGCATGTCTTCGCCAATAAACATTCCAAATTCCTTTGGATCAATTTCCCCAAGCCCTTTAAACCTTGTTATTTCAGCACCTTTAATTTGTCCAATTAAAGTATCTCTTTCCGCTTCAGAATAACAATAAGCAGTATTTTTCTTGTTTCTTACTCTAAATAGTGGAGTTTCTAAGATATAAACTCTTCCAGCTAATACCAATTCTTCAAAATAAGTTAAAAAATAAGTCATTAATAAATTTCTAATATGGAAACCATCAGTATCAGCATCAGTTGCAATTATAACTTTTCCATATCTTAAATTTTCAACACCATCTTCAAGGCCCAAAGCTTTCATCATGTTATAAAGTTCTGCATTTTTATATAATTCTGCTTTATTTTTATTAAAGACATTTAAAATTTTACCTCTTAAAGAGAAAACAGCTTGAGTCTTTACATCTCTACATTTTGTAATGGAGCCTGAAGCAGAATCTCCTTCTGTTAAAAAGATCATTGAATTCTCACATTCTTCAACATGAGATTTACTTTGATTCAAATGATATCGACAATCCTTTAATTTAGGAATGTTTAGGGCAACTCTTTTTGCAGAATTACGAGAGCTTTTTCTTACTTCATTTAATTCTTTTCTTAATTTTTCATTATGATTTATTTTTTCTGAAAGCTTATTTGCTTCTTCTGTATTTTTAAGTAAAAAATCTATAACACCATCTTTAACTTCTTGTACAATCCAACCTCTAATTTCTGTGTTTCCAAGTTTATTTTTTGTTTGACTTTCAAAAACAGGGTTTTCAATTTTTACAGAAATTGCACCTAAAATACCTTCTCTAACATCTTGTGCTGACCAACTCTTTTTAAAATGATCATTAACGGCCTTTAAAAAGCCTTCTTTAAAAGCAGAAAGATGAGTCCCTCCATCAGCTGTGTGTTGTCCATTTACATATGAAAAATAATTTTCTCCATAACTATTCGCTATATGAGTAATTGCAAATTCAATATATTCTCCTCTATAGTGAATTAGAGAATACATCGAGTCCCCATCTACTTCTTTATCTAGTAAATCTAATAAGCCTTTAGAACTTTTATATTTTTTACCATTATATATTAAGGTTAAGCCAGGATTTAAATATGCATAATTCCATAATCTAGCTTCAATAAAATCTTCATCAAATTTATATTTTTTGAAAATTTCATCATCTGGAATAAATTCTGTATAAGTACCATCTAATTGAGTTTTATCTTTACCTTTTTTTTCTTCTAAAAGTTTTCCCTTTGAAAAAGTCGCACTTACATATTTTCCATCTCTATAACTTACAACTTTAAAATGCGAAGATAAGGCATTAACAGCTTTAGTTCCTACGCCATTTAATCCAACAGAACGATGGAAAACTTCATTTGTATATTTAGCACCGGTATTAATTTTTGATACGCAATCTACAACTTTACCTAAAGGTATACCTCTTCCATAATCCCTAACAGAAACTAAAGAATCTTTTAATGAAATTTCAATTCTATTACCACATTTTTCATTAAATTCATCTACACTATTATCAATAACCTCTTTAAAAAGTATATAAATACCATCGTTTTGATTACTACCGTTACCCAAACGACCAATATACATACCACTTCTTAATCTTATATGTTCTAGAGCTGATAAAGATTGAATTTGATCTTCATCATATATATTCTTTTTATTTTCCATATCATTTTCATTATACATTATTTTGCTTCTTTTTAAAATATCAATAATTTTTTGTATTTTAGTATTAATCTATTGAAAAACCTTAACTATATTATATTTGATTTTTCCCCAACCGTGTAATATTATTTACATATGAATATAATTGCCTTAATTTTATTTATATTAATGAGTATTTTTAATATAATTGCATGTAATAAAAATAAAAAAATTCTTATTGCCTTAACAAAAATAACTCTTGCTCCATTAGCATTAGTTAATGTATTAATTAATTCAAACTTCAATAATAGAATAATTTTTCTACTATGCTTAGCTTATGCACTATATTTAATTGGAGATATTTTACTCTTAAGTATGAAAACTCTTTTATTTGCCTTAGGTTTATCAAGTTTTCTTTTAGGACATTTAACTTTTATCTTTATATTTACCCTTTTTAATAAATCATATTGGATTTTACTTATTGCTTTAGTCCTTTTAATTTATCCTGAAATTTTAATGTTTAGGATAACTAAAAATGGACAAGAATTAAAAATCCCAATGAGAATCTATTCCTTATTAATGGCTGTATTTATTGCCTTTAGTGCAACAACTCTAAATCCTCTTTTAATTTTTGGCACATCTATTTTTACTATAAGTGATAGCTTTATTGCAAGAAATAATTGTATGAAAAAGAGAATATTTAGTGATGGAGCCATTATGGGCACATATACCTTAGCTTTAATATCTTTATCTTTAGGAATGGTTATAATAAATACCTTATAATCAGCCTTTTTAATTGTTAATTACTAAAAAGAACTTGCTTGCTTTAATTTTTTCTTTTATATTTTTATTATGAAATGCTCAATAGATGATGATGTTAATCTGCAATTTTTAATTAATATAGGAAGAACTCTATGATTGATGAAATAATAATCATAATAGTTCTAATAATTCTTAGTGGAATTTTCTCTTCCGCAGAAACAGCTTATACAGCTCTTTCTCTAATTCAAATTAAAGAACTTGAAAAAAGTAAAAAACGAAGTGCTAGACTTGCTGCAAAACTTACACAAAATAAAGATACTTTATTAACAACCATACTAATTGGAAACAATGTAGTAAATATTAGTGTTTCATCTCTTGTAACAACTTTCTGTATAAAATATTTGGGTCATAATTTAGTAGCCTATGGAACGGGTATATTAACTTTAGTAATATTAATATTTGGGGAAGTAACCCCAAAACAATTAGCTATTAGCAATTCTAAAAAAATAGCTAAGTTTATGAGTTATCCAATTTTTATTTTATCAAAAGTATTATTTCCTTTAGTCTTTTTCATTAAAGCTTTCGGAAACATTGTTGATAAACTATTTAATAAGGAAAGCAAAAAGGGATTAACTTTAGAAGGATTATTACATGTTGTTGATGTTGCTGAAGACTTTGGTGTTGTTGATGAATATGAATCTGATTTAATGCAAAAAGTATTACACTTTTCCAATAATCCAATAAAAACCATTATGACTCATAGAAATGATGTTTTTTCTATTTCTGAACAATTAACTATAAAAGAAGCTTTTTTAGAAATAGTTAATTCAGGATTCTCAAGAATCCCTGTATATAAAGATACTAAAGAAAATATTATTGGTATTGTTTTAGTAAGAGATATATTACAAGCTCAAATTAACAATAATATGGACGAACCTCTTTCTACTATTATTAGAAAACCAATTTTTGTTCCTGAAACAAAACATGTTGATTATATTTTCTTCTTATTTAAAAAAATGAAACTACAACTTGCTATTGTATTAGATGAATATGGTGGTTTTGCTGGAATTATATCAATGGAAGATGTAGTTGAACAATTGCTTGGTGAAATATATGACGAACACGAAATCAGAGAAGGTGAAACAATACGACCTGTGAAAGGGGTAAAAGATTTATATATTGTGCAAGGAGAAACACCTTTTATTAATTTCTGTGATAAAATGGACATTAGTTATAAAAATGCAGAAAAAGTTGGAACTATTGCAGCATACTTAATGAGTTTAACAGGAGACATCCCTAAAGAAAAAGATTCAATAAGCGATGAATTTGGTATATATACAATCTTAAAAATGAATAAAAGAAAAATCGAAGAAATTAAATTCAATAGAGTTAGAGAAACTTTCTAATTATTTATTATTGGGTCAATTGTTTAAATAGTTTATCTAAATCTTATTTTCAAAAATAAAACTATATTGACTCAAACATTATGCAAATGTATTATTGGATTTATGAGTAATTATCCTTTTAACGAAATAGAAAAAAAATGGCAAAAATATTGGGAAGAAAACCAAACTTTTGCTGTTTCAGAAGATGCGTCAATCCCAAAAGATAAACGCAAATACGTATTGGACATGTTTCCTTATCCATCAGGGGCAGGACTTCATGTAGGACACCCAGAAGGCTATACAGCTACAGATATTTATTGCCGCTTTTTAAGAATGAATGGCTATAATGTTCTCCATCCAATGGGTTTCGATTCTTTTGGGTTACCTGCAGAAAACTATGCTATAAAAACAGGCACTCATCCAAAAACAACTACTGAAAAAAACATCGACAATTTCAGAAAACAAATTAAAAGTTTAGGCTTTTGTTATGACTGGAATAGAGAAGTTGCAACTCATACAAAAGAATATTATAAATGGACACAATGGATTTTTATTCAACTATTTAAAAAAGGTTTAGCTTACGAAGCTCAAACTCCTATTAACTGGTGTCCAAATTGTAAGACTGGTCTTGCAAACGAAGAAGTAAAAGACGGAAAATGTGAACGTTGTGGAACTCAAACTGTTAGAAGAAATATTCGACAATGGGTTCTAAAAATCACTGAATATGCTGATAGATTATTAGAAGACTTAGACACCTTAGATTGGCCTGATTCTGTAAAAGCTATGCAAAGAAACTGGATTGGAAAAAGTGAAGGAGCTTCAGTATTCTTTAAATTAGAAAATTATGAAGATAAATTAGAAGTATATACAACCCGTTGTGATACATTATTTGGTGCTACATATATGGTTATTGCACCAGAACATCCTCTTGTTGACAAAATTACAACTGCAGAACAAAAAGAAAGTGTTAAGGAATATCTCGCTAAAACCGCTCAAAAGAGTGACCTAGAGAGAACAGACCTTGCAAAAGATAAAACAGGTGTATTCTCAGGCAGTTATGCAATTAACCCTGTAAATGGGAAAAAGATTCCAATTTGGATTGCAGACTATGTATTAATTAGCTATGGTACTGGTGCAATTATGGCCGTTCCTGCCCATGATACTAGAGACTGGGAATTTGCTAAGAAATTTGATCTTCCAATTATTGAAGTATTAAAAAGCAAAGTTGATGTTCAAAAAGAAGCTTGGACTGAAGACGGTGTACATGTAAATTCTGATTTCTTAGATGGCCTTAATAAAGAAGACGCAATTAACGCAATGCTTGCTTGGCTTGAAGAAAGAAAATTAGGTTATAAAACAACTAACTATAAATTAAGAGACTGGATTTTCTCAAGACAAAGATATTGGGGAGAACCAATTCCTCTAGTACATTGCCCAAAATGTGGTATTGTACATATTAAAGAAGAGGATTTACCTCTTGAATTACCTCAAGTAGATAGTTATGAACCAAGTGGAACAGGAGAAAGCCCTCTTTCTGTTATTGATGAATGGGTAAATACAACATGTCCTGTTTGTGGTGGTCCTGCAAAAAGAGAAACAAACACAATGCCTCAATGGGCAGGTTCTTGTTGGTATTATCTAAGATATTTAGATCCACACAATACAAAAGAATTTGTTTCTAAAGAAAAAGAAGAATATTGGATGCCTGTTGATTTATATGTAGGTGGAGCTGAACATGCAGTTCTTCACTTATTATATGCAAGATTCTGGCATAAAGTTCTTTTTGATTTAGGTCTAGTAAAAACAAAAGAACCTTTCCAAAGATTAGTAAACCAAGGAATGATAACTAGTTTTGCTTATCAAAGAAAAGACAAATCTCTTGTTCCAACAGACTTAGTTGAAGAAAAGGGTGAAAAATACTTTGAAAAAGACACTGATAATGAATTAGAAAAAGTAATTGCAAAGATGTCAAAAAGTTTAAAGAATGTAATTAATCCTGATGATATCATAAATGAATATGGTGCAGATTCTATGAGAATTTATGAAATGTTCATGGGACCTTTACAGGTATCAAAACCTTGGTCTACTTCAGGTATTGGTGGAGTTTATAGATTCTTAGATAGAATTTGGAGACTAGGAGAAGAAAGAACAATCTCTGAAGAAAAACCTTCAGAAGAATTACTTAAATCTCTTCATAAGACCATAAAAAAAGTAACAATTGATACTGATACTCTTAACTTTAATACAGCAATTAGCCAAATGATGGTTTTAGTAAATGAAATTTACAAAACTGATACTCTACCTAGAGAAGTCTGGGAAACTTTATTATTACTATTAAGCCCATATGCTCCTCACATGGCAGAAGAACTATGGCAAAGAGCTGGTAATAAGGCTTCTATTGCTAATGTAAAGTGGCCTACATACATTGAAAAACTTACTATAGATAATGAAATTGAATTAGTTATTCAGGTTAATGGTAAATTAAGATCAAAATTAAATGTAAATAAAGATATTTCAAAAGATGAAATGATTGAACTTGCATTAAATGATGAGAAAATCAAAAACTGGACTGATGGAAAAACTATAATTAAAAAAATTGCTGTTCCTGGTAAACTTGTAAATATCGTTGTAAAATAAAAGATAATACTCAATCTTGGCTGTATCCTTTGCTGATACAGCCTTTTTTTATAAAAATTCTGGACAAATTTCTTCTACTTTTACAAAATACTTTCTTTTTCTTGTATCAACAATAATATTCATACTATAGCCTTTTTCAAAATTTATATAATAATGCTCTCCATCCCCTAAACTTAAACTGATTCTTCTATAATTTTTATCAGAAATATTAAATCCACCTTCATCTGGATTTTCACTAATCCAATAACCATCTATTGCTTGTTCTAAAGATATATTTAAATTATCCAATTCATATATAGAATCAAAACTTAAAGTTCCATTTAATAAATCTCTTGCCAAAATTAATTTATCAAAAGAAAATAAGAGATTTTTTTTATTCAAATAATCAAATAATTTATCGTAATTTAAAGAGCTTACGGCTTTTGAGTTTTGTAAATACAAAGATTGAAGGTATTTCACTAAATATCCATTTTTATAATCAAGTACAACTCTATTATCATCCCCTGGCATAATTACCCCTCCAAGAGGAGAATATTTATTAAACGGTTTAGCACAAATAAAAATTGGCCTATCTTTTCTGACCCAAAGTTTTATGCTTTTTTTACCTCTACATAAATGTTTAAAAAGTAAATTACCCACTTCATTTGTATAACTTAGGGTATACCATAACTCCATATTGCTAGCACTTTCAAAAGGATGTTCATCTTTAAGTATTACTTCAACCTCCTTATAATTAAAACAAAGAGAACAATTAGAAAATAATAAAAGCACAATAAATAATAAAAAAAATACCCTTTTCATATAATTAGAAAAGGATATTTATATTAGATTGCTTTTAATTTATAATTTATATTTTAAAACATTTATTAATTTGATGAATTAAATTTCCCTAAAACTCTAAAAGAAGAACATTGTTTCTTTAAAATTTTTACAACATCTTCAAAAGCTTCTTCTTTGTCTAAAATATCTGTTTCAGCAAAGAAAGAATATTCCCAAGGTTTTCCTTGTATAGGTCTCGATTCTAATTTACCTAAGTTAAATCCATAATCACTTAAAACTTTTAAAGCTTCAAATAAAGAACCTGGTTTATGAGATACATTAAATACAATAGCAGCTTTATTTACTTTACTTGCACTTAAAAAGTTCTCAGCATTTTCTTCTCTAGAAATTATATAGAATCTTGTATAATTATTTGGATGAGATTCAATTCCACCTTCTAAGATTTTCATCTTATGATAAACAGCAGCTGGTTCTCCTGCGATAGCAGCAAGAGTTTTATCATTCTTTTCTTTAATAAATTTAACAGCACCTGCGGTATCAAAGAAAGGAACAGCTTTTGCATTTGGAAGTTGTTTTTTTAGATAATTTGCACATTGAGCTAAGCCTTGTGGGTGTGAATAAACTTCTTTAATATCTTCTTTTTTTGCATCAGGTAATGAAATTAGATTATGAATTATTCTAACATGTTGTTCCCCGATTACAACGATATCTGGATAATTAATCAAATTATCAATATTATCGTTTATTGTACCACCAAGAGTATTTTCAACTGGGATAACACCATATAAAGCATCCCCTTTCATAACTGCTTCAAAAACATCTTCAAAGGCTTCACAAGGCAGAACATCTTTATCATCAAAAGTTCTTCTAAGAGCTAATTCACTAAATGCTCCGCGTTCACCTTGGAATGCAATTTTGTCAGAAGAAGAATATTGATTTTCAATATCTGTTAAACTAGAAGGAATAATTCTAGGAATTCTTTCTAAACTTTTTCCAACAACAGTTGAAAGAGATTGAACATCTCTCATTAATTTTTCAAATTGAGCAGGATATAAAGATTGAGGGCCATCACTTAATGCAACTTCAGGTTTATTGTGTACTTCAACAATTAAACCATTTGCTCCACTAGCAATAAGTGCTAAAGACATTGGAGAAACTAAAGATCTGATTCCTGTAGCATGACTTGGATCTCCGATAACTGGTAAGTGTGTTAGCTTTTGAACAATTGGAATAGCACTACAATCTAAAGTATTTCTAGTTGCTCTTTCATAAGTTCTAATACCTCTTTCACAAAGAACGATTTGATCAGTTCCGTTAGCCATTAAATATTCAGCAGCCATTAACCATTCTTCAATAGTTGCAGATAAGCCACGTTTTAATAATACTGGCATTTTAGTTCTACCAACTGTTTTTAATAATTCAAAGTTTTGCATATTTCTTGCACCAATTTGGAACATATCAATATATTTACTCATCATTTCAACATCGGAAGGAGAAACTACTTCTGTAGTAACAGGCATACCATAAGTATCCCCAGCTTTTCTTAAATATTTAAGACCTTCTTCTCCTAAACCTTGGAAAGAATAAGGAGATGTTCTTGGTTTAAATGCACCACCTCTAAGAATAACTGCACCAGCTTCTCTTACTTGTGAGGCAATTGTCATAATTTGTTCTTCAGATTCAACAGCACAAGGTCCAGCCATTACAACAACTCTTGAACCACCAATTTTAACATTTCCAACTTGAACAATTGTATCTTCTTTTTTAAGTTCTCTAGATGCAAGCTTATAAGGTTTTGAAATTGGAACAACAGAAGAAACACCTTCCATTTGTTCAACAATTCTATGATCTATACTAGCTCGTCCAACAGCGCCCAAAACAGTTTCTTCTTGTCCAACTATTTCTTTTACTTTGAACCCTTTATTAATTAAAAAGTTTTTAATATCTTCTTTTTGTTTAGGTTTTATTTGCTTATTTAAAATTACTATCATGAAAAAACTCTAAGCATAATAGTTAAAAAAATCAAGTAAAACAAATACAATTTTGACTTGTTTAACTATTATTTATATGATAAAGAGTTAATATGAATACAATATATTGGGATAATTTTTTTTCTAGAATAAAAAGTGAATTAGAGAAGTCTAATATTTCATTACCATCTGTTTCATTAATTGCAATAAAATATGATAAAAATCCTTTTTGTATATTAGTCTCTACAATTATTTCCTTAAGAACAAAAGATAAAATTACTCTTGAAGCAAGTTATAGATTATTTGATTTAGCAACCTCAGCAAAACAGCTAATAAAACTTGATAAAGGTCAAATAGAAAAAGCTATTTACCCTTGTGCTTTTTATAAAAGAAAAACAGAAAATATAATTAACATTAGTCAGATTTTAATAAATAAATTTAATTCAGAGGTTCCTAACAATACTAAAGAATTAATGCAATTACCCGGTGTTGGAATTAAAACCGCCAATCTTACATTAAATTTAGCTTTTGATATAAAAGCAATATGTGTAGATTGTCATGTTCATCAAATTGCGAACAGATTAGGCTGGATTAATACAAAAACAGCTGAGGAAAGTGAAAAAGAACTTCAAAAGGTAATGCCTAAAAAATATTGGATTGGACTTAATGAACTCCTTGTAAGTTTTGGACAAAGCATTTGTACATCAATTAATCCAAAGTGTGATATTTGTAGTGAAAATTCATATTGTCCAAAAATCGGTGTAAAAAATAAAAATCAATAATCTTCAAGTTTTACTAAAGAATAAGCTATAACTTCATAAGGATGTGTTTTCTTCATAGCTAAAATAACAGCATCAAGGTATTTATCATCAATAAAAAATTCAACTTTCCACTCTTCTTCTTTATGAATTTCCCCTATATCTCCAATAAAAGGATGAGAGTTTTCACAAGCTCTAAATTGACCTACACCTTTTGTTTGCCAACAACAATAATCATAACCACCAAATTTTCCAGCACCTGCATCTAACATCGCTGCTTTTACAACTTCCAAATGAGTAGCTGGAATATATACATGCAAAGAATACATCTTGTAATTGCCTCCTGCAAATATTATATTATAGTTATGATAAAATTGATTATATTTTTAGGCAACCCTGGTAAACAATATGAAAACACAAGACATAATATAGGGTTTAGCTTATGTGATTATAAATTTCCACAATTAGTATTTCAGAAAAAATTCTTTAGTCTATATTCAAACTATAATTCAATTAAAATTTTAAAACCTCAAACATTAATGAACAATAGTGGTAAAGCGGTACAGGCTGCTATGTCTTATTTTTCAATTGAAAGCAATGAAATTCTTGTCGTTCATGACGATATGGAATTGGCTTTTTCTGATATGAAAATCCAGCAAGGAGGAGGCTTAAAAGGCCATAATGGATTAAAAAGTATAAAAAATTTTATTAAAAAAGATGATTTTTATAGATTAAGGTTTGGTATAGGTAGACCAAAACACAACAACGTTGCTGCCTATGTTTTATCGAAATTTGACACAGATGAGAAAATATCTCTTCCAATTCAATTAGATAAAGCTAGTAAATTAATTGATTCTACTTTATAAATAAATAAAAGCACAAAAAATATCTAAAAAAGTTGAACAAAAAACCGATTTAAAACTGAAAGATTATTAATTACTGTAACCGTTTGCATGATTAATTATTTAACTTATAAACAGAAATATGTTATACTTCATTTGTTTAGGAGGATTTATGACATCTAGAGATTTTAGGCTATCAAACATTGTCAGAAAGGAAATTAATGACTATTCGAGTTACTTCAAAACCACAGATAATATTGCTTCTTATTATCAACAAGCTCAACAATTATCTTATAAATATAATACCACAACAAAAAATGAGGATTATATTAGTGCTTCAAAATTGAATGCTTGTGCAATATTACATTTATTGTACCAAAATTTAATTAGTCAATATTTACAAAATACAGATATCAATTTCTTTTCTAGAATGTCGCCTTTGGTTTCTAAAAACAAATCAGTTAATGATGTTTTAGCATTCTACTCAAGAGAATTTCCATCAACAGCACTCACAGAACAAGAAGTATCACTAGAACAATATACTGAAGAAACTACAAGAGGCTTTTTTGTTCATAGAGTTATGACTCATAATCCAGCATTAAAAAAAGCTATAAAACCTTTAATTTATAGAGATGAATTAAAATTCCCTCCAGCTTCAAAAGCTCTTTCTGCTATATTAGGGGAATTCATATCTAATGGTCCTAATATGATTGGAAGTGAAGAAGATCTTTTTTCTTTCTTACTTACGCCTTCAACACTTTATCCTGATTCCCTTTTTGATCAAATAAACTTTATATTAGATGAATGGTCTCATCTATTATCTGATGAATTAAAAGTAAATTTGATTAAAGCAATAGACTTAGAAAAAGAAGAAAACAAACCAGTATTCTTTGATAATCAAGGTGGTAATAATACTGGAGAAACATATGTTCCAGATTATTCACTATTAGACAATGAATATGAAGCTTTTACTGAAGATAGAAACTGGATGCCAAATGTAATAATGATGGCAAAAAGTACTTTAGTTTGGTTAGATCAATTATCTAAATATTACAAAAGAGATATTACAAGATTAGACCAAATTCCAGATGAAGAATTAGATAATTTAAGACAAAGAGGTTTTACCGCCTTATGGTTAATTGGACTTTGGCAAAGAAGCGATGCTAGTAAAAAAATCAAAAATCTATGTGGAAATCCTGAAGCAGAAGCCTCAGCTTATTCTTTAAAAAACTATGAGATTTCTCCAGCTATTGGAGGCTGGGAAGCACTAAATACATTAAGAGAAAAATGTATTCAAAGAGGCATTAGACTTGCTTCAGATATGGTTCCAAACCATACGGGTATTGATGGAGATTGGGTAATTAACAACCCAGAATTATTTATTCAACAATCATACCCTCCTTTCCCTTCCTATACTTATAGCGGAGAAGATTTATCAAATGATCCAAATATTGAAATTAAACTTGAAGATCATTACTACAATCAAAGTGATGCAGCAGTAACTTTCTTAAGAAGAGATAAAAGAACAAATGAAACAACTTATATCTTCCATGGAAATGATGGTACATCCATGCCTTGGAATGATACAGCTCAACTAGATTTCTTAAATCCATTAACTCGAGAAGCAGTATTCCAACAAATTAGACATGTTGCTAAAAACTTCTCAATAATAAGATTTGATGCTGCTATGACCTTAGCAAAAAAACATATACAAAGATTATGGTATCCAAAATTAGGTCACGCAGGAGATATTGCAGGAAGAACAATTTATAGTCTAAGTGACGAGGACTTTAACAATAGAATTCCAAAAGAATTTTGGAGAGATGTTGTTGATAGAATGGGAGAAGAATTACCAGATACCTTATTACTTGCTGAAGCATTCTGGATGATGGAAGGTTATTTTGTTAGAACTTTAGGAATGCATAGAGTTTACAATAGTGCCTTTATGAACATGTTAAAAAATCAAGAAAATAAAAAATATATTGATTCAATTAAGAAAACATTATTATTTGATCCAGAAATTCTAAAAAGATATGTAAACTTTATGAGCAATCCTGATGAAGAAACCGCTATTGGACAATTTGGAGATGGGGATAAATATTTTGGTGTTTGTACTTTACTTTCAACTATGCCAGGACTTCCAATGTACGGTCACGGTCAAATTGAAGGACTAAAAGAAAAATATGGAATGGAATATAAAAAAGCATATTGGGATGAATGGCCAAATGATTGGTTAATCGAATCTCATTATAAAAAAATATTCCCATTATTAAAAAAGAGATATTTATTTAGTGGGGTTGAATATTTCAATATTTATGATTTATATCAAAATGGAAATATTCATGATTCAGCTTTCTGTTATTCAAATGGAACAAGTGATGAAAAAACTATTGTTTTCTATAATAACCAATATGAAAGTGTTGAAGGTTATATTAAAAATGCTGCCCCTAAACTAAATAAAAATAAAGACAAGACAATTCATTCAACAATTGCTTCTAATTTAAATTTAATTTTAAGTGGTAAAAACTTCTTAGTATATAAAAACTTTAATGATGGACTAACTTATTTAATCCCATCCTTAAAGATATATGATGAAGGTTTTTGGATTCACCTAAATGGATTTGAAACAAAAGTTTTAATTGATATTAGAGAAGTTGAAGATATAGACGGAGCTTATTCTAGATTATATGCAAAACTTGGTGGCAATGGTGTTCAAGATTTAAATCTAGAAATTACCGCAATGCGCTTAAAACCAATTTATAAAGCTATGGATAGTTTAAGAGATCCTTCTATATTAAAAACAATAGAAAATATAACAAAAGGAAAATCAACTAAAGCTCTTAATAAAAAACTAATCTTACAAATTGCACAATTATATTCTGTATTACCAACAGCATATGAAAAGTTAAGTGATTTTACAAAGACCTATATTATAAATGAACCTAAAACTATTGATCCAAAAAAAATGTTAAAAACTTTTGATAATTTCTCAAAACTTTTTAAAGAAAATTTAATATTCTCAAATAGTGGATATGCAATGAATGAATTACCGTTAATTATTGCTTCAAGTCTATTCATTTATCCATACATTAGAAATTCATACTCCATTGATGATACAAATAAACTAAGCAAGAAACTATTAATTTCTTACTTCTTTAAAGATTTCTTTAAAGACTTAAATTTAAATGAATCTCAAGAAAAACATGTTATTAATGGTGTTGCAGTATTTGTTGGAGCCTATAAACACATAAAAGAAGATAGTATTAATGACTTTAAGAAATTGTTTGATTTAGAATTCTTTAGAAGATTCATCTTATGCAATGATTACAATAATATAACTTGGTACAAAAAAGAAGCTTTACAAGAATTAGTAATTTTAACAGCAATATCAAAAGCTCTTTTTTCAGATGAAACTTTTGATATAGAGGAATATGTTTCAACTCTATTTAACGCAGAAAGGTCTTCTGAATATAAATTAAATAAACTTCTTGAAAATATTTAAGCAACAAATAGATGAAAGAAGAACTATACATAAATTATGTATAATAAGAACAAATACAAGCCTAAATACTATATTTAATTGACTTGTATTAAAGGATAAGGTAATCTAAAAACATGAAAACTTGGATAACTTATTTAGTTGCAACCTTTATGGGGCTAGCTACAACTTTATTATTAGGGCAGTTTGAGGCCTATACAACTTTTATTCAAACACTTTCTTCAATCTTAATTCAGTTTGGAGGTTTTGTTTTATTCCCAATAGTTCTCATATCCTTTGCTTCTGGTGTTGCTTCTTTAAGAAAAGATAATATGGGATTACGCTTAGCGGCTTCATCAATAGTTTGGACAGTATTATCAACTTTAATTTTATCATTTGTTGGTATTTTACTTTTCTCTATTTTTCCTGTAGTTTTTCCTGCTTCTTCAAGTGCCGGAGCGGGAACATCCGCAGTAATAAACTATATTGAAACCTCTTTTTCTTTAATAAAAGATGTTTTTAGACCTATCAATCCTTTCTATTCAATAAGTTCTGCTCAAAATTTTCTACTACCAATAGTTGTAATTGCATTTTTATTTGGATATTTTTTAAAACCATCAAGTGATATTATTAAACCCGCATATGTTACAATAAATTCTTTTAGTGAAGTAATGTATAAAATTTGTAGATCCTACTCTATTTTAGGCTTTGCTCTAGTATATATTGTTTCTGCTTCATTCTTTGCTACACTTCAAGATGAAGCAACTATTTTTGTTGCTCCAACATTTGTATTAAATATATTAATTATAGCAGTACTAGCAATCTTTGTTGTTATTCCTTTGCTTTTTGGAATAATTACAAGCTTTAAAGAAAATCCTTATAAAATATTATATAGAACACTTGGAGCTTCAATTGCCGGATTATTTTCTGCAAATATATTCTTTGCAACCCCAATCACATTATCCTTAACAAGAATGAATCTTGGCGTTCAAAAAAGAACTTCTTCAACAGCAATTCCTCTTGCAACAATTTTTGCTAGAGGTGGAAGTGCAATGATTGCAAGCTTTACAATTGCTTCATTAATATATGCAACAACTAATACAATTCCAGATATTTCTCTCTTAGTATTTATTGCTTTAGTTTCAACCTTCATTTCTTTTATTTCAAGTATGTTTTTAGGCTTTGAAGTTTTCTTTATTGTATATTTTACACTAAAATTATTAGCAATAGATTTACATACTGCTGAAATGTCAATTGTAGGATTAATTCCTTTCCTTTGTGGGCTTGGAACAATGATTGATGTAATAATTTCAGCATTTGCTGCTGCAATTTCAAATATTTGGATTTTACATAAGGAAAAAGGCTTATCTCAGCTAGTTCATGTTCCTTATAAAAACATGATATAATAATTAAATAGATATTAGATATGGGCTTTTAATTATTAAAGCCCTTTAATTATATAAAAAAGAGGGGTTATGAAAAAAAAATTTCAATTAACAATAATAACACTCCAAGGAGCAATCTCTTTAATTTATATTCTATCTGTTTTATATATCCTTATAGATAATTTACGTTTTAATACTAATTTATATTTTAATGATCAAAACTTTTTTTCTATAGTTATTCAATTAATAACTTTTTTTGCTCTTGCTATACAAATTTACCAAATGAATGAACCTCAAAGAAATAGTTCAACCTCATTATTACTTCTAGTTTTATTAATGTTATCTATAGATGGAATTGTACTTTTACCAGATTTATTTAAAGCATTAAAAGTAACTATTATATCTCCAATAATTATTGGTAAAATACATATATTCTCTATAGTATATTCAACTCTATTATTAATTCTATGTGGAATAAATCAGAATGAAAGAAATACAAAAAATACTAATAGTCAAATCATTTTTTCTTTTGCAATAACATTTATTTTAACTTATGCAATTAATATTAATTCCCCAACAATTAATAATCCATATTATATGTTAGATACAAGTATTCAATTTAAAGCATTTTTTATTTTTCTAATGATTTTAGCTATTTTAAGTTTTATTCCCTCTTATTTAACTGATAAAACAAAACATAATAAACTTAAAACTTATTCATATATATTTTTTACAATTTCATTAGCATGTTTAAAAACATCAAATAATATTAATTTAATTGTTCAAATTATTGCCTTATTATTACTTATTAGTAGCTCTATAATATTAACAATAAATTTAAAATCTTATTCTATATAAAAAAAAGGAAATAAACTTAAAATTTATTTCCCTTTTTTCTATTTATTTTAATTACTATTTTAAAGTAATAATTGATTTATCATAATCTTCTGGAGCATCTAAACCTAAGAAATTCATAATTGTTGCAGGAATTGAACTAATTCCTAAACCTTCATTTAATTCTTTACTATATTCTCCATTATATTGTGGATCAACAATAATACAAGGAACAGGATTTAATGAGTGAGAAGTCTTTGATTTAGGAGAACCATCTTTTTTAGCTTTTACCTCACCTTTTTTATCATGTTCAAACATATCATCAGCATTACCATGATCGGCTGTAATAATCATTACACCACCAGCTGCTTCAACAGCTTTTTGAATTCTTCCGATTTGTAAATCCATTGCTTCCATAGAACAAAGAACAGCTTCGAAAACACCTGTATGTCCAACCATATCACCATTAGGGAAATTTAATTTTATTACATCCCAAGAGCCTTCATTAACTTCTTTTATTACTCTATCAGCAATTTCCGCACATTTCATCCAAGGTCTTTGTTCAAAAGGAACAATATCTGATAATACTTCAACATATTCTTCTAAGTTCTCATCAAATTTACCAGACTTATTACCATTAAAGAAATAAGTAACATGTCCAAATTTTTGTGTTTCAGAAATTGAGAATTGTTTCTTGTTATTTGCACATAAATACTCTGCCATAGTTCTATCAATTGAAGGTGGAGATACTAAATATTGAGCTGGTACATGTAAATCACCATCATATTCCATCATTCCTGCATATTCAACTTTTGGACAGCGTTTTCTATCAAATTCAGTTAATTCCTTTGCTTCAAAAGCCTTAGTAATTTCTAGAGCTCTATCTCCTCTAAAGTTAAATAATATAACACTATCATTATCTTCAATTGTTCCAACAGGTTTATTATCTTTTGCAATTACAAAAGGAGGTAAATCTTGGTCAATAGCACCAGTTTCAGCTCTTAATGTTTCAATGGCTTCATGAGCAGATTCAAATTTTCTACCTTCACCTAAAACATGAGTTTCCCAACCTTTTTTTACCATATCCCAGTTAGCATTATATCTGTCCATTGTGATAACCATACGACCACCACCTGAAGCAATTTGAGCATCAAAAGAATCATCACTTAATTCATTTAAGAATTCAACAAAAGGATCAAAATATTCTAAAGCACTCATTTCACCTACATCACGGCCATCTAATAAAGCATGAACTCTAACTTTTGAAACACCATCAGCTTTAGCTTTTTTTACCATTTCTTTTAAATTATTTATATGAGAATGAACATTACCATCAGATAATAAACCAATAAAATGAAGAGTAGATTTATTGTCTTTAGCATTTTTAATTAATTTTGTCCAAGTTTCACCTTCAAACATTTTGCCAGAAGAAATTGAATTAGCTACTAATTTAGCACCTTGTGCAAAAACTCTACCACAGCCCATTGCATTGTGACCAACTTCACTGTTTCCCATATCTGCATCAGAAGGGAGTCCTACAGCAGTACCATGAGCTTTTAATTTTGTCCAAGGATATGTTTTATATAGTTTATCTAAAATTTCAGTATGAGCAGCTTCAACTGCATCTCCTGATTTATATTTACCAAAACCTACACCGTCCATTATAACTAGAACAATAGGACCTTTACGACTAATCTTACCATTAGATTTTAAGGGTTTAACCATTTTTAAAATCTCCTTATTTTATTTATTGATAATAATTTATTCATTTTTTAATAAAGATTATATAATATTTATATTTTAGTAAAGCTATTGAATTAAGCTCTCACTTAAAACAATTAGCTTTTACTTAATATCTAAACTTTATTTTTCCATTATTAATGGGCTAGTGGCTTCTTTTAAATATGTTAAAGATTCTTTTTCAACTGAATCTTTTAATTCTTCATATACCCATTTATGATATGAATTCACATAATTAATTTCTTTTTCACTTAACATAGAAACATTTATTAATTTCTTTTCATATGGACATAATGTTAATATTTCAAAATTTAAAAATTGTCCAAATTCTGTTTCAACATCATTTTGTACAGCAACTAAATTTTCGATTCTAATACCATGTCTTCCTTCTTTATAGATACCTGGTTCATCACTTATTACCATACCTTTTTGTAATGAATAATCATTAAAAGCTGGGGAAATCTTTTGAGGACCTTCATGAACACATAAGCGATGACCAACTCCATGACCGGTTCCATGATAATAGGTTAAACCATAATTCCATAAAAATTGTCTAGCTAAAACATCTAATTGATAACCCTTTGTTCCTTTTGGGAAAGTTTGTAAAGCTAAAGCAATATGACCCTTTAATACTAATGTATAATCTCTAATTTCTTCTTCAGTTGCTTCACCAAATAATAAAGTTCTTGTAATATCTGTGGTTCCACTTTCATAAGTTCCACCACTGTCTAAAACTAATAAACCATTCGCTTTAACACTCTTTGAGCTTTCTTCTGTTACACTATAATGACAAAGGGCACCATTATCTTGGAATCCAGAAATAGTATTAAAAGACAAACCTAAACACTCTTTATTTTTAAATCTATATCCCTCTAGAATTTTTGCAATTTCTAATTCTGAATATTCACCTTTTTCAAAATCAATATTTGCTAAGAAATTAACCAAAGCAACTCCATCTAATAAATGAGCTCTTCTCATACCTTCTAACTCTGTATCATTTTTACAAGCTTTTAATCTTGTTGTAACTTCAATTTCATTAATTACATTTAAATTAAAATCATTTATTAGTTTTTCAAATAAAGAATTTGTTTTTTGCTCATTAATTAAAATAGTTTTATCTTTTTCTAATAATTGGGATAATTTAGTTATTATTGATTCATAAGGATAAATTTCTAAATCTTTTTTTAAATTTTCTAAAATTGAAGAATCAAATCTATTATCATTTGTAAATAAATATGCCTTATCAGTTGTTACAAATAAATAAGAAATAAAAACAGGATTATAGGCAATATCATTACCTCTTAAGTTTAAGGTCCAAGCAATGTCATCTAATGAAGCGATTAATTCATAATCAGCCTTTTTTTCATTTAAATAAATCCTTATCATATTTAATTTTTGGCTTCTAGTAAAACCAGTTAATTCTACATTCATTTCAACAACTGGTTCTACAGGAATTTCTGCTCTATTTTCCCAAAACTCATCTAATAAATCTTCTGTTACTACAATATCAACATTACTACATTCTTTTTGGAAAGATTTTTTCTCATCGAGCATTAAAGTGTCTTTAGAAAAGCCAATTCTAGCACCCTTACTAAAAGTTTTATTAATAAATTCTTTTGGAGTAGGAGTATCATTAATTTCTTGTTTCATAACAATAAATTCAGAACCTTTAGTTTGTTTATCTGCTTGAATGAAATATCTTGAATCTACCCATAAATAAGCTTTATCTAAAGTAACAAGAACACTACCTGCACTTCCACTAAAATCAGAAATAAATTCTCTAGTTTTCCATCTGTTACAAACATATTCACTATTATGTGGATCCGTTCCATTTATAAAATAAGCATCAAGATTTTCTTTTTTCATTAATGCTCTTAGTTTAATTAACTTATCGTTTACTATCATTAAAAGCCTCCAAAGCTTTGTTATTAATTTTTTTTAATATTATGAATAATACAATTCCTGATAAAATCATAGCCAAACATAATATTTGTCCCATACTAAAATTAAAGAATGTTTCAAATATCGCTGGATTATTAGCTTTGTCATTAAATTGAATAATATATCCTAAATTAGAATCGGGTTCTCTAAAATATTCAATAAAGAATCTTATGAATCCATATCCTATTAAATACCAAGATAAAGTATATCCATTAAATTTTCTTTTTTTTCTTATTATAAACCACATGAATAAAAATAAAACAATTCCTTCAAAAAAAGCTTCATATAATTGTGAAGGATGACGAGGTAAATTTACAAAATCACCTAATACATAATTAATATTTAGTTTATCAGCAAAGTCTCTTACCCATTGATAATTTGTAGAAAATTGCTCTGCATGAGGAAATAAAACAGCTAAGGGACTATCACTAACTCTTCCCCATAACTCTCCGTTAATAAAATTTCCTAGTCTACCAAAGGTATATCCTAAAGGAATTCCAACACATAAAGCATCAGCTAATTCAAAGAAACTTCTTTTACTTTTTTTTGCATAAATCAAACCACCGAGAATAGCACCAACAAGACCTCCATGATAACTCATTCCAGGAAGTCCAATAAAACTGCCATTTCTAAAGGGCCAAAAAATTAACCAAGGATGCAACCAATAATAATTTGTTCCATTATATATTAGAACAGAAAATAATCTTGCTCCTAATAACAACCCAATTATACAAAACATAAAAAAAGACTGACTATCATCGGAATTAATTATTATTTCTTTTTTATTTGCTTGTATTCGAAAAATTATATACGTTATTACAAAAGCTATAACATACATTAAGCCATACCATCTAATTGGAAAATTAGGAAATATTTCAGGCCTTATCCATGAAGGAAAATTTATAAATATTAACATATTTCAAAGTTTACTTGCCTATTTAGGGGTGGTCAACACCTAAAGTTGTATGTATTATATTATTATGAATAAGTTTATAAAAATTTTTGTTATTTTAATTTTTTCAACAAGTATTTTATTTGCTAATGGATCAACAGATAACAATACAGATACAGCAGTTGTTAGCTCGCCTAACACTGAAATTATTCAAGACAATATAAATAATATTGCCTATCTTTATCAAGTAATAGATGCTTTATCTATAAATGAAATTGATAACGACAAAGCTTTAGAAGGAATGGCAAGCGGTCTTTTAGATTCCTTAGGAGATGAATATTCTTTCTATGTATCAGCAGATGAATCGGCAGAATATGAAGAACAATCTACAGGTCTATATTCTGGAATTGGTACTTATTTAACTAAGAAAAATCCTAAAGTTGTTGATACTAAAGAGGATAAAACAGAAAAAGATTATTATGTTAAAATCTCTTCACCTTTTCCTGGCGGTCCAGCCGATAGAGCAGGATTAAAAGCTAATGATTATATAACACATATTGATGGAGAAGCTGTTGATAGTTTAAATGCAACTGAAGCTTCTTTAAAACTAAGAGGAGAAGCTGGAACTCAAGTTGTAGTTACTGTATTAAGAGGTTCTAAATCTTTTGATATTACACTTACAAGAGCAACTGTTGAAACACCAACTACTGTAAAATCAATTATTAATAATCACATTGGTTATATTCAAATATATCAATTTACTCCAGGGACAGCTGAACAATTTACAAAAGATATAAAAGACTTACTAAAAGATAATATTGACAGTTTAGTTATAGATTTGAGAAATAATCGTGGTGGAGTTGTTGATGCTGCATTAAACATTGCTGATTTATTCTTAGCAAATGATACAATTTTAATAACACAACAAAAAGAAACATTACAAAACAGTGTTCAAATTACAAAAGCTACTCCAAATACAATAGTAAATGACAATTTTAAAATTGTATTATTAGTAAATGGAGGAACTGCCTCTTCCTCAGAAATTTTAACAGGCGCTTTAAAAGACAATAATAGAGCTTTAATTATTGGTTCTAAAACCTTTGGAAAAGGAATAATGCAACAAACCTTCCCATTTGGAAAAGGCTATGTACAATTCACAATTGCACATTATTTAACTCCAAATTCAATAGATATTCATGAAAAAGGCATTGAACCAGATATTGAAATTGAAGAAGAAATTTTCCAAGATGATGAAATTCCAATTTTTGAAGAACTAATGGAATCTAATAAAGTTATTGATTTTGTAGATAAAAACCCAATATATTCTTATGAAAATTTAGAAAAATTTGCTGATGAAATTAATAATGATAAATTAAATAGAACAGCTTTATTAATTCTTGTAAGAAATGAATATCTTTCAAGGATGGATTTTGAAGATCGTCCAGTTTATGATTTAGATTTAGATAAAGCATTACAAGAAGCTGTTATTCAATTGGAGAAATAAATGCGCCAATATGTTTTACCCAAATACTTTAAAGGCGATAGTGAATTTAAATTAAATAAAGAAGATTCTCAATATTTTATAAAAGTTCTACGTCTAAAAAAGAAAGATAAAATTTTCTCTAGAGATCAAAATGGAGTTCCATATCAACTAACTATTATGAGTTATGATAAAAATTCTTGTTTATGCAAAGTAGAAAAAATTAATGAGGGAGATACTTTTGAGACAACAGATACACTTCCTGAAATTAATGAGGAAAGACCTAAATTAAACCTTTTCCAATGTGTTTGTAAAGGAAAGAAAAACGAATCAATAATTAGAATGGCAACAGAATTTGGTGTTGAATCAATTACTTTAATTCAAAGTAAATTTTGTATTGCTAAAAAAGAATCATCAAATAATCAACGTTATGAGAAAATAATTAAGGAGGCAATTCAACAATCAGGATCTCCTGTAATTACAAAATTTAATGATGTAATTAATTTTAAAGATTTTATTAAAAATTTAGATATGCCTTTATTCTTTTTCCATCAAATATCTTTAGAAGAAAACTTAACATTAAAGGAAAAAGTTAATTCTATAGATCCTAAGAAACCAATTGGAATATTGATTGGGCCAGAAGGTGGATTAAGTGATGAAGAATGCTCATTATTATTAGAAAAAAAAGCTATTCCTGTAACCTTAAAAACAAATATTTTAAGAGCAGAAACAGCTTCTATTGTTGCTTTAAGTACTATACATACTTTATTAGTAGAAAAATAAATCCCACTAAAAAGTGGGATATTTTTTTATAAACCGCAGCCGCTACACCCGCCACTGCAACTTCCATCACAATTGTTATTGTTTTTATTTTTTTTAACAAAACTAACAATTCCAAAAATTACTATTCCAATTGCTACTATAGCAATAATCCAATTAATCATAAATGTCTCCTTAAAAACCAAATATGAGTCCTATAATTCTTACTATTAAGCCGACTATATAAGCGGTTAGCATCTGAACGCCAACACCACCTAAAGTTTTCTTAAAGGTTTTAAGTTCTCTATGCATTGCTCCTACTGCAGCAAAACATGGCATACACAACAAATTAAATAAGATATATGCAAAACCACCACTCTTTGTTGGTATATCTCTTTTTACAGAAGGTAAGGCATTACTATCACCACCTTCATTTAATATTTCATCATATATTTCTCTTGCAGTATCAATATTATAGACACCATCTTCAAAACCAGCTTCAGTTAATTCCTCAACACTTGCTGTTTTCTCATTAAAGTAATCACTTAAATAATCATCAGTAATATCATCTTGATAAACTTGTGCAAATGTTGTAACAACATTTTCTTTAGCAATCCAACCTGTTATAATACCAACTGTAGGTCTCCAACCATCGAATCCTAAAGGTTGGAAAATAGGGCTAATAACTCTACCAAAAGAAGCCATAAATGAATCATCCATTTGACTCATTACACTATTATCTTCATTGTTAGCTTTATTCACACCATTAAAAGAATTTACATTAAAGTTTGTTAAGAACCAAATTAAAATAGTTGAAGCTAAAATTATTGTTCCAGCTTTTTTTGCAAAACCTTTAACTTTTTCATAAGATCTTTGGAAAACTGAAACTAAAGTAGGTATTCTATATTGAGGTAATTCCATCAAGAAATTTGATGTAGCACCTTTATACCAAACTTTATTTAAAATTAAAGATACTATAATAGCGACTACCATAACTATGATATAAATTAAGAAAGTAATATTAGCCGCATAAGCAGGATTAAATAATATTGCTACAAATAAAGCAATTATAGGTAATTTAGCTCCACAAGGCATAAACGCTGCAATAATTGTTGTAATATGTCTATCTTTTTCTTCATCTAATGTTCTAGTTGCCATTATTGCAGGAACACCACATCCAAAGCCCATTAATAATGGAATAAAAGATTTACCAGAAAGACCAAATTTTCTAAATATTCTATCTAATACAAATGCAACTCTAGCCATATATCCACTATCTTCAAGAATACTCATGAATAGATATAAAACTAATACTAAAGGCATAAAGCCTACGATTGCACCGATACCACCAAAAATACCATCTATTACCAAGCCATGTGCCCAAGGCGCTGCATTTACTAAACCTAGAGCTACTAAATTAGTTAAAGCCTCCCAAAGGAATTCTACCCAGCCTGCTAGCAATACACCTAAACCAGGAATACCCATAAAGAATAAATTTTCACCTAAACTAATTTGGAACAATAAATACATTATAACAGCAAAAATTGGTAAACCAAAAAGTCTACTTGTTAATACTCTATCTAATTTACTACTTCTTGTTTCTTCAGTTTCTTTTTTTATATTCTTTTTATAAGATTTTTTTACAACAGATGTAATTTTTTCATATCTTGCATTTGCAATACCTTCGTCATCTAAATCTTTTATTTTATCAAACAATGGTAGTTTTTTTGGTGTAATTTTTTTCTCGATAGTTTCTTGCACTGCTTCATATAATTCTGAAACACCTTTATTAATTCTTGCAGATATTTTTACAACTTTAACACCAAATTCTTTCTCTAAAAAAGAAGAATCAATTGATTCCCCTCGTTGTTCTAATTCATCGCTCATATTTAGTGCAATAACAGTTGGTACGCCTGTTTCTAAGATTTGTAAAGTTAAGTATAAATTTCTTTCTAAATTTGGAGATTCAACGATATCAATAACACAATCTGGCTTTTCATCTACGATATAGTCTCGTGCAATTTTTTCTTCTGCACTATAAGGAGATAAAGAATAAGTACCTGGCAAATCTAGAATACTATATTCTGTATGTTTCTTCCAAACACCTTCTTTTTTATCAACAGTAACACCAGGCCAGTTTCCTACGTGTTGTTTAGATCCTGTTAAAATATTAAAAAGAGTTGTTTTACCACAATTAGGGTTACCAGCTAAAGCTAAAGTATATTTACTCATGATTAATCCTTTTTTTATTATTCTTTTCTTATATATTTATATTTATTCTATTCAATAAATTTGATTTCAATTGCACTTGCTTCAGATTTACGCAAGCTTAAATTGTATCCTCTTAAACGAATTTCTAAAGGATCTCCAAGAGGAGCAACTTTAACTAGTTGAACTTCAATTCCTGTTGTAATACCCATATCTAATAGTCTATGACGCAACACGCCTTCAGTTCCAAAAGACAATACCTTACCCTTCTGTCCTGGCTTTAGATCACATAAAGTCATACATAATACCTCTCATAAAAAATGTAATTAAATTTATTAAGCAACTTGGATTAAGTGTGCTAACCCTTTATTTAACGCTAATCTTGTTCCTTTGACTTCTAAAACTAAGCCCATATTATTCATATTAATAATTTTAACAGAATTTCCAGGAACGAACCCCATAGATAATAAGCGATCTTTTAATTCGGATGAAGCACTAATTGACACAACCTTTTTAGATTCACCCAAGCCTAACATTGATAATGGCATACAAAATCTCCTCCGTTAGATACAACTAACTTTAGTACATTAATTATGTTAGCCTTGTATAATAAAAAAGTCAATAATATAAAGCAATTTTATTTGTTTTTTTAATTTCTTATATAATAAGTAATTAGCAAAAAATATTAAAAATATTAATATTTTTTTTTAATAATTTAAATGTTTTATAATATTTTTCTTTGTTATTTTAAGTTAATTTATTAATTTATTTTTTACTAAATAATTTTTATATAATTAAAAATTATTATATTATATAAATTATTATAGGATAAATAGTTACAAGTGTTTATATTTATATATGAGTAGAATAAATATCACAACATACACCCTAAAAAAACATTTTTTAGGGAAATAATATTTTTTACACACTTAGACTCTTTTTTTAATAAAATTTTGTGGAAAAGTTAATTATATTATATGTATATATATATAATAATTCTTATATAACATTTATTGTAATTCTATAATTATCTATTTAACTATAATAGTTATAGACTACACTTAACTTATTATACTATAAAGAATTAAGTATTTTTTATAATCTTTTATTTTACACTATAAAGTGTTAAAAAAGTGTTAAGCACAATATTAACTTAACATATGTTCTTGTTGTGGAAAACTTGTGGATAACTTTTATAAAGCAAACAATTTTTACTACTTTTTACGAAAATTAGGCTTTCGTAATATCAATTCCGATACTACCTAACTTACTTTCTAAATTTTCGTAACCTCTTTCGATTTGATAAATATTTTGAATTTCACTTTTACCGTCACTACAAGCTGCGGCAATTACTAAAGCCATTCCAGCTCTAACATCAGGACTTGTTACTATTGCTGGTTTTAATTTAGTGGGACCATTAACTATAGCTCTATGAGGATCGCATAAAATAATATCAGCACCCATTCGAATTAACCAATCAATAAAATACATTCTTGATTCAAACATCTTTTCATGAACTAAAATTGATCCTTTCATTTGTGTTGCACAAACACTTATTATAGACAATAAATCCGCTGGAAAACCAGGCCAAGGAGCATCATCTATCTTATTAGTTAGACTACTTAAACTTTTTTGTATTAATCTAGATTGTTTATTTGGAATGATTATTTCATTTTTTCCACTATGAACAAAATTAATTCCTATTTTATTAAATCCTAATGAAATACTATTAAAAATTCTATTTTCTACATTTTTTAATAATAATTCTCCTTTTGTAGCTGCTGCAAGCCCTATCATAGATCCAACTTCCATATAGTCACAACCTATCTCAAATTCACAACCTTTTAATTTTTTAGAACCTTTTATTCTAAGTAAATTTGAACCAACCCCTTCTATATTACAACCCATTTTAATTAATAAATTACATAAGTCTTGTATATGAGGTTCACATGCAGCATTTTCTATTATACTTTCATTAGGATTTAAAGCACATGCCATTAAAATATTCTCAGTAGCAGTAACTGAAGCCTCATCTAAAAAAATATGATTACTTTTTATTTTTTTACATTCAACAATTAAATTACCGCTCTCTGAAATTTTACTTTCACAACCTATATAAGAAAATCCTTTAAAATGGGTATCAATTCTTCTAAGTCCTATTACATCTCCACCAGGAGGTGGTATTTCAACTTTGCTTTGAGTAGCTAAAAGCGGTCCCATAAACAAAATAGAACCTCTAACTAATCCTATTTCATTTTTATTAAAGATTCCTTTACGAGAACCACTTTTTATTCTTAAAGTATTATTATTTTCTTTTATAATTGTCGTTCCTATATCTTCTAATAAATTACACATTACTTGAACATCTTTTATATCAGGAACATTTTTTAAGACTATTTCTTCATCAGTTAACAGAGTTGCCGCTAATAGAGGTAATGCTGCATTTTTATTACCACTAATTTTTATCTCGCCAAATACTGGTTTTCCACCATTAATAATATAAGAACACATAGCAACTCCCTTTAATTTAAAATTATTATAGCATAAAATTTTTAATAAAATTATATTTTTTACCCAAATTGTATGTTTTGTCCCTTTACCAAAATCACTTTTATCCATATTCTTATTTTAACGTCGATTTGATAGCTCCCAGCTTGCGGACGAAAAACTGCTAAAGAGGGAATAAATAATATCTTAATAAATTTTATTTCCCCTTCCCCAGTTAGATAAATAATAATAAGGAAGGTCATTTTATGATTTCTAATTTAAATAACCATATTTTTACTTCAGAAAGTGTAAGTGAAGGACATCCAGATAAAGTATGCGACCAAATAAGTGATGCAATTCTTGATGCCTGTTTAGCACAAGATTCTCTTTCAAGAGTAGCTTGTGAAACTTTGGCAACAACAGATACTGTTATAGTTGCTGGAGAAATTACAACAAAAGCAAACATAGACATTGATTCAATAATCAGAGATGTAATTAAAGATATTGGTTACACAGATAAAAATAGTGGATTCAGTTATGATACAGTAAAAATAACTAATTTAATTCATTCACAAAGCCCAGATATTTCTCTTGGTGTTACAGCTGAAACTAGTTTATTTAACGAACAAGGAGCAGGGGACCAAGGTATGATGTTTGGTTATGCTTGTAATGAAACGGAGGAATATTTACCTCTTTCTGCTGTTTATTCTCATAAATTATTAAAAAAGGCTGCTGAGCTTCGTAAAAACAAAGTAGTAGATTTTTTACGCCCAGATGCAAAAAGCCAAGTATCAGTTGAATATGATAAAGATAACAAACCAATAAGAATTACTGCAGTTGTTATGAGTCATCAACATTCAGAAAATATAAGTAGAAATGAATTAGAAACTTTTCTAATTAATGAAGTAATAAAACCAACATTAGAACCAACTAATTTATTAGATAAAGATACAAAATATTATATTAATCCTACAGGAAGATTTGTAATTGGTGGTCCAAATGGTGATACAGGCTTAACTGGAAGAAAAATTATTGTTGATACATACGGTGGTATGGGAAGACATGGTGGTGGAGCTTTTTCCGGTAAGGACCCATCAAAAGTTGATAGATCAGCTGCATATATGGCAAGATTTATTGCTAAAAATTTAGTAGCAAATAAACTTTGTGATAAATGTGAAGTCGAATTAGCTTATGCTATCGGTGTTTCTTCACCAATTTCAGTTTTTGTTAATACTTTTAATACAAGCAAATATCATTATAAAGAGTTAGAAGAAATTGTAAGAAATAATTTTGATTTAACTCCAAAAGGAATTATAAAAACTCTAGATCTTTTAAAACCAATTTACAAAGCAAATGTTAATTATGGACATTTTGGTAATAAAGATGTTAGTTGGGAAAAAATTATTAAACTTAACTATTAATTAATTCATAGTGCTACTTCAATTGAAGTAGCATTTTTATTTTATAACTGAATATTCAATATCAATATCAGATGAATACAAACCAGAAGGTAATCTTTCATTACCTTTCCAAGCTAAAATAAAATTAGTTTCAATAGTATTCTCATCAAAACTATGATTTCCTTTAGGTATATTTATTACTTTTGTAAATTGATAATTATAATTAGGTATATTTAAATCCGATATTTCTGGAGAAAAGGCATTTACATAAAGATTAGTATCTATATTTTCTGTTTCAGTTCCTGACATTCCAATAAATTTCTGACCATTAATCTTTAATTCTAAAAAGCTATCAATTTCTTGATTTCCTTCAATTATTATACGAAATTCATTAGTTCTACCTGCTTTTGAAATATCAAATCTCTCATTATCATTAGTCAAAATATTTAAATCATTCTCTAATTTTTCATCATCATAATATAAACTAGCAACATAATTTTGCTTTTTGACTTCACCTAAAACAATAATTCTTATATTTTCATTTTCTCCTTGGAGAGTATTTGTTTCAGCAAAAACTAATAACTTAGAAACAAATATAACAACAACAAAAAGCAAAAATACTTTCTTTTTTTTCATAAAAAGTCTCCTAATAAAAACTTTTATTAAACACAAAACACATTATAAATTTATTACATGCTCTTATCTGCTGTCAATAAAAAAAAGAACTAATAAAAATATTAGTTCTTTTGGATTTGTTTTTTTTTCAACAATTATTTTATAGGAATAATTCTAATTTGCTTATATAAACTATCACCTTCACTTTTTGTTTCAATACCATCAAAATCATTTAAAGCTGTATGAATTAATCTTCTTTCAAAAGGATTCATTGGTTCTAGTAATCTGCTTCTACCTGTTTTCTTTACTTGTTCAGCAGATTTATAAGCCATTCTAATAATTCTTTCTTCATGACGTAATCTATAATTTTCACTATCAATAATTACTTTTTGATCCTGGTCTAAACGGCCAACAAAAACATTAGTTAATAATTGAATAGAATCTAAATTTTTTCCTTTACGTCCAATGATAATTGAAGAATTATCACTTTCAATATTTAGTCCTAATTTTCTTTCTTGTCTAAAATTAACACTAACTTTCGCTTCATACCCCATTTTAGTTATTAAGGTAGTTACAAAATCAACTACTTTTTGTTCAAAATCACTGTTTATTGGAGCATCATTTAAATCAGTTTTTTCTTCATTTCCATCATTATAATAAATCTTTATTCTAACGTTTTTCTTAAAAAAACCTTTTCTTTTTGGAGGAAGAATTTCCACATCAAAATCTTCCCTTTCTATTTGAAGCTCTTCAACAGCTTTGGCTATAGCTTCTTGTTCGCTACGTCCTTCAAATTCTCGAGTCATATATTTCTCCGTCGCAGATAAGACAATTAAGTCTCCTGCTCAATTATTTCTTACTTTTAGCTTTTTTTGAAAAGGCAATACTTTTTTTTGTACTACTATTTTTCTTAGCTTTATTATTATTCCATAACTGTTGTAATATACTAATCGAGTTCATTACTGACCAATATAATAATAGCCCAGAAGGTGCATTATATAATACAAAGAAGAACATTATTGGCATACCATAGGTCATTACTTTCATCATTGATGCACTTTGTCCAGCTGCTGCACTTTGTGCTGATTGAGTAATTTTCATTGAGAAAATCATACTTACTGTATATAAAATTGGTAATAAGTGAATTTGATTTCCTAAGAATGGTAATGAAAGAGGTAATGTAAATATTGTTTCTGGTTGAGATAAGTCAGTAATCCAACCAGGAATAAACATAGCACCTCTTAATTCAAAATGCTTATTTAATAATCCATAGAAAGCTATAAGAATTGGGAATTGTATCAACATAGGCAAACAACCACTTATTGGATTTACACCTTCCTTTCTATACAATTCAGACATTTCTTTATTTAGTTTATCTGGATTATTTTCATATTTTTTCTTCATTTCCTCCATCTGAGGACCAAGAGCACTCATTTTTGCTGAGCTTTGCATACTTTTCTTGGTTAATGGATTAATAATAATTTTTAAGATAATTGTTAATAAAATAATATCAACACCATAGTTAGGTATTATTTTATTTAACATGGCTAATGCCCATTTTAGAATATTTTCTAACCATCCAAGCCATGATGATGCATCTACTGCTTCTTCAAGATTTAAACCTGATAAGCCAAATGCGTTATCATCTGAATGATTATATATTGATAGATTCTCTGGTAATTCTGGACCACAATAGAATCTAAAAGTATCAGTATTATAAGCGCTCTTTATTACTGGTCTTGTGTAATACATACCATTAGCTTGAGCTAGACCATCTTTATTTGTTTCTTGAGTTAGTGTAATATCATATTTTGTTGCATCAGGAATTGCAATCATAGTAAAATATTTTCCGGCTAAAGCAGACCATGTTACATAATCTTCAATTTTCTCAGACCCATCTACTCTAAGAGTTTTCTTCTTTGATTCTCCATCGTATTTTACATAGAATCTTCTATAAGAATAGTTATTATTACTTATAGTTTCAAAAGAAGGTCCAATTTGAGGTTCAAATGCTAATGTATATGCATTATTTTCAAAATTTAAAGGAATTGCTTTATTTACACTATTTTCAATTGTAATATTTACTTCAAATAAATATTCATTTTCTGCAAAAGTGTAAGTTTTTATAACATTGAAGGTATCACTTGGATTTGAATTATCATCTAATAAAGCAAAAGTTTTAGTAAAGGTAACAGTATTTCCATCTATAGAATAATTAAAGTTTGCATCAATAGGATTTTCTATATCTCCACCAGCATACATTAAGAATGCATTTTTATCAGAATTACCTTTAAATAATAATTCAACAGGTTCACCATTTTCATCTAAGTGATTTAAAGTTTTTATTGAAGAAACAGATGCACCTTTTGTATCAAAGGTAATATCTAAAACTCCATTATTATAATTAAATGATTGATCTTTTGAATTATCATCAACAGCTATAAATGAACCTGGTTTACCAGAGTTCCAAGCATCTTTTTCATTAACATATGTATAATTACTTGTTGATAAAGTTGAACTATTATCACTTGTAGATGTGCTATTTGAAATAACACTTTGAGTTGTATTATTATTTAAATTTTCTTCTTGAGCAACTGTTTCTGTTGGTGTAACAACGTCTGGGGTAAAAAATGTTGTCTGAATAAACATCCCCAATGTTACAACTACTATTGTTAGAAACATTGCCAATACAGTTCTTTTGTCCATGTCTACTCCTGTAGATAACATATTAGGTTCTATACAGGAAATGGAAATAAGGAATTTATTTAAGCTAAATAAATTCCCTGTTCTTCACAAAGTTCGAGAATAGTTTTCTCAAGTTTTTTGCTTTCAAAAACCTTTCCTGGATATACCAAAAAAATAAAATCATTGCCAGAAACAAATTTTTCTTTTTCTTTTCTCCAAATTTCTTTAATTCTTCTACGAATTGTATTCCTTTGGACAGCATTCCCATAATGTTTAATAGGTATCACAATTATTCTATTACGATTTAAATCATTAGGTGCTACTATTAATCTTATTCCACGTCTAGAAGTGGATTTACCAAGTTTAAAAGCGTTATCTATTTCTGACTTTTTTTTTAATATTTCTAATTTAGAAAGGCTTTTTCTCATCACAAACAGACAATTTATGTCTACCTTTAGCTCTTCTACGTGCTAACACTTTTCTACCACCTGCTGTAGCCATGCGTGCACGGAATCCAAACTTTCTGTTTCTTTTTACCTTACTAGGTTGATAAGTTCTTTTTCCTTTATAACTCATGATTATCTCCAATTTATCGCTTACGCGTATATTTATCAATTTATTTGGGCATAAACCCTACGAGTTGCAAAGTATACAGAGCATAACAATATCAGTCAAGTGCTTACCTACAAATAATATGTATTGTTTTTATATTAGTTAGAGGTATTTGTTTTTTTATGTTTTTCAAAATATTGTTTTTACTCATGTTTGCTTTTTGCAACCAAGCTGGATGATCTGCTGCTAAAATTAAAACATCATCTTTGATTTCTTTTATCTGTAAATGTTCTCTAAGTTTATTTTGTACTATTATATCCCATTTTTCATAAATTTCAAAATTTAATGGTTTTCTTTTTTTTAAAACATTATCTAAATAAAAGTCAATCAGTTTTTTACATGAAATTGTATCATTATCTTTACATAATCTTTCATCCATCTATTTTAAAGACTCCTTGATTAACATTATATACAATACTTTGTTGTAAATCAATTTCGTTAAAATATTTTTCATCAGGTAAAAAAGTAAAAAATGCTTGGCTATATTCACTAAACATAGATAAGAATTTATTTCTTTTTTCATGATCTAATTCTAGTAATACATCATCGACTAAAATTATAGGTTCTTTTTGTGTTTTTAATTTATAATATTTACATTGAGTAGCTCTTAAAACTAAAGAAGCTAACCGCTGTTGTCCTGTAGACCCTATAGCAGATAAATCTCCATTTTTTGTTTTTACAGTAAATTTATCCCTATGTATTCCAATATTAGTAACTGCATATTTTATGTCTTTATCTCTATTTTGATTTAAACTTTTTATAATATCATCTTCATTTTCACAATCAAGCCATGAACTTTTATATTCTAAATTTACATCTTCTAGATCTGAAACAGATTCATATAATTTAGGAAATAACTCATTCATTTCTTTAACTGCTTTTAATCTATTTTCTTTAATTATATATCCATATTTTGCTAAATTAAAATCATATACATCTAATAATTTGGTATTATTATTTTTAAGTAAAGCATTTCTTTGTTTTAATAGTTTATTATAATATCTTAAATCATCAAAAAAAATAGGATCATACATACTCATAGTTTGATTAAAATACTTTCTTCTTGACTCAGGACTTCCAGTAATAAAAGCAATATCATCATGAGAAAAAACAATACAAGGAATGTTATAAATTAACTGTTTTCTATCATGTATTATTTTTCCATCTAATTTAATTTCTCTTTTTTTATTATTAATAGAAATTTGAATTTCTCTTTTTTCATTAGTATTAGTTAAAAAATGAGCTTTTAAATTTAATTTTTTAGATGAATAATTAAGTAACTCTTTTATGTTTGAAGTTCTAAAAGAGTTACCATAACAAATAAAATACAAAGCTTCTAATAAATTTGTTTTTCCTTGACCATTAGAGCCAATTAAAAGAATTTGCTTTGTATTTAAATCTAATTTTTCACTTAAATCTAAATTTCTAAAATTAGAGCCTTGTATATCTATTATTTTCATTATTTTGGTTGTATAGGCATAACAATATGTAAGTAACTTTTTTCATTAGATTCTGGAAGTAATTTTAAAGTTTTATTAGGTCCATCAAAATTAATTGAAAAATAATCAACATCCATATTTTTTAAAGGATCTAAGAAAAAGTTATAGTTAACAGCAATTGTTATTTCTTCACCATTATATTCACAATCAATTTCTTCTAAAGCTTGTCCTTGGTCTGTAATATCACTAGTTAAAATTAATTTATTAGATTTAATATTTAAGAAAATTCTATTGCTTTTATCCAATACAAATAATTTAACTCTATTAATTGCATCTATAGTATCTTGAAGATTTAAAATACATTTAAATTGTTGATTTTGAGGAATGATTCTGTTGTATACAGGAAAACCTACTTCAATTAAAGATGAATAGAAAAATGTTTCATCAGCTAATCTAATTGCTATTAAATTTTTTTCTAAAGCAATTTCAATTTCTCCAGAGTCTTCAATAATTTTTGAAGCTACAGAAATAAACTTTGTAGGTATAGTAACTGAAGGAAAATTAGGAACAGAATCATCACATCTTTCTTTGATATAAGATAGACGTTTTCCATCAGTTGCAACCATAGCAATACCACCATCTATTTTTTGAAAAAATTGACCACATAGATAATGTCTAGATTCATCTTTAGATGCAGCAAATTGTGTATGTTTTATCATTTCTAAAAATGAAAGAGAACTAATTTTAAAAAAGTCTTTATTATCAGGAGATTCCATCTTTGGAAATTCATTAGCATCAATAGTTTTTAGTTCAAAATTAAAATGCTTTGTTGAATCTTTTGGATATATATTTAAATTATCATTATTGGTTTCTAAAATTATATTTTCAATATTAGAAAATGCTTTTAATATATCTCCAAGTTTAGTACAAGATACTGTTGTTTCACCTTCTTCAATTGTTATTACAGGAAGATAAGAAATATATCCCATATTATTATCAGTTGTTTTAATAATTAATTGATCTTGACTAGTTTGTAAATAAACATTTGTTGTTATCGATATTGAACTCTTTGTGTTTTTAAAATCGTTAGCACTAAAAATCTTTTTAGAAAAGGAATCTTTATCGCACATAAATTTCATAATTTAAATCTCCTATTGTTAATTATTATATATATATTTTTATAATAATAATAGTAATAAGGCTTGTGGAAATGTGTAAAACTTTCTTAATTTCTTTCCTTAGCAAAACTTATTCTCTATATAGCTTGTGGAAAAGTTGTGAATAAAAAAAAAGTTATTAACAAGTAATTCACAAGCTTTTATTTTCATAAAAAGTTATTAACATTTTATAAACATTATATTAACAGTTTTTGCACAGCCTTTCCACATCTTTTTCACAACTTATTAACAAGATATGCACAGTATGAATTTTGTAATCCACAATTTATTAACAGGTTTTGCACAACTTATCAACAATTTATCCACAACTTATACACATATAGAAGAAAGTAAAGAAAGTAGAATTTTAAAAATGTATATAATATATAAGGAAGAAATATTAAAAAATGCATTAAAAAAAATGCCTCTTATTATAAAAAAATTAGTAATAAAAATTACTAACTATAAAGAGACATTTATAAAATATAAATTATTTTGTTTGTTTTTATTCTAAGGAAAGAAGTGAATTTTTTATTGATTCTAAACTCTTACTTAATTCAATATTTGTTGCTTTTGCTTTTTCAACTTTTTCTATAGCATGCATAATTGTTGTATGATCTTTACTAAAATCATATCCTATTTCTGTAGTAGAAAGACTTGTTAAATCTCTTGATAAAAATATAGCTATTTGTCTGGCTGAAACTATTTTTTTATTTCTCTTTTTTCCTTTAATTTCAAAAGACGTTAAGTCAAAATATTCAGCTGTTGCTCTTATTATTTTATCTACTGAAAGGTTTTTTAAATTAGGATTTTCAAAAGGTAAAGTAGGTGCTATTAACTCTTTTGTTTTATCTAAAGTTAGCTTAACATTTGTAAATTCATTAAATGCTGAAAGCTTAGTAAAAGCAGCTTCTAAATCTCTAACATTTGTATTAATATTTTGGCATAAATAATCAATAATTTCCTCATTTAAAATGTTACCTTTTTCATTATTTTTTACTCTTAAAATTTTGACTTTTGTTTCATATTCAGGAGGTCTTAAATCTACATTTATACCTCTAGAGAATCTACTTTTCAATCTATCTGTCATAGATTTTAATTCGTTAATTGGTCTATCACAAGTGAAAACCATTTGTCTTCTTGTTTCGTATAAATCATTAAAAGTATGAAATAATTCTTCTTGTATCCCTTGTTTTTTTTGTAAAAAGTGTACGTCATCAATTAATAAAACATCAACTTTTCTATACTTATTTTTAAAATTATTAATCTGATTATTGTTTCCTAAAGAATTAATAAATTCATTAGTAAATTTTTCTGCAGTAACATAAATAACTTTTAAACGATTATTATTATTAATAATATAATTACCAATAGATTGTAAAAGGTGAGTTTTTCCAAGACCAACACCTCCATATATTAAACAAGGGTTATAAGCAATACCTGGTTCTTTTGCTATAGCTAAAGAAACATTGTAAGCAAGGCTTGTATTGTCTCCCATTATAAAGGAATCAAAAGTATATCTTTCGTTTAAATTGCTATCTTTTTTTCTTTCTAATAATTTTTTTTCTTGGTAACTATCTTTTTTATTATTTACTAAATTTGAAAAGGAAGATTTCTTAGTATCGCTAATTTGGTTTATAGTTTTGTTAATTTTTTTTTCTGCTTGTTGTGCTTTAGAAGTTTCTGTTTTTTCACTTTTATTATCATTCACAAAAAATATTATTTCCAATGATTCTTCAGTAAATTCTAAAATGTATTCATTTAATAATTTTGAATATTGGTTAGTATAATAACCTTTACGAAACTCTGATACAGCATCTATATACAATTTATTATCTTCGGCGTAAACAAATTGCATTTTACTATTTTCGGCAGATTTATTAACTTGTTTTAATTTATCTAAAATTTTATCCCATAAATCAGAATAGTATTCTTGTGTATAATTCATAAAATTATATTACTCTTTCTTAATAATGGTTGCAAGCTTTATTTGAAAAAAAACTTGGTTCGATTAGTCTAATAATTAATATAAAAAGTAAAGAAAAAAAGTTACAAAAAAGTGGTATATTTATTTTTTATAAAAGAATTTAGTTGTGATTTAAAAAATAAAATTACTTGTAACTTAATCTTGATTTTGTTATAATAAAATAGATTAAAGGTATTTTATTTTTATAATAAAATCTTCTTCTATTAATTATTTTAATAGTTAAAGAAAAAACCTAAAATATGTGCAATATTATTAAATAGGAGTTTTCTATTTTTATATTAATTTTCTTCGCACAAATAAGGAATTATCATGATAGAAGATATTAAAAAAGAAGAATCTGTAACAGAAACAGAAGATTTTATTGAGACTTCAGATACTGTTAAAAACAATGATTATGGTGCAGGTAATATTCAAGTTCTAAAAGGCTTAGAAGCCGTTAGAAAAAGACCCGGTATGTATATTGGTTCTACAGGAATAGAAGGGCTCCATCATTTAGTATATGAAGTCGTCGATAACAGTATTGACGAAGCAATGGCTGGTTACTGTTCTGAAATTATTGTTACATTAGATATTGATGAAAATGAACGTGAAGTTTGTATTGTTGAGGATAATGGTAGAGGTATACCAGTTGATTTACATCCTACAGAAAAGAAAAGTTCTCTTGAGGTTGTATTAACTCAGCTTCATGCTGGTGGTAAATTTGATAAAAACTCTTATAAGGTTTCTGGGGGACTCCATGGTGTTGGTGTTTCTTGTGTAAATGCCTTATCTGATTACCTTGAAGTAAATGTTTTTAGAGATAGAGAAATCTATAAACAAGTATATGAAAAAGGTATTCCACAAATGGAAGTTGAAAGAGTAGGACAAACTGAGAAAACAGGTACTATCATAAAATTTACTCCTGACTTTACTATTATGGAAGAAAACAAATTCTCTTATGAAGTTTTAGCTAATAGATTTAGAGAACTAGCTTTTTTAAATAAAGGTATTGCAATTTCAGTTACTGATAATAGAGATAAAGAAAATGTAAAACATGAAACTTTCCATGCTGAAGGTGGTATCTCTCATTTTGTTTCATATTTAAATGAATTTAAAAAAGTTATTCATGAAACCCCAATTGATTTTGAAGGTGAAAAAGACAACATTAGAGTTGAAGTAGCTCTTCAATATAATGATAAATATGATCAAAAAATTCTTACTTTTGTAAACAATATTAATACAAGAGAAGGTGGTACTCACCTATCTGGTTTTAAGAGTGGTTTATCAAGAACTATTAATAATCAATTACAGAAAAATACTAAATTACTTAAAAAGTTTAGTGATAAAATTGATTCATCTGATATTGCTGAAGGGTTAACTGCTATTGTTTCAGTAAAAATGCCTGAGCCTCAATTTGAAGGACAAACTAAGATGAAACTTGGAAACTCTGCTGTTTCTGGATTGGTTCAATCATTAGTTTATGAAAAATTAGGAAATTATTTTGATGAATTCCCTAATATTGCAGAAGTTATATTAACTAAAATAATTGGTGCTGCTCAAGGAAGAATTGCTGCAAGAAAAGCAAGAGAACAAATTAGAAAAAAAAGTGATGGTGGTGGCCTTCCTGGTAAATTAGCTGTCTGTTCAGAAAAAGATCCAGCAAAATGTGAAGTTTATATTGTTGAGGGAGATAGTGCAGGCGGTTCTGCTAAGCAAGGTAGAGATAGATCTTTCCAAGCTATTTTGCCTCTTTGGGGTAAAATGCTCAACGTTGAAAAAGCGCAAGAATATAAAGTAATTGGAAATGATAAATTACAACCTATTATTCAAACTCTTGGTGCAGGAATAACAAGATATAATAATGTAGTAAATGAAGATGAAGATGAACAAGATAGTGGAACTTTTGATATTGAAAAAGTACGTTATCATAAAGTAATAATTATGGCTGATGCTGATGTTGATGGTTCTCACATTAGAACTTTATTATTAACTTTCTTCTATAGATATATGAAACCATTAATAGAAGCTGGCTATGTATATTTTGCAATGCCTCCTCTATATAAAATTACTATTAATAAAAAAGTCTTTTATGCTTATGATGAAGAAGCTAGAGTAAAAATTCTTGATGAGAATAATATTACAGATTCTTCTAAAGGTGTTGCTATTCAAAGATATAAAGGTTTGGGTGAAATGAATCCTGATCAACTTTGGGAAACAACTATGAATCCTGAAACAAGAATGATAAGTAGAATTAGGTTGGAAGACGCAGAAGAAGCAGATAGAGTTTTCTCAATGTTAATGGGAGAAGATGTTGCTCCAAGACGTGAGTTTATTGATGCAAACGCAGAATATGTTTCTAATTTGGATGTATAGAAGGGAATCTTTATGGATGATGATCAAATAATAGAAAAAAATGAAAGAATTATAGATGTTGAAGTTTCAAAAGAAATGAAATCTTCTTATCTAAATTATGCAATGTCTGTTATAGTTTCAAGAGCTTTACCAGATGTAAGAGATGGCTTAAAACCCGTTCATAGACGTATTTTATATGATATGTTTGATATGGGATTAAAATCTTCTGGAAGTTATAAAAAATGTGCAAGAATTGTTGGTGATGTACTAGGTAAATATCACCCACATGGTGATGCTTCTGTTTATGATGCTCTTGTAAGATTAGCTCAAGATTTCTCCTTAAGATATCCAGTTGTAGCTCCACAAGGTAACTTTGGATCTATCGATGGAGATCCACCAGCTGCAATGAGATATACTGAATCAAAAATGAGTAAAATCGGGGAAGAAATGTTAACCGATATCAATAAGGAAACTGTTGATTTTGGTCCTAACTATGATGATTCAATGACTGAACCTACAGTCCTTCCTGCAGCTTTTCCATTTTTATTAGCAAACGGAACTAGCGGTATTGCTGTTGGTATGGCTACAAATATGGCTCCCCATAACATTAGTGAAATTTGTGCTGCTTTAGAGGCTGTAATACAAGATCCTGATATAACTATTGATGAATTAATGCAAAATTATATTAAGGGTCCAGATTTTCCTACAGCAGCTAATATTTGCGGATTAAGTGGAATTAGAGATGCTTTTACAACAGGTAAAGGAAAAATTGTAGTTAGAGCTTCTTATGAAATAGAAATTCCAGATAAAGGACATGATCAAATTGTATTTACTGAGATTCCATATCAAGTTAATAAAGCTGAATTAGTAAAAAAAATTGATGCTTTAAGAAAAGATAATATAATTCCAGGAATAGCATTAGTAAAAGATGAATCTGATAGAAACGGAATTAGAATAGTAGTTGAATTAAAATCAGGTGCTCCTGCAATAGTAGTATTAAACTTATTATTTGCAAAAACGCCATTACAATCAAATTTTAATGTTAATAACTTAGCTTTAGTAAATGGAAGACCTCAATTATTAAACTTAAAACAAATGTTAGTTTATTATATACGTCATAGAGAAGATGTTGTAACAAGACGAACTAAATATGATTTGAAAAAAGCACAAGAAAGAGCTCATATATTAAAAGGTTTAAAGATTGGTTTAGATAATATTGATGAAGTAATTAGTATTATTAAAAATAGTCCAAACAATACTATTGCTTGTGATAGATTAATGGAAAGCTTTAATTTAGATGAAGTTCAAGCTCAAGCAATTATTGATATGAAGTTAGGCCGATTATCACAACTTGAAGCTAGTAAAATTTTAGATGAATTAGCTGATTTAGAGACAAAAATTGCATATTACCAAGAATTATTATCTAGTAAAGAAAAAATACTTAATGTTATTTCTCAAGAGATAAAAGATTTAGCAAGCAGAGTTGGAGCAAAGGATAAGAGATTAACAAAGATTCATCCTGAAGAAATCGGACAAAGTAATTTAGAAGATTTTATTAAAGAAGAAGATGTTGTAGTTTTAATTAGTAATAAAGGTTTTGCAAAACGTATTCCTTTAGAAGAATATAAAGCCCAAGGTAGAGCTGGTAAAGGTTCAAAAACAACTAAGCTTCAAGATGAAGATTTTGTAGAACATATGTTTGTTGCTTCTACTCATGAATATGTAATGTATGTAACTGATGCAGGAAAGGCTTATTATACAAAAGTCTTTGAGATCCCAGAAGCTTCAAAAGCAGCTAAAGGTACTAGCATCAAAACCTTGCTACAACTTAATTCGGAAGAAAAAATAACAACTATTTTCAATTTTAAAGAATTCGATGAAGATAAATACTTAATGGTAGCTACTAAGTTTGGTGTAGTAAAAAGATGTAGATTGGATTTATTCAGAAATGCAAAATCCAAAGGTGTTATAGCTATTATTTTAGATGAAGGTGATGCTTTGTTGCATTGTGAATTTGTACAAGATGAAGATGATGTTATGCTTGTAACTAAAAACGGTCTTGCCTTAAGAATGAATGCTACTGATGTTAGAGCTATGGGTAGAGCAACCCATGGTGTTAGAGGTATTAAATTAAGAGGCGATGACAATGTTGCTGGGTTATTAAAAGTTGACAACACTAAATGTGTATTAATGGTAACTGATAAAGGAAAAGGAAAACAAGTTGCTTATGATCAATTTATGAATCATCACAGAGGAACCCAAGGTCAAAAAATCTTTAGATTAACAGATAAGGGTAGTTCTATCGTAAATGCTGTTTCTGTTAATGAAGAAAATGATATTGTTTGTGTTACTTTATTAGGACAAACTATAAGAATGCACGTTAAAGATATTTCTACACAAGGAAGAAATGCAAGTGGTGTATGTGTTGTAACGATGAAAAGTAAAGAAGATAGTATTGTAGCTTTAGCAACTACTTCATATTTTGATGAAGAAGAGGAAAATAATGAAGAGACTGAAGAAACTATCACTACTTCAGAGGAATAAATCGTTATCATATAAGAAAATAAAAAGTACATAAATATAAAGGTAATAAAGTTACCAAATAAAATCACCTATTCTATACAATAGGTGATTTTTTTATACTATAAGTGATATAAATAAGAAAAATTACCAAGCAATTTTGTTTCTTTCTAAAGAAACAAAAGGAAGAAATTTATCATTTTAATTCCTTTTGTTATAACAAATTAAATAATTTAATAAAGTGGAAAAAATAGAAAAAATATATTAAAAAAGAAGAAAAACTGATGAATTTAGTTTTTTTAAAAAAAGATACCCATAATTTGTGTTAATAAACAACAAAAAATGGGTAAATAAATAACAGAAGACGTCACTATTCTAACTCTACTTTTTAAATTTGTATATAAAAAATTAAAAAAAATACATTACAAATAAGATGTAATGTATTTTTAACTATATTAATGTTTCACGTTAAACATTTTCTACAACGATTTCTGAATCAACTTTATCTCTTAAATATCTTTCAACGCCACCTTTTAGTGTCATTTGAGACATTGGACAACCAGCACAAGCTCCTTGAAGACTTACAAATACTGTTTTTCCTTCTAATTTGATAAATTCTATATCTCCACCATCGTTTTGTAGAGAAGGGCGAATATCATTAATGGCAGCTATTACTTTTTCTTCCATGTTAAACTCCTATTTTATTATTTCTTTTGTGAGTTAAGTATACAAAAAAAAGTTTTAATCGTCTACAAAATAAAAATGGTTTGACTCTAATTTAACTTTTATTACTGACAATTTAAGATATTTGCCTTATATTTAATATATGAATGCTATAAAAATAATTTTTTTAAATCAAAAAGGTGGCGTTGGTAAAACAACAAGTGTTGTTAATTTAGGTGCTGCCTTAGCTTTAAGTGGGAAAAAAGTTTTATTAATTGATTTTGATTCTCAAGGTAATCTATCAAGTTCTCTTTCTGCTGATATTGAAGCACCTGGAACTTATGAGGTTGTAACTAATCAAATTTCTGCAACTAAGGCTTGTCAAAAAACATTAGTTAAAAATTTGGATATCATACCTGCTAGTGTTGATATAGCAGGATTAAATATAGAATTAGTTAATGAAGATAATAGGAACTTTTATGTAAAAAATGCATTAAAAGATTTGAATAATCAATATGATTTTATAATAGGAGATTGTCCCCCTTCTTTAGGTATTGTTACTGTTAATGCTTTAGTGTGGACGGATTTTGTTATTATTCCTATGCAATGTGAGTATTTAGCAATGGAAGGATTAAATTCATTGATGCGTACTGTTATTAGTATAAAAAGAGAATTAAATAAAAACTTAGAGATTCTTGGTATATTATTTACTATGTACAGTAAGAGAACTAAATTAGCAAATGAAGTTGTTGAAGATGTTACTAATTATTTCAATGATCTTGTTTTTAAGACAATGATACCTCGAAATGTTAGATTGTCGGAAGCGCCATCATATGGGTTACCAATTTTTGCATATGATAATAGTTGTTTAGGTGCAAAAGCATATCGAAAATTAGCTCAGGAGGTTGTATCTCGTGTCGAATAATAGAAAAAAAGGGTTAGGAAAAGGAATGGGCTCATTAATTGAAGGCTATTCTTTAGATGGACTATTTTCAAATAAAATATCAAATGATGATAATCCGCAAACTAATATATTAGAAATACCAATTGATGCCATAAAAACTAATAAAAATCAACCAAGAAAGAATTTTAATTCAGAATCTATAAAAGAGTTATCAATATCAATAAAAGAACAAGGTGTTTTACAACCAATTATAGTCGAAGAAATTGAGGGTGGTAATTATGCTATTGTTGCAGGAGAAAGAAGATATAGAGCTGCAAAAATAGCTGATTTAAAAACAATTCCTGTAATCGTAAAAAAAATAACTAATTTAAATAGATTAGAAATCGCGTTGATAGAAAATATTCAAAGAGAAGATTTAAATCCTATTGAAGAAGCTAATGCTTATTTAGCATTAATAAATGAAACAGGCTTAAAACAAGAGGACTTAGCTCTAAAAATTGGTAAAAGTAGATCAGCAATAAGTAATAGCATGAGGTTATTACAATTACCAAATGACATGCAAGAAGATATTATAAATGAGGAATACTCATCAGGTCATGCACGAGCTTTATTGTCTTTAAAAAATCCTGCAGATAGAATAGTTCTATTAAATAAAATAAAAAATGAATCACTATCTGTAAGAGCTGCTGAAAATTTAGCAAGAGATTATAACGCAGGAAAAAGAAGCAAAAAGATAGAAGAAAAAGAAAAAAAGAATAAAGACGATAAAATTCTTGAACTTCAAGATAAATTAATGCAAGAATTAGGTAATAAAGTAGAAATTAAAGGTAATATAAAAAAAGGTAAAATTATGTTATCTTATAATACTGAAGATGAATTAAATGATATATTTCATAGGTTGTTAAAAGAATAAGCCATATTATGAAATAAATATAAGGAGAATAAATTTTATGAGTAAAAATTTAAGTGATGGATTATACGCCATTATTAATACAGAAAAAGGTGATATAACCTTAAACTTAGAATTTGAAAAAACACCAATGACTGTTATGAATTTTGTTGGATTAGCAGAAGGTGTTCTAAATAGAGAAGATGAAGGAACTCCATTTTATGATGGATTAAATTTCCATAGAGTAATAGATAACTTTATGATTCAAGGAGGTTGCCCTTTAGGAACAGGAACAGGTGGCCCTGGTTATAAATTCCCTGATGAATTTGATAGTTCTTTACGTCATAGTGGTCCAGGTGTTTTATCTATGGCTAATGCTGGACCAGGAACAAACGGTTCCCAATTTTTTATTACTCATGTTGAAACCCCTTGGTTAGACGATAAACATACAGTTTTTGGAAAAGTTGTAGAAGGTCTAGATGTAGTAAATTCTATAGCTCAAGGTGATAAGATTAATAAAGTCACTATTGAAAGAGTAGGTGATGCAGCTGAAGGCTTTATTGTTTCACGTGAAAAGTTTGAAGAATTAATTCAAAATGCAGACAAGGTAAGATTAGAAAAGATTAAAAAAGAAAGAGCTGGTGTTTTAAAAGCAATAAAAAAGGCCTACCCTACTGCAAAAGAAACCGAATCTGGTCTAATGTATGTAGTAAAAAAAGAAGGCGATAAAAAAGAAAGTCCTAAAATGGGAACAACAGTAACTGTTCATTATGAAGGAAAACTATTAGATGGAAAAGTTTTTGATTCTTCTAGAGCAAGAGGTGTTCCTGCTCAGTTTAGAATTGGAACAGTCATTGAAGGTTGGAATGAAGCTCTACAAACCATGACAAAAGGTGAAGAACGAACTTTAATTATTCCTCCAGAATTAGGTTATGGTGCACAAGGTTATCCTGGTGTAATTCCACCTAATGCATATTTAATATTTAATGTTGAATTAATTGAATTTTAGAACTTCTAATAAATAATAATTTTAAGCATCTCAAAAAGATATAGAATAATTTCTAGATTTTTGTAGATGCTTTTTTTATTTATTGGGATCTATGTTATAATAATTAAGATAAAACAGGAATTAAAATGAAGAAAAATAAAGTTAAATATGTTTGTAAAGAATGCGGTAAAGTAGAATCAAAATGGATGGGACGTTGTACCTCTTGTGGTAGTTGGAATTCTTTTGAAGAACAAATTATTGAAGAAGAAACGCTAAAGGGAAAACGTGTTAATATCTCAACAACTAATGAATTGATGGTATTAAAAGATGTTGAAATAGCAAGTGAAATGAGACTTAAAACAGGCTTTGATGAGTTTGATAGAGTTTTAGGTGGAGGTCTAATGAAAGGCTCAGCTATCCTTTTAGGTGGTGAACCGGGTATTGGTAAATCTACTTTAATGCTACAGACTGTAGCGAACTGTTCTTCACAATATAAAGTGCTATATGTTAGTGGCGAAGAATCTGCTTCCCAGATAAAGCAAAGGGCAATTAGACTCGGTTTAGATTCTAGTAAAGTATATATTTATAATAATACAAAGATTGAAAATCTTTTAAGTATTATAGATGAGTTAAAGCCTCAAATCATGGTTATTGATTCCTTACAAACATTAACTTCATCACAAATTAATTCAATAGCTGGTTCTTCCGCACAAATGAGAAGTTGTGCAATGGAATTAGTTGGGAAAGCAAAACAAATCGATGCTTCTGTATTTTTTATAGGACATGTAACAAAAGATGGTTTAATTGCTGGCCCAAAAATTGTTGAGCATTTAGTTGATACTGTGTTGTATTTTGATCAAAGTACAAATGGTGTTAGAATTATTAGAGCTGTAAAAAATCGATTTGGATCGGTGGATGAGTTAGGTATTTTTAAGATGGATGAAAAAGGCCTTCAAGTGATAAAAAATCCGTCTGGACTTTTTCTAAATAAAAGAGCAAAAGGACATTTGCCCCCTGGTATTGCTTTTACCGCAGTTGTTGAAGGATCAAGAACTTTTATAGTAGAAATTCAAGCATTAACAATTCCAACAAAAGGTGGATATTCTAGAATATATAGTGATCGTATAGATGTTTCACGTGTAACACGAGTTGCTGCAATCTTAGAAAGACACACAAATTTGTGTTTTGGAAATTATGATATTTATGTAAATGTTGGTGGAGGTATAAAATTAAAAGAGGTCTCAATTGAATTAGCATTAGCAGCAGCCTTAGCCTCCTCTTTAAAGGGTAAGATGTTTGAAGAAAGTTGTATTGCTTTTGGAGAATTAAGTTTGGCGGGTGAAGTTAGACCTGTTAATTATAATGAAAAAAGAGTTAAAGCCGCAATTGAAATGGGCTTTGAAGAAGTAATCGCTCCAAATACGTTTGAATCAAAAAAAATTAAAAGTTTAAAATGCTTTAATATTCTAGATGTAGTAAATTTGATATAAAAAAACAATCTCATTAATGAGATTGTTTAATATATATTTTTTATAAAATTAAGCTAATATATTTAGTAAAACAGGGAATCCAATAAAGGTTCCAATTGCTGAACCTATTGAACAAACAAAGAAAACGTATAAACCGTGTAAGGCTTTATTTTTGTACCAGCCTTTCAAGGTAAGAGCATCGTCACTCATGTTTGTAAAATCTTTTACACTTGGTTTTCTAAACTTATATTCTAAAAGTCCTGAAACAATTCCAACCCCAATAGTTGGATTTAAACTTGTAAAAGGGGCCGCAAACATACTAATAATTATGTTAATAGGATGGGCAAGCGCTACAATACCTCCAATGGCTGTAAAAATAGCATTTACCATAACCCAATATCCAAAAAGTTTTAATCCTCGAGTCCAACCTGAATGAATAAATCCATATGCTATAATTCCTATTATTAAAGCTGGAATAATATATTTTAATGCTTTTGTAAATTTACTAGATGGTGGAACTTCAGATATCTTTGAAGTGTCTGTATCAATTTCACCATTATCTAGAGCTTCTAGTTGTTTCAAAATTCCTTTTGTATGTCCAGCTCCTATAACCCCAAGTTTTTTTTGACCCTTAGCTTTATACATGCTTTTTGCCAAGAATTGATCTCTTTCATCGATAAGGACTTCTTTTATTGTTGGAAGTTCTTTAGACATTTCTTTTAGCATGGTTTCTAATACATCAGCTTTTTTTAATTCAGCGATTTCCTCTTCAGAAATGCTTTCTTTGCTAAATGCAGCAGAGATTAGAGTTGCTAATAATTTCATTTTATTCCAAAAATTTGATTTTTTCCAAGCTCTTTTAAAGGTTGTTTGTATCTCTCTATCACAAAAGGAAAATGGGATATTTTTTTCTTCAGCTAATTTAGCCGCATTAAGAATTTCTTCGCCAGGAGATATTCCTGTATTATTTCCCATTCTTTTTTGAAAAGAGGCTAAAGCCATATTAGCTAATAATAAAAAACCTTTACCTTCTTTTAAAACTTTTATTAATGTTTTATCTGACCAAGTTTGATTGTCTTTTTTATTAGAATATCTTGTTTTATCTAGTTCAATACAAATTCTATCAGGTTCATATTCTTCTATTTGTTGCTTAACTTCATTGACGCTGTCTTTTGAAATATGTGCAGTCCCAATTAATAGTAATTCACTATTATCTTTAAACTTAATTAAATGTACAGTATCGCTTTTTTTCTCAATGTTCATGAATAAAAATATACCCTTCAATCCTTAAAGCGTAAAGACTAAATTTATTTTTATTATGTAAAACCTCACAAATTGTGATTGATTTATGTTTATATTTGGATTATGTTGCCTTTATGGAAACTGTTGTATATTTAGCAAAATTAATTTCATCATTAATTTTGGGTGTGTTTGTAGGTAAGAAAATATCAAAAAAAATACTTAAATTTTCTGACTTTTTTTTAAGTATTACATTATATCTTTTATTATTTTTTATGGGAGTGAATACTGGTTCTATCGAAGGAATTCTATCTAAACTAGATACCATTGGCGCTAAAGCTTTGCTTGTAACAGTCTTTTCGATTGGGGGGACAATCTTGGTTTCTACTATAGCTTCATATTTGATAGATTTTAAAAAGCATAAAATTGTAGATGAAAAGGGCTACATAAAAAACAACAATATCATTATAACAAATAGTGATGTAAATTCTCTTTATAATCAAGAATTAAAAGAGGAAGCCAAAATACAATTAAAGAGACATAGATTTAAAAAAGCTATTAATGTAATTAAAGAACCTTTAGTTCTAATTTCTATTGTTTTTTTGGGAATAATTTTAAGATTATTTACACCTCTTTTTAATTGGTTTGAGTCTTCTATTATTTCATATTTATTGTATTTTTTATTATTCTTTTCTGGTGTTGGAATAATAAAAGCTAACATAAAAATTAAAGAAATTTTTAGCTCTCCTGTTCTTTTGTTATTGCCTGTTTGGACGGTAGTAGGAACATACCTTGGAGCTGCTAGTTTATCTTTAATTTCAGATTTTACATTAAAAGAATCTTTAGGGTTATCTTCAGGCTTTGGTTGGTATAGTTTATCTGGAATAATGATTACTGATTTAGGATATCCTATTTTAGGTTCAATTTCTTTTTTAAGTAACATATTTAGGGAAAGCTTTTCCTTCTTTTTAATCCCAATATTATCAAAATTTGGTAGAAGGTTTTATTACCCAGCCGTATGTGTTGGAGGTGCAACAACAATGGATGTTACACTCCCTATTATAACAACACATTTCGGCCCATCGACTATAATCCCTTCAATGTATCATGGTTTATGCATGACAATACTAGTGCCTTTCTTAATACCACTATTTTTCTAATTCAATTATGATTTGGGCCAATATAACAATGGAATTTTCTTTAAGCAATCTTAAATAAAAGAATCCATTGTTTTTCTTGGTGATTGAACAAGCGATTTGTAATAAGGTAGCAAAAAGATTTTCTTTAGTTGGAAGAAAAGGTAATTGAATAAATTTATAATTACCAGGTTTTATCTCCATATCATGGTTTTCTAAAGGTATTTCTTTAGCTTCTTTTACGGCATCTATAACTGCTTGAGAAGGAGATTCTGCAAAACCAAATTCTTCGGCGTTAAATTCGATACTATCATTACTGCTGTATTGTATTTTAATACAAGCTTCAGATGCTATTCCATTTTTATCTAATTTTTTGATTAAAAAATCGTATATGTTTTCTATATCTTGTGTTTGAATAGATCTTTCTTTATTATAAATAATTGGTTGGTATAAATTCAAATTTATTGAGTTAAAATTGTTCATAAAAATATTATAAAGAGAAAAAAAAATATCGTCTATGTTGGATGCAAATAAAATTGATTATAAAATAATAAAATCTAAAAAATATAAAAGAATTACAATTTCGATAAAAAGATCTCAAGATATTGTAGTGAGTGCTCCGAGCACACTTTCTAATAGAAAAATATCTGAATTTGTCAAAAAAAATGAAACTTGGATTAATAAAAATTTAGTTAGATTGGAAGAAGATTTAAGAACAAAAAGGCATACCTTTTTAGATGGTGATAAATTCCTTTTTTTAGGAGAATTGTATTCCCTTAAAATTATTGAATTAAACAATTCAAAAAAAAATATTTTTATATATAGAGATGAGAAAACAAAAGAATTAATAATATATATTGATGAAATAAATAAAGAAAAAATAAAGAATGCTATCTTTGATTATTATAAAAAAGAAACACTTTATGCTGTTAAAAAAATATTTAAAGAAAATTTAGTAATGCAAAGATATGAGAATAAAATCAATGTAATAAAAGTTCAGAAATCAAATACAAGATGGGGCTCTTGTTCTTCAAAAAATAATTTAAATTTTTCTTTTAGATTAATTATGTTACCAAGAGAATGTATTGAATATGTAATGCTACATGAATTAGCCCATGTAAAAGAAAAAAACCATGGTCCATTTTTTTATATCGAACTTGGAATTCTTTGTCCTAACTATAAAGAATTAGAGCAAAAATTAAAACAAATTAGTAAAACATATAATGTTTCTTTAGCGTAAATTAATAAAAAAAATAAGAAAATAAAAAATCTGACTTGTTTAAATAATTCTCTATGTCTATAATTGTGTAAGAAAAATATATTTCTTTATAGAATAATATTTTAGGAGTAAATTATATGAACCCAGATAAAATTGTTGAAAATGTTTATCGTTTACCATCAACAGTATGTTGTAAACAGTTATTTGAAGGAATTTGGCCTATTCCTAATGGAGTAATGATTAATTCTTACCTTGTTAAAGGAAGTGATAAAACTGTTCTAATTGATTATGTAAAAGATTGGGATGGTGCTGAAGAAGAAGTTAATGCTGAATTGGATTCATTAAACATAAAAGAAAATAATATAGATTATTTAGTAGTTAATCATATGGAACCAGATCATACAGGAGCTCTTGTAGATATCGTAAAAAAGAATCCTAATGTACAAATATTATGTTCAAAAAAAGCAGTACCTTTAATGGAAGCCTTTTATGGTTTATCTGATAATGTCAGAGCCGTTGAAGATGGAGAAACCTTAGATATTGGCGGAAGAACGTTACAGTTTTTTATGACTCCAAATGTTCACTGGCCTGAAACTATGATGACTTATTTGATTGAAGAAAAAATTCTTTTTTCTTGTGATGCTTTCGGTTCATATGGTATTTATAAAAATAGTTTTGATGATCAATTAACACAAGAAGAATGGGATTTGTTAATGCCAGAAACTGAAAGATATTTTGCTAATATAATTAGTTCTTTTTCAGCTTTTTGTTTAAGAGCAATTAAGAAATTAGAAACAATTGAAGTTAAAACAATTTGTCCTTCACATGGTGTAATTTGGAGAAAAAATGTTGAGAAAGCGATTTCAACTTATGAACGTTTAGCAAATTATGCAAAAGGAAAAAGAGAAAAAGAAATAACAGTTGTTTGGTCCAGTATGTATGGAAATACTCAAGCTTTATTGGATAGTATCTTAAAAGGTATTGAAAGTGTTGAAGGTGTTCAAGCACATGTTTTCCAAGCACCACAAACACATGAATCTTTTATTTTAGAAAAAGCCTGGAGAAGTGAAGGTATTATTATTGGAATGCCAACATATGAATATAAAATGTTCCCACCAATGTATACTGTTTTAGATCAAATGGATCGTTCACATATTACAGGCAGAAAAATTGCAAGATTTGGATCATATGGTTGGTCTGGTGGTGCTTTGAAACAGTTCTTACCTTTTGTAGATTCAATGAAACTTGATTTCCTTGGAGAAGTTGAATATCAAGGCGCTCCAAGTGACGAAGATAAGAAAAAAGCATTTGATTTAGCTGCCTTAATGGCAAAACAAATTCTTGAAGAAGATTAAAAAGAATAAAGATATAAAAGAATGGCCTTAGTAAAAAACTAGGGCCTTTTTTTAATTAATGGCAGAATTTACAAATTCTTTAAAAAGCGGAAACATGGAATCTGTTTTTGAAATTAAAGTTTCTGGATGCCATTGAACTCCAAGACAGAAATAGTTTTTATCACTATGCTCTATTGCTTCAACGCTTCCATCTGTACTTAATGCGCATAGTTCTAAATCTTTTCCGACTTGATTTACGCTTTGATGGTGTAAGCTATTAACATCTAATATTTGTGATTTAAATATATTAAATAGTTTAGATTCTTTATTAATAATTATTTGATGACTAGGTGTATCAATATGGGTTAAGTCAAAATGATTTAAATCTTTATTTTCTCTTTCATCAAATTTTTGATCTTGGAATAATGATCCTTCCAAAGCTACATTTAGTAATTGGCAACCTCTACAAATTCCTAAAATGGATTTGTGTTGTTTAATTGCTTCTTTAATTAAGGCAATCGTAGCTAAATCAAAGGCTTTGTCACTTTGCTTGCATTCTTTTATTCTTTTCTCATTATATAAACTAGGATCAACATCAAGACCTCCTGTTAAAAGGAGCCCATCAATTTTAGAAATATAATTTTCTATATTTAGTTTTTTGTTTTCTTTTATATATGGGATAATAATTATGTTTACATCTAAATTATTAAACGCATTTATATAGGTATCAACACAGCCTTGACGTTTAAAATTTTGAAAAGCAGAAGTTGGAGAGGGTAATGTAATTTCTCCAATTATTCCAATAGTTGGGATTATATTAGACATGATTTCCTCAAAAAGATAAAAAGGTTAATTAAAAAAATGATTAATTAACCTTTTATGATTATTCAATAATTGATAATAAATGTTTTAAAAATTCACTAGTTCTTTTAGTTGAAGAAATTGAAAGACGCTCTTTTACGGAATGAACATCATTCATATTTGGACCAAAAGAAACTGAATCCATTCCTGGAATCCTTGAATTTATAATTCCACATTCTAAACCTGCATGAATCGCAGTTAGAATAGGTTTTGTGCCAGCATAATCTTCATAAGCTTTTGCACAAAAAGCTGCTAACTTTGAAGATAAATCTGGTTTCCATGAAGGATATGCTCCAACTAGTTTCACTTCAGCATTGCAAGTTTTAAATGCTTGGAGACATTGATTAGCTACATGATCTCTGCTACTCATTATTGAAGATCTATGAGAACTGATAGCTTCTAAACTATTTTCATCAGATTTTACAATCGCTAAGTTTGATGAAGTTTCAACAATTCCTTTTAATTCCATACTCATTGCAGCAACCCCATGAGGTGCTAAGAATAGAGATCTGATGAACTTTGTACTATCTTCAATCGAGAATGCTTTATTAATTACTTCTGGTTCTAGTAATATTGTAATTTTTGGTTCTTGAATTGAATATTCATCTTTATAAATTTGATGAAGATTTTCAATTGCTTTATTAAGAAGATTTTCATCCTCTGGCGCAATTGAAAAAACACAAGTACAAGAGGATGGGATTACATTTCTTTTATTTCCACCGTTAATACTTGAAATTCTTAGAGAAGGTAAATCAATTAAAGTTCTTGCAATTAATTTAATTGCATTTGCTCTTTGTTCATGGATTTCCCCGCCACTGTGTCCTCCGAGAAGATCTTTGATTGTTAATTTATAAGATTTTGTTGAGTTCTCTAATATTGATTGTGAAGTTGTTAACTTTGCCTGAGTTTCAATTCCTCCAGCACAGCCAATAAAAATGATTCCTTCTTCTTCACTATCTAAGTTAATTAGTTTTCTGCTTTTTATATTTTCTGGTTCAATGTTAAAAGCTCCAGTTAGACCTGTCTCTTCACTAATAGTAAAAATACCTTCTAATGGACCATGCTGAACCTCTTTATCTGTAAAAACATCTAATGCCATTGCAAGTGCAATACCATTATCACCACCTAAAGTAGTGTCCTTTGCTTTTAAAAAATCTCCATCTACAACAAGTTCAATTGGATCTTTTGTAAAATCATGATTTGATTCAAGTGTTTTTACACAAACCATATCCATATGGCCTTGTAATGCTACAGTGCTTTTGTTTTCATATCCTTTTGTTGCTGGTACATAAATTATTACATTCCCGATGTTATCAACTTTTGATTTGAAATTATTTTTTTTTGCAAACTCTAATAAATATTGTCGAACACCTTCTTCATTCCCAGATTCTCTGGGAATGTTTGAGATGTCTTTAAAATAAGAGAAAATTGCTTTTGGTTCTAAAGTGTTATATTCTTTCATTCTTAGTTTCCTTTATGCAAATCTATCTCTTATTAGTTTACCCCCAATAAACAAAGCTTTCAACTGTAATTTATCATCTAATATTGTTAAATCAGCTCTATATTCTGGAATAATAGATCCAACTTTTTTCATTGAATATATTCTTGCTGGATTTGTTGAAGCCATTTGGACTGAATCGGTTAATGGAATTCCCCAATCCGTCATGTTTCTTAAACCTTGTAGCATTGTTAAAGCACTTCCTAAGAATAGGGAAGGATCCTTTTTACTAACAAAAGCTCCTTCTTCGTTGAGCATTGCTTCAACACCATTAGCAGTCATTTTGCCTGTTCGTTGTTTTGTTGGTTTTAAAGCATCAGTAACCATTACAATATTATCTAGAGGTTTTTCTCTAAGTAGTAGTTTTACCAATTCTGGATGAACATGAACTCCGTCACAAATGATTTCTGCATTCATGTTACTTTGAATCATAATAGCACCAACAGTTCCAGGGTTTCTGTGATGTAATCTACTCATAGCATTGAAAAAGTGTGTTGAGTGTAAAATGCCACATTGAATACCTTCCATAATATTTTCATAAGTAGCATCAGTATGTCCTGCTAATAGCACAACATTATGCTTTCTTGCTTCAAGAGCAAGAGCTCTCATTTGCTTTAATTCAGGAGCAACGGTCATACAAATTATATGACCTTGACCAACTTCTAAGAATTTATGGAAAAGTTTTAAATCAACATCTTTTCGACCTTTTGGATTTTGAGCTCCAATTCTTTTTTCGGAAATAAAAGGACCTTCTAGATTTACACCTTGAATTACGGCTCCTTTTTCCTTTCCCATTGCACTAATAATAGCTTTTATTCCATTCATCATATTTTCTTCAGAATCAGTATAGATTGTAGGCATAAATCTAGAAACTCCAAAGTCAGCTAATCTTTCACTCATTCCTAGAATTGAATCTGGAGAATTATCTTCTGTTCCATATCCTCCAATTCCATGAATATGTGTATCGATTAAACCTGGTATTATATAACTATTTTGAACATCTATTATTATTGTATTTGCTGGAAATTTTTTTTCTGGGAATCTTTGCATATTAAAGATATCTCCAATATTTCCATTATCATCTATTAAAATTGCACAATCTTTTAACTGCGCATATCCAGTTAAAACTGTGCCATTAATTAAAACAGTACTCATAAAAAACTCCTTATCACTTGAAGTATAGAGAAGTAAATAATTAAGGTCAAATTTATTATCAAAATATAAGTAGAAAATATAAAAAAAATGGAAAATTGTGTACTAATTTTTATAGTTACTAAGATTATGTAAAATCTTTAATCCAAGTTTTTCTTTTTATTTTTAAAAGACCAATTATACCTTTACTAATTTCTTCTAGACTCATTACAAGATAGACTACAGGTAATGATACGTTAAAGACAAAAACTGCAATGAAAACACTTGGAACGCCAATAAGCCAAATACATAAGGCCTCGGTTAAAAAAGCAAAAGTTGTACTTCCACCACCTCTTAAAATTCCAACTATAATTGCTGTAACTAGAAATTTTAATGGTAAAAGAAAAGCATAAACAGATAATGATTTTATAATTAAAATAGAAACATCATCGCCTAGAGAAAAAGCCTTTGTTAATACTGGTGCTACAAAATATAGTATTAACCCAACACCAATACCACTTAATATGCTTAGATAATTAAATCTAATAGCATAGGTTTGAGATAAAGGATAATTTTTTTCTCCAATTTTATTTCCTATCATAATTGATGCAGACATACTAAAGCCCATAGCAACAACAAAGAATAATCCTGTAATGGATTCTGTTACTTGTACTGCGGCTAAAATATTTGTTCCCATTTTAGAAAAGGCATATTTGTAGGCAACCATTCCAAGTGCCCAAGTTAATTCATTTAATATAACAGGGGAACAGGCTTTATAAAAATTTTTTATAAACTCTTTTGTTAATTTAAATACTTTTAAATTATTTAGGCTTATTTCAGAATATTTTTTCTTATATGAAAAACTTATTAACAAAAACACCTCTAAGAATCTACAAAAAGCGGTAGAAATAGCGGCTCCTTGTACTCCTAATTCTGGGAAAGGTCCAATACCAAATATTAATAGATAATTCCCAATAGTGTTAATAGTAAGGGCTAATGTAGCAATAAATAAAGGTAGTTGTGTGTTATGAGTAGCTCTAAATGCAGTAGCATAAATAAACCCAATTGAAGAAAAAATATAACTAATACTAACAATCTTTAAGTATTGTACCCCTAAAGTAATTACAGTTTCATCATGAGTGAAAAATTGCATTATTTTCTCAGGGAAAAAGAAAGATGAAATACTAAAAATTAAAGCAAAAACAGAACTTGTTAATATAGCAAGAACTATTGTTTTTTGAAAATTTAATGTTTTTTTTGCACCCCAAAATTGTGACATTAATACACTAGAGCCACTTCCAAGACCAAAATAAATTAAATTAATTAAAAAAAACATTTGATTAGCAATTCCAACTGCAGCAATACTTTTTGCCCCTAAATGTCCTATCATAATTGTATCTACAAATGATGCTGAATTTAAAAGCAATTGATGAAGCATTATTGGAACAGATAATTGGATTAATTTTTTATAGAAACCTCTTTTTTCTGTTGTAAACATTGTAACACCTTTGAATTAGATTAATATAGTATTTATTAAAATGAAACAATAGGAAATTAAATTATTATAAAAAATAATTAAATAAACTTGTTTGATAAAAACCAATAGTGTAAAATGCCAATGGATAAAATTTCTTAATGATAAATAGTAGGTATAATAATGGAAGAAAGAGGTTTAGTAATTTTAAACCCTAATGCAAATAAAGGAAAAGCAAGTAAGTTAGAAAAAAACATATTTGAAGCATTTAATAAAGAAAATTTAGATGTAGATTTAGTTAAATCCAAAGGTATTGAGGATTGTAGAAATTTAGCTTATCAGGCAGTTGAAAAATACTCTTTTATTTGTGCTGTTGGTGGAGATGGTACAGTTAACGAAGTTGCAGATGGCCTTTTAAAAAGAGCAGAAGAGCTTTCTTTACCTGTAGAGAAAAGGCCTTTGTTTTCTATTATTCCTATTGGTCGTGGAAATGATTTTGCTTGGATGTTGAAAATAAATAAGAAAGATATATCAGAAATTGTAAAAAAAATAAAAGAAAGGAAAGGAAAACTTATTGATGTAGGTTTTTGTATTGGTGGAATTTATCCTAAAGGTTCTCATTTTGTTAATGGATTAGGGATAGGGTTTGAACCTTCTGTTAATTTTATAGCTAGTAGTTTTAAAAAGGTTTCTGGTACTTTGAGTTATGTTTTAGCCTTGATCAAAATGTTAAGACATTATCCAACTCCAATGAACTTGACTATAGAAAAAGAATCAGGAACCTTTGACATTGAATCACAGCAACTTTCTTTAGGTAATGGAAAAAGAATGGGTGGTGCTTTTTTAATGACACCAAAAGCTATAATTGATGATGGTTTTTTAGATTTTGTTTATGCGAACAAACCGATAGAGAAAAAAATTATTTTAAAAACAGCAGTAAAGTTTTTATCTGGGAAACAAATTGATGATTCTCATTTTTCATTTTCAAGGGAAAAATGGGTTAACATTATTGCAAAAAATAAAGATATGCCTATTCACATAGATGGAGAAATGGTAGGAAAAAATGTTGAAAAGATACAAGTTTATATAAAATCAAAAGTCTTAAATGTCATTTATTAAAAAAAATGTAAAAAAAATAATTTTTTTTGTAAGAATTTATAAAATATAGTGTATGATAATAGAGTACGGTATAATTTGCCTATTGCATGGATTATTATTATATTGTATTTTATTAGGTTCTAGTTAGTAAATTAGATTTGAGGAGAAAACATTGATTAAGGAATTAGTTCCAGCAATACATTTTTATGATCAAGATTTTGTCGACATGTATAATCGTACATGGGTATGGATAAATGAACAATGGAATAAAGGCACAGACAAAAATGGTTTTGTTGGTGATTATTTAGCATATCCTGAACAAAAAACATTTAATCAATTTGAAGCTTGTATGTCTGCATTATTTTTAATTTATAGTAATCAAAAATATTCTCCATTTGCTTTGTTAGATTATTTCTATTCAAAGCAAGAAGAAGATGGTGCAATTAGAAGTGATTATTCGATTGAAGATGGATCTCCTGTAAAAATCCCTAATAATCCTTTAGGATTAGCTCCTTGTTTGTTTGCTTATGTTGAATTTACTTTTTATCATAAAATTGGTAATAAAAAGAGATTAAAAGAAGTTGTTCCAAAATTAGAAAAATATTTTGAATGGTTAGATAATAATTTTAAAGCTGAAAATGGTTTATATTCAGTCCCTTTGACTGCTTGTGTCAGTGGAAATATACCAAGAAGCAATTGTTATTATCCAATAGATTTTAATGCTCAATTAGCAATGAATGCTTTATATATGTCTGCAATTGGTGATGTGTTAAATGATAAAGAATTGAGTTTTAAATATAAGAAAATGTATTTTGGTTTAAAAACAAGAATAAATACACATATGTGGGATGAAGAAAGTCAATTTTATTATGATTTAAATATTAAAGGTAAAAAAATTGGAGAAAAATTTATTGGAGCCTATTGGACTTTATTAGCAGAAATCCCTAATGATGAAAGAGCCTCTTTCTTAATTGAGAAATTACATGATTCTAATGAATTTGGAACAGATAATCCATTCCCAGGTCTTCCTGTTAGTTCACCTAATTTCAGTGAAAGTGGAAATGGTTGGTGTGGTGGTGTTATTCCAATTAATACTTTTATGGTTGTTAAAGGGTTAATAAAATATAATGAGTTTGTTTTTGCTCGTGAATGTGCTATTAGGCATTTATATTTTATTTTAGATACATTTCATCCAGATGCAGATAAAGTTGATGATATTTGGGAAGGATATTTACCAAATAAAGAAGGAAAAAGCACGACTGATGAAATTGCGGATTTCCCAAGAAAAAGATTTTTACCTATGAATGGATTAATCACAATCGCATTAATGATAGAAAATATTATTGGTATGGATATTTCATTACCAAGAAAAACCGTTGATTGGACTATGACTAGTCGTGAAGCAATGGGGATTGAAAATTTATCATTGAAGAGAAATATGATAACTATTTTAAGTAATAAAAATGCTAGAGGTTGGGAAGTTCGTTTAGAGAGTGAAAAATTGTATTATTTCACAATCGAAATAATAGATGAAGATAAGAAAAAAACACTTCCAATTCCTTCTGGAAAATGTTCTATGTTGGTAGATAAATTATAATGGCTTGGTATGGAAAACTTATAGGAGGTCTATTAGGTTTTACCTTAGGTGGCCCTTTAGGATTAATTGCAGGAATTGCTTTTGGCAATTTATTTGATAAAGCTGATACTTACGATACAAATAATTCTTACACTGGTACTAAATATTATGAATTTGGTCAAAGACGTATGAATAGGGTTGAACAGAGAAATATGCTTTTCTTTGTTGGTGTTTTTTCGTTGTTAGCAAGAATGTCTCAAGCAGATTCTACAGTTAGTAAAGAAGAAAGAGCTGCTGTAAATAATTTTATAGATAATGATTTAAACTTGGATATGGCATCAAGAGATGCAGCAAGAAGAGTTTTTGAAGCTGCTTTAGTTAATGGTGGAACAGTAGAACAATTTGCACGCCAATTATATTCTGCCTTTAATCATGATCAAGCTATATTACAATTAACAATTGAGGCTTTATTTAAAGTTGCAGTAGCTGATGGAAATATTTCTATTGAAGAAGAAAATATTATAAAGCAAGTTATAGCTATTTTTAGATTTTCTCCATCATATTATGCTGGCATGAAAAATAAGTATTCTACAGAAAGTTTTTCTGATAAAACTGCTTACGCTGTTTTAGGCTTAAGCAAAGATGCTACAGAGTCAGAAATTAAGAAAGCTTATAGAAAATTAAGTATTGAATATCATCCTGATACTATTGCATCCAAAGGGTTGCCAGAAGAATTCTCAAAAATGGCGACGCAAAAGTTTAGAGAAATTCAAACTGCTTATGAAAAAATAAAGAAAGAAAGAAATATAAAATAGATTATGACATGGACAGTTTTGTCCATGTTTTTTTAAGGAAAAATTTAATATGTTAATTGATGGTACTATAATATTAGAAGGTGGAGCAAACCGAGGGATTTTTACTGCAGGAGTAATTGATTTTTTTATGAAAAATGATATTTATTTTTCTAATATTATTGGTGTTTCTGCAGGAGCTGCAAATGCTTTGAATTATGCATCCCATCAAATTGGACGATCAAAAAAAACAATTATTATTGATAAAAAAGAAAATCGATATATAAATAAGAAGAAAATTTTATCTTCCAATATTTTAGATATGGAAAAATTGTTTGAAACATTTCCTGATGTAACATTCCCCTATGATTATTCTGCTTATAAAAAATTTAATCATGATGTCGATATTACTGTTACTAATTGCAAAACAGGAGAAACCGAGTATCATAAAATAAATCCAGATAAAAGAGATATAACTTGTTGTAAAGCCTCATGTAGCATGCCTTTTGCTGCCCCAATTGTAGAAATAAATAATACACCTTATGTTGATGGTAGCGTATCAAATTCTATACCATTGGATTATGCTAAGGCTAAAAATAGCAAAGCCATAGTTTTAGTATTAACACAAAAAGAGGGATATTATAAAAAGCCTTTAAAGTCACTTAATAAGAAAATGATTGAATATAAATATAAACAATACCCTGAAGTTGTTAGATTAATGTTAGAAAGGCCTGAAAGATATAATAATAAGCTCTCAGAAATCAAAAAAGATGAAGAAGAGAATAAAATCTTTGTTATAAGACCTGAAGTTGATACGATATCACATCTAGAACAAGATATTAATGTTTTAAAAGATTTTTACAATCATGGAACAAATGTAATCGAAAAAAAATATGACAATTTCTTAGAATATATTAACAATAGTCTTAATTAAGACTATTGTTTTATTAAAATTTAACGCGACCTCTTAAAGATCTAGCAATAGTGATTTTATCGGCATATTCTAAATCACCACCAATTGGTAATCCACTAGCTAATCTTGTAACATTAATATCTGTATCTTTTAGCATTTGTCTTATATAAAGAGCTGTTGTATCACCTTCTTCTGTTGGATTGGTAGCAATAATGACTTCTTTAAAATTGCCCTCTTTTAATCTTTGAAAAAATTTTGCAAAATTAAGTTGATCTACACCTATTCCATCGATTGGGCTTATTGCTCCGCCTAACACATGGAACATACCATTATAAATATCGCTTGCTAATAGGGTCACAACGTCCTGTGGCTGTTCAACAACGCAAATAGTGGTATGATCTCTATTGCTATCAGAACATACAGGGCAGGGGTCTGTTTCCGTAAAACTTCCACAGACACTACAAGGAAATATTTTTTCTTGAATAGATGCTATTTCTGAGCCTAAGAGTTTATTATAGCCATTATCTGTTTTTATTAAGTGATAAGCTAATCGAGAAGCTGTTTTTGGACCAATGCTAGGTAAGCGACTTAAATGTTCTATTAATGTTTCTAAAGCACTCATTAATTTTGTCCAAAAAGATTTCCAAGATCACCTAAAGAGCCTGCCATTTTAGTACCTTCTTCTTGTAACTTTCTTTGCAAATTTTCTGAAGCACTATTAAAAGCAGCAGCAACTAGAACTTGAAGAGTTTCTACATCTTCTGGATCAACTATAGCTTTATCAATTTTTATATCTGTGATGTTATACTTTCCGTTAATTGTGATTTCGACCATTCCTGCTCCAGCATTTCCTGTTGCAAATGTAGTTTCAAGTTGTGATTTCATAGCATCTACATTTTTTTGTAGATCTTTCATATTTTTCATTATGTCAAATGGATTCATATTTTTAATGGCTAAAAGCCTTCCTCCTAAATTTCTTCATATTATATTAAATATAATTTTTATACCAAATTAGTCAACTTCTTCGATTTTTCCTCTAAACATTTTTCTAGTTTCCTCTACAAAGGGGTCTGTAACATATTTGTTTTGAGTTTTAGGTTTTACTTGTTCTAATTCAAAAGAAATTGGACCTGCATAATTACATATTCGTTTTATAGCTGCTCTGATAATTCTTTCATTATCTTTCATAATAGTTAAACTAAAATTTACTTGAGTATATAAAACTAAAATATTACTGCTTTGTTGGATCTTTGATATTTTTTGACAAGCTGTAGATACGTTTAAATATTTGTTTTTCATTAAATCAATAATTAAAGGTAATTTTTCCATATTAAAAATACCATTTTTTAAGTTTTCTTGATTATACTCTGTTGCTGGTTTTTCTTCAGAAACCTTTTGAGATGGAATCCCTGAATCGTTAATATAGGTAGTTTCTTGTTTATTAATCTCAGCCTGTTTCTGTAGCTCAGCTTGTTTCTGTAGCTCAGCTTGTTTTTGAAGCTCAGCTTGTTTTTGAAGCTCAGCTTGTTTTTGAAGCTCAGCTTGTTTTTGAAGCTCAGCTTGTTTTTGAAGCTCAGCTTGTTTTTGAAGCTCAGCTTGTTTTTGAAGCTCAGCTTGTTTTTGAAGCTCAGCTTGTTTTTGAAGCTCAGCTTGTTTTTGAAGCTCAGCTTGTTTTTGAAGCTCAGCTTGTTTTTGAAGCTCAGCTTGTTTTTGAAGCTCAGCTTGTTTTTGAAGCTCAGCTTGTTTTTGAAGCTCAGCTTGTTTTTGTAGTTCGGCTTGCTTTTGTAGTTCGGCTTGCTTTTGTAGTTCGGCTTGCTTTTGTAGTTCGGCTTGCTTTTGTAGTTCGGCTTGTTTTTGTAGTTCAGCTTGCTTTTGTAGTTCGGCTTGCTTTTGTAGTTCGGCTTGCTTTTGTAGTTCAGCTTGTTTTTGTAGTTCAGCTTGTTTTTGTTGATCTAATTGATCAATTTGGAATGAATTTTTAGGTGTAGAATCTGATATTGTGCTATTATCAGCATTTTGTAGCTCATTTTGTAGCTCATTAATTTTCTTCATTAAAACAGTTGGGGAGGCTAATTGTTGTAGATTACTTAATTTATTTACTGCTAATTCTAATTCAAATCTAGGGTTTATTGAGTATTTAATATCTCTATAAAGAGTAATAAATAGTTCCAGGCCTGCTTCAATCTGATCATTTGTATATGCATTAATAATTGAGGTTGGTATATCTTTTGTTTGTGCTCCTAAAATATTAGGATCTGATATATTTTGTTTTATTAAAAGTATTGTTCTAAAATATGAAGCAAAATCTTTGATGCATTGTTCAACAGAAACTCCAGCTTTTAACATAGTATTTAATTCAGAAAATACTAAATTTAAATTATTGCTTATTAAATTTAAGAAAATTGAATTTATTTGTTCAAGTCCGACTAATCCTAATTTATCTTTGATTTTATCAAGAGAAATATGATCATTGCTAAAGGAAACAACTTGATCAAATAGGGTATAAGCATCACGCATTGAGCCTGTTGCTTCTTTTGCAATCCAAAATATAGCATCTTCATCTGCTGTTATATTTAAATCATTAGCAGCTTCTTTTAAACATTTACTGATTGTTTCAATATTGATTAATTGAAAATGGAATTGTTGGCAACGACTTCTAATTGTTGCAGGAACTTTTTGTGTTTCTGTTGTCGCAAAAATAAAAATAGTATAACTTGGTGGCTCTTCAATAGTTTTTAATAAAGCATTAAAAGCACTTTTTGATAACATATGTACTTCATCAATAATATATATTTTATATCTTCCTTTCTGAGGATGAAATCGTACTTCTTCTTTTATATTTCTAATATCATCAACGCTATTATTACTTGCACCATCAATTTCAATTACATCACTACTAATTCCCTTGGTAATTTCAGTACACATCTCACATGTCCCACAAGGGGTAGGCGTTGGTCCATGTTCACAATTTAAGGCTTTTGCTAATAATCTAGCTGAAGAAGTTTTACCAACACCTCTAGGACCACAAAATAAATATGCATGAGCTATTCTATTTGCTTTTATTGAGTTCTTGATTGTTGAAACAACAAATTCTTGACCGACTAAACTATCAAAAGATTGAGGTCTTTTTCTTGTTGCTGTTACTACATAAGCCATAAATTTCTCCTATAAAAATAATTATAACATATAATTAATGAAATTAAATAAGATTAAAATAAAAACAGCCGGTAAATCACCCATATCTCATGAAAAAATTACTTACCGCTGCTACCTTCCGGTCCTGACGGGGTTGGGTAATTTTTCATAGTATAGAATCTACCGACTGAAAAACGGAGAGAGAGGGATTCGAACCCTCGGTGCCTTTCGGGCACATACGCCTTCCAAGCGTACACCTTCGACCACTCGGACATCTCTCCATAAAGGTCTAAGTTATTATTTTGGTGTATTAGAGATAAAAATATCGGAGAGAGAGGGATTCGAACCCTCGGTAACGCTGTGCGCTACAACGGATTTCGAGTCCGTCTCCTTCGACCTCTCGGACACCTCTCCAGTACTATAACTGAAAGTAAATTTGTCGAGACCTAGAGGATTCGAACCTCCGACCCTCAGTTCCGCAAACTGATGCTCTATCCAGCTGAGCTAAGATCTCATTTTAAAAAAAAACGAAAGGAATATAATTTCTTTTAGTTCCTTTATTTACGATAGACGACTTTATTCTTTTTTTATAAAGATGTCAAGGGGCAGGAAAATCTCGGATTTATTTATTACTTAAAACTATTATTAAATTAGTTTAAAATTGTTTTTATGATATTTAATAATACCGTCTTTTTCTAATCTCATTAGTTCTTTGCTTAATGCACTCCTGTTTACTCCTAGAAAATCAGCTAACTCTTGTCTATTGTAAGGAATAGAGAATTCATTATTTTTTGTTTTTAATGAGATCGATTTTAAATAAGTTAGTAATTTGTCTTCAATTGAACGTTTTGATAGAATTTCAATTTTTTTATTCATTGCAGCAGTTTTATTTGCAAATATTTTTAGTAGATTGATTATTAGTTGAGTATGGAAGGTACAGGCACTCTCACATGGGGATATTATTTTGTTGAAATTTATAAAAAGTATTTCACTATCAGTATTAGAAATAATAGAAACTTCAAGAGGTTGTTTTTCAAAAGCATAGATCTCACCAAACATTTCATAATTTGTTAAAATTTTTAATATTGAACTATTTCCCCAAAAATCTATTTTTTCTATCTTTAGTTCTCCATATAATATAATTCCAACTTTTTCTATAAAATCGCCTTGATGGAAAATGATTTGATTTTTTTTGAATTTTTTTACGGATGCTTTTAAACACGGTAATAATTTTCTTATATCTTTGTCCGTGATGTTTTGGAATATTTTACTTCTTTTTAAGTTATTTATATATTCAATATCATTTTGCATTAATTTAGTTTACCCTTTTTATTATTCTATAGTTTTATAATATTATAAAAAAAGCTTATTGGAAATTAAATTTTAAGGCAAAAAAAAAGTTCTTGTTACAAACAAGAACCTTAATCGGAGAAGGGGGGATTCGAACCCCCGGACCCGTTACCAGGTCAACTCCTTAGCAGGGAGCCCGATTCGGCCACTCTCGCACCTCTCCAAACCCTAACTATTATATAATAAATTATGTTAGATAGCGGAGAGAAAGGGATTCGAACCCTTGGTGAGTTGCCCCACGGTAGTTTTCAAGACTACTGCCTTCGACCACTCGGCCATCTCTCCATCTATTTTTTTGACAATAAGATGTCAACAGAAATATAATATAGTGGGACTTATAAATTTAGTCAAGATAGTTTTAAACTTATTTCTTTATGATTAATAAAAAAACTGTATGTAAAAATGTAGTAGTGATTAATTGTTTTTTTATTAATAAATATTTATTCTATTAATAAGCATAGTTTGAAATAAATGATAGTAAAATAATAGGAGAATATAATTTGTTAAAAATGCCAAAATTATTTAGTACAAAGAAACAGATTAACGAATCAAATTTGGTTAAACCTGATTTATATACACATAGAAAATCTCCTTTAGAATCTTTAAAAGCAAAAAAATTAGCAGAAGATGCAATAAATGATACAGAGACTTTGATAAATGAATTTGGACCGAGAATAACAGGGAGTGAAGCCTGTAAAGCTTGTGGTGAAAAAATAAGTGAAAGATTGGATGACTTTTGTGATTTTACTTCAAAGCAAAGTTTTAATCATAAAGGAAAAGCTTTTAGCCTTTGGTTAAAAATTCTACCATATGTTTATGTTGTTTCATTAATTCTCTTATTATTTGGATTTTCTTTATTACCTTTATTATTAAATATATTTTTTGCTTATTATGTTTATAGAGAGTTTATAATTTATAAACCTTTATTTGAAAAAGGGGTTAAAACTACCAAAGCAATTAATATCCATGGTGTAATTGAACCAGACGAAGAAGTTGAACAAACTATTATTTTTTCAGCACATCATGACAGTGCTCAATTATTAAATTATAATAGAGGTGAAAGAGGTCATTTTTTTAATGTTGAACTACCTTTAATATTATTTGGTGCTGCCTTTATTGTAAATATTGTTGATATATTAGTTGAGTTATTAACAAAAAAGATATTTACATTAGGTTTTCCAACAATTACGACTGTTATTTTTATTGTTTTATTATTAATAGCCTCTCCAATTGTTTTTAAAATAAAAAATTATTATTCAGATAAAGGTTCTCCAGGTGCTGGAGATAATTTGATTAGTTCAAACATTTTAATACAATTATCAAAATATTTTAATTGGAAAAAATCTAATAATAAGGGTTTGAAAAACACTAGATTAATTTTTACAAGTTTTGACGCTGAAGAGGTTGGGGTTAGAGGTTCAAGCCTTTGGTTTGATAAACATCAAGCCTTATTAATTAATCCTATGCAATTAAATTTTGATTGTATTTATAACTCCGAAGATCTTGTGTTTATTGATAGTGATATAAATGGTTTAAGTCCTCTATCAAAAGAGTTAGCTCAAAAATGTGTTAAATTAGCAAATGATATGGGTTTTGAAGCTAAAAATCATCCCTTGCCTTTTTTAAGTGGTGCAACTGATGCTGCTAGCGGAGCTAGAGCAAATGTTGATTCATGTACTTTGATGGCTATTGATTTTTCTAATGGAATAAAAAATTCTTATTTTCATACTAGTAAAGATACTGCAGATAAAATTGAGCCTAAAGCTGTAGAAAAAGCTATATCAATTGCAATAAAATTGGCAAATAATGTTGATAAAGATACAAATGATGAAGATCAAAGTCTTATTGTTGTGGAAGATGAAAAGGAAGAAGATATTGAAGATCTTTTAAAATTTAATAAAATTGCTAGACGTTAAAAAGCCAATTCAGTGAAATCGATTTGATCTCTAGCATTAGAAAAATCAATAATTTCATTTTTTAAAGAGTCTGTTTTATCAAAGGCAAGTATTCCTTTTATTGTTACAGAGGTTTCAAATATTTCATCAGTAATTGTGCAATTATAATCATTTAAAATCAATTTTAGTTTTTCGTAACGATCATATGAGGTTTTAAGAATAAAACTACTTTTTTTAATTAATTCTTCACTTTCAATTTCACTTAGAGCAAGTTTTGTGCTATCTCCATAAGCTTTTACAAGCCCTCCAGTACCTAAAAGAGTTCCTCCAAAATATCTGATAACTAATACAGCAATATTTGTTAAATTACTTCCTTTTAACACTTCAAAAGCCGGTCTTCCTGCAGTGTTTTTGGGTTCTTTATCATCACTATAACTATAAATAGTCCCTTGATTACCTATTACGGCTGCATGAACTACATGATTAGCATTTGGGTGCTCTTTTCGTGTGTTATTTATTAAAATTTTTAGTTCTTCTAATGTGTTAATTTTAGTAGCAATAGATATAAATCTAGATTTTTTTACAATTAGTTCTTTTTGAACTGAATTAATAGGTGTTCTTAAACTCATACTTTATATAATAAAGAAGTAAAAAATAGATATCAAGATTTAATATAAAAAAAGAGGCTTTTTAAGCCTCTATAATTTTATTCAAAAGTTATTTGATGGGAAAGCATCTTCTCATCATCAAAGATAAAGTTTCCAACAAATTTCTCGCCATTTAAAGCTCTTTGTAGCCACAATTTATCATCTTCCCACATTTGATCTAAAGGTAATTCATCTATTGGACACCAAAAAGGAGTTGCTTCTTCATTGTCTTTTAGTTCCCCTTTAGCATTTTCACCAATATATACATATCCTCTCATAGAAAGACCGTCTTTAAATTGGAAATTTAATGTACCTACATATTCGAGATTTTCTGTAGTATAGCCTGTTTCTTCTTCAAATTCTCTGTATGCTGCTTCAATAGCAGTTTCTTCTAATTCAATATGTCCTCCCGGACCATTAATAAGACCTTTACCAATTCCTTGTTTTTTATTGATTAATAGAACTTTATCATCTTGTTTAACATAAGAAAGAACACATCTTTCTTCAGGGTCCCAAGCATCCCAATCTATATCTTCTACATTATCAGGACAAACAAATTTATTTTCTTCTTCAATTTGCTTTTGCTTTTCTTCTTCTTCTTTTTGTTTCTTTTCAGCTTCTTCAGGATGTTCTTCATACCAACATGATTCACAAAGATTTTCATCACCGCCAATTATTCTTTCGAATTTCATCTTTTTATGACATTTTTTACAATGAATTCTAAAAGGCCAAACACGATCTCTAAAGATATATCCAAGTAAAACAGGAATTATAATAGCAACATATCCTAAATAGATAGGGAGTTCTCTTAATAATACTATAACAACTAGAATGTTATATAATAGTAATAATGCAGCAATATAAATTGTTGCAAAACGTTTTTTTTCTGAGTGGTTTAATTTTCGTTGTGAAATGTTAACAAGTAAAACAACCATTAATACCCACATAAAATTATCTGCAAATTTTTGTAACATGAGTAAAGATTATCTATATAATTCTTATTTAGTCAAGAATTACTTCTTTAATATAAAAAAGTTAGCCAAAATAAATCTAAATATAAAATTTTTGTATTAGTTGCTTTACCTATTACAATGGAGTAAAATAAGATATATTTTTGTTTTAATTTAAGTAAATTTATGGAGGACATTAAGATTCAATCTTAATATATTTTTATGGATATAGCATCTTATATAGATCATACTTTGCTTGCTGCGAATGCATCAAGTGAACAGATTAGTAAATTATGTAATGAAGCGCTAGAATATCATTTTGCTTCAGTTTGTGTTAATAGTTGCCGTGTAAAAGAATGTGCAAAGAAATTAAAAAATAGTGATGTAGCAGTTTGTACTGTCGTTGGTTTTCCTTTAGGTGCTATGAGCACAGAAGCAAAAGCTTTTGAAGCAAAGAAAGCTATTGAAGATGGTGCAGACGAAATAGATATGGTTATAAATATTGGTTGGCTAAAAGAATCTAAAGATGATTTAGTCTTAAAAGATATTCAAAACTTAAAAGAAGTTTGTGGCGATAAAATTTTAAAAGTAATTATTGAAACTTGTTTATTAAGTGATGAAGAAAAAGTCAAAGCTTGTGCACTAGCAAAAAAAGCTGGAGCTGATTTTGTGAAAACTTCTACAGGTTTTTCTAAATGGGGTGCAAAAGTTGAAGATGTAGCATTAATGAGAAAAAGTGTAGGTAAAGAATTAGGTGTTAAAGCTAGTGGTGGCATTCATAATTATGAAGAAGCTTTAGCTATGATTGATGCAGGAGCAAGTAGACTTGGAGCTAGTTGTGGTGTGGCTATTGTAACTGGAGCGAATTCAAATGCTGAATATTAAAAAAAATAAAGAAGAAACTTCTGATTTCTTAAAAAGTTTAGGCTTTCCTTCTTTGGAAGTTTTAGATACTTTTACTCATTTTGATTTTACTCTTCCTGGAAGAAGAGTTTTATTAATTGGCCCCATGGGCTCTGGTAAAACTGAATTTGCTGCAAGAGTTTGGCGTGATGCGAATGTTGCACAAAGAAAGAGTGATGTTGTAAAAAAAGCTACTAGTTATAAAGATATTGATAGAAGAAATGTCTTTTTTATACGTTCAGAGGTAGATGCTGATAGGTTCCAGGATTATCCTGAAGATGCTTTAGCTTTTAGATCAGGTTATGTTCGTTGTGGAAAAAATATTGCAAGAATTAAAGATTCTTTTGGATTAGAGAAAGTTATAGAAGATAATCCAACTGTTGGAACATATATAATAGATGAAGCATCCTTTTTTGATGAAAGATTGGCTTATGTTGTAAGAAATAATAGTTTAGAAAAAGGGATTATGTTTATATTTCCTACTTTAATATTAAATTTCAGAAGAGATTTATTTAACTCAACTGCAAGATTAATGTTAGACGTTGCTACAGATGTTATTCCTTTAACTGCTTATTGTGAACATCCTGATTGTTTAGAACATGCGTTCTTTACATATAGATATTATAAAGTTGATAATAAGGAGTGTCCTGCTTTATATTTTGATCCATTAATTATAGTAGGTGGAGATAGAGAAAAATCATCAGATTTAGAACCTGATTATGAAGCAAGATGTGATAAGCACCATTTCTTACCAGGAAAAGAATATACTTATTATAATTTAAAACCATTTGGTGAATCAGCTGCTAGAGGGGATACAAAGCCTTTAATAGAAGAATTGTATAATATTAAAAATGATTTAACTAAATCTTATCTTTATAAGAATATTTATAATAGATATAAGGATTATGAAAATTCAGATGTATATTTAAATTCTTTATTGCCAAGAAATATAAGCGAAAAAGCTCTATTATATTTGTATTGCGAACAAAATTTAGTTTCTGAACAATTATTAATAAAGATTGCTGATGGTTTACATTTGGATAAAGAGTATTTAAGTAAAGTTGCTTTTGATAATAGGCATCCAATTAATTTTTAATTGTAGTATTTATATCTAGATTATAACAAAGCTTTTCAACTTCTTTTAAAAGCTTTGTTGTTTTTATAGTCCTATTAATTTTAAAAGCATTAATAGTTTTTAATAATGTAATAATATTTTCAAATCTATATGTATTATAAAAACCTTTTTCTGCAATTTTATTTTTTATTGAGTTTATTACATGACTTGCCATAAAATTAATAATAGCTAGACCATAAGAAAGTTCTTCTTCTCTATTGTTATTAAAAGAAGTTTCTTTTAATAATAGAATATCATCTTCTAAATTTTTATAAGAAAGCGGATCAAGGAAATAAGAATCAAAAGAAAATTGTTTATTAATTAAATTTTCATAGTATTTTAATAAATCATTACATTCGTCAATATTAAAAAAGTTTTCTAGAATTTCAATTTCTTGTGCTAAAAAAATAATCGCTTTTTTTATTTCTTCTTTTTTGTAAGGAACTTTCCCAATTCTAAATTTTAAATAAGATGTTTCATATAAAGTGAAAAAATCTGAAAGTACACTATTTTCTTTAACTTTCATTAAAACTAAAGCATAAATTGTTTTCCAATAATCAGAATAATAAGTTTCTAATCTATCTTTTAGCTCATGAGTGTAACTATATAAAAAATTTGAGGCTCCAAATTCAAAACAAGAAATGGCATTAACATCTTGTTTGTCTTTTTTTAAAATTAGGCCATTTTCAGTTATAGTTCCTATAAGTTTACCACTTTTTTTCTTTGCTTTACCTTTTGACGCATCCCAAACAGAACTTCTTTCATAAAGATACCAATGCCCATTGATGAATTTTATTTCTGTTGCAGTAGGTTTTTTAAAATTTTTTACCCATTCTGGTCTAGTGTGCTTTCTTTCCATTTATAGATGATTCCTCAAATTTCTTATTATTATTATTATGCAATAAGAAGTTATAAACGTCCATAATTAATTTATATGATGTGTTAAATGTTTTATTATAAGTATAAATTATATTTATTTACTGTAAAAATACTTTTAGATGTTGTAAAATATATTCAAAGAGGACTCAATGAACATATTATGCATTTCAGATGATAAAGATAGATTGGTTTATTCTTCACATATAAAAGATCACTTTAAAGATGTGGATTTAGTAATTGGAGCAGGAGATTTATCTATTGATTACTATGAATTTATTATTTCTTCTTTGAATAAGCCTTTATTTTTTGTTTTTGGAAATCATAATTTGGAAGCATTTCCTCGCTATATGGAACCTAAAAAATATAATAAAGCTTCAGATTTACATCAGAGTTATAATGGTGTCTATGCTGGTGAATGTATTGATGGAAAAGTTTTTCGTGATAAAAAAACAGGGTTGCTAATTGCAGGCTTGGGTGGAACTTATAAATATAATAGAGGTTTACACCAATATTCTGAATTCCAAATGAGAAGAAGAATCTTTAAATTAATTCCAAAATTATTGATTAATAAAATTAAATATGGTAGATATTTGGATATTTTAGTTACACATGCACCTCCACTAGGGTATAATGATGATAAAGATAACTGTCATAGAGGATTTTCAAGCCTTTTAACTTTTATGGATATTTTTAAACCTAGATATTTATTACATGGACATGTACACCTAATAGATTCTAATGCACGAAGAAAAGTAGTATATAGACAAACTAAGGTAATAAATGTATATAAATCTTATCTTTTAAAAGATGAAAAGCTTGGTGATGTAAAAAAGGATAGTAAGGAATAAATATGAGTGAGCTAAATATTAATACTCAAGCAGAAGAAAATTTTGAGAAGGCAAAAAATAGAGCAAGAATTCAGGTATTACTTTCTAAATTGAAATGGGAGAATTCGGATTTGTTGTCTTTGTATGATGTTACTGAATTAATAAAGCCAAGAAGTCAGTCATATTTAGGAATAAAATCAATTTTAATAAAAGATATTATAGGAAGTGAAGGTCGTTATAGAGATTTTTCAAAAGCCTTTTATCCTAAGAAAGAATTATTAAAAGAAAGATGGAAAAGTATTGATAAAGCTCATTTACAATTTATAGATTTACCCGCTATAAGTGTTTATAAATTGGGACAATGGTATTTTGTTAGAGATGGGAATCATAGAGTTTCTGTTGCAAAAAGCCAAGGTGCCCAATTTATTGATGCAGAAGTTGTAGAACTAGATTCTCAAATCCCTTTGAAAAAAGGTATGACAATGAGAGACTTAAGAAAAAAAGTTATTGATTTTGAACGTAAAGAATTTTTAAGTCAGTATAATTTTAAGGACTTAATTCCTATTGATGAAATAGTTTTTTCAGCTTCAGGTATGTACCCAGAAGTATTAAATCATATAAATGTTCATAAATATTATATGAATGAATCAAGTAAAGAAGAGATTTCTTTTGATAAAGCTGTTAAAAGTTGGTACAAAAATGTTTATTATCCAATTATAAAAGAATGTCGTAAATTAAATTTATTAGCCTCATTTCCTGGGAATACTGAAGGTGACTTATATATTTGGATTGTAAGGCACTGGGATAATTTAAAGAATATGAGTAATTCGCAACAAGTCTCAATTGAAAGTGCTACATTAGATTATAAGTTGAGATTTGGGAAAGGCTTTTGGAGTAGATTCTTTAATCGAATTTTAGATTTTTTTAAGAAAAAATAAACTACTGTTTTTAGCAGTAGTTTATAAATCATTTATCTTTAAAAAAGATTATTCTTGAATATAGGCAGCTAAAGTATCTGCATATACTTCCATAACAGTACCTAGTTTTTGACTAGGCCTAATTAAATTTTCTTTACCTGCTAAATGGACTAATCCTGCAACAGGTTGATTATCTGAATCAATTTCAGTATGAACTCCAAAAGGAATATGTAACATACCCATATTTTGTGCCCATAATAACATAGAATCTATTGCATGAGCCCCTTCACATGTAGAATGTGTACAACTAGTAAAACAAGCGAAGAATTTTGAATCTAAATCTCTGCTTTCAGAAAGGGCGAATGTTGAGTCTAAAAAGGCCTTCATTTCCGCACTTACGTTCCCAAATAAAGTAGGGGTTCCTAAAATTACCATTTCGCTTTTTTTCAAAGTTGATGTATTTGCAATTGGCAATGCCAATATGTCTTCTAGAAAATCATTTGCTGTTTCTAACTTGTTTGCCCAAATGTGCAAATCGTCATCCGCTACTCTATAAAGTCTAGCATCACAACTTCTTTCAATTAATAATTCTTGTAGATATTGACCCATAATAAAGCAATTCCCATTTACACTATGAATAATGATTGAACATCTTTTCATTCGCAAACCTCCTGTACTTATTTAATTTAGTATATCATGAAATTATATTATTTGTTAAAAAAATAGGAAAAATAATATATAGATATTTTGTGTTTTGTGTTTTTTTGTTATTCTTGTTAGAATAAATATGTTTTATTAAACAGAGGAAAAAAATGGGTTATTTAGAAATAGTGATTATTGCAATAGGGCTTGCAATGGATGCTTTTGCTGCATCAATTAGTAAAGGTCTTTGTATGAATAAATTTGAAAAAAAATATGCCTTGTTAATAGCTGTTTTTTTTGGTAGCTTTCAATTTTTGATGCCAGTTATAGGATGGATATTAGGAAGTTCTTTTGCAAAATATATTATGTTTATAGATCATTGGATTGCTTTTATTTTACTTTCATTTATCGGTGGTAAAATGTTGATTGAAGCCTTTGAAAAACAAAAAATAGAATGTTGTGATGTAAATCTTTATAATATAAAAAGAATTTTAATATTAGCTATCGCTACAAGTATTGATGCTTTAGCTGTTGGGATTACTTTTGCATTGATGCCTGAAATTCATATTTTAGATTCTGCAATAATAATTGGCGTTATTACATTTGTTATATCTTATTTTGGTGTATTTATTGGTTATAAATTTGGTACAAAGTTTGAAAAGATGGCAGAAATTTTTGGTGGTTTGATTTTAATCATAATTGGTATAAAAATTTTGGTTGAACATCTATTTTTCTAATAAAAAAACACCTCATTTTTTGAGGTGTTTGTCTTTGATGTCTTGTTTGTTAGAATTTTAAATCTTCGAATTTATCTGAAATGTTCGTTAAGTTAACCAAAGTTAAAGCAACAGCTAAATCAGTTTGTCCGTTTTCCAAGGCATCAACTAAGTATCTGTATTCATTAACTTTTTTCTTCTTTTCAGTTAAATTTTCTTTTATTCTTTCTAATGCTGCATAAAGTTGTGGTGACAAATTTTCATAAATTGATGTTAATATAATATTATCATTAGATTTAATTAAGGTTGTGTGAAATTCAAAGTCACTTTGAGTAAACGTTCTTAATGCTTCAGCATCTTTAGGGTTTTCTTCTAATATTGGGATTGCATTTTCCATTTTAGTAACACAACGGCCAAGAGATCTAACAATTAACATTCTAGAAGGGCTTCTTGATAATTCTCTAGTTGCAGAAACCTCCATAGTAGTTCTAACTTGCATTAAGTCTGTTAATAATTTTTTATCAGGGACTTGTTTTGACAACATAGACATTGATAAAGATTCAACAAATTGATCCAAGTTATTACTTTTTACAAGAGCTCGTTTTCCTTGGCTAACTTGAATCAATCCTTTTGCTTCGAGATTTTTAAAAGCTTCTCTAACAGATCTGCTTGAAGCAGCGAATTGTTGTGCAAGTTCATGTTGGCTTGGAAGGGTTTCACCAGCTTTGTATTTTTTTGAAAGAATCATCTCTTCAAGCTTAGTTGCGATTTGAGTTGATTTTGTTTCGTTTGTAATAGGTGGTATTAACATTTTTAGTTCCTTTTTCTATTATTTTCAACTTAATTATAACATATAACATTTGACAAATGTAAGAGGTTTGTCAACAAAATAATTAAAATTTCAAAGCTTATTATGTACTTATTACATCATAAAAAAATTTTATCTATAAAAATTATAGCTATTTATTATATGTTAAAATGCTTTAATTACAAAAAAAACTAATTTGTAATAGTAAAATAATATAAGACATATGAATAGATTTTTTTTTACCATAAAATTAAAATATAGTATAAAATTGATACTATTTTATACTTATACAAACATATTTTTCTTATAATATTATTAATTTTTGTGTGCTTGGGTGAATAAAGTTTTACTAAGTATTTATTTTTTATTTAGCAAATTTTTTATTTATTTTTGTTGGAATAAAAAATATTAAAAAAATGTTTTACAGAATATAAAAGTTATGTAATAATAATAACTGTCGTTGTTCATACCTATAGTGATTGACCCAGCACATAGGTATTAAGATTCTAATTGTGTAGAATCAAATAGGAGGTTGCCGCTTTTCCCTTTGGTTGAGCGGTATTTTTTTTGTCTTTAGGTTGCCGATTATAATTTTTTTTTGTATTTTCTTTAAAGGAATTTAATTATTTTAAAAAGAATATATAGTTCTTCTGGAGGAAAAAGTGGAAAAGAAAAAATTTAAAACAGAAGTTTCTCAATTATTACAATTAATTATTCATTCTCTTTATTCAAATAAAGAAATATTTTTAAGAGAATTAGTATCAAATTCATCAGATGCAATAGATAAATTAAAATATTTATCTTTAACTGACGAAAAGTTAAAAAATTATGAATTTGATCCAAGAATTGATATTGAATTCACTGAAGGTGAAAATGCAACTTTAATAATTAAAGATAATGGTCTTGGAATGAGTCATGATGATTTGAATGATAATCTAGGTACAATTGCATCTAGTGGTACTAAAAAGTTTTTAGCTGCATTAAGTGATGATTTAAAGAAAGACAATAATTTAATTGGACAATTTGGTGTTGGTTTCTATAGTGCATTTATGGTAGCTAAAGAAGTTGAAGTAATTACAAAGAAAGCTGGTGAAGATCAAGCCTATATTTGGAAAAGCACAGGTGAAGGTAATTATACTATTGAAGAATCAACAAGAGATGAACAAGGTACAACATTAATCGTTCATTTAAATGATGAAGGAAAGATGTATGCAAATCGTTGGGAAATACAAAATTTAATTAAAAAGTATAGTGACCATATTGCTTACCCTATTTATTTAAGTTATGACCAAGAAAACTATGATGATGAAAAGAAAGATGATGAAGGAAATCCTATAAAAACTATTGAACATAAAGTTGAACAAGTAAATAGTTGTACTGCTTTATGGAGAAAGAATAAAAGTTCTATAAAAGAAGAAGAATATAATGAATTCTACAAAAATAATTATAGTGATAGTGAAAATCCTTTATTCTATACTCATGTAAAAGCAGAAGGGGTAACAGAGTATACAACTTTATTCTATGTTCCTGCAAAAGCTCCTTTTGATATGAAGTATGCAGATTATAAACCTGGCGTAAAATTGTATGTAAAAAGAGTTTATATAACTGATGATGATAAAGAATTGTTGCCAACATACTTAAGATTTGTTAGAGGTGTTATCGATAGTGAAGATTTACCTTTGAATGTATCAAGAGAAATCTTGCAACAAAATAGAGTAATGAGCACTATTAGAAATGCTAGTGTTAAGAAGTTATTAAGTGAATTTAAGAAAATCTCAGAAAATAATCCAGAATTATATGCACAATTTATTGAACAATATAATGGACCTTTAAAAGAAGGTTTGTATAGTGATTATGCTAACAGAGATACCTTATTAGATTTAGTTAGATTTAAATCTTCTACAGAAGATGGTTATGTTTCATTTGCTCAATATAAAGAAAGAATGAAAGATGGTCAAAAGAGTATTTATTATATTACTGGTGGAAAAGAACAAACTTTGAAATCAAGTCCTTTATTAGAAGCATATAAGAAAAAAGGTTATGAAGTATTAATTATGGCTGATGATATTGATGATTTTATCATTGGTTCAATTGCTAATTATAAAGATATTCCTTTAAAAGCTATTAATAAGAGTGGTGCTGTAGATGATTTGAAAGATGAAGCAGAAACCAAAGAAGATTCTCAAGAAGACAAAAACATTATTGAAAAGATTAAAAAAGCTTTAGGTGATAAAGTAAGTAATGTTGTTGCTTCATCTCGTTTAGTTGATTCTCCAGCAATCGTAGTTGTTGATGAAAATGACCCAAGTGTACAAATGCAACAAATTTTGAAACAAATGGGACAAACTGATATTCCTGAATCAAAACCAATTTTAGAAGTAAATTGTGATCACGAGATTGTTAAGAAAATTGTTAACAGTGATGATGAGGAATACAATAAGAACTTAAGTGAAGTTTTATTAGGCCAAGCAATGTTATCTCAAGGTGTAATGCCAAAAGATCCTGTAGAATTCACAAAACAATTAAATAAATTATTAGTTAAATAGGTAATTATTATTTAATTATTATAAACTATTGTATAAAAAGAAAGTTAAACTTCTTTTTTGCAATAGTTTTTTTTATTTGTTTTTTATAAAAATTATGTATAATAAAGAAGAAATACTATTATAAAAGGATAATTTTTATGAACGCATTATTTGTTTTAGCAGCAGACGCTGTAGAACCTTCAATTACTGAAAGTTTTTTTGACGCAATTAAATTTTGGCAAAACCAAGGGTTTAAAGCCTTTAGTATAAGTTTTTTATCAGGGCTATTAATTGTAATTATAGCTTGGATAGTTTTGAAAATTGTTTTACGTTCATTAAAAGCTGTACTAAATAGATCTAAGAAATTAAGTGAATTAATGATTTCTTATATTTTAAAAATTATTTCAGTTCTTGGTTGGATATTAATAATATTAACTTTCCTTCAACAAATTGGAATTAATATGGGGCCATTAATTGCTGGTCTTGGAGTAACAGGTGTTGTTTTAGGTTTAGCATTTCAAGATTCCCTATCTAACTTCTTTGCAGGCGCTATGCTTGTTTTAAATGAACCTTTTAGAAAAGGCGATTATATTGAAGTTGGTTCCTTGTCTGGTTCTGTTGCCTCAATGGATTTAATGTGTGTTACTTTAAATACTCCAGATGGAAAAAGAATTACTATGTCAAATAAGTTGGTTTGGGGTGTTGCAATCACAAACTATTCATATACAACAAAGCGTGGTGTTTCTATGACAGTTTGTGTACCGTATGATGCTGATTTAGAAGCTTGTAGAGCTACATTTACAGAAATGTTAAAATCATATCCGGAAGTACTCGAAGATCCTGCCCCAATTATAGAAGTACATAAACTTTCAGATTCTTCAATAGACTTCTTATTGAGACCTTGGGTAAAACCAGAAGATTATTGGAAGGTATATTGGAGATTCCATTCTCAAGTTGTTGGTAAACTGGGAGAGAAGGGTGTTTCAATTCCTTTCCCTCAATTGGATGTTCATTTTGATAAAGAAAATTAAAAACTAATAAAATCTCTTGAGTAATAAAATACTTGAGAGATTTATTTTTTGTCTAAGCCTATTAAGAAAATCTCAAAAGAATCTTTTCTGCAAGCTTTAGGTTTTGTTGTTTTTGCTTTAGTAAAAAGAGTTCTCATCTTTTTTAAAATTTCTTGTTGTCCTCCACCTTGGAATATTTTAATAACTAAATTGCCATGAGTTTTTAATTGTTCCATAGCCAATATTAAAACTTGCTCAGCAAGATTTTCACTTCTAGCTGTATCTACGCTTCTATTTCCTATTGTCATAGGAGCTGCATCACTTATAATTGCATCGTATGGACCTAGTTCAATTAATTTAGCCCTAATTTCTTTACTAAAAGCATCCCCTTGAAAGAATGTAACAGTAGGTGGAATAGGATTTAAGTTTAATGGGTTTAAATCTACCGCAACTATCGAACCATGTTTTTTTATTAGCTTGTTATGTGTATATAAAGTCCAAGAACCTGGAGCTGCTCCAACATCAAGAACTTTATCTCCTGGTCTTATAATATTATTGTTTGCTTGAATTTCTTCAAGTTTATAAATTGATCTAGCGGGATATCCTTCTTTGTGAGCTTGCTTTGTATAAAAGTCTGCTTTATCTCTTCTCGTTTTAGCCATAATTAAATTGTATCAAAAAAGGAATATTAAATCGAGATAAAGGCACAAAAAAAGACGCCGAATAAAAGGAGAGAATCGGCGTCCAAAAAGGAGGTTGAAAAAAACTGTTGCTCTGTTTTTACATTAATTAGTATGCAATTAGCGTGCCAAAAATATAAAACCTCTATTAAATAGCTTAAAATGAAGGTTTAGTAAAATAAATTAGTTTTTACTTAAAAAATAAATGTGTAATATTTTCACTAAAATAGAAAATGGGAAAAATTTTCACAGTTGAAAGACAAAAAAATATAGATGTTAACAAGGGGGTGGGAGAGGTTTGTTAACATCTATAAATCACACTTAAAAAAGGAGGTTGAAAAAATCTACTCTGTTTGATTATATACATGCAATAAACGTGCCAACTTATAAAACTTAAAAATTAATAGTAAAATCAATGATTTATTAAAAAAAAATATGACTTTTACTGTATATTTTTTTCAAAAATGTAAAATTTGTGCAATTTTTTCACAGTAAAAAAATAAAAGAAGCAATAGAATTGGAGAGAGATTTATTCTATTGCTTCAATGGGAGTTTTTATTTTATATGAAAAAAATAATTATCTATATATTAAAATAAGCATAATACGTACCAAAAGAAAGAGTTTCCGTGTGTAGAATTATGTAGAATCATAATATATAGAATTAATGTTTTTTTGGGAATATTGTTGACGTTATTTTTTTGGATATATATCTTATGATTATGAAAATGAACTTATTAAATAAAAAATTTAAATATACTTATTCAAATGTTACTCTATATCTTATTGGTATAAACGTTTTAGTTTATATCCTAACGGCTTTTGTATGGCCTAATGGTATATACTACTTATCTATGATTCCTAGTTTTGTATTACATGGTTATGTATACCAAGTATTTACATATATGTTTGTTCATAGTAATTTTACTCATATTTTATTTAATATGCTTTCGTTATTTATTTTTGGACAGGCTTTAGAAAAAAGATTAGGTTCAAGAGAATTCTTGCTTTATTATTTATTGATTGGAACTTTGTCAGGTATTTTTAGTTTTATTAGTTATTATATAGCTGGACAAAATGCTATATTATTAGGTGCATCTGGTGCAGTATACGGAATTCTATTATTGTTCGCAGTCTTTTTCCCTTTTGCAAGAGTTTATATTTTTGGTATTTTACCAATTAGAGCGCCGTTGTTAATCTTATTATTTTTTGTAATTGAATTGTTTAGTCAAATCTCTGGTGTAAACGGAGGTGTAGCTCATTTAACTCATCTTGCTGGTTTATTATTTGGTTATATTTATTGTTTAGTAAGAATGAAAATCAATCCTATAGATGTTTGGAAAAGAACCCTATAACATCTTGGTGTCTTTACAAAAACTTCTTAATTAATGATAATGCAAGTAAATAAGTTAATTTCTAGCATAACAGGAGATACACATGGCAAAAAAAATTGATGCATTAAACAAAGAATTGTTAATTGCAGCTCAAGAAGCTACAAAAGCTAAAGAAATTAAAGATTTGATAAAAAAAGGTGCTGAGGTTAATTGTGCAAATGAATGGGGCTTAAGCCCAATATTACTTGCAGCTCAAAACAACTCTGCTGTAGTAGTTTTGAATGCATTAATTAGTGCTGGGGCAGATTTAGAAGCTGTAGAACCAGAATATAAATCTAATGCGCTTCATTTAGCAGCTAATAATAGTACTAATCCAAAAATCATTTCTGCTTTAATTAAAGCAGGATGTGATATGAATGGGAAAAATTATTTAGGAGAAACTCCTTTAATTATGGCAGTAAACGGAAACAAAGAGACAAAAATTGTAACGGCCCTAATTAAAGAAGGATCTGATGTTAAAGCTACGGATTATCAAAATAAAAGTGCTTTAGATCACGCTAAAGAAATAAATAGAACTTATGTTATTAACACTTTAGAAAAGCTAGGAGCTTAAGTTTTGTGAAATAGAATAAGAGATTTCTAGATATTAACTTATAAAAAAATATACCGACCAAATTTGGTCGGTTTTATTTTGAGACAAAAAAAGCAATATTAAAAAATACTGCTTTTTTTGTTGTGCTTATTTGTGTTGTCAATAAAAGTAATTAGAGACGTGTTAGTGAAAAATGAAATTTCTCACTTACAGTTGTTATAGTATGTTATATGTTTGAATAAGTCAATATAAAATAAATAAATAATACTACAAATTTATATCATTAATGCTTAAATAAGCAATTTATCTAAAAAATTATATAAATTTTTGATAATTTGTAGAAAAACAATAAGGGAGAAGTTTGAAATATGTTAAAAAAATCTCTTCCAATAATTAAATTAGAAGAGATAAATATTAAAAATAAAAAATTATAAACTTAATTCTTTGTGAATAATCTTATCATTAATGTCTTTTGTTAATGAATCAATAGTTTCAATTACTTTTTGTGTTAGAGTATCTAAATCAAAAAGTAGATTTTCATCAAGATTGCTTCTAAATTTAACTTCGGCTTTTCCTTCTTTAACACTTCTGTTTCCAAGAGTGATTCTAATAGGTAAACCAATTAAATCAGCATCATTGAATTTTACACCAGGACTTTCTTTTCTATCATCATAAAGAACATCAACACCAGCATCAGATAATTCTTTGTATAGTTTTTCTCCGATAGCAGCGTCTTTAATAAGATTGATTAAATGTACTTGATAAGGAGCAACAGTAATTGGAAGTTTTAATCCTTTTTCATCATTGTATTCTTCTGCTAAACAAGCTAAGAATCTACCAACACCAATTCCATAAGATCCCATAATTACAGGTTTTTTCTTTCCATCAATATCAGTGAAGTAACAATTCATAGCTTCGCTATATCTTGTACCTAGTTGGAAAATATTACCCACTTCAATACCGCGGTTTTCTTTCAATTTATGACCACATAAACAAGTATACCCAGCTTTTGCACTTGCTATATCAGCAACTATTCCTTTATAGTCTCTACCATAATTGGTGTTTAATAGATGATATCCTTTTTCATTTGCACCAGCTACTAAATTGTTGCTTTTCTTAACTGAGTCATCAACTATTATTATTGCTCTAGAATCACAATTAATTGCAGAACCATAGCCAGGAACCATTTTAGCAGCTAAAATTTCTTCTTCATGAGCAGGTCTTAAAGAATTTGCTCTTGCAGCTTTTTGTAATTTGTTTTCTTCAACATCTAAGTCTCCACGAATTATAGCTACAATTAATTTTTCTTCCTCTTCACCTGTTTTATCGTTTATAAATGTTCCTACCATAAATACAGCTTTTGCAGTTTGTCTTTTTTCAATTTTTAAGAAATTGCATAAATCTTCGATTGTTTTACAATCTGGGGTTAGTACTTTTTCAATTTCTTTTTCTTCTTCTTTAAAATATTCTTTTTTAAATTCAGCAACTTGTCTATTAGCAGTGTAGTCACATTCATCACAGGTAATAATTGTATCTTCTCCAATAGGGGATAAATACATATATTCATGAGAAATCTTTCCTCCCATCATGCCTGAATCAGCACCTACTACAATTACAGGTAAGCCAGCTTTTGAGAAGATTCTAAAATAAGATGCATAGTGTTCTTTATATTGTTCGTTTAAACCTTCAATATCTTTATCAAAGCTATAACTATCTTTCATAGTAAATTCTCTTACACGAATTAAACCAGCTCTAGGTCTAGCATCATCTCTCCATTTTGTTTGGATTTGATAAATAAGTTGAGGTAATTGTTTATAAGAACCAATTTCTTGTCTTGCAATAGCAGTTGCATCTTCTTCGTGAGTCATTGCAAGCACCATGTCTCTATCAGCTCTATCATTAAAACGACTCATTTCTTTATCGATGCTATAGTATCTTCCTGTTTCTTTCCAAATATCAGCGGGATTAACTACAGGCATTAAAATTTCTTGACCACCAATTTGGTCCATTTCATCTCTAATAATTTTTTCAATTTTAGAGTTTGTTTTATAGCCTAAAGGCAAGAGAGAAAATATTCCAGCTCCCATTTGTTGTACAAAGCCTGCTCTTAAAAGATATTCATAACCTTTACTTTCTGCAGAACTTGGAGCTTCTCTTAAAGTTTTAGAAAACATTTTGCTCATTCTCATAGTTATATCTCCTGATATTGATAATTTTTCAATGTTGGTATTGTATCAAAATTGATAATTCACTACAAGTTTTTTAGTTCAATAAAAACTCTTATTTTATATAATATATAATTAATTACTGATTATGTTATATATCTTTATTTGCATGATTTTTCTTTTATGTTATAATTTGCGAACAGAAAATAGTGTAATTTTATGCTTAAATAACTTTAATTAAAGAGGTTTTTATAAAATTATAATTTTTTTATAGATTAATATTATTTAGGTTTAAAAATAAAAATAAAAAATTAGAAAAAATAAAAAATTAGGAGAAAACCATGGATGTCAAAAGCTTAAAGCAACAAGCTTTAAAAATCAGAGAAATGACAATAAGAGAAATTGGACATTTTGGCTCAGGACACATAGGTGGAAGTATGTCGATAGTAGAGTTATTAACATATTTGTACTATGAAGAATTAAGAATAGATCCAAAAGATCCAAAGAAAGAAGACAGAGATAGGTTTGTATGTTCCAAAGGACATGCAGGACCAGCAGTATATGCAACCTTAGCAAGTAAGGGATACTTTCCAGAAGAATGGTTATTAACATTGAACCAAGGTGGAACAAAACTACCAAGTCATTGTGATATGACAAAGACACCAGGAGTAGACTTTACAGGAGGATCTTTAGGACAAGGATTTTCAGCAGCAGTAGGAATAGCATTAGGACAAAAGATAAAGAAGATAGATGCAAGGACATATGTAGTAATAGGAGATGGAGAGAGCCAAGAAGGCCAAATATGGGAAGGAGCAGAAACAGCAGCCCAATGGAAACTTGGAAATCTAATAGCCTTTACAGACTTAAACAAATTGCAACTAGATGGATATACAGAAGATGTAGTAACTATGGATAACATAGATACAAGATGGTTAGGTTTTAACTGGCATGTACAAAGGATAAATGGACATGACTTTAGAGAAATAGCACAAGCCATAGAGAAAGCAAAGAAAGTAGTAGATAGACCATCAATGATAGTATTAGATACAATTAAATCATATGGCTTTATACCAGGAGAAAATACAACTGCAAACCATAGTATAGCATACGATGAAAGTGTAGCAGAGAAAGCAGTAGAAGAACTTCGAGAAAGAGAAGGAGTTAACTAATGAGAGATACAAGCGATATAAAGAATATGAGAGATGCTGTAATGGCAGCAATAAATGATTTAGCAAGCGAACATGAAGATGTAGTAATGCTAGATGCAGACTTAGCAAGTTGTATAGGCTCAAAAAGTTTCCAAGAGAAATATCCAGAAAGATTTTTCAACTGTGGAATAGCAGAAGCAAATATGATAGGAGTAGGGGCAGGATTATCATCAGTAGGATTAACCCCATTTGCACACACCTTTGGATGTTTTGCAAGTAGAAGGACCTTTGACCAATTCTTCATATCAGTAGGCTATGCACATCAAGTAATACACCTAATAGGATCAGACCCTGGAATAACAGCACAATTAAATGGTGGAACACATATGCCATTTGAAGATATAGCATTAATGAGACAAGTACCAGGGGTAGTAATAATAGACCCATCAGATGCACAAAGTATGTATGAATTAATAAGACAAGTGTATGAAAATGGAAAGACAAGCTATATAAGATCTGCAAGAAAAGGTGTAACTCATAGATACCCAGTAGGAACAAAGATAGAGTTAGGAAAGGGAATCGAGTTAAGCAAAGGAAAAGATGTAGCAATAATAGCAAGTGGACAGACAATGGTAGATGCAGCAAGTGGAGCATTAGATATTCTAAAAGAAAAAGGAATAGATGCAACATTAGTAGATTTACATACAATAAGACCATTAGACACAGACTTAATAGATGAAGTAGCAAAACGCTGTAAGAAGATATTAGTATGTGAGAATGGAAGATACAGTGGTGGAATAGGAGAAATGATTTCTTCTTATCTAGCAAAGACAAATCCAGTAAAGATGGACTTTGTAAATGTTGGAGAAAGATTTGGAGAAGTCGGAAAACTAGACTACCTAGCAAAGACCTTTGGTTTTACAGCTGAGAATATTGCTGAAAAAGCTCAAGCTCTAATTAAATAAAAGTAAAATTATTTAGGGAGTTGTTAGTGATAACAGCTCCCAATTTTTAGAGGCGATAAATGTCAATAAATGTATATGCTCATAGAGGTTTTTCTGGAATGTATCCAGAAAATACAATGATTGCTTTTTCAAAAGCAATTGAAGATTGTAATTGTAATAGGATTGAATTGGATGTTCATTTATCAAAAGATGATAATTTAGTGATAATTCATGATGAAAAAGTTGATAGAACAACAGATGGAGTTGGTTTTATAAAAGATAAAACTATTGATGAAATAAAAGCGTTAAATGCTAATTACATTTTTAATGATTTGTATCCAAAACAATCTATACCTACTTTTGATGAATATTGTGAATATATAAAAGATAAAAATGTTATTACAAATATCGAATTAAAGACAAATTTGATATATTACGATAATATTGAAGAAAAGGTTATAAATACTTTAAAACGATATAATTTATTAGATAGAGTTATAATATCTTCCTTTAATCATAGTTCAACAATAATTACAAAGCAAATTGACAAAACAATACCTTGTGGGTTATTAGTTGATTCCTCTGGCATCATAAACATTGGCAAATATGCTACTAAATTAAACATGAATGCTTACCATCCTGATGTAAAAACTTTATCTAGAGAAGTTGTTCAAGAATGCAAAGATAATAATATTCAAGTTAATACTTGGACAGTAAATTCAATGAAGGATTTGATGAATTGTGTAGATTGGGAAGTTGAAGGAATTATAACAAACTATCCTAATGTAGTAAGCAAATATATTAACGGATAAAATAATAAATGAGTAAACCAAAATATAAATTAGAAACGATTCCTGTTTGGGATGCTTTAGAAAAAGATGATGAATGCTTTTTGTGTTCTTTGATGAAAGAAGCAGAAAAACATGGAATTGATTTTTATTTAGGTTCTTCTGTAATGAATCCCGAAACTAGAGTTAAAGTAAATGAACATGGATTTTGTTTCCATCATTTTCAAGAATTAAGTAAAGCAAATAAGCCTCAAGGTTTAGCTTTAATATGTGATACTTATTTGGCTCAAAGTAGGGATAAATTAAAAAAATCTTTTACCAATTTATTAAATGTTAAACCTGGAAGAAAAACTAATAATGCTATAAAAGATTTTGAAAAAGAGTTATTAGATAGAGAAAAGGGTTGTCTTATTTGTTCTCAGATGCAAGATAGATTAAACAGATATCTTTATACAATTATATATATGGCTTTTCATGAAGAAGACTTTAAAAAAGCTTTAGCAGAAAGTAAAGGGTTTTGTTTACACCATTATAATGAATTAATTAATAATGCAGTTGATGTATTAGGGGCAAAAGATGGTGCAACCTTTATAAAATACTTAACTGAAATTGAAATAAGAAATTTAGATAGAATCGCTGATGATGTTCTTTGGCTAACTCAAAAATATAAAAGTGAAAATAAAGATAAACCATTTAATGGTTGTGAAAATGCTCATAAAAGAGCTGTCAGCAAAATGGTTGGTGATTATAGAGTAATTGATCCAATAAAAGAATAAGCTGTTAAAATCAAAACCAAAAGATTTTGGTATACTTGAATGTTAACAGCTTAATTAAAATATAATTTATTATTATTTTAGTTCATCTAAAATTGAGTGGCCAATTGTATCTTTTGGCATTTTTACATCAAAATTATCAGCAATTGTATTTCCAATTATAGCAAAAGTATCATAAATTTCTAATTCTTTAGGTTCTTTAATTTTATTAGAATAAGCTAAGAAAGGGACATATTCTCTAGTATGGTCACTTCCTGTGTATGTTGGATCGTTTCCATGATCTGCTGTAATAATTAGTAAATCATCGTCATTAAGAATATCTAATAATTCTCCTAACTTTACATCGAAGCGTTCAATTTCTTGTGCGTAACCTTGTGGGTTTCTTCTATGTCCCCATAGAGCATCAAAATCTACTAAGTTTGTAAAGCAAAGTCCTTCAAAGTTTCTTTTTGCAATTTCTATTGTTTGTTCCATACCATGAACTGAACTTTTAGATTTATTTGATTCAGTTAATCCTTCTCCATCAAAAATATCAAAAATCTTTCCAACAGAAATAACATCAAAGTTTTTTTCTTTTAATACATTTAATGCTGTTTTTCCATAAGGTTTTAGAGCATAATCATGTCTATTCGCAGTTCTTTTAAATTCACCTTTTTTTCTTCCTAAATAAGGTCTTGCGATAACTCTTCCAACTTTCCATTCATCTCTAAGTGTTAATTCTCTTGCAATTTCACAACATCTATAAAGTTCTTTTAAGTCAAAGGTTTCCTCATTTCCACAGATTTGTAAAACAGAATCTGCAGAGGTATAAACAATCATATTTCCTGTTGCAATTTCTTCTTCTGCTAATTCATCGAGAATTACTGTTCCACTTGAGCTTTTGTTTCCAATTACTTTATGTCCGGTTCTTTTTTCTAGCTCATCAATAAGTTCTTTGGGAAATCCTGTATCAGTAAAAGTTTGGAATGGGCTAGTTATATGAAGACCCATCATTTCCCAATGCCCTGTCATTGTATCTTTGCCAAGACTCTTTTCAGCAAGTTTTGTATAATATGCGAGTGGTTTTTTTACAGGTTCAACTTGTTTTAATTTACATATATTTGCTAATCCTAATTTTTGTAAATTAGGAATCTTAAAGGAATCTACACTTTCAGAAATATGAGAGAGAGTATTAACTCCAACATCCCCATATTCTTTTGAGTCAGGCATAGCTCCAACGCCAAGTGAATCGATAACGATTGTAAATATTCTTTTATATTTCATACTTTTCTCCTAGAGGCTGTCTAAGGCTTTCAGCTAAGTGCTGGTATGTTTCTTTTACAACGCTTTAATTATTTGTATAGTAATAATACTTGTAAAAAGCTATACTATCAACTCTAGAATTTTTTTTTATAAAAAAGAGCTCTTTTTAGGAGGAAAAATGGAAAATAATGAAATTATATTAAAAGCTCCTGATTGTTTTTTTGCAAATCAATTATTGGATTATTGTAAAAGGAATAATTCTTTTTTAGCTCCATATTCACCTATAAGACCTATTAATTTTCTTACTTTGGATTTTCAAGCAAATGTTTTACTAAAGAATAGAGAAGCTTGGGATAAGGATGATTCATATACTTTTTATATTTTTGAAAAAGAAAATAATCTTCTTATAGGACATATTTCTTTATCCAATATTGTAAGAGGTGCTTTTCAATCTTGTTTTATGGGATATGGATTAGATAAAGATTTTTTAAATAAAGGGTACATGTCTTTTGCTGTTAAACAAGTTGTTAATTTTGCTTTTACTACTTTAAAATTGCATAGAATTGAAGCTAATGTTATGCCAAGAAATATGAGATCATTAAAAGTTTTACAAAAAAATGGGTTTAGTGAAGAAGGTCTTGCCAAAAAATATTTAAAAATAAATGGAAAATGGGAAGACCATGTTCATATGGTAATTTTAAATGAAAATCTTTAATCTTTGTTATCAATATTATATGGGTTAACATGAACCATACAATGTTTAACATTTGGGAATTTTGTTTCGATATTGTTATGAACTTTTGCTGCAATTTCATGAGCTGCAAATAGTTTTAAATTTCCATCAACTGATATCTCAACATCTACATAACATTTATTTCCAAATTGTCTAGATTTTAATAAATCAATATCTATAACACCTTCAACTTCCATTACTTCATTTCTTATGCTATCTAGTACTTTACTAGGAATGGAGGTGTCAACCATTTTATTTATTCCATCTTTGAAAATATCGTAGGCAGCTTTTAAAATAAAGATACAAATAACTAGAGTTGCAATTGGGTCAAGAATTGGAAATCCGTTTTTTGCTCCTATAATACCTATAAGTGAACCAACAGAAGATAACGCATCTGATCTATGGTGCCAAGCATCTGCCATTAAGGCTCCGCTATTGATTTTTTTTGCTCCAAATCTTGTATACCAATACATACTTTCTTTTACAATTATTGAAGTTAATGCTGCAATTAATGCAATAGTAGTAGGTATTTGAGCATTTAAATAGCTTTTTTCAATAATTTTATTAAAGCCATTAAGTCCAATACCAAAGCCTGTTATTGCTAAAACAATTGATAATAATATAGCGGTAACGCTTTCAAAACGTTCATGACCATATTGATGGTTTTTATCTGGTTCCTTACTAGCAACTCTTATACCAATTATTACAATTATAGTTGAGAATACATCTGATAATGAATGTATTGAGTCACTTACCAATGCTTCACTATGTCCAAAGACCCCAGCAAAAAATTTAAATGCTGATAAAACTAAATTAGCTAGAATACTTGTTGTGCTAATATGTTTTACTGTTTTTTCTTCAATTGTTTTAGCCATTTTTTTAGCCCTATAAAATAATAAGGGGTATCAGTTTTGATACCCCAGTAATATTAAAATTATTTATCTTTCTTTTCCGGATAAACAACTTTTAAATGGAGATCAGATAATTGTTGATCGTCAACATATGATGGAGAATCATCCATAGGAGATGTAGCAGCAGTATTTTTAGGGAATGCTATTACTTCCTTGATTGATGTTTCTTCAGCCATAATCATTACCATTCTATCAATTCCAGGAGCGATTCCTCCATGAGGTGGAGCTCCATATTTAAATGCTTCTAATAAGTAACCGAATTTTTGTTCAGCTTCTTCTTCACTAAAGTTACAAATTTTAAAGATTTTCTTTTGTAATTCTACATCATGAATACGAATTGAACCTGAAGCGACTTCATAACCGTTTAATACTAAGTCATATAAGTCACCTTTTACTGCACCAGGATTTTCTTCTAAAGTATCTAGGTATTCAGCTTGAGGCATACTGAACATGTGGTGTGCTGCTTCCCAGTGATTTTCATCTTCATTAAATTCAAATAGAGGGAAATCAATAATCCAACAGAATTTAAAACCAGGTTGAATTAAATCTAAATCTTTACCAACTTTTGATCTAACTGCGCCAAGGCTAGTACAACATTTTTTCCAAGAGTTATGAGCTATCATAACAATTAAATCACCTTCAGTTGCACCAAAGTATGAAATTACTTTACTTTCTAAACCTACGAAGAATTTTGAAACGCCACCAGATAAGGTGTTGTTTTCGCCAACTTTTATCCAAGCTAAACCTTTAGCTCCATAAGTTTTTGCTGCCTCTTGAAGTTCATCAATATATTTTCTTGAGAAGTTTACTTTATCACTTTTTGGAATACATAGACCTTTAATTGATCCACCAGCACTTATAATGTCTTTGAATGTTGCAAAACTTGATTTTTCAGCAATTTCAATAGCATCTTTAATTTTCACATCAAAACGTAAGTCCGGTTTGTCATTACCATAAGTGTTCATACTTTCTTCATAAGATAAACGAATGAATTCTTTTGGTAGGTCGATGTTCATTACTTTTTTGAAGACTTGGTTAAACAAATCTTCCATTAATACTAAAACATCATCTCTTTTAACAAAGCTCATTTCTAAGTCTAGTTGAGTAAATTCTAGTTGTCTGTCACCACGAGCATCTTCATCTCTATAACATCTAGCAATTTGGAAATATTTGTCAAAACCACCTACCATTAAGATTTGTTTTAATAATTGTGGACTTTGTGGTAATGCAAAGAATTTTCCTGGATAGAATCTTGAAGGAACTAAGAAGTCTCTAGCACCTTCTGGAGTACTTTTGATTAAAGTTGGAGTTTCAATTTCATAAAAGTCTGTTTTATAGAAGTATTCTCTTATAGCTTTAACAAATTCATGACGTAGCTTGATTCTTTTTTGCATACCGGAAGATCTTAAATCTAAGAATCTATATTTTAATCTTAAATCTTCATTGGCTTCTGTTTCTTCATCAATCATAAAAGGAAGAGGTAAACATTTACTTAAGATTTCAATTTTTTCTGCTTTTACTTCTATTTCTCCAGTAACCATGTCTTTATTAATCATTGTATCTGGACGTTGACGAACTAGCCCTGTAACAGCAATACAAAATTCCATTCTTAATTTTGAAGCTGTTTCTTGAAGTTCTTTTGATGCATCATCATCAACAACTACTTGAGTAATTCCATATCTATCTCTTAAGTTTATAAAATGTAGTGCACCATGGTTTCTGTCTCTATGTACCCAACCATTTAATACGACTGTTTTTCCTGCGTCTGCTTTTGTTAAACTACCGCAAGTTGTAGTTCTTTGAGCGAAAGCTTCTTCTGACATAATATTTCCTCTATATTCAATAATTTAATTTATTTGATAATATTATTTTAAATAATAAATAGCAACTTGTATTATACTATAATAAATTGCAGATTATGAAAATAAAAAAATGTTATATACTTAATTATTTTTAATTTATAGTTAAAAATAAGAGTATATAACATATAGTATGTTTTTATTAATTTATTTTGTGTTTATATTTAAATCTCCTGAAACTGTTTTTAAATTAAAAGGAATACCTGTGGGAGTAGAATATTTTTTTTCATATTCTGCTTCATTAATATTTATTTCTCCACTAATAGTATCAATATTGTATTTATATTCTACATCTTTGAAGATTCCATCTATTTCTCCAGAAACGGTAGAAATATCAATTTTATCTTTTACATCAGCATAGTCTAAATCAACATCAGAGGAAGTTGTTTTTATTTTTAGCTTATCAGTAGTTATATCATTAACTGATATTTCTCCACTAATACTTGATAAAGAAGTATCACTAGAATCTAAGTTATATGTTTCAATTGATCCACTAGTTGAAGATATATTAATAACATCAGCATTTCCATTATTTAAGAAAATTTCTCCAGAGATTGTTTTTATGGATAAATCTTTTTCTGAATTAACATCAAGAAGATTTATATTACCACTAGTTGAAAAGAGTTCTAAATTTTTAAAATTAAGATTTTCATAAGCTTCAATGTTGCCACTAATTGAATTAATACGTAAATTATTTAATTCATTTGAAGGTAAATATATTGATAGTGTAGGAGTTTCATTATCAAATACAAAATTAATAAATTTCTTTTTAACTTTTTCTTTTATATTTGTCGTTCCATCTCTTTCCTCAACATCTAAATATCCATTGTTTTTTGAATTGTAAATAACTTGAGCAGTGTCATACTTATTATCAACCCAAATATTGATGTTTGCAGAAATTGTTTCAATATTTATATCATTTTTAAAATTGAATTCTGCTGTGCTAGAACCGCTATTTGAATACTTCGAGTCAAAGTAAACTATCATTATTATGATAAGTAATACTAGCATGAATATTTTATTGGCTTTTGTATCTTTTATTCTCATTTTTCCTCGTGGAATCTTTGATCCCAATCCTTTTCTTTGTCGAACATATCGTTTTCCATGGATTCAACTTTTTTCTTAAGTTCTTCATATTCTTTTCTTAATTCATCAGTTGTTTTATCAGAATAAGGATCTTCTTCTCTATTGTCATCATAGTAATAGTTTGATGAAGAGCTTTCTGCTGGTATGATAAGTGCTAAAATAATGTAAATCACTGCACCAGGGAAAAATCCTGTAAATAATACAATTAGGAATGCAAAAATTTGAAAAGTTCTTACATCTAATTCTGCCCATTGTGCGATTCCTGCACAAACCCCAAAGATACGAGCATTTCTATTTGATCTTCTAATTAATTTTATGTCTTTCATCACGATTATTCACCTTTTTTCTTTTCTTTTTCAGATTCCATAATGACTTCTAGATTGTTTATTCTAGTCATCAAATCATCAATGCCTTCTTTTAAATCGGCTCTTTCTTTTTGTCTTTCTTCTTTTATATTTGTATCAAAAACTGGAACAAAATCATCTTCTTCATAGTGTCTATGTTTTGATCTTTTTTTATAATCTTTTTTACTTCTTTTAGCATTATATTCGCTGTAAGTACCAGGTTTATAACCTCTTCTCATTTCTTCCATTCTAAGAGCGGCATTAATTTTATCACGTTCTCTTTTTTTGTTATAATCAAGATAGGTTGAAAATGCTAAGAAAGAAAAAACAATTGCAACAATCCAAACTCCCATACTACTTCTCCAATTTTTTTCTTAGTTCTGCTAATTCGCTTTCGATATCATCCATGCCTTCTAGATCTTGGAATTTTTTATCTAAATCGTCATAAGTGTTATCTAAGTCATTCATAGCTTCCATTCTATTTATTTTATCTTCCATAAAATCAAAGTTTGTATTTTTTGTTTTATGAAGGATATCTTGAGCCTTTTTCTCTTCTTCAGCTCTCTTTGTTCTTTCTTTCATTAGATTGTATTTGTTGTTTACACTTCTAAGTTTTTCTTCAACTTGTGCTATTTCATCTTTAGAAACTTTTACAAGTTCTTTAATACTTTCTAAATTTTTAAGTTCTTTATCTAAAGCTGCAACTAATTTTTTCTTTTCTAGTAAAGCTTCTTTTGCTAAATCTTCTCTATTTTTTTCGATAGCTAGCATAGCTCTACTTTGCCAATGGCTAATAGCAGATTCTAATTCTTTTACTTTTTTGTCAGCTCTTTTTTCATTTGCCATTGAAGAGGCACAGGATGTTTTTAATTCAATTAATGTGTCTTCCATTTCCGTTATCATTAATTTAATCATTTTTTCTGGATCTTCTGCTTTGTCTAATATTGAATTAATATTAGCGTTTATAATATCCATAAATCTTGAAAATACACTCATTATATTGTCTCCTTACATTAAGGTTTTGTTTTTACATATATTTATATGCAATAATGGTGCCAAAGTTTAAAAAAAATAATAAGTTTTAATTAAATTAGTATTAAATCCTTTTAATACAATAAATTATAGGCACTTTTGTTTCTGTTTGTAAATATTTTATTTTATTTATTGAAACTATTTATTTTAATTTAGATTTGTATTAATACTAAAGTATGGTAAAATTCACCATGTAGGAGTAAATTTATGTATTATGATTATCAGACGGAAAAACCTCTTGGAGAAAGTGATATATTTTTAAAATTTCAAAGTAAATTAAGTAAAGCTGCAAGAGTAAATAGAAGTGTTTTGGTAATTGGGGAAAGAGGAAGTGGTAAAGAGCTTGCTGCCCAAAGATTACATTATTTGTCTCCTAGATGGGAAAAATCTTTGGTAACTGTTAACTGTGCAGCATTACCTCCTTCATTAATAGAAACAGAATTATTTGGTCATGAGAGTGGTGCTTTTACTGGAGCACAAAAATCAAGAAAAGGTCGATTTGAAGAAGCCGAGGGAGGAACTCTTTTTTTAGATGAAATTGGACTAATTCCTTTAGAAGTTCAAGAGAAAATTTTAAGAGTTGTAGAGTATGGTACTTTTGAGAGAGTTGGATCTTCTAAGCCATATAAAACAGATGTAAGAATCGTTGGTGCAACAAACCAAGATTTAAAGAAACTATGTAATGAAGGAAAATTTAAAGAAGATTTATTAGATAGGTTGTCTTTTGAAGTTTTATTTTTACCTCCTCTAAGAGCAAGAGGGGATGATATAATTCTTTTAGCTAATTATTTTGCTTCAAAAATGAGTATGGAATGCAAATTAGAACAACTTCCAGAATTTAGTGATGAAGTAATTGAACAAATGTTAAATTATGATTGGCCTGGAAATGTTAGAGAGTTAAAAAATGTTGTTGAAAGGGCGGTTTATAGATCTGAAGAACCTATAATTAGAGAATTAGATCTAGATCCATTTAAAAATCCTTTTGAACCTGTTTCTAAAGGCATAAAAAATAATGATGAAGAAGAAAAAATAGAAGTAGTTAAAAAAAGTTCAGAGAGTGAAAAGATGGTTAAAACAGATCCTGAAATTCAACAAGTAGTAACTGAAAAAATTGAATTAAACAATTATTTAATAAATAGACAGAATTTTGATTTACAATATTTAAAACAAGCTCTAATTGAATCAAATAATAATCAAAGACAAGCCGCAGAGTTATTAGGTTTGTCTTATGATCAGTTAAGAGGTTTATATAGAAAATTTAAACATTTATTATAAAAATAAAAAATGAGAGCCGAAGCTCTCAAATTTTGTTTAATACCTTGTTGGCAAAAAGAGTGCCATCAATAAATATATGATTCCGATTGGAAAGAAGCCAGATATAATAAAAGTAACAATGGTTATAAAACGAATCAAACCAACACTTATCCCTGTATAATCTGAGAGTCCTTCACAAACACCAAATAGTATACCGTGTGAACTTTTATAAAGTTTTCTACGTGGTCTTTTTCTTCTGTAATAATATTCTTCTTCGTCATAATACATGATTACTTTGTTTCCTTTTTAGTTTCTTTTTTTGTAGCGGCTTTTAGTTTTTCTAATTCAGCTTCAATTTCACTATCAATTTCCATTTTTTCAAATTCATTAACACTTGAACTATGGCTTAAATTTACTTCACTTTCCATTTGTTCAATTTTTGCTTCAAGTTCATTGAATTTTTCACCAATTTCAAAACTCTCTGAAACTTTTATTGCACTGTTAACTTTTTTCTTGTTTTTTGCAGCTTGTGCTCTTCTTACTAAAGTTGATTGTTTTTCTTTAATTTCTTTTAACTTTGTTGTTAATTGTGCTACTGATTCATCATCACTCATTAATAGACTTTCATAATTTTTTAGATCATCTACAATAGTATTAATTCTTGCTTCACAATTTCTTTTTTCATTTAGAGCTTCTCTAGCTAAATCATCTTTTCCTTTTTCAACTGCTAATTTTGCTCTGCTTTCCCATCTTTCGATTCTTTGTTTTAAATCTTTAATATCTTTTTCTAATACACTTTTATCTCTTAAGTGAGATGCTTTTGTTCTTTTAACTTGTGTTAGGGTTTCTTCTAAATCTGTAATCATTAATCTGATCATTTTTTCTGGGTTTTCTAATGAATCTAATGCGCTGTTTAAATTTGAGTTTACAATGTTTTTAAATCTTTTGAAGGTTTTCATACTTTTTTTCTTCCTTTATAATAAATTTTATTTTTTATTTTTATGTTTGTGAAAATACTAATGCATTTTCTGTGCCAAAATAAAAAAATAGGGAAAAATAGCAAAATTAGACAAATTAAACTTATGATATGTTAAGTAATAACTCAAATTTTTTAAAATTTTGGTTATTTTTACCATAAGTAATTTAAAAATAGGAAAAAAACAAATTTTAAAATTTATATAATTATATTTTGTTTGTTGTTTTCTTTTTTTAACTATTGTACATTAATAAAGTAATATAAATAGGAGTTTTTATGGCAAAATTATATATAGTAGCAACACCAATTGGAAATTTAGAGGATATAACTTTAAGAGCTTTAAATATCTTAAAAAGCGTTGATGTTATTGCTTGTGAAGATACTAGGCATACTCAAATTTTATTAAACAAATATGAAATACATAAAAGATTGATAGCTACTCACTCATATAATGAGAAAGCTTCTGCACAAGGTATTATTAGTTTATTAGAACAAGGTAATAATATTGCTTTTGTAAGTGATGCCGGTACTCCTGCAATTAGTGATCCCGGAGCACGTTTAGTAACAAGTGTAAGAAATGCAGGTTTTGATATTGTTGCAATTCCAGGTGCTAGTGCAATTATTACCTTAATTAGTGTTTCTGGCTATGTTGGTAAAACCTTTACTTTTGAAGGCTTTTTACCAATTAAAAAAGGTAAAAGGACAACACGATTATCTCAATTATTAGAAAGAGATGAAGCTTTTGTAATTTATGAATCTCCATTTAGAGTTCTTAAAACTTTAAAAGAACTTTATGATTTAGATAAACAAAGGGTTGTTGTTGTTGCAAGAGAATTAACAAAAGCTCATGAAGAGATTATTAGAGATACTTTAGAAAATGTGATTAATGATTTTGAAAATAGGCAAGCAATAAAAGGTGAATTTGCAATTTGTATTTGCCCAAAAAAAGCTAATGAAGAATTTGAGGAAAATAAGTAATGATCACTGTAAAAAAGTTATATACATTAAAAGAGAGAACTCAAGTTAGAAAATGTGCAGCAATTTTTCATCAAGCAACAGGTGATATATTTGAGTATGAATATTTAATTGAAGTTTATAAAGTATTATATAGTGATAAAAGTAAAAAAGTATTATCAAATGAACATTATAAACAGCTTGATAAATTAGGTGAAAAACTATTTTCAAAAAATTATGATTATATATTGTTTGAAGATATTTCACAATTATTATTAAAAGCATTGGGAAGTGAACCTTCCGATTGGGATTTTTATAATGATAATGGTTCTTTAGACCAAAGTAAAAGAATTATTTATAATCATAATTTGATTATAGATAGGGTAAGAGCACCTTTTAATATTGGCTCTATTTTTAGAAGTGCAGATTCTTTTGGTGTAAAAAGTATTACTTTAGTTGAAGGTAGTGCAGATATTACTCACCCAAGATGTTTAAGAAGTGCAAGAGGTACTATTGAAACTGTAGAAAACCATATTTTAGATGAAGAGACTTTAATTAAAAAACTCAAAGAAGAAAAAGCTAATGTTTTTGCTTTAGAGTTAGGTGGAACTGATATTAATAATTTTGAATTTCCTGAAAATGGTTATGCAATTGTTGGTAGTGAAGAATTTGGAGTAAGTCCAAAATTATTAGAATTATGTGATTCTTCTTTAAAAAGAGTATCAATACCCTTAGTTGGTACTAAGGGCTCGATAAATGTAAGTGTTGCAACAGGAATAATGTTACACCATTGGATGTCAGCTTCTAGTAGCACTAACCATTTTAAATAGTTCTTTTAATGAATCATCAATTTCTCTATTTAATGTGCTCATTGGGAATTGGCCTTTCTTATTTCTTTCGCCAATAGCTCTATTTGTTAAAATTTGCATCCCTTCATCAATATTTTTGACAGGATATATATGGAATTGTTTATTTTTTATAGCATCTTCAACTTCATAAGAAAGAATTAAATTTTTGACATTTTGAATTGGTATAATTACTCCTTGTCGTCCACTTAAACCCAGACGCTTACAAGCATTATAGAATCCTTCAATTTTCTCATTAATTCCACCAACTGGTTGTATTACTCCCATTTGATTTACACTTCCTGTAACTGCAATATCTTGTCTAATTGGAATCTCTGCTATTGCAGAGAGCAGTGCATATAATTCAGAAGAAGAAGCACTATCTCCATCAATTTCTGCATAGGATTGTTCAAAACAAATACCAGCATATATAGAAAGGGGGAAAGTCCTTGCATAGTTTTTTCTTAAATAACCTTCAAGAATTAATAATCCTTTATCGTGGATTTCTCCAGATAGCCCTGCTTCATGTTCAATATTTACAATACCTTCACTTCCAGGAGCAACAGTTGCTGTAATTACTGTAGGGAGTCCAAATGATGCAGCCCCTCTATCAATTACGGCTAAGCCATTAACAATCCCAACTTTTGATCCAGTAAGAGAAATTATCATCTCTCCTCGTTCAATTTCTTGGTTAATTTTGCTCTCAATCAATGAAACAGTATAGTCTCTTTCTTGAAGAGCATTTTTTATAGCATCTTTATTTATAATGGTTTGATTTTGTTTTGTTGCCCACCAATTTGCTTCAACTAATAAATCTGTTAATTGTGAAAATTGGGTGGTAAGTTCATTTCTGTGTTCACAAAACCAAGCACTATATCTTAAAATTGCTTTTTTACCAGAGTCGTCTAAATTTAATATATTATTTGTTTTAATAAACCTATCTAAGTAGGTTAATGTAAGAGCGCTGTTTAAATCATTTAATTCCATAGAATAGTCGAATTGTGCTGAAATCTTGAAATGTTTTAAAAATTGTTCATCAACTTCGCTTAGTTTATTATATAAATCCTCATTTCCAATTAAAACAACTTTTAATGGTACGTTGGGTACTTCAGCTCTAATATTTTTATTTTTTAGAATTCCCTTTTGTGAGTAATATCTATGTTTTAACCTTAGTTTATTAGAGTCTAAATATTTTTTTAGAGCATCCCATAGTCCATCAACTTGTAATAATTCTTTTGCATATAGCACTAGTAAACCACCACAAGATTCTAGAATTGAACCTGCTTTTATTCTTTGATATGGAAGTAAATCTTCTTTACTATCATCAATTGCTCCAAAAAGAGTAGTAAATGATGGATGGTTTTCAATTACTAATGGTCTAGTTTTTTTAAATTGGTTATCAATTACAAGGTTAATATTATATCTCTTTGTAATATCTTTATCTGTTGAAAGCGAAATAGAGGTTAAATCTTTTTCTATTAAAGATAGATGTTCTTGTATTCCACTATCCTTATATTGTTCTTTGATGTTCTTAATATCTTCAATAGCAATTTGGATTGCTTTATCTCTATTGTTGTTTAAGTTATCCTTTAATTTATTTGAGAATTGATCCAATGTGTTTTTATATTGCTTACCAAGGCCTCTTTCAAGGATAAGCGCTTTTGGATTATCATTATTAACAAAGTTATGGATATATGCTATATCTTTCAAGTTTGATATATCTTTTGCTAGAGAAGAAGCAACAGCTTGTACTGCGGATAATCTTCCTGTCCCACTATCTCCAGAAATAAAAATATTATATCCCCATCTATCAACATTAAGTCCCATCTCTAAAGCTTTAATAGCCCTAGGTTGACCAATAATTTCATCTTCTTTTAATGTTACTTTTTCTTTTGGAAGGTCAAGAATTTTAAAACTTGCCTCTTCATAAGATAATTCTTTTATGTTTATTTTGTGTTCTGCCATGAGAAAAATATAAAATGGTGGTAAAACCCTGTCAACTCTATTATAATGTTTTTTATGAAACGAGATGATTTAATTAAGAAAATTGATAAATATTTAGATATTAGTTCTTTTAATGGTATTGATATTTCTCTAAATGGTCTACAAGTAGGTGGTCCAAACAGAGATATTAAAATTATTGGGTTTGCAGTGGATGCTTGTTTAGAGACAATTGAAAAAGCAATTGAAGATAAAATTGATGTACTTATTGTTCATCATGGACTCTATTGGGGTTCCCCAATTGCAATAACAGGTAATTTTTACAAAAAAATAGAATTGTTGATTAATAATAATATTGATTTGTATGCGGCTCATTTGCCCTTAGATGCTCATATGGAAGTTGGAAATAATAAAGCTATGGCAACTGCATTAAATTTAACTGATGTTGAGTCTGCTTTTAATTATAAAGGACTTGATATTGGTGTTGTAGGTTTACTAAACGAGGCTTTAGATATAGATGAAATTGCTAATATTTTAAATTTTACAAATCCAATTAAATTAGATTTTTCTAATGAGCCGATAAAAAAGATTGCAATTGTAAGTGGAGAAGGTGCTCATGATGTGCATGAAGCAAAAGCTTTAGGTTGCCAATTATTGATAACAGGAGAGGCAAGACATAGTGAATATCATTATTGCAAAGAAGAGAATATTTCTATGTTGTGTGGAGGCCATTATCAAAGTGAAACTTTTGGTGTTAAATCTTTAGCTGTTGAACTTAGCAAAAAACATAAGTTATTAATAAAATTTATAGATGTCCCAACTGGATTGTAGGAGTACTTAATGATTAAAAAATATAGGCATTTATTTTTATCCTTATTTATTATTTTAATTGATCAAATTTCAAAGTTTTTTATAGTCGCAAATATTGCAGAGAATACTATTGGTTATTCCTTTTTTAATGACTTCTTATGGATTGTTCATGTAAGAAATAATGCGGTAGCTTTCAGTTTAGGACATTCTTTAGATTTACCAATTAGAATTGTTTTATTTATAATTATTCCAATTATTGTTTTAATATATATTTTTTATTTAATGTATTTTGAGAAAGACTTTAAATTAACAAATTTTCAACGCTGGCTTTTTGCTGGTTTTATTGGTGGTGGGATTGGTAATTTAATTGATAGAATTTTTAAAAACTTTCAAGTAGTAGATTTTATGAGTAATAGAGTTTATGGTTTTTTAGGTTTTGAAAGATGGCCTACCTGGAATTTTGCAGATGCAAGTATTGTAATATGTGTTTCTCTCATGTTAATAAGTCTTATAGTAGGACATTTTAATAGAAAAAAAGTATTAGAAGATAATATAATTGAAAAATAATAAGTAGATATGATAGATTAAGAATAGAGGGAAAAATGAGTAAACAATCAAATACAGTTATTTTTATGATAATTGCAACAATAGTGAATGTATTATTAATGTTTGTAATTTTTATTTTAGTTTTTGTTTTAGCAGGACTAATTTTTAACCTAGATGGAAATCTTGGTGTTGTTGTTTTAGGCGTTTCATTTGTTGCTGCAATAGGTGGAAGTATTTTTATTTATTCCAAATTAGTAAATTGGGCTGTAGCAAAATTTAATTTAGAGGATAAACTTGTTCCTTTATTTAATAGAAGAAGAGGCCCTAAAAAATAATGACGCTACAAACTATGAATACCTTTGATAATTTAAGTTGGTATCCTTTTACAGAAGATCCTATTCTTGAAGCAACAATTTATACTCCAAGATTATGTGATCCAACTTTTATTTTGCCAAAAGATTCACCTGATAATAGGTGGCATCTTTTTGCACACAATTGGATTGGTATTCAACATTTTGTAAGCAATAATGGACTAGATTGGCAAGCTAAGAAAATGATTGAATTAAGAGGGCATTCTCCTTTTATCTTTTTTAATAAAGGCTTGTGGTATTTAATTTATGAAAAACATGATTCATCACCAGATACATTAAATTGGCAAGAATTAAAATCAAATGATAGAATTTCACGAAGTAGAATAGAAATTTGTCATACAGAAGATATGGTGAATTTTAGTAAATCTCAAATTTTATTTGATAGTATTAATGTTTCTTTTGCTAAGGATAAATTGCAAAGACCTAGATTATCTAGACCTCAATTATTTTATGATGAAAAATTAGGTTATAGATTATTCTTTGGGGCTTCACATATTTTAATGAAAGATACAAAACAAAAAGCTACGTTATATTTTGCTATGGCAAGTTCAAAATCTTTATTAGGACCTTATGAAGTCATGAATAATAATCAGCCTTTGATTTCTCCTAATGCAGATGATGAGCATAGGAGTTTGGCAACAGGAAGTATAAGAATTTTGCCTGTCAAAGGTGGTGGCTATATAGCATTAGAATGTGCCTTTGGTTGGGATAAAGTAAATAATAAAAGTGTTAGTTCTTTAATTCAATTAAAGAGTAATGATGGTATCTCTTGGAGAAAATCTGAGAGAACCCCTGTTTTGACTTTACCTCAAAAAGGATGGGCTTCAAGATATATTACTAGTTGTGATGTAAGATATATGGATGATGATTATTGTTTTTATTGTTATTTTTCAGCAAATGAAAAGACTAAGATTGGACCTTTTAGTTATGTAAAAGAGTCTTTAGGCTTGCTTTTAGGAAAAGATCCAAATCCAAGAAAGGTTTTTGTTTAATTTATTATTGTATATTTTGATTTTTTCTTTTTTGCTGCTTCTTTTCTTTCTTTTTTAATTTCTTGTTGCATTTTTTTTGCAGTAATTAATTTAATCTTAGATAAATTTTTCCCTGAAACAAATTGTAATACAGCACATTCAGCTTCCTCATTACCTCTAGCCATTGGATAGTTAATAAAACTATGGTATGCCCCCTCAATTTCTAAATATTTAACTGGGGTATCCGCTGAAGCTAAAGCATCAGCATAAAGCATAGCGTCATCTCTTAATGGATCTATTTCTGCACTAATAATTAATGTTTGAGGTAATCTAGAATGATCTTTTGCTAATAAGGGTGAGAAATTTGGATTTAACAAATCTTTTGGTTCTGATTGATATTGTTTAATGAAAAAACTTATTTCTGCTTTACTCATAGTTGGAGTAGTAGAATATTTTTCATAGCTATTTGTTCTCATCCTTGCATCAGTTAATGGGTATAATAAAATTTGTCCAGCAATTTTTGGCCCTTTTCTATCTCTAGCTAATCTTGAGACTCCTGCACAAAGGTTTCCTCCTGCTGAATCCCCCATTAAAAAGATTCTATCAGGATCAACTCTCCAATATCTTGCTCCATTATATGCCCACTTAAGAGTGCTATAGCAATCTTCAAGAGCTGTTGGGAATTTAAATCTTGGAGCAAGTCTGTAATCAACTGATAATACTCTAACCTTTGTGACTTCTGTAATTCTTGAACAATAATAGGAATATAATTCCATATTGCCCCAAACCCAGCCTCCACCGTGGAAGAATATTATTAGAGGGGTTAAGCCTCCATGATCTGCATTATTTTCTTTTTCAAATAAGTAGCCTGTAATAGCTCCTCCTTCAACAGGAATGATGAAGGTTTTTTGTGAAACATTTTTAGTATGTTTCTTCAAAGCTTTTTTTACCCAAAAAGAGTTTGGTAAACTATCATCATTTAATTCATCAATCTTTTGTTGAGTTAATTCATTAAAATCAGGTATCTCTTTTTGATTTTTTATTATATTAATTAGTTTTAAAAACTGTCTATTATTTCTATCACTCATAATGTGTATATTACTTCAACAATTATAGTAAGGCAAGTATTGATGAATAAATATGTATTCGTTATGCAAAAAATATCTTTTTTTCTTAAATCCTGGCATTTTGTACAAATTTTTAAGCAGATATTGCAATTGTTAAAAAAACAATTATACTATTTCTTATGAGTAAAGTAATATTAATTGACAATAATCAACTTGGTGATAATTTTATAGAATCCCAATTTATTTTAAAAGATAAGGATGAATTTTATTTTAGAAATCAACAAGTCCAGAAAAAAAATTGGAGAAAATTAACCCCAGCAGAATTAGAGATTTTAATAAAAAATGGAAACACTTCCTCTGCTTGGGAAAAAGTTTTTGTAAGTGATCCCTTTGACCCCTCATTAATAATTAGATCGAGCTTTCATGGATTTGTTAGAATTGGAAGTATCGAAAAGGGTTTACTAAAATATCATGATTTTGTATTAAATCAAGGGATTTGTGATAGTGTTATTATCTCTAGTGATATTGGAGATAATTGTGCGATTAATAAATGCCATTATTTAAGTCATTATATTATTAAGGATCGAGTAATTCTTCATCAAATAGATGAACTTCAAACTACTAATCATGCAAAATTTGGTGTTGGTATTATAAAAGAAGGGGAAGATGAAGATGTTAGAGTTTCTATAGATATTATGAATGAAGCTGGAGGGAGAAAAGTTTATCCTTTTGTTTCTATGAGATGTGCTGATGCTTATTTATGGGGAAGCTATAGAGCTGATCCTGAACTAATGAAGAAATTCGACCAATTTACTAAGGATACTATTAGTGATAAAAGAGGCTGGTATGGAGTAATTGAATCAAACTCTGTTATAAAAAGCTCTAGAATTATTAAGGATGTAAACTTTGGTCCTTGTTGTTATATAAAAGGTGTAAATAAACTTAAGAATTTAACCATTCAATCTAGTGAAGTTATGCCAACACAAATAGGTGAAGGCGTTGAATTAGTTAATGGTATTGTTGGTGAAGGTTGTCATATTTTCTATGGTTGTAAAGCTGTAAGATTTATTATGATGGATAATTCTTTCTTGAAATATGGAGCTCGATTAATTAATTCAATTTTGGGAGAGAATTCAACAATAAGCTGTTGCGAAGTTTTAAATAATTTAGTTTTTCCAGCTCATGAGCAGCATCATAATAATTCTTTTTTAATAGCTTCTACTATACAAGGTCTCTCTAATATGGCTGCAGGGGCTACTATTGGATCAAATCATAATAGTAGAGGGGCTGATGGAGAAATATTTGCAGAAAGAGGGTTTTGGCCAGCTTTATCAAGTACCTTAAAACATAATTGTAAATTTGCAGCATATACTCTAATTGCAAAAGGAAATTATCCTAGTGAATTAAATATTATTTTCCCTTTTTCTCTATTAAGTAGCGATAAGGATTCAAGACAAATAATGCCAGCTTATTGGTGGCTATATAATTTATATGCGTTAGAGAGAAATAGTTTCAAAGTCAAAGCTAGAGATAAAAGAAAAAAAATCAAACAGATTGTTGAGAGTAACTATTTAGCCCCAGATACGGTTCTTTCAATAATTTCTTCAGCACAAATTTTAAAAATATTAGTAGCAAAAGCTTATGATAAAGAAGAAAAAGATGAATCAAAATTATTAGCTCTAGGTTATGATTTATTAAATTCTGATAAAAATGTAATAGATAAATTAGATGTAGTAAGTCTTGAAAGTGAAAATTCTAATACTCCTGTAAAGATTTTAAAATCTTATGAAGCCTATCATGCATATAAAGAGATGCTATATTATTATGGTGCAAAAGAGATTGCAAATTGGTGTTTTGAAAATAAGAAAAGTTTAACTGATTTACAAAATATTACATCAGGAAATTTAAATCCTTGGGTAAATATTGGTGGGCAAATAGTCTATGAAGATAAAGTTGATCAATTAAGAAACGATGTAAGAATAGGCAAAATTAATAGTTGGGAAGAAATCCACGAAAGATATAAACAATGGTATGAAACATATGAAGATGATAAAGTTTCAAATGCTTTAGGGGTTTTAAAGCATTGTTTGAAGATTGATTATCTTGATGAAAAGTCTTGGTTATATATAAAGAATAAAGTTGTTAATACGAGAAAATATATCGAGCAACAGGTCTATGAAACAAGAAATAAGGATTATAATAATAAATTTAGATCAATTACATTTAGAAATAATGAAGAAAGAGATATTGTTTTAGGTGCTGTTGAAGAAAATTCATTTATTAATGAAAGTAAAAAGATTACACAAGATTTATTTAAGAAATTAGATTTTGTAAAAATATAATTTGATTTATATATACAAACACCTCTAAGTAGTTTTCTACAATAGAGGTATTTTCTTTTATATTAATTTACTTTAATTATATTGTTTTCTTTTCTTATTTTTTACATAAACAATTTGAGCGCCATTTTTATTTCCTAAATCTTCTCTTCTTGTTTCAACAGTTTTTATTGAATCCAATAGAGATGTCATTTTTGAAAAGCCATAATTTCTAACGTCAAATTCTGGAAATCTATTTAATAATATTGAGCCAAGAGTTCCAACATTAAGCCAACCGCTTTCATCTGAGGCTTCATTAACAATTGTGTTAATTGCTTTTTTAATTTTTTGTAATTCAGGAGCTTGTTCTAATTGTGGAATAGGGATACTTTCTCCATTGTTTTCAGGACAATTTTCTTCATTTTCAGCAGCACATTTTAATCTATCTAAGAATTTAAATTTATCACAGGCTGAAATAAAAGCTTGAGGGGTTTTACTCTCTCCCATACCAATTACGATTTTTCCAGCTTCTCTTAACCTTGATGCTAATCTAGTGAAATCACTGTCTGAAGAAACTAAACAAAAACCATCAACATTTGAGGTATATAAAATATCCATTGCATCAATAATCATTGCACTATCAGTTGAATTTTTTCCTTTTGTATAACTGTATTGATGAATGGGAATAATAGCATATTCTAATAGAACTTTTTTCCACCGAGTATCACCTTTTGATAAATCTCCATAAATCCTTTTGTAAGTTGTTGTTCCTTCTTTTGATATTTCGTCAAATATAATATTAATATATTTTGAACTAATGTTTTCAGAATCAATTAAAACAGCAAACCGTTTTTCAATTTCCATACCGTGTTCCTTCTTGTTGTTTGTTTGCTTATAATAATAACCTATAATTAAGAAATTATCTATTTAAAAAAAAGGTTTGGTTTCTATTAGAAAACCAAACCAAAGGAATAGAGTTTATATTAATTAATTTTTTGGAGCACTTTCAACAAAGGTTCTGACCAAGAGTGTTGTTCTTTACTTGCTCTGATACTTCTGATTTTTTTCAATCTGTATCTAACAAGACTTTCAGGATTTTTTGTTGTTAAAGAATTAAGATCTTTAATTATAGTTTTTTTAATCTCTTCAGCACTCAATGAAGGATTCTTATGAGCTCCTTCACTATCTTCACCTATAATACCGTGAATGATTCCCAAATCTAAAAGATCATGGGCTGTCATTTTCATTATATTAGCAGCTTCTTCAGCTTTTGAAGGATCATGCATTAAAATGGAAGCAAAGCCTTCTGGTGTTATTACTGAATAAACAGCATTTTCTAATAAATATAATTTATCACTAACGCCAATTCCTAAGGCACCACCACTACCACCTTCACCAATTATAAAGCTTATAATTGGAACGCTTAAAGTTGCAAATTCTTTTAAGTTTGTTGCAATTGCTTCACCAATACCTCTTTCTTCAGAACCAAGACCAGGATAAGCACCAGGAGTATCAATAAAACTAATAATTGGTCTATTAAATCTTTCTGCTTGCTTTGCTAGACGTAAAGCTTTTCTATAACCTTCTGGATGACTCATACCATAATTAACATCAATGTTTTCTTTAAGGTTTGAACCTTTTCTATTTCCAATTATTGTAACAGCTTGTCCATTTATTATACCAATTCCACCTAACATTGCTTTATCATCACCGTAAAGTCTGTCTCCTGCTAATGGCATAAATTCATCAAAAATTAATTTAATATAATCTTCAACACCAGGACGGTTAATGTTTCTTGATAATTTTACACATTCCCAAGCTGTTCTTTTAGGTGTAGCGTATTTATCGACTCTAGAGAGTCTTTGTTTCATTTCATTTAATTCGATATTGCTCATATTAATTCACCTTATGTGTTTTCATAAGAAAAGATAGGGTTTGCTTCAAATCTTTTCTATCAACTATTGCATCAACAAATCCATGATCTTTTTGGAACTCTGAAGTTTGGAAGCCATCAGGGAGTTTTGTCCCAATTGTTCCTTGAATAACTCTAGGTCCTGCAAAACCAATTAATGCACCAGGTTCACTTAAAATTACATCACCTAACATTGCAAAAGAAGCTGTAACACCTCCAGTTGTAGGGTGGGTTAAAACGATAAATAAAGGGACTCTACATTTATTCATAAGAGCTACTGCAGCACTAGTTTTTGCCATTTGCATTAAAGAAAAAATACCTTCTTGCATCCTAGCTCCTCCACTAGCACTAAAAATTACTACAGGAGTATTATTTAGGGCTCCTTCAATCATAATTTTTGTGATTTTTTCTCCTACAATTGCGCCCATTGATCCGCCCATGAAATCAAACGACATAATACATAAATATATATCCTCATTATTTAGTTTTGCTTTACCAGTTGTTACTGCATCATTTAAATTTGATTTATCTTTATGTTGTTGTAGTTTTGCTTCATAATCTTTTAATTTTAATGGGTTTGATGAAGTTAATTCACCATCAATTTCGATAAAACTATCTTTGTCACAAATTAATTCAATTCTTTCATCACATTTTAGTCTGTAGTGATAATTACAATTTGGACAAACTTCTAAGTTTTCTTTTAAAATTTGTTTGTCAATTTCTTGGTGACAATTTGGACATTGTATTAAATTTTCCATTATAATTCCTTTTCAATTTCTTTATATAAAGAAGTATCGAATTTACCACTAACAAATTTTTTGTTGTTTAAAATTTTAATAATGGTTTCTTTATTTGTTTGGATTCCTTCTATTTCTAATTCTTGTAATACAGAGAGCATTGTTTTGATACTTTCTTGACGATCTTTTGTATAAACAATTATCTTTGCTAGCAATGAATCATAGTAAGGAGATACATAAAAATCTGTATAGATATGAGTATCTACTCTAACACTTGGCCCTAGTGGTGGAACAAATTTTGTAATTTTTCCACAAGATAATGCGTTTATTCTAACTTCCATAGAATGATTTCTTAAAACTGGTGATGATTTCATTATTTGAGATGAATTATCATCACTTATTAAAATCATTTCTTTAATAATATCAATTGAAGAAACAAATTCACTTACAGGGTGTTCAACTTGAACTCTTGCATTAACTTCCATAAAGTAACATTTTTCATCTTCTAATAGAAATTCTATAGTTCCTGCACCTTTGTAATTAATCATTTTAAAAAGCTTTATTGAAGCTTTTTTTAGTTGATTTCTTAATTTTTCATTTACTACATTGGAAGGACTTTCTTCAATTAATTTCTGATGATTTTTTTGAACAGAACAGTCTCTTTCTCCCAAAAATATAACATCTTTACCATTAGAAAGTAGTTGAATTTCAATGTGTCTAGGTTTAGTTAAAAATTTTTCAACATGAATTGCTGGATTAGCAAAGAATTTATTAGCTTCTTCTTTTGCAATAGTAAAGTTTTTTTCAAGTTCACTATCATTGTTTATTACTCTCATACCTTTACCACCTCCTCCAAGGGAAGCTTTAAGTATTATTGGGTAACCAATCTTATTAGCTATTTCTTTTAACTCTTCTACACTTTCTATTTCTTTAAAACTACCAGGAGTGACTTCAAGGCCTGCTTTTCTTGCAAGAATTCTTGCTTCTACTTTATTTCCTAATAAGTTAATTGTATTTTTATCAGGACCAATAAAAATTAAGCCACTTTTTTCTACTTCTTCAGCAAAAGATGCACTTTCGCTTAAGAATCCAACACCTGGGTGGATAGCATCACAATGTGTATATAGAGCTGCACTAATTAAGTTATTTACATTTAAATAACTTTCATTAGTATTAGGACCACCAATACAAATTTTTTCATCAGCTAGTTTTGTCCACAAGCCGTCTTTATCAGCAGTAGAATATACACTAACACTTTTTATAGACATTGCTCTTAATGCTCTAATAATTCTAACTGCTATTTCACCTCTATTTGCAATTAAAACTTTTTTAATCATAATACCTCAACTTTGAAAAGGGGTTGATCAAATTCTACAAGATCTCCAGTATTAGCTAAAATTTCAACAATTTTACAATTACAATCAGCTTCTAGCTCATTCATCATTTTCATAGCTTCAATGATACAAACTGTTTGTCCTTTCTCTATAGTTTCACCTTCTTCTACAAAGGGTTTAGCATCTGGAGATGGAGCTCTATAGAAAGTTCCAACAATAGGCGATTTAATTATTTTAAAGTTTTCATCTTCTTTTACAGGAGGCACTTTTTTAATTTCACTCTCTTGTATTACTTGTTTCTCCACAGGTTGTGGAGCACTGTTATAAACCTTTGCAATATTCTTCTTACATTTTATTTTAAAGTCTTTATAAGTAATCTCTAGTACATCCAAAGAACTCTTTTCAAAGCATTCAATTATTTTTTCATATTCTAAATTATCCATATTATTCCTCATTGTTCTAATTTTTTTTAATAACTTAATATTTACATTTTATTTTTATAGTGTCAATATTGACATTTTTTAAAATAATGTAATAATAGATAATAAATTGTTTGGAGGCTTTATGGAAATAGGAAAAAGCATAAAAATAAGTGCTTTAGGATCATATTTACCAGAAAAAGTAGTAACTAATACAGATTTATCAAAAATCGTTGATACAAGTGATGAATGGATATATTCACATACTGGTATTAAAGAAAGAAGATATGCAAGTGATAATGACAAAGCAAGTGATTTAGCCATTAGGGCTATTAAAAATATGAATGTTAATGTAGATGATGTTGATGCAATTATTGTTGCAACAGCGACCCCTGATTATTATGGGTTCCCGTCAACAGCTTGTATTATTAGTGAAAAAATGCAGTTACAAAATGTGAAAATGGCTTTTGATATTACTGCAGGATGTACTGGTTTTATATATGCTTTAGAAAATGCTAAAGCATTAATTTGTTCCAAAAGTGCAAAAAAAGTTTTAGTAATAGGATCTGAAATCCTATCAAAAATAGTTGATTTTACTGATAGAAATACATGTGTTCTCTTTGCTGATGGTGCAGGTTGTGCTTTAGTTGAAGAAGGTAATGGTGTATTTAATTCAATTATCGGAGTTGAAAAAGCAGGAGCTACTGATCTTTATATAGATGAAAAAGCTCATATACGAATGAATGGTCGTGCTGTTTATAACTTTGCAGTAAAAAGAATTGTAGAAACTATTAAGAATTTAGTTGAAGAAAATAATATTAGTTTAGATGAAATTGATTATATCGTGGCACATCAAGCAAACATAAGAATATTACAAGCAGCAGCAAAAAGATTAAAAATAAATGATGATATTTTCTTTTCAATTGTAGATAAGGTTGCAAATACTAGTGCTGCATCAATCCCAATAGCTTTAGATTTTTTAAATAAGAAAGAAGAAATTAAGGATGATGCAAATATTATTTTAGTAGGATTTGGAGCTGGATTAACTTATGGAGGAACCTTTTTTAAATGGAAAAAGTAATTATGTGTTTCCCCGGACAAGGGTCTCAAAAGCCAAAGATGGCAATTGATTTATATAATTATAGTTCAACAGTTAAAAAACTTTTTGAAGAAGCTAGTGATATTTCACATCTTAATTTGTATAAAATTTTAGCTGAAGGTGATGCTGAAGAATTAAAGCAAACAGAAATTGCACAAAATGCAATTATTTTAGCTAGCTTATCTGCATATTCTCTTCTGCTTGAAAAAGGAATTGAACCTTTAGCTTGTGCTGGTTTTTCATTAGGGGAGCTAATGGCCTTAAGAGCTAGTGAAATTATAGATAATGAGAAATTGTTTAATCTTGTTCAAAAGAGAAGTTTATTAATGGCTCAAGCAAGTGCTGAAGCTACAAAGCAATATGGCGAAATGGGTATGGCTGCAGTTCTTAACTTAAACAAAGCTGGTATTGAAGAAGTAATTAATAATACAAATTATAAGAATGTATTTGTAGCTAATAATAACACAGAAAGCCAAGTTGTAATTTCTGGAGTTAAAGAAGAAATTGATTCAATTGCTCCTCTCTTAAAAGAAAAAGGTGCTAGACGTATTATTATGTTAAAAGTATCAGGCCCTTTCCATACTCCTTTATTAAAATCAGCTGAAATTGAATTTGATAAATATTTAAATAAAGTAGTTTTAAATTCTCCAAAAGTAGATGTTTATAGTAATGTGACTGGAAAAATTGAAAAGGATATGAAGCCTTTTATTCCAAAACAAATAACAAATAAAGTTCAATGGATTGAAATCATGAAAGATATGAAAGAAAGATTCCCAAATCAAGGAATTTTAGAAGTTGGAGTTTCTAATACTTTAACAAATTTCTTTAAATCTGAAGATATGGTTTGTAATCCTTGTGGCACAGTAGAACAAATAGAAGGAATATAAAAATGGAAGAAAAAAAAGCAATAATTACAGGCGGTTCGAGAGGAATTGGCTTAGCTATAATTAAAAAATTATTAAGTGAAAATTATGAAGTTTGGTATATAAGTAGAAGTGAAATAGAAGAAGATTTGGGTGATAAAGTTCATCATTGTTCTTGTGATATTTCAAATCATCAACTTTTAGAAGATTGTTTAAAACAAATAATTAATGAAGCAAAGACTATTGATTTACTAATTAATAATGCAGGAATTACAAAAGATAACTTGATTATGAGAATGCAAAATGATGCATGGAATGATGTAATCAATGTTAATTTAACTTCTGCTTTTATTACTTCAAAAGTATTATCAAGAGTTTTCTTAAAACAAAGAAAAGGTTCAATTGTAAATATTTCTTCAGTAGTTGGTGTGGTTGGTAATGCAGGACAAGCTAATTATAGTGCATCAAAAGCAGGTTTAATTGGTTTAACAAAAACCTTAGCAAAGGAATTTGCTTCTAGAGGTGTTAGAGTAAACTGTGTTGCTCCAGGTTTCATTGAAACAAGTATGAGTGATAAATTAACTGATGATCAAAAAGCAAAGATTGTTGAAAATATTCCTTTAAGTAGAATGGGAAATGTAGATGATATTGCAAATGTTGTATCATTTTTAGCTTCATCTAATGCAAGTTATATAACTGGTCAAGTAATTTGTGTTGATGGTGGAATGGTAATTTAGGAGAAAAATATGAACAAAGTAGTAATTACAGGTATGGGGAGTATTTCTCCTTTAGCTGATAATGTAAATGATTTTTATGAAGCTATTAAAGCTGGTAAATGTGGTATTGATAAAATTACACTTTTTGATGCTAGCGAATATCCAGTAAAGATTGCTGGTGAAGTAAAAGATTTTGATGTAACAAAAAGAGTAGAAAAGAAAAAAGCTAGATCTATGGCTAGATTTACTCAATTTGCAACATATGCAGCACAAGAAGCTGTTGATATGGCTAATTTAAAACCAGAAGAAGATAATAATATTGGTGTTTATATTGGTAATGGTATTGGTGGTTTTGAAATTGCTGAAACTAATTTAGAGAAACTATTTAATAAGGGGCCAAGAGGAATTTCTCCTTTAACAATTCCTTTATTAATTGGTAATGAAGCAGCAGGTAATATTGCATTAATTCATAACCTAAAGGGACCTTGTTTTACAATACAAACTGCTTGTGCTTCAGGGACTGATGCAATTGGTTCTGCTTTCTTAGCTATTAGAAGCGGGCAAATTGACACTGCATTAGCAGGTGGATGTGAAGCAGCAATAACCCAATTATCTGTTGCAGGATTCGCAAGATTACATGCATTAAGTGCATCTCACAATGATGATCCTAAAACCGCTAGTTGTCCTTTTGATAAAAATAGAGATGGCTTTACAATTGGTGAAGGCGCAGGAATTCTAGTTTTAGAAAGTGAAGAAAGTGCAAAGAAAAGAAATGCAAAAATTTATGGTGAAATTGTAGGTTATGGTGCTTCATGTGATGCTTTCCATATTACAGCTCCAAATCCAACAGGCGAAGGGGCAGCATTAGCTATGAATAGAGCACTAAAAATGAGTGGCTTAAAAGCTGAAGATATTGATTATATTAATGCACATGGAACTAGTACTGTAGCAAATGATGTTATGGAAACAAATGCAATTAAGTTAGTATTTAAAGATTATGCTAAGGAAGTTAAAATTTCATCAACTAAATCTATGACTAGCCATTTAGTAGGTGCTGCTGGTGCTGTAGAAGCAATAGTTTGTGTAAAATCAATTATGGAAGGTTTTTATCCTCCAACTATTAATTATAATACAAAAGATGAAGAATGTGATTTAGATTATATTCCAAATGAAGGTTTTTCTGCTAATATGGATTATGCATTAAGTGAATCCTTAGGCTTTGGTGGTCATAATGGCGTATTAATCTTCGGAAAGTATAAGGGGTAAATAATGGAAATTAAAGATATTTTACTTCATAGAGATCCTTTTCTATTCGTAGATGAAATTTTAGAAGCTGATGAAAAGAAAACAATTGGAACATATACTTATAAAGAAGATGAATTCTTTTTTAAAGGGCATTTTCCAAATCATCCAGTTGTACCTGGTGTTTTACAAATTGAATTAATGGCACAAGTAGGTGGAGCTGGTTTAGGTTTTGCTAATTTATTAGAACCTGGTCAATTATTTGTTTTAGGTTCTGTTGAAAAAGCAAAGTTTAGAAAAGTTGTTAAGCCAAATGATAAATGCGTTGTTGAAGTTGAAAATTTAAGAATTTCAAAAATTGGCATAAAGCAGAAGGGTTGTGTTAAAGTTAATGGAGAAATAGTTTCAGAGGCAACATGGCTTTGTCTTTTAGTAAAAGGCTAATATTATGATAGTAAAAGAAAAAATTATTAAGAATGTATGTTTAACAGCACATCCTGCAGGTTGTAGAGAATATGTAGAAAATGAAATTTCATTTGTTAAAAGTGCAATGCAAGGCGAGAAAGGTGAACTCTATAAACCTGTAACAGAAAAATATAAAAATGTTTTAGTTTTAGGTTGTTCAACAGGTTACGGTCTTTCTTCAAGAATTGTAAATGCATTTGCAATGAAAAGTAATACAATTGGAGTATCTTATGAAAGAGCTCCTAGTGAAACAAAATGTGCTACTCCTGGTTGGTATAATAATGAAGTTTTTGACCAATTAGCGAAAGAAGAAAATTTATATTCAAAAACAATTAATGGAGATGCTTTTTCTTTTGAAATTAAAGAAGAAGTTGTAAATACTATAAAAAAAGATTTAGGAAAAATAGATTTAGTTGTTTATAGTGTTGCTTCTCCTATGAGAATAGATCCTGTAACAAAAGAAGTATATAAATCTGTATTGAAAACTACAGAAGCTGATTATGCTAACTTTAATGTTAATTTAAAAACTGAAATGGTAGAGAAAGTTAATTTAACTACAGCTACTGAAGATCAGATTAATGATACTATTAAAGTAATGGGAAGTGAAGATTGGAAGTTATGGATTGAGTATTTAGTTAAGAATGATTGTTTAAATGAAAACTGTAAAACAATAGCCTATTCTTATATTGGTCCTAAAATAACTTATCCAATATATAGAGAAGGAACTATTGGAAAAGCAAAAGAAGATCTAGAAAAAGGTGTTCCAGTAATTAATGAAATGCTTAATTCTTTAAATGGAAAAGCTTTTGTTTCTGTTAATAAAGCATTAGTAACAAGAGCAAGTGCTGTTATTCCAATTGTACCTTTATACATAGCATTATTATATGATGTTATGAAACGTAAAAATGTTCATGAAAATTGTATTGAACAAATTTACAGACTCTTCAGTGATAAATTACCTAATTCAAAAATGGATGAAGAAGGAAGAATTCGTCTCGATGATTTTGAAATGAGAGATGATATTCAAAATGAAATTGAAGAGCTTTGGAAGACTCTGAAAGAAGGTGAAAAATTAGAAATAGGGGATTTAAAAACCTTTAAAACTGATTATTCACATCTTCATGGCTTTGGCTATAAAAATATCGATTACTCCAAAGATGTAGATTTATTAAAGCCTTAATAATTATATATTAAGGTGTGTTGACGCAAGGCATAATAAATTTATATTAATGAAGGACATAGGAATAGTGTGTGTAAATATACTATTCCTATTGTTTGTTAACTAAACAAATTAATTCTTATTGAAAAATCTTACATACAGTATTATACTTTACTAAATTTTTAATACTGGGTTGGATTAGTGAAAAAAGAGTTTACAAATTTATTTGATATAGCAATTAATGAATTTAATTATATATTAGATGTTAATCTGTCCCAAAAAAAAATTGTTCAAGTGTTCTCTCATATTCCTCAAATTTATAAAACAATAACCTATGAAACGTTCATGACAACTTTTGGCAGCAATGTTCCCTTTGTAGATAAAGAGAAAGCTTTTGCGTTTATTAGACACATAAAAAACTCTATTGAAACGAAAGATTATTCAACACAGGTTGTAGAATTAAGGTTTGAAAATTATATAAATAAAACTAAATTTGATTGGTCTACTATTAAATGCATATATGAAGAGAAAGAGAATGAATTACATGTATATATTATTTCAAAAGACATTACTGTTGAAAAAGAAAATGAGATAAAAGTAATTCGAAGTTCTCAAAGAGATCCTTTATCTGGCTTAATAAACAGATTTGGCTTCTCTCTATTATCTAATCAAGCCTTATTAGAAGCAAATTCTCATAATACAAAATTGGCTTTTTTCTTTTTGGATATAGATAATTTTAAAAATGTAAATGATGCTTTTGGTCATAGAGTTGGAGATAAAGTAATATTAGAAGTATCAGATATTTTAAGAAATATATTTGGGAAATCAGATATAGTTTGTCGCTATGGTGGTGATGAATTTGTAGCAGTTTTAACTAACTTTACAGATGAATCTATTATAAATATTAAAGCAGAAGAAATTTGTAGAACAATTGAAAATATAAAATTACCATCTAAAACTGTTCCAATTTCTTGTTCAATTGGTATTTCTATTTATCCTGTAAATTCTATAGATATAATAGAATTAATTAATTTAGCAGATACTGCATTATATTATGCCAAAAGTTTAGGTAAAAATTGTTTTTATTTATTTGATGAAACAAATAATTCAATGAGATTATCTAATGATTTAAATAAAATAAAAAATAATTTATTAACTCAGAATCAACTATTAGAATTAATCCTAAACGAGACTGAAAAGGGTGTAATGATTACTGATGCTGCAACTTATGAAATAATTTACGTAAATAATGCTTTTAGAGATTTATTTAAATTTTCGTTAGATTTTAGAATCATTGGGAAAAAATGTTTTGAAGTTTTGTATGATCATAATGGACCTTGTATAAATTGTAGTTTTAAAAGACAAGTATTTGATTGTAATAGAATTGAATATAAAGGCGAAATATTTCGTCATAAAACAAGAATGATTGAATGGGATAATCAAACTGCATATATAAATTTTTTCAATGTTTTTAATTAATTATAGTCTGTAATAGAATTAAATAAAATTTTTTTTAAAAAGTATTAGTAAGATGTTTTAGCCTTATGATATAATTTAGAAAAAAGGTGGAAAGAATTTTATGGAATTAAAACAAGAAGTAAGTTTCTTGGGTGTTTTTTCTTTAGCTACTGGGTCAATGATTAGTTCAGGTATTTTTATTTTACCGGCACTAGCTTTTGCCGAAAGTGGTCCAGCGTCTTCGATTTCTTATTTATTAGCTGGTATATTAGCATTATTAGGTGTTCAATCAATTATAGAATTATCTACTGCAATGCCAAAAGCAGGAGGAGACTATTATTTTATTAATAGATCTTTAGGTCCACTTATTGGTACAGTTTCTGGCTTGTTGGGTTGGATAGCTATTTCATTAAAAAGTGCTTTTGCAGTGTATGGTATTTCAGAAGTAGTTTATATTTTTACAGGTTTTCCAGTTCTTATTACTGGTGCAATAATCACAATATTCTTTGTTGTTTTGAATATTGTTGGAGTAAAAGAAGCTACAAGACTTCAAATAGTTTTAGTATTTTTCTTATTATTATTGATGATATTTTTTGTAGTAGTCGGGTTTCCTAAAATTGATTATTCACATTTTAAACCTTTTGCTCCAAATGGATATAATAAAATTTTATATACTTCTGGATTTGTATTTGTTTCTTTTGGTGGGTTATTAAAAGTTGCTAATATTGCAGAAGAAGTTAAAGATCCTAAAAAAAATATTCCTTTAGGCATGATTGCTTCAGTTATTGTTGTAACTATCTTATATGCTTTTACTGTCTTTATTACTACTGGGGTATTAACTAGTACAGAATTTGTTGATTCAGTAACTCCTATTGCAGATGCAGCAATGAAAAGTGTTGGTAATGGAGGTTATATAGCAATTACAATAGCTGCCTCTTTAGCTTTTATTACTACAGCCAATGCAGGGTTGTTAGCTGCTAGTAGATATCCTTTATCTTTATCAAGAGATGGTCTATTGCCTGAGATTTTTTGTAAAACAAGTAAAAAAGGTGATATGCCTATTGTTTCAATAATAATAACTGGAATAATTATATTTTCTTCTTTATTGATCAGCTTAGATAGTCTAGTTAAAGCTGCATCAACTGTAATTTTAACAAGTTATGTATTAACGAATGTTTCAGTTATTGTTCTTAGAGAAGGAAATTTAGCAAATTATAAACCAAGTTACAAAAGTCCTTTGTATCCTTTTGTTCAATTATTATCAATAGTTGTTTTTACTTATTTTATCTTCGAATTGGGATCAAATTCAACAGGTTTATCTTTATTCTTTATTTTCTGTTGTTTCTTAGTATATTTCTTTTATGGAAGAAAACACTTCTCTGGAGATTATGCAATATTACATGTAATTAAGAGAATGATGGATAAAAGAATTATTGGAGATTTATTAGAAGATGAGCTTAGAGAAATTGTAATTAATAGAGATAATATTGAACAAGATGATTTTGATGAATTAGTAAAAGAAGCTACTGTTTTTGATATAGATCATAGCATTAATTTTGATTCTTTGTTGTCTATTACTGTCTCTGATATAGCCACAAGAGTTAATCTTGATGAGGCCGAAATTTATAAAAGATTTACTGAAAGACAAGCTGAGTTAAATACTGCTTTAACTCCTTTTATAGCAGTTCCTCATATTGTAACTGATGATAATTCAAAGATGTTCTTAACGCTTGTAAGATGTAAAGAAGGTATTAAATTTAGTGATGATGAAGAGAGTGTTAAAGCAGCTTTCCTTTTTGGAGGTCCTTATAAAATGAGAACTTTCCATCTAAAAATCCTTTCTTCAATTGCTGAAATTGCTAGTGAAGATAATTTCCCAGATATGTGGATGAATGCTAAAAATGAAGAAGATTTAAAGAATTTATTCATTATGAATTCAAGAAAAAGATAATTTTAAATTCAATTAATGTATATTAGGAACTAGTGATTGTACTAGTTCCTATTTTTTAATTTATAGTTGTTCAGGAATATATAAATTGGCACAAATATTTTTTTCAGAGCTCATTCCTAAAGGAATAAAAACAGGTTGAGCTTCAAAAAGGTATGCTAAAGGAGAATTAGAAGGCATCCAAATTTGTGATACATTCATTGTTTCTAATTTCTCTTTTAAAGCTCTCGCACTATTTATTCCTTCACACATTGTTTCATAGGCTATATCATCAATAATAAGCGCATAGGCTTTTTCAAAATTATCTTCAGCTACTATTGTTTTACAATTTGATTGAATGCTGTGCCAAGAGAATTTATCCCTATCTAATGAGCCTGTCTTTTCAGTTGAATTAATATATATTGTAGATATATCATATTTCTCATTTATAACTTTGTTTTTTTTATTTCCATTTAATTTAAAACCTACATTATTTGAAGAATAATAAAATCCATGTCTTTCAAAAAAGGAATTAAATTGTGGATATAAGGTCAATATTTTACCTTCATCCTGATGAGCTAGAGTTAATAAATTAGAACATAATCCTTGGCTTTTCATTTCTGGTAAGGTTGTTGCACCCACAATATAGGAAACGTCAGTGTTGTTCATCTCTCGTGAAAAAGAGAATTGTAGACAATGTAAAACAGAAAAAATTTTATCTTTTTCTTTTGCGATATAACAATGATCAATTGGCCATCGATTTTCAAAAAAATCGTTTACAAAGTTTTTTGGAGTATTAAAAGTGTTTGTCCAAATCTCTTTTAATTGAGGAATATCTTTATCTATTGCTTTTATAAATTTCATATAAGAAAAGTATATTTTTTATTTAAAAATTTCAATTAAAATATATATTAATTTAATTCATAATAAATTTTTTAATATTAATATTTTTTATTAGTTATATTTATTTGTTGACGTGAGTATTTCTTGTTATTATTATTTTTTTATGTTGGAAAAAAAAGAAAATAAGAAATCAATTGAACTTGCTACTAAGTTAGGGGAAAATGCTAGTTTAGAAAATATAGAGAATATGGAAGTAAAACTTCCAACTATGAAGCGTGGTCCTGTAAAAAAGATTTGGGGTAAAGTAGTAGATATTTATAATGGATTTATGAGTGAAGAAACTCCAAAAGGGCTAAAGATCTTATTAATTGGCTCTTTATTGTATTTAGTTCTTCCTATAGATATTGTTCCCGATTTTATACCTGTTGGCGGATTATTGGATGATGTAACGGTTTTAACTTATGTTTGGACTAAATTATCTAAAATTATGAAATTAGGTGGTAAAATTGGTAAAGTAGTTGTAAAAGAATCTCTTAACGATAAAGTCCAAGAATCTATAAAAAAAGGATATGAAAAAGCTTTTGAGTTTGCAAAAAACAAATTAGAACAACTATTAAAAAGAAAAGCAAAAAATACTGTAAAAAATTGTATAATTAATTTAGCCTTTTTTGTTATTGCTATAATCTTTTTGAGAAGCAACACTCATGAAAGCAGTTTAATATCTTCGTTAATTATTTTAGTTTTATTTATAAGAACTTTATATTCTGTTATAAGAAATATTCCAACCGTTTTTAGGCTTATAAAGATTTATTTTAAAGAGAAAAATATAGATTCTACAATTGCTGTTTATATGAAAAATACTTATGCCTTTATTGCTCCAGTAGAAGAATTTAAAAATAGAATTACAATTTTAAATGATATCCCAGATTTGCAAGAATTAGTCAAATTGCAACGAAAAGCTTTAAATAAGACTATTATTGAAGTTGCTTTAACCATAGTAATAGCTTTAATTTTAGCCTTTGTATTTAAAAGAGTTTTGATTCAATATTCTTCTTATAATTTTTTAGAATTAATAAGTTTACCATTTAGAATATTGTTTAATGTTTAACCTTCTATTTTAGAGCTTTTAATTCTTCTTTTTTTATACATCTTACAAATGAATGTTTTCCATCATTACAAACTGTTATTTGAACAGTATCAATAAATGGTTCAACTAAGTTTACTTTATCCATTGGCGTTACAACCATTAGTTGTAAATCCATAGCATTAAATAAATTCATAGCATATTTGCTATTTTCATCATCACTTTTGCTAAAGGCTTCATCTACTATTACAAATCTAAAGGATCTAGAATTGTTATCAAAATTGAATACATCAAATTGATGAGCAATAGCTGCAGCAAGTATTGTATAAGCTAACTTTGCTTTTTGACCACCAGAAATAGCTGCACTATCTTTGTAATATCTTGCTTGTTCTAAAGTCTCACAGTAATATTCTTCAACACCAAATTGATACCAATTTCTAACATCTAAAACTTTTTGAGCAAATCTTTCATTTTCTTTTAGACCTTTTACCAAATCATCAACTGCAATGATGAACTTCTCATTAGCTTTTTCTTTTTCTTCATTGGATAGAGTATTAAAATTAGGATCAGGTAAAGCATTGTTTAAAATGTTTTTAAATTTTCTAACTTCTTTGTCTCTGTTTGTTTCAATTGAAAGTCGAATTTTTGTTTCAGGAGTTTTTTGATAAATTAGGCTATTTAAGCTTTCATTTAAATCTTCAATGTTTTCTTTTATTTTTCTATTCCATTCTTTTAGGCTAGAATTTAAATCAATAATATCTTGTTGAATTTGACGAGTTCTCAATGTTGAAAATTGTTCTTTATATTTTGGTAGTGAATCAGTCTTTAATTTATCAAGCATTAATTTAAATAAATCAATCGCATCAATATCATTTGATAAATTATTTGTATCTCTAGTCCAAGAAGGATAGTCACTAATAATTGAAGCTTTTGGATTGATAAATTGATTAATTTTTGTAATTAATTCTTTTTCTGTTTTATTGTATTGAACTTCAATATCTTTGATTTCTTTGTTCAATGTTGCTTCAACTTGATCTTTATAATATTTTACTTCTTTTGTATCTATAAATTTGTTTGGGATATTATATTCTGTTTGCATTTTTGCTATTGGTTCAAAATATGTTGTTAAATCTTGATTAAATAAAATAGATTCGATTTGTTTTTTATAGCCTGATTTTGAAGTAATTGCCGATTTTAAGCCACCAATTTGTTGATTTAAGCTATCAATATTATAATCATATTCTTCGCTCTTGATTTCTAAATCTTTTAATTTTTCTCTAATATTTTCTAGATCTGATGAAGAATTTTTTAACTCAAGGAGTTGTTTATCGATATTTTCAATTTGAGCCTTATATTGTTTTGTATTAATGGATGAATAATCAGAGAATTCTGATATAAAGATTAAACTATCCATTTTCTTTTTTTCTTTACGGATTAATGAATCTTGATGTTTTATATCAGTTTCAAATGTTTTAATCTGGCTTATTAATTCTTGTTTTTTTGTATTGAGTCTAGATATTTTTTCCTTAGTATCCCAGCCAATTATGTTTATATCATATTCTTCATTTGTAATTGGTTTTATAAATTGATTATTGAAATTTAATAATCCATTTTCATTAAAAGTTTTATTAGTATTAAAAATAATTTCTTTATTTTGGGTATAAGAATATGAGAAATAATTTGATAAGTATTTTGTTAAAAAAGCTTTATGTTGGTAATCATCTTTTATTTCAAGCATGAGATTAGATAGTATAGGGAATGAATCCTCTTCAAAAATAATTTCGTCAGTATCTTCAAATATACTTAATTGATCTTTATCTTCACCATTAATTAAAGTGTTTTCTATTACATCTTCAATAATAATTAATCGCATTTCATTTTTTAATTGATTATTATCTAAATAGTCTACTACTTTTTTTGCATGTTGAGGTAAAACTAATAAAGCAGTTGCAATTGATCTTATTAATGCATTAATTGGTTTTGATTTGTCCAAAGAACTTTCTTTTACTCTAATTAATTCTCCTAAAAAATTTAATTCATCAATGTTTATTGAAGTGGCTTCACAGATTTGATCTCTAATTTTTAAATAAGAAATTGGAATATTACTTTGCTTATCTTCGATAGCTGAAAGTTGAGAAGATATATTTTCAATTTGATTATTTATAATATTTTTTTGACTTATTAATTCATTTTTATCTTCTTCTAAGCTTAAAATTTTATGGTCAATTATCTCTATTTTTGATGATGCTTCATGGATAATTTTTGTAAAAAGCGTTTCATCTTCAGGAAAATCAAACCCTATATTATCTAAGTGTTTTTGATAAAGGTCCACTTGATTTTGTAAATGAGAAATTGTATTTAATAAATCTTTGCGTCTAGTGTTAAGTTCTTCTATTCTAGAATTCCTTTGATCAGAGAAAAGAGTTTGGTGCATCTCTTTTATATTATCCTGAGCAATGATTTTTTCTTCTTTAATAGTTTTTAACTTTATCTCCTGTTCTTCTAAACTACTAGATAATTCTTTAAGTTCTTCATTTAAAATATTTAAAGAGGTTTGTGCTTCCCAAATCTTTAAATATTTTTCTTTTATAGTTTCTTTCTTTTCTTTTTTTGTATAGAAATATTGATATGAAGAATATGCTTCATTTATTTTTTCAAGCATTTCAATTTGTAATTCTTCTTTATCTATTTGATTTTTTAGAATAGTTAAATTGTTATAGTTTTTTGAAATATTATTAAAAATATCGAAAGAGTCATTTTCATCAAGGATTTTTTCCCTTATGAAGGAATTTAAATCATGAAGATCTTTCATTCCTACAGTTTGTGAGAAAATTTTAATAGCTTTATCTTTATATCTAAATCCAAATATTTTGGCAAAGTCATGACTATATCGTTTAAAAGTATCATAGGACGTAATTTCTAAGTCAGAAAAAGTTTTCTTTATATCTTGAATCCAGTTTGTAGCTGGATTATAGCCAACTTTTTTCTCGTTTAAATCGTCAATAGTTAGTTCACCTTCAATAATAAAATACTGCCTTTTTAAGGCTCCATTAGAGGAAAAGTATCTAAATTGCATTAAAGTTATGGAATTTGCAGCAGTTTTATTTGAAAATATAGCTAGAATAATATTGTGACAATTTTTATCTCTTAAAGTCTTTCTGCTAGTAGTATACTCATTAACTTCTTTGCTTGTAGAATAAGTTCCTAGAACATAACTTTCTTCGGTTCTACCATTTTTACCATCATTCCCGCTTGATAAATTATATGTTCTATCATTTGTTGGAACTAATAAAGTTAATAGTGCATCAACTAATGTAGTTTTACCAGATCCATTTCCACCTGTTAATAAAGTATTTTTTCCATATAAGTCTAAATTAACAATGTTATTATCAAAGGTTCCCCAGTTAAAAAGTTGGAATTTGGAAAGTCTATAACCAGCATTTTCAATATTGAAACCTAAATCTAAGCCTTTGTCTCTCATCTTTAATTACTCTCCCTGGTTTTCTTCCAATTTTTCTTTAAATTCTTTTAAGAATTCTGTACTAACTTTTGCTCTAATAATATTTCTAATTAAGTATTCTTTATCATTTGATATTTGAAGATTGTCATCTGTTTTATTAATTCTTTTTATTAAATTCATGTTAGAAATATATGTTAAATTTGAGGATATTAAATCTTTAAATTTAACCTTATCTGAGCTTTCTTTATAATAAGGTTCAATTAAATCAACAATTTCACTTTCTTTTAGAATTAAATTTTCACTGTTTAAATTTTCTAATTCAAATTTATCTAATTCTTCTCTTAATATTACAAGAATTAATGAGGCTTCATAAGTAAGAGGATGTCTTTTTAACAATCTATTTAAATTATCAATAACATTTCCATCTTCATCTTCTATTTGTTCTAAATAGGCATAATTAATATCATCACTGTAAAAAAGTTTTAACCCAATGATGTTAAAATATGAATTGATTTCTTTATTCCATAATTTTAATCTTTCAAAAATTTCAAGATTATCTTCTTCGAATATAGGACCTTGAAGGAGTCTTACACAAATGTCTTTCCATTGTTTTGTGTTTGACAATTTGTTATCATTCATTATTTATTACCACCTTTGGAATTGATAAGGAAATTTCTTTGTTATCGGTATAGCTTTTATATGTTATGCTCTCATATTCATTATCAATAATTTTAGCCCATTTGGATTTATAAATTACCGATAAATAGGTTAATACCTCAGCTAAGCCATAGTTTATAGGAAATTCTCTAAAAAGATTTTGTACGGTAAGTTCTTTTTTATTGTTTTGTATTTCCAAATAATATTTTTTCACATTATTTTTTATTATGGATTCATTTACATGTATATCTACAACTAATTGAGATAAATCAAAATTAGGAATTTCTGGAGTTTTATATGAAGTAATACGATTTGCTTGCTGATAATTGAAAAGCTCTAATGGTCTAGCCATATCGTTGTTTATATCAACATTCCCATCTATAGATAAGATTTCTTGTTTATATGGAATATCTATATTTTTATTTACACATAAAGTTTTTATTTCTTTTGTAATTTTTGAAATATATTTATACTCAGGACTAGTTTTTCTAGTAATAATCTTTTGTAGCTTTTCTGATAATAATCGATTTTCTTCTAAAATATTCTTGCCAGATTTATATAGAGTTTCTTCAAAGTTATTAAAAAATTCTGTATCTAATATGTGGTTTGGAGTTTTTTTATTTATTCTAGAAATTTTATTTTTTATAGATTCTTTATCTTTTCTGTTGCTTAGGTAAAGCCAAAAGGCATTAAAACTTTCTCCTTGTGGTGTTTTTTGCAATTCTTCGGTTTGTTCAAGGATTTGAGATAAAATCATTCCTCTATTTTCTGTAGTTTCTAATTGTTTTTTACACAATTCTGAGAAAACTTTATGGTTGTTATCTCTTAATTGTTTAAAGTCACTTACTAGTGATTTCGCGACTCTATCTAAGGAGTTAACTCTTTCTTTTATTTGAGTGTGAGAATATATTTCAACTTCTCCCGTTTCTTTTATTTGATTTATTTCTTTTTCAATTTCAAGCTTTCTTTTTTGTAATTCATCTATTCTAGCTTGAGGATTTTTAGTTGTCTTTTGGTCTAATTCTTTGATTCTATCTAAGATTTCAATAAATTTTGATTCTGTGCCAATAAATAAACTTTTTAAATTTTCAATTTCTTCAAAATATCTAAATAATCTATCAACGGAAGTTGAAAGATCAACCATTTCTATATTGTTGTCGTTGTAGTATCTGTAAATAAATTGATTATCCGGATTAGACCACTTTTTTGTTAAATTCAATGCTTTATCAAAATTATCTAATTCAAGATTGTATAAAGGATCATTTTCATCATAGTCATCATCAATAGTATTTTCATTATTGTTTAAATAACTAGCTAGCTTTTGAACAAAGTATTGTTGCTCTATTCCCTCTGGCTGAATAGAATCCGTTTTAAACATTTTATATAAAAATGAAATTATAAATGGAGAATTCTTTTTTGTTAATAAATTTAAACCACTATCAGTTTCTATTAGTGTTTTAATTTCTTCAATATCTGAAAACAAAGTACTCTCCCTATAGCTTATATTGAATAAATTTTACCATAAACCATATATATTATCTAGATGATTTTTTTATATATGATTCTAGACAAGCTATTTATTATTAAAATTTTTTCTTCATTTATTAATATAATATTTCTTTTAAAAAATAAAGCTAACCTAAGAGAAAATACGTCAGTTTTAACTTACTTCTACAAACTTATTACATTGTTGCTTATTATACATTATATTTAATTATTGTATAATAATTGCATATTTTAGGGGGTATATTAATATTTTTTATACTTTTTTATTATTTTTATGTTGACTTATACAAACTTCTAACATATATTATGGATGTAAGGAGCAAAAGACAATGAAGAAGAAAGTTTTATTATTAGCTTTAATTTTATTAACTACAGTTTTTTCATTAACTGCTAAGTCTGTAACAATCAGAATCGCAGCTTATGTTCCTGAGAAAATTACTTTTGAACAAACTGATAATTCTTTTGAAGTTAAAACTAATATGGATAATGTTAGATTTGATTTCTTTGATAGTGAAGGCGATGTAACAGATGCTTATGATGCCGATGTTTTATCAATAAGTGCTCTTTAGTAATTAAAATACTTTATTTGAAATTTTATCGAAGACAGACGATATATAAAAACTTGCGAACCCAATTCTGGAAGGGAAAATCAGAATTGGGTTTCTTATTTTTTTATTAATTTGTTTGGACATAATAAAGGGCAGCTTATTAAAGCTGCCACTCTCTTAATGATTTCCTATTTTTTTATATATATGTTCTAGTTAATGGAGTACATAATCTTTACGTTACTTACATAATCACCAGCAGGAAGATCTTCATCACCACTCCAGCTTAAGTTAAATTTATTTACTAATAAGTCAACGTGTTTACCAGCAGTTAGAGTTGCTACTTCTTTAGATGTATTAACACTTGGTTTAATACCTGAATCATAATCATCATCACCATTATTTAAAGTTGTTTGGAATGTAGAAGGAACTACTTCTACTAATACGCTTAAGTCGTTGTTTAAGTTACTTGTAGCTATAACAGTAAAGTCTTTAGTAGAACCGTCTTTAGTTAAAGTTAAAACACCAATTTCATAATTAGTAGTTTGATCATCAATAACATCACCGTCATAAGCTAATTCATAAGAAACAGGAGTTTCTTCAATATTTGTTTTTAATTGAACGTCTGCTGTTTTACCTGAGAAAGATACAGTTGCGAATACTGGAGCTGATACGATTAAAGCTGCTGCTAAGATAGTTAATAATTTTTTCATAATTTTGTTTTCCTTTTAATTAATTTTGTTATTTAGTTTCTTTATGGTTTTACTATATAATATCTTGTAACTTATGTCAACAATTATTATAAAAAATATTACAAAAAAATACAAAAAATATATAAATGCTTATAACACAACGAATTAAATAGCAATAAAACATGTAGTAAGTATCTAACATATGCAATAAGTTTGATTTTATATCTTAAAATGAATATTTTCATGTTATTTAATAGGAAATATTATTTTATATTTCACTTATATATTTAAATTTCTTTTTATTTATATATAATAGCCATATGGAGTATTTAACTTATGGATAACGTGCTTTTTTCGTTTAACGTAATTTTTCCTTTATTTGTTTTGCTTTTTTTAGGAAATGTTTCTGTTAAATTTAAATGGATAGATAAGAAAACCTTAAATAATTTAAATAGATTTATTTTTAGATTACCTCTTCCTTTGTTATTGTTCTTAGGAATATATAATATGGAACAGGTTGATATTCAAAATTCTATAAAAATGATTTCAATTATTGTTGTAATTTTACCATTAACTGCAATAATCATGGCAATGATTGTAAATAAAAAGACTAAACTTTCTAATCCTCAAAAAGGTGTTATTGTTCAAGCCTGGTTTAGATCCAATATAATGATTTTTGGAGTTCCTGTTGTTATTGGAATGTATGGTAATGTAGGAATGCCAATTTTAAGTACTTTATTATTATTTGCTGTGCCTTTGGTTAATATTTTAGCTGTATTTGTTTTAGAAGGATATAGAGGTAGGGCGATTAAGATTTCTACTTTGTTCTATGGTGTAATCACAAATCCTTTAGTAGATGCAGCTTTATGTGGAATTTTATTTTATTTATTTAAAATAGAAATTCCTACAATTATTTTAGAGCCAATTACATCTGTATCTAAGATAGCTACTCCATTAGCTTTTATAGTATTAGGTGGAACTTTAGAATTTGAAAGTATAAAGAAAAACTATAAATTAATTTTATTAGGAAGTTTAGGAAAACTTATTGTTACTCCATTAATTATAATATTAATAGCAATTGCTATGGGACTAAGAGGAATTTATCTAGGTTGTATTGTTGCCTCAATGGCATCTCCAGTTGCCGTTTCTTCTTTTACTATGGCAAAAGAAATGGATGGAGATGCAGATTTAGCAGCACAACTTGTTGTTTTCACAACTGTTCTTTCTTTAATTACAATTTTTATATGGATTTATGTTCTAAGAAGTTTAGCACTACTTTAGTTTTCACTTACAAATTTGAATCCATGATTAATTAATGTTTGTCGTATTTTGTTAATATGGTTGTGATCTCTAGTTTCAACTTCAAGGGATAAAGTGCAACTATTTAAATCAGTACCTTCTCTACCTCTATCATGGTGAACTGCAATAACATTTCCGCCTAAGCTTGCAATTATTGTTGAAACTTCAACAAGTTGACCAGGCTTATCTATTAAGTTGATTGTAAATTTTGCACTTCTGCCACCTTTCAAAAGGCCTCTAGAAATAACACGAGATAAAATAGTTACATCAATATTACCACCACTTATGAGGCAGACTGTTTTTTTGTTTTTAATATCTATTTTATTAAACATTGCTGCAGCTACAGAAACCGCACCTGCGCCTTCGGCTACTAATTTTTGATTTTCCATTAAAGCTAAAATTGCACAAGCTACTTCATCATCACTTACAGTAACAATTTCATCAACATATCTTTTACATAAATCAAAAGTTATATCACCTGGTTTTTTTACAGCTATGCCATCTGAGATTGTACAAACTTGATTTAATTCACAAACTTGATCTTCTTTTAAAGAAGAGAACATACTTGCAGCCCCAGATGCTTGAACTCCATAGACTTTGCATTGTGGTTTTAGTGATTTTATTGCGAAGGCAACACCACTTATTAAGCCGCCACCACCGACTGGAACGATTACAGCATCAACATCTTCTAGTTGTTCTAGTATTTCAAGTCCAATGGTTCCTTGTCCAGCTATAACTTCTTTATCATTGAAAGGGTGTATGAAGGTCATACCGGTTTCTTTTTGTAATTCAATAGCTCTAGTATATGCATCATCATAAACGCCTTTTACTAGTTCAACTTGAGCTCCATAGCTTCTTGTTGCTTCAACTTTTGAAATAGGTGCTCCATCAGGTATGCAAATAATAGATTTTATATTATTTCTTTGAGCAGCTAGAGCAACGCCTTGAGCATGATTGCCTGCAGAACATGCAATAACACCTTTTTCTTTTGCTTCTTGTGATAATTGAGAGATTTTATAATATGCCCCTCTAACTTTAAAAGATCCAGTAATTTGTAAGTTTTCAGTTTTTAGAAATACTTTATCATTGGGAAAGATATATGGGGCTGGTAATAAATCTGTTTTATGTATTACATCTTTTAATACATAAGCAGCATGGTATATTTTGTCTAATTTCATGAATATAAGAATATCAAAGCAATTAAAGTCGAACAATATAGGATGAAGATATTCTCTGTATTTTTTTATTAATTTTTTGCTATAGCATAAGAAAAATAAAATAGTGCAATCATATCTTGTATGTCTACTTGGGATATTTCAAAATTATTTATTTTTAATAAACCTTTTTTTATGTGAATAATCTTATTATCTTTGTTTTTCGTGTTTTTATTTAGTATTTCCAAACTATATTTTTTAATGATTTCATTATCCTTATTTAGAAAGGCCTCTAATATTTGTTCATAGTTGTTAAAAATTATATCAACATCTAAAGAATCAGATAAAAAGTCTATTATTGCAGAGTTATAATTTCCTAAGTTTATGTTTCCATATAAATTGGCTAGTACAGGAGATCCAAAATGTAATAATGATGCTAAAACAGCGTAACGGGTTTGTCTAAATGTTACACCTCTTTGTTGTTTTATTGGATCAAAGAAATCTTCATAAAAACAACCTTCTTTATCAAGATTTTTTTTAGCAATTAAGAAATCTATTTCTTCATCAATGTGTGAAGCACTTTTTGATAATTCATTTATTTTCACTAATAGGTCTTTATCATTAGTAATATTTGAAAGACTTTTTGATGCAACAGATCTTACACTACTCCATTTTGAATTAAGCATACTTTTTAGTGCTTCAATAGCTGCAGTATTATTTTTATATGCGCCAAGAGCGATTAATGCCTCAATTTGTGAGCTTTCTTCATCATTCTGTGCTAATTTTATCAAATCTGGGACTAAAGCTTTTCTTGGTCTTATAGATAAGGATCTAATTATTTCTTTTTTATCAACAGAGAATGGAGAGGCAAGTATTGATTTTAATTGATATGTTGCTAGAGTATTGGTATTTGTTCCTAAAGAAAAAAGTAAAAGTCTTCTTTTATACGGGTCAAATGTGTGTGATAATCTTTCAATTTTAGATATAGCTTGAATTCCATGCCTACTAAATAATATTTTAGCAGTTTGGGAACTTGAATAAGCTCCTGTTTCTTTTAATTTTGCAACATAACTTATAAAAAATAGATTTAAAACAGTTAAGAAGAAAAACATTAAAGAATAATCATTGAAGAAAATATTTGTACTAAGATAGTCAAGAACATTTATATTTGCTAAAAAACCATTAATAAGGCCAGTAGCTAATGCAATTATTGCAATAATAAAGTTGTTCATAGAATTAAAAGATATTGCATCAGAATCAGGAATAACAGCTGATATTAATCTGAAGACTGAAAAATATGCAATTAATAAGAAGAAGTTACTAGTAACTCCTAACGCAAAGAAAAATCCAAAACCTAAAGAGATTGGACATACTACCCAAGCTAGTTGGAAGAATAAATATATAATACTACTAATTAAACATATCGGTTTTGATCCAAGTCTATCAGATAATTGTTTATTAACCATACCTGCTAAAAGAGATGAAATACCACAAGCTGCAGTGTAGAATAGAATTTCGCTATTATTAAATCCAACATAAATTCTCAAAAAAGGAACAATCATTGCAAAGCCAACGGTTAATGCACTGCTAATCCATCTTAGTATTAATCTTCGTCTTCTACTTTCATTTTGAAGAGCTTCTTTTAAAACTTTTGTTATACCTCTTCCTTTTTTATATGTAATTGTTCTTCTGCAAGGGATTTTTGACATTTCTCTAGCTGAAAAAGTATTAATAATTGCACCTATAACTTGAAGAATAATTATAGGAATGATTCCACTTAAATTTAAAACTCCAAGATATACTGCAGCGACACAACAAACAATTATAGCAGCAGATTGATATGCAATATTTATATTGCCTACAATTCTTCCTAAATTACTTGAGTTGCTTATACTTTTTATAGTGAAATCATTTAATGCGATTCCAATAACTCTAAAGATTGAAAAGAGGGTATATATTCCAAGTAAACATAAAACAGCAAATTTCCCATCAAGAAAAATTAATAAAACATATAATAGAGAAATTAAACCTCTTAAAAGCCAAGCAGTGGATTGAACTTTAACAATATTTTTTTTATTAAAGAGTTTTGGCATTATTGGGAGTACTGCTCCTGCTATATATAATACAGAGGATATATAGCCTAAAGAAAAGTTTCCTGCATTGAAGTATATAGCTAAAAGGTAAACAAAAGTGCCACCAAGAAGATTATATGAGATTCCGTTATAAACTTCTTCTTTCATCATGTGCTTTAATCCGATAGCTTTTTCTTTTTCACTTAAATATAGTGTGCTTGCCATAAAATAGTATTACTCCTAAAGTGTTATACCCTAACTCTAACACGGGTAAAAATATGAGTATATAATTTTTGAGAAAAAAAATATAAAAAAAATTCAGTTATTTTTAGAAAAGTGGTTGATTAGTGCGCAAATTCTTGGTATATTCCAATTCGTTGCTTGGGCTGCTAGCTCAGTTGGTAGAGCAACGCCCTTTTAAGGCGTGGGTCAAAGGTTCAAATCCTTTGCAGCTCAAATAAAATGTCTCCTTCGTCTAGTGGTTAGGACACCGGGTTTTCATCCCGGCAACACGAGTTCGACTCTCGTAGGAGATGTAACCAGTTCTTAGAACTGGTTTTTTTATGCCCAAATGTATAATTTTATAATATATATGTTATAAGTTATCTCCTTGTATTATAATAAAATAATAAACTATTTTTTATAATATTTTTTTATTAGAATAAATTGTTGACATAAGTTGCAAGTTAATATATTATTTAATTGCTATGAAAAGAAAAACAATTTTAGTTTTGCTTTTATTAGGATTAAATATATTACCTATTTTTTCTAGCAGCGCAGATATTGATCTAAAAAGCAAAATTGTAGAAAAACCATTAACTTATGATTTATATAGAAAGACAGATGGTGGATTGATTTTGATAGAAGATGACTCGACTTATACCATTGATGAGATAAATCCCTTAACTACAAATACTATGATTACTGATTTTAGTATAATAGTTAATTCAAATTTAAATTCTTCAAGGAGTATAACTGTTAAAGTAACGCCTTCTTCTTTTAAAACTGTTTTGAATGGTGATAGACCTTTTGATTCAGGTGTTGTACCAGTAATTAATACAATTATAGATAGAAAAATTGTTAAGGCTGGATTAAATAGTGATAAAGAAGTATATCGCTTTAATATATTTGTTGGAGGTAAGCCTAATTTACCTGCAGGAATATATAAAAGTATTGTAAATGTTGATTATATAATAGAATAATTTTTATTCTTTTTAATATTTAGTTTTTTTTGCAACCATTAATTTGGTTGCATTTTTTTTGCTTTTTTTAGTGTTTTTTAAAGTATTACGTATGTGTTTATAAGTTAATTTCTTTATTTATAAGTAATTATATGTAATAAGTTTAATAAAAATAAAAAAAATATTTAATTGTTGACATAAGTTACAAGATATATTATAGTTAAGACATAACAAAGAGGAAAACAAAATTATGAAAAAATTATTAACAATAACAATATTAAGTCTATTAGTAACGGTATCAGTATTTGCTAAGACTGCCCAAGTTCAATTAATTACATCTGTAGCCGAAACTCCAGTATCATATTATTTAACATATGATGGTGAAAAAATCGAAGATGGAACTCAAGAGTATGAAATTTTAGTACAACCTTTGACTCAAGATGGGGATACAGAGAATTTTAAAGTTTTTGCTTCTAGCAATATGAATAAAGATATGGCAATTTCAGTTGTTGTTTCTCCTGAAACATTTAAAACAACTTTAAACGGTAATCAAGTTTATGATTCAAAAATAAAACCTAGTGTTAAAACAGTATCTAGTATTACTACTTTAACTGCAGGAAAGCATGATGATTTAGTTGTAAATAAATTCCACATGAGTTGGAATGGTGATGAAGATCTTCCAGCAGGTAATTATGTAAGTAATGTAAAAATTGAATACTCAATCCTATAAATAGGGTATGAATATATTATAAAGAACTTGGCAGCCAATTAATTTTGGCTGTCATTTTTTTATAAAAAAACCTAACCAAATAGGTGTTTGGTTAGGCCGTTTTTGAGTGATGAAAAAGAGGGTAACATATATAAAAAAAAATAATTGTATAAGAAGTTATGAATATAGTTAAAACATTAAAGTTGCATACAAACGTGTTTGTTTTACAACCTTACACTTGTTAAAAGTTTTGTATTAAAAATAAATTTTTTTTACTTTTGTTATTTTCCTCATTTTCTATAAATAGATTAGATATAATCTATCAATAAGTCAAGGATAAAAAACAGGGTATTTGATAAATTTAATACAAATGTATAAAAAAAATAATGATCCAATTATAATAATTGGATCAATGCAAGCTCTTTCTTAAAAAACTGATATAGGAAATCATACAAAGCGATTAATAATTAGCAATCTTAAGATAAATAGGGGAATTTATCATTAAAAAACGATATATTATAAAGAAAAACAAACATCGCTTTGTGTTTCATTAAGAGAGATATTACTCAGCTTGCTTAAGTACTTAAACTATATGTTATATGTTTGTATAAGTCAAGTTTTTTGTCTTAAAAATATTTTTTTATAGTATTTTAATATAAATATTTTCTTTTCTGTAAAGGAATTAAAATAGTTGATATATGTTACATATAACAAGTTAAAATATGTGAAAATGTCTTTAATAAAAAAAAGATTCTTTCATATTCTCTTTAGAACATATAATAACTAATTATATATATGCATATTATATGAAATAAAGAATATTTCTTACTCAATTTTATTAGTTTAAATAAAAAAAATAATACACACTTTTTGCTTCGTGTGTATTGTTATAATTGAGTGATAAGTATTTTATTCTGTATCATTTTCATCAAAGCATTTTCCTTGATGGCATCTTTTATGATGTTTTGGACAAGGCGGACAAAGCTCAATATCTCCACCTTCAATAATAATATCTTTGCCTTCTACTAAAGCTGTAGAAACTTTTTTTCTAGCGCTTGCATAAATTGCTTGAGTAGTAGTTCTTGCTACATTAAGTTTTTTAGCGGCTTCTTCTTGCATAAGGTTTTCATAGTCTATTAATCTTAAGGTTTCATATTCGTCAACCGTCATTACAATTGCAGAGTTATTTCTTTTCCCTTTTGGTCCAAAACGGGTATATTCTGGCATTCCACCAGAAATTCTTCTACATTTTTTAGGTCTTGGCATATTTTTCTCCGTTAAATTTATATAACTAATTTATTACTTTTTTAAAGAAAATGCAATTGGAGTATGGGGAACTCCAATTGCAAAGTAGTCTAGTGAGAACTACATGTATGACCATTATCATGAGATCCGCAAGAACCGTCATGTGAATGATTGTGACCTTCACCGTGATGATTGCCTGAACAAGAAATATCTGGATTATAAACTAAGCTGTTTTTCAAATATTCTTCAATTGCATCATCAGCTTTTCCGTTAACTCCTGGTAGAAGGTTGATTCCTGCTTGTGCTATTGCTGTACGAGCACCTCCACCTAAACCACCACAAATTAAAGTATCGACATTATTCAAAGCTAATAAATTTACTAAAGTACCATGAGCATATCCGTTTGTAGATTTTACTTCTTGGTTTGTAATTTTACCATCTTCTATAGTATAGATCTTAAATTCTTGAGTTTGACCAAAATGTTGTTCAACTAACTCATTATTATAGGTTACTGCTATTTTCATAGGTAAACTCCTTATTAATTCTTATGATAAATAAAGTTTAATGTTATTTTAGGCATATGTCAATAACTTTTATCTATTGACTTTATTTGTTGATTACTTTAAAACTGGATAGTACAAAATTGAATTAATTTGGAGTAAAAAATGATAGTTAATGAATTTTCATCTTTTAGAGAATGTAGAGAAAAGATGAATAGACTTATGTGTTTTTTTATTAAAAATGCTCAATCTTCTGAAAGCCAAGCTTTAAATTTAAATTCTACTCAAGTTCATGTAATTTTGTTGTTAAGAAAATTTAAAGTTTTGAAAATGAGCGATTTAACAAAACATATAAATGTTGTAAAGAGTTCAATAACAAATATTATAGACAGTTTAGAAAAATTGAATTTAGTTGAAAGAAGTAGAGATGAAAATGATAGAAGAATAATTTTTGTTTCTTTGAGTAATAAAGGTATAGAATTGTCAGAAAGCTTGAGAAGAGCAGTATATAATTCTTTTAATAATAGTCTAAAGGCTTTAGATGTAGATGAAAAAGAGAACTTTGCTTCATCATTAGTGGTTATTGATGAATATTTAGATAAAATGGAGAAAATTAATGGCTAATAATCCTCATGAATTTATGGGAAAAGAAAAAATAACGCCTTTGCTTTTTAAATTATCAATTCCAGCTATGATTGGAATGATAAGTAATGCTTTATATAATGTAATAGATACTATATTTGTTGGACATGGAGTTGGTGCTTTAGCTATAGGAGGCTTAACAATAGCGTTCCCTTTCCAATTAATTATTGGAAGTTTTGCATTAATGTATGGAGTAGGTGTTGCTTCAATTATTTCTAGAAAACTAGGTGAAGGAAAGAAAGAAGAAGCAGAAGCCGCAGCAGCAAATGCTTTTATGTTAACAATTATTACTGGTGTATTAATTTTAGTATTAGGGCAATTATTTTTAAAGAGAATTTTATTGATATTAGGTGCTACTGAAGATATATTACCCCATGCAACAAGTTATATGCATATAATATTATTTGGAGCTCCCTTTTTATCTTTTTCGATGTGTGCGAATAATGTTCTAAGAAGTGTTGGTTCAGCGAAGTATTCTATGAATATAATGATTTTAGGAACTTTTTTAAATATAATTTTAGATCCTATTTTTATATTTGTTTTTAAACTTGGTATAGCTGGTGCTGCATATGCAACAATAATTTCACAAATTATTGGATCTTTATATGCTCTATCTTTCTTTATAAGAAGGAAAGCTACTTTAGATTTTAAATTACACCTATTTAAATTGAAATTAAAATATATCAAAGACATTGTTCTATTAGGTCTTGCAACTTTTATTAGACAAATAGGTGCTTCTGTTATGGCTTTAGCTGTTAACAACATGGTTAAAATTTATGGCGGTGACTTAGCTATAGCTGCATTTGGTATGGTAAATAGATTCTTAACAATGGTATTAATGCCAATATTTGGGATGAACCAAGGGTTACAACCAATTATTGGATATAATTATGGAGCAAAGAGAAATGATAGGGTAAAAGAAGTATTAAAAGTTGCAACCTTAATTACAACAATAATGGGATTTGTAGCTTCTGTAATTGCTTTCAGTTTTCCCACATTATTATTAAGAATGTTCACTTCTAATGAAGAATTATTAACAATTGGCGCTACTGCTTTAAGAATTATCATTTCTTCAATGATTTTCTTAGGAATTCAGACCTGTGGAACTACATATTTTCAATCCTTAGGTAATAGTTTTGCTGCCATCTTATTGGGAATGAGTAGACAGTTTATTTTATTAATTCCTCTTGTTTTAATATTGCCAAGATTTATGGGCTTAACAGGAGTATGGTTTGCTTTTCCTATTGCAGATATTAGTTCGACTATAATAACTGTTATTTGGGTCTTATCAAATTTGAAAAAACTTAAATAGTTTATAATATCTTTCATAATGCTTAAGAATTATTCTTAAGCGTTTTTTATTCCTTTGGTTTTGAAGTTGTTCCTCTATTAATTAATTTGCTTTTATAATCAATTCTAGTGACTTGTAAATTGTCATCATTGTTTTCTTGGTCTGTAAGCTTGCTAATCATGAGATTCATAGCTTTTACACCACGTCTAAAAATAGAATGCTCAATTGTTGTTAATTTGATTGAATTAAATTTAGAAGGGAAGATGTTGTCAAAAGCGCAGACGCTATAATCTTCTGGGATTCGTAGTTTCTTATCCTTTATTGCATTGATGATTCCATATGCTACCATATCGTTTATTCCAACAATTGCAGTAATTCCTTTATATTGATCAATACAAATATTTGCAAGTTTATAACCTGTATTAAATTCAATATCAGCAGTAGCAATTTCATCTGAAGGAAGAATGTCTTGACTTAGGATTGTTATTGGAGGTAAATTGTTTTCTTCTAATACGGCTTTTATCCCATCTAATCTCTTTGTTCTAGCTGTATGAAATTCATTTAAACTTGTAGAAATATAGGCAATTTTTTTATGTCCCAAATCAACTAAATGTTGTCCAATTATTTTACCAGCTTCAAAGTTGTTTATATTAACTGTATCGAAATCAAAATTATTATCTTCATCTCCAACTGCAACAATAGGCATTTGTTTACTAAGTTCTTTTACTTTTTCAATATTTTCAGGAATCATCGAGAAAATAATTCCTGATACAGGGGGCCTTGCAAAAAATTTTAAACAATCTTGTTCAATAGCTAAATCCCAATATGTAGTTTTGATAATTGTTCTAATTCCTAATTCAATAGCCTTTTGTTCCATCCCTTGTATTAAGGTTGAATAATATGGATTGTAGACAGAGGGGCAAACAATTAGAATCGTTTTTCCAAGTAGGGAGGAATGTTTCTTGTTAGTATAATATAAATCTTTAGCAGTTTTTTTAACTAAATTTATTGTTTCATTTGAAAAGCGATCAAGTTTTTTGCCACTTAAAATCATTGAAACACTTGCTGTAGAAAGATTTGTTACTTTTGCAATGTCTGAAAGTGTTGTTTTTTTTGTTTTCATTATTATTTCCTCTGTTAAAATATTCTATAATAGAATGTTTCATTAAGCAATATTTTTTAAACAATTGCTTAAACAGAGAAAAACCTTAACAAATAAGCATATTTATTAAGGTTTAAAATTGATTTCTTAAATTAATATATTTATTCTCTAGCTTTTTGATCTACAAAAAATAACTTTGATAAATCATATCCTTGATCAATTGCAATAGATTTCATTTGCTCTAAAACCTCATCAGAAATAGTTGGGGTTCTTGAAAGGAACCAAAGAGAACTTCTACTATTGTCGCCAACAAGAGCCCATTGATAATTGTCATCTAGTCCAAAAACTAAATAATCACCTGTAAAAAGACCAAAAAATTTAACTTTTAAAGCTCCAGGTACTGAATCATCGGGTCTCCATGCTACAGCTTTTGCTGATTTATATTTTCCATCTAATGAATATTTAAATCCACTATTTAAAACTTGGATTTGTCCATCATCTCTTAAGGAGTACTCAGCAGTAACACCATAGAGGTTTTTTTCAAAGCTTTTTTGATATCTTGCAATTTCATACCAACGTCCCAAGTACTGTTCTAAATCTAAAGATTCTACAGTTTCTAAAGGGTCATTTTCAAATTTGTTGGTCATACAGCTTGTCATAATTAATGAACAACAAATAGTTAGTAAAAATAATTTTTTCAAATGATATTTTTTCATATTAGTCTCCTTACGTCTATTATTACATATTTGTATATTTCCTGCAAAGAAAATAAAATAAAGGATTGTTTAATTTAAATATCATTTTTTTAAACATACAGTTTAAATTTTTGCTATATTTTTTAAATAAAATAATTGTAATTTGTTTAAAATATTGAATTTTACCGTTTAAAAATTTAACTTGACAACTCAAAAAAAGGCTTTTACTATGTTTTATGGAAATAATAATTAAGTTTTTTAAATAATTTTGATTAAATTTTATTTAATAATTTGTTTAAAAAATTATTATTTAAAACAAAAAGGAGAAAAGAAAATGAAGAAAGTATTATTATCAGTAGTCTTAGCATTACTATTAGTAACTCCAATTTTCGCAAATGGACAAAATGAGGCAGCAACAAGTGATGATGATTATCATTTAGTATTAAAAATGAGTCACGTTTTTGCTCCAAATGAACAATTAACTAAATCATTAACTATTGTTGTTGATAATATTAAAGAAAGAACTAATGGAGCTATTGAAATTCAACAATATCCACAAGGTCAATTAGCAACATACAAAGATGGTGTTGAACAAGTTGCTTTAGGTGCAAAGTTTATTTCAGTTGAAGATCCATCATATTTAGGTGACTATGTACCAGATTTTAATGCATTAGTTGGACCTATGCTTTATAGCAATTTTGATGAATATGAATATTTAATCAATACAGATTTAGTAAAATCAATGCTCAGTGAATTAGAAGATCAATATAGAATAAAAGTATTGGCTTTAGATTATATATTTGGCTTTAGATCATTAATGACAAACAAAGTTATTGTTGAACCAAGTGATTTACAAGGTATGAAATTAAGAACCCCTGGAAGTCAATTATTTATTGATACTATTAATGCTATGGGCGCTACAGCAACTCCACTACCATTCTCTGAAACAATCAGTGCAGTACAACAAGGTGTTGTTGATGGATTAGAAGGAACTATGGATGCTTATGGAACAAACGGTAGTTCAGAAGTTGCTAAGAATATGGCATTAACAAATCACTTCTTAGGTACATGTGGTGTTTATATTAATGCAGATTTATTTAATAGCATCCCTGAAAAATATCAAACAATTATTGAAGAAGAATTTACTAAAGGTGCACAACAAATGATTTCTGAAATTTCTAAGAACTATAATAGTGCAAAAGAAAAATTAGAATCAGAAGGTATCAAATTTAATGAAGTAGATCATGACGCTTTCGTTGAAGCAGTTGCTCCAGTTTATGATAATATGAAAGGTGTAACTCCTGGTATTTTAGATACATTCAAAGCTGAATTAGCTAAAATGCCTAAATAATTAAGTTTTATTAATTAGTCAGGCTGTATTTATACAGCCTGTTTAATCTTAAAGGAGTGATTTATGAAAATTAGTTTTAAGAATATCATAAATAATTTTGAAGAAATCGGTTCAGGATTCTTTTTAATAATTACTACATCTTTAGTTTTGTTAAATGTTTTTCTTAGATATTTCTTAAATATGGGTATTGTTTGGACAGAGGAAGTAGCTACAGGATGTTTTGTTTGGAGTGTTTTTTTAGGAGCAGCTGCCTGTTATAAAAAGCATATGCATGTAGGTGTAGATATGCTTGTAAAAAAATTCTCAAAACCAATTCAAGATAAAATAAATTTAGTTATTAATTTAATTTTATTAATAATCAATTCATCAATTAGTTTTATAGCAATTGAATATATAAGAGTTTCAGCAAGAAAACCAACCCCAGTGTTAGGAGTTTCTTCTGCTTTTATTAGTTCTTCTATATTAGTAAGTTTTATATTAATGACATTTTATACATTGGTATTTTTATATAAAGATATCATTGATTTAAAGAATGATAGAAAAGGAGAGGTTTAATGTTAGCTTTTCTTCCAGTAATTTTAGTTTTTATATTATATTTTTCAAGCATACCAATCTCTTTTGCTCTATTAGGTTCAACACTCTTCTATTTTGGAGTTATTGATAATACCTCCCCTGTAGCATTATTATTACAAAAATTTGTTACAAGTACTCAATCCTTTCCTTTACTTGCTATCCCTTTCTTTGTAATGGCTGGTTCAATTATGAACTATAGTGGAATTAGTAAAAAACTTATGCAATTTGCTGATGTTTTAACAGGTCATCTTCCTGGTGGTTTAGCTCAAGCAAATGTATTGTTAAGCATGTTAATGGGTGGTGTATCAGGATCTGCTAATGCAGATGCAGCAATGGAAAGTAAAATGTTAGTTCCAGAAATGGAAAAAAGAGGTTATGATAAAGCCTTTTCTACTGCTATAACTGCAGCATCCTCAGCAGTTACTCCAGTAATTCCTCCAGGTATAAATTTAATTATTTATGCTTTAATTGCAAGTTGTTCAGTAGGTAGAATGTTTGCTGCTGGATATCTTCCAGGGTTATTAATGACTTTTGCCTTGATGGTAACTGTTCATTTAATTTCTAAAAAAAGAAAATATGTTGCTGTAAGAGAGAAAAGAGCATCAGGAAAAGAAATATTTGTTCAAGCTATAGATTCAATTTGGGCTTTATTATTTCCTTTTGGAATAATTTTAGGTTTAAGAGTTGGTCTATTCACTCCATCTGAAGCTGGGGCTGTAGCTGTTTTATATTGTATTATTATTGGTAAATTCGTATATAAAGAATTGAAAAAAGAATATTTTTTCCCAATTATGAAAGAAACTATTTATGGAACTAGTTCAGTTGTATTAATAATTATTGCAGCTAATGTTTTTGGTTATTATTTAAACTGGGAAAGAATACCTCAATTAATTACAAGCTTCTTATTGAGTGTAACAACTAATAAATATTTAATGTTATTACTATTCAATTTATTATTATTGGTAATAGGAATGTTTATTGAGGGTGGTGCCGCAATTATTATATTAGCTCCATTGTTGGTTCCTGTTGCAACATCTCTTGGAGTGGATGTAATTCACTTTGGTTTAATTTGTATTGTAAATATCATGATTGGTGGTTTAACTCCTCCATTTGGCTCAATGATGTTCACTTGTTGCTCTATAACAGGTTGTTCTTTACAAGATTTTACAAAAGAGGCTATTGCATTTATAGTAGCATTATTAATTTCTCTAGCACTAATTACATATCTACCGTTTATTACTTTAGCACTTCCAAATTTAATTTATGGTGTAGCATAGGAGAGTAAAAATGCTAATAATTGGACACAGAGGTTGTAGCTATAAAGGTTATAATCAAAATACTATACGAAGTTATAAAAAAGTAATTGAAGAAGGTGCAAAAGCTTTCGAGTTTGATGTACAACTAACAAAAGATAAAAAATTGGTTGTTGTTCATAATTTAAATTTAACAAAAGTTTCTAATGGTACTGGGTTAGTATCAACAAAAACTTTGAAAGAGATAAAAGAATTAAATGCAGGGAAAATAGAAAATGGTAAAGATGAAATCCCAACTTTAGAAGAAGTTTTAGATTTGGTATCTTCATATCCAAAAGAAAAAAGAGTAGTAATGCATTTAGAATTAAAAGGTGATAATACTGGACTTATAAGTGGAAATATAATTAAAAAATATATTGATGAAGGCTTTTTACAAAATGATGATTTTTTAATTAGTTCCTTTAATTGGGTTGAATTAGATTTAATTAGAACAATTTGTCCTCAAATTAATATAGCTTTATTAGAAGGCTCTATCAGAAGAAAACAATTATTACCATTATTAAATAGTAATGAAGAAATCTTTTCAAAGATTTTTTCCTATGGTGAAGAAGATTATATGTTACCAATTTCTGATGATTTTGAAACTTCAAAACAAGTTGTTGAAAATGAAGTTAAAGATGAAAATGATTTAAAGATATTGATAGCAGAAATTCATAATGCTTTAAATGGTAAATACTATACACAAAAACTAATACAAACTGCTTTAGAGAAAAATGCTGTATCCTTAAATCTATGGTACAAAACCGTTGATAAAGCTTTTATAGAAGAAGTTCATAAAAATGGATTGAAAGTATTTTTGTTTACTGTGAATGAAAAAGCAGATATTGATAGGTTGAAAATATTAAAACCAGATGGAATTTTTACCGATTATTACATGCAAACAAAAAATTATTATTTAGAAAACAAATAACTTTTTTTTATACACTCCACGATTCCTCCTAACTTTTTTTGTTAGGAGGTTTTTATTGCTCTAATAAATTGTATTTGACCCGTTACAATTAGCTCTTTTTACGATATAATTTAGATATTAGAGATATTTAAGGAGAAATGATGAAAAATATTGGGATTTTAGGATTAGGTAAAATTGCAAAAATGATGGCAACAACAGTTTCAGGTATGGATGATGTGAATTTATATGCAGTAGCATCAAGATCTTTAGAAAAAGCACAAGCTTTTAAAGATGAGTATTCAGCTGAAGTTTCATATGGTTCTTATGAAGATTTGTTAAAAGATAAAAAAGTAGATTTGGTTTATATTGCTGTTCCTCATTCAAATCATGCAAAATTGATGGAATTAGCTATTAATCATAATAAACCTATTCTATGTGAGAAGTCTTTTACATCAAACTTGGAAGAAGCAAAAAGAATAATTAATTTAGCGCATGAGAAAAAAGTCTTTTTAGCTGAAGCAATTTGGACAAGATATCAACCATCTAGATATATAATTGAACAATTACTAGAAAGTGGACGAATTGGAAATATTAGCCTTGTCGAATCTAATTTAGGTTATAATGTTGCAGATAAAGAAAGAATTTATAAGAAAGAATTAGCTGGTGGAGCTTTATTGGATTTAACAGTATATCCAATCAATTTTACTTGTATGTTCTTGGGGTCAGATATTCAAAAAATTAATTCAACAGTAATAAAGATGACATCAGGAGTAGATGGAATCGAAAATGTTAATTTTGTATATGATAATGGTATTTTAGCTACATTCAATACTAGTGTTTATTCTAGATTAAGTAGAAGAGGAACAATTTATGGTTCAAAAGGTTATCTAGAGATAGAAAATATTAATAATCCAGAAAAGATTAGTATTTATGATGAAGTTGGAGAACTAGTAGAAGAGATTATACCTCCTGAACAAATCACAGGATATGAATATCAAGTTAGTGCTTGTTTTGAAGCAATGGAGGAAGGTTTGCTTGAACCAAAACAAATGCCACATAGTGAAACTTTAAGAATGATGGAGATAATGGATCAGTTAAGAAATAGCTGGGATATTGTATTCCCTTGGGAAGAATAATTTATCATTTTATTTTTGAAAAAGAAGGATATTTGCTTTATAATTATATAAAATAATATAGGAGGTATATAATGCAATATATAGGATCCCTTGACCAAGGGACTACTTCGACAAGATTTATCATATTTGATGAAAAAGGAGAAATTGTATCTACTCATCAAGTAGAGCATAAACAGATTTTCCCAAAACCAGGTTGGGTTGAACATAATCCTCTTGAGATTTGGGAAAATAGTGAAATTTGTATTAGAGAAGCTTTGAAAAAAGCTAACTTAAAAGGATCAGAAATTAAAGGTATTGGTATAACAAACCAAAGAGAAACTGTTATAGCTTGGAATCCAAAGACTGGAAAGCTTTGGTATAATGCGATAGTATGGCAGGACTTAAGAGGTTCAGATTATATTGATAGCTTAGAAAATAAAATAGATGCTAATTGGCTTGCTAAAAAATCTGGATTAAGATTAAGTCCTTATTTTTCTGTAAGTAAAATAGTATGGCTTCTTGATAATGTTGAAGGATTAAGAGAAGCTTGTGAAACAGGTGATGCTGTTTTTGGAACAATTGATACTTGGCTCACTTGGAAATTAACTGGTGGAAAAGTTTTGGTAACTGATGTTACTAATGCATCAAGATATGTTTTAATGAATATTGAAACATTAGAATGGGACGATGAACTATTAGAAGCTTTTAATGTACCTAAAAAGGCCTTGCCAAAAATTGTTCCTTCTGCCGGTGTTGTTTATGGTAATACTGTTTTAAATGGAGCCTTAGAAGCTGAAGTTCCTGTATGTGGTATTTTAGGAGATCAACAAGCAGCTTTATTTGGACAAGCTTGTTTTACTCAAGGTCTTGGTAAAAGTACTTATGGAACAGGTTGTTTTTTATTAGTAAATACTGGAGAAAAGGCATATATTTCAGATAATGGCCTATTAACTACAGTTGCTTATCAAATTGGTACTGATAAGCCAAAATATGCCCTTGAAGGATCAATTGCTGTTGCAGGTAGTTTAGTCCAATGGGCTAGAGATAACTTAGAGATTATTTCTAATCCGAAAGAATTAGATGAATTAGCCGCTAGTGTTGAAGATTGTGGTGGTGTATATATTGTTCCAGCTTTTAGTGGACTTTTTGCTCCATATTGGAGAAGTGATGCAAGAGGGGTTATAGCTGGTTTAACTGGGTTTGCTACAAGAGCACATCTTTGTAGAGCTATATTAAATTCAACAGCTTTCCAAGCTTATGATATTTTCCAAACCATGGAAAAAGATTCATCAATAAAGATGAAAGAGTTGAAAGTTGATGGTGGTTTAACTAATAGTAATCCTTTGATGCAATTCCAAGCAGATTTGTTAGGAATCCCTGTAATTAGACCAAAAGTTGTTGAAACTACAGCTTTAGGTGCAGCATATGCAGCAGGAATAAGTGTTGGTATTTTTTCTTGTTTAGATGATTTATCAAAACAATGGCAAGAGAAAAATAGATGGGAACCAAATATGTCTTTAGAAAAAAGAGAAGCTAAATTGAAAAAATGGAAAAAGGCTGTTTCAAAGACATTAAATTGGACTACAGATGATGAAGGTTGCTTGTAAGCTATTTTAGAGGAATAATATGGGTGAATTAGCAAACATACAGATAATTGATATATTAAAAGCCGTTTTACAAATTGGTTTAATGACTTGGGCTTTTTATCAATTTTATATGGCTTTAGATAGAACTAAAATACAAAGAATGCTAAAAATGATTTTTTACGCAATCACAATTTATGCAATTAGTTTTATTTTAAAATTGGATATATTAGTAAAAATATTTAATATTCTAGCTATACCGTATGTTGTTTTCCTCTGTATTATTTTTCAGGCAGAACTTAGAAGATCTTTCTTAACTGAAGGTTTAGGCAAAACAAGATTAAAATTAAGTTCAATAAACAACTATTCAGATCAAATAGACATAGCATTGAATGCTTGTTCTGTATTACAGAATAAAAGGCGTGGAGCACTTTTAGTGTTTTCACGTCGTGATAGTTTAAATTCTGTTATAAGTTCTGGAACAACATTAAATGCTGATTTATCCATGCAGCTAATTTTAACAGTTTTTGATCACGATACGCCTTTGCATGATGGTGCTATGGTAATCCAAGATGGGAAAATCAAAGCTGCTGGATGTTATTTGCCCCTAAGTGAGCAAACAGATATAAAAAAGACTTTTGGTACCAGACATAGAGCTGCATTAGGTATTAGTGAAGAGACTGATTCTATTGTAATTGTTGTATCAGAAGAAACGGGTACTATAACTTTAGCTTATAATGCTAGATTATTTTATGATTTAGAAGTTGATAACATAAAAAGAGTATTATTAACTTGGTTTAGTAATAAAGATATTTTGGAAGAAGAAGAGGATATAAAAGAAGATGAAAAATAAAATTTCTTTATATTTATTAGACAATTGGAAAGTGAAATTAGTAAGTCTAATTTTAGCTCTTTGTGTTTTTTTCTTTTATTCCTTTTATCAAAACTCAAGTAGAGTTGTAACAGTTCCTCTTGAAGTTATACTTCCATCAGATTATGAAGCAGAGAGTTTAATTCCTACTTCGATTGAACTAGAAATTAATGGGAATAATGATATCATTTATCTAATTGATCCTAATTTAGTTGTAGCTGTTAGTGATTTTTCATTTGTAAATAAAGATGGAATTTCAAATGCAAATGTTGAATTGAAATATGATGAAAGAATGTTTTCAAAAGGGAATATAAGTTTAGTTGCAAATCCATCAATAGTAAAAATTTCTTTTAAAAAAAAGGATTAAGAATTGAATAAAATAGGTGTTGATATAGTAAATATTGATAGAATAGCTAAATTAAATGAACATGCAATTAATAGATTATTCCATAAAGAAGAAGTAGAAAAAGCTAATACATATAAAAATCCTAAAATGAGAGCAGAATTTTTAGCTGGACGTTTTGCTGCTAAAGAAGCTTTAGCAAAAGCTTTAGGTGTGGGCTTTACAAAATTGATTCCCTCTGAAATATTAGTAACTAATTTAAAAAGCGGACAGCCTATTATTAAGCTTGAGGGAAAAACACTTGAAACTTTTAGAAATATTAATTGTCAGGTTTCAATAAGTCATGATTTTCCTTGTGCAGTGGCTGTAGTATTATTAGAGGAATTAGATGGCTAGAGTAGATTGGAGAAGACCCCCCTTATTAGATTTAGAAGAAGGAAAAGTAAGATATAAGATGATTATATCTTATGATGGTAGAGCCTTTAATGGTTGGCAGACTCAAAAAAATGGGATGGGTGTTCAACAAGTAATAGAAAAAGCTTTAAAAAAAATGTTAAATGAAGAGGTTAAAGTTATTGGCTCTGGAAGAACAGATAGCGGGGTCCATGCTATGGGACAAGTTTGTCATTATGATATTATAGATAGGCAAATTCCTGCTAAAGCTTTTTTGAATGTAATCAATTGTAATTTGCCACCAACCGTTAGAGTTTTAGATTGTGAAAAAGTTGATGGTTTATTTCATTCTAGATATACAGCTTATGCTAGAAAATATAGATATTATCTAAAAAGAGAAAATGAAATGACTGCAACTGATAATGGATTTGTTGCAAAAATAAAAAGATTCCCTTCAATAGATTTATTAAATTCTTATGCAAGACATATAGTTGGAACTCATGATTTTTCAACTTTTGTAGCTAGTAAAGATATGAGTCCTTCAAAATGTAGAGATATGTATGAATCTTATTGGGCTTTTGAAAAAGATAAATGGGGTTATGATGTTTTAACTTATACAATTTGTGGGAACGCTTTTCTATATAAAATGGTTAGATCAATTGTTGGTACTCAACTTGATTTTGCAATGAAGAATAAAACTAGTGAAGAATTTAAAGCAGCTTTAGAAAGTAAAAATAGAAAAAGGGCAGAAAGAACAGCTAATCCAAATGGTTTGTTTTTATTAAATGTTTCTTATGATGAGAATGAATATAAATGGTTTGAAGATACAGCAATTCCATTAACAAAAATAGAAGAAGACAATGAATAAAGAACAAAGTGAAAAGTTTAATGATATTTTAAATACAGCCAAATTAGCTTTTAGCGATGATTATTTATGTCCAAAAGTTGAAAAAAAGGTTGAGAAAGTTAATAATTTTTCAAAATTTAATTTTAAAGAAGTATTACTAAACAATTTAGATAAGAAAGAAATTAAAAATTCTCAAACTGACCAAAAAGAATTTAATCCAGTAAAAAATAAGATAAAAGAAAATATATCTGATTATTCATCATTAGATTATTTTGAATTAGAAAAAGTAGTATTGAATTGTTCAAAATGTGATGCGGCTTTAATTCGAAAAAGCATTATTTATGGTGAAGGCAATAAGAATGTTAAATTAATGGTTATTGGGGAAGGTCCAGGAAAAGATGAAGATTATAATAATAAAATATTTGTTGGGAAAAGTGGTCAATATTTAAGGAAATGGCTTTCGTCTATTAACCTAAATATAGAGAATGATGTATATCTTTCAAATATTGTTAAATGTTTCAGTAATTCTAATCCTACAAATGAAATGGTAAATGCCTGTTTACCTTATTTAGAAAGACAAATTGAATTAATTAATCCTAAAGTAATATTAATTTTAGGAAAAATTGCAGCAAATAATTTATTAAAACTCAATCTTCCTATGAAGAATTTAAGAGGAAATATATATTCATATAAAAGAGTTCCCTGTGTTGTAACTTATCATCCTGCTGCTGTATTGAGAAATCCTGAATGGAGAAGACCTGTTTGGGAGGATTTAAAGAAAGCAAGTAAGCTTATTAATATATAATAAGGGAATAGGATATGTTTGCAAAAATTTTATTTGATTTACCATTAAATACCGATTTTGTTTATAAAATACCAGAGGAATTAATTGATCAAATTTTTGTTGGAATAAGAGTTAATGTCCCTTTCCGTAATTATTCAAAAATTGGTTATGTTATAGAAGTTGTAGAGGAATTTGAAACTTCCTACACTATAAAAGATATTAAGCGTGCTGTTGATGAAGAGCCTATATTTGATCAAAATCAAATTGATTTAGCAATTTGGATGTCAAATTTTTATTTATGCTCAGTAGGTGAAGCTTTATCTCTTCAATTACCTGGAGGTAAAAGAGAGAAAGCCATTTCAATGAGTATTAATGAAGAAGATATTTCGACTAAAGCTGTTGAGAGTTTATCTAAAGAACAAGAAAATGCTTTAGAAATTCTTAAGAAAAAAGAAAATGCGCTTTATTATCTATATGGTGTTACAGGTTCAGGTAAAAGTGAAATTTATTTTAGATTTGCAAAAGAAATAATAAAAGAAAATAAGCAAGTTATATATTTAGTCCCTGAAATAACATTAACTCATCAATTGATTCAACAAGTAAGTAAAAGGTTTAGTGATGAAGTTGCAATACTTCACTCTGCTATGACAAAGAGTCAAAGATTATCACAATGGTTAAAAATCTTTAAAAACGAAGTTTCAATTGTTATAGGAGTAAGAAGTGCAATATTTGCTCCTTTTCATAATTTAGGGCTTGTAATAATAGATGAGGAACATGAAAATTCTTATAAAAGTTCTCAAACTCCTAGATACCATGCAAGACAAATAGCTCAGCATATCTGTAATAAGAATAATGCAACTTTGATAATGGGTAGTGCAACCCCTTCCTTAGAAGCTTATAAATTAATGAAAGAAAATAAGATACAAAAGATTGAGTTATTAAATCGTGTTGGATTTGGGCATCTTCCAAAAATGAAAGTTGTAGATATGATAAAAGAGAAATCTATAATTTCAAGAGAATTAGAGGATGAAATAAATATAACTATTAAGAAACATAAACAAGTAATTCTCTTTTTAAACAGAAGAGGCTTTTCTTATTATTTCCATTGCAAAAGCTGTGGTTATGAAATGCAATGTCCTAACTGTTCAATCTCATTAACTTATCATAAAAATACAAATTCAATGGTTTGTCACTATTGTGGATATAAAACTAAACCAATTAAAATTTGTCCTGAATGTAATAGTTTAGATGTTGGGTATCGAGGTTTTGGTACCGAAATGGTTGAACAAGAGATAAAATCTTTATTTCCTTTCGCTTCTGTAGATAGGTTAGATGGTGATATTGCTAAAGATAAGAAAAATATGTTTAGTGTTTTAGATAAATTTAAAAATGGTGAAACTGATATATTATTAGGAACACAAATGGTTGCTAAAGGCTTCAATTTTCCTAATGTTGAATTAGTTGGAATTGTTTTAGCAGATTCTGCTATGAATATTCCTGATTTTAGAGCACAAGAGAGAACTTATGCTTTAGTAACTCAAGTTGCAGGTAGAGCTGGTAGATTTAATGATAAAGGAAAAGTTGTAATACAAACATTACAACCAAAAAATCTCGCTATTCAAAAAGCTCTCAGATGTGAAAGAGACTCTTTTTATGATGAAGAATTAAAAGTCCGTGAAGAAACTGATTTTCCACCTTATACAAGACAATTGAATTTAGTTTTTAGAGGGATGAATAAAGATTCAACATATGATTTTAGTTCATTCTTTTATGAAGAATTAGAAAAAGCAAATAATATTTTAGAGCGTCAAAGAAATGATTCAGTAATTATGTATGGACCAAGTGAATGTAGTATTTTTAAAATATCAAATAACTATAGATTTAATATTTTACTACAGCATGAAAAGATAAATTTTTGCCAATGGATTGTGAGAGAGGTTTTACAAAGAGTAACTGTTCCTAACAATATTTATATTGAAATTGATGTTGATCCATTACAATTAATTTAATTGTTTTTAACTTCTTTTATTGTTGCTGCAAAAATACTATTTAACAAGCCTAATATTGCAGAAATTGTAAATAATATTTCAATACCAGCTAGTTGCCAGATTAAACCACCTAACAATGCAATAACAATACTAATTAAATGATTAACAGAAATCCCTGTTGTAATTGTTTTACCAAATTCTTCTTGATTAGCGGATAAAGCTCTACAGTAAACTAAAGATGCCATACTACAAATTGAAAGAATTGAATCAAGTATATAGTTAATACTAACTACATAAAATGCAACATTATGTGCAAATAATCTATGAGCAAAGCCATAAAAAAAGCAAACAATAATTAATATTAGGGTATCTCCTATCATTACTTTTTTATAGCCAATTTTATCTATTAATTTACCGATTATAGGTGCAAATATTATGGTTAATCCTGCTGTAATTGCAAAAAGGATAGACATATATGAAGCACTAGCCCCATAATTTAATACTAATACAAATGGAGCAAAGGTTAAAAATATTTGTTTTCTAGCTCCATAGAAAAAGGAAAGTATGTAATATTTTCCATATTTTTTATGAAAATATATTTTTGGCCCAACTTTTTCTTCTGATTGTAGTTTAGGAATTTTTGATGTAAAAATATATGCAATAAAAGCTATTAACATTGCAATGAAATAAATTGTTTTATAACTTTTAGCGCTATCTTTACCAAACCCAATTTTAGATAAAAAGAAAAAGAGAATTGGAACTATCAAGAATCCTAAAATATTTCCTAAAGATCTAAAACCTTGCATTATCCCTAGGGAATTGCCATTCATATTTTTTTTAGACATTTCAACAGCTAAGCTTTGTCTTACTTGCATACTAATATGTTCACCAAGACTATTCATTACTAAGAAGATTATAACAATCCATAAGTTTGTCCCTAAAAAGGTAAGGCCTAAAAAACCACAAATAGAAATAATTATGGCGGTTTGATAATTCTTTTTATCACTTTGCTTATATAAATAAGCTAAAATGAAAATTAAAAATAATCCAGGAAGTTCTCTAAAAAATTCAACAACACCCAATTGTATTCTTGTAATCTTAATAATATCTGCAAGATAATTATTCATTAAAGCTTTTGCAATACTATTTGTTATTCCAAAAAATAGTACTGAAAAGAGAAAAGGCATCACATTATAATTTTGTTGAAAAGAATCTTTAATTCCTATTTTTTTAGATTTATTTATTTTTGACATTTTTATTCCCAGATTTTAAATTAGTATAACGATATTAAATAAATTTTTCATAGTCAATATAACTAATGTAATTAGGACCTTTCTTTATTTTTAATTTATTAAATATATTACGTAACAAAAAATCGAGAAAGATTGATTAATTTCTAAAAAATTCTTTGATGGATTAAAATAATATTTTGTAATGAATTTTAATAAAAAAAAATACAATTTAGTATAACGAAATAATAAAATATCATTTGGTAAAAATTAGAGAATATTGTGTAAAAAAAATTATAGAAAAAAAATAGTAAAATGTTTAATAATATAACTAATAGAGTATTGTTAGATACATAATTAACTTGATTTTAAAATAGGAGGAAATAATTTGAAATTAATAAATAAATCAGTTGAATATAAAATGTTGAATTCACAAAAGCTTGAAGAAGTTTTAAATACAAATTTTAAACAACTTTTTCCTCCTACATTAAAACAGATTATTATTACTCCTAGAAAACATAATCAATATATTTCAATTGTTCATGAATATGATTGTAATGCAAAAATTTCTAAAGGTGAAAATCATTCAGGATATGCTATTTATGTTAATTTTATGAATAACGATAATTTTGAACAAGTTATAATTATAAAGGATATAGTTTTTTTAATAGCTATTAATACAATTTTCGCTGAATTTTCATTTAAGAAAGTTGAATTGCTTGGTTATGCAACAGAATTTGAAGAACTTTTTACCGGATGTTTTTTCCATGAAGTAGGTCACTCAATTGATTATTTTTATCGAAATAAGTTATATGGAGAAATCCCTTATATAAAAAAAGATTATGATTTATCTGATGCTAAAGAAAATAATGAATTTTTTAAAAATGTTGCAGCAAAACTTTGGAGTGAATTTTATGCGCAATTTGTTTCAGAAGAATGTTTAAAGCAAAGCCATTTATTTTATGTAACTGAATTGAATAGATTAATAGAGAATCCTATAAAAGAAATTAATTCAGATAAGGATATAATTGAGGCTTTAAATTACTGTTATAGGATTGCATATAATCTTTCATTAGTAACAGCAAGAATTATCTCAAGAAATAAAAAAATTAATAATATCCAATTAATTCAGGAACTTGAATCCATTATTAATAATATTGATCAATCTAGTATTAAGTATTCATTAACATTATATGATTTATATTTACATATAGATCATTGGATTTTTGATAATGTAAAAAAATATATGGCCAATGCATATCTTGAGTTAATACAAGAGTTTACTGAGGAAAAAATTGAAATTATCAAATTTGAAATAGATGAAAAGAAAATATTCACAAAGAGAAATCTAAATTTTTGATTTTTGAATTAATTATTTATGATATATAACAAAATTAATATATAATAAAAAATAGTTTATAAATAAAAAATGATACTTTTAAGGGGAAAATATAATTAGCATTTTTTAATAATTATTTTTTAGATTTGTATAGGAGGATAAATATATAAGTCATTTTATTGTGACTTGTATGATGGTAATAATAGGTTAAATACCTTTAGAAACTAGATCACTTTTTTTAAACAATTTTATTCCTTTATGAGGTTTTTTTTATATGTGTTTATATAAAATATCTAGTTCTTTTGTGCTTAGGTGGTTTAAGAAAAAAGTTTTATGATATTTAGTGCGAATAAGTTTTGTTTTATTTATTTGTATCAATAATAATTTGGATTTCTAAAAGACAATATTCAAATAATCAATATATAAAAATAAAGTTTTAAATTCAAATTTGCTGACTTAATTAATATTGAGTTAGTATCTTCTAACTAAATATCATCTCATTTGGGGGGACACTATAGATGAGGGAGGTAGGATTTTCTTATAAAAAGTTTTTGAAATATTTTATTTTAGTACTTTTTATAATATATAACATTGTTGCTGTTATTTTAAATAAAGGGAATTATTTAGAACAGTTAATTTATATTGTGATAATTTTAGTAGCATATTTTTTTAAAGAAAATGGTATCTATCTAGCGGCTATTATCGCTGATGGAATAATGGATTTATTTAATATTTCTAATAATGCTTATGATTTATTGAATATTCCTAATAATTTAGTATCAAGACTTGTAATCTATATTTTAATTGGTATTTATTTTATATATTTTTTTAAACAAACGGATGATGAAGAAATCCCAATAGAAATAGATGAAGATGAAATATTTTTCAAAGAGATTGAATATGCTGGGACAATTGAAAATCTTGAAGATAATGATGCGATAAAAAATGCTTATTTAAAAAGAAATATAAAAGGATTATATAATTTAAATAAATTATATTTAATATTAAAGCATTTTCATAAGAAAAAAATTAATTATCACATTGCGATAATAAAAATTAAAAACCTTGAAGAATTATGTAAATGTTATGATTTTGATATTATCAATCCAATAATAAACTTTTTAGTTAATTTATTATCACAGATAGATAAACATTTTTATATTTATCCAATTTCTCATAATGCGATTATAATAATTAAAAAAAAATCAACTTTAAGTAGTTTTAAAAAGACTCTCCATATTTTTCTAGAAAAAACAAAAGTTCCTATAAAATTTGGGAAATGTGATATTCGATTAGTTTTAAAAACAGGTATAATCAACGATTATAACTTATGGTTATATACTCCATCCGAAATATTAGGTAAATTAATGACATCGATAGAACAAAATGATTTATGTGAGTGTGGTCTATATTTATATAATGAAAAGTTTGCACGTGAAAGGAAATTTTATAATGAAGTTGCTAATTCACTTATCCAAGCAATAGAAGATAATAATTTTTATCTTCTTTACCAACCAATAATTGATATAAAGAATAATAAAATTTCAAATTGTGAAGTTTTGGTTCGTTGGGATAGACCAGAAGACCAACTTATAAACACTAGTACATTCATAAAAGTAGCTGAGGAATTTGGTGTTATCCAAGCAGTAACTAAATGGGTTTTTGAAAAGGCTATAAATAATTATTTTATTTTAAAATATAAAGGTGTTGAAATAAAATATTCAATAAATATATCCGTTAGTGAGTTGTTAGATGAAGATTTATTATTGTGGATAGATACTTTGCTTATTGAAAATGATATACCATGCAAAAATTTTGAATTAGAAATAACAGAAAGAATATCTTCTAAAGATAATAGTAAATTAAAAAAAGTTATATTGGATTTGAAAAATAAAGGGTATATTATAAAAATTGATGATTTTGGCACAGGTTATAATTCTCTAAAGTTTATAAATGAAATTCCCTCAGATGTAATTAAAATAGATAAGTATTTTATTGATAAAATCTATGAAGATAATATGAAGATTGTTGTAGAAAAAATTATTTCAGCAGCTCATAAAATTGGTTTTATAGTTATTGCAGAAGGTGTTGAGGATAGAGAACAATATAAAATATTAGAGCAAATGTCTTGTGATAAAATCCAAGGGTATTATTTTTCTAAACCATTAAAATTAGATGATTTTTATGAATATTATAAGACTTTTAATTTAAAAGAATATGATTGAAAAGTATGAGAAAAAAGAATAATTATAGGCTTTTATTTTTTTAGACTTTCTTTAACCTCTGATTTTTAAAGAACTGTTTTGGGATAAAAATTTAAGTAATTTTATATTGAGATTAATGGCAGGTTTTATTATTATTGTATATAAAGAAAATTAATATAAGGTAAGTAATAGAAATATAAAAAGTTTTATAATATACTACTGATGATAATAGATAATTATTTTTTTATAAAAAAAATTAATTGGTGTTGGTAGTAAATAGAATATAAGCATAAAATAATTTTATATGTTGTAATAAATAAAGTAGAATAAATAAATATGATGTGTGAGGAAAATCCATGTTAGAGATATATACAATTGGTGAAGAAATATTAAGAAAAAAAGCAAAAAAAGTTGAAAAGTTTGATTCTGCTTTAGAATTGCTTATTAATGCGATGTTTGAAAAAATGGACGAAGCTGATGGTGTCGGTTTGGCAGCGCCTCAGGTTGGTGTTGATTTAAGAATTTTTGTTATTGATGATCATCGTGGTGTAAGAAAGGCTTTTATAAACCCAGAGATAATAGAAACCTCTATGGAAGAATGTTCAATGGAAGAGGGCTGTCTATCAATTCCAGGTGTTTATACTTATCTAACTAGAAGTAAAAAAGTAACTGTTCAAGCTCAAGATGTAAATGGAAAAACTTTTAGAGTTGAAGGTGATGATTTATTAGCTAGAGCTATACAACATGAGAATGATCATTTAAATGGTGTTTTATTTGTTGATAGATTGGATGAAAAAACAAAATTGAAAGTTCTTAAATCATATGAAAGAAGAAATAGATTAAAAAAAGGATCAGTTAGTTGAGAATATTATTTGCAGGAACTGCAGAAATTGGAGTATTAACACTACGTGCTTTAGCAGAAACTTTTGAAGTTGGTCTAGTTTTAACAAATCCAGATAAACCAAAAGGAAGAAGTAATAAATTAATTCCTTCTCCTATTAAAGAAGAAGCTGTTAAGTTAAATTTACCAATATTACAACCAGAAAGATTGAGGGGCGATGCTTTAAAAGAGGTTGCCTCTTTTAATTGTGATGTTTTGATTTGTTTTGCTTATGGTAAGATTTTTGGTCCAAAATTTCTTTCAATGTTTAAAGGGGGTTGTTATAATATACATCCTTCAAGATTGCCTCAGTTTAGAGGAAGCTCTCCTATCCAATATGCAATTTTAGAAGGTTTGACTTCTAGTGCAATCTCTATTCAAAAACTTGGTTTGGAAGTTGATAGTGGTGATATTTTATCTACATTGGATTTTGAGATTTCAAAAAAAGATACTACTTTAACATTAACCGAAAAAGTAGAAGCCTTAAGTGCTCCTTTTGCTGTAGAAACTTTTAAAAAATTAGAAAAAGGTGAAATCGTCGTTAAGCCACAAGAGGGTGATGTTTCTTTTACTAAACAATTTACTAAGGAAGATGCTATAATTGATTGGAATAATAGTGCAAGTGAAATTAGTGCAAAAATTAGAGCGTTTACTCCTTGGCCAAAAGCTTATACAATTTATGATGGTCAAATGCTATTTTTAACAAGTGTATATGATATAATAGATGTCTCTTATGATGTTCCTCTTGGAACTGTTGTGGAAAAAAGGAAAAAACAGGGGCTTGTTATCGCTTGTAATTCAGGAGCAATTATTATTGATAGATTGCAACTGCAAGGTAAAAAAGAAATGGATTTTAACTCCTTTATTAATGGGCATAGTGAAATCATTTCAAAAAAATTAGGGTAAAAAATGAAAAAAAAATTTAAATTATTATTAGTTATCCTACTATTATCTATTTCTTCAATTTATGCAACTTATCCAAAAGTTGCATTAGTATTATCTGGGGGTGGAGCAAAAGGTTTTGCTGAAATTGGTGTTGTTGATGAAATAATGAAAATGGGTATTCCGATAGATTTTATTTGTGGTACAAGCATGGGTGGATTAATTGGTGCTTATTATGCTTTAGGATACAGTACAAATGATTTGATTAATATTTTAAAAGAAGACCCTTTAATAAATTATTTAGTACCAAATAGATATACAAAAAATGCAACACCGCCATCCTTACTTAAAGATTCTGATGGCTTAAAATTGAGTATTGGAGTTAATTCTACTGGGATTGGAGATGTACCAGGCTTTTTATCAGATCAAGGTGTTATAAGTTTTTTAAATAAAACAACAATAAAATCTGCAGGTGAAATTGATTTTGATGATTTACCAATTCCATTTAAAGCTGTTGCGATAGATTCAGCAACGGGAAAAGAAAAGATACTTGATCATGGGTTTCTTTCAGATGCTATGAGAGCAACAATGTCATTACCAATTATTTTTCCACCATATGTTTTGAAAGATGGAACATATTGTATGGATGGTGGATTATCAGATAATTTACCAGTAAGGGTTGCCGTTGATTGGGGTGCAGATATAATAATTAGTGTTGATGTTTCAAGTGAAGGATTAAAAGGTCCTGGAGATTTTTCAACTTTATCTGGAGTTTTAGTTCAGACGATTAACTTAGCAACCTTTTCAAATAGAGAAGAAAGTCAAGCTTTAAGTGATATTTTAGTTAAACCAGATGTCTCAAATTTTATGATACTTGAAGTAAATAAGATTGATGAAATATTAGAAAAAGGCTATGAAGCATTTGAGCAACATAAAGAAGATTTTATAAAAATTAGGGATGAAATAAAAAAGTATAGGAAATTAGAAGTAAAAAATGAAGATACTTCAAGTATCTATGAAAGTTTACAAGATCCTTTAGTAAAGTATGTAAAATTTGTTGATATCAATAATAATAAAAAATATTCATTTACCAATATTTTTGATAAATATATAAACAAAAGATTAACTTCTGAAATGTTAAAACAATTAGAAGAAGATGTAACATCTTTTGGGACTATAAATGATATTTCTACAGTGAGTTTTAATTTTAACTTAATTAATAAAAAAGATTATTCAGGAAATTTAGAAATTGGGTTAAGAAATTGGGATAGCTCGCCTTCAAAAATAGATTTTAGCACATCTATGAAAATGGGCTTTTCAAATAATACTGATAATAGAGCTTGGGCTTATTTAGCTGTTGAGTCACATCCAAAAATAAAATATGTTTTTGCTGATAGAATAACTGCAGATTTAAAATTAAAAATTGCTGAAAATATTAGCATTGTTTCTAAAGTTGGATATCAACTTTTAGAGCAAGAAAATCTTAATTTGAATTTATTCTCACAATTTGGTTCATACTTTGGTTCCTTATCTCCAGCTAATAATAAATATGTAAAGTACTATATCCCGTCGTATTCTGTAGGATTTGATGTTGGAATGGGTTTGGATTTAAAACTTTCTAATATGTTTTCTTGTGAAACTTTAATTAATTATAAATTAGTTGCTTTAGGGGCAAATGAGTATATTGATTCGAATGATAATTATATTTCCTTTGATGATACTCCATTAAATATTTTTAATTTTGATTTTACTTTTACGTATCTAAATTCTCAGGATACTGTATTTGCTACCTCAGGATATGGTGTAAATAGTATTAATTCAATAAATATAACAAATGGAGAATTAGGGTACTACGGATATTTTGATGGTAGTTTTGCATATCCAATTACAAAAATGGATACTATAAAAGCAGAAGCTAAATTTGGTTTTTCTACTGCTAATTATCAATTAACTTCATCTTATTTTGATTTAGGTGGGTATAAAGAACTTCCAGGATATTATTTTGGCTCTTTTACTAGAGAATATTTTAGTTTTGGACTTTCTTATCAAAGATATTTAAATGAAATTATTTATCCTATATATTTACAAGCTGGAATGAAATTTTATGGAACAGATAATAGTTATAATCCAATTCTAAATATATATCCTAAGGATGCTTCAAGTATGTTAAAAGCTCCAGCCAATAAAATTCCTAGCATTACTGATCTTGGTTTTGGAATATTTACAGGAGTTGGTATAAAAACTAGTTTTGGTGATATGATTTTTGGAACTGGTTTTTCTATAAATGGTAACTTTAATATTGTTCTGGAGTTTGTATGAGTGTAGGTCTACCGTGGAAAACTTATAAACAATATTTGTTGGAAACTTATTCAAAGAGTGTTTATAGAATTGGAGTGGATGGCGGTTTTTCTTGTCCAAATAGAGAAAATGATAGAACTGGTGGATGTATCTTTTGTGATGGTACTGGTGCTAGTGCTACATATCAAAGAATTGGAGAAGGTATTTGGAAAAGAGATAGTAGCTTTCAAAAAAGAGTAGCTCATAGTGGTCCAAGACCTAGAATAAGTTTAGAAAAGCGTCTAAATGCTTTAGAGAAACAAGTAGAAAAGGGAAAAGTTTTTTTAAAAGAAAGATATAATGCTCAAGCCTTAAGTTTATATTTTCAAGCTTGGACTAGTACATATGCTCCAGTTGATGAATTGAAACTACTATTTGATAAAGGCTTATCTTTATATCCTTTTACTGAGTTTATTGTTTCAACTCGACCTGATTGCTTAGATGATGAGATAATTGATTTATTAGTTTCTTATAAAGATAGAGTTGAGGATGTTTGGGTTGAAGTCGGGTTACAAAGTGGAAATGACAAAACTTTAGATTCAATTAATAGAGGCCATGATGTTGCAACTTTCTCTGATGCAATTAATAGACTCCATAAAAAAGGAATAAAGGTTTCTACCCATATTATTACTGGATTACCAAATGAAAGTTTTAAAGAATTTGATAACACAATCAAATTAATTAATGATTTGAATATTGAAGCAGTTAAAATACATAATTTAGATATACTTGGAGGAACGATGTTATTTGATGATTATATTAGAGGTGAAATTGCAGTTGCAAGCACATTCCGTGCTGTTGAACACTGTATGTACTTTTTGAGAAAGCTCTCCCCAAATATTATTATTCAAAGATTATTGTGCGAGACACCTCCTCATCGTTTAGCTGCTCCAAGAAAATTTTATGATAAATCAAAGTTTATACAAACTCTTGAGAAAAGAATGAATAAGTTAGGAGCTGTACAAGGAGATTTGTTTGATGGAAAATAGAAATAAATTAGAGAAATTCTTATCTCATATAAGTATTGTTGGTGTTGGAATAAGTATATTATTAATAATTTTAATTTCATATTTAAGTTTAATATCAAGTGATCGACTTAGTGCTATTAATTATTTACCTTTTGGGGATAAGGGCGCTCACATGATAGCTTATGCTGCTTTAGGTGTTTTTTTATATTTCGCATTTGTTAGATTAGCTTTTAATAAGCACCATGAAAATAGAGATTTATTTGAATCAAATTGGATTGTTTTACCATCAGTCTTTACTTTGATTGTCGGCGTTGCTATTGGTACAATAATAGAATTTATCCAAAAAACCGTTGGTAGACAATTTGAAGTTTTAGATATTATTTCTGATGGATTGGGGCTATTAGTTGGTTGTGCTATTGGTTTTTATATTTTAAAATTATTTTTAAAAATCATTGTTAAAGAGGATCCTTCTAATGAATAGTTTATTTGTTCAAAGCTTAAAAAATAAATTAATTGACAGTACTTTAAAATTAGATTCTTCAATCGTTGACTTAATTATAGCTGCTAGAGACAAAGAATTAACAAAAACTACTAGAGAGTCAAAATCTTCTTTAGTAGTTTTAAATAGTATTTTAGAAAATTTAAAAATTTCAAAACAAAATAAAATTCCTATGTGTCAAGATACAGGTATGTTTGATGTTTTTGTTGATGTAGGTAGGGACAATAAAAGTAGTCTAGTGGCTATAGAAAAAGCAATCATTGAGTCCTGTTCTTTGGCTAGTGAAGAAGGCTTTTTTAGAAAAAGTGTAGTTTCAGAGCCTGTTTTTGATAGACTCAATACAAAAAATAATTTACCTCCTATTATCACTTATAATTTAGTTGACGGGGATAAAATTGAAATTAATGTACTTTTGAAGGGTTTTGGTTCTGAAAATTGTTGTGGTGTGAAAATGCTTAATCCAACAGTATCAAAAGAGGGTGTGATTGAGGCTGTTTTAGATATAGTTAAGAAAGCAGGTGGTAAACCTTGTCCTCCTATTTGTGTCGGTATTGGACTTGGAGGCACTATGGAAAGAGCAGCATATTTATCAAAAAGAGCTTTGATTAGAGACTTAGACATTAAAAACACTGATATTAGATATCAAGAGCTTGAGAATGAATTATTAAGTAAAATAAATGAGACTCAAATTGGTGCAGGTGGTTTTGGCGGGGTAACAACAGCTTTGTTTGTTCAAATTGAACAAGAGCCAACACACATTGCAGGATTGCCATTAGCTGTTTCAATAAATTGTTGGGCGGATAGAAAGGCTCATTTTATATATGAAGGAACACTCAATGATTAATATTAATTTACCATTAGATAATCAAGTTATAAGCAGTTTAAATATATTCGATGAAGTAAGGTTAAATGGGGAATTTTTTGTAGCTAGAGATCAAGCTCATAAAAAACTTTTTGAATTGTTAGATTCAAATAAAGAATTACCTTTTGATATAAAAAATCAATTAATATATTATATGGGTCCATCTCCAGCTCCTGATAATTTTATTATAGGATCTTGTGGTCCTACAACAAGTGCTAGAATGGATTATTATTCTCCAAGATTATTAGACTTAGGTCTAAAGGGAATGTTAGGAAAAGGCCCACGTAGTAATGATGTAATTGAAGCTATAAAAAGAAATAATGGTATTTATTTGGCAGCCTTTGGTGGCTGTGGGGCTTTATATAATTCAAAAATTATTCAAGTTGAAACAATTGCTTTTAAAGAATTAGGCCCAGAAGCTTTATTAAAACTTAAAGTAAAAGATTTCCCTTGCATAGTTGCGATAGATAGCAAGGGAAATAGTGTTTATTAATTATTGATTTGAGCTTCTTTTGCTTTTAAGAAATTTTCTATTTCTTTATCGTTGTTATTTAAATCGACTTTATTAAGAAGTAGTCCACCTGCTATAAATAGAATTATTAATGAAACAATCCCAACTCTATTATTATCAGTAATCAAAGTTACAAGGCCTAATAGTAATGGCCCTAAAATAGCTGCAAATTTACCTAACATATTAAAGAATCCAAAGAATTCAGCATTTCTATTTGATGGTATTAATCTAGTATAGAATGATCTAGACAGAGCTTGTATACCTCCTTGGAATAACCCAATGGAACTAGCTAAAATATAGAAATGTATTTCTTTAGTCATGAATGCGCCAATACATGCAATTAGAGTATAAGCTAATATTGCAATCATCAAGGCTCGTTTTACACCGACTTTTTTTCCAAAGTAGCTGTAAAGAATTGCAGCAGGGAATGCAACAAATTGTGTTAATAGTAATGCTACAATTAAGGAACTTGCAGAGAATCCTAAGGCTGTTCCAAAGTCGATTGCCATTCTAATAATTGTATCTACACCATCAATATAAAACCAATAAGCAATTAAAAACGTTAAGAGAGTAGGTAAATGTTTTAAATCTTTTACTGTAGTTTTAAACTCAATGAGTCCTATTTTAATTGATCTTTTAACTTTTAATTCATTCTTTTTTTCTTCTTTAACGAATAAAAGTAGAGGAATTGTGAAAACAAACCACCAAACTCCAACTATTATAAAGGAAGCTTTAATAGCTGCTTCACTACTACTTAGATTAAAGAATTCAGGTTTTAGATACATTATTACATTTAATAAGAAAAGTAAGCCGCCACCAATGTAGCCAAGACTATATCCCAACGATGAAACGAAGTCTACTTTGTCTTTTGAAGCAACAGTAGGTAGTAATGAATCATAGAAAGTATTTGCTCCTGAAAATCCAATACAAGCAATAATGTAGAAAATAACAGCCATTTGCCAATGCCCAGCTTGAATCAAGCTAAGATTTGCAGTCATAAGACATCCAATAAAGGCAAAGGTAACTAAAAATTTCTTTTTATAGCTTCCATGATCAGCAATAGCTCCTAAAATTGGTGCTAAAACTGCAACTATTAGGGAGGCTAAGCTGTTTCCTAACCCTAAATAAAACGTTGTTGTTGAAGCCTTGGCTCCTTGTGTCCAATATTCACTAAAGAAAACAGGGAAAAAACCTGCCATTACTGTTGTTGCAAAAGAGCTGTTTGCCCAATCGTATATTGCCCAAGACAAATAAGACTTAGGCTTGTCTTTGTTACTTTCATGCATGAGATAATTATAATATGTAAATAGAAATATAGCTATTAAAATCGTTTTTTTTACATATTATTAATATTTTATTATAACGATTTTTAATAGCTTATTTTTTGATATATAATTCTTAGAATTTGTGTGTAATATTAAATGCTAGACTATTCTTTGTTGCTTTAGAATAAGAATAAACAAAATTGAAATCTAATCCTTGGACTATATTTTGTGTGAAACTTATAACCGGGGATAGCATCCAATCTGTTGTTTCATTATATTTTGTAACAGCCATAAATGAGATACTATTTTTTGCATTTATAGCATAAGAAATAGAAGGTAATATATTATAAGTATCTATTTCATTTTCATATAAGCCTTCAAATTTGAAAGTATAATCAGAGAATATTTTTAACAAATAGAAAGAAGCTTCAAAGTTATTTAAATCTTGTAAGTCAGTTTTTGCATATAATCCATAATCAAAGAAAAGGGTACCATTAAAGCCTCCAGCAAGAATTGTTTCACTCTTATCTGTTAAGAATGAAGTTTCAAAAGTTCCAAAACTTGCACTATTAACATCATATGTAATTCTAGCTCCAGCTTTTGTATCAGAATCTTCGAAAGGAAATTTGAATAATAATTCTAAATTTAAACTTTTGAAATCCTTTAAATCAAAAAGTCTTGTTTTAGCTGAAGCTATCCATGGATTATTATTATCACTAGTATTTGTTAAAAGTGAAGTTGAATAAGTAGTATCAAATGGAGTTCCACTATTAAATTGCCAATCTCCTCCAATATCTAAAGGCGTTTTTCCAAAATTGAAAGTCAAATAGTTATTGTTAAAAGGAATTCTAAATTTAAGATATGCTTGGCTTATCTCAAATGAAGTATTATTGGGTTGTGATGGATCTGTGATTATATCATAATAATAATTAACAGTTCCTTTTACAGTATATTTTACATTATTTGAACTAGAATTTAAGAATAAATTTAAATTTGCAAAACTAAAATTGGTTGTATTAAAACTATCATCAATATTAACTAATTCGCTAAGGCTGAAGTCTCCTTTTATAGTAGTGGTAGCAAATATAGTATTAGTTATTATTAATAAGGCTATGATTGATAAAAAAATTTTTTTCATAAAATACCTACCAAGATAAATTGTCTGTAGTAAATAGATTATTATCTAGAGGAATATCTATATCAAGTGATTCTATTTTTAATGTTGTTGATCCTTGATTTTTTAATAAATCAACCATTTTAATATTAAATGCAACATATTTATCTCCTACTTTTCTTATATCTGAAGATTCCATTTTTCTTAATTCTCTACCACTAGAACTCATTAGAGTTGCTTCAACACATACAAAAGTTTCTTTGTCAATTATCAATAGTTCTTTCTGATATGGTTGTTTTCTAGATTTTGCATTTAATTCAACAATATAATTGGAATCAGTTTCATCTATTAATGTGGCATTATAGTTATTAATTATTGATTCATCGCCAGATAAATCTTCATAAGAAAAGTCTGATCCCATAAAAGAATCTTTTAAAGCAGCTCCTTGTAATCTAATAATTTGATTAGCCTCAGGATAATATAAAAAAATTGCAGAGCTTAATCTTAAGACTTTTTGTCCTGCATCAGGACCTTCTGTTATTTCAATTAAGGTATCTCCATTTCTTTTCGAATAAGCAAGAATCTTTTGGTTAGAAGTACCAAGAGAATCTTTAACAATAATAGAACTTTCCATTTTTGAAGTTTCAAAAATAGAATTATAATCATACTTTTCTATAATGGTATTTACATCAATAGAAAAAATATTTGCAGTTATGATAGTAGATAATATAAATAATAAGATAAATTTTTTTTTCATATATGACTCCTTAAATTTCATCATGTAAAGCTTTTGCTGGTTCGATTTTCAAGACTCTTCTTGTTGGGAAGAAACAGGTTAATGTGCTAATAATGATGGCTAGAATAATTAAAAATATAAAGTTTTTAAATGGTAAGAATGGATATACAAAAGAGCTCATAGCAAAACCAGATACACTACCACCACCCATGGCTACCATGTCTAATCCTGTTCTATTTAAAACTGTAATTATAATTCCACCAACAATTGAACCAACAATACTAGCAATAAAAGTTAATAGTGCTGTTTCAAATAAGAACAATCTTCTTACCCAATGAGCTTCATAACCTAGTGCTATTAAAGTTGCAATTTCTCTTTTTCTTTCAATAATACTCATCATGGTGGTATTTAGAATTATTGTAGAAGCAAATAGTAAGAAAAGAACTTCAATAAATCCATAAATTATTTGGACTAAGGAAAGCATTTGTCCTACTAAAGAATTATCTTTCCAATCTGTAGCAACTAAAGAAGAATCATTTAGTACTTGATTAATTTCTGAGGCAGAAACAGTTGAATCAGTATAGATTAATATTTCTGTGGCACCTTGATTCATTCTCAGCGTTTTACTTAATTGATCAATTGATATAAAGAAGTTTAGGTTATTCATATCCATATCATTTGAAGAATATATACCTGAGACTTTTACTCCTAGAGCATTTGAACCCCCAATTGCTGTTTTAGTAAGGAATGTAAATGAATCTCCTACAGCTAAATTCATTTCATCTGCTAGTTGAGAACTTATTAAGACTTCTTTATCCGCTTTTGGAAAATTTCCCGCATTTAAAATTCCTAAATCAAAGAAATTTGAAGTTTCAAAGTCTACTCCATAAGTATATACGTTGTAGCTTTCATCTCCTAAAAAGGCCATTGAAGGGATTCTAGTAACAGGAGAGGCTTTAATAACACCATCAACAGAATTAATTTTATCAATTTTTTTATCTACTTCACTTATATAAAATTGTAAAGGAAGTATTCTTTCATTATCTATATATTTTCGTGTTTTAACGTTGATATTTCCTAATTGATGATTAATAGCGTTATCAGACATATCTTTTATCATTGCTTCATAAAGAGAAAGCATTGAGCTAACAAACACAACGGCAAAGAAAATCGCACTTGCTGAAAGTATAGATCGTCTTTTGTTTCTTAATATATTTTTCCAAGCTAATTTAAACATTATATCCTCCTAAACATTTCAGCGATTTCGCCTCTGCCTGTTCTTCTTACAGCTAAATATGCAGTAATCATTGAAACTACAATGCTTAAAACCATTATAGCTATGATTTGAGAAGGCGAAACAAACGCATTCATTACACTGTTTATTCTATATCCAATATTATCAGTCTGATCCATAAATGCTGAAATATTAATTCCATTTTTTTGAAAGTATAATGAAATTATTGTTCCAAAAATTGAACCTACAACTACTCCCATAAAGCCAATAATTGTACCTTCTAGAGTAAATAATTTTCTAATGTATTTATTAGTATATCCAAGAGTTTTTAGCATAGCGATTTCATTCTTTCTTTCACTAATAGCCATTAACATAGTATTGCTTATTCCAACTATTGCAATTACGAATGTGAAGAATAAGAAGATATTTGCAAAACCACCTTTAGAAGCTTGAAGATGTAATATATCATCAGCAATTTCTTTCCAGGAATAAGCTTCTAGATCAACTTGATTTGCTATCTCTTTTAAATTAATTGTTTCTTGATCTGTTATCTTTTTTAGTTTTGCTATGTTTTTTGTATATGAAACAGCATAACTAGTAGCAGAACCATCTAATTCTAGATAATAGTCTATTGTATCCATATCAAAGAATAGGGTTGATGCATCTATTACTGGATCTCCTGTTGATATTATTCCAATAATTGGTATATCAAAAGCTTGTATAAATCCACCTTTTCCTTTTGTTTGAATTGTTAAGAAGTATCCTACATCTGCTTTTATATCATCAGCAAGTTTTGCTCCAATGACAACTCCATCAACACCTTTAGTTAACCATTTCCCTTTTATATTAGCATCATCATATTTATAAGCTTGAGAATTAGTACTATCAATAGCTTTGATTACTGCAGTAAGAGAGCCAGATGTTGGAAAAGGATCTTCATAAAACATTATTTGTGCAGAAGAGATAAACTCTTTAGTAATTTCAGTATAGTTATTATCTAGTAAAAGTTTTTGAAGAGAAGTACCTTGTTCTTTTGTGATTAATTTATCAATGGGTAGATAATCTCTTTCACTAAAATATCCTTTAGCATATATTTTAGCACTTGAGGTATCATTATAAATTAAATTTTTATCTGAGTCTGCTGCGATTCCAGTTAAAAGAGATTTCATAAAAATAGAAAAAATAACTGCAATACAAATAGCGAAAGAGGTAATTATAGTTCTTCTTCTATATCTTGAAACACCTCTAAAGGCTAATTTAAACATAATTTACCATCCTCTAATTTTATTATTCTCTTAACATGTTCAAGAACAAGCATATCATGGGAAGAATAGATACATGTTAAGCCTTTAGTCTCATTTAGATTTGAAATTAAATCTAAAATATTTTCACTATTAGCTTTGTCTAAATTTGCAGTAGGTTCATCTGCTAATAATACTTTAGGATCTTTAACGATAGCTCTAGCAATAGATATTCTTTGTTGTTGTCCACCAGATAATTCATTTGGTCTTCTATTTTCTAAATTTGTTAAATCAACATCTTTTAGAGCACTATAGCAAAGGTCTTTTTTATCTTTCTTGTTGTAAACATTTAGACTAGCCAATTGTTCCTTTGAGAGACAGTTTAAAGCCATTTCAACATTTTCATATGCTGATAAAACAGGAATTAGATTATAGGATTGGAAAATCATGCCAACCATATTCTTTCTTATTTCTGTTTTTTCTTTTTTACCTAGAGTAGAATATTTAATATTATTTAATTCTATATCTCCTTTTGTAATATCATCTAAAAGTCCAATAAGATTAAGTAATGTTGTTTTACCACTTCCTGATGGTCCTGATATTGCTAGGATTTCTCCTTTTTTGATTTCAATTGATAAATCAATTAAAGCATGTACCTCTTCACTTTGTGTTGTGTAAGTTTTTGAAAGATTAATGGTTTTTATTAGACTCATTTTCGTCTCCTTTGAGATTTGATAATAGTGTTTCTAAATCATTTAAATATTGATTTAATGCGTTAATTCCTGTTTCTGTAATATTTACATAAGTTTTTATTTTATTTTTTTCAATTTTTTTATTTTGTTCTATAAGATTTTCTTGTTCAAGATTTTTTAATTGGATGCTTAAATTACCACTGGTCATATGTAAATCTTTTTTTAATTGAGTAAAGATTGTTTTTGACGGTGTTTTTTGAGATAGATATATAAGTATTTTGAGTCTACTTTGTTCATGTATTAATTTATCTAGCTTGGGATATTTCATTATACCTTATTTCTCCTTGAGATATTTAATACAACAAAGTATGAGAACAAAATTATAGTATACATAGAAAATCCAAGAATTAATAATGGAACTTGAAGGAATAACATACTAATAATCCCTATAAAGATTGTTATATATCCAATATATTTAAATTCAATTATTCCAACTTTATTAGCCATTGAAATAATTAAAGAACCATATGCAATGGTAATTGTGGGTAGATAAATCCAATTAAGTTTTGTAATTGTAGCAAAAATAACACAGAAAAATATTGCTAAGAATAATGAGATTATAATATCTACAGAAAATATTTCACCAATAGTAGTAGCAATAGAAATTTTTGTATTTTCATTAAAAGCTTTAAGCTTTCTAATTAGTACTTGAATAAAATTTGCAAGTAAAGAAAGCATTATTATTGCTTTAAGATATATTGGAAAATCCCAAAAAGATGAATTGTTAATATATCCTGTTGCAGTAATTATTGTTGTTATTAAAAGTAATATAGAGGCAGATAACAACATGTTAATAAAATCTTTTGCAAGAATCATTGGTGTTAATAGCTTTTGCTTGCTAGTAATAATTTCTTTTAATTCTCGAATGTTATCAATAGCTTCTTGTATTTCTTTGTTGTCCATGTTTATCTCCTAAAGTGGTTTATACTATAAACTTAAAATAGATATTGTTTTTTGTCAATCAAAAAATAGCTTATAAAAAAAGTTAGCCATAAAATTATGACTAACTAAGTGTGTTGTATTATTTATTTATATATGAAAAAGTTTAACGTTCTGTTGCATATTTTTCTGGAACTTGATCAGCTCCATCCCAAATTATTTGTCTAAAACTTTTTGGGTCTGTATTTCCTTCAGTATTAATGAATAATAAGTTACTACTATGATCAATACCTAGATATTCTTTTAATTCTTCGTTACCAGGAAGAGTCAATAATTGATATAATGCGCCTAAAGTTACGGCTCCACTTTCACCACTAATAATCATTGGATCGCCTTTTAAAGGTGTTGCCATGATTCTCATTCCTCTTGCAGCAACATAATCAGGTACTTCAATGAATACATCAGCGCATTCTTTTAAGATTTCCCAAGCAAGAGGTGAAGGTTCACCACATGCTAAACCTGCCATAATTGTAGATAAGGAACCATCTACTGTATGAATATTCCCATCATCAGCTTTTGCACTTTCAAAAATACATCCTGCTTGATCTGGTTCAACAACTATGAATTTTGGAGTATTTTCACCATTACATAATGCGCTGTAGAATCCAATAACAGATGCTGCTAAAGCACCAACCCCTGCTTGTACAAATACATGTGTAGGATATTGAATACCTTGGCTACTAAATTGTTTTTGAGTTTCAAGAAGCATAGTAGTATAGCCTTGCATAATTCTAGTTGGAACTTCTGTATAACCATCCCAGCTAGTATCGCTAATAACTTCCCAGCCATATTTCTTTGCATCAATAACACATTGTTTTACTGCATTATCATAGTTACCAGGAATAACTTTTACAGTTGCGCCATATGCTTTTATAGCATCAATTCTTGCTTGGCTAGTTTCACTATGAACGTATATCATACATTTATGACCTAACATTTTAGATGCCCATGCAATACCACGTCCATGATTTCCATCTGTAGCACTAGCGAAAGTAATTGTGCCTAATTTTTCTTTTACTTCATCACTTGTTAAATATTCGAATGATAGTTGTTCATCCTTTAAATTTAGACGATCTTGGAAGAATCTAAATAAAGCAAAACTTCCACCCATTACTTTGAAACTGTTTAATTCCATTCTTTCAGCTTCGTCTTTTACATAAATGCCACCAACACCTAACATATTTGCTAAGTTTGGAAGGGCTGCTAGGCGAGTCATATGGTATCCAGGTATTTGACTATGTAGACGACGAGCTAATCTTGCGGTTTCAATAGGAAACATTTCTTTTGCTTTTGAAATGTTTTTATGTTCATGTTTTTTAATAATCCATGAAATGTCTGATTCGTTGTTCATTGTTTTCTCCTATTAAAGAATTCAGATTATTTTTTTTACACCCGCAATGTATAACTAATAAATAAATAATGCAATAGCAAAGAACAAAAAATATTAAAAAAATTTAGGAAATGCTAAAAATTTTTTAAATTTATAATGATATGCTCATATTTTCTTAAAAAAAATTAAATAATTATTAATTTTTAGAAATTTAATTTTTGTGTAAACCTAAAAAATATTAAAGTTTTTTGAATAATTGTTTAATTTCACCTTTTGCAGTTTTTTTAACAGCAAAATAAGCTGCAAGCATTGAAACGAGTAAACCGCAAATTGCTATAATAATCATTTGAGAAGGAAGAACGTAGGTATATACAATACTATTTATTCTATAGCCAATAGAATCTGTATATTTTAGGTAATAAGAGAAATCAATTCCTTTAAATTGATAGTATATAGATATAACTATTCCCAATATTGAACCAATTAAAATTCCAATTAATCCAATTATACCGCCTTCGATTGTAAAAGATTTCTTAATATAACTATCACTGTATCCAAGAGTTTTTAGCATAGCGATTTCATTTTTTCTTTCACTAATGGCCATTAACATAGTATTGCTTATTCCAACTATTGCAATTACGAATGTGAAGAATAAGAAAACATAACCAAAACCTGCATCAGCACTTTGGAATTTTAATAATTCATCAGCAATTTCTTTCCAGGAATAAGCTTCTAGATCAACTTGATTTGCTATCTCTTTTAAATTAATTGTTTCCTGATCTGTTATCTTTTTTAATTTTGCTATGTTTTTTGTATATGAAACAGCATAACTAGTTGCAGAACCATCTAATTCTAGATAATAGTCTATTGTATCCATATCAAAGAATAGAGTTGATGCATCTATTACTGGATCTCCTGTTGATATTATTCCAATAATTGGTATATCAAAAGCTTGTATAAATCCACCTTTTCCTTTTGTTTGAATTGTTAAGAAGTATCCTACATCTGCTTTTATATCATCAGCAAGTTTTGCTCCAATGACAACTCCATCAACACCTTTAGTTAACCATTTCCCTTTTATATTAGCATCATCATATTTATAAGCTTGAGAATTAGTACTATCAATAGCTTTGATTACTGCAGTAAGAGAACCAGATGTTGGAAAAGGATCTTCATAAAACATTATTTGTGCAGAAGAGATAAACTCTTTAGTAACTTCAGTATAGTTATTATCTAGTAAAAGTTTTTGAAGAGAAGAACCTTGTTCTTTAGTGATTAATTTATCAATGGGTAGATAATCTCTTTCACTAAAATATCCTTTAGCATATATTTTAGCACTTGAGGTATCATTATAAACTAAATTTTTATTAGAATCTAATTGTAATCCAGTTATTATGGTTTGCATAAAAATTGTAAATACTACAGCAATTGCTATTGCAAACATTGTAATAAATGATCTTTTTTTATATCTGAATACTCCTCTAAATGCTAATTTGAACATAATTGCCTCGAGTTTTTTAAATTTATATACTTATGATAAGTAGTATGATACTTATTATTTCTATATTTTAAGTAATACTTTAATTATATTTTAAAGTAAATTGTTTTATTGTATTTGTCAAATTTTCAATTATTATAAGATTTGTATTATCAGTTATTATATAATAGAATTATTTTATTCTTTTATATTAAGTTTTAAGAAGGTGTTATATGTTATTTCATGGTTTAATTAAATCTACTCTTTTAGATTATCCTGGTAAATTAGCTTGTACTTTGTTTACAGGTGGATGTAATTTGAGATGTCCATTTTGTCAAAATTCAGCTTTAGTCTTAAATCCAGCGAGTGAACCGACTTTGGATAGCGAAGAATTAAATGCTTTTTTGAAAAAGAGAACTAAATATCTTGATGGTGTTTGTATAACTGGTGGAGAACCTTTGTTACAAAAAAATGTTGATGATTTTTGTAAATATTTAAAAGATTTAGGATATTTAGTTAAATTAGATACTAATGGCTCTTTTCCAAGCAAATTAGAAAATTTAATTTCTCATAATTTAGTAGATTATGTCGCAATGGATTTAAAAAGTAGTAGAGAAGGTTATGCGAAGGCAGTAGGTATTGAAAATTTAAAAATTTCTTTAATTGAAGAAAGTGTAGAAATTTTAAAAAATACTTCAGTTGAACATGAATTTAGAACTACTTTGGTTAAAGAATTACATGGTGAGAAAGAAATTAAAGGCATTGGCGAATGGTTAAATAAGGATCAGAAATTATATCTTCAAAAATTTGAAGATAAAGGTGCTAATATTGTACAAAATCTTACAGGATTTAATTTAAATGAAACAATTTCTATTAAAAATATATTAAAAAATTATATAGATTTTATTGAAATTCGAGGGTTCTAATATATCAGTAAAACACTATCTATAGTGTGCATGAAAAAAAAATACAATATATATTGCGTATAAATAAATCATATGATATACTTAAGGTTATTGAGAGTTATTTTCATTAGTGCTCTTGAAATATTTAAAGAGGTGAGTGTTGTGTATAAGGTTGCAAAGAGAGATGGTAGCATCGTAGAGTTCGATATTAGCAGAATTTCCCATGCGATTGAAAAGGCTTTTAGAGCTTCTGGTCGTAATTTTAATTCTAGTGTTATAGATTTATTAGCATTGCAAACAACTTCAAATTTTGAAGATAAAATTGCAGATGATCTTATAAGTGTTGAAGCTATTCAAGATTCTGTTGAAGAAATTTTACAGCTATCAGGTTATTCTGATGTTGCAAAGGCATATATATTATATAGAAAACAACGTGAAAAAATTAGAAATATGAGATCAACTATTGTTGACTATAAAGACGTTGTTGATGGTTATTTAAAACTTGATGACTGGAGAGTTAAAGAAAACTCCACAGTAACATATTCAGTAGGTGGATTAATTTTATCTAATAGTGGAGCAATTACTGCTAACTATTGGTTATCTGAAGTTTATGATGAAGAAATTGGTAATGCTCATAGAAATGGGGATTTCCATATTCATGATTTATCCATGTTAACAGGTTATTGTGCTGGTTGGTCATTAAAACAATTAATTAAAGAAGGTTTAGGTGGTATTCCTGGTAAAATAACTAGTAAACCTGCAAAGCATTTATCATCTCTTTGTAACCAAATGGTAAACTTTTTAGGTATTTTACAAAACGAATGGGCCGGCGCACAAGCTTTCTCTTCTTTTGATACTTATTTAGCTCCTTTTGTTAAAGTTGATAATTTGTCATATGAACAAGTAAAACAAAATATTGAATCATTTGTATTTGGTGTTAATACTCCTTCTCGTTGGGGAACTCAAGCTCCTTTCTCTAATATTACTTTAGATTGGACTGTTCCTAATGACTTAGCTGAATTACCTGCAATTGTTGGTGGTAAGGAAATGGACTTTAAATATAAAGATTGTAAGAAAGAAATGGATATGATTAATAAAGCATTTATTGAAGTATTCATTGCTGGTGATGCAGATGGCCGTGGTTTCCAATACCCAATTCCAACATATTCAATTACTAGAGATTTTGACTGGTCTGAAACAGAAAATAATAAATTATTATTTGAAATGACAGCAAAATATGGTACTCCATATTTCTCAAACTATGTAAATAGTGACATGGAACCAAGTGATGTTCGTTCAATGTGTTGTAGATTACGTCTAGACTTGAGAGAATTAAGAAAGAAGAGTGGTGGTTTCTTTGGCAGTGGTGAATCTACTGGTAGTATTGGTGTTGTAACTATCAATTTACCAAGATTAGGTTATACATCTAAAGATGAAGCTGAATTCTATAAAAAGTTAGATTATTTAATGGATCTAGCTGCAAGAAGTTTAAAAGTTAAGAGAAATATTGTTTCTAGATTATTAGCTGAAGGTTTATATCCTTATACTAGAAGATATTTAGGTACTTTTGAAAATCACTTCTCAACAATTGGTTTAGTTGGAATGAATGAAACTTGTTTAAATGCTTCTTGGATTAGTGATAATATTGCTAGTGAAAAGGGTAAGAAATTTGCACAAAATGTATTAAACCATATGAGAGAAAGATTATCAGATTATCAAGAAGAATATGGGGATTTATATAACCTTGAAGCTACTCCAGCAGAAAGTACTTCATATAGATTAGCATTACATGATAAAAAACATTATCCTGGAATCATTACCGCAAGTGAAGATGATAATAGACCATATTATACAAATAGTTCTCATTTAGCTGTTGATTATACTTCTGATGTATTTGAAGCATTAGAACACCAAGATGATTTACAAACACTATATACTTCAGGAACAGTTTTCCATTCTTTCTTAGGTGAAAAATTATCGTCTTGGAAAGAAGCTGCTCTTATGGTAAAGAAAATTGCTGATAATTTTAAACTTCCATATTATACAATAAGTCCTACTTATTCTATTTGTCCTGAGCATGGTTATATTGCAGGTGAACATTATACATGTCCTACATGTGGAGCAACTGCAGAAGTATATAGTCGAATTACTGGATATTATAGACCTGTTCAAAACTGGAATATAGGAAAAAGTAAAGAGTTTGAAAAACGTAAAGTTTATAATTTCGAAAGAAGTGTTTTAGACAAAAAAGATAGAAAAGAACATAATTCAGATGTACAACGTGAGACTTCAGTTGAAGATGGAACTATATTATTTACAACTCCAACTTGTCCCAATTGTAAAATTGCTAAAAGATTTTTAGATGAGGCTGGCGTTATTTACCAAGTAGTCGATGCTACTAAAAACTTAGATTTAGTAAAAGAATTTGGTATTATGCAAGCACCTACTTTAGTTTGTATAAATAGTGGTGAGGTAAGTATTTATTCCAATGCTTCTTCCATAAAAAGCTTCTGTGAGAAAAGGGCATAATTGAATTAATTGATACATAGCAAGAATATATTATAAAAAAAAATTCTTGCTATATTTTCAATGTTGTCTTATCATATAGTTACTAAAGATTATGTCTTTGTGTTTCTGACTGAAACAAAATGGAATCTATAAGGTAATCTTATAGCAAGTTAGGTCTCCAAATAGTTAACATATTCCATTGGGGAGAGTTTTGAGGGCTCTCTCCTTATTTTTTGCCTTTTTATCTTGATGAAAAATTAATCTATATGTATAGTAAGTTTAAATAGTATAAGGAATAAGCGAATGATAGTTTGTAAATTTGGTGGAAGCTCCGTTGCGAGCGCTAAACAATTAGAAAAAGTAAAATCTATTGTTGAAGCAGATAATAGGAGACAGATTGTAGTAGTATCTGCTCCAGGTAAAAGAGATAGTTCTGATATTAAAGTAACAGATCTATTATATTCTTGTTGTAAAGAAGTTAAAGAATTTGGAACTTGCGATAAATCTTTTTCTTTAATCGAAAAGAGATTTTTTGAGATATTACAAGATTTAAATCTAGAAACCGATTTGATGGCAAAAGCTTTAGCAGAAATCAAAGAAGTAATTAATTTAAATGCTAATGAAAATTTTGCAGCTTCAAGAGGCGAATATTTAAATGCGATTCTTGTTTCTCAATATCTTGGATTTGAATTTGTTGATGCAGCAGATTTAATTGTTATAAATGATAATGGTTATGTTGATGATAAAACTTGGGAAATTATTAATGAGAAACTTGATAAAGATAAAAAATATATTATTCCAGGATTCTATGGACGTAACAAGAATGATGTTATAACAACTTTTTCTAGAGGTGGTTCGGATATAAGTGGTGCTATATTTGCAAAAGCAATGAATGCAACCTTATATGAAAATTGGACAGATGTAGCTGGTTGTTATAATGCTGATCCTCGTTTTATAAAAAAAGCTTACCCAATTGAAACCATGACTTATAAAGAAGTTAGAGAATTATCAGCTCTTGGTGCAAGTGTTTTCCATGCTGATGCTATTGCTCCTGTTAGACAAGAAGGGATTGCAATTAATATCAAAAATACAAATGATATTGAAGCTAAAGGAACAATGATTGTATCTTCAAAAGAAACTGATGGTCCAGTTGGTGTATCACAAATAGGAACTTATTCAAAACTTACTTGTAGAAAATTGATGCTTAATAAAGAAGCAGGTACTATTAACACAATTCATTCTGTAGTTAGATCATATGGAATTAATCCAATGTATATGACTCACGGAGTAGATACTTTCTCATTTATTTTTGATAAAAATGATATTAGTGAAAAAAGTCTAGATGAATTAAAACAAAGATTCTTTACAGATTTTAATGTAGATGAAATTGAAGTTGAAAATGATTTAGCTTTAGTTGGTATTGTTGGCCAAAATATTAATAGAGATTTTATTTATTATAAGAAATGTGTAGATGCTTTATATGATAATAATATAAAGATTTATCAAAGCTTAGCTGAATCTAGTACTATATCAATTCTATTTATTGTAAATGATAGTGAAGCTAAAAAGGCTGTTGAAGTAATTTTTGATGTATTGTTTTAATAATTTTAATAAATAAAAAATAAAGGCTGTTCAAATTGAACAGCCTTTTTAATTCAGTAGTTATTAATTAGATAACCAATTCAGTTTCTAAATCAAAGAATTTAGCTTTTTCCATGTTAGGAATAAGAGCAACTTTTTGATCTGGTTTAACTTCGAATTGAGGATCAATTTTACCAATAACTTGAGCTTTAGAAGTTGAAACATAAACATGTGTTTCACTACCTAAAGGTTCAACAACTGAAACGCTACCAATGATAGTTTCATCTTTAATAGCTTTGTCACTATATTGTACATCTTCTGGACGAATACCAAATGTAACAGATTTTCCAACATAGCTCTTTAGTTTAGCTGATTGTTCAGGAAGAACTTTAATTCTGAAAGTACCTTCATTAACAAAAATGTCATCGCCTTCAGCTTCAACTTTTGTTTCAACAAAGTTCATTGGAGGTGATCCAATAAATCCTGCAACAAATTTATTAACTGGTTCATTATAAAGTTCTAATGGTTTACCAATTTGTTGAATAACACCAAATTTCATAACAACAATCTTGTCAGCCATAGTTAAAGCTTCAACTTGGTCGTGAGTAACATAAATCATTGTTGCTTGTAATCTGTGGTGAAGACCAGAAATTTCTGCTCTCATTTGAACACGTAACTTTGCATCAAGGTTTGATAAAGGTTCATCAAATAAGAATACTTTTGGTTGACGAACAATAGCACGACCTACAGCAACACGTTGTCTTTGACCACCGGATAATGCTTTAGGTTTTCTGTCTAATAATTCTTCAATGTCTAGAATTTTTGCAGCTTCACGAACTCTTTGGTCAATTTCTGCTTTATCAAATTTACGGATTTTAAGACCAAAAGCCATATTATCATAAACAGTCATGTGAGGGTATAAAGCATAGTTCTGGAATACCATTGCGATATCTCTATCTTTTGGTGGTACATCATTTACTAATTTATCATCAATCAATAATTCGCCAGAAGTAATGTCTTCTAAACCTGCGACCATTCTTAAAGTGGTAGATTTACCACAACCTGAAGGTCCTACTAGGACCACAAACTCTCTGTCTTCGATGTCGATGTTAACATTGTCTACAGCTTTAACGTTACCATCGTAAATCTTACAGATGTTTTTTAGATTTACAGTTGCCATTTTTAGCTCCTATATTTATTTTATTTGATATTAGCATAACTTTTAAAATAAGAAATGTCAAATAAATTATAGCTAATGTGGTTTAAATCCCTGTTTTATCCTAATTATACTAGTTTTGCAGTAGGGAATGATAGTTTAATAATACAGCCTTTTCTGTCTTGTCTATTATTAATAGAAATTGTTCCTTGATATTTTGTTACGATTCCATAAACAAGAGAAAGTCCTAATCCTGTGTTGGTTCCATTATTTGATTTTGTTGAATAGAAAGGAGTAAAATAGTCTTTGCTTTCATCAATGCCATTTCCTGTATCTTTTATTTGGATTTCAGTTTCAAAGTTTATATTATCTATAATGATTTCAACTTCACCGTCTTTTTTAATTGATTCAAAACTGTTTTTTATAATATTTAATATAGCTTGTTTTAATTCATTTTCATTTATATAAACAATATTGTTTTGAGTATTTTCAGTTAAAATGATTTTAATATTTTTTAATTTTGCATTTAGTTTTAATAAATCTATCATTTCTTTTATTAGATCATTTATGTTGATATTTTCTTCAGATACTTTTTCTAGATTTGAGAAATTCTGTAAATTGCTAACAATTCTAGTAATATAATTTACTTGTTTTGTTAACTTATTTACTATTTTTAATAAATCAGGTTCATTGTATCTAAATTTTATATTTGTTAAATAATTGCTAATTATTTCTAAAGGATTATTGATTTCATGAGCAACACCAGCTGATAATAACCCTACAGAGGATAATTTATCAGATAATTGATGGTTTTGTTGTAATGAATCATATTCAGTAATATCATAAAAAATAAACATAGATCCTATTTTTTCAGATTCATCAAAAATAGGTGAATAGTGTACGTTATATATACCTTTTTTATTGTTAATACAAATGGAAAGATGGAAAATTGTATTTTCTTCTGTATAAGGTATTAAATTCATAATAGTATTTATTGTTGTTGAATTTGTATTTTCTAATAAATATCTTCCAGACTTTTCAAGAAAGAGAGAAGGATCAATTTGAAAATTGTTTATAAAATATTTATTTGCTAGTTTTAGTATCCCATCATTATTTAGAATAATTAAGTTAACAGGCAAGTTTTCTAAAATAGCTTCATTATATTTTATAAAATGATAATATGAATTAATTGGCTGTTGTTGAAGAGGAGCCTCTGATAATTGAGTATATGCCATTTTAATTATTTGCATCTTTCCAACACTTTCAATATTTTCAGTTAAAACATTTTTACCATATCTTATTATGGAAATGTTATCTGCTATATCATAAACCCAGTCAATTTTATGGGTCATAATTATTATAGAACAACCTTGTTTTTTTAGATTAATTAAAATCTTTTTAAGTTTTGAGTAGTCTTGAGCAGATAATTTATCGAGAGATTCATCCAAAATTAATACTCTTGGATTAGCTTTTATCTTTGCTAAAATAGCTACTAGAGCTCTTTCTGATAAGGTTAAATTTTTTGTGATTTGAGTTACATCAATATCAAAACCTAAGCTTTTTATATATTCATTCGCCAAATCTTGAACTTTCTTTTTTAAATTCAATGAGAAAAAAGGAGATTTCTTATCACAGAAAAACAAATTTTCAGCTACAGTAAAATATGGATTAAGTAACAATTGTTGATGAACAAATTGTATTCCTTTTGCTTTTGCAACCTTTGTCTTTATATAGGAATATTCTTGATTATCAATAAAAATTTTCCCTTTTGTTGGTTTTTGAAGGCCACACAATAATAGACCAATACTTGATTTACCAGCACCATGTTCTCCAATTAGAGCATGGATACTGTTTTCTTTAAAACTTATATTTGTATGATCTAGGGCTTTTACTGCGCCATAATGTAAGCAAACATTTTCAATTTCAACAATGTTTTCATTCATCTATTACAATTCCATATTTCTTTAATTTTAAATATAAAGTATTTCTACTCATTTTTAAAAATTTAGCAGTTTCAGTTTTATTATTATTATTTCTTAATAATACTTTTTTAATTAATTCTTTTTCTCTCTGTTGGATAATGCTTAATGAATCTTGGCTTTTAGTTCCATATAATTCAAAGCTTGGCGGTAAATCTTCAATTTGTATTTCATTATCTTGAGATATAGTTGCTGCATATAATAAAGCATTTTTTAATTCACGTATATTTCCTGGCCAACGATAATTGAAAAAGATTTGTTTTACTTCTTCAGAGAGAGTTTTCTTTGAAGTTTTAGAATTTTCACTTATATTTTGTAAAAGAGAATCAATTAAATCTTCTAGATCTTCTTTTCTATTTCTTAGTGGAGGTATTCTTAATAATCCACCATTTAATCTATAGAACAAATCTTCTCTAAAGCTTTTTTCTTCTACCATTTTAAATAAGTCTTTATTTGTAGCAGCAATGAATCTTACATCAATTTTTCTTGTTTTTTTGCTTCCAATTCTTCTAACTTCTTGGTTTTGTATAACTCTTAGAATTTTTGCTTGAAGAGTTGTGGGCATATCTCCAATTTCATCAAGTAATAAAGTTCCTTTATCTGCTTGTTCAAAGACACCTATATAATCACTTTCAGCTCCGGTATAAGCTCCTTTTTCATGACCAAATAACTCATTATCTAAAAGGGCTTCAGGAAAAGCTGCACAATTTATTTTAATAAATTTTTCACTAATTCTATTTGAGTTTTTATAGATATAATCAGCTAATAATTCTTTTCCACTTCCATTATCACCAATAATTAAAATAGAGATATCTGATGCAGCTAATTTTTTTGCTCTCATTAATTCATTATTAAATGAAATATTCTTACTTGTAAGAGTTGGGCTTTTTTCTTTTAATCTGTTTTTTAATTTCTCATTTTCTTTTTTATACTTAATGTTTTCAGTTGCAGAATCTATTCTTGTACATAAAGTGTTAAAATCAATAGGTTTCTTTACAAAATCATATGCTCCTAATTTCATAGCTTTAACAGCTGCCTCAACTGTTGCATAGCCAGTAATCATAATAACTGGAATTTGAGAGAACTGTTTTTTTATTTTTGCTAAAGTTTCAACTCCATTTTCTTCACCTAATTTTACATCAAGTAAAACTAAATGTATTTGTTCATTATTTAATACCTCAAAAGCTTCTTTTGTATTACTTGCAAAAAATAGATAATGTCCAACAAAGGAAAAGTTATCTTTCAATACTTCAAAAAGTTGAATATTGTCATCAATGAGTAAAATATGCACTTAATTTCTCCTTTGTTCATGAAATGATACTGTATTTTAGGACACATATGAACAATCATTGTACTATTTTAGGACAATTGTAAAGCATCTTCTATTTTTTAACAATATTTATTTTTAAATAATTTATTGTCTGATATAACTTAAAGATTATTTGGATTTTTTTGGCACATATATTGCATTAATCTTTATATTCAATGGAGAATAAATTTTTTAAAAAATTGATAAGGCCTGTATCAAAAGAAAAAAACAATATCATTATTAAAATAATATTTTATTTTAAAAATATAATATGATATAAAAAGTTATGAAGAGGAGAGAGAAATGAAAAAATTATTAACATTATTATTAATTTCTAGTTTAGCTTTAACTACCATTTTTGCTCAAGGTAGTAGTGAAGAAAAGGCAAGTTCTGCAGAAAAGACTATTGGGGATTTAAAAATAGTTCTTATTCTTCCTGGTCCAATTAATGACCAATCTTGGAATGCTACTAACTATGCTGGTTTAGTTGCTTGTAATGAACAATTAGGTACAAAGATGGAATATTTAGAAAATGTTCAAGCATCTGACTACGAATCAACATTCAGAAACTATGCTGAAAGAGGTTATGATTTAATCATGGCTGCAGGTACTCAATTTGATGATGCAGCAAATAAAATTGCTGGTGAATATCCTGATTCAACATTCTGTGTAGTAAATGGTTTCAGAGCTGACTATTCTAATGTTGCTCCAATTTTCCCTAAAGAATATGAAGCAAGTTACGTAGCTGCATTAATTGCTGGTGAAGTAACTGATAATGGTCATTTTGCAACTATAGGTGGTTTCCCAAATGAAGCAATGGAAAACTTATTAGACGTTTATGAACAAGTTTCTACTGAAATTGCAACAGAAAGAGGAATCAGTGGAGCTTCTGCAACACGTTCTTATGCAAACAGTTGGGACGATATTGCTTTAGGTAAACAAATGGCTGAAACTATGATTGATAATGGTGCAGATACATTATTTGTTTATGCTAACCAAGTTGGTCTTGGTGCAATTCAAGCAGCAAAAGAAAAAGGTGTTAAATTCGTTGGATTCTCAAGCAATCAAAATGATATAGCTCCTGGTACTGTTGTAGCTTCTGTATTATTCGATTTCCAAACTTTCTATACTTGGGCTGTTCAAAAATATTATGATGGCACATTAGATGGTGGAAAAGTTCACGAAGCTGGTATTAAAGAAGGTATCTTTAAACCTGTTTATACAGATCAAATCACTAGTGCAATTCAAGCAAAAGTTGAAGCTGGTATGGCTAGCGCAGCAGCTGGAGAAGTTGATTTACAATCAATGTTTAAATAAGATAATTAATTATAATACACAATACTCATTAAAGAGTATTGTGTATTCATAAAACAAAAGAGAGTTTTATCTAATTGTTATGCAATTAGAAATATTAGAATAATTACCTATATTTTTTAGGTAATTTTAGGTTATGGGAAAAATAAATGGAAAAACCTTTTTTTGAACTTAGAGGCATATCAAAATATTTTGCAAAAGTAATTGCAAATAAAGATGTATCCTTCTCTGTTAATAGAGGTGAAGTATTAGCTCTTTTAGGTGAGAATGGTGCAGGTAAAAGTACTTGTATGAAAATTCTTTATGGACTTTATAATGCTGATGAAGGTCAGATTTTTAAAGATGGTAAAGAAATCTTTATCAAGTCACCAAAAGACGCAATGAAATATAAAATTTCTATGATTCAACAACATTTCTCATTAGTTGCTGCACATACAGTTACTGAAAATATTATTTTAGGAAATGTAAAAGGTCGCATTAATTGGGAAGAAGAAGAAAAGAATATACAAGAGTTAGCAAATAAATATGATTTAAAAGTTGATGCTACAAAAAAAATTAAGGATTTAACTGTTGGAGAACAACAAAAAGTAGAAATTTTAAAAGCCTTATATTTGAAAGCTAATTTATTGATAATGGACGAGCCTACCGCTGTTTTAACACCTCAAGAAATAGATACATTAATGAATTTCGTTACTGATTATTCAAAACAGGGTAATGCTGTAATCTTTATAACTCATAAATTAAAAGAAGTAATGTCAGTTGCTAATAGAATTATAGTTATGAGATCTGGTATTGTTTATGGGAATGTAAACAAGGAAGATACAGATGAAGTCCAATTATCAAAAATGATGATAGAGAGTTCTATTGAAGAAATTAAAAAGAGAGATACTTTAGATTTAAATAAAGATGTTTGCTTGTCTGTTAAGAATGTCACTGTAAAAAGTAAAAGTGGTATTCCTTTAATTAATGATGTTTCATTTGATATACATAGGGGTGAAATATTTGGTATTGCAGGAGTATCAGGCAATGGTCAACAAGAATTATGTATGGCTATTTGTGGGGCATTAAAAACAGATGATGGTCAAATAACATTAAATGATAAAGATATTTCTAATTTATCAATTAAGGAAAGAATTTCTTTAGGTATTGGTTACGTTCCTTCAGACCGTCATAGATATGGTTTAGTTATGGATATGAGCTTAGCTGAAAATATTTTATTAAAAACTAGCTATTCTAAAGAATGGTCAAAAAATGGTTTAATTGATAGAAAGAAATTAAATAATAGAACAAATAAAATTTTAAAAGATTTTAAAGTTAAAGCTCCAGGACCCTTTTCTTTAGCTAAAGAATTATCTGGAGGAAACCAACAAAAAGTTATTGTTGGTCGGGAAGTAGAAAATTGTGGTGATTTCATAATTTTTGACCAACCTACAAGAGGTTTAGATTTAGGAGCAATTAATAATGTTCATACTTCTATAATAAATGAAAAAGATAATGATAAGGCTGTTATGTTAGTTTCTACTGAATTGTCTGAAATATTTACACTTTGTGATAGAGTAGCTGTTTTCTATAAGGGTGAAATTCAAGGTATTTATAAAACTTCAGATTTGAATAGTGAAAAAATTGGTTTATTAATGGCTGGTTATAAAAATCAGGAGGTAGTTTAAATGGATAAGAAGACTCGTGATATATTTATTACTAGCTTAATGGCTATTATTCTTGGGCTGTTTTTGAGTGGTATAATGATCCTATTCTTGGGTAAAAATCCTATAACTGTTTTTGGTTTGTTATTTTCTTCAATGTTTAGAGATGGTTATACAATAGGTGAAATTTTTGTTAAAGCAACTCCTTTGATTTTCACATCATTAGCTTTTGCTTTTACCTTTAAAGCAAATTTATTTAATATCGGTGCACAAGGTCAATTCTATATTGGTTCTTTAACAGCTGCATCAATATCTCTTTTGATTCCACACCCAATTGCGATTTTCCTAGCAATAATATTTTCTTTTATTCTTAGTGGAATTTGGGGTGGTTTGATAGGGTTCTTTAAAGCTAGATTTAAAGCAAATGAATTCTTAATTAGTATGATGAGTACATATGTTGCTTTAAATTTAATGAACTATTTATTAAGAACGGTATTAATGGAAGCAAAAGGTGAATATCCACAAACTGATTCATTAGCTAAAAGTACCTGGCTTGCAAAACTTATTCCACATACAAGACTTCATTTTGGTTTTGTGTTGGCTATTGTGGTTGCAATTGTAGTATGGCTTTTGTTATATAGAACAACCTTAGGTTTTAGAATTCGTGCTGTTGGACAAAACCAAGAAGCAGCAAGAATGAGTGGTGTTAATCCTGAATTGATATTTGTGTTAACTTTCTTTATTAGTGGCGGTTTAGCTGGTCTTGCTGGTGTTACTGAAGTAAATGGTGTTCAACATATGCTTCTACAAGGATTTAATCCTTCTATTGGTGCATTGGGTATTGGTATTGCGATTTTAGCAAATGCAAACCCTATTGGAATAATCTTTGCATCTATTTTGTTTGGAGCTTTGCAGGTTGGTGGTACTATTATGGGCCAAATTTCAGGAGTTCCTTCAAGTATTATTGACTTGATGGAAGGTTTTGTAATGGTTTTTGTTATTATGTCTTATTTTGTTAGAAATAAATTGGAAGTAAGAAGAGAAAAGAAATTGTTATTAGAGGGGGATAAATAATGATCGTAAATTTATTATCTAGAGCAATTATGATGAGTACCCCTTTATTATTTGGTGCTTTATCTGAGGTTTTTTCTGAAAGAACTGGTATGATGGTAACCGCAATTGAAGGTATTTTCTTAATGGGAGCTTGGGCTGGTTTCACTACAGCTTATATTTCTGGTAGTTTAGCTTTTGGCTTATTATTTGCAGCTCTTGCTGGATTATTGGTTGCTATTTTGTATGCATTTTTGTGTGTTACTTTAAAACAACATCAGATTGTAACAGGAACTGCTATTAATATTTTAATTGCAGGGTTATGTTCTTTCTTACAAAGAGTTGTATTTGGAGTTCCACTTTCTCCTTTGACAGTAGAACCTTTACAAAAAATAGCTTTACCGCTTTTATCTAAAATCCCATTTTTAGGTCCAATATTTTTTAATCAAAATATATTAACTTATGCAATGTATATTTTAGTTCCATTAGGATTCTTTATTTTATATAAAACTTCTTTAGGTTTAGTGATTCGTTCTACAGGAGAAAATCCTGAAGCAGTTGATGTTTCTGGAATTAATGTATCTAAGGTTAGATTCTTGACTGTAATGGTATCTGGACTCATGTGTGGTATTGCTGGTGCTTTCTATTCAATCGGTTATTTAGGAATGTTTACTACTAATATAATTGGAGGAAGAGGCTGGATTGCTTTTGCTATATGTTTCTTAGGTAACTGGAATCCTGTTGGAGCATTTATAGGAACAGTTGTTTTTGGTTTAGCTGAAGCTTTTGCAATATTAATGCAAGCAAGTTCAACTACAATTTTGCCAAATGAGTTATTCATTGCATTACCATATATCTTAACAATTGTTTTGACTATAAGTAGAAAATCTTTCAATGTCCCTGCAAAATTAGGAACTGCATATATTAAAGAAAATTAAAATAATTACTGCTATTTTGAATATTTCAATTTAGCAGTATTTTTTTAATAAACTTTAGAGAATTCTTTAAGAATTCTCTCCGTTGAATCTAATTCATCTTTTTTTACAATTTCAACAGGTACCCAAACTTTTTGTAAGGTGCCAGAATTCTCAGAGAATATACAAACTTTATTATTTCTTTTATCAACTTTTATAATTTGTCCATTGAAGGTAGCTAAAGGTCCTGATATAACATTAACAGAAGAGCCTATTTCTAAAGTAATCTTTGAAGGGATTATATTTCCTTTGTTTGAATAGATCCAAGTTGCATATATTAAATCTTCTCTTTCAAGTTTATAGCTTGTATTTTGTTCAGAATCTGTTTTCTTGCTTTGAACTAGGCCATAGCAATCTTTAATTCTTTTAAAATCTCTAGCAAATTTATCAATATCTTTTGAAGTTTTTATAAATAGATAACCTGGTGTTAGTGGTTTGATTATATCACTAGGAGTTTTTTTTCTTTTAATTTTATATTGTTTTGTTGGGAAAAGGACTTCAACAATTTTATCTTCGTCAAAAATTCTATTAAAAGTATCCTCAATTTCCTTTTTTATTTGGGTTTCTTTTGAAACTTTACATGCAACACAATAATAATTCATATATTGAAAATACTTTATAAAAGAGCTTTATTCAAGAAAAAAATAAATTTATTAGTATTCTTTCTAGTAGAAAAATAATATTGTATAAAAAAAAAGGATAATTAGGACTTAACAAAAGTCTAATTATACTAGAAAATATAGTTGTAAAATAAAAAATATTATGATATTCAGAGGGCGTGTATGAAAATTTTATTAACTGGCGGAGCGGGGTATATTGCTACCCATACTTGTATTGAATTGATTAAAGCAAATCATGAACCAATAATTGCTGATAATTTTTACAATAGTCAAAAAGAAGCTATTAAAAGAGTTGAGCAAATAGTAGGTAAAAAAATTCCTTTCTATGAAGTAGATGTTTGTGACAAAGAAGCTACAAGAGTTATCTTTGAAGAAAATAAGATTGATGCAATTATTCATTTTGCTGGATATAAAGCAGTTGGTGAATCTGTTGCAAAACCTTTAGCTTATTATAGAAATAATATTGATTCAGCATTAACAATCTGTGAATTAATGAAAGAATATGATGTTAAAAAAATAGTATTTAGTTCTTCAGCTACTGTATATGGTTTAGCTGAAACTGTTCCTCTAAAAGAAGGCATGCCAACTGGTTGTACAAATCCTTATGGTTGGACTAAATATATGATTGAACAAATCTTAACTGACTTTGCAGCCGCTAATAAAGGTTTTTCTGTAGTACTATTAAGATACTTTAATCCAGTTGGAGCACATAGTTCAGGATTAATTGGAGAAGATCCAGTTGGAATTCCAAATAATTTAATGCCATATATCTGTCAAGTTGCTGTTGGGAAATTAAAGAAATTATCAGTATTTGGTGCTGATTATCCTACCCCAGATGGTACTGGTGTTAGGGACTATATTCATGTTGTTGATTTAGCTAGAGGTCATGTTGCTGCTTGTGAATATGATAATGAAGGTTCAGAAATTATTAATTTAGGTACTGGTATTGGTTATAGTGTTCTAGATATAGTAAAAGCCTTTGAAGAAGCAAATGGAATTGAAATTCCTTATGTGATTACTCCAAGAAGACCTGGAGATATTGCAACTTGTTATGCAGATGCATCTAAAGCTAAAAAATTACTTAATTGGGAAGCTAAATATGATTTAACAACTATGTGTCGTGATGCATGGAATTGGCAAAGTAAAAATCCAAAAGGTTATAATTAATTATAGCTTTAATTAATATAAGAAAAGACTGTTAAATGTGGTGTGAGCATAAAACAGTCTTTTTTTTATCTTAAAATATTTATTATCATAATGATTGCCGCGAGTAAATTTGTAAAAGCAAAAATCTTTTTTAAATTTTTTGGCTTATTTTTTAGAGCTAATTTGCTTCCGATTAACCCACCACAAACTGCTATAAGAGCAAGAGGTATAGCTAAATTAGGATTGAAATCTCCGTTAATAGAGTGTCCGATTAAACCCATTAAAGCAGTAGCAGCAACCATAGCTGAAGATGTACCAATAGCTATCTCCATTGGAATTCCACAGAGCATAACCATTAATGGAATTTTAAAAGCTCCACCAGAGATTCCTATTGCTCCTGCAAAGAATCCGACTGTAGCTGTTAAGGGAAGAACTGTCCATAAATTTACACTATATTTATAACCATTAAATTCTCTATTCCAATATCCTTTTTTATTATTAAAACTCAAGGGCTTCTCTTTTACTGGAATAAACATAAATATAGATATTAAAATTAATACTGAAGCAAACATAATCTTTAATGTTGTTGCATGGATACCACTTGCAAAATATCCCCCGACAAAAGCCATAATATCTGTTGGAGGATCTATAATTAAAGCTAATTTCCAATCGACTTTTTTATTTTTATGAAAGATTAGCATTGAAGTAAGGGCAGTAGCCATCATTATTAATTGAGATGTTGTGGCTGCGTTTTGCATTTTTATTCCAGCAAGGATCATTACTAATACATAAAAATTACCTCCACCTTTTCCAACCATCGCCATGGTTATAGAGATAATCAATATAATTAAGTACATAATAATATTAGTATTCATTTTTAATTTTCAAAGGATTTATGGTTTTTTAATACAAATCCAGGTTTGAAATGATTAGAAATATCACCAATATTTTCTAACAATATTCTAGAATTTTTAAAACCTTTTGCTTGTAGATAAGTATAAATTATAGTAGCTCTCGTTGCTCCAGAACAGAATATTATAATAGTTTTATCTTTTGGTAATTCATTAATATGAAGAGGAACTTGTTCCACTGGAATATTATTTGCAAATGAAAAATTCAAAATACTACATTCTTCTTTTGATCTTACATCTAGAATATATGCTTTGTCTTCATTTATTAGCTCTACCATTTTTTCAAATGAAATTTTATGACTACCTGTTCCAAAAAATTTTAAATCAAATGAGCTTATTAGTTCATCAAAGTTGTCCATAATTTTTATACCTCTTCATTTTTTAAAGTTTAATTTATTAAAATCGAAGCCAATATCACGTAAATTTTGGCAACACATTTTGCTGTTTTTATATTTTTCTAGTTTTGATAAATCTTCTTTATATATTTGAGAATTGTTTATATCTTGATAAAGTAAATCAGTAATAAAAGTATATTGTTTTAATTTTTCTTTATCTAATTTATAGTAAATCCATTGTGCTTGTTTTTGTTGAATTAATATATCAAGAGCTTTAAGTTTCTCTAAATGTCTAGATACGTTAGATTGTTTGATATTCAATATAGTTTGAATCTCCCCAACACAAAGTAAATCATCTTTGATTAAATTAATTATTCTTAATCTGTTTTGATCAGAAAAAATCTTAATTATATTTGTTATTTCCAAAATTCTCCTCTCATTAAATTATTATATGATTATATAGTAATATAAAAAAATAAAATTTATTTGTCAATCTTTTATAAAAGACTAGAAATAAATTGACAAAGTATTTGTTTTGTTATATGGTTAGTTACTGTAGTAATTAACCATATAACATTAATTAAAGGATAGCCTATGGAATTTAAACAAAATGATCTTCCAATATATATTCAGATTGCTAAAAATTTAGAAGATGAAATTTTTATTGGGGTTTATAAAGAAGGAGAACAAATACCTTCAACAACAGAAATCTCTGTTGGTTATAAATTAAACCCAGCAACAGTACTTAAGGGTATGAATATATTAGTACAAGATCAAATAATTTTTAAAAAAAGAGGTGTTGGCATGTTTGTTAGTGAAGGTGCAAGAGAAAAAATAAAAACAAAGAGGTTGTCATTATTTAAGGAAGATTTTGTTTTCCCATTAGTAAAAGAAGCTAAGAATTTGGGATTTAATAAAGAAGATATTGTTAAATTAATAGGGAAGGAAATTGACAATGAAGTTGCAAATTAATAGTGTTTCAAAAAAATTTAAAACAGTAAATGCTTTAGACAATGTTAGTGTTGAATTTGAAACCGGTAAAATTTATGCCCTTTTAGGGAGAAATGGTGCAGGTAAATCAACTTTAATGAATATAATAGCTAATAGAATTTTCCCAAATGAAGGTACAATTTGTATCGATGGTGAGAATATTTATGGAAAAGATGCTTTATTAAGTAAAGTTTTCTTGATGGGTGATGATGATTTTTTTGGAAGCATTTCAGCTCTTAAAGTTTTCAAAATGGCTAAATCTTTAGATCCAGCTTTTGATTATGATAGAGCAATTGAGCTTGCAAAAGATTTTGAATTAAATATTAAAACAGATGTAATTAAATTATCTACAGGATATGCATCAATTTTTAAAGTAATCTTAGCTTTTTGTTCAAGTTCTAAATTTATATTATTCGATGAACCAGTTTTAGGTTTAGATGCATCACATAGAGATATGTTTTATAAATTATTAATTGAGTCTTTTAATGATAAGGGAGATGATGTTTGTTATATCGTTAGTACCCATTTAATAGATGAAATAGCTAATTTAGCACAAGAAGCAATTATTATTAATAAAGGTAAAGTCGTAGCTAATGGCGCAATAGATGAATTGAGTGCCAGTGTAATTGAAGTTGTTGGTCCTAAAGAATTAGTAAAAAAAGCTATTATAGATGCAAAACTATTAGGAACAAGTAAAGTTGGTAAAACTTATTCAGCTTATGTAAGTGGTAAAGTTGATGAAATCGATGGAGTAACAGTTAATAATGTTGATCTTCAAAGAATGTTTATTGAGATAACAAAAGGATAAATTGAAATGGATATAAAAAAAACTTATTCATATTTTGTTTTAGATTATTTAAAATCTATTGCAATAGTATATCTAATCGTAACTGGGGTAACTGTAGCACTATTTGTTTTAGCTATGTTTTGGGGTGAAGCTTTTTCTATAGAGGTATTAGCTGATTTTGTTCCAAATTATTTTACGGTTTTTATTGTATGTTTTATTTTTAGTTTAGTTAGTAATAGAAGTGGTGATTTAATTTTTAACCAATTTGGTAAAAGTCGACAAACTTCTTTTGTTGTAAATCTTTTAGTTATGATTACAATTAGTATAATTACAGCATTTGTATTTTCTCTTTTATTATCATTTTTTTATACTCAAAAATTACAAAATTATTTAGATATGGAAAATATGTTTAAATATTTTATGATAAATAAGGCCCATGAGTTTAATCCAGTAGATTCAAAATTTGCTTCAAGATTTTCATTTTGGTTGTATAGTTTTGTATATTATATCTATGTTTCAATTTTTGCTTCATCTATTGGAATATTCATATATTCACTTTGGATTAGACTAGAAAAGCTTTATAGATGGATTGTGTTTTTACTAATTCCTATTGGATTAACATATTTAATTCCTAAATTTATTATTGAATATATTGGAGGAAATCCTAATTCAAAAATGTTCCTAATAAACTTTATAAAGTTCTTTGGATTAGAAAATGGATTTTCATTTAAATTTGTATTTGTCTCTACTTTAGTCGTTATACTTCCTATAATAGTTATTTCCTATTTTATTATGTTAAGAAAGCCGCTTTACGGTAAAAAGAAGTAGAAATATTTTTGCTAGCCCTAATCGGCTAGCTTTTTTGTGATATAATCACATAAGAAAGATGTATTTTATTATATATTTTTTATATCTATGAGGTATAAAAATTGAATAAAGGAAAAAAATTATATAGTTTGAAAGAAACTTTTTTTCATTTATTAAGAGCTTTTAGTACAATAAAATATTTCAGCAAAGCAAGAAAGAGTGGTTTAATAAGTGAAAAATTTCAAGAGCGTTTAATGCTTGCGACAACTCAAGTAAATGGATGTGCAATGTGTTCTTATGCACATACACAGATAGCATTAAAGGCTGGCTTGCCTGAAGATGAAATTAGACAATTATTAGATACTGAAGATCAAAGAAATAGTCCAAAAGAAGAATTAAATGCCATATTATTTGCTTCATATTATGCTGAATGCAGAGCAAATGTTGAGAGACCTATTTGGGTTAATATTGTTAAAGAGTATGGTATAGATAAAGCTTTAGGAATTTTAGGTGCTATAAGGATGATTACTGTTGGTAATGCTTATGGTATTCCTTTAGGTTCTTTCTTAACTAGATTTAAAAAAGATAAAAGTAAAAGGGATGCTCGATCAAATATATTTTATGAACTTGCAATGTTGATTACTTTTATACCTTTTACTCTTGTAGCTATAATAATTTCTTTTTTCTTAAGATTATTAAAAATTAAATTAATCTAATTTATTTATAATATTTGTTGCGATACTGTATGCAGTTGACCAACAAGCTTGGAGATTATAACCGCCACAATCGCCACAATAATCAAGAACTTCTCCGCAGAAATATAAATTCTTATTTATCTTAGATTCTAAGGTTTTATTATCAACTTCATTTAACGATATTCCACCGTCAGTTGCCATAGCGCCTTTTAGTTGACCTTTTAGGGATATAGTAAATTCCCATCTTTTTAATTTTTCATTAATTTTGTTAATACTTTTTTTAGAAATGTTTATACACATTTCATCTTTTATTGAAAGAGAAGCTAATAAATAATTGATTAATCTAGCTGGTAGTTTTGTTTGATGTTTAATACTAGTAGATAATAATTTTTTGGAATCTTCTTTTTCTATAGAACAATTTAAGTTTAAATAAATTGTTTGATCAGTTACGGCAAATTTAGATATATCCAAAACAACTGGTCCTGATATACCAATTCTAGTAAATAATAAATCTCCAGTATTTTTATGAATTTTTTTCTTTGAAGTAGCTAAAGCATCATTAAAAAATAAAGTTATATTATTTAGTGAAATTCCTTCTAATGCAGATACATTTTCACTTGTAATTTTAAAACTTGCTAAAGCCGCTTTTGGTTCAACAATAGAATGTCCTAATTGTTTTGCAAATGTATATCCATCTCCTGTGGAACCTGTTGAGGGATATGACATCCCACCTGTTGCTATCACTAAATTTGTAGCTCTATATTGATCATTTACTATATAATAATTTTCTTCTTTTATTATTTTTTCGACTTTAGTGTTTGTCAATAAATCATATTTTTTATCTAGTAGTATATCTAATACTGCTTTAGAATCTTTGGCTTTTGGGAAAATCTTTTTATCATCTCTAATAATTAGCTCAAGACCTCTATTTTTGAACCAGGTTTGAGCATCTTGTGCAGAAAAAAGAGAAAAACTTGGGCCTAAAAATTTATTAGCTTTATCATAGTGTTTTAGAATTTCATAACTATCATCATCGCGAGATAGATTACACATGCCACCACCACTAATTAGTAATTTTTTTGCAGGGGAATCCATTTTTTCTAAAACAAGAGTTTCTATATTTTTTTCACACAGATTTTTAGCAAGGAACAATCCTGAAGCTCCACCACCAATTATTATAGTATTATATTCTTTCATTTAATTAATTCCTAAATTAGTTAACATATCTTTTGGAACAAATTGACTTAATAATTTGACAGATTCTTTTCGAATCTGAACTAGAATATACATAGAGCCTTCTTTTAAAATAGTTGAAAAGCCTTGAGGTTGTGCATTAGTAGTTGTGTTTTCTTGTACTGCGGAGCCATCAAAAGAACCTTTACCTTGGGAAGCCAGAAATTCTTTGAATTCCCATTTATTTACATCAAAAGTTCCTTCTATAGTTTCTTCTACATCATCAGGAAGGTTAACAAAGAAGTCTATATTGGCAATTTTTTCAACATCATTAACACTTAATGCATAATCTTCTAAATCTTTTTCTCCTTTTTTATTTGGGAGAATAAAACCAATCGCTTTAATTTCAGGATTAGTATAATCTAAAATTACTTTGTAATAGTAATTAGGTACAGCAACTTTATTTTTTCCAATTGTTTTATAAGGTCCATCTGTAAGAATAGGTCCGGTAGTAACATAAAGTTCATAGTTATCATCGGCAAAAGTTCTTACACATCCTTCTAAATCAGCCCAAATACCTCTATTAAATTGAGGGTTTTGAGGACTCATATTACTTAAATAAAAAGAATCTGACATTGCCTCTTCACTTTCTTTCTGGTCAGCGGCAGGACATAGATGTCCTCTATCATATCCACTACCTTTATAATCAGCTAAGGAAGCACTTTTTGTAGTAATGCTAGGATCTTCTCTAAAGTTATCTTTTCTTTCATAAGGGCCATATAATTCATTTTGAGTAAGTTTATATGCGACATAACTTGCTTGTTCATATTCTTCATTATAGCTTAAAGTATACCCTTCATGTTTTACAATTTGTTCTCCACTAATTGGTTTTGGCATTTCTAAATTTGCAATATTAGTAGTTTCTAATGAAATAGTTTGCTGTTCTTGCCATTCTTGTTCTGTTGGTGCAATAAAAATTGAAACAACAGATAATATTAATAAAAGAATGATTAAAATAATTATGTTTTTAATAGTAGATTTGATAGTAGTTTTCTTTCTTTTTGACATGTATGATCCTTTATTTTATTTAAGCATATTTCTAGAAAAATATGAATTATGTTTGTGTGATATGTAGTTTATAACAAAGAAATAACTAATTAGTTAATAAAAACTTTCTTTTTACTTAAATCTTTAATTTTATCTTTTAAAATAAAGCTAATCATAAATAATAAAATTATAAGGGTTATTAATTCAAAATATTTTGAAGCTACACTTTCATTGCTTTTTACAAACAATGATATTGAAGATAGAGCTGAATCTTTATAATTGCATAGATAAATTATCATAAAATTATTGGCTAAATGTATGGCGATTGCAGTTTCTAATCCTTCACTAATTATAATAGTAAAAGTTGCAAATGCGCCAAAAACAAAATAATACAGGATTGAACTTAGAAAATTATCTTGCAATTCAGGATTAGATAAATGAGGTATTATAAAGAGAATTCCAATAAAAAAGGAGATTAATATTGCTGATAGTAATGGTTTTTTACTATATTTTACTCTTCCATATTCTTTAACAGCAATCTTTAAAATAATAGCCCTAAATAGTATTTCTTCTGCCATTACTTGTAATGGTGTAATAATAAGAGCGATGGGAATAAATATTAGCCTTATTAATGCCTGATTTTTCATATACTCTAATTCATAAAAGTTTAACCAATAGCCAATAAAAGTTATTAAACTAAAAAATATAATTGAAACTAAAAAAACTTTTAGAAATAATTTTTTATTAATAATTTCTGAACTATTAAGTATTTTTTTTAGACTTATTTTGTTTATATATTTGAAACAAAAATAAAAACCTAGCCACATAGCAATAAAAGGTAAATTTGAAAGAATATAATGATATAATTTTGAATTATAGAATATATTATTAGAATCTAATTTATAAGAAAAGTATGCAAATGCATTAATAAAAATTGAGCCAAGTAATATCCAAAATAATAAAATAATTATAAATGAAGCAAGCCAAAGAAGGCGATTATTATTTTCTTTCATTGTTTGTCCTTTTAGTGATTATGTATATAATAAACAAGATTATAAATAAATAAAAGTTTGTTTGTAATTTAAAATATGATTTTTATATAGTATAATAATCTTATTAGGGTAATAGTTTTAGGAATAATTTATGAATAAACAAATAGTATTTAATGAATTCAATGCAAATAGAGTTTGTGTTTTTCACAATGAGGTAATAGCTAGAAATTTTGCAATTGAATATGCCTATAAATATGGAGTAATTGAAGCAGAAAAAGCAATCTCTTATGATACTTTTAAACAGTATTTTTTGCCTAATCATGAAAACTTAACAGAAGTAAATGATCAAATTAGAGAGTTTTTTTTAATTGAATTTTTAGAAAATTATAAATTAAAATATATGGTAAATGATAAATATCCTGAATCTTTTTCTCGTTTCACATCCTATTTAATTAATATATTAAAACAAGTAAAAAGAGTTCAAGATTGTGAAGTCTTTTCTTCTTTGGACTCTGATTTTAAGGATGATATAAACTTACTATATAAAGAATATAATGATTTCTTAATTAAGAATAATCTTTTTGAACCCTCTTTCGAAGATCCTTCTTTAAATTTTGCACCAAAGGAGGTTTTAGAAAAGCAATATTCAATTATTGCTAGTGATACAAAAATTGGTTGTAAACAGTTTATAAATAAATTAGAAAATCCTAAATTTATTAAATTAATTGAAGTTGAAAAAATAGATTCTAGTTTAGGTAATTGTGAAAATAATTCTAAATTAATTAAGTTTGATAATTCAGCAGCTTTGCAAAATACTTTATTTAGAGAACTAAAAAAACTTTTAGATTCAAGTGTTCTAGCTCGTGATATAGCAATTACTTTGTGTAATTTTGATGATGATATACAAGAAATTGAGTTAGGTGCTAAAAAATATAATATTCCTATTTCAAAATCTAAAGGTTACAGTATTTCAAAATATCCTGGAGGAAAGTATTTATTATATTTATCAAATTTATATGATAATAATTTTTCTTTAGACGATATGAAAAGTTTCTTTCTTGAAAGATCTTTTCCTTTTGAGAACATTTCATTTAATAGAAAGTTTATAAGATTTGCAATTGATGCAAATATTGATCATGGTTCAAATAAGTATGATTTTGATTATTGGCTATTAAGATTAAAATATGAGCCAGAATTATTAAATTTTTATAAGAAATTTAAAAATTTAGTTATTAAATTAAATACTATAGAGACAATTTCAGATTTATTAAATTCTTTATATAGTTTAGAGAGATTGTTATTAAAAGATAATTTAGGTTGGATTAATAGTAATGGTGAAGCTAGTTATCGGTTTGCAATAGATAAATTAGAAGGCTTAAAGAATTCTATGCAAGCTTGTAATGTAACCAAGATAAAACAAATTTTTAAGGTATATATTAGACTTTTAGAAAAAGAGAATTATGTAGAACAAGGGAAAAGGGATGGAATAAGAATATTTGAATATCCTTTAGCTGCTTCTTTAGATATTCCTTATCATTTTGTCTCTGATATTAATGCAAAAAATAGTGAAGTAATTGATAAGCCATTATTTGTATTACCTCCTTCTGTTGAGGATCAAGTATTAAGAGAAGAGGAAGATTTAACTAATAATGTTATAAAGGATTTTTGTTTAAATAGTGGCATGACTTACTTCTTATTTGGTGAAACTACTTATGATGGAGCACAAATTGCACCCTCATTCTTTATGGAAAGAAACAGTATAGTTGAACCTTTTTTTTATAATAGTTATACACCATATATTGATGAGTTAGACCTTTGGGAATCTAATTCGAATAAAAAACTAAAATTATCGTCTTATCAAACAGAAGTTTTAAATAAAGTAAAAAATAATGTTTTAACTTTTGATGAAAATGGTTATGTAAATAAGAAAATTGAAAAAGAGTTTAATGATTTTTTATTAGATAGAATAAAGACAAAAGAGGGTTTGTTAAATTTTTCAGCAACCAGTATTAATTTATTTCAAAATTGTCCTTATGCTTTTGCTATAAAGTATTTATTAGGGGTTGATAAAAATGAATATAGTGTAGTTCAATATGCAGCAAATGAGGTTGGGACAATAGTTCATAAGATATTTGAATTGTTTTTTATAAGAGTAATGAGAGAAGATACTCAATTTTATAGTGCTAATAAAGTCAAATATATTTCTTGGTTGGATGAGATTAAAGAAAAAGAATTTGAGATGTATTTTAAAAGTGAGAAATCTCCACCAATTTCAACACAAATTTATATTAAAGATAAATATAAAGATTTAGCCTCTGATTTTATTGATGTTGAAATATTAAAATTTAATACTTGTAGATCTCAAGAAATGGAAAATAAATATTCTTCAATTGAACAAATTGAATTAAATGGGAATGAATATTTTTATTCTCTTAATGGGAAAATAGATAGAGTAGTAAATGTAGGTAATGGTGATTATGCAATTGTAGATTATAAAACAGGGAAACCGCCAATTGGTGTTACTTGGCATAAAAAAGCTTTTGAAGAAAAAAGACTTGATTTTCCAGATTATCAATTTCCTTGTTATAAAAAATTATTAAATAAAAAAGCAATGAATGTAGATATTGCTTCATATTATTCGGTTTCAGATTCAAAATATGTTGATATGTGGAATAGTAATATTCCAGAAGATAAAGAAGATATAGATTATACTTTTGATTTAGTAATGAAATTAATGATAGAACAAATTTTAAATGGTAATTTTATAGCAACTCCTTCTGAAGATCATTGTGCAAATTGTAATTATCGTCAGGTATGTAGAAAGAGGTATTCAACAAAATGATTGGAAAACTTGAAATTGAAAAATTGTTACAAACAAAACATAGTTTAAACGAAGAGCAAAGATTAGCCATAGAATGTTTTGATAACAGTGTTGTAAAAGCTGGTGCTGGTGCTGGTAAAACAACTGTTCTATCTTATAGGTTCCTAAATCTAATTTTAAAAAATCAAGCAAATTGTGATGAAATCCTTACCTTAACATTTACAAAAAAGGCAGCAGCCGAAATGTTTGAGAGAATATATAAACAATTATTAGCTATAAAAGATTCTTCAGCTCTTATGAATCATCAATTTTCTTTGTTCTCAAAAGCAACAATTTCAACAATTGATTCTTTTTGTAATCAAATTGTTAAGCAAGATTGTATGAGATATGGGATTCCAAGTGACTTTTCGATAGATAATAATAAAGCTTCTGATATAACAAAGAGATGTACTCAACAATTAATTGAGAATGAGGATATGTTACCTGGTTTTAAATTTTTATCAAAAGCTTATTCCCCAAATGATTTGATTGATAAAATTATTGTGAATTTAGCAAATAATAGTTTTTATTTCCCTCTTGAATTAGATAAAGAAAAGCTATTTGAAGAATGTGATTTGTTAATTGATAACACAATAAAAGATAATATAGATAGACTTTTTAATCTGTTTAATAATATCTTGAATCAAGATTATCAAAGCTTAACAAAATCAACTTCTACAACTTTAATTCAGTTAAAAGAATATAGAGATATACTTACTCTTCTTTCAACAAATTCAGAAAATTTTTATCAAGAATTAAGTAAAATTAGTTTTACTACACCTAGGAAGAATAAAGATCCTTTTTCAGAGATTTTAGTATCAAATTGTAAGGAATTAAAAGAAGTTGTTTCTGAATTGATTTCTTTGAATTTTATAAAAAAGAACAATCATTTAGTTGAAGTGGTTGATGCTTTAGAAGTATTAAAAAATAAGATATTTGAAGAAAAAAGAAAACTTGGAATTTTAACTTTTAGTGATATTTCTCACTTAGCTGTAGATATTTTATTAACAAATAAAAAAATTAGGCAATTATATAAAGAAAAATTTAAATTTATCATGGTTGATGAATTTCAAGATAATAACCAACTGCAAAAAGATTTAACATATCTTTTAAGTGAAAAGTATGATTTGTTAGGAGATGATATTCCCGATGTTTTTTCAATAGAAAAAAGAAAGCTCTTTTTTGTAGGGGATGAAAAACAATCAATTTATAGATTTAGAGATGCTGATGTATCTGTTTTTAAAGCTTTATCTGATGAAATTGAGAAATCTGGTGGTAAGGTTATTAACCTAGGAATAAACTATAGAAGTGAGCCTAAATTAATAAAGTTTTTTAATCAGACTTTTTCTAAAGTTTTTGGAAATGCAGAAAAACCATTTGAAGCCAATTTTGAGGAATTAGCTTACAGAAATCCAATTCCAAATATAAATCCAAAAATTGAATTATATATTAAAGATTCAGATAGTTTTTCATTTGTTAAAGCAGGGGAAGAAGCCGCTTCCTCAGCTAGTTGTGAAGCAACTAAAATAGCTAAAATTATTAATAATATGTTAAATAGTGACGATTATTTGATTCCTGCTAAGGATGGAAGTCTTAGAAGACCTAATGTTAATGATATAGCTATATTGATTAGAACTAAAACTCATCAAATTGAATTTGAAAAAGCTCTTAGAGCCAAGAAAATTCCATTTATTATTCAAGATAATAAAGCGTATCCTTTAGAAGCCTTATCGAATGATCTTTATAATATTCTTCAATTATTAGTTTATCCAGATGATAAATTAGCTTATTTAAGTGTTCTAAAAGGTCCTTTAGGTGCACTACATGAAAGTTCCATTATTAAGATTTTGGAAAATCATGATAGTGAAAATTTATTTGATTGGGAAAATCTTAATTTAGAAGAGACAGATCTAATTAAGTTAAAAGAGCTTAAGAATACTTTTGATGAATTAATAGAACTCTCTTCTATAAGTGATATTTCTAGTTTATTAAATTATATTTGGTGGGATGCTGGGCTTCGTTATTATTATGTATGTGAGCCGAACTACCATTTATATATTGATAATTTTGATTATCTCTATAGATTGGCTAAAAAATATGATTCAAACCAATATTCTCTTTCAATATATTTAGATAATATGAGAGATAATTTGGGATCATCTTCAAATGAAGAAGAAGTATCAGTTTTAAAAGAAAGCCCAAAAGGTGTTCAAATAATGACAATCCATAAATCTAAAGGGTTAGAGTTTCCAATAGTAATTGTAGCAAATATGGGTACAGACATTATAAATAGAAGTGTTGATTATTCTATTGAACATAATATTCCAGTTCCTAAACATTGTTTATCAATTGATAATAAAACTAATAAAGTTAAATTTGATAGCTTGTTTATTGCAAAGGCTAAAGAACTAAGAGGGGAGATGGAATTAGCAGAAATCAAAAGAGTTCTATATGTTGCTTTAACAAGAGCTCAAGTTCATTTAATTATGAGCGGAACAATTAGATCCACAATTGAAGATTCTGTTATAGGAAAAGAGAATAAATCATTATTAAATATGATATACAATGCAGCTTTAGAAAATGATCAAATTAATCCTTTATTAGAAGTAAAAGATATCGAAATTGTTAATAGTTATGAGAATTATGTCAAAGTTGAGAATAAGCCGATTGTAGAAAGAACTCAGTATAAAAAAAATTTAGAGTATTATAATGTTTGTAAAGAAGAGTATGATACCAGATTAAAAAATATTGGTGTAACAACTTTGTTTGGTCATAAAGATGATGGAAACTTTGAAGATGGAGTGGCACTACCGCTTTCTCAAGTTGATAAAATGCTGTCTGGATTAAATGAAATTAACAAGAATGTTTATACTGATTTTGGAACGCTTTGTCATATTTATGTTCAATCTCTAGTAATGAATAAACCTCTTTTAGGTTTAACTGATGAGAGGGTTTTATCTAGAGGTTCTTCTCTATCTAAATTAAAACCAACTGAAATAAAAGCTATAGAGAATATTGCAAAAAGTTATGCTTCAGATTTTATAAATAGTGATTTTTATCATAAATATGTAGAAAAGTTTGAATGTAAATGTGAAGTCGGTTTCTTTTCTCGAGTAGAAGATGAAGTTGGAAAGCCTTTAGTTGTTGAAGGATTTATAGATTTATTAGTTAAAGACGATAAAAATAATTATTTAATTATAGATTTTAAAACAGATAAAGTAAGAAATCCAAAATTGCATGAAATGCAAATAAAGACCTATATCACGGCTGTTAAGAGAATGTATCCAAACAGCCATGTAACAGGTTGTGTTGTTTATTTGAGAAATAAAGATAAAGAATATTTCTATTAAAATTATTATAGATGACTTATATCAATAGCACTAAAGCCATTATTTATCCACTTTGGTGCTTCATTGAATGCTTTTTGTACTAATAATAATAAATATTCAATATTTGCTTCTTGCTTTTCTGAAAACTTTGTAGCTAAAAAGAAATGTCTTACAATATTAGGAGAATTATCACCACAATTGTTTACATATCTATTAAAAATAGCTCTAAATATTTTTAGATTATCTTTATAAGCTCCACCAATTTTTACATAATAATTTTCTAGATTAATATAATTTTCGGTTTCTTTGATATTAGAAATATCAATATATTTTAATAACTCATCTTTTGATAAAACTAAGAATTTCTTTTGTTCTTGAATTTTTTTAATCATTGAAAAGCTATATTCTGCTATTAAGTTTGTATCTAAAGGAGAAATGCTAGTATTATTATTTTTTTCAGCTTTATATTTTGCATAAGCTTCTGTATCTAATTTTTGTAATGTTTCTTCTTTGAATAAATCAAAACTCCAGTCATAAATTCTATCAGTTACAATATAATTGTTGAAAAAGAAAAGACTGCTTTCATTATTAACTTTTTCAAATAATGCTTTTAATTCATCTCTAGATAAAGTGATATCTTTATAATAAATCTTCAATAATTTATGAAAATTCTTTAATGAAATTACTCCATAAAAATTAGTTGCTGCTTTAGCAAGTCTAAAGAGAGTTTGAAATTTTTCTTCTGATAATTTAATAATTTCTCTAGCTTCTTCCATCCAAGTTAATTTTATTCTTTCATTTCTTGTTCTACCAAAGCATAACCAAGAAGTTTGATTAAAAATTGCTTCTAAAATTAAAGATTCAAGTTCGATATTCCATACTGGTAATTTAAATGGGTCTAAAAGAAATTTTGTTATAGAACATTTTGAAATAATTTTATGAGTATTAACATAGTTGCTGAATCTAAAAGCAAATAGTTGCTTATTATCTACTAATTCTTTGTTGATTGAACAACAGTAATTAAATAATTCTTGTGCTTTTTTACATAGAGGTAAATCGTAAGTGTCTTGATAATCTTTAATATCATCCCAAGTTATTACATTCCATTGCTTATATTCATTTTTAGCTTTTAAAACTTCATCTGTTCTATCATATGTAATATCAAAATAAATAATTTTTAATATATCATCTTTTACTACATATTCAGCACTTTCACTTTCTTTTAATACTTTATGAATAGAAACAGCTTTTACGCCCTTTAATTCTGGATGTATTTTATTAGTAATATCTTTTAATTCTATTGCTCCGAATCTATTTACTAAAGCCTTTGCCGCAATATCAATAGCACTTAACTGCTCAGCGTTCATTGTATCTCCTTGTATTTTCTTATTTTCTATATGTATTTAATAATTCATCTACTGCGTTTTTTACTTTGTCTAAAGCGCTTTTAATATCGTCTAAATTAGTGCCATAATTGAAACGAACATAGCCTTTATATTCGTCTCCACCAAACCAAGTGCCATCATTTAAGCAAATATTTGCTCTTTGTGCAAAAAACATAGAAGCTAATCCAGTTTCTGAATTTGCTTCAAGTTTATATAATTCTGGATGGTTTAATTTATCTTGTTCTATATAAGGTAATAATTCTCTACAGTCCCAGAAACAAATAAATGAAGCTTGTGCTTTCATAGGTTTTATTTCTTTAATATTTTCTTGCATATAATTTTCTATATATCTAGCGTTTTTTTCTAAGACAGCTATTGCTTCCATTAACCAATCATAACCTTTATCATAAGCTTCTCTAGCTAAGGTTGTTGAAAAATATGGGGAAGAGCTACAGTGTAGAGCAACTCTGAATTTATCAAATTTTTTCTTTAGTTCAAGATCATTAAAAAGTGAGACTGAGAAAAATTCTCCAGCAATATTAAATGTTTTTGAAGGAGCCATCGCTACCATAGCTTTTGTATTTTTTTCTTTAGCAATATCGATAAAACTATAAAATTGAGTATCTTTAAATACTAAATCAGCATGTATCTCATCACTAATAACAAATACATTATATTTATTAGCTATATCACAAATTTTATATAGAGTTTCTTTTGAGTATACTTTTCCACTAGGATTATGGGGAGAACAAAGAATAAAAACTTTTGCTTTTTTACATAAATCTTCAAAAGTAGAAAAATCAAATTCAAAAGAATCATCAGTTCTTTTTAATTTCCAAGGTAATACATTTAAATTATTATTATGAGCAATTCTTACAAAAGGTCTGTAAGCTGGGAAAGGAACGATAATATTATCATTTTCTTCGCAAATAACATTTAGCATACAAGCAATTGCATTTAAAACACCTTGGCAAAGAGATATTTGTTCTTGCTTTAAATCTAAATTATGTCTTTTTTTTGCAAATGTAATAAACTTTTCTTTTATATCTGGATAGTCAGAATATCCATAAGTCTCATAATTAACAAGTTTTTTTGCTGCTGCATCAATCTCTGGTGCTACTTTATATTCCATATCAGCAACCCAATAAGGTGCTGCAGTTTCATTCCCACAAAATATTTTTAAGTGGTCTTTATCCCATTTAATGCAAGCTGTTTCTTTTCTGTTAGCTAGATTTTCAAAGTCATATTTCATTATTTTTAGCTCCTATATAAATGATTAAAATTACCTTTTGGATTTTTATAACGTTTTCCATCATCTTTCTTTTTTACAATTGCATTTGTTGGACAAGTATTAATACATCCTGAGCAGGCATAACAGTTATCATGAAATATTGGTTTGCCATTTTCCATAGTAATATTATTTGCCGGACAACTTCTGTAACAAAGTTTACAGTTTATACAATCTTCAGTAACTTCAAATTCTCTACTATAGTGGTTTGTGAAATTTTTATTGATGAAATAAGTTAATACAGTAAAGGTTCTTGTAAAGATTTTAAATTTTGGAAATTTTATTTTTTCATTTTCAATATCATCGATTATAGATTTAATTTTTACATCAGCATCTGTAAATAATTGATCAATTTTTTCTTGAGGTTGTTGATGTGCATAATTTCGAGGCAATCTAACATGATTAACATAAGTTGTAGCAACTCCAAAATCTTTTAATGTTTTTTCAAGTCTGATGTGAGCCCAACCTGGTGAATTGCTAGCGGCAGTTGAAATTACATAAACGAATTTCAAAGGAGTAAAATCTTTAACAGAGGATAGAACTTCGCGTAATATTTTTTCAAATATTAGTGGTTCTCTACTTATATGTATAGGGAAAACAAAACCAAGCCTTTCAGGTATTTGAAAATTATCTTTTGATAGTTCATTTAGCATAATAATATTATTATGATTTTGTGATTCTGCTATTTTATTGGCAACGTAAAAACTATTTCCTGTGCCAGAAAAGCATACGATTAAATCTTTCATATCTTTTTCCTTAAAGTTTTGATTTTATTTGTATCTCCACCATTATTATCTAAATTTAAATTCATAACAAGATGGTTCTTATGCTTGAAATTCAAATAGATTAATTTGATTTTAAGATTTCTATTAAATCAAAAAATGTTGGAAAAGTAACACTAACTGCACTTATATCGTCTATGGTAATTGGAGAATCTGCATATAATCCAGCTATAGCCATTGCCATAATTATTCTATGATCATTATAGCCTTTTACAAGATTCCCTTGTACCTTTCCGTTTCCAAAAATAGTAATGCCATCATCAAATTCTTTCGTTTTGACTCCAAGCAAATTTAGGTTTTTATTCATAGTATCAATTCTATCTGTTTCTTTTAAACGAGCTTGTGGAACATCATTAAAGGTAATTGGTTCTTTAGCAAAAGCAGCTACACTACAAAGTGCAGGAAGTGCATCAGGCATTGAGTTAAGAGAGAAAGTGCCTCCTTTTAACTCTTTTGGACCTGTAATTTCAACATCTTTATCAATCCATTTTATTGAGCAACCCATTTTCTCTAAAATATCAAGAGTATGTTTATCCCCTTGTATATCAAATTGATTGAGACCTTTAATTCTTATGGTAGTTTTTCCAATTGCTGCTAAAGCAAAGAAGAAGGTAGCACTTGAATAATCTCCGTTGATTGTTACATCAATAGGTGAAAAATGTTGATTACCTTTTACAACGGAATGTTGTAAATCTTCACTTATTTTATATTCTAGCTTTTGTTCATCCATCCAGTCTAAAGTAAGACTAACATAAGGTTTTTCATATAATAATGGAGTAATAATTTCCACATCAGTTTTAGCTAATGTTGAAGCTAGTAGTAATGAAGATAAATATTGAGAAGTAGGGCAATCAATAATAGTTTTTGATTTTGTTATTGGCCCTTTGATTGTAAATGGTGGATAGTTTGTGTCACTAACTTCACAGCCCAAATCTTTATATGCTTTCAAGAGAGGTCCGACAGGACGACTTTGTAAAGATTCATCACCTGTGAATGTTATTTCCTTTTCTAGAGATGCGGCTAGTCCTAAGGCTAGATAAAGTGTAGTCCCACTATTTTCGCAATCAATAGTTATAGGAGAACCACCTTTCTCAAGATTAAGAGAGTCTAAAATGATTTGATTTTCATTTCTTGTAATAGTTGCACCAAAGGCTTCGCAAGCTTTTATACAGCTTATTGTATCGTTAGATAAAAGTGCATTGTTTATTATACTTTTCCCTTTTGCAAAAGTAGCTATCAATAAAGCTCTAATGGTTTGGCTCTTTGAACTAGGAATAGTAATTGTTCCTTCTATAGTCGAGGGTGTAATTATTTTTTTCATAGGCAAAATATAAACTAAAAAAATATATAAGTCTATAAAAGGCTATTCTTAATAACCTTTTAATTGCTTAAATAAAATTAATTTAATAGTTGATCTTTATACAATATTATAAATTTCTTATTTAAAAAGATAACTTGTCATGGATAAGGTTCCTAGAGTACAAGCTTCATTGAAAACTGTTATTTTATCTTTTTTTGAAGTTGCTCCTAATATATAAAGTAAAGGCGCAAAGTGATCTATTGTAGGAACTGAAAGTTCAGCAAAAGGTTTTTCTTTTGTATAGTTAATTATATTATCATGATTAGTTTTTAAGATATTTTCTTTAATATAATTATCAAATTTATAAGCCCATTCATAACCTTTATTAGGCATTCTCCAATTTACACTCATTAAATTGTGAACAATGTTACCACTTCCAAAAATTAAAACACCTTCATCTCTAAGGGTTTTTATTTTTTTCCCAATATTATAATAATCTTGAGGTGTTGCTTTTCTATCAACACTTAATTGAAATACAGGAATATTAGCTTTTGGATACATTCTATGTAACACAGACCACGTTCCATGATCCGTCCCCCAAGAATTATCTATAGAAACATCTTCTTGCAATAAATCTTTAACTTTATGTGCAAATTTAGGAGAGCCTGGAGCGGGGTATTCTACAGCAAAAAGTTCTTCAGGAAAGCCATAAAAGTCATGAATGGTTTTGGGCATTTCTGAATCAGATACTTTTAATCCTGAAACAAACCAATGTGCAGAGATTGAGAGTATTGCCTTTGGTTCAGGTATTAAAGAGCTCAATGATTTCCAATAAGTGGAAAATTCGTTATCCTCAATTGCATTCATTGGGGAGCCATGACCAACAAATAAGACAGGCATTTTATCCATATATCCTCCTAATTAAATATTATAGTATAGATAAATATTATTATGTTTTTCTGATATTAGAAAGCGGTAAATTGATAATTTTTATTTTTATAAATTTATAGGCATATAGTAGTTAAAAAAAACACTCCTCATAAAAGAGGAGTGTAATTAGCTTAATTTATTATACTATTTTTTGAAAATAGTTTTTGGTGGATGGTAGTCCATTGTATTTGTATACCAACCGCCCCATACACTTGTATCAATCATGTTTAGAGTTACATAGTAGTATAGAGGCATAATAGCAGCATCTTCATTAACCATAATATCTTCAGCAGTTCTTAATACACCAAGTCTTTCAACAGGGTCAGAAATAGTTGCTGCTTCTTTTACGAATAATGCATATGTGTCATTTGCGTATTTACCACCGTTCATTGCAGAACCAGGTAAGAACATATCTAAGAATGTATTAGGATCTTGGTAGTCTCCAACCCAACCAGCTCTAGAAATTTCGAAGTTACCAGCATTTCTATCTGTTAGGTAAGTTCCCCATTCCTTGTTAACTAGTTCAACATTAACATTTAATTTGTTCTTAACTTCTTGTTGAATGAATTCAGCAATTTGTTTGTGGCCTTCACTTGTGTTATATAAAATTTCTAATGTAGGACATCCGATACCATTAGGATAACCAGCTTTTGCTAAGTAAGCTCTAGCAGCATCTTCTCTGTTATCGTATGTTGTTCCATCGATTGTGATTTCTTCTGGGAATTCAAGAGCTTCGTAACCAGCCATTGGAGGTACAATACCCCAAGCAGGAATTTGACCAGCTTTTGTAACACCTTCAACTAAAGCTTCACGATCGATAGCATAAGAAATAGCTTTTCTTAAGTTAACATTGTCTAAAGGAGCTTTTTGTGTTTGGAATACATAGTAGTAAGTTGCTAATTGAGGAGAAGCTTTGTAATCATCTCTCATAGAAGCAGAACTTAATTTATCTGTAGGTACGTTAGTTAACCAGTCGATTTGACCATCTAAGTACATGTTGTAGTTAGTATTGTCATCGTCTGATGCTAAGTATTCTAATGTATCAATCTTTACAGAGTCTGCATCCCAATAGTTTGGATTAGGAACACAAACAATCTTTGATTGTGGAATTCTTTCTTTTAATACGAAAGGACCGTTACCTACGAAGTTTTCAGGTTGTGTCCATTGATCGCCATATTTTTCAATTGCATGTTTAGGAACAACAGCGAATGAATAGTGTTCTAGAGCACCAATTGCATATGGTAGAGGTCCGATTAAGTCCATTTGGAATGTGTAATCGTCAAGTGCACGGATTCCAACATCTTCTGCTGAGCCTGTGCCATCGTTGTATGCTTGAGCACCTTCTAAGAACATACATGGGAACCATGCATATGGAGCTGCTGTTGCTGGATCTAATTCTCTTAACCAAGACCAAACAACATCTTGAGCTGTGATAGGAACACCATCAGACCAAGTTGCATGTCTTAAGTGGAATGTATATTGAGTACCATCTTCGTTTGATTCCCAAGATTCTGCTAAACCAGGAACTGGGTCAGCTGTTTTAGGATCGATAGATGTTAATCCTTCAAATAAAGCCATTAAAATTCTGTGTTCTGGAACACCTTGAACTTTTGCAGGGTCTAAAGATTGAGGTTCAGCGCTGTTTGAAATTACAAATTTTACGCCTTCATCGGTGACTACTGCTTCAGCTTGTTGAGGTTCTGCTTTTGGTTCTTCTGCTTTTGTTTCAGCAGGAGTTGTTTCTGCTGGAGTTGTGGTTGTAGTTGTTGTAGTTGCAACAGGTTTTGATTCTGCTGGTGCAGCTGCTTCTTCTTTTCCACCACAAGAAACTAATACAGTAGCTAAAAGTAATAAGCTAAGAGTAATAGATAATGTCTTTTTCATAGATTATCTCCTTGTAGATTTGTTAAATATTCTCTATTCTTTTGAAATATTTTTGAGTATATTATATCATAATATATATAGAATAGTAAACGATGTATTATTGATTACGTCAAGTGGAAATATTAAAAAACAAGATTAAATGTTATTATTTTTACATATAGGTTATTATTTTAACACAAAAAAGGACTATTAAATGAAATATCATCTAAAAAATACTGATAAAAAATTAATATATAGAAATAGTAGGTTATCAAAAGCTATAAGTTTGATTTTTTTTCTATTTTTTTCTTGGGGTATGATAGATGCACTGTCAAGAGGTGATAGTTTTTCTTCTATACTAATTCCATTTATTTTGTGGATAATTGCCTTAATTGGTATATTATTTGTTGATAGATGGGTTGTTGAAAAAGTTGATAGATCAATAAGATATGAATTTGGAATTTTTCCTTTTGTATCTGTAAAAAAGTATGATATAAATTCTATTAAGAAAATTGCTTTAACTCATTTTGTAAAAGGTAGCTTTGATGAAAATGCTGATTACAAGAAAAAAGGTAGAGCTTATAGAGCACATGTTAGATTTTCATTAATTTTTACAAATGATGAAAAAGTTGATGTTGAGATTATAGATGAGAAAAAAAGTGGTGGAACTTGTGAGAGAGCTGCGCTTCTTTTTAGTACAGTTTTAGGCTTGCCATTAACAAAAGACAGAGAACGAGACATGGATTTGGATGTGGGACTTAGAGACATTAATAAGTTTAGAGGTTAGGGTTTTCTTGCTAATTTCTACTAAAATTTTAACTTTTTTTTGTATTATGATTTTAGACAAAAGACAAGTTGTTTGACGAAAATTAAATAATATTTCTTGTCCTCATTTGAAATTATTTTTCAGGGTATATTTTATTAAATGATATAATTTAATGAATAATTATTGAATAAAGTTGCAATTTCCTGTAAAGTTCTTTAGTCTGTCAAAGATGTAATAGTATCAATTTTCTTATTTTAATTGATATAATTTCACAATAGAGGAAGAATATGACAAAATATATTATTAAACGTTTATTAGGTATGATTCCTACTTTGCTTATCATTATTACTTTGAGTTTCTTTATTGTTAGAGTTGCTCCTGGTGGGCCTTTCGACGGTGAAAGGGCTTTGCCAGAAGAAGTTTTAGCTAATATTGAAGCGAAATATCATTTAGATGAACCTGTTTTAAAACAGTATGCAAGATATTTATTTGATGTTTGTCGTGGTGATTTAGGCCCTTCATACAAATACGTGGACAATGATGTTAATTTCTATATATTTACATCATTACCTAATTCAGCCGTTTTAGGCTCGATTGCTATTATGTTAGCACTTATATTTGGTATTTTATTCGGAATTCTAGCTGCTGTTTATCAGAACTCGTGGATCGATTATCTGACGATGGGGCTGGCGGTTCTGGGGATATCGATACCGTTATTCGTTATAGGGCCATTGCTCCAGTTAGTTTTTGCAATGAAACTCCATTGGTTCCCTATTTCAGGTTGGTATAGTACAGGTGAAGGTTATTCAACAATTGTACTTCCAGCTATTTCCTTATCATTTGCCTATTTTGCTACTATTGCTAGATTAACTCGTTCTTCAATGTTAGAAACTTTAAGAAGTGATTATATCAGAACAGCAAAAGCAAAGGGTATGAAAAATAGTACTATTATTTTTAAACATGCTATGAAAGGCGCTATGTTGCCTATTGTTAGTTATTTAGGTCCTGCATTTGCTGGGGTTATAACTGGATCAATCGTTATTGAACAGGTTTTCCGTGTTCCTGGTATTGGTAAGTTCTTCGTTCAAAGTTCATTTAACCGTGACTATACTTTGATTATTGGAGTAGTTATTGTTTTCTCAGTTATTCTTGTTGTCATGAACTTTATTGTTGATATTGTTTATGCATTATTAGATCCAAGAATCGCTTACTAATAAATAAGGAATTGATTAGAACATGAAAGAAAAAAATAAAAAAACAGAGAATGCAGCTACTAATGAATTTGATCAAGTTGTAGTTGGTAATAGTTTAACAAAAGATGCTTGGAAACGATTAAGAAAAAATAAAATGGCTCTTATTGGTATGGTAATTGTTATTATATATGCACTTTTATCTGCTTTCGCACCAATATTGCCTTTACATCCTTATGATGAAATTATTTTAGACCATCAAAATCTACAACCTTCCTTGGATAAAACAGCTGGGGAGTTGATGTTATTAAATAAGAAGAAAGACTTATATTTTAAAGCATGGAAAGATGGTTCATTAATTTTAACTGAAGATCAATCTAATACTATCAGAGAATGGATTGATGATAGTAAAACAAATAGTGTTTGGAATCTTTGTTATAGTGAAGGGGAAAAACAATTAGCAGCAGGTACTTTTACTTGGAGTGCTAATGATCAAAAAACTTTAGATAAATTACAAGATAAGATTGATAACCAATTATTTGTATCTATTGATAAAATTGAATTAAATGGTGAAGATTTATCAAAAGCTAACAGTACAAGTTTAGCTCAAGTTTATGCAGATATGCTAAATATTGATAATGTTCAGTTGATTTTAGATCAAGCTAATAGTGAAATGGAAGCTTATGTATTTAATACAATTGAAATGGATGCTGAAATGAAAAAAGCTTTATCTGATGATGAAAAATCTAGTTTAATACAGAAAGAAATTGAAAAACTAGGTCAGAAAGAATATGAATCTAAATTAGCAGATAACTTATATGGTAAAATTGATGCTCAACTTTTAAGAGAAATTACTAAAAGCCTAGAAAAAGAAAACGAAAATGGTGATTTAGAATTCCCTTATAAAACTGAAATGACTGTTTCAGGATTAAATGTTTCAATTGAATCTTCTAAAGTTAATGAAAGACATTATTTATTAGGTACAGATTATAGTGGACGTGACTTATTAAGTAGAATTATTTATGGTGGTCAAATTTCTATTATGATTGGTATTGTTGGTACTTTATTCAGTGTATTCATTGGTATTGTACTAGGTGCCTTAGCTGGATATTTAGGTGGTAAAACAGACTATATTATTATGAGAATAGTTGATGTTATGTATGGGCTACCTTATATGTTAATTGTTATTATTTGTATGGCAATATTCGGACGGTCAATCTTAAACTTATTTATAGCTCTCGGTATTGTATCTTGGCTAACTATTGCTCGTATGGTTAGAGGTCAAATAATGAGTCTTAAAAATAGTGAATATGTTGAAGCTGCTAGATCAATGGGAGCTAAAACTTGGAGAATTATATTTAAGCATATGATTCCAAATTCATTATCCATAATTATTGTTTATTCAACACTTAGAATTCCATCCTTTATTATGCAAGAATCTTTCTTATCCTTCTTAGGTCTTGGTGTTCAAGCTCCAATGGCTTCTTGGGGGTCTTTGATTAGTAATGGTGTTTCAAGTATGACAATTTATCCATGGAGACTTATTTTCCCATCAATTGCAATGACATTATTCTTATTTGCAATGAACTTCTTTGGTGATGGTCTTCGCGATGCGTTCGACCCACAAAGTAAGAACCAGCTTTAGGAGATTAATAGAATATGAAAGATAATAAACAACCAATTTTGGAAGTTAAAGGGTTAAAAACTCATTTTAAAACTGATGCTGGTATTGTTAAAGCCGTAAACGGAGTTTCTTTCTCTGTTGGTAAAGGTGAAACTGTTGGTATCGTAGGTGAATCTGGATGTGGTAAAAGTGTAACAAACTTATCAATCATGAGATTAATTCCTTCTCCTCCTGGAAAAATCGTAGGTGGTGAAGTTTTATTCGAAGGTCAAGATATTTTAGATTTACCTGAATCAGAATTAAGAAAAATTCGTGGTAACAAAATATCAATGATTTTCCAAGATCCAATGACTAGCTTAAATCCATTTTTAAGAATTTCAACTCAAATGATTGAAACTATACAATTGCATGAGAAAAATGTTTCAAAAGATGAAGCAAGAGCAAGATCAATTGAAATGTTAAAAAAAGTTGGAATTCCTGCTGCTGAAAAGAGAATAGATTCTTATCCTCACCAATTTTCTGGTGGTATGAGACAAAGAGTTATGATTGCTATGGCATTATCTTGTAATGCTCAAGTATTAATTGCTGATGAACCTACAACTGCACTTGATGTTACAATTCAAGCTCAAATTCTTGAATTAATACAAGAGATTAGTAAAGATTTTGGTACTGCTGTAATTTTAATTACTCATGATTTAGGTGTTGTAGCTGGTATGTGTGATAAAGTTTGTGTTATGTATGCTGGTAAAGTTGTTGAAGAAGCATATACTGATGAATTATATAGTAATCCATCTCACCCATATACAAGTGGTTTAATTCAAAGTGTTCCAAGAATGGATACTAAGAATAAACAAAATAAACTTTTCTCAATTGAGGGACAACCACCTAACGTTATTGATTTGCCTCCTTGTTGTCCTTTCCATCCTCGTTGTCATAAAGCAATGGATGTATGTCGTTGTGCATTACCTCCAACTTATACAGTAGGTGAACACCATAATGTTAATTGTTGGTTATATGCAAGTGAAGAGGAAAAAGCAAAAGCACTAGCTGATGCAGCAAAGGAGAATGATGATAAATGAGCAAAGAAAATAAAGTCCTTTTAGAAGTAAAAAATCTTAAACAACATTTTCCTATTAAATCTGGTGGTTTATTAAATAAAACTGTTGGATCAATTAGGGCTGTTGACGGAATTTCTTTTGAAGTTAGAGAAGGTGAAACTTTAGGTATTGTAGGTGAATCTGGTTGTGGTAAATCTACAACAGTTAGATCTATCTCTCAATTATATAGACCAACTGCTGGTGAAGTATTATTTGATGGTGTTGACTTGTGTAAAGCCTCTGAAAGAGATTTGGCATTAGCAAGACGAAATATTCAAATGATTTTCCAAGATCCATATGCATCTTTAGATCCAAGAATGACAGTTAGATCTATTATTAGTGAACCATTAATTATATTTAATAAAAGAGGTTTGTTAGAAAAAAAATTGACTAATCTTGAAATTGAAGAAAGAGTTGAACAATTAATGGAAAGAGTAGGTTTAAATAAGGCTTTCAAAAATAGATATCCACATGAATTCTCAGGTGGACAAAGACAAAGAATTGGTATTGCAAGAGCTTTAGCTTTGAATCCAAGAATTATTTTGGCTGATGAACCTGTTTCTGCATTAGATGTATCAATTCAAGCTCAAATTTTGAACTTATTGAATGATTTACAAAAAGAATTAAATTTAACTTATATCTTTATTGCTCACGATTTGGCTGTAATTCAACATATTTCTACAAGAGTTGCTGTTATGTATTTAGGTAAACTTGTTGAAGTTGCTAACTCTGCAGATTTGTATGATAATCCTGCTCATCCATATACTCAAGCTTTATTATCTGCAGCTCCAATTCCAGATCCTGAAATTGAAAGAAAGAGACAAAGAATTATTTTAACTGGAGATGTACCTTCTCCTGATAAACAACAAGAAGGTTGTTATTTCCAAGCTCGTTGTCCAAAAAGAATGCCTTGGTGTACTTGTCATATTCCACCAACATTTGATTTAGGAAATGAACATAAAGTAGCATGTTGGTTATATGATGATAAAGATTATTCAAAAATAACCGAGGAAGAAGCAAAAGCTGATGCTGCAAAAAATAAAGTAGAATAGAAAAAAAGTAATATACTACTTATTGACTAACATTGCCAATGACAACCTATAATAGGAGGAGCCATTGGCAATATTTTTAGGAAAATCATATGAGTAAAAAATTTTATATAGAAAGCTTAGGTTGCGCTAAAAACCAAGTAGATTCTGAAGTAATAATCAATATTTTAATTGAAAAAGGTTTTGAAAGAGAATTAGATCCAAGTAAATGTGATCTCGTTTTTATTAATACTTGTGGTTTTATTCAAAGTGCTAAAGAAGAAGCAATAGAGACTTTGTTTAATTTAAGAGAAGCCGCTCCAAAAGCAAAAATCATTTTGGGAGGTTGTTTAGCTCAACGATATAGTGATATTTTGGAATTACCTGAAGCAGATGGTATATTTGGTAATAGAGATCTTAAGCAAGTTGATGAATTTGTTGATGAATTATTAGAGGATGAAGAACAATTAATTTCTTCTCCAGAATATCCTAATGATCCTTCAGATGATTATTATTCTAGAAGCACTTTGTTGAATTTTCCAGGTTCAGCATATTTAAAATTAAGTGAAGGCTGTAATCATCGATGTGCATTTTGTGCAATTCCTGTAATTCGAGGGCCATTGAGATCTAGAAATAAAGATCAAATATTAGCTGAAGCTAGAGAACTTATAAGTTCTGGAATTAAAGAAATAAATATAATAGCTCAAGATTTAGCAGCTTTTGGTACGGATATTACTAATAAATCTCAACTTTTACCTTTATTAGATGAAATTTGTCAAATTGAAGGTGATTATAAACTAAGATTATTATATATACATCCAGATGCTTTTCCCCTTGAATTATTAGATTTTATCAAAACACATGATAAAGTTCTTCCATATTTTGATATCCCCTTCCAACATGCAGCAACCCATATTTTAAGAAAAATGGGCCGGGTTGGTACAAGCGAAAGTTATTATAATTTAGTTAAACAAATAAGGGAAGCTTTACCTGATGCTGTTATTAGAACAACTCTTATGCTGGGGTTCCCTGGTGAAACAGAGCAAGATGTTGAAGAACTTTTAGATTTTACTAAGAAATGTGAATTTGATTGGATGGGTTCTTTTATATATAGTAGAGAAGAAGATACTAGGGCTTTTGATATGGTTAGTGAAGAAGAACATGAAAAAGTCATAAAAAGAGCTAAAAAAGATCAAAAAAAATTAGAAGCAATTCAAGAAGAAATAACGGCAAAGAGATTAAATAGATTTGTTGATAATGTTTATGAAGCTTTAATTGAAGAAAAGATTGAAGGTGAAGATTTAGCAATTGGTAGAATCTATTCTCAAGCACCAGAAGTCGATGGTGCAACTGTAATTATGGCAAGAGATTTAGTTCCAGGTTCAGTTGTCAAAGTTGGGATAAGAAAAGTAAATGGTGTAGACTTAGATGCAATAATAGTAGGAGATATTGATGGATAATTTACAAGCATGGATAGAAAAACTAAATAAAGATCAACGAGATGCTGTATTAGAAAATTCTCATCCATTACTTGTATTAGCAGGAGCAGGCAGTGGTAAAACACGTGTTATTACTACAAAAATTGCTTATTGCATTCAAGAATTGAATATAAATCCATGGAATATCTTAGCAGTAACATTTACAAATAAAGCAGCAAAAGAAATGAAAGATAGGGTAATAGAAATGTTACCATTTTATAATCCGAATGATTTTAATATTCGAACCTTTCACTCTTTTGGTGTCTGGTTATTGCGTCGTTTTACATCTGAAGCTAATTTAGCTCCTTCCTTTACTATATATGATGATAACGATTCTCTATCATTATTAAAAAGTATTTTTCCAAATATGCAAAAAAATGAATTATCTGGAATTATGAAAAAAATTAGTAGAGCTAAGGATATGGGATTAACAGATCAAGATAATTTAGATTTAGTTTCTAGTGATCCCTTCTTTAAGAGAGCTTTCGTAGAATATGAAAAAGCACTAAGAAAAGTTGGAAATGTAGATTTTGCAGATTTAATTTCAATTCCAAATAGATTGCTTAATACTAATACTGATGTACTAAACTTTGTTAGAAGAAGATTTAAAGTAATTTTAGTTGACGAATATCAAGACTCAAATATTGCACAGTTTAATTTATTAAATTCCTTAGTTGGGGATGATACTTTTATCTGTGTCGTTGGGGATGATGATCAGAGTATTTATAGATTTAGAGGGGCTGAAGTTAAGAATATTTTATCTTTTCCTCAAATATTCCCAAATTCAAAAACTATTACCTTAAATGAAAATTATAGATCTACTGTTTCCATATTAGATGTTGCTTCTAGTGTTATAAAACATAATAAGGCAAGGCATAACAAAAAATTATTTACAAACAATTTTGTTGGGGAAAAACCTACGATTTATTATGTTAGTGATGAAAATGAAGAAGCTATTACGGTTATTAATTTAATAAAAAGAGCTAAAAATTATAAAAATAGTGCAATATTATATAGAACAAATGCTCAATCCCAAACTTTTGAAACTTTATTAAATAGATATGCTATACCATATAAAATTATAGGTGCATTAAAATTCTATGATAGAGAAGAAGTTAAAGATGCTTTAGCTTTGATGCAACTGTTTTTAAATACAAAAGATATTGTTAACTTTAAAAGAATGATTAATAAGCCTTCTAGAGGTATTGGAAGAACTAGTGTAGAAAAAATTGAAACTTTATTAGGAGAAACTGATGGAGATGTTTTTGATGCAATCAATTTAGCTTGTTCTAAAAAGCTACTATCGGTTAAATGCTGTAATAGTGCTAAAGAATTTATTGATCATATGAAAACTGCATATACTATGATTGAAAATGGTGAGTTATCTTTAGGTGTTCAAAAACTTTTAGCTAATGTTGGTTTAATTGATTATTATAAAAAGCAAGACATTTCAAATCATACATTTAAAGTTGATAACTTAGAAAGTTTAATAAATGCTTTGGAATCTTATAAACAAAATCTAGATGGATTAAAAGACTTTTTAGAAGAAGTTTGTCTTGATAGAACTAAATTAGGAAATAATCAAAATGAGGAAGAAGAACAAGGTGTTGTTCTAATTACTATGCATAATACTAAAGGTCTTGAATTTGATGATGTTTATGTTGTAGGGATGGAAGAAGGTCTTTTTCCAAGTAGTATGAGCATTGATGAAGATCCTAATGTAGAAGAAGAGAGAAGGCTTTTTTATGTTTCTTCAACTAGAGCAAAAAATAGATTAAGTTTTTTTAGTGCAAGTTCAAGAAGAATTTGGGGTCGAGTTGATTTTAATAGAACTCCTTCTAGATTCTTAGATGAAATTGATGAAAATCTTGTTAATGTTGTTGGTAAAAAACCACATAAATTTGATACAGAGTTAGACATTTTTGGTGATAGTGCACTTTCATATAAAAGAAAAATAAACAAGAGTAGATCAAGTAGTTGGGAATCTTCAACTCCTGATGTTTCAAATTTAATACATCAAGGATTTTCTTCTAGCCCAAAAAAATTCAAATTTGAAAAAGAAACTCAGCCTCAAGAAAGTGAAAAATCTTTATTTGAAGTGGGGGATAGAGTTTTTAATGAAGAAAAAGGAAAAGGCTGGGTTATTAGCTGTACAAATAAAAATAATAGAGAAATTATAAGCGTGAAATATGATAATGGGAAAGAAGCCAAATATATAAGTAAGTATGCAAAATTAGAAAAAATATTTGATGAATTATAATTTTTCCTTTATATAATGATATTATTTAAATAAATGTATATATAAGAAATAAATAGCGCAAAAAAAGCGATTAAATACTAGACAAAAAGCCTTAGATTGTGCTAAATATTTAAAAGTTGCGTGTAGAAGTTTTCTATACGAGATGAATTGAAGTTTTTTGACATTGATATATCAAGCAGCAAGATAAATAGGGTGAATAATGTTTGTCTTGTTAAAAGATTTGTTATTAATGAATTGTTATATATTTTAGTTCTCAGCTATATTAAACTAATAATTTATTGGATATCAAATTTTTAGATTGTGATTTAAGTATGAAAAAGTAGAATATTAAGTAGAAAGGTAGGACTTTCTAATCCCTTATACCCGACCTTTCCTTAGGGATTAAAGCTTAAAACATTTTATTTTTGTCCATTTAAATTTTTAAGGCTTGTGATATGTCATTTAATAAAATTGGTAGAATTACCAATAAATAAATAAAAAAGAGATATATTCTCTTGAATAATAGGGTATTAAAACATGAAAACTATTTTTGTAAAGCCACAAACAATGGAAAAAAAATGGTACGTAATTGATGCTGAAGGCAAAGATTTAGGTCGTGTAGCTGTTAAAGTTGCTCGTATTCTTCGTGGTAAGAATAAACCTGAATACGTACCTCACCAAGATATGGGTGATTATGTAATTGTTATTAACGCTGCTAAAGCAACAATGTCTGGAAAGAAATTTACTGATAAAATGTATTACAGACACTCTGACTTCCCAGGTGGATTTAGAGCAACAAGTTATGCAGATATGTTAAAGAGAAAACCTGAATTCCCAATGGAACACGCAGTTAAAGGTATGCTTCCAAAAGGACCTTTAGGACGCAGTCTTTTCAGAAACATGAAAGTCTATGCAGGTGCTGAACATCCTCATAAGGCTCAAAACCCAATTGCGGTTGAAGTATAAGGGAGTGTAAAATGGCTAAGAAAGATGCAAAAACAAATATAAACCTTGGTGCAGGTGTAGGTAGAAGAAAAACTTCTGTTGCACGTGTTTATCTAAGAGAAGGAAAAGGAGTAATTACTGTTAATGGTAAATCTGTAGATGAATATTTTGCAAATCCATTATTAGTTAATCTTCTAAAACAACCTTTAGAAGCAACTGAAACAGTTGATAAATTTGATATTTTAATTAACTGTAAAGGTGGTGGTGTTTCAGGTCAAGCTGGTGCTTGTTTACATGGTATCGCTCGTGCACTATGTGACAACGATGAAGCTTACCGCAGTGCATTACATGCTAAGGGTTATATGACTCGTGATGCACGTATGGTCGAAAGAAAGAAATTCGGTCAAAAAGGTGCACGTCGCAAATTCCAATTCAGCAAACGTTAATACATTTGTTTTATTTATATGTTTATTGCGACAATTAACAGGAGAGATTTTCCAGAAGGTATTAACGTACTTTCAAAAGGAAACTCTCCTTTTTTTATACCAAAATCCTTAATTCTTGAATTTGAATTACCTTATTATGATGATGGGCAAGAGATTGATGAGGATTTATATATTGAATTAAAAAAAATTAATGAAATTTTTCTTTGTAGGAAAAAAGCTTTAGATTTATTAGCTAGGCGTGAACATACTAAAATGGAAATTAAAGCAAAATTAGTTCAAAGGAAATTTTCTTCATTTGCAATTGAAAATACAATTTTTTATGTAGTTAATAAAAATTATTTAAGTGAAGAGCGATTTTGTGAAACTTTCATTATAAATAGAAATCGTAAAGGGGAAGGGAAATTCTTGGTAGTTACTAAATTACAAAACAAAGGAATTTCTTCAACTTTAGCAAATTCTATATATGATAAAATTGTTAATTACGATATGGAATATGAAGCTTGTTTCAAAGCTTTTAACAATATAATTGGCAAAAATAATGAAAAAGAGGTTGTAAAATATAAGTTAATAAAAAAAGGGTTTAATAATTCAATTATTAATAGTGTTTTAGAAGATGAATATAAGCTATTAAAGAATAATTAATTAAAGTTAAAAAAATGTAGCCTTTTTTATATTAATAAATTACTATTTGGTTATTATGATTGATGAATTAATTTTAAGTGTAGTTAATATGGTTCCTAAAAGTCCTTTAGGAATGTTTATTTTATTTGCTATTATTGCTGTATCTTTAGCAGTTTTAGGAAAAGGTGCTGATTTATTAGTAGATGAAGCAGTCTCCTTATCTTATCGTTGGGGTGTGCCAAAAATGTTAATTGGTGCAACAATTGTAAGCTTAGGAACAACCCTTCCAGAAGTTACAGTTTCTGTTGTTTCTGCTTTGCAAGGATTCCCTGATTTAGCATTAGGAAATGCTGTCGGATCAATTATTTGTGATACTGGTTTAATTTTGGGGGTTGCAGCATTAATTAATCCTTTACCTTTTAAAAAAGAAGTAGTAAATAGACAAAGTTGGTTACAATTTTCCGCTGGGGCTTTATTAGTATTAGTAGCATTCGTTTTTGGAAATGGTTTTAACTCTTTTACAAAAGGTGGTCATATACCTCAATTTATAGGCTGGTTGTTTTTAGTTATTTTAGTAATATATATTTATAATACAATCAGACAAGCAAAAAGAGGAACTATTGATGAACATGAAGAGAATATTGAAGTTGATCAATCTTCTACAGTTATGATTTTTGTAAAATTATTTGTTGGTATTGCTTTGGTAGTATTAGCTTCAAAGGTTTTAATTCCAACTGTTCAAGAGACTGCTATAAGATTACACATTCCTGAAACAATTATTGCAGCAACTTTAGTTGCTTTTGGAACAAGTTTACCAGAATTGATTACTGCAGTAACAGCAACAAGAAAAGGTTATGGTGATTTAGCTATTGGTAATGTTTTAGGTGCTGATATTTTAAATGTATTATTTGTAGTAGGGGCAGCCGCTTCAGTAACTAAGGGTGGCTTAAATGTTGATGTAAACTTCTTCAAATTACTTTTCCCAACAATGCTTTTTGTATTGTTAGTATGCAAATTAGCGATTGCTTTTTCTAAAGAAAAACTAAATAGAGTAGTTGGTGTTGTATTATTATCAGCTTATTTATTAGTTACTATCTTGAGCTATACTTTGGCGATTTAATTAAAGTCAAAAACAATATATAAAAAATCCTCCATGATGAGAAAGCTCTCAAATGGAGGATTGTTTTTCTAAACTAATTAATTAAAGAACGCGGAATGCTTTACGTCCAGCATATTTAGCTGTATCGCCCAAGTAGTCTTCAGTTCTCATTAATTGATTGTATTTAGCTAATCTGTCAGAACGGCTCATTGAACCAGTTTTGATCTGTCCAGTTTCTAAAGCTACTACTAAGTCAGCAATGAAGCTGTCTTCTGTTTCACCTGAACGGTGAGAAACAATAGCTGTGTAACCGTTACGTTTTGCTAAATCAATAGCTTCGAAAGTTTCTGTTAAAGTACCGATTTGGTTAACTTTGATAAGAATTGAGTTTGCAACACCTTTTTCTAGACCAGTTTGTAGTCTTTCAGTGTTAGTTACAAATAAGTCGTCACCAACTAATTGAACTCTATCACCAATTCTGTCTGTTAGCATTTTCCAGCCTTCCCAGTCATCTTCAGCCATACCATCTTCAATTGAAATAATAGGATAACGGTTTGCCCAGTCTTCCCACATATCAACCATTTGTTCACTTGTTAGTTTTTCGCCTGTTGACCATCTTAATTCATAAACTTTTTCTTCTGTGTTATATAATTCAGATGAAGCAGGGTCTAATGCAATCATGAAGTCTCCATCACGACCAGCTGTGTAACCAGCTTTCTTGATAGCTTCCATGATAACTTCTAAAGCTTCTTCGTTTGATTTTAAATCTGGTGCGAAACCACCTTCATCACCAACACTTGTGTTGTAACCACGACTCTTTAATACGTTCTTTAAGTTGTGGAATACTTCAGCTGTCATTCTTACAGCACTTCTGATTGAATCAGCACCAATTGGCATTACCATAAATTCTTGGAAGTCAACTTTGTTGTCACTATGAGCACCACCGTTTAAGATGTTTGCCATTGGAACAGGTAATGTACATGCATGATAAGCGCCTAAGTAAGCGAATAAAGGTCTGTCTAAGTAATCAGCTGCTGCACGAGCTACTGCCATTGAAACACCTAAGATTGCGTTAGCACCTAATTTACCTTTGTTTGGTGTACCATCAAGAGCAATCATAGCTTTGTCGATAGCAACTTGATTAAGAGCATCCATACCTTCGATTTCTGGAGCAATAATGTTGTTAACATTATCTACAGCTTTTAAAACACCTTTACCTAAGAAACGGCTTTTGTCGCCATCACGTAGTTCAACTGCTTCATGAACACCTGTAGAAGCACCGGAAGGTACTGCTGCACGACCCATGAAACCACTTTCTAAAATTACATCAACCTCTACTGTTGGGTTGCCGCGTGAATCAAGGATTTCCCTTGCTTCAATTGATTCAATAATACTCATGATTTTACTCCTGATATTTTTTTTATATCGTGTTTAAAATATCTTAATTTTTTAGCTTATTGTCAAGCTTTACTTATATTATCTACAAATATGAAAAAGAAAAAAAGACCCTTAGGATAAAAATTTATCTTTTTTTTAATATTATTAATTAATCTTCTCAAATTATTGTTTCTAAAGTATGATGTAACAAGGAGTAATAATCAATGGAAAAAAACAATTATAAGTTACCACCTTTAAATTCTTATTTATTAAAAAATATTATTTTCTCTATGGAAAATCAGGATACTATTGGATATTTGGATCTTGAAAACGCAGAAGTAGTTGAAATTTCAGATATAAAAGATCCAGTAGTCGTAAAAGAGTCAAAAAAATCAGATAAATTGGTTTCATTATCTATATTAAAGAATAAAGATAGGTTTTTAGCTTTGCCTCCTTGGGGGTCAATTGAAGGATTTAAAATAAGAGAACAATTTATAAAGGATGTAAAGAATCCTGTATATAAAAAGACTTTAAATCATGTCTTTCATAATGGAAGAGGAGTTTTTAGGAAATTTAAACAAATCTTAAAAGAAAACCCAATTATTGAAAGACAATGGTTAGAATTTAAATCTAATTATATGAAAGCTATAGTTACTAATTGGTATAAAGAATGTGAAGGATATGTAAATCTAATTAATTTAGAAGAGGAAATCGAAGGATTGCCAAATGATCTTTTAGTTAGTGATTTTAGATTTTCTACAGAATATTCATTAAATGATAAAAAACAAATTGATGAGTTAAAAACAAAAGTCTTATCTGAACTAAATAAATATGAAAGCTTAATTGTTCAAAGAAGACAAAAGCTTTTAATCTCTCCAAAATATATTGTTGCATATAATTTAGAAGAAGAGATTATAGGGTACATTGAGTGGGAAAAAATTGATAATGAATTAGTTGAAATAACCTCATATGGTGTTGATATAAATTATCGGGGATTAGGTGTTTTAGACTTCTTAATTGACAAATTTATAAGACAATCAGCGAGGGAAAAGTTTGAAAAAGTTCTACTTTATAAATCTGAAAAATTACAAGAATTTGACGAAATTAATCAAAATAATAAGTTTTTATGTAACTTTGGATATTCAATAATTGATATAGTTAATTGGAATCTCGATGAAGATTCTAGTGAATTAATGGATGTTTAGCCGTTATTTTGCGACTAAAATAGTATAGAAAGTATAAAAAAAGTATAAAAATACAAGAAAAGTAGTTGCTTTTTCTTGTATGTTTTATATTATATGACTAACTGGTATAAATATTCTGTCGGTATAAAAAAATGTACTAAAAGTGCATAAAAATGCTGAAAAATATTTATTTCGAACGTATGAAGATATATGTATTTGATTGTGCCTAGGGTGTTTTTTTTTCTTGACATATAGAAATAGCCTTGTTACAATCCAAAATATATATATGGAAATAAAGGGATTTCGTGCGTTTTTTTGACGTGCTCCCGAAACTATTTGGAGGAAGTATGAAGAAGGTTTCTACTTTATTATTAACAGGTCTTTTAGGAACAGGTATGGTTTTTGCTGGTTTTTCTGGAACTGCAACTTTAACAAATACCTTAATTGATTTTTCTGATAATTCATTTGGATTTGCAAACACAATTGAATTAGATGCAACAATTGACATTGCTGCTTCAACAGCAGAAATGGTTGGCGAAGGTGATATTTATGCTGAAATTAACGCATCTTTAAATATCCCTGTAACTATTGATGAATTAGCTGATGGTACATCTCCTGCAATTTCTGCAGATGACATTAATATCGCTTTTGATTCAGCTAATATCGTTGGTGATGGTTGGACTGTAAGTATCTTAGGTCCTAATGGTCCTGTAGACTATGCTGCTGACACAATTGCTTTAGATGATGATGATGATGCTTATAACTACAGTGTTGATGGTAACACAGTAGCTGGTGTAGCTGTAACTTTAGATGAATTAGGTTCATTATCTATTGGTTACACAGGTGATTTCGATGATTTATCTGCTACAAAAGCTTATGTTGCTTATGAAGCTCCTGAAATGGAAGTTGCTGAAGGTTTAACAGCTCAAGTTGCTGTATCTGGCTTATTAGATGCAACTAAAGAAGCTGCTGCTTCTGCAAAAGTTGCTTATGCTTCAGACGATCTTTCAGCTAGCGTAGCTGTAGATGCTGGTAAAGATGCTTTAGGTTACAATGCTGATGTAGTTGCTAACGTTGCTGTTGCTCCATTAACAATTGATGCATATTTCGGTACAGTAAACACTAATGGTGATTTTGATTTTGGTGATACAGCTATTGCTGCTGCAACTGCTAATCTATTAAACGCTAAAGTTGTTGCTGACTTAAACGAATTTGATGTACCTGCTACATTAACAGTTACTGGCTTAGATTTAGTTAACGTTCAAGATTTAGATGCAAAAGTATCTGTTGATTTAACTGACGAATTAAGCGCTTATGTAAGTGGTGGTTATGTATTAGTTGGTGGTGCATGGACAGTTGGTGCTGGTGCAACTTATGCTGTAGATGCTTACACAGCTGCTGCTGATGTATCTTATGATGGTGCTGCTATTGCTGCTAGTGCTTCTATCGAAAGCACAACATTAGTAGACGGTGCAACATTAACATTAGAATGGGCTGACGGAGACGATATCTTCAACGGTACTTTAGGTGCTGTAACAGCTTCATGTACAATGGAATTCTAATATAAGTTTAACTAATATTAAAAATAAAAGGCTGTTCTTTTTGGACAGCCTTTATTATGTAAAAAAATAAGCTACTTTTTGTAGCTTATTTTAGTTTAAATATATTAATTATAATAAATCGATTTTGCTAAAGTCTATATTTCCACTTTCATTTAAATATTCCTCTTTAGCATGTACCTTTTCAACTTTTACAATAAACATTTCATGAGATCCTGTCATAATAGAATCCACAATTGTTCCTTCTACATTAACTGGGCAATCACTTAACATTGGACAGTCTATTAAATCAGCAGGTTCGGTATTAATATCTTTTAGTTTGTCTTCATCTCTACCACTAACAGTTCCTAAGTACTTATATTCATTTGCATAGCTTTTTGGAACAATATTAACAACCATAACACCACTTTCTTTAATTAAGTGATATGAAAATCTACTTGGAACAATTCCAACCATTAACATTGGTGGATCATAACTACAGTTTCCTGCATATGCAACTGCTAGAGCATTTTCTCTACCATCTTTTCCTTTGCAAGATACTAGAACGTTTGGTTTAGGAGCCAAGCTATTTTTTTTTGCTGCTTCTTTTTTCATAATATATACCTCGATTAAATTTTTTTATTACTTACTATTATCCAGATTTTTCGACATAAGTCAAATATAGCTGAGCTTTTATATATTTTTTTAGTTTAATTAAAGTTCAAAAGTAAAAAAAAATTGAATTTATGCTATAGTAATATTGCTAGAGATTACGCAAAACAGTAAATTAGTCACAAGGAGAAAAATAATGCGTATAACAATTAGTGAAGATAAAAAAGATTTGGGAGTTCAAGCAGCAAAGCTTGGTGCTTCAAAGATTCTTGAAGCAATTGAAGAGAAAGGCTCAGCAACAATTGTTTTAGAATCTGGTGCAAGTCAAATTGAAACTTTGAAAAATTTAGCTAGTTATGATGAAATTCCTTGGAATAAAGTAAAGGTTTTACAATTTGATGAATTTATTGGGATTAAATCAAGCTCACCTAAAAGTAATACTTATTTCATACAAACTTGTTTCTTAAATCTTCTTGGTGAAACTAAAGTTAAATGCTTTTATCCCCTTGGTACAACAGAGGAATCTGTAGAAGAAGCAAATAAAATTGCTCAAGATTTAGATATTGATGTTGCTTTTTCTTGTATCGGTGAAAATGGACACTTAGGATATAATGATCCTCCAGCTAATTTTGAAATTAAAGATGCCTATATTGCTGTTGATTTAGATTTAAGAAGTAGAAAGCAATTAGTAGGTGAAAAATGGTTCAATAAATTGGATGATGTGCCTAATCGTGCAATCACACTATCAATTAAAAAGTTGTTAAGTGCAAAAACTATAATTGTATCTTGTCCTGATCAAAGAAAGGCAAGAGGTGTTGCAACTTGTTTATATGGTCAATTATCTCCTTTACAACCTTGTACTGTTTTAAGAAGAAAATTAAATTGTAATCTATTTTTAGATAAGCCATCATCTTTATTAATTCTAGGTGATAATAGGCCTAAATATCATTAAGAAAAAAAGTCATGCAAAATAAAGTTCGTAATTATATCCAAATTATTTTTGGAACAATGATTTCTGGGTTTGGAATTGCTTGTTTTATTACTCCTGCAAAAATTGCCCCAGGTGGTGTTAATGGTTTAGCAACTGTTATTTATTATCTTTGTGGTTTAGATACAGGTTTAACCATGTTAATAATTTCAATCCCATTATTCTTAATCGGAATGAAAATCTTTGGTGCAGGTTATGGATTAAAGAGTTTTATTGGCATGTCCTTATTATCTCTATTTGTTACCTTGTTTGGACAATTAACTAGTTACCAAGGATTTTTAGATTATAGTGATAAAATGGATATCCTACTTTCTGCTATATTTGGTGGAGTCTTAATTGGTGGTGGTATTGGCTTAGTAATGAGAGCTGGTTCAAACACTGGTGGTACTGATATTATTGGACAAATTTTAAATCTATTAACACCATTAAACTTAGGTACATGTATTTTTATTTGTGACGGAGTTATTGTATTAATTGGTGGTATCGCTTTTGGCTTAGAAAGAGCTTTATTTGCAATCTGTACATTATATATCTCTGGGCAAATGATTAACTATGTTGTAATGAGCATGGGAAACAAGTATGCAAAAACAGCCTATATAGTTAGTGATAAGTATGAAACGATATCTCGTAGGATTATTGATGAACTTAAGCGTGGTGGCACGTTATTGGGCGGTACAGGCATATATACTAAACAAGATAGAACAATCTTAATGGCTGTAGTACCAAATCAATTAATAAATCAATTAACCCAGATAGTTCATGAAGAAGATGATAATGCTTTTATGTTTGTTCATGAAACTTATCAAGTATTAGGTTTTGGTTTTGTTCCTTTGGCAAAAGTCTTAGATTCGGATAGAAGTCGACCAAAACCTAAAACTGTAAAAAAATCCCTACGTTAATAAATTAACATAGGGATTAAATTCATAAGTATTATTTCTTATTTTGCCGATTTCTCATGTATAGCAGACATGAATTTTTCATAACCACTTTGTAAATCTTTACTAGGTTCATAATCTACAAGGGGATAATTTTCAATTACAAAATCAATATCTTTATCTCCACGACCAGAAAGATTTACTAATAAATTAACATCTTTATCTAATTCTTTTGCTCTTTTTATTGCATATGCTACTGCATGTGATGATTCTAGGGCTGGAATAATTCCTTCCATTCTTGATAAGCCATAGAATGCTTCAACAGCTTCTCTATCATTAGCATAGTGATATTCAACTCTATTGATATCTTTTAAATAACAGTGTTGAGGACCAACACCTGGATAATCTAATCCACTAGCAATTGAATAAACAGGAAGAGGAGAACCTTGTTCATCTTGAAGAACATAACATTTAAATCCATGAATCATGCCCTTTGTTCCTTTAGTAATTGAAGCAGCATGATCAGGTGTATCAATACCTCTACCAGCAGGTTCAACTCCATGAATTTTAACCTCTTCATCTTTTAAGAACCCACTAAAAATACCAGCAGCATTAGATCCACCACCAACACATGCAATAACTTCATCAGGTAATTTACCAGTTAATTCAAGCATTTGTGTCCTAGCTTCTCTTCCCACAACTGATTGGAAGTCTCTTACCATCATTGGGAAAGGATGAGGACCAACAACTGAACCAATACAATATAATTGATTAATTGGATCTTTTAGATATGCTTCAAAACATGCATCAACTGCATCTTTTAATGTTTTAGTACCTTGAGTAACAGAAACAACTTTTGCGCCTAGAATTTTCATTCTTGTAACATTTGGAGCTTCTTTTTTTACATCAATTTCACCCATATAAATATCACATTCAAGGCCTAATAAAGCAGCTGCAGTTGCTAAAGCAACTCCATGTTGTCCAGCTCCTGTTTCAGCAATAATTTTTTTATAACCCATTCTTTTAGCTAGTAAAGCCTCACCTACACAGTGATTAATTTTATGAGCACCAGTATGGTTTAAATCTTCTCTTTTTAAATAAATTTGAGCTCCACCAATTGCTTCACTTAATCTTTTTGCATGATAGATTGGAGATGGACGACCAACATAATGTTTTAAAAGATATTCATATTCTTCTAAAAAAGAAGGGTCTTCAATAGCTTTTTTATACTGTTGAGTAACATTATCCATTACTTTTTGTAAGTCTTCAGGGATAAAAGAACCACCATATTCACCAAAAAACCCATCATTGTTAGGTTGATTTTCTGTATTAATACCTTTAGTAATTAAATTAGTCATTATTATTGCTCCTATATGTTTCTGTTTGTAGAAACTTAATTGTTACACGAATGTTACTATAAACAGAAACAAGTTGTCAAGCTTTTTATGAAATTTTTTTTACTGCTCTACTTATTTGGTCTTCTAGTAGATCAATTAAAGGCATAGGAAGATTATTTACATCAAACCAAGCTGATTCTAAGACTTCTTCTTTAAATATATTGTTAATAGAATAAGGGACTTCACACATATAAGTATTCCAAATAAATTTATTATCTCGAATCTCATCTAATATAATTAATTTTGAATTAACTTTTATTCCAGTTTCTTCTTCACATTCTCTGATTGCAGTTTTTTCAAAGTCATTATTATCTTTTTCTTCCATTTTTCCACCAGGGATTCCCCAATATCCTATATTTGGAAAGTATTTCCTTTTCCCTAATAGTACTTCAATTTTATTATTATTGATTCTATAAATTAAAATTGCTGCACCTTTACAGTTTTTCATATATCTTTTACCTCAAATTTATTAAAAAAATTATAATTCCCTTTCCTTTTTATTTAGTTCAAATTATTATAATAGTATGGAATCTAAATTATCGAAAATTTTACCTTTTTATAATAAATTAAGAACTAGTGATAAACTAGTCCTAGATAGAGTATCTTCAAAAACTTTTGAGAAAGGCACAATGTTACCTAGATGTTCTGGTATCTTATGTGTTCTTTCTGGAAGATTAAGAGTATATATAGTTAATGAAAGTGGAAAAGAAATCACCCTATATCGTTTGTTAGAAGGGGAAGTTTGTGTTTTATCTGGTAGTTGTGGAATTAGAAATATAAGTTTTGAAGTCCATGTTAAAGCTGAAGTTGAAACTACTTTAGTTACTATAAATAGTAGTATGTATCATAGTTTAGAAGATAAATACCCTGAAGTAACAACTTTTACAAATTCTGTTATGGCTGCAAGATTATCTGATGTTATGTGGACTTTAGAACAAGTCGCATTTAGCAGCATGGATAGAAGAGTAGCTTCATATCTAATTGAACAAAGAGCAATAACACAGTGTGATGATTTATCAATAACACACGATGAAATTGCCCGGGATTTGGGTACTGCTAGAGAAGTTATCTCTAGAATGTTAAAATATTTTCAAAATGAAGGTTGGATAATTCAAGGCAGAGGGAGGGTGTCCATAATTGATTACTCTGCCTTGTATGATTTATCAGCCTAGAGGCCTAACATCCTTCTTAATCCAGGTTCTTGGTTTACACCAGCAACTTGGCTTTTGATTTTACCATTTTCAAATACAATTAGAGTAGGAATACTCATTACTCCAAATTGTTGTGCTAAAGCAGGATGTTCATCTACATTTACTTTGCAAATTCTAGCTTCTTTTTCGCTGATTTTGTTTTGGAAATCTTCTAAGATAGAACCTTGCATTCTACAAGGGCCACACCATGCTGCCCAAAAGTCTACTAATACAGGAACATCTGATTGTAATACATCTTTTTCGAAAGTTTCACTTGTAGTGTGTCTGATCATTTTTCTCTCCTACATATTTTATTGCAAATATTATTTTTATTATTTAATTTATTTTATACCCATAATATAGCAATATAATCTTTTTTTGTTTGTGATTAAGTCACCCAATAGTAAATTTGCTTAAATAAAAACCCGGGCTTTTACAAATCTACGTTTTTATTATACATTAAATTTATGAAATATAAACATTTATTATTTGATGCTGATAACACTTTATTTGATTTTACACAAGGTGAGTATGATACTTTTCATAAGTTAGGTGAAAAATATAATTTTGAAGTCTATCCTGATTTAATGAAAAATTATCATGAAATCAACAAAGCTTGTTGGAAAGCATATGAAGAGGGAACACTCTCTCAAGACAGACTTAGAATTTTAAGATTTGAGAACTTTATAAAGTATTATAATTTAAATATTGATCCTATAAATATGGAGAAAGATTTTACAGCTATATTATCTAGTCAAACACATTTGATTGAAGATACTCATTATGTTTTAGCCAAACTAAAAGAGAAAGGTTTTAAACTAGAAATGATTACAAATGGTTTGGTTGAAGCTCAGTACGGTAGATTAAGAGCTACAGATATTGAAAAATATTTTTCCAATGTTTTTGTTAGTGGAGAAATGGGTTGTCAAAAACCAGATATTGAATATTTTGATAAAGTATTATTCTCAATTAAAGCAAAAAAAGAGGAATGTTTGGTTATAGGAGATCGCTTAGAAAGTGATATCCTTGGAGCTATGAACTCAAATATTGATTCTGCTTGGTTAAATATAGATAATAGTGCTTTACCAAAGGAATATAAACCTACCTTTATACTTGAAAATCTTAAAGCTCTAATTACTTTATTAGATTAGAAGTTTTACTTCTTCTCTGAGTTGTTTTAGCTTAATTTTATCAGATTCAGAAATCCTTAGACTTTCTATGGATTTTTGAATTGCTTTTTTATTTACACGAGGATTTATCTTTTTCTCAAATAAATAAGGATATGTTTTATCTCTTTGTTTAGCTAAGGCTGTTGCAAAAGCCCAACCTAAAGCCATTTCAACATAGTATTCTTGATTATTAATTTTACTTAATATCTCTAAGGTCTGATCTATGTAATTATCTTCTAGATAACTTTTCATTAAACTAACTGTGGCAAAACGAATATCCCAAGGATTAGAGGAAGTAATTTTTTCTTTCAAATAGTTAAAATATAAATCTATGATTTTTTTATTTGGCTTTATAGCTAAAGCTAAAGTATCATTTGTAGCCCAGCTATTATTATATTTTAATAAATCATTTAACATCTTTATAAAGGTATCAAAATCTAAATCTTTTGCTAAGAGAGAAAAATAGAAATAAGTTGTACTAACTTCCTCATAGAATAAAGGTTCTTTATAGGATAAAAAATCTTTAACATGGTTTTCTTTTTCATTAACATAAATATTTTTTGCAATGTTCTTTATGATTTGTGTTTTTAATCCTAATATTGCATATTCATCATTTATTTTTAGTTTATTTGCGAACTTAGAATTATTTTTATTTGAAAAGTTTAATAGTTCTGCTTTTAATAATTTTTGTTTCATATAATCCTCTTTTTTAAATTATTATACCAAAGATATTTAGCTAAAATAAGGGGCTTAAAGTTATAATATTTTGATCTTTTTTTAAATAATATAATAATTATAACAATTGAATAAAATGGTAGATATTAATTTGCATTCTTAAATATAAAAGGTTATACTATTTCCCATATAGGGAAAGACTTAGTTAGTATATTTGGGGAAAAAAATGCAAAAGGTTATAGGGGTTGAAGCTTTAAAATCAATATGCATTGAATTTATTAGTAATTGTTTTATTCTAAAAGATATTAGTAAAAATAATAAGTATCTATCAAAGGGGTGTTTATTATCAGATGAAGAAAGTGGAATGACAATTGAAAATTCAGATGTAATTTTAGAGTATTTGTTTAATGAGAAAAAATTTAATGGGTATCAAGTATTAAATGTCAAAGCTTTTAAAATTGATGAATATTGTGGAGTAGTTTCTATAGAATTATATTTGAGAAATCTTTATAAAATTCCAATAAATATTACTTGCAAAACAAAAAATAATAAAATAGAAATTGTTAAAATATATATTGAAAAGCTTCAAGAAATTTCAGCAGATAAACAAGTAGATACAATCAATAATGAATTATATGATATTTTTGAAATTAATGAAAAAGTAGATATAGAAAGAGAGAATTTAATTAATTCTATTGATGGGGGCTATTGCTGTTTTAAGATAGATGGCTCAAAAATTTATCCTTTATCTTTTTCATATAAATTACCAGCTTTTTTTGGTTATACTAATAATGAATTTTCCGAAATATTTTATTCAAGAATTCTAGATATATTTCCTAAAAATAAAAGAAAATATATTAATGAAGAAGTTCATAAAGCAAGCTCATTAGACAGACCATATTCAACTACTTTAGAAATAATTAATAAAAAAGGTGATATCAATGCTATTTATTTAACCTTTAAGACAGTGAATGATTATAAAGGTAATAAAATTTTAAATGTCTTAATCTTAGGTAAAAATTATGAAGTAAAATTACATAAGGATGTATTGAATTATATGAGTCTTGGAATTGTTGTAATTCAAGATAAATCTAATGAGATAATATTTATTAATAATACTGCAAAGCATGTTCTAGATAAAAATCCTGATTTGAAATCATTTATTGTTAATAATGAAGAACTGATTGATAATTATAATTTTGATAATGAAATTAAAGAGATGGTTTTTGAAAAGAAAGTTGCCTCTGGTTTGTATTATGAAATTAAAGAAAAAATAGTAGAGTGGCTAGGTGGTTATGTAAGAATAAAAATTATAACAGATTTAACTGCAAATAGAAGAATCTTAAAATCAATGTCAGAAAATACAAAAAGATTAGATTTATCTATTAGAAGTTTGAATGCTATTTGTTGGACTTATATTGTTGAAAAAGATTCTCTCATTGTTGATAATCATTTTAAAAAAAGTTTTGAATTAAAATCAAACTTGATTGTCAATTTTGATTCAGTTATGAAAAAAACTTCTTTTATTCACCCTCAAGATAGAAATATCTTTTTTAATGAAATAAATAAAATAATTGTAGGCTCTCCAAATAGAATCTTTTGTGTACGAATGAGATTAAAAAAAGATGGTCCATATAAATGGTGTAAATTAATAAATAATTTAATAAATGAAAAAGATGAACCAATTAAAATCTTAATTACAATTCAAAATATATCTGAAGATATGGTTTCTATGAAGAAATTTATTAACTTATCAGAACAATTTGAATATGAAGCTTCAGTTAATCTTGTTTCCTTTATTATAAACTTAACTCATAATTCAATTGAAAAAATTATTTCTTCTAGAGGTGATATCAACTATAGTCAATTTAAAAATGCTGAACAATTATATAATTTTTCTAAAGAATGTAGAATTGGTAACTATAATAAGAAAAATGACGAAACATATATGAATGTTGATTATCTTTTAAATTGCTATAGAGAAGGAAAAACTAGTTATAATTATTTAGTAAGTTATTTATTTAATGGTAAAAGACTTTGGGTAAAAAAATCTTTTTCTTTATTAAAAAATCCAATTAATAATGATATTTTAGCATTCCATAATATTAAAGATGCAACTGACGATATACATGTAAATCAAATTCTAGATTATGTTGTAAATAACCATTTTGATTTTATAGTTCGTATAAATTTGAATTCAAAACAATGTAATATGGTTGCAAATCCAAAATATGCACCTCAAAAAGGAAAAAATCGATATACTTATAATTTAAATGAGTTAATTTCCTTTATGTTTGATAGAGGTAATTTAAGAATTCCTTCTGAAGAAGAATATTTAAATACTTTAAGAGCAAACTTAATAAATAGAAATTTATATGAAAATTATATTGAGTATGAAGAAAATGGTAAGAATGTTAGAAAGAAATATAATCTATATAAATTAGATGATATTGATGAATCAATTATTATAGCTTGTTCAGATATTACTGCATTAACTCATGCCGATAAAAAGAAAGCAGATGCATTAACTAATGCTCTTGATTTAGCAAATCAAGCAAATAAAGCAAAAAGTACTTTCTTATCAGCTATGAGTCATGATATTAGAACACCTATAAATGCAATAATAGGTATGACAAATATTGCACTATCAGATTTAAAAGATGAAAAGCAAATCGCACAAAGTTTTAGAGTTATAAAGGATTCTTCACTTCATTTATTATCATTAATTAATGAAATCTTAGAAATGAGTGCGATAGAAAGTGGCAAACATAAGATAAAAAATGAGCCTTTAAATTTTGATAATTTAATTATAAAACTTATGGAAAGAATTAAGCCAATTGCTGAAAAAAAAGATATTAATTTAGTTTTAAAGAATAGAGTTAATAATCCTTGTTTCTTAGGAGATGCCTTATCAATTAATAGGATTATAGAAAATATTGTAAATAATGCAATTAAATTTACTCCTAATAAGGGCTTTGTGTTTATTGATATTACTGATCATAAAATTGATGTTTTTGATAATAATGTTTTAACTATTTCTGTTAAAGATTCAGGACAAGGTATAGATGAAGAAAATCTTTCAAAAATATTTGAGTCTTTTTATAGAACAGGAAATGCTGCTAAAGGTGGAATAGAGGGAACTGGTTTAGGTTTATCAATTACTAAAGGTTTAGTTGATTCTATTGGTGGTAAAATTACTGTTGAGAGTAAATTAAAAGTTGGAACTGCTTTTAATGTTGAACTTCCAATTATTAGATTTGAAAAGAAAATTATAGAAAGCGAGAATTTACAACAACAAAAATATTCAAGTAATGTTTTAGAAAATTTAAAAGTTCTTTTAGTTGAAGATCATCCTATAAATGCATTAGTTGCAAAAAAAATGTTGGTTAATGTGGGAGCTAAAGTAATTAATGCAAAAGATGGTCAAGAAGGAATAGACTTGTTTAAAAGATCTTCTATTAATTATTACGATATAATATTTATGGATATTCAAATGCCAAAAGTTGATGGATATGAAGCAGTAAAAATCATTAGAGATTTAGATAGAGATGATGCAAAATCTATTCCCATTATTGCTATGACAGCAAATGCTTTCGTAGAAGATGTTAGAAAATGCTTATCATGTGGCATGAATTCACATATAGCTAAACCAATAGAAATGAATAAATTAATTTCTGAAGTTAGAAAGTTTACAGTAAATAAAAATATTTCATGAAAATATAAGGGCTAAAATTTAGCCCTTAATTTTTTAGTTATTGAATAATTGTTTAGATGCATATTTTGGTGCGCTAGTAACATTTATTCCTAGCTTTCTTAATCCTGCTTCATCTCCATTTGTTGGAATGTGTGTTAAATGAGCATCAGTACCTTTTAGATTTTTTAATTGATTCATTCCTGCCTCTGCAGCGGGGTTTGTTGCAGCAGATACGGCTAAAGCAATTAATACTTCATCAACATCTAAACTGATATTTTTATTTCCAAGTAATTCTTGTTTCATTTTAGTAATAGATGAGACAATTGATTTAGGAATTAAATCAATTTCATCAGGGATTTTTGCTAATGTTTTAATTGCATTTAAAATCAAAGCAGAAGAAGAGTGAAGTAGAGGAGAATTGAGTCCGTAAACGACTTCAGACGTAGGTAATTCTAGTGCAGAAGCAACAACTATACCATTATTTCCTTTCTTTTGCTCAATCCCTTTTTGTCTCATTTTTTCTGAAAAATTAACAACAATTCTATCTGTTGTTTTAATATTATAGTCTTCTAAAAGTAAAATAATTTTATCAACTGCTTCTTGAGTTCCAAAACCCATTGCATATTCACAAGAGGTCCTAAAATATCTTCTAATTATTTCTTGCTTTGAGGCTTCTTCACAAATTTGATTATCAATAATTCCTTGAGAGATTCTATTTACACCCATATCTGTTGGAGATTTATAAAAAGATTGAGCACCTATAATCTTTTCAACAATTCTCTTTAAGAGCGGGAAAGCATCTAAATCTCTATTATAGTTAATAGCCGTTTCTCCATAAGCCTCAAGGTGGAAATGGTCAACTCTATTAATATCCCCTAAATCTGCAGTTGCTGCTTCATAAGCTACATTAGTCAAATGGTTTAGAGGCAAATCCCATACAGGGAAAGTTTCGAATTTTGCATATCCAGATTGAAGTCCTTTCTTATAATCATGATATAATTGAGAAAGACATGTTGCTAATTTTCCACTTCCAGGTCCAGGAGCAGTTACAATAACTATATCTCTATCTGTTTCAATGTAAGAGTTTGCACCATAACCTTCTTCACTTACAATTAAATCAGTTTGAGTAGGGTATCCTTTTGTCTTTTTATGAGTATAAACAGCAATTCCTCTTCTTTCTAACAACTGTTTAAATTGGGTAGCAGCTGGTTGTTCTTCATATCTAGTAATTACTACAGCTTTAACTCTTAATCCATATTCGCTGAAATCATCAATCATTTTTAAAGTATCAACATCATAAGTTATACCAAAATCGCCACGAATTTTTTTCCTTTCAATATCCCCAGCGTAAATACAAATAATAACATCAATCTTGTCTTTTAATTTTTTGAAGACTTCAATTTTTACATTCGGATTAAATCCAGGAAGAACTCTTGATGCATGATAGTCATACATGAGTTTTCCGCCACATTCTAAATAAAGCTTGCCATGAAACTTTTTCATTCTATCTAGAATAGCTTCTGTTTGCTTTTCTAAATATCTTTGATTATCAAAACCTTTTTTCATCATGGAATCTAATTGTAAAAAATATATTTTGAGTTGTAAATATTTTATTTTGATTAAATTAATTTTTTTATAGAAAAATAATAAAGAAGATAAAAAAAATGAAGGCAACCCACTTGCTACCCAGATGGTGCTAAACGAGTTGCCAAAACTTCGATGTATAGGAACTGCTGATCTAGTAGTTACCTTTGTATACTTACTAGTCCTATAATTCATCATTTTTATAGCGAGGGCAAGACTCGAACTTGCGACCTACGGGTTATGAGCCCGTCGAGATACCTGCTTCTCCACCTCGCGACGAATAACTATAGAGAAACTACAGTGTTTTATAATAAATGTCAAGGACTTTGTGGAAAATAATAAATTATGATAAATAATACAGAAAAAAATTAAAAGAAAAATTTCAAAATCCTAAAAAAATACTGTTATAGTTTCGTTTTGCCATTATTTATCAAATTTTTATTCTGATTTGTGTCGAAATTACCTAAAAAAAGCGAGTATTTTTTAATCTGTGTCAAAATGATTCAATTTTAGAGTCTTTTAATACTAAAAATAGTATGAATTAAATAAGAAATATTTTTTATATTTTATTATATTAAAATAATTCTTTTTGTAGTAAGCATTTGACTTAATAGATTTAGATTTTGGCACGGAAATTGCTTACATATTAATGAACATAAATAAATAGAAAAGATAAAGATAGAATAATTATTGGAGGCAAAATAATGAGATTTTATTTAAATGATACAAACCCAATTTTAAATGGTGCATGGACTAACTGGTCAAATATGCAAAGTAAATATCCTCCTTTGGATATAATTGAAACAAAAGATAGTTATTTAGTTGAAGTTGAACTTCCTGGGTTCAAATTAGATGATATGGATATAAAACTAGAGAAACATGTTTTAAGAATTTCTAGTAAATATGAAAATTGCAATAGCGATAATAAGAGATATATTATTCGTGAAAGAGTATGCAAGGAATTTGAAAGAACGTTATCAATAGGTTCTGATATTGAAGAAGAAAAGATTGCAGCAACTTTTAAAGATGGTATTTTACATATCACTCTTCCTAAAAAAGAAGAAGTTGTACCAAAAAAGATTAATGTAGCTATTAACAGCTAATTAAAAATTATATATAACTCCCCCTAAGAGCTGGACTAGTATCCAGCTCTTTTTTTGTATTATAAATTTTTATTAAGTTTGAAAAGGATAAAATAATTTGTTTCTAAATCTAAATAGTCAATTTTTATGAAACCAAAATTTTCAAGATCTTTTATAAGATTATTTTCTGAAATTCTATTTTCTATAGGTGGTCCAAAATTTGTATTCTTTTTTTTGCATTCAATTATTGCTAGTCTACCGTTATTTTTCATTACTCTAACTATTTCTGAAAAAATTATATTTTTGGACTTTTCATAATTGGTTGAGTGTAAAACCGTTGCAACTAAACAAATATCAATAGTATTATCAGCTAAATCAATTTTTTGCTTTATGTCGGAGTTAATAATTTCAATATTATTAATTTTCTGCTCTTTAATTCTATTTGAAAAATTATTTATAATTGATTGATTATTATCTATTGAATAAATTTTCCCTTTATCTTTTAATAAATTGCTAGCATATATTGAGTAATCACCAGCACCACAACCTAAATCTAAAAAAATTTCGTTTTCCTTTAAGTTTAATTTATTAAATATGTTTTTATAGTTATGCATTGCAAAACTACTTGGTCCATATTTCTTGTGATTTTTATGGCAATTGTGTTCGTTTTTACATAAAATTTCTTTATTCATCTGATTCTCCTTTATAAATAGTATATAAAAGCATCAACTTTCATTTGATCATTTTCATTTTTGTTGCCATCAAAAGTAAGATTTAGAATAGGTTTTGATGCTTTATCTTTGAAGCTTTTTTGAAGCATACTAAGTACAATTGCTGTGTTTTCATACATTGAGGTTGCTGTAATTATTCCATCAATTATTTTTGAATCAGTTAATTGTTTAGCTTGACGATATCTGCCATTTGATCCTGAAAAGTATCCGATTGTATTATCTGCTTTTTTTATTAAAGTCTTTATATTTTTTTCGAAAGGACTCCAAAGACTTAAACTAGAAGAAAGAATATTGATATATGATTCAAATTCTTTAAGGCTGTGATTTAATTTTGAATTATTTTTATTTATGTTCTGATTTATATAATCTTTCCAAAACATTAATAATATTTCACTTAAAGGACTGTAAACTATTTTATAATTTTTTTCTTCTAGAATTTTAAAGGTATTATTATTTAATATATCATCAAATAAAATGGGGACTTCCCCAATAACTAAAATATTTTTCTTGTAAGTTTTTTGCTCTAATTCATTTTTTATTGATTTAGCTATTGTCTTTAAATGTTCAATACTTAATAAATCATTATTTAAGAATTCTAATATTATATTTAAGTATGAGTTTCTAGATTCTCTTGGAGCACATAAAATTAAGTCCCCAGCCAAAATACATAAAGATAGTTTGTTGAAAAAATTAGCATTAACAAATAAAATATCTTCTAAATATGGTGATATTATTTCTATGTTTTTAAATCCTTCTTCATCTAATTTTGTTCTTAATAATCTACTATATTGCCCGTTAGTTTCAGCGCCTTCATTTTGTAAAACAAATAAGGAAGTGTTTTTATAATCTTTTTCTTTCAACTTATTAAAAGAATTAAAAACATTACCAAGTAGTGCTGTTAAAGAAAAATACTCTTCAGTCATTGTATATTTTCTACCAATTTCAATTGATTCAGTTGAAGTTGAATCTATAATTTTAATATCATATCCCTTGTTTGATAAGATAGGTTCAATTAATTTTGAGTATGGATATATATTAGGTATAAATATTTTTTTATTATTATCAATATCATCAATTTTGGTATTTATATAGGTAGCTTTATGTTCAATTTTTTTTAGATAATAATTTATATTTTCAGCATTTTCAATTTTTATATTTTTTATGCTATTTATAAAAGCTTCAACTCTAGTAATAATTCCTACATCAGATGAATGTTCATCAATTTCTATATGTAAATAAGGTTTATTTTTCATACCTTCTTTAAAGAAATGTGATAATACAGAATCAGGACCACATCCATGATGTGTTAATAAAATAGGATAAAGATTAGGGTGTTTTTCAGCAAGTAATGATGGTTCAAGTATATGTTGTCCGAATGGCCAATACATGTTTGGATGTTCTTTTGATATATCTCCTTCTGGTAAATCATAGAAAGGAAAAACTTTGTACCCCATATTAATAAGTTTGTCAGGAATGTTCATGTTTAACATAGGATCTGCAACTCCATAAATCTTGGAAATAATTACAAAAGCCTTTTCATTTGGTTTTAAGCTCTTCATTAACTTTTTGCTATGATTTTCAATTATTTTTTCAAAATTTTCTGCAGCTTTCATTCCTTTTTGTAAAGCTTGTTGGATTTCTATTTTGCTTTTGTTTATTTGTAATCCTATTTTAAAGAAACTTTCCATCATTTTGTTTGGGCCTAAATGAACTGCCATAGTTGGTGATAATAATTGAATTCCTTTTTTATCTAAATCCATAGCTCTGTTCATTACTTTAAAAGCTAATTGCATAAAAGCACATCCATAATTTTTTCTAGTTTCTGAACCAGGATGATCTATTGTAACTAAATCAGGGAAGAAAATATAATCTACTTTTTTTTGCATTAATTGAGCTACATGTCCTGTTATTAGTTTTATAGGATAACAAGTTTCTTCCATAGCATATTGTTGTCCTAATGCTATTGTTTTTTCATTTGTTGGATCAGATAGTATTACATTTAAGCCTAATTCTTGGAAAAAAGTATTAAACATTGAGAACATTCCATAAGTAAATAAAGCTCTTGGTATTCCGACAGTCTTTTTTTTAGGATCATTGTTATTAGGATTATAATCAGAAAAGATTAAAGTCTTAACATCTTGATCAAATTGGCTTTCATTTTGTCCTTTCTTATTTTTAATATAGTTAATTTCTATAAGTGTTTTATTAATTTCTAAACCTTTAAATTTAGATTTAGTCTTAATTTCCTCTTTTGCTAAAATAGCTACCCCATAGGCTCCTGTGACACTAAAAAATTTTGGAACAATAATTTCTTTTTTTGTAATTTCTCTAAAAGCATTTATAACTCCTTGATTATAGGCGACACCACCTTGGAAAAAAATTTTGTTACCAATCTTTTTTTGACCAACAACTCTATCAATATAATTCTTAACAATGGAGTAGCATAATCCTGATACAATATTATTTAATTGTGCGCCACTAGACAAACAAGCCGCAATAGAACTTTCAATAAATACGGTACACCTTTCTCCTAGGTTAATTGGGTTTGTGCTATTAAGAGCAATCTCTCCAAAATTATTAATTGGGATATTAAATTTCTTTGCTTGTTCTTCAATAAAAGACCCTGTTCCTGCAGCACAGATTTTATTCATTTGGAAATCAACAACTGAGCCATTTTGTATACTGATAAATTTTGAATCTTGGCCGCCAATTTCAAAAATTGTATCTACATTTTTATCTATTTTGACTGCAGCTCGAGCTTGAGATGTAATCTCATCTTTTATAACATCAGCTCCGATTTCTTCTCCAATCATGTATCTTCCAGAGCCGGTTGTTCCGACTCCAATTATATTTAGAGAGTTTTCATATTTATCTTTTATGTCCTTTAACCCTTTAATTACAGCATTTAAGGGCTTTCCTAAAGTTCTTAAGTATTGATAATCAATAATTTCCTCATTTTTATTTATCAAGACTAGATTTGTACTTGTAGAACCTATATCAATACCAAGATAGCAATCTGTTATTTTTGTTTTATCAATTTTTTTGCAAATATGCTTGTTTAGACTATCGCCATTACCAAAAGGTTTTAACTGAGGAAGTGTCGATTCAAGAATAGGGGGTGTTGCTGTTTTTGTTATATTAATTATTTGAGTAATATCTATTGATAGTTTCTTTTTCTTTGCTATCAGTGCTGTGCCTAAGGCCCCAGAACAACCTAGATTAGAAGGTAATATTAATTCTCCTTCTTTTAAGTTTAGAATATCATTTATTGCATTTATTATGCCTTGGTTAAAAGCCACTCCTCCTGTGAATAAAATTGGTCTTGTTATTGGATTTTTTTTGATTACTGTTCCTTTAAAGTTTCTAATAAGAGAATATGCTAGACCGAGTAAAATATCTTCGACAGCAACACCTTCTTGTTGATGATGAGTAATATCAGTTTTTGCAAAAACACTACATCTTCCTGCAATTCTAGGTATAGTTTTTGCTTTTTTTATCAATTGGGAATAATCAGATATATCTAGATTTAATCTAGACATTTGTTCTTCTAAAAAAGATCCAGTTCCAGAAGAACAGTTTGAATTCATTGATATTTCAATATTGGATTTTCCTTTGAAATTTATACCTGAGATAAATTTTGCACTTTCTCCACCTATATCAATAATGGATCCTATTTTTTGTGTTTGAAGGCTTGCCCCTTCAACTACGGCTGTTACATCATTTATATATTCTATAAAATTTTCTTTTTCTAAGTATCTGCTTCCACTTCCTGTGACAGCACCAAATTCTATATCTTTTGTATTATATAATGTTGTGATTTCTTTGATGATATTTAGTAGAGTTTCTTTAATTTTGCCTTTGTGCATTTTATATTTACTAAATATAATAGAATTTTCTTCATTTATTAGTATTGTTTTTACTGCTGAATATCCGATATCTATGCCTATGCTATACATTTTTTCCTCCGCAATTAATAAATAGATAATAATCAATTTACTAATTTGTAATATTTACATTTTGAATGCTTTATAGCACAATTATTTTATATAATTAGTATCTGTAGATACTTTTTCTTATTTTTTTATGGGAGTATACCAAATTGAAAGAGTTAATAAATATATTAAAAAAGTGTAAAGTTTTTTCAGAAAAAGATGAAAAAGAGATAGAAAGTATACTTTTGAAAATTAATTATAAGATAAAAGACTATGAAGAAAAGGATATAATATTATCTCCTGCAAATAAGGCAGATAACATAGGTATTATTTTATTAGGAGCCGTAAATATAGAAAAAGTTTTTCCAACTGGAAAGATGATTCTAATAGAAAGAAGACAGGTTGGTGATTTAATAGGAGCCAATTCAATTTTTTCAAAATATGAATATTCTACTAATATTGTAATTTCCTGCAAGGCTTCAAAGATTCTATATATACCTAAATTAGATTTGTTAAAGCTTTTTTTAATAGATCGTAAGCTTATGTATAATTTTATAGAAATATTAAGTAATTACTCATTAATGTTTGAATATAAGATAGGTCTTTTATCTTTAAATTCTATTAAAGAAAAAATAGCAGGATATTTAATACATGCTTTACAATTTGATGAGAAAATTAAAACTTCTTCAAATATAGTAGAATTACCTTTTTCAAAAAAAGATTGGGCTGAGTTTTTAAATGTTTCTAGAACTTCATTATCAAGAGAGTTAAAAAGTCTTGAAAGAGAAAGAATCTTAACTTTTGATAAGCGAAAAATAATAATTAATAATATGGAAAAACTAAATAGTATCATATCTTATTAGTGATTATATTTTTTAGTGTCTAAATTGCTCAAAAAAAATATAACTAAAATTATCATTGTGTCATTTTGACACTGTTTTGTTATGTACTTTGCCTTGATTATTCGATATGACCCATATTGTTTATATTCAAGTAATTCTAAATTGTTGCTTTTAAAGCGGTGTGTTTATTTAATTTCTTTATGTGTAAGTAATTAAAATTATTTATTTGTTTTTTATGATTTTTTGGCACGCTTGTTGCAATGTTATTTGTATAAAAAATAAATGATAAATAATATATGTCAAGGAGGACAAATAATATGTATACAAACTTTAATTCACTATTTGATGATTTCTTTGATGCTTTTAATAATGCATCTCTAAGGGTTCCACCTGTAGATGTTTATGAGATGGAAGATGGCTACTACATTGATGTAGAATTGCCTGGTTACAAAAATGACGATGTAGATGTAAAGATCGATAATAATGCTTTAACATTATCTACAAGTGAAGAATATAATAAAGCCTTAGATAAAGAAGCAGAGAGTGTAAATTATTTGGTTAAAGAAACTAATGCTAAGAAGAAATTCAAAAGAACATTTTCTTTACCAAAGGATGTCGATGAACAAGCAATTAGTGCAACATTTAATAATGGTATTTTAAATATTAAATTACCAAAATCTAAAAAATTGGCTCCAAAAACAATTGAGATTTTAACCCAATAGTAAAAATAAATTGATGTGGTTTTGGCTGGCAGTGTAAATTGCCGGCCATTTTCTTTGCTAAAAAATATCTTAATTTTTTTAAAATTTGTTATAACGTTTAAAATTCATTAATATGACTATATGGTATATTAATGTAGTAAAGTGGATTTTATTTGAAATTGTTGTTTTTTTAGAAGACTAAGCCGTGAGCGGATGGTTCCCAAAGGAACCTTCCAGCTCAAGTTTAATCATTTAATAAGATAAGAGCTATGAAAACTAAATCTTCATCGCCATTATTAATGATTGAATGGGATTGTTGATCTCCTGTAACTACTACATCACCAGGTTTTACAGTTGTTGTTACTGAATTTTCAGTTACAACGCCTTCTCCCTCTAAAATATAGTAGTATTCAGTTTCTTGAAGGTGTGTATGGGTCCCAATAGAACAACCTTTCTTTAAGGTTATTTTTGAAAAAAGGCGACTATGACTAAGTTCATTTCCTTCAATAATGTTTTTTAATACAACTTGACCGTCCCCTCCTCTCATTTTGACTTTTACATCGGTTTTTTGGTTTTCGTTTCTTATTACCATATTTTTCCTCCATATATAAATTATCATAAAAAGCATATAATATTCTAGAGTACATAAAAAAAGGGAAAAATCGATAATTAAGTATTTATTAAAATTTCTATTATGTGTATTATGTCTGCGGACAGGAGTTAAAAAAAATGAATGAAATACTTTATAAGGAAAAATTATCTGCAGAAGTCTTTAAGATGATTGTTCACGCTCCCCGAATTGCTGAAGCTCGAAAACCAGGACAATTCATTATTCTACAGCTAGGTGGAGACTATAATGAAAGAATTCCTCTTACTATTGCAGATGCAGATGCGGAGAAAGGAACTATTACGTTAATTTTCCAAGCTGTTGGAGAATCTACTCACCATTTAGCTATGTTAAATGAAGGTGAGTATATTGAGAATTTACTAGGCCCATTGGGAACTCCAACAAAAATTGGTAAATATGGAAAAGTTGTTTGTGTTGGTGGTGGTATCGGTACTGCTCCATTACATCCAATTGCAAAAGCATTAAAAGAATTAGGTAATGAAGTTAAAATTATCATGGGTGCACGAACAAAAGATCTTTTTGTTATGAAAGAAGAAATGAGTGCAATTGCTGATGAATTAATTTTAACAACTGATGATGGTTCAGAAGGTAAAAAAGCTTTAGTAACAGAACCATTAAAAGAATTATGTGAAAACTGGAAACCTGATTTAGTTGTTGCAATCGGTCCTCCTATTATGATGAAATTCTGTGCTTTAACAACTAAACCATATAATGTTCATACTATTGTATCTTTAAATACTATTATGATTGATGGTACAGGTATGTGTGGCGGATGTAGAGTAAGTATCGGTGGTGAAACAAAATTTGTTTGTGTAGATGGTCCCGAATTTGATGGACATAAAGTTGATTGGGATAATATGTTGATGAGATTAGGTACTTACAAACCTCAAGAAAAAAATAATCATCATAGATGCCATATTGGTTTAGATATTAAAGAAGGGGAAGCTTAAGAATGCATATTAGTAAAGAAGAATTAGATATGCAAGCAAAAGAAATTCTTGCTAAATTTAATGATAACGAAATAACTATTAAAGAAAGAGCGACTATCCCTCTACAAGAAATGCCAGCGCAAGATCCAGCTGTTAGAATTACTAACATGGAAGAAGTTGCTTTAGGATATACTGAAAATCAAGTAAAAGTTGAAGCAATGAGATGTTTACAGTGTAAAAACAAACCTTGTGTTCAAGGTTGTCCTGTAGGTATTGATATTCCAGCTTTTATTAAAAAAGCTGCTCAAGGTGATTTTGCTGGTGCTAATGCAAAAATTAAAGAAAGTTCATTGTTACCTTCAATTTGTGGTCGTGTTTGTCCTCAAGAAAATCAATGTCAAAAGTATTGTACTGTTGGTAAAATGAAGAAAAATATTGGTCAAAGTGTTGCAATTGGTAGAATTGAAAGATTTGTAGCTGATTACTCTAGAGAAAATAGCCAAGATATAGTTCCAGAAGTAAAAGCAACAACAAATAAAAGAGTAGCAATTGTTGGTAGTGGTCCTGCTTCTGTTGCAGCTGCTGCAGATGTAAGAAAAGAAGGCCATGAAGTTGTTATGTATGAAGCATTACATAAAGCAGGTGGTGTATTAGTTTATGGTATTCCTGAATTCAGATTACCTAAAAAACTAGTTGAAAAAGAAATTAATAGCCTTGCTGACATGGGTATTGAAATTAATAAAAACTTCTTAGTTGGTAAAACTAGAACTTTAGATGATTTACTAGAAAAAGATAATTTTGATGCTGTATTTATTGGTGCTGGTGCTGGTCTTCCAAAATTCTTAAATATTCCTGGTGAAAACCTTATTGGTGTATTCAGTGCAAACGAATATCTTACTAGAAGTAACTTAATGAAAGCTTATGATCAAAAACATAGTTTAACTCCATTATTCCATAGTGAAAAAGTTGCTATTTTTGGTGGTGGTAACGTTGCTATGGATGCTGCAAGAACCGCAAAAAGATTAGGCGCAAAAGACGTTACAATTATTTATAGAAGAAGTGAAGATGAACTTCCTGCACGTAAGGAAGAAGTTGAACACGCTAAGGAAGAAGGTATTAACTTTATGCTACTTCACCAACCACATGAAATTGTTGGTAATGAAAAGGGTGAAGTAATTGGTGTAAAAGTTGTTACTTGTGAACTTGGTGAACCAGATGCTTCAGGTAGAAGACGTCCTGTAGAAATCGAAGGTTCTGAACAAATTGTTGATTTTGATACTGTTGTAGTTTCAATTGGTAATGCTTCAAACCCATTATTAAAACAAACTACTGAAGGTTTAGAAGTTAATAAACGTGGTAATATCATTGTAAATGAAGAAACTTGTGAAACTTCTATTGAAGGTGTTTTTGCTGGTGGAGACATTGTTTTAGGCGCTGCTACTGTTATTCTAGCTATGGGACAAGGTAGAAAAGCTGCTAAAGCTATTAATGAATATTTAGCTAAATAATTTATAAATAACTGTTTATATAACCAATGGGGGGCTCTAAAAGTAGTCCCCCTTCATATTTTACTTGCATTATATTTGTAAGATGGATATAGTATAGGCTATGAATATGGATTCTTTATATGGTTATTCTGTATGCCCAGTTACTGAAACAGAAAAATTTGCTGCAATTGATGAGGTAATAGACAACTGTACTGTTTTTAATGGGCTTCATAATAATAAGGAACGCTTTAGAAGAGCTGTACACAGAAGAGAAATAATTGAAACAACGGGGATCGGCCATGGTGTAGCCGTTGCTCATGGGAAATTGCCTTGTATTGACCATTTAAGAATTGGCTTAGGAATTAGTCAAAAGGGTATTGATTTTAAGGCAAAGGATGGGAAACCTGTCCATATTTTATTTGTTATTGCTTCAACTCCTTTTCATCAAATTAATTATTTAAAGGCTTTAGCTGTAATTTTAAGAGGTGTTAGAAATTTGGAAATAAAGGATGAAGTTATGAAAATTTTTGAACCAAATTTCAAACCAGAATTAAGTATTGATTTTTTAACTGATTTAGTTAAGCAAGATTTTAATTGTATAAATACATAACATTTGTCATATCTTACAATAAATTTAATGAATTTTATTATTATTTAGTTGCACATCTTGCTTTTATCTGTGGTGTTTGTTATTATTTAACTAAACTAATGACATAAATTAATCCGGAGGTAGCTATGAAAAAGATATTATTATTAATTTCCATGTTTTTATTAACTTTTAATGGCATTTTTGCCTCAAATAATGCTAATGTTTTGATTAATGGGCATTTAGGTGAAGATCTTCCTCCAGCAATTGTGTTAGAAGTTAATTCAACTATAGTAGAAGAAAATGGTGGTGCTGTTGCAATAATGGATAATTATAACTTCACTACTAATCGGACTTCTCAGACAATGCCCGTTTATGTTTATATTGGTTATTCTTCATATATGAATAGTTCAAATATTTTATTTAATTTAACTGTTTCTACTGATGGTTTTAAATCAAAAGATACTTCAGGAGTATTAGTTGGTTCTCCATTAGATGTTGATATTCAATTACACACAGAAACTTTATATTCACCAACAAGTAAAATATTGGTAGGCTCTTCTGTTTTAGATTTTTATAATTCTAATATTTTCCAGGATTTATCATCAACTCCTGTCAGTTATGTATATTCTGTTGAACCTGGAGCAAGTATTAATGATTCAAATTTCTTAATTTGGTTCCTTTGGTCTGAAAAAGAAAATGCTCCTGCTGGACAATATGGTGCTTTAATTAACTTTTCAATAACAGCTAGTTAGAAGTAATAATTAAGTCTAAGAAAATATCATTTTTATCAGTTGGAACACTTTCGAATAATAGATGGTTTCTACATATTCCTAATTTTTTTATATTTTTGTATTTGCTAAAGAATTTGTCATAATAACCTTTACCATGACCTAATCTTGAATTGTTTTTACCTAGGGCTAAGGAAGGAACTATTGCTAAAGTCTTTTGTGGATAGTCTTTGATTAAATTATTATCCTTTGGCTCAACTGTATGATATAAGCCATTAATGAGTTGTTCTTGCCAGTTTTTATTTATATATACAAACTCAATAGTTTCATTAAAGGTTTTAGCAAGTGCAACAGCTTTATTATTTTCAAGACAATAATTTATTAGATTAATTGTATTAACTTCATTCTTTATAGGGTAATAAAGCAGAATCGCTTGAGCTTCAATAAATAGCTTTGAAGATATTACTTTATCAATAATAATTTGATCCTCTTTTGAAAAATCAAAATCTTTATATTCTTTATTAATTTTATAAACTTTTTCTCTAAATTTTTTTTTATCCAACATAAAATGTAGCTCCAATTAATATTAATACTGAAAATAGAAAAACAAAATCAGAAAATTTATATTTTATTGAATCTCTTTCAATAGAATGATTATATCCTCTACTGTCTAAAGCATAAGCTATTTCATCAATTCTATATAGTAAGTTATCTAATAAGGAAATACTATAATTTGCAATATATTTTAAAGGGTGCTTTTTAATGTTTTCTAATCTTGAACTTCTAGCATCACCAATTGATTGTGATACTTCAAAGATCAAAGGTAAGCACATAAGTGTTAATTCAATTTGGCTAGAAAATTTCCAACCATTTACAAAAGGTATATGATTTAATGTTTTTCCAAGAGATCTAGCAATATCACTAGGATCACTTGAATCAGCTAATAAAAAACTCATTAGAATTGCTGTGTCAAATTTTAAAACACTATTGATAGTCTCAATTATAGTTTTATCGCTAAAAATAGATGTTATAGCTATAAATAAAGATATTATTATAAAGAAAGTCAATTCTTTACCATATTTTATAATTGGCAGTTTAGTTATTATCATTAATATAAATGTTGCAATTAAAATTATTAAAGTTCCATAAATATTTGCTTTCACTAAGGTTGTACAAAGCAATAACAATGAAAGTAATTTTATAAAGGGATTAGTTTTGTTTAGAAAAGTATTTGAATCTCTATAATGGAAAATTAGTGCTTGAGCCATGATAACTCCTCTAGGGGAACTAATTCATTATCATTTTTAGAAGGTACATAAACTCCATTATCTTTTAATAGAGGTAAAACATTCTCACTAGTATCATCCTTTACGACTTCGCCATTTCTTAAAAGAATTATTTTTTGAGAATGCGCTGCAATTTTATCAATTTCGTGACTTACAATTATTATAGAATGACCTTTTTCTTGTAAAGTTAATAGCGTCTTTAATACTTGAGTAACACCAGGATAATCCAAATTAGCAAAAGGTTCATCAAGGAATATAATATCTGGATCCATTGCTAGAATTCCAGCAATAGCTAATCTTCTTTTTTCTCCACCACTTAATTCTCTAGGTCTAGATTTTAGTTTATTTTCTAATGATAAAAGTTGAGTAACATTTTGTAATCTTTCTTTTTTTGTTTTTTCATCTAATTCAAGATTTTCCATTCCAAAAAGTATATCTTTTTCTACTGTTTGACCAACTATTTGACTATCAGCATCTTGGAATACTAATCCGATTTTCCTTCTTCTTTCAATTTTATTTTTAGCTACCTCTTCTCCTTTTATAATAATGGAGCCACTTTGAGGATTTAATAAGCCTTTTATACATTTTAATAGTACAGATTTACCTGAACCATTTTTTCCTGCAATAATACATAAAGAGCCTTTTTCAATTGAGAAGTTTATATTTTTTAATATTTGTTTTTCCTTAGAAAAAGAAAAGTTTAAATCTTTTATTTCTAGAATTGTCTGTTTCATGTTTTGATATTACAAGGTAAGAAAATTAATGTAAATATAAAGATAATCAATTGTTAATTAAAACTTAAAAAATAAGTTAACAATAAGCACCCCTAATGGAGTGCTTAAGTGTTATATATTATTTATATTAGATTTATTCGTTATTTAAATATGGACCCATACCATTGAATATTACTTTCGCAACAAAGTTGCTGATTTGTACAATACTTAATTCGCTATCATTTCTGATCCAACTCATAAAGACTCTATGCATTGAAGAAGATATGATTAAACATAAGTATTCAATTTGTTCAATTGGTAAATCACAGATAGGTTCGATTACATCATATAGTTTAGAGAATAAAGCATCTCCAATATGATCTGAGAATGTGTTTGCAAAACTAGATTGTGCTATTTTCTTATAATAGTCTAAATCATCGTTAAAATATTTGTCTAAATTATAAAAGATATCAAAGAAGAATTTTGAATTATTTGAATATTTCAAATCTTTAGTAGCAAGTTGGAAAGCATCAATCAATTCTTGCTCAAATTCATCTAAAACATCAACAATCTTTGTGTAATGAATATAGAAGGTTTTTCTACTTATATTAGCTTGTTTTGTTAATTCAGTTATTGTGATCTTGCTTAATTGTTTTTTGTCTAGTAATTGAAAAAGTGCAAGTCTAATAGCTTTTTTAGTTTTAGCGGGACGCCTATCTTTGGCTCGTTTTTTTGTTTGTTCCATAAATTGTAACTCCTAAGTCGGGTGTTTATGTAATATCACTCATTACATAGGGTATATGGAAAAAAAAATCTGTCAATAGAAAAATGTTATAATATGGAAATATTTTGATAAAAATATCCAAAAATGTATAAAATGTAAATAAAAATACAAAAATGGCACACTTTTTGTATATATTTCTATATTGAAATGTGAATAATTATATTTTTATTTGTATAATGGGAAATAGTTAAATATAGGGGCTATATTGATAAAAAAATATCTATATATGTTAAAATAAATAGATTAATAATGCAAAAATTTTGATATAATTGTTAGTATTTTCACTGTTTTTCTTAAAATTTTATTATTTTTTTGTTTAGATATTCTGAATGTATACTAATTGTATATTTGTAGATTATTTTTTATTATTTTAATTAATAATTTAAAAAAGATTTTATATTAAATATTTTTATAGAGGGCTTTATGTTTAGTTTTAGAAATGATTATAGTGAATTGTGTCATGAAAATATATTAAAGAAATTAGCAGAAAACAATCATGCTCAATTTGATGGATATAGTGATGATGTAGCAAGTAAAAGAGTGATTGCTCAGTTAAAAACCATATTAGATAATCAAGATGTAGATATACATTTTTTATCTGGAGGTACTCAAACTAATTTAGTAGCTATATCTACAATCTTAAAACCATATCAAGGTGTAATTGCTGCTGATACAGGTCATATTGCAACTCATGAAACTGGTGCAATTGAAGCAACTGGGCATAAGGTAATTACTGTAAAGGGAGAAAACGGTAAAATTAAACCTTACATGATAAAATCTGTAATTGATGAACATTATAGTGATGAATCAAGAGAACATGCTCCACAGCCAGCTATGGTTTATATTTCAAACCCAACTGAATTAGGAACTGTATATACTAAAGATGAATTAGCTGATTTGAAAACGATTTGTAAGGCTTATGATATTCCTTTATATATGGATGGAGCTAGATTGGCTCAAGTTTTAGCAAACAAGGATACAAATATTTCTCTTAAAGATTTGCCAAATTTATGTGATCTGTTTTATATTGGAGGTACTAAAAATGGTGCATTATTTGGTGAATGTTTAGTAATTTCTAATGAAAACTATAAAAAAGATTTTAGATATAATTTAAAACAAAGAGGTGCTTTATTAGCTAAAGGATTCTCAATTTCTTTACAGTATGAAGCCTTATTTGAGGATGATTTATATATAAAACTTGGAGCAAAATCTAATGAAAATGCAAAATATATTGCAGATGAATTAAAAAAGCTTAATATTAAATTTTTAGTTCCAGTAGAAAGTAATCAACTTTTTCCAATTTTAGATAATCAATTAATTGAAAAATTAAGAAAAGAATATTTATTTTATACTTGGCAAGTTATTGATGAAAATAATTCTGCAGTTAGATTGTGTATTTCTTGGGACACCCCCAATGAAATAGTCAAAAAGTTCATTGAGGATGTTAAAAAATACATTTAAATATTAATTAATTATTAATAAAACTATATAGGGATTAGAAATATACTTCTAATCCTTTTTTTATCTTTATAATTGATAATTCCTGGTATATGATTAATTAGTGATAATATCACTTTGTTCTTTTGTTTTTTGTTATATCTTTTATATATAAGAAGTAAAATTGGAGGCTTGTAAATGAAAGCAACAATTGGATTAATTGGTTTAGCAGTAATGGGTGAGAACCTTGTATTAAATTTAGAAAGTAAGGGATACAGTGTTGCTGTATTTAATAGAACTACTCAAAAAGTTGATAAATTTATTACTACTAGAGCAAAAGGGAAAAATATTATCCCAACTTATTCGATAGAAGAATTAGTAAATAAAGTAGAACGACCTAGAAAAATAATGATGATGGTAAGAGCAGGTGAAGCTGTTGATAAAAATATTGATCTTTTATTAGATTATTTAGAGCCTGGAGATATTATTATTGATGGTGGAAATTCTAATTATAAAGATACAAATAGACGAATTAAATATGTAAATTCTAAAGGAATTTTATACATTGGAGCTGGTGTTTCTGGTGGAGAAGAAGGAGCTTTAAATGGCCCTTCTATTATGCCGGGTGGAAATATCGATGCTTGGACTCATTTAAAACCTATTTTACAAGGTATTAGTGCAAAGGTTGAAAATGATGAACCTTGTTGTAATTGGGTTGGTCCTGATGGAGCTGGCCATTTTGTAAAAATGGTTCATAATGGCATTGAATATGGTGATATGCAATTAATTAGTGAAGTCTATGATGTTATGAGAAAGGTTTTGAAATTATCATATCCAAAAATGCATGAAATATTTGAAGATTGGAATAAAAAGGAATTAAATTCCTATTTGATCGAGATTACAAGTAATATTTTAAAATATTATGATGAAGATAATACCCCTTTAGTTGAAAATATATTGGATGCTGCAGGTCAAAAAGGCACAGGTAAATGGACTGCTATTAATGCTTTAGATAATGGTGTTGACTTGTCTCTAATAACTGAAGCTGTTTATGCAAGAGTAATTAGTAGTGATGTTGATTCAAGATTAATAGCCAATAAAGAATATTCTTCAATAAAAATTGAAAGTGATTTTAATCAAGAAAAAACAATTGAAGATTTGTATGCTGCTTTATTTGTAGCTAAGATAATTTCTTATGCACAGGGTTTTGATTTAATAAAAAAAGAATCGGATAACAATAACTGGAATTTAAATTTAAGTGATATTGCTTTGATGTGGCGCGGTGGATGTATCATTCGATCCTCATTTTTAAATAATATCAGTAATGCTTATAAAAATAATTCTAGTCTAAATAATTTACTTTTAGATGATTATTTTAAAAATATTGTTTTAAAATTTCATAGTGGTTTGAGAGCTATTGTAGCATTAGCTGCTTTAAATGGTGTAGCTACGCCTGCATTAAGTTCAGCTCTATCATATTTTGATAGTTACAGAAGTAGTAATCTTCCAACTAATTTAATTCAAGCTCAAAGAGATTATTTTGGAGCTCATACTTATGAGAGAGTTGACCAACAAAGAGGTAAAACTTTCCATACAAATTGGACAGAAAAAGGTGGAGATACATCCTCAACAAATTATTCTGTTTAGGAGGAATTGTTAATGAAAGAACCATTTGTGTTTGTTATTTTTGGTGCTAGTGGTGATTTAGCACAAAGAAAATTGATTCCTGCATTATTTAAATTATATACAAAAAAAATGTTTGATACAAAATATAATATTTTAGCTGTTGGTAGAAGAGATATAAGTGATCAAGATTTTAGGAATCAAATAAAAGAGTCATTATTAAATAGAGGCTTTATAAAAGATGAAGTGGAAAGATTTGTTTTAAGTATTGATTATTTTAAAATAGATTTAGTCCATAATATAGATTATGCAGATTTAAAACAGTTTTTAAATGCAAAATATGAAAAACAAAATTTTGTTTATTATTTTGCCATAGCTCCTCATCTTTATTGTACTGTTGCATCAAAATTGCATTTAACAGGTTTAACAAACGAAGATGATGGCTTTAAGAGGGTTATAATAGAAAAACCTTTTGGCCATGATTTAAAGAGTGCAATAGATTTAAATAATGATTTACATGAATTTTTCAATGAAAGTCAAATTTTTAGAATTGATCATTACCTAGGAAAAGAAACTGTACAAAATATATTAGTAACTCGTTTTGCCAATAGTATTTTTGAACCTTTATGGAATAGAAATTATATTGATTTTGTAGAAATTACATCAGCAGAGTCTTTATCTGTTGGAACTAGAGCTGGATATTATGAAAAAGCTGGAGCCTTAAGGGATATGGTTCAAAATCATCTTCTTCAGGTTTTAGCCCTAATTGCAATGGAACCACCAATTAATACTAGTTCGAAAGCTTTAAGAGATGAGATGGTAAAAGTTTTTCAATCTCTTAGACCTATTAGTAAAGAAGATGTTCCCAAATATGTAGTTAGAGGTCAATATGTCGATTCTTTCTATAAAGGGGTTAAACAGTTAGCCTATAGGGATGAAAAAGGCGTTGATAAAGATTCTAAAACAGAAACTTATGTTGCTATGAAATGCTATATTGATAACTGGAGATGGAGTGAAATCCCATTTTATATTAAAACAGGAAAAGCTTTAGCAACAAATGTTACTGAAGTAGTAATTCATTATAAGTCTAATCCTCATAGTATTTTTAAGAATAATGATGAGATTGCTCAAGAGCATAATCAATTAGTAATTAGAATTCAGCCTGATGCAGGTTTTTTAGTCACTTTCCAAATGAAAGTTCCAGGGGCTGGATTTAAGGTTCAACCTGTAAAAATGGATTTCCATTATAAATCTTTACAAGAAACTGAAATCCCTGAAGCTTATGAAAGACTTTTATATGATTGTGTAATAAATGATCCGACATTGTATCAAAGAAATGATGCAATTGAATTAACGTGGAAGTTTGTTCAACCAATATTAGATGCTTGGAAGGATAATGAAGATATACCTCTTTATGGTTATCCTGCAAGAAGTTGGGGTCCTCAATATATTGAGAATAATCTTTCAGAGAAAAATCATCACTGGAGATTTCCATGTAAAGATTTAAGTGATGGTAAATATTGTGAGTTATAGAGTATGGAAAATATGAAAAAGATAAAAATATTTGAAGATAAATATAATGCTTGTTTTGATATTGCTTTAATTTTAAAGAAATTAAATAAGGAAAAAGCTAACATTGCAATTTCTGGAGGATCTTCTCCAATTTTACTGTTTGAGATTATGAGAAATATTTTTCTTCCTTCTGATTTTATTAATTTAAAATTCTTTTGGGTTGATGAAAGATATGTAGATGTTGAAAGTGATCAAAGTAATTTTGGTAATTTTTCAAGAATTTTGATAGATAGTGGGATTATAAGAAAATCAAATGTTTTCCCAATGTTAAAACAGGCAGATCAAAACAAAGTAATTTTAGATTCAATAAATAATATTAAAGAAAATGTTGATTTTAAAAATGGATATCCAAGCTTTGATTTAGTTATTTTGGGTGTTGGTGAAGATGGCCATACTGCTTCATTATTCCCAAATGATTTAAGTAAATTAGATTCAAATGAAATAATAATAAAGACTAATCATCCAAAAACAAATCAAACTAGATTAACATTGACAAAAAATGTGATTAATAATTCTAAAAAAATTATCTTTTTAGCTTTGGGAGAGAGTAAAGCTAATATTATTAGTCAGATTCTTATAAATAAAAATGATGCTTTACCAGCTACAGCTATAAAAAAAGATGACGATAATCTCTTGTGGTATTTAGATAAATATTCAGCCTCATATTTATAAAGGTTTAAGTATTTTGTTAAGAGATTGTTTAAATATTTAATATTTTTTTTCTAAAATAAGTCAAAAAAAAGCATATTTAACACTTTTCTAACAATTCATTATAATTTCATTAACAATTTTTCTTTATCTTCTAATTAAAAAATAGGAGATAAAAAATGAAAAAATTATTCTTAATTTTATTAGTAACAATGACAAGTTTCGCTTTATTTGCTCAAGGCCAAGGTGAAACAACAGAAAAACAAGTTAAAAATTACACTTTTGGAGGATCTTCTACAGTTGCTCCAATTGCAAAGTCAGCAATTCCTGAATTTGAGAAAGAGAATCCTTCAGTTAAATTAGGTTATGAAACATTAGGTTCTTCTACTGGTATCAAACAGTTAATTGCAGGAACTTTATCTTTAGCAGGTTCTTCTAGAGAATTAAAATCAAGCGAAGTAGATCAAAATTGTGTACCAACTACTATTGCTTTAGATGGTTTATCAGTTGGTGTTAACTCTTCAGTAAATGTAAGTAACTTATCAATTGCACAATTAGCAGCTATCTTTAGTGGTGAAATTACTAACTGGAGTGAAGTTGGTGGTAAGGATATGAAGATTGAATTAATCGAAAGAGATGAAACTTCAGGAACTTACGGATCATTTAATGAAATCGTTTTAGATTCACAAGGTAAAGAACCAACTAAGAATGCAATAATTGCTAAAGAAAATGGTGAAGTAGCAACAAAGATTGCTTCAACTCCTGGTTCAATTGGTTACATTGGAATGGCTTTCAATAGCATCATTACAAATGCTGGTGGTAAAATTTTAAGCATTGATGGTGTAGATCCAACTCCAGCTAATGTACTTAATAAATCTTATCCAATTAGTAGAGCATTATATGTAGTAACTATTGGAGAACCAAAAGACGGAACAGTTGAAAAAGATTTTATTGACTTCCTTCTATCAAGAAAAGGTCAATCAATTGTTGAAGAATGTGAATTTATTCCACTTAACTAGTTAAAGTATGGCAAGAGAAAATAATAACAATAAACGTAGAGTTATTGAACAAAGTAGTAAAATTATTTTACTACTTTGTGCTCTAGTTTCTATTATAGCTGTAATTGCAATTACTCTTTATATAATTAATCAAGGAATTCCATTTTTTGGAAAGGTTCCTTTGAAGGATTTCCTTTTTTCATTAAATTGGAGACCTTCTGCAGATATACCAAGTTATGGAATTGCAGCATTTATAATAGCAAGTTTTGAAGTAGTCTTAATATCAATTGTTTTAGCTTTACCAATTGGTCTTTCAACAGCGATATTCTTGAGTGAATTTGCAAAAGGTAAACTATCTAAAATTATTAGAAATACAATTGAGTTATTAGCAGGGATTCCCTCTATTATTTATGGTTTATTTGGGATTGCAATAGTAGTTCCAGCTGTAAGAAATATATTTGGGGGAAATGGTTATAGTTTGTTATCTGCTAGTATTATTTTAGCAATAATGATTTTACCTACTATTATTAATATTAGTGAAGTTTCAATAAGAAGTGTTCCAGATGCATTAAGAAATGCTTCAATAGCAATGGGAGCAACAAAATGGCAAACTATATATAAAGTTGTTGTTCCTTCAGCTGTAAATGGTATTGTTACTTCAATCATTTTGGCTCTAGGTAGAGCAATAGGAGAAACCACGGCTGTATTATTAGTTGGTGGTAATGCTGCAGTTTTTGCAAAATCTCCGACTGATATGGGTAGAACTCTTACAATGAATATTATTACTGATATGAGTTATGCTGAAGGTACTCATTTATCTGCATTGTTTGCAACAGCAATGTTATTATTCATTTTCATTTTATTATTAAATTTTGTAGTTGTGTTTATCTCAAACAAAAGTAAAGTTGGAGCAGGTGAATGAACAGAAAAAATACTAACAAAATTGCATTAATTCTTATTCAAGGATTTTCAATTTTAACAATTTTAATACTCGCTCTAATGCTTTCATATTTAATTTATAGAGGCTTGTATAGTAATAAATTAGTTGAAAGAGAAGTAACAGATCAAGTTAATACAGAATTACCTTTTGAGATATATTCAAATAAAAATTCTAACTTGGATGAACTTGATTATTTTACTTTGAAAAAAATAGTTGAAGGTAGAGTATATTCTTTAAGAAAAATAAGTAATTTAAATAGAGATATCAATTTATATATTGATTCTTCTTTATTCCCATATTTAGAAAAATATTTATTAGTAGACAGTAGTGATTTAGAAGAAGACTATATACATATAGTAGATAGTGCTTCTATAAAAAATCAAAAAGATTTAATTAAATCTTTGAAAGCAGATGAAGGTTCCTTATTAATTTTAAATAAAGGTTCAGATTTGAAAGGTTTTAATTCAGTTACAATCAGCGATATGGTTATAGCTGTAAATCCTGAAGTAATGAGTATTTATGAAAATAAAAAAATAGGGAATCTGAAAGAAGAAGAAGTTAATGCCTTACTAGAGGGTAATTATAAGAATTGGAGTGAATTGAATGGACCTCCAATTGATATCACTTTAGTAAATTCGATTAACCAGGTAGAGAATGTTAGAGGAGCTATAAAGATAGTTAATGCAACATCCTACCAAGAGGCGGTTGATTCAGGCTTAAATATAAGTAAATTAAAAGTATTCCATGAAGTAGCTAAAAGAAATTTGAAACTTCATTATTTATTAAGTGAAAGTGAAGAAGAAGGAAAATATGGTGGTATATTAAGTATTATTTATAACACATTAGTTATGGTTTTACTTACAATATTAATTGCAACCCCTATCTCAGTAGCTGGGGCAATTTATTTAGTTCAATATGCAAAAAAAGGACGATTAACAACTATCATAAAAGCTGGTATTGATTTATTAGCTGCAGTTCCTTCAATTATCTTTGGTTTATTTGGGTTATTAGTTTTTGTACAATTATTAGGGTTTGGTTTTTCATTGATAAGTGGAGTATTAACTATTTCATTAATGATTTTACCTACAATATTGAGAACTAGTGAAGAAGCTATTAGAAGTGTTAGCCCCTCTTTAATTGAAGCAAGTAGAGCCCTAGGTGCCACAAAAATAGAAACAATTTTTAAAATAATATTACCAAGTGCTTCAAAGGGTATTACAACAGGTATTGTTTTAGCAATTGGTAGAGCAATAGGTGAAACTGCTGCATTAATTTTTACAATTGGTTCTTCAACTTCTTTTGCAACAGGACTTAAGAGTTCTTCTAGAGTATTAGCACAACATATTTATTTAATAATTACCGAAGGTGGATCTATAGATGAAGCTTTTGCTTCGGCTCTAGTTTTAATAGTTTTAGTTTTAATTATAAACAGCATAACAAAGTTGATTATGAAAAAGGAAATAAAATAGATGAATGAACATTTATTTAAAGTAACTGATTTAGATTTATGGTATGGAGATCATCAAGCTTTAAAAAAGGTTAATATGGAAATTAAAAAGAATTCCATAACAGCTTTTATTGGGCCATCAGGTTGTGGTAAAAGTACTTTTTTAAGAGTTCTCGATAGAATGAATGATTTAATTGATGGTGTTTCAATAAAAGGTGAAGTTTTATTTGAAGGTAAAAATATTTATAGCGATATGGATATTTTGGAATTGAGAAGAAGAGTAGGTATGGTTTTCCAAAAACCAAATCCATTTCCAATGACAATTTTTGATAATATAGCTTATGGACCTAAATTATATAAGAAATATAAAAAAGGTGAGTTATATGAGATTGTTGAAAAATCATTAAAACAAGCTGCTTTGTGGGATGAAGTAAAGGATAGATTGCACTCAAGTGCTTTAGGTTTATCTGGAGGACAACAACAAAGACTCTGCTTAGCTAGAACATTAGCTGTTAATCCTGATGTTGTATTAATGGACGAACCAACAAGTGCCTTAGACCCTATCTCTACAGCTAAAATTGAAGAATTAATGATTGATCTAAAAAAAGAATATACCATTATTGTTGTAACACATAACATGCAACAAGCTTCAAGAGTTTCTGATGTGACTTCTTTCTTTTTAATAGATGATAAAAGAAGAGGTTATTTAGTTGAAAGTGGTGAAACTAGTGAAGTCTTCTTAAATCCAAGAGATAAGAGAACAGAAGATTATATTTCAGGAAAATTTGGTTAGGCTGGAGGTTAAATATATGGATAAGAAACAAGTTTATCAAATAGATGAAAAAATTATGTTTTATAGAGAATTGCTTATGCAAATGGTAACAAGAGTTGAACAAGCAATTTTAAAAGCTACCATGGCTATGGAAAATAATGATGTAAAATTAGCTAATGCTGTAATCAAAGAAGATTTCTTTATTAATCAATTAAGAGATATGATTGAAAGTGATGCAGTTAGATTATTAATTAGTGAAGCTCCATATGGGCATTACATGAGACAAGTTATTGCTGGTTTAAAAATAGTTACTAGTTTAGAAAGAATGGGCGACCATGCTACTCATTTAGCTAAAATGGTAGGAAAAGATACTTCATTCAATGATGAAAGGGCAGTATCAATAGTTAAGGGTATTATTGAGATGTCAAATATTGTTGCTGATATGTTTAGAGGAGCAGTTGATGCTTTAATAAAAATTGATTCTAAACAAGCAAAAGAAGTTGCAAAAATGGATGATGAAGTTGATAAGAGACGTGAATTATTAAAGTCTCAAATTTTAGAATGTGGTCCATTTGAAGATATAAATTTGAGACAGAATATGTATAGCTATTATTATTTAGTTATTGAATTAGAAAGAGTTGGAGATCATATAACTAATATTTGTTCTTGGGTAGTCTATATGGATGAAGGTGTTAAACCTCACTTAAATTAAGATTAGTTAGTTTGATTTTTTTGCTGCTATTGGTTATATAGCAGCATTTTTATTGCTTTTTAAAGTATTAATAAATTTTGATATTACTCTTTTTGAATTATAAATATATTAGTTAATGGATTAATTAATATAGAGAGTCTATGACTATATATAAAAAGTTCATTTGATGAACTGATAAAAAAAACTAAAGGCAAAAGCCTTTAGTTTGTAGATATATATAAATCTCTTTATTTAAGTTTAAGCTTTATACATAAGATCGCTTTTTTTAAATAAAGATGTTAGCACGTTATTTGTTTTAGAGATGGTGAAAATGAATGTAGAACCTTTGTTTTCTTCGCTTTCAACTTTTATATCTCCAGAATGTAACAATGCTATATGCTTAACAATAGAGAGACCTAAACCAGTACCTCCACTATCTCTAGATCTATTTTTATCAACTCTATAAAATCTTTCAAAGATTCTATTTATATCAGCTTTAGGAATTCCAATTCCATTATCAATTACTTTAAAGATTATTTCATATTTCTTTTCACTAACACTTATAGTTACTTTGCTGTTTTCAGGGCTGTAATTTATTGCATTGACTACTAAATTAATCAAAGCTTGACGAATTAAGCCTTCATTACAATAAATTTCTAAATTCTTTAGATAGTCTTTTTTGATAGAAATATTCTTCTTATTTGCTAAAGGTGTAGCTGTTTTTATAACGCTTTCAATGATTGCTTCAACAGGTATTTCATCCATAGCTGGTTTTGCTTTATCTTTTTCTAATGAAGATAATAATAATAAATCTTCAATAATGGCTTTCATATTTTTATAATTGATAAATAGATCTTGGTAGAAATCTAGTCTTTGTTCATCGCTTAATTGGCTATTAATTAAAATTTCTGTAAACCCACCAATTGCTGTTAATGGTGTTTTTAACTCATGAGAAACATTGCTAACAAAGTCTTTTCTAATCCGTTCTAATCTGTTTATTTCTGTTGTATCAACTATAGTTAATAGAACTCCTTCGCAGATATCGTTTCTTTCCATACAATTGATGTTTATATGTAAATTTTTCTCTTTTCCTTTTCCATATAACTGAGCCATATCACCAGTATAGTTTTTATAGAAGCATAATTCTAATTCACTTTTTTCAAAATTATTTAGTGCATTGTTTATTTTGGTGTTTAAATCAATATCACTAATAATATCTCTTATAAACATATTTTTGGAAATAACCTTTCCTAAAATTTTAACAGCAGCTTTATTACATAATACGATTTCTTTATTTAAATTTAAGAAAATAACACCTTCTTGCATGGATTCAAGAACTAGAGCATATTCATTTTTTTCTCTTTCTAGATTAGAAATAATTGTTTGTAATTCTTCTGCCATGTAATTTAGTGTTTGAGAGAGTTCTTTTATTTCTAGAGGAGATGTTATATGTGTCTTGGAACTTAAATCTCCTTTTGCATAATCTTTACTAACTTCAACTAAAGATTCAATTGGGATAAACAAATACCTTAATATTAGATAAAGAGCTATACTAACAATAATTATAATAATTGCTAATATGGGCAAGATTGCATATAAGAATTGAGAATTTAAAAATGAAAATTTTGATAGAGGGGCAGCAACTCTTATATAAATATTTTTTGTTGCTGAATAAATTGCACAATATAGAGTATCATCTTCTGTAGTTTTGCTTGTTCTTTTACTATATCCAACATCATTGACTCTAGCTTGTTTTATTTCTTCTCTATAAAAATGATTATCCATTAGACTAGGATCTTTTTCACTATCAAAGATTACAACACCATCTTCATTAATAAGGGTTACTCTAAGTTTATTTGCTAATGAAAAATTCTTTAAAGTATTATTATCTATTGTTTCAAAAGAATCTAAAAATAAGGCTTGTTGTTTTAATGTTTCTTTTTCTTCTGATGTAATTATGTTTGTAAATACTTTTCTAGAAGAAAAGAAAGAAGAGCCTAAAACCAATATAATAGTGCAAAACAATAAAAGGGAAATTTGCTTTTTAAATTTCACTAACTAATCTCCTATATATTTATAACCAACACCCCAGACAGTTTTTATTCTACTTCCATAATGTTTTAATTTTTTTCTAAGTGCAACAATTTGAACATCAATTGCTCTTTCTGTGACAGGATAATCAGAGCCTTTAATTTTAGTAATTAATTTTTCCCTAGAATAAACTTTTTCAGGATTTTGAATTAACAAAGCTATTAAATTGAATTCTGTAGCAGTTAAGATTATTGGATCATTATCAATTAAACAGATTCTTTTTGATGTATCAATATTAATTCCATTATCACTTATTGCAGTATTAGCTTCTTCTTCGTTTGTCCTTTTTAGCAATCTCAAGGCAGCTTTTACTTTAGCAGATAATATTTTAGGGCTAAATGGTTTTGTTAGATAATCGTCAGCTCCTAGTTCAATTGCAGAAATAATATCACTATCATCACTTTTTGCTGAAGAAATTATAATTGGAGTTTTTATATCTAATTTATATCTAGCAATTTTTAGAATCTCAAATCCATTTATATATGGAAGCATTAAATCTAAGATAATGCATTCATAACTGTTTTTTGTTAGTGCATCAATCGCAGCTTGACCATCATAGACGTTTTCTGTACTAAAGCCTTCGGATTGTAAATGAAAGCTTAATAATTTAGAAATACTTTTGTCATCTTCAATTATTAATATTTTGTTATTCATGTGATAATTTTAGGCTTTAGTTTAATAATTTTGCAATAGTTTGCCCCCTATTTAACACAAAATTAACAATTACTAAATATTTTTAAAAAATAGAATCTATTGGTAATATTTATACATAAAATATAGAAAATATTTGTTAAGAAAACTTTACGAAACTATAAAAATTTAGTTATTTGTGATAAATATTTGTTATTTTTTTATTTAATGTTCAAAAAAGATTTTAAATAATTTATAGTACTAGATAATGGTTTTTGCAACAAAAGTGTTGCTAAATCGTTAAATATTTATTTATTTATTACATTTTTAATAAAATTGTAATATTTGTGTTGTAAAAGTGTTGCATTTATTTTTTCTTTTATATAATGTACAGCTATGACGAGGTATTTACAATTATGATAAATAAAGTTGCAATACTGATGGGGAGTCTTAGTGACTTCGACAAAGTTAAGGGTGCTTTAATTATTCTAAAGGAATTAGAAATTCCTTATGAAGTTAAAGTTTTAAGTGCACATAGAACTACCATGGAAACTTTAGAATTTGCACAGAGTGCGGATAAGGAGTATAGCGTGGTAATCTGCGCAGCAGGTATGGCTGCACACTTAGCAGGTATTGTTGCGTCTAACACCTTGATACCAGTCATAGCAATCCCGATATCATCTTCTTTAAACGGTATGGATGCGCTTCTTTCAAGTGTACAGATGCCAAGCGGGATTCCTGTAGCTACTGTAGCAATAGACGGGAGTAAGAATGCTGCCCTTTTGAGTGCTCAGATTATAGCATTGGAAAATAAAGAAGTATTGTCACGCTTAATCAATTTTAGAAAACAAAATAAAAAATCTTCATTAGAAGCTAATGAGAAACTAAAGCAAATCCTGTAAATTTTTTACGGGATTTTTTTATTGGAGTGGTAAAAATGAAAAAATTGGATTTACTTTATCAAGGTAAGGCAAAAAAGGTTTATCAAACAGATGATGAAAATTTATGTATTGTTGATTACAGCGATTCAGCAACAGCTTTCAATGGTGTAAAAAAAGGTACAATTGAAAACAAAGGTATTATCAACAATCAATTAAGCAATTATTTTATGAAAATAATTGAAGCAAAGGGTATTCCTACTCATTTAGTTGAAGAGATTAGCCCAAGAGAAACTTTAGTAAAAAAATTAAAGATTATTCCTCTTGAAGTTATTGTAAGGAATATTGTTGCAGGTTCTCTATCAAAAAGAATTGGTATTGAAGAAGGGTTTGAATTAAAAACTCCTGTAGTAGAATTTTGCTATAAAGAAGATAGTTTAAATGATCCAATGTTAAATATTTCACATATTACTTCTTTAGAAATTGCAACTAAGGATGAAATTGATTTAGTTACTGAATATAGTTTAAGAATTAATGAAATCTTGAAAGAAGAATTAATTGAGAAGGGTATTATCCTTGTTGATTTTAAACTTGAATTTGGTAAAGACAAAGAAGGTAAAATTTACTTAGCTGATGAAATTTCTCCTGATACTTGTAGATTCTGGGATTCTCAAACACGTAAAAAATTAGACAAAGATAGATTCAGAAGAGACTTAGGCCAAGTTGAAGATGCTTATATTGAAGTTCAATCTAGGATAATGAAATAAAAATGTTCGATAAACTTAGAGAAGAATGTGGTGTTTTTGCAATAAGTGAAGCTGACGATAATTTAGACATTGTAAATACTAGTTACTTAGCTCTTTATGCTTTGCAGCATAGAGGGCAAGAAGGCTGTGGTATTTGTACCAATAATAAAGATTCTTTATCAATTTACAAAGATGTTGGACTAGTAAGTGAAGTTTTTACTAAAAGAAATTTAGAAAAACTTCCAAAGAGTTCAATTGCTATTGCTCATGTTAGATATGGCACTACAGGAAATAATAATAGGCAAAATGTACAACCTCTTTTAGTTAATCATAAAGAAGGTAAAATGGCATTGGCTCATAATGGTAACTTAGTTAATGATCATATATTAAGAGATAAACTAGAATCAAAAGGGCTAATATTTCAAACTACTAGTGATACAGAAGTAATTGCCTATTTAATAACAAAAAATCGTTTAAAAAGTGATTCAATTGAAGAAGCCATTGAAAAAACAATGTATGAGATAAAAGGTGCTTATTCATTAGTAATCATGACCCCATATAAATTAATAGTTGCAAGAGATCCTAGAGGTTTTAGGCCACTTGTTATGGGAAAATTGAATGATCGATATGTATTTGCTAGTGAAACCTGTGCTTTTGATGCGATAAATGCGAAATATATTAGAAGTGTCGAACCTGGTGAAATTATTAGTATTAATAAAGGCCAAGTAAAATCTATTAAAACTCATTGTAATAAATATAAGAGAAGCTTATGTGTTTTTGAACTTTTATATTTTAGCAGACCAGATAGTAAAATAGATGATATTGATGTATTAGATGCTCGTTTAAAAGCTGGGGAATATTTATTTAAAGAAAATCCTATAGATGCAGATGTTGTAATTGGTGTTCCTGATTCAGGAATATTAGCAGCCATTGGTTATTCTAGAGCAAGTGGAATTAATTATGGTGTTGGATTAATAAAAAATAAATATATTGGAAGAACCTTTATTCAACCTAAACAAACACAAAGAAATTCTTCTGTTCAAATTAAGTTAAATGTAGTTGAATCTGTTATAAAAGGCAAAAGAGTTGTTTTAATAGATGATTCTATTGTTCGTGGCACTACAAGTGTAAGAATTGTTAAACTCTTGAGAGATGCCGGAGCAAAAGAAGTTCATTTTAGATCTTCAGCCCCTATGTTCTTAAATCCTTGCTACTTTGGAACTGATATAGATAGCAAAGATAATCTATTTGCTTGTAAATATACCAAAGAAGAAATGAGGGACATCTTAAATGCTGATTCACTTGAATTCTTAAGTGTAAAAAATGTAGTTAATTTAGCAAAAGAAAATATTGGATTTTGTACAGCTTGCTTTAGCGGTAAATATCCTATTAAGCCTAATGGTGAAAAACTAAAATCTCATTTAGAAGATTAAGGAAGTTTTATGAAAACTAATGAAATGTATAAAGAAGCTGGTGTCGATTTAGAAGCCGGATATGAAAGTGTTCGTTTAATTAAAGAAAAAGTTAAGCAAACTTATAACTCTAATGTTTTAAGTTCCTTAGGTGGCTTTGCTTCTTTATTTAATCTAGATTTAAGTGGTATAAACAATCCTGTTCTTGTTAGTGGAACTGATGGTGTAGGTACAAAATTAAAGTTAGCCTTTTTAGCTCAGAAATTTGATACTATTGGAATTGACTGTGTAGCAATGTGTGTTAATGATATTATTTGTACTGGTGCAAAACCTTTATTTTTCTTAGATTATATCGCTGTCGGTAAAAACAATCCTAAACAAATTGAAGAAATTGTAAAAGGGATGTGTGATGGTTGTATTGATTCCCAATGTAGTTTAGTTGGTGGAGAAACAGCTGAGATGCCAGGTTTTTACAAGATTGGTGAATTTGATGTGGCTGGATTTGCAACAGGTGTTGTTGATAAAGATAAGATGATTAATGGTGAAAATGTTAAAGAAGGGGATTTAATTTTTGCTATTCCATCTTCTGGAGTTCACTCAAATGGATTTTCACTTGTTAGAAAAATCTTCCATACCAAAGAGTCTTTATATAAAGTTTATGATGATATTGATAAGCCTTTAATTGATTATTTATTAGAACCAACCAGAATTTATGTTAAAGATATTTTAAAGTTACAAGAAAATGTTGAACTAAAGGGTGTCTCTCATATTACTGGAGGTGGTTTCTTTGAAAACATTCCAAGAACCATTAAAGATGGCTTATGTGCAAAGATTTATAAGAATAATATTAATGTATTAGATGTTTTTAAGGTAATTCAAAAAGAAGGAAATCTTGATGAAAACACAATGTTTAATACTTTCAATCAAGGTGTTGGTTTGATTTTTATTGTTGATAAAAATGATAGTGAAAAAGTTAAATCCTTAGTTGATGACTGTTATTTAATTGGTCAGATTGTTAAGGGTGAGGAAAAAATAGTTTTATGTTAAATGTTGCTGTTTTAGTTTCTGGGAGAGGAACAAATTTAGAAGCAATTTTGAAGGCAAAATTAAAGGGAAATTTACAAAAAGCTAATATATCTTGTGTAATTAGCAATAAAAGTGATGCATATGCATTGCAAGTGGCAAAACAATATGGTGTTGAAGGTTTTATTATTGATGCAAAAAAGCAATTTGAATTTGAGAAAGAATTATTAAATCTTTTAATTAGTCGAAAAATTGACTTAGTAGTTTTAGCTGGGTTTATGAAAATTCTTTCCTCTTCATTCATTATTTCATATAATAAACCAATAATTAATGTGCATCCTTCTTTAATTCCAAGTTTCTGTGGTAAAGGGTTTTATGGCTTGAAGGTTCATGAGGCAGCTCTAGAAAAAGGGGTTAAAGTTAGTGGTGCAACAGTTCATTTTGTAAATGAAATCCCAGATGGTGGAAAAATAATTTTACAAAAAGCTGTTGAAGTGAAAGATGGTGATGATGCACCAACTCTACAAAAAAGAATTATGGAAGAGGCCGAATGGATTATTTTGCCAAAAGCAATTGATATGTTATCAAAGGAAGGTTTATGATTGATATTTTTGATTTTTATTCATCTTTAGAATATCCAGGAAGAAATATTACTATTGGAAGATTAAATGATGATTCGATTTTTTTCTGTTATGGAATTATGGGACGTAGTACTCATTCTAAAAATAGAATTTTTATAAAAGAAGATGGCGTTGTTAAAACTAAAGCTTTTGATGAAAGCCTTTTAAAAGATCCTAGTTTAATAATTTATAATGCTATTATTCCTTTAAAAAATGGATTTATTGTAACTAATGGTGATCAAAGTGATACAATCCATAATTATTTAAAAAGTAATCAAACCTTTGAAGCTGCTCTAGATACTAGAGAATATGAAGATGATGCTCCAAATTATACGCCTAGAATTAGTTCTTTAATAACTTTTAAGGATAATGATTTAGAAAAACTTAAAATAGCAATTCTAAAAAGAGGTATGGAAGGAGTTAGACGTTATTACTTCAATTACGAAAAAATTGAAAAAAATACAGCTTTAATTATTACCACTTATAGTGAAAATACTAACCCATTAAAATCATTTGTAGGGGAACCTATTGAAGTACGTTTACCAAAAACATGCGATATTAAAGAATTAACAGAAAAAGTTTTTGCATCTCAAAATGACGCAAATAAGATTTCTTTATATGGTTTGAAATATAAAGATGGTAATAGTGAAGATATAATAATAAATACAAATGGGGATAAATAATAATGGACACAATTAATTTAAAATATGGATGTAATCCACATCAAAAGAATGCAAAAATTTATGCTGATAATTTACCAATTAAAGTTTTAAACGGTAACCCAGGATATATTAATTTAATGGATGCATTAAACTCTTATCAATTAGTTAGAGAATTAGATTTAGCTTTGGATTTACCAGCAGCTGCATCGTTTAAACATGTTAGTCCTGCTGGGGCAAGTGTATATTATCCACTAAATGATGCTGAGAAAAAAATGTATTTTGTTAAAGAAGAATTAAGTGATTTAGCTGTTGCTTACACTAGAAGCAGAGGTGCAGATAGACTTTCTTCTTTTGGAGACTTTGTAGCATTATCAAGAGAATGTGATGAAAGTACTGCAAAATGTATTAGAAGAGAAGTCTCCGATGGTGTTATCGCTCCAAGCTATAGTGAAAAAGCATTAGAAATTTTACAAAAGAAAAGAAATGGTTCTTACACAGTAATTCAAATAGATAAAAATTATTTACCGCCTAAAAGTGAAAAAAGAGAAATCTTTGGGATTACATTTGAAATGGATCGAAATGATGTAATTTTTGATAAATCATATTTAGAAGAAATTGTAACAAAAAATACTAATTTAGATGAAAGTGCAATTATTGATCTAATTGTTGCTTCCATTTCAGTTAAATATACTCAATCTAATTCAGTTTGTTATGCTTATAGAGGTCAAACTATTGGTGTTGGTGCTGGTGGACAAAGTAGGATCCATTGTACTCGATTAGCTGGTGATAAAGCTGATAGATGGTTATTAAGAACTCATCCAAAAGTATTAAATCTACCTTTTAAAGAAAAACTATCTAGAAATACAAAAGATAATGTTATTGAACAATATTTAAATGAAAAGAGAGAGATTGATTTATTTAATGAAGAAACTCTTGCACAATATTTTACTTCTCCAGTTGAAGAGTTAACTGAGGTAGAGAAAGCTGAATATTTGAAAAATATTAGAGGTGTTAGTCTATCCTCCGATGCTTTCTTCCCATTTGAAGATAATATTTTCAGAGCTTATAGAAGCGGGGTTGATTATATTGTTCAACCTGGTGGTTCTATTCGTGATGAACAGGTTATTAAAACCTGTGATGATTTAAATATGGTTATGGCATTTAGTCATTTAAGATTGTTCCATCATTAGGAGATTTAAGGGTGAATATTTTAATTGTTGGTGGCGGTGGTAGAGAGGATGCAATAATTTGTAAATTGCTTGAAAATGAATCTATTGAGAAAATATTTGCCCTCCCTGGTTCAGGAATCAAAAGAGAAAAAGTTGAATCTTTTGATATCAAAACTACTGATTTTGATAAAATAATTAAATTTTGTAAAACTCATATAGTTGATTTTGCAATTGTATCTCCAGATGATCCATTAGTTTTAGGTTTAGTTGATGAATTAGAAAAACTAAATATATTAACTTTTGGACCAAATAAGAGAGCTGCAATAATTGAAGGAAGTAAAAGTTTTGCTAAAGAATTAATGGTAAAATATAATATTCCTACAGCAGAATATGCTTCATTTGTTGATAGCGATAGTGCAATTAAATATCTTGAAAATTGTAGCTTTCCCGTTGTAATAAAAGCTGATGGCTTAGCCTTAGGCAAGGGTGTAGTTATTTGCGAAACAAAGTTAAATGCAATTGATACTATTATAGATTTTATTGATAACAAAAAGTTTAATCAAAGTAGCAGTAAAATTATTATTGAAGAGTATCTTGATGGATATGAAGTTTCAATTTTAGCTTTTTGTGATGGTAAAAATATCAAGCTTTTAGCTTCTTCAATGGACCATAAAAGAATATTTGATGGTGATGAAGGGTTGAATACCGGAGGTATGGGAGTTGTTGCTCCTAATCCTTATTTTACAGATGAAATAAAACAATATTGTGAAGATCATATTTTTTATAAAACTGTTGATGCAATGAATCAAGAGAATCGAACTTTTAAAGGTTGTTTATATTTTGGACTAATGATTTTAAAAGATAAAGCAAAAGTAATTGAATATAATTGTCGATTTGGAGATCCAGAAACTCAAGCTGTTTTACCATTGTTAAAAAGTGATTTATTAACGATAATGATGGCCTGTACGGAAGGTAATCTTAATGATATTGATGTTGAAGTAAGTGATATGACATCATGTAACTTAGTTGTAGCTAGTGGTGGTTACCCAGAAAGTTATGAAAAAAATAAAGAAATAAAGATTTCAAAACTTGAGAATTCTTTTGTTTATTATTCTGCAATAAAAAGTGAAAATGAAAAAATTTATACAAATGGTGGTAGAGTATTAAGCCTAACAGCAATCTCTCCTAAATTAGAAACCTCAATTAATATGGTATATGAAGATGTAAAAAATATTCATTTTGATAATATGTACTATAGAAAAGATATTGGACAAAAAGCCTTAAGAAAATAAAGTGGGAAGTTATGGTTAAAACTGTTTATGTAAAGAAAAAAAATAATTTTAAAGATAAAATTTTAAGAGATGAATTAAATCAATTATTAAATCTAAAGATAGAAAATTTGGTTACATATAATAGATATGAAGTTGAAGGATTAACTGAAGAATTATTTGATAAAAGTGTTAAATATGTTTTTAGTGAAGTAAATTTAGATGAAGTTTTTTATAAATTACCAAAATATCCTTTAATGTTTGCAATAGAATTATTAGATGGTCAATTTGATCAAAGAGCAGATTCTGCTGCAAAATGTATTAATTTATTGTCTGAAGGTAAATCTATTAAATTGAAAAGTGCAACAGTATATGCTCTTGAAGGTTCTTTAAAAGAAAATGAATTAGAGAAAATAAAAAAGTATTTAATAAACCCTGTTGAATCTCATGAAGCTAGTTTAATAGAAAGAGAACACATTGAGACAGTTGAAAAAAAGGTTTCTGAAATCGAAATTATCAATGATTTTATAAGCTTTGATTTAGATAAACTAATAGCTTTAAGAGAAAGTTATGGATTAGCTATGGATATTGATGATTTAAAACTATTTCAAAGTTATTTCATTAAAGAAAATAGAGATCCAAGTGTTGTTGAGTTAAAAGTTGTTGATACTTATTGGAGTGATCACTGTAGACATACAACCTTTAATACAATTTTTAATGAAGTCTTAATTGAAGATGAACAAATTAGAAAAACATATGAAGATTATTTAACCACAAAGCAAAAGTTAAATTCTAAAAAACCTAATTGTTTGATGGATGTTGCAACTATTGCTTCAAAAGCTTTAGTTAAAGAAGGTTATAATAAAGCAGTTGAAGTAAGCGAAGAAATTAATGCTTGTTCTATAAATATAAAAGTTGATGAAAATAACAAGGATGAAGATTACTTGTTATTATTTAAAAATGAAACACATAATCATCCAACAGAAATTGAACCTTTTGGTGGAGCTGCGACTTGTATTGGTGGGGCTATAAGAGATCCATTATCTTCAAGAGCTTATGTTTATCAATCTATGAGAATAAGTGGTTGTTCAGACCCTAGAGAGTCTTTTAATCAAACAATGAAAAATAAATTACCACAAAGAACAATTGCTAAAGTTGCTGCAAAAGGAAATAGCAGTTATGGTAATCAAATTGGTTTAGCAACCTCTTTAGTAAAAGAATTTTATCATAGTGGTTATAAAGCAAAACATTTAGAGTTAGGAGCAGTAATTGCAGCTGCAAAGAGAGAAGATGTAGTTCGTGAGACACCTCTTTTAGGAGATGTAGTTATTCTATTAGGTGGCAGAACCGGTAGAGATGGAATCGGTGGAGCTACAGGCTCTTCTAAAGCCCATGATAAAAAATCTTTACAATCATGTGGAGCCGAAGTTCAAAAGGGAAATGCTATTGAAGAGAGGAAATTACAACGATTCTTTAAAAATGGTGAAATAACAAAACTTATTAAACGTTGTAATGATTTTGGTGCTGGTGGAGTTTGTGTTGCAATTGGAGAGTTAGCACCTGCTTTAAATATTAATTTAGATAAAGTCCCTTTGAAGTATGAAAATTTAAGTGTTGATGAAATTGCTATAAGTGAATCTCAAGAAAGAATGGCTATTGTTGTTAGGGAAAAAGATTGTAAGTTCATAATTAATGAAGCCAATAAAGAAAATATTGAGGCAACAGTAGTCGCAAATATTACTGATGATGGTAAATTGACAATGACTTATAATGATGAGATTGCTGTTTCAATTGATAGATCTTTCTTAGATACAAATGGTAGTGAAAAATATACTGATGTTTTAATTAAGAAAAATGATGATTTTGATACATGTTCTATACCAGATAATATTGAAGCTTATTTAAATGATATGTATCAAAAATTAGATTATTGTTCTCAAAAAGGTTTAAGTAATATTTTTGATTCGACTATTGGTGCAGCTAGTGTGTTAATGCCTTATGGTGGTAAATATCAAAATAGTAAAGAGCAGGTAATGTGTGCAAAAATTCCTGTTTCCACTAACACTAGTACAGTTTCTCTTATGAGTTATGGTTTTGATCCAAATTTAGTTGATTCAAATCCATATAAAGGTAGTTATTTATCAATATTGAGTTCTGTATCAAAATTGGTTGCTAGTGGAGCTCCTTTAAATAGTATTTATTTATCATTGCAAGAATATTTTCCTTCAGTGAAAAATGATAGTGAAAGATGGGGAAATGTATTAAGCGCATTACTTGGAGCTTATAAAGCTCAAATGGATTTGAAACTAGGGGCTATTGGCGGTAAAGATTCAATGAGTGGAACATATGAAGATTTAGATGTTCCAAAAACTTTAGTATCTTTTGCTGTAGGTACCACAAAAGTTGAACATGTTAAACCCTCTCTATTTATGAAAAATAATTCAACTATTATAGCTTTACCAATTATTGATGATGTAAAATTATATTTTGAACAAATTGGAAAATTAGTTGATAATGATTTAGTAATATCCTCATATTCTATTGAAAGAGGTGGAATTTTAGAAGCACTAACTCAAATGAGTTTTGGTAATAGAATAGGAATAGATATTTTAAATGATGTTGATTTATTTAAATATAAAATTGGTTCTATTGTATTAGAAGTTAGTGATATTAATAAATTTAATAGCACCTTAGATAATACTTCTATTAATTTTGATATAATTGGTAATACATTATGCGATTATTATTTGAATTATAAAGATGAAAAAATTGATTTATTAACTCTTCAAAATGTTTCAGAAAATGTTTTAGAGAAGGTTTATCCAACAAAAGTAGAAGAGAGTGATATTGAAATTTCTAATGTTGATTATGAATGTAAAAATGTATTATATGCTAAAAATAAAATTTCTAAACCAAAAGTAATTATTCCTGTATTTGTTGGAACTAACTGTGAATATGATAGTGCTAAAGCTTTTAGAGATGTTGGTGCTGAAGTTGAAGAGGTAATTATTAATACCTTTAATAAGTATACTCTTGATGAAAGTATAAAAGATTTTTCCAAGAAATTAGCTAATAGTCAAATATTATATTTCCCTGGTGGATTTAGTTCTGCAGATGAACCTGAGGGTAGTGCAAAATTTATTTCAAGTTTTATTCAGGCTCCAAGAGTTACTGCAGCAATAAATGATTTATATAAAGAAAGGGAAGGCTTAATTTTAGGAATATGTAATGGATTCCAAGCTTTAATTAAATCTGGTTTATTACCATATTCTGAGATTTCAAAAATAGATTCAACTAGTCCTACTCTTACATATAATACAATTAACCAACACCAATCATCTTTGATAAATGTCAGAATTTCTTCAAATAAAAGTCCTTGGTTAATGCATTATAATGTAGGGGATAATTTATTGATTCCAATCAGTCATGGAGAAGGTCGTTTTACTTGTAATAAAGAACATCTTGATAGACTTATACAAAATGGTCAAATTGCTGCTCAATATTGTGATTTTGATAATAAGCCTTCTATGGATACTTTCTATAATCCTAATGGTAGTGTTTTTGCTATAGAAGCAATTACAAATGAAGATGGAAGAATATTAGGAAGAATGGGACATCTTGAGAGATGTAGAGAAGATTTATATAAGAATATTAAAGAATATAAAGCTAATAATTTGATGTTTAAAGGGGCAATAACATATTTTAAATAATTTTACTTGTATTTATTAGTAATATACTTTAATAATAAAATCGTTATATTTGATTATTAGTATGTAACTAAATATAGTTGTTATGTGTTAATGATGATGTAGACATTTTTTACGGGAGTTTATATATGAAAAAGAAATTTTTAACTGTTACCTTTTTAGTTTTGCTAATTAATATGAGTTTGTTTGCTAGAACAACTATAGTTCACTCATCTTATTATGATGATGGTCCAAACCCTTTGTTTAATGATATTTATTCATCTTTATTATTCAATACAACTGCTACTCAAGATTATAATGCTGCAAATGATGATTTTTTATTATTATATGGAGCTAATTTTAGTGGTTCTGTATATTTTATGGATGTACCAGTTGGTGTAAATTATAGTTTAGATTTACTTCCTATTGAGAATACTACTTTCATGATGGAAGGTATGGTAGGTCTATCTATTAGATCAAATACAGAAACAACTCAAGAGAGCTTCTTTAATTTAGGACCGGCTTTCTCTATTGTTGATAATAGTGAAGCTACTCTTGATCCATATACTTTAGTTTATTGGGGTGTTGGACTTAATACAGGAGTTAGAGTATCTGCTGCAAATATGAAATACTTTACAATGGATTTAGGTCTATCTGGAAAAGCTTTATGGTTAGATTCATATAATAGTGAAACACCTATTACAATGTCTTTTACCCCAAAAGACTTTAGATATTCATTCAGTGGATATATTGGTTTTACATATAGATGGTTTGCTCCAGATTGGAGTGATAAAGACTTAAACGTAATAGTTGCACTATAGATTTATAGATTTATTTTAAATTAATCGCTCTTTGTAAGACTTAAAATCTTACAAAGAGTTTTTTGTTTTTAGTTAATAAACTTTTTGATAGCCATAACATTAAATTCGTTCTTTTTAAGATACTTTATTGCATCGAGAGCTGCTTTTGCAGCACTAGTTGTAGTTGTATATGGAATTTTTTGTTTTAAGGCTTCACTTCTTAAATCATCATTACTCATTATTGAATGGAATCCCATTGGAGTATTAATAATTAAATCGATTTTTTTAGCTCTAATATAATCAACAATATTAGGATTTCCATCTTTAGTTTTTAACATTACTTCACATAATATTTTATTTTCATAAAGATATCTTGCGGTTCCTCTAGTTGCAGCAATGGTAAATCCAAGATCAATTAATTCTTTTACAATTGGTAAAATTGTCTCTCTGTCTTTTTTATTCACACTGATTAATACTTTACCTTTTGTTGGGAGCTTGTTTCCAGAACTAATTTGACACTTTGCAAAAGCTTCGCCAAAAGTTGTACCACTTCCTGTTGTTTCTCCTGTACTTCTCATTTCAGGTCCTAGTACAGGGTCAATGTTTACAAATCTGTCAAAGGAGAATACGGCTTCTTTAATTGCCCAACCAATTGTACAAGAACCTGATTCATATTTTTGATCTGCTTTTACTAAATTCTGTTCGATAAGGTTGATATTTGAGAAAACTTTTGTAGCAACTTCTATTAAATTTATTTGTGAGTATTTGGAAATGAACGGAACAGTTCTACTTGCTCTTGGGTTTAATTCAATAATGTAGAGAGTGTCATCTTTAATTGCAAATTGCATATTAACAAGACCTACAATATTGAACTTTTTACATAATTTATAAGTAGCTTCTTTCATCTCAGTTAGATGTTTTTCTTTTATTTTATAAGGAGGGAATACTGCGGCACTATCTCCACTATGGATTCCTGCAGCTTCAATATGTTGTAAAATACCACCTACAAATAATCTTTCTCCATCAAATACTCCATCTAAATCATATTCAAAGGCATCTTCTAAGAATTCATCAATTATTAAAGGTTTTTCTTGAGTAATTATCACATTCTGTGTTTCTAAGAATTCTTTTAATGAGATAGCATTATAAGCAATAAACATGCTTTTCCCACCTAACACAAAAGAAGGTCTAACTAGAACAGGGTATCCAAATTTTTCAGAAATATTGAATACTTCTTCTTTGCTATAGGCAATACTGTTTTTAGCTTGGTTTAAATTTAAATCAATAATTGCTTCTTTAAAAATTGCTCTATCTTCGCTAGCATTAATTCCTTCTACACTTGTTCCAATAATATTAAAACCAGCATTTCTTAAATCTTCTGCAATATTTAAAGGAGTTTGACCACCAAGTTGTATTATTACATCTTTAATTTGTTCTCTTTTTAATATTTCAATAACACTTTCGCTGTTTAATGCTTCAATATATAGTCTATCACTAGTATTGTAGTCTGTACTTACAGTTTCTGGGTTTGAGTTAATTATTAAAGTCTTTCTATTTAATTTTTTATAAGTTAAAGAACAGAGAGAACAGCATGTATCAAATTCAAGACCTTGTCCTATTCTATTTGGTCCACTAGCTAAAATTGCTATACCTTCATCTTTTAGGATTTCTCCTTCAGCTTCTTCCCCATAGGTATTATATAAATAAGGAGTTAAAGCTTTAAACTCACCAGCACAAGTATCAACAAAGTGAGGAGTAATATGGATATTAAATTCATCTCTAAGCATAGAAATATCTGCTTCTTCTCTATCTGTAAGAGTTGCAATCCTTTTATCGCTCATTCCAAATTGTTTAGTCTTTAAAAGTAATTCTTTGGTTAATTGAGAATTTTTAATTTCCTTATCTAATTTTGTTTGTTCAAGTAGTTGATATAAGAAGAATTTATCAAAGCCAGTAATATTTTCTATTTCATCAATTATACCCTCTCCAAATTCAGCAATTTTTGTGTATGCAGAGAAAATTCTAAGTGGGTGAGCATTATTTAAATATAAATCAACATTATCTTTTAGTTCTTCAAGACCTTCAAATCCAAATTCAATTGATCTAATTGCTTTATTTAATGCTTCTAAAATAGTTCTTCCAATTGCAAGAGATTCTCCAACACTTCTCATTTGGGAACCAATAGCAGAAGGTGGAAGAGGGAATTTTTCTAATTCAAATCTTGGTACTTTAACAGCACAATAATCTAGTGCTGGTTCAAAACAGGATACACTTTTACCAGTAATCTCATTTACAACTTCATCTAGACTATATCCTATTGCTAATTTTGTTGAACAATGAGCAATAGGGAAACCAGTAGCTTTTGAAGCTAGGGCTGAAGATCTTGAAACCCTTGGGTTCATTTCAATGACTACCATCTCTCCAGTATTTTTATTCATAGCAAATTGTACATTAGATCCACCACAGTCAATTCCGACTTCTCTAAGGATTGCAATTGATGCATCTCTCATTGCTTGATATTCTTCATCACTTAAAGTTTGAATTGGAGCTATAGTAATTGAGTCCCCAGTATGAACTCCCATTGGGTCAATGTTTTCAATAGAACAAACTACAATAGCATTATCATTTTTATCTCTCATAACTTCCATTTCAAATTCTTCCCAACCTATTAAAGATTGTTCTATTAAAACTTGAGAAGTTGGACTTTCTAATAAAGCATTTTTAATTAAATCAATGTACTCTTTTTCGTTATCAGCAATAGCACCACCTCTACCACCTAATGTAAAGCTTGGTCTAATTATTAAAGGAAATCCAATAGTTTTAGATAAAGCTATAGCTTCATCTAGATTATTTGCTATACCACTTTGAGGAGAGTTTAGATTAAGTTTTGAAACTAATTCTTTGAATTTGCCTCTATCTTCAGCTTTTTCAATTGATTCTACACTAGCACCAATTATTTCAACATTATATTTATCCAAATATCCCTTATTTTTTAAATCTAAAGTTAGATTTAATGCTGATTGTCCACCAACAGTTGAGAGGATTGCATCTATTTTTTCTTTCTTAAAAATAGCTTCTACATATTCACAAGTTAGAGGTTCCATATATACTTTATCAGCAAGGGATGGGGTGCTCATCATAGTTGCAGGGTTTGGGTTAATTAAAATAACTTTATACCCTTCTTCTTTTAAAGCTTTAATTGCTTGAGTTCCACTATAATCAAATTCACAAGCTTGACCGATAATAATTGGTCCACTACCTATAACTAATATAGTTTTTATATCTAATCTTTTTCCCATTATTTAACCTCACTTAAAAATTCATCAAATATCCATAGGCTATCTTTAGGACCAGGACTTGCTTCAGGATGGAATTGAACACATTTTATATTTTCTTTAGGGAATTTCATTCCTTCAACTGAATTATCATTAGAGTTTATAAACCAAAGCTCTGCACCTTTAGGTAGCTCAGAACAAACAAAACTGTGGTTTTGGCTTGTTACAAAAGTTTTTTTAGTGAAAATATCTGTAACAGGTTGGTTGGCTCCATGATGACCAAATTTCATTTTTTCTGTTTTCCCACCTAAAGCAATTGTTATAATTTGATGACCTAAACAGATTCCAGCAATAGGAATTTGGGATTTACAATCTTTTACTAATTTTATAGCAGCAGTTTGTGTTTCAGGATCCCCAGGACCATTGCTTAAAAATAATAAATTAAAACCTTTATTTAAAATTTCTTCTTTTGTTGTATCTGAATTAAATAAAGTAACATCAACATTTCTTTTATATAATTCTTTAACAATTGATTTTTTTATACCAAAGTCAATTAATGCACATTTAATCTTATTATCCTTATTTATTGTTGTGCCAATTATTTCTGGATTTAGAGTTGTTTTTTTTGTAGAAACATTTTTGCATTGGTTCGTTTGTGAAATAAAAGGAAAGGATAATAAATATTTTTGAACAAATTCTTTATCTTCCTTTCCTAAATTATCTTCTTTAATAATAATAGCTCTTTTAAAACCGGTGTCTCTGAGATGTAATGTTAAGGCTCTAGTATCAATACCGGATATTCCAATAATATCATTATCAATGAGATAATCTTTTATTTTTTCCCGGTTGTTAAAAACTGCTCCATTATAATAGTCTTTTACGACAATAGCACTGACATGAACCTTTTTCTCTAGTATGGTTTCTTCCTCATTTTTTAATATCCCATAATTACCAATTTGAGGATATGTAAAACAAACCATTTGTCCAGTATAAGAAGGATCACTGAGTATCTGTTGATAACCGCACATACTTGTATTAAATACAATTTCACTAGTACTAGTATTTAAATTAATATCTTTTAAATTAGGGATTTCTGCCCCAAAAGATATGCCTTTAAAAGTTGTACCATCTTCTAAAAATAATGTTGCCAAAATGTTGTCCTTTTTATGTTTAATTTGATTTAAAAAACTTAAAAACTTAAATTGTTGACATCATAGATTATAATTGTTGCAAAATCAAGTATTTTAGCAACAATTTACGAATATTTTTTGAATATTTATTTAATAATTGTTGCAAAGTTGTTGTATTTAGATAAAAATTTACATAATTGTTGCATTTTTATTTAGAAAAAGCATAAAAAAAACGGAAGTAAAATACTTCCGTTACTATTAAGATGCCGCCTCCAGGAATTGAACCAGGGACACAAGGATTTTCAGTCCTTTGCTCTACCAACTGAGCTAAAGCGGCGTCAACGATGTTGTTTATACACTGTAGAAAATTTATTGTCAACACCTTTTACCAAAAAAATTGTTTTTTTGAAGTATTTGCTTGTTTTTTTTGCATTAACTAAAGTTGAACTAAAAATATTATTGAATAATTATTATTGCTCATGATATTCTAATATTCATGGAAAAAGAAAAATTAGCTCAAGCTATAAACTGGGAAACAATATTAAAATTATATAATGATGATTATGAAAAAGCCTGTAAAGTATGGGATTTATATAAGCATATGTTTTTATTTCCAATTAGTAGTGATTTTTCTTTATGGTCTGTAAAGTTGGATGTTTCAATAAATAAATTATTTGAAACATATTCTATTATAAAAGACAATTTTAAAGATTTATTAAGTGAAACAAAAATATTAGTTTATGGAGATATTTATTGGCCAAATCAAATAAATGATTTTCCTTATCCTACGAGAGTTTTATATTGCTTAGGAAAAGTAGAACTTTTAAGTAAGACAAATGTTTCAATTATCGGAACGAAATCTCCAGCGGCAAAATCAGTTGATAAAATAGATAAAGTTGTTGATAATTTGATTAAAAATGAAATTTTAGTAAATAGTAGTTTATCTTTTGGTATTGCTGGTCATGCAGCAGTAAAAAGTCTTTCTAGTTTTGCACCAGTTATTGCAGTAATTCCTACCTCTTTAGATAAGTACTATCCAAAAGAACATAAAGATATACAATCTTATATAGCAAAAGAAGGTGGAGTAGTAATTACTAGGGTTGCTCCAAGAGATAAAAACATTAAATGGAATATTTTATTAAGAAATAGACTTATGAGTGCGCTCTCTTCTTCTCTGTTAATATTAGAAGAAGTGGATGGTGGTGGTTCCATTCAAATTGCTGATTTTGCACTAAGTAATAATAGAGATGTTTATTTTTTTAGTTCCCTAAAATCTGATTCTTCAATTTCTTGGCCACAGAAGTTAATTAATAAAGGTGCTAAAACATTAAGATTCCCTAGTGATCTTCCTAAAGCTATAAATGGTATTGTCCCTGTAAAATTGAATAAAAAAAGAGAATCTGAAGAAATTGTTCAAATGAGATTATTTTAATTTTAAATATTAGGCTAATTTTTTGAAATAATTACTATAAATCTTGACTAAAAAGAAGACAAAAATTACTATCGTTGATATGGATAAACAACTAACCGCAAACGCATTAAGAAAAAAATTTATAGATTTTTTTGTATCAAAAGACCACAAACAAATTAGTGGTGCTTCATTGATTCCTGAAAATGATCCAACAGTATTATTTACAACTGCTGGAATGCATCCCTTAGTACCTTACATTTTAGGTGCTGAACATCCTTCTGGAAATAGACTTTGTGATTATCAGAAATGTATAAGAACAGGTGATATTGATTCAGTAGGGGATCCTCATCATCTAACTTTTTTTGAGATGTTGGGAAACTGGTCATTAGGGAGTTATTTCAAGAAAGAAGCAATAGCTTTTAGTTATGAATTTCTAACAAAAGAATTAGGTATTGATCCAGAAAAATTATCAGTAACTGTTTTTGCAGGAGATGATCTTGTTGCAAGAGATGAAGAATCTGCAGCTGAATGGAAAAAACATGGTATTCCTGAAGAAAGAATTTATTTCCTACCAAAGAAAGATAACTGGTGGGGACCTGCAGGTGAAACTGGTCCTTGTGGTCCTGATAGTGAAATGTTCATTGATACTGGTCGTGAAAAATGTAGTGAGGATTGTAAGCCTGGTTGTTCTTGTGGAAAATATTTTGAAATTTGGAATGACGTATTTATGGGATACAAAAAACTAGAAGATGGCTCCTATATTGAAATGGATAGAAAATGTGTTGATACCGGTATGGGTATCGAAAGAACAATTGCTATTCTTCAAGGTAAGAAAAATGTTTATGAAACTGAAGTATTTACTCCAATTATCTCTGGTATCGAAGAATTATCAAATGTAAAGTATGGTGATTCTGATGAAACTGATATGTCAATTCGTATTATTGCAGACCATATTAGAACAAGTTGTTTTATCTTAGGCGATCAAAGAGGCCTAGCTCCATCTAATGTAGGTCAAGGTTATATTTTAAGAAGATTAATCAGACGTGCTATTAGACATGGAAGAAAAATTGGTATTGAAGGTTCTTTCTTAAGTGAATTAGCAAAGATTGTTATTGATCTTTATAAAGAAGCCTATCCTGAATTATTGGAAAATGTTGAATTTATTCATAAAGAACTTGAATTAGAAGAAGATAAATTCAGTAAGACTTTACAAAAAGGTGAAAAGGAATTTATGAAAATGATTCCTAATATCTTAAAAGGTAAAGCAAAAATGATTCCTGGTAGAATGGCTTTTAAATTATATGATACTTATGGTTTCCCAATTGAATTAACTAAAGAGTTGGCTCAAGAAAATGGATTAAGTGTTGATGAAGAAGGTTTCTCAGTAGCTTTTGAAAAACACCAAAGCCAAAGTAGAAGTGGTTCAGAGCAAAAATTTAAAGGTGGTTTAGCTGATCATAGTGAAAAGACAACAGCTTTACATACTGCAACTCATATGCTTCACCAAGCTTTAAGAACTATCTTAGGTGATCATGTTGGTCAAAAAGGTTCAAATATTACTGTTGATAGATTACGTTTTGACTTTACACACCCTGAAAAAATAAGCAAAGAAGACTTAAAAAAAGTTGAAGATATGGTTAATGCTGAAATTCAAAAGAATCAAGATGTTATTTGTGAAACTATGACTTTAGAAGAAGCTAAAAAGCAAGGTGCTATAGCATTCTTTGATAGTAAATATGGTGAACAAGTAAAAGTATATTCTATTGGAAATTTCTCAAAAGAAGTTTGTGGTGGTCCTCATGTTTCAAATACTAGAGAAATGGGTCATTTCAAGATTTTGAAAGAACAATCATCTTCTGCAGGAGTTAGAAGAATTAAAGCTAACTTAATTAAAGAAGATAAATAGTTTAATTAATAATTTGTTTATTATTTATAGCCTCTAAATTAATATTATAATTTCATTTGAAGTTGGAAATATTGTTTAGAGGTTTGTTTTTTAGTAACATTCGTATTTTTTTTGGGTACTCTTTTTTACTTTTTATAATATATATTTTACAAAAAGGATTTTAATAATTAGAATAAATACATACTATGAAACTAATAATAATTATTTAGTTTTTTAGTTGGAGGTTTTATGCCTAAAATAAAAAAAATTGTTTTATTTTTTTTAATTATTATTACCTTTTGTTTTATAAGTTGTGATTCGAAAGATCCAATAATAACAATTGTAAATAAAAACTTCACGGAACAGAGAATTATTGCAGAAGCTTTAAAACAATATTTAGAAGCTAGAGGCTTTAATGTTGAAGTGAAAGAGTTAGGTGGAACTTTACAATGTTTTAATGCAATAAAAAGTGGTGATGCAGATTTATATTGTGAATATACAGGTACAACATATAGAGCAATTTTTGGGCAAACTGACAATCTTAGTATAGAAGATACATATAATTATGTAAAAGATAGATGTGAAGAAGAATTTGGTATCACCTGGTTAAGACCTTTAGGCTTTAATAATACTTATGTAATAACAGTAACTCAAGATTTAGTTAATAAGTATAATCTTAAAACTATTTCTGATTTAAAACCTATTGCAAATAATTTAGTATTAGGTGGACCATTTGAATTTGCTGTGAGAGAATATGATGGTTATCCTGCTTTAATAAGAGAGTATGGATTTGAATTTAAAGCATATAAAGCAATGGATCCTGCATTGACAACTAAGGCTTTATTAAATGGGGCGATAGATTTAAATACTTATTTTTCTACAGACGGGAGAATTGCTAAAAATAATTTTATAAATTTAGAAGATGATAAGAATGTTTTTCCTCCCTATTATTGTACTCCCATTATGAAGGCAGATTTTGCAAAAGCAAATTCTGAAGTAGTAAAAGCCTTGAATGAATTAGAAAATGTTATATCGGATAAAGATATGCAATATTATAATTTGATTGCTGATGAAGGTTTAAGTATTGAAGAAACAGCAAAGAAATTATTAGAAGATAAAGATTTGATTTAATTTTAAATCTTTTATAATGATTAAAGTTAAAAGAGAGAGTGAGAATGAGAAAAAGAAATAAGATAATATTAATTTTTTTGATAGTATTAATTATCTCATTCTTTTTTATAAATTGTAATTCTCAACAAAAAGATACAATAATAGTTGCACATAAAAACTATACAGAACAAAGAATTATTGGTGAAGCTGTTGGTCAATATTTAATTAATAAAGGTTTTGATGTTGAAGTAAAAGAATTAGGTGGTACCTTACAATGCTTTAACGCTCTTCAAAAAGATGGGGCTGATATTTATTGTGAATATACAGGGACAACATACAGTTCAATATTTAATCAAACAAAAAATTTAGGTAAAGATGCAACTTATGATTATGTTAAAAAACGATGTGAAGAAGAGTATGGAATTACTTGGCTTGAATCCTTAGGTTTTAATAATACATATGAATTGGTTGTTAATAAAGATTTTGCTAATAAATATAATCTAAAAAACATATCAGATTTAAAGCCAATTGCAAACCAATTAATTTTAGGTGGAGATCAAGAATTCCCTATTAGAGAAGGTGATGGATATTCTGCATTTATTGGAACATATGGTTTTGGATTTAAAGAATATAAGGGAATGCCTTATAGTAAAACAGCTCAAACCTTAGTAAATAAAGAGGTAGATATATTAGCATATTATTCAACAGATGGTAGAATTTCAAAATATAATTTTGTAAGTCTAATAGATGATAAAGGTGTTTTCCCGCCTTATTATTGTACACCAATTATGAAAGAAGATTTTGCAAAACAGAATCCAGAAGTAGTTGATGCACTTAATCTTTTAGGAAATAAATTTACAGATGCAGATATGCAAAAATATAATTTAATGGTTGATGAAGGCTCTAGCATTAAAGAAACTGCAACAAAAATGTTACAAGATAAAAATTTAATAAAATAAGAATATAAAAGAGGCTGTTTCAGAATTAAACAGCCTCAGTTTAGATAAAAAACTTTATTTTACAGAAGTTAAATAGAATTAAAATAAAATATTATCCTTTAACACTTCCTAAAGTGACACCTTGAATAATAAATCTAGATAAGAATAAATAGATTATAATTAGAGGTAAAATAGCAACACAAATCAGCATGTATACTTTTCCATAATCGAATTTCATATAATCTGCACCTCTTAATTGTGCAATTAATATTGGAATTGTTTTTTTATTTTTTGAATTAATAATTAAAGCAGGCATGAAATAATTATTCCAGCTACTTACGAAACTAAAAATCATTTGCAAAGCAAAAGCAGGTTTTAAAATGGGAATAACAATTCTATTAAATGTATAAAATTCATTTGAACCATCAACTCTAGCAGCTTCAACAATTTCAAAAGGAAGAACACTTTGCATATATTGAATCATAAAAAATACCACAACTGGTGCAGCTGCTCCAGGTAATATTAAAGGATAGAATGTATCCATTAGTCCAAACTTAATCATGAGTTTTATAAAACCTAAAGCTGAAACTTGAATAGGAACCATCATTACTAACATAATAAAACTAAATGCAAATCTTCTGAGCTTAAAATTGTACATATAAATACCAAATGCTGTCATAGAAGAAATATATACTGTTAATACAGCAGTACAGGTAGAAATATATACACTGTTTAATAAACCTCTTAGAATCGGAATATTTGCATCAGTAAATAAATTTCTTGCATTTCTAAAGAAATATTGGCTAGGGATTAATGTAAATCCTTTTTGAATTTCAGAATTTAGTCTAGTTGAATTTATTAATAGAATAAAAAAAGGAAATAGACAAATTAAGCATAAAAGAATAAGGAAAAGGTAAGAAAAAAATCTTGAAATCTTAAGGCCTTTTTTATAGTTATAACTAAAGGGTTTTATTTTTTTAGTATTATTCATTATTTGTTTTTCCCTCCCATTATAGAGTTTTCTCTCATTAGACTTTTATAAACAAAGATTCCAAGGAAAGCTGTAACAATAAAAATAAGTACTGATAAAGCACCAGCCATACCATAGTTTTTACTTCTTAGATGATTGTTTAAATACATAATTAATGTTTCACTTGTCCTATTTGGAGTTCCAGCTCCATCTGTTAAGATTTGTGGAACATCAAACATTTGAATACCACCAATTATTGAAGTCATTAAGGTATAAACAAAAATAGGCTTTAAAAGGGGCAAGGTAACTTTGAAGAAAGTTTTTGAAGAGGAAGCTCCATCAATGAAAGCCGCATCAAATAAACTTTGATCAATTCCCATAATACCGGCCATTAGTAAAAGAGTTGTATTACCAAACCACATTAAGAAGTTCATCGTTGCAATTAATCCTCTAGTAGTTGCTGTCTGGGTTAAGAATCTAACTGGTTTTTCAGCTAAATTTAATGACATTAGTATTTGGTTTACAGGTCCTACATCAGAAAATAAAGTGAAAAACAACATTGCGAATGCACTTGCCATTATAAGGTTAGGCATATAAATGACAGTTTTAAATACCTGTTTACCCTTTAGATTTAATCGATTACTGGTAAACCATACTGCTAAAAGTAATGCAACTAAAATTTGAGGAATAAAACCAATAATCCAAATTATAAAAGTGTTGATTGCAAATTTTGGGACTTCGGTTTCAAAAAGTACCTGATGGTAATTTTTCCATCCAATAAAATTAGGGCCTACTTCAGTTAATCCAATTCTATAGTTTTCAAAAAAACTATAATAAAAGGTCGAAAGTAATGGCACTAAAGAAAATATTATGTAAATGATAAAAAAAGGTAAAATAAAAAAATATCCCCAACGAGAATAACTAATTGATTTAGTTTTTAATTTCCCTTTTTTTAATAATGGTTTTTCTTTCATCTGTTTCTCCTTATTAATTTTTGGAGCAAGACTTTTTTGCCTTGCTCCAAAATTAAACAACTAGTAAGATAAATTTTATCTGGATAGGTTAGGATATTTTTCTATTACTGAAGTATAGAAGTTATCGTAAGCTTGTTGTTTTGTTACTGTTCCATTGAAATAGTCAGCAAAAGCATCTTGAATAGATTCTGTCATGCCTTGATCGTAAGGACCCATAGTGCTTCTATCAATTGAAGTTGCTGAATCTAAGAACATTGAAATATGGTTTTGTCCACCTAAGAAGTCGTTCTTATAATCACTATTAGCTAATTCTTCCATTGCTGCAACGTTATTTGTGAAATCACCCATATCTTTAGCAATTGCTACTAATGTGTCTTTATCACAAGTCATTGTGTACAATAAGTCTTTAGCTAACTCAATATTATCTGATCCAGCTGCAACACAAATCCAAGTTCCACCCCAACTGAAGCCTTGAGGTCCAGTACAAAGTCCCCAGTCACCATAGCTACCATTTCCAACAGTTTTTGGTCCTTCTGGATCTTCTAATACAGCAGGAGCTAAACTAAAGTCTACGAACCAACCTGGACCAAAGTAACCAAATACTTTACCATCTTTTGCAGCACCAGCCCAAGATTCAGCTGACCATAGGTTTGCTTTATTATTATATCCCATGTCTGTATAAGTCTTAGTTTGTGTTATCCAGTTTTCAATTGAATCAGAGATAGTAATTTTTCCATTAGCGTCAACCCAAGGTTTTTCTGTGTTATCACTAAAGATTCTAAATGCATCATCATAACCACTTAGCATGAAATAACCTTTTGCTTTAGCTTCTTTTGCAACTGCATCAAATTTTGTCCAATCGCTTAATCTTTTTTGTACTTCTTGAGGGTCATCGGTACCTAAAACATCTTTAGCAATTGATCTACGATAAATGAAACCACCTGGACATGATTGCCATGAAAGACCTTTAAGATTTCCATTAGAATCAGTCATAATGTCTTTAGTGTATTTGTACATACCTGATACATCAGCTTGAGTTAGTCCAACATCATTTATTACATCTAGACAATAAGGAGTGTCTACATATTTAAGTGCATAGTCAGCTTCTACTAAGAATATATCAATCTTATCATCATCATTTGCATTGTCTTGTGCTAATAAAGCTTCATCTAATTTGTTTTGATATGCGTTATCAGCATTAGGAGTAATAATCCAGTTTACTGTAACTCCATCAGGAACTAATCCTTTTGCTTCAAAATAGTCATTAAAACGAGTTTGGAATTCTGTATTCCAACAATAAATGTTAAAAACTTTGCCTTCTGGTTTTTCAACAGATTCTTGTGTTCCATTTGCAAATAGCATGCTAGAACATAAAATAACGGACAAAATAATTAAACTAATCCTTTTCATTTTTTCCTCCAATTTATATACGTGCTTTTTAAGCATTATATTTTTTCTACAGTCCCACCTCTAAGTAGTTTTCCTGTGACAGTAATAATTTCAGGAATATATAGAGTTGGCTCTTCAATTTGTTCTATTAATTTTTGAGCTGCAATTTTTCCAATTTCTTCAGAATCCTGTTTGTAAGTTGTCAATTGTGGTCTAAGAATTTGGCTTAATAAAACTCCGTCATAACCAACAACACTTATATCTTCAGGTATTTTAAACCCTCTTTCTTCAATTACATTTTTCCCACCAATGAATGAAAAATCATCAGGATAAAGGATACATGTTGGTTTTTTATCTAAATCTAGTAATTCTTTAGTAGCGAGTGCACTTAGTTTAGGATCGTGATAACGAGCTTCTTTTATTAAGCTCTCATCAAGTTCTAAACCAATCTTTTTGCAAGTGTTTCTAAAGCTTGCTAATCTTTTTTGTGTAACTGAAGTATTTTCACCATGAATTATTGCAATGCGTCTGTGGCCTTGTGAATAAACATATTCAGCGATTTGTTTCATACCATCTAGGTTGTCAGATAAAACAGAAGTACATTTATTGTATACATAATCAATTGTAATAGTTGGAATTTCACTATTTACTAGTTCGATTACATCTGGATTAGTAAAATCAACACTAGCAATTACAACACCATCACAACCTCTGTATTTTGCATGTTCATAAAAGCTCATTTTTCTCTCTCCAAGATTTCTGCTTATAAAAGTAATATCGTAACCTTTTGATTCTGCAGTAGATTTAATACTTTCTAACATTCCTGAAAAGTATTCGTGTCTAAGTCCACTAGATGTTTTATCTACAAATAAAACTCCAAGGTTTAATGTTTTATTAGTCTTAAGAGATCTTGCTGCTGAATTTGGCAAATATCCTAATTTACGAGCAGCTTCTCTAACTTTTTGAGCTGTTTCTTTGCTTATATCTTTTTGTCCATTAAGTGCTTTTGAAACTGTAGAATTTGAAACTCCACAATATTCTGAAATATCTTTTAATGTAATCAATTTTAATTCCTTAAACTTACTAAATCGTTTTCGTTCTTTTATAAAATTAGTATTAATCGCATTTATTAATCTGTCAAGGAATATTTAAAATTTTTATTCATTTAATTATTAATACTCATTTTACAGAATATTTGTATAAATTATAAGTGTTTTTTTACCTAGTGAGAAAATTTATATAAAAAAATCTTTACAAATAAAATATTCATGATATAAATTATATTTATGTTCGAAAACGATTTCGGAAGTTTAAATATATCATTTTGGAGAGATATGCAATGAAATTTGGAGAATTTGACGATAAAAACATGGAATATGTTATAAAAACACCACAAACACCACAGCCATGGATAAATTATTTGGGTAACGATGGTTTTTTTTCATTGATATCTAATACTTTAGGAGGATATGCTTTTTATAAAGATGCAAAACTTAGGAGATTAACTCGCTATAGATATAATAATGTTCCTTTTGATTTTGGAGGAAGATATTATTATATAAAAGAAAATTCAAATATTTGGAATCCTGGATGGCAACCTGTTAAAACTGATTTAGATCATTATGAATGTAGGCATGGTTTAGGATATTCAAAATTTAATTCAACAAAAGATAATTTAAAAGTTGAATTAACTGCTTTTGTACCTTTAAGAGAAAACTGCGAAGTCCATAAATTAACTTTTAAGAATTTATCTAAAGAAAAAAAATCTTTTCAAGTATTTAGTCTTTTAGAATGGTGTTTATATAATGCTGTAGATGATGCAAATAACTTTCAAAGAAATTTAAATATTGCAGAAGTTGAAGTAGAAAATTCAGTTATATATCACAAATCAGAATATAGAGAGAGAAGAAATCACTATGCATTTTTTTCTGTAAATGAAGAAATTAATGGTTTTGATACTGATAGAGCAACTTTTTTAGGCCCATATAATGGTTGGGATAAACCCTTATCTGTTACTAGTGGTAAATGTTTTAATAGTATGGCTAGTGGAAACTCTCCAATAGCTAGTCACCAAATTGATATTGAATTAAATAGTAATGAAGAAAAAACCTTAATTTTTATTTTAGGGTATGTAGAAGTTGATAAAGATAAAAAATTTATTGGAAAAAACGTAATTAATAAAGATAAAGCTTATAACTTAATAGATAAATTTAATTCTGTAGATAAGGTAGATCAAGCAATTGATGATATTAATAATTATTGGAGGGCTTTACTTTCTAATTTTATTATTGATAGTAAAGATGAAAAATTAAATAGAATGGCCAACATCTGGAATCAATATCAATGTATGGTAACATTTAACTTAAGCAGAAGTGCCAGTTATTTTGAATCTGGAACAGGAAGGGGAATGGGTTTCAGAGATAGCTGTCAAGATTTATTAGGTTTTGTGCATTTAATTGGAGATCGTGCAAGAGAAAGAATAATTGATATTGCTAGTATCCAATTTGAAGATGGCAGTTGTTATCATCAGTATCAACCATTAACAAAACGTGGTAATGCAGATGTTGGTTCCGGTTTTAATGATGATCCTCTTTGGTTAGTAGCTTGTGTATCTAGCTATATAAAAGAAACTGGAGATATAGATATTTTATCAACTATGGTTCCTTTCAATAATGAAAAAGGGTCAGAAAAACCTCTTTTTGAACATCTGAAGAGAAGTATTCATTTTACTATGAATAATCTTGGACCTCATAATCTTCCATTAATTGGAAGAGCTGATTGGAATGATTGTTTGAATTTAAATTGTTTTTCAGAAGATCCAAGTGATAGCTTTCAGACTTGTAGTAATTTTGATTCAAAAAAAGCTGAGAGTGTTTTTATTGCTGCAATGTTTGTACTATATGGCAAAGAATATATAAAATTATGTGAAAAATTAAATTATTTTGATGAAGTAAAAGAAGTTACAAAAGCTATCGAATTAATTAATGATGCTGTTTTGGAATTTGGTTGGGATGGAAAATGGTTTAAGAGAGCTTATGATGCTTTTGGAGAACCAATTGGATCTGATACTTGTGAAGAAGGTAAAATCTTTGTTGAACCTCAAGGCCTTTGTACTATTGCTGGAATTGGTAAGGATAAAAATTTTGGTAAAACAGCTCTAGATTCAGTAAGAGAATATTTAGTTAATGATTATGGTGTTGAATTATTACATCCTTGCTATACTTCATATAAACTAAATCTAGGTGAAATTTCTAGTTATCCTCCAGGATACAAAGAAAATGGTTCAGTATTTTGCCACAATAATACTTGGATTGTTTTAGCTTATTCTTCATTAAAAGATAGTGATAATGCTTTTGATATTTATAAAAGAACTTCTCCTGCATATCTCGAAGATGTTAGTGAAATTCATGAAACTGAACCTTATGTATATAGTCAAACTATAGCAGGAAGAGATGCTCAATATTATGGAAAAGCAAAAAATAGTTGGTTGACTGGAACTGCTGCTTGGAGTTTTGTTGCATTAAGTCAGGGGCTTTTTGGAATTATTCCTGAATATGAAGGATTAAAAATAGATCCATGTCTTCCACAAGATTTAAAAGAATTTAAAGCAATTCGTCATTTTAGAGATGTTACATATAATATAGAAGCAAAAAATTCTTTAGATGGTAAAAAAGGTTTATTTGTTGATGGTGTTTTGATAGAAGGTAATACTATTTTTTATAATGATGATAAAGAAAACGTTAATGTAGAATTGTATTATTAAAAATAATTTTATTAGGATTTTAAATTGATATCTTAATCAATTTTATTAATAAAGATTAAAAACAAACTAAAAAGCTTAGCTAAAAAATATAGCTAAGCTTATTTTAATGTTAAGTAAATATTTTTTATGATATTGCTTTAGGTTCTTCTTTTGATAAGATTTCCATAAATTCTTCACCATTTATGGTTTCTTTCTTGTATAAGAATTCAGCAATTTCATGGAGTTTCTTAATGTTTTCTTGTAATAATTTTTTAGCTTTTTGATATTGTTCATTTACAAGTTTTGTAACCATGTCATCTATTTTTGAACTGGTTTGTTCTGAACAAATTAAAGCAGAATCACCACCTAAATATTGACTACCTTGATTTTCAAAAGCAACCATTCCAAATTCTTCACTCATACCAAATCTAGTAATCATTGCTCTAGCTAGTTTTGTAGCTTGTTCAATATCGTTGCTTGCTCCAGTTGTAACTGAATCAAAAATTAAATCTTCAGCAACTCTACCTGCTGTAAAGATTGCTATCTTATTTTCTAATTCTTGTTTGCTTAGTAAATTCTTTTCTTCTTCATCTACCTGCATTGTAAAGCCTAAGGCACCTGAGGTTCTTGGTATAATAGTAATTTTAGAAACTGGAGCTGTATTGGTTTGTAATGCTGCAACTAAAGCATGTCCTACTTCGTGGTAAGATACAATAAGTTTCTCTTTATTGCTTAATACTTTGTTTTTCTTTTGATATCCTGCAGCTACTACTTCAATGCTGTCTTGTAAATCCTTTTGAATTACTTTGGTTCGCTTGTTTCTAACAGCAATTAATGCAGCTTCATTTACAATATTTGCTAAATCAGCGCCGCTCATACCTGATGCAGCTCTTGCAATTTCGTTGAAGTTTATATTGCTTGCGATTTTAATATTTTTTGCATGAACTTTTAAAATTGCTTCTCTTCCTATTAAATCAGGTAATTCTACAGGAATTCTTCTATCAAATCTTCCGGGTCTCAGAAGGGCTGGATCTAAAGTTTCTGGTCTATTTGTAGCAGCAAGTAAGACAACCCCTTTTGAACTATCAAAGCCATCCATTTCTGTTAAAAGTTGGTTTAAGGTTTGTTCTCTTTCATCATTTCCACCTTGAGGTGAGGTTGTTCTTTTTTTACCAATAGCATCAATTTCATCAATAAATACTATACAAGGAGCTTTTTTATTTGCTTCTTTGAATAAATCTCTTACTTTTGCTGCCCCCATACCTACAAACATCTCAACAAATTCTGAACCAGAAATTGAGAAGAAAGGAACATTTGCTTCGCCTGCTACTGCTTTTGCTAATAAAGTTTTACCAGTTCCTGGAGGGCCTACTAGTAATGCACCTTTAGGAATTTTTGCTCCAATTTGAGTATATTTTTCTGGCTTATGAAGGAAATCGACAATTTCAGTCAATAAATCTTTTGCTTCATCTTCCCCTGCAACATCATTGAATTTTATTCCAGTTTCACTTGGAACATATACTTTTGCATTGCTTTTTCCAAATTGCATTGAAGAAGAGAAGAGATTACCACCACCACCAGCGGAGTCTGTCATTTTCTTTTGTAGATATCTTCCTAAAAGGAAAATTAGTAAGAAAGGTAATAGCCAAGATATAAGCATAGTAATTAGCGGGGAAGTTTCTTTTGGTGCTACTCGTCCAAAAGAACAACCAGATGCGTAAAGTCTATTTACTAAATCAGGGTCTTGGAAAGTTGTTGTTCTATATAATTGATCATATCCATTATTTGTTGTGAAAATAATATCATTGCCATCTATTTCAACTTTTTCAATAGATTTATTATCAAGCATTGTTAAAAAGGTACCATAATCTACTTTTTGATATTGTGCTTGGTTATAATAAGGTACGATAAACATATTAATAAGAATAATAGCAACTAGAGTAATTAAATAAAATTTAATTAATGAGTTGTTATTATTTTTTTTATTATTAACGTTGTCAGCCATTTGTCCTCCAAAGTGTTATAAACAATAACATTCAGAAAATAGTAATAAATTTTGGCAAAGGCTATTATAATTTATGGAGTTTTTGTGTAGAAATGCATGCTTTCCCCTTCATCTAAGACAAAGGTATCTTTAGGTTTCAGTAAGGTTATTAAAGAAATATATAAGTCTCCAATAGCTCCGCTAAAGTTTAGAGCAAAAAGTAAAAGCATTGCATTATAGTATTCTACACTAACATTATTTAGTATTAAAAGTAAAATAATAGATAGGATTATCACAGGAGCTAAAGCAATAATAATATAGGAAGATTTATCAAAATATCTATCTTTTGATCCTGCACTAGCATAGAAAAAAGTAAAATTATAAATAGCTTTCTTTTTTGAGAAAACTTTTATAAAAAACCCGTGAATTAATTCGTGTAATAGCATAAATACATAAAGCAATATTACTAAAACAATTATGCTTTTTATTGAAAATAATGGGCACATATTAATTCTTAGTGTATAAAAAAATAAGAAAGTAAATATAATTATCAATATATTAAAGCTTATCAAGTATTTCTTTTTATTAAAATCAATGTATTGTATTTCTTTGTAGTTATCACTTAGTTCAAATATTGCTTTCATTTCTTCTCTTTGTTGTTTTTGTAGCTAATTGTCCACAAGCGCCATTTACTTCTCTACCTCTAGTAAATCTTCTTGCATATTTGATATTAAATTCATCTAAATATTTGGTGAATTGATTTATTTCTTCAGTCGTTGGTGTTTTATATGGTAATTCAGCTGCAGGGTTCCAAGGAATTAAATTTACTACTGCATCAAGGTTATTTGCAAAACTAGCCAATTTTTTTGCTGCATTTAAATCACAATTTAATCCACTTAACATACAATATTCTAATGTGAAACGAGATCCACATTTATGTTGGTAGTGTAATAGACTTTGTTTTAGTTTTTGTAAATTAAAGGTTTTGTTAACAGGCATTATTTGATCTCTTAAAGAATTTTCTGCACTAACAAGAGATACTGCTAATTTCACTTTTAAATTTTGTTCTGTTAATTTTGTAATTCCATTAACTAAACCACATGTACTTATTGTAATTCTTCTTAAACTAATATTGAAAGAATCTTCTCTGTGAAAGAAATTAATAGATTTATTTACTTCTGCAAAATTTGCTAAAGGTTCTCCCATACCCATATATACAATATGTGTGATATTTCCTAGACTTCTTAAATGAATAAATTGCTCAATAATTTCTGCAGTACTTAAGTTCCTAATTAAGCCCATAGTTCCTGTTCTACAAAACTTACAGCCCATGGCACATCCAACTTGAGAAGACAAGCAAGCAGTTTTTCTATCATTTTTATCAACTAGCATTACACTTTCAATTATTGAACCATCTTTTAATTCAATCGCTAATTTTGTTGCACCACTTTCATCTACTTGAGTATCTATAATTTTTGAAGAAATTGCTGAACCATATTTTGCTTTTAATTCTTCTCTTAAAGCTTTTGGTAGGTTACTCATTAGATCAAAGTCATAAATTCCTTTAATTAACCATTGATTAATTTGTTTTGCTTGGAATTTTTTGTCTAAATTTAAAGTGTTATATATTTCATCTATCTCTAATCCATAAAGGGATATATTATTCATTTTCTATTGCTCCTATAAGGTAAATATATATGTAATTTTATAAATATAAAAGACTAGCAGATTTATATTTATTTTAGTTACTTATGTCAAGAATGTATTAATTTATTTTGCCAATTTTAATAGAATATTATTTTTATTAGTTTAGAAATTATATGTTAAATTTGTGTTAACATAGAAAATATTTTATATAATGTAAATATTTTACTGTTCAAGTATACTTAAGTTTGCTATACTGTGTAAAAGATATATTTTAGAATAAGGAGTTTACAATGAAGAAAAAAATTTTATTACTCGTAGCCCTAATGGGTTTAGTTCTTGTTCCAACTTTTGCAAAAAGTTCAGACATGAGTGCTGGTCTTGCTTTAGGTACAATCAATGGTGTCGGATTTAAATATAATTTAGACAAAGATTTTACTTTAGGTGGAACAGTAGGCCTTGATGTTGTAACTACAGGTGCTCTTAGTGTTGAAGCTTTTGGGCTTTATAAAGTTGCAGAAGTAGAAGTACAAAAAGAAGATTTTGATATTAATGCTGGTGGTGGAGTTTCTGCAAGTTTCATTAATGATTTTAATTTTTCAATACTTGGTATGGTTGAAGCTTCTTATAGTTTTAAAGGTGATTATCCTATTGATCTCTTATTACGTCTTGAACCTGGTTATACTTTTGGTAAATCATTTGTTATGCATGGATCAATTCAGGGTTTATGGAGATTATAATTTAATACCTCACATTACTAATGTAATACAACTCTCAGCTAGCTAGTGAGAGTTGTTTTTATATTTGCTCAATTCGCCTAAAAATCTTTCTCTGATTTTTGCTTTAATTAAAATATATTCTTTTTCATATTTTACATCTAAAACTAATGCATTTCTTTTTGCATAATAAACTAAATCATGTCTGCTATTAGGAAGTTGGAAATATGATATTTCTTCGTCTTCTTCATATATTTCATCAATTTTTTTTAGTACTTCTAAAATATTTTTATCATCTTTAATGCTAGTTTCAATTAAATCTGGTTCTAGGGCTTTTAATCTTGATTTATCAAATTCATTTTGTTCTAAGTCACATTTATTTAGCATAACGAGAGTTGGTTTGTTTTCACAGTTTAATTGTTTTAAAGTGTCTTTTGTTGTTTTATAACAGCCTAGTAAATTAGGATGAGATACATCTAATACAATCAAAATTATATCTGCATAAGTAGCTTCTTCAAGAGTTGAATTGAAGGCCTCAATTAAGTCATGTGGTAAGTCACTTACAAAGCCAACTGTATCTGAGAATATCATTTCTCTATGACTTGGCATTTTTATTTTTTTACTGGTTGTATCTAATGTAGCAAATAATTTATTTTCTACTAAAATATCACTATTTGAGAGTAGTCTTAATAAAGAGCTTTTTCCACTATTTGTATATCCTACAATTGCTACTGTTGGAATATTTGAATTTAATCTAGTTTTTCTTTGAGTATCTCTAATTTTTTTTACTTTTTCTAATTCTTTCTTTGTTTTAGCAATTCTATCAAGGACTAAACGTCTATCTATTTCAAGTTGAGTTTCACCAGCACCTTTATTTGATTTTGTGCCACCTCTTTGTCTAGATAAATTAGTCCAAGCTCTAGTTAATCTAGGTAGGGAATATTCTAATCTAGCAAGTTCAACCTGTAATGTAGCTTCTTTAGTAGAAGCTCTATCACTAAATATTTGTAATATTACTTCTCGTCTATCTATTACACAGACATTTAATTCTTTTTCTAAGTTTCTTTGTATGTTAGGAGATAAATCATTTTCAAAAATAAATAAATCTATTTCATTATATTCAGCAATTTCTTTTAATTCTTCAACTTTTCCTTTTCCTATATATGTATGGCTGTTTTCTTTTCTTAAATATATAATGATGGAATCAATAACATTTACATTCATAGTAGTTGCTAAAGAAATTAATTCATTTTTTCTAATTACTGGGGATATCGGATTTAAATTTTCTTCTACAATAATAATTATAGCTTTTTGTAAATTATTGTTTTTTTCTAAATCAATTGGTTTATTTTTTGGCAAATTTTTCTTTTAACCTCATTTTTTTTTATATTAAATAGATTAACTATGGTTTAATAAGTTGTCAATCTGTGATATATTCAAGCGACAGAACTTATCCTAGTGAGGTAATTATTATGAGTTTAAATTGTGGTATTGTAGGGCTTCCAAATGTTGGAAAGTCAACTATATTTTCAGCACTAACTAGTGCACCAGCGGAATCAGCTAACTATCCTTTTTGTACAATAGATCCAAATGTTGGTATTGTTAACGTTCCTGATCCACGTTTAGATAAAATAGTAGAGTTAATTCCTCCAGCAAAAATAATTCCAGCAACTTTTGAATTTGTAGATATTGCAGGTTTAGTTGAAGGAGCTTCTAAGGGTGAAGGTCTTGGTAATAGATTTTTAGCTTCTATTAGAGAAGTAGGTGTTCTCGCTCATGTAGTTAGATGTTTTGATGATGAAGATATTATTCATGTTAATAATAAAATTGACCCTATTGGTGATATTTCCACAATTAATATTGAGCTTGCTTTCTCTGATTTAGATACAGTAGAGAAACGTTATGATAAGATGTCTAAAATGGGTAGAATTAATAAAGAGCAACAAAAAATAAACCAAAAACTTTTACCAATATTAGAAAAATTAAAAGATTGTTTAAGTGAAGGACAATTAGCTAGAACTTTAAATTTGGAAGAAGAGGAATTAGAAGAAATTAAAGATTTACATCTAATTACTCTCAAACCAGTTATTTATGTTTGTAATGTTGATGAAGATAGTCTTGAAGAAGATAATGAATATGTAAAGATTGTTAGAGACATTGCTGAAAAAGAAAACTCTGAAGTTATAACTATTTGTGGAAAGATTGAAGCTGAAATAGCAGAGATGGAAGATGAAGCTGATAAGTTAGAATTTTTAGAAGCTTTAGGTTTAAAAGAATCCGGCTTGAATCAACTAATAAGAAGTGCATATCATACTTTAGGTATGAGAACTTTCTTTACTGCTGGTAGTGATGAAGATAGAGCTTGGACTTTTAAAGCAGGTTATAAAGCTCCTCAAGCTGCAGGTGTTATTCATACTGACTTTGAGAAAGGCTTTATTAAGGCTGAAGTTTATAACTGTGAAGATTTATTTGAATTTGGTAGTGAACAAAAAGTTAAAGAAAAAGGTAAACTAAGAATGGAAGGAAAAGAATATATTGTCCAAGATGGTGATATAATGCATTTCAGATTTAATGTTTAATTTTTAATTATTTATATAAAAAAGAGGACTATGCAAATTGCATAGTCCATTTTTATGAATGAAATAAATAGCAGCAAAGAATAATTGCTGTAATCTATTTATTACCAAGTTAATTCAAATTGTAGTGGTTTTGCAAGTAATAAGAAATCAATTAATGGGAAACTATAAGTAAATTGGTTATCTGAAACCTTTATTCCCCCAGAGAAAGTTTTAATTGGGGCAGGTGTTTCAAAATTTAAAGTTATAGTAGAATTTCTAATAGCATCAGGACCTTCTTCACCTAACATAAAACTAATCATTTCTAAATAATCATCTTCACTTAACCCTTCATTATATTCAGGGCCAAAAGGTTCAAAGTTTGGATCAGCTAGGAAAGGAATAGCTTTTGTTAATTGATTGTAATTATTTAAATCTAAATAGAAATTTAATTTGTTATTATTTAAGGTTAGTATGGTCTGATTTTCTGTTTCACCTAAATCAGAGATTAAAGTTGAAAGGGAAGTAAAATCAAAAGAGCCAACATAGCTATTTTTACCTACCTTAGTAAATAATACATTTGTAGTAGTTTCATTCTTAATTAATTTATTAGATGTGTCTTCAATAGCTAAATCCATAATGGGTTTATCATTTTCATCTGTAGAAAATTCAGAAAAGTCATTTAATACATCAATAAAGAAATCTTCAACACTTATTGCAATATTTGAGTTACCACTTTCGTCATTATTTATTGATAAGTCTTCTGTAACAACACAACTCATTAAAAAAGGAATTGTAATTGCTAGCAAAATTATATATTTTTTTAGTTTCACTAAAATCTCCTAAACACAATTTTTAATAATAAAACAATATTATAAATGAAATAAGGGTGCAAGACCTAATGATAAGTCTACATAAATAAAACATTTAAAGTAAGACCTGAATACAAAAAAATAAATAGTAATTTGATTATTTTCGTAATTCGTGTAATATTAGTAGAAAAGAAAAGGTGATAACTGTTAATTATTTAGCAATAGAAATAGCTATTTATCACTATTTCTTAATTTTTTGTGTACGAGAAATTGGTGCAAGCGTTGACAAAAATAGAATCCCTTTTTATATATTGTATAACAAAGGTGATAAATTTTGTCACTATTGGAGGAATTGATGCAAGATTTGGATGGCCAAAAAACGTTAATAATCGTTGAGTCTCCTACAAAAGCAAAGACAATAAAAAAGTTTTTACCCTCAAATTGTACAGTTGTTGCAAGTAATGGGCATATTAGAGATTTAGATGAAGATAAAAATGCTGTTGATATAGAAAATGGGTTTAAACCTCATTATATTATTCCAAGTGAGAAAAAAGCTTTAGTTAAAACTTTAAAAGATGAAATAAAAAAAACAGATTTCTTATTATTAGCAACTGATGAAGATAGAGAAGGGGAAAGTATTTCTTGGCACTTATTGCAAGTGTTAAAACCAAAAGTGGATTATAAGAGAATGGTTTTCCATGAAATAACTAAAAAAGCTATTTTAGGTGCATTATCCTCAGGTCGTGATTTAGATATGGATATGGTACATGCTCAGGAAGCTAGAAGAATTATTGATAGACTTTTTGGTTATGATGTATCAGCTTTAGTTGGACAAAAGTTATCTTCAAGAAAATTGAGTGCAGGAAGAGTTCAATCTCCTGGCTTAATGTTAACGGTAGAAAGAGAAAAGCAAAGAATATTATTTAAAAAGAGTTTTTACTTTGATGCCAAGGCAACTTTAGATACAGGCAAAGGTGTTTTTGATGCTAAATTAGTAGAGTATAATTCACAATCTTTAGCTTCTAGTAAAAGTTTTGATTCTATCACTGGTGAATATAAAAATGATAATTCCTTATTATTAGATGAAAAAGCTATAGATAAAATTATTAATCAAGTTGAGGGTGGTCCTTTTATTGTTGATGAAATAATTAGTAGACCTACTACTTCAAAGCCTAATGCCCCTTTTATTACAAGTACTTTACAACAGGAAGCAATAAAAAAATTACATTTTAGTTCAAAACAAACTATGAGAGTTGCTCAAAAACTATATGAAAATGGTTTAATTACATATATGAGAACTGATAGTCCTTTCTTAAGTGAAGAAGGAATTAATGGTGCTAGAAATAGTGTTTTGAAATTATATGGTAAGGAATATTTATCCAAAACAGTAAGACAATTTAAAGCTAAAAATGCTGAAGCTCAAGAAGCTCATGAAGCAATTCGTCCTGCAGGTGATACTTTTGTATCTCCAAAAGAAGCGGGGTTAAGTGGAAATGAATTCTCCTTATATTCTTTAATTTGGGCAAGAACTTTAGCAAGCCAAATGGCAGAGGCTAAGAAACAAACTACAACAGTAAAAATTAGTTCTAATGGTGCAATTTTTAGTGCTAGTGGTACACAAATAGTTTTCCCTGGTTTCTTAAGAGCTTATGTTGAATCAAAAGATGATCCTGAAGCAGCTTTAGATGATAAAGAAACTTTCTTACCACCTTTAGAAGAGAATCAAAAACTTAAATTAGAAAATTTAGAAAGCCAAAAACATGAAACTAAAGCACCTCCTCGTTATACTGAAGCTAGTTTAGTTCATGAACTAGAACAAAGAGGTATTGGTAGACCTTCAACTTATGCATCTATTATTGATACTTTGTTAAATCGTCAATATTTAATAAAAGAAGGTAGTGCTTTAGTTCCTACTTTTATAGGTTTTGCTGTTTGTCAATATTTAATAAATTCATTCCCAAAATATGTTGATTATGATTTTACTAGATTACTTGAAGCTGATTTAGATGAAATTGCTAATCATAAAATTGATAAAATTAATTTATTAGAATCTTTTTATCTAGGTGATAACGGATTACAGACTAGAGTTAAAGAACAAAAAAGTATAAATGATAAAGTAGAAGCTAAAACTATAAAATTACCTCAAATAAGTGATGACAATCCAATTATGATAGGACCTTATGGACCTTATGTTTTAGGTAATGTTGTTGATGGTAAACCAGAATATATTAATTTACCTAAAGAAATGGTTCCTGGAACAGTTACTGATAAAGAAATTAAGGAATTAATTAAAAAGGGTAAAGTAAAAAATGAGCCTAAGTTATTAGGGACTGATGATGAAGGTAATGAAATATATTTATGCTCAGGTAGATTTGGACCTTATTGGCAAATTGGTAAAGAAGCAAAAGGAAAACCTAAAAGAGCCAGTATTCCTTCTTGGTATCAAAAAGAGGATGAGGCTCAAAATAATATTGAATTTGCAAAAAAATATCTTTCTTTGCCTAGAGAATTAGGTGAGAATGATAAAGGTGAAAAAGTTATTGCTACAAAAGGTAAGTATGGTCCATATATTAATTGTGGTGATTTAAATGTTAATTTAAATAAACGCGATCATGATGAACAATTATTTAGTGTTAGTTTAGAAGAAGCCCTTAACCTGATAGAAAATAATGCAAAATCAGCAAATGATAAAGGTAAAGCTAAGACCAAAGCAGAATTGAAAGATTTTGGTGAATTTGCTGGGGGCAGTGTAAAATTGTACTTGGGTAGATATGGTTATTATTTAAAACAAGGCAAAACTAATATTCCTATTGATGATGAACAAGCTAGAAATGATGAAAGCTTAGCAATGAATTTATCAAAAGAAGTTATTCAAAGATCAATAGATAAAAAGAAAAATAAGAAAAAATAATAATTTTATATATTTAAGATCCCTTCAAGTTTTGTAAAAAAAGTTACTTGGAGGGCTTTTTTTTATTATAAGTTGCAATTTTAATATTTATTAGTGTATTGTTTATATAGAAGGTAATGATATGCAAGAAAAAAATAGTTCTTATACAAAAACAGATAAAGATAAAAAAGATGATAAATTTATTATTGAGTTATCTAAAGAATTGAATCTTGCAAAATTCAAAATAATAGCATGCTTCGATAAACTCTCAATAGATTATAATGATAGTTATTTTAGAAATCGATATTCCTTGTTAAAAGATATCGTTTGTTCCTATTATGGTTTATTAAATTCTTATATTAGAAATGATGAAGCTAGAAAAGAATTAGATAATGAAATAAAAAGATTTGATGAAATATATATTGATACAGCTCCAATAATTCATGAAGATTGGTTTTTATATTTTATTGCTAATGTAATTCCATATTTGAGAAAAAGAAGAAAAAAACTTGTAGTTTTGGAAAAAACTATGGAAGAGTTATATGGTATTTCTCGTAATGAAGAAAAAGACTTAGAAGTAAGATTAAGAGCAAACGTTAGACCATATTTTTTAAGATATTTAGCAAGAAAAGGTTTATTAAAAAAAGTAGATACTGGAAGCAAAGGAATCGCAGATGATCATCTAATTAGACTTTTTAGGCGAAGAGGTAAAAATAAGAAAATTCTCTTAATAACTCAAGATAGATATTTAAGTGAAAGAGTTGTTCAATTAGGTGAAAATTTAAATAGAAATATTGAAATTCCACATCATTCTCTTTTCGATAGATTTATTAGTTGGAAATTTGTAGATGACGATATTGTAAAAAAAGTTGTAGCCTGTGAATTATTAAGTAATGGGGACTTATTGAGATTATATATTTGTCAACATTGCGGCGATAGCTACTATGATAAACTTTTTGATTGTGGTGGCTATGTGCTTTGTTCTAGTTGTTATTATGATATTGAAAGGCAAAAACATAAGAACCAATTAAATAAAGAAAGAGAAGAGCAAAAAAGGTTAAAAGAAATAAAAGAAATTGAAGAAAAACGAGATATAAATGAGAAAATTCTTACAGTAGGAAAGGTTATAAAAAAGAAGCAACGAAAGTCACTTCTAATAGTTATATTAATTTTAATTGTTTTAGTTTTTTCACTATATTTGTTTATTTAAAAGGCTGCTTCTAAAAGAAACAGCCCTTATTAAAATTAGAAAGTAAATTGTCCATTTTTGTAAATTTGAATTTCTTTGCCATCAAAAGTTGTAGCATAAATGTTTAAATCAGAAGAACCAATCATAAAGTCAGTGTGAACTCTTGAAACATTACAACCATATTTTTCAAGTACTTCATTAGAATCTAATTTTTCTTCTGTATTTAAGCATGATGGATATCCAGCTCCGATTGCTATATGGCAAGAAGCATTTTCATCAAAAAGAATTTCATTAAATACTTTTCCACTTTGAGCAATTGGAGTCCTTTCATCTACAAGTGCGACTTCTCCTAAATATGATGAATTTTCATCTGTTTTTAAATAGTGATCTAGAACTTCTTGTCCTTGTTTAGCTTCACATTTAACAACTTTACCATCTTTAAATTCAAATCTAATATCATTACATAGAGTTTGAAGTACTGTAACTGGTTTTGTAGTTGTTACATAACCATTTGCGCTGTATTTATCTGGAATGCTAAAATGTTCAAAAGTAGGAAGGTTTACAAATATATTTTTTCCATTACATTCATCGCTACCTCCTAACCAAACAGCTTCTTTTCTTAAAGAAATAGTTAAGTCAGTTCTGGGACTTACATAATGAAGAGTTTTAATATTTAAATTATTAAGATATTCATTACCACTTTCAAATTCTTTATCAAAATCTTTCCAAGCTTGTATTGGGTCATCTCTGTCAAGCATCAAGATCTTTGCTAATAAATCTCTCATATCTTCAGTAGTTGAATTTAAAACTTGTTTTGCCCATTTTTTCATTGGGTAACAAACAATACACCAAGGTACTTCAAAATTTTGTCTTGCAATACGACCATATTGTACTAATTCACTTTTTGACTGAATATGTGAAGCTAATTTATTTTTATCTACATCGTTTAAAACCATGTTGTTTTCTGCATCAGGAATATAAAGCATTGCCCATTTTTCATCAGTTCTTTCTTTATCAATAGCAGTTAGATATTTTGGGAAAATTGATACTTGATCAATGTCTTGTGAATCACATCTTGCTTTTATAAGAGCTGAGTCTAAAATATCAATATCTACATTAATTGCACCAATTTTATATGCATCTTTAGCAACTTTTGCAGCAAATTCATAATAATCAGGTGCACATCTGATTACAAGATTCATGCCTTTTTCAAAACCCAATCCTAAATCTAAAATTAATTGAGAGTATAATTTATCAAAGCGATTTTTTGTCATTCTAATCCTCCTAAAACCACATAATACCTTTAGATGATATTACTTTTATAGTATTAATTCAATTCTTAGTTAAATTATTAAAATCTAAAAATTTTTAAGTAATTTATAAAAATTTTCTATTTCGGGATTCAAAAAACAATGTGAGAATAAACAAGCAATAAAGTTCTAAGGAGGAAAAAATGAAAAAATTAACAATAGGATTATTGCTCTCTCTCGTTTTAATTAGCCCTGTTTTTGCTAATGGTCAAGCTGAAAGTGGAAGTGACGAAATAGAAATTGGATGTGCAATTTACAAATTCGATGATACTTTCATGACTAATACTCGTAATGCATTTGCTGATGCAGCACAAGGTAAAGCAAAGGTTAACATTGTTGATTCAATGAACGTTCAAGCAACTCAAAATGAAAAGGTTGATTTATTTATTACACAAGGTGTTGATGCATTAGCTCTTAACCCTGTAGACCGTGCAGCAGCTGGTGTCGAAATTGAAAAAGCAAAAGCAGCAAATATTCCTGTAGTATTTTTCAATAGACAACCATTTGATGAAGATATGGCTAAATGGGACAAGGTTTATTATGTAGGTGCTAAAGCTGAAGAATCTGGAACAATGAGTGGACAAATTGTAGCTGATTATTGGAAAGCTCATCCAGAAGCAGATAAAAATGGCGATGGTGTTTTACAATATGTAATGATTAAAGGTGAACCTGGTCACCAAGATGCTGAATTAAGAACTGAATATTCAATTAAATGTTTAAATGACAATGGAATTAAAGTTGAAAAATTAGCTGAAGATACTGGTATGTGGGACCGTGTTAAAGGTCAAGAAAAAATGGCTGCATTCCTAACATCAAAAGGCGATTCAATTGAAGCAGTATTTGCAAATAATGACGATATGGCACTTGGTGCAATTGAAGCATTAAAAGCAGCTGGTTATTTCTCAGGCGACAAATATATGCCAGTAGTTGGTGTTGATGCAACAGCTCCAGCACTACAAGCATTAAAAGAAGGTACTTTATTAGGTACAGTATTAAATGATGCTGTTAACCAAGGTGCTGCAACATTCAATATTGCTTATGAATTAGCAAAAGGTAATGTACCAACAGCTGCATCAATCGGTTATGAAATTACTGATGGTAGATATGTTTGGGTTCCTTATCAAATGGTAACACAAGACAATTACGAAGATTTTATGTAGACTAAACAATTTAGTTTGATGCTCTAGGATGATATGTAATTGTCCTAGAGCTAATTCTTAAAAAAGGATCTAAGATGGAATATATTTTAGAAATGCGTAATGTAACAAAAACATTCCCAGGTGTAAAAGCTTTGGATGATGTTACTTTACAAGTTAGACCAGGTACAGTTCATGCTCTAATGGGAGAAAACGGAGCTGGAAAATCGACATTGATGAAATGTTTATTTGGTCTCTATAAAATGGACTCTGGAAATATTTTATACAACGGCGAAGAAGTACAAATTAATGACGCTAAAGAGGCTTTGCATCTTGGTATATCTATGATTCACCAAGAACTTCATACAAACCCTCATAGAAGTGTTATGGAAAATGTTTGGCTTGGAAGATTCCCCAAAGTAGGTGGTCCCAAATCTCCTTTTGTTGATCACAAAAAAATGTACAAAGATACTAAGGAATTATTGGAAAGTTTAAACTTAACAATGAAGCCAACAGAGCTATTGAGGAATTTATCTGTTTCTCATGCTCAAAGTGTTGAAATAGCAAAAGCTGTTTCATATGATTCGAAAATTATTATTATGGATGAACCTAGCTCTTCATTAACAGAAAGTGAAGTAGCTCATCTATTTGGAATTATAAATGGATTAAGAGACAGGGGTGTTTCAATAATTTATATCTCTCATAAAATGGAAGAAATTTTACAGATTTCTGATGATGTTACAATTATGAGAGATGGTCAAAATGTTGGAACATGGAAAGCTTCTGAGTTAACTACTGATTTAATTATTAAGAGAATGGTTGGTAGAGATTTAACTCATAGATTCCCTGATAGATCTCCAAAAATTGGTGATGAATTATTAAGAGTTGAAGATTATACTTCTCCTAATCCTCTTTCATTTAAAAATGTTTCTTTAACTTTAAGAAAAGGTGAAATTTTAGGTATTGGTGGTCTAGTTGGAGCACAAAGAACAGAAGTTATGGAGTCTATATATGGATTAAGAATTCATACTACTGGAAAACTTTTCTTAAGAGGCAAAGAAATTGAAGTCAAACGTCCAATTGATGCTATGAATAAAGGTATGGCTTTATTAACAGAAGAAAGAAGAAGAACAGGTATTTTCCCACTATTATCAGTTAAAGAAAATTTATTAATTGCTCATTTAAAGGATTACGCTAAACATGGGCTTTTGAAAAATGATGGTATGGAAAAAGATAGTATTGAACAAATAAAAACATTAAGGATAAAAACACCAAGTACTAAAACTTTGATTAGATCTCTTTCTGGTGGTAACCAACAGAAAGTACTATTTGCTAGATGGCTTTTAACTCAACCAGATATTTTAATTTTAGATGAACCAACTCGTGGTATTGATGTTGGTGCTAAATATGAAATTTATGTATTGATGAAAGAAATAGCAGAACAAGGTAAGGGTGTTATTATGATTAGTTCTGAAATGCCAGAATTACTGGGAATGACAGATAGAATTGTAGTAATGAGTGAAGGTCGCGTTGCTGGAATTGTAAATAGTAAAGAAACTAGTCAAGAAGAAATAATGACACTTGCAACAAAATATGTTGGTTAGGGAGAAATATGATGGAAAAATTAGCTAGAAAAAATAACCTTTCAAAAGATAATTTAAAAGTGATATTAATGGATAAAGCAATATTAATTGTTTTGTTTGTTTTAATTGTAATAATTGCAATTATTAATCCAAGAATTCTTAGTTTAAGAGTTTTAAGAGATGTTTTAATGCAAAGTTCCACAAAGATTATTATAGCGCTTGGTATGATGCTAGTAATCTTAATTGGTGGTGTTGATCTTGGTGCTTCAAGACTTGTTGGTATGGCTGCTGTTGTATCTGCTTCATTGTTGCAAACACAAGATTATGTTAGAAGATTCTACCCAGAAATGGGCAATTTACCAATTATTGTACCTATTCTCATTGCTGTAGTTTTAGGTGCTGTTTGGGGTGTTTTAAATGGTGTTGTTGTTGCAAAGTTCCAAGTTCCTGCATTTATTGCAACCTTAGGATCTATGTTAATAATATATGGTGTAAATTCAATTTATTTTAATTTACCTCCAAATAATTCACAACCAATTGGTGGTTTAAGAAGTGATTTTACATTCCTTGGTTCAGGTTCTATAGGGCCGATTCCTGTCATTGTAATATTCGCTTTAATTGCAATAGTCTTTATGTGGGTTTTATTAAATAAAACTGTATTTGGTAAAAACATATATGCTGTTGGTGGAAATAAAGAAGCTGCAGTTGTTTCTGGTATTAATATTACCTCAATTATCATTGGCTTATTTATCGTTTGTGATTCATTAATTGCATTTGGTGGTGTTTTAGAAGCTGCTAGAACTGGTGGTGCAACAAATAACTATGGTGTCGGATATGAATTAGATGCTATCGCATCCTGTGTTGTTGGTGGTGTTTCTGTTACAGGTGGTGTTGGTAAAGTAAGTGGAGTAATCACTGGTGTATTAATCTTTACATTTATTAACTATGGATTAACTTTTATTGGCGTTAATCCTTATTGGCAAAACATTATTAAAGGTATGATTATTGTTTCTGCAGTTGCCTTTGATATACAAAAATATGTACAAAAAAAGTAGTCTTTATATTAACTCCTTTATTATTATTAATTATTAGAGCTCTTCGGAGCTCTTCTTTATTAATACAAAATAAATAGTTTTCTTTGGACATCTTCATCAAACATAGTTTCTTTAGTTACAAAAATATAATCAATATCTTGTTTAATTATATCATTGCCGTTAAGAATTTCACTTGCTGCATAGACTCCTTGATAGCCCATAGCAAAACTGTTTAAAATTAAAAGTTCATCTATTATACCAGTTTCTAAATTTTGAATATTAGATAAAGAATGGCTTGTTGCCATATAATAAATATTATCTTTATGGTTATGTGAGATAAAATATTTAGAAACACCTTCAGATGAATCATCATCAAGGGCAATAATATAATTAATTGTTTGATAGTTATTTAAATAATTATCAAGAATCTCTTCTATTCTATTAATATTGCTTCCTGCATATAATGAATTGCATTTTATATTATCTTGGGATTTGAGCACATCCATAATACCTTTTTCTATATACCTACTAGATGAAACATTTTTACTTCTACTTACTAATAGAATGTTGGTTTTTTCACCATTTATTTTATTAATAATTTTTTTAGCGACATTAGTTCCGATCTGATAAGTATTTGTCATTACTGAGGCTGTAATTATATTTTCGTCGTCATCGATTTCATTATAAAGTTGAACAATTTTAATTCCTTTATCTTTTGCTTCTCTTAGTGGTTCAATTAATGCTTTATTATCACTAGGTGTTATTACAATAGCATCAACATTTCTTTCAATAGCGTCTTGAACAAATTCAGTTTGAACTTTTATATCAGATGCACTGATTGTTGAAAAAAATTCTACTGAGGTTTGTGTATCTGTTCTAGCTTCTCTTGCTCCATTTCTCATCGCACTCCAGAATTGGCCACCTTCTTTCATTCTGATAAAAGCAATTTTATAAGGATGTGTTTCATTTGTTTGTCTTTGATTAATGTATATGAAAACAGAAATAGCCATTGCAATTATAATTAAAATTATTGGTATTATTATATTTCTCTTTTTCATTTTATAATCCTTTTGACTTTGTGATTTGTTTGATTTGTTCTAGATGTGGAATTGTAATTGTAACTTTTGTACCTTCATCAATCTCAGATTCAATATTCAAGCCATATTCATCGCCATACGCAAGTTTTAATCTCATATTAACATTATATACTCCAATACCATTTCCATCTTTTAAGTGTTGTTTTTTATCAGTAGTTAATAAAGATTTTCTCACTTCTTCACTCATTCCTGTTCCATTATCTTCAATAATAATTTGAATTTTATCAGTACCCATTTTTTGTGCTCTGATTTTAATTATTCCTGGATCCATTAAATATTTTATCCCATGATAAATACTGTTTTCAACAATCGGTTGAGTAATTAATTTAATGGTTTGGCATAATTTAATATCTTCTTCAATAGAGATTTCAAAATTAAACTTATCAACATAACGCATCTTTTGAATGACTAGGTAATTTTTACAATGCTCTAATTCCTCTTCAAGTGTAATAACTTCATGACCTTTGGAAATTGATATTCTAAAAAGCTTTGCAAGTGCAGAAATAAGAGTGATAACTCCTTCATCATCCCCTTGTTCTGCCATCCAAATAACGGAGTCTAAAGTATTATATAGAAAGTGAGGATTAATTTTTGCTTGTAATGCTTCAAGTTCACTCTTTCTTTTTAACTCTTGTTCTTCAATTATTTTTTCCATAAGAGTTTTCATTCTTTTTGACATTTCGACAAAAGAATTTGAAAGAGATTTTACTTCTAATGAAGCTCTATCAATTATCTCTGGAGAAAAAGCTTCTTTATGTATATTTTCCATTTGTTTTTCTAAAATTCTAATTGGACTTGTTATATAGTTGGATACAATTTTTGCAATTAAAATTGTTATAAAAATACTTGCTGCTAAAATTATAATGATTGCTATAGTAAATGAGTTGAAACTTTCTAGTAGCATTTCATTTGGAAAAGCAACACCAACAATTCTCCATCTTGTGTAGTCAATTGTTTGGATAACTTTTAATTTATTTTCACCTGAATCATTAGAATAATATTTTCCATAAATCTTTTCTTTAATATCATCAATATTTTCAAAGAATTGGTCATAGTTAATTAAAGTTTGTTTTGGGTGAAATACTATATTATTATCTTGATCAATTATAAAAGCATAACCCGTTTTACCAATGGTCGCATAACTCATTATTTCTTTTAATTTAGTATAACTAAAGTCAATTAGCATTATTCCAAGTTGTTCAACACCGTTTTCATCTATATAGTTAAAACTTTTACTATAGCTAATTACCCAAGGATATCTTAGTGGAATAAGACGTTGAACATGAGCTCTTGAGAAATAATAATCTCCATTTCCTTTTAGTGCATTTTGAAACCAGCTTTGTTGCGATATCTCATTTTTATCTCTTAAATTATTAGCTGTTGTACCACCTATTATTGTTCCATCACTGTTGAAAAAGTTAATAGTAATAATATCGTTTCTAGAATCTAGAATAGTGTTTAATCTAAGATCAATACTTTCTTTATCAATTAGGTTAATGTTTGTGCAGTAGTCTAAAGTAGTATCACCAATTTGCATAACATCCGTTATAAAAGATGTTATGCTTCTGTTTGCTTGAGTTACAGTTTGTGTTGTACTAATTTCTATATTACTTTTAGTTGATCTATAAAATTGAACAGTTATAGTAATCGTAACAACTGAAACAACAATAATAGTAAATAAAATTAAAATTCTGGCGAAAATATTATTAATTGAGGATTCACTTGTCTTCATTTTATTCTTTTATCTTTTGTTTATAAGTTGAAGGTGAATCACCTGTAATTTTTTTAAAACAGAAAGAAAAGTAGTTAGAATCAGAAAATCCGACTCTCTCGGCGATTTGATAAGTTTTTGGCATGTTCAATTCTAGTTTGGGTAAGGGCTTTGGTAAATGGAGTTTTGGTTTCTTTTTTGAAAGTGCTACTAAAATAAGCATTGCTTACACCTAATGTGTCGCAAATTACATCTTGATTAAAATTTTTATCTTGGTAATTTTGTTCAATTAATTTCTTAGCTTCTTCAACAAATTTTATATTGCTTGATTCTCTTTTTTCTTGAATTTTTTGATTAATTTTTATAGATATTTCTTTGATTTGTGGAATAACAGTATTAATTGTATTAACAGAAGAAATTTTATTTATTAATCCTAAATATTTACTAAGATTTATATTATAGCTTAGTGCTAAATTGGTTAATAAAGACAATATTTTCATTACATATGATTCAACTTCCAAAGGATTATAATTTGAATCTTTACTGAATAATAAATCAACAGCTTGATCTATATCTTCTTTACTTCCTAGTTTTATAGAAGAAATTAAGTTTTCAATATAATCATCTTGTAGATTTTCTGTAGCTTCAATTAAGCTAATAGGTTCTAAGTCTTATATAAAGAAAATATTTTGATCTTTGTAATAAGCTTTGTAGTTGATTGCTTGTATGCATTCTTTATAAGCAATATTGAGATCTTTAATATCATTTATAATTTTACTTATTCCTATATTGCATTTAGATTTTGTGTAAAAATGGATAAATTGACTGATTTCTTGAATTTGTTTTAGAGTTCTTTTTTTAAATAATGGTTTTTCAATTGATTCTTGGCCCTTCAAGGAATAGTAAAAAGTAAGAATCATTTTGTTATTAATAATTGATTGAATAATATTATTTTTTGAATCAAAATGATTTTTTAAAATGTCTTTTATAGTTAATAAATTTAATTCTATATCATCATTAATTTCAGGCTCAATTAAACATGTCATGTAATAGCTATAGTAAACAGGTAATCCATATTCTTCAGCTTGTTTAATCATGCCGTGATAGTTTCCTAAATAAATCTCGTTAATTGTTTTTTCTTTTATTGCAGGAATTAAATTATTATATATTTTATTTAATCTTTCTTTGTCCGTTCTAAGAGCAATTTCATTATCTAATTTAACTTTTATATTTTTTAATAGTTCAATAATGTCATTTTTTGAAACAGGTTTTAATACATATTCAGTTACATTATATTTTATTGCTGTTTGGGCATAAGAAAATTCATCATGTCCAGATAGAATTACGATTGAAGTAGTAGGTGAAGTTTTTCTTAGTTCTTTTATTAATTCTATGCCATCCATGTATGGCATTCTAATATCAGTAATTATTACATCTGGAGCTTTTTCTTCGATTAAATCTAAAGCTTCTAAGCCATTTTCAGCAAAGCCTATAATATCAAATCCATATTCATTCCAAGGGATTAATCCTTTAATTGAATCTCTAATTCTAGACTCATCGTCAACTATTATTATTGAATACATGTTTATATTTTAAAATATGTATTCCTATATGGCAACTAATTTATTTTCTAGAATTATTTTGATTTTTATTTATTAAATAGATATTATTTGTATAATAGAGTGTAAATTGAATAGTTAGGAATTTGTATGAAAAAAATAGAAGTAGTTGCAGCAATCATTATAAAAGATAATAAAATATATTGCGCTAAAAGACCTGATAAGGGAGAAGTTGGTTTAAAATGGGAATTCCCAGGTGGAAAAATTGAAAAAAATGAATCAGCTGAAAATGCACTTATCAGAGAAATTAAAGAAGAATTAAATGCAACTATTGAAGTAGATAAATACTTTATGACAGTTGAACATCAATATACTTCATTTTTTATAACTATGCATAGTTATCTATGCTCAATAAAAACAGGAGACTTAAAAAGAAATGAACATGTTGCTGATACTTGGTTAGAAGTTGGTAACTTAGATTCTTTAGATTGGGCCCCTGCAGATCAACCTATTGTGGACAAACTAATTAATACTATTCAGCAGTAGTAAAATATTCATAGATATCATCTCGTACAGGAGTTTCAAGAGTATAGTTTATTTTAAAAGCAGAGGTGTTATCAATTTTTATTGGTATTGCATCACCTTGTGGATATATCTCTCCTAGAAAGTAAAAATCTTTAGAATTATTAGTAGCTTTATTCTTTCTAACAAATAAATAAATTTTAGTATTATTTTCTTTAGCTCTATATATTTTTTGCCAGTCTATACTCTTTATAGTTCTATTCTTTTTTGAGATTGCAATTATAGAGGTGGGAGAGGTGAAATGATCTTGATAGTTTATTGCATCCTCTTCTTTTTCATAATTTATGAATACAGGTAAGGTATTAGTATTTTTATCATACATATATCCATTCATAACAGCAGAGCAATCTTTTTCCCAGTTTAAAGCCTTACAGACTTCTTCATAAGAATATTGTTTAAATAAAGTTAATTGAGTGTTCTTATAATTGTTTTTGTAATTCTCATTATATTGAGAAATAGAATAGTTAATTATTTCTTTAACACAGTTGATGAAAGTTATATTTTTTAGATATTTTTTTAATTGACTTGTTGGTTTTATATAATTATCAAACTTTTCAACTAAAATACAAGCTTTATGTTTTTCTATACTTTTTTGAGTTTTCGGAATTATATTATATTGATGAGATAATATTTTATAAGCAACTTTTTGTTGTTTTGTTATATAAGGAATTTGTATTTCAGCAACTTTTTCATTCGAATCAATTAACTGATTTAAAAGATTAATCGATTCATAATGTTTACCTTTTGCAATCTTAGTTGATAAATAATTAAGAGCAAAAAGTTCTTCATTATTAAGTGTATAAGGAGAATTTTCTTTTTCACATTCTTTTATAAGTTGATAATAGGAGCCGTAGTTTTCAATTACTAAGTTAAAGTCAATTTCTGCGTACTTATTAAATTCTTCAAAGGATGGAATGTGTGATAATTCACTTTTCAAATATTTATAAGCTTCTTTAATATTCTTTTTTGTACTTAATTTGCTATTATCTATTGCACTGTAAATTTGATGTCTTGAAATTTGATCAAACTCAATAGTTGAGCAACCAGATAAGAATGCTGAGCCATCACTTACTGTTTTTCTAATTGTTTCTCTATTAAAAGATTTATCTGAGGATAGAGCCATAGGTATACAATAATTGTTTTCATAATTTCCAATAAAATCTAGAACTATTACAAATTCTTTATCAGGATATTTTCTTAACCCTCTACCTAATTGTTGAGTAAAAATTACAGCAGATTTTGTTGGACGAAGTAAAATAATTTGATTTACTGATGGAATATCAACACCTTCATTAAAGATATCAACACTAAAGATATAGTCTAAATTTGAATCATCAATATCATCACTTTCTAATCTTTCAATTGCTCTTGTTCTCTCTTCAATACTACTACTAGCTGATAGTGCAATTGTTTTATAGCCATTTTTATTAAACTTATCTGATAGAAGCTCTGCTTCTTTTACATTTCTTGTAAAAATTAAGCCCTTCACTCTATCTCCAGAATGTCCATAGAATTTTATTTTTTCAATTATATTTTTTACTCTATCATCACCACTTAGGTCATTAATATTTGTATTGTCATCTACTATTTTTCCATCAATATAAATCTCTGATATTCCAAAGTAATGAAAAGGACAAAGCAAGTTGTATTCCATTGCTTGTTTTAAATCAATTTTTAAGGCAATGTTTTTATCAAAGTTTTCTAGAACATCTTTAGCATCTGTTCTACTAGGTGTTGCAGTCATTCCAAATAAGAACTTTGGTTTAAAATAATTTATAATTTTTTGGTAACTATATGAAGGAGATCTATGAGCTTCATCTATTATGATATAATCAAATTCATCTTTTTTAAATTTTGTATAAATCTCTTCTTTTGCCATCATGTTCATGGTTGAAAAAAGATAGTCACAATCATAATCTTTATATTTGCCAGAAAGAAATCCAGTGTTAATTTCCGGCCCTAAAACTGTCTTATAACTTTCTTCAGCTTGTAATAAAAGTTGTTCTCTATGGGCTAAAAAAAGGAATTTTTTTGGCTTATAATTTTTAACATCAAAGGCTGATAAATAAGTTTTACCAGTACCCGTTGCAGAAATTAATATTGCTCGTGTTTCTCCTGAATTACGTATCTTTTTTAAAGCTTCTACCGCTTTTACTTGCATCATATTGGGTTCTAAGGACATCGTTTTAATATTTATTTGTGAAACTTTATCTCTTAGTTTTTTGGTTTCTAAATACTTTTTCTTATATTGTTCTAACCAGATGGGAGTTAAGTTTATAGAATCTTTCCAAAGCGTTATAAACTCTGAATTAATATTATTTATTAAATTACCATTTTCTTTACTAGTTACTTTTAAATTCCATTCTTTGTTAGATAGAAGCGCCGCTTGAGTAAGGTTTGAGCTACCTACAAAAAGAGAGAAATAATCTTCTTGTTCAAAGAGATATCCCTTTATATGAAAAGCTTCTTTTTCATATATTTTTATTGTTAGATTTTTAAATTCATTTAATCTTTCTATTGCTTTTGGTTCAGAGAAGTTTAAATAGTTAGAAGTGATTATTCTTCCCTTAATATCTTTTTTTTCTAATTCTTTTAGAATTTCTAATAAGATATTTACTCCACTGTGTGTAATAAAAGCAACTGAAAAGCAAAAGCTTTTACAGGTTTTTAATTCTTTTTTTATTTGTTCAAAGACTTTTAACCCTTGTTTACTATCATTTATAATTAGTTTTGGAGCAAAACTTAAATTTGCCTCAGTGTTTTTGTCAATTAAGCCAAATTCAGTAGCTTTTAATAATACAGAAGAATCACATTGCATATATAGCAGCTTATCATTCAAAATTTAGTGAGTAAAGATCTTTCTTGATAGTTATCTATTTAAAATCTATTAACTTTTCTTTTTCTTGCTTACTTCAATACACTAGGGTATTATAACATTTATGAAAGTTTTAGTTATGGATGATGAAGAAAAAGTTTGTTCTTTAGTTTGTGCATTAATATTATGGGATGAGTTAGGTCTAGAATTAGTAGGTACTGCTGGTGATGGATTAGAAGGTTTAAATTTAATTCAAAAAACAAATCCTGATATTTTAATTACAGATATAAGAATGCCTTCTTTAGATGGGTTAGAATTAATTGAAAGAGCAAAAAAAATAAATCCAAATTTACAAGTTATAATTATAAGCGGATATAGACAATTTGATTATGCAAAGAAAGCTATAAAATTTGGTGTTTCAGATTATTTATTAAAACCTATAAAACAAAATGAATTATTAACTGCCTTAGAGAAAATGATTGCAAATTATAATGAGAAAAAAGATTATAAAAATTATTTATCAAATAAGGATGATTTAAGATCTTATTACTTATTAAACTATTTTGAAAATAAAGCTGATAAAGAAAAAGTTAGTGAGTTATTTAATTTTAGTAATTTTATTAACTTATCTTTAATCTCTGTAGATGGAGAGTTTTACCAATATGATTTGAAAGCTAAAGAGGCTATAAAGACTAAGTTAAAAACTTTCTTTTTTACTTATTTGAATGATGTATCTGATTGGGAGTTAGTTTTTTCTGATAAATATCATGGATATATTCTTTTTATAACATTTGATGAAAATCAATATGATATTATTATAAAAAATATCAAGAAAGCTTTTAAGGAAGTTGTTATAAATTTTTCTTCTCTATTTTCAAATATTGAATTAACTCTTTCTCAAGGGAGCCATATATCAGATTTTGATAAAGTCTTTAAAGAACTTGAGAGAATAATTAATTTAAGTTACACCAGAATTAATAATAATTGTGATAACTATATTGATGAATTTCAAATTCCTCTTACTTTTGATAGTGATGAAATTGATTCTTTTATTTTGAAAATAAACTCATTATATGCTAATGAAAAGTTAAATATGGATGATTTTAATTTATTAATTAATAATTTATATATGCTTGATGAAAACATGTTCTTCTTAACTATAGAAGCAATAGTAAATAGATTATTTGTAATTTTTAAGAATCAAGTGAATAAAGAAGATGTTGAAAAATTGTCCTTTGATAGAATCTATTATTTAAATTCAAAAAATAAAATAATTTCTTTCTTTAAAGAAAAGTTATTATTAATTTATAATTTATTATTAGAAAAAAGAAATAATGATAGCGCAAAACCTATTAAAGATGCACAAAATTATATTGAAAAACACTATTGGGACAATCAATTGTCTTTAGATACTCTTTCTGAGTTAGTTCATTTATCTCCAACATATTTTAGTTCCTTATTTAAAAAAGAGACAAATAAAGGTTTTGCAGAATATCTAAGGGAAGTAAGAATTAATAAAGCAACACAAATTTTAATTAATACATCTTTGCCTATCAAAGAAGTTTCAAAGCAAGTTGGTTATCAAGATTCAAGACATTTTACTAAATGTTTTAAGAATCAACTAGGTATTAAACCGCAGGATTATAGGAAACTTTATGGCTAAAATTAAATGGCTTAGAGAACCTAAATATATTGAGACTAGAGTTATTGTTTTATTCTTTTCTAGTTTAACCTTAATTTTATTAACTTTTTTTATTGTATTTTTATCTCACTTTGGAAGGATAAAAAGCCCATACTGGTTTTTTTTACCTTTAACATTATTAGTGATTTTTTATATTTATGGCTATTCAAAAATTTATAAACCATATAGGAAATTCATACACTTAATGCAACTATTTAATTCGGGACAAACTTATTCTCATTTTAGTGATTTAAAAAATCCATTAAGTAAAGAATTTGAGGATATGGATAAGAGATTAGCTCAAATATTAGATAGTGATATATTAATGAGTGTTAGTAAAAGACAAGCTCAATATTTAGCTCTACAAAATCAAATTAATCCGCATTTTTTATATAATACTTTAGAAGGAATTAGATCTGAGGCTTTAATTGAGGGTAATAAATCAATTAGTTCAATGTGTGAAGCCCTAGCTACATTTTTTAGATATACCATTAGTCATGTTCAAAATTTAGTACCTTTATCACAAGAGTTGGAAAATACTAAAAATTATTTTTATATTCAACAATATAGATTTGGTGAAAGACTTACTATGAATATTAATTTTAGTGATAATTGTGAAGAAGAAGCATTAAGAATTAGAATTCCTAAATTAACTTTACAGCCTATTGTTGAAAATGCGATTGTTCATGGACTAGAGTGTAAGAATGAAAAAGGTATTTTAAATATTAATATTGATTTATTTAATTCAAGGCTATTAATTAATGTTAAAGACAATGGTGTTGGAATGCCAGAAGAACAATTAAAGAAACTTCAGGATGCTCTTTTAAAAGAGAGTTCAGATCAATTACATAGTAATTCTTATCAAGGTGGTATTGCTCTTATAAATGTAAATAACAGAATAAAATTATTGTTTGGTGAAAGATATGGTCTTGAAGTTACTAGTTGTTTAAATTTAGGTACGGATGTAACAATCAGTCTTCCAATTGAATATAAAGCTGATTAGGAGGGGTATAAATGAAAACAGAAATTCTATGTTTAGAAAAAGTTTCATATCCTCCTTTTTTAGATGATATCAATTTATATATTTCTAAAGGTGAAATTATTGGTTTAATTCCTATAAACATTTTAGGCGTCGATGAACTTGTTGAATTAATAAGTAATGGTCTTTCTTTGCATTATGGGTATGTTTCTTATAATGGAAAGATTGTAAATGATTATTTAGATCCAAACCCAGGTAAAAATAATGTTGTAATAATAGATAAAGATACTACATTAATAGATTCCTTAACTGTTTATGAAAATTTATTTGTACTGAGAAAAAGATTTTCACAGCATATAATAAATAAAAAAATGCTATTTGAACAAACTCAAAGATTATTGAACAAAGTTAGTGCAAAATTTAATCCTGATGATTTTGTAAGTGATTTAGATATATATGATAAAGTTGTTATTGAATTAATCAAGGCTCAAATTAATGGCTCAAGTTTAGTGATATTAAAAGATATCTCAAGTTTTATACACGAAAGAGATATAGTCCAATTACATAGTTTAATAAAAGAATTAAGTGAAATGGGTATGTCATTTTTATATATTTGTAATCATCATCAAGAGGCTTTTCTTATTAGTGATAGGTGTTATCTAATGAAAGAAGGTCATATGGTGAAAAATTTATTACCTTATGAGATGAGTGATGAGGTAATGGAACATTACAGTTATGTTTTTAAAAAAAGTTTATCTAAAGAAGAGAGAAAAGAATTATATGAAAATGAGAATACTGATGATAGTAATATTATTTTTTCTGTTAAAGATTTAAATTTTGAAAATCTCACTAATATTAATTTCGATTTGCATAAAGGAGAAACAATAGTATTACTCGATAGTGATAATTCTGTTATTGATAGTTTTTCTAAGCTGCTTAAAGGAGAGGAAAATCCACAAAGTGGTAAATTATTATTAAATGGCTCAAAGATAAAAAATGGAGATAGAAGATTATCTTTTGTAGATAAGAAACCTTTAAAATCAAATCTATTTTATTCTTTATCAGTAATGGATAATATTCTTTTTTGCGCTGATCATAAATTAAAGAACTTGTGGCTTAAACATAATATTGAAAAATCTTTAGCAAAGTCTTTAGAAAAAGATATTGGTTCAATTGTATATGAGAAGGATTTATTATCACTTAATGAAACCGAATTATTTAAAGTTTTACATCAAAAAATATTATTCCAAAATCCTGATTTATTAGTATTAGTTCAACCCTTTTCTTTCTTAGATTTATATCAGAGAATTAGAAATATTGAATATTTTGATAAGCTCAAAAAGAGAGGTGTTTCTATCCTAATTTTGGCTTTATCTCTTTCAGATACACTTCAAGTTGCAGACAAATTATTCTTAGCTGCAGAAGGTAAAATTATTAACTCATATTCTCGTAAAGATTTCGATTCTTTATCATTTTTACATGGATCAATGTTGATAAAATAATGTAAATCATAAAAATACCCCACCTTTTCACAAATTTACAACTCTTTTCAACTCATAATTCTCATGAGAGGATTAGATTGTCAAAAGGAGTTAATAACCTATGAGTAATGAATATATTGTAGAAATGAAGCATATTTCTAAATCTTTTCCAGGTGTAAAAGCTTTAGATGATGTTTCTTTTCATCTAAAAAGTGGGCAAGTAATGGCTCTCTTAGGTGAAAATGGTGCTGGAAAATCTACTTTAATGAAAATTTTATCTGGAGTATATACAAGAGATGAAGGTGAATTAACTATTTTTGGTGAAACTATTGAGGGGCATTTAACTCCAAAAAGCGCACAAGAAAAAGGTGTTGCTATTATTCACCAAGAATTGAATATGTGTTCACATTTAACTGTTGCAGAGAATATTTTTTTAGGAAAAGAACTCCATAGTAAAGGTTTATTAAAAGACAAAGAAATGATTAGTCGCTCTAGAGAAGTTTTAGAGAGATTACAAATTGATATTTCTCCAACCTCAGTTGTTGGTTCTTTAGGTGTTGGGCAACAACAAATGGTTGAAATTGCAAAAGCTTTAGAGTCTAATGCAAAAGTTCTAATTATGGATGAACCAACAAGTGCTTTAACTACAAAAGAAATAGAAGACTTATTTAGAATAATAAAAGAAGTAAAAGCTAATGGATGTGGAGTTGTTTATATCTCTCATAGATTAGAAGAATTACAACACATCGTAGATGCAGTTACTATCATGCGTGATGGTAAATATATTACTGAAGGGGCTTTTAAAGACTTTACAATGAAGCAAATTATTGCAAATATGGTAGGTCGTGAAATTAAGGAACAATTCCCTAGAGTTGAAAGCCATAAAGGAAAAGAACTCTTTAGTGTAAAAAATCTTAATGCTGGTAAAATGGTCCGTAATGTAAGCTTTGAAGCTTATGAAGGAGAAATCCTTGGAATTGCCGGCTTAATGGGTGCCGGTAGAACAGAAACTACTCGTGCGATTTTTGGTGTAGATCCAAAAGAAAGTGGTGAGGTTTTTGTTCAAGGTGAAAAAGTAGATATTAAATGCCCAATGGATGCAATTAGATGTGGTATCGTATTGGCTCCTGAAGACAGAAAAAAAGATGGGCTTTGTACAAAATTATCTGTTAGAGAAAATATAGCATTAGCTAATTTAGATGAATTATGTTCAAAGGCTGGCATTGTAAATCGTAAAAGAGAAAAAGTAATTGTTAAAAAAGCAATTAACGATTTAAAGATAAAATTGCCTAATGGGGAAGTAAATGCGGCTAGCCTTTCAGGTGGTAACCAACAAAAAGTTGTTGTAGCAAAATGGCTTGCTAGAAATAGTAAAGTTGTTATTTTTGATGAACCAACTAGGGGAATTGATGTTGCAGCCAAAGTAGAAATTTATAATATTATGAACACTTTAAAAAATAGTGGTATAGCTGTTATTTTCGTTTCAAGTGAAATGCCAGAAGTATTAGGTATTTCAGATAGAATTGTAGTTATGTGTGATGGAAGGGTTACAGGTTCCTTGATTACGCAAGATACAAACCAAGAAGAAATATTATCATACGCAACAAAATTTGAGAAAAAGATTGACTAAGAGGTAAAAAATAATGAATCAAAAGATAGAAAGTCCTTATAAAAGATTATTAGCTATAAGGGGAATGGGGCAAGTATTAACAGTAACTATAGGTTTAATAATTCTTTGTATTGTATTTGGATTAATGAATCCTATGTTCTTTTCATCAAGAAACGTATCTAACTTGCTTAGACAAATTGCACCAATTTTGTTAATTGGTATTGGTCAATCTTATGTTTTGTTAATAGGACAAATTGACTTAAGTATTGGTTCTGTTGTTGGTATGAGTTGTATGATCAGTGCAACACTGATGACTAGAGGTGTAAATCCTTTACTTGCAGTAATCATCACTATTATTTGTGCATTAATGGTAGGTTTTGTTAATGGATTTTTAGTAGCATGGTGTAAACTTCCTTCCTTTATTGGAACTCTTGGAACAATGACAATTGCAAGAGGTATAGCACAAATTGCAAACCACAACTACAACACAGATTCAATTGGTGAAGCAGCAGAGACCTTTAGAAACTTTTTCTATTATGGAAAAAGCTTAGGTTTATATAATACGATTTGGATTGCTCTAGTATTATGGCTAATTTTTAATTTTGTATTAACTAGAACTCGTACAGGTCGTCATATCTATGCCGTTGGATCAAATGTTGAAGCTGCAAGATTATCTGGTGTTTCTGTTTTAAGTACAACAATAAAAGCATATTTAGTTTCTTCATTTGTTTGTTGTGTAGTTGGTTTAATTACAACAGCAACTAGTGGTATGGGAACAATGGATGCTGGTATGTCTTATGAATTATATGCTGTTGCAGCATCAGTTATTGGTGGTGTTTCTACTTTAGGTGGACAAGGACTCCTCTTTGGAACAGTTATTGGTGCTTCAATTTGGGGCGTTTTACAAAACGGTCTTCAATTTGCAGGTGCTCCAATCGCAATTAGAAATATTGTTATTGGTATTATCGTAGTGGTTTCAGTACTACTTGACGTTATTGTTAGAAGCAATAAGGGCAAGAGTTGGAAAATATTAAAAAAATAAAAGCGTTAAGCTTATAATAAAAGGAGAATAGTATGAAAAAAGCGTTATTAATCGTTACTCTTTCAATTTTCGCTGTAGTTGGTTTATTTGCACAAGGTCAAAATGAATCATCAAATAAAAAGGTTTATTTAATTACAATGGACCAGATGGATCAACATTGGCAAAATGTTAATGCAGGTTGTGAAAAAGCTGTAGCAGAATTTGGTGGAATTGATTATAAATGGTTAGCTCCAGATATCAAAGACGATAACAAACAAATCGAATCAATTAACAATGCTGTAGCAGGTGGCGCAGATGTTATTTTATTAGCAGCTAATGGTCCTGATGCTGTAACTTCAGCATTAAAAGAAGCTACTTCAGCTGGTGTAAAAATCATTTATGTTGATAGTGCTGCTGATTATCCTGGTGAACAAACTTTAGCAACAGATAATAAAGCTGCTGGTACAACTGCTGGTGAACAAATGCTTGATGCTTTAAAAGCTAATGGTGTAACTTCAGGTCCAATTGGTATTATTAACGTTAATGCTGCAACAGCATCTACAGTTGATAGAGAAGCTGGTTTCAGAGCTGCTTTTGCTGGATCTAACTATACAATCTTAGAAACACAATATTGTAATGGTGATGCAGCTGTAGCAAAAGATATGAGCGCAAACTTTATTACACAAGGTGTTGTAGGTTTATTCGGAGCAAACGAAGGTTCAACAGTTGGTGTTGGTAATGCAATTCAAGAAGCTGGTAATGCAGTAGTTGGTGTTGGATTTGATAAATCTGATATGATTCTATCATTAATTGATAAAGGATATATCCTTTGTACAATGGCTCAAAATCCTGACGTAATGGGTTACGAAGGTATAAAGACTGCTATTAAAGTACTTAATGGTGAAACAATTGCTAATAAATATGTTGATACAGGTGTATCAGTAATTAAGAAATAATTCTAATAGAGGCACCTAGAAAAAAGGTGCCTCATTTTTTCAATTATATTAATTATTTTAAGAAAAATAAAATCGACATTTTGAGGAAAGTATGAACTATTATATTGGAGTAGATGTTGGTGGAACTAAAATAGCGATAGTTTTATCAAATGATGATTGTGAAATAATATATAAAGAAAAGTTTTTTACAAAAGAAATTTTTGAAGATAATTTTAAAATAATTGCAGATATAATCGAAAAAATACAAAAAGAATTTAAAGTCAGTATTTCATCAATTGGAATTAGTGCTGGTGGTCCTTTAGATAGTGAAAAAGGGATTTTTATATCACCAACTCATCTTCCTTCTTGGCATGGAGTAAATATAAAAAAACTTTTTGAATCTAAATTTCATATTCCAACCTTTTTAGAAAATGATGCAAATGCTTGTGCTTTAGCTGAGTATTATCATGGTAACGGTAGAGGAAGTAAAAATTTCGCATTTTTAACTTTTGGTACTGGTTTAGGTGCGGGGTTAATTTTTGATGGCAAGTTGTATAAAGGATCCAATGATCAAGCCGGAGAAATAGGGCATGTAAGAATTGCTGAAGATGGACCTTTTTGTTATGGGAAATTTGGATCTGTTGAAAGTTATTGCTGTGGTGCAGGAATTTCTATGCTTCATAAAAAATTATTTAATGAAGATTTAAGTGCAAAAGAAATTTTTGATAAAGCAGAGAAAGAATCAGATATTAAAGCTATAAAAACTGTAAAAATTAGTTCTCAGAAATTAGGTTTAACTCTTTCAATTTTAATAGATTTATTAGCCTTAGATTGTATTGTAATTGGTAGTATTTATTCTAGAAGTAAAGAGATTATTGATAAGTACATGATGAGTGTAATTCAAGAAGAAATCCTTCCTATTAATAGAGATTTATGCAAAATAAAAACAGCATTCTTACAAGAAAATTTAGGCGATTATGCCGCTATTACAGTAGCACAAAGAGGTTTAAAAAAAAGTGAATAAACATATTGAAACTTTAATAGAACGATATCCTAGTTTAGAAAATTCTAAAGCAGCTATTTTAGAAAGTTTTGAGATAATTAATAATGCTGCAATGAATCATAATAAGATTTTAGTTTGTGGTAATGGTGGTAGTAGTGCAGATAGTGATCATATAGTTGGGGAATTAATGAAGTCTTTTGTTAAGAAGAGACCTATATCTAATTCTATTAAAGAAAAAATAGATTTGATAGCTCCAAATGATTCTGATATGATTAATAATAGTCTTGAAGATGCAATCCCTGCTATTAATTTGTCACAACATAGTGCATTAAATACAGCTTTTTCAAATGATGTAAATCCTAATTTAATATTTGCACAACAAATTATTGGTTATGGAAACAAAGATGATATTTTAATTTGTATTTCTTCCTCTGGCTCTTCAAAGAATGTGGTTTTTGCAAGCATTGTTGCAAAAGCTAAAAATATGAAAGTTATTGGTTTAACTGGAGAAAGAGAAGGTAAAGTTGATAAATATTGTGATGTTGTAATTAAAGTTCCTGAAGTTGAAACCTATAAGGTTCAGGAATTGCATTTACCCATTTATCATACTCTATGTTTGATGATTGAAGATTCAATTTGGCCTTAAAAGCTATTTATTAATTAAACAGCTTTTAAGACATAGAATTAAATAAAGGAAATACCATTTTTCATAGAGCTTATATTAAAGTATTTACAAATACTTTGACTCATATCAGAAAAACTATTTCTTATTCCAAGGTTATTAGTTGTTTTTCCTTTTTCATACCATAGTATAGGAACATATTCTCTTGTGTGATCACTTCCTTTGAATGTTGGATCACATCCGTGATCTCCTACTATAATTAATAAATCATTTTCTTTAATATTGTTTATGATTTGTCCAATTGCAATATCAATATTATTTACTTCTTTACCATACCCTAAAACATCTCTTCTATGACCAAAAATCATATCAGTATCTACTAAATTAACAAAAATTAATTCAGGAGTTTCATTAATTTCTTTTGATAACTCTATCATTCTTTTTATGCAATCTTTATTCCCTGAATCATGATAGGATTGATTTATTCCTGATTCATTAAATATTGGTCCAATTTTACCAACTGCAACAGTATTAATTTTCTTTTCTTGAAGATGATCTAATAAACTTTTTTCAGGTAGAGCAATACTAAAATCATGTCTATCTTTTGTTCTTATATAGGTATTTCCTTCTTTAATAAAAGGTCTTGCAATAACTCTTCCTATATTGTATTTATCACAAAGCTCTCTAGCAACTTCGCAAATATCATATAATTTTTTTAAAGGAATAATTGCGGTATTTGCTGCTATTTGAAAAACAGAATCAGCAGAGGTATAACATATTGGAAATCCTGTCTTATCATGTTCTGCTCCTAATTCTTGAATTATTTTTGTCCCGGATGCAGCTTTGTTTCCTAAAATCCCTTTTATTTGGGTTCTTTTACAGAGTTCATTAATTAACTCTTTGGGAAAAGATGGGTAGGTCTGTGGAAAAACTGTAAAGGGTTTTTCTAATATGATTCCTGCCATTTCCCAATGTCCTGTTGTAGTATCTTTGCCTGGTGACTTTTCAGCCATTATTCCATAACTTGCAATAGGCTTATCTACTTTTTCACATCCTTTAAGTTCTTCATTAATTAAAAGGGAGGCATTTCCTAATCCTAATTTTTTTAAGTTAATCCAATTAACTTTTGTGTTTTCGCAGATATGTTTTATGGTATTTGCTCCAGAATCATTATAAGTTTTTGCATCAGGAAGAGCCCCAATCCCAAAACTATCAATTACAACTATTATTGCTTTTTTCATTTATTTCTCCAATATTTATGTAGTGTGTCTCAATTAATTAAAACAACTGCAAATAAAATTGCAGTTGATTATTGTTAATAAAATTTTTATTTCACGCTTCCCATTGTTAAGCCTCTTACAAGATGCTTTTGAGAAAGTAAACCAAATACTATTAATGGTAAAACCGTGATTATTCCAGCAGCACTCATAGTGCCCCAATCAATTGATTTTTCGCTTACAAATGAATTAACTAAAACCGGTAATGTTTGAGTATTTTTTCCACTTAATATTAGGGCAAAAAAGAATTCATTCCAAACTAATAAGGAAGAAAGTACTGCGGTTGCGGCAAGTCCTGGTGCAGCAAGAGGTAATACAATTTTTCTTAATGCATAAGATCTATTACAACCATCAATCATTGCTGATTCTTCAAGTGATGATGGAATATCTAAAAAGAAACCTCTCATCATCCATATTACAAATGGTAATGATAAAAATATTCCCATAATAACTAATGCAATATATGTGTCAGAAATATTTAATTTTACTGCAATCAAAAAGAATGGTACGACTAATACTACTGGTGGAGTCATTCTAGCTAATAAAATAAATAACAAAATTTTAGGGCTATTTTTTATTTTGAATCTTGCTAAAGCATAAGCTGTAGGGGTCCCAATAATTAAGCCAGCAATTACTGAAAGTACAGTAACAATACAACTATTAAAAAAACTTTTTAACAAAACTTTGTTAGAAAAGAAAGTAGCATAATTATCTAAAGTTGGTATAAATCCAAACCAATTAGGTGAAAATTGTGCACTTTTTGGTTTAAATGAAACTAAACCAATCCATGAAATAGGATATAGTGTCCATATTAGTAAGAGTATTACTACTATGAAATAAATAATTTTTTGTTTTGTATTATTTTTTTTATTTATCATGAATCTACTCCTACTTTATTTAAATAAGTAATAGTTAATCCTAATGCTAATAGCATAGTTATTATTCCCACAGTCCCAGCTAATCCCATTGAGTAAGATTGAAAAGCTAATCTATAACCATAGTATGATATTATTTCAGAAGAGGATCCTGGGCCCCCACCAGTCATTATACTAATTGTATCAAAAACTCTTAGTGCTGTTAGTGTTCGCATAACTAGTGCTACCAATATTGATGATTTTAATAAAGGTAAGGTAATATGCCTAAATTTTTGCCATGCTGTTGCACCATCTACTTCAGCTGCTTCAAAAGGAGAAGTTGGCAATGATTTCATCCCTGCTAGTAATACTAAAACTACAAATGGTGTAAATTGCCAAACATCAACAATAATTAACATCAGCATTACTGTTTTTGAATTTGCCAGTAGTGGGGTTTCAACAATTGAACCTAGACCAATATTTGTAAGTAATTTTGGAATTGGCCCAAAAGTATTGTTTAAAAGAAATTTCCAAGTAAATCCAACAACAATTGGAGCCATCATAAAAGGAATTAAACAAATTGATTGTATTAATGAGTGTCCAAAATAACCCCAATTTAATACTGTTGAAATAAGGAGCCCTAATATCATTTCAATAATTACTGCAAAAACTAAAAATAATAGAGTTCTAGCCAAAACCTCATAGGTGAATGGATCTGTTAATACGGTAATATAGTTTTTTAATCCAACAAATTTTATTCCTAATTCAGGTCTAATTAAAGTCCATTTCACAAAAGTTATGCCTATTGCATAACATAAAGGAATGACGAAAATTATTCCAAGAACAATAAGTCCAGGTGATAGATATAAAAGATCTTCTCTTTTATTTTGTAATCTATTTTTTTTCATATAATCTCCATAACCTAGAGAAGCCTTACATATTATATATAGAGGGCTTCTCTAGTATTCCTTTCTTAGTAGTATCCGTTCTCTTGTAATAAATCTTTAGTTGATTTTGCTGCTTCAGATAATAATTCTTGAGCTGATCCATTACCTGAAATATATTCAGATACCATTGGAGCTATGAATCCATTAACAATAGACATTCCTTCTGGAATTAGAGGTACCATTGGGGTTGGGATACAAGTATCTAAAGCTTCTTGAAATTGAGGTATCCAAGGTAATTCTTCAATTAATTGAGTATTATTCATAGCACTTAATCTTGTTGGGATAGTTCCAAGATGAGCGGTTTGTGCTAAAGCATCAGTAGATGTTGCATATTTTATCCATTCGAGTGCTTTATCTTTTTGTTTACAAGTATCGGAAACTGCAAAACCCCAAGAGATAAATAATCTAGGTCTTTTCTCATTAATAGCATTTTCAGGTTTTGGGAAGCCCACAAATGATGCTTTGCCTACAACTTTTGAGCTTTCAGGATCATCAACATGGAACATCGCTGTAGTCCATAATTCTGCCATTGCACTTTTACCCATTTTGAATTCAGTCAAAGCTTCTTGGAAATCATATGAGTAAGAAGAAGGACTTGAGTAATTAAAGAAATCTTTTACTTGTTCTAAACTTTCTACACCAATTTCATTGTTAAAAATTGGTTCATAATTTTCATCAAGAAGATTTCCACCATTGGCCCATAATCTATTCATAAAATGTGTTGCTAAAAAGATACTTCTTTTTCCCATTAAGGTAACTCCATATAATTCTGGAGGTCTAGTAAAGAATTCTGCAATATCTTTATATTGTTCTAATGTTTTTGGAGGTGTTAATTCGTAGCCATATTTTTCTTTGAAGTTTTTCTTTTCTGTTTCATCTTCAAATAAATCTTTTCTATAAACTATTCCTCCGACTTCATTCATATAAGGTATAAAATAATAATTCCCATTTATCTTAGCACTTTGTAAACCTGGCATATCTTCAGGTAAAGTAGAATCATTTTCTATAAATTCATTTAGAGGTTGAATATATCCAGCGTTTGCTAAAGTTGGGTACCAAAGTAGAGAAATATAAGGAACATCATATTCTCCTTGATTTCCTGTATAACTAAGCATTAGTTGATCAAAATAGTTTGCATATGGATGTTGAGTTATTTCTAAATCGATTCCTGTTTCAGCTTCAAATGGAGCCATTTCTGTTTTCCAAGCTTCTGTGTGAGTTCCTCTTTCACTAACTAATTGTAATGGTTCAATTTCTTTATTTTCATTAGTACCATTAGCAATAAGTGATAAGATAGGAATTGTTGATAAAATTAAAATTGAAAATATATTTTTTGTTATTTGTTTATAATTCATATTAGTTTCTCCATTTTTGTTTATATGTGGATATTGCAGCTTTTAATGCAATCTCTATTGATGCATTAACTCCTTTTTCAATAAGCTGGTCATTAATATTCTTTACTGATAAATCCATGTCATTTTTTTCAGTTTGATTAAATCTATTTTCATAAATAGTTCCAATCATTGCTGTTGAGACTCCTCTCAGCATTCCAATAACAAATAAAGCTGAAGCTTCCATTTCGAGTGTTTTTACGCCTTTTTTTGTCCATTGTAAAAAGTAGTCTTTTGAACGAGAATAAAATGCAGAATGTGTCCAGTTAATACCTGTATGAATTTGGATATTACTTTTTTCACCTTCTTTTATTAAATTATTGTATAGAATTGGGTCTGCAATTGCAGGGTAATTTTGAGGTACATAATATTGAGTTAACCCATCATCTCTAACGCAAGCCATTGGTATTGAAATATCTCCACGATTTATTTCTGGTTGTATTGCAGCCATACTACCAATTCTTATCAAAATTTTTGCACCTAGATTAATAAGTTCTTCATATACTATTCCTGCGGCCGGTCCTCCCATTCCTGTAGAAGTAACAGAGACAGGAATTCCTTCATAGGTTCCCTTATAAGTTATTAAGCCTCTATTTTCTGCAATTTTTGTAGGATTTTCTAAAAATTTAATAATTCTTTTTACTCTTCCTTGATCTCCTGGTACAATAGCTATAGGAGCTATGTCTCCTTTTTTACATTGAATATGGTATTGGGACTTGTTTTCGACGCCGGTTCCTTTACCATAATCAATCTTTTCCATCCAATTTTCCATTAAATCCTCCTTGAATTTTTTTTATAACGATCGTTTTCTTACTACTAGTAATTCAAAATTTTCACTATCAATTAAATCAATTGAATGCATTAAAATAGTGCCATTTGCATCAAAATATGTTTCATTTAATTGAACAATTGGTTTTCCAATTTTTATTGATAGAGATTCTGCTGTTTCTTCATCTGCAGCAACAGCAGATATTTTTGTTATTGCATGATCAACTGTATATTCAGTAAAATTTTCAATTAAATTAAAAATATTAGTTTTTGTATCATTGCTACCTTCAATTTTAGAAAGGAAAGCTGTTGCATCATTATTGTAAATTTTAGGATTTATATAACAAATCCCTTTTATTATTTCTGATTTATCTGCTAAATAGGTTTGTACGATTTTAATTATTTTTTGATTGTTCTTTATCTTTAGATATGAAGCAATTTCTGAGTCAGTTAAAACAATATCAATTTGATTTTGTTTAAATTCTAGAGTTTTTCCCTCAGATGCAACAATTTTTTGAATTCCGTGTAGATTATTCAATGCTGTAACAACATTTACACTTTGTTTATTAATGAATGTTCCAACTCCATGTTTTTTTATTAAGACATCAGCTTTTTCAAGATTTTGTATAGCTTCTCTTACCGTATTTCTACTTACACCCATGTCTTTTGATAGTTTTGCTTCACTAGGTATTGGGCGTGAATTATCCCATTCTTTTATTAAATTTAGAATTTCTTCTTGTACGTATTCATATAAAGGTTTTTTTTGGCCAACTTTTTTCATTTAATATCTCCTATATATCACCAGTGTTTAGACGTCCAACGTCTAACATCAATTGAAGATTACCTTATGATTATTAGTCTGTCAAGTTTTAATTTTTGAAAAAAGTTAAGTAGTTATGTATAAAAAAATAATTATATATTTAATTAATTAATAAAATTAATAATTTGTTTTATTGCAAATTCTTGTTGCTCATCTCTAGTTATGGTTGGAGTCCCATCTCCTTTTTGGTTGCCATAGTTACCAAAGAAGGCATGGTTTCCTCCTTTGATTTCAATTTTATTTTGGACTGTATCTAATTTAGTTTTATCTAAAACCATATCATTTGATCCATATAAGCAAAGAACATTATTTATCGCATTATTTATTGGATAAGCAGCGAGTAAAATTAAACCAGAGATTTTATTATAATTTTTTTCTACATAGCTACTTGCCATAGCACCACCTAGTGAATGTCCTCCAATGTACCATTTATTGATCTCATTATATTTTTCAATTATTTTATCAGCAGCATTTATATTAAAAACAGCTAAGTTAAATGGCATTTTTACAAGATAACAAGTAATCCCTTTATTTGATAATTCTTTTAATAATGGAAGGTAGGCAATATCTTCTATTTTTCCTCCAGGATAAAAAATTAATCCAATTTTTTTATCCATATCTTTATTTGGTAAAAGAATTGTTAAATTATTTTCTTGAATTACATTTTCAGATTCTAATATTGAATTAGCTTTTTCATCAGCTTTGTAGTAATTGCTAGCATAAATTATAAAAGCTAAAAAGATAATTATAATAAAAGCTAAAATAGAAAGTAAGATTTTTTTTAAAGTATTTTTTTTCATAAGCATTATTTTTAATTAAATATAAAAATATAAAGAATCTAAAAGATATTCAACTGAATATTTATATGAAAGTTTATATAAGTAATTTTTTAAAGAATTAATTGTTTTTTTATCATTCTTAAAAGATTCTAATAATGATAAGAATTTAGTTTTTTCTTCTTCTGTTGCATCCTTTTTAAAATAACCCCATATATGTTGAAGAGAGTTAATTTGATTCTTTTTAGACATTTCAATTTCTAAAGCTTCTTCAATAAGAGTATAAAAATCTAAAGCATTATATTTTGATTTTTCTTTTAATAATTCTCTAATTTGGTTATAGATTTGAGGTGAAGCACTTAGAGTAAAATATTTGTATCTAGTCCATTCCTTTTCTAAGTTTTTAATTTTTTTATCACTTGTTGTTAATAAATTACATTTGATTGCAGAAAGATTTTTATCTTTTACTTCAAGCATTATATCAATATCTTTGTTCAGTAAATTTTTATAAAAAGATAAGAATTCATTAGCATTTATAGTTTTTGAATGAGCTCCATTTTTATAATTATTAGCACTTTGAGAATAATGAATTTTTTGTTTACCATCGTATAGATTCCAGGTTTTATTACACTTTTCAATAAGTTGATATTCATTTAGGCTATTGTTTTTGGGAGGATTAAGTTTATGGTGCAAATTATCAAAAACAACAGGAATATTTGTTTTTGATGAAATATAAAGAACTTCTTCAATATTATATGACTTATCATCATTTTCTATTATAAGTCTATCTTTAATTGATTTATCTAAATTTTTATAGTTACTAATGAATCTATCAATTGCTTTCTCTTTTTTTGAATAAACCCCGCCAATATGGAGAACTATTTTGCTTGAGTTATCACAATTTAGTGAATTGAGGAATTTTGTATGATATCTTAATTCTTCAATTGAATTTTTTACAACTTCATCTTTTGGTGAATTTATAACAGTATATTGACCTGGATGCATTGTGACTCTTATATTATTAGCTTTTATAAGATCCCCAATATCTTTTAATTTAGACTCAAAAATTTCCCACCAAGGAATTTTATTTATTGGATGAGATGCAAGTGGAATAATATCGGAGCTTATACGAAATAATTTTATATTGTTTTCAATGTTATAGTGGATTATTTCATCTAAAGCATTTAGATTATTTTCAATAACTTGGAAGATTTTATCTTCATCATAATTTTTAATATATAAAGTTGATAATTTAGTATTTGCACTGCCTAGATGTATACATGCATATCCAATTGCCATTTTCTCTCCTAATATTAATTATTATTTTCTTTTATTAATTGATCTCTTTTCTTTCTAAATTCTGCTATTGGTCTATCCCCAGCAATTAATTTTTCATCCATTTTTAATTCTGAGTGTTTTGGAAGTTGAGTAATAACAACTCTTTTATCTTGTCTAAGAATTACTTTGCTATAAATCTTACCAACAAAACCAATGAAGTGCTTAATTCCCCAAGCAGGCATAAATGATTGATAGAATCGAAGATAAATCATTGTGTTTTCATTATCTATTGGAGCAAAAGCTGCAAAAACCCTAACTTTTTCTGCTATTATGTTATGCCAAATATTAGGCATTATAAGTTGAAGTGAAAATAAAGATTTTTCATCTCCCATTTCAGATGCACTTTTTGCTTCTGTTTTCCCATCATCAACTATATTTTTTACATACCAAGTTAATTTATTCCCTTCCCACTTAACTTTTGGTCCATAAACAATAGTTTTGTTTCCTTTGCCAATAGTGTTGTGATGAACAAAGGGTACATGAACTACATCCATTTGGTTTTCAATACATCTTGTATAATGCATAGGCCAAAGATCTTTTATTTGAGAATAATTAAAGCCATGTTTTAAATCTTCAAAGAAAGGAATTGGTGGAAGATCTTTTGTAGCTTCACCCCAATATAACCATATAAAACCATATTTTTCTTTTGCAACATAAGCGTTTACTTTGTATCGAGGTGGAACACTTTTTATTCTTCCATTAGCTGGAATTATTTGGACTTTACCATTTTTATCATATTCAAATCCATGAAATGGACATTGAGCATGATCATCAACAATTTTACCTTTACTAATTGAAGCTCCTCTATGGCAACATTGATCAAAGATACAAGCAATTTCATTATCTTTGGTTCTCCATAGAGCTAACTTTTCACCTAGTCTAGTAACACCTATAATACCTTTTTTAGGGACTTCTTTTGAATCTAAAATAGCGTACCATTGGTTTCTTATCATTTAGAACTCCTATTAAAATTGTCTATAATAAAATATGTAGTACTAATATTCTTTTTTTGTTATTGCATAGATATCAGCTAAGATAAAGCAGATAATACAGATTGTAGCTGTTACAATAACTGAAGTATACATACTATTGAAAACTGTTATATGTTTGATAATTATGCCAATATATGCCCAGATAAATACTAATCCATAGAAATAATCTCTGTTATATAAAAGAGTAATTATTCCAATAATTGCACCAATAATAATAACTATTACTGTCCAAATATATTCAGGTATTCCAAAGCCTTTAAAATTTAAACTTACTAATAGTGTTGTGGTATTTGCGATAGTAGCTACACTAATCCAACCAAAGTAAATACTGAAAGGAACTTTTACAAAAAATTTCTCTTTTGCACTTAGTCTTTCTTCTTTACACGCCATAACTATATTAATAAGAGAAATTAATATAATTATCATAAATATCATGGATAACCAGATTATTTGATAATGCCAAGTAAAAATCCAAACTGAATTAGCAATAGAAGAAATTATAAAAAAAGTGCCAATTTTATTTAATAATTCGTTACTGATTTCATCATTTTTATTTATTATCCCTAGCTGGTAAATAGTAAATAGTAGTAATAGAAAATATATTACTCCCCAAATTGCAAAAGTAATTCCAGCAGGTGCAAAGAGGTTAGGATAAGCATCTGAAATCATACCTGTATCAACACCATTAATTGGAAGAGTGTTTGCTAGAACATTTATTACAATCATTGCAACAAATGTTAATACTACAAATATTTTGTTTATAGTTCTCATAATCTTGCCTCCATATAGTTCGATTATAGCACATAATGTATTTTTTTGTAGTTAAATTATTTTACAATGGACATAAGTTGTTGTTTAGGAATAATTTATTAGAATAATAATAAGGAAACTATATTTAATAGATTTTATAGAAAAAAGAAAAATGCCCCGTAGACGATTCGAACGTCCGACCCCTTCCTTAGGAGGGAAGTGCTCTATCCAGCTGAGCTAACGAAGCCGTTTGGTTAATAATTGCAATTCACATAAATTGGTTGTTATTTGCGCCTATGCGTTAAATTACCATATTGGAGAATTAGTGTCAATTAAACTAAAATTGCAATATGCAACCAAAGTGCAACCAAAGAAAATATAAAAGTGCAACCAAATTATTTTATGTATATAAATATATTTATTGATTTTTTTATAGTAATTATATAATAACTGTAATAGTTTATTTAGCTATAGTAGTTTGATTTGATTTACCCTAAATTATCATTAGGCGTTCCATTTTTTTTACTACGAATTACTAGGATGTCTTTTCTTCTGTAATGTTCATAGTTATTGTATTTACCATTATCTATTTTTTTTGCAACTGTACTCCTCTGTTAAGTCGCTTATTTGTCTCTTTGTTTCTAAATTCAATGTTCAATTCACTTTTTACTTTTTTAGTAGCTTCTAATTTCCTATTTGCCATATTTTTTTCCTTTAAAATTTAATTAGTATTTGGCATAGAATTGCTAAGCCAAAGTTGTTTGTTTTAGTTAGTATTCCTTATATAGGTATCCTAAAAGCTCAAGGCCCATAGTCTTTTGTATAATATGTTTTGCTTTTGACTGTAATAGACGATCTAAAAATAAAATAATGAGGTCTATTAGGATCTACTTTTGGTGAAAATTCCATAAGCTTTTCCAAATCTATATGGTGCTATGGAGCAACAAACAGCTAAATTACATCAAGAAAAAATATTGACAAGTGGTATTAAAGAGATTACGTTTTAAACGCCTGTATACAATGTGAGTTTGTAATATTATCAACGATAATGTAACTCCATAGTTCGTTTAATCTCTCAATTATCGCTAAATAATTGAGATTTTTTATTCTATTAATTATATATCCTTTTTATAGTTAATATCAAAATTAAATGAAAATTGTTCTATTTTAAATAAATCATATATTCCTGAAAAGTTATTTAATTCTTCAAAAGATAAGGCAGTTTGCCTTGATACAACAATGGGGGAAATATAATTTGATTTAAATAAAAATTTAAACGCTTCTCCAATTAAATATGGTTTTTCTTTTTGTGTTTCTTTATCTAAGGGTTCTATAGTTCTCCATTTTTTTCTTGAAATTTCAATATTTAGGTTTCTATATTGTCTCTCAGATATTAATTTTAAATCTTTTAATCGATATATAATTGCGCCAAGAGATGCTCCCCATAATTTTTTTGCTTCAATCAAACTTGGAAAATTTAAATTATGTATTGAATATTTGAATTCGTTGGAAGGCATTAAAAAAGCTGAAGCAAATTTATTAGCTTGATTCTCTAATTTTTTGTGATTGATTTGGATTTCATTTTCATCTAGAAATGAATGTAATAAAATATGTCCTAATTCATGAGCTATATCGAAGCGTTGTCTAAAATAGGAAGAATCTTTTTTATAGACAATGACAATACATTTTTGCATATTGTGTTTTAAAGAAAAGTTAAAATTAAAAGCGTCAATTCGACTTGGCAAAGAAATAGATGAACAAATAATGCCATTATTTTCTACTATTACAGCCAAATTATTAATAGGATTATTATTGAGTTGCCAATAATGACGTAATTTAAGAGCCAAGTCTTCAATTTTATTATCCTCTAAATCTAGAGGATCTTCAATAAATAGTTTTTCATCAATATTTATTGGGAGAGCCTTAAGCTGCGAAAAAATATATTGAACAATTGATGCAATCTTTTTTTTTATAATCATTGTTTGATTTCTTTGAAGAACTGTTTTTGAATTAAAACTTCTAAAAATAATTGGTGATTCTCCAATAATATCAGTTGATTCAGGAGTATAATAATAACTAATTGATTTTTGTAATACTTTATTTATGCTTTGTAAAGTGAAATCTTTTGGTTCAGAAAATCCGTGTTCTAAATTAGAAATAGTAATTCTTGAACAATTATCACATTTTTCTGCTAATTCAGTCTGAGTTAATCCCATTTCTATTCTTGCATCAGTAAGCCTAGACGGAATAAATTTGTTATCCATTATTTTGCCTCAATTGTATTAATATCAAGATTGTTTTCATCTAATTCAAAATTAAATGAAGGAGTAGAAATAATAATATTTTCATCTAAATTAGTTATTTCATTTATATTCTCATATTTTGAATTAAATAGTGGAATTTGTTCCCCATTTTTTAATTTGAAGTAAACTTCTTCTATGGTTCTTTTTCCTTTAACACATAATTGATTAAATTTTCTAATAGTTGTTCTAGGAATAGAGGCTTCAGGGAAAAGCATATCTTCTTCAATATAAATAGGATTATATGAATTATCTATTTTTTTATATGTAAAGGTTTCTCCTGATGAAACTGAGAAAATATAAAATTCATGATTTCTATTAGAATTTAGGAGACTTTGGCCAGAAAAATATTTTGTAAGATTATACAAAATACAACTTCTTAATATTCTCCCATAATCATTATATTCCATGAATGATAAACGAGTATTATTTTTAAATTGATAATTAGTCTCAATAAAAGCCTTTGAAATACATTTTAATAAATTTTTCTTTTCTGTATCTTTTAAATAATCCATCATGTGTTCACCTATTTTTTATTTTATATATAAAAAAAATACAATATTTAGCAAAAAATGTAAAGAGAATAAACTAAAAAACTTTTTTCATGCATAGTTACAATTTTTTAGCTTTTAATAAAATGAATCAATTTTTTTGTATTAAATACCTTATAGAAAATATTGTAATGATTATACTCTCATTATTTTAATTGGTAAAAATATTAAAGCTTTTATTATTTTTTGTTTAATTCTTCAAGTAATCCAGCAGTAATAATTGAAGCAGGCATAGCAACTAACGCTATACCAAATAGAGAAGAGAGCATTGTAATAATTTTACCTATTGTAGTTTTAGCATAAATATCTCCATAACCTACTGTTGTTAATGATACAGTGGCCCAGTAGATAGCATCAAAAAAATTGTTAAAAGTATCAGGTTCAACATTAAAAATAATTAAAGCAGTAATAAAAATATAACCAGCAGCTAAAATACCAAATGAAATTAATGCGTTTTTCTCTTTTTTAAAAATATTTTATAATAATTGTAATTCTCTAGAAATCCTAAAAATTCTTAAAAGCCTTAATCCTCTTAATAGCTTTGTAATCCTAAAAGCCCTAAATATTTTAAAAGTACGTGGAATAATATTAAAAGTCGGAATTATAGATAATAAATCTATAATAGCCAATGGTGTAAATGGATAAATGATGTATGATTTAAAACCCTTTTTCAATGAGTAATTAGATGTTATCCACCTTAAAATATAATCAATAATAAAAATTGATACAGTAAGATAATCTACGTATTTTAAAATAGTATAATATGTTTTAAACACTAAGTTTATTAGACTTAATATTATTACTATTAACATAAATACATTGTAATATGGATTTAATTTGGCTTTGTCATTGTTAATTTGTTCATATAGTTTTGTTAATATCATTTTCATTCTCTTTGATATTTTTTGATTTATATCCAAAAGTTAGTAAATTAATTAATTTATCTATATCAAATGTTTGATCAATGACTAGTGATTTTTCTTTTATAGTTATTTTATTTATATTGAAAATAGAATTTCCAGGTTTAGAAGGATCACGAAAGGTATTAAAGTTCAAAGTATAATTTGTATTATTAATACTAATTTTATTGTAGTGTTGAAATTTAAAATCTTGATGCATTTCATAATTTATTTTTTGAATCTGTAAAAAAGAATTAAGTCCATCTGATATATTGGTATTTAATTCAGTTATATTATCAGTTCTTGATTTATAATTGAAAACTCTTTTTTTAAAAAGAGAATCCTCAGTAGATATTGATATACTTTCCTTTCTTACAAATAGTGAAACAAAAGCTTTTTTGTTTAAAAAATTTATAATTAATCCAATAGTTAAAAATGCAATTTCATTTTTTGTTAATTCCTTATCACCTTGTATTATAAGGATTTTTTTAATGGATTTATTAATTTTTTCATAATCTCTTAAAGAAAAATCTTTGGGTATTGCGGCATGAACACATTTGATAAAATCTATATTATTGGGGGAAATAGGTTCAATATTTTTTCTAGTTATCTCAAAGTATTCAGAAATATCTGGTTGAGGCAGGTAAAATTCATAATCAAAAAATCTTCTAAAATATCCTGATTCTTTAAATCCATCTCCATATATTTTTTTTACACTACTAATTAATTGTTTTGAATTAATAGTAAATATAAACAAGTATTTATTAGAGTTAAAGAAGTGTTTAATTCTTTCCAATAGTTCGATGGCAAAGGTTGGGTTACATCTATCTAATTCATCAATCAGAACTATTATTTTATTTTCATTCTTTGGTGTTATTTTATCTAAAGCGTTAATAAAATCATTTTTTAATTTGGTCGTTTGTGATATCTCCATTGCGCATTTTATAGCAACAGATTCATTATTAAAGACTTCTTTTTTATTTTCTTTTATTTCTTTTTTTATTTTGAGTAAATCTATTGATGGTATAATTGGTGTTGCTTCAGTAGCTAATTTTATAACAGAATTTGCTACAGAGATAAAAGTACTCATTTTGTTTTGATAATCTTTATAGTCATCGAAATTTTCATCTTGTGCACTGATTATTTGAGGTATTATAGCTCTCACAAAAGAGGCTAGAGGATCTTCTTCTAAATCATTTTCCCAAGCATTGTAGGTAAAAACAGTAAAATTCTTTTTTTCTAATTCTCTTTTTAATACATTTATAAAAGTTGTTTTACCAAATCCCCAATCCGCATCAATACTAATAACTCTAGTATCTTCTGTATCTTCAGGATGATTTGGATAATCTATGTTTTTAGGTTTTATAGATTCAATAAATTTAATAAGAGTTCTTCCAAATATTTTTCTTTCTTCAAATATTCCTGGGAAAGAATTATCTTTTGAATTTAATTCTTTATTTTCTTCTGGCATATTTTTTACTCCTAATAGTTATTTATTTTGAATGAATTGAAGTGCTACAGTAATTATTGGAACAATTATTGCTATTATAGCAATTACATAAAGTTTATTATCTCTTGATTCCTTGATTTCATCATCTGTTTTATATTTGTTTTCGATAAATTTATTTAACTTTTCTTCATTGATAAAATATTGATTAGTTAATATTGAAAAAAGGATTTTTGAATTTAATGAAGAAGGTATATTTTTTATAGTGTTTTTATTAGTTTGATTAACTTTAAGTGTAAGTGGCTCATTTTCCCCAATTCTATCTTTGTCATGCCAAAAAAATAAAATATTATTTTTTACTAATTTTTCTAAAATTAGATTTATTTCAAATAAAAATATTAAATGTGTTTTATTATAAAATAATGCTTCTCTAATTTGTACCATTTCATGAGTACCTTTATCATCAATAATGGTTGAAGGTCTTTCATAATAGGTTTTTCCATTTGCAAAAAAAGTAAAATAATAACTTTGTGGAATCCATTTCTTTATTAAATTTCTTATTTCTTCTGATGATTGCTCATTCGAAAGATAGTTACATATTATTTTTTGTCTATCCTCGAATGAAATATTTGAAGTGTTTTGTTTATCTATTAGTATTTGTTCAGTGCTATTTAATCTATTTTTAATCAAATATATACACAATCCAATAATCCCACCAATAGATATAATCTTTAGGGAAATTATTAAAGCATCATATAAAATATATTTTGATAATAATGGGTTAATCATAAAACGACCTTTATAAAGAATTCATGTTATTCTGTAATACTACTTCAAGAGTATTTAGGAAATAAGTCTGAATTGAATTATATTTTTCCCAAATCTTGTAATATTTAGAATAAAATTCTTCTTTTTCTTTGTTAAAGTTATATTTTGATAAATAATTAAATAGATTTGTATAATATAGATGCTTAATTTGAAATATTACAGCTTTGTAATAGGGTAAGTATAATGTATGCTTGCCAAATACTGATTCTTTGTTAATTTCTAGGTAATCAAAAATAATGTCATAATCAATATTCGTATACTTATTTATTTGTGATGACGCTATTGATATAACAGTATTCATCCCATATTCGCGATTATAATCAAAAATTTGTTCAAGATTGTTTTTATTTTTTGGAATAAACGTTCTTAAAAGTATCGTTTCTTTAGGGGGAACATAATATTCATAATTTAATTGACGTTGTTCATCTTCTCTTAGCATTTTTTCTAAAACGCTTAGTTTTTCAGACTCGTCCATTTTCTCATTTCCTTCCCAGATTATATTATTTATTTGATTACTAGTTTTAGTTTTAATGATTCTATTAGTGTTAAAAATATTTATATTGTAAAAAATACTACTACAAATTATTATTAACTGTAAGATTATAATGAATAATTTGTTTTTGTTTGATTTGCTTTTGATAATTAATATTGAAAAAATGGTAAACAATAAAAACATTAGAAGAATATATATTAAACCCTTAATGTTTTTATATTGTGCTGAATTATAAGAATTATAAAAAAGATAATAACAAATTGTACAAAAAATGGAAAAACAAGTTAAATAATTAATTATTAAAGCAAATACTATGCTAAATGAAATTTTTATTTTTTTCTTTATAATTATTATTCCTAGTATAATGAATGGCAAAAGAAGAATAATTATTTTATATGTCAAGTATATAGAAAAAGTGCTTAAAGAATATGGTATCATTTTGTTCCCTTTATTAATTTATTTTTATTGATTTTAAAAAATCTTTAATTATATATTCATATTTGTATGAATCATTAATCCGGTATGAACAAGTTATTATGATAAAATTTTCATCAATTAAAAATGTATAAGTATTTACTTTTACGTGAAAATTTTTTCCTTTTAATGATTCCCGAACATAAGTGGTTTTTATTGCTCTTGTATTTCCTGTAATATTAATAATTTGTATTGGATACCAGTCTATTATTCGATATTCAGAACTTTTAGTGAAGTTTTCTAGAGTAAAATCTAATTGATCAATTAAATTTTTTGGTAGTTGTTCAATATTATTAAAAAGATCTTGAACTAGTTCTCTTGCTTTACTTATTTCAATAATAATTCTTGCATATTGATCTAGGGAATTAAAAGCTTCATTATTCAAACTTTTTTGTTGAAAAACAATTTTTCCATCGTTAAAGGATGAATCAATCTTAGATGCTTTTATTTCCATATTAGAAGGATAATCAAAATATAATTTATTATCTAGAATTGAAATAGCATATAAGTTACTCATAAAAAATAATAAACAACATAGTAAGCTCATTTTTCTTTTCAATTTATTGCTCCAAAATTTATTTAGCTAATAAAAATTGTTGTATTATTATTAATAGGTATATAACATTATAACAAATTTTCGATTATATTATATACGATTTGTTCTCAATTGTGTATATTTTTTTATATTAATAGTTATAGAAATTTATGATATTTGGGCTTTATTATCATTTGTTTCAATTGGTAGAGAATCAATAATTCTTTCAAAGGTTAAATGACTTTTTTCAACATGACATAATTTATCAGCAAAATTTTTAATATTTTTTTGGGTTTTTGTTTTACTCTAACTAAAGAATGTACAATTAATAGATATTTATTATTAGTTTTTTTATGATTTTACAATTAGAAAAGCATATTTAAGACTAGGAGATTTATCTCTAGAGTGTTGAGCTTTTAAGGTGTTATACTTTAACCACAACGTTTTAATTAAGTTTTTTTACCACTCTAACTCAGAATCATTTGGATCTTCATTTTTTACAAGTTCAATATGATAATCACAAGCTTGAATAAAATTCATAAAACTTTCAATTGTACATTTTATGTTTCCATTTTCTAAAGCTGAGATTGTTTTAGGTAATAGTCCAGATTCTTCAAATAATTGTATTTGTGTAAAATTATTTGATTTTCGAATATCTTTTAGTAATGGTCCCATTTGGACATGTGCTCTTATTATTCTATTTCTCATATTTTATTATATGATTAGAAAAAGTTGTTTGTAAATATACCCCTGAAGGTAAAAACACGAAATATACCTTTAAAGGTAAAAAAATGTGTTTTACCTTATCGGGTAAATATTAATTATAAGTGCTAAATAATCCTTTTTTAAGTTTAAGATATTTTTTTCTTTAAATTTTAATATTTTTTATTATTGACACTTTCCAAAAAAATGTAAAAATAGTATTATATATTATAAATACACATAAATTTAAAAAACAGTGTAATAATGGAGAATTAAATGAAGTCATTATCATTAGATTGTTTAAAAACTAATTTAAAACAATTGACTCAAAAAGTTGAAAGTAACATTTCAATTAAAAAAATTATAAATCAAATTGAAATCCCCAATTCAAAAAAATATGATTTTAATGAATTAAAAATCGGAAATCATGTTGCAAAAGTTCCAATTGTGCAGGGAGGAATGGGAGTAGGTATCTCTCTTTCATCTTTAGCTAGTGCTGTTGCCAACGAAGGTGGTGTTGGTGTTATAGCTGCTAATGGAATTGGTCTTTTGGATAAAGATTATTTTAAAGACGGAGCTGGTGCAAGTGAAAGAGCATTTAGAGAAGAGATTAGAATTGCTAGAAAAAAGACTGATGGTGTTATTGGTGTTAATATCATGGTTGCAATTAATAATTTTAAAGAAATGCTTAATGTTGCAATAGAAGAAGCTGTTGATGTTATTTTTATGGGTGCGGGATTGCCTATTAAAAACATTCCAGTAAAGAGACTAAGAGAAAAAAATATTTGTCTTGTTCCAATTGTAAGTTCTGCAAGAGCTTGTGATTTAATTTACAAAATGTGGTCAAAAATCTACAAAGATGTTCCTGATGGAGTAGTTGTTGAAGGACCTTTAGCAGGTGGACATTTAGGTTTTGAAAAAGAACAAGTTAGTCAAAAAGAATATCAATTACCTCATTTAGTTAAAGATATTAAAAAAACTTTAAAGAAATATGAAGTTGAGTTTAATAAGCATTTACCTTTAATTGCAGGTGGTGGTGTTTACACAGGTAAAGATATTCATGAAATTATCAAAGCTGGTGCAGATGGTGTTCAAATGGCAACTCGTTTTGTTGCTACAAATGAATGTGATGCTGATGAGAAATTTAAATTAGCTTATGTTAATTGTAAAAAAGAAGATATTGGTTTTATTAAAAGCCCAGTAGGTATGGTTGGTAGAGCTATAAGAAATAGTTTTATTAAAAATAGTGAAGAAGGGAAAAAGCTTAATTTCTCTTGTAACTGGAGATGTTTAGGATCTTGTAAAGCAAATGATGCAAACTATTGTATTTCTATAGCCTTAAATAATGCTAGACTTGGTAAAATTGATAAAGGTTTCGTTTTTGCTGGAGCTAATGCTTATAGAATTAAATCAATTGTTTCGGTTAAAGAATTAGTAAGTGAATTAAAATCTGATTATATTAAAGTTTTAAAGGCTGAAAGTGTAAATAATTTTAAAGCTATTTTAGATAAATTAAATAAACTCTATCAGAATTATCAAGATAAATTACAAATTGAATTAGCTTATAAAAAGGCTTATGAAAAAGCTTTAGCGGGATTTAATGATGCAATTATTCCTGAATTAAGAAAGCAATATAAAAAAGCAAAAGCTAGTACAATGAATGTCCAATTAATGTTGGAAGAAAAATTATTAGTTGCTTGGAAAATTATTCTTTAAGTTTTTTCTTAAGGATTAAAAAAGAGTATGAAATTTTTACTTCATACTCTTTTTTTTATATTAATTGTTTTTATATTTCGTATTTATCTTCAAAAATGAATTTATTTATAGCTTTAGCTATTCCATTATTATCATTAGTATCAGTTGTATATTTTGCTATTTCTTTTACTTCTTTTTTTGCATTACCCATTGCTATAGAAACTCCTGCTTCATTTAGCATTTCTATATCATTATAGTAATCTCCAAAAGCCATAATTTCATTTTTGCTAATATTAAAATAATTAGCTAATAATTCAATAGTTCTGCCTTTATGAGAAGAGGACGGAAATATTTCTATAATAAAAGAGGAAGATTGAACTATTGATAGGGATTTAAGATTTAAATCTAAAAGAGCTTTTCTAGTATTTTCTAATTCTTCTGGATTATCGTTTTTTGCAAGCATTTTATATGGAGCATAATTTTCTTTTTCCCATATTTCTATTTGTTTGAATAAATCTCCAATTTTTCCTTCATATCCACACATATTAATTTGATGAGATACCCATTGATTATCGTCATTAAAATAATAATCAAATAAATCAAAGATTTGAGGGGTTGAGTTCGTTTTTTGAATTACAGGAATTACCTTTTTTAAATCCTCAAGATCAATTCTAGTATCTTGGATTATATTTCCTTGCCATTCAACATATGAGCCATTAAAACAAGAATATATACAAGGAATTTCTAACTCTTCTTCAATAAAAGTTAATCCACCTTTAAATCTACCTGAGACTAGGGCTATTGGAATCTTTTTCTCATTCCAAACTTTCTGTAACATCTCTTTATCTTTTTTATTGATTTGACTTTTTGAGTTAAATAGTGTTCCATCGATATCTGTACAAATTAATTTAATATTATTCATTTAATAAATCCTTTAATGTTTTTTTATCATTAAATTAATTAAATATCTAGGGCTATAGAAATAATAAAGAATTGAGTTAGAAACATGATTATTTCTAACTCAATAAAATAAATTAATCAATTTTTATAGGATCATCACTAAATATTTGATCTTTATTTAACATCTCTTTTAATTGTTTTTTAATTGAAGAATATTTATCATCATAGGCTAAATTAATTAACTCATATGGATCTTCCTCTATGTTATAAAATTCTTCTTTTTGTCCTTTGTACCAAACATATTTCCAATTTTTATATACATACATTCTTGCAGGAATTCTCTCAATATATCCATGGCCATAAGTTTCACACATTAACCCTTCTCTCCATTGTTTTTTTTCAGGAGTAAATAGTTTTAGTAAACTTTCTCCAGGTTTCTTTTGGTTAAATTGCAACCCCGCAGCATCTAAAATGGTTTGTGGAAAGTCTAATGAACAAACTAAATTATTATTATTTTGATTAGCTTCTATAACATTTTTCCATTTCATTGCTAATGGTATTCTCATTACTTCTTGACTCATGTATGAACATTTATCGAAGTGTCCTCCATGACTTGCTATTGCATCTCCATGGTCAGTAGTCCAAATTATTAAGGTATTCTCATCTAGTCCTAATTCTTTTATTTTATTTAAAACTAATCCTCCAGCTGCATCAATCATAGAGATTTGAGCATAAACTCTTGAAAGAATTATTTGCCACTGTGTCCAAGGTAGAGGATTTGGAATAATGATTTTACCATCTTTTGATATATGATTATTTTCATCAACACTATGAACAGCAGCTTTATCAGCTAAATCATCAGAAAAGTTTCCATATTCCTTAATTTTTGAAGGATCATACATATCAATAAATTCTTGAGTTGGGAAAAATGGTTCATGTGGTCCCCAAAAATCTAATCTTAAGTGCCATGGTTGATTTGTATTATTTTTAGCAAGTTCTTCTAGTTTTTTTATCGCTAAATTTGCTAAGAAGAAGGATTCATGGGTTTCTTTTGGAGTAATAGTTTTTCCAACAGCATGTTCACCACACCAAGAGTCTTCACAACAGTATTCTTTTTGTTCTTCCATTTTTTCAAAAAAATGGCTTTTTTTGTGAGATGCTGTAGAAAAATCTTTTTCAACAAAATGTCTTGCTTGAGGTAAATTATTTTCTTTTATATATTCTTTATACTCTTTTGTAATATATGGATTTCCATATCCTTCACAACTAAAGCCTTCACAATTATGTTCAGCTAAAGGAGTTTTTGGTCCAGCATGCCATTTACCATAGTAATAGTTTTTATATCCATTTCTAGCTAATATTCTTAAATAACTTTCTTCATCATAAGGGATATTAGAATCATTGTAATAATTTTTATGAGTATGTGGATATAATCCCGATACAATAGATCTTCTTACTGGTCCACATAAAGGTGTTGAGCAATATGCATTCTCGAATTTAACACCTTCTTTTGCCAGTTTATCAAAATTAGGAGTTTTGGGTTTTTCACCTCTATTGTTTATGTGGTTAAAATATGCTTGGTGATCATTCATTATAAATAATATATTAGGTGTTTTGTTCATTTGTTTAGTCCTTTGATTTTAATAATTCTTATTTGTTAAGGTTTTTTCTTTCTTTGTTATTTTGTTTTACGATTCCAAATAGCATCAGGATAGTTAAGATGATAAAGAAAATGCTAATAGGTCTACTTAAAAATATTAACCAAGACCCATCAGACATAATTAAAGAACTTCTTAAATTATCTTCTGCCAATTGACCGAGTAATAAACCAAGTACAATTGGAACAGCAGGGAATCCTAATTTTATTAAGTAGAACATAACTATCCCAGCAAAAGCTAAAACATATAAATCAAATGTTGCATTCCTTATAGAAAAAGCTCCTGCTGTACATAAAATCATTAATGACATTGTGATAAGTTTCTTTGGTACTTTAGTAACTAACGCAAAATATTTACTTAAGGTTTTTCCTTGAATATACATAAAGATATTAATTACTATTAATGAAGCCATGATTACATAAACTTCAAAACCATGATCCTTAAATAGCATCGGACCAGGATTCATTCCTTGTATTGCTAAAGCTCCCATAAGAGTAGCAGCAATTCCACTACCTGGAATTCCTAAGGTTAACATTGGTATTAAAGCAGCCCCTGTAACTGCATTATTAGCAGCTTCTGGTGCAGCAATTCCTTCAAGTTCTCCTTTTCCAAAATTCTCTGGATGTTTGCTTTTACTTTTTGCCTCGTTATAAGACATGAATGTTGCTATAACTGGCCCTGCGGCTGGTATTGCTCCAATACCTGAGCCAATTAATGAGGATTTGATAATTGTTTTTAGACTCATTTTAACTTCTTTCAAAGTTAATTTATCCTCTTTTTGCATATTTTGTTCTTCCTGAATTTTGTTCTTAGTATTTGATTTATTGTAGTATTCAGAAATTTGAACTAGTACTTGGCTTAAGGCAAATACCCCTAATAATATACTGATAAATTCAAAGCCATTAAAAAGGTACATAGAGTCGAATGTAAATCGCATAACTCCCGTTATATTATCTAGCCCAACCATACCTAAAAGAAAACCTAATAATCCAATAATTATTCCTTTTAAAATACTTTTACCACTAACTGCTCCAATTATTGTTATTCCAAAAATTGCTAGCATAAAATATTCAGGAGGACCAAAAAGTAAAGCGACTTTAGCTATTAAAGGGGAGAATAGTAATAAACAAATTGCACTAATTAAGCCTCCAATACAGGATGCGGTTAATGCCATATCGATAGCCTTTTTCGCATGCCCTTTTTTAGCTAGAGGATACCCATCTAAAACAGTTGCTGCAGCACCACCGGTACCAGGGGTTCCAACCAAAATTGCTGTAATTGATCCACCAAAACCACCACCCCAGGCAATTCCTAATAAGAAAGTCATTGCAACAATAGGATTAAGGGAGAAGGTAATTGGTAAGCTTACAATTATACCAAGGTTTCCAGTTAAGCCTGGAATTGCTCCAAAAATAATTCCAATTAATAGGCCTATATTCATTAATATAATATTTTGAGGTGTAAAAACAGTAAAAATAATATCTATAATATTCATCATGTATCCTTGGTAAATTGTTAAATAAGACTACTTGGTAGTTGGATGTTTAAAACTAATTTGAATGAGAAGTAAACAATTAGAATTAAAATTGTCATTATTAAGAAATAAACTTTCTTACCTTTTAATAGAAAAATTGAAGTTAAGGTAAATATCAATGAAGCAATTATAAAACCTATTTTATTAATCAAATAAATATAGCCAATCATAACTAGTGCATATAAAAGGACTTTTAACTCTTCATTTATCTCTATTTCCATAATTTCCTTATCCTTTTTAAAAAAGGAGGATATTGTTAGAATTATTGATAAAATAAACATGGCAATTACTACAATTTTTGGGAAAAATTGAGCATTAAATCCTTCTTCAACTACTGCTATATGATTTGGAATCATAAACCAAATGATAGATGAAAAAATCATAAATACAATTCCAGCTACCAAGTTTTGTCTTATTCGTATTTTCAATTTAATACTCCAGTTTTATTTTATAGCTGTTATATTTCCAATATTAGCTTCATATTCATCTAAGAAAGCATCTACTTCAGCTGAATCTCTTATATCCCAGTTAATATCTTGAATTGCAGTTATTTCTTTTCTATAAGAATCATTTTCCAATACTTTTCTGATTGAAGATTCTAAGTAATCTACAATTTCTTTATCACTACCGCTTCTTATACAAAATATTCCTAACATGTCATTATTTAGTTTATAACCATAGTCATAGATGCTTTTTATTTCAGCTCCAGAAGGGTCTACAAAACTTTTGTCACTCATTAGTGCAATTGTTTTTAAATCGCCACTTGTAATATAATCTTTTGCTGCACTTGTACTAGCTACTAAAACATTTGTACTGTTGCCTAATAGGTTTAATATTCCTTTTGCACCATTTTCATGCGTAATTGTATTATTTTCACCACCTATAGCATCAAATAGTTGTTTTTGAGTTTCATAAACAGGTTTTCCTTTTCCAGGACTTCCAAATAGTATTTTATTATTCTTTGCAAATTCAATTAATTCTTCCATATTATTGATATTTGTATTTTTAGGCGCTGTATATAATCCAAAAAGAATAGAATCACAACTGATTATAGGAGTGAAATCACTTCTAGTATAAGCTACCTTTTGTGCCTTAGGTGTGAACGATAATAAAGAACTATTTGTATAAATTATTGTATCTGAATTTGGTGCTTCATTTAGGTAATTTGTCATTCCAATTACACCACCTGCACCAACTACGTTTTCAATAATAACATCACAGTTCATTTCATCTTTTAAATATTTTGCTATTATTCTACATTTGATATCTGCTGCTCCACCACCTGCATATGGAACAACTATTTTTAGAGTAGTTTTAGGATAATCTAATTTTGTTTCTTGAGAACTAGCTGTATCTTGTACTTCTTTAGTGCTTTTCTCTTCAGCTTTAGAACAACCACTTAATGCAAATATTAGTAATACTGTCATTAAAGTAATAAATATTTTTTTCATTTCTTTCTCCATTAGGTTTAACAAATATATTTTAAGAGCTCCCATTTATTAAACTTTGTTAAAGTATAGTAGAGTTATAAAAAATAAAAACATGCCAGTTGGCATAAAATAACTACTTTTTTAGAAAATTCTATTATATAATAGTATTATTAATTTTTGAATTAATGAATTTTTATTTATCATTTTTTAAAGAGGTTAATTTTGAATATAGAAGAAATTATAAAATCATCACCAGAATTATCATCATTAATGGAGAACTTACCATTAATAATTATGAACAGACTTTTTTATAAAAAATATAAAGCTAATACTGTGATTTTTTATAAAGGAGATATGTTGGATTATATATATTTACTATTCAATGGTGAGGTTCAGATTTCTAATATGTTTAATAATGGTTGTATCTTTGTTATTCATAAAGACAATAATGTATCTTTTATAGGAGAACAAACAGTTTTAGCTGGAGAGAATATTGCATCTGTTACTGTAACTGCAATTAAAGATAGTGAGTTTATTTTAATTAGAAAAGATGATTTCTTAAGATGGCTAGAATTAGATCATAAGTTTGCCTTATATCAATTAAAGAATTTAGCTAAAAGAAATTATTATAATTCATTGGAACTAGGGTCAAAAAGTTATTATTCAAAACAGATGTTATTAGAGAGATATTTATGCTCTCAATTTGAGAAAGAAAGTTCTTCAAAGGTAATTATTAATATTAAACGACAAGAAATGGCAGATAGTATAGGAACAAGTCTAAGAAGTTTAGAAAGAGGAATTGCTTCTTTAAAAAATGAACAGTTAATTACTATAGAAAAAAGAAAAATTACTGTTAATCAGCTGCAATATAATCGAATGGTTGAAAAAATGAATGAGTAGATGCCATTTGGCATTTATAAGTTATTTTTTATAATCTTAAACTAATTGTTATAAAAACTAAATTAGGATAGGTTATGGAAAATTTATTTGATAAAGCATTAGTTTCTAAGAATTTCATTAGAAGTAAAATTGGAAATAAAAAAATAGATGTTGCTATTATTTTAGGTTCTGGATTAGGTCATATTGTTGATGTTTTAAGTGAAAAATCTGTTATTAAATATTCTGAAATCCCTTATTTTAATCAATCAAAAGTAAAAGGGCATGATGGAGAGTTAATTATTGGGAAAATAGCAGATAAAACTGTTTTAGCTTTTAATGGAAGAATTCATTTTTATGAAGGTTATACTATGAAAGAAGTTACTTTTAATGTTTTTGTAATGAAATTATTAGAAGTAAATAAATTAATTATCACAAATTCTTGTGGTGGAATTAATACTATGTTAGAACCAGGGGCTTTAATGATTATTGACGATTTCATTAATCAAATGGGATCTAATCCTTTAATTGGGGTAAATGATGAAAGATTTGGGCCTAGATTTCCTGATATGAGTGAACCTTATTCTAATAGCTTGATTGAAATGGCAATTGAAGTAGCAAAAAATAATTCAATTAATTATAAAAAGGGTTGCTATCTAGGTGTTGCAGGTCCATATTATGAAAGTAAAAGTGAAATTAAAGCTTTTAAGTCAATGGGAGCAGATGCTGTTGGTATGTCGACTGTGCCTGAAACAATTGTTGCAAATTATTTAAATATTGAATGTTTGGCAATTGCTTGTATTACAAATATGGCTACTGGTATACAAAAGATGAAACATTCTCATCAAAGAGTTGTAGAAAAAGCAAACTTAGCTGCTAAGAATTTTAGTAAATGGTTGATTGAAATCATTAAGAATATATAGAGGGCGTATGAAAAAACCAAATGTTATTTTTATATTATCAGATGATCATGGACAATGGGCTTTGGGCTCTTATGGTAATAAAGATGTAAAGACTCCTAATCTTGATAGGTTAGCAGATAAAGGTATTTTATTTGAAAATTTTTATTGTGCTTCTCCTGTTTGTTCTCCAGCTAGAGCTTCAATTTTAACAGGTAAAATGCCATCTCAACATGGAGTTCATGATTGGATTGGTAATGGCTGTGTTGAAAAGAAAAATTATGAAAATATTTTGGTTAGTAAGAAACGCTATATTGCTTCATTAGGAAATGAGGCTGAAGAAGATTACCATTTGATTGATGAAAAAGAAAAAGTCTCATATAAAGAAATCTCACAATATAAATTTGTTTCTCATGAAGTTAATAAACCCATACAATATTTACGTCATGATAAAGCTTATACAGAAATTTTAGCTGATAGTGGTTATGAATGTGGGCTAATTGGTAAATGGCATTTGGGCGATAGTGCTGCTCCTCAAAAAGGTTTTTCTACTTGGTATGCAATAGGTAAAGGAGGATGTATTTACCATTTACCTGATTTCTATAGAAATGGGAAATTAGAAGTAAGGGATGAATATATAAGTGATGTTATTGTGGATGAGAGTATTAATTTCATTAAAGATTCTGTTAAAAAGGATAAACCTTTTTACCTTAATTTAAATTATACAGCTCCTCACTCTCCTTGGATAAAGGAGGATCAAGTTGAAGAGGTGTGGGCCTCTTATGATAATTGTGCCTTTGATAGCGTAAAATATGAAGGTGTTCACCCCAATCAAGTTGAAAGACGCCATCCAGGCTATAATAATCCAGAAAAAAGAAGATATATGTTGCAAGGTTATTATTCAGCAATAACTTCTATGGATTATAGTATTGGTCGATTATTGGACTATTTAGAAGAAAATAATTTATTAGATAATACAGTAATAATTTTCACCTCTGATAACGGCATGAATTTAGGGCAACATGGAATATGGGGAAAAGGAAATGGGACTTTCCCAATGAATTTTTATGATTCAAGTATTAAAGTCCCAACTATAATTTACCAAAAAAATGCTGAGATAAAAAATAAAGTAAATTTTGATATGTTAAGTCATTATGATTTTTATCCTACAATTTTAGATATTTGTGGTATTGATTATAAACTTGATGAAAGTTTTCCAGGTAGAAGTTTTGCTCCTTTATTAAATAATCAAGAACTTGATTGTGATAAAGTGTTAGTCGTATTTGATGAATACGGTCCTAATCGAATGATTAGAGATACAAGATATAAATTAATTCACAGATATCCTTATGGAGAGAATGAATTATATGATTTAGAAGAAGATCCTTGGGAAACTAAAAATTTATTTAATAATGATGGATATAAATCAGTTATAATATCCTTAGAAAATAAATTGAGTAAATGGTTTTCAAAACATACAAATACTCTAGTTGATGGTTTAGCTCTTGGGGTAAATGGAAATGGGCAGTTTAGTGAAGTAGGAGCAAGAAGTGCAGGTAAAAATCCTTTCAAAGGTTCTTTCCATATTGAATTAGATACAAAGTAGCTCTTCTTATTATATTAAAATAATATTAATTATTTTCTCTTGTATAGCAACTTCCATGGTGGTATTCTTTCCATAATATCTATTTATTTAAGGAATAAATTTTAAGTTATATCCTATATATTTAAAAATTAGATATCAGGGAAAAATGTTAGAAATAAAGTTAAATAATATATCTTTAGAATATAAAGATAAGAAAATTTTAGATAAATTTTCATTGCAATTTAATAATCAAGCAAAAATTTTGCTAGTAGGTAAATCGGGAATAGGTAAATCTACTATTTTTAGGATCCTTTTAGGTTTTCAAAAATTCGATAGTGGTCAATATTTAATTAATAATAAAGATTATTCTGATTGCGATATAGCAGAGATTAGAAAAAACTTTGCATATGTGGATCAAGAAAATTCTTTGAGAAAACTTTCTGTTAAAAAATACTTAGAAGAAATTTCAAAGTTTAATAATAATACTTTTAATTCAGTTATAGATGAAAAACTCAGTGATTATTTTGAATTTGAAAAGTCTTTATTTGAGAAAGATATTTGGCAATTATCTGGTGGTGAAAAACAGCGTTTAGCAATTATGATATCTATAATGTTAGATAGGCCAATTTTCTTATTAGATGAGTGTACCTCTTCTTTAGATAAAACTTTAAAAAAGAAAGTTGTTAATTATTTCAATGATTGTGAAAAGGGTGTTATTGCTATAAGTCATGATAGTGTTTGGGATGATGCTGATAAATTTAATAGGGTAGAATTATGAATACAATAAGTTATTGGGGAATTTTCTATTTAGCATTATTGATAGTACCAACTTTATATATTAACTATCTTTTAGATATTCAAATGAATAAAAGGATTGTCATTTCTGTTGTTAGAATGATAGTCCAATTAAGTTTAGTTGGTTTTTATCTACAGTATATTTTTAAAATAAATAATAAGTTTTTAAATGTTTTATATATTTTAATTATGATGTTTGTTGCATCAATCTCAATTTCAAATTCTACTAAGCTTAAACAAAAAAAATTATACTTTCCTATTTATATGTCTATGATTATACCAAATTTATTTATGGTTTTTTTCTTTAATTTTGTAGTAATACGATTAAATAATATTTTTGATGCAAGATATATAATAACTATTGGGGGCATGCTTTTAGGTAATGTTTTAAGTGGAGATATTGTTGGTGTAAATTCTTTCTTTAAAGATATAGAAGAAAATAAAAATGTAATAAATTACGATCTATCTTTAGGTGCTACTTTATTACAAGCTATAAAACCATATATTAAAAATGCACTAACCGCTTCAATTCGACCAACTGTATCTTCAATGGCAACTATTGGATTAGTTTCTTTACCTGGTATGATGACAGGACAAATTTTAGGTGGTAGTGTTCCTTTTGAAGCAATTATGTATCAAATAGCTATAATGATTGCAATTTATGTTACTAGGTATATAAATATTTTAATGTCTATAATTGTCTTAAATAAGTATATTTTCGATAAAAATAATCAGATTAATTGTTAATTATTTTAGATTAAGCTTAATTTAATATACATTTTTTATTGAAATTGATGAGTTTACTTAAAAAACCTTATATGTAATTTAGTAGTATTGATTTTCTACAAAAAAAACAATATTGAGTAATAACATGCACGAAAATAGTTAAAAAATAGTTAAAAACAATTAATTTCACTATTTATTTGAAAATAAGTTGAATGTTTATGCAGTTTATTGTATATATTATTCAATAATATTTTAAAAAATATTGTTACAAATCACTTAGTTAGGAGGAAAACTAAGATTTATCTTAGTATGAGAGAACTATGAAAAAGAAATTAATTATGTTTGTAGCTTTATGTACTTTAGCAACTGCACTTTTTGCAAATGGTAGTTCTGAAGAACAAGCCTACAATATTGGTTTTATTGGCCCAATGACAGGGGACTATGCAAACTATGGTATTCTTTGTAACAACAGTGCTAAACTTGCTGTTGATAACTTTAATAAAGCTGGTGGAATTAATGGTGTAGATGTAAATCTAATTACAGAAGATTCTGAAGGTACAATTGAAAAAGGTAACTCTGCAATTGAAAAATTATCAAATTCAGATAAAATTTTAGCTTTAGTTGGTCCTGTATTTACTGGAACTACTTTTGCTGTTGCTGAAAGATGTCAAAATGAAGGAATCCCTCTAATTACTCCATCTGCAACACATGCTGATATTACTGCTACTGGAGATATGATTTTCAGAACAGTTGTATCTGATGGTTTACAAGGTGAAGTAGCTGGTCATTATTTCTATGAAGTATTAGGTTATAAAAAACTAGCTGTATTATATGCTAAGAACGACTATTCACAAGGTTTATATGAAAGCATGAGTGCAACATTTGAATCCCTTGGTGGTGAAATCGTTTCTGCTGAAACTTGTATGGTTGGAGACAAAGACTTTAAGACTCAATTAACAAAGATTAAAGCTGTTGGTCCAGATGCAATTTATATTCCAAACTATACTGCTGAAATGGCACAAATTCTTGAACAAGCTAGTCAATTAGGAATTAAAGCTCCATTCGTATCTTGTGATGGATTCTCAAACCCTGAAATTTATAACTTAGCTGGCGATTATACAGACGGTGTTGTTTATGTAGGTCCTGCAAAAGTTAAAGAAAGCGATGCATTCAGTAAATTCGTAAGTGAATATCATAGTGTATATGGTGTTGATCCTGATTCATTTGCAATCAATGCTTATGATGGTGCAAACATTATCTTAAATGCTATTAAAGCAGCTGCTGCTGATGGAAAAGTTACAAGACAAGAAGTTAGAGATAATATTGCTGCAACAAAGAATTATGAAGGCGTTGGTGGATTAATTAACTTTGCTGCTAATGGTGACTTAGTTGCTTACCAAGGTGTATACAAAGTAAATGGAACAACTCCAGAATATATTGGTGCATTTAAAGTAGTTAATGGTAAACTTGAAAAAGTCGAATAAATTAAAAATTAAATAACTTATTAGCCGGCTTTTTATTAGGGCCGGCTTTGAGTTTGAAATACAAAGAAAAATAATAAATATAAATAATAATTAAGGAGACCCAGCGTGGGATCACTTTCAGAATTTTTCCAACATTTTGTAAACGGTTTAACACTTGGAGGCGTTTATGCATTAATCGCTTTAGGTTATACAATGGTTTACGGAATTTTAAAATTTATTAATTTCGCTCATGGCGATGTTTTAATGGTTGGTGCATATATAGGTTTATTTGTGTTTGATGCTTTAAGAGGTAGTGCTCCATTAGGAACCTGGACTTTTATCGCCTTCTTTATCGCAATGATTGTTTCAATGATTTTGACTGCTGCTTTAGGTATGGTTATTGAAAGGGTTGCTTATAAACCTTTAAGAAAAGCATCAAGATTAGCTCCACTTCTATCAGCAATTGGTGTTTCATTTATTCTATCAAATGCTGCTGCGTGGGCATGGGGTACACAAAGTAGAAAATTAAACTATCCTTTCGATAATACTCCATATGAATTTGGTGGTGTAGTTATTACTCCTCACCAAATTTTAGTTTTAGTTGTTTCACTTCTTATGATGATTGCTCTTAAAATATTCGTAGATAAATCTAGAATGGGTAAAGCTATGAGAGCAACAAGTTTGGATCAGGATACAGCAAAATTAATGGGAATAAATGTTAATGTAGTAATTAGTATTACATTTGCTATCGGTTCTGCTCTTGCTGCTGCTGGTGGTATGTTAATTGCTTTAGACTTTAAATGTTATCCTTCAATGGGTATGATGCTTGGCTTAAAAGCATTCGTAGCTGCTGTTGTTGGAGGCATAGGAAATATAGGCGGTGCTATGTTAGGTGGTATCACTCTTGGGTTATTAGAAACTTTTGGTGTTGCTGTCTTTGGTATCCCACAGGCTATGAAAGATACAATTTCTTTCGCAGTATTGATTATTGTATTACTTGTTAGACCACAAGGACTACTTGGAAAAGTAGTAAGGGAGAAAGTATAATGTTAAATTTTTTCTTACTTATTTTAATTTATAGTGGTATTTATGCTTTAATGGCAATCGGTCAGAATTTGATTACAGGTTATACAGGTTTATTAAGTCTCTGTCATGCAGGATTCTTTGCAATTGGGGCTTATGTAACTGCAATTTTAACAACGGCTTATGGTTGGCCTTTCTGGTTAACGCTTCCTTTCTCAATGTTATTAGCAGCATTGTTTGGAGTTTTAATTGGTCTCCCAACTTTAAGATTGAATGGTGACTATTTAGCAATCGCAACTTTAGGTTTTGGTGAGATTGTAAGAAATATTTTAAATAACTGGGACAGCTTAACAGGTGGTCCTATGGGTATTCAAAGAATTCCTATGATTAAAGTTTTTTCTTATACAATCAGTCCTTATAAAAAAGTCGGTTTCTTAGTAATAGTAATAATTTTAGTACTTATTGCTTACTATCTTTTCGAACGTTTAGGTAGAAGTAGAATGGGAAGAGCTTTGCAAGCTATTAGAGATGATGAAATTGCAGCTGCTTCTATGGGTATTAATGTTACAAAATATAAAGTATGGGCTTTCGCAATTGGTGCTTCTGTTGCTGGTATTGCAGGATCCTTACAAGCTGTATTTGCCCTTTCTGTTACTCCAAACTCATATACATTCATGGTTTCAATTATGGTTCTATGTATGGTTGTTCTAGGTGGAATGGGAAATTACAAAGCAGTTATTTTGGGTGCTTTTATCATTCAATTAATTAGTTATTTCCCTCAATTAACTGGTCTTTCAAGTGTAATCCCACCTCAATTTAAACAAATTTTATTTGGTTTAATTTTAGTAGTAATGATGATTTGGAGACCTCAAGGTATAATTGGGGCTAGAAGTTATCGAGTTGGACAAAAAAAGAAATCAAAGGTTAAGGAGGCAAAATAATGAAGTTATTGCAAACTGAAAAATTGACTCGTGCCTTTGGTGGAGTTATGGCTGTTAATGAAGTAGATTTTTCTGCTCAAGAAGGTTTAATCACTGGATTAATTGGTCCTAATGGTGCAGGTAAAACCACTTTATTTAATAATATGACTGGTCTTGATACGCCTACTGCAGGTAAAGTATTTTTCGAAGAAAATGATATTACAGGTTTACCTAGTCATAAAATTGCTAGATTAGGGATTGCTAGAACTTTCCAAAATATTAGACTTTTTAAAGAAATGTCTGTAATTGAAAACATTATGATTGGTCGTCATTTTATGACAGGCAAAAATCCTACTAAAGGTAGATTTGTTAATGCTATTAAATCTTATGTTTTTATGGAAAATGAAGAAGAAATTATGCTTGAAAATGCTCATAAATGGTTAAAATTCTTTGATATGGGTTCATTAGCAGATGAAGATGCAAAAAACTTACCATATGGTAGACAAAGAGAATTAGAAATTGCTAGAGCATTAGCTTCAAACCCTAAGATATTATTTTTGGATGAACCTGCTGCAGGTATGAATCCTCAAGAAACTGAACATTTAATGGATACCATTAGAAAAATTCGTGATACAGGTGTTACTGTTGTTTTAATTGAACATGATATGAAATTAGTTATGAGTATTTGTGATAACATTACCGTTTTAAATTATGGTCAAAAAATTGCTCAAGGAACACCTAAAGAAATTAAGAATAATCCATTAGTTATTGAAGCTTATTTAGGTAAGGAGGAATAAAGTGGCATTATTAAATTTAGATAATATTAGTGTTTCCTACGGTGCAATCAATGCTCTTAAAGAAGTTTCAATGCATGTTAATGAAGGTGATATTGTAAGTCTTATTGGAGCAAATGGTGCTGGAAAAAGTACCTTGTTAAAAGCAATTGTTGGACTTGAACCTTTAGTAAATGGTTCAATAACTTTTGAAGATAATATTATTTGTGATTCAAAAGGAAAAAGTTTAGCTACTGAAAAAATTGCAATGAAAGGTATTGCTTTAGTTCCAGAAGGAAGACGTGTTTTTGCAGATATGAGTGTAGAAGAAAATCTAGATATGGGTGCTTTTATGGTTAGAGATGATGCTTTAATCAAAAGAAAGAAAGAAGAAATGTATGAATTCTTCCCAATTTTAGGTGCACGAAGAAAGCAAAAAACAAGATCTTTATCTGGTGGTGAACAACAAATGATGGCAATCGCTAGAGCATTGATGAGTTCTCCAAGATTGATTTTATTAGATGAACCTGGACTTGGTTTAGCTCCATTAATCATTCAAGATATTTTCGATAAAATTGAATATATTAATAAGAATGAAAAAGTAACTGTATTCTTAGTTGAACAAAATGCAAAAATGGCATTAAAGGCATCTACAGAAGGTTATGTAATGGAAAATGGTAGAATAGTTTTATCTGGTTCTTCTAAAGATTTATTAAATAACGATAGTATTCAAAAAGCATATTTAGGTGCTTAAATATTATTAAGAAATAATTAGCTTGCTCTTAATTGAGCAAGTTTTTTTTGAGAAAATTTGTAAAGTAAACTTTACATTTTTTATTAACTCTGCTATTTTATAAATGTAAAGCAAGCTTTACAATTTAAATTAGGAAAAGATAGTGAAAAATAGATTGGAAGAATTTCGTAAGTTAAAAAAAATAAATCAAGAAGATTTGGCAATTGATTTAAATGTATCAAGACAAACCATTTGTTCTTTAGAAAATGGAAGATATAATCCATCAATAATTTTAGCCTTTAAAATAGCAAAGTATTTTTCTACAACTATTGAAGAAATTTTTATCTATGAGGAGGAAAAAGAAAATGAGTAGAGTTAATATAAAAAGATTGAAAAATGCATTGTTATTAACAAAGGATGAAAGAGGCTTAAAAATACAGCAAAAAATTAATTCTAAAGCTTCAAAAATTGAAGATATTCTCTTATTGATTTTTCTTTTTGGATTAGCTTTTTTCAAATCAGAAGAAGTTCATGTAATAATTTTTATAGCTTTATTAGTCATAATTAAAACAATGTTAAAAGTTTATTTCTTAATTACCAGCGATAAAGTAGAGATAGAGGTATAAAAAAGAACTAAACCATAAAATTATGATTTAGTTCTAAATACCAATTAAAAAATTACGCTATGTTATTAATAATTTTTTAGAGTATATATTATTTCCTTACTAAATGAAGAGCAAAACCAGAAACCTCTTCATTGAAATAACATACTTTTAATTGATTATTGTCGTTGTATTTGAAAGAGCTTTCTTTAGGAGTAAAACCTTTATCCTTTAAGTATTCAATTGCTCTTTCAATATCATTGCACTTAAAGCCAATGTGTCCTTTCTTTGCACTAATCAAAGAAGGAACAACTTCTATATAATTTGAAACGAAGGAACTGGAGGATCCTCTTTTCAAATCTAAACCAAATAATTGTAAAGCTGAAATTGTTTTTTCAGAATCTTTATCATCTTCAATTCCCATATGAGCAAATTCAAAACCTTGTAATTCAAGCATTGCTGCTTTACACATATCAGTAATTGTATCCCATTTTTCATTTTCGATTAAATCAGCTTTAACCATCCAAGATCCACCTGTTGCTAAAACATTTTTAGTTTTTGCATAATCTTGTAAGTTAGTAAGGTTAATACCACCTGTAGGCATGAACATAAGATTAGGGAAAGGACCTGCGAAGTTCTTTAGCATGTTAATTCCACCGGATGCTTCAGCTGGGAAGAATTTTAATACATCAAAGCCTCTTGCTAGACCTTTTTCAATATCACTTGGAGTACAAACACCAGGAATAATTGGAATATCATTAGCAACACACCAACCAACAGTGTCTTCATTGAATCCAGGAGAAACAATGAATTTAGCACCTGCATTTACAGCCTTTTTAGCTAATTCAACGTTTGTTACAGTTCCTGCACCTACAAACATTTCTGGATATACTTTAACTATATTTTTAATGCTTTCTTCTGCTGCTGCAGTTCTAAAAGTAACCTCTGCACAATTAATTCCACCATCTAGTAAAGCTTTTGCTAAACCAACTGCTTTATTGGCATCATCTAATTTTACAACAGGAACAATACCGATGTTATGAAGTTTTTTCTTTAATTCTTCAGTCATTGTTTTTCTCCTTATTTTCAAAAATGGAACAATGTTCCAAAAATCTTGACAATTAAGATAATAACCTTTAATATGAAGTTTATCAAGAGAAAGTTTAATAAAAATTGAACATTTTGGAGGAAATTATGGGCAAAAAGTTTGTTAGCTTCGGTGAAATAATGCTTAGATTAAGAAGTGAAGAGCACGAAAGACTCTTTCAAACAAAAAAGTTAGAATCAACTTTTGGTGGTGGAGAAGCTAATGTTGCTGTATCCTTATCAATTTTTGGCAAAGATGCAAAATTTGTTACAGCTTTACCAAACAATGCTGTAGGTGAAGCAGCTACTAGAGAATTAAACAAATATGGTGTTGATACATCCGATGTAGTTTTAACAGAAGACGGTAGAGTTGGTATTTATTTCTTAGAAACAGGTGCAAACCAAAGACCATCCTCTGTTGTTTATGATAGAGCAAATAGTTCAATTGCTTTAGCAAGTCCTAGTGATTTTGACTTTGATGCAATATTCGAAGATGCTGCTTGGTTCCATATCACAGGTATTACTCCAGCATTAAGCCAAAATGCTGCTGATTGTGCACTTGAAGCAATGAAGAGTGCAAAAGCAAAAGGTTTAACAGTTTCTATAGATTTAAACTACAGAAAAAAATTATGGAAATATGGAAAAACTGCACCAGAGGTTATGAGATCATTAGTTCCTTATGCTGATGTTGTTATTGCAAATGAAGAAGATGTTCAAAAATGTTTAGGCATTGAAGCAGATAGTGATGTTACTTCAGGCGAATTAGATACAAGTGTTTATCAAGATTTAGCTAAGAAAGTAAAAGCACAATTCCCTAATGTAAAACAAGTTGCAATTACTTTAAGAGAAAGTAAGAGTGCTGATAGAAATGGTTGGTCAGCAGCTTTATTAGGAACTACAGGTTTCTATTTATCTAGACATTATGAAATTACAGATATTATTGATAGAGTTGGTGGAGGGGATTCATTCTCTGCTGGTCTTATTTTTGGTTTAAGTGAATATAGTGATGATGAAGAATATGCATTAAATTATGCTGTTGCTGCATCTTGCTTAAAACATTCAATCAATGGAGACTTTAACTTATCAAGAAAGAGTGAAGTTGAAGCTTTGTGTAAAGGTGATGGATCTGGAAGGGTTCAACGCTAAGTCATTTTTGTTTTTGTTACTCCATATTATTTACATTTGTAGATGGTATGGAGTTTTTTTTAACCTGAAATTATAACCTATAAATTATGCTAAAAATCTTATATAATTAAATAATCTAGCAAAAATAGGAGAAATGAATGTCAACAGTAACCAAAAAAGCCCTTGCATATAGTCTTAAAAAATTATTAGAAACAAAGACTTTAGATAAGATTACTATAAGCGAAATAGTGGATGATTGTGATTTAAACAGACAATCTTTTTATTATCATTTTTCAAATATTTATGAGCTAGTACAATGGACCTTTTCAAAAGATGTTGAGAAACAATTGCAAAATAAAGTTAATTATAAAAATTGGCAAGAAGGCTTTTTAGTCATTTTATCTTATTGTAAAGAAAATAATTTAATAATATATAATCTTTACCATAGTCAAGGTAGATCTATAATTGAAGATGGTTTAAAAGAGTATGTTAATAATTTGCTTTTAAAAGTTATTGAAGATGAAATTAAAAAGTTAAATGTTAAGGTATCAGAAAAAGATAAACTTTTTATTGCGAATTATAATATGTTTGCCTTTGTAGGTATTGTTATGCTTTGGATTGATTCTAATATGATTGAAGAGCCTAATTTGATAATTGAAAGAATTAATATATTAATAAAAGGTGATTTCGAAAAAGCTTTATTAGAATATTCAAAAATTTAATTATACATTTCTCTCTTTTTGTCAAAAATTCATACAATCCTTTATTTATGTAAATTTCTTTAGATAATTTTATTGAATATATTTTAATCAGATTAATCATAGGAGTATTAAAATGTATTACAGTAAAGGAAATTTTGAAGCTTTTTCTACACCAGAAAAACCAAAAGATGTAGAAAGTAAATCAGCATATATTGTAGGTGCTGGCTTAGCATCACTTTCAGCAGCATGCTTTTTAGTTCGTGATGGACAAATGGATGGTAAAAATATTCATATTTTTGAAGAGTTAGATATTGCAGGTGGAGCTTGTGATGGTATCCATAATTCTGAAAAAGGCTTTGTAATTAGAGGCGGAAGAGAAATGGAAGAACATTTTGAATGTTTGTGGGATCTCTTTAGATCAATTCCATCTCTTGAAGATGAAAATGTTTCCGTATTAGATGAATTTAATAGATTAAATAAAAAAGATCCAAATTATTCTTTAATGAGAGTTACTCAAAATAGAGGTGAAGATGCTCATACAGATAAGAAATTTGGTTTAAGTGATAAAGGTGCAAAAGAATTATTAAATTTATTTTTTACCCCAGAAGAAGAATTAGCTGATAAAAACATTGAAGATTATTTATCAAAAGATTTCTTTGATTCCAACTTCTGGCTATATTGGAGAACAATGTTTGCTTTTGAACAATGGCATTCTGCTATTGAAATGAAAAGATATATTCAAAGATTCATACATCACATTGGTGGTTTACCAGATTTTACTGCATTAAAATTTACCAAATATAATCAATATGAATCTCTTATTTTACCAATGATAAAATATTTAGAAAAACATGATGTAGATTTTCAATATAATGCTACAGTTACAAATGTAGTTTTAGATAAAGAAAAACATTATGCAAAAAGTTTTGAATATATCCAAAATGGAAATGCTAAAGAAATTGAATTAAGCAAAAATGATTTAGTTTTTATTACTAATGGTAGCTGTACTGAAAATTCAAATTTAGGAGATCAAAATACTCCTGCAAAATTAGATAGTTCAATTAGAGGCTGTTGGAGTTTATGGAAAAATTTATCCAATCAAGATAGTACCTTAGGAAATCCAGAAGTTTTCTGTAGTGATACAGAAAAATCAAACTGGGAATCTTGTACTGTTACTACTTTAGATAATAAAATTCCTCCTTATATTGAAAAAGTTTGTAAAAGGGATCCTTTTTCAGGGAAAGTTGTAACAGGGGGTATAATTTCTTGTAAAGATTCTTCCTGGTTATTAAGTTATACACTAAATAGACAACCTCATTTTTCTAAACAACCAAAAGATCAATTAGTTGTTTGGGTATATGGACTATTTACAGATGTTGATGGTGATTATGTTAAAAAACCAATGAGAGATTGTACAGGTGAAGAAATTACAAAAGAATGGTTATATCACTTAGGTGTTCCTCTAGATCAAATAGATGATTTGGCTAAAAATAGTGCTAATGCAGTTCCTTGTATGATGCCTTATATTACCGCTTTCTTTATGCCTAGAAAATATGGGGATAGACCTTTAGTTGTTCCAAATAATTATGAAAATTTAGCTTTTATCGGTCAATTTGCAGAAACTCCAAGAGACACAGTATTTACAACTGAATATTCTGTTAGAACAGCTATGGAAGCAGTTTATACTTTATTAGATGTTGATAGAGGCGTTCCTGAAGTATTTTCTTCCCTATATGATATAAGAGTATTATTAGATTCCTCAATAAAAATGTTAGATGGAGCCTCTCCTTTACAAACCTTAGATTTGAGCCTAAAAGAAAAAATGGCTTTGAAGAAGGTTTTAGGAAAAATCAAGAATACTGATATAGAGAAATTATTAAAAGAATATAAGATAATATAATTGTTAGGGGCTTTATAGCCCCTTATTTTTCATAACCAAGCATTGCAGATATTTTATCACAAGTATCAACAATTTTATTAATAACTTCGTCTTTGTTTTTGTCTTTAAATCTAAAGATAGGCCAAGATACACTAAGTGATGCTACTACTTTGCCACTAAAATCTCTTATGCTTCCACCAATACAAGTAATCCCTTCTTCATGTTCTTGATCATCTTGAGCCCAGCCTTGTTGCTTTACAATATCGAGTTGTTTCTCAAGATTTTGCTTATTAAGAGTATATTTAGTAAAAGGAATAAATTCGGTAGCCTCAATATAATTGTTAACATCTTCTTTGTTCATGTCGCTAAGTAAATTCTTGCCAATAGCCGTACAATATAATGGGATTCTTTTTCCAACTCTCGAATACATTCTTATAGTATATGAGGATTCTCTTTTTAATACATATACAGCATGATCTTCATCTAGGATTCCCATATGAACAGTTTCTTTAAAATAATTACAAAGTTCATCAGCAAAAGGAGCTGCAATATCAATTAAATTTATATGGGAAAGACTATTAGAGCCAATACTAAACATCTTTAGTGTAAGACTATATAAATCATTTTCGTCTTTGTAGATATATCCCAGATTAATTAAGGAGCCTAAAAATCTTAATAAAGTTGGTTTAGGTAACTCAGTTATTTTTGCCAATTGTTCAAGATTGATTTTTTTTATTTTTGATAGGGTTTCTAGAATTAGTATTGTTCTAGAGACTGCTGATAATTGATTTTTATTTTCCATTAATTATTCTCTCGGTATTTTTTGTTTATTATATAATATTTTTAATTTCCATCAAAGTGATTTGAAGGATAAACTTTTTTATAAAAAAATAAATTAGATTTCTTTATTGACTTTAAAATAGTTTATTACTATATTGTTTTATAGTAAACAGTTTAGTATTAAACTATTGTTCTAATCAATAGTATTTAATACCATTAATAATTAATTAACCTTATTATTGAAGTTTAATAATATCAAAAGTTTTCTTCAATAATTTATTTATGGAGAAATATGTAAATGGAACAAGATTTAAATTGTGAACTTATACAGTCAATTTTCCAGTTAAAAAAAATGATGCACAAAGGTTTTGGTTTTGATCCTGCTCATAAAAAAATTTCAGCTACTGAACTTATTATTATGAATGAGATTATTCATAATACAAAAGATCCTGAAGGTAATGTTAAAATTTCCGATATTAAGGGTTTCTTATCTTTTTCAAAAGGTGCTGTGTCTCAAAAATTAGCTTCATTAGAGAAAAAAGGATATATTCAAAGAACTATTAATAAAAATAATCGAAGAAATATTATAGTTACTTTAACTCCTGAAGGTCATAATTTAATGAAACAGCATTATGCCGGATTCACAAATAAATTAAGTCAAATTATAAGCCGTCTTGGTGAAGATAATGTAAAGCAAATGATTTTACTTATAAATAAAATGATTGAAATCACTGAAGATATTAATAATGAAGCAACTCAAGATAAATAGAAGTTGTACTAATTTTAAATTTTAAAAAAATAAATTGGAAAAAATATAAATAATTATAAATACTCCTATCTCTATTTATTTCTTATTATTGAATTATAAATATTATTTATTTTGGTTTTATTAATGGAAAAAAAGTAGATGGGTTATTATTTAAGGAGACAAATTTAAATGATAAAGATATTCAAGTATTTAAAGCCAAAAGAATGGTTTATGGCTGCTATAAGCTTGATTTTTATAGTTTTACAGGTATGGTTATCCCTAAAATTACCTGACTATATGTCTGAAGTAACGCGCTTAACTCAAACAGCTGGAAGTGAGATGAAAGATATTTGGCTTAATGGTGGCTATATGCTTTTATGTGCTTTAGGTACTGTTTTTACTGCAGTGGCAGTAGGTTATTTTGCAGCAAGAATTAGTGCATCTTTTTCGCAAAGATTACGTAGCTTATTATTTAATAAGGTAGAATCTTTCTCTATGGAAGAGATAAATAGATTTTCAACTTCAAGCTTAATTACTCGTTCAACAAATGATATTACTCAAATTCAAATGTTTATCGTTATGGCTTTGCAATTAGCAATTAGAGCACCGATTATGGCTGTATGGGCAATTACAAAGATTGTTGGTAAAGGGACTGATTTTGTTTTAATTGTTGCAATTGCGGTTTTCATTGTTTTATCTATGGTATCAATCTTGATGGTTAGAGTAATTCCTAAATTCAAGAAAATGCAGATTTTAACTGATAATATAACAAGAGTTACAAGAGAAAACCTTTCTGGTTTAAGAGTCGTAAGAGCATATAACGCTGAAGACTATCAAGAAGAAAAGTTTGAACAAGCAAATGAAGATTTAACAAGTACTCAGATGTTTACAAACAGAGCTATGGCAATCATGATGCCTGTTATGACTATTATAATGAACGGTCTTTCCCTTGCAATATATTGGGTTGGAGCATATTTAATTAATGCCGCTTCTATGATGGATAAATTAACTATTTTCTCAAATATGGTTGTTTTCTCTAGTTATGCAATGCAAGTGATTATGTCTTTTATGATGTTAGTAATGATTTTTATTATGTTACCTAGAGCTGAAGTAGCAGCAAAACGTATTAATGAAGTTTTAGATACTGAACCAAAAATTAAAGACGGTAAAAAGACAGCAAAAGATACAGATATAAAAGGCGAAATTGAGTTTAAAAATGTTAGCTTTGCTTATCCAGATGCCGCAGCACCAGTACTTCAAAATATTAATTTTAAAGCAAAGAAAGGTGAAACTGTAGCATTTATAGGTTCCACTGGTAGTGGAAAAAGTACCTTAATTAATTTAATACCTAGATTTTTTGATGCAACAGATGGCGAAGTCTTAGTTGATGGGGTTAATGTTAAAGATTATCAATTAAAAGAACTTTTAAATAAGATAGGATATGTTTCTCAAAAATCAGTTTTGTTTAAAGGTACAGTTGAATCAAATGTAGCCTATGGTGATAACGGAGTTAATGATTATAGTCAAGAAGCTGTAAAAAAAGCTATTGAAATTGCCCAAGCCTCTGAATTTGTTGATAATATGGATGGTGGTGAAAAAGCTCCCATCTCACAAGGTGGAACAAATGTTTCTGGTGGTCAAAAGCAAAGAATTTCTATAGCAAGAGCTGTTTGCCGTAATCCAGAAATCTATATATTTGATGATTCTTTTTCTGCCTTAGATTATAAGACAGATAGAGTTTTGCGAAGTGTTCTTAAAAAAGAAACCTCTAATGTAACTAGCATTATAGTTGCTCAAAGAATTGGAACTATAATTGATGCTGATCAAATCATTGTACTTGATGAAGGTAAGATTGTAGGAACTGGAACACATAAAGAATTATTGAAAAATTGTGATGTTTATAAAGATATTGCAATGTCTCAATTAAGTGAGGAAGAGTTAGTATCATGAGTGAAGATAAAGTAAAAACATCAAGCCATTCTCAAACAAGAGTCATGCGTGGCCCAGGTGGTGGTCATGGTGGTATGATGGCAAGTGGAGAAAAGGCAAAAGATTTTAAAGGCTCTTGGAGTAAATTAATTAGTTTTAGTCATAAATATTTACCAATAATTATAACAGCACTAGTTTTAGCTGCTATTAGTACAGTATTACAAATTGTTGGTCCCAATAAATTAAAAGATATGACTAATGAAATAGTTAAGGGCTTGCCTGCCTTAGTTAACGGAGCTCCAATAGTTGGTTCTATAGATTTTACTGCAGTATTTAATATAGGAATTATTCTTGCAATATTTTATGCAACATCAGGGATTTTAGCTTTTTCTGAAAACTATATTATGGCAACAATAACTGCAAAAATAGCTAAAGAATTAAGAACTGGAATTTCAACAAAAATTAATAAATTACCTTTTAAATATTTTGATAAAGTTAGTTATGGGGACGTTATAAGTAGAGCAACAAACGATGTAGATGCTATTGGGCAAACTCTTTATAGAAGTTTAGATAGCTTAGTTAGAGCAATTACAATGTTTGTTGGTGCTTTGATAATGATGTTCTATAATAGCTGGATCTTAGCTTTAGTAGCAGTAGGTTCTATATTATTAGGCTTTGTTTTAATGGCATTAATTATGTCTAAGTCTCAAAAATATTTTAATGTTCAACAAAAAGGTCTTGGTGATATGAATGGTCATATCGAAGAAATTTATACAGGCCATAATGTAGTTAAAGCATATAATGGTGGAGAAAAAGCAAAAGCTGAATTTGAAAGAATTAATACTTCTTTATATGAAAGTGGTTGGAAATCCCAATTCTTATCAGGCCTTATGATGCCAATTATGAACTTCATTGGGAACTTTGGTTATGTTGCTGTATGTATCGTTGGTGCAGTATTAGCTATGAATAATACAATTTCATTTGGTGTTATTGTAGCTTTTATGTTGTACATTAGACAATTTACACAACCTTTATCTCAAGTAGCACAAGCTATGCAACAATTACAAAGAACTGCAGCAGCAAGTGAAAGAGTTTTCGAATTCTTTGATGAAGAAGAATTAAGTGATGAAAGTCAAAAACTAGTAAGATATGAAAATATCAAAGGTGATGTTGAATTTAAAAATGTACATTTTGGATATGAAAAAGATAAACCAATTATTAAAGATTTCTCAGCAAAGATAAATGCAGGACAAAAGATAGCAATCGTTGGTCCAACTGGTGCCGGTAAAACTACAATGGTAAATCTTCTTATGAGATTCTATGAAGTAGATAGTGGTGAAATTTTAATTGATAATGTACCAATAAGTCATGTTCCAAGAGAAAGTGTTCATGAACAATTCTGTATGGTATTACAAGATACCTGGTTAATTGAAGGTTCTATTAAAGAAAACATTGTTTATAGTAAAAAAGGTGTAAGGGATGAAGAAGTTGTTGAAGCTTGTAAATTAGTTGGCTTGGATCATTTTATAAATACTTTGCCAAATGGCTATGATACAATTTTAAATGATAAAGCAAATTTATCAGCTGGACAAAAACAATTAATCACAATAGCTAGAGCTATGATTCAAAATGCTCCATTATTAATTTTAGATGAAGCAACTAGTTCCGTTGATACTCGTACAGAAAAACATGTACAAGAAGCTATGGACAAATTAACAGTTGGTAGAACTTCATTTGTAATAGCACACCGACTATCAACAATTAAAAATGCCGATTTGATTTTAGTTATGAAAGATGGTGATATTATTGAAAGTGGAACTCATACTCAATTATTAGAAAAAGATGGTTTCTATGCTGATCTATATAATAGTCAATTTGAGTTAGCTAGTTAATAAAATTATTATACTTATTTAGATATAATATGCTTTGCTTTTGCAGAGCATATTTTTTGCCGATTACAAATATTAATTTTTCCTTGACAGTTGAGATATATAGAGTAGAATATAAACATATACACACGTATGTATATTTTTTTTAACAATTATATACACACGTATGTACAAAACAAAAAGGAGTCGATAAATGAAAAAGGTATTAAGTATTTTTTTAGTAACTTTAGTTTGTATGGCAACCATATTTGCTTCAGGAGAAAAGGAAGGAACTGTTGAGGGAAAAACAGTAATCAAAGTAGCAAATTATGCCTTACTTGAAAGTGGTTATGAACAATTTTGGAAAGATGTAGAAACTAATTTTGAAAAAGCAAATCCTAATATTGATATTCAATGGGTTAGTGCACCATATGGTGAAATTATGAATCAAGTTATAAATATGGCAGGTGGCGGTGATAAAGTTGATGCAATATTTAGTGAAATAGATTGGATTCCTGGGTTTGAAGATGCAGGATTAGCAGCTCCAATTAGTGATATTTTACCAAAAGAATTTTTAGATCAATTATATCCTGATGTAATGAAAGCTTTTGAAATAGATTCAGTTGCTTATGGTGTTCCATTATATATATCCCCATATGTATTATATTATAATAAAGCTTTATTTGAAGCTGCTGGATTAGATCCAAATAAGCCACCAAAAACTTATGATGAAATGCTAATGATGGCTAAAGAATTATCAAAATTAAAAGATTCAAATGGAAATAAAGTATATGCTTTTGGTCAAACTACAGCTTCTGTTCCTGTATCAGGAAGTAGTATTAATGCTATGATTTTTAATTTTGGTGGAAGTGTTTTAGATGATAATGGTAATCTTTCTGTAGATAACAAAGGTTTTAAAGATGCTATCACAATGTTAAAAACATTAGATGATTATTCTTATAATCCTCAAAATGCTAAATTAAAAGACTTAAGAAATTTATTTGCTTTAGGCCAATTAGCTATGTATTATGATCAAAGTTGGGGATTCAATGGAGTTAGAACAATTAACCCTGATGCAGAAAATTTCTGTGCAAGTGCAGCACCTCTATCAGGTGGAAACGGTTCAGGACAATCCCTATTACAATCCCATTGTTTTATTTTGGTTGATAATGGTGATCAAAGAAAAGCTGCTTTAAGTAAATTTGTTCAATATGTTATTTCTGCTGATGTATTAGGCGATTATTTATCTAATTTAACTCCTGCATATCCTGCTATAAAGAGCATGGAAAACATGGATAGTATTATAAATAATCCAGTATTAAAAGGTGCAGCAGAATCTGCAAGTAATGTAAAAGCACAACCTTTTATTCCTCAATTGAAAGATGTTAATTTAGAATTATGTACTTTAGCTCAAGCTGTAACAGTTGGTGATGAAGATGTACAAACTGCTATTGAAGAATTCAAGAATAGAACTCAAGTTAAATTAAGTGAATAGATTATATAAAGGGTTCTTTGGTTTTCTTAGAACCCTTTTTTGGAGTTATAATGAGAAAAAGTAATCAGAAATTATCAAATAATAGTTATTCATTTGTACTGACAATACCAGCAACATTTTTAACTTTTATTTTTATAATTATTCCCATAATTCAATCATTGATAATGAGTTTTCAAAAGTATGGGGTAAAAAATATAATTAGTGGCAAGCCAGGAGTTTGGAATAATTTTAGAAATTATACAAAGTTGTTTGAATCTCATCAAATTCCTGAAGCAGCTTATCATACTTTATGGTTTGTGCTATTTGTTATAATTTTTCAATTTATTATTGGAATGGCATTAGCTTTAGTTTTAAATAAAAATTTTAGAGGTTCAAGATTTTTCAGATCAGTTATGATGACACCTTGGGTTGTTCCAACAGTTATCTCTGGACTTATTTGGATGTGGTTATTTCAACCTCAATATGGATTTATTAAATATTTTGTTTCAATAATTAGTGGTGGAACTATAACTGACCTAGCAGTATTGAATAACCCTAAAACAGCTTTAGGTGGTATTGCAATAGCGGCTTTATGGAAACAAATTCCTTTAACAACTTTATTATTGTTAGCGGGGTTACAAAATGTTCCTAATAGTACTATTGAAGCGGCAACTATAGATGGAGCTGGAGCAATAAGACGTTTCATATCAATCGTTTTACCTTATCTTGCTCCAGTAATTAAAATCGCAATGTCTATGGCCATTATAGAAAATTTCAAACAATTCCCATTGTTTTGGACTATGACAGGTGGAGGCCCAAATGGATCCACTACAAACTTTGCAATTTTAAGTTATAGGGAAGCATTTGTTTCAATGGATTTAGGTTCAGGTGCTGCAGTAACAACAATTTGGATGTTGATGATGATTCTAATTGTTGGAATTTATCAAAAGAGCTTTAAAGTTCAGGATATGAGTTAGGAAATTAAATTATGAAAATGAATAAATTATCAAAGGCTATAAGAGCAATTGTTTTATTAATAATTATGCTTTTTTTATTATTTCCTATTTATTGGATGCTTGTAACTTCATTCAAAACTAATATGGAAGCTTATTTATATCCACCTTCTTTTTTCCCAAAGAATTTTGTGTTAGATGGATTTAGAAATTTATTTACAGAAAACAATGAATTTTTTGTATATTATTTTAACAATTTTTTAGTTTCTTTTATTAGTGCTATTATAACTTGTTTCGTTGCAATTTTTGCTGGTTATTCTATTGCAAGATTTAATACAAAATGGTCAAAAGTTTTTGTAGCAATTTTATTATCATCACAAATGTTTCCTATTATTTCTAGAATGATTTCTCTTTATTCCATGATGTCAAAAATGGGAATTATAAATACCAGAACAGGCCTTATATTAGCAATTGTTGCGGCTCAAGTACCTTTTTGTTGTTTGTTGTTATCAAGCTTTTTTATAAATATTCCAAAAGAAATTGAAGAAGCAGCAGAAATTGATGGTGCTTCTCGTAATACAATTTTATTTAAATTATTAACACCTTTAGTAACACCAGGTATTTTAGCTGTTGGAATATATGCTTTTTTGATGACTTGGGATGATTATCTACATGCAGCTACATTAATCCAGAGTGACAATTTAAGAACTTTGTCTGTTGGAATAAGTTTAAGATATTTAGGTGAATTATCATATGATTGGTCTTTGATTAATAGTATTTCTGTAATTGGAACTTTACCAATGGTTCTAGTATTTTTCTTTTTCCAAAAGTATATGGTTAAGGGTTTAGTTGCAGGTGCCGTTAAAGGTTAATTTTTAATTTGGAGAATATGATGAAAGAGAAAAGACAAATAGTATTTGTAATGACTGATACAACTAGATGGGATATGCTTGGATGCTATGGAAATAAAAACATAAAAACTCCGAATCTAGATAATTTGGCAAAAGAAGGCGTTAAGTATAATAAAACTTATACTACACAACCTGTTTGTGGTCCTGCAAGAAGTGCAATATTTACTGGTTTATATCCTCATTCAAATGGAGGAATTACTAATACAGTTGAATTAAGGGCTGGAGTAAAAACAATAGGAGAATATTTAAAACCAAAAGATATTTGTAGTGCTTTTATTGGTAAATGGCATTTAGATGGTGGAGATTATTTTGGAAATGGTATCTGCCCAGAAGGATATGATGAAGATTATTGGTATGATATGCGATGTTATATCAATGAACTAAATGATGAAGAAAAGCTTAAAAGTAGAGACGAGGGGACATCATTAAGAGATGGAGGAATTAGTGAAGACTTTACATTTGCTCATAGAGTAAGCAATCGAGCTTTAGATTATATAGATAAACATTGTGATGATGATATGTTTTTATGTGTAAGCTACGATGAACCTCACCAACCATATTTATGTCCAGAACCTTATGCTTCTATGTATGAAAATTATGATTTTCCTAAAACTCCAAATTATTATGATAATTTAGAAAATAAACCCATGTATCAAAAATTATGGGCTGGAAAAACTCTATATGAAGATAAAGATGACTTAGTATTACGACCTCAATTATTCTTAGGCTGTAATAGTTTTGCTGATTATGAGATTGGTAGAGTACTAGATAAAGTTAAAGAAAAAATGCCTAATGCAATGGTAATTTTTACAAGTGATCATGGAGAAGCTTTAGGTTCTCATTCCTTAAACTTAAAAGGAGCTGCAGTATATGAAGAGATATCGCATGTTCCATTAATAATAAAGGGTGGGAAATATATGAAATCTCCTACTAATTTTGAATATGATCATGTTACCTCTCATATAGATTTAGTTCCAACTATTCTTGATTATTTTGATATTTCTCTTCCTCCTATTTTAGAGGGATTAAGTATGAGAAGTATTATTGAAACTCCTAATGAAAATATACTTAGGGATACTGTTTTTTGTGAATTCCATAGATATGAAATTGACCATGATGGGTTTGGTGGAATACAATTTATGAGAAGTGCTATAAGTGATGATAGAAAATTAGCAATACATTTATTGGACAATATTGATGAATTGTATGATACTAGTAAAGATAAATATGAATTAAATAATTTAATTGATGATGAGAATTATTTTGAAGATAGAAATAAATTACATAAAAAAATCTTAGATTGGATGAATGATACTCGTGACCCATATAGAGGCTATCAATGGAAATGCCGTTATTGGAATGATGAAAAACCAAATTGGGATTGTGATGGGTATACTAGACAAAAGCCAACAGCAAAAGATGAAATTAAACAATTAGATTATGATACAGCTCTTGAGATTAAAGAGAATGTTAGATATAAGATAAAAAAACAACTGGTTTAGAGGCGTTATGAATAAAACTATAAAAAGAGTTACTAGAAAAGATGTTGCAGAAAGAGCAAATGTATCTCCAACAATAGTTTCATATGTAATTAATAATAATAGATATGTTGATGCTGAAAAGAAAAAAAGAGTCCAACAAGCATTAATTGACTTAGGCTATAAACCTAATGCTATGGCGAGAGCTTTGAAGGGCAAACAAAGTAATCATATTTTATTTATTGTTGATGATTTACAAAGCGAACACTTTAGTAAAATTATGAAGCAAATGGATAATTGGGCTTTTGAAAATAACTATTTTATTTCTCTTTGTGAGAGTAGAAACAGTGATAGTTTTGTAAACCAGGTTTATCAAAGATATTTTGATGCAGTACTAATTGCTTCAGGTACTTTTAAACAAAAATATATTCAAGAGTTAATTGATACAAAAATTCCAGTTGTTATATTAGAGATGAGAAAATATGATAAATTAAAAGGTGATTTTGGTCTAATTAACACCGGTTTATATGAGGGATCTCGTTTATGTTGTAAGACATTAATTGAAAAATCTCGCAAGAAAATTGTTTTTGTTGATAGTTTTAAAACACTTTCTTTTGCTAAAAGTTCTAAAGATGATTTTAGATATAAAGGGTTTATTGATGAGTTAAGTGCAAATAATTATGTTGAAAATATAAATTATAAAATAATAAATAACTGCAAATCTGAAAAAGAATTATCATTAGAATTAGATAAAATAATAGAATCAGGATTTAAAATTGATGGAGTATTTGGAAGAACTGATTCTGTGGCGATTCAAGCTATGTATAAGTTAATAGAAAAAGGATATAAAGTTCCAAAAGATTGCTCAATAATTGGTGTAAATAATGCAAGAATATCAAGATATACAACACCTCAATTATCCACTTTAGATATTGATAGAGAAGCAATTGGTAAAGCTACAATAAGTATTTTAGAAAAATTATTTAATAATGAGAATGATATTGAATATAATATTTCATTAAAAACTAACTTAATTTACCGTGGAAGTCTATAAGACTTGTTTTTAATTTTATTTGTAGCTAGTATACTTCAAATATGGCTCAATTAGATAAAAATAGTTTACGATTCTCAAATAAATATTTATTTGTCTTAATTTTACCTTTGCTAGGAGAACAGTTTTTTTCCATTTTAGTTGGTATTATTGATTCAATAATGGTTTCCTCCTGTGGCGAAGCAGCTATTAGCGGGGTATCATTAATTGACACAATTTATTTCTTATTTTTTTATTTAATATCAGCTTTTGCAACTGGTGGAGCTGTTGTTACAAGTCAATATTTAGGAAGAAGAGACTATGATTGTGCAAAAGGAGCCGCTAAGCAATTAATATATATTACTTTGCTTTTTGGCCTTTTAATTGCATTAATATTTATTCCTATTCAATCACAAGTAATTTCTACAATATTTGGAGATTTAGATAAATCCGTATTTGATCAAAGTCTCATTTATTATGATTATGTATTTTTATCTATTCCTTTCTTGTGTTTATTTTCCTCTGGTTCAGCACTTTTTAGATCAGTGGGAAACAGTAAAATTTCTTTGCAAGTTTCAATATTGATGAATGTTTTAAATGTGATTTTAAATGCTATTTTTATTTATGGTTTAGGCTTTGGAGTTCGAGGTGCTGGTATTGCAACTTTAGTTTCAAGAATGGTTTCAGGCCTTTTAATGATAGTCTTTATTACAAAAATGGATACTGAGTTAAAATTAGAAAAATTATATAAAGTTAAATTTAATTGGGAATGCTTAAAGAAAATTTTTGCTATAAGTTTACCAAATGCTATTGAAAATAGTGTTTTCCAATTTGGTAAAATAGCGGTACAAAGTTTAGTTGCTAGTTTAGGAGTAGCATCAATTGCTGCAAATGTTGTTGTTGGTAATTTGTGCACTTTTGCTAATTTGCCTGGAGTTGCAATATCTTTAGCTTCCACTACAATCATTGGTCAATGTTTAGGGGCTGGAGAAAAACAACAAGCAAAACATTACACAAAGATACTATTAGCAATATCCATTATTTCTATATCTTGCTTCTCTTTTATTTTGATATTAATTAGAAATCCTGTAATTAAATTATATAATTTATCATTGAATGCTGCTTCTTTATCAAGTAATGTAAGTTTTGTTGTATTAATAATGACTGCAATTTTATGGAGTTTTGCTTTTGCTACTCCAAATATTTTAAGATCAGCAGGAGATGTTAAATATACTCTATTGTGGTCTTTAGTTAGCCTCTTTGTTTTTAGAATTTCGGGGGCATATATTTTTACTCAAGTTTTAAATTATGGGTTAATGGGTATTTGGCTTGCAATGATTATTGATTGGATATGTAGATCTACTTGTTATTTAACCAGACTAAAAGGTAATACTTGGCTGAGTAAACAAGTTATTTAATTTCATTTAATTAGCAATTTAATATTGCTAATTTTTTTTGCTCTTTTCTTTAAGAAAAAAATAATGTTGACAAATTCAAAATTGTCTATTAGTATTCAAATACAAAGTTTGTATACAAATTTTTATTTTGTATACAAATATTAAAGGAATAATATGAGTGAGTTTGTAGATAGTGCGACATTAATTTTTGAAACACTAAAAAAAGAAATATTAAGTTTAGAAATAAAACCAGGAGAACCAGTAATAGAAGCTGATATATGTAAACGTTTTTCTGCGTCCAGAACCCCTGTTCGAACAGCATTTCATAGATTATCCGATGCTGGTTTATTAGAAACTGTTAGATATAAAGGCTCTAGGGCTCCTTTGATAAATCAAGAAATCGTAAGACAATTAATCTTTATGCGTATTGCAATTGAAGAAAAAGTTTTACTCGAATATATAGACCTTTTTGATCAATATTCAATCGCTGATGCATATAACGCATTAAAGAAACAGGAATTAAGTTTAGAAATTGGTGATTTTTCAATACAACAATTTTATAAAGAAGATGCAGATTTTCATAAAATTTGGTTTCAAAGATGTGATAAGTATTATTTATGGACATTATTACAAGATTTAAGCATTGATTATACTCGATTTAAAACTTTAGATATTGTTACTAAAGAGCCTTGCGCTGAAATTTTAAAAGAACATAGAAATATGTTAGAAGCTATAGAAGCAAAAAATAAAGACGAAATAAAAAATTTAATTAAAAAACACTTAGAGGGTGGAATAAGAAGACTCGCATTAATGATGGAAACTGAATATGCATCTTATTTTATTCGTTAAGTAAAAATTTGGAGGATACAATGGATATTCGCTATTCAACTGGAAAAGAACCTTTTAAAACAATGACAACTGAACAACTAAGAGAAGAGTTCTTAATTCAAAACATTTTTATTGAAAATGACGTAACTGCAACATATTCTCATGTTGATAGAATAGTTACTATGGGTGCTATGCCTACAGACAAAGAAGTAGCAATTGATAAAAACATCGATGCAATGAGTGATTTTGGTGTTAATTTCTTTTTAGAAAGAAGAGAACTAGGAATTATCAATATTGGTGAAAAGGGCGCTGTTAAAGCAGATGGTAAAGAATATGTTTTAAATCATTTTGATGCTTTATATTTACCAAAAGGAACAAAAGAAATTTTATTCTCTAGTGCTGATAGCAAAGCTCCTGCAAAATTCTATATGAATGCAGCTCCAGCTCATACTGCTTTCCCTGCAAAATTAATTACATTAGATGATGCTAAACATTTACATTTCGGTTCAGCTGCAGAATGTAATGAAAGAACAATTAATCAATATATCCATCCAGATGTATTAGATACTTGCCAACTTTCAATGGGCTTAACTCATTTAGTTGAAGGTTCTGTTTGGAATACAATGCCAGCTCATACTCATGAAAGAAGAATGGAAGTTTATTTCTATTTTGATGTTCCTGAAGATCAAGCTGTATTCCATTTAATGGGTGAACCATCACAAACAAGACATATTGTAGTTCATAACGACGAAGCTGTAATTAACCCAAGTTGGTCAATTCACTCTGGTTGTGGAACTAAAAACTATACTTTCATTTGGTCTATGGTAGGTGAAAATAGAACTTATACTGACCAAGACTGGATTAAAACAGAAGACTTAAGATAGGAGAATTATTATGAGCGTTAACTTTTCTTTAGAGAACAAGGTAGCCTGGGTAACAGGAGCATCCTATGGTATTGGATTTGCAATAGCATCAGCATATGCAAAACAAGGAGCAAAGATAGCTTTTAATGATATTAATCAAGCATTAGTAGAAAAAGGTATTAAAGCATACAAAGAAATAGGAATAGAAGCAAAAGGGTACGTATGTGATGTAACAAAAGAAGCTGAAGTACAAGAATGTGTAAAAGCAATAACCAAGGATCTAGGAAGCATAGATATATTGGTTAACAATGCAGGTATTATAAAAAGAGAAAGCATGTTAGATATGAAAGTTGAAGACTTTAGAAAAGTAATAGACGTAGATTTAAATGCACCATTTATAGTATCAAAAGCAGTATTACCACAAATGATAGAAAATGGACATGGAAAGATAATCAACATCTGTTCAATGATGAGTGAGTTAGGCAGAGAAACAGTATCAGCATATGCAGCAGCAAAAGGCGGCTTAAAGATGCTAACAAGAAATATCTGTAGTGAATTTGGTGAATATAATATACAATGTAATGGTATAGGACCTGGGTATATAGCAACACCACAAACAGCTCCATTGAGAGAAAAGCAAGCTGATGGCTCAAGGCATCCATTTGATTCCTTTATAATAGCAAAAACACCAGCAGCAAGATGGGGAACACCAGAAGATTTGATGGGTCCAGCAATATTTTTAGCTAGTGATGCATCGGATTTTGTAAATGGTCATGTCTTGTATGTTGATGGTGGTATTTTAGCTTATATCGGCAAACAACCTCAATAAAATCTGATTTTACTCAACATATGATTTTAACTAGCTAATGAAGGATGATATTCATTAGCTAGTTTTTGTCTAAGGAGGTATGTGTGAGAAAACTCTTTATTGTTTGCATCTTTGTAGTTTTTCTGTTTAATGGTTGTAAGGAAAACTATGAAAATGAACTCTTAAGCGACGATACTGTTGTCTTAAGATATGCAGAAACAGAAAAAAAAGGGACATATTTATCTAATATAAGTGATTATTTTGCTCAATTAGTTCAACAAGAAAGTGATGGTAAAATAATTATAAAAGTATATTATGAAGGCGAATTGGGCTCAGAAGAAGAAGTTTTAACTCAATTGCAATTTGGTGGAATTGCTTTAGGCAGAGTTAATGTTTTAGCTGTATCAGAGCAAGTACCTTCTTTTATTACTAGTTTTTCTAAATTAATTGGTAACTCTTTTGATAGTTTTTTAGATTATATTGAAAATAATGATAATTATAATTTTGCTTTTCAAAATGAAAAGTTGTGTCCTTTAACAATTTTACCTCCAAGTAAAAGATGTATTTATAGTGATGAAAATATTGATTTTAATAATTATAGTCAAATAAGAGTTGGAATTGATAATTCTCAAATGTATCAGAATTTCTTACAAAGGTGGGATATTAATCCTATTTTTATAGGTAATATTGCAACATTCCCTTCTTTAAGAAATGGATTTATTGATGCAAAAGAATCTACTTTATCTTCTTTTGTTAATTGTGATGAATATCCATATATACAAGAAGTTGCGATTCTAGATCATGTTACTCTTCCTTCCATTATATTATTTAGTAATGAAGTCTTAAATCAGTTGTCTCGTGACGAAGTTAAAATATTAGAAGAGTGTGCTATTAAAACTTTAGAATATTCTAAAAATTATATTGCTCGAGAAGAATACTTAGCTATAGAGCAAGTAGCTAGAGATAAAAACATGAGGAGGTTTTAATGAAACGTACTCATGATTCAATATTTTTCTCCGTTGGTAACCAAATTAATTCTTTTTTAATATTAATATTTATTTTAGTAGTAGCTTTCTCTCTTTTTGTTAGAACTACTATGTTTGATTATATTAAAAAAAGTTCTAGTAATAATAATATTTCATATGAAATCATATCTCTTAAATCAAATATTTCAGCTTGTAATGAAAGTCTAAATATGTACCTTAGAACAGGAAATAGACAAAAATTAAATGAATTTAATATTGCAAGTGATAAATCAAAAGAAATAATTGGTGAATTAATTCAGTCTATTAATGATAGTGAGAATTTATATTTATTAAAATCAATTGAAACTTCTTTTAATAACTATTTTCTTGAAGGCTGTGCTGCATCTTTTAACTATAATACTAATAACTATGAGTATTATAGTAAAATGTACTTAGCTGAAATTATTCATGATTATTTACAAAAATATTGCGATGAATTATTAAATAATTTGATATATAGCGAAAGACAAACAAACCAATTTTTAGATAATAGTTTTCATCGTTATTCAACTTTTCTGATTTCTTTTTTAATAGCTTTTTTCATTTTCTTAATAGCCGTGTTTGTGCATATATATTCTAATATTACTCATCCTCTTATGTTATTGGTACAACAAGCGAAGAAAGTATCAAAGGGTGAATTACAAGCAAGAGTTAAAGAATTAAAACGTGATAATTCTATGGGTCTTCTAATTCATACTTTTAACAAAATGGTTGAAGATATTAAGAATATGATGCATGAGGTAGAAAAGAAGGTTACTCTTGAAAAGGAACTAGTTGAACAACAAAAAAAGAATGAAGAAAATTTAAAATTATTAAACCAAGCGCAGTTTTTAGCATTGCAATCACAAACAAATCCCCATTTTTTATTTAATACTTTAAATTCAATTTCAAGGATGATTACACTTGAAAGAAATGATGATTCATTAGTTATGATTGATTCTTTATCTAAATTATTAAGATACAATTTATCAGATGCTTCAGAACCTGTTTTATTAAAAGAAGAGTTAGATATTACAAGTGAATATATTAAAATACAACAAAAGAGATTTAATGAAAGATTAAAATATTTTATTTGTGTCCCTCAAGAATTACAAGATGAAGTCTTTTTACCTAAATTTACTCTCCAACCGTTAGTTGAAAATGCAATAGTACATGGTTTGGAGCCTAAAAAGGAAGGTGGAATAATTAGGATAAATGCTAGAGTAAAAGAAGATTTTGTAATTTTAGAAGTTGTAGATAATGGAATTGGCATAGAAGATAAAATAATCAAAGCTTTTGAGAATAGGGAAGAAATTTTTTGTAAAAATAGGAAGCATTTAGGCTTATCAAATACTCGAGATAGAATTGAAATTTTTTCTGAGACTAACGATTCTTTTAAGATTGAGAGAACAATTTTTGGTGGAACAAAAATTATTATTAAATTAAAAACAGATAGGGAGATTACAAAATATGTATAAAATATTAATTGCTGATGATGAAGCTTTAGAAAGAAAAGCTCTAACTTTGTTTTTAGAAAGATCTAATTTACCTATAGATACTATTTTAGTTGCAGAAGATGGTAATGATGCTTTTGTAAAGGTTGTTTGTGATAAACCAGATATAATTGTTTTAGATATTAATATGCCAGAGATGTCAGGTATTGAAGTCTTAGAGAAAATTAGAAATGAAAATATAGAGGCTAAGGTAATTATATCAACGGCTTTTGATGAATTTGATTATGCTGTTAAAGCTTTAAAACTTGGAGCTATAGATTTTTTAGTTAAACCTGTTCAGAGAAAGACTTTTTTAAATGCAATTGAAAAGACAATAGAGAGACTAAGAATTGAAGAAAAAAATAAGAGTAAGATGCAACAATTAGATAATGTAATTGAGTATTTTAAACAAAACCCTGTTGAAAAAAATATTAAAAATGATGAGGCTATTCCATTAGCAGTATTATCTATAAAAGAATATATTGAAAAACATTATACTGATTATATAAGTTTGGATGAAATAATTAGTGATTGTGGATATTCGAAATATCATATTTCACGTTTATTTAAGAATTATATGAACTGTACAATTATGGAATATTTATTAGAACATAGGATTAATATGGCTAAGAAATTATTAAAAGATACTTCAAAATCTATTAAAGAAATAGCTGGTGGAATTGGGTATAGTGATCCTAATTATTTCAGTCTGATTTTTAAAAGAGAAGAAGGTGTTAGTCCTATTCAATATAGGGCAGCACAAAGATAATTTATTTATCTATAAGATATTGCTGCTTTAGCAATATCTTATAGATTTAAAGCAATATGCTCTAGTGTGCGATTTGAAAACCCATTTTAACCTATATCTACTTTTAGGAGGATCTTATGTTTAAGAAATTATTATTGATCTCAATGGCATTGTTAGTAAGTACATCAATGCTTTTCGCTCAAGGTGGCAGTGAACAGGCAAGTTCAAATGGGGGACCTGATAAGGTTTATACAATGCAAATCGCTCATGCTCAACCTACTACTAATCCACGTCATATTTCTCTAGAACATTTCAAAGAAATTGTTGAAGAAAGAACTAATGGTGGAATCAAAGTTGAGTTATATCCAGCTGGTCAATTAGGTACAGAAAAAGAAATGTTAGAACAAGTTTGTTCTGGTGTTATTCAAGGTATGAGAGGTGGACAAATGGACTTTGTTCCAAAACTTTTAGTATTTACTCTACCTTTCTTATGTGAAAATAGTGAACAAGTTACTCGCTTAATGAATAGTGATTTAGCAAAAGATATCTGTTCTTCAAGTAAAGAAGACGGTGCTTTGATTTTAGGTCTTGGTGATGCTGGTGGATTTAGACAATATTCAAATAATGTTAGACCAATTCATACTCCTGCTGATTTAAAAGGCTTAAAAATGAGATCAAACGGTATGGATACTATTGATAGAACATTTAAAGCATTAGGTGCTTCTGTTGTATCAGTTCCTTATTCTGATTTATATATGGCATTAAAAACTGGTGTAGCTGATGGTCAAGAAAATCCATGGGTTAATGTTGAAGGTATGAAATTCTATGAAGTACAAAAATATTTTACAGAATTAAATTATCAATTCCATCCAGATCCATTCTATGTAAATCTTGATTGGTATAATTCTCTTCCAGCTGAATATCAAGAAGTATTAGAACAAGCAACTAAAGAAATGATGGAAGTTAATAACCAAGCAATTGCAGATAACCAAGCTAAGGCAAGAAGTGTTGTAGATGCTAATTGTGAAATTTATACTCCTACAAAATCTGAATTACAAGCATTTAAAGATGCAACAGAAGTAGTATATCAACAATATATTGATGAAGGTTTATTAACACAAAGTGAACTAGATCAAATGAGAGCTATTGTTAAAGGTAATTAATAATTAAAGCTGAACAATTGTTTTAACCGGCCCTATATGGGTCGGTGTTATTAAGATATTGGAGGTGTATTATTAATAGTCTAAAAAATATCTCAAAGAAAATATATAAAATATATTTTGGTATAGGTGTCTTTGCTGTAGCTTTAATCGCTTTTTGTGTAATTTTTTCAGTTATTGCTAGATACTTTTTTGGCATTTCATTTTTATTTCTAGAAGAATTTATTACAACAGTTTTTGCATTTACCACTTTCTGGGGAATGGGAATTTGTGTGATGGAAGATGAACATGTTGCAATTTTATCTATTTATGAAAGATTTAGTCCAAAATTTAAAGTCTTTGCAACAATTTTTAATTATATAGTTATGATAACCGTAGACATGGCAATGATTATATATGGTTTTAAATATACTGCTAAATTTGGGCATCAAATTTCAATGGGTATGGAAATACCAATGAAATATATGTATGGAATTATTCCAATTGGTTGTTCAATAGCCTTAATAACAATGTTGGTTAAGTTTGTTGAATATTTACTTAGTATAAAACAAAGGAGTAAATAATATGGCAGTAATATTTTTGCTATTATTCTTAATAATTTTTGCTTTAATGGGTACTCCTTTAGCTTTTGCTATTGGCGCTTCATGTATGAGCTTTATTCAGTCATTTAATCCAAATTTCATGCAAATGTTACCACAAAGAGTTTGGGGTGGTGTTTTTTCATTTGTTATGGTTGCTATGCCATTGTTTATGTTAGCTGGGGAATTGATGAATACTGGTGGTATAACAAAAAGAATTGTTGATTTTTCAATGTATTTAGTTCGTCCTTTCCATGGTGGATTAGGGGAAGTTAATATTATAGCATCAATGATTTTTGGAGGAATTTCAGGATCTTCTGTAGCAGATACTTCTGCTTTAGGGTCAATATTAATTCCTTCAATGGAAAAAGAGGGGTATCCATGTAAATTTGCATCCGGTGTTACTGTTGCTTCTTCCACAATGGGTATGATAATTCCTCCTTCTGTTCCAATGATTGTTTATGCTATGGCATCAGGAGCCTCAATTGGTAAATTATTTGTTGCTGGATTAATCCCAGGAGTTTTAATTGGGCTTTCCCAATTGATAGCAGTAAATGCAATCTCAATTGAAAAAGGTTATCATCCAGAAAAGACACCTTTTGTTAAGAAAGAATTTTTACATACAATGTTATATGGCATTCCAGCTATATTAATGCCAGTAGTAATTGTTGTATTTGTATCTTTTGGTATTTGTACAGCTAGTGAATCTGCAGGGATTGCTGTGTTATATTCATTATTGATTGGGTTTTTCTTTTATAAAGAATTAACAGTCAAAGATGTAATTAATGCTTTAAAAAAGACTTTAGTATCATCTGCAGCAATTATGATTATCATTGGTTTTACAACTATATTTACTTGGTTGTTAACTATTGCCAATATTCCAAGTCAAATTGCAGCTTTCTTTTTGGCTTTAGAATTACCTGTATGGGGTTATGCATTAATATTTGATTTGGTAATTTTAATTATTGGTACATTCATTGATGTAACACCAGCAATTTTATTATTAACTCCAATTTTACTTCCAGTTATGGAATCTGTTGGTATTTCAGCATTACAATTCGGAGCTATGTTAATTACTGGTTTAGCTATTGGATTAGTAACACCTCCTGTTGGAATGTGTTTAAATGCCTGCACAAAAATAACTAAAATGCAAATTGTAGAAATATTTAAAGGGGCTCTTCCTTTTATAATCTGTAATGTAGTTGTACTAATTTTGATTAGTTTATTCCCAGTATTTACAACTTTCTTACCATCATTGATGCATTAATTATTAAAGCATATGAGATATTTATTTCTCATATGCTTGTTTGAATTGTGATGGATTAATATTAAATCTCTGGCTAAAAACTTTGGAAAAATAAGCTGAATCCATATATCCAACGGCTTTAGCACTATCTTTAACACTAATACCTTCTTTTAATAATTCTTTTGCTTTATCTAGTCTTATATTTGTTAAATAATCTATGAAACTAATATTGTTATAAGTTTTAAATAATTTTGAAAAATATTTTGTGTTCATGTTTAACAAGGAAGAATAATACTCCATAGTTAATTGTTTATTATAATGTATTTCAATCTCTTTTTTTATAGCTAAAAATATTCTTTGATATCTATCACGTCTGTCTTCTATTAAAGCTTTTACAGCATTATCAATCATATTAAAGAAAGTGATTTCAATTTCTACTACTGATTTATGAGGCTTAGAGATAGTGAAAAAAGGTATTTTTTTAGTTAAAACATGATGTAATATTAATACGTTTTGATAATAAGTTTCTAAAAGGGCATTCTTTTCAAGATGGGAGATAGAATCATAAAATTTATGAGCTATTTCTCTTGCCTTTTTTTCATTTAAATCAAATATTGCAGTTTCTATTTCATCTATATAATTAATTGAGGAATTGTATAGTATGTTTTCATCAATATTGTTAAATTCATGTATTGTTTCATTATTTGTTCTAGCAATATTGTAAGCTATTGAGGCTTCCCTAATAGATCTAGGTAGTTCTTCAATTGATGTAAATACACTACCAATAGCAATTGTAATTTTGTTAAATTTGGAACTCATTATAGCATTAGTATTATAATTTAATTGTTTAAAAAATTTGCTTTTATTTTTTGGGAAAACAATTATGGTAGTTCTATCGGTAGTTGGAAAATAATAAAATCTACTGTTAATAAATTCCTTTTGGGTAAAAAAATGTTTTAACCTGTCTATATTAACTTCACTAACAATTAGGCTAACTCCTTCAAAAAAAGTATCAACTTTCAAATTGAAATATTTTTTTAATACTTTTGAATCTATTAAGCCATGTTTCATTGAAGCAAAAAATGAACGGGAGAATTGATTTATTACAGTTTTAAATTCTTCATTTTTTGTTGAGGTTTCGATTTCTTTTTTTTCGATAAAATCTTCTAAAACTTTATATAATTCTTTTTTATTAATTGGTTTTACTAGATATTCTAGAACACCAATAGATATTGCTGATTTAGCATAATCAAAATTGCTCCATGCAGTTAAATAAACAATAGGGGTAACTCTATCAGTCTCTCTAATAATATTTCCAACTTCAATACCATTAATTAATGGCATTTTTATATCTAGAATTATAAAATCAACAGATTCTTGATTATATATCTGAAGAGCTTCTTTCCCGTTTTTTGCTTTTAATACATTGAAAGGAAGTTCTTTTTTATTAATTAAAAATTCAATTGCATCACGCTCTAATTGTTCGTCATCTGCTATTAATAAGTTATACATTATTTTCCTCAAAAGGTATTTGAATTTCGACTTTACAGCCTCCAAATTCATTTAATGGTTTAAAATTGATAGTTGCTTCATTTTTAAAATATATATTTAATCTTTCGATAATATTAGAAATTCCTATATTATGGCCTTTATTATTTGTTTCGATATTATTGATTGTATTGGTAGGATTTTTGAAACCAATACCTGTATCACAAATATTAATAATTACTTGGTTTTTATTTTTGTAAGCTTCTATATCTACACGGCCACCTTCTTCTTTAGGCTCTATTCCATGGTTAATAGCATTTTCAACTAAAGGTTGTAAAATTAGTGGTGGAATTAATACTGTTTTACATAATTCCCCACATTTAATTGTGTATTCTAATCTTTCTTTAAATCTAGCTTTTTGTATTTTTAAGTATTGTTTTATAAAAAATAATTCATTTTCTATAGTTATTTCATCTTGATGTTCTAAAGAATATCTAAATATAACACTTAAGCTTTCTATTAATTTACCTGTTTGTTCTGCGTTTTCAAATAGAGCCGTTAATTGGATAGTATTTAACGTATTAAATAGAAAATGTGGATTTATTTGAGCTTGAAGAGATCTAAATTTTGCTCTCTCAAGTTCTTTTTGTAGTTTTAATTGATCTATTTCTTTTGTGTGGATTTCTTTTTCAAGAATACTGTTTTCATTTATTAAATCTAATCTGTCTTTTAAAGAAGTTGTCATATTTTTAAGTGATTCTTCTAAAAAGACTAATTCTTGAGGGCCTTCTATTATTTTATGTTCATTATCAAAATTACCTTCAGATATATCTTTTGCTGTTTTTACCATTTCATCTATAGGGTCCAACATTCTTCTTGTAGTTCTGGAGGTTGAAATAATATAACCAAGTAATAAAATACCAAATAAAATTATTGAAAATAATCTTAAGCTTTTTAGTTGTTGAGCTCTAGCTTCCATAATCTCAACATTTTCTTTTACCATAGCTAATAAATATTGGTTTGTTAAATATTTATATATATAGTCATAGGTATTACTAATTCTATAATAAATCTTATAAAATTCAGCATCATTATTTAAGGAGTCAGAATTTAATTGGTTCAATAATTCATTTATAGTATTTTTACCATTAATTATCCCACTATTTAAGAAATATCTTGTAGGGGAATCTTCATATTCAATTTGTAATTTTTCAATTTCATTATCTATATTTAATAAGATAGTTTTTTGTTTAAGTAATAATTCTTTTTGCCTTTGAGGAACTTTAGATGTTCTATATTCTTCAAGTAAAATTCTACTTTGTTCTATTTCTGTGATTATATTATGTACTAATAAATTTTCGCTTGAGTTTTTTTGTTCTTCATTGAAAATTGTATATATGTAGTTAAAAAGAAATAATGATATGACGAAGAAAATTACTACGGTAAAAAAGTTGTGCTTAAATAGTAATTGGTGTATGTTCTGTCTTTTATTAATTTTTCTTTTAATAGTTAAATTCTTAAAGATTTTTTTAGCCATAATTTATTATATCATGGAAAATTATTATTAAAAATTCAATAAACTTGTAAAAAAGGAAAAATAAAGGTGAAAAAAGGAATTTTTTCTCACTATGCAATTAACAGTTTATAAACAAATAATAATGTATAAATTGATAGAAAAATTATGGAGGACATAAGTTTTATGAAAAAATTGTTAACTCTAGCAGTTTTAGCTCTTGTAGCTATTACTCCTATGTTTGCTCAAGGTAGCGATGAGGCACAAAAAAGTGATAGCCCTATTGTATTAAGATTAGCAGATAACCAACCTATTGGATATCCTACAGTTGTTGGTGATGAAAAATTTGCTGAATTAGTTGAGGAATATTCTAATGGTAGAATTAAAGTTGAAGTATATCCTCAAGCAACATTAGGCGATGAAAAGTCTTGTATTGAACAAGTTCAATTTGGTGGGATTGACTTTACTCGTGTTTCAATTAGCCCTTTAGCTTCTTTTAACCCTTTATTAAATGCTTTACAAATGCCTTACTTATATAGAAATGCTGATCATATGTGGAACGTTTTAAATGGTGAAATTGGAGACTATTTCTTACAATCAATGGAAGACAGTGGATTCGTTGGTTTAACATATTTCGATTCTGGTGCAAGAAGTTTCTATAATACAATTAAACCTGTTTATACTGTTTCTGATTTATCAGGTATGAAGATTCGTGTTCAAGAATCAGATTTAATGATGGGTCTTGTTGAAGCATTAGGTGCAACTCCTACTCCAATGAGTTATGGTGATGTTTACTCAGCTTTACAAACAGGCGTTATTGATGGTGCAGAAAATAACTGGCCTTCATATGATTCTTCAAACCATTATGAAGTAGCTAAGTTCTATTCAATTGACCAACATACACGTGTTCCTGAAATGCTATTAGCTTCAAAGACAACTATGGATAAATTAAGTCAAGAAGATCAAGAAATCATCAAGAAAGCAGCTAAAGATTGTCAAGCAACTCAAATTGCAGCTTGGGCAGAATATGCACAAAAATCACAAGAAAAAGTTAAAGCTGCTGGTTGTCAAATTAATGAAATTACAGATCAAGCTGAATTCGCAAATGCAATGCAACCTCTATACGACAAGATGTTAGATGCTGATGGAAAAGCTTGGGTAGCAAAGATTAGAGCAGTTAAATAATAATTAATTAGCTTTTTAATTGAAGGGGTTCTTATGGAACCCCTATTTTAAGTTAGGTAGGAGCTCAAATGAGACAATTTAAAAAATACTTAGATAAGGTTTTCAATATAGTCTTATTTATAGGTATGTTCTTAATTATAGCAATGGTTTTAATTGTTTTTGCTAATGTTGTATTAAGATACGGATTCCAAAGTGGAATTAAATGGGGCGAAGAAATTCCATTGGTAATAGTAATTTGGTTTACTTTTATTGCAATGGCTTTAGGGGTAAAAGAAAATTTACATATTAGTATTACTTTATTGCCAAAACATCTTCCACCTCATATCGAAAGATTTTTAAGAATATTTAAGTATGTTTGTGAAATAATTTTAGGTGTTATATTATTTTATTATGGTTTAGGATTAGCAAAAAATGGTTTAAGAAGTTTCTTACCTGCAACTCATATCACAAATGCTATTAATTACATAGTTTTACCTATTAATGCAGTTTTCATAATATTATATGCAGTTATTTATTTATATGGTGCAATAACAACTAAAGATTTAGACAAAAGTGAGGTACTTCTAGATGATTAATTTAAGTTTAGCTTCAACAATATTAATTGGATCCTTTATTTTATTATTAATTTTAAGAATGCCAATTACTTTTTCTTTATTTCTTTCTTCAGTAATAACAGCTTTATATTTACATATTCCGCTATTAACTATTGTTCAAAGATTAGTAAGCGGGGTTAATTCTTTCTCTTTATTAGCTATTCCATTCTTTATTTTAGCTGGGGAAATGATGAGTCGTGGTGGTATTTCAAGAAGATTGATTGATTTTTCAAATGCAATTATTGGTAGATACAGAGGTGGTTTAGCTCAAGTAAATATTTTAGCTAGTATGTTCTTTGGTGGGATCTCCGGTAGTGCTGTAGCAGATGTTTCTTCTATTGGAACAATGATGATTCCAATGATGAATGCTAAAGGTTATGATGAAGACTTTTCTGTAGCAGTAACTGTAACAAGTGCTTGCCAAGGTGTTATTATTCCTCCAAGCCATAATATGATTATTTTCGCTTTAGCTGCTGGTGGTGGTGTAAGTGTAGGAAAATTATTCTTAGGTGGTTTAGTTCCTGGTGTTATTCTAGGTGTTGGATTAATGATAGTAACATATATTATTGCAAGAAAAAGGAATTATCCTAAAGAAAGAAAATATACATTAAAAGAAACTTTAAAAGTTAGTGCAGATGCAATTCTAGGTATGCTTACAATGATTATTATCATTGGTGGTGTAGTTACTGGTATATTTACAGCAACAGAAAGTGCTGCAGTAGCAGTTGTATATTCCTTTATTATTACTTTCTTTGTTTATAAAGAAATTAAATTAACTGAATTAAAAGAGATCTTATTAGCTTCATTAAAAACCTTAGCAATGGTTATGAGTTTAATAGCTGCTGCATCTTCTTTTGGTTATTTATTAGCTTTTTTAAGAATCCCACAAGCAATAACAAATGCATTAATTGGAATTAGTAGCAATAAGATTGTTCTTCTATTATTAATTAACATAATGTTATTATTATTAGGAACAATCATGGATATGGCTCCATTAATTATCATTTGTACACCTATTTTATATCCAGTTGTTGTTGGTGCTTTAGGTATGGATCCTGTTCAATTTGGTGTTGTAATGATCTTAAACTTAGCTATTGGCTTATGTACACCACCTGTAGGATCAGCTTTATTCGTTGGTTGTGCGATTGGAAAAATAAGTATAGAAAAAGCAACAAAGAGTATGCTTCCATTCTATTCTATTATGATTGTTGTACTTCTTTGTATTACTTTTATTCCACAATTAACATTATTGATTCCATCATTGATGGCATAAAAAAATAAATTATATTTATTAAATAGATAGGATTGCAAAATTAATGCAATCCTATTTTTTTTTATAGTTATTATTATATTATTAGTGATTTTTTTAGTTTTCTGTTTCTTTTGTTACTTCCATGTTTTTAGGAAGAGTTAAATCTAAAATTAGAGAAATAATAAATACTATTGCAACACAGTTGTTAGATAATTCTTCTGCAACTAAAGTTGGGAAGATATTAAATAAAGCAGCTTCTGAAGGGAATCCTAAACCAATTGCTAATGAGAAAGCAGCGATTAAAGTATTTCTTTGAGAGAAGCCTGATTTAGCTAACATTCTTATACCAGAGATTACAATTTGTCCAAACATAAGAATTGTACAACCACCTAATACTGCTTCTGGTAAAGTATTAAAAAATGCACCAATTGGTGGGAATAAACCAGCTAAAATTAATGCAATCCCACCTGTTGCGATTGTGTATCTATTTACAACTTTAGTCATTGCTATTAAACCAACATTCTGTGAGAAAGATGTAACAGGCAAACAGCTGAACAAACCAGAAATTGATGAACTATAACCATCACAAGCTAAAGATCCAGAAATTTCTTTTTCGCTTGGTTCTCTACCAATACCCATAACAGCACAAGCAGTTGTATCCCCAATGGTTTCAGTAGCTGAAACTAAGAATACTAAAGTTACAGATATGATAGCACTGATATTAAATTCAGGTTTTACAGGTAAGAATTTAGGTAAATCAAATAAAGCAATATTATGGAAAGCTGAGAAATCTACTTTACCCATAAATAAAGCAACAATATAACCAACGATTAAACCAAATAAAATAGCTAATTGTTTTAAATATCCTTTTGCAAAGATTGTAAATAATAACAATGATAATAGAGTAATTCCACCTAATAGCATGTTTTGTGCTGATCCGAAATCTGCTACATAACCACCACCAAAGCTTCTAGCTCCTACAGGTAATAGTGAAAAACCAATTGATAATACTACACAAGCTGATACAACAGGAGAGATAAATCTTTTCCAATATTTAGCTAATAGACCTAATGTTCCTTCAATTAAACCACCTATTATAATTGCTCCAACAACAACTGGATATCCAAAATTTGCTGCAACATAACTTAGAATAGCTACGAAAGTAAAACTAACACCCATTACAACAGGAAGTCCTGAACCGATTCTCCAAATAGGGAATAGTTGTATTAAAGTTCCTATCCCAGCAATGAACATACAGTTTTGTAATAATGCAGTTGTAAGATCTTGGCTAAGATTTCCGGCTCCAGCAACAATAACAATTGGTACGATATTAGCAACGAACATAGCTAGAACATGTTGTAGTCCAAAAGGTATTGCTTTTCCTAGAGGGACTTTCCCATCTAATTGATAGATATTATCAATTGATGAGGTAGAATTTGAGTTTTTCATATAAAAATTCTCCTAGATTAATATATATATAAATTTTTTTTGAAACAACGAATTGCAACAAAATATCCAAGAAGTTATGATATTGCAACTAAATGCAACACACAAGGATTTTTTAAAATTTTTAATCTAATTGGTAATAATTTATCGATTTTATCAAATATGTTTTATTCATAGTTTATTTATGTTAAGTAAAAATAATCACTAGATGTATCTCTAATGATTAAAATTTGATAATTAAAAAAAATTTATTTTAATTAAGATTATATTTGTTATAAAAGTCATGAAATTTATAAAAATGATATAATCTCTTAATTTTATTAATACTTTGCATAAATAAAAGAACTGCTACAGAAACTTTTACATTTTTGTAGCAGTTCAAGACATAATCTAAGAGGAGTTTATTTAAAGTTTGAATTTTAATGAATTTTCTATATCATTAATCATTCTAAAATAAGTTCCTTTTTTGCTAATTAAATTTTTATGATTACCCATTTCTTCAATTACTCCATTATTTAGAACTAAGATGTTGTCGGCATTTTTAATTGTATTTAATCTATGGGCAATAATAATTACAGTTTTGTTTTTGGTTATTATATCTAAAGCTTTTCTAATTTGAATTTCATTATCCATATCTATTGAAGCTGTAGCTTCATCTAATAGGATAATTGGGGCATCTTTAATTAAAGCTCTTGCTAGACTGATTCTTTGTCTTTCCCCACCACTTAATTTTGTACCACCTTCACCTACAAAGGTATCATAACCATTTTCAAGATTTAAAATATCTTCATGTACTGAAGCTAATTTTGCAGCTTGAATAACTTGTTCTTTAGTAGCTTTGGGATTCCCCATTAAAATATTATTATATACAGTGTCACAAAGCAGATAAACTTCTTGAAATACCATACTTAATTTTGATAAAAGTAATTCTGGTTCAATTTCTCTTATTTCTGTATCTCCTAATAATATTTGGCCATTATTTATATCATAGAAACGAGCTATAAGATTCATAATAGTCGTTTTCCCACAACCTGAAGGGCCAATTAAAGCTGTTGATGTGCCTTCTTTAGCTACAAAACTTAAGTTTTTGATGACAGGAGTTTTTTCTTCATATTCAAAGCTTACATTTTTAAATTCAATGGTGTTATTTTTGTTTTCTTTATCTTTTACAAAGGGTTGTGCTTTTTCATTTTCAATACTTAGTAATTTCTTTTGAGCAATTTTTAGATATTGAGTTTCAGGATATATGACAGCAAATTGTCTAAGAGTATTAACTAAAGCTAAAAGCATAAGAGTAAAACTAAAAAAAGTTATTTTTGTTATTTCATTTGCAATTAAAGCTTTTGTTGCAAATAAAAGTACAATAGGATAACTAATATCAATTAAGAAGTTGAAAGTCATAACAAAAGGCGCAACGCAAAGTTCAAGTTGAATACTTCTTTTATATAAATGTTTAAAGGATTCTTCTAATCGTTTAAAGTTTTTACCTACCATTGAATATGCTTTAAATACTTCAATTCCATTAAAAAATTCCAACATTCCACTTACAACAGTGTTTAGTATTTTCTTTTGTTTATATCCTGTTTTTTCAACAATAACTCCTGAAAAATATACTAATGGAAGTCCTATTATAACAAAAGCTAATTCTATTAATGCTAGTTTTAGATTGACGGTGAATAAAAGAACTATTATATAAATAATAATTACAACAAGTTTGATTAGATCTGAAACTCTATGTGTAATAATTTTTTCTAATGATGCCATATCATTGGTCATAATACTGCTTAAATAACCAATGTTCTTTTTGTTAAAATATCCTAAATGAAGTTGTCTAAGATGTTCTGCTAAAGAAATTCTAAGATGCTCAACAGCTCTGGCACCTCTGATTTGGATTTGTGAATATCCTTTGCCTCCAATAATTATTCTCAATATAGTAGCAAAGAGAATAATTAATGTATAATTTATTAATTTAGATTTTGTAATTGATGAATTAAATAAATCTATTATAGTAAAGTACATTATCATATATGGTATCATTTGAAATAAAGCATCAATAACTAGTAGAAGAGTTGGAGTTTTTAATGTGTTATAGTCTGCTTTTAATATTGATTTTAATTGTTTACGCATTGTTCTCTCCTTTATATATATTCCAAAGTTTTGCATATAGGTTATTGTTTTCTAAAAGTTTATTATGAGTTCCACTTTCAACAATTTTTCCTTTATCAATAACGATAATGTTGTTGGCTTCGCTAATGGTATATAATTTATGAGCAATAATTATTGCAGTTTTATCTTTTAATAATATCTTTAAAGCTTTTTGAATTTCTAATTCATTATCAATGTCACTGTATGCAGTAATTTCATCTAAAACGACAATTTTAGTGTTTTTTAGAAAAGCTCTAGCAATAGCAATTCTTTGTTTTTCACCACCACTTAGTTTGACTCCATTTGGACCAAGCATAGTATCATATTTGTTTTCTAGAGAATCAATAAATGTGTGAATTTGTGCTTTTTTTGCTGCTTCAATAACTTCTTCTTTTGAAAAATCTCTTCCCATTTTTATATTTTCAAATATAGTATCATTTAACATAAACACATCTTGAAAAACAAAAGCTGTTTGTTTCATTAAAGATTCATAACCATAAGCTTTAATATCAATACCATCTATTGTAATAGATCCTTTTTCAATATCATAAAATCTACCTACTAATTGACCTATTGTAGTTTTCCCTCCACCACTAGGACCCACTAAGGCTGTTATTGTGTTTGCTTTTGCACAAAAACTAATGTCTTTTAGAACTTCTTTATCTTCATATTTGAAACTAACATTATTAAACTTTATTTCACCTTTTTTAATTGGGATATCCATTTTGCTATCATATTGTGGGGCTTGTTTCAGAATAGAGTTAATTTTGTTTGCTCCTTGTAGAAGCATTTGAAAACTAGATCCAAATTCTAATAAATTTTTAAAACTTGAAAAGAAAGTCATAGATAAAACAATAAATAAAGCAAAAGCTGCAATTGTAATTTTATTAGTGAGTAATAGGGCACCACCTACAGGAATAATAAAAATTAGTGAGGAGTCAATAACAGCTAAAAAATATACCCACCATTTAGCTCCCATGATTGTCATATCTTCCCAAAGATCTGCATATTCTTTTGTTACTTCTTTGTACCTTCTGAATTTTCTTGCACTCATATTGAAAGCTTTAAAAACAATCATTCCGTTAATATATTCCATTAATGCACTATTAAGCCTTAATACTACATCATTGTATTTCCCCATTCGAGTTTCATATCCTTTCATCATCATATATTGGAAGAAAAGAGAAAGAAGTAAAGGAATAAATAAAAATATTCCTAACTGCCAATTTATGACTATTAAAAAAATAATTATTGCTAGAGGAGTTACAATTGCAGCTACTAAATCCGGTATTTGATGGGCTATAAATAATTCAAGTTTTTCAACATCTTCATCGATTATTCTCTTTATGTTTCCACTAGTGTGGTTCTTTATAAATCCCATTGGTAAAAACCCTAATTTTTCAACAACTTTCATTCTAATTTGATATAAAATTGTAAAAGCTGCGACATGTGATAACATACCACTTAAAAATTGAAAAACTATCCTAAGTAAAGATAATATAATTGTTGCTATAACTAGGGAGTAGATATATGAATAATTAACTGAATCCCTTAATAAAGCCTCAATTATAAAATAAAATAAAACAAATGGTGTAAAACTTAATAAAGTTGAAACAACAGAAAAAAAGCCACTAAAAATTAATTTTATTTTATGGCGTCCAGAATTTTCTAATAGAAATTTTAATCCTGAATTTGTCTGAGTAGACATACTAAAAACTCTCCTTTATTAGCGAAAGCTAACAAATTAGAGATTAGCATATAAATTTTGCTATTACAATAGTAATTTTTGTGAATTATTACACAAATTTAATTTTTTTATTTTAAAAATAATTAGCAGTGAATAACAATATTAAATTTTATTTTGTTGATATTTAATATCCTTAGTAGTATATTTTTTAAAATATTTTAAATTATATTATGTTTTGACTTTACAACTAATATATTAGAATGTTAGAATATTTGTAATGATGTAATGGAGGAAATATGAAACTAAATTTAACTGAATTACAAAATAAAAAACAATGGACAGAAAAAGGGTATTCACTATCAAGTTATGATAGGGAAAAAATGGTAAAAAATACTTTAGAAAATCCTAAATGGGTCCATTTTGGTGCTGGGAATATTTTTAGAGGCTTCCCTGCTGCATTAATGCAAAATTTATTAGAAAAAAATATTGAAGATACAGGAATTATTGTAGGTGAAGGTTTTGATTTTGATATTATTGAGAAAATTTACCAACCACATGATAATTTAAATCTATTAGTTACTTTGAATGCTGATGGATCAATTGATAAGAAAGTAATTGATAGCTTAGCAGCTTCTTACAAATGTGATTATAAATTTAGTTCTGATTGGGAAAACCTGTTAAAGGTTTTTGCAAATAAATCATTACAAATGGTATCATTTACAATTACAGAAAAAGGTTATTCTTTAGTTGATGGTAAAAATAATTATTATCAAGTTGCTTTAGAAGATTTTAAAAATGGCCCTGAAGCTTCAAAATTATTTTTATCAAAATTAACTGCTTTAGTTTATAACAGATATAAAGCAATTGATTGGCCTTTAGCATTAGTTAGTATGGATAACTGTTCACACAATGGTGAAAAACTTGAAAATGCTGTTAAGACAATTGCAAAAGAATGGGCTAATAATGATTTGATTGATAAGAATTTCTTAACCTATTTAGATGAAAAAGTTTCATTCCCTTGGTCAATGATTGATAAAATTACACCTAGACCTGATGCTTCTGTTGTTGAAATGTTAAAGAAAGATGGATTTGAAGATACTGAAATAATTGTTACAGATAAAAACACTTGGATTGCTCCTTTCGTTAATGCTGAAAAACCTCAATATTTAGTAATTGAAGATGACTTTCCAAATGGAAGAGTAGCATTAGAAAATAGTGGAGTATTTTTTACAACAAGAGAAACAGTAAATAAAGTTGAAAAAATGAAAGTTTGTACTTGTTTAAATCCATTACATACTACTCTTGCTATTTATGGCTGTTTATTATCATACAATTTAATTTCAAAAGAAATGGTAGATCCTCAACTTAAAAAATTAGTTGAAATAATTGGACATGAAGAAGGAATGAAAGTTGTAGTAGATCCAAAAATCATTAATCCAAAAGATTTTATAGAAGAAGTTTTAAATGTTAGATTCCCAAATCCATTTATGCCTGATACTCCTCAAAGAATTGCTTGTGATACTTCTCAAAAATTATCAATTAGATTTGGTGAAACTATAAAAGCATATATAGAAAATCCTGGGCTTGATGTTAATTCTTTAAAATTTATTCCATTAGTTTATGCTGGTTGGTTAAGATATCTTATGGCTATTGATGATAATGGAGATAAATTTGATTTGTCCCCAGATCCATTACTAGAGTCAGTTACTCCTTTTGTGAAAGATATAAAATTAGGAGATAAAGGACCTTTTGATGTTCAATTAAAAGAATTATTAAGTAATGAAAAAATATTTGGTGTTGATTTATATGAAGTTGGATTAGCTTCTTTAGTTTTATCCTATTTTGAAGAATTAATTGCCGCTAAAGGTGCTGTAAGAGCTACTTTAGTAAAATATTTAAAATAATAAAGTAATAAGAGATAAGAGATAAAAATAGCTGTTGTTTAATTACAACAGCTGTTTTTGTTTTCATTTTAATTAAATTATAAGGATAATTTTTTTCTTTTAATTTCTGTTTTAAAATATGTAGGATATTGTTCAACTAATTTAGGAATTTCACTATCAATTTTATTAATATGTTTTTTTATTATGTTTTCTACTAGTAATTGATTATTGCTACTTATTGCATCAATAATTTCATTATGATGTCTTAAAATAGTGTCTTTGTCTAAATTATTTCTAAATGATAAAAATCTTAATCGATCATAGTTAATACATCTTTTATTAATAATTTTCCAACATTCTTTTTTATTTATTAAATCAAAAGTAATTTTATGAAAAGAAATATCAGAGCTAAAGAAATTATATAAATCACTATCTTCTTTTAATATTTCTTGATCTAAGATAGCTTTTTTATACTTTTTGATTTCAGTTTCATTGATTAAAGGCATAACTTGTAAGAGAGCCTTTTCTTCAAGGCTACTTCTTAAGAATTTTTCTTCATCAACTAATTGTAAATCAATTAGTGAAACCCTAGTACCGCGTTGTGGAAAAATATCGACTAGTCCATCAGCAGATAATTTCATAAGTGCATCTCTAACAGGAGATCTGCTAACTTGGAGCTGTTCACATAATGTATTAATTTTTAATTCTTTTCCTGGTAAAAAGGATAAAGATAATATTTCTTTTCTCAATATGTTAAATATTTCATCACTTGCAGTACTTCGTAGGGTTCTAGGCATATATAGTTCCTTTATTTGTTACTTTTTTCTATAGCCTCGATTAATCCGTTTATATATGTTGCGCCTAAAGCTCTATCATATAAACCATAACCTGGCATAGCTTTCTCGTCCCAAATCATTCTACCATGGTCTGGTCTAATTGGGCCTTTGAAGTTTATATCATACAATGCTTTTACAATTTCATAAAGGTCAAATGAACCATCTCTAGATAAATGTGCAGCTTCTTCAAATATTCCAGGTTTATAGTGATGAAGATTTCTTACGTGAGCAAAATGTATTCTACCAGGAAGAGATCTTATGATATCTGGTAAATCATTGTTTGGATTTGTTCCAAAAGAACCTGCACAGAAAGTTAATCCATTAAATGGAGCATCAACTGCTTTCATTACTTTTAATATTTTTTCTTTTGATGTGATGATTCTAGGTAAATTAAATACAGGCCAAGCTGGATCATCTGGGTGAATTGCCATATTGATACCATATTTTTCACAAGTAGGTTGGATTGCTTTTAAGAAGTATACTAAATTGTTAAATAATTTTTCTTCATCAACATCTTTATAAGCTTCAAATAATTCTTGAACATGAGCAAGTCTCTCTGGTTCCCAACCAGGCATAGCAAAACCTTGTGAAGATTCATTTGTATTGTCAAAGAAAGCCTTAGGATCAATATTATCAATTACACTTTGATCGTAAGCTAATACTGTTGAACCATCTTCTCTTTCTTTTGCAAGATCTGTTCTAGTCCAGTCAAAAACAGGCATAAAATTATAACAAACCATATTGATGTTTAACTTTCCAAGATTTTCTAAAGTTTCAATATAGTTTTTAATGTATTTATCTCTATCTGCATTACCGATTTTTATTGAATCATGAATGTTTACAGATTCAATACCTGATAAATTTAAGCCTGCAGCTTCAATTTCATCCTTTAAGGCTTTAATTGCTTCTAAACTCCAAACTTCACCAGCTGGAACATCATATAATGTAGAAATAACACCTGTTACACCAGGGATTTGTTTAATTTGTTTTAATGTTACTGTATCAAATTTTGAACCGTACCATCTTAAAGTCATTTCCATGATTTTCTCCTAAATAACTTGATGTTGTTATTCTAACATACTAATATATTAGTTGTAAAGGTTTAGTTTATTCTATTTGTTATTTTATTAAAAAAAACTATTTATTGTTTTTGATTTGTTCTATTACAGCTTTAAATTTTTCTTTTTTATCAGCTTTAGTTAAAGTTATTTTAGAATGAAATGTTATATTAATTTTAGTGAAGGGTAGAGGAATTTTAAAATTATCCCAACGTTTTTTTATTTCAATTTTGTTTTTTACTTCAATTGTTACAGGGACTATATTTTTCTTTAATAAATAAGATAAAGCTATAGTGAAATATTTTGGTTCATGATTAGGACCTAACGGACCATCAAGTGCAATTGCCATATCTGCATCGTTATTGTTCATTGTATCTACTATTTTATGGATATATGTACCTCCATCAGGATTGTCAGGGAGTCTAAATGTTTTGTATCCAAAACTATGACAGGTTTCACTGATGAAATCTCCTCTTCTATCTTTTGTAGTAATAATATATAAAGGATTCTTTTTAAAAGCTGGATATAAAGAGAAACTATCTCCATGCCAAAAAAGAAATACTACTTTTTCTCTATTTTTAGAGTTAAATTCATCAAAGCCTATTTTATTTATTCTACTTGTTTTATAAACAAAACTAATATATCCATACATTGTTTTTGATATAATTTTTGAAACGAATTTTTTTTCTATGCTCATTGTTCTAAGTCCCTTTTTTGTTTAATTATAGTTTTATAAAATGTTTCAAGTTTAATCACTAAGTTTTCTATAGAATATTTTTTTGCAAAATCTTTTGCATTAATACTTAATTTTTTAAGAAGAGTATTATCTTCTAGTAATTTAATAACACAATTTGACCATTCATCAAGGTCTTCTAAGGTTTTAAAGCCATTGAAATTGTTGATAATTACATCATCAATTCCGCTTGATCGAATACTGATAATTGGACATCCCCCAGCCATAGCTTCTAATAAAACCATTCCTTGTGTTTCAGATTGAGACGAGAAAACAAAAAAATCTGAAGCTAAATAATATTTATAAATATCTTTTGGTGGTACGTTTCCAACTAGAATGATATTTTTTTCCATTTTTAAAGATGTAATTTGATCATTTAATTGTTGTTTTTGTGGACCATCTCCTATGATTATACATTTGAATTCAACTTTAGTTTTTTCTTTAACCTTTTTTAATCCTTCAATTAAAAATTTACCATTTTTTTCTGGAGATAATCTAAATACTGAACATAATAAAAATTCATTATTAGGACAAAATTGTTTTTTAATTTTAAAAATTTTTTTTTGGTCAATTTCATTGTAAGCTTCAATGTTAATTCCAGTTGGCATTATTAGTTTTGGTCTACTTACTCCAATATTTTCTAGATATTCTTTTGCTGATTTTGTTGGAGCAATTATTCCATCACATTTTTGAGCAAATCTTTTTATCATTTTATGAGAGACCATATTTTTAAATAATAGTTTTCCAAAAGGTAAGTTTTCAGAATACTTTTCTAGACGAGTGTGATAAGTAAGTATAATTGGCAGATTTTTTTTCTTAGCAAGTTTTAATCCTTTTTTTCCCATCCAAAAAGGATGATGTACATGAACTATATCAAAAGTATATTTATCAAAATCTTTATTAATTTTTCTAGAAAATATATTTGCTATTGCAAAAGGGAATTGCCCAGAATCACTAAATTTTAATAGGGAGCATCTAATAATATTCTTTTCTGTTTCTTTGTGATTTGGATATTGCGGAGCAAAAATTATAACTTTATTTTTGTTTTTTATTAGAGCAGAAGTGGTTCTATATATTGAAATTGGGACTCCCCCAATGAAAGGGAAATAATTATTTGTGAACATTGCAATAGATAATTTTTTGTTTTTTAAATCATCAATATTGTTATCAAGGAAATTTTTATAATAGTTTTTTTCAGTTGAAATATTTATATATATTAATAGGCTAATTAAAATTAATGCCGATAAGATAATTATAATATTAATGAAATGCACATAGAATAATGTATGAATTCCATACCATAAACCAAGCCAGAGTTTTATTATTGAATTTTTATATTTTGTATTAACTTTAATATAATTTGCTGTGGTTTCGTTATTATTAACAGAAAATTTAACATAGCCATAACTGTTTGTATTAGAAATACCTCCAGCTTTTCCACAAGAATAATATTTTATATTATCCACTAATTGTAAATTATATGTATCTCCAGAATAAAATACGGCTGTAACTTTATATTCTTTAAATAAATTAGTTAAATCTTTTTTTAAATTATTTATATCCTCTAAAGGATTTTCATCAATAATTATAAAAGTATGATTATATTTTCTTGAAATGGTTAATTCATTATTTAACCAACTAAGAATCACTTCATTAGAAGTGGTATTTGTTGAATCTAAAAAAATATAATAATCATTATTATAATCTAAAGAAAAATATGCCTGTCCAAAATGTTTATAATATCTAGTATATCCTTGGTCAGAAACTTCATTTTCTCCAATTCCAAATATACTTGGTTTTTGTAAATTATTTAATGTTTTATTAAGTAGTCTATATTTTTCTTCTGCTCCATCTAAAACCGCTTGACCTGTTGAGATTATAAAATGAATATCTTCATCATTATTAATTTCATTTATAATTTTTGATTTAAATATATCATCAGAGTTTTTTATTGAACTTACAATTGCAAAAGAATAGGAAGTAGTAGATGTTGAATTTTTTAGTTCTTGAATATTGAGAAAATTATGATCAATAAAATCTTTTTCATAAATCATTAAATAAATTTTATATGAAACACTTATCCCTAGTAGGATAATTAGCAAAACAATAAATCTTTTAATAATCTTTTTATTCATATAATATCTCCCAATAAAAACCTACAAGAAAGATTTTATAAAATTAAATATAGCATTAGTTCCAATACTAAATATTGCTATAGATAATGGTTTCCCAAGTAAAATAACAATTAAGAAATATTTAAATTTCATTTTTGTTAATCCTGCTATATAGCATAAATAATCATCTGGAGCTCCAGGAACAAAAATTGCAATTGAAAATAATTTATTAAATTGCTTTTGACTACTAGATGAGTTTATATATTTATCAATTTTTTTCTTACTTACTAATTTTTTTACAAGTTCTGTACCATATTTCTTGGAAAGTAAAAAATCTATACAAGAGCCTGTACAAATTGCTAAATAGTTATATAAAAAACCCAAGGCTGGCCCAAATAGAATTGATCCAACAATTAAGCCTAAGGAAGAGGGCATAAATGGAAGTATTACTTGTATAATTTGAATGCCTATAAAAATTACAGCCTCCCAGATTCCAAAACCGGCAATATAATCTTCAAAAGCTTTGGTTGATGAAAAAATGCCTTTTTTAAAGCCGTAAAAAACAAAAATAAAAATTAAAATAAAGAGTGATGAAACACAAATATTTATAAATAGTTTTTTCTTAGTCACCTTTGTCTTTTCCATAATTTAAAAATAATTTTTAAATTTAATTAAAAAAAAAATTAAAAGTTTTAGTAATTAAAATTATTTTAATCAATTTTGACATTTTTGATACTCAAATTCAAGCTTATATGTATGTAAAAAATATAATTTAAAATTTATATGATGGATAATTAATATATTTTTTGTAAAAAAAATAATAGAAATTTTGTTTTTTATTTTATTGAGATGAAAACATATCTATAATTTCATTAAATTATAAAAAACTATATTTTTTGTAGAAAAATTTTTAACAATGAGTTAAAATACATATAGAGCAAGGAGAAACCTAATGATTATTGAACGTAGAATGACTAGACACCCAATAACATGTAATCCAGAGATGTCTTTAGCAGATGCTTCAGCATTGATGAAACAGGAAAAAGTTCATCGTTTACCTGTATTAAATAAAGAAAAAAAATTAGTTGGGTTAATTACTGAAAAAGATATTTTATATGCCTCTCCATCTCCAGCGAGTTCACTTTCAATACACGAAATGGCTTATTTGTTAAGTCGTTTAACAGTTAGCAAAATAATGAATAAAAATGTTGTAACAATAGAAAAAAACACTACAGTTGAAGAAGCAGCAAGATTAATGGTAGACCAAGATTTATCATGCCTTCCTGTTTTAGAAAACGGTAGATTGATAGGCATTATTACAAAATCTGATATGTTTAAGATTTTATTAGAGTTATTTGGAGCTAGACATTTTGGGGTTAGAGTTTCTTACCTTGTAGAAGATCAACCAGGTACTATTGCACATATTACTACTGCATTAGAGAAAAATGGTGTTGATATTATTACATTTGGGACATTTATGGGAACTGATCCGACAAATGCAATTTGTACTATGAAAGTACAGGGAGCTTCAATGACTAAAGTCATCGAGATTATAAAACCGTTTGTTTCCCAGATCCTTGATATACAGGAGGTCTGATGGCTAGAAAACGAAAAAAAAGTCCTCAGAATCGACAAAATGCGGCTGGAAACAGTCGCATTTCTGTCATGAGTGAAGAAGACGATACTTATAATCCATTTAAGGATATTAAGAAAATAGACGCTGTTACAAAAATAAATACATCAAATAAAAGCAAAACTGTAAAAAATAAATCTAAAAACAATGATTTAGTTGTTGAAGATTTAGGAGATGTTTCTTTTGCTCAGGTTTTTGAGCAATGGGAAAATGGTGGTGTTGTAAATAAAAAATCAATAGATAAGAAAGATGAAAAAAGTGAAGATTTTTCTTCTATTTTTGAACAATGGGAAATTAGCCAAGGTTTAAAACCAAAATATGGTAAGAAGGTAAAGGATAATCCAAATAGGAAATCTAGTAATTATTCACCAACAAAAGATTTTGGTCAAATATTGAATGAGTTTGAAAAGGGTCCTACAAAGTCTCCTTCTAAAAAGCAGAAATCAAAAAATAAAGAAAAGTTTGATGCTATGAAGGATACAACAAAAGTCGTGAATACTACTTTAGAGACCAAAGAAAAACCTTCTAAAGAAAAAAAAATAATAAAAGATAGTAGAGTTGATATTGCTTGGCCAATGGAGAACTCTAAGGATGTTTTTGTGTCTGAAAATAAAGAAATATTGGTAGAAGTAGAAAATAAAGAGGAATTAGCGAAGAATACTTCCCAAAAATATTATAAAAAGAATAAATGGAAAGATCAGAAAGGTGATAATTCTAACAAAGTTAAATGGGACTTTAGTGATATTTATAATTCATGGGAAGCTAAGCATGATGACTCTAAATCAATTGAAGAAAAGAAAAATAGGGAAAAGAAAGAATCTAAAGGTATTTCAATTTCCTATTTACGAAGTATGTCTCCTGAAGCTGAATTAGATTTGCATGGAGAAACTAGTGATATTGCAGCTTTAAAAGTTAGTGAATTTTTAAATAATTCTAGAAATCGAGGACTAAAAAAAGTTAGTATTATTACTGGAAAAGGTTTGCATAGTGAAAATGGTAAATCAGTTTTAAAAGATATCGTGCTTGAAGAAATAAGATGCTCAAATATAGTTAGAGAAGCTTACCATCCAAAGGCTATTAGTGGTGGTTCCGGTGTTATTTGGGTTATTTTTAAGTCAATAAGTGAGAAAAAGATTTATTATTAAAAAATATTAAAAGCAAGAAAGGAAACATCCTTCTTGCTTTTACTTATTAGCATTATATAGAATATAAACTAGTTTTTATCTTTCTCTGTAGATGATTCGACCTTTTGTTAGGTCATAAGGAGAAAGAGCTACTCTAACAGTATCTCCTGGAACGATTCTAATGTAATGTTTACGCATCTTACCTGATAAGTGTGCTAAGATAACATGTTTGTTTTGTAATTCTACGCGGAACATAGTATTTGGTAATGCTTCTTTTACTAGTCCTTCTACTTCAATTGCTTCTTCTTTGGCCACATAGCCCTCCATTTTTATATTTTTAAAGAAACTTTTCAGTATATATTAACTGAAATTCTAATTTTAATTTATTAATTTAAACAAGTTTTTTTTAACTCACAAAAAGAAATATACTTCTTTTTTAGAATAATATCAATATTAGTGGATGGCATAAGTATTTATTATAAAAATTGGAAACTAGAATTTTTTATAAAATTTAGTTATATTACATTTATAAGAGAATATTGTTAGTAAAAATATTTGAATAATGAAATGGACCTTTAGAAAAAAACTAAAGGAGTAATAATTTATAATGGAGAAAATTTATGATTATATCTACAAAAGGTAGATACGCTTTAAGAGTAATGCTTGATTTAGCACAAAATGCTAAAGAAAATTACATTTCTTTAAAGGCTATATCAGAGAGGCAAGAAATCTCACTTAAATATTTAGAATCAATTATAGGCGCTCTAAATAAAGCGGGGTTTGTAAAAAGTTTGCGCGGTGCAAATGGTGGTTATAAATTATCAAGAATTCCAAAAGAATATAATGTTGGTGAAATATTGAGAGCTACAGAAAATAATGGAATGGAATTAGTTAAATGTACTGGATGTAAATCTGATACTTTATGTTCTCGTGCTGATAATTGCTTAACACTACCAGTTTGGATTAATTTAAATAATATTGTTAATTCTTATTTAGATAATTTAACTTTGTTAGATATATTGAATCAAGATTATAAAGTTTAAGTTTAATTTTTTTTAATTTTATATCCTATTGACTTAATAGGATATATTTGTTATCTTTAATTCATATAAAAGTAATAGGAATTAAAATAATCAAGAATAATGAGGAGTGATTATGAAAGTATATAAGAGGATAGATGAATTAATTGGAAATACCCCATTATTAGAATTATCTAGAATTAAGAAAGAGTATAATTTAGCTGGAAATATTATTGCAAAATTAGAATATTTTAATCCATCTAGTTCTGTTAAAGACAGAGCTGCTAGAGAGATGATAGAAGACGCTCAAAAAAGAGGATTATTGAATAAGGATTCAGTAATCATCGAACCTACAAGTGGTAATATTGGTATTAGTTTATCAATGATGGCTGCAATTAATGGCTATAGAGCAATTATGGTTATGCCATCCACAATGAGTGTTGAACGCCAAAAACTTATGAAAGCATATGGTGCTGAAATAGTTTTAACTGATGGTGCATTAGGAATGAAAGGTGCTATTGATAAAGCAAATGAATTAGCAAAAGATATTGAGAATAGTTTTATTCCAAGTCAATTTGATAATCCAAACAATCCATTAGCACATTATAAATATACAGCCAGAGAGATTTGGGCTGATACAGTATCCGATATAGATATATTTGTAGCTGGAGTGGGTACTGGTGGTACTTTAAGTGGTACAGCGAAGTTCCTTAAGGAACAAAATAGTGACATACGAGTTGTTGCAGTGGAACCTAGTGGTTCACCTGTAATAAGTAAGGGAGAAAAAGGTCCTCATAAGATACAAGGTATAGGCGCTGGCTTTATACCAGGTAACTTAGACGTTACAGCTATTGATGAAGTAATAGTTGTAGATGACGCTGATGCTTTTGCTTCTTCTGCTGCGCTAGCTAAAACCGAAGGCGTTTTAGTAGGTATTTCTTCTGGAGCTGCACTTAAGGCGGCCATAACAGTGGCTTCTCGATCAGAGAATAAAGATAAAAATATCGTGGTATTATTACCAGATACAGGCGAAAGATATCTTTCAACAGCTTTATTTGAATAAATATGATTTATGCTGATAACGCGGCTACAACAAAAATGAGCAATGAGGCTCTAAAAGTTTTAAACGATTATCTAATGGATAATTATGGCAATCCCTCTAGTTCTCATTTATTAGGAAGAAGAGCTAAGGATGCTTTAGTAAAAGCTAGAGAAATAGTTGCAAAAGAAATTAATTGTTTTCCGAGTGAAATTCTTTTTACTTCAGGAGGCAGTGAAAGTATTACACAAGCAATACTTTCTGCTGCTGCTTGGGGAAAGCAAAATGACAAGATGCACATTATTTCAAGCAAAATAGAACATAAAGTAGCTTTAAATGTCTTAAGAAGTTTAGAAAACGAAGGCTTTAAAGTTGATTACATATTACCTGATAACAAAGGTGTTATTAGAGTTGAGGATATAAAAGAGAGCATTAATGACAAGACAGCTCTTGTCAATATAATGTATGTTAATAATGAAATAGGATCTATACAGCCAATTGATGAAATTGGCTGTATTTGTTGTGAATATGGAGTCCTTTTTCATAGTGATTGTGTTCAAGCTATAACTCATTTAGATCTAGATGTTAAGAGAAGCAAATTATCTTTTGCTTCTTTTTCTGCTCATAAATTTCATGGCCCAAAAGGTGTTGGTTTTTTATATTATAATAAAGGATTAACACTAAAAAGTGTTGTTTATGGTGGTAGTCAAGAAAGAGGTTATAGAGGTGGAACAGAAAATGTCGCTAGCATTTTATCTATGGCTGAAGCTTTGAGATTTGAAAATTTAAATAGAAATGATAACTTAGAATATATTAAAACTTTAAAGCAAAATTTAGAAAAAAAATTATTAACTATAGAAGGTGCTTTTTTAAATGGTGGAAAAAATAGCAGAATTCCTACAATAATTAATATTGGTTTTAAAGGTGTTTTAGCTGAAGATTTATTACTAATTTTGGATAAGAAAAAGATTTTTATTTCAGCTGGTTCAGCTTGTACTTCAGGTTCTATTGAACCTAGTCATGTCCTATTGGCTTTAGGCTTGAATAAAGCAGAAGCTAATAATTCTATTAGGATTTCCCTAAGTCGCTTTAATGAAGAAAAAGAAATTGATGAAATTTATAATTCTATAGTTGAAGCAGTAAATTTATTAAGAAGTTATAATTAAATTTGGAGTGTGAATGGAAAATTTACTTATCGCAATGAGTGGCGGTGTAGACAGTAGTGTTGCAGCATATTTAGTAAAATCAAAGGGATATGATTGTAGTGGTGCTACTATGAAATTATATGAAGATTCTTCAAGTGGCTGTAATATAAATACTAAAAGTTGTTGTGCTTTATCTGATATTGAAGATGCAAGAAGTGTCTGTTCTAGATTGAATATTGATTATCATGTATTTAATTTTAAAGATTTATTTAAAGAAAAAGTTATAGATAAATTTGTTGATTATTATGAAAATGGTTTAACTCCAAATCCTTGTATTGATTGTAATAGATATTTAAAATTTGAATTTTTATATAAAAAGGGTAACCTTTTAGGTTTCGATAAAATAGTAACAGGGCATTATGCAATTATAGAGGAAATAGATGGTATTTTCTATTTAAAAAAAGCTGTAGATAATACAAAAGATCAAAGCTACTTCTTATATGATTTAAATCAAGAACAATTATCAAATATTCTTTTTCCTTTAGGTTCTTTATTAAAAAGTGAAGTTAGAGAAATTGCTTTAGAAAATAATTTTATTAATGCCAAAAAAAGTGAAAGCCAAGATATATGTTTTGTATCTAATGGGAAGTATTCATCATTTATTAAAAATTATACACAAAAAGAATATGAAAAAGGTGATTTTGTTGATACCTCTGGTAAGAAAATTGGCACTCATTCTGGGATTATTAATTATACTATTGGACAAAGACGTGGCTTAGGAGTCAGTTATATTGAACCTTTATATGTTTCAAAAATTAATAAATTTACTAATACTATAACTCTTTGTACAAAACAAGAATTATTTAAAAGGGAATTTGATGTGAAAAATATAACTTATATTTTTTATAAAGAATTAACAAACCCAATTAGGATTCAAGTTAAAACAAGATATAGACAAGTTGAAAAACCAGCTACTTTAATCCCTACTTCATCTAACACAGCTCATATTATTTTAGATGAAAGTCACGATGCAATAACACCCGGCCAAGCTGCAGTATTTTATGATGGAGATATTGTTGTGGGTGGAGGCCAAATAGTATAAAAAAATAGCTACAAATTTGTAGCTATAATTTTTTACTATGTATATTACTTACTAAAAGTTGTTATATAACCTTGAACAAAGATAATTAATACAATAATTGGTAGTATATATTTTACATATAATCTAGACCATTTAGGGAATTTAATCCCTTTACCTGTGTCAGCTTCTTTAATAAAATTATTAAAACCCCAACCATATCTTTTATTACAACAGAATATTAAGAAAATCATTGAACCTAAAGGTAATAAAGTCGTGCTTACAAAGAAATCTTCTATATCTAGAATATTTAAACCATGACCAAGTGGGTGAAAATCTGCTAGTACATTGAAGCCCAAGATACAAGGCATGGATAGAATTATTACAATAAATATATTAATTATGGCAGCTTTTTTTCTTTCAACTTTCCAAACATCAATCCAATAAGAAATGATATTTTCAAATACAGCAATAAGTGTTGATAATGCTGCAAAACTCATAAAAATAAAGAATAATGTTCCCCAGAATCTACCACCTACCATTTTATTAAAAATATTAGGTAAAGTTACAAATAAAAGGCCTGGACCAGCGCCTGGATCAATATCAAAAGCAAAACAAGCTGGGAAAATAATTAATCCGCTTACTATTGCAACAAAAGTATCTAAGCCAATTATTCTTAAACTCTCCCCTGTTAGTGAATGTTTTTTATCAATGTATGAACCAAAAACTGCCATTGAACCAATACCAATACTTAGTGTAAAGAAAGCTTGTCCCATTGCTGCAAAAATAGTTTCAGAAATACCATTTTTTACCATATTGGAAAAATTAGGTGCTAGATAAAATTTTAAACCTGTTGAGCCACCTTCTAATAATAAGGAATTAATAGCTAAAATTACCATTAGTCCTATTAAGGCACTCATCATAATTTTTGTAATCTTTTCTACACTGTTTTCTAATCCCCCTGCAACAATTACTAAGGATAAAATAACTGCTATAATCATCCAAAAAGTTTGAGAAAGCGGATTCGCTAACATATTATTAAAATATTGACCAATTTGATCAGTATTTAAGGAAGAAAAACTTCCTTTTGCTGTATGGAACATATATGAAAATAACCAACCTGAAACTGTGGTATAGAACATCATAAGAAAATAGTTACCTAAAATAGCTATATGTCCATAGTAGTGCCATTTGGTACCTTTAGGTTCAAGAGTTTTTAGAGCTCCTGCAATATTTTGTTTGCTAGCTCGACCAATGGAAAATTCCATAACCATAATAGGTGTTCCTAATATTATTAGAAATAGTAAATAGATTAAAACAAAAGCTCCTCCGCCATATTTTCCTGTTATTGCAGGGAATCTCCAAACATTCCCAAGTCCGATAGCGCAGCCAGCCGAGAGTAGAATGAAACCTAGTCTACTCCCAAGAGATTCTCTCTCTTTTTCCATGATTAAAGCTCCTCAATTTTTTTTAGTTTTTTAGTCATTGATAATTAAAATTAAATTTAAGCAATGTATTAATTTATAGAATGTAAAAAATGCTAAAAGCAAAAACATTCTAGTTATAGTAATACGCATATGTAAAGAAATCAATAAATTGTTTAGAAAAAAAATCGGGTTTTTCATACATAATTTTATTTTATTTATTTTAAGATGTTGACACTTTTTTATATAGAAAAGAAAATAGGAATATAAATTTAGTAGGGGGGGCAAAATGGCCAAGATACTAGATGCATATCTCAAAGAGAATATGGATAAGGGATTAGATTCAAAGATGGTTGCATATGTAGCATCTCTAGAAACTGTAAACGAAGTTTCACCATCTGTAGCAGCTTATATTGTTAATGAATTAGCTGATCAAAGATCTAATTTAAAACTGATTGCTAGTGAAAATTTTTCAAGTGAAGCAGTTCAGTTGGCTATGGGGAATTTATTAACTGATAAATACAGTGAAGGATTTCCTTATCACCGGTTCTATGCTGGTTGTGATAACGTTGATGCAATTGAGGCTGAAGCAGTAGAAAAAGCTTGTAAGTTATTTAATTGTGATCATGCATATGTACAACCTCATAGTGGAGCAGATGCTAATTTATGTGCTTATTGGGCAATCTTAAACCATAAAGTTCAAGTTCCTAAATTAGAAGAAATTGGGATTACTAATCCTTCTGAATTAAGCAGAGAAGATTGGGATAAGGTTAGAAAAGCTGTCGGTAATCAACGTTTATTAGGTATGGATTATTATAGTGGTGGTCATTTAACTCACGGCTATAGACAAAATGTTTCTGCTCAAATGTTTGATGCATATAGTTATACAGTTAATAAAGAAACTGGTTTATTAGATTATGATGAATTAGAAAGAATGGTTAAAGAAATTAAACCATTAATTTTCTTAGCTGGTTATAGCGCTTACCCTAGAAAGATTAATTTTAAGAGATTAAGTGAAATTGCTCACGATAATGGTGCAGTATTTATGGTAGATATGGCTCACTTTGCAGGTTTAGTTGCAGGAAAAGTATTTACTGGTGAATATAGTCCATTCCCTTGGGCTGATGTTGTTACTACTACTACTCATAAGACTTTAAGAGGTCCTAGAGGTGGTATGGTTTTATGTAAAGAAGAATTTAAAGAGGCTGTTGATAAAGGTTGTCCTTTAGTTATTGGTGGACCATTACCTCATGTTATGGCTGCAAAAGCTATTGCATTTACAGAAGCTTTGGATGATTCTTATGCACAATATGCACAAAAAATAGTTGAAAATTCTAATGAAATGGCTAATGCATTTATTGAAAGAGGTGTTAAGGTCGCAACAGGTGGTACAGATAACCATTTGATGTTATTAGATGTAACTAATTTTGATTTAAATGGTAAACAAGCAGAATATGTTTTAAGAACTGCTGGTATTACTTTAAATAGAAATGCTTTACCTTTTGACCCTAATGGCCCTTGGTATACAAGTGGTTTAAGAATTGGTACCCCTGCTGTAACTACTTTAAATATGGGCAAAAAAGAAATGGTTGAAATAGCAGATATTATTACTACTGTTTTGAAAAATTCTACTCCTACTATTATCCAAAAAGGTAAAAATGCTGGTAAACCTTCAAAAGCAAAAGCCGTTTGTAAAGAAGAGGTAAGAATCGAAATGAAAGCTAGAGTTAAGAGTTTATTAGATGAATTCTTATTATATCCAACTCTAGATTTGGATTTCTTACAAAAGAATTTTCCACTTAACTAGTTAAGTAAAATTGTTATATTAAAGAGGTTGTTGTTGTGGCAATAACCTCTTTTTCGTTTAATAACAAGAGTGAAAATTATTTCTCAAAAATAGTGATTTTTGCTTTTAAAACATAAAGAACAGTAGTATTATATTGGCATGAGTACATTATTAATACAAGGTGGTCTATTGGTTGATACTGAATGGACTAGACATGCAGATATTTTAGTAGATGGACCTAAGATTGTTAAAATTGCAAACAAGATTAGTGAAGAAAGCCTTCCTGATGGAACAGAAATTGTTCAAGCTGATGGATTATGTGTGCTTCCTGGACTTATAGATGCGCATACACATTATCATTTGATTAGCAGAGGAACAGTTACTGCAGATTCTTTTGAAGAAGGAAGTAAATTAGCAGCTTTTGGTGGTGTCACTACCGTAGTAGATTTTGCTGACGATGACAAAAAAGGTGATTTAAAAGCTTGTGCAAGAGCTAGAGTCAATGCTATGAAAAAATCTATGGCTATTGATTTCTCTCTACATCAAGGAGTATATGCTTATAGACCTGGAGTTGAAAAAGAACTTGAGGAACTAAAAAAAGCAGGAATTCGTACAATAAAAATATTTACAACATATAAAAATGTTGGCTACTTAATTGATAACCCAGATGAGTTAAAAGAATTATTCCAAAAATGTAAAGATTTGGATATGCTAGTTTGTGTTCACTGTGAAGATGATGCTTTAGTTACAAAAATTAGTGATGAATGGAAAGGTACTTATTTACCTAAAGATCATGCTGATTTGAGACCAAGCGAAGTTGAAGCTCGTGGAATAGAAACTGTAGCAAAGATTGCTCTAGAGTTAGATATGAGTCTTTATATTGTTCATTTATCTTCTAAAAAAGGATTAGAAGTAATAAGAAAATATAGAGATGAAGGATTAGATATTCTTGTTGAAACTACTCCTCACTATTTATTTTTAGATAGAAGTAAATTAGAAGGAGATAAAGGTCCTTTATATGTTATGACTCCTCCTTTAAGAGATAAGGAAGATAATTTAGCTTTACAAGAAGCTTTAATGCATGGTGAAATTCAAGTTGTAGCAACTGATCATTGTACTTTTACTTATGATCAAAAACTAGAACAAACAGATTGTAGATACACTTATCCTGGTATTCCAGGTACTGAAGAGCTATTAGTTTTATTAAATACATTTGCATTTAATCATGGTGCTTTTGGTTTATCACAAGTTGTAAATCTATTATCAACAGGACCAGCAAAAGCTTTTGGACTTTATCCTCAAAAAGGTAATTTAAGAGCAGGTGCTGATGCAGATATAGTTCTATTTAATCCAGATGAAACTTGGACTATAACAAATGATAATATTCATTCAGCTTCAAATTATTCAGTTTATGATGGATTTAAAGTTACTGGTAAGGTAAAGGCTACTTATTTAAGAGGCCGCTTGATTATGAGCGACGATGTTTATTTAGGAATTCCTGGTGATGGATTGTTTGTAAAACAACAAGAAGTTCATCAAGAAAAAAATTTTTGGAAATAATAGAAATTATTAATAAAATTAGCCAAGGTTAATTAACCTTGGCTTATGTTATCTAAAGAGGTAAAAATGGATATTAAAGCAATTTTGTTTGATTTAGATGGGGTGTTAGTTGATTCAGAAAAAGTAATTGGAAATATAGCAATTCAAGTATTTAACGAATTAGGTGTTCCCGCTAAAGAGAAAGATATACTCCTTTTTATGGGAGGAGGAGACCGTTATTTTGTTGATAATATTGCAAACCTATATAATAAAAAAGTAGATTTCCAAACAACATATAATAAGATATATGATAAATATTATGAAAGCGAAATTCCATTAGTAAATGGGGCTCTCAAATTTATAAAACAAGCAAAAGCTGCTGGTTTTAAAATTGCAATTGTATCAAGTGCAAAAAAGAAAAAAATCTTAAAGAATTTAAGTGCATTAAATCTTGCTGAAGATTATTTTGATTTAGTTGTTTCAGGAGAAAATATTGTAAGAAATAAACCTAATCCTGATATTTATCAATATGCTGCTTTGAAATTAAAAGTTCCTTATGAAAACTGTTTAGTTTTTGAAGATAGTCTTTTAGGAGTTAGAGCAGGAACTGCAGCAAAATGTAATGTAATTGCTTTATCTACTAACGTAGAAGCTAAGAGATTAGAAGATCTTGGAGCTTTATTTGTTTATGATGATTTTGAGTCAATAGATGATTTTGAAACTAAACAACAGTTGATAGATTTTATTGAAGAATGTACAAAAGACGAAAGAAAAAAATTTGGTGCAGTTAAATGTTTTGAAAGAGAATATCCTTTGCCAAAAGAAGCATTAGTTGATAGTGCTATTAAAATGGCTTACAAAGCGCAATCAAATGCATATACTCCTTATTCAAAATATAATGTAGGGGCAGCAGTAGTCAGTGCTTCAACTAATAATATTTATTCAGGTTGTAATGTTGAAAATGCTAGTTTTGGAGCTACTATTTGTGCAGAAAGAAGTGCGGTTATGAATTTAATATCAACAGAAGGGCCAACAGGAATTAAAATTGTTGTAGTCATTACTAACGATGATCCACCTTCTCCTCCTTGTGCTGTATGTTTACAAGTACTGAGTGAATTCTGTAATGAAGATACCGAAATACATATGCTAAATAGAGAATATGCAAAAGATAAAACAAAAGGATCCCATGAAGTGTATAAGTTTAAAGACTTATTACCTAAACCTTTTGTATTAGAATAAAGAGTAAAAATAGTGCTAAATTTAGCACTATTTTTTTTAATCTAACATCCCAAAAAATATAACAAATGTATAAAATTCTAAATAGTTTTTTTCCTTATAAAAACAAATGTAATAATAAATATTAATCTATATAATTATTTGTATAATAATAAATTATCTATAAAAATGTGATTATTATTAAATAATGTTTTATGTAAGCTGATAATGGATAATAATTTATTAGTTGCCTATTCAACATTTGTGTACTAAACTAATAATCTACTTGAAATTTTTTGGGGGCGGAAAATTAATAAGCAAACAACAAAAAAGCAAATTGCTATTACTTTGATAATTTTTTTGACTATTTTCTTAATAGCTCAAATTGCACCGATATTTACACAAAAATATAAGAAAAGTGCTATTTTTACTCAAGAATTTGTATTAGGAACTGTTACAGAAGTCTTAGAAGATAATACTGAGGCTGATCCATTTGTAGAAAACAGATATAGAGGTTATCAAAAGTTTGTTGTTAAAATCGAAGAAGGAAGTCAAAAAGGGCAATCATTTACCATCAATCATACTTTAAGTTCTGTAAGAAGCGCATATGCATATAAAGGGTTAAAAGCTATCTTTACAGTTAGAACAGATTTAAATGGGGAAATTGTTGTCTGGTTATATAATTATAGAAGAGAGTATGGAGTTTATTTCTTAGCATTATTATTGATTATTTTAGTATTGCTTATTGGAAAGAAAGAAGGACTAAATAGTTTATTAGCTTTAGCTTTTACAGCAACTATTTTAATTTATATAATTGTTCCTGGTATGTGGATGCCTCATCCTATTTTTATAGCAATAATAAGTTCAATTGTTATTTGTTTAGTTAGTTATTTATTAATTGCAGGGTTTAGTAAAAAAGCATTGATTGCTTCAATTGGCACTTTATTTGGAATTTCTTTAGCAGGTTTTCTAAGTTATTTTATGGGTCGTATTCTTAATTTGACTGGTGTCGATATGGAAAAGGGCGAGGCTCTATTATATTTAGCTCAAGATCGCAGTTTTAAAATAAAAAATCTATTATTTGTTTCAATTTTATTTTCTTCTTTAGGTGCAACTATGGATATTGCAATTTCAATTGCAAGTAGTAGTGAGCAGTTAATTTTGGCAAATCCCAATATAGTCAAAAATGATTTATTTAAGTCTTTAATGGCTGTTGGAAAAGATATAATTGGGACAATGACTAATACTCTCGTTTTAGCATTTTGTGGGGCTTCATTACCACTTGCTATGATGATTTGGGGCTATGATATGTCTTATAGGCAATTCATAAACATTCCTATTATCGTAATAAATATTTTACAAGCTTTTTGTGGTTCGATTGGAATGGTATCAAGTGTTTTATTTACAGCAATATGTGCAGTATTGCTTAATTATAGGAGGAGAAAATGAAAAAATCAAAGTTTAGATTCGCTCTATTGTTACTTCTTTCGCTGTCGCTTTTATTCAGTTGTACAACAAAAGAACCTGTTGAAGTTCAAAATGTTGCTACAGTTCAAGAATTTGATTATGTAAGAAGTGGAGAGGTTGTAAAAGGGGAACCTACTCAAGCTGATGAACTAACAATTGCTGTTGCTGCTACTGCTGATGTTCATGGTAGAATTTATCCTTATGAATATGCTATTGATTCTGTAGATGATGATGCAGGATATTCAATGACATATCCAATTGTAAGTGCTTTAAGAGATAAATATCCAAATGCTTTAGTAATTGATGTTGGAGATACTGTCCAAGATAATAGTGCAGAGTTGTTTAACGATATGGATATTCATCCAATGGTAGAATGTATGAATTATATGGACTATGATGTTTGGGTCCCTGGTAATCATGAATTTAATTTTGGATTACCATTTTTAGAAAGAAATTTTGAAGCTTTTAATGGAAGAGTTGTTTGTGCAAATATTAAATATGCAAGCGATCATAGTGACTATTTACTTCCTTATCAAATTTTTGATATTGAAGGGGTTAAAGTTGCTGTTATTGGTGGTGTTGCACCTCATGTTCCACAATGGGAAGCTTCAGCTCCAGAACATTTCCAAGGGCTTGAATTTATTTCTCCATTGCAAGCAACAAAGGATACAGTTGCCCAATTAAAAGATAAAGCAGATGTTATTATTGCAGCAATGCATATGTCAAGAAATGGTCAATATGAAGAAGAAAATATTAGTGGTGTATTCCAATTAGCACAAGAGATCCCTGAGTTAGATTTAATTATTGCTGGTCATGAACATGCAACTTATTGTGAAAAAATAAATGATACATTTGTTATGGAACCAGGTTGTTATGGTAATAAAGTTTCTATGAGTACAATTAATTTAAAGAAAGAAAATGGAAAGTGGAAAATTTCAAACATTGCAGCTGAAAATGTTGTAACTAAAGGTGGAGATCCTTCTAATGAAATTCTTGATGAGTTTGATTGGGTTCATAAAACTAGTATTGATGATGCAAATACAGTAATTGGTGAAATTGATAGTGATTTCTTAGCTGATGGAGTAGACTATATTACTGGTGAATCAAAAGTTACTACTATGCCTAGAACACAAATTGAAGATACTCCTGTTATTGATTTAATTAATACAGTCCAAATGAAATATGCCAAAGCTCAAATTTCTTCTGCAGCATTATTTAATTTTGGATCTACCTTAAATAAAGGCGATTTCAAGAAGAAAGATGTTGCTTTTATATATAAATATAATAACACTTTAATGGGTGTAAATATTACTGGTAAGAATTTATTAGACTATATGGAATGGAGTGTAAGTTATTATAATACTTTTAAAGATGGAGATGTAACAGTATCATTCAATCCAAAAGTAAGAGGTTATAATTATGATATGTTTGCGGGCATTGATTACAAAGTAGACATTAGTAAAGAAGCCGGACATAGAATTGTTAATCCTACAATAAATGGAGCACCAATTGATCCAAATGCAGTTTATAAACTAGCTTTGAACAATTATAGATTTGGTACTTTAAAATCTAATGGTTGGATTAATGATGAAGATGTTTATTATGATAGCTATAACGAAGATCAATTAAATGCTGAAGTTAGAGCTTTGATTGCTAAATATGTTCAAGAAGAATTAATGGGCGTATTGAAACCAGAATGCGATCATAACTGGGAATTAATTGGTATGGGTGATACCTTTAATAGAGCAGATGTGATTGAAAAAATTAGAAATGGTGAGATTTCAATACCTACTTCTGAAGATGGTAGAACATTAAATGTTGAAGCTGTTAATATTTATAATCTATAAATTTTAACTAATAAAAAAAGGGGTATTCAATATTGAATATCCCTTTTTCATATATATCTTTTATTATTATTTTTCCAAATTCATCATTTTATCTATACGTCTTTGATGTCTGTCTCCAGCGAATTTCTCATCTATAAAAGCATCAAGCATATCTAAAGGATTTTCAGGATAATCAATTCTACCACCAAATGCTATAAAGTTAACATTGTTGTGTTGTTTTGCCATTTGTGCTGCAAAAATATTTTGAGGAAGAGCACATCTAATGCCATCAATTTTATTCGCGCTAATTGAAATACCAATTCCAGTTCCGCAACATACAATACCAAATTCATAACCACCTTTGAGATATTCCTCACAAGCTAATTTTGCCATATCAGGATAATCTACAGATTTTTCTTCTGTTACTCCTAAGTGATTTACTTCATAACCTTTTGTTTCAAGATGTTCTTTAATCTTTTTAGATAACTCTACTGCACCATGATCATTTGCTAATACAATTTTCATTTACTTTCTCCTAGAAACAATATAGCAAAAGATAAAATCTTTGTTAATAATTCTTTTTAATAATTAGATAAAATATTAAAAAACTTTATCTTCAGTTGGAATTGAGGTTAAGGCTCCATTTTTACTTACAGTTATAGCTGCTGCTTTTGTAGCAAAAAATAATGCTTCTTTATGGTTGTATCCTTTTATTAATGAGGCAATGTAATATCCCATAAAAGTATCTCCTGCAGCTGTAGTATCAATTACAGGGGCTTCAATTATTTCTTGGAATATCTCATTCTCTTTATAACAATAATATGCACCATCTTTTCCAATAGTCATGATTATATGTGAGGTAGGGAATTTTTTATTAATTTTCTTTAAAATTTGTATAAAATCTTTGGTGTCTTCAGTTTCAGAAATTTGAGCTGCTTCGACTTCATTCACAAAAAAGTATGAAATTTTTTCTAAAGGTAACTTAAGAATATCTTTTGTAAAAGGAGAGGGGTTAAAGCAGATTTTTAAGCCTTTCTCATATCCTTTGTTAATTAGATATTCAATGTTGTTAATTTCATTTTGTAATATTAAGTAATCGCCTTTTGAGAAATTTTCTAAAGTTTTGTCTATTTCTTTAGTGGTATTTTCATAATTAGCTCCAGCACTGAGTATAATAGAATTTTGCCCTGAGGTCGAAACTTGTATTATTGCTTGTCCTGTTACTTCAGAATTGGTATTAATAAATTCGGTATTTACCTTAAAACTATTCAATAAATCTAAAAGGAAGAGGCCATCTTTTCCAATCTTTCCAGCCATATATACGTTACAACCAGCTTTAGCTAAGGCTCCGGCTTGATTACAACCTTTTCCTCCAGCATTTATTTTAAAGCTATGAGATGAAATGGTTTCTCCTGGCATTACAATATGATCAAGTAAAAAAGTTTTATCTATGTTTAAAGAGCCATAATCTAAAATTTTATTCATTTAATTTACCTTATAATAATATAGCACGGAGAAAATTCTCCGTGCAAAGTATATACAAACTGAAAGAATTAACTTTCGAGTTTTAATTTAATGATAGGGAAAAAGCTTTAATAATTAATGCTGCAACTAAAGCTCCTGGATCCAAAAGTTTCCTTGAAGCTTCTCCTCTTGTTGCGGCTCTTCCATGTACAGCTATCATTCCATTAGTATTTTGATATCCTTGATAAGCTGCTTCTGCAGCTTCATTTGCACTATCTTTTAATGATTTATCAATAGTATTTTTTAAAGTTTCTACAGCAGGATATAAACCATCAACAAAAGTTTTTTCACCAATTTTTGCTTTTCCACGATTTATAACACCGTTTAGATATTCTTCAAAAATAGCTACAACATCTTCTCTAGATAATTCAGTTTTGCCTTTAAGAACTTTTCCTGCTTGCATTAATCCGCTAGCCATAAGAGTTCCCATTGTTGATGGTACTTTGATACTCATTGCTTTGCCTGCAAAATATAAAGCTTTACCACAATCTGTTTGAGGATTATCTAATAAACTTTGATAAGCAGCTTCAAAACCATCACTCATGGTTAAGCCTAAATCTCCATCACCAACAATACTATCTTCTTCAATTAAGTGAACTTTTTCTTCACTCATTATCTTAGCAGTTTCTTTTAGAAAATTTACAATAATTTCTACGTCCATATTTAATTCCTATAATTGTACAAAGAAAGGTGTTTGAGCTGGAGCATCAAGATATTTCTTAAGTTCATCATCTAATTTCATCATAGAAATTGAAACACCAGCCATTTCAATAGCAGTTGCAAATTCGCCTACATAATATCTATGTACTTTGATTTGTTCTCTTTTTAGAATTTCATCAATTTTTCTTACAATAATATATTGTTCATCTAATGGTGTAGCACCTAAGCCATTTACCATTACTGCAACTTCATCATTAGCTTCAAATGGAATATCCCCAATAATTTTTGCAACCATTTCTTCAGCTACTTGATCAGCAGGTTCTAATTTACCTCTTCTAATACCAGTTTCTCCGTGGATACCCATTCCGATTTCCATCTCATCTTCACCGATACTAAATCCTGGTTTTCCTACTCTAGGAACAATACATGGTGTAAGAGCTACACCCATTGTTCTAACATTGGCACATGCTTTTTCTGCAACTCTTTTTACTTCGTCTAAACTAAGCATTGCATCAGCTGCTGCACCAGCACATTTATATACAAATATTATACCAGCAACTCCACGTCTAGTATTTTTTTCACCAGGAGCTGAAGGTCCAGCAGAAGCTACATCATCACCAGCAACTACAGATTCTACTCTAATATCTTCTTCAAAATCTGCTTGTTCTGCAGCCATATCGAAATTGAAAATATCACCATTATAGTTACCGTAAATGTAAAGAACACCAGCACCACTGTCTATATATTTTGTACAAGCTAGCATTTGATCTGGACTTGGGCTTTGGAATACATCACCAACTGAACAAGCATCAAGCATACCTTTACCAACATATCCTAAGAATAATGGTAAGTGACCGGAACCACCACCTGTTGCAATTCCAACTTTTCCTTCTTTTTTATTTGCTGTTACTAAACAGTGTACGTCATCGTTGGTATAAGTTATCAAATCAGGATGAGCAATATATAACCCCTCAAGCATTTCTTTTACATAATTTTCTGGTTTGTTAATTAATTTTTTCATATTTATTCCTTATCTATAATACTATTTCGAATTTTTCATTTTCATCTAAAGTGACCATTACACAATCATTTTTATATGTTCTTTGTGGAAGAGCTACCATAACATGACCTTCTGCTTTTTCAATTGAGAAAGGACATAAATGAGTTACTCCAATGTTTAATTTTACAATTGTTCCTTTTGGAACTATAAAAGCTTGTACTTCTTCAATATTCATGGTGTTGCTTGGTGGAGCTACATGAATTACTACATCTGTATCAAGTGGTAATAAGACTTCTGAACAATGATTATGATATTCAACTTCATCAACAATCATATTTTCTTTTTTATATACGATTAGTGATGAGAACCCATAAGACATGTTTGTTGTATTAGCAACATCTAAATGATCTGGGAAAAAATCTCCGAGATTATAACCTTGTGGATTGTTTAAATTATAAAATGCTCCAAATTCTTTAAAGTCATCATTTGATAATTTTTTTGCCCTAATTTTTTTCATATCTCCTCCAATTAATCATTTTTTTTATTTTTTTGGTCTATATAAATACTGGAAAGCATTGTTACTACTAAAATTAATCCGAAAACAAATGTTTTCATAAAGGAACTAATTCTCATGATGTTGAATGCACTAGAAACAAGTTGAAGTAAAATAACAGCAAGTGCTACACCAATAACATTAGATTTACCTCCATCAGGATCCGTTCCACCTAATACAACGATTAAAAGAGTAAGTAATGTATATGATTTACCATAATCACTTTTTGCAGAATTGTAGTGGCTGGATATTAAAATACCCCCAATAGCTCCTAAAATACCGCTTGTCATATAAGTTAATAAGGTAACTTTTAAGTTATTTATACCAGCATATTTTGATGCAATTTCATTTGTTCCCATGAATTCTAACTGATGTCCATAAACAGTTGATCGAAGTAAAAATGCTATTACTATCGTAACTACTAAGAACACATAGAAAGGAATTGGAATACCAAATAAAACTCCATTTGCAATTTCTCCATAAGCTTCAGGTAATCCTGTAATTGCAGGACCTTTAGTAATTGCTAAACCTAAACCTTGATATAATTGTAAACCACATAAAGTGACTAGCATTGCAGGTATTTTTAAATATCCAATTAAAAATCCATTGAAAAGCCCACATAATGCACCAACAAAAAGTGCAATTAAAATTGCAAAGAAAATTGAACCTGTGGTTCCACCTCTTTGAATCATATAAGTAGCTCCAACAATGCTAGCTAAGTTTGCAATACCAACAAGAGATAAATCAATCCCTCCTGAAATCATAGCAATCATCATACCAAAACATAGAATTCCGTATTCTGGTAATTGAACAAACATTCCTCTAATATTAGCGATTCTTAAAAAAGCTCTAGGTTCTAAAATGCTCATTATTACAAATATTGCTATACCGATTATTATAATCATTAAATTGTTTTTATTTATTTTTTCAAAACTAGTTTTTGTCATATTTAACCTCGTTATACTTTTGCACTATTTGCAATACGTTTTGCTTTGATAGATGTAATTCCTGTACCTAATACAATAATTAATCCAACTACAAAAGTTTGTAAGTGAGTAGGAATTCCAACAAGAACTAAGTTGTTTTGAACAATTGCAATTAAGAGAACCCCTAATATTGTTCCAAGTACTGTTCCATGTCCACCTGTTATTCTAGTACCACCAACTACTACAGCTGCAATTACCATCATCTCTGATCCCATTAAGTTTTGAGGACTTGATTGACGCATTAAAATTGTGTAAGTTACACCACCAATTGCAGCTAATACTCCACCAATCATATAAAGGCTTGATTGAATTTTCACAACATTGTATCCAGCAATTCTAGCAGCATTTTTATCTCCACCAATTGCATAAATTCCTCTACCATAAATGGTAAATTTTAATACAACATATAATACAATTAAGAAAATAACTGGAATAAGTATCAGACTAGTCATTTGATATGTTATTCCTGCGCTATTTGTGTATGAGAATAAGAAACTTTTTGAAAGACTATCTATATGCTCTGGGATATTTGAAAATTCCTTTGTTCCTAAGAATGCTAAAGTTGCACCATTGGCAATACTGCTAACAGCTAAAGTAGCAATTAGAGGAGGTAATTTTTTCTTGGCAATTAAAAAAGCATTTAATGCACCAAAAGCTAATCCCATCAAACTAGCTACGATATAGAAAAATGCAATACTATCTATATTGTATTTTAAAATTAATTTAATAGTTGCATATGCGGAGAAACAAGCAATAGCAGGGAAAGAGACATCAATTCCACCACCAATTATTATCATCATTTCTAAGCCCGCAAATATTAATGTTATTAACATTGCTCTTAATAGAGTAATAACTGTACTAAAGGATAGGAATGCAGGATTTGCTATTCCAATAATTGTACATAGAATAATAACTGTATAAGCTACAATAGCTTCATTTGTAGAAAATATTTGTTTTGTTTTAGTTGTCATTATTTTCCTCCGCTGTAGCTTCTTTGATTTTTCTTGCAATTTGATCTTCGCTATAGTCTGCAGTAGTAAGAGTGCCAGAACTAATTCCATTACTCATAATTATTAATTTATTACAGTTGTAATATAATTCATTTAAATCATCACTTATGATAATAATTCCCATACCTTCTTTTGCTAGATCATGAAGTATTTTATGAATATCAAATTTTGAGCCAATATCAACACCTACAGTTGGACCATTTAATATTAGTAATTGTGGATGTGTATTTAACCATTTTGCAATTACCATTTTTTGAGCATTTCCACCTGATAATGTTCTTATTGTTGCTTTTGGAGAAGATGCGACACAACCAATTTTTTGAATCCAATATTTGGTAATTTCTTCAATTTCTTGAAGATCTAACTTGCATTTCTTCATATAAGTTTTTAATGAAGCTGCAACAGTATTATCACTTATAGATCTTGATAAGAATAAACCTTGTGTAAGTCTATCTTCTGGGACATAACCAATGCCTTTGTTTACAGCATCAAAAATTGAAGTAATTTTTACTTGTTCGTTGTTTATTATAATTTTTCCGGAAGTTGCCGGTGTTATTCCAAATAATGTATCTCCAATTTCAGAACGCCCAGATCCTAATAGTCCAGTTATTCCTAAAACATCACCTCTATTTAAAGAGAAATCAACATCTTTAAAATATCCATCTAAAGTTAAACCTTCAACTTTACATACTTCATCGCAGCAAATTTCAGGGGTATAAATTGTATCAACAATGTCTCTACCTGTCATATATTTAATAAAGGATTTCCTATTGAAATCTTCAATTAAGCCTGTTGCAACATTTTCTCCATTTCTAAGTATTGTTAGTCTATCTGCAATTTCAAATATCTCATCAATTTTATGGTTTACGATTACAATTGCCATACCTTTAGCTTTTAAATTAAGTAATGTTTGATTTAATAATTCAACTTCTCGTGCGGTAAGAGCCGTGGTAGGTTCGTCTAGAATTAATAGCTTTGCATCATTAATAATCGCTCTCGAAATTGCTACCATTTGTTTATTTGAAATTGATAATCTTTCAACTAAAATATCTGGGTCAATATCGGCACCAACTAAAGCCATAGCCTTTTGTGCTAAAGCTCTAGCTTCTTTCCAATTCATTTTTTTCTTTTCATTTAACAAGTTGTTATTCATTGCAATGTTTTCTGCAACAGAAAGATTAGGAAATACTGCAAAATCTTGATAAATAACCTGAATACCTTTATGTATTGATGTTATAGGGGTTAAATGTGATACCTCTTCCCCATTAATATAAATACTTCCAGAAGTTGGTTCATGCGCACCTGAAATTACTTTTATTAATGTTGATTTACCACAGCCATTTTCACCGGCAAGACAGTGAATCTCTCCAGTATTAATTGTTAAATCAACACCTTTAAGAGCCTTTACGCCTGTAAAATATTTTTTTATTTTCTCAAGACGGATAAATTCTTCAGTCATTGTATATACTCCATTAACTCAAATAAGGGGATTTGGAAAAATCCTTATCCCCTTAATATTTGCTTTGATTTATTTAGAAATCAATTGCTGGATCATTAACATTTTCTTTTGTGATGTCAATCCAAGCTTGTCCAGATAATACTTTGCCATTTAATTGTAGGTCTGTATAACCAGGAACGTTTAGATCACAACCACTTGCGATGTCTTCTCCATCTAATACTTTAAGAGCTAATTCAATCATTGCTTTACCTGCTAATGCTGGATCCCAGAATGAAGCCATTTGAATTGTACCATCTTCAATGTATTTACCTGCAACAGAAACTAATGATGTACCTACAATAGCAATTTTACCTTGTAAGCCTAATTCTTGTACTGCTAAAGCTGCACCAGCTACATCAGGCATTGCTGAACCTTGGATAGCTTTAATGTTAGGATTAGCTGTTAGAACTTCTTTAATTTTGTTGTAACATTGACTTTGGTTGTCAGCTGTTTCAATTTTGTCACCATATTGACTCATGTTAGGGAATTTTTCTTCTTGTAATGCTTTAGCTGCATCAACCCATTGGTTATGTGATTCTGAAGTTAAAGAACCAACTGTTAATACATATTCGCCTTCACCATTAACTAATTCACCAATTTTTTCCATGAAGTGTCTACCATAGTCAGCATTGTTAAATGCTTCAATATCATAATCGATATTGCTCATTCCTGATGCTTCATGTGTGATAACAACGATACCAGCTTCACGAGCTTTCTTTAATACTGGTTCTAGAGCTTCAGTTGAGAAAGGAACTACACAGATTGCATCAACACCTTGAGAAATTAAATCTTCAATAGCTTGAGCTTGTAGAGCACCATCACCTTCTGATGGACCTGTATAGAATGCATCAACATTATGTTCATCAGCATATTCATTTACACCAACTTCCATTCTTTGGAACCAAGAAATACTTGTTAATTTAGGAACTACTGCGATTCTGTAATCTTTTGCTCCTGATCCTTTTTCACTTTCACCATTTGCAAATGCAACAGTAGAAACCATTAATAACATAGCTAAAGATAAAGCTAGAAATTTTTTCATATTATCCTCCTTAAAGATATACTAAACAAAACTGGTTTTGTGTTTAGTAAATTGAACATCCTAATTATAGGTATCTATAGAGAAATTTGTCAAATTTAAATCAATAAAAAAATATTTCTGCACTAATTTTTTTTATAATTATATATTGTATAAAGAATTAAATAAAAAATTTTTTGTTTAGCTTTTGTTTAGTATTTACTAAATGTTAAGTAATATATTTTCTTGACAACTAAATAAAATTATGCTTAACTTGAACTTGAAGGATTAAATTATGACCGTAAGAGAAATAGCTAAAATCGCAGGGGTATCTCCTGCTACAGTATCTTTAGTAATTAATAATAAAACAGGAGTAAGTGAAAAAAAAAGAGCTGAAATTATTAAATTACTTAAAAAATTGAATTATCCGATTAATTATACTGTTACAGATAATAATATAGTTAATGAGAATAAAAATTTACTTTTTATTAAAATTATAAAAGATGGTGTTTTAGTAGAACAAAATGCGGGGTTTATTTCTAAAATAGTAGATAGCATACAAAATGATTGTGCTAGATTTAATTATAATTTACAAATGGTCACCTTCGATAAAGATTATTCAAAAAACATTAAAAATTTAAATTTTTCAAATGTTGATGGAGCTTTTGTTCTTGGAACAGAATTATTAGATATAGATTATAAAGCTCTTGATTCTATTTCAATCCCATATTTAGTTATAGATAATGCAATGCCAAATTATCCTTGTAATTCAATTACAATGGCTAATGAAGAAATGGTCGATTTAGCTATTAGGCATTTAGGTGCAAATGGGGAAAAAGATTTTGGGTATTTTAGATCTTCTTTTGATTCACAGAATTTTTTAGATAGACATGAAGGTGTTATTAAGGCCATAAATAAATATGGTTTATATTATTCTAAAGATAGAGAGTTTAGATTAGAAGCTACATTAAAAGGTAGTTATAATGGGATGCTAAATTACTTGAAAGATGAAAGACGTATTCCAAAGGTTGTTTTTGCAGATAATGATATTATTGCTTTAGGTGCAATTCAAGCGTTAACTGCTTCTGGTTATAAGATTCCTGAAGATGTTTCTATTATAGGTTTTGATGATATCTTTTTAGCTGAAACTTCTATGCCGCCATTAACAACTATGCATGTACAAAGATCTATGATTGGTCAAATGGCAGCAATAACACTTGTCAATGAAATAAGAAGAAAGCATCCTTCCTATTATAAACTTACTGTTGGTGGAAAATTAATTATTAGAAATAGTACTAATTAATCCAAAAATTATAGCTTTATTTTGGTGCTCTTAATTTACTATCTTTCTTGTTTTTTGTTGATTAGTGGAGTATCATTTAGAAAAGGAGTTTTCATGGATAGAGTACTAGTTTGTGGGCATAAAAATCCAGATATGGATAGTGTTTGTAGTGCCTGGGCATATGCTAAATTAGAAAATTTAATTAATAAAAATAATGATGATATAGAATATATAGCTGCACGTTGTGGTAACTTAAATGAGAGTACAAAACAGGTTTTTAGGAAGTTGGATATTGAGCCTCCTAAATTTGTTAAAGATGTTAGGACTAGAGTTTCTTCTGTTTATGTTAAACCAAATATATCAGTAGATTGTGAAGAACCAATACATGTATTGATGGATATATTTACTCAAAATGAAGTTTCTGTAGTTACAATAACCAAAAATGGAAAGTATCATGGTTTGTTAAGTATTGATGATGTAAATAGATATTTTTTAAGAGATGCAAGTTCTCAAAAACCTTATTATGATATTAATATTGATAAAATTACTAAAGTTTTGAAGGGTAGGTTTTTAACTAAAGGTAAAAAAGTAAAACATAGATTGCAAATAATGGTTGCTGCTATGAGCTTTACAAAATTCAAACAAGTGTTTGATGAAATTGATGATGATAATTTACCTTTATTGGTAGTAGGGGACAGATTAGAGCCCATATTAGAAGCCATCTATCGTCAAGCTCCTTTAATTATCTTGACTAAAATGAGTGATAAAATAAAAAGACTTGTAAATTTTGATAATTATGAAGGCACTGTATTTTTAAGTGAGTGTCATACAAATGAAACTTTAAGACTTTTAAGATTATGTACTCCTATCGAAGATTTATTGGAGAAAAAGCTACCAAGTTTATTTTTACATACATTATTTGTTGAAGGGAAAAATACTTTAATAAATAGTCATTTTAGAGGTCTTCCTGTTTTTGAAGAGAATGAATTTAAAGGGTTTGTTACAAGACGTTGTTTTATTGAAAAACCTAAAACAAAAATTGTAATGGTTGACCATAATGAAAGTGAACAGGGTATGCCAGGAATTGAAGAGGCTGATATTGTTGGAATTATTGACCATCATAGGTTTAATGCTTCTAAAACTAGTAATCCAATTTTTATTTATAGTGCTCCATTAGGTTCAACTTGTACTTTAGTCGCTCAATTGTATGAAAGATACAATATTGGAATTTCAAAAGAGATAGCATCAATTTTACTATCAGGGCTTATTAGCGATACTGTTATTTTGAAGAGTCCTACAACAACTCAAGAAGATATAAGAATTGCTAAGATATTATGTGAAGCTGCAGAAATTTCAGATATTAAAGCTTATGGAGAGGATATGTTTGCTAGTGGCATTTCAATAGCTAAACAAGATCCAAGAACTGCAATTGAAGGGGACTTTAAAATTTACAAAGAACATGGTTTAAAAGTTGGTATTGGTCAATGTGAAGTTACTACTTTAAAAGATATTGATGACTATAGAGAAAAATATTTAAAAACTCTTGAAGAAGTTAAAAGAAGTAATGGTTTGGATTGGGCTTTATTCTTGATAACTAATGTTGTAAAAGAAAATAGTATTTTATTAACTACAGGTCTTGATACTGTTGAGTATAAATTTATTTATGAAAAACAAGCTGAAAAAACTTTTATGTTACCTGGGGTTTTATCTAGAAAGAAACAATTACTACCTGAGGTTATTAGAGTTTTAGATGAATAATTAGTTTGATTGGAGTTGACTAATTTTAACAATATCACCAATTTTTAAAGTTCCAATTTTAGCTAAATTATCGGCCTTTATTCCTACTGTAATAGGATTGTCTTCACTGACAGTCCTAATATAGCATTGGCCTTCATTTATATTATTGTTACTTAGGGTTAAACTGCTTTCAATTAAGTAGCCATTAGAAAATTGAAGAATCAAATTATTACTATAATTAAAATCAGCCATCAATAAATCTTTTGTCAAAATATTTAAAGTTATATTTCCATAAGCATCTATTGATGCAATTTTCGCATCAATAGTAATATTTTTATTAATAGTTTTTGTTTCTAATTCAGTTGTACTTCTGCAGCCTATTAAAGATAAAGCTATTATACTTAAAAAAAGGCAAATCCATAAGTTATTTTTTCTAATCATTCTTCATAATACTATAGCAGAATTATAATAAAAAGTTTATACAATTTTTATAAAAAACAAAAAAATGTTATTTGATTTTTATTTTCTATGTAATTTTATATTCTATTATGACATTACTTTCATATTCACCAGAAGGTAAATTTGGATCGCCTGACCAATATAAGAAAAATCTAGTAACAACTGTATTTGTATTTAATCCAGCATATAATATTCCATTATTGATTTTATAGGATACATCAGGACGAATTTGAGTGTTGTTTACACCTTTTGAGTTTTTAATTTTTTTGAATTTTTGAGGGTTTATAACAATTTTAACTGATTTGTTTTTATTTAAATTACTATTTACTTTAATTGTAAAATCACCCGTCTGACCATTTTCAGTTAATGGTGCAACTAAAATTTCATAGTCTTTTGTTTTGTCTGCAATTAAATCATCTTCATAAAATAAATTATATGAAACTTCAGTTTCAGGTATTGTAGCAACAAGTGAAACATCTGAAGCTTTAGAATATATTGATGAAATTGTTAAAGTGAAAACAATAATTAATATTAAAATTTTCTTCATTCTTCCCCTACCTTATTACGTATTAGTATAAGATACTATTTCACTTTTGACAATAGTTGAATTATATAAATCTATAATATTGAACTAACGGTATTAATTGATGGTAATAGTTTTAATGCCTTTACAACCTTTTTAAAATCATCCTCATTGTCAATTTCTACTGTAAAAGTACCAATAAGCCTTGAATTATCCATATCGTCATCATAGAGCCTTCCACCAATTAAGTGTCCATGATATTTCCTTATTGCTCCCTCAATTTCGCTAAATAAGTCATAAGTTCTTTTGCTAGTTACTCTAAATTTTCTAGTTGGTTTTGGAGAATTTGTTTCCCAAGCTACTTCAACACTTCTTTCCTCAATTTCTTTCATGTTTTTCAAGTTAGGACAGTTTTTCTTATGTACGATTATTCCTCTTCCTCGACTTATGTAGCCTACAATATCATCGCCTCTTTGTGGGTTACAGCATTTTGCTAGAGAAATCATTAGGTTGGTTTCATCTCCAACTCTAAAGGTTAATCTACTTTCATCTGTAACATTTCTAATTATTTCACCTTTTTCATCAACTTTTTCTCTTTGAGGTGCAGTAATTCCTGAATCGGTGATAACACTTTTTGGTGTAGCAATGATATTTTTATCTATTATTATATTGTCATTTTTATTTAGCCAAGTTCTTATTTTTTTTCTTGCACTTTGAGTCTGAGCAAGTCTTAACCAAGATAGGTGAGGATGTGCATTTGGATTAGTCAAAATTTCAATTACTTGAGTATGTTTTAATCTTTGATCTAATGCAATTATTGAACCATCAGCTTTTGCTCCGGCAGTATGATTACCAACTTCAGTATGAATCCTATATGCAAAATCAAGTGCTGTAGAATTCTTTGGTAATTCTACAATATGTCCTTGAGGGGTAAATACACAAATTGTATTTTTTAATAACTCATCTTTAATGTCATCCATGAAAGATTCATTATGTTGAATTTCATTAGACCATTGTTCAAGAGTATTTAAAATTTTATTAAATTGAGCATCATCCATGCTTATATTATCTTGAGAGCCACTGTTTACTTTATATTTCCAGTGTGCGGCGATACCATATTCAGCTGTTTGATGCATGGCTTTAGTTCTTATTTGTATTTCAAGTAATTTACCATCAAGGGCCATGACTGTTGTATGAAGGCTTTGGTAGTTATTAGCTTTTGGCATTGCAATGTAATCTTTAAAACGGCCTTCAATTGGGGGCCAGAGTCTATGAACAATACCTAATAAAGTATAACACTCAGCTATAGAATCACAGAGTATTCTAACTCCTAAAAGATCAAAGATTTCTTCGATGTCTTTTTTTCTTTTTTTCATTTTTAAATATACAGAGTAAGCATGTTTTGCACGGCTTGTGACTATTACATTACCAAGATTATCTTCAGCACAAGCTTGATAAATTGTTTTTTCAATGCGTTTTAAATAAGCTGCTTGTTCACCTTTTTTGCTTAATAAATAACCTTGTACATAATCATAGGTTTCTTTATTAATTGTTTTCAGTGATAAGTCTTCTAATTCATCTTTAACCCAGGATATACCTAATCTATCAGCTAAAGGGGCATATATATCTAGTGTTTCTGTAGCAAATTCTTTGGCTCTTTCAGGGGTTAAGAAATGTACTGTTCTCATATTATGTAATTTATCGGCAAGTTTTATGATAATTACACGAGCATCTTTACTCATGGCAAAGAACATTTTTCTTATAGTTTCAGCTTCTTGTACTGATTTATTATCTGTTTTTAATATTTCTATCTTTGTAACACCATCAACAAGATCAGCTACTGGTTTTCCAAATTTTTCTTTTAATTCATCATATTCAGCAGTGGTGTCTTCTAAAGTATCATGTAATAGGCCCGCACAAATTGTATCTCCATCCATATTTAACTGGATAAGAATTTCTGCTACGGCTAGTGGATGTATTATATAAGGTTCCCCGCTTTTCCTTTTTTGTCCTTCATGTTTAGTGTTGGAAAAATCAACAGCTTCTTGTATTTTAATTTGTTGATTTTCTGGGTACTTCTTAGTTTTCATTAAGAATCTTTCAATTAATCTATCGCTCATATATCCCCTTAACAACTCTATCCCTATTAGCTAAATCTTTAAAGATTTCTATTTCTTTAAAACTATTTGCTTCTAAAATATATTTTACAGTATTACACTGTCTACTATCACATTCAAGAAAAATTGCATTTTTATTTGAATTGAAGTGATTTTTTGCACTTGTAATAATTTTTCTTATAATATCTAAACCATCTTGGCCAAAGCCTTCTAAAGCCAATATAGGTTCTTTTTTTACATCCTCATCTAATTCTTCACACCATTGGTTAGTTAAATAGGGAGGATTACTTACAATTATATCATAAGTTTTACAGTTTTCTAATAAATCGCTTTTAATGAAATTTATTTCTTTTGAATATAATGCTTTTGCGTTTTTTTGAGCAATTTTAAGGGCCTCATCACTTATATCACACAAGCTGATATTTGATAAATCTGTTTCAAGTGCAATTGATAGACCAACACAACCAGTACCTGTGCATAAATCTAATACATCTGGTTTGTAATCTAAGGTATTAATGTAATTTATAGTAGCTTCAACTAATGTTTCAGTGTCCGCTCTAGGAATTAATGTATCAGAAGATACTATGAAGTCTCTTCCATAAAATTCTTTTTTCCCAATTATATATGCTATTGGTTCATGGTTAAGTCGTCTTTTTATAAGTTGAAAGAATTCTTTTTGTTCTGCTTCATTGATTAATTTATCTGAAAAAGTTATTTGTTTTACTTTGTTTAAGCCACAAGCCTTTTCGAAGAGAATTGACGCATCTAAAGAAGGAGTATCAGTGATACTCCTTAATTCGTTTTTAGCTTCAAATAGTAATTCTTTAACAGTTCTATCCATAAATTTTATGCTTCTTCCATTGCTTGTTCGCCGGCTGCAATTTTTAGAGCTTCAATTACTTCATCTAATTCACCACTTAAAATTATTTCTAATTTATATAGAGTAAGATTTAAACGGTGATCAGTTAATCTGTTTTGAGGGAAGTTATATGTTCTAATTCTTTCTGATCTATCACCACTTCCAACTTGATTCTTTCTAGCTTCTGATCTTTCTTTTCTCTTTTTATCTTCTTCTAAATCATAAAGTCTTGAACGTAAAACTCTTAAAGCTTTATTTTTATTTTTTAATTGAGATTTTTCATCTTGGCAGATTACAACAAGTCCTGAAGGAATGTGTGTAAGTCTAACAGCACTGTCTGTTGTATTAACACATTGACCACCTGGACCACCAGCTCTCATAACGTCAATTTTTAAATCTTCTTGTTTTATTTCAATATCTGTAGCTTCAGCTTCTGGTAATACTGCAACAGTAACTGCAGAAGTATGTACACGTCCACCACTTTCAGTTGCAGGAACTCTTTGAACGCGATGAACTCCACTTTCCCATCTTAATGAACCATAAACATCTTTACCGCTGATTGAGAATACAATTTCTTTATAGCCTCCTAACCCGGTTTCATTTGTGCTCATGATATCTATTTTCCAACCCATTTTTTCAGCATAATGGGAATACATTTTAAATAAATCAGCACAGAAAAGAGCAGCTTCATCACCGCCAGTTCCAGCTCTGATTTCCATAATAATATTTTTACCTTCTAATGGATCTGGTGGAATAAGAAGCATTTTACATTTTTTCATAGATTTTTCAGAAGCTATTTTAAGTTCAGTAATTTCTTCTTTTGCCATAGCTATCATTTCTGCATCATCTTCAGCTTCTAATAATTCTTCAGCATCTTGAATTTCTTGATTTAATTCTTGTAATTTTGTCATTTCTTCAACAATTGGTGCAATATGAGCTCTATCTACCATAAGTTTCTTATATAGATTCATATCACTCATTGTTTGTGGATCGCCTAATTTACTATCAATCTCTTTTAATTGATTTTCATATGTAGGTAGTTTTTCTAACATTTATATATTATCTCCGTTGGATTTGTACTTCAAATATAATTGATTTTGTATATTTTGAATAGACTTATTTGCATGATGAAATATCATACAATTTTGTATGAATTTATAATGTTAATTTAAGTCGCTATCTGTGTTTATCAGGGGTGTATCTGACTACTAAATGAACTGTAGCAGGAGCGTTTGTATTACAGCTAATGGTATGCTCAATATCACAGTGATACATTAAAAAATCACCTTTTTTCATTGTGCATTCATTTTCACCTGCTTTAACTTTAACTGAGCCTTTAATTACAGTTAAGAATTCTTGTGTGCCAGCAAAATGTGGTTCACTAGGAAGTTTTGTATGAGGTTCAAAATTAATTAAGTACATTTCTAAATCTTCAACCATTGTAAGTGGTGATAAAATTCTTATAGTAACACCATTTTCTGTGGTTTCGATAACGTGTCCTGATCCAGAAGTTGGGTTTTTTATAAAATCTCTTTTTGGTTGAGGGTTAATATCTAATATATCTTGAATATCAATGTTCAAGCCTCTAGCGATTTTCCATACAGTAGCAATAGTAGGATTTACTTTATCACTTTCAATTTGACTGAGCATAGCTTTTGAAACACCACTTCTTTCACTTAGTATATTAAGTGTTAGGTGTTTTGATTGTCTAAATTTTTGTATGTTCTTTCCAATTGGTGGAGGTGTTTCCATATTAATTCCTCTTTGTACTACTAATTAAATAATATATTAATTAATTCTTGTCCATAGTCTTGCAATTCAATAAGTATTGATTTTTCTTTTTCACTTGTAGTATCAGACTCTAATTTTTCTTTTATTTTTCTATTATAGAAGTCTAAATTAATCATTATATTTCCAGGAGGGCTTACAATTCTATGGGAACAGAAAGATTTCCATTTTTCTTTTTCTTCCTCAGTTTGATATTCTAAATAGTTTCTTAAAATATGTCTATAAACTAATTCTTTTGCTCTTTTGTCATCAAAATCTATAGCTTTTGCAAGTTTTAGTTTTTCTTTTTCCCCTGCATCATGTATAAGTTGGAATCTTTTACTATCTTCATCTTTAAAGAATCCTTCATAAAGTTGGAAATCAGAATCATCAATACTTTTTATATCTGAATTAAGTAAAGCTTTTCTAATTTTTAATATTATTTCAGGATGTTCTTTTAATGTGTTAGCTCTTGAAAGCGTTTCTTGTCTATCAATATCTAATTTTTTCTCTAGTTGCTTATTTAGTATAACAAGAGGACTTACAAAAGGACATTTATTATAAGCTATGTTCACAATACCATGAGTAAATAGAATGTTTTCTTCATCAGCTTCAATTAATGGAGTTATATCTTCTTTTAAATTAAAACATATTACATTATTAGGATTATTAACATCATAAGTTATTGGCATAACAATTGATGTACAGCCATTTTTTGAAGTATATGAAGGATGAGTATGTAATATTGGTTCTCCAAATGGTGCTTTAACTACATTTTTAACTAATTGTTTTTTTCTATGTTTAAAACTCCAATCATATAATTTGGGTTGATGAGTTTTAATAAGTCTTGCAACTTCAATTGTTGCTCTAACATCAACTAAAGCATCATGTGCTCCAGTTTGTTCAATATTATTAGCTTCAGTAATATCTGTTAATTTAAAAGTTGGGTTCCCATTTTCTTTTCTAGCTGGCCAATTCATATTATCTGGTCTTAAATCATAAGCAGCTCTCACTAAATTTATTATATCCCATCTTGAGCATCCATTTTTATATTCTCTTTCATATGGATCATATAAATTTCTATATAAAGCATTTCTAATGAATTCATCATCAAAATTAATTGAGTTATATCCTGTAACAACTGTATTAGGTGTTAAAAATTCTTTTCTTATTTGTTTTATAAATTCAACTTCATTTAATCCTTTTTTATTTACTTCTTGAGGTGTAATTGATGTTACTAAACAAGATAAAGGATCTGGTAGGTAATCTTGTGTTAATTTACAATATAATATTATTTCTTTTCCTATCTGATTTAACTCTAAATCAGTTCTTATTGCTGCAAATTGAGCTATTCTATCATAATGAGAGTTCAAACCAAATGTTTCTAAATCATACCAAAGTATTGATGGTTTTTCTTTTTTTACATTCATGATATAATATTACCATATTTTCAATTTGTGAAAAAGCTTATTTGTGAATGGAGAGGTATAAATGAAAAGGATTTTATTAATCTTGCTGATTAGTTTGTTGTGCAGTTCTTTGTTTGCCTCTAGTGTTAGTGATAAGGAAGTATCAAATGCTTTTGTTGCTATAACTGATTTAGGTTATATTGCAGCATCTAATTTTATTTCTTTAAAAAGGGTAGATTTTGATTCGATTGCAATTAAAATATCTTCAAAAAATTCTTTACCTGAAGCTATTTTATTAAGTAATGCGGATTTATCGACTTATATGCCATATTTTTTGAATGAAGATTCTTCTGATGGGTATTTTGCATCTCTTATTCCTTCTATCAATCCAATAGTCAAAGATAGACTATTGATTAATGATTGGAAAGAAGGAGAAGCTGTTGTGACTGGAGCCGCTGTTGTTGTTTTTCCAGATGGTATGACTTTTCAAAGTCTTATAACTAATGCAACTTCAGGACAATTCCCAAATGTTGGAATAAGTTTTAGCTTTAATGTTTCAGGGAGCCTTTTTAGTGAAAGTCTCTTAATTAAAGGTGTTATTATTGTATCTTCTGATGAGTATGGTGTCCCAATTATTAATCCGATTAGACTCAGTATTAATGATAAGGACTATGATTTATCTTTTTTTGAGAAAGCTCCTTTACTGTTAACAATGAAAAATGATGTTTAGAGGATTACACTATGAAGCGCTTAGTGCACTTAATTTTGCTACTTATATTTATTAATTCATTGTTTGCAACTTCTTTAAGTGAACAAGAAATTAATTATGCTTTAACATGTGTAAAAGATGTGGTTTTTGTCTCTTGTGATTACTTTATTTCTGAAAGTCAGCCACAAATTCCAAATTTGAAAGTAAGAATACCTAAAAATAGTGGAATATCAGATGCTATTGTTTTTGAAAATTGTGACATGGCAACCTTACTGCAATACTTCCCCCAAAAAAATATAAATTCAAATAATATAATTGATTCATTAAAAGAACCTTTAGCAATATATGTTAGAGATTCTTTAATCAATAATGATTGGAAAGCTTCTGATGCTGTTGTTTTAGGTGCTGTTGCTTTAGCTTATAAAGATTATGAATCAATAAATCAAGTAGTTTCTAATTTAGTAGATGGAATTTATCCAAGAGTCGGGGTTGTTACTGACCTTACTATTTCTGGAAGTTTATTTTCTTCTCCTTTAAATGTTAAGGGCGTATTTGTTTTAGAAGAAATGGATGGTACTTTAGCAGTTAATCCCATGCAAATGAGTATTAATGGTGAAGAAATAGATGTCTTTCAATATTGATAAATTGCTTTTATATTAAATTTTGTAGGTATTTAATTTATATATATAAAAATAGTAGAAAAAAAAATAATTATAATTTATGATTGAATAATATATATAGTAAATCCCTTGGAGGCGTTTAATTGAATACAGAAGTAAAAGATTTTTTAATTAAATGGGGACTTGATGCAGAGTCTATTTCAATAGATAACATGGTAGATAGTTTCCTAAGTGAAATGAATAAAGGTTTAGAAAAAGCTCAATCGAGTTCTTTGCCAATGATTCCAACCTATATTGGAGAAGGTTCTCCAATTGTTCCAGGTCAAACTGTTATAGTAATTGATGCTGGTGGAACTAATTTAAGAACTTGTTTAGTTACTTTTGATGATGATTTAAAACCTGTAATTTCCGATTTCAAAAAAGTTTCAATGCCTGGTATAGATAAAGAGGTTAGTGCAAAAGAATTTTTTACTGTTTTTGCAAATCAAGTTGAACATATAATTGATAAAAGTGACAGAATTGGTTTCTGCTTTAGTTATGCAGCTCAAATTACAGAAGATAATGATGGAATTCCTTTAGTCTTTTCTAAAGAGATTAAAGCTCCTGAAGTTATTGGAAAAAAAGTAGGTGTTTCATTATTAGCAGAATTAAAAGCTAGAGGTTATTTTGTTGATAATAAAAAAATTGCAGTTGTAAATGATACTGTAACAACTCTTTTAGCTGGTAGAGCTCAAGGTAATACAAATTATGATGGTTATGTTGGTTTTATTTTAGGTACTGGTACTAATACTGCTTATTTAGAAGATACATCAAATATTAAGACTTTGAGTCAAACAAATTTAGATCATATGGTAATTAATGTTGAATCTGGAAGTTATGGTTACTCAAATGCTAAAATTGATGAATTATTCTTATCTACAACAAAAGATCCAAGTACCTATCATTTTGAGAAGAAAATAAGTGGAGCTTATTTAGGTCCAATGAGTTCTTTAGTTTTGCATAAAGCAATTGAAGAAAATGTATTATCTCAAGATTTTAAAAAGAAATTTGAAGAAGTTGGAGATGTTAATACCACAGAAATGAGCCATTATTTGGAAATGCCTTTTAATACCGATTATAAACTAGTTCAATGTGTTGCAAATAATGAAAGAGATGCTGAAAACCTATGGTATCTTCTTGAAGCTATAATTAAGAGAGCAAGTAAAATGACGGCTGCAAATCTTGCTTCAGCTGTATTAAAAACAGAATATGGTAAAAATCCACTACATCCTGTATGTATTAATGCAGATGGTACTACTTTCTATAAAACAGAATATCTAGAACAATATACAAAATATTATTTACAGCAGTTCCTACAAGAAAAACATAATCGCTATGTGAATTTTGTTAGGATAGATAATTCTCCAGTTATTGGAGCTGCAATTGCTGCTTTAGGATTAAATTAGTAATTATTATTTAAGAAAATATAGTTAATACTTGGTACAAATATGTATCAAGTATTTTTTTTATGCATTGTTACTATTAATACAGATTATTTTAGTTAAAAAGATGGAATTCGTCATTTGAAGCCATATTTTGATAGAATTTAGCCTTATTGGCTTTAAACGTATTTAAACTGAGTAAAACCCCTAAAAATCCTATTTTTTTCATTTATAATTACTATACATAAATATACTATAAATATATTAAGTTAAAATTAAAATTACAAAATTATATACCGAGTTAGGAATAATTAATTAATTTTTATAAAACAAGGAATAAAAAAAATTCCTATCAATATTTCTATTAATAGGAATTATCTATGTTATTTATCTGCTTTTTTTAGCAGTTGAGTATGTAAATTTAATAGATAATTAAATAATTCAAGGTTATCACCTTTTACATCAACTAATATTCTAAATACAGCTTCAGTTCCTGAGCCTCTCATCCAAATAAAAGCAATATTATCATTATCTTTATCCTTAAATATGATTTTGTATCCACCTTTATAAGGAGGAGTTCTAAACTCATTTCCTAGGCCTTTTATACAATTAGCACCTTCCATTTGGTACACTTCATAACTTTCTATATTAAATTTATTTTTTAAGAAATCTTTATTTTCATTATAGTAATTTAAAAATTCCATTTCATAATTGTCTTTTAATATTCCATGATCGTTATTAATTTGCAATTTTGCATCTGTAGAAAAAGCATCAAGAGTTGTGTATTTTGGTAGACTATTGATAAAGTTTTCAATTGAAAGTGTATCATTTTTGTAATTGATTTTATTTCTATAGTAATCAAATATTTCTTTATTGGATAATAAGTTTATTAAACTTAATAAAGTGTTTAATGGATCTCTTACTTTAGCAGGGTGGGTAATGTTTCCTCCATTAGAACCTTCTCCAAATATTCTAACAATATAGCCTTCATCACGTAGCATTTGAGCTTTTTGAACTACATTTGCTTCCCCAACTTCAGCTCTAAAAACTTCAACATTTAAGGCTTTAGCTATATCATCAATGCGCATTGATGTTGGACCATTTACACTAATTGCCATTTTTTCTGTTGGATATGAAACTCTCATTGCACTTAATTCTGCCATAACTACGAGAGCAAAAACTTCTTGTGCTTGTAAGATTTCAGCTGTATTAGTGCTATCTTTAATATAAACTAAGTTTCCTCTATCCCCATCATTATCAGGAACATATCCTACTACAAAAGCACTATCTTCTTTATGTTTTTCTTCTAAAATAGATCTGCACATTTCAAGATTTTCACCCTCTGGAACAATTGGATGAACAACTTCTCTAGGTTTATCATTTACTGCGTGTACTTTTATATTTAGTTCTTTAAAGAATTCTTTATCTATACTTAGAGTTCTAGCACTACCATTTAATTCTGCAACAATACCAATTTTATTATCAGTTTTCTGTTTTAGAGAATTTAAATAGTTTTCAATATTTTCATTTTTGCTAGCAGTAATTAGAGCAAATTCTCTATAATTTTCTAAACTTTTTATTTTGTTTTGTGAGATTTGTTTTAAATTAGCTTCTAATTTTTCTTTTTCTAGATTACTGACTAAGTTTTTAACAAATATTAAAGCTTGTTGATTTTCCACAAGAGATGTAAAGATTTGGGTTAGTTCTTGAGATTGACTTTTATTAAAAACACCTCCATTTGTTCCAAATTTTATACCATTATGTCCAATTGGATTATGAGAAGCTGAAACATATAAAAACGCATCAATTGACTTATCTTGTGAGGATAATGCCATAATCTCTGGAGCTGCAGCAATAAAAAGATTAACAACTTCTATATCTAGGGCTAAAAAAACTCTACTTATAACATCAAGAATTTGTACTCCAGTAGGTCTTGCATCCATTGCTACTACTATTTTCTTTGTGCTAGTTTTTTTGTTTAGTTTATTGGTGTTAATTTCTTTATCACTTACACAATTTAAGTATTTTGCTAAAGAAAGTGCTATTAATGCACAAAAGTATTTATCTGCAACACTTATTTCTTCAGTGTTATCTTCTTCATCATTGCTAATTGCAAAAACTTTTCTCCAGCCAGAGGCAGAAAGGATAAATTTTGATAATTTTTCTTTTAATTCTTTTGAATCTAAAACTGGATAACTTAAAGGATTAATAGAAGAATCAGCAATAAATAAATTACTTTTTTTGTCTTTAAATATCATAAAAACTCCTAATATAGATTATAAAAATTGTTTAATTAATCTATTTGAAAAATATATCAAAAATACAAGGGACACAATAGTATATAGTAAATATGAAAAGAATATTGCTTTTTTGTATAAATTTTACATATTTTACTTGTCGCTAAAACGAGTCTTTGATAATCTTTTTGTATGATTAAAAACTGTATTGCAATTCATGATTTATGTTGTTACGCAAAGAGTTCTTTAAGTGTTGTTATTCCAGCTTTAGAGAGCTTAATGGTAGAAGTTTTACCTTTACCAACTGCTTTGTTATCTTCTCAATCAGATGGATTTAATGATTATTATATAAAAGATTTAACCTATGAAATAAAAAATGTTTTAGATGTTTGGGATAGAGAAAATATTAAATGTGATTGTATATATAGTGGCTTTCTAGCTAATGCAGAACAAGTTAATATTGTAGAAAGGGTAATTAATTCTCAAAAAGAAAGTAAACCTTTAATAATAATTGATCCAGTTTTAGGTGATAATTTAGAAACTTATTCTCCAATTACTAAAGAATTGATTGAAAGAATGAAATATTTAATATCTTTAGCTGATGTTATTTGTCCTAATGCTACTGAAGCTGCTTTATTATTGGGTGAAAGCCCTAAAGAAAACTATAGTGATGAAGAAATTGAAAATTTTTTACATAGGTTAGTCTCTATGGGACCAAATAAAGTAGTTATTACTAGTGTATTACAAGAGAATTCAGATACAGTGGCAACTGTTTCTATTAATAATGGAAATATTTATTATCATTATAATAAAAAGATTGATATATCTTATCCTGGAACAGGTGATTTATTCGCGAGTGTTTTAACTGGTTTATTATTGAAAGGTTATGAATTTGAGAAAATTTGTGATATTTGTTCTACTATTTGCTCCAAAGCTTTAGTTAATACAAAGAATTATGGCTATAAAAAAAGGCATGGAATTTCAGTTGCTTCAATAATCCCTTATTTAGAAACTTTTAATTAATTTCACTGATACCTAAAGAAAAATCTCCAACAATTTTTATTAAATTTTGATCTCTTTTGATTTCTAATTTTCTTTCAGGCATATGAAGCTCTAGAAGAGTTTTTAATTTTTGGATAGCTGCCTCTTCAATTTTTGTTTTATCTGCTTTTGTAACCCAGCTTAATGTTCTAATATCAATATCTAATAAATACCCTCTACCAAATTGACTTCCATAACCAGTTGTAAATTGAACCCCTGTTGAAAAAAGACCATCATAATTTGCACTAGAAGTCTTTCCTCTCTTCTCTCTTTTCGGATGGAGAGGAAACATGGTGCCAAATTCATCTTCTAAATAATTGTCTAGTTCCATACAAATTTTATGCAATCTAGATTCTAATTCAATTTGTTTGGGATGCATCTATTCTAAATCCTTTTCGCTGAATCCATATTTGTCTAATATTTCTTGGTATTTTTCATTGTTAGAACTTTTTTGTCTTTGAAGTTCTTCATTATCACTTTCAAATACTTTTTCTAATTCTTTTGTATTAATATTTTCTTGAGGTAGTTCTGTTTTTTTCTTTTTGCTAAAGAAATGTGATTTCGCATTGGTATTTTCAATTAATGTTGTTTCTGTTTTGCTATTAGCAAGTTGATCAAGGGGCGTAATACTTTGATCTAATTGATTTTCTAATTGAAAAACTTCTGTTTCACTTTGTGGCTCTGTTTTTAGTTTATCGATGTCTAAAATATGAGAGAAATCTTCTCTTTTAATCATATTTTTAATAAATTCAGTTAATTTTTTCTCTTCTTTTCTATATAACTGTTCAGCGCTATCTATTAATGTATTGATTGCATAAGTAGAAGTATCATCTAATTTAAAAGAATCTCCTTTTAAATTGTAATGAATTCTAGTAAATTCAACGTCTTTTATATTTTGTGCAACTAAAGCTGCTAATTGCATTTGGCTTGTGGAAGCAATTTTTTGTATAGGGGCACCTTTTGATGGATCTATCCAGCCCATTAATCCTCCACTAATATCAATATCTTGCATTGAATAATCATTGCTTGCGGTTGAAAGGGAAAGTATGTGGAATTTTTTACAATTTGGATAAAGCTTTCTAGCTGCGCTATAAGCTAAAAGAACAGGATTATTAGCGATAATTCCACCATCAATTAAATATCTTTTCTTTTTTGCCTCTTTATCATAAAGAATAGAAGGGGGGAAATATGTAGGGGCAGCACTAGTTGCTCTAGCAGCTTCTCTAACATAAAAGTCAGAATTTTCCCAGCTTTTAAAGTTAAAAGGAATCCCTTCTGCAGCATCATAGGAGACAACCATTGTTGGAACAAGACATTGCTTCATTTTTGCATTTTGAAATGTTTTATATAAAAAGTTTTCTATATGCTTTGCATCATATTTATCTTTTAGTAAAGTTCCAAAAATTCTAGATTCTGAATGAAATATAGATTTACCATCATTTACATAAAAATCTTTTAAAGAGGAACAATCTGTTCCTTTAGTAATTAATTTTGGAGATTTTGGGTTTTGAGGTTTTATACCTTTTAATTTTTCAAGAAAAGATAAAGTTGGGGTTTCATAGGTTTGTAAAAAATCTTCCCCTTCTTCTTTCTTTAAGTTTGAAATTAATGGAGAGGTGGATAATCCTAAAGCAATTAAGCCTCCAGTTGAAGTACCTGTTATTAAATCAAAAAAAGAGTAAAAAGGTTTTTCTGTTTCAAACTCTTTTAATTTCTCATTTAATTTCGATATTACAACAGCTGGAACAATCCCTCTCATTCCTCCACCATCAATGCTTAATATATATCTTTCTTCAATTGGTTCTGTTTTTTTCTTTTTGCTAGGTATTAGCATCTTATCTCCTGTTTTGTGTATATTATATATAAAACAAATAAATAAATAAATCCGTTACTAATATACAAAATTTATTAAAATATGTTTTATAATAGGATTACACCTTTTAAAATATAATATAAATAACTATTTTAAGATTATAAAAAAGGAAATAAAATTGAATTTATTAGATGAATATAAAAATTGTAATTTATGCCCAAATCATTGTGGAGTTGATAGAACTAGTAATGAATTAGGTATTTGTAATGAAAGTGATGTTGTAAGAGTTGCTTTTAGTGGGTTACATAGAGGAGAAGAACCTCCTGTTACAGGGAAAAAAGGTTCTGGTATGATTTTCTTCTCAGGTTGTCCTTTGCATTGCAAATATTGTCAAAATTATCAAATCAGTGGTGGGAAAAAAACTAGAGATGGTAATGTAGGTATAAGTATCTCAATTGATGAATTATCAACTCTTATGTTGGAATTAGAGAAAAATGGAGCGAATAATATCAATTTAGTAACTCCAACTCATTATATTCCTTCCATAGTTATTGCAATACAAAAGGCTAGATTAAAAGGAATGAAATTACCTATTGTTTATAATACAAGTGGATATGAAGATGTTGAAGCTTTAAAATTAATTGATGATTATATTGATTTATATTTAATAGATTTAAAAACATTAGATAAAGAAGTTGCAAAGAAATTTTGTGGTAGAGAAAAGTATGTTGATGTTATAACTAAGGTTTTTGATTTCTTAGTTGAAAAGCATCCTAAATTTGAATTTATAGATGATTTAACAACCCCAAAAGGTTTATTAGTTAGACATTTAGTTTTTCCTGATTCAATAAAAGCTAGTTTAGAAGTTTTAGATTATTTTGCAAAATATTTAAAGGATAAATGCTTTTTATCTTTAATGGTTCAGTTTATTGACCCAAAAAATGTTAAAACTTTTGAAAAAATCAGCAGCGGCGATTATGATTTATTATTAGATTATTTAGATATAAAAGATATAGAAAATGGATTTGTTCAAGAGTTAGGTGATAATATAGATTGGATCCCTAATTTTAAATTAGATAAACCATTCCCTGATGATTTTTGCGATACTTTAGATTATTATTTAGATTTAAAGAGAAAGAGAGAAAATTATGGATTATGAGATTAGAGAAGCGAGTTTTGATGATATTGATAAATGTATGGAATTAGCTAGTTTTGCTTGTAAATTGATGGTTTCAAGAAATAACCCACAATGGTTAAATGGTTATCCCACTGCAGAAATTTTAAGAGATGATGTTTTAAATCATCAATTGTATGTTGCTTTTGATAAAGATGAATTAGTAGCAATGGCTGCAATTCAAGAAAAAAAAGATGAACTTTATGAAGAATATGATTTTTGGACAAAAGGCCCATATATTTCAGTACATAGAGTTGCCTCTAGAAGATCTGGATTAGGTAGATATTTTTTAAATATGGCTATAGATAAAGCTAAAAAAATAGGTGCCAATGTTAGAATTGACACCCATATAAAAAATCTTCATATGCAAGCTCTTATTGAAAGCTTAGGTTTTGTTGCAGTCGGTGAGACTGATTGTGGTTATATTGATAATACTTTAGCAAAAACTTATGAGCTTGTATTAATTAACCAATAGTAGTTCCATAGAATTCAGTTCCTCTTAAAATATTAAGGGTGTTTTCTATGTTTCTTCCATCAGCACAGATAACTTTCATACTATCTTCTTGTGCGCCTTTACTAGCAATTGGGTCGAAAGGACAGTTTTTACCGGGAACCCATTCATTTCCTACCATTTTCCTAAAGTCTTCCCAATTAATAGAATCAATTGGTTTTGCATTTTTATCTAATTTTGGGTCTGCTGTATAAACTTTTGCAATATTAGAAAGATTAACTATTAATTTTCCACCAAATCTTTTTGATAAAAATACTGCATCAGTATCTGTAGAGAAGCCTGGTTTCCAGCCTGCTGCTACAAGTACTTGATTAGTGAATTTAATATCAGCATTTGGGTTTGTAATAACTTCATCTGAACATAAATCGCTGAAAATTGAATATACTAATTGAGCATTTAAATGAGTTGCTTTTATTCCAATCCAATCCTGAATATCATTGTTTGTATCATTTACAATTTCTCTATATGCATTTTGATATACTCTAGCTGGGGCTCCACCACCACAAACTAAAATCAATTTATTCTCTTTATTTTCTTTTAAATATTCACGAATTGCTTTGTTGAATTTGCTTAAAAAATCAATATCTACTTTATCTGGTGCAATAATTGATCCACCTAAAGATAATACAGCTAAATTACTCATTAAATATCTCCTTATTATTATTTAATCATCCTTTAATTTTATAAACAACAATCATAAAAAATTAAAGGGCAAAATGATAAAAAACTTGATAGAAATAATAAAATGTGACAATAAAAAAAGTTTTTTTACTAAATGGAGGTTTTTATGAGTATGTTTGATGATCTAAATACTATAATTATTGAAGGTCGATTAACGAAAGATCCAAATGTTAGAGATCTAAAAAATAATAGTTGTGTTAGTACGTTATCTATAGCTGTTAATTCATCATACAAAGCAAAAGATGAATCTTATGTAAAAGAAGTAGGCTTCTTTGATGTTGAGGTTTGGAATAATGCAGCTAGAGCTTGCAATCAATATTTAAAAAAAGGATGCAAAATTAGGGTAAGAGGACAATTGAGACAAAATAGGTGGGAAAACAAGGACGGTAGCAAAAAGGCAAAAGTAATTATTAAGGCTGAGTCTGTAGAATTTAATAGTAAAGAATTTCAAACAGATGGAGAAACTTCAAAAGATAAAAAAGGAGAAATAGAAACATCTCTTGGAATTAACATTGTTCCTGCTTTTTAATCTAGATTTTATGCATCAATTAATATTGGTGCATTATTATTGACAATTTTAATTAAATTGATGAACATATTTTTATGTTTAAAAAATTTAATATAATTGTTTTCTTAGTAGTTTTGATTCTTTTTGTATCTTGTAAACAAGAAGAAAAATTTCAAACCCAGACTCAAATAGCTTTAGGTACTGTATGTTCTATTAAATTAGAAGAAAGTGTTGATGATTCAGTATTTTCCAATTGTTTTTCTATATTACAAAATGTTGAAAAAGAAATAAGTCGTACAAATGAAGAAAGTTATATTAGTATTTTAAATAGAGATAAAACTGTTCAAGTTAATCAAGAAGTATTTGATTTATTTAAGTTAGCAATTTCTTTAGCTCAATTAAGTGATGGTAAATTTGATGTTGCAATGGGTTCTGTTGTAAGTTTATGGGATATTGGTGGAGATAATCCAAGAATTCCATCAAAGGCAGAATTAGATAGTGTAAATGTTGATTATACTCAAATTAAATTAGATGAAGATACTTTAACAGTAGAAATACCACAAAATATGCAAATAGATTTTGGAGCATTAGGTAAAGGTTATGCTGCTGATAAACTTGTTGAATATTTAAAAAGTGAAAATATTAATAAAAGTATTATTAATCTAGGCGGAAATGTGGATGTCATTGGCCAAAAATCTGATGATAGTCTTTGGACTATTGGGCTTCAAGATCCTAATAATAAAGAAGAAATATTTGCAGCATTAGATGTAGGTGATGTATCTATAGTTACTTCTGGTACCTATGAAAGATATTTTTATCAAGATGGTGTAAAATATCATCATATTTTAGATCCTGATACTCTTTATCCAAGTGATAGTGATATAATAAGTTCAACAATAATAGGCAAACAATCTTTAATCTGTGATTGTTTATCTACAACTTGTTTTTTATTGGGGAGTGATAGAGCCTTAGAATTATTAAAACATTTTGATGGATATAGTGGGTTTTTCTTATTAAAAGATAATTCATTGATTCATTCTGATAATTTTGATTACAAATATCAAAGAATAACTAATTAATATATTCTTCTTTATTGTTTTCATATCCAAAAGTATCTCCTCGAGTTACTGTTGTATAAAAATCTTCACAGCTATCAGTATCTAGAAAATAAAAATTTTTGAACTTTCTATTAATAGTTCTTGTTGAGGTTTCAAAAGTAGTATCAACAGCCGCTTGAAATAAAGGAAATATATTTTCCCAAAGTCCTATATTCGCTAGAGTTTTTGCAGTATTTAAAACATCTTCACTAGCAAAACCTTCACAATTTGGACTAATTTTATTTGAATATATTAAGCAATCAATTACTGGTGAATTAAAAGATGGATCTTCTAATATTAAAATACATCCATTATTAGAACTTAACCCGTTTTTATTTTCACTTATAAAAACACCAGATTCTTGAGTCTCTTTAAAGGCTATTACAATGAATTCTCCTTCATTAACATATATATCAGGGAATATATATCTATCGTTATAATTATCATTAAATCCATCAGATACAACAATGCCAGCTAAAGAGCCACTCTTTGTTACAACCAATTCTACTTTATCGCAATTAGCAGAAGTTCCTTTTGTTGATACTTCGCTTATTAATAAATTTGCTCTGTTGTTATTTTTTGTATAAACATAGGAGTTGATAAATGTCGAATTTCCATTTAAATCTTCAGCTTTTATTTTTATTAAGTACTTTTCACCAGGAATTAATTTATCTTTTCTATAATAAGTTATTTTATTGTTTTTGATTATAAAATTATCTACATCAGTATTATTGAAAGATATTTTTATGTTTTCCTTTGAAGATAAAATTTCATCAAAAACAATTTCAACTGAATATGGACTATTACTTTCTATATATTTTAGTTTAGGTGGTGTAGAATCAATAGATGTTAAAAGATTATATGATTTTATTATTTTTGTATCACAAGCAGTGAAAAAAAATAGTAATAAATAAAAAATTGTAAAGAAATAAAACATTTTTTTCATATATTATAGTATTAAGATTTTTTTTATATTGCTTGAAAAAAGAAAAATCTTTAAAATCAAAGAAAAAAAATGAAGGACTTATTATGGCAAAGTTGTGGCAAAAAGAATATTCTTTAGATTCTTTAATGGAAGATTTTACTGTTTCAAATGATTATATCTTGGATCAAGATTTAGTAATTAGTGATGCATTAGCATCAATAGCTCATGCAAGAGGCTTAAATAAAATAAATATTTTAAGTGATGAGGAACTAAAAAAAGCAGAAAAAGGATTGAAAGAAATTATTGATTTAAAAAATCAAAATAATTTTCAAATTACTAAAGAAAATGAAGATTGTCATACTGCAATAGAGTCTTATATTACCACTCAATATGGGGATGTAGGTAAGAAAATACATACAGGTAGAAGTAGAAATGACCAAGTTCAAACAGCTTTGAGACTTTGGATGAGAGAGTTTGCTACTAAATTATCAATTGAAACAGCTGAATTAGCTCAAGCTTTATTAGAATTTAGCGACAAATATAAAGATATCCCAATGCAAGGAAGAACACATATGCAAATAGCAATGCCATCTTCTGTTGGACTTTGGGCAGCCTCTTTTGCTGAAGAATATTTAGATGAAGCAAAGAGAATAAATTCATTTATTTCTATTTTGGACCAATCTCCTTTAGGTTCAGCAGCTTCTTATGGTGTTCCTTTAGATTTAGATAGAGCTTTTACTGCAAATCAAATGGGATTTGAAAAAGTTCAAAAAAATGTTCTTTATGCAAATAATTCTAGAGGTAAGTTTGAAGCAATGTTATTAGATTTATGCGATTATGTAGCACTTACTTGTAGTAAATTAGCTCAAGATTTAATATTATTTACTCTTCCTGAATTTGGATATTTTTCTTTACCAAAAGAATTGTGTACAGGAAGTTCAATTATGCCACAGAAGAAAAATCCTGATGGACTTGAATTAGCTAGAAGTAGATCTGCTGTTGTAAGTAGTACTGCCTTTAGAGTTAAATCTATAATAAGATCATTGCCTTCAGGTTATAATAGAGACTTTCAAGATACAAAAGAACCATTATTAGTTGGTGCAAAAGCTACTTGGTCCTTAGTTGCAATTATGTCTAGAATGATAAATAAGGTTGCAGTAAATAAAGATAATTTAGCAAATGCTTGTGTTAGTGAGCTATATGCTACAGATGAAGTTTTAGAAAGAGTTAAAAAAGGTGAAAACTTTAGAGATACTTATAAAACAGTCGGAATGAATTTAAATACAGTTAAAAAGTACGATCCATATGAAACTATAAAAAATAGAACAAGTATTGGAACTACAAATAATTTATGTTTGGAGGAAGATTTTACTGAATTAAAGCTTTTATTTGCAGATAATAGCGATAAATTAGCAAAATTTAAAGCTGCATATAAACAACTTTGTGATAAAAACATTGAAGTTGTGAATATCTAAGTATAAATATTATTAATTTATTATTATTTGTAATTGAAAAATTATAATTAATTATAGTATTCTAAAGTTATGAGCATCATTAAACCCCACAAACTCGGTGTTATTGCTGGCCCGGGTAGTGAATATTTTACAAGCAAAGTCGTTAAACATTTGCGCCGATTATATAAGGAAAGATATAATAAATTATCTGGTGCACTTGCAAAACGACATGATATGAGTGAGGAACAAATCTTACAGATGGTCACCTTGATTGATGACATGAATAGTAAGAAGATTCCTAGAAGGAAGTGTCCAACACAATTTCAGTGTCCGGATTTCACTATTAGAGCTAAATATACTAGATTTGCAAATGGCGAAGAGAAGGCTGAAATTCTCGATCCTGTTAGAGGCTTAAGAATCTTCTTTATTTATGATTTATCTAATATGGAATTGATTAAAGTTAATGGAGCAAATGAACCTGTAAGACTAAGTGTTAATGACCATTTAATGTTCTTGTTGACAACAACACATGCACTTAAATTAGCTGGAGCTTCATCTATTACTTTAGTATTACCTACTTTCCCATATTCTAGACAACATAAAAAGAATAGTAGAGAAGCTTTAACTGCAAGTCTTTTCTCTCATATTTGTGATATGTTAGATGTTGAAAGAATTATTACTTTAGACATTCACTCAAGAGAAATTGAAAATAGTTTCATGAAAACTCATTTAGAGAACCTACATGGTTCCTATCAAACTTTAATAGCTTTAAGTAGATTAGTTGATCTAAATGATCCTGATATTGTTGTAGTATCTCCTGATACTGGAGCTATTTCTAGAAATAAATTCTATGCACAATCTCTACATAGACCTTTAGCTGTTTTATATAAAGAAAGAGATTACTCAATAGTTAGTACAGATGCAAATCATACAAATATCAAAAATATCAACTTATTAGGTGATGTTGAAGGCAAAACTGTGTTGATGGCTGATGATATGATTGCTACCGGTGGTACGATGATTACCGCTATGAGAGAACTAATGAGACGTGGTGCAAAAAAAATTATTTGTATGATTTCATTACCTTTCTTTAATGGTGGTGGTATAGAAAACTTTGATAAAGCATATAAAGAAGGTGTTTTCTACAGAATTATTGGTACAAATTCTGTTACACATGGTCATGATTTATTAGATAAACCTTGGTTTGTCCAAGCTGATATTTCAGAATTATTTGCAAGAACAATTAGTAGATTACATCATGGTAGATCTATCAGTCCTTTATTGGATAATAGAAGATTCATTCAAAAACTTATTGATTCTCAACAAGCCGCGGGGGCTAATGAGAAGAGTATTAAGAGTGAAAAAATTAAAGATTAAATTTTATAAATAAATAATAATCCACTCTTTTGGCGTTTTGTTGAAAGAGTGTTTTTTTGTTTATAAAAATAGATAAAAAATAGTAAGAAGTAAATAAAAAAAAGGTTGTAATAAAACGAATTAAGAGAAAAAAGAAAGAAAATTTATGCTAAATTAAAATTATTTTTATAAAAAATTAGGATTACCTAAATGTGAAGATTTTTTTTAATTGAGGATTTGTTTTTTTGTTGAGTTTTATAACAATATATTATATATTTCTTAAATCAAAACTATATAATTAAATAATAATTAAATTAAGGAGCCCGTTATGCAAATGTCCCGCAGAATTTCTGGATTTCAATGTTCGCCAATTAGAAGATTATCTCAGTATGCTGTCGCGGCCGCCCAAAAAGGAGTAAAAGTTCATCATTTAAATATAGGTCAACCTGATATTAATTCACCAAAAGAAGCTTTAGATGCTGTAAGAAATTATTCAAAACCTTATATTCCTTATGGTCCTAGTGAAGGATTATATGAATTAAGAGAAGGAGTAGTTAATTACTATAAAACTATTGATGTTGATATTGATGTTGATGATGTTTTGATCACTACTGGAGGTTCAGAAGCTTTACAATTTGCTTTTATGACTTTATGTGATCCTTATGATGAAATAATTATTCCCGAACCTTATTATACTAATGTTACAAGTTTTGCAAGAACAGCTATGGTTGATTTAGTTCCAATTACTAGTAGAATTGAAGATGGTTTTTCATTGCCTCCAATCGAAGAATTTGAAAGAAGAATTACTAGAAAAACTGGTGCAATTTTATTATGTTCTCCTAATAATCCTACTGGTCATATTTATTCAAAAGAAGAAATGTTAACTATTTTAGACTTGTGTAAAAGAGCAGACATTTTTTTGATTGTAGATGAAGTATACAGAGAATTCTGTTATGAAGATCAATTTTATAGTGTTTTAAATTATAAAGACTATGAAGATAGAATTGTTTGTATTGATTCTTTTTCTAAAAGATATAGCATGTGTGGATCAAGAATTGGTGCTGTGGTAACTAAAAATGAAGAATTTAAAGCAAATATATTGAAATTATCACAAGCTAGATTATGTCCTCCTGATATTGAACAAGTAGCTGCACTGGCTGCTCTCAGTACAGATTCTTCTTATCTAGATAATGTTAAGAATGAGTATAAGAAAAGAAGAGACTTTTTAAGTGCTGGTTTACAAAAAATAGATGGTGTTATATCAACAACTCCAAAAGGTGCTTTCTATATGGTTGCAGAGCTTCCTGTAGATGATGCAGAAAAGTTTGCAATTTTCATGCTAAGTGAATTTAGTTATGAAAAAGAAACTGTAATGATAGCTCCTGCTGAAGATTTTTATGTAACTCCAAAAATTGGTAAAAAACAAGCAAGATTAGCATATGTATTAAATACAGATGATTTAGCTAGAGCTTTAATTTGTCTTGAGAAAGGCTTAATAGCCTACAAAGAAAAATATTTATCTTAAATTAAATTTTAAAATTCATATATTAAAATAAATCCAAAGTTTTTAATAACTTTGGATTTTGTTTTTTATTCACTAGTCAATGAATGAATAAAAGGTATTAGAACTGATAAGGCAATTTCATTGTGACCACCTTCAGGTATAATTAAGTCAGCATATTGCATTGTTGGGAAAATAAAGTTATAAAAACCTGGTCTTACAACTTCAAGATATTGATTTATTACACTATCAACAGTTCTACCTCTTTCAGCAATATCTCTTTTTAATCTTCTAATAAATCTAATATCATCTGGAGTATCAACATATAATTTTAAATCTAATATATCTCTTATTGCTTTATCATAAAGAACCATCAGTCCTTCAATTATTACAAGTTTCTTTGGTTCTACACGTAAGGTTTCATCATTTCTTCTATGGTGAACAAAGTCATATTCTGGCATATCAATTGCTTCACCACGTTTTAGAGCTTGTAAATGTTCATATAATAATTCCATGTCAAAAGCATCAGGATGGTCGAAGTTAAAAGCAGTAATATTTTCATTATTAATAAAGGTAGCGCTTTTATAATAATTATCTTGAGGAATAAAGACGAAATCAGAACAAACTTCGCTTATTTTTCTTACAATAGTGGACTTGCCAGAACCAGAGCCACCAGTTATACCAATAATTTTAACTTCCATTAATTAATCCTTATTCGGAAATAGTTTTATAAATAATACTATTTTAGAATTTAAAAGTAAATAAATTACTTAATTTGTTGAAAAAATTTACTATAAATAATTCAAATTTTAATGATTGATTGTTGTTTAAGTTTTAAGTTATGCATACAATGCATTTATGATTTACTATCTTGCGTATTTTTTTGTTAATGCAACTTTTGTAATTGTTAATCCTTACCTGCAAGTTATGTTAGATAATTTAGGTTTTGGATTTAAGGCGGTTGGAGTCTTCATCGCTTGTTTTGAAGGCTTTGGAATCTTAGGGCCTTTATTAGTAGGATATTTGGCTAATAAAAAGAATTTATATAAAGAAATGGTAATATTATCGTTAATTATCGGTAGTATTACTTTTTATTTGCTCGCGTTCGCTCATAGCTATCTCTCTGTTATATTGTTAATTACCGTTACCGGATTTTTCTTTAGAGCTGTTGCTCCAGGTTTAGATTCTATTGGTAATTTAGCAGTAAAAGGTGATAGTTCAAAATATACAAAGATTAGAGCTGCAGGTACAATGGGATATGCTGTAGTGTCTGCAATATTGTCTTTTATAAAAAAGCCAAATATTGATTCAAATACAAGTATTGGGTTTTGGTTTATAGTCATTTGTTTGCTTTCTGTATTTACTATGATCTTTGTTCCAAAACAAGACCCAATAGTGATTAACTATAAAAAACCTATAAAAGATGATGGTAGTGAAGATGTAGAAGATAAATGGTATAACAAAGGACTAATTATTGGATTAATTGTTATTGGGTTAAGTAGATTTTCTTTATCCGGAACATATTCCTTTTTATCTTTATATTCAATTAAAGAAGTTGGTTATACAGATTTAACTACTTTAAACCTAATTGCAACCTTAGCTGAATTTTTTGTAATGCTATATAGTGGCTATTTATTGCAAGTAAAAAAAGTTAAACCTTTGTATCTATTAATGTTAGGTAGTTTAGCAATCTCTTTACGTGTTTTAATTTATGCTTTTTTACCAAGTGTTAAATTTTTATTACTAGCACAAACTTTACATGGACTTTGTTTTGGTGCTTTCCATCCTGCTGCTATTGTATTTATCAATCAACATGTTAGAAATGATAAAGTAGGGGTAGGAATTAGTTTATATTATGCCTTATCAACAGGATTGCCAGCAGTTTTAGGTTCTACAATTGGTGGAGTTTTGGTTTCTAATTATGGTTTTAAGACTTTATTTATCTTCTATTGTATAATAGGTTTAGTAGCAGTATTTACAGGAATTATTTTCCATAAACCTTTGAATGAAAAAATAGAACATTAGATCTAAATTATATATAAAATTTGGGTTGTTTTGAATTTAAAAAATGTTATAATTTGGGGAGTTTAGGAGTTGGGTTATATGAATTATGATAATTGGGATTTAGAAAAAGCTAATATTTCAAAAGAAAAGATAGAAAAGAATTTAAAAGAAGCTTCAAGATTAATAGAAGCTGATATATATTCTATATTAAATATTATTGAGAAATATGACCCTTTAGTAGTCTTAAAATCTATAGCAATTTATGTTGATGAAATAGTAAGTAAAAATCAAGAAAGAAAAGATGTTCAAGCTAATATTTATGGTTTGATGAGATTTTTAATTAAATGGATTGCAACAAATCCTAATAAATTTTCAGAGAATCAAGATGTATCAAATTTTGATAAAAACAAATTGAAAAAAATATATGGTCAGCTAGAATCTCATACAATAAAATATTTAGATAATTATATTTTACATGAAATAGAAAAACCAAAAGATAGAGCAGAAATTCAATCAATTTATCATAAATATATAAAACCTTTACCTATAGAATATGAAAAATTAAATGATAAAATTTTAGAGTTAAAATGTTTATTACTTCCTTTTGTTGATGAAATATCAAAGACGTTTGATTCTGATTTAGAAGGAATTTTAGAAGCTATTAAAATTGTTACTTATAATGGATTTAAAGCAATGGAGTTATTAGATCAAGAAGTAACTATTTTTTCAGATAAAACTCAAGAGAAAATTCAAAAACATAGAGATGCCGGGAATACTGAAAGTGATAAGGATTTATTAAAAAGAATTATCAGTGAAGAAAATTGGCAAAGTTGGTTTGATGATATTAGATATAAAAGTGAAGGATATGACTTATTTTTTGCTAACAAATTAACTAATTTATCTCAACATGATATTGATTTATTATCTGTAACTGCAGGCACTGTAAATTCAGAGAATTATTGCTGGTTAAGTGAAAGTGCAGGATTGGATGATTCAATTTTTATTAAAATTAGAAATAGAGCTTTTATATTTGATGGAATGTTTGCAATTGATAGAACTTATGCAGCGATAAAAAAAGCAGTATTAAATAATAATCCTTCATATAGAGAGTTTTGGGAATCTAATGAAAAAAGAAAAACTGCAATGTTGCCTTTTTCTATTTTTGCAGGAGTTTTTAGTAAACTTGGTTATACTTTGAATTATAAATTTGAGAATACAGTTTTTACCACCTTTTATGAAAATGATAAAAATAAAGTCTATTTACAAGTACCTAAGGCTCATGGATATATAATTCCATTGAACCCAATTAAAGAAATTGAGTTAACAGAAAATGCTATTCATTGTTTTAATTCAAGTGTTTTAGATTTTGATAAAATTTCTGATCCAATTATTTTAGTTATGGATGATGATGAATTAGAAAATGATATTTTTGTAGAAGATAATTTATATAAAGTTCGACTTTCTTATGTAGTAACTTTGATGGATGATTTTTCAAAAATTGTTGATTTCAAAAAACTTATATTTAATCTTTCTGAAATAGAAGCAAATGAAGACTCTCATGACCATCATCATGAAAAATTAACTGAGAAAGAAGAATCTAATATGGATAAAAATGGAGCTGCTTTAGCTATTGAGACAGAAAATAATGTTTTAGATGAAGTGGATTTTGATGAAGATGATTTAATGGATGAAATTGCTGATGAAGAGCATGAGCTAGAGAATGAAGAATCTCTAGATGATTATGTTGAATTAAAAGAATCATTAGAAGAGCAATTTTCTGATAAAAAATATGAAAGTGATGAAGAAGAAATTTTAAATGTTGGTTATGAGCAATTAAGTAAATATGAAGAAATAAATACTTTAAATGATTTAGAGCTACAAGATCACTTAGAAGAACAAGAAGAACAAGAAGAACAAGAAGAACAAGAAGAACAAGAAGAACAAGAAGAACAAGAAGAACAAGAAGATCAAGAAGATCAAGAGGACCAAGAGGACCAAGAGGACCAAGAGGACCAAGAGGACCAAGAGGACCAAGAGGACCAAGAGGACCAAGAGGACCAAGAGGACCAAGAGGACCAAGAGGACCAAGAGGACCAAGAGGACCAAGAGGACCAAGAGGACCAAGAGGACCAAGAGGACTTGGATGAATCCTTTGAGATAGATGATTTAATGGATGAAATAGCAGAGGAAGAATTAGCAGCAGAAGAAGAATCCAAGAAAAAGAAAGATGCCCAAAGTGGATTTTCATTTTTTGATCTATTAAACAATGTAGCACAAGGAAAAGATCCTTTAGGACGTCAAGAATCTCAAGAAGAACAACATGAAAAACAAGAAACTAAAGAAGATTCTTTAACAATTGAAAATGATAATCGTTCTGAAGAGAAAAAGTTTGGTGATAATGTTGAAAAAGGTATTCCAAGAAATAAATCTAGTTTTTCATTCTTTGATGTGTTAAATAATGTTGCTAAAGGAAAAGATCCTTTATCTCAAGAGGATGATGATCTTATAGAAGATGATGAAAACGCTGAAAAAAATATTGTAGATAATAATTTTGTTGATTTTATAACTCAAGAATTAGATAAAATAGATCAAGATGAAAATGATTTAGAAAATTATGGTTTATCAACTGATGAAGAAGAGAATTTTGATGAAATAGAAGACTTTGATGAAATAGAAGACTTTGAAGAACCAGATGATTTTGAAGAATCAGAAGATTTTGAAGAATCAGAAGACTTTGAAGAACCAGAAGATTTTGAAGAATCAGAAGATTTTGAAGAATCAGAAGATTTTGAAGAATCAGAAGATTTTGAAGAATCAGAAGACTTTGAAGAACCAGAAAACTTTGAAGAACCAGAAAACTTTGAAGAACCAGAAAACTTTGAAGAACCAGAAGACTTTGAAGAACCAGAAGACTTTGAAGAACCAGAAGACTTTGAAGAACCAGAAGACTTTGAAGAACCAGAAGACTTTGAAGAACCAGAAACTTTTGAAGAACCAGAAACTTTTGAAGAACCAGAAACTTTTGAAGAACCTAATGAAGTAGAAGACCCAGATAAAGTTGATGAACTAAAAAAAGAATGTATAAATGTCGATTTGAATGATTATAAGTCTATTGATGAAAAGAGGATTTATGAAACTAAATTTAGTACTCTAGATGAACTTTTTCCAAAAAGAGTATATGAAATTATTTCTTTAGTTCATGAAGAAACTAGCTCTTTCTTTGATATTTGTAAGGAAAGTGATTTAGATTTATTACAGAGTATTGATTATTTAATTAATCAAACTTTAGAACAACAACAAATTGATAAGCGTGAAAAAATGTTTACTATTCCAGGGTATGATTTAACTCTAGTTTTAGCTTTGGACAATAAAGATAAATTAAAGTTGTGGGAAAGAAGAACTAATTTAGGGGCTGTTATGTATTCTCAAGAAAAGGATCATTGGAATGCTCTAATTTTAAAATATGATAATAATAAAATATTAAATGATGTTGAACAAATTGTAATTACAAAAGACAGTTTTGCACCTGCAGATTGGAAATTTGTTGTTTCAACAGGCAATAGAATTATAAGGAATAAAAAATAAAATGCTAGAAGATAGTTTGTCACAAAGATTAGAATTTGCCAAAGAGCTTGCTTTAAAAGCAGGCCAATTTGCTTTAAATAAAAGACAAAATCAAGATTTTCATATATCTCAAAAAGGCTTGAATGATTTTGTAACTACAGCGGACAAAGAAACTGAACAATTGATATTTGATGCTATAAAAGCTAAATATCCAAAAGATGGCTTCTTCGGTGAAGAAAGTGACTCCGTAGATGGTGAAGGTAGGTGGGTTGTTGACCCTATTGATGGGACAACAAACTTTTTTAGGAATCTATCTAACTGGGCAGTTAGTATTGCTTATGAGAAAGAAGAAGGAAAGCCTTTAGTTGGAGTTATTTATGCTCCAAGTTTAGAGGCTCTTTTTTATGCTAGTAAAGATGGTGGAGCTTTTAAAAACGGTAAAGAAATAAAAGTATCTAATATAGATGATTTTCAATATTCAATAAACGTATGTGTTCCTCCTCATAGATATAAAGATTTATATTCTGATTATATGGAAAAATTCATTTTGATTGGGAATAGTTCAAGTGATTTAAGATCCTATGGATCTTGTGCATTAGAATTATCTTATATCGCTAGTGGGTCTATTGATAGTTATTACGAACTATGTTTAGGTTATTATGATTTTGCTGCAGGAAAAATAATTTTAGAAGAAGCTGGTGGCTCTCTAATTTATAAGACAAATGAAGCAACCGGAAGATTAGATTTGTTAGCAACGAATTCTAAGTTAAATGATTGGTATAAGAAAAATAAAATTTTTTAATAATAAAAAGAGGTAAAATGAGTAATTACAAACTAATAATTTTTGATTTTGACGGCACTTTAGTGGATTCTTCATCTGGAATCTACAATACTGCAAACTGGTCAGTAAAACAAATGGGTTTGAAAGAGGAAACTGATTTAGAACAATTAAATAAGTTTATTGGACCTCCTCTAAAAGACTGTTTTAAATTAACCTTTAATCTCCCTGATGAATTAATGGAAAAAGCTTGTGATATATATCGTCAAAGATATATAGAAAAAGGACAGTATGAAGTTGAAGTTTTTGAGGGTGTAGAAGATGTTTTAAAAGAGTTAAAAGCTAAAGGATATATTTTAGCTGTAGCTACTATGAAATATCGTGAAGTTGTTTTCACTATGTTAAAATATTTAAAGCTTGATGGCTATTTTGAATATATAGATGGGACAAATATTGAAGGTACAAAATACAAAGCAGAAATTTTAAATGAAATAGTTGAACATTTTAATGTTGATAAAAAGGATGCTGTTTTAATTGGTGATACATATCATGATGAAACTGCAGCTGTAGAAGCTGATGTGGATTTTTTAGCGGTTAGTTATGGTTTTGGATTTAATGAAGAAACAAAAATTGAATCTTCTATGATAGGACTTGCTACAACACCTAAAGATATATTATCATATATCGTATAATGAAAATAATATTTGAATATTTTTATAAATAAATCAATAATATAGGAGATTATTATGGATAACCTAAAAAAAGTTGAAATATCTACAAGTGATGCACCTTCAGCTATTGGCCCATATAGCCAAGGTATTACTGTTGGTCCTTTTGTTTATTCTTCAGGTCAAATTCCAGCAGATCCAAAAACTGGTGAAATAGTTGGTGGAATAAAAGAACAAGCAACTCAATCTTTAAAAAACCTAAAAGCTGTAATTGAAGCTGGTGGTAGTGATATGGAACATGTAGTAAAAACTACAGTATTTTTAAAGAATATGGATGATTTTGCTGCAATGAATGAAGTTTATGCTCAATTCTTTGATAAAGGAATCAAACCTGCTCGTTCAGCTGTTCAAGTTGCTAAATTGCCAAAAGATGTTTTGGTTGAAATCGAAGCTATTGCTTTAGTAAAATAGTTTTTAGCAATATCAATTATAAACAAGCCTCTTAAATTATGTTTAGGAGGTTTTATTGTATAAAATTTTCGAAAGTAGCATTTACACATTTAGCTAGATCTTGAGGATTGATAATTATTTGCAATCCTCTTATTCCCGCACTTATGTAAATTTTTTCTTCCATTTCTGCAAATTCAGATATGTAGGTCGGATATTTTTTAATCATTCCAATAGGGGAACAGCCCCCTCTAATGTATCCAGTTGTTTTCTTTAAATCAGATAGTTTAACTAAATCTAGTTTGTTAGATTTTGTAATTGCTTTTGCTTTTTTTAAACTAATATCAAATTCTGCGGGTAAACAAAAAACAAATATTTCTTTGTTGTCATTTATCATGACAATTGTTTTATAAACTAAATCTAAGTCTATATTAGCATTTTTAGCAACATGAATAGCATCTAAATTATTTTCATCAACTTCATATTCTTTTAAATCATAATTTATATTTTCTTTTTCAAGAATTCTCATTGCATTTGTTTTTTTTATTGAGGACATATAAATAAAATAATGATTGATGAAATTTTAGTAAATAGATAATAAAAAATCTCCTCAAATTTGAGGAGATTATTGCTAAAAAATACTACTGCTATTTTTCATCGATAGCAAATGGTGTACCTAAAGCAGAAGGGGAAGCAAAACTTCCTTTTGATTTTATGCTATTTATTGTCATAATAATTAATGTAACAATAGTGATAAAATATGGTGCAATAGCTAAGAATTGAGCAGGAATTATCATTTTGAAACCTGCAGCTTGTAAAAAGAATTGCAAACTTGTAATTCCACCAAAAACTAAAGTACCAATAGCTACTCTTGCAGGATTCCAAGCTGAGAAAATTACTAAAGCAATTGCAATCCAACCGATACCACCTGTCATACTATCATTCCAAGATGGAGTAAAGCTTAATGATAAAGCAGCTCCACCAATACCAGCAAAAGTTCCACCAAAAACAGTATAAATATAGCGGGTCTTATTTACATTAATACCCATTGCTGCAGCAGTTCTTGGAGCTTCTCCAACACTTCTTAAAGATAACCCATATTTTGTTTTGTACATAAAATACCAGGCTAATGGTAGTAAAATATATAAACAGTAAGTTAAAATTGAAACATTAAAAAATGCGCCAATAATTGGTATCTTATTTAGTACAGGGATTTGAATGTTATTAAATGTTTTTGGGAGGTTTAATCCAACTAAGTTTAGGCTGTTTTCTACTGGGCCTAATCTTTTTCCTAAGAAGTTAGCTAATCCTGTTCCAAACATGGTAATGGATAATCCAGTTACAACTTGATTTGATCTAAGAGATATAGTTAAGAAGGCATGCATTAAGCTAAATACTGCTCCAGCAATCATTGCAAATAAAATACCTAAGAATAAACTTCCTGTGTGATATGTCATTGCAAATCCAGAAAGAGCACCCATTAACATAGTTCCTTCTAGTCCTAAGTTTAGAACCCCAGATTTTTCAGTAAATACTTCACCTAAAGTAGCATAAGTTAAACTAGTTCCCATTGCTAAGGTTGCAGCTAATAATTTTGTTATTAAATCAATTGTATTCATTATTTGTCCTCCTTAACTCTAGCAGCAGGTTTAATTCTATGATCAATAAAAATACTGCCAGCTAATAAAGGAATTAAAATTAATCCTTGTAATACTTCACCCATAGCTGAAGGTAATTTCATTGTAATCTGTAAAGCATCTGAGCCAGTCTGTAATGCAGCTAAGAAAAGCGCAACAACTACTGATACAAATGGATTTAAACCACTCATCCATGCAACTATAATTCCAGTAAAACCGTATCCACTATTTACACCTTTTGTTAAACAGTGTGTTACTGCAGCAGAATCAATTCCACCAGCTAAACCAGCAATTGCACCTGAGAAAATCATTGCTATAATAATATTCTTTTTAATTGAAACCCCTTGGCATCTAGCAGCTTCGCTATTTTTACCAATCATGTTCAATTCAAAACCCCAACGAGTTTTGTAAAGAATGAAATATAAAATTACTACTAAAATTAGTGCAATAAAAATACCATAGTGTACTTTTCCCCAACATCTTTGAATCCAAGCAACTTCAGGATATTTTACTGTACCCATATTACTTTTTGGAGCTTTCCAAGCTGAAATATAAAGATATTCAGCAATACCAATAGCAATATAGTTCATCATCAATGTAGTTAAGGTTTCATCAACTTTCCATTGAGCTTTTAGAGCTCCTGGAATACCTCCCCATAAACCACCAAAGATAATTGCCATTAATAATCCAATAGGTAATAATAAAGCACCAGGTAACCAAGTCCAAAACTGCATTACCCAAGTAATACCAATTACACCCATAACATATTGGCCTTCAGCACCAATATTCCAGAATCTTAATCTAAAAGCTATACCTACTGCTAAACCACACATTAATAAAGGAACCATTTTTACTAAGGTATATTGAATTTTTGTATTAGATCCAAAAGCCCCTTTAAAAATAGCTCTATATGTTGCAAGTGGATTTGCATTAGATAATAATAAAACAATTGCCCCTAAAACTGCTGATATTAATAAAGAATAAAGCGGAATTAGGATTTGCATTTTTTTTGATTTTTCATTTCTTTTTTCAATTACGAATCGCATCTCTTAACTCCTTTTTACCCCAGCCATTAGAAGACCAATTTCTTCAGTAGCAGCATTTTGAGCATCCATTATATCCATAATTTTACCTTCAAACATAACAGCAATTCTATCACAGACTGTTTTTAGTTCATCAAGTTCTTCACTAACTAATAAGATTGCAGAACCTTTATCTCTTTGAGCTATAATATTCTGTCTAACTGATTCAATTGCCCCAACATCAAGGCCTCTTGAAGGGTAAACAGCAATTAAAATACCTCTACAAGAGTTAATTTCTCTTGCTAAAATAGTTTTTTGAATGTTCCCACCTGATAAAAATTTTGCGCTAGTGTATTGATTTGGAGTTTTAATAACAAATTTTTGAATTAATCTAGAAGCAAATTGACGAACTTTTGATTTGTTGATCATGTGATGATGAGATAATTCTTCTGTACGATATTTTTTCATACTTAAGTTCTCTCCAACACTCATATCACCAACAATACCCATTCTTCCTCTATCAGCAGGAATATGACTTACTCCAGATTTAATAATTTGTAATGGTGTCTTATTGGTATAGTCTTTTCCATCAATTGTAATTGTTCCAGAATCAATTTTTAATAAACCAGTGATTACTTCACTTAATGGTTGTTGTCCATTACCAGCAACACCAGCTACACCTAAAATCTCACCTTCACGAATTGAGAAAGAAATATCATCTAGAGTTTTTCTTGCATGAGTTTTAGAGTTTACACTTACATTTTTAAGTTCGATTCTAACTTTACCTGGTTTGAAAGGGGCTTTATTTAATTCAAATAAAACAGGTCTTCCAACCATTAAATTAGCAATTTCAGAAAGTTCTTTAATTGAAGAAGTTGGTTTTACTCCAACACATTTTCCTTTTCTTAAAACCATTAATGTTTCAGAGAATTCTAATACTTCAATCATTTTGTGAGTGATAAAGATAGCACTCTTTCCTTCACTTAACATTTTTTTAAGAATATTATTTAATTCTTTTGATTCTTTTGGAGTTAAAACAGCTGTTGGTTCATCTAAAATTAAAATATCAGCACCGCGATATAACAATTTTAAAATTTCAACTCTTTGTTGTTCTCCAACTGTAAGTGTTTCGATTAATTTAGTTGGGTCAACTTTTAAATCATATTTTTTACTTAATTCAATAATTTTTTCATTTATTTCAGAAATTGGAGGTACCGTTGGTAAGTCTTTCAAACCAAGGATAATGTTTTCTGCAACAGTTAAATTGCCTACTAACATGAATTCTTGGTGTATCATACCAATTCCTAGGGCCATAGAATCTTGAGGTGAATTGATTACTACATGCTTGCCATTTACATAGATCTCTCCCTCATCTGGTCTATATAATCCAACTAGCATATTCATCAATGTGCTTTTCCCAGCCCCATTTTCGCCAAGTAGTGCTAATACTTCTCCTTTGTGAAGTTGTAGGTTAACATCTTCATTTGCGATTACTCCAGGGAAACGCTTAGTAATATTTTTCATCTCAACTACGAGAGGTCTTTCCATTTTGATAATCCCTATACAATTTTTAATAAATCTTTTTAAAAATAGGGGTAGAAGATAATCCTACCCCCATTAACCAAATACTTATGGTTGTTCAGTATTATTTAGCTGAACCGATAACTCCGTCAACGAACCAATCCATTGTTAACATATCGCCATCGCTCATTTTTTCTCCAGCGTTTTGTCTTACTGTACCATCGTTGTCAGTTAATTTACCCCAGAATACATCAAAAGTTCCGTCTCTCATTTGATCTTCAATAGCTTCAACGTTAGCAACTGTATCAGCAGGAACTAAGTCAGAAATTGGAGATAGGTGAATCATTTCATCTTCTAAACCACCCCAATATGATTGAGATTTCCATGTTCCGTCTAATACTTTTTGAATTTCAGGAATCATGTAATTTCCCCAGTTCCACATTGGTGATACTAGAACATGGTCGCTACCTGTTAATGACATAAAGTCAGCATTGTAACCAATTGCATATTTACCTCTAGCAACAGCAGCTTTTGCTGGTTCTGTTGTATCTTGGTGTTGAGCAATAACATCACAACCACCATCTAACAATGATTCAGCAGCTTGTCTTTCTTTAGAAGGGTCAAACCATGTATTTGTCCAAACAACAGTAACTGTAGCATTAGGATTAATACTCTTTACACCAAGTGTGAAAGCGTTAATACCACGAACTACTTCAGGAGTGTTATATGCGCCAACAAAACCAATATGGCCTGATTCACTCATTGTACCAGCGATGATACCTGAAAGGTAACGCATTTGATACATACGACCAAAATAGTTTGACATGTTTTCGTTATCTAAATAACCAGAACAATGTTCAAAATAAACATCTAAATGTTCTTTAGCAACATTTTGCATATATTGTTGGTAGTTATATGAGTTAGCAAAGATGATTTTACAACCTTCGTCAATTAAGGATTCCATTGCTCTTTCGCTTTCTTCGTTTTCAGCAATGTTTTCCATTCTAATCACTTCAATTTTATCACCGAAATGTTCTTCTGCAGCAATTGTTCCTTGGTCATGCATGTAAGAATAACCAAAGTCGCCAGGTGCTGAAACGTAAATAACACCAACTTTTAATGGAGCATCACTGCTAGTTTCAGTTGTTTCGGCTTCCCCTCCAGCAAAAATAGGAGCTAGTGTAAACAGAGCACAAGTCAACAAAATAGTTAATTTTTTCATTATTTTTCTCCTTCTCTAATGAAATAATTGTGATATAAATATCACATTTAAGTATAGGGTACTACTTTATTGTTGTCAAAAAAACTTTTATTAATATAGTTTTTTTTGAAGTAGTATTATTTCTCATTGTTGTTGATTTTTTATAAAAAGGCAACATTAAATAAAAAAATATATATTAATTTTTGCCTGATGCAACAGATTTGTTGTTTTTAAAAAGAAAAATGAGGGATATGTATTTGTTTTTGTAGTTTTTGAGGCCATTTTACTAAAAGAGAATAATGGAAAAGTAAAATGTATTTGTATTATTTTTGCTTATTTTATGTATAGCAAATATTAATTTTTGATACAATTTTTTTACTGTTGATTACTAGAATGTAATAAAGAAGTTGTATGATGTAAAAAATGTTTAATAATTTTATTGCAAAAATTATATTTTGAAATTTATAATAAATCTAAAATCCAAAATATTGTTATATATAAAAAAATCAAATATTTTTAATTTTTTTTATCATTTTTTAGCAACTTTTTTGATTTTTTTTTGTTAGAATTTTTGTATCTTATTTTTTTTGAAATAATTGTTATAGTGATTGTCTATTAAAATATTTAAGGTAGAAAACAAATTATATAACAAATTAAGGTACTAGACTTTTAGCAATTTATAAGTCAATATAATATCATAGCAAAAAAGGAGTCAATTGTGCGCCTTAACCACAAGAAAATTATAATTTTATCTTTAATATTAAGTTTATTTTTTAATGCAAATATATATTCAGTAACTGATTTACAAGATGTTTCTGGATTTGTGATTAACTCTCCTCTATATAGTAATATAGATATAGAAGATGATTTTGATTTAAGCCTACAATCTTTTTCAGAACAGTTAGGGCTTGTAGATAAAAATGAGATGGAATATGATTCTAATCTTTTTTTATTAAGGGCAATTAGTGACTCAAATTATCCTATAACTCCAGGCGACACTTTTAGAATTGAATATTTAGATGGAGATTCCACTGAACAAAGAATTTTGCAAGTTGATAGTAATTATGAATTAACTATTCCTCTAGTTGGTTCTATAGATGCAACTGGCATGACTTTATCTCAATTAGTTTCAAAAATAAAAGATGATATTTCTACTTATTATGCATTCTCTTCTCCTCAAGCGGCTTTAGTATCTTTAGGAATTTTTTCTGTTGATGTAATTGGAGATGTAATTTCTTCAACAACTTTTGCTGTTAATGGATTAACTCGTTTAAGTGATGTAGTTCAAATAGCTGCATTTAATGCTAATACTAGGGATATTGAAATAAGAAATAAAGCAGGTGAAACATTTCATTACGATTTATATTTAGCTCTTAAAAAAGGTGCTGTAGATCAAAATCCTTTGTTAAAAGTCGGAGATACCGTAATTCTAAAAGAGGCTGATAAAACAATAAATATAGTTGGTAATGTTTATAAACCTGGAACTTATCAAATAAAAGATAATGAAACATTAAATAATATAATTAATTATTATTGTGGTGGTTTATTAACTAAAGCAGATAAAAATAATATTTATTTAAGCAGATTTGATGAAGCTTCTAATAATTATTTAGAAGATAATATTAAATTAAATAGTACACAAAAAATTAAAAATTTAGATACAATTATTATTCCTAGTATAAAAATTGAGAAAAATAGTGTAAGTGTCGAAGGCGCAATTAAAGATACAAATATTAATAATGCTACTACTACTTCTCTTTTAACTATGCCTCAAGGAAAACTAATTTATAATTTTTATCCAGGTGAAACACTTGAGCAAATGTTAGAAACAATTTCATCAAGGTTTATGGTAAATAGTGATTTAACACATGCTTATTTAATTAGGAATGATGAAAAAATAAATATTGATATTTTGTCATATTTAACTGAAAATATAAATGATAATGTTAAGCTAAAGGCCGGTGATAGGATAATAATTCCAATTGATAACAAGTTTGTAAATGTACAAGGAGCAGTTGAAAGAGCAGGTGCTTTTGCATATGAACCAAATAAGAAATTGGAATATTATATTTCATTAGCAGGCGGATATAGCCAAGATGCAACAAAAACAATTAGTATTACAGATTCTCAAGGTAATAAAATAGCAACTGATGCTATTATTCCTTCAGATGCAACAATAAATGTTAAAAAGGATACTTATAGAACTGATCTTGCAACCGTTGCTTCAATTATTGGGATTGTAGCCTCAGTTGTATCAATAATTGATACTTCTGTTGGAATCTTTAGCGGGAATTAATTTAGGAGTTTATTTTGGAATTTAACGATAATAATGATATAAATGAAGAAGGAATTAGTATTTCAGAGTTATGGGAGATATTTAAAGCTAGATTCTCTTGGTTTATAGCCACATTGATTATAGTTGTAGTTGCAGCTGTAATTTATCTTCAATATGTTATCCCACAGTACTCTTCTAAAGTTACTGTATTAGTAGAACCAATAACTACTTCATCATCCTTAGATGATTTGATGATTTCTAATTTGAGTGCTAGTTCCTCAAAAATATCTACTGAAGTTGAGTTAATAAAAAGTAGAGCAAATATCGATGCTGCATTAAATTTACTTGATTTATCTCAATATAAAGATTCTGTTGGAGTTCCTTATAGTGAATTTTATAAAGTAGGTCCAAATAGTGATAAAATTTCTGTATCTTCTGTAAAAGATACAAAACTTGTTTCAATCACTGTTACTGATGAAAACCCACAGTTTGCAGCAGATTTTGCTAATGCTTTATCAGTAAGTTATGATAATTTATTAACTAGTATTGCTAGAAACTCAAAAACTACTCAGAGAGAATTTTTAGAGAAGCAGATTCCAATTAATGAAAAAGAATTAAAAGAGGCTTCAGATAAGTTAAGTGATTATAAAGAAGAATCAGGAGTTTTACAGTTAACTGAAAAATCTTCTCTTTTAGTAAATCAGATATCATATTATGAATTAAGAAAAGAACCATTAAAATTACAAAAGATTGAAGCTGGAAGTAAAATTGATTCAGTTTATTCTGCTTTCCTTGATAAAAACATTGTATTACCTACAGTAAAAGGGTTAACTGAGAGTAGTGATTTCCAAAAATTAAGACAAGAATATGAAGCAAGTGAATCTGAGTTAATAATGTATGATGCAGTAAATAATTCTACAGTTTCACAAAATACAAATAAGGGTATTGATTCTAGAACTAGTGAATTAAGTAGTACTCTTTCGTCAATTTCTAAGAGAATGCTTGATAATATAAATAAGCAATTGAATTCATATAAATCAGGTGATGTTTATGATTCTGCATTGTTAAATGAATATGCAAAAGCTGTTTTAACTAGTGAAATGTGTGATGTAGGTTTGTCTGTTTTAGATCAAAGAGCAAATCAATTTAATAGTGAATTAGATCAATTACCTATAATTGAAAGAAAAGTTTCAGAGTTACAAAGAGACGTAACAGTACTACAACAAATCGGTGTTCAATTGAGAACAATGCTTGAAGAGGTAAAACTTGTTGAAGCTGCAGTAAGTGGAAATGTTACATTAGTTGATAAAGCTATTGTATCAGATAGACCTGTTAGTCCAAATACTTTGTTAATTTTAGCTGTTGCAATATTGTTAGGAGCTGCTTTAGGTTTCTTATTAGCTTTAGTAGTTGATATGGCTGATAATACAATTAAAACAACTGAACAAGTAAGAAAAATATTAAAAAATTCAATGATTCCTTTATTAGGTTGGATTCCTCTTGTTAAAGATAAAACTGTTAATCCCTCAAAAGAAAAACAGACTGGATATCAAACTCTTTCTGTTTATGAAGATCCAATTGCTTTTGAAAGTGAAAAATATATGGCAATTGTTTCAAACATTATTTATTCAGGAGAAGTTGGAAAAAATAGAAGTATTACTGTTACTTCTTGTGATGTAAGTGAAGGTAAGAGTTCTTTAGTTGCTAATATGGCGTTATGTCTTGCTAATATGGGAAGCAGAGTTTTATTAGTTGATGGAGACTTTAGAATGCCTTCAATTGAAGCTAAGTTTGGTTATTCAAGAGCAAAGAAAGGACTTGTTAATTTAATTCAAGAACCAGATGTTAAATTTGAAGATATCATATTACAACCTATTGAAGATATGCCTCTACTCCAAATATTACCTCCTGGTAGATTACCTTTAGTTCCAATTGCAATATTAACAAATCCTAAAATGGATTATTTAAATTCATTAATTGGCCCTTATTATGATTATATATTAATTGATGCTCCACCATTGGAATATGCTTCAGAAGTAATGACTTTTGGAGAAAGATTTGATTCCTTAGTAATTAATGTTAGAGCGAATATTACAACTAAACCTGCATTAAGAACTTTATTACAATCTTTAAATAGAGTTGAAAATAAGATATCAGGTATTGTATTAAATGGTTGTTTACCTAAAGATGCTGAAACTACAGCAAACGTAAGTTCTAAATATGGTTATGGCTATGGTAGTAAATATGGAAGTAAATATTTCTATGGTTCTGATAAAACAAAGAATAATAGAGCTATAACTTCAAGACATAAAGCAATTAGAATATATAAGCAAAGCTTGAGATATAGAAGAATTAGAGATACTGACTGGCAGAGAAAGAGACCTGTTGCTCCTTTAGCTAATATAAAGGCTAACTGGAAAAAACCTGAGGATTTCTCATCTACTGTATTAAAAACTTCTTATAGAACAAATGATGAAGTAAATTATGATTCAATTTTTGATTTCTTAGAAAATGACCCATTGGCAAGTGGAAAAGCTACTAACAAAGCTAATAATAAGGAACCAGAAAAGAACAAAGATAAAAAATAATTAGAAAAAATTAAAGAATTTGATATTCTTTACTTGATTTTGAATTAATTATTTTATAGTATGAAAAAAATTTGGATTAAAATTAAGTATGGGAGTAGTTATGAAGTTAAAAAAGCGTTTACACAGCAGAAAACATAAAAATTTAGCTACTTCTATTTCTATTTATTTATTATTAAAAAATCAGTCTTTTATAGGCTGATTTTTTTTTGTAAGGAGAGCATATGGATAATTATTTTGTAGGAAGATCTTTGTGTGTTATTGATGATTTCAATATTGAAGAAAGAGCTTATTTGTTTGATAAAGTAAAAACTTTAAAAAAAGCTATGGCAAATGATGATAAGAAAGTATTAGATTCCTTTAGAATAAACAATCCGGACTTTGGTATGTATGAAGTCTTTTTAGAAGATTCTACAAGAACAAAAGAATCCTTTAAAAATGCTGCAAAATTTCATTTAACAAAAGTAAGTGAATTATCTGTTACAACATCTTCATTCAATAAAGGAGAAAGTTATAGCGATACCTTTAATACTTTGGCAGGATATTCTAATTCAATCTTTATTATCAGAAGTAAAGTTGAAGGCGTTTGTGCTCATCTAGAAAATCAATGTGCTCAATTCGCAAAGAGAAATAATCTAGTTAGAAAACCTTCTTTTATTAATGCTGGGGATGGAAAACATGAACATCCAACTCAAGAATTATTAGATGAGTATACTTTCTTAGAAGATAATGATTTTAACTATGATAGTTTGCATATAGCTTTAGTTGGAGATTTATTCCATGGTAGAACTGTTCACTCAAAAGCTAATGGTTTAAAGCTTTTTAAAAAGGTGAAAATTGATTTAGTAGCTCCTAGTGAATTAGCAATGCCCGAAACTTATATTTCAATAATGAAAGAAAATGGTTTTGAAGTTAATACTTTTAGTTCTATTGAAGAATATTTAGAAAGTTCAGAAGTTGCAAATAAATGGTATTTTACTAGACCGCAATTAGAGAGAATGGGTGAACAAATTCTAAAAAGACAAGCTCAACTAAGAGCTTCAATAACTTTTAGAAAAGAATTTTTAGATAAGTTACCAGCAAATACAAAATTCTATCATCCTTTACCAAGACATAAATTAACTCCTACAATACCTACATTCTTAGATAAAACAGAATTAAATGGTTGGGAAAAACAATCTATTAATGGTATGTTTGTAAGAATTGTTTTATTAGGTATGTTAGGGGGATCTTTAGGTAATGATTTTAATCCTAATTTAGTAAAAAAACCTAACTACACAGATGAAGAATATATTATAAAAGTTGAAACAGACAAAAATAAAACTAAGAAAAAAGATTATAGTGAAGGTGTAAATCCAATCGATACAGGTATAGTAATTGATCATATCTGTAAAGGTGATACTCCAAAAGAAATCAGAGAACATATGGCTTTAATTAGTAAAATCATGGAAATCGAAGATGGTAAAGGTGGAGAATGGGTAAGCTTAAGTTCAGATGGACAGTATAAAGGAATATTATTTAGACCAGGTAATAAAATATTTTCTAGAAAAGAATTAAAACGATTAGCTGCAATAGCTCCAGGCTGTACATTGAATATTATTAAGAATCATGTTGTAGTAGAGAAGTATAGAACTACAATGCCACCAAGAATTTATAACTTTGATGATTTATGTTGTAAAAATGAAGCTTGTATTTCAAATCCTGCACAAGGTGAGAATGTTGAAGCTATGTTCTTTAGAACTAAAGATCATAAGTTTATATGTAGTTATTGTGGTAAAGCTCATAGCTTTAAAGAAATATTTAAATAAGATAGGGAGATGTTATGACCTCAGTAGACAAAGTTAAAGAAAATTTTGCAAATCAATTAGCTGATATTGCTTTAGAATTAGGTGCTATAAAATTACAAGTAAAAGAACCTTTTACTTGGGCAAGTGGATATAGAATGCCAATTTATAATGATAACAGAAGATTATTAGCAAGTCCAAAAGCAAGAAAATTAATAGCAGATGCTTTTGAAAAAATTTGTGAAGCTTTAGCCTTTGACCCAGAAAACATAGCCGGAACTGCAACTGCAGGAATACCTCATGCTACAACTTTAGCAGATAGATTAAATAAGAGTTTATCATATGTAAGATCCTCTTCAAAAGATCATGGAATGAATCAAAAGATTGAAGGTTTAGGAAATTCTCACTCCTATGAAAATCAAAAAGTTTTATTGATTGAAGATTTGATTTCAACAGGAGGCTCTTCTATTAAAGCTGTAAAAGCAATAGTTGAAAGTGATGGGATTTGTCCTTATACTTTGGCAATTTTCACTTATGGTTTAGATGCTTCAAAAGAAGCTTTTGAATCATTAGATCCAAAATGTGAAGCTATTACAATACTAGATTATGATACAATGATAAAAAGAGCTTTAGAGATTAAATATATTAATGAAGAAGAAGCTAATGAACTAAGAGAATGGAGAAAAGATCCTTTTGCTTGGGGAATTAATCGTGGATTTGAAAAGGTTGAGAGATAGGAGAGAATATGAATTATATTCAAAAACTTGAAGCAAGTGCAAATGAAGTAAAAAATATTGCTTGTATGGGATTAGATCCTAAATTAGAAGTATTACCTGAATCTGATGCAAATATAAGAGAAAGATTAAATGAATACTTTTACACTTTATTTAGAAGAATGAATTTATCAGGCTTAATTCCTTCAGCATTTAAACCAAATATTGGTTATTACCAAGCCTTAGATAGACCAAGAGATGAAAATTTTGATGGTTCCTTAGCTCTTAATGATATTTTAGATTTATTAGACAATTTTTTCCCTACAATTCCTGTAATCTTAGATTCAAAAAGAGGAGATATTGCTAGAAGTAGTTTAAATTATGCAATTGAAGCTTTTGATTGTTGGAATTGTGATGCAACAACAGTTTCTCCTTATATGGGAACAGATTCCGTTTCTCCTTTCCAAGTTCAAGATAAAGGCCTATATGTATTAAATAGAACTAGTAATCCTGGTGGAAAAGATTTACAGAATTTAATTTGTGATAATGAGACTTCTCTTTATTTAAAGGTCAGTGAAAAGATTGTTGAATGGAGTAAAAAAGAAATTGGAATTGGTGCTGTAGTTGGAGCAACTTCTATGAAAGAGTTATCAGATATTGCAAAGTATTATAGTGATAAACAAATTCCAATGTTAATTCCAGGTGTTGGCTCTCAAGGTGGAAGTGCAACAGAAGTAATTAATAGTTTAAAAGAGGCTAATTATCCTCTATATCTTGCTAGAATAAACAGCTCAAGTGGATTAACTCATCCTTGGAAAAAAGGTGTAGCTCCTGAAGACTGGTTAGAATTATGCATGAAACAAATTAAAGATTTATTAGAAGAGACAACAATTTAAAGATTATGAAAAAAACATTATTTGAAACCCTATATAGAAATCATTGTAAAGAAGATATTCCTTTGTATTTATCTACAGTAAGTGGAGTAATTACAACAAATAAGAATATTATTAGTTATGTTGATAAGAATGTTAAAGCAATAGATATAATTACTACAAAAAGTTATCAAGTAACACCTAATTTAGGTAATAGAGAACCAATTTTATGTGAAACAGAGACAGGTAATTTTGGAAATTCAGTAGGTCTTAGAAATCCTGGATTGGATATTGCAATTGAAGATGTTAAGGCTTTAAGAGCTTCAAATATAAGTGCATTTTTAAATGTCAGTGTATCAGCAAATACAATTGAAGATTTTATTACATTATGTAAAGCTTTCAACGGAATTGCTGATTCAATTGAATTAAACTTCTCTTGTCCTCATGCTTCAAAAGGTTTTGGTGCATCAATTGGTTGTGATATTAATATAGCAAGTACCTATGTTAAAGAAATCAAAGCAGGAGTAGATAATTTTAAAAGTCTACTATTTATCAAATTAACCCCTAATGTAGATAACATTGGTGATATTGCTTTAGAATGTGTTAAAAATGGGGCTGATGGAATTGTAGCAATTAACACTGTTGGTCCAATTGTACATATTGATCCTGTAGCTAAAACACCTATCCTACAAAACAAGCTTGGTGGAAAGGGCGGTAAAAGTGGTAATTGGGTATATGATAGAGCCTTAGAAAGTATTAAAGAAATTAGAGCTAGTATTGGTGATGATGTAATTTTATTAGGCATGGGTGGTGTAGATAATGGGCTTAAAGCTCGTGAAATGGTAAATGCTGGTTGTGATGCAATTGGTATTGGTTCTGCTTTCGGTAGAGTAAAACAACCATTTTGGAACGACTATCTAAATGCAGTAAAAAATGAATATATCACTAATGAATTAAAATCTGATGTCTATTTAGCTAAAAATAGACAAATGGAATATAAGGAAATGAAAATCAATAAAATTGATTTTTATGGTAAAGATACTATTATTCTAGAATTAGATAAAAATTTAAGCTGTAAAGCTGGAGAATTTGCATTTTTATGGTTACCTACAATAGGCGAAAAACCTTTCACTTTGGCTAATGATGAACCAGTCACTTTTGTAATAAAAAGAAGAGGTGAGTTTACAAAAGCCTTATGGGATTTAAATATTGGAGATAGTGTCTATGTTAGAGGCATCTATGGTAAAGAATTAGAAAATCGAAAAAGTGAAAATGCTTTATTAATCGCTGGAGGTACTGGAGTTGCAGTATTACCTGCTTTATGTAGAAAATTAAAAGAAGAAAAAACAAATATAAATATTTTAATTGGAACTACTGAAGAAAGCAGTAAAGATGCTCTTTTAGAATATGCTCTAACTCCTTATGGCAATTTCAAATGTGTTAGTGATAATGGTGTAGTTGCAAGAGTTCTAAATGAATTAGATGATATTGATATCCCAGTTGATACAAATGCTTATTTAGTTGGTCCAGAAATATTTATGGCTACTGCAGCAAAAAAATTACTTAGTCGAGGCTTTGATAAAGATAATTTATATTTATCAATGGAAAAAAGTACTAGATGTGGTGTTGGTATGTGTGGGGAATGTGTTTGTGGAGAAGTATTAACTTGTCAAAATGGAACATTCCTAAAATATGAATATTTAGAAGAATACGCACCAGAAATAATTAAGAGGTAGTTATGGTAGATCCTCATGTCCATCTAAGAGATTGGAATGATTCAAAAAAAGAAACAATTTATCACGGATTAAAAGTTGCATATGAATGCGGAATAAATGAAGTATTTGATATGCCAAATACTAATCCGCCTTTAGTTGATAGAGAAACAATATTAGATAGAATTTCTGATGCAAATCAAGCAATAATGCAATTAAAAAAGAAAGATCTATTTTATCATGTTTACGCTGGGTTAACAAAAGATGAAAAACAAATAAAAGAAGTTGTTAGAACTTATAATGAATTATTTCCTTTAGTCATTGGCTTAAAGCTTTTTGCTGGTCATTCTACAGGTGGTATGGGGATTATTAAAGAAGAGGATCAAAAAAAAGTTTTTAAAGTCCTAAAAAAAGAAAACTATAAAGGGGTAATAGCAATTCATTGTGAGAAAGAAAGCTTATTAGATAACTCAAAATTTGACAAAAAAGATTTTTCAACACAAAGTATTGCTAGACCAGAGATTGCTGAAATTGAAAGTATAAAAGATATGATTAATTTTGCTAATGAAGCAGGTTTCGAAGGAACAATCCATATTGCCCATTTAAGTACTCAAAAAGGTTTAGAAATAGTTAAAGACGCTAAAACAAAAGACTATCCTTTTAAAATTTGTTGCGGGGTTACTCCTCACCATGTTTTATTAGATAAATCTTGTGCAAATGATCAATCTTTAGCAAAAATGAATCCTCCATTAAGAGAAAAAACAGATACTTTAGCATTATTAGAAGGACTTCTTGATGGTAGTATTGATTTTATAGAAAGTGATCATGCTCCACACACCATTGAAGATAAAAAAAATGGTGCTAGTGGTATTCCAGGATTTTCCTCAACTTTATTATTAATTGAAAAACTAATTGAAAATAAAATATCTAGAGAAAGATTAAAAGATTTAATGGGTAAAAATGTTTATAGAATTTTTAATTTAGATATGGAAGGAATTAATTTTAATATAAAAAATGTTCCAAAGCTTAAAGAAATTTCTGATTGTGTTGCAAAAGAGTATCCCTATGATGCTTTTATCTCTTTAAGAAAGTAGGAAATAAAATTTCACTAAATAAAATAATTTGGGTATTATTGTTAGTAATATTTTTTTCAAATTTATTTTATTTCGTTGGGACTCCTTTTTTTAATTATTTTTAGCTTTTTTAAGCTAAAAAAATAAAGAATTTTTAAAAAAAATTAAAACCTTAAGATAAAAAAGAAGATATTGATGAAAAGTAATAATTTCTTAATTTATTTGAGGTTGAAAGAATATAATCTTTATAATATATTGTCTTTATTAGATAATATATTTTTTATTATCGTATCTTATTTTTTCGAGGAGGAATTAAATGTCAGACGATAGTGGCAGTCCTTTGCCTAGGCCTTTTAAAAAATTAATCACAGTTTCCTCCTATATGCATAACTAATTATTCATTATGCACTCTAAGAGGAAACTTCTTGGAGGACAATTAAAATGATTACAATTAGAAACAATGTAGTATCACGTATTCCAGGTGATACTCCACATAACACAGATTATGTTTGGGTTGATGCAAGAGACATCAACAGAGATGATATTGCTGTTCTAGAAGAAGAATACTCAATTGATAGTGAATTACTAGCCGATATTATGGACCCTGATGAACAAGCTCGTATTGAAAAAGAAGATGATTATACAGCTTTGATCGTTAGACTTCCTGCAAAAGATGATGATTGTGAAGGTGTTAATCAATATGCAATCCCTTTAGGTATCGTTTTATATAAAAATATGGTAATAACAATCTGTCAAAGTGATTCAGTAGTATTAGAAGATTTTGCTAGAAAACGTTTTAGACAATACCCTGTTGAAACTAAAGAAGGTTTTGTAATTTCAATTATGGAGAGAGCTGCTTTAGTTTATATCAGGTTGCTAAAATATATAAATAGACAAAAGAATCAAGTTGAAGAAAAGCTAAGTGGAGTAGTAATGAATAGAGAATTACTTCAACTTATGCAAATTCAAAAAAGTTTGGTTTTCTTTAAAACTAGTTTAACCACAAATGAATTGCTTTTAGAAAAACTTCAAAAATCTCCTTATTTCCAATTAAAAGGAGAAGAAGAAATAGATTTTCTAGAAGATACAATTACTGATAATAAACAGGCTATTTCTATGGCTAATATTTATTCAGATTTGTTAGCTGGTACTATGAATGTTTTTGGTTCTGTTATTAGTAATAATATGAATATTATAATGAAAAGATTAACTATTTTATCAATTGCATTAATGTTCCCTACTTTTATAGTAAGTTTCTATGGAATGAACGTTAAGTTGCCATTTTCTAATATTCCATTTATTTGGACTTGGTTATTACTTTTATGTGTAATCTCAGCATTAGTTGGTGCTTGGTTTATTTCAGATAAGAGAAATAATAATGTAATTAAGAAAGCTAATGCTTTTGAAGAGAAACAAAAAGAAAGAAAAAATAGAATAAAAAAGAGAAAGTTTTTAACTTAATATAATCAATAGCAATTCAATGAATTGCTATTTTTTTTATTTATTATTTTTTTCTCCAATTATTTGATAGTGTGTTTTTCTGTAGATTGAAGGGGAAAATCCAGTATTATCTTTAAAGCATTTTGAGAAATGAAACTGGCTATTATAATTTAATTTAGCAGCAATTTCTTTTATACTTAAGCTAGTTGTTGCAAGCAGAGATCTGGCAGCTTCAAGTTTTAAGAGCGAAAAATATTTTATAGGTGGGAAATTCATTTTTTTGCAAAATAATCTGTTAAAATATATTGGATTTAGTGATACATAATTTGCTAATTCTTCTAGACTAATCGTATCAAATAAATGCATTCTCATATATTTTAAAGCATTTTCAACTGCAACATTTATACTTTCTTCTTCTTCATAATTTTGATCAATGCTATATAAAAAACCTAAAAGCTTATGGCAGCTTGATAGCCTTAAATTAGTGTTTTTGCTAAGTCCATTATCTTTAATCCATTCAAAGAAAAATCTTTTATTTTCGTTTAGGGTAATTGGTCCTTTTTGATTTAGGTAGTCAATTAATTTTCTATCTGCATCATCAAATTCCATTAATACGGCATAATATGAAATAAAAGAATCTTTATCAGCAGTAATTTTATGCTGAGTAAGTTCTGAAGTAACATAAACTTGGTTTTCTCTAATACTGTATTTTTTTTTGTTCGTAAAGAAAGAACCTTCTCCTTCTAAGAAGTAATGTACCTCAAATTGATTTTTTTTATGTTCATGCAATCTTTGGTGCCAAGCTAAATCTTCTTCCTCATGAAGTTGTAAAACAAATACACAATCTAAAATATCCATAAGTTAATATTATATATGTAATATAAATTTTGTCCATGTTTTTATTAAGATTTCCATGATTATATAATCGTATAGATATATCTAAGGAGTTTTACATGGCAATTACAGTTGGGATTGATTGCGGGACTCAAAGCACAAAAGTATTGTGTTATGATTCTGAAACAAAAGAAGTGTTAAAGGTAGCTAGTTCCTCTCATCAATTGATATCTAAAGATGATGGAACAAGAGAACAAAAAGCTTTTTGGTTTATTGATGCTTTAAAAGATTGTTTTAACCAAATTCCTCTGGAAATTAAACAAAAAATTGAAGCAATTGGGGTTTCTGGACAACAACATGGATTCGTTCCATTAGATAAAAATGGTGAACCTCTATATAATGTTAAGCTTTGGTGTGATACTTCTACAGCAATGTATTGTGACATATTAACAGAAAAACTTGGTGGTGAAGATAAAGTTTTTTCTTTGATAGGTAATCAAATATTAGCTGGATATACAGCTAGTAAGGTATTATCTTTGAAAGAAAATCATCCATCCCTATATGAAAACTTAGCTCATATTTTATTACCTCATGACTATATAAATTATTATTTAACAAATGAATATGTCATGGAAGAAGGGGATGCTAGTGGTACTGCTTTTTTTGATGTTAAAAATAGATGTTGGTCAGACGAAGTTCTAAAGGCTATTGATGATGAACGTGATCTAAAAGCTATGTTGCCAAAACTTTTGAAACCTTCAGAAGTAGTTGGTCTTGTTACTAAAGAGGTTGCACAAGAGTTGCAAATTAATGATAAGGCTATTGTTTCTGTAGGTGGTGGAGATAATATGATGGGCGCTATAGGTGCTGGTTGTACTTCAGATGGAGACTTAGTTATGAGTCTTGGAACTAGTGGAACTTTATTTGGATACAGTGAGAAATTAATTGCTGATAATAAAAATCGTTTAGCAGCATTTATTTCAAGTAGCGGTGGCTATTTGCCATTACTATGTACAATGAATTGTACTGTAGCAACTGAACAAATAAGAGAGCTTCTAGAACTTGGAGTTAAAGAACTAGATGAAATTGCAAGTACTAGTAAACCTGGGGCAAATGGGATTATTTTCTTACCATATTTTAATGGGGAGAGAACTCCAAACTATCCTAAAGCAGAAGCTGTTATCGCCGGAATGAACATGACAAATACAAATAGAGCTAATATTGCTAGAGCTTCATTAGAAAGTGCTATTTATTCTATGAAAGTAGGACTTGAAGCTTTTAAAGAGCAAGGTTTTGAACCAAGTAAAATTATTTTAATTGGTGGAGGAGCTAAGTCAAAAATATGGGCACAAATTGTATCTGATATGTTTAATTTAAAGGTTATGACTCCAAAAATAAGTGAAACTGCTGCATTTGGTGGTGCATTACAAAGTTTAGCAACTCTAATGAAAAAGAGTGTTAAAGAAATTACAGATGAACATTCTCAATTTAATGAAGAAAGAATATTTACACCTAATTTAGATAACTATGATTTATATGAAAAAGGTTATGAGAAATATTTAAAATATGATTCTTCATTAAGTAAATTATTTAGATAGGAGATAAAAATGGACTATTTTGTCGGAAATAAAGAGTATTTTAAGAACATTGGTAAAATTAAATTTGAAGGTAAAAACAGTGATAATCCTTTAGCATTTAAATTTTATGATCCAGAAAAGAAAATCAATGGAAAAACAATGAAGGAACATCTAAGATTTGCAACAGCTTATTGGCATAGTTTTTGTGCTGATGGTTCAGATCCATTTGGTAAAGCTACAATTGATTTTCCTTTCTCAGATAATGATGAAATGCAAAATGCAAAAAATAAAGCTGATGCTGCTTTTGAATTTTTTACAAAATTAGGTACTCCTTATTATTGTTTCCATGATGCAGATATAGCACCAGAGGGAAATAATGCAAGTGAATATGTTAAAAATTACAATGAGATTGCTGATTTATTATTAGAAAGACAAAAAGCAACAGGAATAAAATTATTGTGGAATACTGCTAATGTATTTTCTAATCCTCGTTATATGAATGGTGCAATTACTAATCCAGATTTTGATATATTAACTAGAGCTGCATTACAAATTAAGACTTGTGTTGATGTTAATGTAAAACTTGGTGGTGAAAACTATGTATTCTGGGGCGGTAGAGAAGGTTATATGTATCTCTTAAATACTGATATGAAGAGAGAGAGAGAACATTTAGGTAAATTCTATAATATTGTTAGAGATTATGCTAGAAAAGCTGGATTTAATGGTACTTTTTTAATTGAACCAAAACCAATGGAACCTACTAAACATCAATATGATTATGATGCACAATCTGCAATTGCTTTTATAAATGAATTTGGTTTACAAGATGATTTTAAATGTAATATTGAAGCAAACCATGCAACCTTAGCAGGACATACTTTTGCTCATGATTTACAAGTATGCGTTGATAATAATATGTTAGGAAGTGTTGATGCTAACCAAGGTGATTATCAAAATGGATGGGATACTGATGAATTCCCAACTGATGTATATGAAACAACAAAAGCAATGATGGTTATTCTTAAAAATGGTGGACTTCATTCTGGTGGATTAAACTTTGATGCTAAAAGAAGACGTAATAGTACTGATTTAGAAGACTTATTTATTGCACATATTGGTGGAATGGATAGTTTTGCTTTAGGTCTAGAATTAGCAGATAAAATTATCAAAGATGGTAAAATTGATGAATTTGTAAAACAAAGATATTCATCCTTTGATTTAGGTAAAGGCCAAGATTTCGAAAAAGGATTATTGGATCTTAATCAACTTGCAAAACTAGGAGAAACTGCAGTATGTAAGAAAACTTCAGGTAAGCAAGAATACTTAAAGAATTTGTTTAATTCATATTTGTTCTAAAATAAATTAATACATTATATTTTAAAAGAATTGTTATAAATTATAGCAATTCTTTTTTTTATGTTTGATTAATGGTGTATAATATGTGAAAGGAGTTTTTTTATGAATAATGAATTAAAATATGTTGGAAATCTTAAACAACTCTTTAATGTAAGAGAAGTTGAATTAAAAGAAGGAAAGGCTAACAATGTTAGAATTTTAGAAGTTAACAATGGATCTGGTTTATATTTTGAAATTAATGTTGATAGAGGATTTGATATTCCAATTTTAAGATATAATGGAATTAATTTTGGTTATATGGCTCCTTGTGGTAATTCTTCACCTCAATATTTTGATGATAAAGGATTAGGTTTTCTAAAAAATTTCAATGTTGGATTTTTAACTACTTGTGGATTAAAATCTGTAGGAACTCCTAGTACTTTTGAAGGTAAAGAATATGGTCTCCATGGTAATTATTCAAATACTCCAGCAGATCATTATTATTATAAATTTGATAAAGATGAGAATGGAGCATTTGTTGAGTTAAATGCCACAGTTTATGATGCAGTAATTTTTGAAGATAAATTAAAATTAGATAGAAAAATAAAATGCTATTACAAATCTAATAAATTGGTTATAGATGATGTTGTAACTAATGAAAGTTTTAATAAAGCAATTCATAATATTTTGTATCATATGAATTTAGGTTATCCTCTATTATCTGCTGATAGTAAAATGTATTTAAATTCTGAAGAGGTTATACCTAGAACAAAAAGAGCAAAAGATATTATAGATTTATATAATATTATTGAAGAACCTCAAGAGGAATATGAAGAAGCTTGCTATTATCATAAATTAAAAAGGAATAGCAACGGTGAAGCAGTTTTTGGAGTATTTAATCCAAAATTAAATACAGGAGTTGCAATCACTATTAATTGTGAAACCTTAAATAATTTAGTTGAATGGAAATTAATGAAAACCAGAGATTATGTTTTAGGTTTAGAACCAACTAATAATTTGATTGATGGGTTAGAGGATTTAGCTTCTAAGAATTTATTAAAATATTTAGAACCTGATGAGAAAATTAAATATCATATTGAAGTACAAGCAATAAGTGAGTATACACAGTATGATGAAATCTTTAATAAATAAAATTTATATTAACCATCCAAATTGGATGGTTAAATTTTAATATCTAACAAGGTATATTATGATATAGAGGACCTCTACCATGTCCAATGTTTAAATTATATTCTATTGCTTTTGTTAAATATTCTTTTGATTTTTTAACCGCTTCATTGATTGTTAGTCCCTTTGCTAAGTTAGAAGCGATAGAGGATGATAAAGTACACCCTGTCCCGTGGGTATTTAAATTATTAATTAATGGGGCTTCAAACCATCCTTGATAATTTTCACTAATTAGAAAATCTGAGGCCATAGTATCTAAATGTCCACCTTTAATTAGAAAAGGTACTTTATATTTTTCAAATAAAATAATACCTGCCTTTTCCATATCTTCTTTTGAGTTTATTATTAATCCAGATAGAATTTTTGTTTCAAATAGATTTGGAGTTATTAGAGTTGCTATAGGGAAAAGATATTCACTCAATGTCTCAATAGCAGATTCATCAATTAGTTTTCCATTGCTAGTTGCAATCATAACTGGATCTAATACAATATTTTTTGCTTTATAGAAATCTAATTTTTCTCTAATAATTTTTATAATTTCACTATTTGATACCATTCCAATCTTTATTGCATCAGGAAATATATCGGTAAAAATAGCATCTAATTGGGCTGCTACTATATTTTTCTCTATTGATTGAATTGCATTAACCCCTAACGTATTTTGTGCTGTAATTGCAGTTATAACACTCATAGCATAAACTCCATGAGCAAACATAGTTTTAATATCTGCTTGTATACCAGCGCCTCCACTAGAGTCACTTCCAGCAATTGTTAATACTTTCTTCATTTAACTCTCCAATTGAATTAATACAAAGATCACAAATTTTCTCATAATCTTTTGATTCGTTATTATTTAAAATTCCAATAGTTTTTAAATTTAATTTTTTAGCACTTTTTAAAGAATGAATTGCATCATCAATTACTAAAGTATTTATGTATTCTAGATTATAGTTTTTTATAATTTTTTCAAAAAATAGAGTGTTTGCTTTTGAAGTATTATATTCACTTTCAGTGATTATAGAATCAAAATATGAATCTATATCATTTTTTATAAAACATTCTTTTAGTAATTCTTTTCTACTTGCACTTGCAACTAAAAGTGAATAGTTTTTTTCTTTTAACTCTTTTAATAATTCTTTTGTTCCATTAAATAATTCAACTTCGTTAATATAGTTGTATTTTAATTTATCTTGCAGAATTGAATTAATTTCATCAAAAGATTCTTTAAGTTTATATTTCTCTTTTATGTAGTAAATTCCTTCATCAAAACTCATAGTCCAAAGCATATCATGTAGGTTTTTTTCTACATTTATTTTTTTATTTAATAAGAAATTTAATACTAAATTATCCCAAACCCATAAAGAGTTAAGAATAGTTCCATCTGCATCAAAAATTATGGTTTTCTTCATAAAAGCTGGTTCTCCTTATTATTTTTTTCAAATTTTCCGCTGCTGTTTTTATATCATCTTTAGCAAAAATAGCACTTATTATAGATACTCCATTGATGTTTGTATTAGATAGGAGAGGAATATTATTTTCATTTATTCCTCCAATAGCTACAACAGGAATATCAACATTTCTTGTTATTTCTTTAAGGATTGAAATATTTAAATTTTGTGCATCATTTTTTGAAGAAGTTGGAAAAATTGCTCCAACACCTAAATAATGAGCTCTCATGTTTTTTGCTTCAATAGCTTGTTCAATGTTTTGTGCTGATATTCCCAAAATCATTGACTTTGGTATGCTTGATTCAATTAAATATTTTCTAAGATCTTGCTGTCCTAAATGAATCCCATCAGCATTACTTTCTATAGCTATAGATAAATCATCATTTACAATTAGAGGGATATTATTTCTGTAACATAGAGGCTTAATGTTACAGACTTCTTTTATGAAATCTCTTTTAGATAAATTCTTTTCCCTAACTTGGATCATAGTTGCTCCACCAGCTATAGCTTGTTCAACTATATCATAAATACTTTGGTCTTTTTTTAACCAGCTTCTATCTGTAATTGCATATAGTTCTAATTGGTTTTTATCGAATTTCATATTTTATATTCTCTTTTATTTTTTGTGTATCTATTTTATTGATGGAATCTATCAATAAAGTTCTATATGATGCATTTCCTTGATATGGTTGCATTAATTTATATGCAATCTCTCCTGCAATATTCATTTGAGATATAGCACTAAGGGTTGCACTAAAATAATTTGTATTTGATGCAACATGAGCTGCTATTAAACTAGTTAGCATACACCCAGCTCCAGTTATATTAGCCATCATTTGATTGCCATTATATAAAAGGGCACATTTTTCACTATCACAAATAACATCAATTTTACCGCTTATAGCAATTATTGCTTTTGTTTCTTTACTTAGTTTTTTTGCCATATCTATAATTGCTTCTTGGTTTTCTAATGAGATACTATCTGTTTCTTGAGCATCAACACCTCTAGTAGAGTTTTGATTTAGAGCTATGCTTTTTATTTCACTAATATTTCCCCTTATAACAGCAATTTGAGCTGTTTTAAGGAGTTTATCGATGCATTCATTTCTAAAAGATGAAGCCCCAACACCTACTGGATCTAATATAATAGGAATATTATTTTTATTTGCAGTTTTTGCTGAGATAAGCATGCTTTCAAAAGTTCTTTCGTTTGCTGTACCAATATTTAAATAAAGAGCGTTAGAAATTTTAGTTATTTGTTCGGCTTCTTTAATACTGTCCGCCATGATAGGGGATGCATTAGCAGCTAATAAGATATTTGCAACATCATTTACTGTTACGTAATTGGTTATACAATGTACTAGAGGTTTTACTTTATCTATATTATTAATTATCATTTTTTAATCCTTTTTTAAGTAGAGTGTTATAAATAATCACTAATAAAGAAGTAATTATTATTGTTGGTATTGAAATTCCTAAGAAGAAATCAGAAGTGAGAAATAATCTATATAATATAAAGCCAATTATAAAAATTATTATATTGGAGTAGTTGATTTGTTCTTTTTGAACATCTTTTTTGAATAAGAAATAATCAGTAATTTGTATTGCTGCCATTGGTACAAAAACAGAACTGATAAGATACAAGAAGGATTCTAAAGAATTTTGATTCCAAAATAATGAAATAATTAGGCCAATCAAAACACAAATTATAGAAACTTTTTTTTCATTAAAATTAAATACTGAAAAACTAACACCGCATGAAAAGGCATCTAAAAATGTAGTTGTTATTGTAGATAAAACAATTATTAATATTCCAATTATTCCCATATTAGAATTAAGCAGAATTAGTGCAAAATTACTTTCTTTGGCAAAAATAGCACAGCCTAAACCTATTATATACATCCAAGAACTTGCAAAAAAATAAGTTACTGAGCTTAAAAGAGGAATCTTTTTATTACTAGTTTTACTATTAGTATAATCACCAATTAAAGGTAGCCAAGAAAGTGGCATAGCTATAGCTAATTCTAAAGCACTAAAAAAGCTTAAGGTTGAATCGTCAGCAGATGAGCTTTGTCCTTTAAAAATGGTTTTACTTATTATTATAGATAATATAAATAATAAAGAGATAATTATAATTGGAAAAATTTTTAATTCTTTGAATTTTACTATCAACCAAAGAATGATTAATAGTGCTATAATAATAGACCAAATTCTTATTGAAATATTTGGTAGCAAGATATTTGCGGCTTGAGAGCCAGAGAATATCATAACGGCAGTCCATCCAATTAATTGGATTCCATTAAGTGAGGCAAAAAAGGCTCCTCCTGCTTTGCCAAAAGACCTAGCAGTGCTTTTCATAGTAGAAAGTTTAGTATTTGTACTTATAATTCCAACTAGATACATAAGAAGGCATCCAATAATATGCCCTAAGATAATTACAATTATTCCTGTCTTTAATCCTAAAGGAGCGAATAATGTACCTGTGAGAATTTCAGCAATTGAAATTGCTGCTCCAAACCAAATTAAAATTGCGTTTAGATAATTCATAAAGAAAACATCCTTCGAACCAATATCCTGATATTTTAGAAAGATGTCATATATGAAACTCCCTCCGCTGGTATTATCCAGATCAGGTTAAGGGTCGAAGTTGATTACTTCCTCTCAGCTTGCTTACAAGCTCCCCTGGTTCTAATTAATTATATAAAAATACTAGCATTAATTTTAAATGCTGTAAATTGCTATAGAGCTATTAAATATTATTTAATAACTCTAAAAATAAATCCACAAAGGTAATTACTTTCTGGGAAAGAAATTCTAACTGGATGATCACTTGCTGCACTAAGTGTCTCTAGGATTTGAATTTCATAATTATTATCAATAGCAGCCCAAGATAGAATAGTTCTAAAGGTTTCTAAATCAATTGCACTTGAACAAGAAAAAGAAGCAATAATACCATTGTTCTTAATTTTTTTCATTGCCATTCTATTTAAATCTTTATAAGCTCTTGAAGCATTATCCACTTGGCTTCTTTTCTTTGCAAGTTTTGGAGGATCTAGAACCATTAAATCATAATAATCTTCTTTAATTTCTCTCATTTCTTCAAAAATATTACAGACTTTAGTTTCTACTTTTTCTCTTGTGCCTTCTGCAAATTTATTGTTGTTAATATTAATATGTATATTTTTTAACAAAGATTTTAGTGCAAAATTAGAAGAATCTAATGCATCAACATGTTTAGCGCCAGCTTTTAGAGCATGTAAGGTAAATCCACCAGTATAAGAGCAACCATCTAAAATAATTTTATTATCACAATACTTTTCGATTTTTACTCTGTTATCTCTTTGGTCACAAAAGAATCCACTTTTCTGACCTGTTCCAGGAATAATTTCATAATCAATGCCTTCTTCAGTAAATTGGATTGGTTCAAATTTTGTCTTAGGAGTAAAATATCCATCTTCATTATAGAAAAAAGTTTCTTCTTTGAGTTTCTCAAGACCACAGAAATTTTTATCAGTATTTAAAATGATGAGACTAGGTTTTAACTGTTCAAAAAGTGTTTTTGCAACAATATCTTTTATGGCATAAGCAGATCTAGAGCTAATAATTACTCTGATAAATCCATTATAATAGTCTGCAACAATTCCTGGGATAAAATCGGCTTCAGAAAAGATTAGCCTATAAGCATTTGTATCTGCTTTTTTAATTAAATCTGCTCTTCTATTGATTGCTTCGATTATTTTATTTTCCCACCAAATATCATCTATTATTTCATCGATTTTCCAACTTAAAAGATGAATTGGAGTATTAGATAATTTATCATAATATCCATAACCGATAAAGCTGTTATTATAATCTACAACTTTACAAATACAAGGAGATGTTGCATCTACTTTATAAATTGCACCTGAAAAAACCCAAGGGTGATGGTTTTTAATTTGTTTTTCTTTACCCTTTTTTATACTGATCGTATTCATGTTTCAAAGAATAGAGTTTTTTTATATAATTGTCAAAACAATAGTTGATTAAATAAATGTAGTTGTTAATAATTACAATATGAAAAAACAACCAATAAGAGCAGTATTATTTGATTTGGATGGAACTTTATTATATACACTTGGCGATATTAAAGCTTCTGTGAATGTTCCATTAGTTAATAGAGGTTTAGAACCAATAACTATTGAAGAATGTAGAGAAATAGTTGGACACGGTTTAAGAAATGCAATTGAAACTAGTTTTATAAGAAGAGGCTATGAAGCTGATGAAAAAGAACTTGATCAAGCTTTAATAGAATTACAAACCTATTATAAGGCAAATCCTACAAAATATTGTAAACCTTATGATAAAATTAACGATACTTTAAAGAAAATTAATATTCCTTTTGGGATTTTCTCAAATAAAGATGATAAAATAGTAAAACAAATAGTCCCTGTTGTTTTTCCAGGAATAAAATTTGATTTTGTTTGTGGTGCAAAAGACGGCATTTTAAAACCTAATGGTTCTAGAGTTATTGAATTTAGTAACCAAGTTGGTATTGATGTAAGTCAAATGTTATATGTTGGGGACAGTGAAGTTGATTATAAGACAGCTGTAGATGCAAAATCTCAAGTTCTATTAGTAACTTGGGGTTATCGAGATAAAGAAGAATTAGTTAAATTTGAAGTTCCAACAGTAGATAGTGTTGAAGATTTATGGAGGTTTATCAATGCAAATTAATAAAGAAGAAATAATTAAAAAAGCTAAAGATTATATTAGTGCTGAAAGAAATGATGTTTTTAGAAAAGAAGTTGAAATAGCTTTAGAAAATGAAAATTTTGATGATTTGTATGACAGATTTTATACCACTTTAGCCTTTGGTACTGCTGGTATGAGAGGTGTTATCGGTGGTGGAACAAATAGAATTAATACCTTTATGGTAAAAAAAGTTTCACAAGGCCTAGCTTCTTATTTGGTTTCAGAAATAAATAAACCTTCAATAGTAATAGCTTTTGATTCAAGAAATTATAGTAGTGAATTTGCAAAAGCAGCAGCATTAGTTTTAGCAGCTAATAAAGTAAAAGTATTTCTTTATGATAGTTTAAGACCTGTTCCAATGTTATCTTTTGCACTTAGACATTTAAAAGCAAGTGCAGGAATTGTAATCACTGCTTCTCATAATCCAAGTAAATATAATGGTTATAAAGTATATTGGTCTGATGGAGGACAAGTAACACCTCCACATGATATTAAAATAGCTGAATTAGCTAATAGTGTATTACCAAATAATATTAAAGAAACTTCAGAAAAAGAAGCAAGAGATAATTCTTATTTAGTAAGTGTCGAAAAAAGTGTTGATGAAGCTTATTATGATATGGTTATTTCATCTATTAGAAGAAAAGAATTATTTAAAGAAACAAATATAACAGTAGCATATACTCCTTTACATGGTTCAGGAAATATCCCAGTAAGACATATGCTAAGTAAATTAGGTATTAATACGGTTGTTGTAAAAGAACAAGAAGAACCTGATGGAAATTTCCCAACAGTTAAACTTCCTAATCCTGAAAGTGCTCAAGCTATGGAAAAAGTAATTGAATTAGCTAAAAAAGAAAAAGCAGATATAGTTTTAGGTACTGACCCTGATGCAGATAGACTAGGTATTGCTATCCCTAAAAATAAAGAAAAGGATGAATATCAATTATTAAGTGGAAACCAAATTGCTACATTATTATGTGATTATTTATTAGAAACAAGTAAAGAACAAAATAGAAGTGGAATTCCTTTTGTTGCAAAGAGTCTAGTAACAACTGATTTAGTTAAAAAGATTACAGAAGCTAATGGTGGTATTTCAAAAGATGTATTAACTGGATTTAAATATATTGCAGAACAAATCAAAAACTTAGAAGAAGATAAAGAAAAATATTTCTTATTTGGTTGTGAAGAAAGTTATGGCTATTTAAGTGTTCCTCAAGTTAGAGATAAAGATGCAGTATCAACTAGTGTTTTAGCTGTTGAGATGATGTGCTATTTAGCAAGTAAGAATATTACTTTACAAGAAAGACTTGATTCTATATATGAAAAATATGGTTATAGTACTGAAGTAGTTTTCTCAAGAGACTATGAGGGTGCAAGTGGAAAAATTGAAATGGATAATATCATGAAATCTTTCCATCATTTAGAAGTCGGAGATATTCTAGTTGATAGAAAAATTTCTGAAATTCAAGACTTAATGAAAGACGGTAATGATTTTCCTAAATCAAATGTAGTAATTATAAAGTTTGAGTCTGGAGAGAAATTAGTTGTAAGACCTAGTGGTACAGAGCCAAAAATTAAGTATTATGTATTCTTAACTGGAGAAAGAAAAAGTTTAACTGAAAAACTTCCAAAAATCATTGAAGAGTTTAAAGCGTTTTAAATATGTAGATTTTATGATTTAACTTTAATTATTGCATCTATTACGTTATTATATAGTTGTTGGAGGTACACTGTGGTTTACTTATATTATATAAAAAGTTTGAAATCTATCCTTTTGAATCCTTTTTATAAGAATAAAAATATTGGGGATTTAAATAGTGAAGAACCTATAACAATCTTAAGTGCCAATACAATCACAAAAGATGATAACGAATATATTACTCAAGTTTGCTTTGAAGAAATAGATCAAAGTGTTAATTTATGGATTCAAGAAAAGAGATATTATTTAAGATTATTAGCTTCAACCTTTGCTTTTTTTATAATGTATTTTTTCTTATCTTTAGTTATTAGAGATCCTATTCCATTATTAGATGAATTTGTAGGTAGTGGAGCTTTTGCTATTTTTGCTTGGAATTTCTTTTCCAAAAGAGATAAAAAAAGTGCAATAGCTAGAAAAAAGAAGTTAGAGATTAAAAGACAAGTTAATAGTGCTAATAATAAAGAATTAGAAGTGCTTAGAAAAATTGAAGATTATATTTTTAATTTAAGTTCAAGAGATAATCTAGATATAGCGGATGCAATAACTTTAGTTGAAGGTGAAATAGTAAGTTTTCAAGTTGAAGAAGATGAAAAACAATACTTAGATGATATTTTAAGACTTTTAAAACTTAAACTTTTTGAAAACAATAAAATAGAAACTTATTATAAGAAATTACTTAAAGTTAATGAAACGAATATTAAAGATGAAGCATTAAGTTCTAGGTTGATTGAATTTGGAAAAACCAATAAATTTGATTTGTTGCTATTATATTTAATAATAGCGATAGAAAAAGATAGGGCAAAATAAAAGATAATGTAATTAGTTTTATTTATGGATATAGATAGATCTAATTACATTTTTTTTGCTCAAGAGGTTTGTAGATATTATATTTTAGTTTCGATAATTATTTTATTTTATCTCAGTTATAATAATAAAGAGCTTTTATATAAACCAATATTTTTTTTATTTATTCCATTTTTATTACTATCTATATTTAACGTTTTAGATATCTCATTTAATTATAAAATAATTATAATTTTAGTTTTTATGTTTTATTTACTAGTTGTATGTGTTAATTCAAACCATATCTTTAAAGCATCTTATGATATGAATTGTATTAATAGAATTGAAGGGTATGTAATAAAAGATCAAAGTAAAACTAAAAAAGATTTTTATTATTTTAAGATAAGGGCAGATAAAGCTTATTTAAAAGATAAGAGCTGTATTAGTGTAAAAGGGGATATCCCAATATTATTTAATAAAGACTACTCTTTGTTATTTCTAACTCCCGTTATTATAGATGTTGAATATTGCAAAGATATTGACCTCTTTAAAGCAAAACAAGTTCAAGTTTTAGAAAAAAATAATAACTTATTATATTTAGTTGATAAAATTATTTTTAGTATTAGAGATAATAGAGTTTATATATTAAAAAAAATTAAATCATATATTCATTGTCCTTTAGCTAGAATGTTATTACTTGGGCGTTGTGATCAACAAGGGTTCATTTATAAAGATTATGCATTAAAATTAGGCTGTGCTCATTTATTAGCACTATCAGGAATGCATTTATCCATAATAATATTATTTTTTTCTAAAATACTTACAAAATTTTTTCCAAAGAAAGTAGCAAAATATATTTCAATAATTTTTGTTGTTTATTTTATATATATTACAGGGCCAATTCCCAGTTTAATTAGAAGTTTTATAATGTTTATTCTTGGCTTTTTCTCAATAAAAGGAAATCTAAGAAGTGAATTAATCTTATTGCTTTCAGCCATTCTTCAAGCAATATTTTTCCCCTTTACTTTTATTAGTGCCGGCTCTTTATTTAGCTATGGGGCATTGAGCGCAATTTTTATTTATTCATCAATTTATAAAGTGAAAAACAAAATAATCTCTGCTATGATGACTACAGTTTTTGCGATTTTAGTTACATATCCACTATCAATTTCTTTAGGTGGTTCGTGGTGTATTCTATCAATTATTTTAGCTCCATTATTAACAATTTTTATAACCTTTGAGATGTTTTTAGCTATTGTTATTTTGATAAATTCTGTAATAGTTGATTTCTTTTATTATTATATTTTTAGAAATCCCCCTTCAGTTTTTAGAGCAATTTTAGAATTGGGTGAGAATTTAATTAAAGAGATAAATTATTATTTGCATGTAATATTAAACTACAATGAAAGAATTATAAGAGAAGCTTTTGTTATAGGAGAAAAAGTAGCTTTAAAACTACCGAGTTTTTTAATTAATGAAAAAGGTTATATTTTCTTTGTTGTGATAGTATTGACCACTACAGGAGTGTATTTGTATTCTAGAGTCAGTTTTAAATTTAGGAGCAAACAAAAACATGAGTTGGGATTTCCAATACGAAAGTAAAAGCGCAATAGTAGAACTGTTAGAAAGAAATGAATTAGCAATGAGTAAAAAATTTGGTCAGAATTTTTTATTATCAAAAGATGTTAGAGAAAGAATTGTTGGTTATATGAATCTATCAAAAGATATGAAAGTATGGGAAGTTGGACCAGGTATTGGGGCTATTACATCTTTAATATTAAAAAAAGATGTAGATTTAACAGCATTCGAAATAGATCATGGTTTTTGTAGATTATTGGTAAATGAAGCTTTTCAAGATGAGGGTAGATTCACACTTGTTGAAGGCGATGCTCTAAAAACTACTATAAAAAAATTTAAAGAAGATAAATCTACTCCAGATGTTGTATGTGGGAATTTACCATATAATGTAGGTAGTGTTTGTATTGCAAAATTACTTGAGAATAAATGTCATCCTAAAAAAATGGTTTATACTTTGCAAAAAGAAGTTGCTCAAAGGCTTTGTGCAGAAAGTGGCACTAAGTTATATTCTTCATTTTCCGTTTTAGCTCAAATTGATTATAATGTTAATATTGTTATGGATATAAATAGTCAAGCTTTTTATCCCGTTCCAAATGTAGTGAGCAGTGTTATTGTAATGGATAAAAGAAAAACTTCTTTAGTTTCTGATGAGTTAAGAGATATTTTTATTATGGTTGTAAGAGATCTTTTCTCAAAGAGAAGAAAAACTATTAAAAATAATATTGTTAGTGGACAATGTGGAAAATTGTTTGAAAAAACACAATTAATAACTGCATTAGAGAATTCTGGTATATCTCTACAGAGTAGAGCCGAAAAATTAAATATTAAGGATTTTATTAAAATTTCTGAAGAAATAAAAAAAATAAAAGAATAAAATATTAGCTTATGTCAAAAGCTTGCTATGAGTAAAATGAACTTAATTACTTGTAGATAAAAGAAATAACTTTGATTTAGTTTTTAAAAATATAATGAATAAAAAAATGTTATAAAACTATTGTCAGAATTTGTTTTATTTACTATACTATATATGCTTATTTGTTAAAGATAAAAGTAATTAGGAGAGTTAATATGCTTAAAGTTATGACTTTATTAGCATCTTTATTAATTGTAACTCCAGCCTTGCTTTTAGCAGCAGTATAATTTTTACTATAGGTATGGACTAATTAATAAAGGTAAAGGTTATGAATGCATTTCATAACGAACTTACTTAATTAAAAGGGAAAATTAATTAAAAATATTATTGGGGACGAAAACGTCCCCAATTTTTTATATCATTTTGTAAGTGATTTTTTTAGTTTAAAGTAGCAGCTTGAGCTAAAGTAATAGCACTAGTTACAACGATATCTTCAACACTACATCCTCTAGATAAGTCAGATACAGGTCTAGCAAAACCTTGTAGGATTGGACCATAAGCTTCAGCACCAGCTAAACGTTGTACAAGTTTGTAGCCAATATTACCAGCTTGTAAGTCAGGGAAAATTAATGTGTTAGCATGTCCTGCAACATTTGAACCTTTAGCTTTAAATTCACCAACTTCTTTGATTATTGCAGCATCTAATTGTAATTCACCATCAACAGCTAATTCTGGACATTTTTCTTTAACCATTTGTGTAGCTTGTTGTACTTTTTCAACTAATTCGCCTTTTGCAGAACCTTTAGTAGAATATGATAATAGAGCAACTTTTGGTTCAGCTTCTAAGAAAATTTTACATGATTCAGCAGAAGCTTCAGCAATTGATGCTAATTGTTCAGCTGTTGGATTAGGAATAGTTGCACAATCTCCAAAAATAAAAGATCCATTTGCACCTAAGTCAGTTTTATCAGTAGCCATTACAAAACAACTAGAAGCACTCTTAATACCAGGTTTACATTTAATAATTGTAAAACAAGCTTTTAATACATTACCTGTAGTATTTAATGCACCTGCTACCATAGCATCAGCATCTTTTAATCTTGTCATCATAGCACCCCATTTTAGTGGGTCAATTATTTGTTCAAAAGCTTCTTCTTTAGTCATGCCTTTATGTTTTCTAAGTTCGTAATATTCATTAGCATAAGCATCTCTTTTATCTGAAGCTTCAGGATCTAATAAAATTAAAGAAGAAAGGTCTACACCTAATTCTTTTGCTTTTGCTTCGATTTCTTCAACTTTACCTAATAGAGTAACAGAATTAGCTAATTTTTCTTCCATTACTTTTTGAGCAGCTTTTAGAGTTCTTTCTTCACATCCTTCTGGAAGTACCAAATTCTTTTGAGCATCTTTTGCTTGTGTTTTCATTTTTTGTGCAAATGTCATTATATATCTCCTAAGATTTAACAATTCATTATTTTCATACTATCATAATGAAAATCATTGATAAATTACTTTGATAAACCTTTATTGGATATTTTTCTAAAAAGTTTAGCAAATTGAAAAGTAATAGGATAAATATAAAAAATAATAATACAATTTTGTTATAAGTTTTGTTTATTGTGTAATAAATTTCCAAGCTGGAATAATATCAATTGTTATATTATTAATATTAAGAGTTTTTTCTTCATCATAAGTTATTATATTTAATTTATTACATTTTTTGAATTTATTAAATTTTAGTAAAGCGTTAATTTCTCTTTCTAAAGTTTCTTGTGCACTTATAGAATAAGCAACTTGAATTGCTTGTTTTGTTTCAGGAATATAAAAATCTATTTCAATGGTATCTTTGTAAAAAAATACGGAATTTTTATTTTTTGCGTTATTTATTAGATAAATAGCTATCAAATTTTCTAATATAGCTGGATTTTGATTTATTAAAAAAAGATTTAAAATTCCAGTGTCATAAAAATAATATTTTGGATTGGTTATTTTACTTTCAAATGAAGAATTTATATTTTTAATATCAAAAATAAGATAAGATTGTTTCATATATTCTAGATATTGAAGTATGGTTTGTTTACCTACTTTTAATCCAATACTTTTAATTAAATTTGTTAATCTTGTAATTGAAATAGGTTGTCTAACGGATTCAGCCAGCTTTTTTGTTAAAAATAATAAAGCTTCACTGTTTTTTATATTATTTCTTAAAGCAATGTCTCCTAAATAAATAGTTTGAAAGATGCTATTTAAATATTCTCTTTTTAGAGTCAGGTTGCATATTTCAGGTAATCCACCATAATAAAAATAATCATTATATAATGATAAAAATGTGCTTTTCCCATTAGTAGAATATAATTTTTCATTAGTAAATGAAAAATTGTTAGCTTTTAAATATTCTTTTAATGAATAAGGAAATATTTCTTTTATAAAAAATCTTCCTCCAAGGATTGAAGCAATTTCTTTACTAAATATTTTAGCATTTGATCCTGTAATATATATTAAATGTTTAGAATCAGCCATTCTTCTTGCAAATTTTTCCCAGCCATTAATATTTTGTATTTCGTCAAGAAATAAAATTGGTTCTATATTATTATTAAGTTCATAATGGGCTTCAAGTAATAGGTTAAAATCTGAGGAATCAAAACCAATTAATCGTTCATCTTCAAAATTAATAAAAAGTATTGATTCCCAAGAAATACCTTGCTCAATTAGTTCATATATACGCTGATATAGTAAATATGATTTACCAACTCTTCTTAAACCAACTAGTACATAAGGCATACTATTCTCAAAAAATATATTTCTTTTATTGAGTTTTACTTTTTTTATTTGTGTTTTTGTGTCAATTATTATATTTTTTAATAATTCTTTATTAATCATAATCTATATCTCCTGATTTCTTTTTTGTTAAGACAAAGAATTGTAGAATATTGAATTTAATAAAATATGTCTTATCCATAAGACAATAATAGCATAATATTGTCTTATAAACAAGCCAATATTTAAGTATAAATGTTCTGTTAATAAGACAATGTTTAGGTATAATGATTTTAAAGACATAAGTAATATTATTTTATATATAAGAAGAAACTTAAATATTATGAGTTTTTATAATTATTAACTATAAATTTAGATAATAAAAAAATATAATTGTTATTTCTTTTTTGAATTTGGCTTGAATGAAATGTTTGCCTTGATGTATCTTTGCTTTATATAAGGATGAAATTAAATTATGAAGATTGGTGTATATGGTTTAGGCCGCTTTGGTAAGTTTTGGGCTCAAGAATTTGCAAGACATAATAATGAAGTTTTAGGATATAGTAGAAATATAAAAGAAGATATTGAAGGTGTAAAACAGGTAGATGAAGATACCTTTTTAGCTTCCTGTGATGTTATTTATTTCTGCGTTGCAATCAGTGCCTTTGAGAAGGTCATCAAAAATGTAAAAGATAGATTGAAACCTGGAACTATAGTTGTAGATACTTGTTCTGTAAAAGTTTATCCATCAAAAATTATGAGAGAAAACTTGCCAAAAGATGTTTATTCAATAGCATCTCACCCAATGTTTGGTCCAGATTCAGGAAAAAACGGGGTAAAGGGTTTACCTCTTGTCATTTTTCCTATATCTTGCCCTAAAGATGTTTATAATGAAATCTTAAATGGTTTCAAATCTTGGCAGCTTGAAGTACTAGAGATGTCTCCCGATTCACATGATAGAGAAGCTGCTTGGTCGCAAGGTATTACACACTTCGTAGGAAGAGTGCTAGATGAACTTGCTCTTCAACCAACTGAACTTGCTACAACAGGGTATAGGAGGTTGATGTCTATTGTTGAACAAACCTGTAATGACCCTATTCAATTATTCCATGATTTACAGAAATATAATCCTTATGCGAAACAAATGAGAATGGGACTAAAGGGCGCTTTAGATTATGTTATGCAGGACTTAGTATCCCAGGAGGACTAGGTGAATGTTTGTGTTTACACATTGGGCTGTAGACTTAACCAATGTGAGAGTGAAGGAATAGCAGATGCTTTTGCAAAAGAAGGTTTTTCTATTGTAAAAGATAAAGACGTAGCTGAAATATATATAGTAAATACTTGTACAGTAACAAGTAAAGCTGAGCAAAAAGCCAGAAGAATGATACGTAAATTTGCTAATATAGGTATTTGTGTAGTAACAGGATGTTATGCACAATTAAATGCGAAGGAAATAAGAGAATTAGCAGAAAATATAATTGTAGTTCCATTATCAAAAAAAGCTCAATTATTAAAACTGCCTACACATATTAATGCAGCATTACAAAGTGGTATGAACTTAGAGAGTGCAATTACTACCTTTGTTGATGAAGATGCTAGTGTATTTGATTATGCAGCTGCATCATTTTCTTATCACAATAGAGCTTATTTAAAAGTTCAAGATGGTTGTGATAATAATTGTTATTTCTGTAGAGTTCATATTGCTAGAGGAAAAGCTGTTAGTCTTGATAGCGATATAGTAGTTGAAAGAGCTCTAGATTTAGAAAAACAAGGTTATAGTGAGATTATGCTTACTGGCGTTAATCTAACTATGTATGACCATAAAAATGATGGTTTAGGTGGATTATTAGAAAAACTACTTAAATCTTTAGGGCCAAATATCAGATTAAGATTATCTTCTTTAGAAGCTGATCATATTGATGAGAGACTTTTAGAGACTTTAAAAGATCCTAGATTACAACCTCATTTCCATATTCCTGTACAAAGTGCTAGTGATGTTGTTTTGAAAAGAGTTAATAGGAAATATGATAAAGCTCATTTAACTTATGTCGTTAATAGATTAAAAGAAATCAAAGATGATCCATTTATTGCCGCAGATATTATTTCTGGACTTCCAGGAGAAGGGGATGAAGAATTTAAGGAAACCTATGAATTCTTAAAAGAATATGGTTTTACTCAATTGCATGTTTTCCCATTCTCACCAAGACCAAATACTGCTCTTTATAAAGCTAAAGATAAAGTTCCTGAATATGTTAGAGATGAAAGAGCTAAAGAACTTAGAGATCTATCTAATGAATTATATAATAATTACTTAGAAAGACAATTGAATAAAGAGTGTGAAGTAGTTCTTCAAAAAAGAAAGAATGGAAAGTTCACAGGAGTTACTGGAAATTATATCGATGTAACTGTTGATGAAGCTCCAGCTTTTGCAGCTCCAGGAATGCTATTTAAAGCAAAGTTTGTTGATATTTCTAAGAAAAACCCTATAGTAAATATTATAATTTAAAAATTTATATTTTAAAAATGAATTTTAATAAAGATAAGGATATTTGATTTTATATTAAATATCCTTATTAATTTTTTATTGCTATAAATAATTATTTTTACTACATCATCAATATGAAAATTTATTTAATATATAATCCATTCTATCTTGAGAGGATTTGCAAGTATCAATTAGATATCCTTTTTGACTTGGATATTCTTTTAAACCTCTGTAATAAAAAAACTTGATTTCATCTTCAATTATAAAAGGTTTTATATTGTTTTTTAAACATTCTCTAAACATTATTAATCGACCAACTCGTCCATTCCCATCTTGAAATGGATGTATTTTTTCAAATTGATAATGGAAGTCAACTATATCCTCTAAGATTTTATTATCGATAGTAGAATATTCATCTATTAATTTTCTAATTTCAGTAGAAACTTTTTTAGGGGCTGTTGTATCTATTCCTCCAACGGTATTTTTTCTTTTTTTGTAATCGCCTACATTAAACCATTCTAAACGACTATCAGAGGTACTATTTTTAAGTATAAAGTGGAATTGTTTAATAATAGTTTCAGATAAAGGCTCAAAAATACTATCAAGTAAATAATCAAATGCTTTGAAATGATTTACAATTTCAATGATGTCATTTGTATTTTTTACTCCTTCAATTGTATTTGTTTCATAAATATATCTTGTGTCCTCTTCATTTAATTTACTTCCTTCAATTCTATTTGAATTATAAGCAAATAGAATTTGAAGTTCATGATATAGGCCATTGGGTAATTTAATTTTTTTTTCTTCTAATAGGTTTGAAAGAAAGGTTGAAACCTCTTTTTCTATTTCAACAATATCTTCAATTTTGCATCCAAGTTCATTGCAAATTAATGCAATAGTATTTAAAGAAACACTTTCATTTTTATTAAATTTAGCCATAGTTCTTGAAGAAATATTTAATTTCTTTTGTAAATATTGTTTTGTAAGATTTTTTTCTTTTAATCTTTCATTTAAATGATATATTAATTTCATATTTTACCTTTACTTATATAAATATTTTATATTAAATATTTATTTTTGTAAAGATTATGAGTTATGAAGAAAGAATTAGCTTATTTAAATAATATTATAAGTAGATCTATTATGCTAATTGTGTAAATTTAGATGATAACCATTAATAAAGTTAGAAGGGCACGTCAATAATAGTTTGTTAATTTGTTATTAGTAATTTAGTTAATAAAAACGGTGTATTAGATTCTAACTTTTTTTATTGCTTAATTTTATTCTATAAATTGTATTTTTTGTTTTTCAATGTTGATTTTTTTGATTTCTGTATTTTCTTGGACTCATTTTACAGTATTTATTAAATGCTGCTGAAAAGGTAGCCGGATTATCATAACCGACAGCAATTGCTATTTCAGAAATAGTAGTAAAGGTATTTCGAAGTAGAAATTTAGCTCTGTCCATTTTTAATTCTCTAACCTTTTCTCCAGGAGCACAATTAAATACAGTTTTACAAATACGATGTAAATGAGCTTTGGATGTATTGCTTTCACTACATAAGTCTTCAATCGACCAAGGCTCATCAATTCTAGTTGTAACAGTTTCCCATAATTTAGCTAATTTTATTCTTTTCCATTTATTGTCGATATCTTCAATCCAGTTTAAAGATCTCTCTAGCGTAATTAAAAATAATTGTTCATATAACCCAATTGCTTCAAAACTTTTTGCATCTTGATAGGCGTCTTCTTTAAAAAGTTCTAAAATGTATTGTTTTAATAAATCCCCTTTTTCAAAGGGTGAAACACTGTAATCTGAAAAGGATAGCTGTATTCTTGTGCTAGTTTCAAGTACTGTGAACCAAATCATTTCCAAAGGTGTATCGCCGTAGGCTTCTTCTTTATGACCTTGTCCTGTTGCAGTTGAAATAAATACTTCATTTTGATTTAAGAAGAATTCACTACCATCTTCCATTGTTAATTTTGCTTTGCCGGATAAGCAAAAAACAAATACATGATAACCTCTATTTGCAATCCTTTTCACATAGAAATCATTGTCTAATATACCATATCCACCTTGTGTTATTTCACAGGTTTTAAAGGGCTCTTTTTCAAGCATTAGAGTAGAAAAGTGTCTTTTATCAAATAGTTTTGGTTCATGAACAAACTCTCTTAATATTTTCATATATAGAGAATAACATGGAATTTTATATTAATAAAGGATGAGATAAATTCAAAAGTTTTTGAGCATATTTAGTATTTTATTTTTTATAAACTCTTGTATACTGCTTGCATTAATAAAATACTATGGAGTAAGAAAATGGAAGTTTATAATTACGATCATTGGCAAAAATATAAGACAATTTCTGGCATAGATGCAGATTTAGTAATATCAGCAATTCAGAAAGAAATTAGAAGAAATCACGTAGAAAATGCAACAACTTTAGCATATGAAATGTTGAAAACAAGTCGTGAATTAGAAGAATATCTATGGCAACGTTTAAGAGTTATCAGTGTAGAAGATGTTGGTTTAGCAAATCCAACAGCAGCTATGATGATTCATAGTTTAGATGCAATGAGAAACACAATTCCACAAGATGGAGATAGAGGTTTATTTGCAATTCATGCAGTTAGATATTTATGTGAATCAATGAAAGATAGAAGTAGTGATGAGCTTTATAACTGGGTTATGAAATGCTATGCAAATGGTACTATCAAACCAGAAATTCCTGAGTATGCAATTGATAAACATACAAGATTAGGTCAAGAAAGAAAAATGACTGAAAAGGAATTTTATCTAGAAGGTTCTAAAGTTAGTCCAGAATGGAAAGAAAGAAATACAACTTATAGAGAACGTATTTTAGAAATTATTGGAGAACAAGAATAAAAACTTAGTTTTAAGTTATTGTTAATATAAAAACGTATTAATGATTTTTATTGTTAATATTTTCAGGAGAGAGAAAATGAAGAAGAAGTTATTTATTTTAAGTTTAGTTTTACTAATTAGTTTACCTTTATTTGCTAATGGTAAAGCTGAAAGCAAAGATGAAGAAAATGTTGTTACTACAGTTTGTAGAGCTTCATATGCAACAGCTGATTGGTATAATCAAATGAACCTTGATTTTGAAAAAGAAACAGGAATTCATGTTGATGTATCTCCAACACCTGGTAATGATGATGACCATGTAATGAAAGTTAATTTAGATTTATTAGCTGGTGGCGATATTGATGTTATTCAATCATTAGGTCCTAAAACTTATCAAAACAGAGTTAGAGCTGGCTATTTTGTTCCTTTAAATGAATTAGTTAAAGATGCTGGAGTAGATGCAGAACAAATTTGGGGTACAAATATTCCTTATGAAACTGATGGTAATTATTATTCAGTACCATTAAAGAAAGAAGTATTCTGTGTATTATATAACAAAGATTTATTTGATGGTGCTAATGTACCTTATCCAAGTGGATCTTGGACTTGGGATGATTATCTAGCAATTGCACAAAAGATTACTGATGCAGATAAGGGTATTTATGGTTCCTTTATTTTAGCAGATAATCCTTTCCAATTCTTCCAAGCAAAACAACAAGGTGCTGCTTTATATACTGAAGATGGTATGTGTAACTTCAATAACCCACAAGTAAGAGAAGCTGTACAATTCTATTATGATTTAGGAAATAAATATAAAGTTCAACCAAGCGTATCAGAAATGCAAGCAGAAAATGTTTCTTGGAACTATTACGCTATGGAAGGCGATCATCTTGCAATGTTCCCACAAGGAAACTGGTTCACTCGTTTATTAAACAGTCAATCTGACTATCCAAGAGATTGGAAATATGGTGTTGCTCCATTACCAAGTGCTGGTGAAAATGGAAACAACAACTTAATTTCTATGGCTTATTCTAGTATTAATAAAAATGCAAAACATAAAGATGCTGCTTTAAAATATGTATTATGGGTTGGTCAAAATCAATGGAAATATGAAGGTGGTATTCCAGCTTTAGCTAGTTTAAGTGAAGAAGATAAAGCTGAGGTATTTGGTCCAGTTGCTGAAGCTTCAAATGGTCAAGTAACAATTGATGATTTATATAATAGCTTTATTGCTAATGGTATGGGAAATCAAAACTCAGATATCTTAGGTGATGTATCTAGCGAATATAATGCAATTGTAAATGAAGAATTACACAAATACTTTATGGATTTAGAAACTTTAGATAATACTTTAGAAAATATTGAAACAAGAGTTAATGAAGTAATAGAAAATGTTAAATAATTAAATTAATATAACTGTCCAAGATAATTGGACAGTTATCTTTAATTAAGTTTTGGAGACTTTATGAGGAATAAAAAAAATAATATTCGATATAAAGATAATAAAATTGCATATATGTTTATTGCTCCATTTATTATTATGTTTGTATTTTTTAAATTTTATCCGATAATATATGGATTTCTAGTTAGTTTTTTAAATAGAAATTCTGTTCAGAGATTAAATGATACAACTTTTGTAGGTTTATCTAATTATATAAAAATTTTATCTAGTAAAACTTTTTGGATTTCATTTGCTAATACTATGATTTTCTCTTTAGTATATACAGCGGCTTTAATGATATTCTCAATGTTTTTAGCAATTTTGTTTAATAAAGAATTTAAAGGCAGAGTTATTGTAAGAACGTTTTTTTACATGCCTTATGTAACAAATATAATTGCTGTAGGTATTGTTTGGAAATATTTACTAAATCCTACTAAAGGTCCTGTTAATGCCATTTTTAGGCTTTTAAATATGCCTGTAGTGCCTCAATGGTTAAACAGTCCAAATTTAGCATTGATTGTTACTGCTCTAATCGGTGTCTGGGTTGCTCTTGCTTTTAATATAATTACTTTTTTAGCTGCGTTGCAAGAAATTCCACCATACCATATTGAAGTTGCTGATTTAGAGGGAGCTACTTTTTTTCAAAAGGTAAAAGAAATAATTATTCCTCATTTAATGCCAACTTTCTTTTTATTATTGGTAATTACTATAATCAATTCATTTAGAAACTATTCAATTATTATAAGTTTAACTAATGGTGGACCTGGAGTTGCAACAAAAGTGCTTGCTTTACAGATTTATGATGATGCATTTACTTATATGAAATTTTCTCTTGCTGCTGCAGAAGGGGTAATTTTCACTGCATTTATTATTTTTATAAATGGCGTTGTTCAAAGGATAAGAAATAGATGGATAAACCAATAAAAAAAAGTGATCTAGTATTTACAGTAATTATGTGGGTTTTAGGTATATTAATGTTATATCCATTTATAATGATGATTGCCATTTCTTTTAGACCTGCGGGTTTAGCTTATAAGCCTTTGTTTTATAGCTTTACTCCAATATTAGATAATTATAAGACAGTATTTTTTCATAAGAATTTCTTTGATTGGTATGGTAATACAATTCAAACTGTTTTAATAACTATAGTTTTGAGACTAATTGTTACATTACCTGCTGCATATGCATTTAGCAGATTGAAATTTAGATTTAGTGGCTTAATAATGGCTGTTTTATTAGCAACCTTAATGATTCCTGGGGAAACAACAATGGTTCCTAGATATTTGTTCTTTAAAAATTTACATTTATTAAATTCATTATGGGTTATAATTTTACCAGAGGTTAGTGAAGTTTTCTATCTATTATTATTAACAGAGTTTTTCCAATCTGTACCAAATGATTTCTGCGAGGCTGCATATATAGATGGAGCCACTCATAAAACAATATTATTAAAATTATTTATTCCTCTATCTGGTCCTGCTATAGCTACTACAATATTATTTAGTTTTATTAATATTTGGAACAATTTCTTAGATCCTTATTTGTTTATTAATTCAATAGATACTCAATTAATAACACCTGCTTTAAAGTTATTCCAAGAACGTGGTGGTGCAGATATTCCAGTGCAATTAGCTGGAGCTTCTTTGGCTGTTATACCAATAATAATTTTATTCATTATAACGCAAAAGTATTTTGTTGAAGGAGTTTCTTCTTCAGGAATTAAAGGATAAAAAAAATAAAATTTTTATGGAGGTGTTATGAGCGATTTTATGTCGTATGACCCATGGGCACAAATTAAAACAAGAAATGGTCTCTCTGGAGATGAAGTAATTTCATTGCTACAAAAATCTATAAGAAGAGGCTTAGAATTTAATGCTTTATGTGCTGCATATGAGATGTATATTACTTCTCCCCAATTTGAGGATAAAATGTGGAGACGTTTATTAAGTATTAGTGTTGAAGATATTGGCTTTGGTGATGTACATGCTCCAGAATTGATTTATACATTAAACAATATTAGAAAAGAGTTTTTGTATAATGATGGAGATAGACCAATGTTTTTTGTTCATGCAATAAGATATTTATGTAGACAAAAAAAAGAAAGATCTAGTGATAATGTAAAGAATACAATTATAAAAGAATTTGCTCATGGAAGAGGGGTTCAAATGCAAGATTATGCTTATGATGTTCATACCCAAAAAGGTAGAGACTTAGGTAGAGATGAATTACATTTCTTAACAGAAGCAAGTGTTGTAATACCTCAACTTGAAGGTGCAGATATTAAAAAGATATATAATGATTATATTGAGTATTGTAAGAAAGAAAAGGATGATAAAACAGAGAGTGATGTTCAACCTTTTGAATATAATTCTTGGCAATATTAGGTATTATAAATTTAGTGATTATGCTGGTATTTAATTGAATTAAATGCCAGTAGTTATAATTATGTAGTCCATTCTTTATTTTGTAATACTATTCTATACCCATCAATATCTTCAAAGGTTTTTCCAACAACATCCCAATAAACATTATAGGATTTTACTTCTTTAAAGCCAGCTTCTATCATTTGTTTGCATGTATCTTCCCAAATACTTGTATTAGAGAAATAAAAAACTAATAAATTTTCTTTTGTAGGGGCACTTCCAACTATATCCCCATCTTTATGAGTAAATTCTAAATGATAATTATGTTTTTTGTGGCCTATAATAGATCCATTAAAGCCTTTATGTCCTTCAAAATGGCCCAATAATTCAAAACCTAATCCACTTATGTACATTTTAGTTATTTCTTCAAGATTGTCTGTTGCTCTTGCAACTCTAAGTTTTGTTTCTTTAGGAATCATTATATCTCCTTAATTATTTTATACCAAAGTGTAATACATCTTTTTTACATGCATCGATGCATTCTCCACATAATATACAATCAGATGTATTAATTGAATTATTTTTTACTTTTTTTGCAACATCAATACTCATGGGACATTTTTTATTGCAAAGACCACATTGAATACAATTATCAGCATTTGCTTTAATTCTTAGTTTTGGAATTTTTAAGAATTTGCCTACATGAAAACCTGCAACTAAAAATGGAGACATCCAACAAATAGTATGGCAAGCACCTCTTTTTCCAATGATTATTGTTAAGAAAAAGAAGGTAAACAAAACAAAATAGTAAATTATATATTTTACTGGAGCATCTACTGAAATAATATTTTCAGTCATATATAAAGGTTTTATTGCTTTAATTCCACCTGAGAGAATAAACATAATAATGATTATACTTAGCCAAATGAAGAATATAGAATAACGAATTATTTTTAATTTTTTGGCATTTACATTTTTATTGTTTATTTTTAATGAAACATCACTTAATGCAGCCATAGGGCAAATCCAACCACACCAAGCTCTACCAAAAAATATAGAAAAAATAAACATAAACATAAAAAGTAGAATGCTTCCAGAAATAATTCCATTCATAGCTCCATTAATAGAAATATATGGAGAGAAGAAATTTAATGTTATTGGAAATAGTAAAAAAAATATAAAGGTTATAGTTGTTCTGATTTTTTGTGTTTTACTCATTTTTTTTAATCCTTTTTTGTTTTGTTAATATACAGCTTATAATATTTATTGATTTAGAAAAAGTTATTTTTCAATTAAATGTTTAATAATAATTATTTAATTAGATTACTTAGGAATTGATTTTTTTATATGAATAGATTTTAATATATAATTTTAATTATAATAATTTTATGATATTATCTAAGTAAACTAGTATTTTTTATATTAAAAGTACTATAGGAGTAATAATAGATGTCTTTAAATCAAATTTTTGAAAGTATGAATCGTGTGATACCTAATAACCATATTGTATTGTTATATGAGGAATCAGATAATGATTTGAATACAGATGTTATTGTTGCATATATCGTATCAAGAATCCAAAAAAATGAAAAATGTATTTATATTAATGGCGATTTGGATACAGACTTAATAAAAAAGAAAATATCAAAATTCATTGATCTAAATCAGTTTATAGAAAGTAATCAGTTAAGTTTTTTAGAAAAAGAAGAAGCTTATTCCAAAGATGGAGAGTTTGAACCAAGGAAAATGCTAAATTTATTAAAAGAATTAGCAAATTCTGCTTTATCTCAAGGGTATACTGCTTTGGCGGTTACTGGAGAGTTAAGTTGGGTTTTAAATTATGATGATGAGTTTAAAAGAATAATGGATTATGAGTATTTATTGAATGAAGAATTATTTAACTCTTATCCAGTCTCTGCAATATGTAGATATAATATAAACAAGTTTTCAAATAAATTCATAAAAACAATAATAGAATTACATCCTTTAATAATTTGGAAAGGTCAATTATATGAAAATCCTTTTTATTTTAATTTAACAAATTTAAAAGATGATGATGTTGATGACTTTATTGTTAATGAGATGATAAGAAATCTCATTCGATTATCTAAGAAAAAGAATCGCTGTAGAGATGAGATTAGAATTAATGAAAAGAAATATAAAGAACTTCAGTTAAGTGTTTTAGAAAATATGGTTATAACTTTAACAAGTTTTTTAGAAATCCATGATCAATATACAAAAGATCATAGTCAAAATGTAGCTAATTATTCTAAAAAAATAGCTCAGCACTTAGGACTTGAAGATAGTAAAATATCAGAAATTTATTATGCGGGGTTAATTCACGATATTGGTAAAACAATAATTCCAAAAGAAGTGTTAAATAAAAATGTTAAGCTAACTGAGGATGAATATGATATTGTTAAAAAGCATCCTAATTATGCATATCAAATATTAGTTAAAAATAAAGATTTGAATCATATTGCAAATATAGTTTTAGAACATCATGAAAGATGGGATGGAAATGGATATCCCAATGGGAAAAAAGGAGAAGACATTTCTTTGGAAGCTAGAATTATATCTATAGCTGATGCTTATGATGCTATGGTTTCTGATAGACCATATAGAAAAGCTTTTACAAAAGAAATTGCAATAAAAGAGATATTAGATAAAGCAGGCAAGCAATTTGATCCAAAAGTTGCAGTTCTTGCTGTTGAGAAGGTGTTTAGTCGTATGTAGTGTTTATTTATGGAGTAATATATGAGAAAAACCACAGAAGTATTTTTAAGGGCAAAAAGAGAAAGAAGAGAAGTTGCTATTACTGATTCAAGTATGCCTCTTATTAGCAAAGAATTGATTGATAAATGGCAGAGAATTATTAATATAATGGCAAAAATTATTAATGTTCCAGCTGGATTAATTATGCAAATTACTGAAAAAGAAATGGTGGTTTTTTTAAAAAGCCAAAATGCTGATAATCCATATGAAGAAGGTGATAAAGGGCTTCTAGGTTCTGGGTTATATTGTGAAACAGTAATTGGGGAAGATAATGAGCTCTTAATAGATAATGCATTAGATTCAGAAATTTGGAAGGACAATTCAGATGTTAAACTAAATATGGTTTCATATTATGGGGTTCCTATTCATTGGCCTAATAAAGAATTTTTTGGAACTATATGCGTATTAGATAATAAAAAAAATACTTTTACCTTAGAATATAAGACTTTATTAAAAGAATTTAGATCCGCAATTGAAGTTGACTTAAAGAATTTAGTTAATGAAAGAAAACTTAGATATTTAGCTGAAATGGATGTTTTAACTTCTTCTTACAATAGAAACAAAACACAAGAATTTTTAATTAAAAACTTTAATAGTGCAAAAGCAACTGGCACTAAGTTTTCTATTGCTATAATGGATATCAATAGATTAAAAGAAATTAATGATAATTATGGTCATGTTTTTGGTGATAAAATAATTGAAACTTTTGCACAAGGGTTTAATTTGCATAAAAGAGAAGAAGATATTTTTGGTAGATGGGGTGGTGATGAATTTGTGCTTATTTGCCCAAATTATGATTTAAAAGAAATAAATTTAATGATTGAAAATCTATATAATAAAATAACAGGCAAGATGGAATCCATAGTTCCTAATTCAAGTTTTTGTTATGGGTGCGCAGAATTTTCAGCAACAGAAAATAATTATCAGAAATTATTAACTAGAGCTGATGATAATCTATATAATTGTAAAGAAAAAAATAAAATTTATAGATTCCCTAGAAATTAATGGTTTCAATCCAGTTTATTAACTGCACTTTTTCTTCTTTAAATTTTGCATCAAGGCTTATGCACTGGCAAGAAGATAGAATTTTATTATCCTTTTCTATTAAAGTTTTTATCTTATCTAAAGGTGTGTTATCACTTCCTTTGCAAGTATAAAAAATATAGATGTTTTTATTTTTTATAATATTTTCTAAAAAAAGAGAATAAATTTCAGGGGTCAGTTGTCCAGCCCAAATAGGAGATCCAATAATAATTGTATCGTAATCATCTAAATCAGATTTCAATGGTTTTAATTTTGGGTATCTCTTAAATATAACTTGAAACCCTCCAAAAACATATTTTAAAAAGCCTTTATATTTGATTTCTTTGTAAGGTTGAATTTTTTCAAAATCTAATTGATATTGTTCTGCAATATTTTTTGCTAATCCTTCAGTTGTGCCTTCAAGTGAATAATATAAAACTAAAGTCTTTGGCATATATGACTCCTTTTTAAAGTAGCTTTAATTCAAGTATATGGGTTTATTCATAATAAGTAAAACAGATTTAAAAAAAACTAGCCTAATTAGTTTTAATCAGACTAGTTTTAATGTGTAAACATTGAGTATTTATTTAATCAGATTAGGTAAAGCTAGACTGATTTGAGGGACATAAGTTACCAAAAGTAATGTAAAAATATTTGCTAATACAAATGGAGTAGCGGCTTTAAAAATTTTTATAATACTTAAATTAGTAATAGAGGAAGCTACATTTAAACACATTCCAACAGGAGGTGTTACTAATCCTATTGCTAATCCAGTAATTAAGATAGCTCCAAATTGAATTGGATCAACACCAATGCTTGTCATAGCAGGTAAGAATACTGGAGTTATTAGCATAAGTGCTGGACTTACATCTAAGAACATACCAATAAACAAAATAATTAAATCAACAAATAATAAAATTACCCATTTTGATAAGTGTAAACTTTCAATAAATAGAAGCATATTTTCAGGAACATGTTCTACTGCAAGAATCCAAATAAACATTTTTGAAAATGCGATAACAATCATACAACTAGCACTCATTTTTATTGTTTGCTTCAAAATAGGTATAAAAGATTCTTTCTTTAGTGTTTTTGTAACAAAAAATCCTATAATAAATGCATATAAAGCACCTAATGCTGCAGCTTCAGTTGTAGTTGTAATACCAAATACAATTGCCCCAATAATTAGTAAAGGCATTAAAAGTGCTAAGATACCTTCTTCAAAAAGTTTTCTGGTTTCTTTTGAATTTATTTTTATGTTTGTTTTTGGTACATTTCTTTTTTTTGCTAAAATAATTGTAATTACAATCATAAATAATCCAATTAAAATTCCTGGAATCATTGTTCCAACAAATAATTTACCAACCGATTCCATCGAAATTGATGCATAAATGAGCATTGGTATACTCGGCGGGATTATCATTCCCATAGTTGAAGATGCAACAGTAACTCCTGATGCAAACTCTTTGCTATACCCATTTTTTTCCATTTCAGGAATAAGAATTGCTCCAACAGATGCTGTATCTGATACAGAAGATCCAGAAATTCCGCCAAAAACCATACTTACCATAACATTTACAACAGCAAGGCCACCTCTAATTCTACCAACCAAAACCATCATTAAATTTACCATTCTAGCAGTTAGATTACCTTCATTCATTATTAATCCCATTAAAATAAATAAGGGTAGAGATAGTAAAAGAAATGAGTCCATTCCGGAAAAAACTCTTTCTGGTAGTAGGCTGATTAGACTTGGATTACAAAACATAAAATAGCAAGTTCCTGATAATCCTAATGCATATCCTATTGGCATTCCTAATATTATAAAACAAATTAATGTTATTACTAAAAGTGTCATAACTATTTTTCTCCCTTAATTAATTTAATGAAATCACAAATAATCTTAAAAATTAAAAATATAATTGAAAGAATAAATCCTATAGGAATTGAAATTTGTGCCCACATTTGTTTGATATGTAATACAGGAGTTGGGAATTGTCCTACATTACCAATCCATTCAAAGGAAAGCTTTAAAATAATTGAACATAAAAATAACATTAAAAAATTTATAATTATATTTTGAATAGTTTTCAAAGTCTTATTTTTAAATGAAAAAAAATCAACTTTGATATGTTCATCATAAAATATTAAGGCTGCTGCCCCTAAAGAAGTAATGTAAATAAATAGATATTCAAGAATTTCGTTTCCACCGTAAATGCTTGAATTAAAAAAGTATCTTAATATTACAAGAATACACATAAAAATAAAAATGAACGCTAGTAAAAAGCTTAAGATAAGTTCAATGATATTTGCTAATTTTTTAAAAAATATATTTAATTTTTGCAAGATATACCTCCTAGTAGATAAATAACCTATAGAGTTTATCTATAGGCTATTTATTATTTCTTAATGATTAGCTCTATATTCTTCTAAGCGTGAATTCAAATCATCTAAGTCAGCTTGAGTGAAATCACCTTTGTTAATAAAGTAATCATAAACAGGACCCATTTTGTCTCTGAATAATTGAAGGTTTTCATCAGAAATTACATTTGTAATTAAATTTTGTTCTAATTCTTTTGCAATTGGTTCTTCGGATGCTAACCAGTTTTCAGTGCTCCAATCCATTGCTTCTTTAGATACTTCATTAAAGATAGTTTTTAGATCATCAGGAAGTGCTTGATACCAGGTATTACTTACAAATAGACAGTCTGGACAAATGATATAGTTACCTATTGATAGGTATTTTTGTACTTCATCAAAGTTCATATCATAAGTATTTGAGAATGGGTTTTCTTGACCATCAACAACACCAGTTTTTAAAGCCATATATGTTTCTTTATATGGAACTTGTTGTGGGTTTGCAGAAAGAGCATCCATAGCTTTTAGTACAGGTTCTAGAGGTGGAACTCTCATTTTTAAACCTTTAATATCATCAGGGGTATTAATTGGACGTACATTATTAGTGAATTGTCTAAAACCACCAGCAATACCAGTTGCAGGAATATAATAACCATTCTTTTGAGCATCTTTAGCTATAGCTTCTTCAAAATCTGAGTGTAGAATATAGTTGAATTCATCAGATGAGTTGAATACGAATGGTATATTATAAATCATATATTTAGGATTAGCTTTCTCAAATTGAGATCCTCTTGCTCCTTGAACATTGTTTGTTTTTACCATATCGATTACTTCAGATTCTGAACCTAGAACACCATTAGCATAAATTTCTACTTTAATTCTTCCATTGGTTTTTTCTTCAAGTTCTTTTTTGAAAAGTTCCATAGACTGATGTCTAACACTTTGTTCTGACATTGAATGTGCAAACTTAAAAACATAGGTTTGCTCTTCAGCTGCGCCTTCTTCTTGACCTTGTGCAAAGCCAAATGCACAAATTGTTGTAAATAACAACAACATAATAATACTTTTTTTCATTTGTTACTCCTTTTGTATATAATTTTTTATATTAGTTAAATGAAAATACTATTTTTATACCTTGTTTCGCTTCAAGTTTTTTAAAGCTTTCTTCCCATTTTGAAAGTGGTACAACATCACTAATTAACGGTTTTAAATCAAGCTTTTTACTTGCTACTAAATTAATTGATCTATCCCAGGATGTATAAGCTGTTGACATATTGAATACAAGGGTTAGAACTTTTTTCATAGCTGGTAGGTAAGGAAAATTAATTGTATCTCTAATTGGAAGTCCAATTCCAACAATTGTTGCATATTTTCTTGCTACAGCTATTGCAGATGCAATTCCTCCTTGAGAACCACTAGCTTCTATTACAAAATCTGCACCTAAATCATTAGTATGTTTTTTGATTATTTCTTGAGCATCTTCTTTCATAGAGTTGATAAATAAGTCTATATAACCAGCTTTTTTAGCAAGTGGAGCTCTAATTGCTTCATCTTCATCTGTTCCTAAAAGAAATACTTTTCCAGCTCCAACGGCTTTTGCAACCATACATGCCATAAGACCAATTGGCCCAGGTCCAATTACTACAACATTATCTCCAGCGTGAATATTTCCTCTTTCTATTACATCAGTAACAACATTGGCTAAAGGTTCAATTAAAGATCCTTCTTCGAATGAAACTGAATCAGGTAATTTATGTAATAGTTTAGGTTCAGGATATCTCATATATTTTGCAAAACATCCATCTATTCCCCAACCAGGAGATCTCTTAGAATTACAATTTTGTATATTACCTGTTCTGCAGTAATAACAGGTTCCACAAGCTAAGGTATGAGGTTCTCCAACAACTCTATCTCCAATTTCCCAATTTGAGACATTTTTACCTTTTTCAACTATAACTCCTGAAAATTCGTGTCCAAGAGTTACAGGAGGCCAATATGGGAACTGATCATGATAAATATGTAGATCAGTTCCGCATATTGCTGCAGCTTTTATTTCTATCAATACTTCATTGTCTCCGATTTGAGGTTTTTCAACATCTTGTAGTTCTAAAAAACCATCACCTTTTTTGTATTTAACTAAAGCTTCCATTTTTTATTCCTATATTAATATTTATAGATATGCACTATCGTTATTTGCTAAATCGTAGCGTCTACTAGTATGTGAATGAGCTGCTAAAATCCAGAAATAAGCATTTTTGTTACTTGGTGCAGCAACTGTTGGATGATAACCATATGGTGCTAAAATCATATCACCATCTCTTACAATATGAGCATTAGTTACTTCTCCAGATTTTTCATAGCTTAGATGAATTCCAAATTTTGGAGCTGGCATATCAAAATACCAATAACCTTCTTCTAGATCTTTTTCGTGTTCATGTGGTGGCCAGCTTGACCATTTACCTTCTTCACTCCAGGTTAAACCTGTTATTAATCTTGAAGCTTCTACTTTAGGACCTAAAGTCATATAAACATCTCTTTGATAAGGTTCTTGTCCATGAACTTGTTTTGTATCTCCAATAGGTTGAGTATTATCAAATTTATGGAAGAAGAATTTTCCAAATCCATCATCAATAGCACCACCAATGTAGAAAGTACATTCACTATCAGTGCTAATTACTACTGAAGTTTTAGATGGGATATAAAATGAATCAAATTTATTCATTGAATATTCTTTATCATCAATTTTTAATTTTGCTTCACCTTCTACTAGTACAAAAGATAATTCTAGTTTGTCGTTTACTATATTCTGAGACATAGATTTCTTTAAATCTAATCTATAAGCATATAAAGCTTTTGTAAGTGTAGACTTTTCAGGACTAATTATTTCTTGTAAGCCATACATTTTCTTTGTTGAGATTTTCCAATCGCTAATTGAATTTGTCATAATTTTTACTCCTTTCTTAGCTCGATAGTGAAATATTAGCACTCAAATTTCCATATGTAAAGATATTTTTAAATAAATTTGTAAATACATTTTAACATAATTATGTAAATTGTTATTGACAAATATAAATTAATGCCAAATAATTGAGCTTGTTAATCGAAAAAAATTATGAAAAGGAGAATAAAAGATGGCAAAATTTAAAGTAATTGTTACAGATGATCGTTTCTCATCTTATGCCCCAGAAAGAGAAGCATTAGCAAAGGTTGATGCTGAATTAGTAGTTTGTGATGCAAAATCACAAGAAGAAGTACAACAAATTGTTGAAGATGCAGATGGTGTTTTATTAAATCTACACCAATTAGGAGCACCTGAAATTGCAAAAATGAAAAAATGTAAAGTTATTTCTAGATATGGTGTTGGTTATAACAATGTTGATGTTGATGCAGCAACACAAAAGGGTATCTGGGTTTCAAGAGTTCCTGATTATGGTGCAGATGAAGCTGTTTCTGACCAAGCAATGGCTTTGACTTTGGATTGTATTAGAAGAACAACATTCAAATATAATAGAATTCTTAATGGTGAATGGAACTTGATGTCTGCTTATAAAATCCATCAAGTAAAAGATTCAGTTGTTGGTATTATTGGTTTTGGTCATATTGGATCAAAATATGCAAAGAAAATTAGTGGTTTTTCTCCAAAAGAAATTTTAATTTATGATCCATATAAAGACGAAGAAGAAATTAAAGCTGCTGGTTATAAAAAAGTTTCTTTAGACTATTTAGCTGAAAATTCAGATATTATTTCTATTCATTGTCCTGAAAAAGCTGAAACAGCAAATATGATTGATAAACATTTCTTGTCTTTAGTTAAAGAAAATTTAATTCTAGTTAATACAGCTAGAGGTGGAATGGTTGACGATGATGCATTAATTGAAGCTTTAAAAGCTAAGAAATTATCTGGTGCTGGTTTAGATGTATTTAAGATGGATCCAGTTCCAAAAGATCATCCATATAGACATTTAGATAACGTTGTAATTTCAGATCATACAGGTTTTTACACTGAAGAAAGTTTAAATACTTTGAAATATAAAGCTGCAGAAAATATTGCCCAAGTATTATTAGGTAATAAGCCTGTTTATCCATTAAATGATATTAAATAAGGAGATTTTGACATGACTGTTGAACAATTAAATAAAATTGGTGTTGAATTTGAACAAATTCTTAAATTAAAGAATAAACCTGTAGGTATTACTTTATATGAAAACGTTGAAGATGTTCCTAAAGAATATCAATGGATTGAAAGAAAAAAAGTAATTTGTAATGTTATTGGTTTTTCAAGATATTATGAAATCCCTGTAGCAATTACTAAAGAAAATACTAATAAATTATGTCCAGTAGCTGATTTAGCTATGGGTATTGGTGAAGTTCCTGAAGGTTTTGCTAAAAATGTAGTAGGCGCTTTTGCTAAAGATTTAGAACAAACTTCAGTAGTATTTAATGGTATGAAGTGTTTTGAAAAAGGAAAATATAAAGCTGTTAGTGTATGTCCTTTAGATATTATTCCTAATATCCCAACTGTTATTCAAATTTGGGGTAATCCAACACAAATGTTAGAACTAGAATACGCTAATACTTGGAATCATGGTGATGGAAAAGTTGAATTAAAGACAAATGGTCATGGTGCTAGTTGTTATGAGACTTTATCAATGCCTATCGTAGAAAATAAACTTTGTTTTGCAATTGCAGATTTAGGTGATAAAAGACATGGATATGCTTCTGATTCAGATATGATCATGGGAGTCCCTCCAAAAATGATTGAAGAATTATTAGAAGGCTTAAAAGCAACTATGCATACTTTAAATCGCTTACCTGTTTTATATAATTTTGATGACATTGATTTCCCAGTTCCTGCATATTCAATTGCACACTCTCCATATGTAAAGAAAAAATAAGGACAATAACATGGAAATAAAAGATTTACTAGAAAGAGTAGGTGTTGTTCCTGTAGTAAAAGCATACTCAGTAGATAAAGCTTTAGAGTTAGCTAAACTATTACTCAAGAAGAATATTAATGTAATAGAAGTTACTTATAGAACTGATTCTGCTGGTCAAATTATTAAGGAAATTTCAGAAAAATATCCTAATATGAATATTGGTGCTGGTACAGTATTAACTTTAGATTCAGCTAAATCTGCAATTGATAATGGTGCAACATTTATTGTTGCACCAGGATTTAACCCAGAAATTGTAAAGTATTGTTTAAAAAATAATATTTTATGTATTCCTGGAGTTAGTAATCCATCTCAAATAGAACAAGCTGTTTCTCTAGGGCTATCAATTCTTAAATTTTTCCCAGCAGAATTATCTGGTGGAGTTAATATGTTAAAAGCTTTTTCTTCCGTCTATCCAGATGTTAGTTTTATGCCTACAGGCGGGGTAAAAGAAAATAATGTTAATGATTATTTAGCTCTTAATAATGTAGTTGCTTGTGGAGGAACTTGGATTGTTCCAACAAACAGTATTGAAAGTGGAGATTTTGATAAAATTGAAGAATTGCTTGATGCTTGTATAAAAAGAGTGATGGATTTATCAATTGCACATAGTGGATTATACATCGGCAATAAAGAAGTAACTGATGCATTTGGAAGAGAGTTTTCAAATATTTTTCAAATAGAAAGCAAACCAGGGAATTCTTCAATGTTTATTGCTAGTGATTTAGAATTTGTTTATAAACCAATGAAAGCTCAGAGTTTTCATATAGGTCTTCATACAGCATCAATTGCTAGAGCATTAAATTATTTAGAGCCTTATGGAGTGAAAGCTCTTGAGGATACTAAAAAATATGCTAATGGAAAATTGAAAGCAGTATATTTAGAAATTCCAAATCTTAATTATTTGATTCATTTGGTTGAATAGGAGAATTTATGAAAATTGTAACTTTTGGTGAAATAATGTTGAGATTAAAATCAATCCAAAATGAAAGATTATTTCAATCTCCATTATTAGAAGCAACCTTTGGTGGTGGCGAAGCTAATGTAGCTGTAGCTTTATCTCATTTAGGTCTTGATACAGAATTTGTCACATTATTGCCTAAAAATACTATAGGTGATTGTTGTAAAAATACATTACGATATCATAATGTTGGCACTAACTTTATTAAACAAACCTCTGATAGATTAGGCATCTATTTTATCGAAGCAGGAGCTAATCAACGCCCTTCTAAGGTAGTTTATGATAGAGCTGATTCAGCAATTAGCAAAATTGATGATGATCAATTAGATTGGGATAATATATTTAGTGATGCTGCTTGGTTTCATGTTTCAGGAATAACTCCGGCTATCTCTGAAGGAGCTGCTTTACAAGCAATTTTAGCAATGAAAAAAGCTAAAAAAAATAATGTTACCATTTCTTGTGATTTAAATTTTAGAAAAAAATTATGGAAATATGGTAAAAGTGCTCAAGATATTATGCCAATATTAGCTAGATATGCTGATGTATTAATTGGCAATGAGGAAGATTTTCAAAAATCATTAGGTTATGAAAATGATTCAAACGTTGAAGGCGGAGAATTAGATAAATCATCATATTTAAAAATGTGTGAAAAAATCTTTAATGATTATCCTAATGTTAAGAAAATAGGTATTACACTCAGAGAAAGTTTTTCTGCAAATCATAACGATTGGAGTGCATTATTAGCTACAAGAGATTCAGCTTATTTTTCAAAAAAATATAGCATTAAAGACATTGTAGATAGAGTAGGTGCAGGAGATAGTTTTTCAGCAGGTTTAATATTTGGTCTTTCTCAAAATTATTTGGTTCAGGAATCTTTGGATTATGCAGTAGCTCTTTCTTGTTTAAAACATTCGATTGTAGGCGATTTTTCATTGACAACAAAAGACGAGTTAATACAACTAGTAAACGGAAATGGTACTGGTAGAGTACAAAGGTAACTTTTGGTATTTCTGTTGCTAAATATTTATAGTTTTTCATATTGTACTCTTAGATATTTAGCAACAGTTTTCTTTAAATTATACAATTTTGTTATTTTTATAATGTTAAATAAATTAGTTGAATTAAAAAAAATAATATGTTATTTTGTTATTACAAATTAACAAAATATTATTCATGAGGTTAATAAGTGATAGATAACTTTTTTTTAAAACACAGCTTAAAAAAGAAAGTTCCAGTACCTCTCTATTATCAATTAGAAGAGATTCTCTTGGAATTTTGTAAAAAAGCTGAACCTGGAACTTTTCTTCCAACTGAAGATGAGTTAAGTAAAATTTATTCAATTAGTAGACCAACTGTTAGACAAGCATTAAAAGAATTAGAAAATAATGGAATTGTTTTAAGAGAAAAAGGTAAAGGTACTTTTGTAAAAGAGAAAAAGATTGAACAGGATATTGTCGCATCTTTCGAAGATTTTGAAGAAAAAATGGAAAGATTAAAATTCTCAGTAAAAAGAAAAGTTTTAGAATTTACTAAAGTTATTGCTGATGAGAGTTTAGTCGCAATATTTAAATGTGCAGATAATCAAGAATTCTATAAATTTAGAACCTTGAGATATGTTGATGATGAACCAATAGTAATTTCTTTAATATATATTCCTGTAAGATTTTTACCAGAGTTAGATGAAACAACTCTAGCAGAAAAATCTATTAGAGATTTATTAATTAAAGATTATGAATATGAAGTAACAAAATATGAAAAAGTTTTTGAAGTAAAAAAGATCAGTTCTTTCGAGGCTCCATTGTTAAATGTTCCTGAGAAATCCCCTGTTCAATATGTTCAAACAGTTAGTTATATTCATGATTCAATACCAATTGCTTTATCAATGGAAAGATACAGAAGTGATAAATGTTCATTCTCCTTTTCAATTGAAGCACATAAATAATTAATAAATTTAAAATCTCAAAGCTAACTATTTTGGCTTTGAGATTTTTTTATCTTTTAGTTGAATAAGAATCAACTAAAAGGATTGTTTTATATAGCCATATATTTTAAATTGCTAATGGCTTGATTTATATTAATAGCTGAATCGTATAATTCTAATACCCTGTTACAAAAACTTGAGGAAGAAAATTTAACTTTTGCAAGATTTTGAGCATTTATACTCATTTTTTTTCTATTCTCTTCATCTTCAAAATATTTACTAAATAAAGCATTCGCTTGAGCTTGGTCTTCAAAATCCCAACCATTTACAGAATTAATTAAAACATCATCTAAGCAAGAATCTTTTTTACAAAGGATTGGAACCCCGCTAGCTAAAGCTTCAATATATGTTAAGCCTTGAGTTTCACTAGAAGAACAGCTCATGAATAAATCAAAACATTTATAGTAATGATGAATTAAGGAAGGATTAATCATAGATGTAAAAATAATTTGTTTATCAATTGATTTACTTTTTTCCATTAATTCTTCTTTATATGGGCCATTACCTACAATCATTAAAGTAATATTTTCTTCAGGAATATTTTTGAAAATTTCTAATAATTCATCCAAATTCTTTTCTTTAGCTATTCTTCCTACAAAACCAATAATAAAATTACCTTCTTTTATTTTTAGAGAATTTTTTATTTGATTTATTGTATTTTCATCTTTAGGTTCAAGAAAAGCTGATAAATTTATTCCACTAGGTATAACCGATATTTCTGGAAGAACATCATAACTTTTTAATAAATTTTCAACTTTAGTTGTTGGTGCAATTACCTCATCACATTGATTTAATATATGAGCTGAAAATTTGGAGGCCATATAGTGCCCAATTTTTGCATTCGGTGAAAAGTAGTGGGTATAATCTTCATATATTGTATGATATGTATGAATTAATGGTATATTTAATTTTTTTGCAATTTTCTTTGCAATATGGAATGTTGAAAACTCACATTGAGAGTGAACTATATCAGGTTTCCAATCATATACGGCTTTAAGTTCTTTACTCATAAAAGATATATTAAGTTTAGCCCCTGGATAGATTTTGTTAAAATCTATGGATCCTAGGTATATGATATTGTCAATTGTATATGAGTGATGAGAATTAGCTAAGGTTATAATTTTAACACTATGTCCTTTTTTAGTTAATTGAGAGACAAGTGAATCAACAGAGGTTACAACTCCGTTTATAAAAGGTTTATATAGATCAGTAGTAATTAATATTTTCATATTTTTGCTCCTTGTAATTTAAACAATTATTAATATAAATCAACTAGTTAAAGTGAAATTAAACAAATAAAATAAATTGTTTAAATATAAGAATGCATAAATCATACCAACTAAGAATTAGTAGGTTATTATTATTATATTAGGAATTAAAAACATCATTTTGGTGATTTTTGCCATTAAGTTATGAAAAAATCCCAATTTTATATTATAAATCCAATAAAGATTCAATTTGCACTTCCTTAAAATTTTTTATATGAAAGGCAGTTTGCTTAAGATTATTAATTGTTTCTGTATCAGCACCTAAACTGTTTACAGCAACTATTTTATTGACATTTGCTCTGGATGCGCTAATTATACCACTTTTTGTATCTTCAAAAACTATACAATTAGAGGCATCAATATTTAATTTTTCAATTGCTTTTAAATAAATAGCAGGATTTGGTTTACTAGGGAGAGAGCCGTCACTAGATACAATTAATTCTTTTTTAAAGAAACGAGATAAAGAGAAGAATTTTTCATATTCTTCCATTAACTCTGGTGGGGCACTAGTAGCAATAGCAATTTTTAGATCTTTTTCAATTAATTTTACAAGTAACTCTTCAAGACCTGGAGCAAGAGATAGAGAATCTTTTTCTTCTTCCATTATTTTTAAATATTCAATATCTTTTTCTTTTGATAATTTATTTATGGTTTCTTGATCTAGCTTTTTACCAAAAACTTTTTCCAAAGTTTCATAGGTGGTTCTACCATTTAAACTAAAGTATTGTTCTCTAGTATATTCTTTGTTTAACCATCTCTTGATACAGTTTGACCAGGATTCATAGTTTATCTCAGTATCCCAAAATAAAGTGCCATTAAAATCAAAAATTACTGCTTTGTTGCACATCGTGATGTCCTTGTAAAAAATTTTCTTAATAATATATGATAATTTAAAATAAATCTATTTTAAAAAGCATATTGTTTATATTAATGTTTTTTATTTCTAAATTCTTTTAAAGAAATATTATATTTTTCAAAAGATTTTCTAAAGTAGAAATCAAGATTAACATCACCAATGATTATTATAGGGAAAAGGAAAACAATAAATAAATCAAAGTTTAATAGTTTATATAATTCAAATGGTGAAACAAGAAAACGTCCAATTACCAATAATGATAATCCAATAAATATATTTATTAAAATTTTAATAAAAGAGGGTATATTTGTTCTTAAATAAAACCATCTAATTATAAAATCATTTAAAAATATAATTATTGAATAATAAATAATGCCTTCTATAATCAATTTAGAATAAGAAAGGCTATTATAGGCATAATAAACAGTAATCAATGAAAGTAAAAAACTTAGAGTTAAATAAATAATAAATCTTTTATTACAGTTTTTCATTAATAAATCTCCTCTCTAAAGCCCAATTCTTTTTTTGAAGTTTTCATAATAAGTTCTTGTTACAGATAATTTATCACCGTTATCCATTTCAAGAACTAATTTTGATCCAATCCAAGGAATAATTTTATTTATTTTTAATATATTTATAATATGAGATTTATTAATTCTAAAAAAGTTCTTTAATAATAATTGCTTTTCTAACTCATATAATTTTTCTTTTACTTCTAGTTTTTTTTCTTCAGTGACGACAAAAGTTCTTTTATCGTCACTTTCAAAATATATTATATTTTCAAATTTTAGCATAGAAATATTATATTCATTATCTTTAGCAAAGATATATTTTTTTTCTGCATAGTTTTTTTCATAAAAAACGAATGCAGCTTTATCATTAATAGTAAATCCTTTTTTAGTTAATTTTTTTTCTAAGCTTTCACGGATTGATTCATTGCAAATAAGTTGAATATCCATTAACTCTCCTAATTAATAAAAACAATATCTTAATAGCTTTATTCACTGAGGAATAGTGCTGCTTTATTATCAAAAATTAAGGAGACTTCATCACCTTCATGATAAATTTTACTATTAATTTTAAAATCAATAGAAGCTTGAATTATTTGTCCTGGTTCTAACTGCAATTCATATTCTGTATGACTTCCAACAAAAATTGAAGTTATAACGGTAGCTTGAACTAATCCATCTGTTTTATCTTTAATCACTATATTCTCTGGTCTAACAACTAGTGAAGCTGTAGAACCATTGGTGAATATCTTATCAGTAATTTCAACTTTAGGCGATTCAATTTTGACATTACCAGGCAAAATTGCTTCAATTGTTTTTCCATTATCTTTTTCAACAATAGTTTTAATTATATTTGCTTGCCCGATAAAATCAGCAACAAAAGCCGTTTTAGGTCTACTATAGATTTCTAGAGGAGTTCCAATTTGTTCAATTTTACCTCTACTCATTACAACTATTCTATCTGCTACAGTTAGTGCTTCAGCTTGATCGTGAGTTACATAAAGACAAGTAATTCCTAATTTTTTTTGAAGCTTTCTTATTTCTGTTCGCATATGAATTCTTAATTTAACATCTAAATTTGATAAAGGTTCATCCATCAATAATAGGTGAGGTTCCATTACAATAACTCTAGCTAAAGCAACTCTTTGTTGTTCGCCTCCAGATAGTTCGTTGGGATATCTTCTTTCTGCATTTTTTAGTCCAACTAAATCTAGAGCATCTAGAACTTTTTTGTTAATAAGTTTTTCATCCATTTTTGTAGTTCTAAGACCATAAGCTATGTTGTTGTAAATTGTCATATGAGGGAAAAGCGCATAGTTTTGGAATACAAAGCCAATTCCTCTTTTGTTAACGGGAGTGTTAGTCATATCTTGACCTTGAATTGTAATGGTCCCTTCTGTAGGTAATTCAAAGCCTGCAACCATTCTTAAGGTTGTGGTTTTCCCACATCCTGATGGACCTAAGAAAGTTACCATTTCTCCTTGATTAACTATTATATTTGCATTATCAACTGCACGTACTGTTTCTGTGCCTTTACTAAAGACCTTAGATACATTTTCTATTTTTAAAGCAATATCGTTCATACTACTGGTTCTCCTTTGAGTTTTTCTTAAAGTGATTAGAATAAGTTTTTAACATAAAGTTCATTAGAGCATCTGCAAGAAATACAATTACAATTAATACAACTGAGAATGCACAAGCTTGTGAAAATTGTAATTCTGTCATGCTTTCTAAGATCCTAGTTGTTAATAATGTCCATCTAACAGAAACTAAAAATATTGTTGCACTAATAGCTGTCATACAGTGGATAAAGAGATATCTCATTCCAGTTAATACAGCAGGTATAATTAATGGAACAGTAATATGTGTAAAAGTCCTAGCAGAGGAAGCCCCTAAACTCATAGATGCTTCTTCTAAAGCGGGGTCAATTTGTTGTAGAGACGTCATTACTGATCTTATTCCTGTTGCATAGTATCTAAAAATATATGCTGCTACTAATATAGTCATAGTACCTGTTAAAACTATTGGTTTACTATTAAAAGCAACTATGTAGGCAATACCAACAACAGTACCAGGAAGAGCGTAGTTTAACATACTTGCTAAATCTAAGGCTCTTTTTGAAACGAAATTCTTTCTCTCAACTATATATCCAATAATTACTCCTAAAAGAGTACCTAAAATTGTGGATGTTATACCAATTTTTAAAGTATCAAAAATAGCTTTTTTACCAAAAGTGAAAACATATTTATAATTTTTCAATGTAATAGAATTATCAATGCCCCAAGTTTTAATTAGTGAGCCCCAAAGAATAATAAAGTAAAGATATAAGATGAAGGCAATTACTATAGAGCAGATTGTCCACATAACAACACTTACACTTTTAGGTAGCTTTACGAAATTAGATTGAGCTCCATTTTTTCCTGTTACTGTAACAAAGCTTTTATTTCCAACTACCATTCTTTGAAGCCAGAAAACGATAAGCGCTGGAACTAGTAATAAAAATGAAATTGAAGCTCCACCGTGTATATCGAACAACCCAGTTATTTGTAAATAAGCTTGAGTTGGAAGAACAGGGAAGGATTGTCCCCCTAGTATTAATGGTGTTGCAAAGTCAGCTAAGGAAGAACTAAATAGCAATAAAATTGAGTTTCCTATAGCTGGAATTGATAAAGGTATAGTAACGGTTTTTAATACTCTAGCTTTTGAAGCACCAAGAGACATCGCGGCATCATCTAATGATGCATTCATTGTATTTAAAACAGCAGAAATTACCATAAATGCAACAGGGAAGTAAGTAAGCGATTCACTTAACCAAGTTCCTAAAAAGCCATAGATATTTAAATTTTCAATTCCAAAGAATCTTAGTAGCATTCCATTAGGACCTAAAGCAAGTGTTAAGGAAATACTACTTGTAAATGGAGGAGAAATTAATGGCAATAAGGTAATTGCACTAATTAAAATTTTTAATACTTTTGGCACTGATGTTCTAGTGACAATTAATGCAAAAAGATATCCTAAGAAAGTTCCTGTAACACTTACTGATATAGCAAGAATTAAGGAATTGAATAAAGCTTTTATAGTATATTTATCACCAATATTTTCTTTTATTCCTGAAAAGGATAATTGACCATCAACTATAAAAGCTGATGCAAATAATTTAATAAAAGGGAATAGAATAAATATAGCTATGAATCCCCAGATTGCGACAAGGAAAAAGAATAAATAGGGATCTTTTTTAAGCATTGATGCTTTGGTTTTCTTTTCCAATATATGTTGATTTCCCAAGAAAATGCCTCCAAATAGTTTTTAAAGCCCATAGTTACCCATGGGCTTTTAAGGTAGTTTAAAAATTATTGTTGAATAACTTCGTCAACAAATCTGTTAACAAAATTTTCTCTGTTTTGACCTTTCCAAGAACTATCTGCTTGTAATAAATTTACTTTAGACATATCTAATGCAGGATCATCAACTTGTACATCTGGTCTAGTTGGGATATATGAAATTGAATTTGCAACCATGATTTCACCTAATTTCTTGGTAGATGCCCAATCAAGAAGTTTTTTTGCAGCTTCTGGGTGTTTACAATTTGCTAACATACCTGAAGCTTCAACACCATATGTAACACCTTCAATAGGATAAGAAATTTCTAAAGGATATCCTTGATGTAAAATATCTAATGCATCAACAATATAGAAGATACCAGCAGCAGCTTGTCCGTTAGCTACAGGAAGTGCTCCACCAGCTCCACTCTTTGTATAAAGTTGAATATTAGCATTTAATTTCTTTTGATATTCAAATGCTGCATCTTCACCAAATGCTTGAACTAGAGAATAAATTCTTTCTGTTGCTGTACCAGATGTTCTAGCATCAGCCATTTGAAGACCATTTTTATAGACTGGATTTAATAAATCATTCCAACTTGTTGGAGCTTTTAGATTGTTTTTTGCTAAGAAATCAGTATTTGATAAGAAGCATAAAGGAATAATTCCAATTCCTGTCCAATATCCATCTTGTGATTTAAAGTTTTCAGGGATTTTTGCAGCTTCTGATGGTACATATTTTGCAAATACTCCTTCTCTTACTCCAGCATCATATGTATCAGATGGGCCACCCCATACACAGTCAACCTGTGGGTTGTCTTTTTCAGCTATTACTCTAGAAAGAGCTTCACCTGAAGATAAACGTACAAAGTTTACTTTAATTCCTGTATCAGCTGTGAACTGTTCAAATATAATTGAAGCATATTTTTCAGGCATAATTGAGTATACATATACCTCATCATTTTCTTCATTAGCTCCTTGTGCAAAAACAGGAAGAGCTACAAACATACATGCAATAAGCATTGCGATTGTAATAATTTTTTTCATTAACATTTACTCCTTTTGTATATTGTTAAACTAAAGAGAATATAGCAGATATAAATTTGTAATATTTTATAAAAAGAGTAAGATGCATAAAAAAGATAGTAAGTTACTTTTGAAAAATATTTTGCTAAATTATTTTTAAATATAACTTATTTTTTGTTAAGTATTTATTATATGTTTAAATGATTGTTTCACTAACTATTGTAATTACTCTATGAAACGTTTCATAAAATTATTATTTATACATTCAGAATGCTACTGTGTAAAAGATACTTTAATTTTTGTCAAAACCTTCAATATTTTTGATAAGTATATATAAAAAATATAAGGATTATTTATATTATTCATATTATAAGTTGCATTTGTTAAATATTAATCATTAAAAATTAATAAATTATCAGTTTTGAGTTATTAGTTGTATCAAAATTATAGCATTTTATAGACAAAGGTGACTTGAAATATTAACTGCAACCTTTTGAGCATTTGCAAGACTTAATGCAATTGAAATAGTGAAAAGTTTAATGAAAAATCTTTTTTTCGTTTGACTTTTTGCTTTTTCTGCCTAAAAATTAAGGTACGATGTTTATTTGTCATTACCAAAGGGCGCAAAAAACCCAGATTGGCAAATAATCTGTTTTTTTGCAGTACTAAATGCAATCACTGTCATTTTGTTTACTATTTCTTGTTGGTAAACAGTGCGTGTTTGGTTATTTTTACTGTTATTTAACTAAACTTGGTCTAAGCATTACTTCATCTGGTGGGATGTAAGTAATGCTTAAATTTTTTAAAATATTTGGGCCATACATTCTTTCAAAGATTTCGTATGGAGTATTATTTCCTAACTTTCCTCTTTTGTAAGAATTGATATGACTCATCATAAGATTTGTCTTCTTTTGATCTAAGTGATTTATTGATTGATATTTTGGGATTACTCTTCTAAGTAATTCATGATTTACTTCACATGATGCTTTTTGGTAACTTGCCATAGGCTCACAAAAGAAAACTTTTGTTCTACTAATTCCATCTATGGTTTCTTCAATCTGTTTTGGTCCCGAGAATTCAGCACCCAAATCAGTCAGAATAATAGGAAATAATCTTTTAAAATATTCATGACCTAGTTTTTCATACAAATCATTAAAGATATCAATAACAGATTGTGCTGTGTTTCTCTCTCTAATAAAGGCTAACATAAAAGAACAATTAACAAAGTGAATAGTAAGTAATACTTTACCTCCTTTAGTGCTTTCAACACTATCCATTTGTACAATAGGAATATCGGGATAATTATCTACATACTCTAAGTAATCATCATAAGACCTTCCAATACGACATTTCTTTTCAATTAACCTTTTAGATTTGTTTGTGTTAACTCTCTTTTTAAATCTAACAAGACGTGGATGTTTAAAATTATCAACTTCAAATAATCCTGAATGTTGATATGAATAAAGAGTTCTTTCACAAATAGGTATTTCATATTTATGTGTTTCATAAATATGATGAAAAGATTGTCCTTTCTTCACTAGAGGTGTAATCAAATCATTAGTAAATTGGAATTCATATTCATTAATAGCAATACCAGATCTTTTATCAACTAATACTTCTTTATACTGTTTTTGTGCATAAATACTATCATAAAATCTTTTTTCTAAATCACATCTGAATTCATTTTTACATCCATTACAAACATAAGGTGGTTTATCTAATAAAGGACATTCCTCTTTTATATAATCCTTACAAATATAAATGCACTTCCCACAAGTAGAACAACTTTTACCTGGACAATTAAGATTGTCACACATGTAGACTTTATTACAAGTTTTTCTAAATTTACAGTCATTGAAATAATGGCTCCATTTAGAACCTTTTCTTTTAAGCTGCATATGAGCTCTAATTTCTCTAGAAACGGTAGAAGGTGATCTATCAATTCCTTTAGCTATTTGTTTAAATGATTTCTTATCATTTAAACCACTATAAATAAAATGTCTTTCTTTAGAACTTAAATGTTTAAAGTTGTTATTCATAATTATCCTCCTTGATTTGAATAACGAACCAAACACAAAAACCAACAAGAATAAAATATTGTAAATCCTCATAAAAATAGAAAACAAGTGTGAAACAACCGAATAATAAGAAAACCTTATTTGTATTAGTAATAGCAACTATATCTTTTGCAATATTTATTGCAACCAATTTGCCTTAGAAAAAATTAGAGGGGGTTGCATTAGATAATTCAATTAACATTTTATAGACAAATTTATATGAAAAGCAATATTAATTTACAAATGTGAATAAACATGGTACTTTTCTTATTGGGGAAGACAAAAATTTTTGTTAAATGATTATAAAATAACTTGCATGGTTCTATTTATTATTCATTTAATAAATAGGTATAATTTTAATTCAGTTAACAAATAATTTACTTCCTAATTTATAATTTTGATTAGGAGAACAATATGAATTTGAAATTTATTAGGGGAAATATAATTTCAAAATCAGCATTCAAAATTTTACTGTTAATGCTTACTTGTTTTGTTATTAATTATATAGTTTTTGCTGTAAATGATGAATTTGGTTCGTTGCAATTATTAAGTCTAATACCAATGTTAATAGGGGCATTCTTTCTTAATATTTTTGGTAGTGTTCTTATAGCAATTATTTTAAGTATGCTTTATAGTCCTTTTCTATATTTTTCTAATCTTTATACCACAAATTTTGAAATTGCTGGATGGGTAATAAGAGTTATTGGTTATTTAGTTATTGGATTTCTTTTAGGACTAAGTTTAAAAGAATTAAAAAAATATCATAAAAAATTATTAGATGATAAATTAAGATCTCAATTTTCAAATTTTTATAATTTATTAAAATTAATTCCAGACTTAGATGCCCTAAATGAAAAAAAAGAAAAATATATTTTAGTATTTTTTAATTTGGTAAATAATGATGAATTGAGAAAATATATTGAATTTGATAATCTAAGGAATTTTATTATTGATGAATTTACAAAAATTCAAAATATTTTTAATGATGCTCAAGCTTACTCTTATTCTTTTAATCAATATGTGTTTTTAATAAAAGATAAAGGTATGGATGAAAAAAAATGCTACAATTTATTATTACCTATAATAAAGGCATCATCTAAATCTTGTATAATTGGTAATTATTCAATTAATTTTTTATTAAAGGCAGGAATAGTTTCAAGTTCTATTAATTTTACTACATCAAAAGACTTAATTCAAAAAGCAAGGATTATATCTGAACAAGGAAATCCTCAAGAAGTTGGAATTTATTTATATAAACAAGATTATATTGAAGAGAGAAAATTATACTATGAGATTGCAACTTCTTTAATTGATGCTTTAATTAATAATGATTTATATATTATGTATCAACCAATTGTTGATTTAAAAAGTAGAAAAATAGACAGCGCTGAGGCTTTGTTAAGATGGGATAGAAAGGATAAATCTCCAATTGCTCCTGGATTATTTATTACTATTGCTGAAGAAACAGGATTAATACTTGAAATTACAAAGTGGTTAATAACAAATGTTATTGATAATTATTTTAATTTCAGAGCTCACTCAATTGATATAGTTCAAACTATTAATATCTCAGCTGTAGAATTAGTTGATTTTAAATTTAGTAAATGGGTCAAAAATATAATTGAAGAAAAACAGGTAAGTCCTAGTAATTTTAATATTGAAATAACAGAGAGAGTAATTTCATCAAATAGTTCTGTCTTAAAACATACTTTAGATTTACTTAAGAAAACAGGTTGTAAAATAGAGATAGATGATTTTGGTACAGGCTATAATTCTTTTAAAACTCTAGGTGAGCTTCCCACTGATATTATTAAACTTGATAAGTATTTTATTCATAGGATAAATGAGAAACAAATTCATACAATGATAAAATGTTTGATAGAATTAATTCATAAAATCGGGGGTATTGTAATAGCAGAAGGAGTAGAAACTAAGGAACAATTTAAAATCTTAGAAAATATGGGTTGTGATAAAATTCAAGGATTCTATTTTAGCAAACCTTTAGAGATTAAAGATTTTTATTCATATTATAATAATTTTGATTTTTCTAAATATGAATAAAGGCTTTTTACATATTTGTTATAACTTTTAACAGTAAAAGAAATTAATTAAAAAACTTTACAGCTTATATAATCATTGCTATAGTAAACTATTGTTAGGAGGCCTTACATGAAAAAACGCTCTTCACTTAAATATATTCGTATGGCAGTGCAAATAGTCTTCTTTTTGCTCGTTCTACTAATTGTAGTTGCTCATTCTTTTGAAGAAGCAGGGATTACAGTTCCTTTAGTAAATGGAGCATCATTACATGCCGTTTGTCCTTTTGGAGGAGTAGTTACTATTTATCAATATGTAACTAGTGGTACTTTTGTTCAAAAAATCCATGAAGCCTCATTTTATTTAATGATTATTGTATTTGCTACTGCTATAATTGCAGGTCCTGTTTTTTGTGGCTGGGTTTGTCCTTTTGGTACTTTCCAAGAATGGATAGGTAAATTAGGTAAAAAGATATTTCATAAAAAATTTAATCATATAATACCTAAAAAAATTGATTCTGTTTTACGTTATTTACGTTATTTAGTATTGATTTGGGTAGTTGTAATGACTGCTGTATCTGCAACTTTAGTATTTGCAGCATATGATCCTTATTATGCATTATTTAATTTTTGGACAGGAGAGGTGGCAATTACAGGGTTTATTACCTTAGGAGTCATAATTATTCTCTCCTTGTTTATTGAAAGACCATTCTGTAAATATGCTTGCCCTTATGGTGCTTTGTTAGGATTAACCAATTTTTTCAGAATTTTTGGTATTAGAAGAAATGATAAAACCTGTATATCTTGTAGTGCTTGTGATAAAGTTTGTCCGATGAATATTAAGATTTCAGATAAATCAAAAGTCAAAAATCATCAATGTATTTCTTGTTTAGCTTGTACTTCAGAAGTTGCTTGTCCTGTTAAAAAAACATTAGAGATGAGTACTACAAAGTTAGAAAAAAACAAGGGTTTCACTCTTAATTATAAAAAGACATCCTTATTTGTTTTGATTGTAATTTTAGGTAGCATAATTGTTTTAACCAGTTTAGGTCTTTGGAAAACTGAAAGTTCAAAAGTTCCAATTAAGATAGAAACTGGAGAATTTGCGGGAATGGCTGATCCTTCAGATATTAGAGGTTCATATACTTTTGGGGATATTGAAAATAGTTTTGATGTACCTGCAGAAATTCTTGCACAAGCATTTGCATTAGATACAAGTGAAAAAGCAGCAGGAGAATATAAAGCTAAGGATTTAGAAACTGTATATGAAGGTTTATCTGTTGATGGAGAGGTCGGCACCGATAGTGTTCGTTTATTTGTTTCATTATATTTAGGTATGCCTTATGAAACGGAAGAAACCACTTTATTGCCAAATCCTGCTTTAAGTATTCTTAGAGATAAAGGTGTATTAAGTGATGAAGAATTCCAAGTTCTTAAAGAGAGAAGTATTTCTCCAACTACTTTAGAATTAAGTGCACCAGTTGTTGATACAACAAGTTCTTCAGATAATGTTGATATGGCTATCAAAGGAAGTACAACTTTTAAAAATCTTCTAGACTGGGGAATGAGTAAAACTCAAATTGAAGAAATCTTAGGAAAATCATTTAGTAATGACAATCAAAGTGTACGAGATTTTGCAATAGAAAATGGATTAGAATTCTCTGAATATAAAACAGCAATCCAAAATGTTTTAGATACATTATAGTAATAATATTATTATCAAACTTTAGCTCTATAAAAATTTTTATAGAGCTATATTTTTTATATAGTGTTATAATTGTTATAATATATATTTAGGAGATGCATATGGCTTTTGATTATAAAAAAGAATTCAAAGAATTTTATTTACCTAAAAATAAACCTCAAATAGTAACAATTCCAAAAATGAATTATATTGCTGTTAGAGGGAAGGGTAATCCTAATGATGAAGATGGAGAATATAAAAAGGCCTTAAATGTATTATATTCTTTGGCTTACACTTTAAAGATGAGTTACAAAACTGATTATAAAATTGATGGTTTTTTTCAATATGTAGTTCCTCCTTTAGAAGGTTTTTGGTGGCAAGAAGGTATTAAAGGTGTTGATTTAAGTAATAAGGCAACTTTTAATTGGATCTCAGTAATTAGATTACCCGATTTTATTACAAAGAAAGATTTTGATTGGGCTATTGATCTTGCAACTAAAAAGAAGAAAATTGATTTTTCCAAAGCTGAGTTTTTAACTCTTGATGAAGGCTTATGTGTTCAAATTATGCATATTGGACCTTATGATATGGAACCAGAAACCATAAAAATTATGAATGATTTCATAGCAGAAAAAGGCTATCAAACAGATATAAACGATGAAAGACTTCACCATGAAATCTATCTATCTGATGTAAGAAAAGTAGATCCTTCGAAGTGGAAAACCGTAATTAGACATCCAATTAAAAAATAAATTTAAGTTTTTTATTTTTGTAGGGCATCATAAAGTTGTGAAGCTATAGCTTTAGCCATTAGTGGGGGGACAGCCTCGCCAACTTGTTGGAACTGGGAATCTTTATTTCCATAAAAGCGATAACTATCTGGAAAGGTCTGTAGCCTTGCTGCTTCTCTGACACTAATTCCTCTATCTAAGGTTGGATGAATCCACATTGATTTTCTAACATTTACAACTGTAGTTGATGGTTCATTATATTTTAGTCTTTGATAACTTGTATTTTGAGTTTTTGAATAATCTATATAAGTATTATTTTTGTACTCTTCAGAAAGAGAATGAAAGTTTTTGCCTGGTTTAATTTGTTTAAATCTTTCTAAAGCGACATCACTAGTTTTTGCAATAATATGATTATAGATTTTATTATTATCATGTAATTGGTTAAATAGTTTTTTACTTCTTGGTTTGTAATTACTATTATCTACTTCTATTCCAACATCTTTTTTAAAATTGTAGATTGGAGTAATTTTTTCTAAATCAATTATTGCATCTTTAACTGTAGTTTTTTTAGTTTCATTTTTAGGGAGTGATATTTTTTTATTAATTTCTTTTTTTATGCCCATCATAATAAATCTTAATCTTTTTTGAGGAACACCAAAATCTAGGGCTGATAGAATTCCATCATCAATTGCATATGTATCTGCAATATTGTAGTTAATATAATCAATTATTGAAAAGGCTTTTAATTTTGCACAAATATTTCCTGAATTTAAATAAAATTCATCTATACATAGTTGGTGCTTATGTAAATCTTTTGCAATATGAAGCATTTGTTGAGTCGAGATTGCAGAGATTAATGTTTCTATAAAACAATCAGAAATCTCATCGCCATTAATTAAATTCTCTAAATGTTTAATAATTTCATTTGTTTGCTTGTAAATATGAGAATCTGTACAACTAAATAGATTTAAACTGCTGATTAAATCAATAATTTTATCAGTGTTATTTTTGATAAAAACCTCTAATTTATTTTTATTATTTCTATGTCTAAATAGAGCAAGTAATGTATTATAATCTTTTATTTCCCAAGAGTTGTAACTAATGTTATTTATATTATTAATAATTGAGAAAGCAGTGTAAAAGAAATATTTTTTATCTAAAAGTAATATTGAATCTTCCGATAAAGGAATATTAATAATTTTTTTATTTTTTAAATCATGTTTGTCTAAGTAAAATTTATGAACATCAGATTTTAGCATAGTGACATTTTCCATAACAAAAGCTTCTGGTTTTACTTCACTAATTGCTCTTATGTATTCAATAATTAATTTTTTGTTTCTATTAATAAATCTATCATTTTGAAAATTTTCATTAAAAAATCCTTGATAAGGAGGATCACCAATTATTATATCAATTGGGCCATATTTTTTAATTATTTTATTATAATTAGCATTATTTACATTGCTATATACAACTGTGTCTTTGTGATTTTTCTTATATGTTGTTTGGGCTGAAATATTTTTTTCAAATGCAACTTTGATTTCAAATTTGTTTGTTTGTTCAAATCCTAAACTAAGTCCACCAGCTCCACAAAATAAATCCATTACAGAATATTTCATTTTCCCTCTTTAGTTTTAAAGCTATATAATTAAAAATATTGATATATTTTTTATAAGATAAAATTGTTTCCCTCAAATTTATCTAAAATCATTAAGCTTTAATATCCCTGTGCTTATAGTCTTTGTGTAGAAAAAATGGTCAATATTAATTAAGTGAAATTCATAAAAACCGTATTTTTAATAATTTATACTAAATCTTTTTTTGATCCTTTTTGCTTCTTTTTTTGCAATATTATTATTTTTCAATGATATTAGTAAACCCTTTTTTTATTTTAAAAAATAATAACAGGTGATTTATTTTATTATTTATTTTTACAGATTTAATCTTATGAGTATAAAAATAATTAAATTTTTTTATTTTGGATTATAAAAATAAATATTAAAATATATTTTAATATTTAAAATTTTTTCTTAGTTAATATTCTTTTTATTTAATAATTGCTTTGAATTTTTTAGTTGACGGGGAGGAAAAACCATGTTATAAAAAATTGTCAGACAATCTGACAATAGTTAAAACAAAAAGTTAAAAGGAGAAGAAGATGAAAAAAACAAGATTATTAATTGCATTAATTATTTTTTCAGTTGTAACACCTTTATTCGCACAAGGAAGTTCTGAAAAATCTGGTGCAATTGAATTTAAGGTAGTAGGGAATAACTCTTCAGCATTAGCAACAGAAGCTGTAAAAAAAATGGCTGCTGAAATAGAAGAGAAATCTAATGGAGAACTAAAACCTGTTCTCTATTTGGAAGGCCAATTGGGTGATAATGATGAAGATCTTTGTACAGGATTATCAGAAGGCAACTATGAAATGCTTTTAAATGCTGAAATGCTATTTAACTGGGCAGTTCCAGAATGGATGGAATTGTTTAATATGGCATTTATTTTTGATAGCCAACAACATTTACAAAACTTCTGGAATAGTGATGTTGGTGCAGATTTAGCTCAACAATTAGCAGATAAGTATAATGTTAAAGCTTATTTAAATACTATTGCATTACGTGGTCCACGTTACTTAACTGCAAATGTTCCTGTATATAGTGTTAGTGATATGGAAGGAATTAAATTAAGAACTCCAAATAATGCAGGTGTTATTGCTTCTTGGAGAGCAACAGGTGCTAATGTTACTCCAGTTGCTTGGGGTGAATTATATGGTGCTTTACAAAATGGTATTGTTAATGCTCAAGAAAACCCATTAGCAAACATTGACCAAGCTGGTATGTATCAAGTTCAAAAATATTTAATGCAAACTGAACATCAATATACAAACTATTTTATTTATATGGCTAATGATTGGTGGAACACTTTAAGTGATGAAAATAAACAAATTATTTCTACAGCTATTGATAATGCATTTAAATGGCATAATGAACAAGTAAACGCTGAAGATGAAGAATTCTTAAAGAAATTTGATGAAAAAGGTATGATTTTAGTTCCTAAATCAGAAATTGATATTGATTCATTCAAAAATACTATTACTCCAGTATTATTAGAAAATAATAAGGATAAATATCCTGCTGGTGCTTATGATTTAATTCAGAGTTTAAAATAATTTATTAAAGGAGATTGGGAGTTATGTTTGACAAAATTGCATTAAAATTTGCAAAAGTATCTGACTTTTTTGAAAAAATAGTAAAAAATGTATCAATAGTTGTATTGGTGGTATTAATTTGTACTGTTTTCTTTCAAGTTTCAAGTCGAATACTTACTGGAAAATCCTTTCCAGAAATTGAAGAGTTTTCAATTATTATGGCTGCTTGGCTAGGTTTCTTTACTCTTTCCTATGCAGCAAAAAAGAAAGTTCATGTTAGAATTGATGTTTTTGTTGGCAAACTTCCATCTTCAGTACAGCATGTAATTAGTATCATTATTTCATTTGTTACATTATATGCTTCAATCTATCTTGTTTGGTATGGTTGGTTATTAGCTGAGAAAAAGATACAAGTACCACTTGCTATATTACCAACTAATGCAGGTTGGTGGTATATAGCATTTCCTATTGGTTTTTTCTTCACTAGTTATTTTTTACTAGACCATATTATTCAAGAGATAAAAGAAATGAGAGACGAAAATAAAAAAAGTAAAGGAGATGTTGTATAATGTGGGTTATAATAGGCTTTTTAGTAATGATAACCATTGGTGTACCTGTAGGGTATTCAATGATTCTAGCAGCTTTCTTTTTTGTAAAATTTACCGGTGTTGTTAATTTTACTTTAATCCCATCAGCAATGGTTAGTGGTGTATCCTCATATACAATGCTTGCTGTTCCATTTTTTATGGTTGTTGGTGAATTGATGAATAGCAGTGGAATAACAAAGAGAATTTTCACTTTTGCAGATAGTTGTGTTGGTCATATTACTGGTGGATTAGGTCATGTTAATATTTTATCAAGTATGATTTTCTCAGGTATGAGTGGGGCAGCAGTAGCAGATGTTGCAGGTCTTGGAGCAATAGAAATTAAGGCTATGAAAGATCAAGGCTTTGATGCAGATTTTGCAGTTGGTGTTACATCTGCTTCGGCAATCATTGGTCCTATTATCCCCCCAAGCAGTCCTATGGTTTTATTTGGTATTGCTGCAGGTGTATCAATTGGTGGTCTATTTATGGGTGGTATCACAGTTGGTATTATCATGGGATTAGCTATGATGTGTACAGTTTATGTAATAGCTAAAAAACGTAAATACCCAAAACATGATAAATATCCTTTTTCTGTAAAAATGAAAGCTTTTGGTTCTGCACTGCCAGCATTATTAGCTCCCGTAATTTTAATTGGTGGAATTTTTTCTGGATTTTTTACACCTACAGAAGCTGCAGCTGTTGCTGTATTTTATTCCTTAGTAGTTGGTCTTTTTGTTTATAAAGATTTTAAAATTCGAAATTTAAGAAAAGTTTTGATTACTTGTGTTGAGAATTTAGGTATGGTCATGCTTTTAATGGCCTCTGGAAAATTGTTTGCATGGGTTCTAGGAATGGAAAAAATTGCAGAAACTTTCTCTTATTTAATTTTTAATTTAACAAATAACAAATTTCTTGTTATTTTATTAATGAATATAATTTTACTTTTTATGGGAACCTTTATGGAAACGAATGCTAGTATTTTTATACTAACTCCGATTTTATTGCCTATAGCTAATACAATTGGTATGCATCCTATTCAATTTGGAGTAATATTCATTTTTGCTTTGATGATTGGGTTATTAACCCCGCCTATGGCAATATGTTTATTTTTAACTTCAAAGATTGGTGGTGTAACTTTTAAACAAGCATTCCATGCTGTTAAACCGTATTATATTGGGTTGTTGGTTGTTTTGTTTTTGATAAATATGTTCCCACAAATAACTTTGTTTGTGCCTAAATTATTATTAGGGCAAGCATTTTAGTTGAGGGGTAGTAGATGAAAGTAATAAAAAAACAATCAATTGTAGATATGGCAGCAGAACAAATAAAAGAATATTTGGCAAGTGATGAGATTCAAATTGGTGATAAACTCCCAACTGAATTTGAGATGTGTAACTCTTTAAACGTAAGTAGAGCTACTTTAAGAGAAGTATATAGAAAATTACAGTCTCAAGGATATTTGGATTTAAAACCAGGAAGAGGGGCTTTTGTTAAAAATAAAGAAGCCGATCTTGTACAACAAGCAGTTAATTGGTTTAGAGATCATGATGCTCAAATGCAAAGCTATCTTGAAGTAAGATTATATTTAGATCCTTTAGCATCAAAGCTTGCAGCAAAACATAGAACTGAAAAAGATATTCTAATATTAAAACAAATCCAAGTTGAATTTGAAAAGAGTTATTTTGATAAAGATAATAAGAGAATGGCACAATTAGATGCAGATTTTCATAAAGCTATTGTTGATATTTCAAATAATGAATTGTTAATGGCCTTAATCAATATTGTTAACTATTACTTTGAACAATTAAGAATGACAAGTTTTAAACTTCAAGAACATGCATCTCATGCTTTAGAGCCTCATAGAAAAATAATTGAAGCAATTGAAGCTGGTGATGTAAAAAAAGCAGAAGAAGAAAGTGTAGAGCACATGAAAATAGCTCTACGTGACTTATGCGGAGAAAATAATACTGCTTTATTATAAGGAATAAATAAATGGAATATCTTAAACAAAAGTGTAAGGCACTGAGAATCGATGTGCTTAGGATGCTTAATGCGTCAGCAAGTGGTCATACTGGTGGATCTCTTTCTGCAATTGAAATAATGGCTGGTTTGTATTATGCAAAAATGAATATAAGTGCTGAAAATTCTAAAGATCCATTAAGAGATAGATTTGTATTAAGCAAAGGGCATGCGGCCCCAGTTTTATATGCAATTTTAGCAGATAAAGGCTTCTTTCCAAAAGAAGAATTATTAACTTTAAGAAAACTTCATAGCAGATTACAAGGCCATCCAGATTCAAAGAAATTACCAGGTATTGAAGCTGCAACAGGATCCTTAGGTCAAGGTTGTTCTATTGCTGTTGGTATGGCTATAGCTGCTAAAGCTCAAAAAAAAGATCTAAATGTTTATACCTTATTAGGTGATGGAGAAATCCAAGAAGGTATAGTCTGGGAAGCTTGTATGGCAGCAGCCTCATACAAATTAGATAATTTTACTTTAATTGTTGATAATAATGGACTTCAACTTGATGGTCCTTGTGAGAAAATTTTAAATATGGGAAATCTATGTGATAAATTTGAAGCCTTTGGATTTGAAGTTATCGAACTTGAAGACGGAAATGATATTGAAGTTGTAGTTAATGCCCTAAACACTAAACCAAAAAAAGATAAGCCAACATGTATTATTGCACATACAATAAAAGGAAAGGGTGTATCTTTTGCTGAGAATCAAGTTGGTTGGCATGGAAAAGCTCCTAATGATGAGGAGTTAGAAATTGCATTGAAAGAATTGCAGGGAGATGAAGATAATGACTAAAAAAATGATTCGTACTGGTTATGGTGAGGCCTTAGTAGAATTAGGGGCGAAAAATGATAAAGTTGTTGTTCTTGATGCTGATTTATCTCATGCAACAATGACTCATATGTTTGCAAGTAAATATCCAGAAAGATTTTTTAATATGGGTATTGCTGAAGCAAATATGGTAGATGTTTCTGCAGGCATGTCTACTATGGGAGTTATTCCTTTTTGTAGTACTTTTGCTTTATTTGGAACAGGTCGTGCTTATGAACAAATAAGAAATAGTATTGCTTATCCAAAGTTCAATGTAAAAATATGTTGTACTCATTCAGGTATAACAGTAGGTGAGGATGGCGGGAGTCATCAAGCTATTGAAGATATTGCTCTTATGAGAGTTATTCCAAATATGAATGTTGTTGTACCTTGTGATGCTAATGAAGCAAAAAGAGCAGTAATGGCAATTTCAGAAATTGATGGGCCTGTATATCTAAGATTAGCTCGTTCTCCAAGTGAAGTATTTGATTTTGATATGCCTTTTACCTTTGGTAAAGCTAATGTTTTGAAAGAAGGAAAAGATTTAGTAATTTTTGCTTGCGGTATTATGGTTAGTACTGCTTTAGAGTGTGCTAAAAAAATGGCAGATGAAGAAAATGTTTCAATTGCTGTTGTTAATATTCATACTATAAAACCTATTGATGAGGAATGTATTTTAAAATATGCAAAAAAATGCCACCGTGTAGTTACTTTAGAAGAACATAGTGTTATTGGAGGATTAGGGGATGCTGTTGCATCAACTTTAATTGGTAATGGTGATTTTGTATTTGAGAAAATAGGAGTACAAGATCAATTTGGTCAATCTGGTAGCCCTGATGAATTATTAGAAGAATATGGATTAAGTCTTTCAAGAGTGATGGAAAAGGTTAAACATATTATTAATAAATAATAAGAAGTATTTATTAAGATATAGACAAGTTATTGCATTAAAGTTTGTAATAGCTTGTTTTTTAATCTAAATAAATTATGCAATTTCTTCCTGAATCTTTGGCTTTATATAATCTTTTGTCTGATAGGTTTATTATATTTTCAATAGTAATATCGTTTTTATTGAAGAATAGTACATCTGAAATCCCTACACTGAATGTAAATTTTATTTCTTGATTTTCATAAACAAAAGTTTTTTCTCTTATAATGTTTAAAAGTTTTGTAATTAAATGAACTGTATCATTTCTAGTTTTATCATAAGAAAGAATAATAAATTCTTCTCCTCCATACCTTCCTAATAAATCATTACTACTTATATTTTCTGAAAGAATTTTAGTAAATTCTCTTAAAATAAAATCTCCAGCTACATGTCCATAATTATCATTTATGGATTTGAAAAAATCTATATCTAATATTGAAATTGAAAAAATTGAATTACTTGTTTTATATTCTTTTATAGCATCATCGATTTTTTCAAAAACATATCTTCTATTATATGTATTTGTTAATGCATCTCTAATTGATAATTCTTTAATTTGTTTTTCAATATTTCTTTTTTCAGTGACATCAATCATTACTGTTAATAGATATTGTTTATTTTGATTTGTAATATTTACACTAGAAAAAAGACCATAAAGAATATTGCCATTTTTGCACTTTACTTGTAATTCAAAATTAGTTATTTCACCAGTTTCTAATAATTGGGTCAAAGCTTGTTTGTATTTTTCTCTTTCTGGAAAAATCCCTAATTCATCTGTTGTTTTGCCAATAACTTCATCATATTCAAAGCCTAATTTAGTTATGAAAGCTTTATTAACATTGGTTAAGATTTTATCTGGTAATCTTGTTAATGCCATAAGGGATGGATTATGGTTAAAAATACTTGTGAATTTTTGAAGTGCTTCTTGTTCTGCTGAGATATCTTTTGATATTTTAAAGATACAATCTTGGTTATTCCATTTCCCAAATAATAAGTGAGTTTCTACTGGAATGATTTGGCCTGTTTTACTACACAATTCAAAGGGACAGGAATTTTTATTACCATCATACATTTGTTTTAGTAAATGTTTGGCTGCTTCTTGTTTATCTTTTGGATGAAGGCTTATGATATTTAAAGTCTTTAGTTCGTTTAATGAATATTCAAGTTTTTTTATTGCTGCATTATTAGCATGTAGAATATTACCCTTTTTATCTGCAATAAATACATAATCAGTAATGGTGTTGAAAAAGCTCTCAAAAGAAGTTTTATCTTCTTGTATTTTTATTAAGTAATAATGGTTGCTATATAAGTTTGAAATTATACCAGATATGGTTGCTAAAAGATTTAAATCTTCTTCTTCCCATTCTCTTTGTACCTTGCATTCATCAAACCCAATAAAGCCTTTAATCTTATTATCAATTATTATAGGGTAAACAATGAAAGATAAAATGCCTTGGGGCTCAAGTATATCAATTAAATCTTTTGGTAGTGTTTTTATATTTTGGGAGAAAATTCTTCCATCACTTATTAATAATTTTTTCCAAGAAGGAATCATTGAATAGGGAATGTTTTGTAAATCATCTTTTTGAGGAGTGATATCAGTATTACACCATTCATATTCATTACTTGTTTCACTATTATCAGCATTATCGATAAATATATATGTTCTTGAAACTTGAGTATACTCACCAATAATCTTAAGTATATTATTCATTTGTTGCTCAAAATTACTTGTTTTTACTTCTATTAATGCAATTTTTGATAGTAATTCTAAGTTTTTCATATAATATCCTTATTTCTTATCTAGTAATGTTTTTACAAAACAAAATTCTTTTTCTATTAAGTATTTTACTATGCAATTGCTTATCCCTCAAGGATATTAGAATATAAGATTTTTGATTTTATTAATGAATAGATATAAAAAAACATAACAAGAGACTTTCTTGTTATGTTTTGGTTAAATTATATTTTATAATTTTAGTTTGTCATTTTTTTTATTTCTCTATGGTTTGTTTTAGGTTCTTGAAGTAATACCATAGTAGATTCAGGAACATCTTCTTTTATCCAAACGGAAGATCCAATAATACAATCTTTTCCAATTGTTACATCTCCAAGAATTGTAGCATTAGAATAAATTGTAACATTATCTTCTAATGTTGGGTGACGTTTTGCTCCTTTAATAATATTACCAGATGAATCTTTTGGGAAACTTAAAGCTCCTAAAGTAACACCTTGATAAATCTTTGCATTATTCCCTATAACAGTTGTTTCTCCAATTACAACACCAGTACCGTGGTCAATAAAGAAATAGTCACCAATTTCTGCACCAGGGTGAATATCGATTCCTGTTTCTTTATGAGCCCATTCAGTTAACATTCTTGGAAGAATTGGAACTCCTGTTTTATGTAGATTATGAGCAACTCTATAAACAGTTAAAGCTTTTATATAAGGATAAGATAGAATAACCTCATGCAAATTGGTTGCTGCGGGGTCATTTTCTAATCCAGCTTCAGCATCTTGTTTTATTTTCTTTCTAATTGAAGGTAATTCTTCAAATAAATCTTTTAAAGCTGCATCTGTTTTAATTCTACTAGTTTTAGCATTTTCACATAAATCATCGCATTCATGATTATAAGATAAATATATTAAGTTAGACAAAGTCCATTTTACTGTATCAAGTTGATGAATAATTATATCTTGAAAGGATTGACCTGCTGCTCCTTCACATCTGCCAGGAAACATCAATTCTAGTAGATCATTTGCGCATTGTTCAACACAAACACTACTTGGGAGAGGTTTTAAGCCAATGAAGTTAGCACTTTGATTGGTTATACGATCAAAACTTTCTAAATAATTTTTGTAATTTGTATTCATTTATTATCTCCTAGTGCAAATATACAAAAAAAAATCTAAATAAACAATAAAACCGATGCATTGCATCGGTTAATAGTTAAATAATATTTTTAAATCTTATTCGGTTTCTTCTTCTTTGTTTATAAGTTGATGAATTCTGTCATAGAATTTTGTTGCTAAGAAAATAGAAACTAATAATTTTATTACATCGCCAACAATAAATGGAGTTAATCCTAGTGCAAATGCTTTTGACCAGTTAATACTAGTTGCGTATTTTAACCAAGGAATACCAACTAAATAAATTACTACTGTGGCTAATAATGCTGCAACAATGAAATAGGGAAGTTTTTTTTCTTTGTTTTTTCCTAAATCAGAAATAAAGCCTGCAACAATTGTGGCTAGTAACATTCCAAAAATATAACCACCTGTAGGTCCAATTAGTGCTCCAATTCCACCACCACTTGTAAAAATAGGTAATCCAATAGTTCCTAATACTAAATAAATAATAAAGGAATAAAATCCAATGCTAAGACCACCAAGTAAAGCCGCTAAAATTACAAACATTGTTTGTAATGTAATTGGTACTGGGGGTAATGGAATTCTTATAAAAGTTCCAACAATTATTAGCCCTGTAAATAAGGCTGTTATTAATGTTTTTCGAGTGTTCATGGTTTGAATATATCAAATAAAAATTCGATTGTAAACATATTTTTTAAAAAATAGTTAACAATTTTATTTAGAGTATAAATTGTTGATAAAATACAAAAATAAATATATTCTAAAAACAATTATGAGTTTAAAAAGTAAAGTATTAAATTATTTAGATATGAGTGATGATGAATTTGTTTCTGGACAACAATTAGCAGACGAATTCAATGTTAGTAGAACTGCAATTTGGAAAGCTATTTCAGAATTGAGAAAAGAAGGAGCCTTAATTGAGGCTGTAACTAACAAAGGTTATTCACTGTTAAGAGAATCAACAAAATTATCTCTTGAGAGTTTAAAAAAAGAACTCCCAAATTATGATATTCATTATCTAGAAGAGGTAGATTCAACTAATACCTATTTGAAAAGTATTGCTAAAGAAGATAGTGATAAAAAAACAGTTATTGTTGCTTCAAAGCAATTAAAAGGAAGAGGTAGAAGAGGTAGAGAATTTGTATCTCCAGATGGAGGGATTTATCTTAGTCTATTAATAAATTCAAAAGATAATAATGATAATAATTTACTAATTACTAGTATTGCTTCAGTTGCAATTTCTAGAGCTATCAAAAAAGTATGTAATGTTGATTCTCAAATAAAGTGGGTAAATGATATTTATATTGAGGATAGAAAAGTTTGTGGAATTTTAACAGAAGGTATTATTGATATGGAAGCTGGAAGAATTAGATCTATGGTTGTTGGCATTGGAATAAATTTTTCAACACCAATGGAACAATTCCCATCAGAAATAAGAGATATCGTAACAAGTATTTATAAAGATGAAGCCGCAATACCTAAAAAAGTTAATAGAAATATTTTAGTTAAAGAAGTAGTAAATGAAATTTATAAAATTTGGGAGGCTTTACCGGATAAAGACTTCTTAGATGAATATAGAGAAAAATCTAATGTTTTAGGACATAAAGTTTCAATCTATAATAAAGATAATTCTGTACAAACAGCCTATGCAAAAGCCATAAATGATAGAGCTCATTTGATTGTTGAATTAGAAAATGGGGATGAATTAGAATTAGGTACTGGAGAAGTTACATTAAGAGTAACAAAATAGATATTTTAATCTTGAATAGATATTATGATATTTGTATCATAAAGCGATTGAAAATTTTACAATAAGGAAAAATAGAATGTTACAAGAGATAAAAGAACAGTGGAAATCACTAATAGAAGAACAATTGGTAGCTTATTATAAAGAAATAAATAATGAAGAAATTACTTTAGCTCCATTAGCTATACAAGTTCCACCAAAACCAGAATTGGGAGATGTAGCTTTTCCTTTATTTGCATATGCAAAACAATTTAAAATGGCACCTGCAAAAATAGCTCAAACAATAAAAGAAAGAATTGAAAATTTATCTGATAGACCTTCTGGTGAAATGATTTTAGCTGGTCCATATTTGAATGTAAGATTAGATTTTTCTGCAATTATAAAAGGTTTAAAAGACAAAGTTGATTCAGAGAAAGAAAACTATGGTAATAGTAATCTCTTTAATAATAAAAAGGTTATGATTGAATTTAGTTGTCCAAATACTAATAAGCCACTTCATTTAGGTCATATGAGAAATGATAGTTTAGGTGAAAGTGTTTCAGCTATTTTAAAAGCAAATGGTGCTGATGTAAAAAAAGTAAACTTAATTAATAACCGTGGTGTTCATATTTGTAAGAGTATGCTTGCTTATAAAAAGTTTGGTAATGGCGAAACTCCAGAAAGTTCAAATATAAAAGGGGATCATTTAGTTGGTAAATATTATGTAAGATTTGCTCAATGGGAAAAAGAAGATCCAACTGCCGTTGATCAAGCAAAAGAAATGCTTGTTAAATGGGAAGAAGGGGATGCAGAAACTATTGCTCTTTGGGAAAAAATGAATGGTTGGACTCTTGATGGACTAGCTGAATCTTATGAAAAAACAGGAGTTAGCTTTGATAAGTACTATTATGAAAGTAACACTTATAAACTTGGTAAAGATAAAGTCTTAAAAGGTCTTGAAGATGGTGTTTTCTACAAAGCAGAAGATGGTTCAGTTTGGATAGACTTAGATGATATTAAACTTGATAAAAAAGTACTATTGAGAAAAGATGGAACTTCTCTTTACATGACTCAAGATATTGGTACTGCTATTGCAAGACATGAAGATTGGCCATTTGATTCTTTAATTTATGTTGTAGCAAGTGAGCAACAATATCACTTTAAAGTATTATTCCATATTTTAGATAAATTAGGTTATAGCTGGGCTAAAGATTTACATCACTTATCTTATGGTATGGTTAATCTACCAAACGGTAAAATGAAAAGTAGAGAAGGAACAGTTGTTGATGCTGATGATTTATTTGATAACCTAGCTGAATTAGCTAAGAAAGAAATTCAAGAAAAAGAAAGAGAAAATCTTGTAGATGGTCTTGATAAAACAGCTAACGCAATTGCTTTAGGCGCATTAAATTATTATTTATTACAAGTTGATCCAACAAAAGATATGACTTTTGATCCAGAAAAGAGTATTTCATTTAATGGTAATACTGGACCTTATTTACAATATATGGGAGCTAGAATTTCTTCTATGCTAAGAAAGTTCGATGAAGTAAAAGATGATTATAAAGATATTGAATTTGATGCTTCATTATTAAATTTAGAAGAAGAAAGAGAACTTGTTAAAATGATTGCTAACTTCCCAGAAGTTGTAAAAAAAGCAGGTGAAAACTTTAATCCTTCATTAATCTGTTCTCATTTATATGATATTTCTAAGATGTTTAGTAAATGGTATCATGATAATAAGATATTAATGGCTGATGATAAGAGTATAGTTGTTGCTAGAATTACTCTTTCAGAGATGGTATTACAAGTTATAAAGAATTCCTTTAATCTTGTTGGTATCAGTTATTTAGAATCTATGTAATTTTTAAAATATATTATTTAAACATTAAGGAAATGACTTTTAATTATTTAAGAGTCATTTCTTAGTTATAAGGGAAAAATATGAAAGTTGTTGTAAAAAGTGAAGATGTTAAACTAGATGATTTAGGCAAAGGTGTTAGCAGAAAAGTTCTCTCTCATAATTCTAATTTAATGATGGTTGAAGTTCATTTTGAAGAAGGGGCAGTAGGAGAATTACATTCTCATTATCACGAGCAATGTACTTATGTTGCTGAAGGTGAGTTTGAATTTACTATTGGAGATAAAAAAGAAATAGTAAAAAAAGGAGATTCAATTTATTTTGAATCTAATATCAAACATGGAAACATTTGCTTAAAAAAAGGTTATTTGGTTGATGTTTTTACACCAATGCGTGAAGATTTTTTAAAGAAATAGAATTAGTTTTCTTTTTTATATTCTTTAACAAATCTAGTTATAAATCTTTCCTCTTCCCAAATTAATTCACCATTATCTAAAAAAAGTTCATTTTTTAAATATTTTATAAAGGTAGAGGAAAAGCTTTCAATTGCTAAATCTAATTCATCTATATTTAATTTATTAGTTTCATTTAATACTTCTAGTACAATCTGTGTTTGAGAGATTATCATTGCATCAATAGATAAAGATATAGCTCTTGCTCTATTGTCAATAAACTTTTGCATTTCTACAATTCTATAAAAATTAAATAAAGTTCTGTTTGAGTAAATACTATGCCAATGATCAACAACATTCAGAAGAACATCTTCGGCTTCTCCTTCTAAAGAAAAATTAACTTTATTTTTTGCAGAAAGTTTTTTCCCATACAAATACATTTCATTAATTAATTCATCTTTGTTTTTAAAATGAGAAAATATAGTACTTTTGGTAATATTAATTTTCTTTGCTAAAAGGGATAAAGAGATATTATCTAATCCAATTTTAGAACCTTCATTAATAAAAGTTTTAATTAAATTTAAAGCCGTAGTATTTGTTTTCATAATTATATATTACCGACCAATCGGTAGTTAATCAACATGTAAATTCTTAATTATTAATATTTTATTTTAAAAAATACCTTGTTTTGATTTTTAATAATTGTTATAAACTAGATAGAAATTATAAAAAACAAGGATGTAGAAACATGTACGCACTCGTTGAAATTCTCGGAAAGCAGTACAAAGTTGTAGAAGGTGATACAGTTCAAGTTGATTTAGTTAACCAAGAAGCTGGATCTAAGCTAGAATACAACTCCGTTTTAGCCCTAGTTGGTGAAGACGGTGCTAAGTTTGGTACTCCTTATGTTGATGGTGCAAAAGTTGTTGCAACAGTTGTAGAAGACATTAAGGGTGATAAGATTAAAGTTTATAAGTTCCATCGTAGAAAAGGGTATCGCAGGACTCAAGGTCATCGTGAAAAATACTCATTGATTAAGATTGAACAAATCGCAAAATAAGGAGAAGAGAAATGGCACATAAGAAAGGTGGCGGCTCCTCTAAGAATGGTCGCGATTCTAATGCACAACGTTTAGGTGTTAAACGTTTTGGTGGTCAGCTTGTAACAGCTGGTGAAGTTTTAGTTCGTCAACATGGAACTAAGTTCCACCCTGGTGAAAACGTAGGTTGTGGTTCTGATTATACTCTATTTGCAAAAATTGATGGAAGAGTTAAATTTACTGAAAGAAAAAACAGAAAGTATATTACTATTGAAGCTGTAGATGGCGAAGTAGTTGTTAACGATTTCACAAACCGCAAATGTATTGCTAAGTAAATAAGAGTACAAAAACGGTAAAGGGTTTTTATGTTTGGATTTTCCGATGAAACCTATTTAGACGTTGCCTCTGGAAACGGGGGCAGCGGCTGTGTGTCTTTTAGACGTGAAAAATATGTTCAAAAAGGCGGTCCTGATGGCGGCGATGGCGGCCGTGGGGGCGATGTAGTATTTGTAGTAAAAAATAATATTAGAACATTAGCTCATTTAAAATTAAAAAGAGTTTATAAAGCTGAAAACGGAAGAAATGGTTCTTCTCAAAGATGTTTTGGTGCTGATGGTAAGGATGTTGAAATTCCTGTACCTCCTGGAACTGTAGTTAAAGATGCTCAAACTGGTGAAATTATTAAAGATTTAACTGGTGTAGATAGATGGGTATATTTAAAAGGTGGAAAGGGTGGTTTAGGTAACTGGCATTTTAGAACAGCTACAAGACAAGCTCCAAAATTTGCTCAACCAGGGGAACCTGGCGAATCACAAAGAATCGGTATTGAATTATTAGTTATTGCTGATATTGGATTTGTAGGTTATCCAAATGCTGGTAAATCATCACTATTAAATGCACTTACTAATGCTAGAAGTAAAGTTGCTGGTTATCCATTTACAACCAAAATACCACAACTAGGTATGATGCGTTATGGTGATAATGATTTAGTTCTTGCAGATATTCCAGGTATTATTGAAGGGGCCAGTGAAGGTCTCGGTATGGGATATAAGTTCTTAAGGCATATTAGTAGGACTACTGGTTTAGCTTATTTAATTGATTTATCTGATGATAGATATTTAACTGCATATGAAACTTTATACGATGAATTGAAATCTTATAGTGAAGAGTTAGTTGAAAAACCTAGTGTAATTATTGCAACTCATGTTGATGAAGCTGACGATGTAAGATTAAAAGAATTGAAAGAAAAATATAGCGATAAACAGGTAATTGGTTTATGCGTTTATTATGATATTGGTGTAGAAGAAGTAAAACAAGCTTTTATTAAAATGGTTAATGATAGCGAAAATGGTACAATCGAAGAAAGAAGTGAAGGCTCCAATGGAGGTTTTTCTACAACAGTCGATACTGAAGCTTATTATCCAGACTCTCTTGATGAGGAAGTCTAATGAAATATTCCGCTATGTTTGGAGGCAGCTTTGATCCTATTCATTTAGGACATTTGCACTTAATTCATAATGTATATCAAAAAACAAGGTACAAGAAATTAATTCTTGTGCCTTTATTTGCTAATAAATTTAAAGAAGGTTATAACACTATTGATTCTCTCGATAGAATTAATATGATAAATTTAGCTTTAGAAGATTATAAAAAAATATATCCTGAGGATAAAGATATTGAGATTATTTTAGATACCTGTGAAATTGATAGAGGTGGATATTCTTATACTTATGATACTGTAAGATATATATATGAAAATTATAATCTAACAAATAAATTAGGATTGTTAATGGGAGATGATTTAGTTCCTACATTAACAAAATGGTATAATTTTGATAAACTAAAAGAACTAGTGAAATTTATTATTTGTAATAGGAATAATGAAGAGCTAGAAATAGATAATTTAGATTATGAAATAGTGAATAATGTGATTTTTGAAGATGCCTCTTCAACAATTAGAACTTTTGTTAAAGAAAATAAAGATATTTCATCTTTAGTTTCTCCAGGAGTATATAAATATGTCAAATCTCATGAGCTGTACAGACGTTGATAAATATGTAAAAAGTAAAGTTAAACCAAAAAGATATTTGCATTGTGTTTCAGTTGCAGAAACTGCAATATATTTAAATTCAAGGTTTAATTGTGAATTAGATAATGATGATTGTTATAAATGTGGATTACTTCATGATGTAGCAAGAAACTGGGAAGCGGGAGATCTTTTACTATATACAAAAGAACATTCAATCGCTCTTGAGAAAGAAGAAGTCCATCATCCTGTTTTATTACATGCTCCAGTTGGAGCCTCTATCGTAGAAACTTTAGGTTTTGATGATTATGTAAAAGCAATAAGATGGCATACATTAGGTAGTAAAGATATGGGTCGTCTTGGTTTAATATTGTATTTAGCTGATTATCTAGAACCCAGAAGATCTTTTTTAACTGATGCTCAAAGAGTTGCATATAATAAAATGGAATCTTTAGAGATTATTTGTTTAAATGTTTTAAAACAAATGAAGCATCACTTTAAAGATAATGCATTATCATTTGCAACATCTACTAAAGGGCTTTATGATTACTTAAAGGAAGGTGGAACTTTTTGAAAAAATATCTAATTCTTTTAGTATTAATATTTGCTTTTATCTCATGTAGAGAAAATGACAATACTGATTATGTTTTATTAGCAGATGGATATATAGAGAATTATTTAATTGTATTGAATAATGATTCTTTGATATGTATTAAATACGACAATAGAGAAATAGATAGGCAAAAATTATCACAAATTTTAAATATAACTGCAAATATTGAATTTGAACTAGATGATAGTGTTAAAGAGCAGTTAATTGAAGATATAAAAAAATATGAAGAGGATGAGGCCTCATTAATTGAGGTTTTTGTTAATAATAAGAATCAAATAATAAATGATGTACAAAGTTTGTTAAATAATAATATAGATGCTGATTTATCAACTTTTTTTGATAAAATAGACAAACAAAATGTATATTATTTTGATGATATAGATACTATAAAAGATAGTGCAAGCTATTTAGCGATTTGGCTAGAACAGGTAAAAGATTTAGCCACAAGGAAGGATTTATGAAAGCTGAATTAAAAGATAAAACTGATGAAATTGTAAAATATTTAGATGATCAAAAATGTAGAGATATTAATATTATTGATGTTGAGGGCAGATGTTCTTGGGCAGATGTATTTGTAATTGCTACTGTTACTAGTGTTGGACATTTAAGAGGTGTCGCACATAATCTATGGAGTGTATTAAATGATTTAGGTCTTGAAGTAAACGATAGACATAAAACTCCAGCAGGAGATGGATGGGAACTTATTGATTGTAATTCCATAGTTATACATTTGATGAGTGAAGAGTTAAGAGATTTCTATTCTTTAGAAAAACTTTGGAAAGAATCTGAAAAATAATATTACAGCCTTTAGATTTAGTCTAAAGGTTTTTTTATATAGTTTTAATATATTGCGTAATAACTATATTTTTTGAATAAAAATATTTAAGATTTTGCAATATTATGTTTATTCGTGTATACTGAAAAAAAATTTTAGGAGAGTTTATATGAAAAAAACTTTTATTACTGTTCTAATGCTTGTTGCTTTATTAGGATTAGTAAGTTGTGCAACTTCTAAAGATGTTATTATTCAAGAATCTGTCGAGCCTACAAATACTATGTTAGACTCTTTACCTGATTGGATCTTAAATAATCCAAAATCAGCAGATATGTATTATGCCGTTGGTACAGCTAAGGCTGCAAATTTACAAACTTCAATTAAGAGAGCAGAAGCAGAAGGCAGAACTGCCATCTCCGAATGGATACAAACTAGTGTTAAAGAAGTTATTAAGACTTATGTAAATGATGCTGGTTCTGGAGATAATAGACAAAATATTGATGCTTTTGAGGCAATTTCAGTTCAAGTTTCTGAAAGTTGTTTACATGGGGTTACAAGAGAAAAATTATTCCAAGATGAAGATGGAACTGTTTATGTATTAATGGGGATTCCTCTAAGTAATGTTGAAAAAGCTTTTGAGCCTGCATCACAAGCCGTAGCAAATGTATATGAAGAAAACGAAGCTGCTGCAGCTGCAAATGATAAAATGGCAGAGGCTTTTGCTAAGCTATTAAATGGCGAAATTTAATTTATAAAAAATATTTATGAAAAGGTTATTAATAATTTTTTGCATAATAATCTTAACAACTAGTTGCGTTTCAACAGCGAATGAAGAAGTGCAACTAGTTAATAATAATTCAATTCAACATGATTTATCTTTGTTAAATTTGAGTAAATATAAAGATAATGTTTATGTTGGCGTTTCAAGTGTTTATAGTTCAAAAGAAAGAATGCTTGAAGTGGCTATAATGAATGTAGCAAAAAATATTTTAATAGATGAATATCTTGTTTTAAATAAAATAATAATAAGTGAGAATACCTCTGATTTAGGTTATACAAATTTTAAAAGTAATGAGTTATTTGCTTATCAAGATCAATATTTGCCTCAAATAATTAATTCTATAAAAATTCTAAAAATTTATTTTTCAAGTGAAGCTGGTTGTATTGTAATTGCAAAAGATACAAGAGTTAGTGGTAAGAAACGAATTTATGAAGTTGAATATGATGCTGATGGTATTCCAACGTGGGTTTATAATAGACCTGAAATTAAAGGGTATTTTGTAGGGGTCGGTTCAACTTTAGCTTATAGGTTGCTTGTTGATTCATTATATGCTGCTGATCATGAAGCAGTTTATGATATTTCTTCTCAATATGGGAATATAAAATCATATTTAAATAATTACTATGCATTAAAACAAACTGACTCTACTACTTTATCTATAGATGGAAAAGTTCATAAAGAACTTGCTATATTGGGCAATTTGAAGCATGTTGATTATTGGTATGATGAAAAGAATAATATGTTTTATAGTTTAATCATAATGAAAGATAGAGGGAGTGATTAATGAAAAAAATATTAATTATAGTATTATCGTTTTTAATGCTTATTAGTTGTGTAACAAAGTCTCCATATATAACAGAACATCCTGAGTTTACAGAAGATGGTGCCCCTTATTGGACAGTTTTAACTCCTTTAGATACTTGGAGATATTATGGTGTTGGAATGGGAAATCTATCTAATGCTATTAATAGTAAAATGAGAGCAGAAGCTCAAGCTAGAGATGAAATAGCAAGACAAGTATCAGTTTTAATTAATACAGCAGTTAAAAATTATACAAATGATGCGGGTTTTAGTAATAATACACAAGAATTATTAGCTTTTGAAAATATTTCACTTCAAGTTGTTAATACGACACTTAGAAATGTAATTATTGAAAATACATATCAAGATCCAGAAACAAAAGCTATTTGGGTATTAGCGTCTTTTGAGAAAAAATATTTAAAAGAGGCCTATAAAGCTGAAGCTGAAAATTTAAAAAGAAGTTTAGAAAAAAGGAAAATTGCTGCAATTGAAGATTTGGCTAAGAGCAAAGATATAAATGCTCAAGCAATAGAACAAATTAATTTATTAAATAATGATAATAAAACTCAACAATTAGAAGCTTTAGCTAAAGCCTATAAATTAATTCTAGATACAAAAAATAAAGAAATAGAAGATTTAGAAATACAAAGTTCAGCTGTGGATGTAAATAAAATGGTTGAAAATTTGACTAAAATATTAAAATAGATGGAGATTTATATATGAAAAGATTTAAATCAGTTTTATTAATAACTCTTGTGCTTGTTGTTTTAACATCTTGTGCTTCTTCAATGGGAGTAACAAGACTTGATGAAAGCTATAATGAAGATTTATCAGGCTATTGGAATGATACAGATATTAGATTAGTTAGTGAAACTTTAGTTAATCAATGTTTGTCATCCCCATGGATTTTAGATTATTTGATGGATAATTCAAATGTTAAGCCAACTGTTATTGTGGGAAATATTCAAAATAGATCTAGTGAACATATGGATACAACTATAATTAGTAAAAAATTTGAAATGGCATTAGTTAATTCAGGAAAAGTAAATACAGTTGCTGATTTTGAATTTAAGGATGATCTTAGAGCTGAAAAACTAGATCAACAGTATAATGCAAGTGTAGAAACAGCTGCTGAATTAGGTGAAGAAATAGGTGCTGATTTTATATTGCAAGGCAGTGTAAAATTTAATTTAGACCAAGTTTCAAATACTGCAATTAGAACATATTATGTGGATATGGAATTGATAAATATTGAAACTGCTCAAAAGGTTTGGTTAGGTCAAGAAACAGTAAAGAAGAAAGTTCAAAAGAATTATTATAGATTTTAATAATTCATATAGGGAGTAGTTGTGAAAAAAGTTGCTATATTATTGTTATTGAGTGCTATAATTATTTCGTGTTCTTCAACAAATAACAATTCAATCCCCAATTGGTTTGTCAATCAATATGATTCAACATATTCAGAAACAAATTTTATTGTGGCCGTTGGTTCTGGGACAAGTAAAGAAGAAGCTGAAGAAAATGCTAAAATCTCATTATCACAAATTTTTAATACTAGCATAAAAAATGCTTTAGTTACTTTTGATAATGATAATACATCGTCATTAAGTACTAGAGGTTATATTGATACAAGCGTTGATGATTTATTGGGTGTAAAATTAGTTAATACACAGTTAAATAATGATGGCATCTTTTTTGTAAGAATAGTTTTAGACAAAGCTTTAGCAAGTAACAAAATACGAGAGATAATAACTCCTAAAAGTAATGAGATTAATAATTTATTAGGTAACTCAAATAATAATAGCTATGTGTATTTGAAAAATTTAATTAGAGCAGAGAAAATAGCTTCTGAAAATCAAAAGTATTATGACCAATTATCTGTTTTACAAGATGCCACGGTATCTTCTCCTTTGATTGATGTTCAAAATAAGATTTATGAAGTAAAGAAAACCTTATCAATGGAATTAATTATAGATTCAGAAGATTTGAATACAAAAAGAGAATTACAAAAAGTTATTGAAACTATGCTTTTAAATAGTGGTATTTCAATAAAACCTTCAAAAGCAAAATTAAATGTTGAATATAAATATAGTTTTTCTGATGTTAAAGATAGTTTATATCAATGCAACTTTGATTTATATGTCCAATTAATTGATGATTCTAATTTAATTTTTTCAATAGATAAAGCTTCAAGAGGGATTGGGATAAGTGAAGAAACCGCTAAACAAAAGGCAATGATAAAAGCAACACAAATAATAGAAGGAGAGTTGTTTTAATGAAAAAGTTATTGCCAATAATGCTTGTTTCTTTATTATTTATTAGTTGTTCTACTTTTGTTGATATAACAGAAGCTCAAACTTCTTATTATCAAGGTGATTATGATAGAGCTTATAATTATTTAGCTTTGAATGCTAATCAAATAATGCAAAATCAAGGACAAATTGTTGGCAATTTAGATCAAGGGGTAGTCTCTCATGCTGCAAAAAATTATTTAGTTTCAAATATAAATTTATCAACTGCAGAAAAAGCTATTGAAGCTAATTTTACAAAAAGCGTTACAGCTAATATAGGCTCATATTTAATAAGTGAAAGCGTTAGGGATTACTCGAGTTCTTTTTATGAAGATATTTATACTAATATTTTCCAATCTTTAAATTATTATCATTTAAATAATATTGAGGATGCAATGGTTGAGGTTAGAAGAAGTTTAGAAAAATTGCAATTAAGAGAACAAAATTTACCTAAATTAAGGGCTGCTTTAGAATCTCAATTAGCAGACAATAACGCAAAAGATATAGATAATAAATTAAAAGCTTTTGATTCTTCATTTTATTCTTCAGCATTAAGTTATTATTTATCAAGTTTATTCTCTTTTGAATATGGAGATTATGATACTTTTAGAATATCTAGAGATAAAGGGGAGGCTACCTACAAATTATTAAATAAATATTATGAAGATGATTATTATCAAGCATTTAATACATTAAAAGATGCGGATAAAAATTCAACATTGATTAATTTTTTAGCTTTTACTGGCCTTTCCCCGATAAAGAAAACACATATAGATCGTAATGTTTTAGTTATTGATCAGTATGTTGATGATAATGGTATTTATCATCAACCTTATTACACAAATATTGTTTATTCTATCCCTGTAGTTAGAGGTACGACTGTTTCATCAATTGAAGTTATAATCAATGGAAGAAAATATAATTTGCAACCTTTTGAAAATTTGGGCCTTATCGCGTATGAAGCGTTAGAACAAACTTGTAGTTCAGAATATGTCAGAGCATATATAAGAGCAGTATCTAGAGAGATTGCAAAAGCAACAGCTGATGCTTACACTCGTAAAGAAGGGGATACTATTGTAAAAAGTTCTATGTTTAGTGATATTTTTACCATATTTTCTTATATAGCTGAAGGTAGTGGAGATTTAAGAGTATCTCATTTTTTCCCATCAATGTCTTGGATAGGTTCTTTTGAAATAGCCCCAGGTATATATGATATAGAAGTTAATTATTTAAATTCAAATGGGTATGCTATTTATAAAGAAAAATTTAAGGATTATAAAATAAGTAAAGGTAAAGCTAATTTATTAGAAGTAATAAGTGCTAAATAAAGAAAGGTGACTACCTAAAAGATAGTCACCAAAAATAATATAATGATATATATTATTAAACGTTCAATAATTCTTCGTCTGCACTAAATTCTTTGTTTTTGATGTTTCTAAAGATTTCAACAAGTTTATCTACGGTGAGTTTTTTCTTTTCATCGCCTTTTACATCGAGAATGATTTCACCTTCGTCCATCATAATTAATCTAGTACCAAATTCAATTGCAAATTTCATATTGTGAGTAATCATCATTGCAGTTAAATTCTTTTCTACAATATATCTTTGAGTTAAATCCATTACGATATCAGCATTTCTTGGATCAAGAGCAGCTGTATGTTCGTCTAATAAAATTAGTTTTGGATTACTCATAACAGTCATTAGTAAAGTTAGAGCTTGTCTTTGTCCCCCAGATAATAAGCCAACATTATCTTTGAGTCTATTTTCTAACCCAATTGGTTCTAATAATTTACTGAATACTTTGCGTTTTTCATTATTTAAGCTTATTTTCAATCCTTTCATACCTTTGGTGGAAGCTGTAATCATATTGTCTTCAATACTCATATTTGCAGCTGTTCCCATGGTTGGATCTTGGAAAATTCTTCCTATATATTTAGCTCTTCTGTATTCTGGGGTCTTTGTAATATTTTTTTCATTAAATCTAATCTCACCATTAGTTAATGGATAAGTACCACTAATTAAATTGAAAAGAGTAGATTTGCCTGAACCATTAGATCCAATAATACAAACTATTTCGCCTTCTTCTATATTTAAATCAACGCCATTAATTGCAACTTTTTCATTTACAGTTCCTGGGTAAAAAACTTTTGTTAAATTTTCTAGCTTAATCATTAGTCTTTTCTCCTTTTTTTGCAGTGCGTTGAATAGCACTCTTTTTTGCTGCTCTATTGCTAGCATTAGTTCTGCTCTTGGCAACCCATAGAGAAACAATTACTAATACACCAGTTAAGAGTTTAAAATCGTTTGGAGTAATATGAATTAAATAACCATATTTTCTTCCGAAGAACATTAGTGTTTTATAAATAATAGCACCTAAAACTGCTCTTAATGTTATTAAAGAAATTCTATTACTGCTGAATAAGAATTCACCAATCATAATAGCTGCAAGGCCTTGAACAACCATACCTTGTCCTAAGTTTGCATCTGCGAATCCTTGGTATTGAGCTAAAAGCCCACCTGATAATGCGATTAAACCATTTGATACGCCAATACCTAATAGTTTTAAATAATCTGGATTCATTCCTTGAGAAATGACCATTTGTTCATTTCCCCCTAAAGCACCAACTGCTAATCCTAAATCTGTTCTAAAAAATACATCAACTAATACTTTTACAATTAATACAACAAACAACGTGCCAATTAATACAGCAATGGATGGGTTAATTGAACCAAATCTCTCTGGGAGTAAAGTGTAGAAAGTATCAATTCTCAATAATGGTACATTAGCTTTATTTCCTAAAATTCTTAAGTTTATAGAATATAGCATGGTCATAGTTAAAATACCTGCTAATAATCCTGGAATTTTAAATTTATTATGAATTGTAGCTGTAACCATCCCAGCAAGGGTACCTGCGAGGAAGGCTAGAATTAATGCAAAAAAAATGCTACCACCATTAATGATATGCATAGTTGCAACTGCAGCCCCTGTAGCAACAGAACCATCACAAGTTAAATCTGCAAAATCTAAAACTCTAAAGGAAATAAGAATCCCAATAACCATAATGGAAAATATCAATCCATCGACAAAAATCCCTTCTATCATAAAACACCTCTATCTAAGAACAATGACAGGATGCCACACCATGGCGGGCATCCTAAGAAAAATAATAAAAGATAAATAAAAAATATTTATTCTTTGCTAGTTTTAACACCATCTTGGATGATAACTGCAGCAGAATCTAGTAATTCGTCACTGATTGTAACGCCTAGTTTCTTAGCAACATCAAGATTGAACCAAAGTTCAAAATCAGATGGATTTGTGAGGTATACTGAACCAATTTCAGATGGAGCAGTTCCATTTAAACAAGATTCAATTACCTTACCAGTTTGTATTCCTAGATTATAATAGTTAAATCCCCAAGAAACAAGACAATTTAATTCTCCTGTACTTGTTGGGTCAGCACTTAAATAAGGTTTATTTGCTTTTGTACAAACATCATCAATACTTGCAACAGCAGAAATAACAGTGTTATCAGTTGCTACATAGATAGCATCAACTCTATCAATGATTGATTGAGCAGCCATTTTAACTTCACTTGTATTTGATACAGCAGCACTAACAAATTCAATACCTAAATCTTCACATGCTTCTTTAGCCATTTCCATAAGTACAACGCCGTTTGCTTCACCACTTGCATAAACATTACCAATTGTTTTTGCACCAGTTAAATCAACTAATAATTTAATCTGAGCTGAAACAGGGTTTAAGTCAGAAACACCACAAATGTTTCCACCTTCTAATGAAGCGCTTACTGGGTCAGTTACTGCAGCGAATACAACAGGAATATCTGTAAATACGTTTGCAAGAGATTGAGCAGAAGGAGTAGCAATACCTAATACTACATCACAATTTTCACTTTTTAATTGCTGTGCTATTGAAGCAGCAGTAGAGATATCTCCGTTCGCATTTTGGAAATTATATTCAACTTCTAAGTCAGTTGTTGCTAGATAGTCTTGAACACCTTGTTCAACAGCATCTAATGCTGGGTGTGGTAATAATTTTGAAACGCCAATTTTCTTAACATTTGAATTAGTTACCTGTTCTTGACTTCCTTGAGCAAAAATACTCGAAGAAACTAAGCCTAAAATTAATAATAATGATATTATTTTGCGATTTTTCATACCTTTCTCTCCTACGATTATGAGTGCTAATATACAACATTAATCGTACTTTGTAAATTGAAATATGCAAAAAATGTAAAAATATTCAAACAATATGCAATATAACTTGAATTGCTTTTATGTAAGAGTGTTAATGAATTGTGAAGGGGAAAATAAAAAAGGCCCTAAGGCCTTTTTTTGTTTACAATTCCCAATCTTCATCTTTAGAAAAGAAATCATCTTCGAAGTTGTTGCCATCAAAATCGTCGTCGTCAACATCAACTTCTATTTCGTCTAACTCATCTTCGTAATTCTCATCATCGCCGAATAAGAAATTATCATTGATTAAGTCTTCATCGTCAGTTATATCATCTAATAATTCATCATCATCAAAGTCCCCAACTGGCGGAGCGTCTAAATCTTCGATGAATTCTTCATCATCAAAATCTAAATCATTGAAGTATCTATCCTCTTCAAGATCTAATTCATCATCGAATTCGTCGCGTTCCATACTTTTATCTCCATTATTTTATTAGTCTCTAAAATTATGATAAATTAGTAGTATAAACTCGTCAATAAATAAATGATAAATTTATTGAATGATTTTGTTGTTTTATGCATGAAATGATTGAATTTTAAAAATATTACATAAAAGTGAAAAAAAAGTTTTTTTTGTAATCTTTTTAGTATAGAATTGTATTATAAATATAGTATGTTTTTTATATAGGAGAATTTATGAAAAATTTAAAGAAAATTACTGTTACACTATTTGTTTTAATATCTACCTTAATTATGTTTAGTGCCTGTTCTACTACAGTTACTGTATCATATTTAAAACCAGCAAAATATGATTTGACTCAATATAAAAATCTAGCAATTGCATCAATGGGTGTTGAAACAGTTCCTCCTTTTTCAGGTAAAATGGTAACAGTTCGTTATGATGATTTTGAAGATGTTTTATTCTCTGGATATAGTAGAAGAATTGCAAGTAATGTTGCTGAAGATTTTACAGATAATCTTTATATTGATTTATATAAAACATCCTATTTTAATATAATTAAACCTGCTATTACTGATGTATATATTGATAGTTTAAAATTTGGAGTTAATTCTTTAGATAAACTTAGAAATTTAGGCATTCAAGCTTTATTAGTAAGTCAAATAGATGCTTTTAATTATCAAGAATATCCTATAGTTGGTGATTATAAATTAATAGTTAACCCAGCATATGCAACAGATCCAACTCAACCACAATATATAGAATCTACTGAAAGAGAAGTTACAATTATGCAACAAGCTATTGTAAGTTATAGTTATAGAGTAGTTGATATAAATACTGGTGAAATCTTAGCATCAAATTCATTTAGCCAAACAATAGATAATGAAGTAGATTATAAAGATAATTTAGTAAATCTTCCTTCAATGGAAAACTTATATAAGAGAGCTTTATTAATTGGTGAAAAACAAATCGTAAAAGATTTGTCCCCTCAATTTATTTCAACTCATATTACTTTAAAGAAAAATAAGAGTGGTAACCCATATTTTGATGCTGGTATGAATGCTGTTAATCAAGGTGCATTAAAGGTTGCATATGATAACTTTAATAAGGCTTGGGACTCTGCAGATATGTTTGAAGCTGGTTATAACTCAGCTTTATTACTCGAAGCTTTAGGAAATAGAGATGCAGCTATTGCAAGAATGAAAGAAGTATATAATTATTATAGCAATGTTGATGCCTACAACCAAATCACTAGAATGGAAAAATATAGATATAGTGATGATGTAGCTCAAAATCAAATTAATAATTAGGAATATTATGCAGAAGAATGAAATTTATGTTATAGAAAATGCTGATGCAAAAAGTGTTTTTGAAAATTTTAAAGGAGATGGAAAAATAGGAATTATTGATTTTTCAAATTCTTTAGTTGTTTTTCCAACTCCTACAATTGTTATTAAGAAATATAAATCAACAAAAGTTGATAATGCATTTTCTCAGATAAAAAGATGGGTCAGTAGTGAAGCTTTTGATCAAGTCTTTGTTATTGATGGATTGAACTACTTAGAAAAGGATTTAGTTTTTAATTGGCTTTTTGATCATAAAAGTGTTAAAGGCTTTCCCTCTTTAATAGTATCTGGAAGTGAAATAAAGCCCTTTTGGAACGAAATTGGGGCACAATTTCTTAGTTAGATAATCTTTGTTTAGTTTTCTTATTAAAAACACAATTTTAGGGCTATTAATTTTATTAATAGCCTATTTTTATACTTCTTTACTTTTATTCTTCACTTTATTGACAAATTAGGATATACTTTGTTTATGGGTTTTATAGATTTTCATACACATATACTTCCTAATATTGATGATGGAGTTTTAGATTTTGAACAAGTTGAAAAGATGCTTGAAGTTTATTCTCAAGCAGGCTTCTCAAAAATTGTGTGTACTCCTCATATCTATAATCCTTATGTAAGAACTAATATAGCTGATATTAAAGATACCTTTAATAAGGTAAATGATATAGCTTCTAACTTTAATATAGAATGTATTATTGGTTCTGAGTATTACTATTTTAATCAATCAAGAATTGTTGGGATTCCAATTGCTTCAAAATATCAATTGGTAGAATTACCAACAACTTTACCACCTAATGGTTATATTGATAAATTTAGTGCTTTGATAAAAACTGGGCTTAGAATAATATTAGCCCATGTGGAAAGATACCCATATTTAAAAGCAGGATCTGCTGATTTAGATAAACTTAGAGATATGGGTGTATATATTCAAGTTAATGCTTCTTCTTTAGCTAACAATAAAGCTATTGAATATGTTGAAGGAGAAATAGCAGATATTATTGCTACTGATAATCATGGTAATTTTAAATTGCCATTAATTTATTTAGAGCAAATTGGAAGATATCCATATCTTGTTGAAAGAATGGAAAAAATAATAATTTAATAGTTTGAGCCGAAGGGGGATTTAACATGTTATTAAACATGTCCATTGCAAATTTTAAATCTGTAAAAGATACCCAGACGATTTCGTTTGAAGCCTTAAGAGACAAAAGATTTTCTGATTCGAAAATCTTTCAAGTTAATGATACGCTTAGTTTAATAAAAAGTGCTGCTATAATTGGACCTAATGGAGCAGGAAAAAGTTCATTTGTACGTGCTTTAGAATCGTTAAAGAGTATTATTTGTGCCAGTGATGAAGTGGAGAATCCATTACAAGTACTCTCCGGTACTAGTTTTGCTTATACAAGAGAGAAGAATACACCTTGTACAATTACCATTAGGTTTTTATTGGAAAAAGGGAATTTAGATAATATTGATGAAGAACCTTCTATTATTGGTATTTATTCTTTTTCTGCTAATAATAAAAAGATTACTCATGAATCATTATATTTTGTTTTCAACAGAAGTAAAAAATTAATGTTTGAAAGAAGTGAAGTTGTTGATCCATTAGCTGATGAAGACTCACCAATTTCTTATAAATATCGCTTCGGTAAAATGTATCGAGGAGAGAAAAAGAGATTAATTAAAAAGATTGATGAGAAACATTCTTTTTTAAGTTCCGCTGCAATCAAAGGTAGTGAAACTACAACACCAGTAAAAGAATGGTTTGAAAATAATTTAAATATTTTACCTATGGGTGTTTCTGCTATTAGTGAGAAATACATTATGGATCAAATTACTGCTCATCCAGATTGGGTTCAACAATTAATAAATTTCTTATGGGCTTTAGATATTACAGATATTAAAAATATTCAAATAATGAATAATAGATTGGTTTTCTCTCATACTAATGTAATGCAGTCTTATGCTACATATTATTCTTTAGAGAGCTTATCACTAAGAAGACTTTGTTTAATTGGTATTGCTTTCTTTGAAAGCTTTATTCAACCAAAGACTATTATTATTGATGACTTTGGTATGTTATTACACCCATATGTTTTAAAACATATAATAGAAATTTTTGAAGATTGTAATAAAACAACATATTCACAATTATTAGCTGTTGATTGTAATCCCGCATTATTAATTCCAGGCTTATTAAGAAGAGACGGTGTTTATTTTGCACAAAAGAATGAAAAAAGTGAAACAGTATATTATTCCTTAGCAGATTTCAGATTCTCAAGAAGTAGAGACTTAACAAGTGAACAATATATGCATGGAGCTTTTGGTGCTCTTCCTTTATTAAGTGATTTCTATTTTATAAATAAAGAAGAAGAGGAGGAAAAATAAGCTATGAATAAGAGAAAAAGAAAAAACAATTCACCAAGAAAAACTATGTTGATAGTATGTGCAAGCGAAAAAGAAGCTTTATTTTTCTCCCAAGTAAGAAAAGATGCTAGATATTCAAATCTTAGTGTTGAATGGGCAAAAGATGTAACTGATTTAGAAAAGTTAATTTCATATACTTCTAGAAGAAAAATGCATGGTAAATTTAGTGAAGTGTGGTTAGTATTCTCATTTGAAGACTTAGATATTGATGTTAAGAGGGTAAAAGAATTTATTCCAATTGCAAAGAAAAAGAAAGTAAATCTTTGTTGGAGTAATCCTGGAATTAGTCTTTGGTATTTATTCCATTTCAGATCAGCTAATGGTTTAATTAATGATAGTTCAAGTATTGTTAATGCAATTAAAAAAGAAATCCCTGAATTTGAAGATACAGCAAAATATCTTAGAACTACTGGTTTAGACTTTTATAAAAAGATTTGTGTAAAAGATAATGATGCAAATAGAAATGCTAGATCTTACAATGAAGCGGTTGAATCTGTTTTAGGATTACCGGCTATAAATTATATTAATTTACATTTGGCTATAATTGAGAATTGTGGTAAAGCTAACTTTACGCAGAACCAAAGAACTATTGGAATGTAATTTAATTTTTAACTTATAAAACTATTTTAGAAAAACTAAGATAGTTTTATTTTTTTAAGGAACATATATGAATGAAATCTTAAAACAATGCGATGGATATAAGAGATTAAAAAGCTCAGAACCTTTATATGATTTATTAGAACCTTATTATCATATGGAAAAAAGCATGCCTGTTTTGTGTGCAACACCTTGGAAAATGGTACATGAAGTAAAAAATGATGTTGCTGTTTTGCTTTTGCATGGATATACAGGATATCCTGGGGAGATGATATTCCCTGGTCAAAAACTATATGAGGCAGGGTTTGATGTTTATTGTCCTAGATATCCTGGTCATGGTGTTGGAAAAAAAGATTTTTTAAATACTAATGGTGAAGATTGGTTAGCTACAGCAAGATCATCAATTGGATATTTAAAGAAAGAATATTCTGATGTTTATGTAGTTGGACACTCAATGGGTGGTTTAATAGCAACAATAGTAGCTAAAGAATTTGATGTTACAAAATTAGCTTTAATCGCTCCTGCTTTTGCATTAAAAGGCTTTAATAAAACAAAAGTATTACTTTTAAGATTATTTAAAGATGAAGTAGTACAACCTTGGAAAATGGATAAAGATTTTTGGGGAATTTGTGAAAGAGATGAAAAGGATGATGCATTTTTAGGAGAAAATTATTGGTCATATATAAATTTGAATATGATTTTGGAGTTAAATAAGTTAAGAGAGACAGCTCTAAATAGTTTAAATAAGATTAACTCAAAAACTATTTGTATTTTAGGAGAGTATGATTCTTCAGTAGATAATAAAAAAATTAATAAATTTTTGAAATCTAAGGTTAAAAGTCCTTTAGAAATCTTAGAGATTGAAGGGGTAACTCACCTTTGCCAATATTACAAAGTTAAAGAAAAAAGAGATTTATGTAACGATACTATTGTTAAATATTTTCTTGATTAAGTAATACAAATGGAGTATTAGTAAGTGGATTATTTATAAATTGACTATTAAGGTTAAAATATTTTTTAATATTCTCTTTATTTATTACTTCATTTGTTAAACCTTGAGTAATTATATTATTTTTTATTAATACAATTTCATCACAATATTGCAGAGATAAATTTATATCATGCAAGGTTGTGATAATTGTTAAATCTTTTGTATTTACTAAATCTTTTAATAAATTCATAATTTCAATTTGATGCAAAGGGTCTAAATTAGCTGTAGGTTCATCTAATAGTATTATTTTAGTTTCTTGAGCTAGAGCTCTAGCTATTACAACTTTTTGTAATTCTCCACCACTTAATTGAGTTAAATTCTTGTTTTTTAAATTATTAATTTTTAATAATTCAATTACATTATTTATAATTGGATTATTTTGTTTATTAAAATCAGAATATAAATATCTAGCTAAATTAATATATTCAATTACACTAATGTTTGGAATTTGTTTTGAACTTTGTTCTACATATGCAATTTCTTTTGCTAAATTATCTCTACTAAGGGTGTTTATATCTTCATTATTTATAAATATAGAATCATTTTTTACTTTAAGAAGTTTTAAAATTGTTTTTAACAAAGTTGTTTTTCCACATCCATTTGGGCCTAAAATTCCATGAAGTTTTTTTTCATTAAAACTTAGGCTAATATTTGAAAAAATTTGATTGTTTGGATATTTAAAATCTAATTTACTAATATCTATACTCATAGTGTATTTGCCTTTGTTTTTCTTAATATATATAAGAAGAATGGAGCTCCAAATAGAGAGGTAATAATCCCTATAGGAATTTCAGTATTAGCGATTGCAGTTCTCGCAATTACATCACATAAAAGGGTAAAAATTGCTCCTAGATAAAGAGATAAGGGAAGGACTGTTTTGTGTTTTATTGAAAACACTAGTTTTACTATATGTGGAATTACAAGTCCTATAAAACCAATAACTCCAGCGATACCTACACAAATGCTTGTTAATATTGTTGTTAATAATAGTATTATTACTCTTTGTTTTTTTACATCTAAGCCTATAGATAATGCTGTATCATCACTAAGTAGTAAAACATCTAGTTCTTTAGTTTTTGATAAAAGTATTACTATTAAAAGAAGCATTATTGGTAAGGTATAAAGAATTTTTTCATAAGAACTTAAGCTAAAACTTCCCATTTGCCAAAAGATAATATTTTGTAATTTATCTCTATTGAAATAAAGAAGTAATGAGTTTAAGGCAGAGAAAAAGAAATTGATTGCTAATCCAGATAAAAGAAGTATTAAAAGGGAAGATCTATTTTTCCCTGCAAGAGTAAAAATTATAAAAGCACTTAGTAGAGCAAAAATTGAAGCAAAGAAGAAAGTGCCCCAAATTCCATTAAAATATTTTAACAAATTAAAAACACTAGCAATTGTTACACCTAATGCAGCTCCTGAGGAAATTCCTAATAGATATGGTTCTGTAAGAGGGTTTTTAAATAGTGTTTGAAATATTGCCCCAGAAATTGCTAAACTCATGCCTACAATTAAAGCACTTATTGTTCTAGGTATTCTTAAATTTAATACAATAAATTTATGTGTATCTGAAACCTTATCACTTTTTGTGAGGATAGATATAATTTCATTTAATGGAATTTTTACACTACCTTTAGAAATTGATAAAAAGATTATTATAATTCCTAATACAATTAATAAAGATAGTATTATTATATTTTTATTCTTCTTTAAATTCATTTGGATATATTATTTTTGCAAGTTCTAATAAACCTTGAGCATTTCTAACGCCTTGTCGATCTAGAAGATTGTTATCTATCTCGTAAACATTATTTTCTTTAACTGCGGTTAGAGAAGAATAAGGTTTAGTGTTTATAAATTGATTTTTAGAATCATAGTATTTTGAAACTATTACAATGTCAGGGTTAGCATCAATTAATTGTTCTAAACTATAATTCCAACCTTTAACATCGTTTGCAATATTATTAGCCCCAATTAAATTAAACATTTCTCCAATAAAAGTATCTCCTCCTGCAGTAAAATCACCCCATTCTCCAAATCCTAAAGCATAATATACACTTTTGGTTTCTAAGTTTTCAGTTCTTTTTATAATTGAGTCGATAAGGGTTCTGTTTTCATTTATAATCTGTTGAGCTTGATCTTCTTTGTTAATTAATTCTCCAATTGTTCTTATTATATTAAATGAACCTTCAAAAGAGTTATCATTATAGATGGCAATTGATGGAATTCCTAAATTAGTTAGAGTTTCTAATAGTTCATTAGGGCAATGAGCTGATCCAATTACTAAATCAGGTTTTAATTCTATAATTTTTTCAATATTTGGATTTGTTATGTTTCCCACACTATCAATAGTGGAAACTTTTTCAGGATAATCACAATAATCAGTTCTGCCAACTAATTTATCAAAATCTAATGCACTAATTATTTCAGTAATATTTGGGCCTAAGGAAATAATTCTAGAGGGATTAATTGGGATTTCAACATGTCTATTATAAGAATCAATAAATTCTATACTTGTTGAAGGATTAAAATCTTCTTTAGTGCCTGCACTAAAAACAGAAGAAATTGATAGCAAAATAATTAAAAAGAGTAAAATTCTTTTTTTCATAAAAATATCTCCTCATAGGAGACTTTGGCCATAGCCTAAAGTCCAGTAGGTTATGCAAAAAATAATGGTCTGACTTTAACAGTAGCTGGTCTGTAAGGATTTTCACCTATTTCATATTTGCGTTTTTATTATAGATTAATAATCATAAGTTAATAAAGTGATAAGAGAATAATATTTATTAAATTCATATTAAAATAAAAGATATGGGATTCTATTAATAATTTATATTAACCTTTATCGATAATGTTGTTTCGATTGTTGCCATTATTATTAAATTCTAGTAATCTTACGTTAAACGTTTTTGATTAAAGGAGCTCTTAATTATATGAGTGTTAGAGTACGTTATGCACCATCTCCAACTGGTTTACAGCACATAGGTGGAGTTAGAACTGCATTATTTAATTATTTTTTTGCTAAAGCTCAAGGTGGAAAATTTCTACTTAGAGTTGAGGATACTGATAGAGAAAGATATAGTGATGAATCTTTAGATGATTTATATCAAACTTTGAAATGGTTAAACATTGAATGGGATGAAGGTCCTGTTGTTGGTGGAGAATATGGTCCATATATTCAAAGTGAACGTTTTGATCTTTATCAAAAGTATGCCAAGATGTTAGTAGAAAAAGATATGGCATATTATTGCTATTGTACTCCAGAAAGATTAGAAAAAGTTAGAGAAGAACAAAAAGCTAAAAAGAGTTCTACCCAAGGTTATGATCGTCATTGTAGCCATTTAACTAAAGAAGAAATTGCTGAATACGAAAAACAAGGAATTAAACCTGTTATTAGATTGAGAGTTCCAACTGAAGGAAAGACTACTTTTCATGATGTATTAATGGGTGATATTACTAGGAAAAATAAAGATATTTCTCCTGATCCAATTTTATTAAAGAGTGATGGTTTTCCAACATATCATTTAGCTAATGTTGTAGATGATCATTTAATGGGAATTACTCATATCATGAGAGCACAAGAATGGATTCCATCAGGCCCATTACATGTTATTTTATATAAAGCTTTTGGTTGGGAACCTCCAATTTATTGTCATTTACCAATGGTAATGGGTAAAGATGGTCAAAAACTTTCAAAAAGACATGGATCAACAAGTGTAAGGGATTTTAGAGAAAAAGGTTATTTACCTGAAGCTTTAATGAACTATGTAACTTTAGTTGGTTGGTCTTATGATGATAAGAGTGAATTCTTTACAAAGGAAGAATTAGAAAAAGTATTTGATATTAATAAAATTCATAAAGCTCCTGGTGTATTTGATTATAAAAAACTAGATTGGTTTAATGGCCAATATATTAGAAAATTAAGTGATCAAGAACTTAAAGAAAAAGTATTACCTTATTTAGTTAAAGAAAGTTTTGTTGATAAAGAAATTACTGAAGAACAAGATAAAATTCTTAATGATTTAATACCTTGTGTTAAACCTAGATTAAAAGTTTTATCAGATATTGTTGATTTATCACGCTTTTTATTTGTTGAACCTGAAATTGCTCCAAAAGAAATGTTTGTAGCAAAGAAAATGGATTTAGAATCTTCTACTGAAGCTTTAATTAAAGCATATGCAGTTTTGAAAGAAGGTTTAGATAATAATATAGATTTTGAGGAAATTGAAAATAGCATTAGTGATATAGCAAATGCAATGGAAGTAAAAGTTAATGGTGTATTTACTCCATTAAGAGTAGCATTAACCTCAAGTACTGTAAGTTTACCTATGCAAGATACTGTGAACTTATTAGGAAAAGAAGAATGTTATAAGAGAATTGAAAGAGCTATAGAAATGCTAAAGGGAGAGTTATAAGATGGCAGCAGTAACAATGGATAAAATCGTATCATTATGTAAGAGACGTGGTTTTATTTTCCAATCAAGTGAAATATATGGTGGATTAAATGGAGCTTATGATTACGGTCCATTAGGTGTTGAATTAAAAAATAACATCAGAGATTTCTGGTGGAAAGAAATGACTCAAATGCATGATAATATCGTTGGTATTGATGCTTCTATCCTTATGGCTTCAAAAGTTTGGGAAGCTAGTGGTCACGTATCAAACTTTAGTGATCCTATGGTTGACTGTAAGCAATGTAAGAGCCGTTTTAGAGCAGACCAAATAGATTTAAATGCTCCTTGTCCAGTTTGTGGCAATAAAGATAGTTTTACAGAACCAAGAAATTTCAACTTGATGTTTGAAACTCATATTGGTGCAAATAGAGATGCTTCTTCAGTAGTTTATTTAAGACCAGAAACAGCTCAAGGTATTTACGTAAACTTTAAAAATGTTGTTGCATCTTCTAGAGTTAAAGTTCCTTTTGGTATTGCTCAAATTGGTAAATCTTTTAGAAATGAAATTACTACTAAAAACTTTATTTTCCGTTCATGTGAATTTGAACAAATGGAAATGCAATTCTTTGTAAAACCAGGTGAAGATGAAAAATGGTTCCCTTATTGGAGAGAACAAAGAATGGCTTTCTACGATAAAATGGGTATTAAAAAAGATCATTTAAAATGGCATCAACATGGTAGTGATGAATTAGCTTTCTATGCTAAAGATGCATATGATATTCAATTCTTATTCCCAATGGGATGGCAAGAATTAGAAGGTGTACATAGTAGAACTGATTATGACTTAACTCAACACACAAAATTCTGTGGTAAGAAGCAAGATTATTTGGATCCAGTAACTAATGAAAGATATATTCCTTATGTAGTAGAAACTAGTGCAGGTTTAACACGTAACGTATTAATGGCATTATGTGATGCTTATGAAGAAGAAGAAATTGATGGAGATACAAGAACAGTATTACATTTCCATCCTGCAATTGCTCCTGTAGAAGTTGCTATATTACCTTTAGTTAAAAAAGATGGTATTGCAGAGATGGCTCAAGATCTTGAAAAAGAATTAAGAGCTGATTTTAAAACTTTCTATGATCAAAGTGGCGCTATTGGTAGAAGATACAGAAGAATGGATGAAATTGGAACTCCATATTGTATTACTTTAGATTATGACACTAAAGAGAATGATACAGTTACTTTAAGATTTAGAGACTCAATGGAACAAGTAAGAGTTGCAAAAAAAGATTTAGTAAAAACTATTAAAGAAGCAACAAAGAATTATAAGAGGAAATAAGATGAATAGTGCTTTACAAACATTACAAGATAGAGGGTTTATTAAAGCATGTACAGATATAGATGCTTTAAGTGATTTGATGGACAAAGAACAGGTTAAGTTCTATGTAGGTGTAGACCCAACAGGTAAAAGTGTTCATGTTGGACATATGGTACCTTTCTTTGCTATGCATCATTTACAAAATGCTGGACACCTACCAATTGCTTTAGTTGGTGGGGGTACAGGAATGATTGGAGACCCTTCTGGAAAAACTGAAATGAGAAAGATGTTAACTCCTGAACAAATCCAATCAAACTGTGAAAGCATAAAAAAACAATTAGGTACTGTTGTTGACTTTGGTGATCAAAGTAATAGTGATAAAGGCCAAGCAGTAATGTTAAATAATGCTGATTGGTTAACTAATTTGAATTATATTGATTTCTTAAGAGAAATTGGTAGACATTTTTCAGTTAATAGAATGTTAACTTTTGAATCATATAAACAAAGATTAGAAAGAGGTTTATCTTTTATTGAGTTTAACTACCAATTATTACAATCTTATGACTTTTTAACCTTATATCAAAAAGAAGGTTGTCGTCTTCAAATTGGTGGAGATGATCAATGGGGTAATATTGTAAGTGGTATTGATTTAATTAGAAAAATAGAAGGTGCAGAATGCTATGGCTTAACTTTTAACCTAATTACTAGAGCAGATGGTAAGAAAATGGGAAAAAGTGAAAAGGGTGCGGTATTCTTGGATCCTGAGCTATATTCTCCTTATGATTTCTATCAATATTGGAGAAATGTAAATGATGATGATGTAATCAAATTTATGAAATTATTTACTTTCTTAAGTCTTGATGAAATTGCAGAATATGAAAAACCTAATGTTAATATTAATGAAGCAAAAGCTAAACTTGCATATGAACAAACAAAAATTGTTCATGGACAAGAAGAGGCCGAAAAAGCAAAAACTGCTGCAAAAGCTATGTTCAGTTCAAATGCTCCAGCTTCATTATCTCAAAGAGAAGGTATGCCTAGCTTAGAAATTGAAATGGATAAATTAAAGGAAGGTATTCCTGTATTAACTCTTTTCTCATCAACATCTTTAGCTTCTTCAAATAGTGAAGCAAGACGTTTAGTAACTGGTGGTGGGGCTGTGATTAATAATGAAAAAATTACTGATCTAAAGTTCATTGTAACTGATAAGTTATTAGATGATGAAGGAGAATTAATTTTAAAAGCAGGTAAAAAACGTTTCTTTAGAATTATTGTAAAGTAAATTAAAATTAAGATTTTAATCTTAATTAGATAAAGGAAGGTAAAAATGGCAAAAAAACTTTTTACATTTTGTTTAGTTTTAGTTTTAGTTAGCTCAACAATTTTTGCTCAAGCAGAATTTGAAAAAGCTGACCAGGCAAATAAATTAAATGTTGAACTTGCTGTAATGGCAGGTCCAACTGGATTCTCTAGTGCTAAGATCACAAAAGATAACGGTAAAATTAATTCTGATGTAATAGTTAATACTAGCGTATATGCATCTCCAAATGAAGTTGTTGCAAAATTGACTAATGGAGATGTTGATGTGGCAGCATTACCTACAACATTAGCTGTAGTTTTATATAATAAAGGTGTAGATATCAAGTTAGCTGCAGTAATAGGAGAGGGGATGTTAAGTGTAGTATCTTCTTCTTCAAATTGGAGCAATACAAAGATTCAAATACCTGGAGGCCCAGCTTCTTCACCAAATCAAATTGCAAGTATGTTGATTAGTGAAAATGGACTAAAAACAGAAGATTTCGATATTGATTATAGTATCACATCTTCTGCTCAATTAGCTCAATTATTAATTGCAAATAAAGCTGAGACTGCATTATTACCTGAACCTTTTACTACAATGGTTTTATCAAAGAATCCTAACTTAAAAGTTGTTCTAGATGTACAAGATGTTTATAAAACTACAACAGGGGTTGATAATTATCCAATGACAGTTTTAGTTGTACAAAATAAATTTGCACAAGAACATCCTCAAGCATTAAAAGCAATTTTAAGAGCTTATAAAGATAGTGTTGCTTATGTTTTAGCTAATCCTAGCGAAGCTGCTAAGACTATTGAAGCTACAAATATTATGCCATCTGCAATGGCTGAACCAGCAATTCCAAATTGTAATTTGGTTTACAGCGATATGGAGAAAGCAAAAGAACAAGTATCTTCATATTTTGATTTATTATATAACTTTAATCCTAGTTCAGTAGGTGGACAAATACCTGATGAAGGATTCTATTTATAGAAAATGAATAAAAGTAAAAAAGCCTTAATTAAAACATTTGTGATAATATTTGCTATTTTATTATTTTTTGTAATTTGGCAAATAGCGTCAATGGCATTAAATTCTCAAATATTATTGCCATCAGTTCACGCTGTTTTATTGAGGCTTTTTACATTGTTTGGAGAAAAGAATTTCTTATATGATGTTTTAGCTACAGTTTATAGAGCTTGGTTAAGTTTCTTTATAATTGTGTTCTTTGCAACAATTTTTGGAACTTTGGCAGGGCGATATAAAGCTTTAGGATGGTTCTTGACTCCAATATTAACTGTTTTAAAAACGACTCCAGTAATGAGTGTTATCTTATTAGCTTTTATTTGGTTTAAAACTGGTACTGTTCCTGTTTTTTCATCTTTTCTAATGGGTTTTCCTGTGATGTTTATGGTAATGGAAGGTGCTGTAGAACATTTAGAGAAAGAAATGGATCAAATGTGTTATCTCTATGGTTTTACTAAAGCTCAAAAATTAAGATATTACATAATTCCAACTTTATCTAAATCTTTTTCATTAGGCGCAAAACAAACTCTATCAATGGTTTGGAAGGTTACAGTTGCAGCCGAAGTATTAACAATTCCAAAATTTGGTGTTGGTGCTAAAATGCAATTTGCTCAAATTCAATTAGAGACAGCTGATGTTCTAGCTTGGACATTAATTGCTATTCTTTTATCTGCCATTGGAGATTTTATCTTTCATCTAGTTGAAGATATAATTGTGTTAACATCTAGGAGAATAAAGGAGAAAAAGGCAAAATGAAAATTGTTGATTTATCCTTTTCATATTCTTCTTCATTAATATTTGATTATTTCAATTTAAATGTCGAAAGTAAATCTATTTGTTCCATTGTTGGCTCTTCTGGATGCGGAAAAACTACTTTATTAAAGTTAGTATCAGGACTAGAAACTCCTTTAAATGGTCAAATAATAAAAAGTGAAAGTGAAATTGGCTCTGTAAGTTATTTATTTCAAGAACCAAGATTATTAAAAAGCCAAACAGCTTTTAGTAATATTGATATTATTTTAAAAAATTCAATTCCTAACACTGCTGAAAGAAAGGATAGGGTATTATATTATCTTGAGAGAGTAGGTTTAATTGACGATAGAGCAAAATATCCGCATCAATTATCAGGAGGGATGAAACAGAGAGTTGCAATTGCTAGAGCCTTTGCTTATCCTTCTCATTTAATACTTATGGATGAACCAATGCAAGGTTTAGATATTAGCTCAAAATATGATGTTTTAAATTTATTTAAAGAATTATGGGATAGTGATCCAAGAACTACCTTATTTGTTACTCATGATTTAAGAGATGCTTTGATAATGGGAGATAGAGTTGTTTGTTTAGGGGATCCAAAAGGACCTAAATTATCAATTGATGTTAAAGATAAAAAGTTATTAACAGATGAAAAGATTGGTTATTATGAAAATCAAATTCTTAAAGCAATATTAGAATAAAAAAGCTCGGTTATGAAATAATCAAAACCAAGCTTTTTTTACTTTAAATTTATTCTCTTGTTATTAACGAGGGGATTTAAAATTTAATTATTATACTCTTGTTTCCCATAAACCATGTAAGTTACAGTAAGCAAAAGCAGCTACTAATTTATCTCCATCAGCTAATGCAAATGTTGCCTTAGGTGCATCAGAAGGAGTTAAATTTTTTCTTTGTCCGCCATGTTCAGTTTGGATATAAATCCAAGTGATATAATGCTCTTCTGTCATTGGATGAGCTACAGAACCAACTTCAATAGTTACATTGTTTCCATCTATTTTTACTACAGGAACGTGTTTTTCGTTGGCTGCATCAACAGTATTTGGTTCAAGTTTTGTCATTTTTTCTCCACAGCATACTACTGGGACACCTGAGTCATGTACTTTAGCAATAATGTTGCCACAATGTTTACAAATGTAAAATTCTTGTTCTTTCATTTTTTTTCTCCTTGTTTATTAATAATAACATAAATTCTAACAAAATCAATATCTATTTACTAATGATATTAATTATTAATTAACACTAAATACTAATTAAATCAAGTAGTTTTTTAAAAAAAATCTACTTTTGTGTAAAAAAGTTTGATATTTTATCTTTTTAAGGGATATTATACATATCCTTGGGCTAACATAGCTTCAGCAACTTTTAAGAATCCTGCAATATTTGCTCCATCAGTAAAATTATTATGAGTGCTATATTTATCTGCTGCATAGCTGATTTGTTTATAAATATTTTTCATAATATCTTGTAATTTTGTATCAACTTCTTCTTTGCTCCAAGGAATGTGTTCACTATTTTGACTCATTTCAAGTCCAGAAACTGCAACCCCGCCGGCATTTGCAGCTTTTCCTGGAATAAACAATATTGGGCTTTTTAGTATAAGTCTATGGGCTTCAAGTGAGGTTGGCATGTTAGCGCCTTCTGCAATTAACTTTATTCCATTTTTTATTAAGTTTTGCGCATCTAAAAGATTTATTTCATTTTGCACTGCACAAGGGAAGGCTAAATCAGCTTTAATATTCCATAATTCATTGAATTTTTCCTTGCCTGTTCTTTCAATATAAATTGAGTTTGGATATTTTTCTTTGTATTTGATTATTCTTTCTCTTTTTACATTTTTTAGAATTTTAATCCATTCAAGTTTTTCTTTAGTGATTCCTTCTTTATCAATAATTATTCCATTAGAATCACTTATTGAAATTACTTTTCCTCCTAATTGGTTTATTTTTTCAATTGTGAATTGTGCAACATTGCCGGCTCCTGATACTAAGCAGGTTTTATTATTTATAGAGTCTTTTTCTGCTTCTAATACAGCTTGAGTTAAGTAAATTAATCCATATCCTGTTGCTTCTGGTCTAATTAAGGAGCCACCAAAAGAAAGTCCTTTTCCAGTTAATACTCCAGTAACTTCAGTTTTCATTCTCTTATATTGACCAAACATATAACCGATTTCTCTACTTCCAACACCCATATCTCCTGCAGGTATGTCTGTATTCTCTCCAATATGTTTAGAAAGCTCTGTCATAAAACTTTGACAGAATCTCATTACTTCATTATCACTTTTTCTTTTTGGATTAAAATCTGACCCTCCTTTACCACCTCCTAATGGAAGTCCGGTTAAGGAGTTTTTAAAAACTTGTTCAAATGCTAAAAACTTTAAGATTGATAGATTTACTGAAGAGTGGAACCTAAGGCCTCCTTTATATGGTCCTAAGGCACTGTTTTGTTGAACTCTGTAGCCTCTATTAATTTGTAATCTTCCATTATCATCAACCCAGGGAACACGGAATATTATAATTCTTTCTGGTTCTACTAATCTTTCAAGAATTTTATGGTATGTGTATTGAGGTTCATACTCAATTACAGGATCTATGGATGTTAAAAATGCTGTTACAGCTTGATGAAATTCTTTTTGCTCAGGATCTTTTTGAAGTACATAATTTAGAATTCTTTGAGTTTCTTTGTTCATTACAAATTTCTCCTATCTTTCTATCAAATAACTAACTACCTCACATATACATTATAAAATCATTTAAATAAGGGGTAAAGGAATTTTTATAATGAGTAATTTTTAACTCTTTTAACTTATAGGAATAAAAAAAATTCTTTAACACAAATGTGAAAAAGAATTTTTTAATAAGATTAAAATTATAATTAAAATTGTTTAATATATTTTTCTTTTAATTTTAAAATATTTTCTTTGAAAGGAGGGTAGATAACCCCTTTTTCAGTAATAATAGCTGTAACATTTTGGTGAGGTGTAACATCAAATGCTGGATTATATACATCCATTTCTAATGGTGCAATTTGAGTATCTCCTACAAAAATTATTTCTTTTTTATCTCTTTCTTCGATTGGAATTTCTGCACCAGTTTCAATTGTAAAATCAATTGTTGATAAGGGAGCGGCACTATAGAACGGAACTCCATAAGCTTTACAAATAACTGATAAGCCAAAACTACCTATTTTATTACAAACATCACCATTTGTTGCAATTCTATCAGCTCCAAGGACAACTAAATCAATTTTACCATCTCTTATTAGTGTTGCAGCAGTACTGTCTGTAATAAGTTTGCTTGGGATTTTTGCTTGAGTTAATTCCCAAGCTGTTAATCTTGCTCCTTGAAGGCGAGGGCGTGTTTCATCTGCATATACAAAAATATTTTTATTAGCATAGAATGCTGATTTTATTACACCTACTGCAGTACCCCATCCAGCAGTTGCCAAAGCTCCTGCATTGCAATGAGTTAAAATATTTGCATTTTGAGGTATTACACTTAAACCGTTTTCTCCAATTGCTTTATTGGTGGTTATATCTTCTTCTTGAATTAGTATAGCTTCATCTTTAATAATATTTAGTAAGTTTTTAGTTTCTTTATTGTCTTGATAAACTTTGAGCATTCTATCAATTGCCCATTTTAAATTAATTGCAGTAGGTCTTGCATTTTCAATGAATTTACAAGCGGTAAGAAATTTTTCTTCATCAGAAATAAATTCTTTTAAAGCAAAATATACTCCATATGCTGCACTAGCACCAATTGCAGGAGCTCCTCTAACAACCATATCTCTAATTGCAAATTCAATATCTTTATAATCTTTTGCAACAAAGATTTCAAACTTTACTGGTAGTAATCTTTGATCTATTAATAAGAGTTCATCATTTTTAAATTCTAAAGTATTAAAAGCTTCTTGCATTATTTGTCCTCTTTGTTTTTAGATAATAATCTATTCCATCTAAGTTTTGTTTTTTCCATTGCTAAATCTATGTCTAATGTTAATAGTTTTCTATTTTGCATTAGCATTTCACCTTTACAGAAAACTGTATCTACATCGCTTCCTTGAGCACTATATACAACAGCAGAGAATGGATCATTAATTGGAGTTAAATGAGGCTTATTTGTATCAATTAAAATAATATCAGCATCTTTTCCAACTTCTATTGTTCCTACTTTATCATCGATTGATAAAGCTTTAGCTCCACCTAGTGTTGCCATTTTAATAATATCATAAGGAGTTGTTGCAATAGGGTTTAAAGTACTTACACAGCTAATCATTGCTGCTAAGTGCATTTCTTCCATCATGTTAAGATTATTATTTGAAGAAGCGCCATCAGTTCCTATAGCTACATTAACATTAGCATTTTTAAATTTAGCAATAGGAGCTATACCACTAGCTAATTTACAGTTGCTACTTGGGTTGTGAACAATGCTAATACCTTTATCACTACATAGTTTTATTTCATCATCACTTAGATAAACTCCATGAGCTAGTACAGATTTTATTCCTTTTAATGCATTGTTTTTCTCTAGATACATTAATGGAGTTTCCCCAAATTCTTTTAAGCAGTTATCTACTTCAGTTTTGGTTTCGCTCATATGAGTATGTAAATCTCCACCTCTTTCAAGAATCCAGTCTCTTGCAAATAGATAAGTTTCTAAAGGGGTAGTGTATATAGCATGAGGGGCTACGTTAAATTTTATTAATCCGTTTGCTTTGCTTAAATATTTATCAGCTATTTTATTGCTTGGATTAAATCTTTCTTTGTTATCTTTTAAAGAACCAAAGAGAGTCATTCCAATATTTGCTCTCATTTTTGCTTGATAAGTTGCTTCGCAAGTTTGTTCCATTATGAAATACATATCATTAAATGCTGTACAACCTGTGCTAATCATTTCTGCTAGAGCAATTTGAGAAGCCCAGTAAATATCTTCTTCTTCTAATTGTGCTTCAATTGGGAAAATTTCATTAAGCCAAGACATTAAATCAGGAGCGGTATCCTTATAGTTTCTCATGAGCCCCATAGAAGTGTGGGTATGAGCATTAATTAGAGAAGGCATACAAATCATATTTGTAGCATCAATTTCTCTATCAGCATGGAACAAAGGATTGTCGCTGATTTTTCCGTTTTCAATTTTTATATCTCCTCGATATGACTTATTTCTTTCTGTCATATCGAGAATTAATGCATTTTTAATTAATGTGTTCATAACATTAAGAATAACCGTTTAATGTTATAAAGTCGATGATTTTATTAATTTATTAACAAAAATATTATTTTTTAATCAAATTTCTTTTAATTTTTTTAGTACTAGTCATTACCATTGGTTTATCAAGAATTGTAACTTTTCCAATTTTTTTGTAGCCACTTAATTCTTTGTTAACTGTTTTAATAACTTCATCTATTTCAACATCAATTTTTTCAACTTTGTTTTTGAAATATTCTTCATTAGGATAAATAACAGCTTCAATACATTCAGCAGGTACATTTTTCTTTTCTTGATAACCTCTAACTAAAATTTGATCAATTTGTGGATGAAGTTGGAATAAATCTTCAATTTCTTCAGGATAAACATTTTTTCCACCTTCAGTTACGATAATATTTTTAGCTCTACCTTTAAGATATAAGTAATTATCTTTATCTAGATAACCTAAGTCTCCAGTTTTTAAATAACCATCTTCAGTAAATAGTTTTTTTGTATTTTCTTCATCTTTATAATAGCCTTGGCAGATATTTGGTCCTTTTACTACAATTTCACCAACACCTGTTGTATCAGCATCAATTATTTTGGCATCAACTAATCTAAAGATTTTTCCAACTGATTCAATTTTGAATTTAGAAATTGGATTTAAAGCTAAAATAGGGCTTGTTTCTGTTAAACCATAACCTTGAATAAAATCTAAACCAAGTTGTTGATATTGTTTAAATACTTTAGGAGAAAGAGGACCTGCACCACAAATTAAAATCCTATTATGAGCAAAACCAACTTTCGATAAAAGTTTTTTGTTAAAGAACCCTCTAAGAGGATTTGCTTTAAAGTACTTTTTAAAGAACCCATTTATAAACATTAAAGTATGAACAAGAGCATTAGTGAAGAAACCTTTTTTCTTAACTTCTTTCATCATACCTGCTAATATTTTATTGTATAGAAGAGGAATTCCCATAAAGACTGTAACTTTACCTCTAGTTAGGTCATTTATCATTCTTGAAACAATAATGCCATGACCAAATACACATTCACATCCAAAAGTAATTGAAACTAAAAGAACAGCAGTACAGCAGTAGCTATGATGTAAAGGTAGTAATGCATATAAAATATCAGTTTCATCTAGTTGTAAGAATTGTTCATCTTTTGCTTGGAAAACATCACTTACAATATTTTTTTGTGAGAGAACAGCACCTTTTTCATTTCCTGTTGTTCCGCTTGTAAATAATATAGCAGCAATATCATCTTCATTGCCATTTTCTGCTGGTAATATTTTTTTAGCTTTACAATTCATCATAGCTTCATAATTTTCACTTTTTCCTGTGAGAGTCATACAAAGTGCAAATGATTTTAGATATGTTTCATCATACTTATCTAAAGATTCTAAAACGTTTTTATCAGCTAAAAAGAATTTACAATCACTATAAGAAGATAATTGTTGAACTTTTTTTGTAGTGAGTTGGTTATCTAAAGGAACAACAACCCCACCTGCAAAATTGACACTTAAATAAGCAATTGCCCATTCGATACTATTTTTACCGTTTATAGCAACTTTATCACCTTTTTTAAGCCCTTTTTCTCTTAGATAAGAGCTAATGTTTAATAGATATTCATTAACTTCTTTATAAGTTAGTGAGAAACGGTTAGGTGTAAATTTTGTAAAACAAATTCTGTCTGGGAATTTATCTAATGTGATATTGAAGATTTGTGCTAAAGTTGGCCAATCTCCATTAAAAGTTTTTCCTCTATAAGGATCTAAATACTTGTCCCATGAATATTTCATATTTTTCCCTCAGTTTTAAATACTAATAATATATTGACAATTAATGTTTGTTTTGTCAATAAAAAAACTACATCTAATTGTTTGTCTACAAACAAATAATTAGATAAAATTTTATTTTTTATTTATTATAGGATCATCTAATAAATAGAATATATCAGGGTAAATAACATCAGCATATTTTTCTAAGCCCGCTAAATCATTAGCGCCCCATAACACTCCAACTTTATAACCTGCATTACTATTTCTAGCATATTTCATGTCAGTTATTGTGTCTCCAACCATAGCAACTTGAGAAGGATCTAAATCAAACATATTGCAGAAATGTATAAAAGAGTCTGGTTTAGGTTTTTGTGCTATATCATCATCTTTTGTTACAGTGTAATCAACGAATTCTTGTATTCCCATATATTTAAGAAAAATATTTGCAGATATTCTATTATCAACTGTTACAACAGCAATTTTATATCCTAATTTTTTTAATTTTTGAAAAAGAGCTCTTTGTTTAGAAAAGTCCATTGTTTTAATTTTTTCTTCAATAAAAATATTATTATATTTCATTATTTCTTTGGTACATTTTACTAATGTAGAAGGAAACATTAGGTTTGTTATGCAATATCTGATGCCTTTTTTGGTAATATTATATTTATTATGTGAAAAAATAACACCTGATGCTATTGTGTTTCCATCAGCATCAATGCCTAATAATTTAACTAGATTACGTTTTCTTTTTTCACGTCTTTTTTCATTTGTGTTTTTAAAAGCTTCATCAATTGAATCTTCAATAACTTGATGCCAAACAGAGGCATAATTAAAGAGAGTCCCATCTTTGTCAAAGATGATAGCTTTTAAATCAATATTATTATCCATACCCCCCATAATATAGTATGGTAGCAAAATAAGCTAGTATATATTAAAAATATGTAATTAGTCTTTTGTTATGTCTAAATATAGAATATATTTGATTATATGAAAAATGTATCAAATCAATTAATAAAGCTAACAGATGAATTTACAAATCAAATTGAAAAAGTAAAAGAGAATATTAATGAGGATATTTATATATATAATCCTTTAGTTTATGCCAAAGAAATGATGAATGAATATATAAGAGAATATGCTGTATCTCCTGTAGAAAATCTATTTTTGGGTATGAATCCAGGACCTTTTGGAATGGCTCAAACAGGAATCCCTTTTGGGGAGGTTAATATAGTAAAAGATTATTTAAAAATTAATAAACCTATATATTCTCCTAAAAGAGAGCATCCTAATAGAAAAGTTGAAGGCTTAGAAATTAAGAGAAGTGAAATAAGTGGACTCAGACTTTGGGGTTTAATAAAATCTCATTATAGTGAAGCTAAAGATATGAAAGGACACCTTTATATAGCTAATTACTGCCCTCTATTATTTCTATCGCCTATTAAGACTGCAAGAAATATTACTCCTGATAAATTACCAAAAGAAATAAGAGTCAGGATAGATAGTGTTTGTGATAAATATCTTTTCGATACTATTGATCTCTTACAATGTAAACGCCTTATTGGAATAGGAAAATATGCTGAAAAAAAATTAAAAAATGATAAAATACCATATTACTCAATTTTACATCCATCTCCAGCCTCTCCTCTAGCTAATAAAGGTTGGATAGAGAAAGCTGAACAACAATTGATAGAAATAGGAGCATTTAATGAAACTAAGTGAAAAATCATATGCCAAGATTAATCTACACCTAGCTATTGGTCCAAAAAGGAAAGATAATTTTCATGATATTCAATCTATTTTTGCAAAAATTGATTTATATGATATTATAGAGATAGAAGTTTTTGAAAGCGATTTGTTAGATATTGAGATTAAAGGATTAGAAGCTTGTGAAATAAAAGGGGAGGATTCTATTTCTAAAGCTATTAGACTTTGGTGTGAAAAAACTAAAATTAATTTAAAAATTAAAGTCTTTATTGATAAACAAATTCCAATACAAGCTGGTCTTGGTGGTGGGTCCAGTAATGCAGCTACAGTTCTAAAAATGCTTAATGATTGTTTTAAAGATAGAGCTTTAAAAGATAATGAATTGTTAGAAATTTCTTTAAAAGTCGGTTCTGATGTACCATTTTTCCTTTATGATACTACTTTTGCTTATGTTGAAGGACAAGGTGAGATAATTACTCCCCTTGATGCAGATTTTGATTATGGAATTTATTTGGTAAAACCAAGTGTTGGTGTTAGTACAAAAGGAGCCTTTGATAAATTAGATTCAATTGATAGAAAAAAGTTAACTACAAAAGATGAAATAATTAAGATTTTTTATGAAGGTCTTAGCTCTTGGAAAGAAAATTTTTATAATGATTTTGAATTAGTTGTTAATAGTGAAATTTTATTAGCCATGAAAAGTGAAGAGTCTTGTTTTTCACTTTTAAGTGGTTCAGGTTCGACTTGCTTTTGTGTATATAACAAATTGGATAACTGTTATCAAAAGTTTACTTTTTATAGGAAATTTAAGCATAAAAACTATACTAAGAGTTGTTTTTTCTCAAATATCTAATATAATATTGTTAATACGAAACAAAAAAAGGAGATTGATATGGAAATAACGGAGGTTAGAATTCGTACTGTTAATGGTGATAGTAAGTTAAAAGCTTACGCTACTGTAACCTTTGATAATGAGTTTGTTGTTCATAATATTAAGGTTATCGAAAGTAAGAATGGACTATTTATTGCAATGCCAGCTCGATTAACTGCAAACAATGAATACAAAGATATTGTTCATCCAATCAATAGTAAATTTAGAAATAAATTACAAGATGAAATTTTAGAAGCCTATGAAAAAGAGGCTGAAGAGGAAAAATAAAATAAAAAAATATATTTTTTTTAAAAAAGTGCTAGACAAATTCTTAAAAATGATGTAGCTTTCCTCGTGTTGTTGGGAAGTCGCCAAGTGGTTAAGGCTCTGGTTTTTGGTGCCGGCACCGGGGGTTCGAGTCCCTCCTTCCCAGCCTAATGCCTGCTATAGTTAGCAGGTTTTTTTTATTTTTAAAGGTTCTTTACTTGACCTATAACTGCTATACATATAGTATAGCGACTGACACTAAGTGTGTTTATCCCATGGTAATTGGATCAAGTCCAATGAGAGTATTAGGAGAAAAAAATGTCAAAACATGTTTTTGAAGCAACTCTTCGTACTTCCGATTTTGGAAGTGCCGGTTCTAGACGTTTATTACGCGCTGGAAAAATCCCTGCTGTTGTTTACGGAAGTAAAACAAAACCAATGCACATCGTAATTGATGCACATAAATTTACTTTAGCTTTAAACTCAATTTCAGAATCAACTCTTATCACATTAAAAGTTGATGGAAATGAACATGAAGTTCTAGTTAAATCTTTCCAAGAAAATATCATGACAGATACTGTACATCATGTAGACTTCTATGAAGTAGTTCGTGGTGAAAAGTTACGTGCATTTGTACCTCTAACAATCGAAGGTAATCCTATTGGTTGTAGAAAGAGTGGTATTTTGGATGTTGTTTTACATGAAGTTGAAGTTGAATGTCTTCCAAAAGACTTACCTTCAGATATCAAAGTTGATGTTTCTTCAATTGATTTAAATGGACACTTATCAGTAAAAGACATTGTTGTTTCTGATAAAGTTGAAATTTTAACTGATGGAAATGATACTGTTGCTACAGTTAAAGCTCTTAAGAGTGAAAAAGCTGATGACGCAGAAGAATCTGAAGAAGTAGTAGCTGAAACTACAGAGGAATAATTCTATGAAATTAGTACTTGGCCTAGGTAATCTTGGTGCTGAGTATAAAGAAACTAGACATAATTGTGGATTCAAAGTTGTAGAATTATGTGCAGCGTTTTTTCATTTAAAGATGGAAAAGCGCTGTTTTCGTTTATATGAAAGTGCTAAGTTAACTACCTTAAATGATACCTATTTATTTATCAAACCTTTAACTTATATGAACAATAGTGGAGAAATTTTACGTTATTTTAAAAAGGTAAAATCTTCTGATATTATTGTAATCTGTGATCAAATGGATTTGCCTTTATCTTTTATTAGAATTAAAAAAGGTGGAGGGGATGCTGGTCATAATGGATTAAAAAGTATAATTAAAAACTTAAAAGGCGAAAAAGACTTTACTAGAATCTATGTTGGAATTGGTAGACCAGAAAAAGGTAAAAGTGTAGTTGAGCATGTATTAGGGGTTGAAGAAAACAAAGATCAATTTTATCAAGGCATAGAAAAAGCAAATGAAGCATTGAAGGCTTTGATAAATGGAGAGTCTATTGATAAGCTAATGCAGCAATATAATGTGAAGATTAAGTAGAGAGTTATGTAATAAAGTTACATTTGTTAATATTTATGATTGACGAATGAGGTTTTTCTAGTCATATTTTTATTATTAGTATAATTTTTAGGTGGCTATATGGATCAATTCAATGAATATTTTATCAAATATCCTAATTTAATTAATAAAAAAATTGCTGTTGCATTTTCAGGTGGAAGCGATTCGTTAGCTCTATTATATCTGTTATCACAAAAAATTGATAAGAAAAATTTAATTGCCTTATATGTTAATCATGGATTAAGAGGAAGTGAAGAATTATCAATTGAAAGTGAAACTAATAAAAATAATTGTGCTTCTTTAGGTGTTAATTATAAAGAGATAATACTTGAAGAAGGTGTTATTGAAGCGGAAGAGGAAATAAGAAATAACGGTATTGAAGACGCCGCAAGGTATTTAAGATATCAAAAATTGATTGATTATTGCAAAGAAAATGGTTTTGAAGCTTTAGCTACTGCACATACTATTGATGACCAACTTGAAACAATGATTATGAGATCTTTTAATGGAGCATCTTTATTATCTTTATCATGTATTAGAGAAATTAGAGAACAAGATTCAATTATGATAATTAGGCCTTTATTAGCCTATACAAAAGATAATTTAAGATTGTTATTGAAAGTTGCAGGTTTAACTTGGAGTGAAGACTCAACTAATGCTAAAACTGATTATTTAAGGAATAGGATTAGAAAGGAGATTTCTCCTAAAATTGAATCAATATTTCCTGATGCAAAAAAAATTGTTTATAGAAATGCATTAATGTTTTCAGGTCTAGTATCTTTAGCTCAAGAGCAAATTAGTTCATTAATTGAAGATAATAAAGTTAATAGAAAAGAATATTTGCTTCAAAAAGAAATTATAAGGTATAATGTACTATCTACAATTATTAAAAAATACGAGATTCCCTCCTTTAAAAAAGTTGTTCATATTGATAATGTAATAAGGAACAAAAAAGAAGGTAGTGAAATATTTGGTAATGTTGAATTATTGATAAAAGATAATTCTTTTGTTATTAATGAGTTTGTGCAATTGCCTAAATTTAGTTATATTATTGATAACGCACAGGATCAAGAAATAAAAGTTTTTGATAAAAAGCTAATGATTTCTTCCCAAAAAAATGATAATACTAAATTATTAAGAATTGCTGATGAAGATATAAGTTACCCTTTAATTTTAAGAAACATTAGAAGTGATGATTCTTTAGTAACTGAAAGTGGGACTGTAGAAATATCAAAATTTTTATCTGGTTGGAAAATTAAAGAATCAGATAGAGATAAGGTATTAGTTTTAGAAGATAGAAATGGTATTGTTGCCCTCTTTGCAAAACATATTGATGGAAGAGATAGATTGGCAAAGAGAGTGAAAACTCCCCTTGAGGGAAAAACCGTTAGAATATATAGTATTGGTTAAAAGGATTATGTAGTGAATACAATTAATAAAATGGAACGAGCAAAAGTTGGAATTTATTTTGAAGATAATAATAACAACAATAAAGATAATAAGCCAAAAAACAGTAATGATTTTTGGAATGGTTTAAAGGGCGGAGGCTCTCCGAATAATAATGATGGCAAAGGACCATTTAAAACACCTAAGAATAAAATATCCTTTGGTATTTTTATTTTTGTATTATTAACTTTTGGAATTTTAATGTTTGATAGTATGGCAAATGCTGGTGTACAAACAGTTCCTTATACTACTTTCAAACAATATGTTGCTTCAGGACAAGTCACTACTGTTGATATTGAAGCAAATCAAAAAATAACATTTGTAACTCAATCAAATGTTAGAATGAAAACTTTGATTCCTTATGCAGATCAAAATTTGTTAGATGAGTTAGAAGGAAGTGGAATTATTGTTTCAGGTTCTGAACAACAAGTTTCATATCTTTCCTTGTTCTTAAGTCTTATTCCTTGGGTAATATTTGTTGGCTTTATGGTTATTTTATATCGTCAAGCTAATGGAATGAATTCAAAAATGATGGGTGGCTTAGGTAAAAATCTAGCAAAAGAATATAAACCAGATGAAAATAAAACAACATTTAAAGATGTTGCTGGACAATTAGAAGCTAAAAATGAATTGCTAGAAGTTGTTGATTTCTTAAAGAATCCTTCTAGATTCCATAAAATTGGTGCAAAGATTCCAAAAGGGGCTTTATTGGTTGGTCCTCCAGGAACTGGTAAAACTTTATTAGCTAAAGCTGTTGCAGGTGAAGCTGGAGTATCTTTCTTACATACTAGTGGTTCAGACTTTGTTGAAATGTTTGTTGGTATGGGTGCTTCTCGTGTTCGTGATTTATTTGAACAAGCAAGAAAAGCTGCACCATGTATTATTTTCATTGATGAATTAGATGCTGTTGGTAGAGCTCGTGGAGCTGGTCTTGGCGGTGGTCATGATGAAAGAGAACAAACTTTGAACCAAATTCTTGTTGAAATGGATGGTTTTGATTCTGTTTCCAATGTTATTGTAATGGCTGCTACAAACCGTCCTGATGTTTTAGACCAAGCATTACTTAGACCAGGTAGATTTGATAGACAAGTTGTTGTTGATTTACCAGATATTAAAGAAAGAGAAGCTATATTAGAAATACATTGTAAGAAAGTTAGACTAGAAAGTGATGTTGATTTAAATAGAATTGCTAGAGCAACTCCTGGAAGTAGTGGTGCAGATTTAGCTAATATGATAAATGAAGCTGCTTTATTTGCTGCAAGAGAAAATAAAGAAACTGTTTCAATGAACAACATTGAAGAAGCTAGAGATAAAGTTTTATTAGGTGTTGCAAAGAAGAGTAAAGTAATGAGTGCAGATGATAAGAGAGCTACTGCATATCATGAAGCAGGGCATACTTTATTACACTATTATTTAAACAATGTTGATCCATTACATAAAGTAACAATTATTCCTCATGGTAGAGCTTTAGGTTTAACAATTAGTTTACCACTAAAAGATGCATATACTTTAACAAAGAGTAAATTATTAGATAGAATTAAAATTACTATGGGTGGTTATGTAGCTGAAGAAATTGTTTATGGAGAAACCACAACTGGTACTTCAAATGATATACAACAAGCTACAAATATTGCTAAGAGAATGGTTACTGAGTTTGGTATGAGTAGTATTGGATTTATTAATCTAGGTGATGAAGATGAACCTTTATTCTTAGGTCGTGAAATTGCTCAGCACAAAAACTACAGCGAAGCAACTGCAAAAATCATTGATAGTGAAATGCTTAAAATATTGGATGATTGTTTAGATGAAACTCGTGATATCTTAACAACTCATAGAGATCAATTAGATTTATTAACTGATCGATTAGTTGAAAAAGAAACTCTAGATGATGCAGAAATAAGAGAACTTTTAGGTTTTGATCCAATAGAAAATAATTTAAGTTTAAAATAAAAAAGGATAAATATGGGACATGATTATTCTTTGACCAGAAACTTTTGTATAATTGCGCATATCGACCATGGTAAATCTACCTTGGCCGATCGCTTTATTGAGAAAGCTCAATTAAATAAATCAAGAGGACCTGCTCAAGATCAAGTTTTAGATAATATGGATATCGAAAGAGAAAGAGGCATTACTATAAAAAGCCAAGCTGTTACGATTCCTTATAAAGCAAAAAATGGTAAAACTTATAAATTAAATTTAGTTGATACCCCCGGTCACGTTGACTTTAGTTACGAAGTCTCAAGAGCTATTAGTTCTTGTGAAGGTGCTTTATTACTAGTTGATGCCTCTCAAGGTGTAGAAGCTCAGACTTTAGCTAATTTATATTTAGCTATGGAACATAATTTGGAAGTAATTCCAGTAATTAACAAAGTTGATTTACCATCTGCAGATATTCCAATGTGTCTTGAAATGATTGATAACGATTTAGGCTTAGACCCTGATTTAACAGTTCAAGTAAGCGCAAAAACTGGTTTTGGAGTAGATGAATTATTTGAAAAAATAGTTGAAATTATTCCACCACCACAAGGTGATGATGATGATCCTTTAAAAGCTGTAATTTTTGACTCTCATTATGATCCTTATAGAGGTATAATAGTTCACTGTAGAGTTTTTGATGGTTGTTTGAAAAAAGGCGATCATATTAAATTTATGCACGGCGGGGTTGATTATGATGTTGAAGAAGTTGGAGTCTTCCAATTAAACTTTATCAAAACTGGTATTTTGCATGCCGGTGATGTTGGTTATTTCATTGCTGGTGTTAAAAAAATTGGTGATATAAGAGTTGGGGATACTGTAACAAAATTTGATAATATGGCAGATGAGCCTCTAGAAGGATTTAGAGAAGTTCAACCTGTTGTATTCTCTTCAATTTATCCTGTTGATTCAAATGACTATGAAGAATTAAATGATGCAATTGAAAAACTAAAACTTAATGATGCTTCTTTAGTTTATGAAAAAGACTCTTCAGCTGCTTTGGGCTTTGGTTTTAGATGTGGGTTCTTAGGTCTCTTACATTTAGAAGTAATTCAAGAGAGAATAGAAAGAGAATTTGATTTGTCAATAGTTTTTACATCTCCTTCTGTAGAATATAAAGTACATTTGAAAAAAGAAGATGAAGTTATAGAAATTGATAATCCATTAGAATATCCTGATCAAGTATTAGTTGAATATAGTGAAGAGCCATACATTAGAGCTAATGTTATAACTCCTGCTGAATATATTGGACCTATTATGAATTTAGCTATTGAGAAACGTGGAGTTCAAACTAATATGAATTATCTCGATTCAAAAAGAGTTGAATTGCAATATGAAATGCCTTTAGCTGAAGTATTATTTGAATTCTATGATAGATTAAAATCTATTTCTCGTGGTTATGCATCTTTTGATTATGAAGTAATTGGTTATAAAAGAACTGACTTGGTTAGATTAGATATATTAGTTAATGGAGAACAAGTTGATGCTTTATCTCAATTAGTATTTAGAGGTAATGCCCAACAAAGAGGTAAGATAGTTTGCCAAAGATTAAAAGGTGAAATTCATAGACAACAATATAAAATAGCTATTCAAGCTGCTATTGGTGGACAAATTGTATCAAGAGAAACAATTTCTGCTTATAGAAAGGATGTTACTGCTAAATGTTATGGTGGAGATATTTCTAGAAAGAGAAAATTGCTTGAAAAACAAAAAGAAGGTAAAAAACGAATGAAGATGGTTGGAAGTGTTGAAATTCCACAACAAGCATTTTTGGCAGTTTTAAAAAGTGACGATACTAGTAATTAATAAAATTTTTAAAGAGTTTGTGTGTTTACATGAGCTCTTTTTTTGAGGTAAAAATGAAAGAGTTATTTGGAAAAACAAAAGGTGGAGAAGAAGTATTTAAATATACTATTGAAAATGGTAAGTATTCTTTAGAGGTATTAACCTTTGGGGCTTTAATTTATTCTTTAAAAGTTCCTTCTAAGGATAAGAAAATAGTTGATGTTGTATTAGGCTATAATAAGTTTGAAAATTATCTAGATACCAATACTTTTTATGGAATGAGTGTTGGTAGAGTTGCAAACCGTATAAAAGATGCAAAATTTACTTTAAATGGTATTGAATATAACATAGAAAAAAATGAAGGTGAAAATTCACTTCATAGTGGACCTTCTTCCTTAGCTTTTAAGAACTGGTCTTGTGAAGAAACTGTAATAAATAATAATCCTGCTTTAATTTTAAGTGTTACATCTTTTGATGGAGAGGGTGGTTTTCCTGCTAATGTAACAGTTAAGTGTTTTTATATCTTAACTAGTGATGGACAATTGATTGTTAGATATGAAGGCTTTAGTGATAAGGATACTATTTTGAATATGACTAATCATAGTTACTTTAATTTAAGTGGAGATCCTAAAACTACAATTTTAGATCATCAATTATTATTAAATTGTGATAAATATGTTGATATAGATGATAAATTAATACCAACTGGTGAATTACTATCTGTTGAAAACACTCCTTTTGATTTTAGATTGCCTCATACAATCGGAGAAAGAATAGAAAAAACTGGAAATGGCTATGATCATGCTTTGTGTTTTGCAGATTATACCGGCCAACTAACTTTAGTTGGAACATTTAAATGTGATAGAACAAATATAATGATGGATATCTTTACTACCTTGCCATCACTTCAACTATACAGTGGTAATTTTATAGGTGAAAATGAGATTAATAAAGATGGATCAAAGGGTTTGAAAAATAGTGGAATTTGTTTTGAAACTCAATTTTATCCAGATTCTCCTAATAATGAGAATTTTCCATCAATAGTGTTGAGAAAATGTGAAAAATATGATCATACGACAATTTACCAATTTGGGACCTATTAATAAATAAAAAATAAATGTGTGAGAATTTAGTTAATTTTCACACATTTTTTATAGTTTTATATCTATTTATTTCTTCTTCGTCTTTTAAAGATTGTATTGTTCTTTTTAATTACTTCTAATGAAAATTCTTCAGGGACAGGATCAATACCACCAATATAAAATCTGCTACAGCGTAATATTCTTACAACTCCCAAAATAGTGCCTTTTATAATCCCATGCTTTGATACAGCCTGTAAAAAATAGGTTGAACAAGTAGGAGAATATATACAGGAGCCACCTATATAAGGTGAAAGAATGCCTTTGTATAGATAAACTGGTATTAAATATATCTGCCTTAGAAGCTTTTTTATTTTTTTCATATCATCAATATAGACAATGAATTATTAAAAAACAAGTTACTTTGTCACATAACGGGTGAAAAAAAATATTGATAAACAAAAACTTTTTATATAATATGGTTTAAGTATTTGACTTTTATATAAGTTAATGCTAAGTTAACAACATATTTTAGAATTCTAATGGAGGAATAATCATATGGCAGGTAATGTATCAAAGAACGCACGTCGTGCAGGTGCACAAGTTCTAACAAGTCGTTGGGGTGGCGCTATCAAAATGAAGAGTGTTTTTGAAAATGGTAGACTACGTCACGTTGCTTATTGTGAAAAAACTGGTAACACAGCTAGAAAAGCAAAAGACTTAATGTAAATAAAATATTAAATTTTAGTTAAACCGAAGTTAAAACTTCGGTTTATTTTTTTATTGAATAATTTGTGTAAAAATAAATATTGATATAAAACATAAAGAAAGGTATAGTGTATATTAAGTGGTAATGTAAATTATCAAATTTTGAGGGCAATGGAGAATTTGAGGTCTAAATTGGCAAGTTTGAATTGTTTAAGTAATAAATAATCAAATTATTTCATTTTTTTTGTACCTAAAATTGAACTCATATGATATACTTCTATAGAAGAAGTATTTATTATACAAAAACCATTGAGATTTATATTAGGAGGAAAACCGTGAAACGTTTTTCAAGTAAATTAATGTCAGCATTGTTAGTAACATTGCTCATCGTTTCCGTAATAGGATGTAAGTCAGCACCAGAGCCTGTTGAACAAGTTCCAGCTGCAGCAGTTGTAAAACCTGTCGCTCCAGCTAAAGAAGAAGCTCCTGTTGTTGAAAAGGCTGAAGCTCCTGCTGAAGTTGCTGAAGTTGTTGAAGCTCCTGTAAAAGAAGAAGCTCCTAAAGCGGAAGTTAAAGAAGAACCTAAAGAAGTTACAGTTGTTGAAGAACCAAAAATGCCTGAAGTTGTTTATCCTTACGGTGTAAAGGAAATTGTAAAAGCTACAGGTCATGATGTATTCGACTTATTTATTGTACATACAAACGATGTACATGGTAGATTAGAAGCAACAGATAGCAATATCGGTTATTCAAGATTAGCTACTATGATGCAAGTTGCAAGAAGTATTACTGATAATATCTTGTTATTAGATGCTGGTGATGCAATCTCAGGTAGTAATCTTGTTAATTTATATAAAGGTGAAACTGCTGCTGTATTACTTGACATGTTAGGATATGATGCAATTGCTTTAGGTAACCATGAATTTGATTATGGTTTGGACAGAATTCTAGAAGCTTCTAAGATTGCTAAAGAATATTCAAATGTAAAAGTATTATCAGCTAACACATTAGATAAGAACGGTTATTTATTATTCCAACCTTATCAAGTATATAACTTTAATGGATTTAAAGTTGGTGTAGTTGGTTTAACAACTCCTGATACTGCAGTTACTACTAATCCAAAAAATATTCAAGGTGTAACATTTGATGATCCAATGATCATTAAAAACGCTCAAGCTGCTATCGACTTAGCTCATCAATATGTTGACTATGTAATAGTACTAGGTCACTTCGGACTTGATGAAAACGGTCCAAGTGGATATACATCAAAATTAGTTCTTGAAAATCTTGACGGAATTGATTTATGGATAGATGGTCATAGCCATGACTTACTTCCTAATGGTGAATATGTAAACGGTGCTTTATTAGTTCAAGCTGGTGAATACATGGAAAATGTTGGTGTAGTTGATGTTCTAGTTAAGAATAAGAAAGTTGTTTCTCAAAACGCATTTGTAATTAAAGCATCTGACGTTGTAGATCCAGCTAACAGCCCATTAGCAAGTGCTTATGGAATTACTTCAGTTCCTGAAGATCCACAAGTAAAAGCATATATTGATGCTAAGAAAGCTGAATTAGATGCAGTTTATAGCAACGTTGTTGCAAGTGTTCCTTCAGTATTACAAGGCGAAAGAGCTGACGTAAGAACAAGAAAGACAAACTTATCACAAATGATTTGTACAGCAATGACTGAATCATCTGACGCTGATTTCACAATCACAAACGGTGGTGGAATTAGAGCAAGTATTGATGCTGGTGATGTAACAATGGGTGAAGTAATCACAGTATTACCATTCAATAATGTTGTAACAGTATGTGAATTAACTGGTGCTCAAGTTTATGAAGCTCTAGAACACGGATATAGTGCATTACCTAATGCTGCTGGTTCTTATGCTCAAACTGACTTAAAGGTTATTTACAACAAGTATGCAGAACCTGGCAAACGTATTATCAGAGTTTATGCTAATGGCCAAGCTATTAAGAAAGACTCAACAGTTTATCATGTAGCAACTAATGATTTCATGGCTGCTGGTGGTGACGGATATACAATGTTTGACAAAGTTATATCTATGAGAGATCTTATGAGTGATGTATTAGCTAATTACTTAGCTGAAAATTACCCAGCAAAATAATTACTAATTACTTAGTAAATAATTGGCCCACTTAATGTGGGCCTTTTTATTTGTAAAAATAGTTAAATTTAATGAAATTAATTATGTGCTAAATAAAAATAATACTGGAATTTTTCTTATTTATCTCTTATAGTAATATTAATCGAATTTATTTTTTTAAAAAATTTTTTTTGATTAACAAATTATAAGTATCGTAGAATCGTTACTTACAAAAACAGTTATTAGAAACTTTGAAAAAAAGATTTTTTTTTATTTAAATTGTATTGACAGAAATGGCTCAATAAGGTAATGTACCAATCGTTCGATGAACTTAAGCGCCTGTAGCTCAGTCGGTAGAGCAGGTGGCTGTTAACCACCCTGTCGGGGGTTCAAATCCCTCCGGGCGCGCTTAATTTTGCTCCCAATTATTAGGGAGCTTTTTATTTGCTCTAGGTATGAGAGCTGAATCATACCCTAATAGAACTTATTAGAAATGCTGTTCTGAAAAATAGTTTTGTTAGAAGAAAATACTTTCTTAAAGGAATTGACTATGGCAACAAGAAGAGGCCCACGTTTTAAAGAATGTCGTAGATTAGGTGTGAATGCTTGTGGTCACCCTAAGGCTATGGATCGTGCTAACGCTCCTGCTTTTCGAAAGAAACACAAAGTATCTGATTATGGTATGCAATTAGCTGAGAAACAAAAAGTTAAAGCATATTACGGTATCTTTGAAAAGCAATTACGTAATTACTATGCAGATGCAAGTAAATCTGAACAAAGAACTGGTGACGCTTTAATTACAACACTAGAATGTCGTTTAGATAACCTTGTATATCGTATCGGATTTGGAAACTCAATCAGACTATCACGTCAATTAGTTTCTCATGGTCACATTTTAGTTAACAACAAGAAGGTTGATATTCCTTCTTACCAATGTAAAGTTGGCGATGTGATTTCATTAAAAGAAAAATCTCGTAAGAACGAACTTTTCAAGAAGAACTTCTTAGGTGCAGTAAAATTCAAATTAGCTTATTTAGATAAGAATGAAGAAGGATTTGCTGGTACATTATTAAGAGTTCCAGAAAGAGCAGAAGTTCCTGTTGAAATCAATGACCAATTGGTTGTTGAGTTCTACTCAAAATAGACTTAATTATAAAGTCGCAAAAAAAACTACTAGTCAGCATACTAGTAGTTTTTTTATTTATATAAACTTTTAAACATTCTTTTTAAAATCTTCTAAGTTTAAGAATTCAAAGAAATGGCATTTGCCACTTTTTAATAAAACAGCTGTTACGCTTTTTTTGAATATCTTATCAAATAGATTTAATTCTGGGAGATCTTTAGGCTCTCTAGTTTTATTAATTACTTCTAAAGCGTGGGATTGAGAGACCTTAAATACTTTTTCTACTTCACTTGCAGCAAAGTCTCTTTGTAATTTAACATATTTTTCTTTTTGCTTTTTTTTGGTTTTTAATTCCATTCCGAATATTGCATATTTTTTTTCAAAATCTTCAAAATAGAAGGTGTCATTAATTTTGAAAATAAAAACGCCATATTCTCTAAGTGTAGAATCAGAACAGCCATACCAAGTTGCAAATGTTTTCCAAGTAATTTCTCCACCGTATTGATTCTCTAAATTATCTAGAAATTCTTTTGTTTCTTCATCCATATTAGTGCTTAGCTTATTTCGCTATCCTCCAAATTTATTTTATAATTAATAAAACGATATGTTAATCCTTGAATAATTATGTTGATTATTGTAGCATGCAACACAGATTATTGAAAGTGAATAGTATTGAGATAAGTGTAAAAGATAGGGTAGTTGGCGATGGATTATTTGATAAAAGATTTTGGTAAGATTCTGAAAAAGAATGCTTTAATGATGAGAAGGTTATTATTACAAGAAGATACTGATTGTATGAGAGTATATGACAGGAATCTTGAGGAACTACCTTTAAGCGTTGATTTGTATGGTAAATATGCTAGAATAACAGATTATAGTGAAGATGGACTTACTTCTGAGCTAGAAGAAACTGTAATTGATACAGTTAGAAGAATGTGTTATGTCCAACAGGAGTATGTTTGTTTCCATAGACGCGAAAAAAGACACAATAAAGAGCAACATGAGCTTCAAAGCAGTAATAGTTTAGTAATCGAGGTAAAAGAGTTCTCACATCGATTTAAAGTCGATTTAATCAAAAGAATTGATACCGGTTTATTCTTGGACCATTATAAAACAAGAAAATTAGTAGAAAGTATTAGTAAAAATTTGAGTGTTTTAAATTTGTTTGCTTATACAGGTTCTTTTAGTGTATATGCAGCAAGTGGTGGGGCTACGTTAGTTGAATCTATAGATTTAAGTAAAACTTATACAGATTGGGCTAAATACAATTTAAGTATTAATGGATTTGAAGGAGATAAATATCCTTGTATTAATACAGATGCATTAGAGTATATTATCGAAGCAGTAAGAAATAAAAAACAATATGATTTAATAATATTAGATCCTCCTAGTTTTTCAAATAGCAGAAAAATGAATCAGGATTTTGATATACAAAGAGATTATGTTCGATATTTAAGATTGATAAATAATTTATTAAGTAAAGATGGAAAGGTTATTTTTTCAACAAATTTAAGTTCTTTCCATATGGATCCAGGTCGTCTAAAAGGCTATAAAGTAGAAAATATTACAAAAGATATATTAGCAGATGGTTTTTCAAAGAAAAAAGGAACTTCTAGGACTTGGTTATTAGCGAAAGAGAGCAAAGTAAAATTAACTAAAGAAGATTATGAAGGAAAAAAATACTTTGCTAAATCTAAGTCTTCAGAACAGAAGAAAAGGATAAATAAAATGGATAAAGATCCACAAAATGATTTAGAGCAAATTATTTCAAATTTAGAAAATGAATTTGAAGGCAACAATGACAATGTAAATGATGATTTAACTTTACGTTGGGATGCAACCTATGAAAATAATGCTAAAAAAAGTAATTATGATAGGAAATTTAAAGAAAAGCGCAGTTATTCTAGAAATGAAGGGGACAGAAGATACTCTAGAGAAGATAGAGATAGAAGATATTCTAGAGAAGATACAGAGAGAAAATTCAATAGAGAAGATGGAGATAGAAAATACTCCAGAGATAATAGAGAAAGAAGATACTCCAGAGATGATGGAGACAGAAAGTACTCTAGAGATGGTGGAGAAAGAAGATATTCCAGAGACGATAGAGACAGAAAGTACTCTAGAGATGGTGGAGAAAGAAGATATTCCAGAGACGATAGAGATAGAAAGTACTCTAGAGATGGTGGAGAAAGAAGATATTCCAGAGACGATAGAGACAGAAAGTACTCTAGAGATGGTGGAGAAAGAAGATATTCTAGAGAAGATGTAGATAGAAGATTCTCCAGAGATGATAGAGATAGAAAGTATTCTAGAGAAGGTGGAGATAGAAGATTCTCCAGAGACGATAGAGACAAAAAATATTCTAGAGATGGTGGAGAAAGAAGATTCTCTAGAGACGATAGAGACAAAAAGTATTCTAGAGAAGGTGGAGATAGAAAATTCTCCAGAGACGATAGAGATAGAAAGTATTCTAGAGAAGATGGAGATAGAAAATACTCCAGAGATAATAGAGAGAGAAGTTATTCTAGAGATAATAGGGATTCAAATTCTGATGCAGGTTTTACTCGTGAAAAACGCGTTAAAAGAAGTAAACCAGTTCCTTATGGCTTCGAAAAAAATAATAAAAATGAGTAAAATAAGTATATAAAATTTGCAATATTATATAACTAATATAAATTCATAAAAAATACATAATTGAACTAATACCCTTAGAAAACTAGTATAGGGGTATTTTTTTTAATATATATATAAAGTTTTTGATTAAAAATAAAATATATTATAATTTTGGTATCTAGTAATCAACTTAATATTATACTAATATTGATATAACACTTGATGATAATAGAGTGTATAAGGAGTTAATATTATGGATAAGAGTGCATCGTGCGAATTGCGACGATTGACAAATCATGTCAGAAGAAAGTTGATGACTTTCAAGGGTGATAAGAATAATAAGAGACAGACATCCTCTCATTATTACATTATTAATTACATTGCTTCAAAAGGCAATGAAGACGTTTTTCAACGTGATATTGATCAAAGATTTTCTTTAAGACGTCCTACTACTACAGAGATTTTAAAATTGATGGAACGTAATGGCTTAGTAACAAAGAAATCAGTAGAAAATGATTTAAGATTAAAGAAAGTTGTTCTAACAAAGAAAGCAAAGAATATTGGTCAGGAATTTGAAGTTTTTCTAGAGGATATGGAAGACCAAATGACAAAAGGTATTACTGATGAACAAATGGATGTTTTCTTTGAAGTCGTTGAAAAAATGAGATTAAATTTAGAAAACGAGGATTAATGAAAATTAAACCAATTATAAGGAGCTTAAAAGGGTATTATAAAGAAACTTTTTTAGCTCCTTTATTAGTTATTGCAGAAACATTGTTATTTTCTCAAATCCCTTTCACGATTGCAAAATTAATCGATGAAGGTATTAATTCAGCTAATCAACAAAATATAGTTGATTATGGCTTTAAGTTACTAATCATTACATTAATAATGGCAATATTTGGTGTTGCTGCAGGACTTTTTGCTGCTAGAGGAGCAGCAGGGTTTAGTAAAAATTTACGACGAAATTTATTTTTTTCAGTTCAGAAATATTCTTTTTCAAATTTAGATAAATTTTCTTCAAGTTCATTAATAGTACGCTTAACAACTGATGTTCAAAGGTTGCAAGGTGTATATCAAATGACAGTTCGAGGTTCTTTTAGAGCTCTAAGTAGTATTATTTTTTCAATTTACATGTCATATCTGATAAGTCCAAGATTATCAGTAACTTTTTTGTTTGCTATACCTGTTTTGGTGATTTTGCTAATTGTAATTATTAAATTAGCTTTCCCAAGATTTGATAAAGTTTTTAAAGAGATAGATGTGTTAAATAGGGTTGTAAAAGAAAATTTAGATGGTATTCGAGTTGTTAAATCTTATGTTAAGAGTGATTATGAAGTAGAAAAATTTAAAACTGAGAGTTCTAAATTAGAAAAATTATATGTAAATGCTTATAAACTTATGGTCTCTGTAATGCCAATAATGCTTTTATGTGTATTTGCAATTACTGTTGTAATAGTAGCTCTAGGTTCAGAAATGGTAATCACTTCACAATTAACAACAGGAGAACTAGTTAGCTTGGTTAGCTATGTTAGTATGTCCTTGTTTGGTCTTATCATGTTATCAGCCGCTTTTATAATGGCTATTGTTTCGGCTCCAAGTGTTAATAGAATTGTTGAAGTTTTAGAAGAAGATGTTGATATAAAAGATAAAGCTGGTAGCATTACAATTTTAGATAATGCAGATATTGAATTCAAAAATGTAAATTTTAGTTATTTAAAAAGAGATGATAAGCTTTGTTTAAAAGATGTTAATTTAAAAATTAAACAAGGGGAGAGAATTGGAATAATAGGATCCACTGGATCTTCAAAAACTTCATTAGTAAATCTGCTTCCAAGATTATATGATGTTCAATCTGGTCAAATTTTAATTGGTAATATTGATGTAAGAGATTATTCAATTGAAACATTGAGAAATGCAATTTCTTATGCTTTGCAAAAATCTGTTTTATTTTCAGGAACTATAAAAGAGAATATTTTATGGGGAAAAGATGATGCAAGTGATGAAGATATCATAAAAGCTTGTAAAATCGCTCAAATTCACGATTTTATTATGGGTTTAGATAATACTTATGATTATAAGATTGAAAGAGGTGGTGTAAACGTATCTGGCGGTCAAAGACAGCGTTTAGCCATTGCTAGAGCATTGATTAAATCTCCAAAAATTTTAATTTTAGATGATTCCACTAGTGCTGTTGATATGGCTACTGAAGCAAAAATTAATAAAGGGCTAGCAGATCATTTACCAAATACTACAAAAATTATTATTGCTCAAAGAATTAGTAGTGTTGAAGGCTGTGACAAAATAATTGTTATGGATGAAGGTAATATTGTTGGAATTGGTAAGCATGATGATTTATTAAAGAGTAATAATATATATCAAGAAGTATATTATTCACAAAAGAAGGAGGTAGAAGATGCCTCCATTTAAGGGTTCTAATAATTCTCGTGGGAAAGTTGAAAAACCGAAATATTTAAAGAAAACTATCTTTAGATTATTAAGTTATTTAAGTCCATATAAAATAAAATTAATATTTGTATTTCTATGTATAATATTAGCTTCAACTACAACTATTGCTTCCTCAATTTTTTTACGTTTTATAATTGACTATGGTATTACCCCATTAATTGGTGTAAAAAACCCTGATTATTCATATTTTTATAAAACAATCCCAATTTTCTCTGTTGTTTTACTCTTAGGTGTTTTTGCAATGTATTATTACACTAGAGCTATGGTTAAACTTTCACAAAAGATTTTAAAAACTTTGAGGGATGAGATGTTTGTTCACATGCAGAGCTTACCTTTAACCTTTTTTGATACGAATGGTCATGGAAATATTATGAGCCGTTATACTAATGATATTGATGCTATGGTTAATTTGTTATCTCAAAGTTTACCTCAATTACTTCTTGGCCTTTTACAATTTTTAGGAATTGTTTTAGCAATGCTTTTTACAAGCTGGAGACTATCTATTATTGCATTTGCTTTATTAATAGGAATGTTATTTGTTGTAAAAGTTGTGGGAAAAGCTTCTGGTAAGTTTTTTTCTAAGCAACAAGCTTCTTTAGGTGAAGAAAATGCATTTATTGAAGAAATGATTGCCGGACAAAAAGAAATTAAAGTTTATAATCATCAAGAAAGTGTTAATAAAAGATTTGAAGAATATAATAATGAATTATTTGAAAATACGGCAAAAGCTAATGGCCTTGCTAATATATTTATGCCATTGATGACTGGTATTAGTTATATTCAATATGTAGTTTTGGCTATTGTTGGAGGAGTCTTAGCCATCAGTGGGAACTATTCTATTACTTTAGGGGTTATAGTAAGTTTTTTACAACTTTCTAGAAGTTTATCTCATCCTGTTTCTTCACTAGGACAACAAATCAATTCCTTAATGTTAGCATTAGCTGGTGCGGAGAGAATATTTGATTTAATAGATGAGAAGAGTGAAAAAGATGATGGATATATTGAATTATTAAATGTAAAAAAAGACGAAAATGATAATTTGGTTGAATGTAAGGAAAATACTTGCCATTGGGCTTTTAAAGATGGTGATAACTTAACTTTATTAAAAGGAAAAGTAGAGTTAAAAAATGTTAATTTCTCTTATGTTCCAGAAAAACAAATCTTAAAGAATATAAATGTTGTTGCTCAAGCTGGTGAGAATATTGCCTTTGTTGGTTCAACCGGTGCTGGAAAGACAACAATTACAAATTTAATAAATAGGTTTTATGATATTGATAATGGGGAAATCTATTATGATGGTATTAATATAAAAAATATTAAGAAAACAGATCTCCGTAGGGCCTTAGGCTTTGTTTTACAAGATACCAATTTATTTAGTGGTACAATAAAAGAAAATATCCGATATGGGAAACTTGATGCTAGTGATGAAGAAATAGTAGCTGCTGCAAAATTAGCAAATGCTGATCATTTTATTTCTTTGCTCGAAGATGGTTATGATACTTATTTAGATGGTGAGGATAATTTGCTTTCAATTGGACAAAGACAGTTGTTGGCAATAGCAAGATGTGCAATAGCAAATCCTCCAGTTATGATTTTAGATGAAGCTACTAGTAGTATCGATACTAGAACAGAGCAAATAGTTCAGGAAGGTATGAACAAATTAATGGCTAATAGAACTGTTTTTGTTATTGCTCATAGACTCTCTACTATTAGAAATAGTGATGTAATTGTTGTTTTAGAGGGTGGCGAAATAATAGAAATGGGGAATCATAAACAGCTTATGAGTCAAAAGGGTGCCTACTATAATCTTTATACAGGTATAACAAAATTAGATTCTTAAATTAAAGAATAAATTTAATGTAAAAAGAATTATATTATTCATAATTAAATAGTTTACAAAACAATAATTGTTTATTGATACTTATGATACTTGTTTTTAGCATTTTTAGTCATTAAAATAGAGCTTTAGCCTATAATTTTCATCGTTTATTAAGTTTTTTATAAAAAAAATATTTTTTTTCAAAAGTTTTTTATGTTTGCAATTTACTTCTCTTGACATAAGTTTAATGGCGCATTAGTCTTATATATTGAAAAAAGTAAACAAAAGGACGTTAAAAAAATGAATAAAAAACTTTTATCGACATTATTTGTGTTGTCGTTTGTTGTAATGAGCTTATTTGCATATTCTGCCCCAAATGTAATTCTTAAATCGACTTTAGAGGAAACTGATTATAGCTTTAAATTACAGAAACTTAATTCAGAAATGACTGGATTTGAAGATTTCGATGATAATTATACTGAAAATATTGTTCTTAATTCTGAAGTGGGTGTAACTAATGCCTTTACAGTATCAACAGTAGCAAATGGTAATATGAAAAATGATATTACTTTTATAGCTAGTGTAACAACAGGTGAATTTAAAGATTTAACAGATTCAAATTTTGATACAGGTGTTTATCCAAGAATTGTTGAATTGTCTGAATCTGCAACAACTGAAAATTTTAAACGTGGTGATGAAGAAGTCTCTTATGAGCTTAAAACTGCTGGGGATTTTACAGCTTCTTCTAGTGGTATATTTACAACAACTTTTTCAAGAGGAATTCATTTATATGGAACTGAAATTGCTCGTTTTAAATTAGAATATAAGGATGTTAATAATAATATCGCTGCAGGAACATATACTAGTGTAACTAAAATTGATATTAGCACCAATTAAATTAATTGATTTTTAATATTTATATTAAGTAAAAAGGCTATTACAAATTTTTGTAATAGTTTTTTTATTTCTTTAATATTTAATATAAGATATTTAATTTTTAAATGGAGATGAAAAATTTATTAAAATCAATTTAAAATGTTGCGAACTTCTAATAAGAAAGTTAGAATAATTACAGTTGTGTTTGATTTTTTTCTATTTAATAATATTAAAAAATTATATTGACATTTTTTATCTAATGAAGCATAATCCTTATAGATAATCAATTTCAATAAGGAATTAATATGGTAGAAAGAAGGCAAACAATACAAAGAGGACTCGTTCTAGATGCTGTGGTGCAATTATTTAATCATCCAACTGCTCAAGAAGTATATGAATTTATACACAAGAGTCATCCTAGTGTAGGTAAAGCGACTGTTTATCGTAATTTGAATTTACTTGTTGATGAAGGCAAATTAAGAAGAATTTTTGCCATAGATGGGCCCGATCATTATGATTCTACAACTGAAGAACATCAACATATTGAATGTCGAATTTGCAAAAAAGTAGTTGATGTGGTTTTACCGTTAGATAGTAATAGTATTATTAATGTTGAGAAAGAAACAGGGTTCTCAGATATTGATAAGAGTATAATCATTACAGGCATTTGTCCTGAATGTTTAAAAAAAACTAATCATTAATTAGTGAAGGAGTGAAATTAATGGAATTTAAAGGTTCAAAAACTGAAAAAAATTTAATGGATGCATTTGCAGGTGAATCACAGGCACGCAATAAGTATACTTATTTTGCATCAAAGGCAAAAAAAGATGGTTATGTACAAATAGCTAATATCTTTGAAGAAACTGCAAATAACGAAAAAGAACATGCAAAAATTTGGTTTAAATTACTCCAAGAAAACGGAGAAATCCAAGATACAATGTCTAACTTAAAAGCTGCTGCAAGTGGTGAAAATTATGAATGGACAGATATGTATGTAAGAATGGCTGAAGAAGCTAAAGAAGAAGGTTTTGCAAAAATTTCAAAACTATTTAGCATGGTTGCAGCAATCGAAAAACATCATGAAGAAAGATATTTAAATTTATTAAAGAATATTGAAGATGGAATTGTATTCTCACGTGAAGGAGATATGATTTGGAAGTGTTCAAACTGTGGACATATTCATATTGGACCAAAGGCTCCTGGTATTTGTCCTGTATGTGCTCATCCTCAAGCATATTTCGAATTGGTAAGTAAAAATTATTAGTATTTAATTTACTATAAAAGAAGATCTCAGTCACAAAAACTGAGATCTTTTTATTTACTAACACAATAAGCACAATTGTATATTAGTTTATTGAGAATGTTACTTGAATATTGCTGATATAATTACCAGGTTGAGTTATATCTCTTCCAGTCCAAGTTAATTTAAAATCTGCTACTATATCACTTGAATAGTAAATGTTATTGCTCAATGGGATAGAGTAATAATATGAATTGGAACCTAAGGGGTTGTTATTAAATATAGTCCCAGGGATATCACTTAAATTTTCTATTCTCATTGCTTGAGAATCAATAATATAGCTATCAGCTCCTTGGGCTATGTTTCCATTTGTATCTAACAATTGAAACAGTCCTACTTCAAGGTTTATGTTTAATCCATAGTTTTGTAATTGAGAACCTGTAATTCTTATAGAAAAAGGAGTAAGTTCCCAACTCTCGCTTAATAATAAGTTATTATTGTTATTATCTTGTGAAATAACAGCTTCAGCTGCTAATGGGCTATTATTATAAAAAATTTGAGCTGTTAAATCTTCTTCTGGAGCATCAGCAACAACAGTTGTATTTTGTTCATCTGAAAGATTAAATGGTTCATTATTTTCAGGTGCCTCTGATACTACTACTTGTGCAGCAAACAGGCTAAGATTTATAAATAATAAAAAAAATAATAAATATGTTTTTCTGCTCAATTTATATTCCTCATTTAGTTTTCAACTATACTTATAGTAATATCTGCATAATATCTCCCAGCTGCAATTGTACTATATTCAGGGCTTTGTATCTGAAATGTAAATGTTGGTAGATTAAGATTTGTACTATCATAATATTCCCCAGTTAAAAAAGTTAAAATACCATTTGAAGGTGTTTTGTTTATAATAGTGGGGGATTGGGTTACAAATACTTTCTCTGTATCGTTTAATAGATAATAGTTGGTAATGGTTGCATCAATTTGATGAGAAAGTGATGTTAGAGTTGATCCAAAAAATGTTACAATAAAGTTTTGAGTAGTGAATCCTGCATTTATATTAAAAGGATTAGTAACTTCACTCACAGAAGAATGTACGCCATCTGCATCAATAAAAAACTCACCAGTTGAAATGTCTGTAGCCTCTGATATTTCTTGATAATATCTTTTAAGTGTTAATACTCCATCTACATCGGTGTTTATCATTACTTGTGGACTAGCATATAGAGGTAGGCAAAGAATTAAGCTTGCAATTATAAGTAAAAGTTTTCTAATCATGCTTCCTCCAAAAAAGATATATTCCTAATATTACTATGTGCTCACACTATATTATAGCTTACTTCTTATGTCAATAGTTGTAACTTACGAGCAAAGTACTTAAAATTTAAAAAATATTAATAAAACTAAATAGGTAACAAAAATAAAGTATTTGAGTTGAAATATTAATATAAATGCATAAATTAAAGAAAACTTGAGCAACATTCATCAAGATAGAAAAGATGAATGTTGTGACAAATATGATATCTTTTTATAAATTTTATAATTCTATATCAAGGAAAGTTTTTGGATTTTCTGAAACAAATAAATCAATTTCTTCATCAGAGAAAGGACTTTTCTCAAATATTGAATAATATTCAGAATATGATTTAACCTTGAATAAATTAACAGAAAAATCTGTTCCAAAAAGAGACCTTTTAAGAATATGATCTTTAATTTCTTTATTTTCTTCTATGTTCATGAAATTTATTAATTCTACATAGAATTGTGGGTTACAACCACTGAAAGAAAAATCTAAATATACATTCTCATATTTTTTCATCAAATCTATTATGTTGTAGAACCAAGGACTTGTAGGAATTCTTTCAGATTTAGGTTTGATCAAATTTTGAGCAAGTATTGATGCTGGAGGTAAGTTTTTGATTGAACTATATTGTTTTCCACTATGTGCGAAATCAATTTTTAAAGTTGGGTATTCTTTTAAAACTGGATCCCAAGATTGAGGGTTAGTATATTGCCAAGCTTCTTTTGATGGAATAGTCCTAAAACCCTGATCATCACAGTGTGTAATAATTGGTAAATTATTTTCAGCACAAAATTCATAAATATATAATAGCTTTTTTAATTCTTTCTTATCTTTTGGCCAAGGATTTAGTCCTAAAGGTGGATAAAATTTAATGCCATAAAATTTTTTCTTTGAATATTTGCTGTTGTTTATTTTATGTGTCTTATTTATATATGTTTGAATTAAATCTTTTATAAATTCTAGAGAATGGGCAGGTGTATTAATTCCTAATAAAGGGAAAAATTCTAATATTCCATCTGGATTGTCTAAACTATAATTTTTAAAAGAATCTAAACTATCTTCTACATATTTTAATATTTTTACTTCTTTGCTTAGTGGGTAATAAATATTATCAAGAGTTTTATGATTATTAGAAAAGTCCATTAGTAAAGGAACTAAAGCTAATTTGTCATATTCAATACCTCGAAATACTAATTTATTATTAACTATATAAGGTTTAAAATTTTTTCTATCTTCTTCTGAAAGTTTATCTTTATAATCACCTCTAAGATCATTCTCCATCATAGAGAAAGTTTCGTTTATTGGTTTATCAAAAGCTAATAATAAATTAATCAGTTTATTATTTAATACTGAATAATGTACGCCACTTCCTTCTAAAATATATGAAGTAGAGAAGAATCCACTAGTTAATAAATCAGTGATACCTGAATTTAATGAGTAAATTGCGCTAACTAAGTCTGGATGATTTAAATTCATCGCATGCATATGATCGTCAAAAAAATATTTCATATTGTGAGTATATATTAAAAAAATATAAATAAGCAAATGAAAAAATTTAAACTTAATTATTTTAAAATGTAAATGTCATAAGTATGTAATAAGTTAATATATTTGTTAGGGTTGTGAGAAAATCTAAAATAATTCTTTATACTATATAAATTTAATAATGTTATAACTAGTGAATAAGTATTACTAAAAGGTAACTAAGTCGTGTCGAAGATAAAATAATTATTATTAAAAACAAAAAGTATTGACATAAGATGTAATGTAATGTATATTTTAACTGTAATTAGTAATAGGAAAAATTAGACTGATTATTTAGGAGAAACAAACACATGAAGAAAAGATTAATATTAATAACTACTATTTTAGCTATTGTTTCAGGGGCCTTATTTGCAGCTGATCAAGAAGTAGCCAATACTGCAACAGCTTATGCACCAACAGCTTTTTCAGTTGATAACACAGGAGATTCTGCAACAGTTGTTGCTGACGCTGATAATGTAGAATTTGTATTTGCTCTTGAAGCTCAAAATGGAGCCAATTGGGTTTCAGCAGAAAGCCAAGAAGTATATGATGCAGATTGGAATGTTAGAAATGCTCAAGCTGTTTCTGTAGATTTTAGAGTTCGTGCTACTGCTGGTACTGCAGATACTGCAAATAGTGTACAAGTAACAGTAGGTGCTGGTAAATTAACTAGAGTTGGTACAGCTGGTTATGTTGTTGATAAAGCTGTTGTAATTGCAGCTCCTTCTGTAGCTGGTACAACTTATTTTACTGATTTAGTTGGAAGTGCTGTTACAGCTGCTACTGGTACAGCTACAGCTACATCCCCAATTACTTTCAATACTGTTGCTAACCATTTCTATGGATTAGCTGCTAATGCTGCAGGAGATTCTGTAAACTTTAATATTACTTATACTGGAGATGCTAATGCTCCTGCAGGTAGATATAAAAGTGCAGTAACAGTTGCTTATGCAGCAAACTAAATTCAAACACACGATTATTAAAACTCCTTCTCTAATGAAGGAGTTTATTTATGCCTAAAAAAAACTCCTAGAATTATGAGATTTGTCATTCTAGGAGTTTTGTATTGATAATAGTTTTTTTATTTTTCTATACCCATTTTCTTTTTCATTTTAGCCCATGAGTCTTTTAGAGTTACAGTTCTATTAAATATCATATGTTCTTCTGTGCTATTTTTGTTATCAACACAGAAATAACCATTTCTAATAAATTGCAAATAATCTCCAACTTTAGCTTCTTTAGCATAAGGCTCAATTTTAGCATTTTCAATTATTACTAATGATTCAGGGTTTAAATCATCTAAATAGTTTCCTGTATCTTTTCCAGGATATTCTGTTGCAAATAATTTATCATATAATCTTACTTCAGCATTTATTGCTTGATTTACTGAAACCCAATGGCTAGTACCTCTAACTTTTCTCTTGTCTGGAGTTGTTCCACCACGGCTTTCAGGATCATATGTACAATGAACTGTAGTAATTTTTCCATTTTCATCTTTTTCAAAACTTGTTGCAGTTACATAGTAAGTATACTTTAACCTAATTTCATTGCCAGGGTAGAGTCTATGGTATTTTCTTGGAGGAACTTCCATAAAGTCTTCTCTTTCAATATATACTTCTCTGCTGAAAGGAATCATATGAGTTTTTGAATTAGGATCTTCTGGATTATCAATTGCTTCAAAATATTCAACTTTATCTTCTGGATAATTATCAATTACTAATTTAATTGGATCTAAAATAGCCATAAGACGAGTTGCTCTTTTATTTAAATCTTCTCTAACACAGAATTCCATTAATGAATAATCAACTACACCTTCGGTTTTTGCAACACCAACTCTATCGATGAAATCTCTCATAGATTCAGGTGAATAACCACGGCGTCTTACACCGCTAATAGTTGGCATTCTTGGATCATCCCAACCTTCAACAATTTTTAGATTAACAAGATTTAATAATCTTCTTTTGCTCATAAGCATATAGTTGATATTTAATCTTGCAAACTCATATTGATGAGGTGTGTGTTCAATACCATCAATTTCTGTTGCCCAATCATAAGCTGGACGGTGGTCTTCAAATTCTAAAGTACAAATTGAGTGAGTAATGTTTTCAATTGCATCACTAATTGGATGAGTAAAATCATACATTGGATAAATGCACCATTTATCACCAGTTCTAGGGTGAGTTGCAAATTTAATTCTATATAGGGCAGGGTCTCTTAAGTTAATATTAGGAGATGCCATATCAATTTTTGCTCTTAGAGTATACTTTCCTTCTGGATGTTTTCCATCTCTCATTTCAAGAAATAGTTTTAAGTTTTCTTCAATACTTCTATCTCTATCAGGTGAATTTTTACCAGGTTCTGTTAAAGTACCTCTATATTCTCTCATCTCTTCTGGTGTTAAAGAATCAACATATGCTTTGCCATCTTTAATTAATTGAACTGCTATTTCAAATAACTGACCATAATAATCAGATGCATAGTATTCATACTGTCCCCAATCAAAACCTAACCATTTGATATCTTCTTTAATTGAATCAATGTATTCGATATCTTCTTTAGCAGGGTTTGTGTCATCTAATCTTAAATGACATCTTCCACCATATTTCTGAGCTAAACCAAAATTGAGACAAATTGATTTGATATGGCCAATATGTAAATAACCATTTGGCTCTGGTGGGAAACGTGTAACTATTTCATTGTTTGGTACACGATTGTTTTCTAAATCATCTTCAATGATTTTTTCTAAAAAATTTAGGGGTTTTTCTTTCTTTTCTTCCAACTCCATTTTTTTCCGTCCTTTGCCCTTTCAAAGGGGCCTTTAACTTAAGGCAATAATAGCATGATGAGGTATTTAAAGAAAAGTATCTTATAAGAAATCGTACTAAATATATTATTTTTTTATATATAGAAAGTCATTTATTTCTATAAATTCTTTATTATTGAATAAATAATCGAAAGAAATTGCATCCATAGCTGCAGGTAATGTTGCTGAGGATAAAAATTTTTCATCTATGAATAAATTAAAGCAATTAGAATTTCTTTCAATTTTTATATTAAATTTATCAGGATTTTTAATAAAATCTTTATCTATAAAAGTTTCAGTTTTATAACCATTAATAGAAGTAACAATGGAAATATTTTCATTAAAGTTTAGGCTATAAAATGTTTTATCACTTATAGAAATTATAAAAGAATAATTTTTAGCTTTTGGATTACTTGAAAATGATAGAGTAAAATTTTCATCACTAACGCAATAGAAAAAACTATTTTTCCCTTTTGCTTCAAATTTATTATAGGATAATTTTTTTATATATCCTTTATTAATCCATTTTAATTCACGTGTTGTAACTTTTTTCATACGATTTTGATTATAAGAAACAATAAATAATAGTGCAATAATAAATGCATTGTAATATAATTATATTTAATCTAAAATTAGATTAAAATTTTTTTGAGGTAATATATGGTAATAGTTATTGGTGAATATGTTATAGATTTAGTTGATAATAATGAAGGTAAATATGATATTCATATTGGAGGTTGTGGCTTAAATAGTGCTGTAGCCTGTGCTAATCAAGGTGTTTCTACAATGTTTTTATCACCTATTTCTCAAGATGCTAATGGACATAAAGTAATAGACTTCTTAATTGATAAAGAGATTTTCTTTGATCCAGATTTTTGTAACTCAAGGGCTCCTTCAACTTTAGCATTAGCTACTATAAGCGAAGATTCTAGTGCAAAGTATGATTTTTATTTAAAAAATACAGCATCAATGGTTTTATCTAGTGAACAATTATTAAATTCAATATCAAATCATTCAGATGTAAAAGCTATTCATGTGGGTTCTCTTTCAATGTTAATTAATCCAACAAGTTCTGCAATTTTTGATGTTTTATCTTTTCTTGCCCCAAAACCTGTAATTTTTGTTGATCCAAATATTAGAGCACAAGAAGTTGAAAAAATACCAAATTGGCAAAAGAAACTTTTTGATTTCTTTACATTAGCTACAATCATTAAATTAAGTGATGAAGATTTGGCTTTTATTTTTCCAAATAATGATGAGAAAGCTGCAATTTTAGAAATAAAGAAAATTAATCCAGAGGCACATATACTGTTAACAAGAGGTAAACTTGGTGCTATTTGGTATACTCCAGATAATAAAGAATTCACCCAAGACAATTACGAAGTAAAAGTTGTTGATACTATTGGATCTGGGGACACTTTCTCAGGTAGTATATTAGCTTATTTATCTATGAAGGGTGTTTTTGGTGATGATGTTGATAGCCCGAAATTTAGAATAAATGATAATGTTATAAAAGAAGCTTTAAAGTTTGCTTGTTATAGTGCTTCCTTAAATTGTGCTAAAGCGGGGTGTAATCCTCCAACCTTAGAAGAAGTAAATAGTATTTTATAATATATAGTGAGCAAAGCTAATAAACTCTATTAGATTTGCTTGCTTAATGTAATCCATTTATATAGAATTATTGACATGAAAAGCACGTCAAAGAAAAAGATTTTAAGATTTATTGTTTTTGTATTAATTTTAATTTTTATAATAGTTTTTACTGTTTTTTTATATTCCTGGTCTAAGAAATTAACTCAAGATTATAAGAGAAACGAATTAAAGAAAAATGTACAAGAAATATTAAAAGTTGAAGGCGAAAAAGGTCTATTATCTTTAGCTGATGTTAATGTAGATGAAATCTTTTATTCTGAAGATAGTGTTTCTTTAGTTTTAGATGATACTTCAAGCTGGTTATATACTAGTGAAGAAATGCAGAACATTAAAGTTTATGAGAGATGTAAAGATAGTGTTGTTCATATCTCAGGTAGTCTAAAAACAAATGATATAATTACTTATGAAAAAGCCAATAAAACAGGTAGTGGTGTTATTCTTTCTTCAAAAGGTGATATCTTAACGAACTATCATGTTATTGAAGACTTAAATAATATTGTAGTTACTTTAGCGGATGGATCTTATTATACTGCTAGCATAATTGGTAGTGATGAAGTAGATGATATTGCTTTAATTAGAATAAATGTCGATAAGAAAAAATTAGTCCCTGTTGAACTTGGAAATAGTTTTAATTTAAAAGTTGGTCAAAAAGCCTATGCTATTGGTAATCCTTTTGGTTATGATAGAACATTAACTACAGGTATTATTAGTGGATTAGATAGAGCTGTTGAAACAAGCGCAGGCTCAGTTATCATGGGTATGATACAAACTGATGCTAGTATTAACCCTGGAAACAGTGGTGGTCCTTTATTGAATTCTCATTTTCAAATGATTGGTATGAATACCTCAGTTTATACAAATAATGGTAGTTCTGGAATGAATTTTGCAATTCCAATTGATACTATTTTATCAATCATTCCTGATTTAATTAATTATGGTAGAGTAATGAGAGGCTGGATTGATATAGTGCCTGTTCAATTAACAAAACAATTAGCTGATTATGCAAAACTAAACATCTCTGAAGGTGTATTAGTAAGCCAAGTTGTTCCTAATGGAAAAGCCGCTGAGGCGGGTCTTCAAGGTGGAAATGTTAAGATTTCATATGGGGCATCTACTCTTTATCTAGGTGGAGATGTTATTACAAAAATAGAAGATCAACCAGTAGCCACTTATAATGATTTTTATAATGCTTTATTAAGAACAAGAATGGGCGACAAGGTAAAAATTACAATTATAAGAGATGGTAAAGAATTAGTTAAAACAGTTGAATTAGTGAATAGAAGTGAGAATATAGATAAGGTTATTTAATAATGAGTGAAGAAATAAAAGTCGATTTAAAATGGGGTGGGGAACTTGTAGAAAATTATCATGAACAAGCTAAAGGTGGAAAAACGCTAGCTTTACATGTAATTGCTCCTTATGAGCCCTCTGGTGATCAAGCTCAAGCTATAGACAATTTAAGTGAAGGTCTAAAAAAGGGAGAAAGAACTCAAGTATTAAAAGGTGTTACAGGTAGTGGTAAAACCTATACAATGGCAAAAATTATTGAAAAAATAAATAAACCTACTTTAGTTTTATCTCATAACAAAACTTTAGCTGCTCAATTATATAGAGAGTTTAAAACTTTCTTTCCAAATAATGCTGTTGAATACTTTGTTTCCACATATGATTATTATCAACCAGAAGCATATGTTCCAGGTAAAGATTTATATATTGAAAAAACTGCAGATATTAATGATGAAATTGATAGATTAAGATTATCTGCATCTTTTTCATTAATGGAAAGAAGAGATGTTATTGTTGTCTCTACAGTTTCTTGTATTTATGGTTTAGGTAGTCCTGTTAGTTTAAGAGATATGGTTCATAACTTTAAAGTTGGGACAATTTTTGATCATAGAAGTGAATTAGAACAATTAGTAAGAATGCAATATGAAAGAAATGATAGTGTTTTACAACGTGGTACCTTTAGAGTTAGAGGCGATGTAATTGAAATATATCCTTCATATTTAGAGAATGCTGTTCGAATTACTTTAGACTGGGATGTAATTGAAGAGATTGCGTGGTTTGATCCAATCAATAATAAGAAACAAGAGAAAGTCGATGGATTTTCTCTTTATCCTGCTAAACAGTTTGTAATGCCTCATGAAGCAGTTTTAGATGGAATTACTAGAATTGAAAATGAACTTAAAGATAGAGTTGAATATTTTAACTCTCAAGGGAAAGTAGTTGAAGCTGAGAGAATAAAGAGTCGTGTTGAATATGATATTGAGATGTTAAAAGAAATTGGGTATTGTTCTGGAATTGAAAACTATTCTAGACAATTAACAGGAAGAAAAGAAGGCGAGAGACCGGCAGTTCTTTTAGATTATTTCCCATCTGATTTTGTTACATTTATTGATGAATCACACGTTACCTTGCCTCAAGTTGGAGCTATGTATGAAGGAGATAGATCTAGAAAATTAAATTTAGTTAATTTTGGATTCAGATTACCTTCAGCTTTAGATAATAGACCTTTAAAATATGATGAATTTGATAAAATTGTTACTCAAAGGGTCTATGTATCAGCAACTCCTGGAAAACGTGAGTTAGAAGAAAATACAAATATTGTTGAACAAATAATTAGGCCTACAGGTTTATTAGATCCTGAAATTTCAGTTAGAAAGACTGAAGGTCAAATGGAAGATCTCTATAAAGAAATCAATTTAACTATTAAAAATAATAGAAGAGTTTTAGTAACAACTTTAACAAAAAGAATGTCTGAAGATTTAACTGATTATTTAAGTTCTTTAGATTTGAAAGTTAGATATTTGCATAGTGATATTGGAACTATAGAAAGAGTAGAAATTTTAAGAGACTTAAGAAAAGGTGTATTTGATGTTTTAATTGGTATTAACTTACTAAGAGAAGGTTTAGATTTACCTGAAGTATCTTTAGTCGCAATATTAGATGCAGATAAAATTGGATTTTTACGTTCTGCAACTTCTTTAATACAAACTATTGGTAGAGCTGCAAGAAATGCTGATGGTAGAGTTATTATGTATGCTGATAAAGAAAGTGATGCTATGAAAGAAGCTATATCTGAAACTAATAGAAGACGTAGTATCCAAATGGAATATAATAAAGAACATAATATTACTCCAAAAACAATTGAAAAAGCTATTGAAGATATCATTGAAAGAGAAGAAGAAGATAAGAAAAATGATATCAACGGTGAATTAAATATAAGAAGAGCTGCTCATAATCTATTGGATAATAAAGATAGGAAGAAATATATTAAAGAACTAGAAAAAGAAATGTTTAAATATGCTAGAGATTTAGAATTTGAAAAAGCTGCTTTATTAAGAGATGAAATAGAAAAAATTAAAAATAATAATTTAACTGTTTAATACTTAAAAAGTACTAAATCAAATCTTTTTCCAGTAATTTGGGGATATTGATGTTCAATCAATATATCCTCAGATTTTAATAATATATCTTGGTTTTGCTTAATATATTGATCAAGAGAATCTATACTAAGACAATGTTTTTTAGCTGCAGGAGGAAGTCCTGTTGCTAAAGTTCCTTGTATTCCGTTCTTATCTGTAAGAGAGTTTATACAATTATAAGTTAAAATGCCTTTTTCTCCATCGCACCAGCCCATTCCTTCAAGTAGAGCTTTGGTAAAATATCCGTGAAGTCTTTGCCCTGAGCAATAAGTTGGTTCATGAGCATAATTATTTTTTTCGGTTGCACAAAGAATAAAAATATTATCTTCTATTGTACTTTCTTTACTTAATAGTTTTTTATAGGCTGAATCAAAAGTAAAATTATTTTCATCAAGGGAATATGGGGAATCTTGTTTGAAATTACCAGAATAACAAGAATCAACTATTAACAATTTTTTCCCTTTTACTAATTTTAATTTTTTATAGATTTCATTAACACTTAATATTTGATCATATTTGATTATATCAAAGCGATCAAATGAATCCCCGTTTTCAGAGTCTGTAGTTCCTAATAACCAACTACCAGTAGAATCTGAATGACCTGAATAATATATTATATTTATTGAACTATCACTTGAAGAGTTTATTAATTTATCTAAGGCTTTTAATATATTAGCTTTTTTAGGATATTGATTATTATTAATTGTTTGAAAATCATAAGAAGTCCCAATTTGATAAAAATTGTTACTAGTATAATTTATTTGATTTCTTTTACAAGATTCTCGAAAAGCTTTTTCAATCTCTCTAGCATCATTAATAGTTCCATTTAAACTATTAACATCAGTATTACTATAATCTAAAGCAATTGTTATTAAATTTATATCATATGGTGTTTGTTCATAAGCTAATTCACAACTTGAAAATAATAAAAGTGTAATAAATATTAATAATAAAGTTTTTTTCATATCTTATTCCTTAATATTTATTATTTGTTAATTTATAAATTTGCTTTTAATAAAATTATTATTTATTTAATATTTGAATAATACTAAATCAAATCTGCCACCAGATACTTGAGGATATTGATAAGATAGAGAGAGCCCTTGATTGTTTTTAATATATTTTACTAATGAATCAACACTTAAGATATTATTTAATGCAGCAGGCGGAAGGCCTTTAGCTAATTTACCTTGAATTCCATCATCTTCAATCAATTCAGGAATTACATCATAAGTTAAAACACCTTTTTCTCCATCACACCAACCAATCCCTTCTAGTAGTGCTTTTGTTAAAAATCCATGATTTCTTACAAGATTTTTTGGTTGAAGATTCATTTCATATGAAGGATTATCACTATCTGTTGCACTTAAAATATATACATCTTCAGTATCATATTTGATATCTGTGCTAATAAATTTTTCATAAGCTTCAGCAAAAGAATAGTTCTTATCTAAAATAGAATAAGCACTATCTTGATATAAATTACCAGAATAACAAGAGTCACTAATTATTAAAGTTTTTCCATTAATATCCTTAATAGCATTATATATTTCTTCAACCGAAAGATATTTACTTGCAGTATTATTTGTTTCTCCAAGTACCCAACTTCCATTACTAACCACTCCATGTCCAGAATAGAAAATTATTGTTATTGTATTTTCATTAGAAAGTGATTCAAGATTGTCTAAAGCAGTTAGAATGTTTGATTTACTTGGGTAGAGAGGATCATTAATTGTAGCTGTAGCTGCAGAAGGTCCTATTTGATAATAATTGTAGCTATTAAAATCTACTTGTTGTCTTTCACTAATTTCTCTAAATGCTTTTTCAATTTCTTTTGCATCATTTATAGTTCCAGTAAGAGCATTTATAAGTGAATCGTTACTGTTTTCATAATCTAAGGCTATTGTCATTAAATTGATTGTATAAGGATTTTGAGAATAAAAAAGTTCACAGCTAGTTAAAGTTGTTAAGAAAATAGTTAATATTAATAATAAATATTTCTTCATATTCTCATTTCCTTATTTTCAATCATAAAAGTGATTGCTTGGCTTTTTATTAATATAATAAGAAATCCAATCAAAACTTGTACTAAATCCTATACCTACAGATGGAGAAAGTAAGTATTTTCTATAAACTAAATTAAATATAAAGTCTAAACTATAATTATATGTATCAGTATTCTTTAAAATATAAGATGGAATAAGAGCTACATTTGCATACATTTCTTTATTTAAACTTTCACCTAAAGCACCAATTCCAAGAGAGCTTTTTAACTTAAATTTAAATGAATCTGAAAAGTAATAGCCAAAATCTAATCCAAAAGCTACTGCTTTGAAATCTCTTAGATATTCATTATTAAATACTATTGATTGAGATACATGATAAACAGATACGTAAGGCCCAAATTGTAAATTACCAAATTTTAAAAAGATTGGTTCAAAGTCATATGTTGAAGATAGTGATGAATAAACGGGTAAATCTGTTGAATCATCTAGTGTAATTGAGGGATGATAATAAAGGCCAAAATCAAACTTAGCCCCAGCATCAAGTGCGAAAAGACTTGTTGTAGAAAAAAGTAAAATAAATATTATAAAAGTTTTTTTTATCAATTTAATGCTCCTATTATAATATTAAATACAACAATCAATAAAACTGCTTTAATTAATTAGTATATCATCCTTAAATCTCTTTAAATCCTTTAATTTTATACAAATATCAACAATCTCACTTTGAGGTTTTTCTCTTGTAAGTATTGAAAGGGTAATGTCATTATATAACAAATTTGTCTTATAAAAAATACCTCTAAACTCAAAAGACAAAATTTTTGCATTTTTCAAAATAACATGGGGTAATAATTCTGTGATGCTGAATTTATCTTTTTCAATTAAATAAGCATTTTCATATCTAAAGAAATAATAGCAGTTTTCACTAGTTTTATTATCCAATTCATTATTAATTAATGCTGCTGGAATAAAATTCCCTTCGCCAATAAATGTTGAAGCAAATTTTGTAGTAGGATTGTTATATAGCTCTTCTGCACTAGCACACATCTCTACTTTTCCATCATTCATTAATACAATAGTATCTGAAATAGATAACGCTTCACTCTGATCATGCGTTACATAAATCATAGTAATTTTTAATTTTTTTTGAATACGACGAATTTCATCTCTAAGATGATTTCTCATCTTTGCATCCAAAGCGGAGAGTGGTTCATCTAACAATAATAGTTTAGGTTCAACGGCTAATGCTCTAGCTAAGGCTATTCTTTGTCTTTCTCCACCAGATAAACTTTCGATTTTTCTATTTTCAAAACCTTCTAAATCAACTAGTTTTAAAAGTTCTTTTACTTTCTTTTTTCTAATATCTTTCTTTATTTTTTTAATCTTTAGTGGATAAGCTATATTTTTTTCAACATTTAAATGTGGATATAATGCATAATCTTGAAAGACCATAGCGATTTGTCTCTCATTTACTTTTAATTTTGAGATATCTTGATTATCGATTATTATATGACCTTCATCATTATCTAAAAGTCCAGTAATTAACTGTAAAGTAGTGCTTTTCCCACAGCCACTTGGTCCAAGTAGGGAAATTAATTGGCCTTTTTCAAGATTTAAATCTATATCTAAAAGAAACTGTTCAAATTGTTTTTTTAATTTTAATTTTATTATATTATTTTCCATATTTAACTCTAATTTTAAATATATACCTTATTATCATTTTTCATATATTCACTTGAAATAAATACTATAGCACAAACAATTATTAATATAGTACCTAATGCACAAGCCCCTCCAAAATTATAAGAACCAATTAATCTATACATTGTTACAGGAATTGTAACTATTGAAGAGGAAGATAGAATTAAGGTAGCATTTACTTCTCCCATGCTAATAGCAAAGGCAAAAATTGCTCCACTAATTAAAGAACTTTTTAATAGTGGGACTTCAATATCAATAAAAGCTCTAAATCCACTTGCTCCCAAAGTCATTGCACTATTTTTTAATGATGGTGGAAGTTTTCTAATTTCTGGTGTAATAGCTCTAATATTAAATGGTAATACTATAACTAAATGCGCTAAAATAACTAATAAAAGCCCACCAGAGCTTTTTAATCTTGCAGATATTAAATAATAGCCCAATCCAATTATTACCGACGATACGGCTAAGGGTAGCATCGCTAATAATTCTACTAAAATAGAAGATTTAAAATGATCTCTTTTACTAGCTATTGCTAAAGATAGAGCCATAGGAGTTGATAAAATTGCAACTGTTAAAGCAATTTTTAATGAATTAATTATTGAAATAAAACTTGATTTCATAATCCCTGTGGTACTACTTAATCCAAATAATTGTTTATACCATTTTAAGGTTAAAATGCTTTGGTCACTTCTAGTATTAGATGCAAGAAAAGATTTTATTATAATTGAAATAATGGGGGACAATACAAATAGAATTACAAAGATTGAATAAAGAATACTAAGAATAAGTCCTATTTTAGTAACAGGTTTCTTTTCTTTTTTATATAAGCTTTTATAAATATTTTCTTGTGTTGTTGTTTTTCTTTGGAAGATATTATAGATAATTAAAATAATTAAACAAAAGATGATTGAAATTAAAGCATAGGAAGCTGCGCTATTTAAATCCATAGAGATTCGAGCTCTTCTATATATTTCAACTTCCATTGTTGTATATTTAGGACCTCCTCCCAATACTAGAATTATTGAGAAACTAGTAAAACAGAATAAAAATACTAATAGGGAAGAAGATATTATTGATAAAATTAATCTAGGAAGAGTAATTGATATAAAAGTTTGTAACTTACTTGCTCCAAAAACATAAGAAGATAGTTCAAGTTTATAATCTAGATTTTCCCAATAAGTGGTTACTAGAACTAAAATAATTGGAAAATTGTAAAAAGCATGAGCTATAATTATTGCTTTATATGAATATAGAATCTTAAGTGGTGGATTATCTAAATTAAATATTTTCATCAATAAAACATTTAAAAATCCATTGTTACCATAAAAAGTTACAAAGCCTAAAATTACTAGAATTGCCGGAAGAACAAAAGGGATAGTGCATATTGCTAATATTAATTTTCTTCCTTTGACTTGATAATTTACTAATAGATATGCTCCTGGTAGAGCAATAATAAGTGAAAGTAAAGTAGAGAAAAAAGCTTGATTAATTGTAAATAAAAGAATCCTTAAAGTATAAGGCGTTTTAATTAAATCTAAAAATGGTGAAAAAGTGATTTTTCCATCATAGATAAATGCTTTTGATAAAGTGCTAATTAGAGGAAGTAAGAAAATCAAAAATAATAAAATAAGAGAAGGTAATGGAATGATCTTTTCATAAAGATCTCTATTATCTATGTATTTCTTTTTCATACTTTCCTCTAATATCTATATTACATTAATTATATAATAAGTAAATTAATATAAAATTTATTTGCTCATTACCTCTGTCCATTCATTTAACCAAGTATCTAGATTATCTTCAATATCATTGGCATCAAGACTTAAAGTAATTTGAGGTTTTGGAGCCCAATCAAATGCTTTTGGTAATTCAGTTGCTAAATTTGTAGGGTACATAGAGTTTGCACTAGCAATATCAAGTTGAGCATCAGTTAATAAGAAATCAACAAATTGTTTTGCTAAATCTTTTTTGTTACTGCTTTTTAAAATTCCAACACCTTCAATAGTTGCACTATGCCCTTCATCAAAAATAAGAGCTTGGTATCTTGTGGTATCTTCAAACATAACATGATAAACAGGGGAAGTAGTGTAAGAAAGTGTAATAGGAGCTTCACCTGCTGTGAACATTCCATAAGCACTAGACCAACCTTCTGTAATTGTTAATGCGTTGTCTTTCATGTTTTCCCACCAATTAAGATAATCATCACCAAAAAGTTCTCTTGTCCAAATTAAAAGACCAAGACCAACTGATGAAGTTCTAGGATCAATTAATAATACTTTATCTTTATATTTTGGATCAGTTAAATCTTCTAAAGATTTAGGTAAATCAGCTTGAGAAATCTTTTCACTATCATAAACAAAAGCAAAGTTACCATAATCAAAAGGTAATAATCTATTTTGCTTATCGAATTGTAAGAATTCAGGGATATCATTTAAAACTGGTGAATCATAAGAATCAAATAAGTCACTATTATAAGCTTTTACTGCCATGTCATCAGAAATTCCAATAATAACATCAGCTTTAGGATTATCTTTTTCTAATTCAGCCTTTGTTAACATTTCAATAGCATCCCCAGCTGAAACTAAATTTACATCAATACCTGTTTTTTCTTTAAAAGCTTCAACAACTTTTTGACCAGGTCCCCAATCTCCACAAAATGCATCATATGCATAAACTGTGATTTCATTTGATACGGCAGTATCAGAAGTTTCTTTTGCCCCAGCGGCAAAGAGAGTAGATGTTGTAGCAATTAAGGCCACAACAATTGTAAAAAACTTTTTCATATAAAAAAGCCTCCAAATTGAATTTGGCCTAAGGGTATTTAATAAAAATTTATTAAGATAAATAAAGAGGTCTCCCTACGCTGGTATTATCCAGATCAGGTAAACGGGTTTTATCTCAGGCATATAGCCACCCCAGGACATTTCTTAGAGTAATAATGAGAAATATTCTTGTCAAGTATTTATCATTAGAGTAACATTAAAGAATGAAAAACTTATATTATAGTCAAGATATTGCTAAAATTGATGCTATGGCCCAAAAAGATTATAATCAACCTGGGTTAATTTTGATGGAACAAGCTGGAGTAAAAGCTTGGGAATATATGAAACATCATATTTTAAAAGACCAATCACTAGTTTTTGTATGTGGTGGTGGAAATAATGGTGGTGATGCATTAGTTATTGCTCGTTGTGCATTAAATGCTGGCTATGAAAAAGTAAAAATAATTTATTGTTCAAATAAATTTAGTGAAAGTACAACTGTCCAAAAAAAGATTATAGATTCATATAATATTTTTTCTTTAAATATTAGTGATGATTCAGATTTAATAAAAAGTACTATTCTAAATTCAGATTATATTATAGATGGTATTACTGGTATTGGGTTAAAAAGTCAATTAAGAGATAATTTAATCAATATTGTAGATTTAATTAACCTTTCAAAGGCTAAAGTTTTTAGTGTTGATGTACCTAGTGGAATGAGTGATTTAGTTTGTGCTCCTTGTGTTAAGGCTGATTATACTTTTTCGATGGGCCCATTAAAAGCTTTATATTTCTTTCCAAAGAATGTTATTAATTGTGGTAAAATTATTGAGATAAATCCAAGCTTTCCTTTGCAAGTAATTGATTTAATAGATCCTGTTGCTACTTTAAATAGTAATTTACATATTAATGTTCCAAAGTTAGATAAAACTGCCTATAAAAAAACTAGAGGGCATTTAGCTATCTTTGGTGGAAGTAAAAAATATTCAGGAGCCTTAAGACTTGCAAGTAAAAGTGCTTTTAGTAGTAGATGTGGTTTAATAACATCTTTTTGTGATAAAGAAATTTATGAAATTGTTGCAGTAGAAAGTCCATCTATTATTGTAAATAAAATAGATGATAATATGAATTTATCATCTTATGATGCAATTTTAGCAGGACCTGGTTGGGATAAAGATAGAGAAGATTTATTAAAAGAAATTTTAAAATATAATAAACCAACAGTTATTGATGCTGATGGGATAAGAGCTTACGCTAATTTATATAAAATGGGTAAAATTAATGTACAAAATAATGATAAATTAATTTTCACACCACATCTAGGAGAATTAAAAGCTTTAGCAGATTCTGTTTTAGTTGATTATTCAATTAATAATACTATTGATTTTATAAATACCTTAAATTTATTATCTAAAAAATTAAATGCTATAATAGTTTGCAAAGCTAGCATTACTTATATAGTTCATCCAAATAAAATTCCTCTAATAGTCTATAAATTTAATCCAAGTATAGCTGTTGCAGGAAGTGGAGATGTATTAGCGGGGTCTGTAGCTGCTTTAGTTGCTTCAAAATTAAATTGTTATGATTGTGCAATAGAAGCTGTTAAAATTCATATTAATGCTGGGATAAAAGCAAGAAAAAAAGTGGGATTTTATTCTAGTGAAGAATTGATAAAATATATAGGGAAACAATTATCATGATGCAAGTTTGGTTTTTAACTATAATCTATTTAAGTTATACAGGACTTCTTTTAATTACAGGTGAATATGGGGTTAAGTTACCTATCTTGTTGAACATGAGAGAATATTTATTAAGTAAGAGATATTTATTTATTATAATAATGTTTGTAGGGTATATCTTAACTATATTTAATTGTTTTATACCAAATATCCCAGGTCCAATATTTTTGGGAGATTTATTTCCAACAATTGCATTGTTTGTATCTTCTTTGTGGTATAATATTATATTATTCAAAAGTAAAAAAACATTAAACATAAACCAAGAGAAAAGAAAATTATATAAAAAAATGGCGATTTTTATTTTTTTAGTTGCCATTTTGCATCTATTTTTTCCAACTTGGGTTTTATTGTGAGGAATAGATGGAAGAAAGAATTACAACAGCAGGTATCTGCTTTAAAGAGGATAAAGTTCTTATAGGAAAGAGAATTGATAAAGGCTCCATTGCCAATAAATGGGAATTCCCTGGTGGTAAAAACAGATGGGGAGAAAGTGTTGAGGACACTTTAAAAAGAGAATTTAAAGAAGAATTAAATGTAGATATTGAAGTAGGAGAAGAATTAGCTTCTTGTGACTTTGTAAACAAAGATACCCATTATTTTCTTAAAGCTCATCAAGTATTTTTAAAAAAAGATTTAGATGATAATGATTTAAGTGTTCACACAGAATTAAAATGGGAAACTTTAAATAATTTGGATAATTATAAATTTGCAGATAGTGATAAAAAAATTATTGAACAATTAAAAACTAAACTTAAGGAAAACTAGAATGCAACTTTGTGAAAAAATTGATGAAATAATTAAACCTGCTTCTAATAAAACTATAATTGGAATTACTGGAGGTGGTGGAAAAACATCAACTTTAATTGCCTTAGGTAAATACTATCGTTCAAAAGGTAAAAAAGTATTATTAAGTACTACTACTAAAATTCAAACTCCTAGATTATTCAATTTTGAAGTAGATCATGTATTTCTAAATGAAGGTGAGTTCTTTAATCATGAACCAAATTCTGGAGAATCTGTATTATTTGTTGAAAAACATATTATGAATACTAAAAAAGCAATATCTCCAAGAAGTGAAATCTTATCAATAATAACAAAGAAATATGATGTAGTTATTTTTGAAGCAGATGGAGCTAGATGTTTGCCTTGTAAAATTCATAGTGATAGAGATCCTGTTATTACAGAAGATATGACTTCTATTATTGCTATAGTTGGGCTTTCAAGCTATGGCGATATGGCAGCAAATGTTTGTATGGGTGAAACTTCGACTGAGATAGTTGATTGTAATTATTATCAAAAGTTAATTGATAATGAAGAAGGCTTATTAAAAGGAATAGAGAAAAAACATAAGGCTGTTTTATTGTTTAACCAATGTGATTTAGTAGATATTAAAGTTGTTGAATCAATAAAACAATTAAAATCGCCATATCCAATATTAGTAGGCTCAGTTAAAGATAATATTTTCATTTAATATTATAAAACTTGTTATTAAATAAAAGTTGCTTTAAAATATTACTTATAAGAGGTATTTATAAATATATGGTAGAAAATGAAAATAGACTAATTAAAGATATCTTTAACTTAAAAAGTTTATATATTTTCTTAATTTTTATTGAAATTGTTAATTTCAGTTATTCTTACATTGTTGATACAATTTTTTCAAGCAAAATAGTTATGGCTACATGCTTGTTAATTCTCTATATAGTTTATTGTTTAATTTCAAGAAAAAAACAAATAAAAAAAGATACCTTTATAAGTATTACTCTTGTTATATATTTTATTTATTTACTGGTTTTTGTGCCTATTCATCTCTCAGTATTATCAATTGGTTTTTATATAATCGAAATTGCATTGCTTTTAATTTTTTCAAATTTTATGTTGATTAATAAAGTTTTCTTAAATTATTTATTTGTAATTCTAATTATGGTTATTGAATTAATTGATAAACAATATGTATATGGAAGTTATGGTGATTTCCTATTTTTAATTGCTTTTTCACTTTTTGCATTATTAGGAATATTAATTAGTGATAGTATTATTTCAAGATTTACAGAGTTATTTAATCAAAAAGAAAAAAAATCAAGAGAGATTATAGCTGTTAATACCTTTTACAAAAATATCTTAGATAGTGAAGGAATTAAATTATTTTATTTTTTCCCTGATCAAGATAAAGCAATATTAATTAATAATAATTTTTCAGAAGGCACTAATAGAGAAATAGAACACTTTTTTGCATTTGTTAGAACAAAAAAAATAGTTTCAATTGATTATTTCGGAATAATACAAAATGCAATAAAGATTGTAAGAGATAGTGGATCTTGTTCAATAATTTTACCTATTGCATATAATCGTCCTACTCCTGTTTGGATGAAGTTAGTTTGTACAAAAATTTATGATGAATCTATAAATCAAGATAAAATTCTAGTTAGTGTTACAGATATTAATGAGTTAAAAACTGTAGAATTAAAGTTTAAAAATGCTTTAAAACAATGTGCTATTTCAGTTTGGGATTATGATATTGAAAATGATAGAGTTACTAGTTATACAGATTTAGTTTTAGATTATTATTTTTATGGTAAACCAATTGAAAATGCTTCTGAAATTTTTATATCTAGGAATATGATTTATTACGATGATATAAAAACTTTTTCTCAAGCTATAGAAAAAGTTAGAGCTGGAGATAATGAAGTAATATGTGAAATAAGAGTCTTTCCTACAAGAGAGAGTGCTTATACTTGGATTAAAATCAATTTTACTTGTTTCAAGAATACTTTTGGTATTCCTACAAATGCTTGGGTGTCAGTTGAAAATATAGATGATGCTAAGGCTTCAGAAAAATGGTTTGAAATAGAAAGAAAGAAAACCTTAGATAATAGAACTGGTCTAATGGCTATGGCAGAGATGAATGTTTCTAGAAATATTGTTATAAATTGTAATGTAGCTGAAGAATATAAAGAATTAAATAACAGAAAAGGACCTTCAATAAAAGATATGGTTGATTCTTTCTTGAAAGTTGGAGTTATTGTTGAAGGGAAACAATTAATATATGAAAGATTTTCTCCTGAATATTTGTTAGAAAATTATGAAATGGGTAGGAGAGTTTTAGAATTTGAATATGAAATTATTACAAATGATAATACTGTTTTATATATTTCCAATATTTTAAAACTTTTCTTGGATTTAAAAACTAAAGAAATTATTGCATTCTCCTTTATATATAATATTACACAGAGAAAAATATTAAATTTATCTATAGAAGCAATATATAATACAAAATTTGTTTATTTAGCTTATGTAAATGTATTAAATTCGCAGATGTCTATTCTCCAAACTCAACTTATTGATGTTACTAATAAGGCAAATCCTAATCGAATCTATAAATTAGAATGGGAAGCTTTTGCTGATAAATATGTTCATCCTGAAGATCGAGAATATTTATTAAGTAAAGTTGCTATTGAAAATGTTAGAAAAGAAATTAAGTATAAAAATACTTTTAGCTTTACTTATAGGATTTCTGATCATGGTAATATGGTTACATATAGAAGATGTCATTTTGTTAAAACAGAAAAAGAGAGTCCATTTATTTTAATTATGGAAGAAAATGTTACACATGAGATTTTGGCTACTATAAAAGATGAATTAGTATTGAAGGAAGCTTTAGTTCAAGCAAAACAAGCAGCTACTGCAAAAGATTATTTCTTATCTAGGATGAGCCATGAAATTAGAACTCCATTAAGTGCAATTTTAGGATTATCTGAAATCGGAATAAATAATGATAAAATTGATAATAATGATTATTTTAATAAAATAAATGAAGCTGGAACTTATTTATTAGGTCTTATGAATGATATTTTGGATATGAACAAAATTGAAATGGGTCAAGTAGAGATTAATCCAGAACCAATCGATACTGAAAAATTTTATAAAATGATTATTACTATTATAAAAACTCAAGCTTCTAATAAGAATATTAATTTTGTATTTAATCAAAAAGGCAAATATTATCGTTATCAAGTTTTAGAAAAATTAAGATTACACCAAATTCTTTTAAATGTTTTAAATAACGCTATTAAGTATACTCCTATTAATGGAGAAGTAATTTATACAGTTGAGAACATCGAAGAGGATGGTAATTTATTTAGTGTTCATACAATAGAAGATAATGGAGTAGGTATAAGCAAAGAGTTTGTTGAAAAAGTATTTCAGCCTTTTACTAGGGAGAAAAATTCATTAAGTGATACAGAAGGTGGTACTGGGCTAGGTTTAGCTATATGTGCAAATTTAGTAAAACAACTAGATGGTAAAATTTCTTTAGAGAGTGAATTAGGAAAAGGCACAAAAGTAACAATAAAATTACCTTTAACAGTTATTTCAGAGGAGCAGTATTTAGAGCAAAATAAAAATAAAAAAACTGTTCCAAAGAAAAAAATATTCGTAAATAAAAAAATATTAATTGCTGAAGATCATAAAGTTAATGCTATGATAATTCAAACTATTTTAAATAATTTAGGTATAGAAACTGTTCTTGCTGAGAATGGAAAACAAGCTGTAGAAATCTTTTCTAATTCAGTTGAAAAAGAATTTGATATGATATTGATGGATATTATGATGCCTGAATTAAATGGATTAGAAGCAACTAAACAGATTAGAGATTTGGATAGAAAAGACTCAAAATCAATAGTGATAATTGCATTAAGTGCTAATGTCTTTGAAAAAGATAAACAAAAGAGTATTGAAAAAGGTTTTAATTCTCATTTGAAAAAACCGATTGAAACAGATGTTTTATTAGAAACTTTAAATAAATATTTATAAAAAAAAAGAGGTTGCAAATTGCAACCTCACAGAATGTATAATATTTAAATGACTGTATTATCGGGAATAATGGCATTTTTTCTAATAACGATAATACCGTCCCTAATAGAATACATTTCTTTGTCTACATCTTCTCTTGGTAGATCATCAACACCAATTCTACAACCATTACCAATTCTAGCATTTTGGTCGATAATAGCTCTTTTAATAATTGTGCCTCTACCTATTCCAATATTTGGAATACCTTTTTTATTGTTTTCTTTTCTATCATCTGGAGTTTCGTAAGCCACAGCACCCATACAATAAACACTATCAAGGGAAGCGCCGCTTTCTATAATTGTTCTAACACCAATAATAGAATTAACAATATATGCATTTGTAATAATTGATCCTTCACTTGTAAGTGAATTACTTATATTACAGAAATTAACTTTTGTTGCTGGTAAATGTCTTCTATGAGTATAGATTGGCATATCTTCATCATAGAAATTAAATTCTGGAGTCATAGAAGCTAAGTTTAAGTTTGTATCAAAGAAAGCTTTTATTGTTCCAATATCTTCCCAGAATCCATCAAATAGATAAGCATTAACTTTTCTAGTTTTTATTACATCTGGAATAATTTCTTTACCAAAGTCAGTTAAATCATTATCAAGCACTTCAGTCATTGTTTTAGCGTTGAAAATGTAGATACCCATGCTTGCTAAATATTCATTAGTAGAATTTACATCTTTACCTAGTTCATTTTGCATTAATGCATTAGGTGTTTTATATTCAGATATATCTAAATCATCAGCAGGTTTTTCTAAGAATTTAGTAATTTGACCATTTTCATCTGTTCCAATAATTCCAAGACCAGTAGCTTGAGCTCTGGAAATAGGTTTTGCTGCAATAGTTAATTCAGCACCAGAAGCTTTATGCTTTTCAATCATACTATGGAAATCCATGCTATATAATTGGTCGCCAGAAAGGATTAGATAGTATTCAGCATTTGTATCTTTGAAATGGATTAAATTTTTTCTTACTGCATCTGCTGTTCCTTGATACCAAGTTTCACTATGATAGGTTTGTTCTGCTGCTAAGATTTCAACAAATCCTTGAGTGAAAGTATCAAATTTATAAGTATTGTTAATATGATTATGAAGCGAAGCAGAATTGAATTGTGTAAGTAAATATATTTGCATAATATCACTGTTGATACAATTTGAAATTGGAATATCAACAAGTCTATATTTACCGGCAAAAGGTACTGCTGGCTTAGCTCTATCTTTTGTTAGAGGATAAAGTCTTGTGCCTTTACCTCCACCTAGAATGATAGCTAGTGCTTCCTGTTTTTTCATGATAACCCCTTTGAATAGATTTTAAGATAAGACAAAGCAGATTTGTTCCAAGTAAAGTCAGAGTTCATACTTCGTTTTATCATGTCGTTTAATGTCTTTTTATCATTATAATAAATGTTTAAAGCTCTTCTTATTGTTTCTATTATATCATGGCTTTTTAGCTGAGAAAATAAAAATCCAGTACCTTCATTGGGATATTCGCCAATATCAAATATAGAATCAGCTAATCCCCCGGTCTTTCTTGCTATTGGTAAGGTGCCATATCGTAGAGAATATAATTGATTTAATCCACATGGTTCATACCTGCTTGGCATTAAAAAGAAGTCACTTGCTCCTTCAACCATGTGTGCATATTTGTTACTAAACATAATATTAACTGACAAGTTATCATATTTTTCACTTAATTCAGTTAATCTGTTTTGTATATTCTCATCTCCAGTTCCAATTATAAGTACTTGAACATCTTCGTTCTTTACAATTGTTTCTAAAGCATTTTCGCCATCTAATAGTTCATAGAAACCTTTTTGTTCTGCAAATCTAGAAATCATACTGATTAAAGGAATATTCTCATTAACTTCAAGGTTAAATAATTTTTGAACTTCTTTTTTTAATTCTTTTTTACCACTAAGATCTTGGTCATCATAATGGGTAGTAAAGAATTCATCAGTTTTTGGATTCCATTCGTCATAATCTATTCCATTGATTATACCAAATAAATCACTTTGACGTTCTTTAAGTATATGATCTAAATTACAACCAAATTCTTTAGTTTGGATTTCTTTTGCATAAGTTGGACTTACTGTAGTGATATAATCACTATATATTAATCCAGCTCTTAGCATATTAATTTTTTTATCAACAGAATTGCCTTCAAAAATCTCTTCTTCAAGTTTAATTGAAGCTTTTAATGCTTCAAGTCTTGAAAAAACTCCTTGATAAGCAAGATTATGAATTGTAAATACAGATTTGCATTTACTAAAATATTTATCTTTTGATTGTTTCAAAAGATATGGTACAAGACCTGCTGTCCAATCGTGAGCATGTAAAATATCAATTTTCAAATCAAGCTCTTTACAGAGTGGAAAAACTGATTTTGATAATAACATGTATCTTTCAAAATTATCAGCATATGGAGTGAATGAAGTATCTCCATAAATACCTTTTCGTTGGGAAAAGTATGGATGGATTAATGCATAATAGTCGACATTTTTTAAAGTTTTTTTAACTATTGAAATCTTTTCTTTCTTTGAATTTAATTCAACTTCAAATTCAGTAATTGGTTTTGAAAACTCTTTTAAATCGATAAAGCCATAAGCTGGCATTAGAATTGAAACCCTATTATCTAAGTTAGCTAGGGCAATTGATAAGGCACTTGCAACATCTGCAAGCCCTCCAGATTTTGAAAAAGGTACAGCTTCGCTTGTAATCATTAAAATATTCATATTTTATATTATACTTGCATTAATATTAAAATCAAGAAATAAAATTAAATCTAAAAGAAAAAAATATTAGTAATCTGTAAGAAATTGTTACTTGAATAACAAAAATCCTCTCTGCAAACATTTATGCAAAGAGGAGCTTTATATTTGTTATAATTTTAGTATTTATTGTGATTTAATTCATCAATATATTCTGAAGCTTGGTGTGCAGCAATTGCCCCATCACTTGCAGCAGTGATTACTTGTCTAAATGGTGTATCTCTTACATCCCCAATAGCATAGAAGCCTTTTAGAGAAGTTTCCATTGAACCATTAGTTTTAACATATCCCCAATCATCAAGTAGAGATTTGTCTAATAAATCTGTTTGAGGAAGCATGCCAGCAAAAATAAATACTGCATCAGTTTCTAAAGTTTTTGTACTGCCATCTTTTGTGCTTTCTAATTTTATTGCTTCTACTTTTTCACTTCCGATTATTTCAATAGGTTTATATTCTAGTTCTAATTTTATTTTGCTCTCTTCAACTTGTTCTACTAGATTTGCTTGAGCTCTAAATCTGTTTCTTCTATGAACAATTGTAACATCATCAGAAAGTTTACTTAAATAAATAGCATCTGTTAGTGCTGTATCACCACCACCAATTACAACTATTTTTTTGCCTCTAAAGAAAGGACCATCACAGGTTCCACAATAAGATACTCCTTTTCCAGAAAATTCTTCTTCACCAGGAATATCAAGATGTCTGTGCTCAGCTCCTGTAGCCCAAATTAAAGCTTGAGCTTCTGCTGTATCATTTTTTAATTTAACATAGAATTTATTATCTTTTTTTTCAAAAGAAACAAATTCATCATAAATAAAGTTTGCACCAAAGTTTTCAGCTTGTTTTTGCATTCTAGCAGCAACTTCAAAACCTGAAATAGGTTCAAGGCCAGGGTAGTTTTCAATCATATCAATATACATGAATTGACCACCTGTTGCTAATTTTTCTACAACATGTACTGTTCTTCCAGCTCTAGCGCCATATTGGGCAGCAGCAAGACCTGCGGCTCCGCCACCAATTATTAAAATATCTGTCTTTATCATTATTTTAAACCTCGTGAATATTTTATAGTTATATAATAACTAAAGCAAGGTTAAAAAGAAAGTTACAAAGTCACAGAACTATAAATGATATGAGTTTCTATTTAAAGAATATTAATTTGCTTCTGCTATTTTCTTATCAAGAGCAATTTCAGCATCACTTTTTCTTATATAGCTTGGTCCAAAACCAAAAGGAGCAGCTCCATTTGTTTCAAATTCTTCTTTTCCTAATACAGCTAGATGGTAGCCTAAATCATATTTTGAATTATCTACAGAAACTTCAAGATTTGGAAGTTTTTCTATAAGTCCAGCCTTAATTAGTTTATCATAGAATTTTTGTGAATCAGGACCTGTAATTAAGATATTCTTTTCATCTTTTATTAGTTCAATTGTTTCATTTTCGTCTATATCTAAATCTTTAGTTAATCTTTCAGTGTTTTTAAATAGAGAGATATAGAATCTTTTTTTTCTAGCATCAATAGCACTCATTATAGTTCCATTAAAATATGAAACTGTACTAGCTAATAATTTGTTGGTTTCAATTGCTACTAATGGAATATTACTAGCAAGACTAATTCCTTTTAATGCACTCATCGCAATTCTTAAACCAGTAAAAGAACCTGGGCCTTTAGTACAAACTAATAAATCTAAATCAGTAAGTTTTAAATTTTGATTTTTTGTTAATTCAATTATTTTTGGGACTAAATTTTCACTATGTTGTAGTCCTCCAGATAGAGCTAAAGAGGTTTTAGTAGTATCTGTTAATAAACATAAATATAAAGTTGTTGTACTTGTATCTGCAGCCAAAATGTTCATTTTTTATTCCTCGTTTATATTTGTAATGGTGATTATTCTATCTAAGTTTTCTTGGATATCTATATCAATGAAAATTGTTTCATCTGGAAGCATTTCTTCAATTTTTTCTGACCACTCAATTAAAGTAATACCATTTCCATAGAGCATTTCTTCACCACCAAGCATCTCAAATTCATCACAACCTGATATGCGATATAAATCCATATGATATAAGGGTAATGTACCATTATATTCTTGAATTATTGTAAAAGTAGGGGAGACAATTGCCTCATCAATTTTTAAGTATTTAGCAATTCCTTTTGCTATAACTGTTTTACCAGCACCTAAACTTCCTCTAAGAGAAATTACAGTGCCAGCTTTACACATTTCACCAATTTTTTTACCAATCTCAATTGTTTCTTCAGTACTATGGCTAATATATTGCATAAGATTACCTTTTTAATTATTAATTTTCAAAAGTTTCATGGTCATGCTCATGGTCATGATCGTGTTCATGTTCTTCTAGTTTTAAATCTTCTACTACTTCTTCATTGATAGGATGTTCTGAAATTTTCTCTCCAGTTGCTTCTGTATATTTTTCAATTAAATGAATAACTAAAGGATCTTTTTCATCTACAACTCTAGCTTTTTCTAGTAAGTATCTAGCTTTATCATAATTTTCATCTTCAAGATTTAATAGAGCATAGTTTGTTAATAATGTAATGCTCTCTGGCTCTAGATCTATTGCAGTATCTAAGTAGAATAAGGCTAATTCTCTTTGACCTTCTTCTAGTGCACATATTGCTAGTTCATTATAAATTTCACTATTGCATTCACCAAGTTTTAGAGCTTCTAAGAAATTAGGTTTTGCTTCTGTGAATTTACCTTGTCTTCTTAATGCCCAACCTTTGAAGAAATGTGCATTCCAAACATCAGGATTTTTCTTTATGAAATCATCAAGTAATTCAATTGCTTTATCTTCATTAGAAAGGTTTATTTGATCATAAGCCTCTAGTAATTTGGAATCATCGCTGATTTTTTCATTGATATCACTTAAGATCTTTTTTACTTGATCAATTCTTTTATCATCTTTATCTGCTTCTTTAAGATATTTTTCTAAATATTCTCTTGCAGATTCAATATTGTTTTGGAATACATGGAAATATCCAATTTCGCAAAGTAAATCAGGATTGTCTTTGAATTTTTCTAAACCTTCATTTAAAGTATCAAAAGCTTTTTGTTGGAAATAGTCATATTCAGTTGAAGAAGAATCTTTTAATTTGCTTGCTTGTGTTGAATAATGGGTTGCAAGATTAATGAAAGTAGCAGGTTGAGGAGCAAGATTGTTAACAGCAATAAATAATTCTTCACTAAAAGCGTAGTCTTGAGCTTTTTCTTTTGCGATTGCAGCTACGTTTAATTGATTTACTGCATCACTTTGTGCAGCTTGAATGAATTCTCTATAATAATCAAAGTGACTATTTTTAGTATCCCAAGCTACAATTTTTATCATTCCTGCAACTATTCTTTCTATTGTAATATCTTCAATATCTACAGAAGTTTTTCCCTCTTCAAGTTGTACTGGAATTGGGATTGCTGGGTCTAATTTAAAACCGTCAATTTGTTTTTTAAAACTTTCAGGTAAAGTGATATATACTATACCATTTAATCTTTCATTTTTATCCATTATTATTCCTCGGAAATATAAGAATGTGATGCGGATAGAGCTCGCTCTTGAACCTGAAAAGTTCAAGGGGGAAACTAGTTGAGCTATAAATTCTGTTCCCAACAAAGGAGGGAGCAATGCAAAATAGCTATTCCGCTTCCCAATGATTTAAGTTGAGCCAAGAGACTTGCGCTCTCATCCACATCACTAATTAATCAAAACTAATGCATACAAATTGTACACTATGATTGTAAAAGTTTAAAGGCTTTAATACTCTTTTACAAAAGGGAGAATAAACAAAAGTTCAATATGTTTCAAGGGGGGTAGAGCAAATAATATTTAACTCTTTTTCTAATCAAGAATTGAAAAAAAAGACGAACTAAAAGTCCGTCTTATATTTTCCTTAAAGGATTAATTTTTGTAAATCAAAAGATTGGGGAATTTGAATTAATTATTGTCCAAATCTTCTAAATCAAGAAGTTCGCTTTCTAAGGCACTACCAGTGGTATAGTCTTCTGCTGCACTTAATTCTTCATTAAGATTGTCCATTAATTCTATTTCTTCAAGTCCCTCAATATCTTCAAGGGTATCGAGAGATCTAGCAATACTTTGAGCCAATTGTTCAGAATTATCTTTATATTCATCAACATATTGTTCTAATTCTTCAACTCTACTATTAGCAAATGTATAATCCATCTTAAGCTTATTATGTTCTTCAACTAATTGCTCATGAATTTCTTTAAGATTATTAAATTCTTCTTGAACTTTTTCAATATCCAAAGTTAATTCAGAATTTTTTTCTTGAAGAGCTAATTTATCTTTATTTAGTACATCGATAAAAGCTTTAGTTTTTAAAACTTTTTCTTCGAGTTTTGACATATTGGATTTGAGTAATTTTGCGTCCATCGATACCTCCATCGATTAATTTGCTAAAACACCCTTAACTGTATCTACAAGGCTCTTGAAAGATGCTTTGTCTTCGATAGCCATGTTTGATAAAGCTTTACGATTGATAGCAATACCAGCCTTATTTAAGCCATGAATAAATTGAGAATAAGAAATTCCTTCAGCACGAACTGCAGCATTAATTCTAGCAATCCATAATTTTCTGAAATCTCTTTTCTTTTCTTTACGACCGCGGTATGCATATTGACCAGCTTTTGCAACTGCATCTTTTGCAACACGATTGTTTGTGCTTCTACGACCGTAATATCCTTTAGCTTGTTTTAGGATCTTTTTTCTTCTGTCTTTACGTTTTGTTCCATCTACTGCTCTTGGCATTTTTTCCCACCTCTCTCTTAGTTATATGGAAGCAAAACTTTTACTTTCTTTGCTTCTGATTCGCTTAGAACACCACTATGGCGTAAACTTCTTTTACGTTTTGTGGTCTTTTTAGTGAGAATATGGCGAAGTCCTTGCTTTTTATAGCGAACTTTACCACTACCTGTAACTTTGTACCGTTTAGCAGCGGATTTTCTTGTTTTCATTTTTGGCATTTTGTACCTCTTTTGCGCCTACAGGGAACAAGATCCCCCTGAAGCTGCATTTTATTTTTACGTTCAACGAACGTTTATTTCTTTTTTGGTCTTTGAGGGCTAATGATCATACTCATCATTTTGCCTTCCATCATCGGACGTCGGTCCATGTTATAATTAATTTCCATTTCTGTCAATTCGTTAAGTATCTTGTCTAAAACAACTTTTCCTAATTCTGTATGAGCTAGTTCTCTTCCTCTAAAACGAATAGAAACTTTAACTTTGTTACCATCATTTAAGAAATCAGCAATAAATTTACTTTTAGTTACCAAATCATGACGTTCAATCTTTGGTTGCATTCTAATTTCTTTCATTTTAATGATAGTTTGATTTTTCTTTGCTTCGCGTAAACGTTTCTCTTGTTCGTAGCGATATTTTCCAAAATCTAGTATTTTACATACAGGCGGCCTTGCGTTTGGGGAAACTTCTACTAAATCTAAACCAATTTCTTCAGCAAGATTTATTGCATCATATGTTTTCATTACACCCTTTTGTGTACCTTCTGCGTCAATTACAAAAACTTCCTTCGCACGGATTTGTTTATTAATCCGTAAATCCTTTATAGCCATCTAACTCCTTGTGTATTATTTTATAAAACACTTTTTTAATTTTGAAGAATTTACCAATATAAAGTTGGTATCTTTTGCTATACTAACATAGCAATTTAATTGAGTCAAAGCCATGTAAGTAGTTTTGTTATGAAAAATATTAAAAAAACCACTCCTTTTTGCATTGGAGTGGCTTAAATGTAAGTTTTTTGAACTATGCTTGGTTAGCACTACCAAGAACATTTTTGTTCTTATTCATGTACATTTCTTTTAAAGCAGCACGAGCTGGACCAAGATATTTTCTTGGGTCAAATTCGCCAGGTTTTTCATTCATAACTTTACGAATTGTTCCAGTCATTGCAAGTCTACCATCACTGTCGATGTTGATCTTACATACAGCACTCTTTGCAGCTTTTCTTAGTTGTTCTTCAGGAATACCAACGCTGTCTTTTAATGCACCACCATTTTCGTTAATCATCTTAACAAATTCTTGAGGAACAGAAGAAGAACCGTGAAGTACAATTGGGAAACCAGGAAGTTGTTTTTCGATTTCAGCTAAGATATCGAAACGTAGTGGAGGTGGAATTAAGATACCTTCTTCATTACGAGTACATTGTTCTGGTTTAAATTTGTTAGCACCGTGGCTTGTACCAATTGAAATTGCTAAAGAATCAACACCTGTTTTACTTACGAAGTCAATTACTTCTTCAGGTTGTGTATATGTTGAATGTTCTGCAACAACATCATCTTCAATACCAGCTAGAACGCCTAATTCACCTTCAACTGTTACATCAAATTTATGTGCATATTCAACAACTTTCTTAGTTAATGCAATGTTTTCTTCATATGGAAAATGAGAACCATCAATCATTACTGATGAGAATCCATTATCAATACATTCTTTACATGTTTCAAAACTATCACCATGGTCTAAGTGTAGAACAACTGGAATATCATAGCCAAGTTCATTAGCATATTCTGTTGCACCACGTGCCATGTTTCTTAGTAGATTGATGTTAGCATAATCTCTAGCACCCTTTGATACTTGTAAGATAACAGGTGATTTTGTTTCTACACAAGCTTGAATAATTGCTTGTAACTGTTCCATGTTATTGAAGTTGTAAGCTGGAATAGCGTAGCCACCCTTTACAGCTTTCTTAAACATTTCTTTTGTGTTTACTAGACCTAGGTCCTTGTAAGAAGTCATATTGTTTGCTCCTTGTTTATTTGGTTTTGTTTTCAGTACAATGTTATATTTTTGTTGCGTTTCGGTCAACAACATTGACTAACTATTGACCAATGAATTTACTCTTGATACTGTTTTTTTATGAAATTAAGAAAAAAACAGTTGTTTATTGTTCCTCTTGTCATAATAACTTTATTATATTTGATGCTTGAGTTGTTTTATATTACTAGGTCCCCTATATATTTTGTAAGTGATTCAATTTATTATCAAACAACAATTAGGTATCAAAAAAGTAAATTAAAATATAATGCCTTATTAAATAATAGACGAGTAAAATATGTAGTTGATGAATTTAATAATGGAGAGTGGGTTGATTATGATTATAAAGAAAATGCAACAATAATTTTATCTCCTTATATTTCAATGTTAATGAGTTTTGATGACAATATTAAATTTGAAAATAATACATTAATACAAATTGATGATTCTGTAAAAATAGATTATTTAAGTGGTTATGAAAAATTAGCTAAAGCATTAGAAAAAGAGAATAAAACTGTTTTTTTAATTTATAGTTTAAATTGGCCATCTAGTTCTACTAAAGCAAATGTTTTTGAAAAGGCTTTTAATAATGATAATTTAAATATTATTGAATTAAAAGGAAATGAATTAGAACAAAGAGCTTTTGATATAGTAGAAAAACTTAATAAGATGGAAAATGTTGAAGTAGTTTCAACAGGTAGTTCTTTAATTTCATATTTTAATAAAGTCGATAATAATATTATTTATAATTTTGAAGCTTATCAGGCCTTAAGTGTACCATTAAATTCTGTACATTATATTATTTATGAAGATTTAACCCCACTAGTTAAATCTGATATAAAACCAGATTTAGTATTGGAAACTAAATTACAGGACAATCAAGTAGGGTTAGTAAATTTCTTCTTACATTTGTACAGATCTCTTCTACCGAAGTTTTTCTAACTTCAGCAGCTTTTTTATAAGCTAAAGGTATTAATAGAGGGGTATTTGTTTTTCTTCTAAAAGGTTCAGGGCTTAAATAGGGAGCATCTGTTTCTAATAATAATTTATCATTAGGAATATATTTTAGAATTTCTCTTAATTCATCATTTTTTTTATAGGTAATAGTTGAAGCAAAAGAGATATAAAATCCTTTATCTAAAGCAATTTTTGCAAATTCTTTGGTTGCAGAAAAACAGTGAATAATTCCATTTTTATTAAAATTATAATTTTTTATAATATTTTGTGTTTGTTCATCAGCTTCTCTATTATGGATAAGTGTTGGTAAATTATATTCATTAGCTAATTCAATTTGCTTTATAAATAAATCTTCTTGTAATTCTGGGCTTCCATAATTCCAATAGTTATCTAAGCCAATTTCACCAATGGCTTTAATTGGGTAATTATTAATATTTTCTTTTAATATATTTATTAAACTAGAATTTTCTTCTTTTCTTGTTTTTACACCCCAAGGCCCAACTCCAGTACTAAAATATATGTTTTTATAATCTTTTAATAAATCATATCTATCTTTTATATCATCAGCTTCAATTGCTATATCTAGAATTAAGTAATTTTGCTCTTTAAGTTTTTCTAATAAGGGCTTGAAATCAACATCTTTTTTCATAATTTCACTAAGATGTGCATGTGAATCTACATATCCTAAATTATCAATTGTTGCTTCTTTTAATATTTGATTTCTTTTTTCTTTATTTATTTTTGCCATAATTTTACTCTTAAAAAGAGTATAGTAATTATTTAATAAATATAGAAGATGTAAAAATAATTCCTATTAATTATATAGGAATTATTGACTTTATTTTTTTGAGGTAGTATCTTTTATAGGAAAAGTTAGGCATGCCTAATTGGTAGGAGATCTTATGTTAAATCTTAAAAATATAAATTATGAAATTGATGGAAAATCAATTATAAAGGATGTTAATTATTCTTTTGAAAAAGGGAATATTTATTTATTAACTGGTCCTAATGGTGGTGGGAAAACTTCTTTAGGAAAGATAATTACAGGCTTATATCCAACTGATACTGGTAAAATTACCTTTAGAGGAAAAGATATAACTAATTTATCTATAAGTGAAAGAGCCCAAAGAGGAATTTCTTATGGTTTTCAAAGCCCAATATATTTTAAAGGTTTAACTGTTCGAGATATTTTAACGCTATCAAGTGGAAGCCCTGATGATAAGAATTTAAGTAGTTTATTAGCACAAGTTGGATTATGTGCTTTAGATTATTTAGATAGAGATTTAGATGATAGGTTATCAGGTGGTGAAATAAAAAGAATTGAGATTGCTAGTGTTTTAGCTAAAAAAGATACTCAGTTATTTATTTTTGATGAACCTGAGGCTGGTATTGATTTATGGAGTTTTAAAGAATTGTTAGCGATTTTTGAGAAACTTAAGAGTCAAAAGAAAACAATAATTATTGTTTCTCACCAAGAAAAGATTTTAGAATTATCAGATTATATTTTAGTAATTAATAAAGGACAAATCCAAAGAACAGGTAGAACAGAAGATATTTTACCTACATTAATTGCTAAGGATAAAGATTATAATTGTGACGGCTGTGTTAAGAAGGAAGTAATATAATGTTAGAAAAAACAATGAGTTTATTAAGAAAATTATATGGTGATATAGATTTTACAAATGCTGCAGTTAATGTAAGAGAGAACTGTTCTTCTTGCCAAAGACAAAATATTAAGAATGTTACCATTGAAGATATGGAAGATAAAAGTGGTATTAATATATATGTAAAAGCTGGGGCAAAAGGGGAGAAAGTTTATATCCCTGCTGTTATCAGTAAAAGTAATATTACTGATATAGTAAAAAATGATTTCTATATTGAAGCTGGTGCTGATGTAGTAATTCAAGCTGGTTGTGCCCTTCACACCGATGGTAAAGAAAAATCAATTCACAATGGTATTCATAGATTTTTTATTGGCGAAAATGCAAAAGTTAAATACTATGAAAAACATTTAGGTGAGGGGAGCTCAGCTCAAAAAGATATTTCACCTGTTACAGAAATCTTTTTAGATAAAGATGCTTCTTTCTATATGGATTCTATCCAATTAGATGGAGTTAATTATACAAAGAGAGAAACAAAAGCAATCGTAAAAGAGAATGCTAAATTAGATGTTAATGAGAGAATTTTAACAAAAGATAATCAAGAAGCTATAAGTTTGTTTGATGTTGAAGCTGTTGGTGATAATTCTAGTGTTAATATTGTTTCTAGATCTGTTGCAAAAGGTAATTCAAAACAAACTCTAAGAAGTAATATTACAGGAAATAGCAAATGTACTGGTCATAGTGAATGTGATGCAATATTAGAAGATAAAGGTGTTGCAATAGCAATCCCTGCTTTAATTGCAAATCATCCTGATGCAACACTTGTTCATGAAGCTGCAATTGGTAGAATTTCGAAACAACAAATAGAAAAACTGCAAACTCTTGGCTTAAATGAAGAAGATGCTGAGAAATATATTGTGAAAGGATTCCTTAAATAAATAACAAATTTATTATAAAATGTAAATTTTTGTTGTAAACAGTTTTTATTTGGCAACTTTTTGTTGCAATTTTCCTTTTTTTGCTTGTTTTGTAACAAAAAATAAATAATAATGTCTTTATCAAATTTATATGGGAGAAATATATGAAAAAAAATTTGGTAATGAAGATTATTATTGGGTTTATAGCTGGTTTGATCGTGGGGGTCATTCTATGGTTATCTAACATGAATGTAAATGGATATGTTAAAGTCGTTTCCCCTTTTGGTAACGTTTTAGTATCCATGTTAAAAATGGTTGTAGTTCCAGTAATTTTCTTATCACTTGTTTCTGGGGCAGCTTCCCTTCCTACAGGTAAGTTTGGAAAAATTGGACTAAAAGTAATTATTTGGTATTTTGCAACTTCATTGGTTGCAGCTGTTGTTGGTTCTTTATTAGCTACAATATTTAATCCAGGTAGCTCAAATATTGATGTATGGAATAGTTTAATTACTACAGGTACAGCAGTAGAAGAGGTTAGTGTTTCAACAACAGGAGCTTTAACAGAAGTATTTTTAAATATGTTTAAGAATCCTTTTGAATCTTTAGCTAATGGAAACTTCCTAGCAATTATTGTATTTGCGATTGCATTTGGTTTAGCTCTTAAGTTGAATATGGATAATCCAAAGACTTCTGAGAAATCAAAAAAGCATATTGCTTTATTCTTAGATCTAACACAAACCGCTCAAGAAGGTGTTTTCACAATTGTTGACTGGGTATTAGCTTATTCACCTTTCGGTGTATTTGCATTAACATCTTGTAACTTTGCAAACTATGGCTCAGCATTATTTGGACCATATGTATCCTTAACTGTTGGTGTTATTGTTGGAATTCTATTTATGATTTTTGTTGTATATCCTGCAATGATTTTTATATTTGTAAGAAAGAATCCTTATAAATTATTATTTAAGATTAAAGAAGCTCCATTAACAGCTTTTGTAACAAGAAGCTCTGCAGCAACTTTACCTGTATCAATTAAAGTAGCTGAAGAAGAAATAAATGTTGATTCTAGTTTATCATCCTTTGCTCTTCCTTTAGGTGCAACTATTAATATGGATGGTGTATGTGTTCACTTACCATTCTTTGCTGTATTAGCTGCTAACATGTTTGGGGTAAATTTAGGTTTTGCTGGTTTAACTGTTTTAGTTATTACTACAGTATTAGCATCAATTGGTGCTGGTGGTGTTCCTGGTGGATCTTTAATGTTATTATTTATCATTTTACAAAACATGGGATTACAACCAGGTCAAATTGCAATTATCGTTGGTCTTGCTTTAGGTATCAATCCAATATTGGATATGTTTGAAACAATGAACAATGTAACAGGTGATATAGTTTGTACTTATGCTGTTGCAGAAAATTCAGACATGATTGTAAAAAATGACTAAAAATATTTTATAACTTAAAAGTTAATATTCATCATATAGATTAAGTTTTATATGGTGAATTTTTTTTACCAAAAAAGGTTGTAATATCTAAGTTTTTAATGAAATTTTACAAAATTTTTAAATTTTATATATTATTTTTTATGGATAATTAATTTTAAAATATTTTTTCTATATTGTTTTTTGTTGTAATTATTGGTCAGAAAACGATTTAATATATATAGCTAAAAAATACTGTTTTTTTTTATGAAACTAGTTGACGCAAAAACCGTTTTTTGATAGTTTAAATACATCGCCGAAGTGGTGGAATTGGTAGACACAAGGGACTTAAAATCCCTTGTCCTTTTGGACGTACGAGTTCAAGTCTCGTCTTCGGCACTAACAAATCTCAATTATGAGGTTTGTTTTTTTTATTTAAATTTTATTTAATAATTTTTATAATTGTTAAATTTTTCTTGATACTGATATCTTTTTTAATTGTTTTTACTTTGATAGCTTTTTGGAAAAATAAAGATTGTTTATCGAATTATTTAATTTCTTAAAATATAGAATATTTATTAATCAAAAAGGCTAATTATCAAATTATTAAACATATTCAACAGACTTTTTAGTAAAAAAGCGAAGAATTAATAAAGGCGAAATTCCAAGGTAATATGTTGAAAATATTCACAAAACTATTATAACAAAAGAACAATTTGATTTAGTTTAAGAAGAATTTGAGAAAAGAGGTAATCTAAAAAATAAGAATATAAATAAAAGTGTATTTGTTAATAAAGTTATTTGTGGTTATTGTGGTGGTTTCTATACAACTAAAACTAGGCACTCAACCTCTAAGTATAAAAGAATTATCTTTCAATGCAGTAATAAATATAAGAACAAAGTAAGATGTACCACCCCTCATTTTTATGAAGAAGAGTTAAAACAAATAGCAGTTAATGCAATTAATGATTTAATTAAAGATAAAGATTCAATTATAGAAAATTGTAATCTTATTCTTAATAAAGTATTACAAACCGAAAATTTAAAAGCAAAAGAAGAATCTCTAACTAATGAAGTTAATAAATTATCAAAAGAATTAAATCAACTAATAGCTTCTAATGCTACAACAATTCAAAACCAAGTAGAATATGATAAAAAGTATAATAGTTTAAATTCTACATATTCTTCAGCTCTTAATGAATTAGAAAGCCTTCAATCCACAATACAAGATAAAAATAATAGAAAAAGTAAAATCAAGCAATTTATAAAAGCTTTGAAATATCAAGATGAAATCTTAACTGAATTTTCACCTAACCTTTTTCTATATCTAGTTGATAGAATTGAAGTTTATTCAAAAGATGGTATTAAGGTTGTTTTTACGAGTGTAGAATATAATGATAATTAATTAGTAATAGTTTAAATCTTTTTTGTTTATTTAAAAGTTAATATGCCCTTGTTTAATTTGAGAAAAATATAATTAGAGTGATTTGATATTTTCTGCAATATATTGAATTATTATTTCTTCTTGTATTATTTCAAATGTAATTTTTAGCAGTAAATTGCTTATTTTTTTATCAACAATAAATATATTCTTCCTTTAGAAATAAACTAACAAGGATTCGTTAAAATCAATATTTTTATTCTGTCTAGTAACTTCTTTTAGTATACTTTCAATTTATTCTATTTTCATGATGATATTTTCACAAGAAGTATCTAGAATAGATTTAGGATTTTGTTCAAAATTATATGTTTTTTTTGCATATGTAGAAACCATTTTTTCTAAATAACTGCTCAATGTTTTATCAGTTATATAATTATTATTTATACAAACTGGGGCTTTACCAGATAATGCTTTTAATAAGAAATAGGTCCATATGCCATGTTCCAAAGTATTACAAGAATATGATGATTGTCCTTCATGACATGAATAAAACAAGCCATAATATGGGAATTTATTTTGCAATATCTCAAATTCTTCAAAATTAATGTTTGATAAATGATTTCTACTATTTTCATCTGTCAAAGATTGTGCGCAGGAATCAATAAATATTAATGCATTTTCACATTTTGATTTTTTTAGTGGATCAAGTAAAATTTCTCTTAAAGAAATTGATGTATTTATAATATAATTAGGATTCATATCATATGTAGATAAATAATTGGTTATTCCATCATGAAAACCGTGTCCTACAAAATAGAAAATCAATCTATCGTTTTCAGTAAGCTCATAAAATAGTCCTTTTAAATCATATTCTAACATAGATTTATAAGCTTGGGTATCTGATAAAAAAGTTATATTAGTTTCTAGAACATTCATTTTTTCTATTAACATTCTTTTAAAAGCTAATGCATCTTCTGTAGCATATTTCACAGGAGAAATTGGATTTATATCTCTTGGAGCATAATTTTCAAGTGAAATAATTATTGCTAAAGTTCTATCAATTTTGTTGCTTTTATATATCATAGATTGAGAAGATGATTTTGTTAAATTTATATTTTCTCTTTCTTTTCGTATATATTTTTCATCTTCAAAGCGTATATCATTTATACTTTTTTCTATCTTTATTACATAAATTTCTTTTTTATCTAATATTTGCCAATTTAAAGTCAGTTTAGGTGTAGGATTGAGTTTTGAAATTGCTTGATTTGTTATGTTCTTTATATTAAAATCGTGATTTAAGCCTATGATTTCATTTAAAGCTCCTATTCTTTCCTTTATTCCAAAAATAATTGTTCCACCTTTATAATTAGCAAATGCAGCTATATTAATGGCTAATTTTTCAGGTATATATGGTATAGCATTAATTTCAAAAATTTCTGATTTGTTTTGTGTAAGAAATTCGTTAGTTTCTGTTTGAGAAAATACTTGGGTTATAATAGGAATCCTATTAATTTCTGTTTGTTTAAGTAGATTCCCTAATGTTATTTGACGGGGAATAGATTCTCCATCGGTGCACCACAATTCTGAATCTACATATTCAAGAACATCAAATTCAGATGTATAATATAAAATTACTTTATTATCATCTGAAGGACGTGTTACAATTAAAATTTCACTACCATCTTTTAATATTCCACCAATGATACTTTCGGTCATGTCAAAAGATTTTGAACAATCGTAATTTGGTAACTTTTTTAAATAGTCTATAATTTTTGATTTAGCTTTAGGTAACAAATCTTGAATGTGTTTTAATTTATAAAAGTCTTTATCACTAATATGAAAGAACTCCTGAGGTATTGATTTTTTTTCAATAGACTTAATAATTTCATCAAAAGTATTTGGTTTTTGTATACTTTCGTATTCTTTTTTTGTATTTAATGTAGCTGGTATAGGAATATTCTCGTTTTCGAAAAACTCAATAATTTCATCTTTTTCTGCTCTTAAGAGAAAATTTAGTTCATTATCATATCCTTTTAAATCTAATAAATTGCATATAACTTCAGGTAACTGTATTAATACACTATTGCTGTCCCAAGGTTTTGTGACAATTATTGTTTGTTCAAAGGAATGAACATTAACTTTTTTTGTAAAATTGATTTCGTCATTTTTTATTATTAATTCATCAGCTTCATAAAATTTAATATTGGAAAATTTTTCATCAATATTTATTATTTGGGGATTTAAAGATTCATCAGTAATGATATTCTGTAACCATAGCTTAAAGAAGGGTAATATTTTATTCATCTTTAAGGTTAATTCTTGACATATTTGTTTTTGCGTTTCTTCTAATGAAAATTGATCTTGATTTATTATAGTAATATTTAAGCAATTCATTAATGTTTTTATGTTTCTATTTTTTTTATTTATTGAATTAATATTAATAAATATAAATTTATCTTGGAAAATATTTTCATTATCATCACAATAGAAGAATAAGTCGCTTGTTTTTGTAAATTCATTGTTAGTATTTAGTAATGAATTGTTTTTAGCCCAATTTTCAACAATATTATTCTCATCAGTACTCCAATTGGCGCAAGTTTCTAATAGTCTAGAATATATTTCTTGTATACGAGCTTTATTTTCTTTTTTTATTTTTCCCTTTTCATTTGAATCTAATGAAATTTTATTTAATATTTCTAGATAATCCGATAAATTTAAATTTGTTTTGAAGTTAAAAAATGATTTCCAATCAGAAGATAATATAGGTCCATCAAAAATAGGTAAATAATGACTAGCAATTTTAATAATATCTTTGTCATTAATAAAAATTTTTTTTGAATTTAAACAATTTTTCAACATTGTAGGTAAACAATCATAGTTTTTAATAAACCAAGGGACATAATTTTCTACAGTATCACCTTGTACCATACCCTTCAGATTAGGTCTGCCCCAAAATGCTGTGGTAGGTTTGCTTATATTTTCGGGTGAATAATTAGAAATAAGATCCTCCCAATATTTTTTTGTAAAATGATAATTTTCTATAGTCTGAGTAATATGATTTATAGTAATCAGATTTGTATATGATGCAGCAGTGAATTCTGTAATATATGGAGTAAATTTTTTATCGTCGTTTTCTAAATAACTCTTTTCAATACCATAATTTTCTAAAGTATCCTTATCTGTTCTCTCTTGGAAGTTAATTATATTTATACCTTCTTTTACTCCTAATTCCATCAAGAATTGTTTCCATTTATTTTTATCTTCTATTTTTTCACAATAACTTTGATTTACATAGATATCTAATTCCAAGCAGCCTTCTAATTGCACTCTAGGATTGTAAAAGTTAGATAAAAAACATTTTTCAGCTGGTAATAAGCTATCATTATTTGTAAGTAATTTAATTCTTTTTAATTTGCTCATCAGAACCCTATTTAATCTATCATTTCCATATAGTGTAAATAAATCTCTGATTGCTGAAATTGCATTTGTTTTATTAATATAATTATCGATATTAGGTATGATATTTTGGTTAATATATGTTACATCAGTTTTTTCTTTAATACCAAGGTTTTCCAACCATTTTCTAGTGATTATATCAGTTCTTAACCATTCATGTAATCGGATATCTATAAAATTTAATTCACTTTCTGGATTATTCCAATTTTTATCTGATACAGTAGGAAAACAAACTGAAGGTGGATAATTTAAATGATTTTTATGATCCAATATAAATGGTAATGTTCTTAACATTTCATTTGTTACGTAATTTACTTTTTCATTATTAGCAAGACTTTTGAAGTGTTTTATTAATTTAATGTTATTTTCAATTGTGTAATTATATAAGAAACTTTCTGAATAAAGGAAATTTTTCATTTCCGCCCATTCAAATATTTTAGCACCAAGCTCTTTAAATAGATTATTAAAATGTGAACAATTTGAAAAATTGAGACAACAATCTGGGTTAATATTATCTCTTGATTTAATATATTCTTTTATTATTTTTTTACCAATAAAATCTGTAAATGATAATAAAGTATAATCAATAATTGTATTTTTTATAAATACCAGTGTATTATCTTGAGATAAAATAAAAGGTATAGTGTTTATTGCTTCATCAATACCTGCATTAAAGTTAGTGCCTAATTCATCGGTTGAAGTTTTTTTAGGTATCAAATTATAAGCTTGGCATCCGTATTCTGTTTTACATAATTCTGCAATCCACTTGAATATTTCTACTGCAATATTTTTGAATATCCATTGGTTCCATTTTGAATCGACATGTAATGATTCTCTATTAGCTGTAGTTAAAAAACTTGTGTTTACAAGAATAGGAAAGGAATATTTTATTTCATCTGTTGGTAAATATGAATATATTAATTTTTCACAATTTGATAATTTCTCAATTTTATCATTTTTTATTTTTGCAGCAAATGATATTTCAATAGATTGTGCTTCCAATAATTTTTTAGGAATATTTCGTTCATCAATTAAGGTTTCTTTTATTTCTTTTGGTAAATCAATTTGTAAAGTTTTAGTTATCCATGATGATTTGATAGTTTGATCTCTTTTTAATAAAGTAATACCAGTTGTTTCTCTATTTATAGTTATAACTTGTTTACAATCAATATCAAAAGTAATTTCATTAATATTTTTTAAAAATAGAAACATATTTAGATTTTCTGTAAGGTTTATTATTGCTTTTTTAGTTTCTTCTTTATTATTTAAGTTAATTATAGTAGCTACATTAGCTTTTGTATCATTGATATATTTATTTATTTCATTTTGCACAAAGTCTTTTGTTGTATATATGGGAATTATTTGCCAAGGATATTTAAATTTCCTGTCATTTTCTTTTTCCCAAGTTTCGATATTGTCTTTCCATGACCAGCCAAAATCATATGATGAATCAAACCGAAAAAATTCATTATTAGTGAAAATAGTAACCTGTTCTGATTGTCCAAATACTGATTTAAACCCAATTCCTTTATATCCTGTTTTTGTAATATCGTTTTTTTTAGTGCCATGGTCTACATTACATATTCCAATTAAATCACGATTTGAGAAATTTTTCCCTGAATGAGCAACAACAAGTGTATCTCTAATTATTTTTATCCATACTTTTGTATTAGAGTCATTATTTTGAGAATCATCAGCATTTTGCAGTAATTCATATATAAATCGTTTTGAATCAGTATATAAATCTGTAGATAACGTATTTAATGTATTAGCTAGATTAGTTGCTTGGCTGGGATTTTGATAAAATTTATTATCATTGTATATTTGTGATATTTGTTCTTTGAATGTCATTATGATTTCCTAATTTATTTTTTAAATAATATAAAAATTGTATAACTAAATTGATACAGTTTTTCTAAAATAATTGAGACAATAATTTATTGAATACTTTTAATTCTTGAAAAGAATTCTTTGAAATTAGTGATGCAAGCTTTTTGACATTCATATTTATCTATATTGTCAAAAAAGAATTTAGATAATAATATTTTACCAAGATTAACAGAATCAGGAAAAACTTTTTTGAAATTATCTAATTCTTTTGTTGTTATTAAATTTTCAATTTCTATTGGATTATCTTTATAAGCTGATTTATTAATATTTTCACTTTCAATATTTTTTAAATAAATGAAAGACTCATTATTTTTTAAATTTAATTTTTTCTCTAATATTTCTCCACCCGTTTCTACTCCGGCTTTATCAAAGTCAAATATTGCTATGAATTTACATCCCCATCCCATTAAAATACTGCATAGATTTCTAATATTAGAAGCTCCTGTAGAAGGAATAATGTTATATGAATTAATATCAAAATTTAATTTTTGAGCCATTGCTTTTATATAGTAATAATCACTTATACCTTCAGTGATTAGATTTACTTTAGTGAATGAAGGCCCAATAGAATTATTTAAATTCATTCCTATACATTGCAAGATTGGTGCAATCGTATCTTTGCCCTTTATTTTTGAATTATAAGAAGGTATACTATTATAAATTCTAGTAATTCCATCTTCCCTTTTATCAATTAATCTAATTGCTCCGATATTTATTATTTCATTAGTAATCATATAAGGAGAATGTGTTGTATATAGGATTTGATTATTATCAGTAATTTTGTTAAAGAATTTTATCAAATTTTGTTGTTCATTTATGTGAATTGACGTTCCCGGTTCATCTAATAAAAATACTAAATTTTCAGTTGATAAATTCATGGATTTTAGATAAATAAATGTATTTATATACCATTGTAATCCAGCACTTCTTTCAGATAATGAAGTACATTTATTTTTTTCATCCGAAACAAAAAAATTTAACATTTTATTTACAAAACTTAATTCAAGTTTTAGTTTTTCTGTTTTATAAAAATTATTAAATTCATTATTAAAGTATTCTTGAATTTTACCATTTATCTCTTTTGTTTGAGAATTTATGATTTGTCCATTATTACTCCTTAATATATTGAGAATATCAATTTTATCTTGGTTTATAATTTGTAAAAAATTTATTATTAGACTTTTTTCAGTAATATTATTACTATCTAATTCTTCATTTAATTGTTTTATTGTATATTCTGAATTTAGTTTTTTTTCTTTATTTATGAATACAAATTTAGGGATAAAAGAGGTAATAGTTTTTATTTTATTGTTTAATTCTTTTAATTTCGTGTGCTTTTCTTTAAATTGAGGCGTATTTACACTTCTTCTAAGAAAATATTTGATTTTATTATTTATTTCTGATAATTCAAAATTTTTTATTTCAATTTTCATTATATTAAGTTCTTTTAGTTGTTCTTGGTTATATTTAAAATCATTTTGATTAAATTTAGAAATTATATCGTTTAATTCATATTGCACTTCTTCTTGAAATTTTATTTGTAATGAACCGGTAATTAAACATTGATTTTTATTTATTGAAATATATGTTTCTTCTATGATTTTATGAGTATTTTGTTCTTCTAAAGTTGGTTTTAGAATGATAGAATATGATATTTGATTTTTTAAATCAGATCTATTAACTAAGTTGATATCGTCAAATAATTTGTTCATATTTTCATTTATATTTATATGTGATAATCCACAAAGGATATTGCTTTTCCCACTTTCATTTTTTCCTATAATAGGTGTTATTCTTTTATCAAAAATAATTTCATTCCCATCTGTACCTAATGATTTAAAATTGTTTATTGTAATTGATGAAACATACATGGGTTAATTTCCTTTAATTTTTCTATATGTAAATTTAATAATTCAAATGTGTAAAAATAATCATGGCAATAATATTTTTTATTAACAATTGCTTATTGCTAGCATAATAATAAAATTTTATATTAGAAATAGTGAGTTGTCTATAATAAATATTGTTATCTAATATAATCGAGGACAGTAAGTTTAAATGTCCGGCCTATTATAATAGAAAAAAATAGAAAATCAATGATTTTTTGTTAAGCGTAGATGAATTAACACCTACAGAAAAATATAAAGAAATTTATGGAGATATAACAATACTTCCTTCATATATAGCAACAAGGGAAGAATAGTTTATATTTTACTTTACACTAAAGGAAGCCAAATCTATAATCCTAATATAATTGAAGAGCAGGAATAATTAATTTTATACAACTTTAAGCCCTATAAACGTGTAATTGTATTAGATTTGTTGTACCAATGCACTAACAAATCTCAATTATGAGGTTTGTTTTTTTTTATTTAAATTTTATTTAATAATTTTTATAATTGTTAAATTTTTCTTGATACTGATATCTTTTTTAATTGTTTTTACTTTGATAGCTTTTTGGAAAAATAAAGATTGTTTATCGAATTATTTAATTTCTTAAAATATAGAATATTTATTAATCAAAAAGGCTAATTATCAAATTATTAAACATATTCAACAGACTTTTTAGTAAAAAAGCGAAGAATTAATAAAGGCGAAATTCCAAGGTAATATGTTGAAAATATTCACAAAACTATTATAACAAAAGAACAATTTGATTTAGTTTAAGAAGAATTTGAGAAAAGAGGTAATCTAAAAAATAAGAATATAAATAAAAGTGTATTTGTTAATAAAGTTATTTGTGGTTATTGTGGTGGTTTCTATACAACTAAAACTAGGCACTCAACCTCTAAGTATAAAAGAATTATCTTTCAATGCAGTAATAAATATAAGAACAAAGTAAGATGTACCACCCCTCATTTTTATGAAGAAGAGTTAAAACAAATAGCAGTTAATGCAATTAATGATTTAATTAAAGATAAAGATTCAATTATAGAAAATTGTAATCTTATTCTTAATAAAGTATTACAAACCGAAAATTTAAAAGCAAAAGAAGAATCTCTAACTAATGAAGTTAATAAATTATCAAAAGAATTAAATCAACTAATAGCTTCTAATGCTACAACAATTCAAAACCAAGTAGAATATGATAAAAAGTATAATAGTTTAAATTCTACATATTCTTCAGCTCTTAATGAATTAGAAAGCCTTCAATCCACAATACAAGATAAAAATAATAGAAAAAGTAAAATCAAGCAATTTATAAAAGCTTTGAAATATCAAGATAAAATCTTAACTGAATTTTCACCAGATGGTTTTCTATCGCTAGTTGATAGAATTGAGGTTTATTTAAAAGATAATATTAAGGTTCTCTTTTAGAATGGTAAAATAGTAATTGTTGCTTTGTTGAGTAAAAAGGAGGATAACTAATAAATTATAGAACTTTTTTAGTTTTTTACAGTATTAATATATTTGATAAGTGTCAGAAACAATAAATATTAGTTTCACTATTATTATAGTTTTTTTTCAAAACTATGTTACAATTAATTTATTAATTATTGATAAACTTATAAGGTGTACTAGTATTCTTCTATTGCGATATATAAAGAAATGGGTTTCATTGATTGTTATACACCTTGTTCTTTAATTAATATACTGTATATTAAAATTAATTTTTTTATATAAACCTTTAGGGGATAATACATGTGGAATGATATCGAAACAACTGAAGATTTGTTGAACTTTCAAGTAGTAGCTGATACTGCTGCACAGATTATTAGAGATTCAAATAATCAACCTATTTCTATTGGAGTCTCAGGTTCATGGGGAGTCGGTAAATCCTCATTATCGAAAATGATTGTTAAATCAATAAAAAGTAATGAAGATAAGCAAAAGTATGTTATTATTGAATTTGATGCATGGTTGTATCAAGGATATGATGATGCGAAATTGGCCCTTCTTCAAATAGTTTCGGATAAACTCTTTTCAGAATCCAAGAAAAATGAATCAGCTCTCTTAAAAGCAAAAGAATTTGCAAAGCGAATAAATTGGTTAAGGATAGGTAAGTTACTTGCTCCTGTGGTGGGAGGAGCTGTAACTGGAGGCAGTCTTGGAGGACCAGTTGGAGCAGTAATTGGTGCTGTTGGAGGAATAGTAGAATCTGGAGGAACTCCAACTTCTGATAATTTAAAGAATCTGAGTGATGCTTATTCAAATTTAGGCCCAGAGATATCAGGATTATTAAAAGAACAATCATCAACATCAATACCTAAGGAAATATCGGAATTAAGACAAGTATTTTCTGCTCTTTTAGAAGAGCTAGACGTAAAACTTATCATAGTCGTTGATGATTTAGATAGATGTTTACCTTATACGGCAATTTCTACTTTAGAAGCAATTAGACTTCTTTTATTTCTCCCAAACACCGCTTTTATTGTTGCAGCCGATGAGGAAATGATTAGAAATGCTGTAAAAGTTCATTTTGGTGATGAAGATATGTCTAAAGATTTGGTTACTAGTTATTTTGATAAACTCATTCAAGTTCCTATACATGTTCCAAGATTAGGAACTACAGAAATTAAGGCGTATCTTATTCTTTTACTTGCTGAAACAAAAACGCAATCAGGAGTGATTACTGAGGAATGTTTTCTAGATGCAAAAAAGAAAATTCTTAAAGCAGTAAAGTTGTCTTGGTCTAAAGAATTAACATTCGGAATTATGATGGAATCATTTGGAGATGAAGCAAGAAATATCCAAACTGAGATAGAGCTTGCCGATCAAATAGCAGGAATAATGGTGAACTCAAAACATATATTGGGCAACCCTAGGCTTATAAAAAGATTTCTTAATGATTTGATGATTAAAAGAACAATAGGAGAAGCTCAGGGATTAACTCTATCTTTTGAAGAACAAGTTAAAATGCAATTATTTGAAAGATGTGCAACAGAAAAAGCCTTTGAGTTTCTTATACAAAATATTTCGGTTGTTGATGGTAAAATTGCTTTTTTAAAAGAACTTGAAAATAACATCGCAGAAGGTGGAGAAATTACATTCCCAGATCCTTCTTGGGATGATAATTTTATTAAAGGTTGGTTGGAACTTAAACCAAATCTTGGTGATACGGATCTAAGACCTCTTGTTTATTTGAGTAGAGAGAAAAGTCTTTCGATGCAGAATTCTGATGATTTATCTCCTGAGGGTAAACAGATATTAGCAATTTTAGAGGTCAGCTCAAAATTTGATGATACTTTAATACCTCGTATACAAAAGCTTGGTGAGGCTGAGGCAAGTAGATTGTTCATTAGGATGAAAAAAAATATTAGATTAAGTCAATGGGATCAAAGAAATCTTATACAATTAATGCACATTCCAACTGCATTTCAAAGTATAAGTAACCAATTCATTTCTTTCATAGAACAGATGCCTTCAGAAAAGCGAGTTCCACCATTAATTCCTCAATTAAATCGTTTAGAATGGGCAAAACCGTTGATAGATTATTGGAAGAATGATGAAGCTACTCCAAAAAAAACAGTTAATGCAATAAAAGGATTTAGGAGGTAAAAATGGGAACATCATCTTCGAGTAAAGGACCTGGTACAGGAGTTCCTTTTGATCCTCCTTGGTTAGATCAGATACCTTCTCCTTTTATCCCTGGAGAAGATTTAGAAAGTCTACCACAAACACTAATACCTTCGAATATATCACAAAATGAAGAGGTCGCTCCTTCAGCAAGATTTCGTGGAGCAAGACGAAATCTTAATAATTATATACAATCTGGAAATAGAGAAAGTCTTAATAGGTCTCTTGGGCATTATTCAAGAAAAGGAATGGGCGGATCTGTAGCAATCGCTAATCGTATGATAACTTCAACAAGAACTGCGGCAGGTCTCTTTGGATTTCTTAATTCTGCTTCAACAGGTAATAATGTTGTTTTAAATTCTTGGATTGAAGGATTCACTTCAAAACGTGCGAGTGCAAGAGAAATAGCAGATGGAATTGTTGACCTTATAGGCCCAAAGGGGGGAAGTTTAGATGAAATATCTGCACAGAACTCTCTTGCTTTGGCTTTTGAAGATCTACTAACTGAATATCCTGAAGTTAATCTATTGAGTTTAACAGAATCAAATATTTGGGCATTATTAGGATCGTATCTTGGATATGAATTATTCAATCGAATATATTTAGATATTGGACAATGCTTTGAGAATTCAAAATTAACACCTATTGGAGTAGAATCACGTAAAGAAGAGATGCGAGCTTATATCATTTCAGATGTAACAGCAAGTCTTAATACAATAAGAAAAACTGATACTAATTACTCTAAGCAAGAAATAAATAAAGTTTTTAGCGAAGTACTCACTCGTACAATGAATATTTATGAAGGAGAATTGGAATGAAGATTGTTAGTTGTTTAGAATCGAATATTCCTCAAGAACGTTCTGATGAAGTTATTTATATTTGCCAATACTCAAATCCTAAAGCACAAGATATTGGCTATTTTGGATTAGGTTTCTGGGATAATATTCGTAAACAAGGAATTGCTCCATCTACTGCTATTTGGGATTTTGCAACTTTTGCACTTACAGTAGCATCGGTAGATAAATTAATTTCACGTAATACAAGTTCTGATGGATGGACAAGAGAGCTAGATGTTGAAATCCATCTTTGCTCTCCAGATAAGTGGTATTCACAAATAGAGGAGTTGCAAGATTTATTAAGATTTCTTACAGGAGATTTTTGGACGCTTTCATTTTGTGATGGAGGATCTTTTCCTCCTTCCCCAAAGCCAATAATGCATGAAGCTGATTGTATAAGTTTATTATCAGGAGGTATGGATAGTTTAATTGGGGCAATTGATTTAACAAGAGATGGGAAATTGCCAATTTTTGTATCTCATGTTGTAAAGGGATCCAAAAATGCTCAAGAAAAATATGCTAGTAGTTTAAGTGCCTCTGAAAGGTTATATCAATGGAGTTATAATACAAAACTTAAAGGATATGGAGAAGACTCAACTCGTGGTAGATCCATGGTTTTTTATGCATTTGCAGCAATAGCATCGGCGTCAATTAATAGGAAAAGCGCTGAGCCAATTGACTTATATGTGCCAGAGAATGGTTTTATAAGCCTTAATATAGCTCTTTCGCCTGGTAGACTTGGGAGTTTAAGTACAAAAACAACACACCCAATATATATGAGTGGTTTACAAAATTTATGGAATCATTTAGGGATTCCTCTCAATTTAAAATTTCCATATAGGTTCAAGACAAAAGGAGAAATGATGAAAGAATGTCTTGATCAAGATTTATTAATGGATTTGGTAAAAGATTCTGTAAGTTGTGCTAAATATGGTAGAAAGCATATTCATTGTGGGGTGTGTGTCCCTTGTTTAGTAAGAAGAGCGGCCTTCATGAAAGTAGATTGGAAGGATAGCACAGAATATGGAAAGAATATTAAGATCGTTAATTCTGATAATATTTCTGTTGCAGCGACATCTTATTTGCAAATGCAAGCAAAAGGAATACGTCATGTAGTAGGTAGTGCTCTTAATTTTGCTAGTGATACAGATAGGGGCAATTACGAAGGAGTTTTTTCTAGAGGGTTAACTGAAATTTATGAACTATTACATTATTATGGTCGAGTATGATTGATTTTCATTGTCATCTTGATTTATATCCCAATGTCCTTTCTTTTATTAAGGAAGTTGAAAAACGGAATAAATTTACATTAGTAGTAACAACAAGTCCTCGGGCCTGGTTAGCTACTTCACAAGTATTTTATTCAATCAATAATATTGAATGTGCTATCGGAATGCATCCAGAAATAGTGATAAAAAAGTATGCTGAAAAGAATATTTTATTAGAAAATATTCCTAGATCTAGATTTGTAGGTGAAATTGGAATTGATGGATCAGAATGTAATATTGACTCTTTACCTATTCAAATATCGTTATTTAAAGATATCGTTAGAGAGTCAGAATCTTGTGGTGGTAGAATTCTAAGCATCCATTCTCGAAAAGCTGAATTACAGGTACTAGATATCCTTGAACAGGAATGTTTTAACAGTACACCAATTTTACATTGGTTCACTGGAAATAAATCTTTATTAAGTAGAGCTATTAATATGCAATGTTTTTTTAGTTTAGGACCTGCTATGACAAAAACGATTAAAGGTAAAAGGCTTATTTCAGAAATACCAATTGAATATATTTTGCCAGAATCCGATGGGCCCTTTGCATTAATTAAAAACAAACCGGTTATGCCTTGGGAAGCAATAAATATCATTCCAGATTTATCTGAAGTTTATGGTATTTCTAAAGAACAAATACTAAAAAAGTTATTAAAGAATGCTCAAAAAATCACAAATACACTTTCCTGAATAATTACTAATATTACAAGTTATAGAATGTCATAACTCCCCTATCAACGGACTAGTAATCGGGTGATATCCCTTTAGTAGATTTTAATATTCTTTCAATAATTTTGCCTTAATAAACGCCTCTACATCTTTAGGTAATTATAATTATGGTATAAATGTATTTTTTTTATATTTTCTTTTTGGAACAAGTTTAGTTAAAACTATATTATATATTCAAATAGAGATATTAAAAATGAAAAGGTGTTTTAGCTAAAAATGATGCTTAGTTATATAATGTGTATGGATTAATCAGAAGATGATAAAAATAGATTTATATTTTGTCATCATAATAAAGTTAAAGATTATTATTATTAATTATAGAGTTTGGATAAAAAACATATTATTTTTTTAGCTTCAATAATATATCAAGAAACTCAGAAGATATATTTTCTGAAATAATATATCTTTTACATAATTAAAATAATTATTATTCAAATAAATAAGTATGATATTTTTATACACCTACTTTTTTTGATAACGTGTATAGTTAAGATATAACGTGTATTATAAAAAGTATAACAATTATATTTTATATATTAAAATTCTCTTGAGATAAGAGTAAGCGTCCATTCTGAATTATTTTTTAATGAACGCCTCTGAAGGTATATTTATCTACACGTGTTGCATCTGGTTTAGAGTTTTTAAAATTATCTTCTAAAGAATACAAGCTTTCTTTTTTTACATTTCTTGGAAGTAATTGATTACAATCTTCTTCAGTTTCCATAGTAGGTGATTTTTCTAGAATATTCCAAAGATATTTATATACATTTAGATTATTTGTTTTAGCTGTTTCTACTAAACTATAATACAGTGCTGAAGTTTCTGCTCCTTCTTGTGATACGCTAAATAGTCAGTTTTTTCTTCCCACGCAAAATGGTCTGATTGCATTTTCTGCAATGTTGTTATCTGGAGTTGCTTCAAAGCAATTTGGATATGCTATTAATGTGTCCCAATAAGTATTTAGATAATTAATTGCTTTGCCCATAGCACTCTTAGGAATGTATTTAGGTTTAATTGTTTCTATCTTGGTTTTAATCTTTTTGAAAGTTACTTCTGTTTTTTTCTTTTTTAGTGAATTAAATTCTTCTTTTGTTATTGAACCTTATTGATATTGTTTTCTTAACTTGGTTTCTAATGAATAAAGTTCATTTACAAAAGATACTAAGATTAAAGCATCTGTAGCTTTTTTATTTATCTTTAAGATTGCTTTTAATTGTCTTACAGCATGAACCCAGTAATTTAAATGATCATTTAAATCTAAATATCCTTTTAATCCATCAGTCATTATGAAGCCTTTGTACCCATTTACTGCTTCACTTAAAATTTCTTTTCTTCTATTAGCAAGAAATGAGTAAAGCACTATCTTATGATTAGATTTTGCATCTAAATTGGACACACCAACTTGCACCATCATAAAATGGGTTGCACTAGGTTTTGCATCTGCTAGTTTTATTACTTGCACTGGTGTTTTATCTTGATTTATTAAATTTGATGTTAATATGTGATATTTTAATCTATTTCTTAAAGGTTTTATTAGATAGAAGTATCTAAGTAATCAATTTAATAATGATTGTCTTGTAAATTCTAAGCATTCTCCCTTAAAGATTGATTCTTGTCTGTATAGAGGAAGTTAATCACTATACTTTCTAGTTGCAACTCTTGCAACTAATGAAGCTGCTGTAATGATAGTATCAGTATCTTTGTTATTCCACTTTGCAATAATCTACATTAACAACAGGAGTATTAGCATCTAATTCTTTTACTCTATGAGGAGTTTTTACCCTAGTATGTTCTTTTACTTCTATTAATTTTTATTCTTCTTGTGTTAAAGCAGTAGATAGTAATTCCATTTCATCAAAAAGATATACTGTTTGTTCTGTTGAAGGAATAAAAGGTTGAGTACTTTTAAGTCTAAAAAGTTCTTTTAAATCATTAATATTTGTAGTTAGTTTCTTATTTGCAGAAACTACTTGATAAATTAATTCATTTTTAGCTTATCTAAATACTCTTTTGTACACAATTTACTCATACATAAAATGTTATCAGATAAGTAATTAAATGTCAATATTTATTGCTTAAAATTATGTTAAGCATTATTGATATTTAACATAATTTACTAGGATTTAATACTTCTATTTGTATCCAAGGATTTTGTCCTTTTAACATATTCTTAATTGATCTAATAGATACCCTTTTAGCAATTTTTGCATCTTTAGACCACCAAACACTACCTGTTTCAAATCTTTTCGTCAATTCCCAGAAGCCATTATCATCCCATACTATGGATTTAATTATTGTTTACTTCCACTACAGAAAACAAATACACATTTGTCAAAAGGATTTAAATTCATTTCATCTTGAATTAGAAAGGTTAGACTTGAACTACCTTTTCTCATATCAGTCTTTCCTGGTCTAATGTAGAAATCATAATCACTAAAATCTAAAAACATTATTCCATATCCTTTAGAACTTCTAAAACTTTTATTAATTCATATTGTTCTATATTTATTGATAATTCAATTTAACAGAAAGAAGCATTAATAGTAATTATCTCATCTTTAAATGAATTTCTATGATAATTATTTGAATAATTAACAGTGTTTGTATTATTAACTTTGATTAGATTTAAATTTGAAGTATATAATTTTTCATCTTATGCATAGTTTTGAACCTAACTTCTTAGCGTAATTGGTGAAATATTATTCTTCATTGAATATTTATTTAATGATTCACCTTTTTCTGACCATTTTAAATATTCCTCTACTGTTTTAGCTTTAAATTCATTTGAATATTTTCTTCTTGTACCCATCTTATCCTCCAGAATTAGGATAGATGAGATTGCACTAGTTACATAGGTTGTTTGATTAGACGCTTACAATATTTCTTGAACTTCATGAAAAGTATATTTAGTTGAAATCAATAAATATTCATATTATTTAATATTGCTTTAGGTAAGTTGTTTGACAATATTATAATAATTATATTAAAAATCTATATTTTATAAATTTACAAACTTAATATTAATAAATCAAATCAATTTCGCGTCTTACTACCCCTGATATTCTTTTTAATAATGCTATTGATTGATCAAAATAATTTTGATCAATAATGAGTGTTTCATTTAGTTTTCCTCGTGCCAAATTCCCTGATTTACTGAGATAAACATTATTAATTTTTGAATTATTATGAATAATTATGTCCCTTGAAGCTTTTAATTCAAAATACTTATTAAGTAAATCTTTTGGAATATTAACGCCTGAGATAATTTTGAAATATTCAAAATATTTTGAAGGAGAAAGATATGAGATATGTATTATTGTTTCAGAAATTATTTGATTGATTAAACTATCAATATCTTTATATAATAATATTTTGCTAATGTTAATTTCTTTTTTTATATTTATTCCAGTTATTGATGTATTTATTTTATGGGGATATTCCCGTAAAATTTCTTCTAGAGTTATACACAAAAAATCTTCAAAATCTGATATGCATGAAGATAGTATAGCTTTAAATAAATCATATCTTATAAATCTATTATATATATTTTGGAGTTCTTTATCTGTTCTATATGCATATTTTGTTTTTTTAATTGATGGCACAAAATACTTAGAATCTTTTCCTGAGATCAGACTGCTATGATAACTTTTTTTTTCTTTTTCTAAAATTGGTATCGCTTGATTTATAAAAATATATGTATCATTCAATTTTTTTGATAGAGTTAAGTGCCTGTTATATATTTTCTTTGATAACGAACTTTGTTTTGTACTTGATGGTTTTGTCATTATTCCTCTTATATAATAAATTTATTATAGTTAGTATGCTTTTTAAATAAAAGATTCAGAATTTATAGAATAAATAGTACCACCTTTTAAGAAAAAATTCACCCACTTTTTTTATAATCGTATAGTTGTATTTATGTGTAAATTTCTTGGTACTAACAAATCTCAATTATGAAGTTTGTCTTTTTTAATTTTGCTTATTCTAATTTCCTATCTAATGTTAATTGATTAAATATTTTCTTATATAGTAGGGGTTGTAAGATTAATTGTTTCTGTTAAAGAATAAATACCTGTATTAAGATCCATTCTATATGTTTCTAAAATAAGTTCATTGTTTGTGTTAATGTCAAATTTTAAAAAAGTACTTTTAGCACCAGGATCCTGAGTTCCTCTAGAATGACCCGAATCAATCTGCCAAGTTGTATCACCTGGGCGTAAGTTACTGCTATAATTATGAGTATGTCCACAAATATAAGCTGTAACATCATATTGATTTAATAAACTCCAAAATGCATCTCTATTTTCTTCATGAGTATTAAGACTATCATCTTCATGCCTAAGTCTTCCTGACTCTTCATCAGGTAAGGGGAATGCTGGTTCATGTCCAAAGACTACAATAATATCTTTTTCTGTATTATCTAAATCTGACTCTAGCCAATTATAAGTAGCTGGGACTATATCACCATTTGAACCAATATCAGAAGTGCCATCAAAATATTCATTTAGTATAACAAAATGGACTGGCCCTTTGTCAAAAGAATACATAGTTTCTTTAGTTCCTGTCGGACCTTCGCTAATAATACTTACTCTTGATTCTATAACTTGGTAATAATTTCTTATCCACTCCATGTCAGAAGGAGTCTCTGACTCATGATTTCCGACGATAGGGAACCATCTATAATCAGCACTGATATATTTCTTTATAGTAGCTAGCACTTGCCCTGGTGGATCAATATCACCAGCTGAAAACATATAAATCCCATCATCTACTGTAGCTATAGCTTCACATGCTCCGCGAAACCAATCTAGATTATTTCCTGTATATTCTCTCATATCTGATGCGACAATAAAAGAAGTGAAATTTTCATCAGTATCATTTAATACAATGGAATCATTGAGTATTCCGTCTTCGCTTATAGGAGAATGTCCAAAGCTGCATGAAACAAATAAAAATAATAATAAAAAGGAAATCCATATAAATCTATATTTTTTAGTTTTCATAAGTGTCTTTACCTCTATCTTGTTATCTAAATTTAATATTATCATATTGTTATATAAAAAACAAAGTTATATAGGTTATCCCTGTATTATGTAAGAAGAATTAACTATTAAATATCGATTATTTGATAAATTTAGTGTGTAGAGGTAAAGAATATTAATCTGTTTGAATTGAGAGATTCCAAGACAACATAAATATTAGCTATGAAATTATTCATGTCTTTGAAATCTCTTTCTCGTAGTTTAATTTGTATCAATTAACTAAAATTTTTTATAATTGAACTTCTAATGATTGAAGATTTGAAGCTGTTCCTCCAACTTGTACTTCATCTATTTGATTATTTGATAAATCAAGATCTACAGAGATTAAAGAAGGTTTGTTCATAGCTTCTCCTTGTTCAAATATCATGTTATTAGAGTTCTTAATAATTTTGTATTTCCATAGATAACAGGCTAAAGCTCCATTGGAAGTTCCTGTAGCAGATTCTTCATCTATTTCATATAAAGGTGCAAAATTTCTACAATTAGCAGTAATTGCTTCATCATTATCATCTAAAGCAAATAGATGAAAGCCAACAATATTATGAGTTTTGCTTATCTCTTTTATTTTTTCAAAATCTGGTTTTATTGAGTTTAAAATTTCTTTATTTCTTATTGGAAGAAGAATATCTTTAAGACCAGTTGAAACAATTTGACAAGGGTAATCTGTATTTAAATCTTTGAGTTCAATACCAAGAGATTCAATAACTTCTTTAGGGTCTATGACTTCATAAAAAGTTGGTTTTTGTTGATCCATCATTATACAACCATTTTTTTCAATCTTAATTTTAAGTATTCCAGCTTTAGTTTTAAGAGTATAATTTCCTGGTTTTATTCTTTTTAAAAGAAAAAGTGCATTAAATAAACCAATGGTTGCATGTCCACATAAGTCTACTTCAGCATTAGGTGTAAAAAAGGCTACTTCAAAATCAGCTTCTTGTGAATTTGAAACAAAAGCTGTTTCACTAAATCCAATATATTTAGCAATGTTTTGCATTTCTTGGTTTGAGAGGTTTTCAGCATCAAATACAATCCCAGCAGGATTGCCACCTATTTCATTTTTTGCAAAAGCGTTTATTGTATAATAATTTAATTTCATAATATTCCTTTTTTTATATATTATTTAAATATATATATTTAAAGGCAATAAATCAAATTTGTATGGATTTTTAATTATATATTATGATTTTGAAATTCTTTTGGACTCATTCCTACTTCTTTTTTGAAAATCCTTGAAAAATGGGAAAGACTTTTAAAGCCTACCATTTCAACTATTTCACTTACGTTAAATGAGCCCTTGCTTAACAGTTTTTTAGCCAAGTTTATTCTTGTTTCTGTTATAGTGGAAGATAGGTTTTTTCCTGTTATATTTTTATATAATCTTGATAAATAAACTGGATTTAAGCCTATATAGTCAGAAATTATATTAAGTGATAATTCTTTATTTATATTTTGTTTTATATATTTATCAACTTTGATTATGACTTTATGCTGCATAGCATAATTATTCTCATCATGTGATTTGTTATAAAGCCATTGTCCAATTTCTATTAGCTTTTCAAAAGTACTTATATTCCATGAAGAGAATGCTGTAGAAAAGATGTTAAAATTAAAGTTTTTTTTAAATTCATCTAATAAATTAGTCTCAATTAAGTTATTTAATATTAAAGCGCAATAGCTATTATAAATATATAATTGAATTTCAGGTATATTTATAATTCTCATAGAATGAATTATGTCTTTTAATAGCTCAAAAAAATGATCTTTATTTTGTTGTTTCAATTGAGTGTTTAAATTTTCTAGTTTATTTTTTATGTTATCAAAGTCATTAATATCTTCATTATATATTGAGGAGTTATAAAGGGGTGAATCTGATATAACTTTTTTATTCAAAAAATTATCTTTATAAGTTAATTCATTTATTAGGTTATTGGTTTCTTTATTTAACTCTTCTATATCAAGTAGTTTTGCTTTGATAATGAAAGACAAAATAATTTTGTAGTATGAAAAGGCATAATTTTGTAAATATTCAATATAGTCGGTTATAATATCCTTAATATTACAATCTTCTATTTTAATATTCTTTTTTTGAATTAGCCAAATTCCTAATTTAGGATTTGATAGAAATATTAAATGGACACTAAAGTCCTCTTTTATTAATGATTCAAAAAAATTTGTAATCATTGTTAATAAAACTTTATATGATTCAACTCCAGAGATTGATTTTTCCTCATCAATTCTTAATCCTACAATTTGAAATGGTATATTTATATTTATTTCAATTTTTAAATCTTTGATTTTTTCTTCAACAGTTTCTTTATTAAAATTCTTATTAAATAAAATATCTATAAGGATTTTATTTCTTAAAGAGGGCAGTGCTTCATTGAAATTTTGCTGCATTAATTTGTAGTCAGAATCTTTCTTTTTATTTTCTTCAACTTTCTTGATACAACTATCAACTGCATTTAATAATAAGCTGTTTTCTTCCCCTTTTAATAGATAATAAGAAGCTCCTAGTTTTATAGCTTCTTGCGCATAACAAAAATTATCATAACCAGAGATAACAATAATTTGGTGATTTTGCCATTTTTCTTTAATTTTTTTTATTAGTTCTAAACCAGATATTTGAGGCATATTTATATCAGTTATAATGATATCTATGCTTATTTTTTGTAATAGATCTAAAGCTTCATTCGAACTATAGCAGGTATAAATATCTAGACTTGTTTTATTTCGTTTTTTTAAAAAGGCTGCTAGACCATCAGCAATAAAAGCTTCATCATCAATGATTAAAATTTTATACATTATTTTTACCTTCTTTTGGGATTTTTATTTCTACACAAAGTCCACCATATTCACTTTTGTAAAAGGATAATCCGTAATTTGGTCCAAAGAATAGTTTTAATCTTTTATTAATATTTATTAGTGCTGTGTTCTCAATGTTTAATTCTTTATTATTAACTTTTTCATTTAATTCTAAAAATAGTTTTTCATTTATATCTGAGCCATTATCTGAAACAGATATATAAATATTATTATCTATAATTTTTATTCCAATATGTAATTTTTGAGTAATTTCATTTTTTAATCCATAATTAAAAGCGTTTTCAACAATTGGCTGTATTATTAATTTGGGAACAATAACGTTATTTATACTTTCTGGTAATTGGTCCATTATTAAAGTTAAATGTTTTGCGAATCGTATTTTCTGTATTTCACAATAATTTCGTGTATGTTGATATTCTTCATACAGAGATGTTTCTTCATTTTTATTTCTTGTAATATAACGATAATATTTGCCAAGATATTCAGTAATAGAAACAATACTTTGATAATCTCCATATTCTGCCATTAAGTTAATATTGAAGAAACTGTTATATAGAAAATGAGGATTGATTTGAGATTGTAGTTGTTTTAAATTAGCTTTTTCTGTAAGCAATTGCTGTTCATATACTTCATTGATTAGTTTTTCAATATTAACGCACATTTTGTTGAAAGTGCTGTATAGATATTTAAATTCATCATTTTTATTAGTGGTTATTGGCTTTATATTTTTAAAATTTTGTTTTTCAACTTTTAAAATATATTTTATTAAATTTTGTATTGGTTTATTAATCATACGATTAAAAAACCAAGTAAAAAGAAGTACAACACTAATACCAAATACTATATAAAGAATAAAATATAATTTATAAGGATTTTGTTTTTCTTCTACATAGCTATAAGGGACTAATAAACTCAAACCAAAATTTGATACTCCAAGATTTTTATAGAAACTTAGAAATTTCTTATTTTGTGAATAAAATTCGGAATTATTCTCTAATTTAATTAAATCATCTTTAGATAAATCAAATAAATCTTTTTTATTATTAGTTAAATAAAAATTTTCATCTGAGTTCAATAGAATTAGAAAAAAGCTTTCATTATTTTGATATTTTTTTAAATTCTTTATTATTTCTGAATTGGAAAATACAAAAGTGACATAGAAATTATTTTTTTCATCATCACTGTTTAATCCATGCCTCGAGTATAATGTTTTATAAATTAATTTGTCATTTTTTATAGATATTTCATTTTCCCCAGTAGCGTAGTCACTTTTTAAATCCTGAGCACCATATATTGATGAGAATGAAATATTAATTTGAGGGATACTGACAATTATTTCTTCTACTAAAGGACTTATTTCTTTCATTGATTTTATAAAATATGAAATATTTATTTTTTTTTCATATATATCAAAACTATCCATTATTGGATGAGAATCAACAAGATAGTTTAGTTCATCATTTAATAATAATTGATATTTAATAGATTGTATTTTATAAGTTTCGGATTCCAACATATTGTAAAATGATAAAACTGAAGTATTAAAAGTGTTATTAATTTCTTGATTAATTATATCGAATCCTTTTTTGTACGTCATAATTCCTAGCATAAACAAAGGAATGAAAAGACATAAAAAAGCTAGAAAAAATTTCACTTTTATACTGTAAAATATAGAGGGTAGTCTTTTCATAAATATCTCCAATTCTGATGTATGGAATTTAGAATTTAATATAATTAATATTATCCTAAATTAAATTTTAAATAATAGTTTTTACTTTTTCCAAATTAGATTAGATTGCTAAATGAAACTAATTAATAAAAAAAAATAAAAATATATAAAATCTGTTAATTTTCAGATTTTATTGTTAATAACTATAATAATGAAAGGATAATGCTAATAGATTAAACTCATAATAACATAACTTTTTAATGTTGGAAAAATAATTTTTAAGTTTTGTGTTTTATATTAAAGAAATATGTAACATATAAAAATAATTAGTAATTAAAAATAAAATTATGGAGCACTATCCATTGGTGCTTTTTTTTAATCTATACAGGCAAAGCATAAATATAAGTTATGCAATTTATTTTTAAATTGATAATAACTTTTGCTAATTATTTTTGTCAAATAAAACTTATTATAGTAGATATTAATCAAAAAAAGTAGATAAAAATCATGTTCAAATGATATATACAAATTAAAATTATATTTGAAAGAGGTTGTTAATGGATAAATTAATTATGCAATTTTTAGGTACAGGAGCTGCTGAAGGTATTCCTAGTCCTTTTTGCAGATGTAGAGTTTGTGAAAATGCAAGAAAAGTAAAAGGAAAAGAAATACGACATAGATCTTGCTTTAGGTTATCTAATGAAGTCTTGATAGATTTTGGTCCAGATGTATTTTCACAACTTGTGAAATACAATCAAGATTTATATGATTTAAAACATCTTTTGATTACACATTTTCATGCAGACCATTTGGATGTAGGTAATTTATTTTTGAAACCAATGGTCTCTAGAAAAAATGGTGAAAAACTTAATGTATACTTAACAGAAAAACTATATGATATGTTGGATCGTGGTGATAAATTAGGATTATATAATCAAGAACATTTTATAACTGAAAAGTTTAAAGATGATTATATTTTCCATAAGGTTGATTTTTTTAAGCCATTTAAAGTAGGACAATATTTAGTAACTGCTATAAAAGGAGAACATTACGATATTACTCCTCAGAATTCTTCAAATTTTTTAATAGAACTACCTAATAATAAAAAGATATTGTATGCACTTGATACTGGATATTATTCTAATGAATCTTTTGAATATTTAAAAAATTATAAATTAGATATTTTAATAATAGAATCTACTTTTGGATCTTTAGATCGAGGGCCAACTCCTTTTTCTCATTTGGATATTAGGGGAAGCTTCAACGTATGTGATTCTCTTTTTGAGAATGGAACTATAACAAAAGATACAAAAGTTTATTTTTCTCATATCAATCAAGAACAAGAATATACACACCAAGAATTTGTAGATAAATGTAATTCAATAAAAAGAGATTATAGCGTTACCGTCGCCTATGATGGTTTAACAATATATAAATAAAAGGAGATAAAAATGAAGAAAATAATTACAATTTTGATGTTAGTAATTATGTGTTTTGGTTTTGTTTTTGCACAAGGCCAAGAAGAAAAAGTTGCAGTTGAGAAAAATCTTGATCCTGCTAGTACAGATCCATTTTTAGGATATGAGAATCCTGTAGAGATTTCATTTGCTAAAATGTTACGTCCTAATGCCCATTTTCCAAAAGGACAATCTGTAGAAGATAACACATTAATACGAATGTTAAACGAGAAACTTAATGTTGATATAAAAATAGACTGGCAAACAGTAAGAGAAGACTATAACAACAAATTATCCCTAAATATTGCATCGGGAGATTTAGCAGATGCATTTATGATTACTGATTATCTTACATTTAGAGAATTAGTGGATAATGATATGTTAGCGGACTTATCCGAGGCTTTTGAGAATTGTGCTAGTGATTATTTTAGAGAAACTCTTGCAACTTATAATGGCAAAAGTTTGGATACTTTAACAGTAGATGGAAAGCTTTATGCTCTTCCTTCAGCAAATATTGGATATGAACATAATATATTATTTTTGAGAAAAGATTGGCTTGATAAACTTGGACTTGAAGTTCCTAAAACTCTCGATGAGTTGAAATTTGTTTTAAAAGAATTTGTAGAAAAAGATCCTGGTAATAATGGTGAAGGAAACACTATTGGTCTTGCAATTCATGCTACTGATCCTCTAATGGGATATAAAAACAAATATGGAGTTGAACCAATTCTTCATAGTGTTGGAGCTTATCCAAGACAATGGATGTTAGATGATAATGGAAAAGTTTATTATGGTTCAACTACTCCAGAAATGAAAGAAGGGCTAGAAATTCTTCATGAAATGTATGAAGAAGGACTAATTGATAAACAATTTATTACTAGAATCGGAACAGGAGAAACAGATGCTATAGTAAATTCAGGATTAGCTGGTGCTTTCTATGCTCCTTGGTGGGGTTTTAATAATGAACTTTATAGACTTAATAATGACGCAGAATTAATTGCAGTTAATGCCCCTCTTGATGAAAATGGTAAATATAATCATTTGGTAGCAGCTCCTGTTGGGGATATGTTTGCTGTTTCAAAAGATTTTGAAAATCCTGAAGCACTTGTGAAAATCATTAGCCAAGAATATGAATGGTATAGAGGGTTCGATCAAGCAGGATATCAAAAGCTTTATGATGATTTATTATCAACTGGATCTGATAGAGAAGCAATTTTCCCTACAAGTAGTTTTAACCTAGAATATAATGATGTTGTTCCAAAACTTGGAAAACTTGTTAAAGAATATGTTGATACTGGTGTATTAAATAAATTACCAACAACAACTTCTTATGATATAGCCCAAGCAGAAAGTGCAAAGCGTTTTGCCGAAGGAAAAAGTGAACCAGGAACAACTGCAGAAAGTGATTTTAAAGCCTATTATAGAAGATATATAGCTTCTAACATATTAGATGCTCCTGAGAATAATCCTGTTTCTTCTGCTTATTATTATACAACTGATTCCTCACCTTTATTAAAGCCAACTTTAGATAAACTTGAGCAACAAATGGTTCTAAAAATTATCACAGGCGAAGAGCCTATCGAATATTTTGATGAATTTGTTGAACAATGGAAAAAACTTGGAGGAGATACTCTTATTTCTGAAGTACAAGCTTTGATGTAAAAAATGTTCCAGATGGCTTATGCCATCTGGAATAAATAAGGTAAATAAATAAGAGAGAGACAAATGAAAAATAAAGTACATGATAGATATTATCATTTGATGTTACTACCAGGAATGATCTTATTAATTATTTTCCATATTATACCTATGGGTGGATTAATAATGGCATTCCAAAACTTTAAGCCAATTAAAGGTATTTTTGGTTCTGAGTTTATTGGATTAAAAATGTTTAAGCATTTTTTAGCACTTCCAGATTTTAAGCAGATTTTATTTAATACATTATTTATTGCAGTTGGAAAGATACTCATAGGCATGATAATTGCGATACTATTTGCGCTATTATTAAATGAATGTAAAAATGTAAAATATAAAAGATTTATTCAAACTTCTGTATATTTACCTCACTTTTTATCTTGGGTAATTTTAGCTGTTATCTTCAGCAATTTTTTATCTTACGGGGGTAATCTAAATAGATTATTATCTATTTTCGGAGTTGAATCTAAGATGTTTTTAGTTGATAACGATTACTTTAGAACTATAGTAATTTTAACCGATGTTTGGAAAGAATTTGGCTATAATGCTATTGTATACGTAGCTGCAATGACTGCAATTAATCCAAGTTTATATGAAGCTGCTAGAATTGATGGCGCTAATAAATTTCAAGAAATTTTAAATATAACTCTTCCAGGTATTTTAGTAACTATAGTCTTAATGTTAACACTTAATATTGGGCATATTTTTGATGCTGGATTTGATCAAATCTTTAACTTATATAGTCCATTAGTATATGAAACTGGTGATATTATTGATACTTATGTATATAGAGTAGGTTTAACAAGTAGACAATATAGCTTAGGTACTGCTGTAGGTTTATTTAAATCAGTAATAAGTTTTATATTATTAACAACTTCATATAAATTAGCCGATAAATATGCTGGCTATAAACTATTCTAGGAAAAAATTATGAAGAAAAAAAAATCTGTTTTTAGCATTATTATTAATATAGTTTTATTGGTTTTTGGATTAGCTTGTTTATATCCAATTTTAAATACTCTTGCTATTTCTTTGAGTGATAGAACAAGTGCTGCATTGGGTCAAATTACAATTTTCCCAAAAAATTTTAATACAGCCGCTTATAAAACACTTTTGGAAGAAAAGCAATTCATGGTTTCGTTTTTTGTTTCGGTAAAAAGAGTACTTTTAGGAACTACTATTAATATGGTAATAACTATTTTAATGGCTTATCCTCTTTCTAAGAGTGAATCAACTTTTAAAGCAAGAAAGTATTATATTTGGATTGTTGTTTTTACAATGATGTTTAATGGTGGTTTAGTTCCAACCTTTATTCTTATAAAAAATTTAAATTTAATTGATACTATATGGGCCTTAGTACTTCCTTGTGCAGTCCCTGTATTTAATGTAATTTTATTAATGAATTTTTTTAGATCTGTTCCTAATTCTTTAGAAGAAGCTGCTTTAATAGATGGGGCATCTGTAAATAAAGTTTTATGGCAAATATATGTTCCTCTTTCAAAAGCCGCACTTGCTACAATATTATTATTTAGTATAGTTAAGCATTGGAACTCTTTTTTCGATGGAAAAATCTACATAAATTCCTTGTCAAAAATGCCTTTGCAAACATATATTCAGTCTCTGATTGTTGAAATTAGTCCAGAACAAATGATGAATATGGCGCAAGAAGAAATAGATAAATATTTGGATGTTTCTAATTTAACTTTCAACTCTGCAAAAGTAATTGTATCTATAATTCCTGTATTAGTAATATATCCATTTATTCAAAGATATTTTGTTACTGGTATTGTTTTAGGCTCGGTAAAAGAATAATTAAAAAATGTAACTGAAAAAACTGTGTGTTTATATTGATGCCGCATTTGTTTATGATATGAGATTATATAAAAAATTTCTAAGATTAGTTTTAATTAATCCTAGAAATTTTTTTATTATTTTTAAATAATTATTTATAAGACTTCTTTATATCTATATTGTAAATATTTGCTCAACATTAAGTTTTTTTAAAAAGTCACACGCTTTATAATAATCAGCTTCTCTGTTCATCGCTTCATAGCTATGAACATCAAGTCCAATTATAACCTTGGCTTTATAAGATGAAGCTATTTCCCAAAAGAAATTGTTTGGATATCCTATATATTTGTTAAAGTCTGAATTATAGAATCCATTTATATTGTATTCGAGAGGTATATTATTCTTTACACAAGCGTCAATCAATCCTTCTGCAATTTTTATTGCTACTTTGTCTATTTTAGGATATCGGAGGAAACAAAAATCTGGATGAGCAAATATATCGTATATTCCTGAATCAATTGCCTTTAAAGTACTATCTAAATACAAAGACAAATCTTTCTCAGTTTGGCAATTGCCAAATTTTTTGCCGGTTTGTTCATTTAAATAAAAATGATTCCCAAAAAGAAAATAATCGAAAGAATATTTTTCTTTAATTTCCTTCATGTAATTTAATTGATTTGGGACATACTCATATTCAAGACCTTTTTTTATAATAATTTTATCTTTGTATAATAGTTGAAATTTTTCTAATTCATTTACATAAGAGGGAAGTTCATTTTTTGACATTCTTATCACAGATTTTTCTATGTCATCATATAAAGGTCCATGATCAGAAAACCCTAAAATATTATATTGATTTTTAATTGCTATGTTTATTGTTTCTTCTATAGAATTGGTTGCATGTTTACAAAATGGAGTATGCGTATGATAGTTTGTTTTCATGGTTATATTGTATACTTTTCTTTTTTATTTATCAATTTAGATGTATTTGTTATTTAAAAAAGTTTCACTCATATATTAGAAAAATTTAATGCAATATTATATAGTTTTTTTGATTTAATAATCTGATATGAATATATAGAATAAATCAAATTGAATTGATTTATAGGATAAATAATAATATTATGAATTATATTGCTATTGGAGTTATTTATGATGAATAGATATAAAAGAGGATTTTTATCTGGCTTAGTATTTACTTCTATGTTTTTTATACTTAATTTTTTCTTTACAGAATTAAATTCATGGTATTTTTATGTAATTCTTTTCTTAATATGGTTTGGAATTGCTAGCTCTAAATGGTGGGAAGATTCTTTAATAGAACATTCTAAAAGAAAAAAGAAAGATAAAGACAAGGAATAGATTATTTATGAATAAAATAAAAGCATTAGTGTTGATTACTTTAAATGAGGATGAGAAGAAGATATTTACTCAATTTGAAGATTCAATAGATTTTACATTTAAAGATTCTGAAAAAGAGAGAATTGAAAAAGAAGATGTATTTGCTGCAGAAATTATTATTGGGCATCCCCCAAAACATTGTTTAAAAGAAGCTTCTAATCTTAAATGGATTCAAACAATTTCTTCTGGTGTTGATTTTTATCTGCAAGGTGAAATATTGCCTAAAAAAGCTATTATTTGTAACGCTAAAGGTTCTTATGGGCAAGCTCAATCAGAGTTTATGTTTGCTATGCTTTTATCATTAATGAAGAAACTACATATTTATAGAGATAATCAAAACAAAGCTTTATGGAGAGATGAAGGTTCCGTTATGGTTCTTAGAGATTCTACTGCTTTAGTTATTGGCTTAGGTGATATTGGTAGTGAATTTGCAAAAATTTTAAAAGCTTTTGGGGTTTATGTTATAGGGGTTAGGAGAGATGCTTCAAAAGAATGTCCTTTTGCTGATGAAGTTCATTCTTTTAAAGATTTAGATTCTGTAATTCCAAGAGTTGATATCATTGCTATGGTTGTTCCCTCTACTCCAGAAAGTAAAAACCTTATGAGTAAAGAAAGAATAGCTCTAATGAAAGAAAATGCAGTACTTGTTAATACAGGTAGAGGTGTTACTGTTGATAATGAAGTTCTTTGTGATGCTATAGAAAATAAAAAAATAGCAGGAGCTGCTATTGATGTATTTGATCCAGAACCTATTGATAAAAATCATAGAGCTTGGAATATAGAGAATTTAATTATTACACCACATGCTGCAGGGCAAAACTATATGGAACATAACTGGAAGAATACTTTAAAACTAATAGAAGCCAATCTTAAGTTATATATAGAAGGAAAAAAATTAATAAATATAGTAGATAGAGATATATACGAATTTTAAATTTATAAAACATAAGCTAGTGGTAGCCAATGTATAAACTTTAAAAAAATCTATTTATTTGATAATTCTTTAGCTTTAAGTATTTTTTTATGTTTATACATTTCTGTATCTACTTGTTTATAGAATTCTGTAAAATTTTCATTGCCATTATAAATTTTTGTTCCTAGAGCAAGTACAATGTTATATGGCTTGTTGATTGATTTTTTTTCAAGTTTTTTGTTTATAATTTCTTTGTCGTCTTCAAATAATTTATTATCAGTATCATAAATAATACATGCAAATTCGTCACCACTAATTCTATAACTTTTCCCTGTATCATTAATAGTTTCTTTTATTGCATTATATGATTCTACTATTGCATAATCACCTTCAATATGACCATAGGTATCATTTATTTTCTTTAAATGGTTTAAATCTAGTAAAGCTAATCTAAAAACTTTTCTTTGATCAATTAATTTTTCAACGTCTCTTTCAAATGCTGTTCTATTCCAACCTTTTGTTAGATAATCTTCATATGCAAGTTGTTTATAAATCAAAGATTTATTTCTAGCTTCCATTAAATCATGAAGAGATTTAATAGCATCAATCATAATAAGTAAGAAGAAGCCAAAAACACCAAAAGCAAGATATTTACCTAAATTTTGATAAACTCCTAATAAAAATAATCCCATTATGATTGCAGCAGAAACAAATAGTGCTATGAAAATAAGTAGGTATTGTCTAGCTTTACTATTATCTTTTTTATAGCCTTCATTTATTAAAGTATATAAGATTATGAAAGCTGCAATAGTAATTATTATTATTGAAAAAATTGTAGTTGCAAGTAATGAAAGAATTCCTGTAACTTGAAGAATCATTTCACAAATTAATAAAACTATTATTGAAGTTGCGAGATATGTAGTTAATTTTTTAAAACCTTTTAATACGATATCTCTGAAAAATAATACTATTATTAGAGGTAATACTAAGTTTAGAATATAGCTGGTGCTAGATATTAAAAATCTATTAGGAATTAATATTTGTAGTAGGGTAGATTCTGAAATTATCCATAACCCAGCAGAAATACCAAAAGCAGAAAGATATATAATGTGCTTTTTAATTCCTAGTTTTTTTGTCCAAAACATAGTGATTATTGCAAAAATACTAAAAAGGATTATGAAAAGAGAAATAATAAGATTAATAAAATTTTCTTTTATAAGATTTAATATTATTGCTTCACCTTCTCCTATCATTATTGTATTTAATAATCCAGAAAATTGGGTAGTAGGGGTGGAAAAAGTAATTTTTAAAGTTTTTCCTATTGAATCAGCTATAGGAATATTAAGTAATTGCCAGGATGAAGGATAGAATCCATTTAATTTATTAATGTTTTTTGTCATATCAAATGAATATATTTGTTGATCATCAATATAAGCATTAACATCCATCATCGAAGATCTTATTCTAAGAATAGGGTAAATAAAATCTTCTCTATTTATTGTCCTTTCAATCGAATAAACTGTTCCTGGTTTTAAATGGTAATTTTGAGGTAATTTAGTTGTAGTTTCTACTATATCATTGTAAGAAATAGTCCAGCCTTCATTAAATGAAGCTATTTTCTCTCTATTAACTCCCATCCCTGTTGAATCATCAGTAAAGGTAAAGAATAAGATAGAAAAAATATATAAAACTAATAAAGATATATTAATTATAGAAAACATATTAGTTTTTTTTGTATGCATATTCTCTCCTTAATTTATGATTATAAACAAAAATTTGAAATAAAAAAAGTTTTTACTATTTTATTACTTCTAAAATTTTTAAATTCTAGAGCACATTACCATTTATTAATTATTCTTTTGTTTTTTATTTTCTATATAGTAGAAAACGATTTAATAATATCTTATTGAATAATACCTATTCAATATAAAAAAGAAATATATTGCCATAATAATAAGATATTTAATATTTATAGGTATAATTTTTTTAATATTAGCATTAGAAAAATTAATTGTGTTGTAATAGATTTCTTTTTATTCTATTTTTCTTAATATATGCATAGCCTTTTATTATTTATTTATATTTGTAATAATAGAATTAATTAACCAAAATTTTTATAAAAATTATATTATACATGTTATAATTTTCTTAATAAGAAAAAGCTTTATTTGTTAAGATGTTATGGAGGATTATAGTGAAATTAAAGTTTGAAGAGACCCGTATGGATTTATTTACGCGTAAATATTCTGTTAAAGAGAGAATTTTTCTCTATTATATGGGTTTTTTTGCTGTTTTTTCATTTTTAACTATTATAACAAATATAATTTATGGTTTAAGTTTTTCCTTTAATTATAAATGGATGTTTATATGTGTTTTTTGTTCTTTTATGGGAATTTTAGCAATTAAAAAAATAAAAACATATTTAATTCATAGAATTGGTATTTATGTTATAACGCTTATAATTTTGCCAATAGCTTGGTTATCTAGTTCAGGGTTAATATCCCCTTCGATAATATATTCAATTGTTGTAATGTTACTTATTAACTTTATTTTAGTCGGTAAAGAGCGAATAATTTTAAATTCAATTTTAACATTAGTTAATTTAGGCTTGATTGCACTTTTCTATAATTATCCTCAAGTTTTTAAACAGATGAATGCTCAAGAGCAATTTATTGATTGGATGGTTAATATTCCTGTAGTTTTTGCGTTCATTGCTATTTTATTAATTGTTTTTGAAAGAGCTTATGAGAGAGAAAGATTTGTTAGTTTTAAAAAGACAAAAGAATTAGAAATCCTCTCAACAACTGATGCTCTTACAGGTTTAAAAAATAGAGTTAATTTAAATCATGATATTAATCTTTTAATAAATCGTTATAAAGAAGTGGGAACTATTTTTTCTGTTATAATTCTTGATATAGATCATTTTAAAACTTTTAATGATACCTATGGGCACCTTAAAGGGGATGAATGTTTAAAAACTATTAGTGGAATACTAAAAGATGCTACAAAGCAGAAAAGGTATAAAGCCTATCGTTTTGGTGGAGAAGAGTTTTTAATACTTTTATCTGATACTGATCAAAATGAAGCAGTAAAGTTTTCACAAGAATTGAAAGAAACAATTGATAATTATGCAATACCTAATATCAACTCAGATGTTAAATCTATTATTACTGTTAGTATGGGTATTTCTACAACCTCAGAAAATTATAATGTAGATATTGATACTTTATTAAAATATGCAGATAAAGCTCTTTATAAAGCTAAGACTTCTGGTCGTGATAAGATTGTATGTTTTGATAAGTAATAATGATTTAATAAAGTAGCTATTATTTTTATAAAATTATTGAAACATTTTAATAGTAATTATTTTTGATTTAAACATTTTTTTTATTAAGAATATTCCTATTAGAATAAATAAAAGTTGTAATAGTAAAGTTGAAATAATCATTCCAAATGATGCAGAAAAATATGCAAGAGTTAAGGAAAATATTATTGGCATATACATAGATAAAAAAATTGATTTTTTATTGAAGAAATATGTGGCTATAAGATATGTATATAAAATTGCATTTATTGCATAAGTGATAAGAATAGACATTGATAAAATAGAGATTTCAAATTTTAAAAATAAACTAAAAACCATTAGCAAAAGAAAAAAGGGTATACAAATTATAATTTTTGCAGCAAATAAATAGAATCTTGGAATATTTAAGTTTGAAAAAAATATATTAATATTATTATTAATATCGTTATAAGTTGAATCTAAAAAGAATTGCCCATAACATGCTGCAATACTAAAGAGCATTAATAAATTTACTATAAGTTCCCATTCTACATCCGGTGAAGCATAACCTGGAATATAAATCATTAAAGGAAGTGTTACACTCATTGTAGTTAAGAATAATGATTTTTTAGCACTAAAGAGCCATTTTAATTCTGTTTTTATAGCTAATTTTAAATAGTTGATATTCATTAATAATTAGAAAATCTGATATAGAATTTTCATTAACCTCTCTTTTTATTTTTATTGTTTTATTTAAATTAGTAATATAACAATATATTTAAAAATTATTAAGATTAATAGTGAAAGTCAAATTTAAAATTAGAAAACTTTTATTTTATAAATATATAAAACAAAGGGGTCTTTATTGCATGTTAGACCCGTTTGTTTTTTAGAAATAATTTATTGGATTATTGAAACTTAAAAAAATATATATTAAGTAAGATCTTCGGTAACAAAAAATTCAAAATGTGGATCATCTCCAGACCAGGCTATAACATAAATATCAATTGTGATATTTCCTTTTGTATAAGTGTTAATATCTCCACCTTGAACATATCCATTTGCTAGAGCTGCATCTCTAAAAGGTTGTATGTCGGTACTTTCAATTAAAGCACCACCATTTTTTGTAGTAAAAGTAGACATGAATGTTTTAGCAGAGCTATCTTCTGAGTAATAGAAAGTATCATCTGGATAATTAGTAAGATTACTACCAATAGTATCTCCAAAACAATTAAAAGCATCTTGTGCAGATTTTAAATTTGCTAATGCTTCACCAGAGTAATTATTGAACCAACTAGGATATGTAATTGATGGGGATAATTCACAACTAGTAAAGATAAAAAAGATTGAAAAAATAATGACAACTAAAGAATAAGAATAAATTTTTTTCATAGTAATACCTCCATGATAAAATTTAAAAACATAAAATAATAACAATAAGCCAACTAAGTAATTCTAACATTGAATTAGAAAAATATAAAGAATTTGTTATATTTTTAATTTGTACACATTTGTATATAATTATATATATGGTAAGTAATTAAATAAAATTTTCTTATAATTTGATTAAATCTATGATATTATTATTTATACAAATATTAAAATATTGTAAAAATAATTATAAAAATTTTGATTTGTTATTTTGGGTATTTTTTGTAAAAAATGTGTTGATTTTTTTTAATAAAGAAATGGATTTTTTTTTATACTTTTTTAATTTGACAAATTGATTTTTTTTGTAACAATAAACTGTTTTATATGTTGTCTTTTATATGCTTATATAGAATAAAAACTCTATATAAGCTCAAATTTTTACTCTATTAATTTAGGGTATGATTAATTTATTTTTTGGAGGATTATATGAAAAGAATATTAAAACTAGTATCTAGTTTTATCTGCATGGGAATAAGCATATCTTTTCTTTTAAGCTGTTCACTTTTTCCAGAGAAAGGTACAGTTTCGTTATCATTGACTGATGCACCAATCGCTGATAGCGCTGCCGTTGAAGGTGTCTATGTTACTATTACAGGCATTGCCTATAATTTAAATGATGATTGGATTATTGATGAGAATTTTGGGGAACCTAAAAAATTTAATTTGTTAGAATTAACAAATGGTGAAGTTGCTCCATTATCTACAATATCAATTGACTCAGGTCATGTTTCTCAAATTCGCTTTTTATTAGATGCCGAATTAGATGGAGCAGAAGCTCCTAAATCAAGTGGAGGAACTTCAGGTTGTTATATAGTTATTGATCCTGATGGTTCTGCTGACGGAGCTGAGGATGTAAACGATAATATTTATTCATTAAAAGTTCCAAGCAAAGAGCAAAGATTTACTGGAGCTTTCGATATTCCTCAAAATGGAACAGTAGAAATAACTGCTGACTTTGATGTTCGTAAATCAGTAACAAAAAGAGGAACTAAGGATGAATATATATTAAAACCTACTATTAGATTAATTGTTAATAATCAAGCAGGAACTATTTCAGGTAATTTTGAAGATTCAGATGATAGTTTTGATTCTTATTCTATTTTTGCTTATACGGATGGAGATTATAATATAGCAACTGAATATGATGATGTTAAAGCAGCGCTTGAAGCAAATCCTGATTCAACTGATGAAATATTCTTCTCTAATGCAATTAGTAGCGCTCAGGTTAAAGATGATGGTGATGGTTCATTTAGTTATGTTTTACCTTTCTTGGCAAGTGGTACGTATGATTTAGTTGTTGTTGGAATTGATACTGATGGTACTTATAATATAGTAGATGATGATTCTTATGTAGATCTTTCAGTTTTATCTGAAGAAACAACTACAGAAAATATTTATTTAGGATCAGATTAAAATCAAAAGATATTTTTATATTAATGTAATAAAAACTGGGAAGCTTAATATTGCTTCCCAGTTTTTATAATTATTTAATTTATTAAAATGTAAATTTTGAACCCACACAAGATAGATTACAATTATCTTTAAATTCTTGTATGAATCTTGATATTGCATAAATACCAGTACAATGCATTGGTACAATTATTTCCGGATTCATTTCTTTTAGTGCAGTTATAGTTTTTTCTGTAATATCAGATTCTATTTTTGGTGGCAAATGAAATCCACCAATTACGCCATATAATTTTTCAATTCCAGTTATTTTCTTTGTATAATTTATTGTATTAATTATTCCAGCGTGAGCGCAGCCAGATATTATGAGTAGTCCTTTATCTTTTATATTTATTGCGATAGCTTGGTCATCTAAAATATTATCAAATTCTTTAATACCTTCTCTCATTACGTAGGATTCATAATTTAGTATTTCAAAATCATTAGTTCTTGGAATTTGCCCTGTGACTAAAAATAATTCATCGTTAGAAATATATGGATTAAGAGATTCAATAATAGGATTACCATGTTCAAGAATATCATTTTTATTAGGACAATCATTTATTATAGTTTTACCATTATCTACAAAACTTCTTCCACTTAGAAATACATCCGGATGTGCTATAACATTTGCATTGTTATTTAGTTGAGAGATAACCCAAGAAAGTCCATGAGTATGATCGCTATGTGCATGACTAATTACTAAATCTTCAATTGTTTTTAAATCTAATTCTAATATATCAATATTATTTTTCAATGATATTCCATTTTCAGCAGTATCTAGAAGAATATTATGTTTTTTATTTCCATCATATATGCTTATAAAAAGGCATAAACTATGTTCTGCCATTAGGGGGACTTTTAATTCTTTTCCATTTTTAGAATCCATAGCTCTATTTACATATTTAGTATTTTCTAAAATCCAATCAGCATAATTATCCATTATTACTGTTATTTCAACTTTATCAACAGCCTTTAAACTTTTCATATTTTCCTCTTTTTTTTTATTAATGCATAATATTTAATTTTTATCGAGTATATATAGTTTTGGATTAGAAATAATTGTTAAATTAAGTCTTCTAAATATGTTTTATCAAAAATGTTTTAGAAACGTTGTTATAACAAATTTTTTACATATGTGTAAAATAGTATTTCATTTGGTACCCATTAATATAATGATGTGATAAAGTTGTAATGTTTGTGCTTATTGAGGGGGTACTTTTATGAAAAAAATAATAAAAAAATTATTTATATTTTTATTATTCAGTTCAATTTTGATAAGTTGTTCAGTTGATCCTGAAGTTTATCAAATATCTTATGAGTTAGACGGTGGTACTAATAAAGCTTCAAATCCTAGTACCTATATTAATGAGAATTTACCAATTATTCTTGAAGAACCTACTAAGGAAGATTATGAATTTGGTGGATGGTATACAGATAGTCATTTTGTAAACGCAATAACTCAAATATCTAATGAAAATATTGGAAATAAAACTCTTTATGCAAAGTGGACTATTAATGAAAATTCATATGAACTTTCAAAAAAGAGTGAGAATCTTATTACTAATACAGATAATTTTAGTTTATATGATTCTTCTGATAATAAAATAGCTGATGCAAAAATTAATTCAAAAACTGGAATTTTAACTTTAACTCCAGTTGTAGCAGATAACCAAATTGCAGATGACTATTATTTTGCAGAAGAAGATTCAACTATAAAAGCTAAGATTATCTTAAGAAGTGATAGAGCAAAAATAGTTGATGAAGATGCTGCAACTCCGATGTCTAAATCTGATTTATTAACATTAATGGATAAAAGTAGTGATGCAGAAATAAATAATATTGAAGTTTTTGGTGTAACCTCTATGTTTGATTTATTTAAAAATATAAATGGATTTAATGCTGATATTTCAAATTGGGATGTAAGTAATGTTACAGATATGTATGGTTTATTTAGAAATCAATCGGAATTTAATGCTGATATTTCAAAATGGGATGTAAGTAGTGTTAAAGATATGAGAGTTATGTTTTCTGGGGCTACATCATTTAATCAAGATATTTCTTCTTGGGATGTAAGCAGTGTTACAAATATGGGTTCTATGTTTGCGAGTTGTAACAATTTTAATGGAGATCTATCAAAATGGGATGTAAGTAGTGTAACTAATATGAATTCTATGTTCGCGTATAATAACAAGTTTAATGGCGATTTATCAAAATGGGATGTAAGCAATGTTACAACTATGAATAGAATGTTCTCTGATAACAAAGCATTTAATTGTGATTTATCATCTTGGGATGTTGGTAACGTAACTGATATGTATCAGATGTTTTTTAGAACTGAAATATTTAATTCAGATATATCAAGTTGGGACGTAAGTAAAGTAACCAATATGGGCTATATGTTCTATTATAATAAAGTTTTTAGTTCTGATTTATCAAAATGGGATGTAAGTAGTGTAACCGATATGAGTTCTATGTTTTATTCTTGTAAAAATTTTGATTGTGATTTATCAAGTTGGAATGTAAGTAATGTAACAGATATGAGTGACATGTTCTCTACTGCTGAAAAGTTTAATTCAGATCTATCAAGTTGGGATGTAAGTAGTGTAACTGATATGAGTTCTATGTTCTCTTATGCTCCTGAGTTTAATTCAGATCTATCAAGTTGGGATGTAAGTAGTGTAACCAATATGAGTTATATGTTTTCTCATGCTACTAAGTTTAATTCAGATTTATCAAGTTGGGACGTAAGTAGTGTAACTGATATGAGTGGTATGTTTAATACTTCTAATAGTTTTAATCAAGATTTACCTGCTTGGAATGTAAGTCATGTAATTAATATGAGTTATATGTTCTATGGCAATGATGCTTTTAATTCAGATATATCTTCTTGGGATGTAAGCCATGTAACCGATATGAGTTTTATGTTTAGCAATTCCTCTATCTTTAATACAGATATATCATCTTGGGATGTAAGTAGTGCAACTAATATGAGTTATATGTTTTATATGGCTTCTGAATTTATTCAAGATCTTTCAAAATGGAATGTTGAAAATGTAACCACTATGGAGAGTATGTTCTTTTATGCGACTAAGTTTAAGGCTGATTTATCAAGCTGGAATGTTGAAAATGTAACTAATTGGAATGGCATTTTTACAAGTACATCAATGACTGATGAATTAATGCCTGAAAAGTTTAGAAATAATTAAATTCTAAATATATAAAAAACTAAGAGAGTATTCATTCTTATATAAGAAGCTCTCTTAGTTTTTATTTTATAAAATAAACATAATATTTTTTATTAAGAAAGGTTGTTGCTATAGGTCTCTGATAGCATGGGCATATATAAACCAGTTTGATATTTTTGTAAGAAAATTAAAAATTTATTAAAGCTCATAGGTTGTACAAAGTAATTTCCTTGTACATTTTGTATTTTAAGATTTCTTGCATATACTAGTTGGTGTTTATTTTGAATATTTTTTGCTAGTAATTTAATCTTTAAATATTCAGTTAAATTAACAAGTAAATCATATAAATGTAATTTATTTTTTGTACTATCACTTTCTTCATCTAATAAAGAAAAATCTATTTTAATTGTATTATAATGCTGTAATAATAGTGCATGCATATCAAAATTTTCTTCATCAAAAACATCTAATGCAATTCTAAATCCAGCGGCTCTAAATTCATTGAGTTTCTCTTTATAAATATTATTGCTTAAGTTTTTATCTTTAATATCAAATTCTATTTGTTCTGGTTTTATATTTGATTCTTCTGCTAATTTTAATATATCCGGAAGGGAAGTTGATATAATTGTCATAGCACTTACATTAATAACAATAAAAAAATAATCAGGAATAACTTGTTGTTGTTTTAGATTAGAAACTGATTTAAAAGTTTGTTTGATAATTGTTTTATCAATTTTTTCCATAAGATTCATTTCATAAGCAATGTCTTTAAATCTTGAGGCTTCAATAACTCTATAAGAATCTTTGTGCCATCTTGCAAAAACTTCACAACCAATAACTTTTTTCAAGTCTAAATCAATAATAGGTTGGAAATATGGGGTGAATTCGGATAAAGTTTCTTTGCTTTCAAAAGCTTGTTTGAATTCAAAGAAATCTTGCATATTATATCTAATAATACTATCGGCAATAAGGTAGGGGAGATTGCGTTGTTTTGCAATTACTAATGTGAAATGAGCAAGTTCTATCAATTCTTCAATTGTTTTTGTTTGATAATGATATCCTGAAGTTGCAGTTCCAATAGTAGATTTTGTTAGTAATATATTTGTTGAATTATATTCAGTAATAATTTTTGATATGAAATCAGAAATTTCTTTAGTTCTATTTTCTTGATGTGCTGTTTGTTTAGGTATTTCTTGATTTTTAGAATCTGGAAATTTTTCTATTATTATAAATCTATTAGATGAAATTTTTATAACAGGGGTATTACCCATTAATGATTTTAACTTTTTCTCTAAAATTTTTGAAAATTTCTCATAATCATTTGATTGAATTAGTGGTCTATAATCACCCTTCTGAGAAATTTCAATACTAATACAAAAGTAATCAGATATTTTATTTGAAAGATTAGGGGTAATTTGCTGTAACTGCTCTTTTAAGTCCATACTCTTTTTATTTTCTTTAGCAATGTGTTTGCTAATGAAAGAAAGAGTTAATAGAAAGCATCCAATAACAGAGAAGGAAGGGGATGACGATATGAGACCAAAAATAATTAAAGATAAGTCAATTATTATTTCAATATAATAAGTCATATAATGCATTCCCCTCCCAATTGTATCAGAGTCTTTTGATACAACTCTATTCCGTTGGTTTAACGAAATAACTACCTCTGTTCTTTAATAGGAGCTTTGTACCCTCTACTATTGCTGTTAATGGATTTTTAGAAATATAAAAATCAAGACCAATTCTATTGTTTAAGAATTTATCAATTCCTGTAATAAGTGCTCCACCACCATTTATTACAATACCATTTTTAATTATGTCTGCTGAAAGTTCAGCTGGTGTGTTTTGTAAAACTTTTAAAATTGTATTTGAGATAGTTTCAAAAGGAGGGATTAGTACATCCCTTATTTCTGTTTCTGTGACAACAATTTTTTTAGGAAGTCCTGTAACCACATCTCTTCCACTTGCAGTGGTAGTTCTTTCTTCAGTAATTTCTTCATTGAGGGACCCTATTTCTACTTTAATTCTTTCAGCAGTTGTTTTACCTATTAATAAACCATGTTCATATTGCATATAATTCATGATTGCATTATCGAAATAATTTCCTGCTGTTCTAATTGATTCTGATACAACAATATCACCAAGAGAGAGAACTCCAATGTCTGTTGAACCACCACCAATATCAAGTACCATTGATCCATTACTACTGTAAACATCTAATCCTGCACCAATACCACCAGCTTTAACTTCTTCTTCAATAAAGATATCTCTAACGCCTAGTTTTTGAGCAAGACCAATTAAAGAATCTCTTTCTAATTGAGTTACTTCCGAAGGACAGCAGATAAGAACTGTTGAAGATTCAACATTTATGTTTTCAACTTTTTTAAGGGCATGTTCAATCATTTTTTTTGCAGAATCCATATCTGAAATAACGCCTTGAGTTAAAGGACTTACAATCTTAATTCCTTGATGTCCTCTACCTATCATATTTGCAGCTTGATGTCCAATTGCAATTACTTCGTGAGTATAATAATCAAATGCAATTACTGATGGTTCGTTGAAAATGATTCCATCACCTTCTAGGTATACCAGCATGTTTGCTGTTCCTAAATCTATTCCAATATTTTTAGCTTGTGGTTTTTCTTTGCCAATTTTTAACATATTCATCTGTAAACCTCCTACAACTGAAGTGGATTGATAAGATAGTCTCCTCTATTTTTTAAGAGGTACTTTGAGCCTTCTGCAACGCAGGTTAGAGGATTGGATACTACTCTAACTGGGACTTTAATTCTTTCTTTTATGAAATCTTCAACACCATAAACAAGAGCTCCACCACCAGTGATTAGAATTCCATTTTGGTAAATATCAGCTGAAAGTTCAGGAGATGTATCTTTAAGAATAGCTGTGATTAGTTTTACTATTTCGTTAAAAATTGGTTCAAGAACTAAACGGATTTCTTCATTATTTAATTCTACCCATTTAGGAACACCTCTAACCATATCACGACCAGCATATTTTGCTACTGTTTTCTTGGCTTTTGGATTTAAATCAGCTAATTCCATTTTACATCTTTCAGCTGTTAACTCACCAATTTCTACACTTCTAGTTTTTTTGATGTATTTAGTTATTTCTTCATCCATATGGTTTCCTGCCATACGAATAGATCTTGATAGAACAATATCACCAAAGGATATTACTCCAACATCAGTTGTTCCACCACCAATATCTACTACTAAAACACCTTTAGATTTGAAAATATCTACTCCAGCACCAAGTGCTCCTGATTTGATTTCTTCTTCAATAAATACATCAGGAATATTTAACTTTTTAGCTAAATCAATCATTACATCTCTTTCGATTTTTGTTACTTCTGAAGGACAGCAAATAACACTTGTTGATTGACTTAAGTCTTTTTCGGTTAGATTTTCAACTTTTTTTAGAACGTAGGAAAGGAGTTCTTTAGCTGCTCTCATATCAGAAATTACACCATTTTTAAGTGGTTTTACCACAGAAATTTTGTTGTGTACTTTTCCGAGCATTTTATGTGCATCTTGACCAGCTGCAACAATTTTGCCAGATTCCTTATCAAACGCTATAACAGAAGGTTCATTAAAAATGATTCCTTTTTTTTCTAAAAAAACCAATAAATTAGCTGTCCCAAGATCAATTCCTAGACCCAATTTTTCATTTTCTTTTTCTGTAGCCATATTTGACACTCCTTTTCTACATCTCGCCAAAGCTAAGTGTTGAATTCTTTTTTAGTAATTTCTTACATCCGTCTACTACTGCAGTCATTGGAACCTCAGATAGAGTTACTGGTACTTGAGAAATTTCATGGATGTATTCACAAATTCCACTGATTTGAGAACCACCACCAGTAATAAGAATTCCACTATCAACTAAGTCTCCTGCTAATTCAGGAGGAGTTTCTTCTAAAGTAGAAAGAAGTACTGATTTTATTGCTTCAAAGCAAGATAGTAAAACATTACGTATTTCTGCTGCTTCAATTACGGTGTGACGAGGAAGTCCAGATACGAAATCTCTACCCATAGCTTCATAGGTTAAAGGATTATTATCTTCATCTGTTGGGAGAGGACCTGTTAATGAAGCAAGTTTTATTTTTATGCTTTCTGCTGTTTGACTTCCAATTTCCAATTTATGAACAGCTTTTACATGATCTATAATTTGACGATCAATATAATCTCCAGCAACTTTAATTGATTTTGATAGTACGACATCACCAAGGGAGAGAATACCAAAATCAGTAGTTCCGCCTCCAATATCGATTACCATGTGACCTAATGGAGCAAAAATATCAATTCCAGAACCAATAGTAGCAGCTTTAATCTCTTCATCAATAAGAGTGTTTTTAATGCCTAAACTATATCCTAGTTCAAGGATTGCACTTTTCTCTGTTTCTGTGATTTCTGAAGGGATACAGATAATCATTTTGTTGATAGCTCCAACATTTGAAAGGAATATCTTATCTAGAGTAAAGAGCAAAATTTGTTTCACCATCTCAATATCTGAGATAACTCCACCTTGAAGTGGCCGAACGACCTCAACTTTATCATGAGTTTTACCCACAAGTTTTGCAGCTTCAAATCCTACAGAAACGACTTTTTGTGATGCTTTGTCTATGGCGATGATTGAGGGTTCATTAAAAAGAGTTCCCTGGCCTTCAACATAGATAAGTAGGTTGGATGTTCCGAGATCGACACCCACAGACAAGTTTTTTTCTTGATTCATACGTAGCTCCTTTTTGATACGGAAGATCACTTTGGAATTTATCAAAAGGGACAACGCACAGTAATGCCGTTAGATAAAATTATCTAAAGAGTTTATGCACATGGGTATAATAATCCCGTTAAAACAATTGCTAAACAACAGGCAAAAGTATAACTTTAGCCATCTGAATTTGCTTATACAAATCCTACCCATGTGTTAATACAAAAGATAACTTCACGGGTTTGCTGTTAGACAATTATTTCTAACAAGTTTTAAAATATACATGTAATAATCTCAATGGTACTATTGCGGACCAGCCAGCATGAAAGATCTCTCTTTTTTAGCTCTGTGACTTTGCGTATACAGATTTCCCTGTACTTGCCCTTTGAATAATACAATTATCAAAATCCTTTTTAGCATAATGTTTTTTAGCTGTCAAGATATTTTTTTATCTAGAAATTAACCCAAAAATGATTAAAAATGTTTCTAAAAAAAATTATTTTAAAATATTATTCTACTAGCAAAAAAGTATGTTTTATTAATATTTTTTGTAAAAAGTCTTGGTGTTAAATTGCTTTTTTTTGGCTTTAAATTTTGTTATGTTTTGTTTAATTTTGTCTTGAATAAATCATTTATTAAAAAAATAATTAATGAAGATAAAATATTTATGATTTAAAGTAATTTTTTGTTAAAAATTTAATTTACTTAATTGGTGTCAGATATATTCTAAAAAAATACCTTTAAATAAGTTAAAAATGTTTTACATTAATATACGTAATAACTTTTATCATAATTAATTTGCTGCTTTGACCTATGGAATATGCAAGAGAAAGTAGTGTAATAAGTAGAACCAAAATAGATGCAAAAATATTTATACAATAAAGCTGATATTTTGTTAATTTTTTTATATTTTAGTTATAATACTAATTAATTTAAAATTTGCTGAGATTATTGATTCTTTTTTATATCGAAAAAAGTTTAATATTTTACTAGAAATTTATAATAGAGAAAGAAATAAGAGTTTAAAAAGTTAGTTAAAATCTAATTAGAAATTAAGAATGATTGTGTATTAATTGTCATTAGAAAAATTATGTTTAAAATGAATTACTATTCATATTTAGATTCTTTGTAGATGAAAAAAATTGGGAGCTTTTCTTAAATATAAATATATGAATAGATTATCATAAGTTTGGTAAAAATTAAGAAATATTTCTTAAATAAAATAATTAAAAAGGGTAATGATATTTTTTTTTGACATTTACTATGTCATATGTATAAATGTTATAACTTATTATTAAAAAATTTAATAATCTGATCAGAAACTTAAGTTATAAAATAAGAATAAGCAATAAACTTTTGCCAAATTCTCTTATAATAAATTGCTTAAAATGAACATTATTTCATATGAAATTATTATCATATTAAAGCTGATAAAGAATTTTTATTAAGACAACTAATTAAATTAAAACTTATCTAATTTTTGCTATTTGTTTTATTATATTATTTTACTTATAAAATATATTAAAAAAATAGATTTTTAACAGAAAATCATATTTTTTTTCTGATTATTTTATCGAAAAAAAGATGTTTTTAAGCAAAAAAAAATTTAAAATTTAATTATTTTTATTAATTTTATATATAATTTTAATAAAAAAATTTAAATTACCATAATTTAATTTTTTCAAGTTTTAGGACAAATTTTGTAAAAATTGTCTAAAAAAATGTAAAAAGGGGAATTTAGAGTAAAACTACTCATTAATAAATAATAAGTAGTATTATTAAAAAATAGAAAATTGTTATAAGTATTTTTAATTAAAATAATAGAAATTAATCATCTTCATATAATTCATTAACTGTATCCCAAGCTTCAGCCTTTCCTTCCCGAAGTTCACAAAGTAAATTATATTGATTTAGAAGGGTTCTTAAATGTTTATCTTTGATTTGAATTGAATCATCAATGCCAATTACAGCTTTTAATTCTTCACTTTCTTCTGGTAGGTTAATGACTCTATTATATTCATTTAACATCTTTTCTTTCGTCATGTGAAAGAAATCTTTTACCTCAAGAAGAAAGGGTGGCATATATTGGCGTCTCTCTAAATCTTGAGCAGTTTTTTCTATTTTAGCTTTACTTGAATCTGATGCTAAATTATCATATTTTTCTTTTAAATCATTCATATTATAAATCCTCCTAAGTTAAGGATACTTAAGAGGATATAAAAAAGCAAGGAAAATGCTTTCTTGCTAAATAATTAGTATAGTCAAAACTGTTGTATCATTTAAGACAGCGTTTAGTTGTATATCCTTGGATCAATTTAGTATCGATTTTTATCGATTTTGGGGATTCTGGTGGATTTGTAATTAAATCAAATAAAAGGTTTGCCATCTTTTTTAGATCTTGTTTTACAGTTGTGATTGTAGGGTAATGAATTAAATCAATTACATTATCAAAGCCTACAATAGAAATATCATCAGGAATTAATAAATTTTGTACTCTTGCTTCATTAATAATTCCTAAAGCAATAATGTCATTAGCACAGATTATTGCAGTTGGAGGATCGCTTAGTGTTAGAAAATATTTAAGTGCATTTGTTCCATTTTCTAAATCCAATTTTTCACCTTTTTCATAAATGTATTCTGCTCGAAAAAGAATATTTTTATCATTTAATCCTTTTAAATAACCTTCTTTTCTGCTAATAACACTCATATAATCATTTGCACAACCAACAAAAGCAATTTTTCGATGATTTAAATTATATAGATATTCAACAACATTCTTAGCTGCTTCAACATTTTCTGAGGAAACAACAGAAAAATGTTTATTTATTTTTCTATCTAATGTTACAATAGGTAAATTAAGTTCATGTGTTTCAAAAATTGAATAATCTATACCTTCTGTTACTATAATCCCAGAGAATCTATTTGCTAAACAATATTCCAAATACTCATTTTCACGATTTTTTTCATTTTCTGTATCACAAATTAATAGGGTATATTTATTAGTTAAACAAATTTTATTTAATTCTTTTATTAATCTAGTAAAAAAAGGATTGTCAATATCATAAATAAATATTGCTATAGAATTGTAACTTTTTGAAAAAATATTTCTAATATTTTGATTTGGAATATAATTATATTCTTCTATAATTTTTTCAACTTTTTCTCTTACTTTTTGCGAAGTGGAAGGAGATTTGTTGATAACTCTAGATACTGTTGCAGTGGAAACTCCTGCTAATTTTGCAATTTCTCTAATTCCTATAGATTTATTATTTTTGTTTTCTTCCATAAAGCCTCTAGTATGTTACATGTTACATTTGTATAAATGTGTATATTTCATATTCAATTTGTATAGTAATATAGATGAAAGAAAAATACAACAAAAAAATATAAATTACTTCAAAAATATGTAACATGATACATATTTAATTAATTAGTTTAATAATTTGCTTCTAAAAAAGATAATCAATTTGTTCTTTTTTATATTTAATAATACAAAATATAATATTAGTAATAAATAAATTTTTTATTAAAAAAATAGTTAAAAACTAAAATAATTATTAATAAATTATGTAAAATATAAAAAAATCTAATAAAAATAATTATATTATTTTTTTATTGACAGATGAATTTTTATAACTTACTATAAATGTAACAAGATACATTTTAACATAGTTTGGGAGAAGCAAATGAATAATAGAACTAGTAAATTGAGACAAAACCTATTTGATGTAGAGCCAAGAGTTTGTTCTCAGAGATGTGTAATTTTTACAGAATCTATGAAAAAAACTGAAGGTTTATTTAATTCAGAAAGAAGAGCAAAAGCTTTTTATGAAGTTTTAGATAAAATGAGTTTATATATTAATGATGGTGAACTGATAATTGGAAATATGGCAAAATGGCCAAAGGCTTCTCCCATTTTTCCTGAATACTCTATTGATTGGTTAAAAAATGAATTATCTGGGACTCCTTATTTTTTGGATAAAAGACCTGGTGATAAGTTTATTTGTGAAGAAAAAGAAAAAACAGAAATATTGGAATGCATTAAATACTGGGAAGGTAAATCTTTTTATGAGACATTTAGAAAGACTCTTCCTAAAAAAATAAATGAAGCTTGGGATGCAAATGTTATAGATGATACTTGGGTTTCTGCTGCTGGTCTTGGTAATGTTGTTGTAGATTATGAATTAGTTGTAACAAAAGGGCTAAGAGATGTTATAGAAAGGACAAAAAATGCTATTGATAATTTAGATAAAAATGAAACAGATTATGAGAGAAAATTAGCATTTTTAAATTCTATATTAATAAGCAATAATGCTGTTATAAACTTTTCTAATAGATTATCAAAAGAATGTTTATTAATGGCAGAGAAATGTTCAGACACTCAAAGAAAACAAGAATTGTTTGAATTATCGGATATTTGTAAAAATGTACCTCTTAATCCTGCAAAATCATTTCATGAAGCAGTACAAGCTATTTTTATCATTTTACTTTCAATTCACTTAGAATCTAATGGACATGCATATTCTTTAGGTCGTTTTGATCAATATGTATATCCTTTATATAAAGCGGATTTAGAAAAAGGAATAATTTCTAGAGAGAAAGCTTTAGAATTAATTGAATGTTTTTATATTAAATGTAATGAATTGAATAAATTAAGAAGTTGGCCTGATACTGAATTCTTTTTAGGTTATCAAATGTTCATCAATATTGCTGTTGCTGGTCAAGATGATTATGGTAATGATGCTACAAATACTATTTCTGAATTATGTGTTGAAGCATGTGAAAATTTAAAATTGTTTACTCCTTCTGTTTCAGTAAAATGGTTTGATAAAACAAGTGATAAATTTATGTTGAAAGCTTTAGATGCTATGGTTGCTCATCAAGGGGGCCAACCAGCATTCTATAATGATTTAGCTTTCATGAGAACTTTAGATAATATGGGAATAAAAAAAGAAGACCAACACAACTGGGTTCCAACAGGTTGTATAGAAGCTTCTATTCCTGGTAAATGGGATTTCGCTGCAAAAGGTCCATGGTTAAATGTAGAAAAAATACTAGATATTTTATTGAATAATGGTACAGATCCAAAAACAGGATTTCATTTTTATGATATGAAAAAAGATATTAAAGATTTTGAAAGTTCTGAAGAAATCTTAGAAGAATATAAAAAATTGATTAAATATTTTATAGATTTACAAGTTGAAACTGAATATATCAATGATGAATTACACGTAGATATGGATATAAATGCTTTTAGATCCTCATTGATGGAAGATTGTATTGCTAGAGCTAAAGATTTAGTAGAAGGTGGTGCAATATATTCTGCTGATGGTGGACCTACTGCAGGAACTATTAGTTCTGGAGATTCTTTGGCTGCAATTGATTATGCAGTATTTAATAAGAAATTATTTAATATGGATCAATTATTATATGCATTAAAAACAAATTTTGAAGATAATTCAACTTCCCCTAGTGGTTCAGAAATACAATTAATTTTAAAAAATAAAGTTCCTAAATTTGGTAATGATGATGATCAAGCAGATAAATGGGTTGTAGCAATTGAAGACTTTATAGGAAAAACTTATAGATATGATTGTAAAGGTTATAAATATGGGAAAGGTCCTATACCTTGTTGTTTTTCTTATAGCCAAAGTCCAGTTTCTGGAAATATAGCTTTTGGGAAAAGTATTGGAGCAACACCAGATGGTAGAAAGGCTGGAGATCCAGTTAATAATGGTATTTCTCCTGCAAATGGTTCTGAAAAAGAAGGTATTACTGCTGCTTGTAATTCAATTATAAAATTACCTAGTGTTTGGTTTCAAAAAGGTGCAATATTTAATATGAGACTAGCACAATCAATAGTTAGTTCCCCAGAGAATAAAGAAAAACTAATTGCTGTTATAAAAGTATTATTTAAAAATTATGGACAACAAATTCAATTTAATATTGTAGATAATGAAGTTTTCAAAAAAGCAATGAAAAATCCAAATGATTATAGAGATTTGATGGTTAGAGTTTCTGGATATAGTGCATTATTTACTTCTTTATCAAAAGATTGTCAGTTAGATATCATTAACAGAACAGAATTGAATTGGAATAATTAAGATATTATGGAAAACCAATTAAAAGTCTTTAATATTGAAAGATTTGGTATTGCTGATGGGCCAGGAATTAGAACTGTTATTTTCTTAAAAGGCTGTTATTTAAACTGTAAATGGTGTGCAAACCCAGAATCTCAAAGCTTTAAATCAGAGGTTTTAGTTAAAAATAATATTTGTATTTCTTGTGAGAAATGTCTTAATTCTTGTCCTGTTTCAGCAATAGAATTTAAATCTGGTTTTGGATATATAACTGATAATGATAAATGTACTCAATGTGATAAATGTATAGAAATTTGTCCAGTTGGCGCAAGAGAATTAGTTGGTAAATATTATTCTGAAAGGGAATTAATTGAGCAAATATTAAAAGATAAGCAATATTATTTAAATTCAAAAGGTGGTGTTACTTTTACTGGAGGAGAACCTCTAGTAAATTCAAAAGCAATAAAAAATATAGCTCAAATTCTAAAAAAGGAAAATATAAATACTTTAGTTGAAACCTGTGGATATGTATCTACAAAAAATATTATTGAAGTAAGTAGTGTAATTGACTATATATTTTTTGATATCAAGCAAATGGATAGAGAAAAACATAAAGCATTAACTGGTCATTCAAATGATTTGATTTTAAAAAATCTTGATTGGTTATCAGAAAATTTCAAAGGAGACCTTTCTGTTAGATATCCATATATTCCTGGCTGCAACGATTCAATAGAAGATATAAATAAATTTTTTGAATATATAAAAGCTAAAAAAAATATTAAAGAAATAGTTTTTTTACCTTACCACCGATTAGGATTACCAAAATATTTGGGCTTAGGTAGGGTGTATGAAATGGGAGATTTAGAATCTTTAAAAGTTACACAACTTTCATATTTAAAAGATGTAGCTAAAAACTTTGATCTAAAAATAAAGATACAATAAAAGGAAAAATAATGAGTGACAAAAGGAGTATTGTAGCTTTCGATTGTGGAAATTCTTCATGCAGAGTAATTCTTGGTAATTATGAAAATGGGAAAATAACTACTAGAATTATAAAGCAAATCGAAAACAGAATGGTAAAATTTAATGAATATTATCATTGGGATATTTTATATCTTTATAATGAGCTTTTGGATGGTTTGAAAACTATCGTAAAAGAAGATATAAAAATTGATTCTATAGGAATTTGTACTTGGGGTGTAGATTTTGCTTTTTTTAATGAAGAAGCATCTATGATAAGTAATCCTTGTTCATATAGAAATGAGCATGGAAATGAGATTTTGAATGCATTATCTGATGAAACAAGAGAAAATCTTTTTTACTTAACTGGTATTTTGTCAGATAGAATTAATTCGGCTTATTTAATGAAATCTTTATTAAATAATTCATCGTTGATTAAAAATAATTCTAAAAAAGTTTTAATGGTACCAGATATATTGAATTTCTTTTTTACTGGAGTTCAATTAAATGAACCAAGTGAACTTTCTACAACACAGTTATTTGATGTAAGTAGTAAAGCTATAAGTAAAGAGGCTTGTGAGGTTTTAGGAATTAATCCATCTCTTTTTTGTAACATACCAAAACATGGTGAAAAAATATCTAACTTAAAAGATATTGTTAAAGAACAATTAGAGATTGATTATGATATTCCAGTGATTTGTGTTCCCTCTCATGATACCGCAGCAGCAATATTAGCAATTCCTTCTAAAACAACTAGTTTTTCATTTATTAGTGCTGGAACATGGGCATTGATTGGATCTGAAATAGAAAATCCAATAATAAATGAGGATGTAATATCCAATGGTTTTACTAATGAACTTGGTGCATTTGGAAAGATTACCTTGTTAAAAAATAGTCCAGGAATGTTTATTGTTCAAAAACTTAAAACTGAATATGAAGCAGAAACTAATAAAAAAATTGGTTGGAAAGACATAGACAAAATGATTATGGACTCAGAAGGAAAAGCAATTCCATTGTTTATTGTAACTGACTCAAGATATTTTAATCCTATTAATATGTCTAATGAAATTTGGAACTATTTTATTAAAACAAATCAAGTAAAAACAGAAAAGAATTGGGAATTAATTTTTTCTAGCTTTAATTATTCAATGGCTTGTAATTTTGCTATCAATTTAGAAAAAATCGATAAAATAAATAATAAAAAATTTGAATCTGTTTTTATGGTTGGTGGGGGAACTCAAAACAAAATTTTATGCCAGTTAACAGCTAATATATCTAAGAAAACAGTGATTACTTGTGGAAAAGAGAGTACTTCATTAGGGAATATTTTGTCTCAAATAAAATATTTTGAAAAAGAAAAAACAATTGAAGATCTAAGGAATATTATATCTAGAAGTATTGATACTACTTCTTATTATATAGATTCAAATAATAATTCAATTTTGAATTCTTATTGTGATTTGTTAAATAAAAAGGAATTTTCAAATGGCTAATAATATTTTAGAAATGAGAAATATAACTAAAGAGTTTTTTGGTAATGTAGTTTTGAAGGGTATAAATTTAGAAATCCAAAAAGGTGAAGTTCATATTTTAGCAGGAGAAAATGGGGCAGGGAAAAGTACATTAATGAAAATTCTTTCTGGTGCTTACAAATTAGATAGTGGTGAAATAATTTTAAACAATGAAAAATTGGAGCATCTTACTCCTATTTCTGCTTTAAAAAAGGGAATTAGTGTTATTTATCAAGAATTTAATTTAATACCTTATTTATCAATTTTTGAGAATATTTTTTTAGGAAAAGAATATAAAAAAGGCTTAAAAATTGATACAAAAAGAGAAATTCAAGAAGCACAAATTTTAATGAAAAAAGTTGGATTAGAAGTTAAAGCTACAACTCTTGTCCATGAATTGAGTGTTGCTCAGAAGCAGTTAGTCGAAATTGTTAAGGCTATTTCAAATGAAGTAAAAATTCTTGTATTAGATGAGCCGACTGCATCAATTACAGACAAAGAAACAAAAATGTTATTTTCAATTATCAAGGATTTGAAAAAAGAGAATATTGGTATTATTTATATTTCTCATAGAATGGATGAATTCTTTGAAATTGGTGATAGATGTACTGTAATGAGAGATGGTTCCTATATAGGAACAGTAAATATTTGTGATACAAATGAAGCAGAAATAACAAAAATGTTAGTTGGTCGTGATGTGGAATTTCAAAGACTTCATAATGAAGTAGTAGATTATTCGAAAACAGTGCTATCAGTTAGAAATTTGTTTTATAAGAAATTATTAAAAGATATTAATTTTGATTTATATAAAGGTGAAATATTAGGTTTTGCTGGTTTAGTTGGTTCAGGAAGAACTGAAATTGCTAAATGTATTATTAGTGATTATAAAAGAACTAGTGGTGAAGTATTTTTTAATGGGGAAGAAATGTCTCCTCGATTAGATAAAAATATAGCCAACGGAATTGTATATCTAAGTGAAGATAGAAAAGATGAAGGTTTGATATTAATGCATAATGTTGTAGAGAATATTAATTTACCAAATCTTAAGCAAGTTGCAAATCCATTTATTAACACATCTATGATGTCTAAAAAATCAAAACAATATGTTAAAGATCTAAATATCAAAGGCGGCTCAATAAACCAAAATGTTGTTAATCTTTCTGGTGGTAATCAACAAAAAGTTGTAATTGCAAAATGGTTATATTCTAATGCATCAATTTATATTTTTGATGAACCAACAAGAGGTATTGATGTTGGTGCTCGAGAAGAAATTTACAATATTATGTACGACTTAATAAAAAAAGGTGCATCAATAATATTAATTTCATCTGACTTAGTTGAAATTCAAAAAATGAGTGACCGTATTTTGGTAATGAAAGAAGGTCAAATTAGTACAATTATAAAAAATTCAGATTCCTTAACTCAAGAACAAATCATGGAATCAGCATTATAAAAGGAGAAATCAATGAAACTTAATTCAAATAAAAATATAAACATTTCATCTATTACGCTATATTTAGGTATATTAGTAGTCTTTGTTGTTTTTCAAATAGTATGTCAATTCTGTGGTAAGAACTTTATTACTTTAGTCAATATTTTTAATATTATTACCCAGTCTAGCATTATTTCAATTATTGCTATTGGTGCATCACTAGTAATACTAACTGGGGGTATTGATTTAAGTGTTGGCTCTATAGTCGGATTTGTTGGAATTTTTGGTGGTTTATTGATAAAAGCTGGTACTCCATTATTTTTCGCTTGTCTATTATGTATTGTAGTTGGTGGCATATTTGGTTTAGTAAATGGAGCTTTTGTAAGCTATGGTAAAGTTCCTTCTTTCATAGTTACTTTAGGTTCAATGCAAATTGCTAGAGGTCTTGCTTTACTGATAAATGGTGGGCAGCCAATTTCAAGTTTCCCAAAAGGGCTTGGTTCTTTGATGAGTACTAAAGTTTTAGGAACAATTCCAATTTCCGTTTTTTACGTCATATTCTTTTATATAGTAATGATTTTTGTTATGCAAAAAACAATTTTTGGTCGTCATATTTATTCGATAGGTGGAAATATTCAAGCTGCTAGATTATCAGGAGTTAGAGTATATCGAACAGAAATGTTGGTATATGTATTATCTGGAATTTTTGCTGCAATTGGCGGAGTTATGCTTTTAGCTAGACTAACATATGCAGATCCAAATGCTGGTGCTGGTTATGAAATGAATGCAATTGCTGCCACAGTTATTGGAGGGATTTCTCTATCAGGTGGTAAAGGAAAGATTGGAAATACATTAATTGGAGCTATTTTATTAAGCACTTTAACATGTGGTTTACAAATATTAAATGTAGCAACTTATTATCAATCAATAGTTATTGGAATGGTAATTGTTGGTGCTGTTTTCGCAGATAAACAAAAGGAAAGAAAAAGTGAATAAAATTAATTTCTTCAAAGGAGGATTATTATGAAGAAAGTTTTTATATTGGTTATGTTGATATTATCAATATCATTAGGTTCTGTTTTTGCATCTGGTACCCAGGAAACTGGCAATGATGAAAAGACAATAGGTTTTGTTGGAATGACAATGAATAATGAATATCACATTACATTAGCAAATGGAGCTATTGTTGAAGGTAAAAAACTTGGTGTTAAAGTTGAAGCTCAAGCAGGAGATCAACATTCAAGTGCTGCTCAACAATTGACAATTATAGAAAATATGATTGCAAATGGTGTTGATGGTATTTTATTAGTTCCAAGTTCTTCAGATGGATTAGAATCTGCTTTAATGCAATGTAAAGAAGCTAATATTCCAATTATTAACTTAGATACAAAATTAACACAAAAAGTAATTGATGATGTTGGAATTGATGTTCCATTTTATGGTACTAACAACTATGAAGGTGCAAAAATGGCTGGTGAATATGTTGCTGCACATTTCCCTAAAGGAACAAAAACTGCAATTTTAAAAGGAATTGAAGGTCAAACAAATGCTGCTGATAGATACAATGGTTTTGTTGATGGCGCAAAAGATACAATTAAAATTGTAGCAGAACAAACAGCAAACTGGGAAGTAGACCAAGGGTATACAGTAACTCAAAATATTATTAGTTCAAATCCTGATGTAGAATTATTCTTCTGTTCTAACGATAACATGGGTATTGGTGCATTAAGAGCTATTAATGAAGCAGGTTTGAAAGATCAAATACAAATAATTGGATTTGACGCAGTTAGTGAAGCTTTGAATTTAGTTGAAAGCGGAGAATTTTTAGCAACTGTAGCTCAATTCCCAGCAGAAATGGGTAGATTGGGTGTAGATAATATGGTCAAGATTTTTGAAGGTGGAGAAGCTGAAAAAAGTATTGATACAGGTGTAAAAGTAATTTTAAAAAATGATGTTAGTAGTTTTAAAGATTATTTAGCAGAATTTAATTAATAAGTAAGGAAAAATTATGAACTTTAAGAAAGAATTAATCGCAGCTGGATTAAAAATGTATAATTCAGGGTTAACAATTGAAACTTGGGGAAATATTAGCTTAAGAGACCCAAAAACAAATTATGTATATATGACTCCAAGTGCAATGTCATATGATTCAATTAATGAAGATGATATTATAGTTTGTAAATTAGATGGTGAAATTGTAGAAGGAAAAAGAAAACCTACAATAGAAAAAGATTTACATTTGGCTATTTTTAATAATAGACCAGAAGTTAATGCTGTAATTCATACTCATCCAATGTATTCAATGATTTATGCATGTCAAGGAAAAGATATTCGATTAATTACAGATGAAGCTGCTCAAGCATTAGGTGATGTTTGTAGATGTGCTGATTATGCACTTCCTGGTACTAAAGAACTTTCAGATAATTGTTCGAAAGCTTTAGGTAAAACCGCTAACTCTTGTTTGCTTCAGTCTCATGGAGCAGTTGGTGTCGGTTGTGATTTAGAAGCTGCATTTAGAGTTTGTAAAGTTCTTGAAGTTACAGCTGAAATAAATTATATGATTGAAGCTTCTAATGGAAGCCCTATATATATTTCGAATGAAAATATTGAAGCCATGAAAAATTCTTTGGTTCCTTTATCAGTTAATTTAAGGCATTTGATACGTTTATCATTATCATTACCACTTCTATATAGAAATCCATCAAATTCCATTTTTTGGAGCATTCTAGCTACAGTTGGTTCTCTAATAGCCATTTTATCAGCAAGTCCTTTTTGAGTAATGTCGTCACTGATGTGTATATAGTACATAGCAATCCATTGTGTTCTTGGGATACCATGAGAAGAGAGTTGTTCATCTAATGTTTTTGCAAAAACTTTTCCACTTCGACTTGTAATTAAAGCAAAACAATCATCAAGATTAAACATAATTTTACCAACCTATTTTAATATTAAACAAATTATATAATATTTATATCTTTTTTTCTATGCTTTATTTTATATAGCTATTTTTTGAAAAATTATCAATATAATTAAATACTTTATTCTCTTCAAATACTGAATCAATTAACTGTTTTTCACACTGAGAGAAATCAAATAGGGTAAGGCTATCTGTTTGAATTTTTATTTTTTTGATTTTTCCATCAATAACATTTGCTGAGACTGAAACGTTGCCAAAGGATAGCTTTTTCTCCACTGTTATACTAAATTCTGGGGCTTCACCATATATCCAATTATTTTTATTTATTTTATCAAAAAGTGGAGCAGTAAAATTATATCTATCTATATTAATTATAGGTTCAAAATCCCCAAATTCAGCTTGGAAAGACTTTATTGTTGCTTCAATAATATTATTTGTATTTATAGAGCTATTAACTTGTGATAAGTTAATAACTCTACTTCTTACAGAATCAATTCCTTTAGAATTTAGTTTTAGAAAAGAAGGTTTTAATACTTTTGATAACATATCTAAATTTACATTTACCATGATAGTTCCATGGTAGAGATAATTATCATCATTTGTATAATAGGCATGTCCAGAGAATTTTTTCCCCTCAATAAGTAAATCATTTCTTCCACTAAATTCGCAATTTATATCAAAAGAGGCTACAGCATTTTTTATTACTGATAAATATTTTTGAGTGTCTGCATTTTTTTCTTTTGTTATAAAAGTGAAATTTACATTTCCTAAATCTTGAAAAACAGCTCCGCCACCGGAAAATCTTCTAACTGGGGAGATTTTATTTTCTTTTAAATATTCAGTATCAGTTTCAGCAAAAATGTTTTGATTTCTCCCAAAAATTACAGCTGCTTTATTTTGCCATAAGAACAGACTAGTATTTTCATCTGCTTCTAGTAATAGTTGATGTTCAGCTGCAACATTATAATATGGATCATTTTCTTTTGATAAATAAATTCTATTCATTATTCGTGTAAGGTTCCTATTCCTAATCCAAATGCTGCTTCATGAATTACTTCTGAAGTAGTTGGATGGGCAAATATTGTTTCTCTAATTTCTTCATCAGTTAGTCCATTATTAATAGCTAGTGTAATAGTACTAATAAGCGATGAAGCTTCAACTCCGATAATAGAGCCACCTAAAATCTTATTTGTTTTATTATCTTTAATTAGTTTAATAAAGCCTTTGGTTTCGTTCATGGTAATTGCTTTACCATTGCTCATAAAGTTGAACTTTCCAACTTTATAATCAATATTTTTAGCTTTGCAATCATCTTCACTTAATCCAACACTTGCGATTTCAGGATTTGTAAAAATTACATTTGGAACAGCTGAATAATCCATTTCTTTAGGTTCCTTAATTATTGAAGAAACGGCTGTTATACCTTGATGAGATGCTACATGAGCTAGTTGTATAATATTGGTTACATCTCCGATTGCATAAATATGATCAATGTTTGTTTTCATGTAACTATCAACAGCTATACCTTTCTTTTTTTCATTTAGTTTAATTCCAGCATTTTCTATTTGTAATCCATCTAAATTTGGTTCTCTACCAATAGCACATAGAACTTTTTCACTAATAACTAGTTGCTCTCCATTTTCTCCATCAAAAGTTATAATAGCTTGTTTATCTGTTGAACTTTGTATTTTTTTAACTTTAGAACTTGTGAAAATATTTATTCCTCTATCTTTTGCAATAGCTTTTATTTCTTGAGAGATTTCTTTATCAATCATGGTAAGCAGTCTATCCATAAATTCTACAACATTAACTTCAACGCCTAAATTTCGATAAATAAATGCAAATTCCATTCCAATAACACCACCACCAATAATAGTTATTGATTTAGGTAATTTAGTAGAGGATAGGGCAGAGGTGCTGTTCATACAGAAAGGAAGATCCATCCCAGGGATATTAATTTTAGATATTTTTGATCCAGTTGCAATTATAATATCTTTAGCTGTTATTTCATAATTTGTTGCACCTTTGAGGGATACTTTGTTTGCTGAAATAAAACTAGCTGAACCTTTAATTACTGAGATTTGATTTTTTTGCATTAAGAAATCAATTCCTGAAACAAGCTTATCAACAACTTGTTTCTTTTGCTCAATAACTTTTGGCATATCAATATTTATTTGATTGTTTGTATTGATTCCGAAAATAGCAGAATTTTTAACACAATGGCAAACTTCAGAAGATTTTACGAGAGCTTTTGTTGGTATGCAACCAACATTTAAACAGGTCCCTCCCATATATTCTTTTTCAACTATTGTTACTTTTAAGCCTTTTTTTGCAGCATAAATTGCGGCTACGTATCCACCAGGACCTGCTCCAATTATAAGTAATTCAGTTTCTAAAAGTTTAACCTCATTATCAAATTCTTCTTCATTAGTTTTAACTTCTAAATCAGATTGATTTTCAATAGGAGTAAATTCAAACATTGGTTGTTTTGATTTTACTTCTTGACCTTCTTCACATAAAATTTTAGTAATGATTCCGCATTCTAAAGCTTTAACAGGTTTGTTTCCTTTTCCTGTTTCTACTTGTGCGAGTATATCTCCCACTTTAACTTGATCGTTAAGTTTTATGCTGATTTTACCAACTTTTCCAGGTTTGCCACCAGGGATTATTGTCATATTTATAGTCATATCTTTTCTCCAAATATGTAATGGGATTGCAATTAAAGCAATCCCATTATCTTAAGTATTGATTAGTCTTTTATAACACCTGATGAAACGAGTTTAACTCCGTTCATTAAACAATCTCCTACTGGACATCTAGATTCAATGAATTTTGCAAAAGCTTCTGATTTTTCTTGGCTTTCACTAGTTTTAAAATGCATTTGGTAACGAATTTCTTGGAACCCATTTCTTGCATCTGAAAGGCCCATAAAACCATCTGGATCTAAATCACCTTCAAGCTCAACATGGAAATCTTCAAAAGTAAAATCTTGAGATTCTGCAAATGCTGCAGCAACAATTGTTTGACATGCGCCTAAAGCACAAAGTAAAGCTTCTACTGGATTCATTCCAGCATTTGTTCCACCTAGTTCTTCTGGTTCATCTAGTAAAATTTTGAAACCTCTTGTGCTTGTTTCAACCTGTAATCCATCTGCTAATTTTTTTGCTGTAGTTTTAAAAGTAGTTAACATAAAATATATACTCCTATTTTGATTTTTTTCTAAATTAGCATACACTATAGAACAAGTCAATACTTAGCTAAGTAAGTATATGGTTAATGTTATAGAAATTATTTATTATATGCTTTTTTGAATATTATTAGTATTAATTATAGAGAAGAGGTAATATAAAGTTATAAAAAATAAAAAAATGATAATTTTTATATAAATTGTTATTTAAATAATGAGTAATTTCTACAGTAAGAAATTTAGTATGTTTTTAATAAAAAGATGATAATGTTTGTGGTTTAAATTTTTGATAATTTATCCTATTATTTTATAAATTAGATTTAATAATAAAAGGGCTAATATGAAAAAATCACTTTCGAGAGATCAGCAAATAATAAAAACAAGTTTAGTTGGTATTATTACAAATATATTTCTTTCAGCATTTAAATTGGTAATAGGATTATTATCCTCTTCAATTGCAATAATGATGGATGCAATAAACAATTTAAGTGATGCTTTATCATCAGTTATTACCATAATTGGAATGAAGTTGGCTTTGAAACCTGCAGATAATAAACATCCTTTAGGCCATGGTAGGATTGAATATCTAAGTGCTTTAATTGTCTCTTCCATAGTATTTTTTGCAGGTGCTACATCACTAGTAGAATCTATTAAGAAAATTATTAATCCTGTAACAACAAAATATACAACAATAATGTTGATTTTTATTTTTGTTGCTATAATTACTAAATTGATTTTAGGTAGATATACAAAAAATGTTGGTAAAAAAGTTAATTCAACAGCGCTTGTAGCTTCTGGCTCCGATGCTTCTTTTGATGCAATAGTCTCAGCATCAACTATAATTTCTGCATTAATTACTATTATCTGGCACATTAATATTGATGGATATATAGGAGCTGCAATCTCATTAGTTATTATTAAAGCTGGTTGGGATATGCTAAGTGAAACCTTAGATAGAATTTTAGGTTCTAGAATTGATAGCAAACTTTCCAAAGAAATTAAAGCAAAAATCAAAGAAGAAGATATAATTATAGGAGTATATGATTTAATTCTTCATAATTATGGACCTGAGACGATGATTGGTTCTGTTCATATTGAATTAGAAGAAAATGTTACTACTAAACAAATATATGAACTTACTAGAAAGCTTAGAATGAAAATGTATGAAGAATATGGGATTCTTTTAACATTTGGAGTTTATGCTACTAATAAAAATGATCCTAGAGTTATTGAAATTATGGAATCAATTAATAAATATATTTTAAATATTAATGGGATAATTCAAATGCATGCTTTCTATATTAATTTTGAAGAAAAACAGCTTTCATTTGATATTGTAGTAGATTTTAATGTAGATGATAAATTTGCTCTTAGAGATTCAATAGCAAAACATTTAAAAGAAAAATATCCAGATTATTCAATTTTTATTGCTATTGATACCTTTATAACTGATTAAAATAATAATTAATAGTCTTTAATAACTATTCCTATAGCAGTAGCTAAAGCTGCTGCTTGATAGGTATCAACAATTATACCTTTTAATTCAATCATGTTTTTCGAGAATTTAATATTATCAATTGTAGATGTAGTAAAATCTATATCTTTAAGTAATGTATTAAAGAATTCTGTTTTAGAAAAATTAACTTCTTTTATATTAAAGTTTTTTAATTTGCATGCATCAAAAAAGGATTCAAGATATGTTGTATTTTCTATCTTTAAATCATTTATATTACATTCAAAATGAGAGGCTAAATTAAAGTTTGATTCATTTATTTTCATATTAGATAATTTAGCAGATGTAAATGCACAGCCACTAAATTTACACATGTTTATATCTATTTTATCAAAATAAGCTTTATTAAAGGTGCTGCCTGAAAAATCACAACCAATAAATTTACAATTTATGAATGTAGAATTTTCAAAGTCACAAGAATTAAAAATACAATTTTCAAATATACATAATTCAAAGTTCTTATATGAAAAAAAATCATTAAAATTTTTGCATTCAATTATGTTTAATAATTCAAGATAGTTTTCGTCGTTTTCTTCTATATAGAGTTTTAAATCATCTGTTTTTGTTAATGAATTTGTATCAATATCAATTGAACCTGTTATATCTTTAATAGTTTTTTGTTTCTTTCTTTTATTTTGCATATTAATTAATCCTTATATTCATTTTACATAATTGTTTAAATTTTGAATATAAAGAGATAAAAATTAAGGATAAATTTTTTTAATAAAAAAATGCCGTACTATTTTTGTACGACATTTAATATTTTTATTATATTTAATTTCTTAAAACAGGATTAAGCTGTTTCTTTTTTTGCAAAGAATAAAGTTTTAATTGAGTTATATGAAATCAATAAACCAGTAATAAAGATAAAGATACCGAAGATTAATTGTAAACCTTGTTTTGCAAATACAAAACTATCTGTACCAATTGCTCTAATATTGCTGATATTAAGCATTGTTAATGCAGTAAATGTTACAGCCATCATGATTAACATTGGAATCCAAACATTTTTACTTGTTTTACCAGATTTCTTTAAGTAAACAGCTACTGCACTTAAAGCTAATGCTGATAACATTTGGTTAGAGCTACCGAATAATGCCCAAATATTTAAGTATCCACCCTTAGATAATGCATAACCTAGAACTAATGTTATTAGAGTTGCAAAAATTGAGTTTTGGAATAATTTTTGAACTGGGCTAATAGTTGCAGGATCTTGATCTTCATTTGTAAATAATTCTTGGAAAGAAAGTCTTGCAATACGAGCAACAGAGTCAAGAGAAGTTAGAGCGAAAGCACTAATTGCTAAGTTGATTAATGTTAAACTTAAATTGTGATCCATATGAATTATGTCTAAGAAGTTTGCAATAGCCATAGCAAAAGTTTGTTGTGCTGAAGCACCTTTTGGCATTCCACCTAAAGATCCTACACATACTAACGCAATAACAGCTAATAAAGATTCAACTAACATTGCACCATAACTAACTTTAAGCATATCTTTTTCATTTTTGATTTGTTTACTTGAAGTATTAGAACTTACTAAAGCATGGAAACCAGAAACAGCCCCACAAGCAATTGTAACAAATAAATAAGGGAACATTGTTTGTCCATTAATTGAGAAAGAAGTAACTGCTGGTAATGAGATTGTAGGTCTAGCGATTATGATACCAAAAACAGCAGCAGCAATCATGAAGATAAGTAAGAAACTATTTAAATAGTCACGAGGTTGTAATAAAGACCAAACAGGAACAACTGAAGCGACAAATATATAGATAAATACTATGTATGACCAACCATGAACATCTAAAGATGTGATAGGAGCTTTTAAACCAATAAACATAGCAATAACTAATAATGCAATTGCAATTACAGTTTGTAATACTTTGTTAGGACGTACTTTACGGCAGAAGAAACCAAAACCAACAGCAAAGAATATAAATAAACTTGATGTTGTAGCTGTGCTACCATTACTTAATGTAAGAGCTGGATTATCAGCAACTGCACCAAATGAAACAGCTACAATGTTTGCAAATGCAGCAATTACAACAATACAGAATAACCAACAGAAAAGTAAGAATAAAGCTTTACCTGTAGAACCAAGATACTTTTTAATAATATAACCTAAAGAGTGACCTTCATTTTTTACAGAGGCAACCATAGAACCAAAGTCTTGAACACCACCGAAGAAAATACCACCCATAAGGCACCATAAAAGTACAGGAACCCAGCCGTAACTAGAAGCTACAATTGGTCCGATGATTGGAGCAGCACCTGCAATAGAGGCAAATTGATGTCCAAATAATACGTTTGAATCAGTTGGAACATAGTCAACTCCGTCTTCATATTCATATGCGGGTGTTTTTTTTGATTCGTCAACACCCCATTTTTTAGCTAGTCGCTTACCGTAAAAAACATAACCGGCAATCAAAGCAACTATGCCTATTAATAAAATTATTACACCATTCATTTTATTATCTCCTTGATATGATAATCGAACAATATAATAGTGTAATTTAATATGCATTACTAGTATATATATACAAATTTTATGCAAAAAATATTCATATTATATAGATAATTTATTATTGTATAGAGAAATAATGATATAAAAAAAATAAAAAAAATTTTTAAAATAATTTAATTTTTTTTTACTTTATTAAAAAAGATTGGATAATATAATAAACTTGGTATTAAAACCTTGATAAATTAAAGATTTTTAATAAATTAAGTAATAGCTTTTATTTTTAATTGTATATTCTTACATAATTAAAGATGACTTAATATAGGACTTATTAATAATAAGTTCAATAGCAAAAATTAAGTTTTGATTTTTTAAAAATTTTGATTTAAATTATTTGTTTTTATGTTTTATTAAAACTTGGTTAATTAGATTTTAAAATATTAAAATATATTTCTATAAGAAAAGAGAAAAATAGGATAATATTAATAATAAAAGTATAATATTTTGAATTATTCATTAATGAAAAAATAGGTTAAATAAGGGTATAAAAAGTCGCTATATTACAAATATTATCATTATTATCCATTTATTTCACTAATTGCCTAATTTATAATACTACCGTTAAATGAAGTGAATTTCACTTTAAAAGGAGGAAATTATGAAAAAGGTTATATTATTGTTATTATCTTCAATAATTGTTGTTTCATCTATTTTTGCATCTGGGGCTCCAGAAGAAAAAAATGGTGATGTTACATTAAAATTTTGGTACACCTATGGAGAAGGTGAAGAAGAAATTTTACTTAATGAAGTAATTCCAATGTGGGAAGCAGAGAATCCTAATATTAAAATTGATTGTATCAGACAAGATGGTAGTCAATATCATCAAATGATTGTTACTTCTTTTGGTACTGGTAATGGACCTGATGTTGCTCGTATAGAAATTACTAAAACTGCAGCTTATGCAAATCAAGGTGGTTTAACAGCTGTAAGTGATTATCCTGAATTTGCATCTTTAAAGGATAATTTTTTAGAAGGTCCTTTATCAACAAATCTATTTAAAGGTTCATATTATGGATTACCTTTAGATACAAACTGTAAGGCTGCTGTAGTAAATACTAATATATTAAAAAATGAATTAGATTTAGACAAAGTTCCAACAACTATGGAAGAATTTTTAGATAAGGCTAAAAACAGAGACACATATTCTTTAAATGTTTCGGGCTTTGGTGATTGGGATTTATATACATATTTCTGGTTATTTGGCGGAGTTTTAACAGATGATGGCTTTACAAAGGCTAGTGGCTATATCAATAGTGCAGCAAGTGTTAATGCTATTAATACTATGATAAAACTTCATGATGAAGGTATTTTTACAATTAGAGATCTTGATGGTAGTGTTGATGCTTGGGATGGTATTGAAAGTGAATATGCTATGTTCTTTGAAGGTCCTTGGTATAACTTTAATGCAAAAGCTGATATTGGTATTGTTCCTTCCTTAATTCCAACATATGAAGGTAAAAGTGCTTCTATTGTTGGTGGTGAAAATATTGCTGTTTTCTCAACTTCAAAATATCAAGATGCTGCTTGGAAATTTGCACAATTTATGACTAGTGATAAAGTACAAAAAGCAATGTTAAAATCAGGACAACTCCCTGTTTTAAAAGATATGGTTGAATCCCCTGCAGTTTTGGAAAATCCTGTTTGGTCTGTATATATGGAACAACTTAAATCAGCAAAGGCTAGAATTCCATCTCCATATACAGGGGATATAGAAACTGCTTGGAAAAATGCTATGACTTCAATTTTTGTTGATGGAGAGGCAGTACAAGCTCAAATGGATAAATTAGCTTCAGAATTAGATACAATCCTATCTAAATAAATATATATAAGATGGTATATAGAATGAAAAACTATAGCAGAAGAGATTTAAATGGATGGAGATATGCTTATCCATTTGTATTACCAGGGTTAATACTGATAAGTGTTTTTGTTATTTTCCCTATGATATTTACACTTAGAATAGCTTTTTCAAATTATCAAATCGTACAAGGTAAAATTAGTTTTGTTGGACTTGAAAACTTTAAGACAATCTTTACTGAATCAAATAAAGAATTTTGGTATGCATATAGGAATAACTTTCTATATGCCATCGTAACAGTTCCTTTCATTGTTTTTGGAGGAATGATTTTCAGCTATCTTATAAATAATTTAAAGAAAGGTGGAAGTATATTTAAGGTGGGTTTCTATCTACCCGTTATAACTTCTTGGGTTATAGTTTCTTTAGTCTTTCAATATATGTTTAATAATTCTAGTAGAGGCCTAATTAACTATTTTTTAGTAGATGTAATGCATATATTAGATGATTATGTTCCTTGGTTACTTAGAGAATGGTCTGGTAATGCTGCTATTTGGATAATGGGTATTTGGAAAAATACAGGTTGGGCTATGTTAATTTATTTAGCAGCACTTCAATCAATTCCAAATATGCTTTATGAAGCTTCGGATTTAGATGGTGCAACTAGTTGGCAGAAATTTAGATTCATTACTATGCCTAGTTTAAAACCCACTACATTTTTTGTACTAGTTAATATGATTATTGGATCTTTTAATGTTTTCTTGCAAGTAATGTTATTAACCAGTGGTGGTCCTAATGGAAGAACAAGTGTTTTACAATACATGCTTTATGATAGAGCTTTTGGTAAATTCCAATTTGGACAAGCTTCTGCGGTTGGTCTTATAAGTTCTATTACTATTGTAATTTTAACGCTAGTTTTAAATAAAACTTTGAAATTAGATGAGGAGGAAAATTAATGAAAAAAGCTATTAATTGGATTATTTTAATTTTTTTCCTACTAATATTTTCAATTCCATTTTTATTTATGATTTCAAATTCATTTGAAACTTTTAGTTATGTTTTACCATATCCCCCTAGGATTTTCCCATCAAGTTTTAATTTGGATGGATATAAACATGTACTATCAATGCCCTTATTTACTACAGCACTTGTTAATAGTATTGTTAATACTTTCATCACTATGGTTATTGCAATATTTATTTCTACTTTATCAGCTTATGGTTTTGCAAGAATAAAATTTAAAGGTAGAGACTTAATATTTGCAGTTTATATTTTTACATTAATGCTTCCTGGCTTTTTAAATATAATACCTCAATTTATTATTTTAAAATGGCTTAGAATTCCTTTTACAGATATAAATCTTATAGGAAAAAGATCTGGATTAATTTTAATTTATGTCTCTACTTGTATATGTGGAAATACTTTTTTCTTAAGAAACTTTTTTAGAAGTATACCTAAAGATTTATCGGAATCTGTAATAATTGATGGTGGAGGGCATGGAACAATTTTCTTTAAAATTTTATTACCATTATCTACTCCTTCAATTGGAACTATGAGTGTTTTTGCATTTCAAGGATTTTGGGAAGAATATTTTAGTGCAAAAGTTTTAGTTGGAGCTAATGAAAAAATGATTACGCTTCCTTTGTTGCTACAAAGGTTGAATGGAGAACATTCAACTCGTTGGGAATGGGTTTTCTCAGCATCTATTTTAGCGTTAATTCCTGTTGTTGTTCTTTTCTTATTTGCTCAGAAAAAAATGGTTGTTGGTGGCCTATCTCAAGGCGCAGTTAAAGGTTAATTTATGAATACAAATTTAGTTTTTAGTAAGGCCAGATATTTATCTGGTGAGAAAGTTATTGTTTCGATTGATAAAAATGTTCAAAAAGAGATAATTCTTCAAAGAGAAAATATTATAATAAAAGATTATATATCTCTGTTTCAAAGGGATAATGGTAAAAGTATTATTACTTTTTCTAATCTTGAAGTTGGTAGTTATATTTTAACAATTGAAGATTATCAGGGCTCCTTTGTAATAGAAGAAAATGTTAATGATTCAGTTCTATATGGGTTCTTATCAGATTTTGAAAATTTATCTGATGGTAAGGAGATAGAGAGTTTATCAAGGCTACATATAAATACAGTTCAATTTTATGATTGGATGTATCGCCATGATGATTTAATTTCTAAAGATGAAGAATATTTTGATCCTTTAAATAGAAAGATAAATTTAAGCGTTATTAAAGATAAAGTCTCTAGATGTAAAGCCTCTGGTATGAGAGCTTTTGCATATGGTGCTATATATGCTGCAACTGATAAAATTTATAAAGCACATCCATCTTGGTGTTTATATACAATAGATAAGAAACCCCTAAAGTTTGCTAATTGGCTTTATTATATGAATATTTCACAATCTAATGGTTGGAGTGATTATATAACAAATGAATTTGTAAAGGCTGTAAAGGAAATTGGTTTTGAAGGGATTCATATGGATACTTATGGATTTCCAAAAACTGGTTGTGATTATAATGGAAATATTGTTTTTCTAGATGATGAAATACCACATCTTATGGATAAGGTTGAATCATCCCTTAAAAAAGAAAGTCTAGATACTGGTGTTATATTTAATGCTGTTAATGATTGGCCTACAGAAACTGTTTCAAGATGTAGTGATGCTGCATATATAGAAGTTTGGCCACCACATGATTCATATTATGATTTATATTTACTTATTAAAAAAGCAAAACTTTTAGGTCATGAAAATGTAGTTTTAGCTTGCTATGATGAGCCTTTTAAGGACTCAGATCAAGAAGCAGCTGAAAATGCTTGGAGACTTACTTTTGCAACAATAAATTCTTCTGGTGGAACCCAACTTATTATGGGCGAAAATAAAGCAGTACTTTCTAATAGTTATTATGCAAAATATTCTACTCTTAGAGATAGTTTTGTTCCAATAACAATTAGGTATTTTGATTTTATAGTAGCTTATAAAAATATGCTTTATAAGAATAAGGGAATGGATGTTTCATCACTGCATTCTGGTGGAATAAATGAAGATATTATTTTTAAATCAAAGGGTGTTAATTTTTCTCCTATTGGATTAGAAAATTGTGTTTGGACAATCATAAAGGAAACAAAAAATATAATTTCTTGCCAATTTATTAATTTATTAAATAATAATAGTCTTTGGAATAAAGCAAAAAATACCCCGCAATTAGTTGAAGATGTTCTTATAAAAATGCGTCTAAATCGGATAGTAAAAAATGTTTGGTTAGCAAGTCCAGATTTAGATGATATTAGACCTTTTAAACTCGATTTCACCTATGATATAATAGACGAAGGACGATTATATTCAATTAAAATTCCTAAAATAGAATTTTGGACTATGGTAGTTGTTGAAATGGAGTAAAATATGGAAATGTATTCTTTGAATACTGAAATTTTACCTACAGTTCGTATGGCTGGGCGTATTAAATATCCTACGCCGTGGAAACATTTTCAGCGTGAACTAAAAAAAGAATTTGTAGTTTATGTGATTATAAATGGTGAAATGTTTATTAGAGAAGGTAATATTAAATACCATTTAAGAGCTGGAGATTTTTTTGTATTAAAACCTGGGGTAAAGCATGTAGGGTATGCTTTAGCTACTTGTGACTATTTCTATTTTCATTTTTCTGATGAAGGGTTTTGTTTAACTGATTTAACAGAAAAAGAAATAATTCCAAAAATGTTAGAAAAGAGAAGATCTAGTAAACTTAGTTATTGTTTAGCTGAAACAACACCTACTGATGGTATTACATATTTGCCAAAAGTATTTAGGATTTCTCACCTTGATTTTAAAGAGAAAATAAGAAAAATAGTAACAATTTACCAGGATAGAGATGAACTTTATAAACAAAGAGTATCCGTTGAATTTTTAAGTTTTCTCTCTCAAGTAGCGCATGAATTTGTTTTAATAAAAGTTGATAGCGCAGAGAAAAAACATAAAGGTGAGATTTTAACTGAGCAATTACTTAATTATTTAAATGATAATTATACTAAAAAAATAAATAGTGAAGATATTGAAATTGAGATGGACTTGAATTTTGATTATTTAAATCGTGTCTTTTCTCAATTTACAGGGAATACTATTTTTAGATATCTAAACAGTTTACGAATAAAAAATTCCAAAGAATTAATTGCAACTACAAACCTTAGTTTTGGTGAAGTTGGCGAAATGGTTGGAATTTCTGACAAATATTATTTTTCTAAATTATTTCATAAAGAAACTGGTATGACAGCAACTGAATATTATAAGAGAAAGAGGAGAAGTGAATGAAAAGAAATTGGTGGGAAGAAAGAGTTATATATCAAATATATCCTAGAAGCTTCTGTGATAGTAATAATGATGGCATTGGAGATTTAAGAGGTATAATCAACAAAATAGATTATCTATCTGATTTAGGAATAGGTGCTGTTTGGTTGAATCCAATATATGATTCTCCAAATGATGATATGGGTTATGATATAAGAAATTATGAAAAAATAATGAACGAGTTTGGAACTATGGAGGATTTTGATGAATTACTAAAAACCCTTCATGAGAAAGATATTAAACTTATCATGGATCTTGTAGTCAATCATACATCCGATGAACATAAATGGTTTAAAGAATCCTCTAAAGACAAGAATAATAAATATTCAAATTACTATATTTGGAGAGATAAACCAAACAATTGGGCTTCTTTTTTTGTTCCTTCAGCATGGAGCTATTGTGAAAGTAGAAAACAATGGTACCTTCATCTATTTTCAAAAAAACAGCCTGATTTAAATTGGGAAAATGTTGAAGTGAGAGATGATGTTTATTCAATGATAAATCGTTGGCTTGATAAAGGCGTTGATGGTTTTAGAATGGATGTTATTAATCTTATTGCTAAGGCAGAAGGTCTTCCTGAAGAAGAGGGGGAAGGTTATGTATTTTCTCCTCAATATTTTGCAATGCAACCAAAGTTACATGATTATTTAAAAGAAATGAGACAGACTTGTTTTGTAGGACGAGATTGCATGTGTGTAGGTGAAACTCCTTTTACTAATGTTGAAAATGCTCCATCTCTTGTAAATGATGGTAAAGAATTAGATATGATTTTCCAATTTGATTTAGTAGATATGGATGGTTATGAAGATAAATGGCATATTAAGCCTTTTAGTATCACAGAATTTAAATCAATTCTTACAAAATGGCAAAAAACTCTTAAATGGAATAGTTTATTCCTTTCAAATCATGATCAACCTAGAAGTGTATCCCGTTTTGGTAATACAAGCACAAGTGAATATCGAATAAGAAGCGCAAAAATGTTGGGTACAGCTGTTCATTTGCTCAAAGGTACTTCTTTTATCTATCAAGGGGAAGAACTTGCTATGGCAAATGTACCTTTTAATGGAATTGAAGATTTAAGAGATATTGAGAGTATTAATTTTTATCAAAATGCCAAAGATAAAAAATGGGCTTTCGATAGTATATTAAAAAAAGGTCGTGATAATGCTAGAACCCCAATGCAATGGGATAATTCTAAATTCGCGGGGTTCTCACAAAATGAACCTTGGATAGGAGTTAATCCTGATTATGTAGAATTTAATGCACAAAAAGAAAAGCAAGATGAAGCCTCGGTTTTTAATTATTACAAAAAATTAATTAAATTAAAATCTACTAATAAAATTATTATTGAAGGCGATTTTAATCCAATAATGGAAGAGAGTGAAAACGTTTTTGCTTATGAAAGAATTTTAGGAAATGAAAAAGTTAGAATCATCTGCAATATGAGTGATAAAAAAGTAAAAATTGATGAACAAGATTTGAAAAATATTCTTTTAGATAATGTTGATAATCCAGATTCACAATATTTATTACCATATGAAGCAAGAGTTTTAAATTAAGATTTAAAAAAAATATAAACATTTATTGAAATAAAAGATCCCTTCGGGGATCTTTTGTTGTCATTAAATCTTTATTAAATTATTATTAATTTAAGGAGCCTTTTATGGAAAAAAGAAATACAAATATTCCTGCATCATATTTAGTTTTAATAAAGAATAATAAAATATTATTACTTCGTAGATTTAATACAGGATTTGAAGATGGAAATTATTCAGTTATTGCAGGCCATGTTGAAAGAGGTGAAACCTTTACTCAATGTATTATAAGAGAAGCTCATGAAGAAGCTGGAATTACTTTAAAAGAAGAAGATATAAAAGTATCTCATGTTATGCATAGAGATTCTAAAACTCTTGAAAATAATGAAAGAGTAGATGTCTTTTTTACTGCTAATAATTGGCAAGGTGAGATTGTGAATAAAGAACCTAATAAATGTAGTGATCTTTCATGGTTTGATCTTGATAATCTACCAAATAATACAATTTCTTATATTAAAAGTGCCATTTCTGCTATTAAAAATGGTGATTTCTATAGTGAAAATGGCTGGGATAAATAATCTTTTTTAAAAATTAATAAATATTTTAAACAAATTATTTTAATAATTAAACATAATTTAATGTTTTTTTATTGACATAGGTGTCAAAATAAAATACCTTTTTTATTGACACTCATGTCGATAAAAGGAAAAACATATGCCTAAGATTGTTGATTTAGAAAAAACTAGAAAAAATATAATTTTAAATGCTTTTAAAGTTTTTATTGATAAAGGCTATTATAATACAAATATTGTTGATATTGCCAATGCTTGTGATATGAGTAGAACAACACTTTATTATTATTTTAAATCTAAAGATGAGATATTTGAAAACACTATTTATTTCATAATTGAATCAATAGAAAAAGATGTTTTAAAAATAGCAAATATTGAAAATTTATCAATCCATGACAAAGTGAAAAATCTTAATGAAAAATGGGATAAAGAATTTAATAATACAAATATTATTTTGATATTAATTGAAGCTTGGTTAGCTATTAGACGAGAAGATAATCAAATGTTTAAAAATATTAAATCTAGAATAAAAAAGATGAATAATCTAATTAATAATTTAATTCTAGAAAAAGCAAAAGATCGAATTTCATATAAAAAAGAAAAAATATATATTTATAATTCTTATATTATATTGTCAATTTTACAACAAATCCCAACAAAAAATAGTGATATTAGAGATAATTTAATAGGTATTTTTGCTGAATTATAATTTTGATTGAATTTAATTATATCAGTTTATTTTATATATTTTTTTAATTTTTTATTAAGGAGATATAGAAATGAAAAATAATAAAAGTTTATTAAGTAAAAAAATCTTACAGCAAGGGTTTAATTATTTGGAAAAAGATCCAATTGATAATTTTCCAAAATTAATTAAATGGGCAGGTAAAATGCCAATGCAAGATATCACTAAAGCCCAATATAAAAAAATTGTTGATTATTGGAATGATGAAAGTAGTCCTTGGCATTCTTTTATAGAAAAAATTTTAACAGATTTAAATCCAAATATGAGAAAAAGATTGTTATTAAATTTAACAATTAATGCAGGAATTGAAGGCTTTAAAGTTTTAGATGAAAGTCGAAAAAAATACAATTGTAATATTCCCTGGGCAATATTAATGGATCCAACTTCAGCATGTAATCTAAAATGTATTGGTTGCTGGGCAGCTGAATATGAACAAAAAGATTCCATGGATTATTCTCTTCTAAGCAGTATTGTTGAACAAGGAAAAGCCTTAGGTACTTATGTCTATGTTTTATCTGGTGGGGAGCCAATGGTAAGACGAGATGATATAATAAAATTGGCAAAAGAGCATAATGATTGTGTGTTTTTAGCTTTTACTAATGGAACTTTATTTGATGAAGATTATGCAAAAAAATTACAAGAAGTTGGTAATGTTACCTTTGCAATAAGTATTGAAGGTTTTGAAGAAGAAACCGATATGAGAAGAGGAAAGGGTACCTATAAAAAAGTAATTGAAGGAATGGATATCCTAAAAAAATATGGTATAGGTTTTGGCTTCTCTACTTGTTATCATAGGAAAAATGAAGCGGTTATTTCTTCTCAAGAGTATATCGATTTCATGATAGAAAAAGGTTGTTATTTTGGTTGGTTCTTTACATATATGCCTTTAGGAAAAGATGCAGTACCTGAATTGATTGCAACAGCTGAACAAAGAAAGCATATGTATGAGAAGTTAAGAGAATATAGAAAAACAAAACCTATTTTTACAATAGACTTTTGGAATGATGGATCTTACGTTAATGGTTGCATTGCAGGAGGAAGAAGGTATCTTCATATAAATGCAAACGGTGATGTTGAACCTTGTGCTTTCATTCACTATTCCTCAGCTAATATTAAAAAAGTAAGTTTATTAGAAGCTTTAAAACAACCTTTATTTGAAGAATATAAGAAATATCAACCATTTAATGAAAATATGTTAAGACCTTGTCCTTTGTTAGACAATCCAGAGATGTTAAGAAAAATGGTTTTAAATTCCAAGGCTACTTCTACTCAACCAAAAGATAGAGAAAATGTAGTGGAATTGACTAAAAAAACTGAAGATGTAGCTAAAAAATGGGCGATTGTTGCTGATCAATTATGGGAAAATGAAAAAAAAGCTTAATAAATTTTTAGTTTTCTATAAAATGATTTCTTAAACAAGAAGCTTGTCGATTTAAATTAATCTTTATACCTTTGTTAATATATTGTTATGTTACTAATGTTAATAAAACAAATAATATTAATAAAGGTGGTTTTTATGGATATTCCTGAAATTAATTTTTCATATAAGAGAAATAAATATATTTTTAAAAATTTAGAAATTAAATCATTTTATGATTATAATATCACCGCTTTTTGTGGTCATAATGGAGTAGGGAAAACCACACTTTTAAAAATTCTTGCAGGCATTTATCCATACGACAATAAGACAAAGAAAATCCACTATGATTCAAAATGGTTTATCGGATCAAACAGATCAGGTTTGATTAATAATTTATCATTAAATGATCATTTGAATTTGTTAGTTGATTTGATTAAGGCAGATAAATCTATAATTGATTTTTTAATAGATAAATTTGAATTAAGAGAATTTTTGGACAATGCAGTTTTTGAATTATCTGATGGTCAATTTATTAAAGGAGCACTATTATTAGCGATAATTTGTTCTCCTGAAAATTTATTCTTGGATGAAGTATTTAGTTCTTTAGATTATGTTTCTCAAACTGTAGTAATTGATGAATTAATTAAATTAAAAAATACTACAAATATAGTTTTTGTTTCACATAACTTGGATATAATTTCTCAAATAGCTAAAAGAATAATAATTTTAAAAAATGGTCAAATTGAATTTGATTCTATATTTGATGATGGATTTGAAGAAATTAGTGCAAATAAATTAAAAGAAATTTATTTAGAGAGAGCTTAAATTATGATCAATAACTTTAATATTAATTTTTTTAAACTAGTACTAAAGAATGAATGTAAATGGTTCTCTAAAGCAAGAATATCTTAATTTTTTGCTTCAATTAAGTATTGTTTTAATAATGGTTTTTATTATAAAAATTTTATTTAAATCAAAAAAATTTACTTGTAAACTTCTATAGACTTTTTTTGAAGGTCATTATTCCTTGACAATATTGAGATAAGTGGATATGTTTAAATTAAAATGAACACTGTTCATTTTGGAGTGATAAAAATGAATATTAAAAACATTTCAAAAGAAAAATTGCTTTTAACCTCTCAAGATATTTTATTAAAAGAGGGGGTAAAAGGCTTATCTATTAGAAATATAGCAAAAGAGGCTAATGTATCAGTTGGTTCGATTTATAAATATTTTTCAACTAAATTAGATATATTGATAGAATTAGAATCAAATTATTGGAATGTTATTATTTCTAAAGTTAATGGTAATGAAAATCTCTCTTTTGAAGAAACTATAGAATTGGAATATAGGTTATTTTTAGAAGAAAAATCACCAATTTTTAATTTATTAAATCATGGAAAACTATTTGAAAATGATGAATTGGAAGTTGCAGTTGAGAAAATGGATTATTACAAAAATCAATTAAAAGAATTTATCTATAAAGCAATTTTAAACGATAAGAATTTAATTCATACTGATGATTTAGTAGCTGTAAAAGAAACTTCTGATTTGATTTTTAATACAATTATTTTTGATGCTACTAGAAATTCAAAAACATATAAAAGATTAATTTTATTAGTCAAAAATTATTTTAATTAAGGAGTTTTTTATGGGTGCAAAATTTGAAATTTTATTTGATGTATTATATTTGATTAGTGTTGTTACAATTGGTATCTATATTTTTGTTAAATCAACAAAAAAAGAACATAGATTATTTGGAATTATGGCTATTATTTTAGGCCTTGGTGATTCATTTCACTTGGTTCCTCGAATTTTAGCAATTTGGAATAATGACTTTTCTCAATTTACTTATTATTTAGGTTTTGGAGAAATGGTTACTTCAATTACAATGACAATTTTTTATATCATTTTGTATAATGTGTTTAAAATAAGATATAAAAAAGAAAATTATAAAAAGTTAGATTTAACTCTTTATTTATTAGCAGCAATTAGAATTGTTTTATCAATATTACCACAAAATAGATGGACTTATGCAACAAAACCTTATAGCTGGTCACTTTTTAGAAATATTCCTTTCTTAATTATGGGAATAATAATTATAGTTCTATTTATTAAAGAAACTAAAAATAATAAGAGTGATATTTATTCTAATATGCCACTTGCAATAAGTTTATCATTTTTATTTTATATAGCTGTTGTTTTGTTTGCTCCATTTTATCCAATTGTTGGTGCTCTAATGTTACCTAAAACTTTAGCTTATGTGTGGATAGTCTTATTAGGATTGAAAGATTGCAAAAAAACACTATAAAAAATGGTATAACGTTTTTTTAAAATTAGATTTTCGTATTTTATTATTATAAATAATCTCAATAATCATAAATAAAAATATTTTATTTTTTTTGTGAATTATATATACTTGCCGTATGGAAAAATCAATTATAAGTGTTGTCGGTAAAGACAAAGTAGGAATTATTGCTAGTATTTGTACTTATTTAGCTGAAAATAATGTAAACATATTGGATATCTCACAAACTATTGTTGGTGGATTATTTCAGATGATGATGATTTGTGATACAGATAAGTGTACAAAAGAATTTCATAAAGTAGCTGAAGAATTACATAGTATTGGTGATGAACTGGGAGTTCAAATTAAGCTTCAAAAAGAAGAAATTTTTGAAAAGATGCAACGCATTTAGGAGAGATCAATGATAAGTCTAAACGAAGTAGTTGATACAAATAAAATGTTTGAAAAAGACAATCTTGATGTAAGAACTATTACTATGGGGATTAGTCTTTTGAGTTGCATTGATAGTGATCTAGAAGTATTAAAAAAGAATATTTATGAAAAGATTACAACTACAGCAAAAGATTTGGTAAAAGTTGGAAAAGAAATAGAGAGTGATTATGCAATCCCTATCGTTAATAAAAGAATTTCAATTACTCCAATGGGGTTTATTGGTGCTTCAGCTTGTAAAACAAAGGAAGATTATGTTGAATTAGCTATTGTGCTTGATAAAGCCGCTAAAGATGTTGGTGTAAATTTTATTGGTGGATTTTCTGCAATACCAGCAAAAGGCATGACAAAAAGTGAAGAATTATTAATTAGGGCAATACCTCAAGCTATGGCTAAAACAGATTGCTTATGTGCTTCTGTAAATATTGGTTCTACTAAAACAGGAATTAATATGGATGCTGTTAAACTAATGGGAGAGATAGTAAAAGAAACAGCAATTGCAACAAAAGATAATGATAGTATTGGTTGTTCAAAATTAGTAGTTTTATGTAATGCCCCTGATGATAATCCGTTTATGGCGGGTGCTTTTCATGGGGTCACTGAAACTGACAATGTTATTAACATTGGTGTTAGTGGTCCTGGTGTAATTAATGAAGCTATTCAGAGTGTAAAAGGAAAAGATTTTACTGCTTTATGTGAAACCATAAAGCAAACTGCGTTTAAGGTAACTAGACTTGGACAATTAGTTGCTCAAGAAGCAAGTAGAAGATTAAATATCCCATTTGGAATTTTAGATTTATCTTTAGCTCCAACTCCAGCTATTGGGGACTCTATTGCAGAAATATTAGAAAGTATGGGTCTTGAAGAAGTAGGATGTCCTGGTACTACTGCTGCATTAGCTTTATTAAATGACCAAGTTAAAAAAGGTGGTATAATGGCTTCTTCTTCTGTTGGTGGTTTATCAGGCGCTTTTATTCCTGTAAGTGAAGATAGAAATATGATTAATGCTGCTGCAGGTGGCAATTTATGTATTGAAAAATTAGAAGCAATGACTTGTGTATGTTCAGTTGGTTTAGATATGATTGCTATTCCTGGTGATACTGAAGCAACTACTATATCTGGTATTATAGCTGATGAAGCTGCTATTGGTATGGTTAATGCTAAAACTACAGCAGTAAGGATTATTCCAGTTATTGGGAAAACTTTAGGTGATTCTGCTGAATTTGGCGGATTGCTTGGATTTGCACCTATTATGAAAGTTAATACAAAATCTTGTGCTGATTTTATTAATAGGGGCGGTAGAATTCCTGCACCAATCCATAGTTTTAAAAACTAGTATATTATTTTATATATTTAGCACTATTTAGTTTTTACTAGATAGTGTTTTTTTTATTTCGCTGGCGGCATACCAACCTGTTAATATTGCAGTTGGAATTCCAGATGGACTGTATACCCATTGTCCAGCTTGATAGATGTTTTCTATTGGTGTTTTTATTGATTTAGAAATTTTTAATAAATTATTAACTACTGGAGATTCTTTTTCATAAGTCCATCCAGTTATTGCGCCCTCTGATGTTTTCACAATTCTTTCTATACTTAAAGGTGTATAAGAAAATTGAAATAATAGATTATCTTTTAAAAAAGGATAAATCGAATTATTGAGTACTTCAATCATTTTATTTTCGACTTCGGTTTTAAAAGTTTCATACCAACCAGCATCATAAATTTTTTTTACTAAGTTATATTCAAAGAAAAAATTTATAATTAACCCAGTTTGATTTTTAGGTGCAAGATTTGTATCTCTTAAAACGGGTATAGATATTTCGTAAGTATTTAATTTAGTATATTGATCAATCCATTTTAAAATATCTTCTTTTGAATGCTTTTCAAAGTTTGTTATAAGATACTCTAATTGCGCATAATGAGTATTATTTAAACCCTTTTTAAGTGGGGTATAGAAAAAATGTTCATTTGATATTTTTGAAAAATATTTTGAATCTTTATTAACGCCTAAATAAAGTGTAAAAACAGAATCTCCACCTCTACTAGAGAAAAGTTTTGCTTTCTCATTTTTTATTTTGATTATTTCTGTTTTATTTAGATTGTCTTCTTTAATTATTGAATATAATTGTTTTAAATCTGCAGCCCAAATCAAATTATCATAATTATAGTTTATATTATTTGCAATTACTGATTGTGTTTTTGTATCAATTGAATTAATTAATGTGTTATTTAATACTTTCCCACCATTTTTTATTATTTCATCTTTTAATTTTTCACTTATTTTTCCTGTTCCGCCTTTAGGATATAAATAATCTTGATAAACATAAAAGTATCCTAAAGCAAAAAATGTTGGAGTTTTTTTAAAAAAATGTTGGCTAATCATATCTATTAATGATTGATTTGAAGTATATTTTTTTAAAAATTCATCAATAGGTTTATTCATTTTATTCATTTGAATTACTGAGAGCAAAAATTTAGGGAACCAAGGTAATAATTTATGCAATAAATATTCTTTATCTTTGGTAAAATCTTTTGTAAATATAGGGTTATCAAACCCATACATCGTTTCCATACTTTTTGTTATTTTATAGATTACTTTAAATATTTTTTCGATGTCTTGAGTATTTTGAGGAAATTTCTTAATTAATAAGCTTTTGTATTTTGCAATACTATCTGTTTCTGTAAATGATAATATATCTGATTCAATGCCTATAGATACTTTGCTTCTTAATAATTCAATATCTATTTCTAAATCTTTTAATAATGGTTTTATAATTCCAGAGTTTTCAATTGATCTTGCACCAACATCAAAGGTAAAGCCTTCATGATTAAATGAAGAAAGTAAACCTCCACAGGTATTATTCTTTTCAATTAATAATACCTTGTATCCTTCTTTTGAAAGATATGCTGCACTAGTTAACCCCGCAAGGCCTGCTCCAACAATAATAATTTGTTTTTCACTCTTCATTATTTTAATCCACTAAGTATTAATGATTTCTCCCATAAAGCTAAAGCCATTTCTGTATCTAAAGCATGAGGGGCAGGTATTTCTTTTGTAGTTAAATTAAAGAAAAATCCATTATCATTTTCTACTTCTTTAGATACTCCCAAATAGTATAATGCTTCAGCTGATAGTTTTGGTGATCTAGAAGATGGATTAACCATATTATGTTTAAAAAATTTATATAGTTTCCCATTATTTTCACCCATATTTGTTTGCACATTGCCTGGGTGCATAGCATTAATTGTTACATTTGTTCCTTCATAAAAGTTTGAGAAAGAAATCATAGATAATAATTGAGCAGTTTTTGCAGATCCATAACCTTTTAATCCAGAGTAGTGGTGTTTCTTCCAATCTAAATCATCAAGTCTAAGACCAGCAATTGCAAATCGATGACCTTCAGAATTAACAAAAAGTATTTTTGCTTTTTTTTGAGCTGAGAGTTTTTCTTTTAGCATATAATTTAGGATGAAAGAACTTAGATAATTTACTTGAAAGACGGTTTCAAGGTTATCTTTAGTAAAAGTTCTTTGTGTTAAATATACTCCAGCATTATGAATTAAAACATTAATGTCTTCACTAATATTATTTAGCTTTGTTGCTAATTGCTTAATTTGTTCTAGAGAAGTATAGTCTGCGATTAAATATTTACAAGATATATTATATTTTTTTATTAATTCATCGCATAGCGTTTTAGTTTTTATTTCATTTCGATTAATTAGTAAAAGATTAGCCCCTTTTGAAGCATATTTATTTGCAGTATGATAACCAATTCCAGAAGTAGCTCCAGAGATTACAACAAGTTTCCCTTCAAAAGAATCATTGCAAATTGCAGGCTCTCTTTTATCATTTTTCATCATTGCGCCAATATTTGACCATTTATATTCTTTTAAATATTTATTCATAGCATTACCCAAATTTCTTTTTCATAAATCGTCTATACATCTTTGCGAATCTAGGGATGTTATCAAAAATATCGCCCCATAAATCGTAATAATCTCTTTGTTCAATAATCTTTCTTTCTTCATTGATTGTTAGTCTGCTTAGCCCATAAATAGATGAACTAGGATATTTTTTGAAACTTAAAATCATTTCCCATTCAAGTACTATTAAATTTCCTTCTTCAACTGCATTATGAATTTTCATTTGAAGCTCTTTTGATCTATCGGTTAGTCTTTTAGTCATTGCTTCAAATTCTTCTTTACCATGAATTTCTTGAACTGTATCTTTGAAAAAAATGTTGTCATCATAAAAGGGCAGGATATGTGACCAATCCGGTTTTCCTTCAGTGTTATAAATTTCAGTCCATAAATGAATAAGTTGTTCTTTATCAATTATTTTGTAGTCGATAATATTACTCCTGTATTAAGTAAAAACATCAAGTCCAATAATTTATAGTATACTTATTAATATTTTAGCACACGTTAATTGAGTGTCAATTAAAATCAGAAATGAAAAAAAATATTCTAGACTGATCTAGAATATTTAATTACTAAATTTATATGTTGTTTATTACTTCTTAAAAAATGCAGCAAATGGATTATATGTATCTCCATCATCATCATCTTGTTCAGCCATATATTCTTTTAAAGTTTCTTCTTCTTCATCTGATTTAGCAGGACTTAAAGCAATTTTATGTTCATCTTCATCAATTTGATCAATAGAGACAAACATAATTTCTCCAGTTTTATAAACTTTACTAAGATTTGTTGTATTGGTTGCATTAGGTAATTTTGAAATAAATACAAGGCCATCTAGTCCTTCTTCAAGAGTTATAAATAAACCATAACTTGCTATTTTAGAAATAGTTCCTTCTATTTTATCTCCAACTTTATATTTAGAAGAGACTGTATCCCAAGGATCTTTTGTTAAAACTTTAGTGCTTATAGACATTTTCTTATGGTCTAAATCTAGACTTAGAATTTGAGCCTCAATTTCTTGTCCTACTTTTAATTCTTTTTCTATGTCTTTTACTCTAGCTCTTCTGATTTCAGAAATAGGGAGTAATGCTTGAATACCTTCAACATCTACAAAAGCTCCAAAAGATTGCAAAGAAAGAACTGTTCCTTTTACTATTAAACCAGGTTCTAATTCTTGTTTTAATTTTTCAATTTTTTTATTTTCTAAATCTTCTTGATAAGCTCTATTTGATACAATTATATTATGTTGTTCTCTATTAAATTCTTGGATTAGGAAAGTCATGTTTTTGCCAATAAAATAACTTGGTTCCTCTTTTTGTCTAAATCCCATTTGCGAAAATGGACAAAATGCTTGGCTATCTCCAATTTTTATTTGGAATCCACCTTTAATTTCAGCTTCAACACTACCTTCAATAGGAATTCCAGTTTTATAAGCTTGCTCTAAAACTGCGGTATTTGCTTTATCTCCTTTGAGTCTAGTAGTAAAATGCATTTCTCCATGATCATATGAGATAAAATAGGCACTAATGGTATCTCCTTCTTTTACACTAAGTTTACCATCTTCACCCATAAATTCTGAACTATCAATAATACCTTCACTTTTCATATTTAAATCGATAAAGATGTTATCTCCATAAATTGCAAGAATTTTTGTTTTAACTAGTTGTCCTTCTTCTAAGTTATTAATCAAAATATATACCCTCAAATTAAATTATAAATACATTGTTATGTTATTTAGTTCTTTGTTTTTTTAATATCAAGTTGAAAAAAACTAAATGATTTATTTATAGGTTTACTTTATCATAGTGTTTAAAATAAGAAAACATCAAATATAATTTTGAGTTAAAGAATTAAAATATTGCTAATATTTTATATATTAAATATTGTAATATTCTCTTTGCGCTTTTTTGTTTATTAAATCTAAATAATCTCTTAATGGTTTATTATCAATATATTTCCAAAGAGTGATGTAAGTTGGATTTACTTCAATTATTACTTCATTTTTCATTTTTGAATAATTATCAAAAGACTGTGGATAATATTCTTTATAAAGTTTTTTAAACCAAGCATTTTTATTTTCTAAGGGGTGTCCAATAGGAGTTGCTATTCCTTCAATTTGTATATTATTTATACAAAGGGCTACTTTTGGATTACTAATTATTTGTTGATATTTAATAAAATTTTTATCTGTTTGAAAATAAATTTTTTTATCGTTTATTATGCAACTTAAACTTCTTGCTGTTACTCTATTATCCTTACTTGTTGCAACTACTAAAACGGCTTTATTTCCAAGATTTTCTAAGATTTCTTTTTCAAGTTGACTGTAATTAATATCCAAAATTATTCTCCTTTTTATACCTTAGTATTTTATATAACATTATAACGAATTATAAATTTTATAGCATTATAAATTTAAATAAATAATGGGATTTTCTTATATTTTCATCTAAATTCCAGTTAAAAAAAATATTTTTTTACTTTTTTTTTAAAAAGATTTTTTTTATAAATCAATTAAAGAAAAGGTTAAAATTTTTTTTAAATTAATAATTAAATAATTCGATAAATATTTATTATATGCCTTTTAAATAATGAATTAGCATTGTTTTTTAAAAAGATATTTTACAAATGTTAATATTTTTGTTAGTTTAATAATTGTATATAAATTATTATCATATTGATACCATAAAAGCATTTAATTTAATAAAAATATATTGACTAAAAGTATTTTTCTTTTATAGTCTTAGCTCAAATACAAGTACAAAGACGTATAATATTGAATTTCAATATTTGCGTCTTTTTTTTATTTAAAGGATGAGAAAAAAATGAAAAAGAAATTAACATTAACAGCATTATTATTATGCTTGGCTAGTGCATTTGTTTTTGCAAATGGAGCTCCTGAACAAAGTCCTGCTTCACAGTTAAAAGTTTATACTGTAGCTTGTGATGCTTCATATCCTCCATTTTCAATTCAATTAGAAGAAGGGGAGTCAGCACCAGGTGTTGTTGTATCAAGCGGTAATGGAATGGGAGATTATTACGGAATTGATGTAGAACTTTTAGACGCAATTGCACAATTAGAAGGTTTTGAATATGAATTAACTCCAATGGATTTTTCAGCAATTATTCCAGCACTTGTTTCAGGAACTATTGATGCTTCTATTGCAGGTATGAATATAACAGAAGAAAGAAAAAAGACTGTAGATTTTTCTGATGGTTATTATGAATCAGGATCAGCTTTAATTGTAAATGCTGAAGATGATAGTATCAGTGATTTTTCTGATTTACAAGGAAAAACAGCTGCTTGTAAAGAAGGTACAACAGGTATGTTATGGTCACAAGATCATGCTGATGAATGGAACTTAACAGTAAAAGTTTATCCAGATTCAGCAAGTATGATGATGGCTGTAGCAAATAAACAAGCTGATTTTTTAATTGAAGACTATCCTGTAATCAGTTATCAAATTGCAATTGGTGCTCAACAAAACTTAAAAGTAGCAATTGATGCTATTGAAGCTCCACCACAAAATGGTTTTGCAGTAGTTAAAGGTAAAAATCAAGATTTATTAGCTAAATTTAATGAAGGCTTAGCAACTATTAAAGCAAACGGAACATATGACAAAATTATTAATGAATATAAATAATTAAAAATATGTTAAATGCAGAGGGGGATGCTTTTTAAAGTTCCCCTCTATTTTAATTATAAAGGAGTTATTATGTTGGAATATTTTGAAATGTTCTGGAAATATATGCCAATGCTTTTAGCGGGACTAAGATTAACTTTAGTTATTGCCTTTTTTGGTATATTTATTGCTATTGTATTAGGTATTATTTTGTGTATTTTCTCTATTAGTAATATAAAAATATTAGAAAAGATTGCAAATTTCTATGTTACGGTAGTTCGTGGAATTCCGTTAATGATTTTAGCATTATTCTTATATTTTGGTGTTATTAAAAATTCAATGGGCACAAATAGTGCTGCTGTTATTATTTTAGCAATTAATGCATCAGCTTATATGGCTGAAATATTTAGAGCAGGGGTTCAAGCTATTGATTATGGTCAAACTGAAGCGGCAAGAAGTTTAGGTCTAAGTTACTTCCAAACAATGAGAAAAATTATTCTTCCTCAAGCAATAAAAATTATGATTCCATCTCTTATGAACCAAGCAATATCAAGTCTTAAAGATACTGCTATTTTAAGTGCAATTACTGTTAATGAATTAACATTAACTGCAAAGGTTATTATTGCTAGGAATTATAAAGCATTTGAATTATATTCTTATGCTGCAATTATTTATTTGATTGTTATTGTATTCTTAACATATTTATCAAAAAGAGTTGAACACAAATTAAATTATACTCAACGCTAATAAGAGGAATTTATGGAAAAAATAATAGAATGTGAACATGTAAATAAAGTATTTGGAGATTTGGTTGTTTTAAAAGATATTTCTTTTAGTGTTGAAAAGGGTGAAACTGTTTGTTTAATTGGTCCTTCAGGGTCAGGCAAATCAACAATGCTTCGATGTTTAAATAAATTAGAAAATATTCAAAAAGGTGAAATTATAATTGATGGTGAAAATTCAAAGAATGTAAAAAATGTAAATGTTTTTCGTTCAAATATAGGAATGGTATTCCAACATTTTAATTTATTTCCAAATTATACAGTAATTGAAAATATGACACTTGCTCCTAGAACTTTAAAGAAACTTAATAAAAAAGAAGCTATCGAAAAAGCAGAAGAATTACTTAAAAGAGTAGGTTTATTTGATAAAAGGGATGTTTACCCTGCAACATTATCTGGTGGACAAAAGCAAAGAGTTGCTATTGCTAGAGCTTTAGAAATGAATCCTAAAATTTTACTTTTTGATGAACCTACTAGTGCTCTTGATCCAGAGATGGTTGGGGAAGTATTAGATGTAATGAAAAGCCTTGCAAAAGATGGGATGACAATGGTTGTAGTTACTCATGAAATGGGTTTTGCAAGAGATGTTGCAAACCGTATTTTATTTATGGATGATGGATTTATTGTTGAAGAATCCTCTCCTCTAGAAATGTTCCAAAACCCAAAAACCGAAAGATGTAAAAAATTCTTATCTAATTTTATTTAAGGAGTAAATTTATGAATTCTAATATTGTAATTACAATAGACCGTGATTTTGGTGCAGAAGGACATGAAATTGGTTTTCAATTGGCTACTCGCCTTGGAATAAAATTATATGATAAAGATATTTTAGGAAAGGCAGTTTTAAAAAAAGGTGAAGATGAAATATCTTTAATGAAAGCTGATGAGAGTGTTTCAAAGTCTAGCTATAATTCTTATTTCCCTAGTCTTGGGTTTTCTCGAAAGAGTGATCAACTTTTTGAATTAGAAAAAGGTGTTATTCGTGATGTTGCTGAATCTGAATCTTGTATTATAGTGGGACGTCTTTCAGATTATATTTTAAGAGATAAAGCAAATCTTCTTAGAGTATATATTTACGCACCTTTTGAATTTAGAGTTAAAAATATACAAAATAAATATAATTCTTCAGAAACTGACTCAAAAAAATTAGTTAGACGTAAAGATATAGTTCGTCGTGATTATCGTAATTACTATTCTAATGGGAAATATAAATTATATTCAAATAAAGACGTTTTTTTAAATCGAGAAGTATTTGGAATTGAAGGTTGTGTGGATATCTTAGAAACAGCCGCAAAAGAAAGAATTAAAAAATTGGAAAAGGAACTTTAAATGTTGAACAAAGTTGATGAATCTAGACTTATAAAATTATGTCAAGATTTGGTTAAAGAAAAAAGTTATTCAGGGGAAGAACAAAATGTAGCCCAAGTATTAAAAAAGTTTTTTGAAGAACAAAATTTTGATGAAATAACTGTTGATGCTTGTGGTAATGTAGTTGGAATAATGAATGGGAATAAAAAAGGCCCTTGTATTGTTTTTGATGGACACATTGATACTGTCCCTGTTATTGATATAAAAGATTGGAGTGTAGACCCTTTTGGTGCAAAGATAATAAATAATCGTATTTATGGTCGTGGAACATCAGATATGAAGGGCGGATTATCTGCTATGGCTTTAGCTGTATCCAATTATGCTAAAGCAACTAATAGAAATTTCCCAGGTAAAATTGTTGTTGCAGGTATTGTCCATGAGGAGCTATTTGAAGGGGTAGCTTCAAAATATATATGTGATGCTTACAATCCTGATTATGTAGTTATTGGTGAAGCTTCTGAGTTGAATTTAAAAATTGGACAGAGAGGTCGTGCAGAAATTGCAATTGAAACCTTTGGAATTCCATCCCATAGTGCACATCCTGAAAATGGTAATAATGCAGTTTATAGTATGTGCAAAATTATTGAGGCAATCAATAAATTGCCATTAGTTAGTCATCCTTTATTAAATCAAGGTATAATGGTTTTAACAGATATTAAATCTGATCCATATCCAGGAGCTAGTTGTGTACCTGCTTATTGTAAGGCAAGTTATGATAGGCGAACCATAGTTAATGAAACTAAAGAAAGTGTACTTAAACCAATTTTAGATTGTATTAGTAAGTTAGAAAAAGAGGATTCAAAAATTAAAGCAAAAGCATCTTATGTAGAAGATTATAATAAATGTTATACAAATAAAATGTTAGGTTCTCAAAAGTTTTTCCCAGCTTGGTTATATGATGAAAATGATGACTTTATTCAAGATTGTTTATCAGAACTAAAAAAAGATGGATTTAATCCGGATATAACTATTTATGATTTTTGTACAAATGGTAGTTATTATGCTGGTGAAAAAGGTGTTAAGACAATTGGACTTGGCCCTTCTAAAGAAAATTTAGCTCATACAATAGATGAATATATTGAAATAGATCAACTAGTTGGTGCAGCAAATTGTTATATGTCAATTTTAAAAGCTTTGATGAAATAATTATATAAAGAAAAATTATAAGGAATGAGATTATGAGTTATCCTATGTTGGATATAAATTTAGACATTATAAAAAAAAATGTTGAATGTGTTGATTTACTTTGTAAAAAACATGGCATTTATATAACTGGGATAACTAAAGTTTTTTCTGCAGCACCTCCTATTGTTCAGGCTTTCATTGATGGAGGGCTTAAAAGAATAGGGGATGCTCGAATAGAGAATTTAAAAATATTAAAAAACTTAATGGTGGAAAAATGGCTTATTCGTGTTCCTTCAATATCTCAAATAGAAGATGTTATTATTTATTCTGATGTGTCAATGAATTCTGAATTTTCAACAATATTGGCTTTGAATAAAGAAGCAAAAAAGCAAAATAAGACACATAAAGTAATACTAATGATTGACTTAGGTGATTTACGAGAAGGTTATATTAATAGTAAGCAATTATTAGATGTCGCAAATAAAGTTCAAAAACTATCAAATATAATATTATACGGAATTGGTACAAATTTAAGTTGTTTTTCTTTTATACAACCAACAAAAGAAAAAATGGATATATTAAAAAATATTGCTAGTGATTTACCAATTAAAGAACCCGTTGTCAGTGGTGGAAATTCTGCTACAATTAAATTAATGATTGAAGGTGGAATCCCAAACGGTATTAATAACATGAGACTTGGGGAAAGTTTACTTTTTGGTAAAGAAAGAAGTACTTATACTTTTTTAGAAGGCACCAGAAGAGATGCTTTTATATTAAATGCAGAAATAGTTGAATTAAAAGAAAAACCTTCGATTCCATGGGGGAGAGTTGGTGCTGATAGTTATGGAAATATCCCAGATATGCCTGTTGATAATGGAATTATTCAACGTGCTATATTAGCTATTGGAAAACAAGATTGCGATATTGAAACTATGAGAGCAGTAGATCCTAATATAGAAATACTTGGTGCTAGCAGTGACTATTTGATTGTATATATAAAAAATAATGAAAATAATTATAAAATTGGAAGTATTATACAATTTGAGTTAGGCTACTTTTCTTTGATGCGAGCAATCACTAGTAAATATGTTACAAAAAATTATATTTCTTAAAGTAAAGTATAAAAAAATATTTTTTGAAGAGAATAATTTATTTTTGTTCAAAAACAAACTCATAATACTTTTTATATGTTACATAAAAACAGTATTTTTACGGTATTTTTATACGGTTGACAGCTTTCTTAATTTTTATCATGATTAGTATATTACAAAAAAATAATGATTATCTAAGATTTAGTAACGGTTTGCTCATTGATATTCGTGTCTGAGACTTTATTCCGATTCATTCTCCCGGAACATTCTATCTAGGGGTTCGCTTTGCTGCGAAAGTAATCAATAAGATAATCTAGGAGTAAATATTATCAAAAAAAATATAGAAAAAACTCAGGATCAGAAGAAGCGATTCGATATTCATCCTGTCGTATTCTTCACATCGGCTGCTATAATAATTGGATTTGTAGTAATTTCAATTTTCTTTAATAAAATGATGGGCGGCCTATTTGACAATTTACTAAACAGTATATCCACAAATGCTGGTTGGTTTTTCACCCTTGCAATGACTTTAATTTTATTGTTCGTTGTTTACATTATGTTTAGTCGCTATGGGGACATAAGATTAGGAGGCGAAGATGCTGAACCTGATTTTAGTACCACTAGTTGGTTTGCTATGCTTTTCTCAGCTGGTATGGGAATTGGTTTACTTTTCTATGGCGTAGCAGAACCTATGTTCCATTTTATAAATCCACCTATGCCTGTGGAAAATCAAGTGGAGGCTGCACATCAAGCTATGGCCTTTACTTTTATGCACTGGGGACTTCATTCTTGGGCAGTATATGCTTTAATAGGACTAGCTTTAGCCTTTTTCAGTTTTAATAAAGGACAGCCTTTATCAATTCGTACAATATTCTATCCTTTATTAGGAGATAGAATTAATGGTGCATGGGGAACTTTAATTGATATTTTGGCTACAGTAGCTACTCTTTTTGGTGTTGCGACTTCATTAGGTTTTGGGGTTCAACAAATAAATGCTGGATTAAGTCATCTATTTGGTATTAATCAAAGTGTTATTGTACAAATGATTCTAATTGTAATAATTACATCTATAGCTACAGTTTCAGTTGTGAGAGGCTTAGATGCTGGGGTAAAAAAATTATCTGAGATAAATATTCGCCTAGCAATGTTGTTATTATTATTTGTGTTGATTTGTGGCCCAACAATGTTTATTTTAAACGGGTTTGCTGAAAATATTGGCTATTATATGCAAAAATTACTTGTAATTTCTACTTGGAATGAAACTTTTGAAAATACTAATTGGCAAAATAGTTGGACAGTATTCTATTGGGCTTGGTGGATAGCTTGGTCTCCTTTTGTTGGTATGTTTATTGCTAGAGTATCAAGAGGTAGAACAATTAGAGAATTTTTAATGGGAGTTCTTTGTGTACCTACTATTGTAACTTTCTTATGGATGACCGTATTTGGTAATACAGCCTTATACATTGAAATGTTTGGTGATGGTAGTTTTGCACAAGCTGTTACTGAGAATGTTCCACTTTCTCTTTTCCTATTGTTAGAAAAACTTCCTTTTAATGCTGTTACTTCAATTTTAGGAGTATTAGTAGTTGTAAGTTTCTTTGTAACTTCTTCAGATTCAGGTTCTATGGTTATTGATATAATAACAGCTGGTGGAAATCCAGATCCTCCAATCCCTCAAAGATTATTCTGGGCAATATTAGAAGGGGTGGTTGCTGCAGCTTTATTAGTAAGCGGAGGGCTTTCTGCTTTGCAATCAGCTGTTATAGCGACAGGATTACCTTTCGGTATAGTATTGCTTGTCCTTTGTTTTAGTTTGAAAAAAGGTTTAAATGAATATACTGGGGTTCAAACATTCTCTTTAAAATCCAAAAAAGGAAAACCGAAGAATTTCCAAATAGAATCAGCTGATATTCCTCCAGTAATATTTAAGAAAAAGAGAAAAAAGAAGGAGGATCCAAATGTATAAGAAATCAGGACAAAAATTTCTAGGAGCATGTTTCTTGTTAGTTAGAAAACAAGAAAATAGTGTAGTATTTTTAGGAACGGCCTTTTTAGTACATGAAAAAGGATATTTATTAACTGCAGCACATTTGATTGCTGAAGGTTTTGAAGACTTAATGGTTGCAAAACCTTTAGATCCTGAAGATTTTTCTATTCTTAGCATGGATGAAGTAGGTGCTGTAGCTGTTAATGTAGTAAAAGTTGATGTTTATAATAATGTAGCTGTTTTGAAATTAGAAAAAGAATTTCTTATTGAAACTCCAGACCATTTAATAGGTCAAGTGGATAATCTACAATTAGGTACTGGTTTAGTAAATTTAGGATTTCCATATGGCCATCAGGATATGCATAATCTAGGTATTAGAAGTAGTATTTTGAGTTCAAAAGTAAAGCTTGAAACAGGTACAAAGCTTCTGCTATTTGATTCAATGGTAAATGATGGGATGGCCGGAGGCCCTTTAGTTAATATTGAAGATGAAAGAATTGTTGGTATTGTAATAGGCCGCTTTTCTCCACTTGATGATGGTGGTGATTTTAATAGAGGTGTTAATTATCCTGAATATGATACTTCAGTTAGTTATGCTGTCTCTATTGAATATGGTACTAAAATGCTAGAAGATTTAGGACTTGAGATTAACTAATTTAAGTAAAATTATTAAAATACCTCAAATTGTTATGATTTGAGGTATTAGTTTTTTATAAAGATGATTTAAAATAATTATTAGTTAAATATTAAAAATATTTTTAGTTTTAACAATTTGAACTGTAGCATCACTAACCCCTAAATATAATGTAGTCCCTCCATCTTCTTGTATTGCTCCACCAGGGAAAATTATATCTTCTAAATCAGCAGATTTTGAAGGGCTTTTTAATAATTGGTTTCTTTCTAATATTATTTTAGGTTCTTTGATAATTTCGGTAGTATCTGGATTTAATACAAATGAAATAGGATAATAGTGTTTTGCCTTATCTGTTGAATAGCAAGCAATGTGTCCTAATAATCCAATATTACCATCTGGTAATAATTGTGCATGATTTATTCCACCCCATTGATTTTCATCAAAAATATTTAGTAAAGGAGCTTTTTCTATTACTTCAGTAGATAAGTTTTCCCAAGAAGATAATATAGTAAATCCTATTTGTCCTAATTTTGATTCTTTTGTACCTTGAGGTCTTGTAAAAAGTGCAATTTTCCCATTTTTTAATTTGCAGAATCGTATATCTTTCATTTTATTAGGTCCTGTGAAGAAATGAGAAAAAGTATTATTTTTCATAAGTTTATAACATACTGTTTTCCAATTAATTACTGTATCATCAACTGCAAAATCAACTTGGACACCACCAATTAATAGAGTATCATTATCTTCTATCCAAAATGGATCTTGTAATTCTAGAGTTTTAAAGTTTTCATCTGGCTCCCAAGTTAATGCCTGATTTGTCTCCTTAAAAAAAATTACTTTTGAATGTTCACTATCTCTTTTTTCTACTCTAGCGGGAAGGATTAATTTATTATTAATTTTAATTGGATATGATGGATTATAAACATCGTTATTATTTACTTTATCAAATTTAATCATTTTATTTTCAAATATTGGAAAATTATTTGAATTTCGATACTCTTTTAATAATTCTTCAACAGTATATTTTTTATTCATTTCTTAATTCTCTTAATTTATTAATCTCTATATCAGCTCGACAAATACTATTATCTGCAGCTCCATAGTACATTATAATTTTATTCATAGTTGGAATAGTAGCACAGGGGAATATAGTTTCAGAGAAAAATCCCGATTTCTCATAATTCATGGTTGGTTCCATTATTGGATTCTTTGTCCTAAACAATATCTTACTAGGATAATTCTTATCAAGTAATAAATATCCCATACAATATCTTTCATTTTTATCTACACCATGATAAAAAACTAGCCAACCTTCATCTATTTTTATTGGAGTGCTTCCAGCTCCAATTTTTAAAGCTTCCCAAACATTTCCCTCTTTTGACCCGCATAAATGTTTATGATTCCCCCAATGAAGTAAATCATTTGATTCTGCAATCCAAATATCAGAATTACCAAGATTGTCAAAAGGGCTAGGTCTATGAAGAAGGTAGAATTTATTATTAATCTTTTCTGGGAAAATGACTGTATCCTTATTTGTTGGAGGTAAAATCATTCCAAGTTTATTAAATTTCTTAAAGTCTTTAGTTGTTGCTAAAGATACACCAACTCCATTTTGACTTACTGAAGAATATGTAATGTAAAAAGTATTATCTATTTTCGCAATACGAGGATCTTCAATTCCCCAGTTTTCTGTTATTGGATCAATGCTAATACATGGTTTTTCATCGATTTGAAAATTATATCCATCATTTGATATTGCTAACCTTAAACTTGAGAATGAAGTTAGATTTAAAATTTTATTATTATCATCTCTTATAGATCTAGAATCTGAGAAATTTAAATTGATATCATTTTTATTATATGAAATTTCTGTTAAACCTTTATTTGTCATTATTGGTATTGAAATTATATCTTTGCTTTTAGGTTTTATTATTTCTGAAACTCTACATAATAAATATATTTTTCCTGAATATAATACCCCTCCACAGTTGAAAACCCCAACTACTTCCATATTATCTTTTGTAGGTTTTACATCTGAAATAGATATTATTGGATTTTTCGCATATCGTTGTATGTGATTATTTTGCATAAATACTCCTTAGGTTAGTTTTAATTTTTTATTATTTAAGTTGCATAGCAATGCCTTGCTTGAAATATTTTGAAAAGCATAAGAAAAGTATCATAACTGGGAAAGTCAGTATTACCGATGCTGCATATAATGGTCCAGGAAGATTTCCCATTGGTTTAAATTGAGTTGTTATTAAAACATTTAAAGTTTGCATTTGAAGTTTAGGAGCCATTAACATATCCCACATTAATTCTGACCAACGACCTAAAAAGATTGATAAGAATACTATTATAGAAATAGTTTTGCCTATTGGAAATGCAATTTGAAAAGCAGTGCGTAATTCACTTGCACCATCTATTCTTGCAGATTCAAATAGAGATTTTGGTAATGTTTTAAAATGATTATAATACATAAGTACAGCCCAAGCTGAAACAGTAAAAGGGATGATCATTCCTAAATAATTATTTACTAAAGGTCTAAGTAACATATATTGAGGAACTAATAATATAATTGCAGGGAAGAACATTTGAAATAGGATTAGATTATAAACTAACTTGCTAGCTTTAAAATGTAATTCTGTCATTGCATATGCAATCAAAAAGCCAGTAATAAGAGCAATTCCTGTTGAGACAATACTTACTACAATTGAGTTAATCATTGCACGTAGCCACATCATTTGATTACCTTCGCCTCCGTTGTTTAATAAGTATATATAACTTTCAAAAGAGAATTTATGAGGAATTATTGATGTATCAACATCAACCCATGGTGTGAATGATTGGAATAAAATATAATAGTAAGGAAACAAAAAGATAATCGTTAATAAAATTGCAATAAATAATGATTTCTTTTGACTTCTTTTTTGGCGTGTATTCATAGCTTTACCTCGTTTATTAGTTTGAGTTGTTTACGTAGTGATTTGAAATAGCAATCACAATTCTAAGAGTAATGAAAATACATATTCCTAATATGAGTGCAATCATTGCACCATAGCCTGATTTAAATTCAACAAATGATGTATTGTAAAGTAATAGTTGCCAAGACAAAGTTGATTTTGATGGTCCGCCACCAGTTAATAAATATGGTTCTGTGAAGATGCTATAAACTAATCCTGTTGACAAAATTATTACACTTTGCATTGATGAAGCTATTATTGGCATAACTATTTTCCAAAAGCATTTTTTAGAAGTTGCTCCATCTAATTCTGCAGCTTCAATTATTTCTGGAGAAATTGCTTCATATGAAGCAAAAAGGAATAGAGAATAGTATCCACAAACTTTCCAAATTATAACAAATACAATTACCCAAAATGCTACAGTAGGATTTGTAAACCATCCAACAGTTAGATTAAATGTTCCTCTTAGCCATACATTTAATGGAGAACTGTAATTGAAGAAATATCTAACAAAAACTGAAGTAGCTACTCCACTAGTTAAAAAAGGTACAAAAAAGATTACAGAGAAAATCCCTTTGAATTTTGATGGTAAGTTATGTAATACTGATGCAATACCTAAAGAAAATAAGCACACCAATGGGACAATAGTTATTAAATATTTTAACCCATTAAAAAATACTTTATGTATATTTTCATCTTTTAAAGCTTTAAGTAAATTACCAAAGCCGACCCAATTCCATTTTAGAGCCATTAAATTCCAATCTGTTAGTGATAGCCAAAAGGCCCATACTAAAGGGATAGAAAATAAGATAACCCAATATAATAGATATGGAGTAACAAAAACCCACCCTGTAGCATTTTCTTTTGAATGATAGTTCTTCTTTTTCATTAAGTCGACTTCCTTTTTAATTTTTAATTTAAATTACCAGCTTCTTTCATTCCTTCCATTGCATTTTGCACAGCTTTAGTTGCATCAATAGCATTAAAAGGATTTAATTTATTTGCAGCTAACATATAATCACACATTCCATCTTCACCAAGAGCTGTTAAAATTGCAGTCATGGAAGCATTAGCCATTGCTGGGATAGAGTAAGGAATCATATCCGCTTGAGCTTTTAAAATTGGTTTATCTGCTATATAAGATGATAAGATTTCATTTTTATTTGTGTCTCCTCTCATAGGTAACATTCCAGTAGTTTTTACCCAATCTAAATCTGTTTGGCTGTTTCTATCTTTTGAATATACCCAAGATATGAAAGCTATAGCACCTTGATGTAATTCTTCGGAGATGTTTCCTCCTTTATAAAATACTAATCCTTTAGCATCTGCAAATGTGTATGGAATATCTCCCTCTTCTTTTACGATAGGTGCACCATAAACATAGTCGCCATTTATACCATATTCTAATCCTGCAGCATCATATTTTGCAGCGTCCCAAGGGGCACTAATTTGGAATACGTATGGAGATTCTTGTTTGTCAAAAGCTCCTGTATCTTCGGCTAATTGAATAGTATTTCCAAAGTTAGCTAAAAATTCAAAAACTTGTTTTGAAATTTCTGGATCCATAACTAATTTATCACCTTCTACTAAACTTTTACCATTTGAAAAAGCGTCATATTGCATTTCAAAGTCATACCATCTATTCCACCATAACTCAGGTTTACCAAGTTCTGAACGTAAGAATAAGTGGGAAATTCCCATATCCTTCATTGTTGTATCTTTTAATTTTTCAAAATTTTGTATTAGTTTGTTTATATCAGCAACTGTTGTAGGAACCTTATCTGTAAAACCTAAGGCTCTCAAAGCTCTTGAATTCCAATGGTAACTCATAGCATTTGCATAAATAGGGATTACATATTGTTTCCCAGAAATTCCCCATCCATTCATTATTGTTTCCATATTTCTATTTGCAACTATATCTTTATAGAATTGTTCGTCCTGAATGTCATATACACGACCAGAATTTGCTAAGGTAGTAGCAAAACCTCTGTTAATGTTTGTAGAAATTGCTGGGGCTGTATTTGTAGCTAAAGCATTTTGTATTCCTGCCTCTGATGATGGTGTTTCAGGCATCATTTGAGCTTCAATTTTTACAGTTTTTCCATTAACTTGTATTCCTTCTGAATTAAATTCAGAAATAATTGAGTCCCAAAAATCGTATTGACCTTTATTTGGTGCTGTCCAAAAACTAACAGTCAAAGTGTTTTCTTTTGAATCTTTATTTTCACTAGTTCCATTTGCAAAGGCGAATGTTTCTAATGTAATAAGAGCCAATAATAAAACGAGAATTTTTTTTGTTTTCATATTTTCCTCCTAGTGTTTTAAATACTTAACAAATAGAGTATAAATTCAAAATGTAACGTTGTCAAATTATTTTTTTTAAATAAAATAACGTTACAAAAATGATTTATTATTTAATTAATTGCTTTTTTTTAATCATTTTCTTAGTTTTATTTATTTTTTGATTGGTTAAGTTAATTTAAATTATTTCTTTTAATTTGTTCATATTTATTTGAATTTTAAATAATAAAATGCTTTAAGACTTAAATACTTCAATTAATTTTTTTATATTTTAATTATAAAAAAAAGAATATTAGAGTTAATAATTAAAATTTTAAAAAAGTAACGTTACAAAACGATATTTTTATGCTATAGTGTATTAAATGAGAGGGAATTTTAGTGAAAAAAACAACAATTGAACAAATTGCAAAAAAAGTCGGCACTAGTAAAATAACAGTATCTAGAGCTTTAAAAGGCCAATCTGGAGTTGGTTCAGAGTTGCGAAAACAAATAATTCAAGTTGCTTCAGATCTTGGGTATGAAAAAAAAAGATTGAGAGTCTCGGGAGAGAAACAAATAGCTTTTATTGTACCAAAACGATTCTTTTTGTTAACTGACTCTTTTTATCATGTTATATATTATTATTTAAATACTTTATGCAATGAAAATGGTTCTAAGTTGAATTTATATATTTTAGAAAAAGATAATGAGGAAAAGGGAATCCTACCAATGGAAGATAATTTTTATGATGGGATTATTGTTGGAGGTGAAGTTTCACCAAGAATTTTAGATACTATAAAACAAGTTTCAATTCCATATGTTATTATAGACAATGATTCCTTAGACAATGATTCAGATTGTATTTATATGGATAATTTTAGAATTGGTATTGAGTTAACTGATTACTTGGTTAAGAGAGGATATAAGAAGATTGGCTTTGTTGGGTCATATTCTCAAACTTCTAATATTACTGATAGGTTTCTTGGGTATAAAAAAATATTGTATTATTATAATTTACCTATGAATGATGATTGGGTAATAGACAATTACAATATAAAAACTGATAATTATGTTATGGATATATCATTACCTGAAGACCTTCCCGATGCTTTTGTATGTCAATGTGATAGAGCTGCATATTACTTTATGCAAAGTTTAAAAAGTAAAGGAATTGATATACCTAAGCAAATTGCATTAGTTAGTATAGATAATACTGATTTAGCTGAGGCAACAGAACCAAAATTAACTAGTGTAAATATTAATAAGAACATGTTTGCTACAGAAGCTTTACGCCTTTTAAATGAAAGAATGGAAGGGCGAGAAGAAGTTACAAGAATATGTCTTAAATCCGAATTAGTAGAGCGAGATTCTGCTCCAATCAAATAGTTATAAAAATAAATTTTTTATTATTTTATCATAAAGTGCAATTTGTATTTTTCAAATTAGCACTTATTTTTTTGTGGGCTTGAAATTAATTTCTAATGAAAAGTCCTTTTTTTTATTGCATTCCTATATATCTGTGATAGAGTTAAGGAAAACATGAAATTAATTATAGTATATGAAATTAATTTCAAGAGGTTGAGATGAAAAATTTAGAAAACGTAAAATATTTATTAGAAATTTGTGAAATGTTTTATATTCAAGGAAAAAGTCAAAAGGAGATTTCTGCAATTTTGAATATATCACGACCTCAGGTTTCTAGATTTATTGCAAAAGCTAAAGAAGAGAAGTTACTTTCTATTAAATTAAATTATCCAAATATTGAGGAGAATGAATATCAAAATTTAATAAGTGAGAAGTTCAATATTCCTGAAGTTTATATTTATGATATTGGACAAAATAATAGTAGTGAAGGGATGCATCAATTAGCTGAAGCTTCGAAAGATTTGTTTAATTTATTAGTAAAAAATAATCAAACAGTTGGAATAATGGCAGGTAGAACAGTAGAAATTTTAGGTGAGAAAATTGATAGTAGCAAAAATAGAGGATTAACTTTTATTCCTCTTTGTGGCGGTTTATCTATAAACGGTGGAACTTGGCAAGCTAATAATATTTGCCAACAATTTGCTCATAAAACTAATGGTAAATTTTATTTGTTAAATGCTCCCAATTATTTTACACAAGCTGCAACTAAGGCTGCTTTATTAAGTGAAGAATCAATAAATGAAGTTATGAATATGGGCAAAAATTGTGATGTAGCATTATTAGGTATAGGTTCTGTTACAACAACATCTACAGGGATTTTAGCCAGTGGGCTATCAAAAGAAGAAATAGAAATATTAAAGAGTGAAGGTGCTATTGCTAATATTTGTTGTTCTTATATCAATAAAGATGGAAAAATCATTGATACAAGTATAGCTAATAATATATTAGGGCATTCGATTTCTGATTTGAAAAAATCAAAAAAAATTGCAATTGCTATGGGTGATGAAAAATTAGAGGCAATTAAATCTGTGTTAAAAGGTGAATATATAGATGTATTTATAACATCTTTAGATACAGCTAAAAAGATAATGAATTATGATTCAAAAGGAGAATAATTATGAAAAAAAGAAGTTTGTTATTAGTTATGATAGTAGCAATGGCATTATTACCAACTACAATATTTGCAAGTGGTAGTAGTGAAAAAGCTGATGCAAAAAAGGAAATATCAATTTGTACACCTTATTTATCATCAGTAACAACAAAACAGATGATTGAAGATATGGAAGCTAAATTAGTTGAAAATGGCTTTTCTGTATTAGTAAATGATTCTGCAAATGACAATAGTAGATTAGTTTCTGATATCGAAACAAGTGTTGTTTCCGGAGCTAGTGCTATCATTATTGTTAGTGTTGATCCTAAAATTTGTGAGTCTCAAATAATGGAAGCAGCTGATGCCGGAGTTCCTGTATTTGGTTGTGATGCTGGTTATATTGATGCTATGCAAATGAATGCTTCAAGTGATAACTATCAAATGGGTGAGATGATTTCAACATATTTATTTGATAAAATGGGTTCTAAAGGTAATATTGTACATTTAACTTATAGACCACATCCAGGTGTTGTTCAAAGAACTTATGCTATGGAAGATGTATTAAAAACTTATCCTGATATTAACTTAATTAGTGAACACCATGTTGATGTACCAAACCAAATAAATAACTCAAAAGAAATTGTTGAAAACTTATTAACAGCTTATCCAGAAAAGGGCAGCATTAATGCAATCCTTTGTGCATGGGATGAACCTGCAATTGGTGCAACTCAAGCTTTACAAGAAGCTGGAAGAGATGAAGTTTTAGTAGTTGGTGTTGATGGTAATGAACAAGCTGTTAAATTAATCAATGAAGGTACTAATTTTAAAGCAACTTTAGCCCAAAATTTCCAAGGAATGGCTGATTTAGTAGCTGATGAAGTTACAAAAGTATTAAGTGGTGAATCAGTTGAAAAGGGTGAAAAATATGTTCCTGCTTTATTAATAGAGAAGAAATAATAGAGCTTAAAAATAAATATCCAGCCCTTAGGTTGGATATTTATTAATAGAAGGAGTATCTATGATAGTTGAAACTAAAAACCTATCGAAAGTTTTTGGTAGCATGTATGCGTTAAATGATATTAACTTTTCAATCAGAGAAGGTGAAATACATGGCTTAGTCGGAGAAAATGGAGCAGGTAAATCAACCTTAATAAAAATTCTTACAGGTGTATATTCCTTAACAGAGGGAGAAATATATGTAAGTGGTAAAAAAGTTGATATTAAGAATCCTGTTGAAAGTAGAGAACTTGGAATTAATGTTATTCACCAAGATAGACATTTAATCCCATCCTTTAATGGCATTGAAAATATTTTCTTAGGCTTACCTTATGAAAAGAAAGCAAATAAAGTTTCTGTAGATTTTTCTGCTATGGAGAAAAAAATAAAATCTGTTATGGAAAAATATGGGATTGAAGTTCCATTAAATAAAATGGCAAAAGAGTTATCTCCTCCGCAGCAAACTTTAATAGAAATAACTAGGGCCATGTTGACTGATTGTAAATTATTAATTCTTGATGAACCAACAGCAGCCTTAACAGATAAAGAAACGATTATCCTATTTGATATTATCAAAAAATTAAATGAGGCAGGGACTGCAATCCTTTATATAACACATAGAATGGATGAAATCTTTGCTTTGACACAACGAATTACAGTATTTAGAAATGGGCAAATGGTTGAAACCGTTAACACAAATGAAACCAATAAAGATCAATTAATAGCAGCAATGACTGATAATATGAGTGAAAATGATTCAACTTCAAAAGAAAATCATATTAATAAGAAATTTGGAGAAGAAATTTTTAGTGTAAAGAATATTGCAACAGCAGATAAAGTTGTTAAAGATGCTTCTTTTTCTGTTAGAAAGGGTGAAATTCTTGGTATTTTTGGTCTAGGTGGTAGCGGAAGAACCGAGTTACTTGAAGGCATTTATGGTTATAAGAGAATCATAGGTGGCGAAGTAATTTATAAAGGTAAAAAATTAACTAAATTATCACCAAGAAATTCTATTGAGAATGGTATTGGCTTAATTCATGAAGATAGAAGAGGTCATTCTTTAGTAATAAATAGAAGTATAAAGAATAATGTTGTTTTACCAATTATAGATTCTTATGTAAAAAAAGGTCTTTATGATAGTAAAAAAGAAGCTAGTGATGTAGATAAGAAAATGCACGAGCTAAATATTAAGGCTGTGGGTATTAATCAAAAAGTAGCTCAATTATCAGGTGGTAACCAACAAAAAGTTGTATTTGCAAAATCTTTAATTTTTAATCCTGAAGTATTTTTATGTGACGAACCAACTCAAGCTGTCGATATTATGACGAGAGGTGAAATCCATGAATTGCTTAGACAAAAAGCTAGGGAAGGTAAGGCAGTTGTATATGTTACAAGTGACTTATTAGAAATGCTTGAAATTGCAGATAATATTTTAATTATGGCTAACGGAAGAACTCATGAGTTAATTGTTAATCATAATATTGATTCAAAAACAATCCTTCATTATTGCTATGAAGAAAGGTAAATAAAAAAATGGCAAATTTAAAAACTAACAGATTTAAAGAAGTAATGTACTCTTATGGGACAATTTTTGCTCTAGTTATAATAATTATATTATTTGGAATTTTAAATCCTAGAGCTTTTTTATCTTCAACCAACTTTTGGAATATAACACGTCAAATGGCAATTTTAGCAGTTATAGCTTTAGGTGCAACATTGATAATGTGTGTAGAGGAATTTGATTTAAGTATTGGTAATATAGCTTCCTTTAGCGGGGTTTTATCAGCACTATTGGCAATTAACGGAGTTCCATTTTTTGTAACATTAATTGTTGCAACTTTAATTAGTGGAGTTTTGGGCTTAATCAATGGATACATTGTTACAAAATTTAAGGTAATGTCTTTTATCATTACACTTGCTATGGGTAGAATGATTTATGGTCTAACTTATTGGTTAAGTGGTGGTGCTATCATATTTAATGGTATTCCATCTTCCTTTAAATTTATTGGAACAGCAAAAATTGGAAAAATCCCTTATCTTACTATTTTGATGATAATTATATCATTATTATTCTTCTATATAACAAAATATACTGCATTTGGAAGAAAATTATATGCAATTGGTGGTAATGAACAAGCAAGTAAAGTTGCTGGTGTTAAAGTTGAATTTAATAAGACTTTAGCTTTTGCGATATCTGGTTTAATGGCTGGTTTTGCAGGTGTTTTATTAGCTTCAAGAGTTGGATCTGCTTCTCCTACTGCAGGTGATGCCTATAACTTAAATGCATACGCAACAATATTTATTGGTATAACATTATTTAAAGAAGGCGTTCCAAATATTTTAGGAACACTCGTTGGTGTTGCAATATTTACAGTTCTTGCAAATGGTTTAACAATCTTACAAGTTCCAACTTTTATACAGAACATCTTAACAGGATTAATTATTATAGTCGCTGTAGTAAGTCAAAAGGTAGGCAGTAAAGATAATGGTTAAGATTTACTCAAAAAATAATGCAACATTAGCTCTTAGACAAAAACCATTTTTAATTGGATATTTATTAGCTGGATATAAAAAAGCTGAGGAACTATTAGACTTATTACCTCTTATTCCAAGAGATACTATTGATGTTTTAGAATTAGGGTTTCCTTCAAAAAATCCTTATTCTGATGGAGAAGTTATAGCCAATGCTCATAAGAGTGTTAACTATGAAGTATCTTGTTCAATCGAATATTGGAAAAAAATAAGAGAAGTATATAAAAAACCTATTTGGGTTATGGCTTATAGAGAAGATTTTATAGCTAGTGGTATTTATAAAGATTTTGCTAAAAATTCAGTTGTCGATGCTATTGTTATTCCTGATACAACAAATGAAGAAAGAATCAAACTTCAGAGGGAATTAAAACCTTACAATATAGATGTTGTTGGGTTTGTAAATCCTTCTATGGATGAAAAACAGATGGATGAAGTTTTAAGTGAATTTACTTTTATTTATGAACAATTATATGTTGGTCAAACAGGAAGTAGTCAAAGTGAGACAAATTATGATTATATGCTTAATTACACTTTGAATAAATATCCTTCTACAATTCCTTTTGCGGGGTTTGGGCTTAACAATAAGAAGAAACTTGATGTAGTATATTCAAAAGGATTTAAAGGTGCTGTAATCGGTACAGAGCTATTAAAGCGATATAATATATCAAAAGAAGAGTTAATTAATTTTTTAATTGATGTTTCTAGGAGTAAAGAATAATGAAAATAGCAACATTTGATTTTGGAACTACCGCAATTAAGTTTGTAGTTTTAAATGAAAGGTGTGATATTCTATTTAGCAAAAAGATAGATATTGATACCTATATCAAAGATGAATTTATTGAGCAGTCTCCAGAACAATGGAAATCTGTTTTTATTCAATTAATTAAGTCTTATGAGGATAGAGATCAAATATCTTCTATTATTTGTTCTGGTCAAATGCAAGATTTGATTTTTGTAGATAATGATAAAAAAGCTCTCTGTAATGCAATTTTATATAATGATCAAAGAGGGGCTAATTATTTAGATAAAGTATCTGAGGAAATTGTTAAAAAAACTACTATTAATATGAATGGGTCAATTCCTTTATTGAAAATGTTTTGGATGAAGGAAAATAGACCTGAAATATTAAACAGAACAAATAAAATATTATTCTCTCCAAAAGATTATATTACTTTATATTTATCTGATAAGGCTGTTGCAGATACTGTAACTTTATCAACCACAGGAATGATGGATATTATTAAAAAAGAATATATTTCATCTATAGAGATTGATAGAGAAATTTTACCAACTATTTTATCTTGTAAGGATATTGTAGGAACTATAAAAGAAGAAGTAGCAAAAGAGCTAGGATTAAATAAAGATTTAGTTATATTTGCCGGCTCCGGTGATGCTGGAGCAACCACATTAGCGAGTGGAATTGTTAAAGAGAATGAATTAAATATAAATCTTGGAACAAGTGGTTGGATTGCAAATATTTCTAAAAACCCTAAAAATGGTGCTTTTAATTTATGTGCTATTAATGATGGTTATTATATTAATGTAATCCCAGTTTTAAATGCTTCATCTGTCCATAAGTGGATAACTAATATGATATTTAGTGATGATTCTTTTAAATATGATAAAATGGATGAGTTATTAGAGAAAAATATAAATTTTGAAACTGATTTAATTTGTTTACCTTATTTAGTTGGCGAAAGATATCCTGTTGCTGATTCAAAAATTAGAGGAAGTTTTTTTGGCTTGAATCCAAAAACAAGTCTTGTTGATATGGTTATTAGTGCCTTGGAAGGTGTTGCTTATTCATTAAAACAAGGTATTGAAGAATTAGGGGTTGAACCAAAAGTATTATCTTTAATTGGAGGTGGGGCTTTAACAAAGGTTTGGAATCAAATCTTTGCAAATATATTTGAAGTTCCGGTAACAGTTTATAGTGATAGTGAATATTTACCAAGTATTTCTTTGATAAGTTCTGTGCTGATTGAAAATAATATTACCTCATCCTATGAGTCTTTTATAAAAGAAATGTTGTCTAAAAAAGACAAACAAATATATAACCCTCAATTAGAAAGATCTAATAATTATAGAACTAAGTTTGATAAATTTAAGAAACTTTACCCTGCATTGAGCTCGATAAATACTTGATTTATACGATATCATAATTAGATTCACAAAGACATTTCAAACCCCATTTGGGGTTTGTTTTATTTTAGTGGTGTCAATTTATTTTTTAATTCCTTGTTACTATTGACAGTAACATATGTTTCTGTTTATAGTAACAATATATTTCTATAAATAGAAACAAAAAAAGAGGGAATATGAATTACTATCCAGATTTAAAACAAGCTCTTGATTATAGCCAAGAGTATAATACAGTACCAATAACACTTAGTTTGCCTTTAGGTGAAAAAAGTCCTATGGAGATTTTAAATAGACTAGAGAAGATCAGTAAGCATTGTTTTCTATTGGAATCTTGTGAGGATAGTAAAATTTGGGGTCGTTATACATATATAGGGTTCAACCCAAGTTTAGAAATCTCTCAGAAAGGTAATTCTTTATGTATTAAATCAGCTACCACAATAGAAATTGAAGCTCAAAAGCCTCATCCATATATTAGAAGAATCCTTGAAAAGAATAAAAGTCCAAAGGTAGTTAGTCTTCCTCCTTTTACAGGTGGTCTTGTTGGCTATTTTTCCTATGATTTTATTTCCTATAGTGAACCAACGTTAAAACTTGATGCAGTTGATGAGGAAGATTTTAATGATCTTGATTTAATGTTGTTTGATAAATTAATTGCTATAGATAATTTAAAAAAAGTGATTTATTTAATAATTAATGTTAAAAGGGATAACCTTGATTTAAATTATAAAAAAGCCACTTTAGAATTAAATAGTTTAAAAAGTCTAATAGAAGAAAAAGATGAGGTAGAAAATGTTGAAGTTAAAGGACAATTACTTTCTAGTCTAACACCTCTTTTTTCTAAAGCAGAATTCTGTCAAATGGTTGAAAAAGCTAAAAATTATATTTATGAAGGTGATATCTTTCAGGTTGTTCTATCAAATAGATTGGTTGCTCCTTTTAAAGGTAGTTTAAAATCAGTTTATAGCTATTTAAGAAAAACTAATCCATCTCCTTATATGTTTTATTTTGTGAGCGAAAATATTGAATTAACAGGGGCTTCTCCTGAGACTTTAGTAAAGCTTGAAGGTTCTAAATTAAGTACATTTCCTCTTGCTGGGACTAGAAAACGTGGATTAACTCAAGAAGAGGATTTGAAGTTAGAAAAAGAATTATTAGAAGATCCAAAAGAGGTTTCAGAACATAATATGTTAGTAGACCTTAGTAGGAATGATATAGGAAAAATTAGTAAATTTGGTAGTGTTAAAGTTGAAGAGTATATGCAAATACAAAAGTTTTCACATGTTATGCATATTGGCTCTACAGTTACTGGGAAAATTAAAGATGATTTAGATAGTCTAGATGCTATAGATTCGATTTTACCTGCTGGAACACTTTCTGGTGCACCAAAGATTAGAGCCTGTGAAATTATTAATGAATTAGAAAATAATAAAAGAGGTGTTTATGGTGGTGCTATTGGGTATCTCTCCTTTAATGGTGGTTTAGATACTTGTATCGCAATTCGTCTTGCTTTTAAGAAAAATGGGAATGTATATGTAAGAAGTGGGGCAGGAATTGTTGCTGACTCTATTGCAGAAAATGAATACGTAGAATGCATTAATAAAGCAAAAGCTGTAATAAATGCTTTGGAGGATAATTAAATGATTTTATTAATAGATAATTACGATAGTTTTAGTTATAACCTTTATCAATTAATTGGACAAATAAATACAGATATTAAAACAGTTAGAAATGATCAAATAACTATTGAAGAAATTATTAAATTGAATCCAGAAGCAATAGTTTTATCTCCAGGTCCTGGAAGACCTGAGGATGCAGGAATTTGCGTTGATGTGGTGACTCAGTTAAAAGGAAAATTTCCAATTTTAGGAGTTTGTTTAGGCCATCAAGCAATTTGTACTGCATATGGAGCAATAGTTGATCATGCTCCAACTTTAATGCATGGAAAAAGTTCTCAAGCACAGCTCTTAGGTTTAGCTACATTTAAAAACATTGAAAGTCCTATAAAAGTTGGAAGATATCATAGTTTAGCAGTAGTAAGGGAAACTCTTCCAAAAGAGTTAGTTGTTACAGCTAAGGTTTTAGATACAAATGAAGTTATGGCAGTTGAAGATATTGAAAATAGAGTAGTAGGACTTCAATTTCATCCCGAATCAATTTTAAGTGAACACGGAATAGATATTATTAAAAACTTTTTATTAGGAGAAAAAAATGATTAAAGAAGCTATTATAAAACTTTCACAGAAAGAAGACTTAGATATAGAAACAGCAGAAATTGTTATGGATGAAATAATGAGTGGTAAAGCTAGTAATCTCCAAATTGGTGCTTATTTAATTGCACTATCAATGAAAGGGGAAACTATAGAAGAAATAACAGCTTCAGCCAAAATAATGAGACAGCATGCTTTAAAACTTCTAAATGATTTAGATGTATTAGAGATTGTTGGAACAGGAGGAGATCATTCCAATTCTTTTAATATTTCAACAACTTCATCTATTGTTGTTTCAGCATGTGGTGTTCCAGTAGCAAAGCATGGAAATAGAGCAGCAAGTAGTAAATGTGGTGCAGCTGATGTATTAGAAGCTTTAGGTGTAAATATTTCAATAGATGTAGAAAAAGCAAAAAAAGTATTAGAAGAAATAGGAATATGTTTTCTTTTTGCTCAAAAGTATCATTCTGCAATGCGATTTGTTGCTCCTGTGAGAAAAGAATTATCAATTAGAACAATATTTAATATTCTTGGACCTCTTTCAAATCCAGCAGGTGCAGCATATCAACTTATGGGAGTATATGATGAAGCCCTTGTTGAGCCCTTAGCACAAGTTCTACTTAATTTAGGTGTAAAAAGAGGTCTTGTAGTTTATGGACTTGAAGGCCTTGATGAAATTTCACTTGTAGGAAAAACCAAGGTATGTGAAATTCGTGATGGCTGGGTTAAAAATTATGAAATTGATCCTAGAGATTACGGTTTTGAACTATGTAAAAAAGAAGATTTAGTTGGTGGTACTCCAGATGAAAATGCTCAAATAATTAGAGATATTTTTGCAGGGGAAAAAGGCCCTAAGAGAGATACTGTTGTATTAAATAGCGCTGCTGCTTTATACATTGGAAAAGGCGATATAACACTTGATAGAGCTATTGAAGAAGTAAAAGATGCAATTGATAGTGGTAAAGCTTTAGCAAAATTGAATCAGATGATTAAAGCTACTAATGAGGTATAACTTATGATATTGGATGAGATTGCAGCTAAAACAAAAACTAGATTAAGTGTTATTAATAAAGCACAAAGAGAGGAGATGGAGAAAAAAGCTTATAAAGCTTCAATTTTTTTTGATTTTCCTTTTTATAAAGCTTTATCTAAAGCTGGTATTTCTTATATTGCAGAAGTTAAAAAAGCTTCTCCATCAAAAGGTTTAATTTGTGAAGATTTTAATCCAATAAAAATAGCTAAAGAATATGAAGAAATAGGTATTGATGCAATTTCTGTTTTAACTGAGAGAGATTATTTTTTAGGAGATCCTAGTTTTTTAAAAGCTATAAATAAAGAAGTAAATCTTCCTACTCTTAGAAAAGATTTCATTATTGATTCATACCAGATTCATGAAGCAAAAGCAGTTAATGCAAGTGCAATATTATTAATCTGTTCCCTTCTAGATGATAAGATGTTGAATGATTTTTATAAAGAAGCTACTAATTTAGGTCTTGATGTATTAGTTGAAGCTCATGATGAAATTGAAATAGAGAGAGCCTTAAAAATTGATGCAAAAATAATTGGAATAAATAATAGAGATTTGAAAACTTTTAATGTTGATTTAAATAATTCACAAAAGTTAAGAGCCTTTATTCCTAAAAACAAAATTATGGTTAGCGAAAGTGGATATTCAAAAAGAGAAGATATTTTAAGAGCAATTGATATCGGTGTTGATGCAGTATTAATAGGCGAGTCTTTTATGAGGTCTTCAAAAAAAGCTGAGCTTTTAAAAATTTTTAAAGGGTTAATTTAATGAAAACAAAATTAAAAATTTGTGGGCTAAAAAGAGAAGAAGATATTTTAATGGTAAATAAAATATTGCCTGAATATATTGGTTTCGTTTTTGCTAAAAGTAAAAGACAAATAGATTTAAAAACTGCATTAAATTTAAAATCTAATTTAGATAATAAAATAAAAAGTGTTGGTGTTTTTGTGAATGAACCAATATCTAATGTTATAAAAATTGTTGAATCGAAGGCTATTGATTTAGTTCAATTACATGGAGATGAAGATAATTTATATATAGAAAAGCTAAAAAATAGTGTCCCTATCAAAATAATTAAAGCGATTAAGGTTGATAAGGACTTTGAAAAAATCATAGACTTCCCTAAAGCTGATTTTTTACTTGTAGATAGTGGTTCAGGAAGTGGAAAAACTTTTGATTGGAATATTGAAATTAAAGTGAATAAACCATTATTTATAGCAGGTGGAATTAATATAGATAATATTGAAGAAGCATATAATTGTTTTCATCCTTTTGCTTTTGATTTAAGTAGTAGTGTTGAAATTAATGGATATAAAGATTTTCAAAAAATGAGAGAAATTAGTTTAAAACTTAATGCTCTCAATGGAGGATATAATGAGTAAAGGCTATTTTGGAACACATGGTGGACAATTTGTTCCTGAAACTCTAATGAATGCATTGCTAGAATTAGAAGAAGCTTATAATAAATATAAAGATGATGAAGAATTTAATAATGAATTAACATATCTTTTAAATGAATATGCAGGCCGTCCTTCACGACTTTATTATGCAGAGCATATGAGTGAAGACCTAGGTGGTGCAAAAATTTATTTAAAAAGGGAAGATTTAAATCACACTGGAGCCCATAAAATTAATAATGTAATAGGACAGTGTTTACTTGCAAAGAAAATGAACAAAACACGTGTCATTGCTGAAACAGGGGCAGGACAACATGGGGTCGCAACTGCTACAGTTGCTGCTTTAATGGGCTTAGAGTGTGAGATTTTTATGGGACAAGAAGATATTGTTAGACAAGCTCTTAATGTTTATAAAATGAGATTATTAGGTGCAAAAGTAAATAGTGTTACAACAGGTACTGCGACTTTAAAAGATGCTGTATCTCAGACAATGAGAGAATGGACTAATCGAATCAGTGATACACATTATGTTTTAGGTAGTGTTATGGGGCCTCATCCTTTTCCTACAATTGTAAGAGATTTCCAAGCAGTAATTTCAAAAGAAATTAAACAACAAATTTTAGAAAAAGAAGGAAAATTACCTGATGCAGTTTTAGCTTGTGTAGGTGGTGGCTCAAATGCAATTGGGGCATTCTATGATTTTATTAAAGATAAAGATGTTCGATTAATTGGTTTAGAAGCAGCTGGATTAGGAGCTGATACTGATAAAACAGCAGCGACAATTACAGTTGGAAAGCTAGGGATTTTCCATGGAATGAAAAGTTATTTTTGCCAAGATGACTATGGACAAATAACTCCAGTATATTCAATTTCTGCTGGATTAGATTATCCTGGAATTGGTCCTGAACATGCGAATCTAAAAGATATTGGTAGAGCAGAATATTATCCTATAACTGATGAAATGGCTGTTAAAGCTTTTGAATATTTATCAAAAATTGAAGGAATTATACCTGCAATAGAAAGTTCTCATGCATTAGCTTATGCAATGGAATTAGCCCCTACTATGAATAAAGATCAAATAATTGTTGTAAATCTATCCGGTAGAGGAGATAAAGATTGTGTTTCAATCGCTAAATATAGAGGAGTAGATATCAATGAATAAAATCGATAGAGTTTTTAAAAATGGGAAGGCTTTTATTCCTTTTATAACAGTTGGAGATCCAGATATTGAAACTTCAGAGAAAATTATTTATGCCCTTGATAAAGCTGGCTGTGATTTAATTGAATTAGGGATTCCTTTTTCTGATCCAACAGCTGAAGGTCCAGTAATTATGGGGGCTAGTGAAAGAGCTCTTAAAAATGGGATTTGTACTGATGATGTTTTTTCTCTTGTTGAAAGAGTTAGATGTAATACTCAAGTTCCTTTAGCTTTTATGACTTATGCGAATGTTATTTTTAGCTATGGAATTGAACGATTTGCAGAAAAAGCAGAATTAAATGGAATTGATGCAATTATTTTACCAGATATTCCTTTTGAAGAAAAAAACGAGTTTGATACAATCTTTTCAAAACATAATATTCATTTGATTTCAATGGTTGCTCCAACTTCTGAGGGCAGAGTAAAGATGATTGCAAAAGAAGCTAAGGGCTTTATTTATTGTGTTTCATCATTAGGTGTTACAGGAGAGAGAAGTACCTTTAGTAATAATATAGGAGATTTAATTAAAACAATTAAATCAGTAAGGCCAGATATTCCTTGCGCAATAGGATTTGGTATTAGTAATGCAAAACAAGCACAAGAGATGGCAAAAATATCTGATGGGGCAATTGTTGGCTCAGCAATAGTTAGAATTATAGAAAAATATGGTAAAGATTGTGTACCAAAAGTCTATGAATTTGCATCAGAATTAAAAAATAGTGTTTTAAAAAGTAATTAATTATTTAGTTATTTTTTTATTTAAGTTAACAAGCATAACTAAATTTTAGTTATGCTTGTTTTTGTCCCATAATATATTTTCTAATATTTCTATTACTTTTTCAAAATTTGTATCTGAAATTAGAGAGAAGTTTACTACAATTATATGCTCTTTTTTTTCAGAATTTTGACTATAATATTGAGATAAACAAGTTAATTTAACACCATGTTCAAATGCTTTTTCTAATATAGTTTTATCACTGATTTTTGTATCTAATTCTAAAAGAAAGTGAAGTCCTGAATCGCTATAAGTTAAAGAGCAAATATTATTAAGTTTGGATTCTTTAATTAATGAGAAGAATAAATCTTTTTTCTTTCTATAGTAGTTTTTCATTTTATTTAGATGTCTTTCAAAATATCCTTCATCAATAAATTTTGCTAAAGTATATTGTTCAAAACTAGGAACAGTACAGGAAAAAAAGCCTAATTTTTCTTTATAAATATCTATAAACTTTTTCGGAATAATCATATATGAAATTCTTATAGAAGGTGCAATTGTTTTTGAGAACGTATTTAAATAAATTACATTTTCATTATCATCAATACTCATAATTGATGGAACACTTATTCCTTTAAATCTGAATTCACTATCATAATCATCTTCAATTATTATTCGGTTTTCTTTTTCATTAGCCCATTCTAATAATGCTAATTTTCTTTTAATAGGCATTACAATACCTGTTGGAAATTGGTGAGCTGGAGAGATATGAACAGCATTAACATTTTCAAGTTTAGTAACATCAATTCCATAAGAATCTAATTTAACATATTTTATTTTAACATTATTACTATTATAAACTTTTGATATTTTTTTATAACCAGGATCTTCGAGAGCAAAAACACTCTCATATCCTAATAATTTTATAATCATAGAATATAAATATTCTGATCCAGCTCCAATAATTATTTGCTCAGGAGTAATATTTAATCCTTGAAAGGAATATAAGTGTTTTGCAATTGCTAAACGTAACTCATATATGCCAAAACTATCAGTTTTAACCAGTAACTTCTTATTTTTTTCTGATATTATTTCTCTCATTAATTTTGACCAAATTGAGAAAGGGAATAAATTAGTATCAACTTCAAGAGATTGCAAATCATAGTAATTGGGTTCTATTTTTTCTTCAATTAATTCTTTCTTAGTAGTTTTCTTTTTTATTAGGTGGAAATTCTTTTCTACAAAGGAAGATACGAAATATCCTTTTTTTTCTATTGAATAAATATATCCTTCAGCAATTAATTGAGAATAAGCATTTTCAACAGTGATTAGAGCAATTCCTAAGTGATTTGCTAATTTTCTTTTTGAAGGCAATTTTTCATTAGGTAAAATCTCACTATTTAATATATCTGCTTTTATATTCTCATATAATTGTAGATATAAAGCTTGGTCTTTATTTTTTAAATTATAAGTTAACATAATTTTTCTCCTAATAATTATTCAATCTGGTCTTATTAAAAATAATTAAATTGAATATTTTAATAATGTCAATACCTGCATATAATCATTTTCAACGGAGGCCCAAAATGACCAATAATAGATATGAATTAAATAAACAATTAGCACAAATGTTAAAGGGTGGCGTAATTATGGACGTCACAAATCCAGAACAAGCAAAAATTGCTGAGAAAGCTGGTGCTTGTGCAGTAATGGCACTTGAGAGAATTCCTGCAGATATTAGAGCTGCTGGAGGAGTTTCTAGAATGAGTGATCCAAAAATGATAAAAGAGATTCAAAGTGCAGTTTCAATTCCTGTTATGGCAAAATGTAGAATTGGACATTTTTTAGAAGCTAGAATACTTGAAGCAATTGAAATTGATTATATTGATGAATCTGAAGTTTTATCTCCAGCTGATAATATTTTTCACATAAATAAGAAGGATTTTAAAGTTCCTTTTGTATGTGGTGCTAAAAATCTTGGTGAAGCATTAAGAAGAATTAATGAAGGTGCTTCAATGATTAGAACAAAAGGGGAGCCTGGTACTGGAGATGTTATACAAGCTGTTTCCCATATGAGATCAATGAATAGTGAAATTGCAAGAATAAGTTCACTTAGAGAAGATGAATTATTTAATGCAGCCAAAGAATTAGAAGTCCCATATGATTTAATTGAATTTGTTTATAAAAATAAGAAACTTCCTGTTGTTAATTTTGCTGCCGGTGGGGTAGCAACACCAGCAGATGCTGCCTTGATGATGCAATTAGGTGCTGAAGGAGTTTTCGTTGGCTCAGGTATATTTAAATCAGGAAATCCTCAGAAAAGAGCACAAGCTATAGTTCAAGCAGTAACTAATTTTAATGATTATTCTCTTATTGCAAAATTAAGTGAAGATTTAGGTGAAGCAATGGTTGGAATCAATGAGGAAGAAATAAAATTAATTATGTCAAACAGAGGTATTTAAATTGAATATTGGTGTTTTATCGCTTCAAGGAGCATTTATTGAACATAGAAAAATGCTTGAAGATTTAGGTGTTACAACTTTTGAAATTAGACAATTAAAAGATTTAAATCAAGAATTTGATGGATTAGTTTTGCCCGGTGGGGAATCAACAGTTCAAATTAACCTTTTAAAAAACCTTGGACTTTTGGATCCCTTAAAAAATAAAATTAACAAAGGCCTGCCTGTTTTAGCAACCTGTGCTGGATTAATTCTATTAGCACAAAATGTTCAACAGGGTTATGAAAAAGCATTTAATTCTTTGCCGGTAACTGTTAAAAGAAATGCTTATGGTAGACAACTTGGAAGTTTTGTTACAACCCAAGATATTAAAGGGATTGGAAACTTTGAAATGATTTTTATAAGAGCTCCATATATCGAAAAAGTTGATGATGGTGTAGAAATTTTAGCACAAGTTGATAATAAAATTGTTGGAGTAAAATATAAGAATCAATTAGCTTTAGCTTTCCATCCAGAATTATCAAATGATAAAAGTATTCATAAATATTTTTTATCAATGATTAAATAAAACATAGAAAATATTTTAGGGTTTTCATAGACCAAATGTTTTTGAAAACCCTATATTTTTAAATTTTATTTATAGCCTTTTTCATCCCAAATTTCTCTTAGTTTAAGAAGCTTTTGACCTGCAGAGTGTAAGGTTTCTTCTTTTTTTGCATAGTGGAATCTTATTAAATTAGTAATATTTTCTTTAAAGAAACTAGAGCCAGGTACTGCTGCAACTTTTACTTCTTTTGCTAACCACATACAGAATTTAGTATCATCAGTACTATCGAATTCACTAATATCTACTAAAACAAAATAAGAGCCTTGTGGAATTGTATATTTTAATTTTGCTTTATCTAAATAGGAGATAAAAATATCTCTTTTATTTAAATAAGAAGTTTGTAAATTTTGATAATATGAATCATCCATATTTAAGCCAACAATTGCAGCTTCTTGTAATGGAGCTGCTGCACCAACTGTTAAAAAGTCATGTACCTTTTTTATTGCATTTATAGCAAATTCAGGACCATAAATATAACCAAGTCTCCAACCAGTGATTGAATAAGTTTTTGAAAGTGAACTGCAAGTAATAGTTCTATCTTTCATGTTCGGTAAGCTTGCAATTGCTATGTGTTTATATGGTGGATAAACTATGTGTTCATAAACTTCATCAGTGATAACCCAAGTATCATATTTTATTGCTAATTCTGATATATATTCTAATTCCTCATATGTAAATACTTTCCCAGTAGGGTTACTAGGATTACAGATTACTATTGCTTTTGGGTTTTGTTTAAAAGCTTGTTCTAATTCAATTTTATTAAATGAAAATTCAGGAGGATTTAGTGGTACATAAATTGGTTTTGCCCCACTTAAAATAGTATCTGCTGTATAGTTTTCATAGAATGGAGAAAAAATAATAACTTTGTCTCCTTGATTTATAACAGATAATAGAGATGCCATCATTGCTTCAGTAGAACCACAAGTTATTACAATATTTTTATTTGGTTCAAGATCTAATGGAGCAAAATGATTTAGTTTATTTGCTAATGCTTCTCTAAAGTTTTGAGCTCCCCAAGTAACTGAATATTGATGAGGGCCTTCTTTAGCTATTTCAGATAGTTTGTCTGTTATTTCTTTTGGAGGATCAAAATCAGGAAAGCCTTGTGATAGATTTATACTTCCATATTTATTAGCAATTCTCGTCATACTTCTTATAACTGATTCACTAAAGGTTTCTGTTTTTTTACTTAATTGTGGCATTTTATATTTCCTTAAATATTATTATTAAATTTTTCTACTTTTGAAATAGCATTTTCAAGTATTACTTCATTTACTTCAAAGGGTAGTAAGTGAATTGATTCACTAGGTTTTAATGTTGAAGATATAATTGTAGATAATTCTTCTTTATTGGAATAATCTAAATCGATATCGCTTAGTTTAGTGGGTAATCCAAGTTTTTTAAACTGTGATATTTGACTTTCTAATAATTTATCATCATTTAATAGTGCACTTTGAACTAGAATTCCATATGCAACCTTTGTTCCATGCAAAAACTTTTCTGTTCTTTTTATAGAAGAGATTCCATTATGAATTGCATGAGCTGCAGCAATTCTAGTGAATTTTTCACCTAGTCCACCAATAAGACCTCCTCCTGCAATAACAGCATCTATAACATTAATTAAATCATGTTCATATGCTTTATCATAAATATTTTCTATAGCTTTTATGCCTTTTCCTAATAATGTTTTATTAATATCTTTTGCAATATTAATAGCTATATGTGCTGTGTAAGGAATATCTTTGAGTCCTTTTACTAATATTTCTGATTCATATTGCTTAGCTATTGTATCTGCGATTCCTGCTTCTAAATATTCAATTGGTGCTTTAATTATGATTCTAGGTTCAATAATTACTAAATAAGTTGAATTATTAAATATTTCATAGCCTAAAGCCTTTCCTTCTTTAGAATACCAAACCGATAAAGGAGTCCAAGCTGCACAAGTTGCTGCGATAGTAGGAATTGCAACAAAAGGTTTATTTAATTTTGCTGCAGTAGCTTTTGCTATATCTAATATAGTGCCACCTCCAATACCAATTATTGCTGGAGAAGTTTTAGCTTGAGTTATAAGGTAATCAACACTTTCATGTGTACAGTGGCCTTTAATCGAGAAGCTTTTAATATTCTCATCATATAAATCAATTGGTAAAAAGTCTTTTGCTGCTTTACCAGCTTTTTCTCCATATATCCAAAGACATTGTTCTAATTCTTGTTTTGTAAAAAATTTATTAATATTGTTTATAGCATCAATATGGTTATAATAATTATTTGGACCACATTGAACTCTAATTGCTAAGTTTTCCATATTCTTCTCCTATTGACGATCAATTTTTTTAGATAATTTGTCACCTATAAACTGAATTAATTGCACTAGAATAACTAAAATTACTACAGTAATAATCATTACTCCTGTTTCATAGCGATAATAACCAAATTGAATAGCTAAATCTCCAATTCCACCGCCTCCAACAATACCTGCCATAGCTGAGTAGCCAATGAGACTAATAAAGGTAACAGTAATCGCTCTGATTATTGAAGGAAGAGCTTCAACAAATAAAACTTTTCTTATAATTAGGGATAGAGATGCACCTGTAGCAACAGAAGATTCAATTGTTTCTTTATTAATTTCGGCAAAAGAGCCTTCAATTAATCTAGCATTAAAAGCCGTTGCTGATAATGATAATGGAATGGTCGCAGCAATTGGACCAATTGTTGTGCCAGCTATCAATTTTGTTAAAGGTATAACTACAACTAATAAAATTATAAAAGGGATAGATCTTAGTATATTTACAATAGTTGATGATATTATGTTTACTGTTTTATTTTCAAATAGAAGTGGGTTGCTAGTTATATATAATAATAACCCTATAAAAATGCCTAAGATAGTTGCAACTAGTAAAGAAATACTAACCATTTCAAAGGTTTCATAAGTTGCTTTCCACAAATATTGTTGAATTATATTTATTGTTTCAGTCATTGTTCTTTCCTAATTTATTTTAATAAAATCTGAGGTGTTGTTTTTTAAGTATTCAATAGCAGCTTGAGTATTATTACCATCAATTGTGATAATTAGAATTCCAAATGGTTTATCACTTATATACTCAATTTTCCCGTGAATAATTGAAATATCCACATCAAATTTTTTTATTGTATTTGATATTATTGGCAAAAAAGCATTTTCTCCAAAATATGTTAATTTATAAAAAGGTCCTACATTGTTTTTTAAAACAGAATCTGGGATTTTAATTTCTGTTATTCTTTGAATTAATTTATTTGCTCTAGACTCTTTTTGATTTATAAAAATTGAGTATGAATCATCGACTTCAACTAATTTTCCATCTTCCATTATTACAATTCTATCAAATAAATCTTTTGCAACTTCCATTTGATGAGTTATAAATACTACTGTAATACCCATTTTTTTGTTTATAGTTTTAATGAGTTTCACAATATCTTGTGAAGTTTCTGGATCTAAGGCACTAGTAGCTTCATCACAAATTAAAACTTCAGGATTATTACTAAGAGCTCTTGCAATTGCTACTCTTTGTTTTTGTCCCCCAGAAAGTTGGGCAGGATAACTTTCTTTTTTATCACTTAGTCCAACTAATTTTAATAATTCATCTATTCTGGAATTTATTTTTGACTTATCATATTTCGCAGCTAATAAATTGAATGCAATATTATTTTTAACAGTAGATTGATTTATTAGATTAAAATGTTGATAAATCATTCCCATTTTTTCTCTAACAGATCTTAATTCTTTACCCTTAAGATTGGTTATATTTTCTCCTTTAAAATATACCTCTCCTTCAGAAGGTTTCTGAAGAAGATTTATATTTCTTGCTATGGTGCTTTTTCCGGCACCACTGGAGCCAATAATCCCTAAAATTTCTCCTTTTTTAATATTTAATGAGAAATTTGAAACAGCATTTAATTCTAAATTATCTTTATTTTTAAATTTAACACTGATATTTTTAAATGAAATAAATGAATTATTATCATATGGGATTTTATTTGAGCTTTCCATTTTTAGTTGTCTCTCCCATATTTTTCAATCCACCATTGAGGCCTATCAAAAGAGTTGAAAATACTACCTGTTTTTGTAATTGCATTATAGAAATCTTCAGATTCAATGGCTTCTTTTAAATCTTGGCCAAGTTTTGAGTTGATATCTGAAGTTCTAACTGCCATAACATTTTTATAGCCTTCATCTAATCTCTCAATTGCTAATGCTTTTGTATAATCTAATTTTGCAGCTATTGCATAATTACCTGGAACAATAGCTATTGCTACACTATCTAGACTTCTAGAAATTTGAGCACCATCTAAAGTTACAAACTTAAGGTTTTTAGGATTATCTTTGATATCTAATAATGAAGCTTTTGTTGGGTCAATATTATCTTTTAGTGTTATTATGTTGTTTAAACTTAATAGTTTTAAACTTCTTGCAAGATTAGTAACATCACTAGCTATAGCGATTTGATCTCCTTCTTTTAGTTGTGAAAGGTTAGTATATTTATTACTAAAAACACCAGCACCAGCTGTTGGAATAGCAATTACTTTGCCTAAATCTAATTTATTAGCTTTAGAAAAAGCTTCTAAATAAATGGTATGTTGCATTAGATTTGCTTCAATTTCACCATTGTTTAGAGCCATATCTGGCTGTACCCAGTCAGAAAAACTAACAACAGTAACATCATAACCTAGCTTTTCTAAATATGGTTTTATTGCTTGATTAACCATATCTCCATAAGGCCCTGGGCTAACTCCAATTCTTAATTGATTTGAATTATTATTTTGTGATTCTTTATTACCACCTGCAAAAAGATTGGATGTGCTTAATAAAAATAGACATAAAATTAGTATTTGTTTAAAGAATTTTTTCTTCATGATTTTTTCCTTCGTAAAAAAATTTGTTGATTAAAATGACAAGAAATCTGTCAAAACTTAAATGCAAAAATATAGAAATGTGGTGAAAAATAAATAAATATGTATGCGCTGACTAGCGCATCATCATCATGAAGAAGCACATAGAGAAAGAAAGAGTATTGTTAATTGTTAATGAAGTGTTTAAAGAATTATTCATAACGGCTCTTTCTCCTTGTGCGATATTTTTAATTGATACTGACTTAAAAAATTAATTATGTCAATAAAATAATAAAAAAAATTTTATTTCTTTTTATCATTAATACAAATTATGTGTAATTCTTTTTATAAAATTATAGGGTTTTAGGTGCCATAATTTAATGAAAATTGTTAAACTAAATTAAATATAATATTGATGGTAAATTGTTTTTGATTAATTGTATAAAGACATGAATTAAAAATTAATTTATAGTATTGTTATTGTTGTAAAATTTTAATTAGTAATTACTAATAAATATTATTTGTTAATATATATAATTCTATAAAGGGTTAAGAAATGATTGATATAGAAAAGGCTGAAAAAGCAGTTCATATGCTTTTGGAAGCTGTAGGTGAAGATCCAAATAGAGAAGGGCTTGTTGATACCCCTAAAAGAGTCGCTAAAATGTATGAAGAACTTTTAAAAGGGTATTCAAAAAGTGCTGAAGAACCATTAAGTAAAGTATTTAATGTTGATAATAGTGAGTTAGTTTTAGTAAAAGATATTAATTTTTATTCTCTTTGTGAGCATCATTTATTACCTTTTATGGGAAATGTTCATATTGCTTATATTCCTGAAGAAAAAGTTGTAGGTCTTAGTAAATTAGCTAGAACTGTAGAAATCTTTGCAAGAAGATTACAATTACAAGAAAAATTAACTAACCAAATAGCTGAAAGTATTTATGAAAATTTAATGCCTAAAGGGGTTTTCGTTGTAATTGAAGCAGAACATACATGTATGACTATGAGGGGAATAAAGAAAGTTGGTGCAAAAACAATTACTTATTCTTCGAAAGGTATTTTTAAAAATAATTATCAACTTCAAAAAAATATTTTGGATATGATTAAACATGAATAGATTTAATCAAATTTTGCATAATCAAATTTTCCTTGAAAATTATAATATTATAGAAAAATATGAATTAAATAGGGAATTTTGCAAGCATGATTTAACACATCTTTTAGATGTGGCAAGAATTATGTACATTATGAGTCTTGAGCAAAATTTAAAAATCAATAAAGAAATAATATATTCAACAGCCTTGCTGCATGATATTGGGAGAGCTTTAGAATATACCAAAAATATAGACCATAATATTGGTGCAAAAGAAATTGCTTTAAGTATTTTAGAAGATTGCAAGTTTGAACAAGCTGAAATAGATGAAATAATTTATGCTATAATATCTCATAATAGTGAGGATAATAATCAATTAAACCAATTATTGAGAGTAGCTGATAAGTTAAGTCGTAATTGCTTTACTTGTAAGAAATATGATGAATGTAAATGGGAAGAAAATAGAAAAAATAAAGGGGTTGAATTTTGATAATAAAAGATAAAAATTTTGATTTTAAAAATAATGTCTATATTATGGGTATTTTGAATTATACTCCTGATTCATTTTCTGATGGTGGTAGATTTAATACAATTGATAAAGCTTTATTTCAAACAGAAAAAATGATAGAAGCGGGGTTAGATATAATAGATGTTGGTGGAGAATCAACAAGACCTAATCATACAAAAATAAGTATTTCTGAGGAAATAGATAGAGTTTCTTCAATTATAGATAAAATTAAAATAAATTTTGATATTCCTATTTCTCTTGATAGTTATAAAAGTGAAGTTATCAAAGCAAATGTAAATAATATTGATATGATCAATGACATTTGGGGGTTGAAATATGATGAAAATATGGCAAAAGTTGTAGCAGATTCTGCTTTGCCTTATTGTTTAATGCACAATAGAGAAAAAAATGATTATAAAATTTTCTTTGATGATTTTATAAATGATATAAAAGCTAGTTTGAAGATTGCTAAAGAAAATGGTATTTCAGATGATAAAATAATTCTTGATGGTGGAGTAGGTTTTCAAAAGAACTATAATCAAAATCTTCAGGTTATAAATAGAACTGATAAGTTAGTTGAATTAGGCTATCCTGTTATGATTGCAACTTCAAGAAAGTCTGTTATTGGGTATGTCTTAGATAAAGATAGAACTGATGATAGATTATATGGGACTTTAGCTACAACTGTTGTTGGAATACTTAAAGGTGCTAGTATGGTAAGAGTTCATGACATTAAAGAAAATTATGAAATTATTAAAATGACAAAATCAATTATAGAGGAATCTAAATGGACAAAATAAGTTTAAAAGGCTTAGATTTCTTTGCTTATCATGGAGTATATGATGAGGAAAAGATTAAAGGCCAAAATTTTAGTGTGGATTGTGATATATATTTAGATACTTCTTGTGCTAATAAAGATTTAAATAAGACCGTCCATTATGGGAATTTTGCCGTTGATTTAGTTAATTTTTGCAAAAATAATAAATTTGAATTATTAGAAACTTTAGCACAAAAGACCTGTGAATTTTTACTTTTAAAATATAGATTAATCCAAAAAATAGACTTTACAATTCATAAACCTGAGGCTCCAATTACTACTAAATTTAGTGATGTTTCTTTAACTATAGAAAGAAGCTGGAATACTTGTTATTTAGCTTTAGGATCTAATTTAGGAGATAGAAAAGGTTATTTAGATTTAGTAAGTACTGAAATAGCAAAAAATGATTTTATTATTGAAGTTGCAAAATCTTCATATATAGAAACAGAGCCATATGGGGTTGAAGATCAACCAAAATTTTTGAATGCAGTAGTAAAAATAGATACTATTTTAACCCCTTATCAACTCCTAGAATTTTGTCAAATGTTAGAGAGAAAAGCTAAAAGAGAAAGAATTAGGCACTGGGGAGAAAGAACTTTAGATGTTGATATAATTTTTTATTCTGATTTGGTACTTTTTGATAAAAATTTAATTATTCCACATCCTGAAGTATGTTTAAGAGATTTTGTTTTAAAACCTATGTGTGAAATTGATCCTTATTTTATTCATCCAATTAAGAAAAAAAATATTAATGAGTTATTAGAAGAATTAAAAACTAGCAATTAACTTGTTTTTTTAATTAAGTTTTTTTTAAATAAACTTTATAAAGTTTGTATATTTGAGATTATAGCAATATGAAAAGTATTAATATTTGATTGTCTAATTCCTTATTAACTATTGTTTTATTTTAGAAAGTGATAATTTTTTATACACAATAATTAAATATTCATCTATAATATCTTGCTTTCAATTTGTTCCATTATTATAATATCTTCTATGATTTCAAAAGATTTTCTAATTTCAATATGTCAGTTTTTAAGCGAAATATTAGGCCCAACATCTGAAGTTTTACTTCATAATGCAAAAAATGGTGAAGTAGAATGGATTAATGATGAGGCTATTTCTCATCGTAAAATTGGTGATATAAATGCTACTTCAATTTTGCAGTTACTTAACTCAAAATGTGAAAATAATAATACAAATAGAATTGTTGGTGCTTTAAATACATCAGAATCAAATGTTTTAATCAGAACGAGCAATTTAATGATAAGAGATGATGATGGGAAATTACGCTATGTAATTTGTGTTAATCAAGATATTACAGGTTTCGTGCAGATTCAACCATTTTTGAAACATATGTTTTTAGATACAGCAAGAAAAAATGTAGATTTCAATGATAATTCTAACAATGCAGACATTGAAGAAATTATGACAAATATTATATTGGAAGAAGTTAAACACGCAGATGTTTATAAAATTGAAACTAAAGCTGCTAAAATGGCAGTTTTGGTTAGATTATATAATAGGGGAGTTTTTAAGGTAAAACAAGCTATACCAAAAGTATGTGAGGTTTTAAATATTGCTCAACCTACTCTTTATAAGTACCTTAAGCAAATTGAGGGCATGGATGAGGAAGAGTAGATACTATTATTTATAGATTTTTTTAGTCATTAATTGTGAAAACAGTTAATGATTTTTTTTTATCCATTAATATAACAAAATGATATTTTTTTATACAATTTTTTACTTAAATATTATTAAGTTTTAAAAAAATCTTTTTAATTAAAATATTTTTAAATTATATAAATCATAAAAATAGCTAAATATATATAATTTTTATGATTTAATATGAAAAAAATATAAATAATATGAAATATAGAATAATAAAAGTTTATTTTTTAAAAAAATAGAATTTTAATTTATAATATTTATTGACACATATAAGCGTATATATTATTATCCAGATAGATAAAAAATTATCAGTTAGGAGTTTTTATGAACGCTAAAGAATTTACAAATAAAGTTTTAACTGGAATGAGTATTGGTATTGTAGCCGCTCTTGTTCCAAGTGCTATCTTAGGAGAACTTAGTAAAGCACTAGGTCTTACTGCAGTAGTAACAGTTACAACAATGGCATCTAGACTTGCTGCTTTTGCAATGGGTCTTTGTATTGCTGGTCAATTTAAAATGAAACCAATCCATTCAGTTGCATTAGCAATTTCAACAATGATTGGTAGTGGTGCAATTAAATTAGTTGAAGGCTCAATGGTTTTAGCTGGTCTTGGTGATGTTATCAACGCAGGTATTACAGCAGCAATTGCAGCTTTAATTTTAATTTGGTTTGGTGATCGCTTTAAAAGTTATACAATGATTGTTGTACCAACTTTAGCAATTGCAATTAGTGGTCTTATTGGTATGTTTACACTTCCTTATGTATCAATGATTACAGGAGCTGTTGGTCACTTTATTTCTTGGTGTACAACTTTACAACCAATTTTAATGGGACTATTAATTTCAGTTAGTTTCTCAATAATTATTATCTCTCCAATTTCTACAGTTGGTATTGCTTTAGCTATTTCATTATCAGGCGTTGGCTCTGGCGCTGCTAACTTAGGTATTTGTGCTGCAGGTTTTGGTTTAGCAATTTTAGGATTTGAGAAAAATGGTTGGGGTGCATCTTTAGCATCAGTATTTGGTTCTCCAAAATTATATATGGCTAATTTCCTAAAGAATCCAAAAATGGTTTTACCAATTGTTTGTAATGCTGCTATATTAGGTGTTTTTGCTGCAATTTTAGGTATTGTAGGAACTCCAATGAGTGCTGGTTTTGGTATCAGTGGTTTAGTAGGTCCTCTTAACCATTTAGGTATTGTAGGTTATTCTGCAAAGAACTGGTTAATTGCAATTTTAATATTTGCAGTTGCTCCAGTTGTATTAGGCTTTGTATTTAAGAATGTTTTCTTTAAAATATTTAAGATTTTAAGCCCTGAAGATTATTCATTAGATGTATAAGGAGAAATAAAAATAATGTCAGAAAAAATAAAAATTACAGCTTATGCAAGTCGTTCTGATGAAAAAGCAAGTTTTGATTTATATGAAGAAAAATTAAATTTAGATATTACATATGTAAATGCTTCTTTATCTCTTGATACAGTTAGTAAGGCTGCAGGTAGTATTGGTGTTACAGTTTTAGGAAATTGTGATTGTTCAAAACCAGTATTAGAAGAATTATCAAAACTAGGTGTTAAATATTTAGCTAGTAGAAGTGCTGGATATAATAACATTGATGTTGAAGCAGCAAAAAGCTTAAATATTAAAGTAAGTAATGCTCAATATTCACCAAATTGTGTTGCTGATTTTGCAATTATGCTTGCTTTAATGATAAATAGAAAAGTATTAATGTGTTTAAAAAGAAATGTAGCACATGATTTCTCATTACCAGGTTTACAAGGTCAAGAAATGAAAAATATGACTGTTGGTGTAATTGGTACAGGAAGAATTGGTAAAGCAGTAGTTAAAAACTATAGTGGCTTTGGTTGTAAAATCCTTGGCTATGATTTATATCAAGATGAAGAAATGAAAAAGTATTTAACTTATGTTGATTTAGATACCTTAATTAGTAATTCAGATATTATTACTCTTCATACACCTTTATTTGATAGTACTTATCATATGATTAATAAAGAAAGTATTGCTAAAATGAAAAAGGGTGTAAAAATTGTTAATGCAGCAAGAGGTGAATTAATAGATACTGATGCATTAATTGAAGGTCTAAGTTCAAAACATATTGCTGGAGCTGGTTTAGATGTTCTAGAAGGAGAGCTTGGTGTATTCCACTCTGATTGTAGAATGACTGGCATGTCAAATAAGAATATTGCTATTTTAAAATCCTTAGATAATGTTGTGCTTACTAACCATCTAGCTTTTTATACAGATCAAGCAGTAGAAGATATGGTTTATTGTGGATTAAACAGTCTAGCACAATTTGTGAATACAGGTAGTGCAGATTTTGAAATCAAATAAAGTTATTTCATTTTGTTGGATTGAGAGGTACTTGTACTTTTCAATTCAACTTTTTTTATATGCTATAAAACAATTTGATGAAACTAATTAATTGTTTGATATTGGAAAAGTTTATACATAGCAATCGTTTAAAAATACATAAGAATAAACTTTAAATGATTTGAATCTTGTACAATAAAATTTTATAAATCTTTAATAAAAGCCTTCTAAATGCAAATTAGATAATACAATTTTTACTTTATAATAGTTTAAATTTGATATCAGCATATATAAAATATAACAATATTGTTGCTATATAAAATAAATTAAAAAAACCTTGTTTAATAAGATTTTTTCCTCTTATAATGAATTTAATATAATAAATTTATTATAATAAATTAGTTACCTAAGAGGAGTTCTTTATGAAGAAAAAATTAGTGTTATCTGTTTTAATTGTTGCTTTAACATTATTATCAAGTTGTTCAATGTATGATTACACAAGTGTTACTATTGAAAATGGTAGTGATACTGTTAATATTGCTGGTGTGAGTGTTTCTAATGGAGTCTCTGGAAAGATGGCTTTTTTAGATGCTTTGGATGAGGGTCAAGTTTTAACAAAAGGTCAATCTGTTACTTTACCATTATTGCCAATATTAATTGATGGTAGTGAAGCTCAATTAACTGTTGTAACTTCAGATACTGAATATCTAGATTTGTATTTCACATATGATGAAGGAGCAAAAGTAAAAATAACTTTTAACCCATCTTCCGGTTCAGTTGGAGACTATGATAGTTTTGATATTGAAAATGGGAAAGCACTTTCAATAAATTAATTATTAATAATAAAGGATCATTATGATAAGTGGTCCTTTTTTGCTAAACTAACAGAATAAAAACCTTTAAAAATTATTATTGTTTATATTTAAAATCATAAGAAAATATAAATATAAAAAGAACTGTTACTCAGTTAATATAAAATTAACTTTTGTAACAGTTCATTAGCTATTAAAAATTATTGAGATAAAATCTCTATTATATTAATTTTAAAATTATAATACGAGGGATGGAGCGGTGTAAACTCTAGATGCAAGTTCTTGATCCATCATATATAATCCTTTTCTATCTCCACCAATTAATTCTGCTTTTTTGATTAAATCAATAGCATTTGTCTCTTCTTCACCTTGTTCTTTAACAAACCAATCTAAAAATTGAGTTGTTCTGAAATCTTTAGTGTCTAAGGCAAGAGCATAAATATCATTAATTGAAGAAGTAATATATTGTTCATGTTCTAGTCCAGCTTTTAGGACTGCCAATTCATCTTTCCAAGTATTATCTGGTTTATCAATTGCTTCATAAACTATATCTTGATCATTATTTTGTAAATATTTTACAATTAGTAAAGCATGATCTCTTTCTTCTTGAGCTTGAACTTCATACCAGTGTGAAAAACCACTTAGGCCACGAGATTCACAATAATTTGCAAAGCTTAAATACAAATATGCAGAAAAGAATTCTTTATTTATTTGTTTGTTTAATAAACTAGCTACGTTTTTGTCCATTTTGTCTTCTCCTTATTAATTTCTTTTTAACTAAGATTTTATCTATCATTAGTTATTATTATACACTAAGTTTAACACTAAGTCGAAAAAAAGAAAAGTTAATCTAGGCTAATAAATTGAAATTATATTTTAATTAGTTAGATTAAAAAAATACCAAAGTAAAAAATATTATTTTACTTTGGACTATTATACTCAAATAAGAATTTTTTATCTTTTAGAAATTTTCTAAAAGATTATTTGCTTTTACTTTTGCATCATTAACTATTTTATCAATGTCAGAACCAATTATATCAACCCCATCAATTGAAACCGATTTAAAGTCATCGATTCCTAAGAAAGTCATGATGTCTTTCATATATTTTTCACAATTTTCAACTGGGCTATTAGCATATATGCCACCTCTACTATTAAAAAATATTGCTTTCTTATTTTCGAGTAGGCCAACTTGACCTTGTTCTGTATATTTGTAAGTAATACCACCAACACATATATTATCAATATATGCTTTCAAAATAGCTGGAATTCCTAAGTTCCACATAGGAGCAGCAATAATATATTTATCAGCTTCAGTGAATTGATAAGCATATTTTAACAAAGGATCTTTTTTACTATCTTCTGTTTTTCTGCTACCAATAGAAATTAGACTATCCATTCTTAGAAAATCAATATTTTCTTTGTATAAGTCGAGTGTAATAATTTCATCTTTAGGATTTTTCTTTTTATATTCTTCTAAAAAGGAATTAGCTACAATTAATGATCTTGAAGTATTATCATCCCTTAGATTAGCTTTGATGTATAAAATTTTACTCATATTTTTCCTCATGAAATTTAGATTTTAAATTTAAAATAAAATATTATCTAAATTTTATTTTTTTAATAACATATAAATAAAAATATATTTATTAAAGAAATAGTGAAGTATTTTATCTCGAATTACACATAATCTCTACAAAGTTAGTAGGAATTAAAAAACTAAAGGAAAGCGCAATTAGATGAATTTGTTATCCATAAATAAACTTTAAAGAATTATGTACATATGTGTAAATAATATTAACTATTTAAATATAAATATGTAGATAATAATAGAAAAATGAAGAATGCAGAAAAAATATTGACCCCATGATATTAGCTTCCTATAGTGATTTTTGAATTATATTCTATGGAGGAATAAATCATGAAAAAAAGTAAGTTTATGGTATTATTACTGATTATTACATTGGTAATAAGTTCATCTATTTTTGCAACTTCTTATGAAGGACTTTCAGTTTCAACAGAATATCCTTCTTTAAATTTAGACGATACTTCAATGATTATATTTGATCTATCTGTAAAGAATTATCAGATAACACCTTCCAGGGTTGATTTATCAATAGTCGACTTACCAAGTGGTTGGGAATCCCAATTTGTTGGTGGTGGCGGAAAAATCAATGCTGTCTTTTCAGATCAGGATAAACCTGTCTCAGCACAACTGTGGCTTATTCCTCCGAAGAATGTAAAAAGTGGAAAATATGATTTTTCAGTAAAAGCTTCAACTGCAGAAGGTTATTCTTATAGTCTTCCATTAACTGTTTATTTAGGTCAAAAAATCCCACAAAGACTTTCAATAAAAAGCGAATTAGATCAATTAGAAGGAAATCCAGGAACTGATTTTAGCTTTAATGTAACTATCAAAAATAATAGTGCCGCTTCAACTTTTATGGATTTAGTTTCTCAAGCACCTGATGGATTTAAAACAACATTCAAAGAACAATATGGTACAAAAGAAATTAATACTATATCAATTGATGCCGGGAAATCCTCAACAGTTAAAGTTACTGTAACTCCACCACAAGGAGTTGAAGAAGGTAATTATCCTATTTCTATTGTTGCAAAAGCTTCAACTACTAGTGCTAGTTCTGATGTAAATTTAAAAATTAAAGGACAAGATAATTTAAGTCTTTCTGGTCCGGATGGCTTATTAAGTTTCTCAGCAGTTGCCGGAAAGGAAAAAACCTTTACCCTAGAATTAAAGAATCAAGGAACTGCAGAATCTAAAGACATAAAATTAACATCATCAAGTCCATCGAATTGGAAAGTATCATTTATACCAGAAAAAGTTGATAGTTTAGCAGCTGGTCAAACAACAGAAGTAAAAATGAATGTTACTCCTGCTTCAGAAGCTATTACTGGTGATTATCAAATGAGAGCTACTGCAACTTCGAGTACTTCAGCAAAGAGTACCCCTCAATTTAGAGTTACAGTAAAAACCGCATCAACATGGGGAATTATTTCTATAATTATTATTGCAGCAGCAGTTATAATATTACTTTTAGCAACAAAGAAATTTGGAAGAAGATAGGAGATTAAATAATGAAAACTGAAAAAGTTTTACAAATTAATAATCTCACAAAAAAATATTCCAATGAATTTACTGCCGTTGATAAATTGAATCTTAATTTGAATAAAGGTGAAATTTTTGGCTTATTAGGTCCAAATGGTAGTGGAAAAACAACAACTTTGTTAATGATTTTAGGATTGATTGAACCTACAGAAGGAGAGATAGAAGTTCTTGGATTAAATCCATTAACTGATCCTTTAAAAGTTAAAAGTAGAATTGGATACTTGCCTGATAGTGTAGGGTTTTATGAAGATTTAAATGCATTTGAGAATATTGAATATACATCAAAATTATTAAATATCCCAAAAGAGACTAGAGATAAAACTATTGTAGAAACTTTAGAAAAAATGGGATTAAAAGAAAGAATGTATGAGAAAGTATCCACATATTCTCATGGTATGAAACAACGTTTAGGCTTGTGTGAGATAATAATTAAGCATCCAGAGATTGCAATTTTGGACGAGCCAACACAGGGCTTAGATCCAAAGAGTATTAAGGATTTTTTAGATATTATTAAAAAATTAAATGAAGAAGAAAAAATGACTATTTTAATTTCTTCTCATCAATTAAATGAGGTTCAATATATTTGTGATAATGTTGGATTATTCTCTAAAGGAAAATTGCTTGCAAAGGGTAGTGTAAAAAATCTTTCAAAACAAATTTATGGTGAGGATTATTTGATTGAATTAGATATTAGTTCAAGAAAAAATATATCCAATTTATTAAAGAAAAATGAAGATATAAAGAGCTTTGTTGTCAAAGATGGTATTTGGCATCTTAGTTGTACCAAAGATATTAGAAGTGATTTGGTAAATACTTTAGTAGAAAATAATATAAACATAAACAAAATCGCGACATATGAACATTCTCTAGATGAGGTTTATAACCAATATTATAAAGGAGGAGTAGATGAGTAAAAAAGAATCTTCCTTAACAGGTTTCTCGGTTGTATTTGAAAAAGAATTTTTTGATATTATGAAATCTGTAAGATTTATAGTAATGCTAATCCTCATTTTGGCAACTGCAGCAATTAGTTTATATATTTCTGCACAAACGATAAAGAATTATGTAAGTGAAGATAGTTTTTTGTTATTAACTTTTTTTACTACAAGTAAAGATAGTTTTCCATCTTTTTTAAATTTAATGTCGTTTTTAATTCCTATTTTGGGAATTGCCTTAGGTTTTGATGCTGTGAATAAGGAGTTTTCTCAAAAAACTTTGGGAAGAATTTTATCTCAACCAATTTTTAGAGATGTACTTTTATTTGCAAAAGCATTAGGTGCTCTAGGAGCATTAGCAATAATGTTATTGAGCTTGTTTTTAATTGTTATTGGCTCAGGTATGTTAATTTTTGGCGTTCCACCAACAACAGAACAAATTGGAAGGGCATTAGTTTTTTATATTATAACACTTTTATATGCTGGTATTTGGTATATTATAGCAATGTTTTTCTCAATTACTTATAAACAAGGGTCAACTTCAGCGTTTTTATCTATTGCTCTTTGGTTATTTTTAATGATTTTCTGGTCTCCAATATCAGAGTTGATTGCTTATAATGTGAGTGGAAATCAATTAACTGCATTAAATATTTATTCAATGTTGTCTAATATTTCTCCTTATATATTGTTTAATAAAGCATCGATTGCGATTTTAAGGCCAACTACAAGATCCTTAGGTCCTGTTATGTTCTATCAAATGGAAGGCGCAATTTCAGGTTCTCCATTGCCTCTTTCACAGAGTTTATTATTAATTTGGCCTCAGATAACAGAATTTGTTGCTGTGATAATCTTAATCTTTACTCTTGGATATATTAAATTCCAAAGAAAAGAAATTAGAATGTAGATAGAGTTATTATTCTCGGTACTATTTCGAGAGTAGTCATTTTTTGAAATATTTTGTTTTTTGCGGAGATAGATATGTGTTATCTCCGCAAAATTAAAATTAAATTTTATTGTTTAATTGATTTTCCCATAAATAATCTATAATCAGAATTCAAAAAATCATTTACTTCTTTACCTTGAAGTTTTTGAATTAAGATTTCACAAGCTATTCCACCCAGTTTTTTCTCATCAAATTCTAATCCAGTAATTGGTGGATTAAAACTTTCAAGCATTACACTTCGATAGAATGTTGCAACTGATATATCTTTTGGGATTGATATTCCTTTTTCATTTAATCTAGTCATAACTATTGAACAAATAAAATCGTCCATACAAATTATACAATCTGGATTAGTTTCTAAAGCTTCATCAGTCGCTTTTATTATTTGAGCTTGGTTTACAGCTTCTAAAATAATTTTACTACTTATTCTAGAGTCTTTGCCTTTTAGAGCTAGTTTGTATCCTTTTAATCTATTATTTGTAACACAAAGTTGAGTATCCCCGCCAATTAACACAAAACTTTTTAAACCTCTGCTTAAAAGAAGTTCCATTAGAGTTTTACATGCACTTACATGGTCATTATCGACGTGAGTAACTTCTTTATCAGTGGAAGATCCAACTACTACAAAAGGAGTATTTGATTCTTTTAAAAATTTTACAGGATCATCCTCTATCATTGTTCTTGTTAATATTAATCCATCAGCTTTGTGATTATCTACAATTCTTTTTAGTTGAGAAATATTATTATTACTAATCCATAAGAGTATTAAATCATAATCGTTTTCTGAAGCAATTTCACATATTCCATTTATACTCTTATGACAAAAAGGGGAGTCCCATGCTTTTAGTTCTTCTGGTAAAGCAAGACCTATATTATAGGTTTTCTTTTCAGCAAGCCCTCTAGCAATTACATTAGGTTTGTAATTATTTTCTTTAATAAATTTTAGTATTTTATCTCTAGTTTTATACCCAATTCTTCCTTTTCCAGAAATTGCTCTAGATACAGTTGTTTTGCTAACACCTAATTCATTAGCAATAGCTTCAAGGGTATAAGGTTTATCATTTTTATTATCCATATTCTTTTTGTATCATATCTTTGTTATATAGCGCAACAAAATTATTAAAGATTTTGTAAAAATGGTAAAAATTGCGCAAAAATGCGCAACAAATTGAATATATTTTGAGTTTACTAATGAGGAATTTATTATACTTTTTTAGAGTATTGATTTGCTCTATTTTTTAAGATTCATTTGAGTTTATATAGCAAGACAATAAATAAATGCAGTTAATATTGTTTAATAATTCTTTTGTAAATAATAAATTAGCTAAAATATATTTGATGTGTGTTTATTCTTTTTTTTGTTGTATTATTTTATAAAACTTTAATTTATTTAGAGACCTAATAAAAAAAACTAAATTTTATTTGACAGGTATAATTCTTAATGCTACCATTTAATTGAATAACCGGTTGTTCAAACCGATTGATTGTTAAAAAGGAGAATTACATGAAAAAATTTATTTTAACTTTAGCATGCATTACTTTTGCTGCTTCAAGTTTATTAATGGCTTCTGGTCAACAGGAAGCGAAAGCTGATGTCTCAGATAGTAATGAACTAGTTGTTTGGTTATGGGATATGGGATTTAATGGAGCTACAATGCAAAAAGCAGCTGAATTATATCAAAAGGATCACCCTGAGTTTAAATTAGATATTCAAGATCAAGGCGATTGGAATACTTTACAAACAAAATTAACAACAATTGCTTCTTCAGGAAATTTAAAAGGATTGCCAGATATATTCTTAATTCAAGATAATGCATTTCAAAAGAATTATATGAGTTTTCCAAATGTTTTTACTGATTTAAGTAATACAAATATAGATTATAGTCAATTTGCTGCAGGAAAAGCAGGTTATTCTATTGTTGATGGTAAGAATTTTGGAGTACCTTTTGATAATGGTGCTGTAATTTTTGGTTATAGAATTGATGTATTAGCAAAAGCTGGTTATACAATTGATGATTTTACAGATATTACTTGGTCAAAATGGTTAGAACAAGCTAAAGTTGTTTTAGAGAAAACAGGAAAACCTTTACTTTCAGCTCAAGCTGGATCATCTGATATCATTAACATGATGCTTCAATCAGCTGGTGTATCCTTATTTAATGCTGATGGAACTCCTAACATAGTAAATAACGATGTTTTATATAAAGTTGCTGATACATATATGAAAATGTTAGATGATGGAACTTGTGTTGAAGCAACAGATTGGTCTGGTTATACAAATTCATTCACTAGTGGTGCAGTTGCAGGTACAATGACCGGTTGTTGGATTGCTGCTACAATTCAAGGTGCAACTGATCAAGCAGGAAAATGGGAAATTACAAATATGCCTTCATTGGATGGAGTTGCTTCAGCCACAAATTATTCAAATAATGGTGGATCATCTTGGGCTGTTTCCTCAGCTTGTAAGAATGTAGATTTAGCAGCTGATTTCTTTGCTAAAACATTTGGTGGTTCAACACAATTATATGATGCTGTTGCTCAAAATGGTGTATTAGGTACTTATCTTCCTGCTGCTAGTTCTCAAGTATATAGCCAACCAAATGCATTCTTTAATAATCAACCAATCATGTCAATTATTACAGAATTTGCAGGAAAAGTTCCTGCGATTACTGGTGGTGCTTATTACTATGATGCAAGAGATGCTGTTTGTACTGCAATTACACAAATTCAAACTGGAACTTCAGCTAAGCAAGCTTTCCAGGATGCACAAGATACTGTTAATTTTATGATGGGTAACTAATTAATATAGTATAATTTATAACATTACATAGTGGAAAGTTTTAGAGCTTTTCGCTATGTGTGTTAATTTGAATCTTGGAGGGGTATTTTATTTTGAAGAATGAACAGCAGAAAACACGGCAAATTAATAATAGATTAACTATAGAAAAGAAATTATCAATTACAGGTTGGTTTTTTATACTTCCTGCAGCATTGCTGATTTTTGCAATGAGTTTCTTTCCTATGTTTAAAGCTTTGTATATGTCTTTTAGGACAGGTATTGGTGCAAATATGGAATGGGCAGGTTTTTATAATTTTATAAGAATGACTAAAGATAAAATCTTTATTCAATCTTTAAAGAACAATTTCTTTTATTTAATTATTCAAGTTCCTGTTATGTTGGTATTAGCTATTATTTTAGCTTCAATATTAAATAATCCAAATTTAAAATACAAAGGACTATTTAGAATTTTACTTTTTTTGCCTTGTGCGACACCTTTAGTTGCTTATTCAGTAATTTTTAGAAGTTTGTTTGCTATTGATGGATATTTTAATACCATTTTATTAAATTTAGGAATTTTATCTAAAGCATATAATTTTTTAGGACATCCCACTAGTGCAAGAATTGTAATAATCGTAGCTTTGATTTGGAGATGGACAGGTTATAACGTTGTTTTTTATTTAGCTGGACTGCAGAATATTGATCCATCAATTTATGAAGCTGTAAAATTAGAGGGTGCTTCAAAGATACAAACTTTTTTTAGTATTACAGCTCCTTTATTAAAACCTATGATTTTATTAACAAGCATTATGTCAATTAATGGAACTCTACAATTGTTTGATGAGTCAGTAAACTTAACTTCAGGAGGACCTGCTAATGCTTCAATAACTATGTCGCATTATATTTATAATTTATCCTTTAAATATGTACCAAATTTTGGTTATGCTGCTGCTCTTTCCTATATTATTTTAGTTTTGGTTGCTTTTTTAGCTTTTATCCAAATGAAGGTGGTGGATGTCCGTGATTAGTAAAAATAAAAAAACAAAAAATGCTCAAGCCTTAGGCGCTGGAACTTATACTTTTTTAATTATATCAGTAATACTGTCAGTTTTCCCATTATTTTGGATGTTGATAGCTGCAACAAATAAAAGTGTAGATGTAATTTCTGGGACTCTTATTCCTGGAAGTAATTTAGTAGCAAATTATCATAAATTAGTAGAAACAACAAATTTATGGCAAGCTATGTGGAATTCTTTTAAATATGCTGGAATGATGACAATCATTAGTTTAATTGTGTGTTCAATTGCAGGTTATGGATTTGAAATTTATCATGATAAACATAAGGATAGATTATTTTCTATTTTGCTTTTAGCTATGATGATTCCTTTTGCTGCGTTGATGATTCCATTATATCAAATGGTTGCTAAATTTGGATTATTAAATTCAACTGCTGGCTTTATATTGCCAACAATTTCAACTCCGTTTTTGATAATGCTATTTAGACAAAATTCAAGATCCTTTCCACATGAGATTATTGATGCTGCTAGAATTGATGGGTTAGGAGAATTTAGAATTTTTACACACATATATATTCCTACACAGAAAGCAGTATTTGCAGCAGCTGTAACTGTTGTTTTTATGAATGGTTGGAATAACTTTTTATGGCCAAAAATAATAATGCAAAGTAACGATAGTATTTCAATGCCAATGTTAATTGCTAGTTTGCAATCTGGTTATGTTACTGATTATGGCGTGCTTATGCTTTCTGTTCTATTTTGTATTTTACCAATGTTAGTCATCTTCTTTGCAATGCAAAGATATTTCACTCAAGGTATTACAGGATCAATTAAATAAGGAGATTTAATTATGACAAATAATATTAAGCCTATTAGGCTTAAATCATCTATGCTACTTCATGGTGCTGATTATAATTATGAACAATGGTTAGATTATCCAGATATTCTTGATATTGATTTTGAGTATATGAAAAAAGCTAAATGCAATGTTATGAGTATTGGAATTTTTTCTTGGTCTGTTTTAGAAATTGAGGAAGGTGTTTTTGATTTTGATTGGTTAGATACTCTTTTTGATAGACTTGAAGAAAATAATATATATGCAATATTAGGGACTCCAAGTGGCGCAAAACCAGCTTGGTTAAGTTATAAGTATCCTGAAGTTTGTAGAGTTGATATTAATGGAAATAGAGAGCCTCATGGAGAGCGACATAACCATTGCAGAACCTCTCCTATATATAGAGAAAAAGTTGCAATAATTGATGAGAAATTAGCTAAGCGATACGGAAATAGAAAAAATTTACTTTTGTGGCATGTTTCGAATGAATATAATGCTGGTGAATGCTATTGTGATCATTGTATAAATGCTTTTAGAGATTGGTTAAAGAAAAAATATGTTACTTTAGATAATTTAAATAAAGCTTGGTGGACAACTTTTTGGAGCCATAAATATACTGATTGGCAACAAATATTCCCATCAGATACCTCGATTAATGGATTATTATTAGATTGGAAAAGATTTATAAGTGATCAAACCTTAGATTTTTTTAAATCAGAAATAGAAGTACTGAGAAAGGAGACTCCTAATATCCCTATAACAACAAATTTTATGTTACCTAATGTTGATTTGAATTATTGGGATTTTGCGAAATATGTGGATATTGTTTCTTGGGATAGTTATCCTAGATGGCATTTAGGAGATAAAGAATGGATGGAAGGAGTCAAAACATCTTTCTTTCATGATATGCACAGATCCTATAAAAATGCTCCATTCATGTTAATGGAATCAACTCCAAGTGCTACAAACTGGCAAGGAATTAGTATTCCCAAAAAACCTAATATGCATTTATTATCTTCTTTGCAGGCAATAGCGCATGGATCAAATTCAGTACAATATTTTCAATGGCGCCAAAGCCGTGGAGGAGAAGAAAAATTTCATGGAGCTGTTGTAAATCATTTAGGTGATGACCAAACACAAGTTTTTAAAGATGTAGTTGAGGTAGGAGATAAGTTAAGTAATCTTTCCTCAATTGTTTCAACTAAAACAAATTCTGAAGTTGCTATAATATATGATTTAGAAAATGAGTGGGCACTATCCTTAGCTCAATTACCAAGAAGTCAAAATAAATGTTATCAAGATAGATGTATAGCAAATTATAGAGCTTTTTGGAATCTAGGAATCTCTTGTGATATTATAGACAGTAAGGCTTTAGATTTTGATAATTATAAATTACTAGTAGCTCCAATGTTATATATGTTAAAAGAGGGTGTTTCAGAAAAGTTCCATAAATTTGTTGAAAATGGAGGAACTTTGATTCTTACATATTTAACTGGATTAGTGAATTCAAGTGATTTATGTTTTATGGGAGGCTTCCCAGGTCAATTAAAAGATTTAGCTGGAGTAGTAGTTGAAGATACTGATGTAATAAGTTCTCCATTACAACAGAAAATTAAACTTAAATTTGATGATTTACAAGAAAAAGAATATGAAGTATTTCATTATGCTGATAGGTTAAGAATAGATACAGCTGAAGTGGTTGCAAAATATTCTTTAAATCATATGGCTAATACACCAGCTATTACTAGAAATAAATATAAAAAAGGAACAGTTTGGTATTTTGCAGCTCGGGCTGAAGATTCTTTTTATGATGATTTTTATAGTAATCTTTGTGATAAATTAGATATAGAAAGAAATTTAAAAGCAACACTTCCACAAGGGGTAACCTGTCAAAAAAGGAGCAACAATAAGGAAGATTACATTTTTATAATGAATTTCAACAATAATTCAATATTATTACCTATTTGTGAAAATATATATATTGATTTAGAAAGCAAAAAAAAGGTAATAAATGAAATAACACTTCCTTCCTATGGAATAAAAATTTTAAAGAGAATAAAAGATTTGTAAGTTCAAATTTTTTAAATAACTATTAGCCTAGAGTTCTTAAAAAAGTAAGAATTCTAGACTTTTTTTGTTTTTATTAAACATATTAAATTAAAATTATATTTATGTGTTTAATTTTTTTTATTATAGTTATTTTATAAATACTTTTTTAGGAGGAATAATTTGAATTTTTTAGAAATGAATATTGATGATTATGATGAAATGTATAAGTTATGGTCAAATACTGAAGGTATGGGATTGAGATCTCTTGATGATTCAAAAGAAGGTATTTCTAAATTCTTAAATAGAAATCCTAATACAAATTTTATTTGCAGAATTAATAACAAACTAGTTGGTGCTATTTTGTGCGGTAATGATGGAAGAAGAGGATATATTTATCATGCTGTTGTCCATAAAGATTTCCAAAGGAAAAATATTGGAACCTTTCTTGTCGAAAAAGTAATTGAAGCTCTAGATAGAGAAGGTATAAAAAAAGTTGCTTTAGTTGTTTATTCAAATAATTTAAATGGTAATCAATTTTGGAAATCGTTAGGTTTTATTGATAGACCAGATTTAGTTTATAGAAATCTTTCTATTGATAAAAATAACATTTAATTTTTTACTATTATTCTTACTTTAAAAATCACAAATCTCTAAATAGCGGGGTTTGTTTTTTTATTTCTTAATTTTAAAAAAATAAAGCTAACCTAAGAAAAAATACGTCAGTTTTAACTTACTTCTACAAACTTATTACATTGTTGCTTATTATACATTGTATTTAATTATTGTATAATAATTGCATATTTTAGGGGGTATATTAATATTTTTTATACTTTTTTATTATTTTTATGTTGACTTATACAAACTTCTAACATATATTATGGATGTAAGGAGCAAAAGACAATGAAGAAGAAAGTTTTATTATTAGCTTTAATTTTATTAACTACAGTTTTTTCATTAACTGCTAAGTCTGTAACAATCAGAATCGCAGCTTATGTTCCTGAGAAAATTACTTTTGAACAAACTGATAATTCTTTTGAAGTTAAAACTAATATGGATAATGTTAGATTTGATTTCTTTGATAGTGAAGGCGATGTAACAGATGCTTATGATGCCGATGTTTTATCAATAAGTGCTCTTTAGTAATTAAAATACTTTATTTGAAATTTTATCGAAGACAGACGATATATAAAAACTTGCGAACCCAATTCTGGAAGGGAAAATCAGAATTGGGTTTCTTATTTTTTTATTAATTTGTTTGGACATAATAAAGGGCAGCTTATTAAAGCTGCCACTCTCTTAATGATTTCCTATTTTTTTATATATATGTTCTAGTTAATGGAGTACATAATCTTTACGTTACTTACATAATCACCAGCAGGAAGATCTTCATCACCACTCCAGCTTAAGTTAAATTTATTTACTAATAAGTCAACGTGTTTACCAGCAGTTAGAGTTGCTACTTCTTTAGATGTATTAACACTTGGTTTAATACCTGAATCATAATCATCATCACCATTATTTAAAGTTGTTTGGAATGTAGAAGGAACTACTTCTACTAATACGCTTAAGTCGTTGTTTAAGTTACTTGTAGCTATAACAGTAAAGTCTTTAGTAGAACCGTCTTTAGTTAAAGTTAAAACACCAATTTCATAATTAGTAGTTTGATCATCAATAACATCACCGTCATAAGCTAATTCATAAGAAACAGGAGTTTCTTCAATATTTGTTTTTAATTGAACGTCTGCTGTTTTACCTGAGAAAGATACAGTTGCGAATACTGGAGCTGATACGATTAAAGCTGCTGCTAAGATAGTTAATAATTTTTTCATAATTTTGTTTTCCTTTTAATTAATTTTGTTATTTAGTTTCTTTATGGTTTTACTATATAATATCTTGTAACTTATGTCAACAATTATTATAAAAAATATTACAAAAAAATACAAAAAATATATAAATGCTTATAATACAACGAATTAAATAGCAATAAAACATGTAGTAAGTACCCAACATATGCAATAAGTTTGATTTTATATAAAAAAAATAATAAAATCGTTCCATTTTTTTTATTTTTAGTGATGAACTATCTTTTACAAATTTTATTTTTTTAATGATTGTCTAATTCTTTTTTAATGATTTTTTATAAATGAGGTTAAATATTTATAAATTTCTAATTAAGTAATTTTTTATTTTAAAAAAAATGATTATTTATAATTTATTTTGTAATTTTTAATGAAAAGTTTAATATTTTGAATTTTTAATATAATTAATATGTGATTAAGTTACATATATATTGGTTGTTAATGTTAACTAAATTGGCTCTTTTTGCTTATAGGGTATAAAAATGCAGGTCTTAAAGTTAAATCAATAAAAAAATATAGTTTTTAGTAGCAACTACTTGATTTTTTTTTTAGTATTGTTAATATATAAATAGATTTTTCATAAAAAAGCACATTTCTTTACTATTTTTTTTACAAATGTTCTTGAAAATGTTTTTTATTTGAAGTTTTATGTATTTTGTTATGTATTAGTTGACAATTAGAAAATATTTTATGAAACTTACTGTAGGAAGTTATTTTTTAATAGAAAAATTTTAATGTAGAAATATTTGCAATAAGCAAATTTTATCAAGTGAGGAAAAAAATGATAAACTTATGTGCTTTAAGACAATTGATAATGGATCTTCATCAAGTAGAAGATCATTTGAAAGTAGATGTAGGCGTTACTTTTAATGAAGCAGCAATTTTATGTGCTATTGATACAGGATATACTGAACCAGCTGCTATTGCAAAACAAATGAATCTTTCGCCTTCTCGAACTAGTAGACTGCTTACTTCAGTAGAAGCAAAAAAATTAATTAATAGAAGAAATTCAAGAAGTGACAAACGTGTAGTTCATATATCTCTTTCTCAAAGAGGTCAAAAAGTGTTAGAACAATTACACGCATGTGATGCTGAATTCCCTCCTTATATTGAAGAAGCAATATTAAAAGGAACAGAAAACATTAATGAGCAATAAAACTTATGTAGTTGTTGGTGGTGTTGCCGGAGGTGCAGGTGTTGCTGCGAGATTAAGGAGACTTGATGAAACAGCAACAATTATCATGTATGAAAAAGGACCATATGTTAGTTTTGCTAACTGTGGATTACCTTATTATGCCGGTGGCACAATAAAAGAAAGAGATAATCTTTTTGTTACACCAGTTTCTACTTTTACTAATGCATTTAATATTGATGTACGCATAGAGACTGAAGTTGTTTCTATCGATAGGGAGAAAAAAACTGTTAAAGCTGTAAATGTTCAAACAAGAAAAGAACACGAACAAGCTTATGACCATTTGATTTTAAGTCCAGGATGTGAACCTTTTGTTCCACCAATTAATGGTATGGACGATGACGCTGTTTTAAAAGTAAGAAATGTTCCTGATATCGACAAAGTTGTTGAAAAGTTACAAGGTGCAAAAAAAGCAGTAGTTGTTGGTGGTGGTTTCATTGGTATTGAAATGGCAGAAAACTTAATTGAAAGAGGTATTGATGTATCTCTTGTTGAAGCCGCTGAGCAAGTTATGTTAACCATGGATATGGATATGGTTGCTCCAGTACACGAAACATTACGTCAAAATGGTGTAAAATTATATTTATCACAAGCTCTTCAATCTGTTGATAGAGTAGGCGATAAAGTTAATGTAGTTTTACCTAATTCTACTATCGAAGATGTTGATTTTGTTATTTTATCAATTGGTGTAAGACCTTCCTCTCAATTAGCAAAAGCTGCTAATTTAGAATTAGGACCTAGAGGTCATATTATTGTTGATAAATTATGTTTTACTAGTGATAAAAATATTAGTGCTATTGGTGATGTTATTGAATATCCTTCTCCACAATTAGAAGGCAATAACGCAATTGCTCTTGCTGGTCCTGCTAATAAAATGGCAAGACTTTGTGCTGATGCTATCGTAACTGGAACTTGTAGAGAATATGTTGGTACTTATGGAAATAGTATTGCTAAAGTATTTGATTTAAGTTGTGGTAGCGTTGGACTAAATGAAAAAATGTTAGAAAGAGCTGGCATTGATTATAAAGTTGCTGTTACACATGCATCTCATCATGCTGGCTATTATCCAGGTGCATTATCATTAAGTGCAAAGATCCTTTATGATGGCAAAACTGGAAAATTATATGGTGGACAAGCTGTTGGTTATGCTTCAATTGATAAAAAGTTAGATGTTTTATCTGCTTACATTTCTAAAGGTGGAACAATTGAAGACTTAACGAATTTTGAACAAGCTTACGCTCCTCCATTTAATGGAGCAAAAGATATTTTAAATATGTTAGGCTTCATTGCTATAAATGCATATGATGGACTTGATAAAGTAATTGATTATAAAGAAGCTGAAAAGAAACTTAAAGAAGGCGCTTTATTAGTTGATGTAAGAACATTAGATGAATTTAAATTAGGTTCAATTGAAGGTTCTGTTCTAATTCCTCATACAGAAATTAGAACAAGAATGAATGAAATTCCTAAAGATAGAGAAGTAATTGTAATGTGTGGTATTGGTTTAAGAGCTCATATTGCTTATAGAATCTTAGCACAAAACGGTTACACAAAAATTTATAACCTAACAGGTGGTTATAAAACTCTTAAAGCTATTATGGATGATAGAGAAGCTAGACATAATATTCCATTAGAAAATGTATTAAATAAAACAGTATGTAATGATGTTGAAATTGATTTAACAGATGACGATATTGTAGAAATTGATGCATGTGGATTGCAATGTCCAGGTCCTATTCTACAATTGAAGAAGAGAGTAGATGATCTTGAAGTTGGTCAAGTATTAAAGATTCGTGCAACTGATCCAGGTTTCCATAAGGATGTTAATTCTTGGTGTAAGATGACAAATAATACTCTTTTAGACTTAAGTAAGAATGAAGGTGTTATTGAAGCAATTATTAAAAAAGGTGCTGCTCTTGAAAAACAAGTAGCTATGACTAAAAATGGTGCATCCTTAATTGTCTTCTCTAATGATTTTGATAAAGCTCTTGCTTCTTTTGTTCTAGCTAATGGTGCTGCAGCTTCAGGTAAAGATGTTACTATGTTCTTCACTTTCTGGGGATTATCAGTATTGAAAAAGAAACCAAATAAGAAAGTTAAAAAAGACTTTATGGGTAAAATGTTTACTGCTATGCTCCCAAGTGATATGGATCATTTAAAACTTTCTAGCATGAATTTTGCTGGAATGGGTCCAAAAATGATGAAGAGCAGAATGAAAAAGAAAAAAGTAGATCAATTAAGAAGTATGTTCAATCAAGCTAAGGCTAGTGGTGTAAGAATGGTTGCATGTCAAATGTCAATGGATATCATGGGTGTTCATGAAAGTGAACTTCTTGATGGAGTTGAAGTTGGTGGTGTAGCAACTTATATGCAAGCTGCAAGTGAATGTGACGTAAATCTATTTGTATAATTTTGTTTAACATATAACAGTCAGAAATTAGACTATCTTAATTTACTAGAAATGAATTAAGATAGTCATTTTTTATGTTAATTTTAAAATTATTGATTGGTGTATCCTATATATTTTAATAAATTCTAATTATTATATTTAATGTTTTAATTAGCTAAAAACTAGTAAATAAAAATTTTGAGTGGAATTTTATCATAAATAATGATATATTGATTTGTATTAAAACTTAAAAAAAGAAGGTTTATTGTGACACTAAAAGAATTATCTGAAAAAATTGATATTTCACCATCAACAATTTCTAGGGTGCTTAATGATAAACCAGGAATAAGTAAAAAAACTAGGGACAAAGTGTTAGAGGCTGTAAAAAGAGAAGGTTTTTCTCCTAATTATTTAGCTAAAAATCTAGCTTTCTCAAAGGCAAAATTTATTGGAATAGTTGCAAGAAAAAGATTTCAAGATCAAGATTCTTTTTTCTTTAGTCATACATTATCTCAATTTCAAGATATTTTTGTATCAAATGGTTTTATAGTTATTCCATTGTATTATAATGAAGATGAAATTGATTTTACTAATACACCTCTTTCCCCTCAAGACTTTGCAGGTTTTATTGTTAGAGGTCAATCTATCCCTTCAAAAACTATCTTTTCAATCCAAAAATATGATATTCCATTTGTGCTTTTAGAAAACAATTTAAGACAGACCCAGGTTAATAGTGTAATTTGTAATGATGAAGAATTAGAATATAAATTAACAAATTTAGTTATAGAGAAAGGGATAAAAAGAGTTTTACATATAACAGGTCCTGCTTCTTGGTATAATAATTTTGAACGTGTAAAAGGGTATGAAAAAGCAATTAAAGAACATTCTTTAAATAGTGAAATATATCATCTTGACGATACAACTTTGGAAGAGGGTAAGAATGCAATTTCTTTATTTAAACTTTCCAAAAAAGAAAGAATTGGAATTACCTTTGCAAACGATGTTATGGCAATAGGCTTTATTCATGCTTTGCGTGCTACAGAATATTCTGTACCTGATGATATTTGTATTGTTGGTTTTGATGATATACCTTGGGCTCATTTATCAAATCCTCCTTTGACTACAGCAAAATTAGCAGTTGCTCAAATGGGTCGTCTTGCAGCAAATAGATTAATCGAACTAATCAATAATAAAGAGTTGTATAATAATCCAGTTACGATTATTGTTTCTGGAGACATTATAAAACGAGAATCATGTTAAATTTTTAGAATTATTCTTTTGATTTTTTTTAAAATTGAAAGAATTTTTTTTGTAAAATATTTTGCAAAATTTATGCAACCGATTATAAAATCTAATAAATAAATTATTATTTATTTAATTTTTTTATATATATATTATTTAATTTATTTTATATAATTCTTTTTTGTATATATATTTATTAAAATTATATAACAAAATCTAATTTACGAAAAATAATGCAAAAAATTTTTATTGATTTCCTTGACAATTATAAAAATCGTTTTATCCTAGTAAAAGAGGTAAAAATTTTTATATCAAATTTATTCTTAAATTTGGTTAAACAAAAAACATATTTCGAAAATCATATTTTCGAGATAAGGAGGATAATATGAAAAGGATTATTGCAGTATTGTGTGTTACTATGTTAGTAATTTCTTCTGTAATGGCAAACGGTACCAATGAGGAAACCTCTGCGGTTAAAGAATATAAAACTTTAAATATGTATACAGCTCTTGATACTGAAGAGGCTAAGTATTATATAGAAGCATTTGAAAAAGAAACTGGTATTAAAGTTAATTTTGTTAGAATGAGTGCTGGTGAAGTAGCAATTAGAGTTGAAGCAGAAAAGAATAACCCACAAGCTTCTGTTTGGTATGGTGGATCAAGTACTGACCATATCAGTGCTGCATCAAAAGGTCTTTTAGAACCTTATCAACCAAATATTGATTTTACATTAGCTGATAATCTTCATGCCAGTGATAATGCTTGGAATGGATTTTATACTGGTGCAATAGCATTTGTTTCAAATACAAATTTTCTTAAAGAACATAATATTCAAGCTCCAACTTCTTGGCAAGATTTATTAGATCCTGTTTTCAAGGGACAAATTGAAATGGCTTATCCTTATACTTCTGGTACAGCATATACTACTTTTGGAACTATTATTGAATTAAAAGGTTTAGATGGCGCTTTAGAATATTGGAAAGAATTAGATAAAAATATCCATCAATATACTAAATCAGGTAGTGCTTGTATAGCACGTGCTGGATTAGGTGAATGTGCAGTAGGTATTGGTTTTTCACATGATATTTTATCTAAAGGTATAAAACAAGGATATCCTTTAGTAATGTCATTCCCAGAAGAAGGTACTGGTTATGAAGTAGGTGGCGTCTCTTTAATTAAGGGCGGAAAAGAAATGGAAGAAGCTAAAATCTTTGTAGATTGGTGTTTTAGTGTTTCTGCTCAAAATCTATTTAAAAATTATAACAGATTACCTGTAAATCCTAAAGCAGATGTAGTTGAAGGTTCTGTCAAATTAACAGATATAAATCTAGTTGATTATGATGCTGTAAAACTAGGCTTAGACAAAAATGATAATGTTAAGGCTTGGAGAGATACAATCGGTAAATAGTATTTCTTATAATTAATTTGCTATGCAATTCTATTATATTTTAATTTATTAAGTTTATAGGATTGCATTTTTTCTAAACAAAAAGGATTTAAATTAAGATGAACAATAAACGTTCACAAACAATAGATGATATAAAAAAAATAGCAAGAGAACCTCTTTTGTTGATTTCTATTTTAGTTATTTTTTATCTTCTAATAGTGTTTGTAATCTTCCCAATTTTTCAAGTTTTTAAAACTAGTTTTACATATGAAGGTAAATTTAGTTTTGAAAATATTAAAGAGGTTATTTTTCAACCTTACTATATAAAACCACTAATTCATAGTTTAATACTAGGTGTTCTAGTTGCAACTATTGGTACATTTTTCGGATTTGTTTTTGCTTATGCGATAACAAGAACCCCTATGAAAGGTAAAAGTATATTTAGACTAATAGCTACATTTCCAATGGTCTCACCACCTTTTGTTGTAGCGTTAGCATGTATTTTACTTTTTGGCCGTTCTGGGATTTTAAGTAATTGGCTTGGAAATATTTATGGCTTAACAGGATTAACTATTGTTGAAGTAATAGCATACACTCCTACTGCTTTTTTGGCTTTAGTTGGAATATTAAAATCAATTGATCCTGCATTAGAAGAAGCAGCAGCTGATTGTGGGGCTTCAAGAATTAGAGTTTTTTCTACAATTATTTTTCCACTTTCAACTCCTGGTTTAGTTAGTGCTTGGTTATTAGTTTTTATTCAATCATTAGCTGATTTTGGTAACCCAATGATAATTTCTGGAGATTTCTCAGTCTTATCAGTTCAAGCATATTTGCAAATAACTGGAATGTATGATTTAGCACGAGGTGCAACTTTAGCAATTATGTTATTAATTCCTACCGTATTAGCTTTCTATATTCAAAGATATTTACTTGCAAAAAAATCTTTTGTGACTGTTACAGGGAAACCTACTGCATCTACAATAAAGAATTTGGAATGGTATGTAAAACTTCCAATTTATTTTTTCTGTATTTTCTTTGCTTTTGTAGTTGTACTGTTTTATGGAATGGTTATTTGGGGATCTTTCCAAAAATTATGGGGTGTAGATTCTTCATTTACATTAAATAACTACATTCAAATGTGGGATTCAGGAAAAAGCTATATACAAGATTCCTTTGTAATAGCCCTCATTGTTACTCCAATTACAGGACTTTTAAGCATGTTTATAGCATATTTAGTTACTCGTAAACAGTTTATTGGTAAAAACTTAATGGAGTTGTCTGCCATGCTTACTTTTGCAGTTCCTGGAACTGTTGTTGGTATTGGTTATATTCTAGCATTTAATAATCCTAGTTCATTATTACCTGTTTCCTTAACAGGTTCAGCTACAATAATAATTGCTCTATTAATTTTTAGAAATTTGCCTGTTGGCATTAGAAATGGAGTAGCGGCATTAAATCAAATTGATCCATCAATTGAAGAGGCGTCAATAGATTGTGGTGCAGATAGCGGTACAACATTTAGAAAAATCACACTACCAATGATTACTCCTGCATTATTTTCAAGTTTGGCTAATAGTTTTGTTAGATCAATGACGGCAATTAGTGCAATTATATTTGTAGTTTCTGGCAAGTGGAATTTAATTACTGTAGCAATTTTAGGCTTTGTTGATAATAGCCAATATGCTCAAGCTGCAGCGATGAGTTTATTACTAGTAGCAATTGTTTTAATTGCTTTAGGCGCAATTCAGCTAGTAACTAATAAAATAGGAAAGGGAATGAACTTTTCTAATCTTGAATAATAAGGAAAAATAATGAACGAACAATATTTAAAATTATCAAATTTAACAAAAGTATTTGGTAAAACACCTAATAAATTTACTGCTGTTGATCATATAAATCTTAATGTAAAAGAAGGGGAATTAGTTACATTGTTAGGCCCATCTGGTTGTGGAAAAACCACAACATTAAGAATGATAGCAGGATTTCATACTCCTACAAGTGGCCATGTATATATTGATGAAGTAGAAATGGAAACAATCCCACCCAATAAAAGACCAACTTCAATGGTTTTTCAAAATTATGCACTATTTCCTCATATGAGTGTAAAACAAAATATTTCTTATGGATTAGAGTTGAGAAAATTATCTAAAAAAGAAATAGATGAAAAAGTAAAATCAATGATGGATACAATTGGGTTAAGTGGCTTAGAAAATCGTCAACCACGAGAACTTTCTGGAGGCCAACAGCAAAGAGTTAGTCTTGCAAGAGCAATGATTCTTGAACCAAAAGTATTGTTGTTTGACGAACCTTTATCAAATTTAGATGCTAAATTAAGAGTTTCAACTAGATTAGAGATAAGACGAATCCAACAAAAAGTTGGAATCACTTCAGTATATGTAACGCATGATCAAGAAGAAGCAATGACTATTTCTGATAGAATTGTAATTATGAATAATGGATTAATTCAACAAGTTGATAGTCCAAGTGAAATTTATAGTCATCCAAAAAATAGATTTGTTGCCGGTTTTATTGGTAAAGTTAATTTCTTAGAAGGTATTGTAGAAAATATTGAAAATGATCAATTTATAATTAAAACTCATGGAAGAATAATTAAAGCACCTTATTGGAATAAAAACATTAAAAAAGGTGAAAAAGTATTATTTGTAATTAGACCAGAATCAATAATGGTTAAAGATGTTGAAAAAGACAATAATAATATGCTTGAAGCAACTGTAATTAATGCAGTTTATTTTGGAGCACAAATTGTATATGAAATTAAATTAGATGATGGTCAAATTTTAAATGTTGAAGTTGCTGATCCACAAGATAAAGTCAGATATGTAAATGGTAGTAGAGTTTCTGTAGCTTTTAAACAAAAAAGCCTTCATGTTTTACCTTTTGAAGAGAGGGTAGAAAATGAATAGTGATTTATTGCTAATAGGTCATATTTCAAGGGATATAATGATTGATTATCTAGGAAATGAGACTAGGATTTTAGGTGGGGCAGTTATTTATGCTTCTGCAGTATATTCAGCTCTTAATTTAAATGTGAAAATTATCTCTAAACTTCCTAGAAGTGAAGAAACTCTAAAAAAAGAGTTGGGAAACAGTAAAATCAACTGGATAATTAAAGAATCTAAAGAGATGACTTCTATAAGAAATCATTATTTTACAGAGGATAAAGAAAGAAGAGAAGCTGTATTATTATCTAAAGCTGATAGATTTAATTTATATGAAATAATTGAAGAAAATTCAGAAATCTATTGTTTAGCAGGGCTTTTTGTTGGAGAAATTCCTGATTCTTTTATTGTTCCATTATCGAAGAAAGGTAAGGTTGCTTTAGATGCACAATGTATTTTGAGAAAAAGTGATGAGAATGGAAATATGTTATACACTGATTGGGAAAATAAGAAAATACTAATCCCATATTTAACCTATTTGAAAGTGGATGCGGCTGAGGCTGAAATTTTAACGGGTTTCTCTGATACTTTAAAAGCAATTAAACAGTTAGGAGATTGGGGAGTAAAGGAAGTAATGTTAACTCATAATACAAAGGTTATGATTTTAGCTGATGGTGAGTTATATTCTGCTCCTTATACAAATTCGAATAATAGTGGAAGAACAGGAAGAGGCGATACTACTTTTGCTGCTTATTTAGCCTGGAGAAAAAATCATAGTGCAAAAGAATCTGTAGAATTTGCAGCAGCCTTATGTAGTATAAAAATGGAAAAACCAGGAGTATTTTCTTCAAGTGTAGAAGATGTTTTAAAAAGGATGAGTGAAGAATAAACTTATGATTAATAAAGCTCAAATTGGTATTAAGCTCTCAGATTGTAAAACTATTGAGAGCCTTAGAAATGCTTTAAATAGAATAGAAAAAGCTGGATTTGATTTCACTGAATTTCATGTGGATTTGTTCCCATCAATTATCGGGGGGAATGTATGTTATCAATGGGTTGAGTTAGTAAAAGCTGAATTGTTATTACATAAACTAAAGTATTCTGCTCATATTGGACGGGCATTAGATTTGAGAGCCGATGATATTGATTTACATTATTCATTATTTAAAGCATCAATTGATGTGGCTTCAATATTAGGTGCAACTCCTTTAGTTGTTCATTTTGATAGTAAAAGTAATATGGTAGACAAAGAACTGCAATTTAAAAAATATTTAGAAAAAGGTGTTTTATATGCTGAGAAAAAAAATGTTTTGATTTGCTTAGAGAATATAGAAATTGAAAGAGTGAAGCCAGTATTAGATGTAGTTAAAGAGTTGAATTTAGAAAACTTAAAAATGACATTTGATACCGGGCATGCTTATTTAGCCTCAAAATATTATAATTTCAATTATCTAGAAGCGCTTGAAGCCTGTTTGCCATATATTGGACATGTACATCTAAATGATAATCTAGGTATTTTTGAAAATACTAGAATAACTAATAGACTTTATTATGATTCACTTGAAGAGGGGATGAGGCGAGAACTTGCTATGGGGGATATTCATTTACCACCTTTTTTTGGACAAGTCCCTTTTGATGATATATTTAGGTTGTTAAAGAATTATAGGGGAAAATATTTATGTGAATATTATACTAATTCTTACATACCTTTTGAAAATCAAATTTATAATAGAGTAAAAAAAGCTATTGAATCCAATTGGTGAAAACAAAAATAATTTAGATGTGAAATACCTAGTAATTTATTCTAGGTATTTTTTTATTAATAAAGCTTTAAAAAGGATTATTTAAAAAAAAGAGAAAAAAATTTTAAAAAATATAAAAAAGTGTGGTATATATAAAACAAAATAAAAGTTTAGGAGAAAAAATTGGAAATTCAATCAATAAAATTAGTTCAAAAGGTTGGGCCTCAAGAAATTGCAATGTATCCTTCAGTAATTTATGATGGTAAAAATTTAATACTTTGTGATTCAGGTTCCCCAGATCAAATAATACAAATAGAGCAGGAATTGAATAAAATTGGGTTTTCAATTGAAGATCTTACTCATGTAGTAATTACACATCAAGATCATGATCATATAGGTTCCTTAAAACAATTAAAATTAATTAATGAAAATATAATAGTTATTGCAAGTGCTATTGAAACTCCATATATTGATGGAACAAAAGAATCTTTAAGGTTAATACAAGCAAGAGAATATAATAAAAATTTGACAGGCGAAGCTTTAGCTTTTGGAATTCGGTTTGAAAAATATTTAGAAACTATTGAAACTTGTTCTGTAGATCAAGTAGTTATGGACAATGATTATATTATCCCAAAACTAAAAGTAATTAGTACAAAAGGGCATACTCCAGGACATATTTCATTGTTTTGTGAAGAAGATGATACTTTAATTAGTGGAGATGCAATTGCCTTTGAAAATGATAAGTTTGTTATTGCAAATCCGCAGTTTACTTTAGATTTAGAGGGTTGCAAAAAAAGTATAAAAAAATTAATTGATTTAAATCCGAAAAGGGTTATTTGTTATCATGGTGGTGAATGTAACAATAATATTGTGCCATTACTTAAAAAGCTTGTATAGAATAAAAAAGAGAGCCATAAAATGCTCTCTTTAATAATATTATTTTTCTTCTATTTGATTAACAACCTGTGCATCTGTTTTTAGTGGAATAACTTTTCTTATAAAAGGATGAATACCTTTGTAAGTTTTTTGGAATTCATCTTCACTTTCTTTTAAAGCAGCTTGCCAAGCAGCACCAAAGCCAGGGGAATTTAGAGTTAATCTATCAACTGCAAGTTGATAAACATGGAATCTTGCCATTTCTTTTCTTCCTGGTTTTTGTGAATATGTTGAAACAGTAATCCGTAGATTTTCATTTTCACTTTTTAAAATTTCTAATTCAGCTTTTAGTTTTTGTAAACCTTCACTTTCAATATCCATTCTATCTGTTAACATATTTTTTAATTTATTTATTTCTTTTTTATGTTCTAGTTCTTTTTTATGAGCACGTGCACTCATCGAAATTAGAACTACGATTGCAATTGCTACGCCTATACCAAGACCAATTAATAATTGTTGCATATGTCCTCCAAGTACTATAAAAGAATACTCTAATGACGTTATTTTGTCAAAAGATTAAATATAAAGTCCTCAATGTGATATTAATCATACCACTTTTTGAGGACTTTGAAATTACATATATAGATATATATTTAAATATTATTTGCTAAATCTTTTAATTACAGCTTCTTTACTGTTTTCAATTGCTTGAGGGATAGAAACTCTATTTTCAAATACAGCCATATCTTTAAAGCCTGTGCCAGTAAGAAGAACACAAACATCTACATCTTCACCAAATTCTTTCTTTAGGTGATCAGCATCTTGTTTTAGAGCTGCCCAAGCACAAGCTGCTGCAGGTTCAACAAAGATTCCAGCCTTTGATGTTAATTCTAATTGTGCATTAATAATATCTTCATCATCTACTTCTACACACCAACCTTTACTATCTCTTATATAGTTTACAGCCATTCTACCATTAGCTGGGCAAGAAACAGAGATTGAATCAGCTCTTGTTGAAGCATTTTGAATTGCATTGTAATTATTATTTTTGAAAGCTTGAGAAATTGCATTACTCTTTGTACTTTGTGAGCAAACTAGATGTGGAATTTTATCAATTAAGCCTGCTTCATATAAATCATAGAAACCTTTATAAACACCACCGATGATACAACCATCTCCAACAGGAACATAAACAACTTCAGGAACTTTTCTTCCCATTTGTTCAAATAGTTCAATTGAAACACTTTTTTTACCTTCAATAGTCATAGGGTTGTAAGCAGTGTTTCTATTAATTCCACCAAATTCATTAGTGTATGCAATACTAAGAGCAAATGCATCATCATATGTCCCTTTTACAGGAACAACAGTTGCTCCATATAATACTGATTGCATTAATTTGTTGATAGGTGCAGTTTCAGGAACAAATAAAACGATTTCTAATCCGTATGCAGCTCCAGCACAACTCATAGCAGCTCCAGCATTACCTGTGGATGCTAAAGCAATTTTGTCCATATTATAATGTAGTGCTTGCGCAGCAATTAATTGAGAAGCTCTATCTTTAAAAGAACCAGATGGAAGAGCACTGTCTAATTTACATCTTAGATTTTTTAAACCAAGTTCTTTAGCTAATCTGATAGGATTTGCAAGTGGAGTTCCACCTACTGGATAAGAATCTTTGTTTGGAACTTCAAAAGGGAAAAAGTCATACATATTAACATGTTCTTTTTCTTTTAGTTTTGCTAAATCATCTTTATTTAATTTTACAATTAAATTTCCTTTTGGGAATGTGTTTTCTTCTTGTTCTTTGGAACAATGAGGGCATTGATAAATAACTTCATCAGTTTCAAAAACTTTTTTACAATCATTACATTCGTAAGTAAATCGCATTTTATTAATCCTTTAAAATGAGGACATGCCTTATAAAGCATGCCCTCCTTATTTGTATAATTATTTCCTTTTATAGGAAGTTATGCCAATACTTCAGCATTGAATTCTTCAATTAACTCGTCAATTTTTGCTGTTAATTTAGGAATGTCAGTCCAATAGTCTTTGTCGTACCATTGACGGTTGATTTCTTCATAAGTCTTACCTTGTTGTTCAACCCATGTGTAGTATTTTAGGTTATGAATAGCTAGTCTATCGTAGTAGCCTAATTCTTTCATGTTTGCAATGTTTTGACCCATTAATGCTTTGTAGTAAATTCTTACGCTATCATCATGGTCACAAACACCTAGTTGTTCTTCTAATTCTTTAATACGAGAAGTATACATTTCACTTGAGTCTGTTAATACTGTGAATACTACATCATCTTCAGTTAATTCAAAGAATTTAGCAACTTTCATTGCACCTAATACGTTACCAACACCACTGATACCATATAAAGGTAATTTATCTAAATCTTCTTGTTTTACACCTTTAGAAGCTAAATATTTGATACCTTCTGGTTCGTTGAATAAACGATAAACGTCCATACAATCATTGTCATCAATATCAACAACAACATCAGTGTTTTTAACATTGTGAATCCAAGGAACGTGTTTATCACCAATACCTTCAATTCTGTGTCCACCGAAACCGTTTCTTAATAGAGTAGGACATTGTAGAGCTTCTGCTGCACAAACTTTAATTAGAGGGTATTTTGATTTTAAATAGTCACCAGCAGCTAAAGTACCACCTGAACCAGTTGCACTTACATAAGCTTTAACATTTTCATCTTTTACGCCTAATTGTTTTAATACTTCTTCCATTGCTCTACCAGTTACTTCATAGTGCCATAGGTAGTTTTCGAATTGGTCGAATTGGTTGAAGATAACAATATGTGAGCCTCTTTCAGCATCTAATTCGTGACATTTATCGAAGATTTCTTTAACGTTTGATTCACAACCTGGAGTAGCAATAACTTCACCAGCTACAGTTTGTAACCAATTAAATCTTTCTTGGCTCATTTCTTCAGGAAGAATAGCAATTGATTGACAACCTAATAGAGCTGAGTTATAAGCACCACCACGACAGTAGTTACCAGTTGATGGCCATACTGCTTGTTGGTCAATTGAATCAAAGTTACCTGAAACAAGAGCAGGAGCTAAACAAGAATATGTTGCACCAACTTTGTGAACGCCACAAGGGAACCATTTACCACAAAGAGCAATAATTCTAGCTTTAACCCCAGAAATTTCATGAGGAACTTCTAAGAAGTTAACACCACCGAATTCGCCGCCTTTTGCAACTGGTTGGTTGTGCCAAGTAATTCTATAAAGGTTAACAGGATCAACATCCCATAGACCTGTGTTATCTAGTTTTTTCTTAATATCGTCTGAAACTAGAGAAGGGTTAATCATTTCTTTAAATGTTGGTAGTAGGATACCTTTTTCTTTACAGCGCTTTACGTTTTTTGCCCTAATTTCAGGGTTAACGTTTAAATTAATCAACATAAATTTATTTCCTCCAAGAAATATTGTAAATTTTACTAGACATAGTATTGTAATAAATTTAAAATTTGTAAAGTAAAAAATTCAAATATTTATTTTTTTTATTACTTTTTTTCGCTTTCCCTTAAAATTTTTCAATTTATTGATGTTTTCGAAAGATTTTGATAAAACGCATACTAAACAACATTTACTAAACGAATATTAAGTAAAATTATATTTATCTAAGAAAAAAGGTCTTTTACTGAGCATATACTATAAAATAAATTAAAATCTTTTGTTTTTCACGTTTTGAGATAGAAACTAGTAGAATAACGAATTAAAATATATTAGAATTCAATTTATAATATAAATTGAGAGAAAAAATGACTTTATTGCTAGTAATAATTTATGTAACTTTTATTTCACTCGGATTACCTGATAGCTTATTAGGTTCTTCATGGCCGATTTTACACACAATTTTAAATGTCCCAACAGAATATGCTGGAATATTATCTTTTATAACTTGTATTTGTACGGTTATATCTTCTTTGTTAGCTATGTGGTTAAACAAAACTTTAGGAACAGGGAAAACTATTGCAATATCAACCTTAATGACATCTATTGCTCTTTTTGGCTATTCAATTGCACCAATTTTTTGGTTATTAATTCCTTTTTCAATTGTTTTAGGTTTAGGTGCTGGAGCAATTGATTCTGCATTAAACAATTATGTTGCTTTAAAGTATAAATCTAGTCATATGGCATTTTTACATGCCTTTTGGGGCCTTGGTGCAACATTAGGGCCTTTAATTCTAAGTATTGGTTTATCTGAGAATAATTATAAATTTGGTTATAGAACTATAGCAATAATTCAATTCTCATTAAGTATTTTGCAGTTTATTTTTATCAAAAAGTTTGATCAAGAAGAAAAAAAGAAAACAGTTACTATAGATGGAAAAGAAGTAACTAATATATTTGAAGGTACATCTAGAGAGTGGACAAAATATTTAGCAATGCTTGCATTCTTTTGTTATTGTTCAATTGAAACCTCTATGTTAATTTGGATTCCAACATATGGAGTTAACTTTTTAAAAGTAAGTACAGCTGAAGGTGCTAGAATTTCATCTCTCTTCTTTATTGGTATTACTGGCGGTAGGTTAATTTCTGGGTTTATTTCTAATAAAATTAAAAGTGTTCCTTTAATTTATATTAGTGCTATTATTTCAACTCTTTCTGCATTAATATTATTGCTTAATTTAAATAATACTTTATCAATAATTTCTGTATTATTTATTGGTCTTGGTTTTGCCCCTCTTTATCCTTCTATGATTCATAGAACACCAAGGAGATTTGGATCAGTTTTGAGTCCTAAAATTATTGGACTTCAAATGGCTAGTGCCTATTTAGGTTCCGCATTTATGCCTCCTTTTATTGGTGTTATAATGCTAAACTTAGGTTATTTATTTTTACCTGCTTTAGTATTAATATTCTCAATATTTATTATTGTACTAACCAAAATTACAGAATCCCCAAAAGTAAAGGAAATTTAAATTTAGATATTGAATTTTGATGTATATGTAATTTTCTAATTACAAAATAATTTGTTTTTAATTTTATTAATGTGAAAGCTTTGTTATAATTCAATAGATAATTAAGGTTAATTTGAAAATTAGAATTTAATAAAAAAATTGCTAAAAAATTTAGTTATTTTAAAGAAAAACACTTTAATTATGCTTGTATACAAATGTTAATTCCCCTATAGTAAAACACCATAAAGAACTATGTTGCAATTTGTTGCAAAAAAATGTTGACAACATAGAATTTCTTATTACAATAGATATGAGTTAGGGTAAAAATTCTAGCTTAACAAGGAAATATCAAGGAGTAACATATGGGAGACATTATGCGTCCGGTTCCTTTTGGGGAATTAATCAACAGAGTAATTGGTGAATATAAAAATCATGATTCAATTTTCTCACTATCTAAAGATCAATTTTTTGCAGATAAGAGAGAAAAAAAGGGTAAGGTTTTTAACCAAAGTTGTACAACTTACGTTGGTCCAGCTGCTGGTCCACATACTCAGTTAGCTCAAAACATAATAACAAGTTACCTAGCAGGTTCTCGCTTTATTGAATTAAAGACTGTTCAAATTATGGATAGATTAGAAATTGCTAAACCTTGTATCGATGCAAGAGATGAAGGCTACAATGTTGAGTGGTCTACAGAATATACTTTAGAAAAAGCTTGGGATGAATATGCTAAAGCTTGGATTGTTTGTCATTTATTAGAAGCATTATTAAATGATGGAAAAGTAACTGATCCTACTTTTATTTTTAATATGAGTGTTGGTTACAATCTTGAAGGTATTAAAACTGACAGAATGCAACAATTTATAAATTTAATGATGGATGCTCAAAAAGATGCACGTTTCAAAGAATATCTAGAAGAATTAAATGCATTATTAAAAGATGGCGATTTATTAGCAGGTACATCATTTGCTGGTTTAGAAGATAAACTTGCAGATAATCTAGTAAATCATATTTCAAATAAAATTTGTGAATCAGTAACAATTAGTACAATGCATGGATGTCCTCCAAAAGAAATTGAAGCAATTTGTACTTATATGTTAACTGAAAAGAAAATTGATACTTTTGTAAAGTTAAATCCAACATTATTAGGTTATGATGGTGTTAGAAATATCTTAGATAAATTAGGTTATGATTATTTACATTTATCAAGAGATTCTTTTGATCATGACTTACAATATAATGATGCAGTTAGCATGTTACATAGATTAGTTGACTTAGCTAAGAAAGAAGGTAGAGGTTTTGGTGTTAAATTAACAAATACTTTAGGTTCAGTTAATGACCAAGAACAACTTCCTGGTGATGAAATGTATATGAGTGGTAGAGCTCTTATGCCAATTTCTGTAAATGTTGCAGCAAAATTATCAACTGAATTTAATGGTGAATTACCAGTTTCATATTCAGGTGGTGCAAATGCATTAACAATTACTGACATTTTCGAAACAGGAATTAGACCAATTACTGTAGCAACAGATATGTTACATCCTGGTGGATACGCTAGAATGACTCAAATGGCAAATATTCTAGATAGAAGTTCTGCTTGGGATATGAAGAAAATTGATGTTGATAAATTAAATGATTTAGCTAAAAAATGTTTAGATAGTAAATATTTAGATAAAGCTTTCAGAGGCACAGATAGAGCTAATGTAAATAAAGATTTACCATTAACAGATTGTTATGTTGCTCCATGTATTGAAGCTTGTCCTATCCATCAAGACATTCCTGATTATGTAGCATTAATGGGTGAAGGTAGATATGAAGATGCACTAGCAGTAATTTATCTAAAGAATCCTCTTCCTTATATAACAGGTACTATTTGTGATCACCAATGCCAAGCTCATTGTACTAGAATGGATTATGAAGGTGCAGTTCAAATTAGAGAAGTTAAAAAACAAGCTGTTGAAAATGGATTTAAAGGCTTTAAAGAAATGTGGGCAGCTCCAAGCGAAAGATCTGATTTAAAAACTGCTATCATTGGTGCAGGTCCTGCAGGTTTATCCGCAGCTATGTTCTTAGCTCGTTCAGGTTTCCAAGTAACAGTATTTGAAAAAGAGCAAACAGCTGGTGGTGTTGTAATGAATGTAATACCAAGTTTTAGAATTCCTGAAGAAGCTATTAATAGTGATGTTGAATTTATTAAAGCTCATGGTGTTGAATTCAAATTTGGTGTATCAAAAGAAGAAACAAAAATTGATGCTTTAAAGAAAGCTGGTTTTGATTATATTTTCTTTGCTATTGGTACAGAAAAAGATAATCCTTATTCACTTGAAGGTGGAAATGATATTTTAATTGAAGCTCTTCCATTCTTACGTTCTTATAGATTAGGTAGTGATGGTGTAAAACTTGGAAAACATGTTGTTGTATTAGGTGCTGGTAGTGTTGCTATGGATGCTGCAAGAGCTGCAAAACGTGTTGAAGGTGTTGAAGATGTTACTATCGTATACAGAAGAAGTTTCAAAGAAATGCCTGCTGAAATTGAAGAATATGAACTAGCAATTGAAGATGGTGTAAAAATTAGCTTCTTAACAAATCCAAGTGGATATAAAGATGGTAAATTAACATTAGTTAAAATGGAATTAGGTGAAAAAGATGCATCCGGTCGTCGTCGCCCAGTACCTACAAATGAAACTTATGAAATTGATTGTGATAATATTATTACAGCAATTGCTTCTCACTTAGATGAAGATGATGTTAACTACTATGGTCTACCAGTAAATGAAAGAGGAAAAGTATTATACAATAAAGAAACTCTTGAATCAGAAATTGAAGATGTTTACATGATTGGTGATATGGCTAGTGGTCCATCAACAATTGTTAAATGTATTGCTTCAGCTAGAACTGCTGTAGATGCTTGTATTGATAAGGTTTTGGATTCATTAGAAGAAGATGATGATTGCGATTGCCATGATGATGATAATTGTGAATGCAGTTGTCACGACGATCATGATGATGATTGTGAATGTGGTTGTCATGATGAAGATGAAGATGTAGATATCGAAGAATTAACTGCTCAAGAAGACAAATACTTTGAAGAATTGAGAGTTAAAAAGAGCAATGTAACATTATCAATTGATAAGGATACTAAAAAATTCTTAGAAAACGAAGCAATGAGATGTAATGAATGTTCATATCTCTGTAACAAATGTGTTGAAGTTTGTCCAAACAGAGCTAATGTTGCAATTGATGTTAGAAATACTGGTGTATTTGAAGATCCTTTCCAAATTGTTCATATCGATGCATATTGTAATGAATGTGGTAACTGTGGAACCTTCTGTCCATATAACCAAGCTCCATATAAAGCTAAATTAACTTTATTCTCAAGAAGAGATGATTTTGATAATTCAACTAATCCTGGTTTCTTAGTAAATGGTGCAGAAGTATTAGTTAGACTAGATGACAAATTGTATAACTGTGAGATTAATGGAGAAGGTATGTTAGAAGGCGATGAAGGTGTAAGTGATGAAGTTGCAGCTATCATTGAAGAAATCTTCTTATCATACAGCTATTTATTAGGCGAAGTTGACGAGTAGGAATATTTTATGGATACACTATTTAAAAATGTAAGAATTATGCAAACAAAAGCTCCTTTTGAAGTTTTAGAAGGAATGGATGTTTTAGTAAAGGGCGATACTATCGCCCGCATAGGTAAAGACTTAGTAAGTGAAGGGGCAAGCATTATAAATGCAAAAGGTAAAACTTTAATGCCAGGTAATGTTTGTTCTCACCATCACTATTACAGTGGTTTATCAAGAGGAATGTTAGTTAATGCAGGTCCACAAACTGACTTAATACAAATATTAAGAGAATGGTGGTGGAGATTAGATAGAGCATTAGATGAAGAAGCCTGTTATTATTCTTCTTTAATTTGTTCTTTAGATGCTATTGCAGCTGGTACAACTAGTGTAGTTGACCACCATGCAAGTCCATCATATATCAAGGGATCTTTATCTACTATTAAAAAGGGTATGGAAGAAGTTGGCCTTAGAGGTATGACTTGTTATGAAGTAACTGACAGAAATGGTGGAATGAAAGAAGTTGAAGCTGGTGTACAAGAAAATGTAGATTTTGCAACTAGTGGTACTTCTGATATGGTTAAAGCCATGATTGGTGGACACGCTCCTTTTACAATTCCTGATGAAGGCTTGAAATTGATGAGCGAAGCTTGTAAAACAACTGGCTGTGGAATTCATTTACATGTTGCTGAAGGCGATTATGATCAAATTCATTCTCATCACAAGTATGGTAAAGATATTGTAAAAAGATTAGAAGATTTTGATTTATTAAATGATAATAGTTTATTAGTTCATGGTATTTTCTTAAATGAAAATGAAATTGAAATATTAAATAACCATAAATGTTTCTTAGCACACAATCCAAGAAGTAATATGAATAATCAAATTGGTTACAATAATAAATTACCAATGATTGATAAATTGATAATTGGTACTGATGGTTGTGGTGGAAATATGTTTGAAGAATTAAAGATTGGATTCTTCCAACATAGAGATGAAAAAGGACCATGGTGGCCAAATAGCTTTGTTAATGCACTTAACAGAGGTAACCAATTAATTGAAACTTACTTTGATGGTAAATATGGTGAAGTTAAAGAAGGTTATAAAGCTGATTTAACACTCTTAGATTATAAGAGTCCTACTCCTCTAGTAAGTGATAATGCTGCAGGCCATTTTGTTTGGGGAATGAGTTCAAACAGTGTCCATTCAGTAATGGTTAATGGTAATTTAGTATATGATAACCATGAGTTTGTTGGAATTGATGTAGATAGCATTTATAAAAAAGCTAGTGAAGTTGCAAAAAGGGTGTGGGAAAAAGTTGACACTTTAGCACCTTAATGAATATAAATTTGAATTATAAATTAGGCATATAGCCAAGGAGAAACACAAATGACAATTAATGAACAGATTTTAGCAAAAGCTGCTGAGTACTCAGATTACACAGCGAAAAACCTTTCTAAAATGATTCAAGCAAAAAGTTACAGTAGCCAAGAAGAAGACGTATGTCGTCTAATCGTAGAATTATGTAAAGAAGCAAATTTTGACGATGTAAGAATTGATGGTCTAGGCTCTGTTATTGGTAGAGTAGGTAATGGCCCTAAGAAAATTGCTTTTGATGCTCATATAGATACTGTTGAAGTTGGTAATATGAATAACTGGGATTTTGATCCATTCTCAGGTGAAATCAAAGATGGTTTAGTATTAGGTCGTGGTACTTCTGACCAAAAAGGTGGCGCTGCATCAATGATTACTGCTGGTCGTATCTTAAAAGAATTAGGATATGCTGGTGAATACACTGTTTATTTCACATTTACAGTTATGGAAGAAGACTGTGATGGTATGTGTTGGAAATACTTAATTGAAGAAGAAAACTTCAAACCTGATTTTGTTGTTTCTACAGAACCTACTTCATGTAGATTATATCGTGGTCACCGTGGTCGTATGGAAATCAGAATCATTCTAAGAGGTATCTCTTGTCATGGTAGTGCTCCAGAAAGAGGAGTTAGTGCTTCTTATAAAGCTTCACGCGCTGCATTAGCAATTGAACAATTAAACGAAGACTTACAACCAGATGATGATAATTTCTTAGGTAAAGGAACTATTACTGTTAGCCAAATGGATGTAAAAGGACCTTCACAATGTGCTGTTTCTGACTATGCTATGTTATATTGTGATAGACGTTTAACTTGGGGTGAAGATGCTGACTTAGCTATTTCACAAGTTAAAGAATATGTTTCAAAAGCTACTGGCGATAAGAAAGAAGATATCGTTGTTGAAATGCCTAATTATGAAAAAGTTGGTTGGACTAAGAAAGAATATTCACAAGAATTATATTTCCCAACCTGGAAAATTCCAGAAGATCACAAATTGGTACAATCTGGTGTTGCTGCTCATAAAGCATTATTCAATGATGCACCAGTTGTTGACAAATGGACATTCTCAACAAACTGTGTAGCTACTACAGGTCGTCATAAGATTCCTGCAATTGGTTTTGGTCCTGGTGATGAAGAACAAGCTCATGCACCTAACGAAATCACTCGTGTAAAAGACTTAGAAATTTGTTCTGCATTCTATGCAATGCTACCTTATAGTTTAGAAAATTAGTTCTACCAATGAGGATATTAACAGCCGTAGCAATAAAAGCTACGGCTGTATTTGGCTTAGGATATCATTTGTTTTTTTAAAAGATAATGATATAATTTATTTACAAAAATAGATAACAACAGACTTTATTACAAAGATTTATTGTTAGAGAGCTAGGAGTACAAAATGTCAAAAAAAATATTGTTAAAAGATATTCATTGCCTTCAAACAAGCTTTGATAAGCCTTCTCTTTCAGGAGCTGATTTATTAATTGAAGCTGGTAAAGTAAAGAAGATTTATAAAGAGGGGAATGCAAAGGTTGATTCAAATACAAGAGTTATTGATTGCTCAAATCATGTAGTAATTCCAGGTTTAATAAATACACACCATCATTTTTATCAAACTTTAACTCGAAATTTACCGGCTGTACAAAATGCAGAGTTATTTGATTGGTTAGTTTATCTTTATGATATTTGGAAACATATTGATGAAGAAGCTGTATATACTAGCAGTTGTTTAGCAATTGGTGAATTACTAAAAACTGGTTGTACAACTTCAACAGATCACCATTATTTGTATCCTAGATCATTTAAAGGCGATTTAATGGGTCTTCAATTTGAAGCAGCAGATCGTCTTGGAATGAGATTTTCTCCAACAAGAGGTTCTATGAGTCTTTCTAAAAAAGATGGTGGTTTACCACCAGATTCTGTTGTACAAACTACTGATGAAATACTTGAAGATAGTGAAAGATGTATTAAGCAATATCATCAAGAAGGTGGAGATGCAATGCATAAAATTGTTTTAGCTCCATGTTCTCCATTCTCAGTAACAAAAGATTTAATGAAAGAATCTTGTGCATTAGCTAGAAAATATGGTGCTAGAATACATACTCATTTATGTGAAACTTTTGATGAAGCTGATTTCTGTAATGAAATGTATGGCTGTAGACCTGTTGAACTAATGAAAGAATGTGATATGGTAGGTGAAGATGTTTTCTTCGCTCATGGTATACATTTTAACGATGAAGAGTTAAAATATCTACGTGATACTGGTTGTCATATTGCTCATTGTCCTTCAAGTAACATGAGACTTGGTAGTGGAATTTGTAGAGTAAAAGATATGAAGGAACTAGGTATCAATGTAGGTATTGCAGTAGATGGATCTGCTAGTAATGATAGTAGTGATATGCTCGGTGAATTAAGAAATGCGCTATTACTTCAAAGAGTTAAATATGGTGCAGCTGCAGTTACAGCTTCTGATATATTCAAAATGGGTACCTTAGGTGGTGCAAAAATGCTAGGTTTTGATCAAGTTGGAATATTAGAAGAAGGCTGGCAAGCAGATATAGCTGTTTTTGATGTTTCTACTTTACCTTATTCTGGCTCTCATAGTGATAGCACTGCATCACTATTATTCTGTGGAACAAATCATAATACTGCTTATACAATAGTAAATGGTAAAGTTGTAGTTGATGATGGACAATTAGTAGGCTATAACGAAGAAGAACTTGCAAAAAAAGGTCGAGATGTAAGCGAGAATTTGCTCAAAAGAGCGGGAGTAATTAAATAATGATTAAATATTTATTAAAAGTTAAAGATGTAAAAGAAGCTCTAATCAAGAAAAAAGAAAATCCTGATTATGCTTTTTATGCAGGCGGCACTGAGATCAATCGTTTAAATTCTACTTTAAATTATGAAGGTGCAATTAGTTTAGAAGGCTTAGGATTAAATAAAATCGAAGTTACAAAAGATGGTGTAAAAATTGGTGCTTGCGTAACTTTACAAGATTTAATTGATTCTGTAGATATTCCAGATTATTTAAAAGAGGCTGCTAAATTCTGTGCTTCAAGAACTCTAAGATGTAGTGCTACAATTGGTGGTAATTTAGCTTTTGGAAGTGATGACTCATACTTAATGCCTACTTTATTAGCAGCAAAAGCAAGATTAATTACTTCTGGAATTACATCAAAAGGTGGATTTTCTGAAGATAATTTGCCTATTAGAGAATATCATTCAAATCATGAATCTTTTTCAAATACTCTATTAGTTGCAGTAATTTTACCAAAAGAAGATAGAATTATTTTATCAAAAAGATTTGCAAAAACTTCTCATGCTCATTCAGCTGTTTGTGTAGCTTTTGGAGCAAAAAAAACTAATAACAAATTAGATGAAGTTAGAATTTTTGCAGCTATAAAAGGTACTGGTGTTCAAAGATTTAGTGACGTGGAAAATGCTATCGAAAATGAAGCATTTAGTTCAAGTGCAGATGTTGAATTCGCTATTGCTAATGATATAAAAGCGATTGATGATTTAACAGGCTCAGCTTCATATAAACGTTATATTACTTCTGTAGCAGTTGCACAAATGTATGATATAGCCAAAGGGGTTAAATAATAATGAAATTTGTAAAATGTAATATTAATGGTAAAAATGTTGATTTAAAATATACAGAAGGCATGAGTCTTAGAAAAGCTTTATTTGATGCTGGATATAATTCAGTTAGAGATAGTGATAATGCTGAAGGTTTTGCCGGTTCTGATACAGTAATAATTAATGATATTCCTGCTTTTTCTAATTTAATGTCTCCTTTACAAGTTGAAGGGAAATTTATTAGAACAGCTGAAAGTGTTGGTACTATTAGAAATATAAACTATGTTCAAAAAGCAATGATTGATGCAGGTATTGTGCAATCAGCTTACAATGCACCAACAGCAGCTTTATTATTAACTTGGTTATTAGAACATGTTGATAATCCAACAAAAGAAGAAATAAAAGATGTATTGTCTTCAATCTTTATCCGTGATGCTGGTTATGAGAACTATTATTTAGCCGTAAAACTAGCTACAGAATTAAGAGACTTTGGAGAATATAAGACAAAGATTGCTAAAGAATATAGAGAACAATTAAAATATGTAGGTAAAAACCTAGGTAAAATTGATGGTGCTGCATTAGTTACTGGTGCTAAATGTTTTACTGAAGATAAAGTAACTCCTAATGCATATGCTCTATCAGTTTTAAGATCTCCTTATGCTCATGCATATATTACAAGCATTGATACAACAAAAGCTGAAGCTTTAGAAGGTGTTGTAAAGATATATACACACCTTAATACTCCAAAAACTCACTATACTCATGCTGGACAAGGTGCTCCAGAACCTTCTCCACATGATAAGAGATTGTTTAATGAAAAAGTTAGAATGGTTGGAGATAGAGTAGCTGCAATTGTAGCTGTTGATAAAGAAACAGCTGATAAAGCTAAAGATTTAATTAAGGTAAAATATGAAGTATTAAAACCTGTTTTATCTGTTGAAGATGCTCAAGCTGAAGGTGCTCCATTAGTTCATAATAGTAAAATCTCTTTTGGTGTTGGGGCTCCAGATAATCTAGATGAATTAAATAAAGATTGTGATCCAAGAGATGGTATTGTTCATTATCCTTTCCCAATACATGGAAATATTAAGAAAAATATTGCCTCCGAAGCAAAAGGGTCTATCGGTGATGTTGATAAAGCTTTTGAAAATTCTGACTGTGTAATAGAAAGAACTTATAGAACAAACCAAATTCAATGTACTCCTTTAGAAAATTCTGTTTGTTTTGCAAGAAATGATTTAGGAAGATTAGTAATTCATGCTTCAACTCAAGTTCCATATCATGTAAGACGTGTTGTAGCTCGTCTTTGTGATATCCCTCACTCAAAAGTAAGAGTAATTAAAGAAAGAGTTGGTGGTGGTTATGGTTCAAAACAAGATGTTACTGTTGAAGATTTAGTTGGATATGCAGCTTGGGATACAGGTTTAGATATTTTCTATCAAAATACTAGAGAAGAACAATTCTTAACAACAGCTACAAGACACCCAATGAAAATTAAAGTAAAGATGGGTGCTAATAAAGATGGACAAATAACTGCAATTGATATGCTAGTTGAAGCAAATACAGGTTGTTATGGACAACACTGTTTAACTGTTCCAATGAATGCATGTTCAAAAGTATTGCCTTTATTCAAAGTAGATAATATGAGATTTGATGTTGTTACATATTATACTAATATTGCAATGGTTGGTGCATACCAAGGTTACGGTGCTCCAAAAGGAAACTATGCTGTAATGTGTACTATTGCTGAATTAGCAGATAAATTAAATCTAGATTATCTTGATGTTATTAAAAAGAATCATGTAGAAGAAGGTTACATGCTAGAAATTCTTCGCGGCTTAGGTGAAGGAAGAGAAGGTAATGTTGTTCCAGTAGGTTCTTGTGGATTATCTCAAGCAATTGATGAAGGTGCTAAGATGATCGATTGGGGTAAGAAAGAAACATGTGAAGATGAAGAATGGAAAGTTGGTAAAGGCTTTGCTATGATTCAACAAGGTTCTGGATTACCTGGTTTAGACCATTCTAATGCTTGGGCAAAATTGACAACTGATGGTTCAGTAGAGTTATTTAGTGGTGGAGCTGACTTAGGTACAGGTTTAGATACCGTAAGTGCAAAAGTTGCTTGTGAAAATTTAAAAGTGCCACTAGATAAAATATCTATTACAAGTGGAGATACAGATTCTACTACTTTTGATACAGGTGCTTATGCATCTAGTGGAACTTATTTCTCAGGAAATGCTTCTCGTTTAGCTGCAGAAGATTTAGTAAGAGCAATTATTAAGGAAGCTGCATTCCAAATGGAAGAAGAAGAAAAAGATCTTTATCTTGATTATCCTGGAAAAATTGTAAGTAAGAAAACTGGTAATGAATTAGATTATGGAACTTTATGTCATACTGCTTTATCTGGAACTGGTAATGGTCAAATAATGGGAAAAGGCTCATTTACTACAATGGTTAACTCAATTCCTTATGGTGCTCATTTTGCTCAAGTTGCAGTTAATACTAAAACAGGGGAAGTAAAGGTTCAAAAATTTTATGCATTACAAGATGCTGGAACTCCAATTAATCCTGAATTAGCTGAATGTCAAATTTATGGTGCAGCTTTAAAATCTATTGGACACTCTTTATATGAAGGCATTGAATATGATAGTGATGGTAACCCACTTAATCCAAATCTTACTGATTATTGTCCACCAATGATTAATGAAATGCCTGAAGATTTTAAAGTTAAATTAATTGATATTGATGATATAGAAGGTCCTTATGGTGCAAAATCAATTTCTGAAATTGCAACTAATGGAGCAGCTCCAGCAATAGCAATTGCAATTCATAATGCTGTTGGTGTATGGTGTAGAAGTTGGCCATTTACCCCAGAAAAGATTTTAAGAGAATTAGGTAAAATTAAATAAAAATATTGCAACAAAATGCAACAAAAAACTTTACAATGGTGAGTGTACGTGATATAGTACACTCATTCAGATAACTATAATCTAAGGAGAGTCTCTAATATGAAGAAGGATAAGGCTTTAATTAAGCAAATGATTAAGGAGCTTGGTGCTCTTGATACAAAGAACATGTACCTCAATGATTTTTTCCATACTTGGAAAGAAAGTGATGATGAAATCGAGGCAGTATTTAAGGTAGCGGAAATTCTCCGTGGCTTAAGAGAAAATAATATTTCATCAAAAGTTTTTGATAGCGGTTTAGCTATTTCTGTATTCCGTGATAATTCAACTAGAACACGTTTCTCATTTTCAAGTGCATGTAACTTGTTAGGATTAGAAGTTCAAGATTTAGATGAAAAGAAAAGCCAAATTGCTCACGGTGAAACAGTTCGTGAAACAGCAAATATGATTAGCTTTATGGCTGATGTTATTGGTATTAGAGATGACATGTATATTGGTAAAGGTCATACATATCAAAAGAATGTTGCAGCAGCAGTACAAGAAGGTTTTGAAGATGGCGTTTTAGAACAAAGACCTACTCTTGTTAACTTACAATGTGACATTGACCACCCAACACAATCAATGGCAGATATGCTACACGTAATCAATGAATTTGGTGGTGTTGAAAACTTAAAAGGCAAAAAAGTTGCTATGACTTGGGCATATAGTCCTTCTTATGGTAAACCTTTATCAGTACCTCAAGGTATCATTGGTCTATTTACAAGATTCGGTATGGATGTTGTATTAGCTCATCCAGAAGGTTATGATGTAATGCCTGAAGTAGAAGAAGTAGCTAAAGCAAATGCAGAAAAGAGTGGCGGTTCTTATAAGAAAGTTAATTCAATGGAAGAAGCTTTCAAAGATGCTGACATTGTATATCCAAAAAGCTGGGCTCCATTCCATATCATGGAAGAAAGAACTAAACTTGTTGAAGATAAGAAGTTTGATGAATTAGATGCTCTAGAACAAAAATGTCTAGAAAATAATGCTAATTTTAAAGATTGGGCTTGTACAGAAGATATGATGAAATTAACAAAAGATGGTAAAGCATTATACATGCACTGTTTACCAGCTGATATCACTGGTGTTTCTTGTGAACAAGGTGAAGTTGATGCATCAGTATTTGATAAATACATTGTTCCTCTTTATAAAGAAGCAAGTTTCAAACCATACATCATTGCAGCAATGATTTTCTTAGCAAAATTCGAAAATCCAAGTGCAAAACTAGAAGAATTATTAGATTCAGCTAAAAAAAGAATTAAGTAGTTTTTTGTAATTTATACATCGGCCAGAATATTATTTTGGCCGGTTTTTTTTTGTTAAAATATTTTCATAAATAACTTGTTTTTTAGAATACAAATAAATAGAATAGAGTAATATAATATGCTTTATGATATATTTGTAATACAAGAATTTAATATTTTTTAATAAGTATAAGAAATTTGCTAAACGTTTAAATTTTGTTTACAAATGCTATTAAACACTATAAAGTAGTAAATAAGGGTGATTGTGTTTTATTTAAAAATTTCTAATAATCGTAAATAAGGGGTTATTTTTGAACAAGCGTTTAATACTAGTTGTTGATGATAGCAATATAAATAGGACTTTATTAACTAGAATTTTATCCGATGAGTATAGAGTCCAAGGTGTTGAGAATGGTAAAAAGGCTTTGCAATTTTTAGAAGAGTATTCAGGAGAAGTCTCAGCTATTTTACTTGATTTAAACATGCCTGTATTAAATGGTTATAAATTCCTTGAATTAAGACAGGAAAAGAAAGAATTAGCTAATATCCCAATTATAGTACAAACAACTCATAGCGGGGTAGATGCCGAAATAGCATGCTTAGAAATGGGTGCTACAGATTTTTTAACAAAACCTTATAGTCCAAAAGTTATTTTACGAAGATTAAAAAACATTATTACTTTACGAGAGAACGAAAGCTTTATTACAACTATGCAGCATGATTCTTTGACTAATTTATATAATAAAGAAGGATTTTATATAAAAGCAGTCGAGGCTTTGAATAATAATACTAATATTAATTATTTAATTTTATGTATTGATATTGTGCAATTTAAAGTAATTAATCAATTTTCTGGTTATCATAATGGTGATAAGATTTTAATTTTTGTAGCAGATATTTTAAAAAAAATATTTGATGAAAAATCTATTGTTGCTCGTTTTTCAGGAGATAGGTTTCAAGCCTTAGTTCCTAGCCCTATTAGTGAAGAAGAAATTGAAAATAAAATAACAATTTTAAAAAAAGATTCTCCACAAAATATTCCATTAAGTATTCAATTTGGTATATATGAAGTAGCAGATAAATCTATTCCAATTGCTACCATGTGTGACTGGTCAAAAATGGCACTAAGTTTAATTAAAGGACAATATAAAAAATATTTTTCTAAATTTAGCCAAGATATGTATAATAATTTAAAAAAAGAGCAATTAATTGTTTCTGAAATGGATGAAGCTATTAATGATAGACAATTTATAATATATTACCAACCTAAATGGGATATGGAAACAAATTCGATAATAGGGTTTGAAGCTTTAGTAAGGTGGATCCATCCAAAATATGGTTTTATGAGTCCTGCTGATTTTATTCCTATTTTTGAAAAAAATGGTTTTATAACAAAACTTGATATGTATGTTTGGGATTCTGTTTGTAATCAAATGAGAGTTTGGCTTGATAAGGGTTATAAAGTCTATCCTGTCTCTGTTAATGTCTCTAGAAATGATTTATATAGTGAAGATTTAGTAAATAAAGTTAATGATTTACTTATTAAATATAATCTTCCAACGACTTTATTACATTTAGAAATTACTGAAACAGTATATGCTCAATCTCAATTACAATTACGACAAGTTGTTGATTCTTTATCAAAGAGTGGTTTTGTAATTGAAATGGATGATTTTGGCTCTGGTTATTCTTCTTTAAATATGCTTAATACATTATCAGTGGATATCATTAAATTAGACTTATTGTTCTTAAATAAAAAGAATTCAGATTTAAAAAATAATAAGAGTATTTTAAAACTTATAGTTAATATTGCTAAAGAAATGAATTTAGATTTGATAGCTGAAGGTGTTGAAACTCAAGAAGATGTTAAAAAGCTTTTAGAAATTGGATGTAAAAAAGCTCAAGGATATTATTATGCAAAACCTATGCCAGCTGAAGAAATAGAGAAATTATATTATTAAGACTCTTCTTTTTCTAATAATTCCATCCATCTTTCTTCTTTAATTTCAAGTTCATCTTTTTTATCTTGATATAGTTTAGTTCTTTCTTCTAAAGTCCCTAATTCAGTTTTTTCTATAGTATTGAAACTTTCTTCTAATTCACTAATCAATGATTCAAGTTTTTCAATTTCTGAGGGAATTGCCTCTAATTCTATTTTTTCTTTATATGTTAATCCTGATTTTTTCTTTGATTTTACAGGTTGAACAATTTCTTTTTCTTTTTTTTCAGTTTTTTGATTATTTAAATAAGTTGAATAATTTGTATAATTCCCAGCAAATTGTGTAATGTTATGGTCTTTAATTATAAATAAATAATCACAAGTACGATCTAAAAAAGCTCTATCATGGGATACAACTATTGATGTACCAACAAAATCTTCTATATATGATTCTAAGTTTTCAATAGTTTCGATATCTAAATCATTTGTTGGTTCGTCCAAAATTAAAAAATTAGGATTTTTTAATAGTTGAGATAACAAGTATAATCTACGCTTTTGTCCTCCAGATAAAGTAGAGATGGGCAGTCTATGTAATTTGGTTGGAAAGTTAAATAGTTCTAAAAATCTAGCAGCAGAAACTTCATTTTTTTGTGAAAGGCGAATTCTATCTGAAATATCTTCAACGTATTCTAATACAGTTTTATTGCTTACTAAATTTCTTCCATTTTGATCATAATATCCAAAAACTGTATTAACCCCAATATCTATTTTACCTGTATCTGAGTTTAAATGATTTGTTATTACATCAAGTAAAGTTGATTTTCCTGTACCATTATCACCAATAATCCCAATTCTCATATCTTTAGTGAAAGAGAAAGTAAAATTTTCAAATATTAAATTTTCACCAAAAGCTTTAGATATATTTTCTACTTCAAGAATTTTTTTACCAATATATCGATCAGAAGAATTAAATTGATTTTGTTTCTTGTCTCCAATGCTTTTTTGTTCACTTTGCATTTCGTAAATTCTATCAATTCTATTTCCATCTTTTGATGTTCTAGCTTTTGGACCACGTTGTAGCCATTCTAATTCTTTTCTAAGTACAGTAGTTAATCTATCTTGATATTTTTGTTCATCCATGAGGCGTTTAGCTTTTCTTTCAATATAAGAATTATAATTACCTGGATGAACATATATATTTGAATTATACAATTCAATTATTTTTGTGCAAACTGAATTTAAGAAATATCTATCATGTGTAACGACAATAATAGTCATCTTGCTTGATGCAAGATATTTTTGTAGCCATTCAATTGTTTTAATATCTAAATGGTTTGTAGGTTCATCTAGAAATAGTATTTGAGGTCTATTAGCCAATACTCTTGCTATAGCAACTTTCTTTTTTTGTCCACCAGATAGCTTGTCCATTTTTTTATTATTTACATCATATAAATCAAGTTCACCAAGGATAGATAGAAAATCATTTTCAATATTCCAAATATTTTCTTTTTCCATTATTGGTGTTAATTTAATAATTTGCTTTTCATTAGCAATAGGATCTTCTAATAATTTATTATATTCTTTTAATATTTGAAATTTATGTCCTGGGCTTTTAAAAAGGTAATCATGAACAGTATCATTAATATCATAATCAATATTTTGTTCTAAAAATCCTATTTCTGCATCGTTGTTTTTTGTAACTTGGCCTTCGTCTACAGAAATTCTTTTGGCAAGAGCTTTTAATAAGGTACTTTTACCTTGTCCATTATTCCCTATTAACCCAACATGTTCATTGGCTTCTAATCCAAAACTTATTTTTTCAAATAGTGGGGTATCATTTAGTGTTAGTGATAGATTCTCAACTGATAGAATATTCATAAAATAAAGAGTATATTATAGTCAAAACCTTTTCAACTAGTATAAATAAATCATTTATAAATAAAATAGATTCAAAAGATTTCAGTAGGGGAAAATTGCGTTATGATTTATGGTTTTGAGCCAATAATTTCAAAGAGGCCAAATATTATGATACTTGGATCAGCTCCAAGTGTAATTTCATTAAAAGAAAGTGAATATTATGGTAATAAAAATAATAGTTTTTGGAAGATCCTAGCTAAAATTTATAATACAAAAGAATTAGAAAATTATGAAAAAAAGAAAGCTTTTATAATAAAAAACAACATTTTTTTATGGGATGTTGTTAGAAATTGTAATAGAAAAGGTTCTTTAGATAGTGAAATTAAAGATGTTGAGCCAAATGAGATAAAAGTTATTTTAGATACAAATCCTACAATTAAAGCTGTTATGTTTAATGGTAAAAAAGCAATGCAATTATATAAAAAGCATATTAATTATTATCCTAAAACGATTGATTTCATTTCTTTACCATCTTCTAGTCCTGCATATACATTAAGTTTTGAAAATAAATTAGATATTTGGGAAAAAGCTTTTATCAAATATATGTAAAAAATCCCAAGCATATTATACACTTGGGATTATTTTATACAAAATCTATTTAAATTTATATATTAGGCCTAAATAAGCAGCTTCGCTGTATGCAAGACTATTTCTGTAGTTTAAATCACCTTCAATTGCTAATCTAACCATCCAATTAGGATGAATATTAAAATTAATACCTAAGGCTAAACCTAGTCTAAAGAACGGTGTTTCTGAAACAGTTCCTACTTTTTCATCAAGTGGAATTAAAGAACCGAGTTTGAATTGATAGAAATATGAAGTATTAGAATTTTTAGGTGTAAATTCTTGAGTGAATGTAGCTGTTGGAATCAATTCTTTATAGAATCCTGAAGAAAAATGATCAGCACCAACTCCAAGTTGAATTCCTATAGTTGTATTTGCAATAACTTCATTTTCGATAACTAAATCAGCTCTTAATCCATAATCTGATATATCAGAATCTTTTTGTAAGAATGAAAGATTAGCAATAAGTCCAATTCTATATGGTATTAACTCAGGTTCTTCTTCATCCCAAGATCCAATAATATCTTGAGTAATTGGTTCTTCTAAACCTAAATCTGCAATAGGTGTTTCTTCAATAGTTTCAGGTTCAGTAGTTTCTTCAGTAATCTCTGTTTCATTATTTGTATCATCAATTATAGGATCAGGTGTTTTTGCTAAAGGTTCTACTAAATTAATTTGTTCAATAATTTTACCTTCAGAATCTATTTTTAAGCTTTCTTCAGTTGTTTCAAAAGAAATGGAACCAGTATTTTTATCATATTCAATACCTTTTAAATCACCCTTAAGGATTGTTTCTTTTCCATCTTGCTTAATCTTAGTAGTAGTACCATCTGATTCAATTTCAGTACCGGAGTTGAAGATAAAGGTAGTACTTCCTCCAACAATATGAGTTAATTTATTACCATCTTCGTAATCAATTTTTATGATATTTGATAAAGCATCAGTGCTTTGTATATTGCTTGTACTTATAACAAAGTCTTTAAATACAGTTTCACAGCTATCAGCTTTTTGAGTTATCTCTAGATTATTTGTATTAAAGATTAGAGTATCATTATTAAACTTTAAGCTTGTATTTTCACCATAATCTATTGTATACCAATTATCTTCAGTCTTGAAATCAAATATAGTTGCATGAGTTAGTGGTTTATTTCTGTATAAAGTTTCAAAGGTTGTGAAATCTTTATCAACTAATAGAGTAATATGTATTGGGAAGTTTACAACAATGTCCCCATTAGATTTAATAATTAATGCAGCGCCATCATAGAAATGATAGGTTGTTCTGTCTTTTTCTTTTGTAGTTTCAGAAATTTTTCCAGCAGGAAGAGCTTTTTCATTTAAATAAAGCTGATCATCTTTAACTTCATAACCTAGGGTTGTATCATCAAAGACTTCTGGTTCAATTTCTTTTTGTGTATTGGTATCTTGAATTGTTTCTGCAGGCTCAGCTACAGGAGGTTCTTCAATTGCTGGAGTTTGTTCTTCTACTGTATCGGTTGGAGTTTGTTCAACTCGTTCTTTTTGATTACAAGAAATTAAAGTTGTAATTAATAATGTACATAATAATAATTGAATTAATTTGATTTTATGTTTTTTATAATTCATATAATACCTCATTGAATAATTTAATAAGCACAGTTTTTCTAGTAATATTGTACCTTATTGTTTTTGAGTTTACTAGTAAGTAATAAATAAAATAAAATTATATTTTTTCTTGCTTCAAAAATCTATTTCCTGCATATGAAATTAAAAAAGAGCCAAGAGGTGCTGTAATAATAATTCCAAGTACTGCAAAAGTTAATACTATATTTCCACAAGCAAGTCCTAAGGCTAAAGGAACTCCACCCATAGCAGCTTGAACTGTAGCTTTTGGTAATTCACTAAATAAACAGAATACTTGTTCTTTTAGTGTTAAGCCAGTTTTAGATGTAGCAATGAATGTTCCTATAGTTCTAAAGATTAATCCTATGAAAATCATAATTATCATTGAGAAGCCACCATGTGTTGCATATTCTACATTTACTAAGGCTCCAACTAAAACAAATAATAGAATCTCAGCACCAACCCATAATTTAGAGAATCTTGGGGCTAGTCTATTTGATAGAATAGGGTAGTGAGCTTTAATTATTAATCCAAGACTTATAATTGCTAATAATCCTGATAAAGGAAGAGTCCCTTTTAAGGTCTTTTCTAATGTGATAAATAAGAAGCTTATAGATAATAAGATTAATACTTTTACAGTATCTCTCATATGATATTTTTTAAAGAACCTGACTAGAATTTCACCACTAACTCCACCTAGAATAATACCACTAATCATTGAAATTGGAACATTAAGTAAAGCTGAAGCATGAACTTCGCCACCTTGTGCTAAAGCTACAAGAGCTGTAAATATTACAATACAGTAAACATCATCAGCAGAAGAACCCGCAAGCATCATTTGAGGAATTGCTTTATCTGTTCCTCTTTTCTCATCAATAAATTTAGTCATTGCTGGAACTACAACTGCTGGGGATACTGCAGCCATTACAGATCCAATAATCCCAGCTTCTAATAAAGGAATGTTCATAAGTTTTGGTGCAATTAAAAGATATCCAATAATTTCAAAACTTGCAGGCATGAAACAAAGTAAAATTGCAGGTCTTCCAACTTTTTTTAAATCGTTAATATCTAAACTTAAACCCGCTTTCATTAAAATAATAATTAGAGCAATTTCTCTTAAATCTCCAGAAATTAAGTTTATATTTGGATCTAAAATATTAAATGCATATGGTCCTAATAAAATTCCAATAAAAAGCATTCCAATGATGTAAGGTAATTTAATTTTTGAGAAAATTACTTTTGATAAAAGTCCTAAAATAATAATTAATGCGATACTAAAAAGCATAAAATACCCCTTAGGGGCAAATGATAATGATACCCCTGTTGTAAAGTTTAACAGAAGTCATCAGCAACAAGCGGTTCGGATAATATCCAGGGAGACATTCATTCCCTAATCAAATGTCATGATAGAAAATATTTATGAAAAAAACAAGACATTAATTAAAAGGATTTTATTCGATGGCTTTTAAAGCTTTATCAATTATTTTCATCAATGGATGATTTTCTTTTAGTTTTGAAGTCATAGCTTTTTTACATTTATTTAATAAATCAAGTGCGAATTCTTTTTCATGGTTAATACTTGCAAGATTAGCTAAACGTAGTAAGAAAGAAAATCTTTCTTCTTCATTTAATGATAGAGCAATTTCACTAGCCTTATTAAAAATTTCTAAATAAGCCATATAAGCTTTATGATAAATTTCATTTCTTTCATAATATTGAGCTATTGCAAGTAAAATATTAGCACTTACACTTTTTTCATCATTATTTTCAATTGAATATCTATAAGCCTTTTGTAAAAAATCAATTTCTTCTTCTTTGTTTTTATATGTTTGAGCTAAACTAGCTTTAAATAAACAATATTGAGGATATTTTGGATTTTTATCATCAAAAGAGTAGGTGTTAGCAATATTTTTTGCACTAGTAATATTTCCATTTTTTAAATAGGACATTCCAAGATTAACGATTGCTTCACTTTTTAGTTTTACATCTGGATTAGTTTGAACAATATCAAAAACTTCTTTTGCAATATCTAGAGCTTCTTCATAATCCTCTTCTTCAAAATATAAGTCATATAACTTATTTGAAGTTCTAATATAATGACAACTAGTTGGACCTGAAATGTTAAACGCATCAGATTTTGCATCTTCTAATTGAAAAATAGTTTCTTGTCTTTTTGCAAATTCTTTTAAATCAGAATTATCTTTCGCTAATATTAAATATTTCTTAAAATTTTCCACTATTATTCACCTATCCTTGTATTTAAGATAATAATTGGTGAACAATTTTTCAACAAAAAACTTTAAAAACTATAAATTAATTAATATTTAATAATTTTTTAAGATAGTTTTCATTTAACAAATGTACACTAACAAACTCTCCATTTAGAAAAACTGAGTAGTTATTAAAAACGGAGGGAACATTTTTTGCTTCTTCTAAAGTAGTAATTTTAATTAAATTTAATTTAATATTTTTATTTTTACAGAAGGCTTCTACTTCTTTTATACAATTAATGATATATGGACATTGAGGAGAATAATATATTCTTAACCCTTTTTCGTTTATAATGTTATTATTCTTTGCTGAGTAAGAAAATTGTGGAATATTGTTATTAGTAATTTTATAAGCTAATAATAAATAATCATCTATTTGATCAACAATTTCAAAATTATATTTTTTTAAAAATTTGTAATCAGATAAAAAAGGTTTTTTCTTTAATGATGAGATTATACAAATTCCATCTTTATTTTGATTTTTTGCATGTTCAATTGTTTTTTCAATTAAAGCTTTACCATAACCCTTCTTTTTATAACTTCCAGAGACCCAAAGACAATGAATATAAAAATAGTTTTTCCCAATTACTGATGCCCAAGCCTTTTCAATATTAGTATATTCAATAAAAACTTTTCCATTCACATTTAATTTGGTAAAAGTATGTCCATTTGCTAATTCATTTTTAATCCATTGTTTTTTTTCTACTACACCCACTTGATGTTTTTTATCAGAAATTGCACAACAGATATGCTCTTTATTAATATTGCCATTGTTTAATGTTATATATTGATCCATATATTCTCCTTTAGACTAATAATAAAACATCAAAGGTGACAACTATCTGTCATCTTTAAATATTTTTTATAGTTTTTTCTAGAAAATCTTTTAATTCAATTTTTAGATATTCAGGTTTGATAATTTTAACTTGTCCTAGCAGGCTTGCTAAAAAACTATATATCCATTTGTCATAGATAATTTTAGTCTTAACTGAAACTGTTTTGTCAGCATTTATTGTTATATCTTTTGTATTGAATTCATCAAAAGCTCTATAAGCACTATTTTGATTAAATAATAGTTCTATTTCAATTTGGTTATTATCAATATAGTCATTATCCAAATTCAATTTTTTATCATATACTTGGTTGTTTATTTTATTAGTAGATTTGATACTAGTTATTCTATTTAATTTGAATAATCTATAATCTTTTTTTAAATTACAAAAACTATAAATATACCAACAATTTTGACGAAAGTAGAGGCAAAGGGGTATTATAGCTCTTTGTGTTATTTCACTATTTGCACCATAATAAGAAATATTTAAGATTTCATTATTGAAAATAGCTTTTTTTATAATTTCAAATTTTAAGTCCTTATTTGAATCAGCCCATTTATTTAGATTGATATTTATCCATTGTTGAGTTTTTTCGTTAAATATTGCTTTTACTTTATTTATTAGAAATTCATCATTTATATTAAAATTTTCTAATGAATATATTATCTGCTTTTTTTCATCATTAGAGAAAAGTGCACTATTAATCTTATAATTTTTCATTAGTGAAATGCCACCATTTTTACCTTTTGTTGTAACTATAGGAAATTCAGCAAGACTTAAGGTTTCAATATCTCTATAAATTGTTCTTTTTGATACTTCAAATTTTTTAGCTAGTTCATTTGCACTAATTTTATCTTTATTTAGTAAGATAAAAACTATTTGGATTAATCTATCTATTTTCATATAACTTCCTATTATTAATAGTTAATTATAACATATTAATTTCTATTATTTTTAAATTATATGATAGAGAGTTTCTGACATTTGTTTTTTATTGAAGAGTAAAAAATATTATGGTAAACTGCTTCTATGATAAATTTCGATGATAGACTTATAGAAATATTTGCTACAAAAGCAAAAGATAATTATGTTGATACCATAAATATTGGATTAGGTTATACTGCAGTTGTATTAAAAAATGGTGCTTGTGGAGTTAGTTGTACTCTTCTTGATACTAAAAAGAGTTGCACAGTATATAATGTAAGAGAAGACTTTGAAAATAAAAGTTGCTATGATTTATTATGTTCACTTGAAAAATATAAAGATCCTGTTAGCCGAACTGTAGTCATTGCTATGATAAATGCTTTAACTCAAAGTGATGTTCTAGAAAATGATCCAGGTTCTTTATTTGAAGATTTGCAGTTAAAAAAAGGGGACTCCTTAGCTATGATAGGATATTTTAAGCCAATTGTTGAACAACTAAAGATGAAAGAAGTTTCAATAAAGGCATATGATATTGGTAAAGAAATTGGTGATGAAGATAGTTTTTATGAATTTGTTAACACTGAATCTTCAGCTTTGATTATTACGGCTACAAGTTTCATTAATAATACGTTTGCACAAATAATTCAAAAAATAGAGAATTATAGAAAGCCAGTTGCAGTTTTAGGTCCTTCTACAATAATGAATAAAAGTTTATATAAAGGGACTCCTGTAAAGATTTTAGGTGGTACTTCTGTTTCAAATGTTAATGGAGTTTTAAAAGCTATTAGAACAGGTAAGGGGACTCCAATGATTCATAAATTTTCGAGTAAAGTTTATAAAATAATTTAGATTTTATAATATATTGATATTTTATCAAAATATTATATTTTTAATTTAAAAAATTTATTCCTTTTTTTTAATTCAATTGGTAAAATTATACTAATTTATTATTTAAGGGTTGTTGTTAATATATGATTAGTAAGATATTTATTTTTCTAGGCGCTCTTGTTTTACTTGTTTGTGTTTATTTATTTTGCCGCTTTAGAAGAAATGAGAGATTAGAGTTCGGTATTGTTTCCAAAAAAATAAGTTTAATTAATAATATTTTCCATTTATTAATTGTTTTTTTCTTTGTCGGATACACAATAGTTTTGTTATCGGTTGATAAATATGGAGCAAGTGCTTCTTTTGTTGCGATTTTGTCTCAGATTTTATTTTGGGGAGCAATATTTGTTGCAGTAACAATAATGATGCTTAGAATTATGCTTGAATACATTGTTAAGGCAAAATTGAACCAAATAGACCATTTGACTTCATTAAATACAAAAATTGCTGGTAATTGTAAAATTGATGATTTCTTAGCAAATTCAAAGCATGCTATTTATTTAGCAATTTTAGATTTAGATAATTTTAAGAAATTAAATGATATTTATGGCCATTTAATTGGTGATGAAGTATTAGCCAATGTCGCAAAAGTTATAAAAGAAAATATTAGAACTGATGAAATTGCTTGTCGTTTCGGTGGTGATGAATTTGTTATTGGAATGTTCAATAGAAGCGAAGAGGATGTTATTGCTAGTCTTGAAAAAATGAAAAAAGGCGTTTTAGCTTTAGCAACTCAATATGATCAAGCAAATATGAGTGTAAGTATTGGCTTAAGCTACGGTGTTGGTAAAGGTGCCGGAGGTAGCAATACTTATAAAGAAATGATGCAAAATGCAGATAAAGCTCTATATCATGTAAAGAAAAATGGTAAAAATGCAGTCCATGTTTATTCTGAAAATGGAATGCTATAATAATTAAAAATAATTATATTAATTATATTTTTATAAAAATTTATTGTTTTTATTGGTCTTTTTAGGACTTATGAAGATGATAAATTTTTTTATTTTAACTATAAATTCAAAAAAAATGTCTCATAAAAAATAAATAAAAAAAACTTGACAGCTCAAAAAAGCTGTTTTATTGTTTATCTAACTGGTCATGACGACATGATGGCATGACGACATAATGGCACAAATAGTAAGGAGTTTGATATGGATTATTTTTCTGGAGCTAAGTATTCACAAGTTGGCAATTCAATTATTCAAAAAATAGAAGATGGAATTTACAAAACAGGGGAGGCAATACCTAGTGAAAGAGAATTAATAGAACAATTTCAAGTAAGTAGAATTACAATAAGAAAAGCTATTGATGAATTAGTAGCTAAAGGCTTTTTAACAAAAGTCCAAGGTAAAGGTACTTATGTAAAAAGTGGAATTCATAGACAGAATTTATTTTCACTAACTAGTTGTAAACATGATATAGAAAAACAAGGAATGATTCCTTCAACAAAGATTATTGATTCAAGAGTTGATGAAGCTGATGAAGAGATGGCAAGGGCATTACAATTAGAAAAAGGTGATTCTGTTTTCGTTTTAGAAAGAGTTTACTATGCTGATGGAATTCCTGTTAACTATACTGTTACTCATTTACCACTAAAACTATTCCCAGAGATAGACAAGATAGATTTTAATAATAAATCTTTGTATGAAACTCTTGAAGCTCAATATGGAGTTAAATTATTAGAAGCAACAAGATCTGTTGAAGCTTCTCTTCCTACTGCCCAAATAGCATCAATGTTAGATTTAGAACCTCATATGCCAGTTTTATTATTCAAAGCTACAACAATGGCTGAATTAAATGGGGTTGTTTGTCCTATAGAGAATTTTACTTGTAATTATCGAACAGATAGATTCAAGTTTTATATAAACCAAGTTAAATAATCCAGAAAATGGAAAAAGGAGAAGTGTGAGTATGAAAAAAAACATAATGGTTTTCTTAATAATTATGTTAGCTTTTACACCATTATTTGCTAATGGTTCAAAAGAAGAGAATGGAGGTAGTAGTGATTTAAAAATTGCTATTGTCTGTTCAAGCGCAGGACAAAATGATAATGGTTATAACCAATCAGCTGTTGAAGGTTTAGAAAAATTTGCAGCACAAAATAATGTAGAATATAAGGTTGTTGAACCAACTAATGGTGTACCAGCAGCTTTAGAAGCTTTAGCTGATGATGGCTATTCTTTAATTTTTAGCTTAGAGTATGACTTTGAAGCTTTAATTAAAGGTGTTGGTGGATCAAAAGCTATTGCAGATATGTATCCTGATACAACTTTTGTAATATTTAATGATAATCCTAATGTTGATGGTTCAGGTAATGTATTACACAAAAATGTAATTTCAGTATTATTCGATGTTCATGAAGGTTCTTTCTTAGCTGGTGTATTATCAGTTGAAGTAATTGAACACCAAAATGATTTATTTGGATCTGATTATAATTTAACCGCTGCTGATAATGGTGGTCGCGCTGTTGGTTTTATAGGTGGAACAAACAGTAATGGTATCACTGTATTCTCAAATGGTTATATAGCTGGTGTAAATTATCAAGCACAAAAATATAATCAAGTATATGATTATTATTCAAAATATGATGCTGGTTTTGGGGACCCTGCTACAGGTTCAACAGTTGCTGGAACTTTCTATAGTAAAGGTGCAAATATTGTTTATGGTTGTGCTGGTGTAGTTGGTGATGGTATTGATGCAAAGGCTAAAGAAGTTAAGAAACTTGCAATTGAAGTAGATGCTGATAAAGATAATAAACAACCAGGTTATATCTTAACAAGTGTATTAAAGAATACTGATGTTCCTGTAACAACAATCGCAACAGCTGCTTTAAATGGTACAGTTTCTTCAATGGAAAACCTACAAAGTTATAGTTTAGCTAGTGGTGCAGCTGGTATTACTGACTTAGCAGTAATTGCTTCTAAAGTTCAAAATCAAGATGTTTGGAAGAGTGTTTTAACTGCTGTAGATAGCGCAAAAGCTAAAATTTCTTCAGGAGAAATAAAAGTTACTAATGCTCAAGGTGGAGATGTTTTTGTAGCTTCTGATTATCCAAATGTAAATATTAAATAATATAAACAAAATCGTTCTACCCAAGAAATTGGGTAGAACAATAAATAATGGAATTCTTATGGATATAATAAAAACTGAAAATCTTACTAAAAAATTTGGAACTTTTACTGCAAATGATAATATTAATTTGTATGTGAAAGAGAAAGAAATAAAATGTATTGTTGGGGAAAATGGTGCAGGGAAGTCAACATTAATGAATATGTTATATGGTGTCTTAAAACCTACCTCAGGTAAAATTTTCATTAGAAATGAACAAGTGAATTTTTCTAGTCCTTCAGATGCAATGGAGCATGGGATTGGAATGGTTCATCAACATTTTAAATTAGTACCTTCTTTAACAGTTTTTGAAAATATTGTTTTGGGTACTGAGATAAATAAAAAGACAAAAAAAGGTATTAAATTACCATTAATAGATACTAGAAAAGAATTAGAAGTTGTAAAAAAATTAATTGAAGAACAAAATTTTGAGCTAGATCCATTAGCTAAAATTGAAGACTTATCTGTTGGAGCACGTCAACGAGTAGAAATCTTAAAAATGTTATATCGAAAAGTTGATATATTAATCTTAGATGAACCTACTGCTGTTTTAATTCCACAGGAAGTTGATCAATTAATTTTGACTTTAAAGAAACTCCGTGATTTAGGTAAAACAATAATTGTTATTACACATAAATTAAGAGAAGTTTTAGCTCTCAGTGATAGTGTTACAGTAATCAAGCAAGGAAAAGTAACTGGTTGTGTTAATACTAAAGATACAAATGAGAGGGAATTAGCTCAAATGATGGTTGGTCGTGATGTTGTTCTATCAATTGAAAATAATCATGAATGCGACGCTGATGCTAAAACTTTATATGAAGCAAATAATATTACCACATTAAATTGTTATGGCAAAAAATGTGTTGATAATATTAGTTTCCAATTACATGAAAATGAAATATTAGGGATTGCAGGTGTTGAAGGTAATGGTCAAAGTGAATTAGTAAAAATTCTAACAGGATTAATGGAATCATGTGAAGGTCAAATCAAATTAGATGATCAAGATGTTACTAATAAATGGCCTGATGAGTTAAGAACTTATGGTCTTGGAATAATACCTGAAGATAGATATAAAGAAGGACTTTGTAAAACCATGAGCATTGCAGAAAACTGCATTGCTGGATATCACAAGCAAAATGATGTTTGTAAAAATGGAATATTAAAAGTTTCAAGTATTAAAGATAGAAGGGATCAACTAATCAAGTCTTTTGATATTAGAGTTGGTGATATTGATGGGGAAGTTGGACAACTCTCTGGTGGTAATGCTCAAAAAATTATTTTAGCTAGAGAATTAAATCAAAACCCTAAAGTCTTATTAGCTTGTCAACCAACTCGTGGAGTTGATATTGGTTCAATAGAATTTATTCATAAGCAATTATTAAAATATAGAGATGAAGGACATGGGGTTTTACTAATTTCTAGTGAGCTTTCTGAAATTATGTCTTTATCGGACAGAATAATGGTTATGTATAAAGGAAAAATTATAGGCGAAGTTTGTGCAAAAAATGCCACAAGTGAACAATTAGGATTATTAATGGCTGGAATAGTAGAGGATGAGAGTGATGAAAAATAGGAAAGTTTATTATGATATAATGAATTCAATAATTCCAGTTTTATTAGCTTTTATTATTGGTGGGTTTATTATTGTTGCTTTAGGTGAAAATCCTTTTACAACATATTGGATTTTAATAAAGAAATCTTTATTAACGGCTAAAGGTTTTGCAAATACCTTACATTACGCAGCTCCAATGATTTTAACAGGATTAGCCATAGCTATAACTTTTAAAGCTAATATATTTAATATGGGTGTTGAAGGTTCTTTTGTTCTAGGTGGCTTTTGCGCAGGCGTATTTGCATCTTCATTTACTAATTTTGATCCTGTAACTGCAAAAATTGTTTGTTTAACAATAGGGGTAGTTTTTGGAATGCTTTTTTCATTAATTCCTGCTTTATTAAAAGCTTATTTTAAAGTTGATGAAATGGTAGTAACTCTGATGTTAAACTATGCTTTAGTAAAAATCTTAGAGTTCTTAGCAACAGGTCCTTTTAGAGATTTAAGTTCAGGTTATGTTTGTACTCCAACTGTATCTCAATCTTCTATGTTTTTAAGATTTTCAAATACTAGATTAACCATGTTTTTCTTCTTAACATTAATTGCTTTTGCAATCATATATATTGTAATGAAAAAATCAAGATTAGGTTATGAAATTACTGCTATTGGTTCTAATAGTTCATTCTCAGAAGCTTGTGGTATGAGAGTTAAAAGAAAAATAATTGTTTTGATGTTAATTTCTGGAGCTTTAGCTGGTTTCGGTGGAGCAGGATATATGCTATCAGATCAATTTAAATATACATTAAGTTTTTCTGGAACTCCTGGTATGGGTTGGGATGGTATGCTTATTTCTTTATTAGGAGGACATTCTCCATTAGGTGTTTTAGTTGCTGCAATATTTTATAGCGTTTTAAAAACAGGTAGTGACAATATTAATCTTTATACATCAGTTCCAAAAGAAATAGTTGCTGTAATTCAAAGTTTAATTATTTTATTGTTAGCAATAAAATTCATTAATGATAGAACTTCTCTTTTTCCCAAAAAAAGTAGAGAAAAAAAAATAAAAGGAGCTAATTAATGGATATCCTTTCTTTAATAACATACGATACAGTTTTTCACAGTATTCCAATTATTCTTTGTGTTATTGGTGGAGCTTTTGCTTATAAAGCAAATGTTTTAAATATAGCCTTAGAAGGATTTATGTTAAATGGTGCTTTTGTTTTCACATTTTTTGTATATAAAACAAACAACATTTTCTTAGCAACTCTTTTAGCAATAATTTCTTGTTTGTTATTAGGATTAATTTTTTCCTATATGGGTGTTACAAAAAAGGGAAATGTTATTGTAATTGGTTTAGCAATTAATATGTTTGTATCTGCATTTTCTGGCTTTGTTTTAAAAATTATGGGAACTAGTAATATTGTTTTAAACAATTACTCTGTTTCAGATATGAAAATAAACATTCCAATAATTGAGAAAATCCCTATAGTTGGAGATTTATTATCAGGCCATCCTTTTATTACTTACTTAACAATACTTTTAGTCGCTTTAATGTGGGTAATTATGTACAAAACTAAGTTTGGTATATATGTAAGAGTTGTAGGGGAGAATGAAGATGCAGCAAAAAGCTTAGGTATAAAAACTGATTTATATAAATATATTGCAATTTTAATTGGTTCATTAACTTGTGTTTTAGCTGGTATTAATCTTTCCTTTGAAAGTATGGCTTTATATACGAATAATATGACGGCCGGTAGAGGTTTTATTGCAATTGCTGCAATTTATTGTGGGCAAGGCAATCCTTTAAGTTCTGCATTATATGCAATCATATTTGGCTTAGCTAGAGCGTTATCTGTTAATTTAAGTATATATGCTGGCCCTGCAGCAGGATTATTTGATGTTATTCCATATTTAATGATGGTTGTAGTTTTAAGTGTTGTATCAGTCTTGAAACAAAAAAATAATAAATTAAGGGGATTTTAAATGAGTAAAAGTGCTTTATTAATAGTAGATATGGTAAAAGATTTTACTGATGAAAATGGATTAGTTTTTTATCCTGAAAATAGAGTTATTTTACCTAAAATCAAAGAGCTATTAGATGTAGCAAGAGAGCAAGATTTATTAATTATTTTCTTCCAACATTGTTATAGAAAAGATAAATTTGATAAGAATTTAATTTCTATGCGCCCTAATTGTATTGAAGGTAGTGGTGGAGAAGAAATTGATGAAATGTTAGATGTAGATTTCAAAAAAGATTATGTAATTAAAAAAAGACGATACAGTGGATTTTTTGGAACTGATTTGGATTTAGTTTTAAGAGAAAATAAAATTGAGAATACTATCATTGTTGGAACTAAAACTAATTGCTGTATAAGAGCAACTGCCGTTGATGCATATTATAGAGATTATAATGTTTTTGTAGTTGAGGATTGTGTTGCTACCAATGATGAGCTTGTTAACAAAGTACATCTTCAAGATATAGATAAATATATAGGAAATGTAGTGAATTTAACAGATTGTAAAAAGATGATAAAAGAGGGGTCTCTATAATGAATGATAAAAAATATTCTGTTTTAGTAACAGGATATCCTAGTATGGATCATATTATAAAAATTGCTACTCCAGCAAAGGTTGGGTTTACTTCTCTGGTAAATAATAAAGATAACACTGAAATTTATTATGGTGGTTGTTCAATAAATATTGCTTATGCTCTTTGTAAATTAGGTCTTAGTGCATTACCAACAATTAGAGTTGGAAATGATTTTGAAAAAATAGGGTTTAAGAAGTTCTTAGAGGACAATAAAGTTCCATTAACAGGTGTTAAAGAAATTGCTGAAGATATAACATCAACTACTTATTTATTAGAAGATAATAATGGAGATCATATTACTATTTTCTATCCTGGTGCCATGGATGAAAAATACTTTAGTGAAGTTGATGATAAATTATTTGATGAATCAGAATTAGGGGTTATAACTGTTGGTCCATCAAAAGATAATTTTGATTTTGCGACAAAATGTTTAGATCATAATTTACCAATAGTTTTTGGTATGAAAGGTGATGTAGTTTCTTTTACAAAACCTTTTTTATTAAAAGTTTTAAATAATAGTAAGATAATTTTTACAAATGAAAGTGAAAAAGAAACACTTGAAGAAATGTTTAATTTAAATTCTATAACAGATTTTTTTGAAACAGGTATTTGTGAAGTTATTGTAACAACTAAAGGTAAAAGTGGTAGTTCATATTTTGTATATGAAAATGGTGAAATTAAATCAGGGAGTGTAAAAGCTTATGATTTATTTGAAAAGAAAGATACTACCGGTTGTGGGGATGGCTATATTTCTGGATTTTTATATGGCTATTTAAATAATCAATCTATAGCTGATTGTTGTTTATATGGTTCTTTAGTTTCTTCATTTGTATTAAGTGAAGAAGGCTGTTGTAGTGCTTTACCTACAAAAGCACAATTGGAAGAGGAATTTAATAAAAAAAAGGGTGAATTATAATGAGTACTTTATATATGAATGCAAATGAAAAGGATATTGCTGAGATGGTAATCTTCTCAGGTGATCCTTGGAGAGTGAATGTACTAAAAAATTATTTAGATGATGTAAAACATATCGATTTTAAAAGAGAATTTAATACTTATACAGGTACTTATAAAGGACTTCCTATAACAGTAACATCTACTGGAATTGGTGCACCTTCTGCTGCAATCGCTGTAGAAGAAATGTATGAATGTGGAATGAAAGTTGCTGTAAGAATGGGAACTATAATGTCATTAATTGATGATACCTTAGGAGATTTTATGATTCCTGTAGGTGCTATAAGAAGAGAAAACACAAGTGATACTTATGTTGATAAAAGTTTTCCTGCTGTTGCAGATTTTGATTTAGTTAATGCTATGAATGAAAGTGTTAAGCAAGCTGGGAAACAATATCACAATGGAATTAGTGCAACATTAGATGGATTTTATTCTCAAATGCACGATTCTAAATTTTCATTAGAAAAAAATAAAGATATGTCAAAAATTTATGAAGAAATGAAAAGCTATGGTGTATGTGGCTTAGATATGGAAAGTTCTTTGATTTTGACATTAGGTCGATTAATGAATGTTAAAACAGCAATTGTTACTGTAGTAACAGTATTGGAAAATTTAAAAGATACTCTAAAAGGGCAATCTCGTACAGATGCTGAAGATTTGCTTTGTAAAGTTGTATTAGAAGGGTTATTAAATTATTCAAAGAAAAGAGGATAAATTTTATGGATATTAAAAATATAATTAAAAAGAGAAATAATTTTGTTATAGGCATGGTTCATTGTTTACCATTACCAGGTACTTGGCATTTTGAAAATAATTGTGAATATGTAGTAGAAAGAGCAATTGAAGATGCTATTACTTTAGAAAAAGCTGGATGTGATGCAATTATGATAGAAAATATGTGCGATGATCCACTTTCAGTTAAATTAGATACAGCACAAGCTGTAGCTTTATCTGCAATAGTAGCTAGAATTAGAGAGAAAGTAGCTCTTCCTATAGGGATTGATGCCGCATTCTGTGATTATGAAGTAGCACTAAGTATTGCAAAATTTAATAATTGTCAATTCGTAAGAATTCCTGTTTTTGTTGATAGAGTTCAATTCTTTGGTGGAGTTATTGATCCTTGTGCTAGAGAATGTGTTTTATACAGAAAAAATTTAAATGCAGAAGATATTATGATTTTAGCAGATATTCAGGTAAAGCATACAAATTTAATTACGCCAACGCCAATAGAAGCATCTGCTAAAAACGCAGTAGCTTGTGGTGCTGATGCAGTAATTGTAACTGGTAGTACTACTGGTGAATCAACTCCATTAGAAATGATAGAAAAAGTAAATAAAGTAGTTAATGTACCTGTAATTGTAGGCAGTGGTGCAAATAAAGATAATATTAAATCTCAATTTGCAATTGCAGATGGTGCAATAATTGGTAGTTCCTTAAAAGAAAAAGGTATTTTAACTAACCCAATTATATTTGAAAAAGTTGATGAGTTGATAAAAGCAATTAAGTAAATAGTATAGGAGAAAATAGATATGATGAGACCTATGAAATTGGCTGGTAGTCAATTGATGTTTGGTGAAGGTTGTTTAGAATTTTTGGCACAATTAAACGCTAAGAGAGTTAGTTTAGTTATTGGTGGCCATAGTATGGAAAGAAGTGGAATCCTTGATAAAGTAGTAGGCATTTTAGAAAACAGCGGGGTTGAAGTTTCAATTATTAGAGATGTTGAACCAGATCCTAGTTTTGCAACAGTTATTAAAGGTGCTAAGGCGATGATTGAGTTTGCTCCAGATACTATTATTGCATTAGGTGGTGGTTCTGTAATGGATGCAGCAAAAACAATGTGGGTTTATTATGAGCATCCAGAATTAAAGAAATTAGAAGATATTTTACCTCCTAATCAATTTCCAAAATTAAGAGAGAAAGCAAAATTTGTTTGTATCCCTTCTACCTCTGGCACAGCAAGTGAAGTTTCTCGCTCTGTAGTTATTTCTGATGAAAACGGTATGAAACATGGAATTGGTAATATGGAAATGATGCCTGATGTTGCAATCTGTGATCCTATTGTAACTTTAAGTATGCCATTATCTACAACAGCTGATACTGGTTTAGATGCATTAACACATGCCTTAGAAGCTTTAGCATCTAATAGAGCTAATTATGTTTCAGATATTTTAGCAACTAAATCAGCTATTGATATCATCAATACTTTGCCAAAAGTATATAAAGAAAGTGATAATCTTAAATATAGAGAAACAATGTTAAATGCATCTATGGTTGCTGGTTTAGCATTTACTAATGTATCTTTGGGAATAGTACATTCAATGGCTCATACTTTGGGTTCATATTTTCATATCCCACATGGATTAGCTAATGCAATTATACTTCCTTATATTATTGAATTTAATAGTAAAAATGTTGATGCAAAAAATAAATACGATGATTTTGTAAAACAATTAGGTAGAGATAATTCTTTAGAATCTATTGTTAAAGATTTAAATTCTAAGGTAAATATTCCTTTAGATTTTTCAAGTGTTATAAAAGATAGAGCTTCTTATGTGGAAAAACTAGATGAAATGGCTATGTGTGCTAAAAGTGATGGATGTACAAAAACAAATCCAATCATACCTACAATCGAACAATTTAAAGATTTATTTCTTTTAATGTATCCAGCGAAATAGGAGATAAAAGTGGATTTAATTTGTTACTTATCAAATGGTTACCCTTCCATTGAATCTAGTGTTGATGTTGCTAAAACATATGTTGAAGCTGGTTGTGATATTATTGAAATTGATTTTCCATCAAGAGATCCGTTTCTAGAAGGCGAATTTATTGCTAATAGAATGAAAAAAGCTTTAGAAGCTTGTGATGATTATTATAAATATATGAAAGGTATGATTAAGATTAAAAACTTATTACCTCAAACATCATTTATTTTATTAGTATATGAAAATACAATTAATGAAATTGGAGTAAAAAAGTTTATAGACTTTTGTTTAGATAATGATTTTAAAGATATTATTTTATGTGGTTTAAGCGATGATAAAATAAAAAATGAAATTATTGCTAATGGCTTGAGAGTTAGTTGTTATGTTCAAAGAATTTTAGATCCTCAAGAAATTGAGTATGCAAAAGAATCTAATGGTTTTGTTTATTTACAAGCTAAGACCCGAGATGAAAGTGAAATTAATAAAAAATATCCAACTTTAGAATCTTGTATTAATTTTTTAAGAGAAGAAGGTATTGATAGACCTATCTATTGTGGAGTTGGAATTCATACTCCAGAAGATGCTTTATATGCAAAAAAATCAAATGCTGATGCAATTTTTGTAGGTTCTGCAATTTTAAAAGTTCAAGAAGATAAAGAAAAATTAGTTTCAGTAATTAAAAGCTTTAAAACAAATTGTTAATTATTAATTGATAAATTAAATGTTCACTGTTGTTATATATGTTATTATATGTATAACAACAGTTTTTTTGTTGTTAATAATTATTAGGAAGAATTTTATGGCTGTTTGGAATCCTTGGAAAGGTTGCCACAAATATAGTGAAGGATGTATGTTTTGTTATATTCATAAGGGTGATTATAAAAGAGGCATAGATACCAATATTATAAACAAAAGTGATAAATTTGATGCCCCCATATTAAAAAATAAAGATGGGTCCTATAAATTAAAACCTAATAAATTAGTATATCTTTGTTTTTCTTCTGATTTTTTAATCCCTGAAGGAGATAAATGGAGAGATGAATGTTGGCAAATGATAAAAGAAAGAAGTGATTTAACTTTTGTTTTTTTATCTAAAAGAATTGATAGATTTTTAGAATGTATCCCTAAAGATTGGGGTGATGGTTATGATAATGTTGTTGTAGGCTGTACTATTGAAAATCAAAAGAATGCTGATTATAGACTTTCAATATTTGATAATTTACCAATAAGACATAAAAATATTATTTGCCAGCCTTTAATTGGTCCAATTGATTTGAAAGGACATTTAAATAATATTGAATTAGTAGTAGTAGGTGGTGAATCAGATTATAGAGCTAGAGTTTTAGATTATAATTGGGTTTTAGATATAAGGGAACAATGTATTGATGCTAATACAGCTTTTTCGTTTAGGCAATGTGGAACAAATTTTTTAAAAGATAATAAACTTTATAAATTAAATACTCGTCTTTTAATGAGTCAGGCAAGAAAAGCTAATATTGATTATACCCCAATATAAGAAATGCTCTCAAAATGAGAGCATTTATAGTTATATTTTTTATTATTAAAATTTTATTTTAGCCAAGGGCTACATCAAGTACCATCATTACAACAAAACCAATTGCGACAGCAATAGTTGCAAAGTCTGTATGATCACCATTTTGTGATTCAGGAACTAATTCTTCAACAACTACATAAATCATAGCTCCAGCAGCAAATGATAAGAAATATGGTAATAACCCGGAAATAAGTTGAGTCAATAAAATAGTTAATGCTCCCGCAATAGGTTCTACAATACCTGAGAGAGTTCCATAAACAAATGATTTAGCTTTTGATCCTCCATTTGCTTTTAATGGCATAGAAATAATAGCACCTTCAGGGAAGTTTTGTATTGCAATACCTATTGATAAAGCAAAAGCCCCAGATGCGGTTATTAATGAATTGTTATTTAATAATCCAGCAAAAACAACACCTACAGCCATTCCTTCTGGAATATTGTGTAGTGTAACTGCAAGTACAAGCATTGTGTTTTTCCTTAGATGAGAATGAAGTCCTTCTGGTTTATTACTAAATGCATGAAGGTGAGGTATTAATTTATCTAATAATAGTAAAAAGAATACACCCATTAAAAATCCAACTGCAGGTGGATACCATTCAACTTTGCCTTGAGCAGCTGCCATATCTAAGGCTGGTAAGAGTAGTGACCAAATAGAAGCTGCAATCATAACTCCTGATGCAAAACCTAATAAAACTTTTTCAAGTTTTAAGCTCATTTTATTTTTCATAAGAAAAACCATAGCTGCACCTAAAGTTGTGCCTACAAAAGGGATTAATAATCCAATTATTATAGTATTCATTTATTTCTCCTATATATTATAAAATACCACATTTTTTAAAATATTTGTAATCAATATGATAATAAAATTAATTTAAAAAATTAGCAATAGCTAACAAATAAATAAATTGCATATTTTATTGTTTTTTGTATATTAAAGCGATTTATCTCTATTTTATATACCTTTTTAGCGTTTTATTATAAGGTGAGATAAATATATTAAAAGAATAAAAGTTATATAAAGCTAACTTTATTGTGTGAAAAATAATTTTAACGAAGTTTTTTATTTCTTATACTTGATAATATTTATATCTAGTAAGATAATAGTAACCTATCATTTAAGAGGAAAAAAAGGTATGAAAAAAATTTCAAGATCAATTTTATTGCTTTTGTTAACAATCGCAATAGTGTTATCTAGTTGCTCTACTTTTGATTCATCAAATCAAAGTGTAGTTGAAAAGCAAGTCGTAAGTTATCAAGTATTAGATTCATCAATTGTCGCTGCAGATAAATATGGTAACTTGGAAACAGATTTAAGTGCTACAAGTTTAATGAATGCTGGATATGAATATGGCGATATCGTTGAGATAAAAGTAGGGGGGACTTCTTATCTTGCACCAATTGTTTCTACATATAGTGATGTAGATGTAGGAAATTTCTTAATTAGAATTAAAGAAGATAAAGTTTATTTTGCAATAAACTATGGTAACTGTTTGAAAAAAACTGGTGCAAGTGAAGGCACAATGATATCTATTAGTATGTCTGATAAAGGTGCTTATTTATTAGAATATGAAACAAGACATTTAACAAAATCTGAAAATAGAGATGATTATGCCTCAGATGAAATTTTTGCAAACTTTAGAACTATTAAAGCTGGAGATATAAAGAGTGGAATTGTTTATAGATCCTGTAATCCTGCATTAGGAGACGCAAGAGCTCCTTATGCTGAAACTTTAGCTCAAAAGTATGGAATTAAAACTATAATTAATTTAGCTGATAGTGAAGAAAGTTTAAATGAAAATATGGGTACCATAGTTTGGTATAAACAAATGTTTAATCAAGGTCATGTAATATTATTGGATATGGATGTTGATTATACTTCTGAAGAATTTGGAGCTAAATTAGCAAAAGGTTTAATTTTCTTAGCAGAAAATGATGGTCCTTATCTTATTCATTGTAATGAAGGAAAAGATAGAGCTGGTTTTGCAGCTGTATTATTAGAATCATTGATGAATGCTTCTTTGGATGAAATTCAAAAGGATTATATGTTAAGCTATCTAAATTACTATGGTGTAAAAGAAGGTAGTGCTCAATATAATTACATAGCTGATACTCCATACAATATGTTAAAGAGTATTTCACAAGGAATTGAAGTTAATGATAGTAACTTATCAGTAATTGCAGAAAATTATTTAATGAAGATTGGCTTAACAAAGTCTCAAATTACTATGCTTAAAGACAAATTAAATTAATTTGTTTTATTGTTATATGAAAAGATAATAGGTGTTACAATTTTGTAGCACCTATTATTTTTTGCTTTAATTTTGTTAAGTTATAATAGTTTTTTATTAAATAATTTTTAATTTTAGGCTTTTCTTAATTGTCATATTTATATATGGAATATAAAATTAATATTTAGGATAAAAAATGGAAAAGAAATATAAGATATTAAAAATTGTGATAATTGTATTTAAAATAGTTGCTTTATTAATGGCTTCTCTTTTCATTGTATTTTTTATAGGTGAATTTAATGTTGAAGAATTTAGGAATTTATCTTATTCAACTTGGATTTTATTTTTATTTATACCTATATTATATATTTTTAGTGCAATAATAACTATTTTTAAAGAAACCTTAGGTAGTATTTTAATGATTATCTCAGTACTTGGGTTTAATATTATTTCTTTTTTTGCAGAGAAAAGTATAACAGATTTTGATTTTTTTATTTTTATAATTCCTGCATTAGTAATTTTAATAGTAAAGACTTATATAAATAAGACTATGAAAAATTAGTTTTTATATTTATATTATATATATCAAATGAAATAAAGGTAAAAACACAGTCCGGTTGGTAGTCCGGGCGCAGTATTTTATTGTCAGTAACCCTCCTCCTGGTTGTCCGTCCTTTATTGTTTTTTTAGGAGGACTTTATGGTTGTTGAAGCAGATTTTACTGTTTTTTTTGAGGACCCGTTTTGGGTTGGTATTATTGAAAGAAAGTTTGATAATAAATTAGAAGTTTGTAGAATTGTTTTTTATAAAGAACCTACTGAGAAAGAGTTGCAGAATTTTATTTTACATAATTATGTAAATTTAAAATTTTCACCTTCAATAAGTATTGATTCAAAGAAAAAACAATTAAACCCTAAAAGAAAAATTAGGGATGCAAGAAAGCAAATGGATAAAGTTAAAATTGGAACTAAATCTCAAGAAGCTATTAAGAAACAATTTGAACAAAGTAAAATTGAGAAAAAAAATAAACATAAGATGTTTAGAGATTTAGAAAAAGAAAAACAGTATGAAATGATTAAGATTAAACGTAAAGAAAAACATAGAGGGCATTAATGCTCTCTATGTTTTATTTATATAAATTAAAAATATATTAAATTGTAATTAATTCATAATCACTTGTACCTAAACCAATCTTTACAGCATGTTCAATGCAAGATTTCCATTCAGTATCTGGATGTGTATTTTTAAAATGATCATCACTCATTTTTTCTTGATGACTATGTTTACAATTATCATCTAAAATACTTCCAGGAACTATTGGCATTTGATTACTTAAATCAGCACAAGCCATATCAAGAGCAACTGGATCAAATGAAGCTAACATACCAACGTCTGGAATGATAGGAATATCATTTTCACTATGACAGTCACAATTAGGTGATACATCACAAATTAATGAGATATGGAAACACGGTCTACCTTTGCATACAGCTAAGCTATATTCAGCAATTTTCCTATTTAAATCAATTGTTGTTGATTCAAAATCTGTTTCAATTGCATTTTTAGGACAGTTGCTTAAACATCTTCCACAGCCTACACATTTATCATGATCGATAAATGCTTTTCCATTTGTTATGATTGGAGCATCATGAGCACAAATTTTTTGACAAGCTTTACAACCAATACAATTGTCTTGATTAACAAAAGGTTTTCCAGCACTGTGTTGTTCCCTTTTCCCAGCTCTAGAGCCAGAGCCCATTCCTATATTTTTTAAAGCGCCACCAAAACCAGCAACTTCATGTCCTTTAAAATGGGTTAATGAAATTAAAATATCAGCATCCATAATTGCATGACCGATTTTTGCTTCTTTTACATACTCTCCATTAATTGGAACAATTGCTTCGTCGGTTCCTTTTAGACCATCAGCAATTATTACATGACATCCAGTTTGTAAAGGTGAGAATCCATTTAGATATGCAGTATCTAAATGATCTAAAGCATTCTTTCTACTACCTACGTAAAGAGTGTTACAGTCTGTTAAAAAAGCTTTTCCTCCAAGCTCTTTAACATAATCGGCAACAACTTTTGCATAATTTGGTCTTAAAAATGCTAAATTACCTAATTCACCAAAGTGAATTTTAATTGCAGCATACTTATCTGTAAAATCAATTCCTTCAAATCCTGTTTGTTTCATCAAACGGTGTAATTTTTGTAATAGATTTTCAGATGTAGTTGTTTTAAATGTTGTGTAATAAACTTTTGATTTTTCCATTTTTTCCCTCATATTTAATAGTTTAATATTTATTTTATAAAATTAATAGCTCTAAATTTAAATGTAGATTTTATTCTTTTTGATAAATCTTAATAAATCAATTATATTATATGAAAAATTAATAAATTTAATTTATTTAATTAAGAAAATTAATTTATTTAAGAAAAAATATTAAAAAAATTAATTTTGCTATTGCTTTTGTTTAATTATTTTGATATTTTGTTGGTGTGAGGTAAGAGATATGCACAGCTGGAAAAAATTATTTGAATTATGTAGAGGTAAAAGTTTTATAATTAAGAAAGTATATGTTCCTGAAGATAATATTTCTATTGAAGGAGATTTTCAACTTTCAAATTTTGCAACATTAAATGAACAAGACCAAAAATTTATTGCTGCCTTTATAAAGACACATGGCTCTATAAAACAAATGGAACAAATCTTTAATATTAGCTATCCTACAGTAAAAAATAAATTAAATGAATTATCAAAGAAATTAGATAATTATGAATATGATTTTAATATTGAGGAAAATGTAGATATCGATTCTGTTTCAAATGTTTTAGATAAAATTGCAGCTGGGGAAATTGATGTTAAACAAGCCTTAAAGGAGCTTAAATCATGATTGCAATGATAATTTGGGGGCATTTTAGTAATAAAAATGGACATGTTTATAAATTTGCATTTCCATTATTAATATTATATATATTACTTTTACCTTTTTATTGTTTAGCGTTTATTGTGTACATATTTTTCTTTCTATTTGCAGAAAAATCAAATCAAGTTTTGAGTTATTTAAAAATGTTCTTGAATCTACCAAGTATCTTTTATTCTTTAAAGGGTTTAAGTGTAGATGTAAAAAATCAAGATCAAGATATGAAAATCTATATAAGATGAGGTATTAATTATGAGTGAAGAAAGAGTAAAAATTTTAGAAATGCTTTCTCAAGGAAAATTAAGTGTTGAAGAGGCTGAACAATTATTGGAAGCCGCGCAATCAAAAAAAAGTGAATTAATTCAACAAAAACAATTAAATGAAGGAAAATTCTTATATGTTAATGTTGAACCTAAAGAAACTGAAGCTGGTAAAAAAACTGGGAAAGTTTTTGTAAAAGTCCCTTTTGCATTAATTAAAGCTGGCTTTAATATTGCAGGACTAATTCCAAAGGAAGCACAAGAACAAATCAATAATGGTTTAAAAGAACAGGGTATGAATTTTGATTTTTCAGATTTAAGTCCTGAAAATCTTAAAGATATAATGACTTTAGAACAATTAACTGTTGAAGTAGATAATGCAGATTCATTTATAAAAGTTTATTGTAAATAAATATAAAATGTTAATAAGAGAGATTTGGAAATTAGGGCCCAAATCTCTTTTTTTATATTTTATAAGTTAGCATAAGTATCGCATTTTTATTTGACCCAAGATAATCAAAAACAAAGTAATTATTTACTTCTGGATTATCACTATCTATAAAATATTTCATAAAGTCTAAAGATATATTATATTCAAAATCTATATATAATTTATTCGTAAGTTTTGTTTTTATTCCATTATTTACACCAATTCCTGCCTTATATGATAAAGTGTCAAAAAAATCTGAAGCTAAAAAATTAAAATGTAATCCGCATCCAAAATATAAATCTAAATTATCTGATACTGTATTTTTGTAATTGATTCCAGTTAAGGAATCCATATTGATAGAAAAGTTTTGATAAATACCAGAGTAATAATTTTTTATATATTCTAATGGAATTGAAAAAATATTAGTTGAAAATAGAGATACGTTTGGATTATTAAAAAACGCATCTTCTCCTTTAAATGCTAGGCTAGGGCCATGAGATGTGGGGTTATTAGTATCATCGGTTATATAATAATTATATCCAAACCCTAGTCCAATATAATGGTTATCATTGTTTGAAGAAAATATAGGTAAGCATGTGATATTTATTAATATGATTAATAATAAGATTTTTTTCATTTGTGTTTTCCTTATATTTTTTGTATCTGGGTTAAATAATATAATATTTGAGTTAATAAATCAAAAATTAATTTATATATAAATAATTCAGGCTCCATAAATTAATAGGAGCCTGAATAATGAATTAATTAATAATTAAAATTTATTTAGTTAATAAAGCGTCAATTATAACTTTACTTACTTCAAATCCATTTGTCATTCCAATTGAGAATGCACCTGAACTTGCATTTAAGCTTTCAACAACAGTTTGTCCTTGATGAGGTCTATCAAAGTTAACAGCATCACGAACTACAATTAAATTATCGCCTAAGCCAAAGTTTTTAGCTACAACACCGAAAGCATTATCTTCCATTTGTGTTACTGTATATGCACCTTCTGCATCATAAGCTTTACAAACTTCTTGAGCATGTTCAGCTGAAACTTCACCATGCCAATAATTATCACCTGTTACAGAAATTCCAGAATGAATTGAAGGTTTAACTGTTTCATCTTGGTTGTATAGAGCTCTGTAGCTAATAGCTCTGTCACTATCACTTAGTTTTACATCTTTTGTAATATCGATTGCCCAATTTACTAAATCAGGATTACATACAAAATAGCCACTATTATCATAACTATTAGATCTAATAAATCTAGAATTACCTGCATCAGCTGGGTTATCACTTTCGGCCCAAGAATTACCTAGTTCGTAATCAACTAAACTAGTAGCGATAATAACATCACCTAGAGTACCTTCATTTGGATCAATACCTGAACAACCTGAAATTACAATATATGTATTTGAAAAATCAAATTGAGGGTTACTTAAAATTGCAGTTAAAGTAGATGCTGCTTGTGCTTTTCCCATTCCAGCAACAGTACCTGCAACCCCATCACTATTTAGATATAGAGGTTCACTTAAACCATCAATATCATATGCAGTTGCATCAGTGAAATAGTTTTCATAGAAATGTTGAAATTCTCCAGCAAAATCACCTTCATTTTCTCCCACTTCAAACATTCCAAAAACTAAAACTTTTACATTCTGTTTTTCTACATAGCCTTCTGCAAATAGGGAAGCAGAAGAAATTGTTGCAATAATAGCTATAAAAAGCAACGATTTGAGTATTTTTTTCATATCATCTCTCCTTGTGCAACATATTATAGACGAGTAATTAATTAGTCAATGTAGATTTGTTGCTTTTTTTGACAACTTAATTATTTTTGTTATTTAAAATATTATTTCTAAGTGTTAATATTTATTAAATAATAGTTATTTTATAAAAAATCTTTTTAATTCCTTGACCTAGAGTATACTCTAGCTGTTATCTTTGATTTATATAGCTTTGTAAGATGAATTAATTATCTATCGAAGTGAATTATAAACTCCTTAAATAGTGAGGTTAATAATGTCTAGAAAAAGAATTTATATGATTAGTATTTTATTTAGTATTATTTCTTTGATATCTGTAAGTTGTAAGGCTAGTGGTGTAAGTGAAGAAAATATTTCAATAAATACTGATGTTACAAATGAAAAAGTTGAACAAAATGATAATAAGGAAGATACAATGAGTAAAAATAATTCAATCATAAAGTTAAAAATAGGGGATGATGTTTTAACAGCAACATTGGTAGACAATTCATCTACTGCTGCACTTAAAGATATGTTAGCTGAAGGTCCTTTAACAATTAGCATGAGAGATTATGCAAATATGGAAAAAGTTGGTAGTTTTGGAAAAACATTACCAACAAATAATCAACAAATTACAACAGGTCCTGGCGATTTGATTTTATACCAAGGTAGTGCTTTTGTAATTTATTATGCTCCTAACTCTTGGAATTTTACTAGACTTGGTAAAATTAATGATGTCACTCAGCAAGAGTTGAAGCAAATTTTAGGTAGTGGTAGTGTTGATGTAACATTATCATTAGAATAATTTTTATTACTTTATAAAATAATAACCGAATTTGATATGCACCCCTAAACTTGGACACCCAAGAAGGAGTGCATTTTTTTTAATTAAATAAAATTGGAACTCCTAAATCTATTATCGTGCCATCGATTAAATCTCTTCCTTAAGGTGTTATCTTAAAATTAATTATTTTATTGTCTTTTTTTAAAGATAGGAATTTTGAATAAGTTTTAATTAAATATTTTTTATCAACTAAATAAGTTAATTCTTTTTCAATTTCACTATTTTCCCATTCATCTTTAAACTCGTAAATAATAATGTTTTTTGATAATTTACTTGGATAGTTATAGTCTAATAAATAAATTAAATAGGTTCTTAATTCTTTTCTTTTAATTGCATTTTTCATTCTTTTCTCCTTTTTATTAATTGTAGCAAAAAGGTAATGCATGAATTCTTAACGTTTTAAATTTAAAATTTTTGATTAATAGTTTATTATTATATTAAAGTAAGGAGCAAATATGAAAAAAGTAAATGAAATAATTTTAGATATACAAAAAAATGGAATGCCACAATATGTTAAACAATCTATAGAAATATCCATTGATGGACATGTTAATCATTGTTTATATCCTATGGTTTATTTAGGTGAAATGAAAAAATATGAATTTGAGATAAGTACAGAAGCGATTGAAGAATTTTTTAATCAATTTGATTTTTCTGCCTGGACAGAAATAGATAAACATACTTCAGATAGTGCTTCATATATTTTAAAAGTTTTTTATGATGATCAAAGTGTTGTAGTAAAAAAGGGGTATATTAATTCTCAAATGCCAAAAGAATATGTCCAATTTGATGAAAAGCTTTTGGATTTAATTTATTTTATTGAAAAACCTTGGCTTTTCTCTTTATAGAGATTTGTTCAATGGTTTTAATTATATTTAAGGATTATTTATGACCTCTTTAGAAGAAGCTATTTTATTAAGAAAAAAGGGTAAATTATTAGAATCAAATAAAATGATTTTAGAATTATTAAAACAAAATCTAGATGATGCTCAATTAAATTATCAATGTGCTTGGAGTTTTGATATTATGGAAGAAGAAACTAAAGCCGTTGCTTATTATGAAAAAGCTATAGAATTAGGTCTTCCAAAACAAGATAAAAAGGAAGCTTATCTTGGACTTGGTAGTACTTATCGTTGTATAGGTGAGTATGATAAAGCAATAGAATTATTTGAAAAAGCTATTTTAGAATTTAATGATAATTCCTTAAAAGTTTTTTATGCAATGGCACTTTATAATAAACAGGAATCTGAGAAATCAATGGAAATTTTATTAAAAATTATTGCACGAACATCAAAAGATGCTTCAATTGAGACTTATAAAAAAGCAATTGAATTTTATAGTGATAAATTAGATAAAAAGTTTAATTAAATTTGCATTTTTTATATCTTGAAATTGTAAATTAATATTGATATTATCTATTTATCATTTATGCGTATAAGAAATCAGCATGAGACAGTATTTGTCTTGTGCTTTTTTTTATGCAAAAAATTAGGAGAAGTTTATGGAATTCTATTTAAAATTACCAAGAAATAAAAATGAGTTTGCTCTCTTTCTTATGATAATTTCTATCATCTCAGTTAATATTATTGCACCTTTAATTACTTGCTTTGAACTTGAATTTAGTAAAGAAATATGGGCATCAACTTATACTGTTATACCTTTTATTTGGTTTAGTGTTATTTGCGTTGTATTGTTAACTTATAAACCAGCTGAATATTTGACAAAAAAAATTGTTGATGAAAAGGATAGTTTTAATTCGTTTGTAGTAGTTAATATATTATGTTCAGTGTTTTTAATTTCAATATTTTTAACAATTGTAGGATCTTGGATTGGACAAAGACAGATTTCTAAGGAACCTTTGATTCACTTTTTTTATAAATGGCCTAGAAATTTTGCAATATCTTTTGCCGTAGAGGCTCTATTAGCACAACCAATTGCTAGATTTGTCATGAAAAAAATGCATGAAAATAGGGATAAACTTAAATAAAGTATTTCAAAGAAAAATCCTCCTATTTGAAGTGTAATAAAATGGGAGGCTGTGAAAGTTTAATTAAAATTAAAGATTATTAAAATAGATTGTTGTTTCAGTCCCAGATCTTTCTGTATAAGTAATAGAGTCGTTTGTTAGAATTACTTTAGATATATCTCTATTTGTAATTTTTACTATTGGATTCAAGGCATGCTGTATTAAGGGACTGTATTTGTATGTATTATTTTGAGGATTTTCTAAATCAAAAACAAAAAGGCCTATTCTATAAGGATCCCATCCGACTCTATTACTATTTCCAATAAGAACATAAAATTTTGAAGTATCATTGCTTAGAGCCTTAGAAATAAGAGCTTCATTACAATCCATTTTTTTTACATATTCAAGGAAAAATAATTCTTCATTTGGGATAGATAAAAGGAAGGCTGTTTCTATTTCGTTATCTTGCATACAAACTGTATCGAATGAAGTTGTCTTATATAGAGTTCCATTAGGTGTGAAATTTAATTCACAACTAGTTATTAATAATCCAATTGCTATTAAAATTATTGAAATAAGGCTTTTTTTTAATATTTTTTTTCTCATTTTTTATTACCTGTTTTATTCTTTATATTTTTGGTTGAAGAGTATCAAAAAGGATCGTTGTTTCCTTTCCAGATCTTTCTGTATAAGTTATTGAATTATTTGAAATAGTTACATCTGTAATAATTTTTGTTGTTTCTTTATACAAGGGAGTTAAAGCATGTTTTATTAAGCAACTATAGTCATAAACATTATCTTGTGGATTTATCAAATCAAAAACAAAAAGTTCAGTAGGATTTGAGATTTGTTCCCATCTTTCTTTGCCAATTAGGATATATAGTTTTGATTTGTTTTCACTAATATTAATTGAAATCAATTTTTTTTGAAGATCAAATTTGTGAATTGATTTTAAATAATATAATTTTTCACCAGCTACTGACAACAAAAAAGTTGTTTCATATTGATTATCTTGCATACAAACTGTTCCATATGGTGTTTCATAAAGATTAACATTAGGATGGAAGGTTATTTCACAACCAAAGGTAGATAATGAAAATATTATTAAGCATATTATAAATAATACTTTATTTGGTTTATTTTTTCTCATTTTTTATTACCTGTTTTTTTTATAGTTCTGGTTGAAGAGTATCAAAAAGGATTGTTGTTACTTCTCCAGATCTTTCTTTATAAGTTATTGAATTATTTAAAATACTTGCTTCTGTTATATCTTTATCGGTTACTTCAAGTAGTTTATTAAGCAAATGTCTATAAAAACAGTTGTAGTAGTAATAATTGTCTTGAGGGTTAATTAAATCAAAAACAAAAAGTCCTGTTCCATAGGGTTTATAATTTATAGTACTATTCTCAATAAGTATAAAAAGTTTTGATTTATCATCACTTATATTAATATCTATTAGTTTTTCAAGATGATTACTTTTCTGTACTGCTTTTAAGTAATATAACTCTTCTCCTGGGACTGCTAGAAAGTATATTGTTTTATATGTACTATCCTGGATGCAAACTGTTCCATATGGTGTTTCATAAAGATCAACATTAGGGTGAAAGGTTATTTCACAACCTAAGGTAGATAATGAAAATATTATTAAGCATATTATTAATAATAATTTATTTGGTTTATTTTTTTTCATTTTTTATTACCTGTTTTTTTTATAGTTCGGATTGAAGAGCATCAAAAAGGATTGTTGTTTCATTCTTAGATCTTTCTGTGTATGTAATAGAGTTATTTGTTATTTCAACATTAACAATATCTTTATCCGTAATATTAAGGATAGTCTTTAGAGCATTATCTATGCGAATATTGTAGCTGTATGTATTATTTTTTGGATCTGTTATATCAAATACGAATAGCCCTATACCATATGGGTCCCATCTAGAGTTGCTATTACCAATAAGAACATAAAATTTTGATAAATCATCACTAATATTATGTGAAATAAGAGTTTCAGATGAATCAATTTTTCTTATTGTTTCAAGTAGATATAAATCTTCATTTTGGACTGATAATAAATACCTAGTATACCAATTATTATTTTCAAGACATATTGATCCGTATGGGGTGATAAATAAAGTTTCATTAGGTTCAAATGTTATTTCACAGCCTAAGGTAGATAATGAAAATATTATTATGCATATTATAAATAATAATTTATTTGGTTTATTTTTTCTCATTTTTTATTGCCTGTTTTTTTTATAGTTCTGGTTGAAGAGTATCAAAAAGGATTGTTGTTTCTTCTCCTGATCTTTCTTTATAAGTTATTGAATTATTTAAAATACTTGCTTCTGTTATATCTTTATCGGTTACTTCAAGTAGTGTATTAAGTACATGTCTATAAAAACAGTTGTAGTAATAATAATTGTCTTGAGGGTCTATTAAATCAAAAACAAAAAGCCCTGTTCCATAAGGTTTATAATTTATAGTACTATTATCAATAAGTATAAAAAGTTTTGATTTATCATCACTTATATTAATATCTACTAGTTTTTCAAGATGATCACTTTTTTGTACAGCTCTTAAGTAGTATAATTCTTCTCCAGGCACGGCTAAAAAGTATATTGGTTTATATATGCTATCTTTCATACAAACGGTACCATAAGGCGTTTCATAAAGATTGGCATTAGGGTGAAAGGTTATTTCACAACCTAATGTAGATAATAAAAATATTATTAAGCATATTATAAGAAATACTTTATTTGGTTTATTTTTTATCATTATTTTGTACCTGTTTTATTCTTTATATTTTGGGTTGAAGAGTATCAAAAGTGATTGTTGTTTCTTCTCCTGATCTTTCTGTATAAATAATATCTTCATTCGATATTTGAACATTAATAATATCTTTATCAGTAATTTTTACTATTGGATATAACGCGTGTTTTATCAATTTACTAAATCTAAATACATGATCCTGTGGATTTTCTAAGTTAAAGGCATATAAGCAAGTTCCATATGGTCTATAACAACAATTACTGTTTGTGATTAAAAAAAAGAGTTTTGACTTATCCTCACTAATTCCTTGTAATCTTAAAATTTGTTGAGCATCTATTTTTGATACACTTGCTAGGAAATATAATTCTTCATTAGGAACATAAAGTAGAAGTCTAGTATCAAAATAATTATCTTCCATGCAAACAGTACCATAAGGGGTATAGTATAAATCTGAATTAGGATGAAATGTTATTTCACAGCTCAAGAAAAGTAATAATATTAAAGAGGTAAAAATTATATATTTTGCTTTTTTCATACTTTCGTCCTATTTTAAATAAATTTTATTCTTTTAATTAATTATATAAATTTGTACTAATAGCTTAATAAAGCGTACAAAGACATTCCTGTGCCAAATTTATTATGAATAAATTCTGAATTAATTATTCCATTAGTATTTGTAATAGCCAACCCAATTATATCTAGGTTAGCAGTACAACCAAAATCAATTTGAGTAGTTGGATTAATAGGGGCAATAAAACCTACCATCATTCCAAAACCGATATCTGTAGAGAACTTTGTAAAATAATCAGTGAATAGAAGAATTGTATTTGCATGTAATCCCACCTCTGTATAGGCCCTAATCCCAGAAATAGATGAAAAAGTTAATGATACTCCAGTTGATAAGTTATCAGACAAGGAAAAATTAATTTTTGGATAATTAATATCTGATACAAAAACATCCCAAGGGACAGTTATAAAATTCATTGTTATATAAGATAATAATATTTCATGATAATTATTAAATATTTTTTCTTTTTTAGTTACAAATGATAGACCATCTAAACAAAGCATTGGGCTGTGTTCATCAACTATATTTTGAATATAAATATCATAACCGATTCCATAACTTATAAATTGCTTTTTATCATTATTATTTAATGCAAATAATGAATTTATAAATAAAAAGGAAATGATAAAAAGTGCAAGTTTTTTCATTATCTTCTCCAAGAAAATTATTTTGCATTTAAGGAGTATATTGGTTTTAATAAAAATCATAGTAATATTATTAAAAGTTTTAATTTCTAATATGAGTAAATTTTATATAGTATTTGTATTGTTAATTACTCCTTAACTAATTAGTATAAAATTATTATTACACTAATAATTATGGAGCGCAACAATAAAGTAACATATGTTACAAAAATGGAACCTTTTCTGATAAAAATGAATGATATTAATTTTTAATTATAATGATTAATAAATATTTTAATTTTAAGAAATATAATATTTTTAGTATTATTTGTTCTAAAATTCTATTGTTGCTAGAGAATTAATTAATTTCAATTCAAAATTTATTATTACGTTATTGATATATATATCATTATTGCAAGTTTCAATGGAAAGATTTTTTTGAATAAAAAAAGACTTGATTACATTTATAGCAACTTTTAAATCTATAAATTGGGCTATTGTATTTCTAGTAATATTTGAATTTGGTATTAAATTTAGAATGAAATTTATAGTTTCTTCCTCGGCACTTATACTGTTAACAAAATAACTAAATTTCTGTAAGTTAATTGTTTTATTTTTTATACTTAGGAAATTTATTAATTCTTTTGAATAATTTTTGAATATAGTATGAATTATTTTGAAATCATATGTTTTTTCAAATTGATTAAGTTTATTGTCTATTTGTTCGAATAGTTTATTTAAAGTTTTCGTGTTATCAAAATTAGTATAGAAATTGTCATCTTCTAAAAAAGAAATAATTCTTACAATCATTATTTTATATACATATAATAATTGTTTTCGTACTTCTTCCCATTCTTCTTTTTCCTTATGTTTTTTATACCCTTCACTGAAATTTAAAGATATAAAAAAAGTTACAATAATTGTTTGTAATGTATTTATAATATTTGAGTTGCCTTCAGAAAAAGTTATACCTGATATATTATATCTAAATTGGTATAATCCAATAAAAATTACTAAGAAAAGAATATTAAATAATATTTTTTCTCCAAAAATCATATCTATTATTATGACTTTAAATATATTATTAGATTTTTTTAATTTTTTTTTTATAATCTCAACTATAATTATTATAGGTATATAAACAATAGAAAATAAATTTATTGTTGAAGATATTACATTTATTAAATTGGGATATATATTTAAATCATAATTTATATTTTTTAAAAAACTAAAAAATAGATTTAATAATAGAGCAGTGATTCCAACACTTATTGAATATCTAGAAGATTTATTAAATTCTAAAATAATATCTTTTATTTTTTTATGATATTTTATGTAAATAATAATTGCCAACAATAAAAAAAGGAATTCTAATATTTTAATCATATTTTTAATTTAAATCATTATCTGGGTTTAAACAATAAATAGTTATTATTGTTTAAAGTATTTGTATGATATTAAAAATATATTTATGTTTATTATAATTTTAATTATTAAAAAGATCTTTGTACTTAATTGATATAGTTTTATAGATTTTTGTTGAAGCAAAATCATTATGTTTAATAGAAATCTAATTACAATCCTATGGTCTAAACTATTTGCAATTGATAAAAAATCCATTAAATTTGTCTTCTTTTTCATATAGTATCAAAAAGGGTAGAGGTAAAATAAAAACCCCGCTTAATGCGAGGTTAGAAGGTTATAAATACATATTAATGATAATATTGTTATGCCCACAGTTAAGGCTTTATTTTGGTTCTCAAGACTCTTAATTGTCTTGCCAGTTTCTTTTTATAATTATTGAATAATATCGAGGGTGTCTTCAATTTCAGTAGTTGTTCTTGAGTTGTCATTTTCTGAAGATTTTTCCTGGTAAAGAATTTAGTAAGAAAAACAGTAGAAATAATGGAGATAAGTAAAGGTATATAGGTCTTAATCTTTTTTCACACATTTTTACCTCTTTAATCTAATAGTATCGTAGAAGCCCATAGATATAAAAGAGACAATAGAACCTTGAATTATTTCATACATTATAATTGCATCAAATATTAATTTTGAGCCTGTATTAGTGTTATAAAAGAAAACTAAAAGGGTTGAAAAGACAATAGCCATAAACCATATATAAAATGGAATATGAGCTGTTGATTTGATAAATGATTTATTCTTATCTTTCGCAGCCTTTTTTAGAATGATTCCAAAGCCATTAAGGATGGAATAAGAATAAGTAGAATTTGATTAATATATTTTTTCATAAAAAAATCCTCCTATTTGAAGGTTATCAAATTTGGAGGATACGAATATTAAGTAGTATGGGAGGCGTCTCTTGGACATTAATAAGTTTATAGTTTAATGTTATAAAAAGGATTAATAATGATATTCCTGAAATAAATGATATAGCAATTAATATAATATTGAATTTCGCTTTTGTTCTATATTCATCTTCTAAGGTATCATTTTTTTTTAAGTTTTCAGTTTCTGTGCCATTGATTCTTAAAAAAGCAAGAGTTGCAGTTCTTATATCAAGTATTCGTGTACTTAGGTATAAATTTCTAAAACATAATGATAAAGATATAATGAGACATATAACTGATAAAAGTAAAAGAACAGGATTACTTGAATTATTAATTACAATTAGATTAAGTATTTGAGGGTATGCTATAGCAATAACACCTGCGTTTAACCAAATTAAATAATGATCTTTTTGCTTTGATTGGTTTGCATTTATTTCAGTAAATTTCAAATATTCTAAATTAGATATCTCTTTAATATATTTAATGTGATTTTCATAATCTTTATTTTCCATTAGGGTTATCTCCTGGTTTTTGCTCAACAGGATTAGTGGTCAATCTACGTATAGGGATAAAATTTTCTTCACTTTTAGGCTCTCCCTTATCTCTTCTTATATGCTTAGGGGGAGTTGGAATTGGAGTTGGCGTTGGAGTTTTTTTCATAGTGTATCCTTTTTATTAAATTTTAATTAATTATTTAGTTCCCAAAAAGTTTTAATAAATAAAAACTGGGCTTTGTATATTTCTTTTATTCTTTTTATAATTTCATCTTTTTCTTTTATTTTTTCCCCCCCAAAGTTATATTCAGCGTTTTTATAATCTAGAAAACAATTGAATAAATAATTTATTTCCAAATTTTTTGAAAAATTATTTTGATTAAAATTTATATAAAATGATTGGAATTCCTTAGCTTTTGAAGGGCTTATATAATGATTTAAATAAGAAATGGCTGTATCATACCATAAGAAATAATCATTGATAATTGATTGATTAGTAAGATAGGGATAAAATTTTTTATCAATGAATTCAGAAACAGTTAAATCAATTAAAAGAACGCCTTTAATAATATCATAATCTGTAAAATTATCTTGTGTTCTTATAATTGTATTTTGAATTCTAAATAATAATTCAAAATAATCTAAATATTTTATACGATCATCTATTGAAAACTGGAATATATTGAATAAACATAAAGTATTTAAATTTTTATAATAATATTTAAATTCTTCCAGTCTCGGGGAATTTTTAGCATCTAAATATTCACATGAAATAAAATACCATCTATGATATATCTCAGAAACATCATCTACTAAAGTAGTTTCTTTTATTTCTTTCTGTAGATTGCTTATGATTGATAGTTTTTTGAAATTTTCATCGTTTTTTATTTTGTTTAGTTCATTTTCTAAATAATTTAGATTTTTCATTTTTTCACCATTTATTGTTTAATAATTAATATTTTATAATATTTAATATGTTTTATTATTTATCTAAGTAATATAAAAGTCAAATAATTCAATATACAATTTGAAAATTTTTTTTTGTTGAGTAGAAATTTGTTATATATAATCAATTGATATTATGTAATTGTATAAAAATATTTTTTGGTTTGCAAATAACATCTTACAAATTTCTTGTTCCACGTAAAAGCTATTTTTATATAAATAAAAAAATAGAATCAATTTTGCAATATATTTACTTCGAAATTATATCACTTTCAGAAAGTACTCTATTAAAACTTGTTAAATCAATTTTAAATTCTAAACTATTATTATATCTGTCATTGACTCTAAAAATGATATAGGTTCCTTTTTTAGTATATCAATAAATTTATTTACATCATTTTGATAAAAAGCTGCGTCATAGGTAGTTGAAACACTCCAATATTCTTCTTGAATTTTATTATTTGCATCAGTTTTATATAAAACTTTTACTTTATCATTCAATTTAATATTCTTACTGAAGTTTAGGTAAAGCTCTTTTTTATTATTAATTTTTCGAATTTTTAAAGTTACATTTCCTTTTTGGTTTTCAAGAAATTCCATAGGACTTGTAATTTTATATTTAGGAATTCCTGTTATTGAGTCAAAATCTCTAGAAATTATCCAATCATAAACATTAAAGCTTTTTCTTGATTTATCTATAAATAATCCATTAGGTAGATTCAAATTCCCATAGATATATTTTATAGAAATTGAATCTTCAATATCATATTTTTTAAGTTCTCCCTCATTAATAAAACATTTTAGACAAGCATCAATGGGAGACATGAAATCTGATTCTAATTTACCACTTGAATTTTTCTTCACATATACATTTTTATATAAAAAATTTTGTGCTTCTGGAATTTTTATTAATGATTCAATTGAATCCCTTTTCCATGTCTCGACGCAATGTTTCATATCTTTATAATGTTTAGGAACATAAAAAATATTGTTATTATAGTCAAAAGTGTAGTTTGAAAAAAAATAATCCTGAGGAGGTTATGAAAATATTCTCAAAAGGTATTGATGCTTTATTTAATTCCTCTTTAATTGTTTTTCCTGTTTTGAATAATTCATCAGCAATTATTTGAACATCAGTTTTTTCCATAATATCCATATTTTTTATTACTATATTTGGTAGTAGCGTTTTTTCACTTTTAATAGATAGTAGTATATAGTTTTTATTTAAATCTTCAATTGAAATAATTTTTTTTGTTTTAGTAGTTGGTGAAAGATTTTCTTTATTGTTGCCCTTACAACTTGTAATAGATATTGTAATAATTATTAAATATAAAATTAGCTTATATTTTTTTTGCATTGTTTGAGACTCCTTTTGAGAAAGTATTTTTTATATTAATAAGGGTGGTGATGTAACCAACCAACAACTTTTCCTAGGATTTGAGCCCTCTCAGGATCAACCACTTTAACTTCATATCTAGGGTTTTCACTTTTAATAATCAATTTTTTATCAAAGTGATCAAATTTAAGTCATATTGGTAAAACTCTACATCTACAGATATTGCCTATATTTCATCACCTTCAATTAGATTTGATACAAATACTACTAAGTCTCCATCAAATAATTGGACACCTGTCATTGAATCTCCTCTAACTTCCGCAGCAAATAATTGTTCTTTTGGGAACTTCTTACAAACCTTTTTAATATAGGGACTAAGAGATTATCATTATTATTAACGCTTATTGTAGTTATTTCTTTTTGTTCAAATTGATAATATGAATTTTGATAAAGGCCTAAAAAAGTTGGGAGCTGAGTTTGAAATTCATTAATAGTTAAGTCTATTTGAGATTGTTTGTGTTCATTTTTATTATGTGGCCTTAATTCTTTGTGTAAAATTAGATATATACATAACTGTTATTACACTAATAATTATGGAGTGCAACAATAAAGTAACATATGTTACAAAAATGGAACTTTTACAGACAAAAAGCGAAAAGAAAAACATAGAGATTAGGGCTCTATGTTTTTTTTATAAGATAAAGTAAAATGAGTTTTTCTTTTTTAAAATGTATTATTATTTTATGCGGCCAACTGGACTTGAACCAGCACAGGCTTTCGCCCACAAGCACCTCAAGCTTGCGTGTCTACCAAATTCCACCATAGCCGCAGAAAAACATATTCATGGACTGAAAGATACACCAAGATATAATTCTCGTCAAGTAGTGAAAATTATAGATTAAGCTATATTGTAGTTATATTTAGCAATAAAAATATCTATTTTTTTATTACTTTTTTTGTTTTATAAATCATTAAAATAAAAATTGAAATATTTGTTATTATCCAAAAGATAAAGTTAAGCATCATAGGGTCTATTTCAAAGATTTTTGTTATTACAAATTGTGAAAATAAGTTAAAAATTAGTGATAAAACAGCTGATAACATAAAATATTTCTTAGTAAGAACTTTTAGAAAATATTCCCATTGAGCATCAGTAAATTTTAAAAATGTTAAGTTTACTCCATTTTGACTAATGTATTTTGGTTTATATTTATAAACTTTTGGATCATAATCTTTTATTATATATCCGCTCATGATAGTCATTAATGGTAAAAAAAATATATTAAATAACAACATTAGTTTGCCTCTCTAAATTCTTTTATTATTATAGATTCGTGCAGTTTTTATTACAATATTTATTATTCCTATTTAGCAAATATTTGTTTACTTATTAATATTTAGTTTTGATTTTGAGTTTTTATCCTTGTTTTTTATTATATCTGGGTATAGCATTAAATGTTAATTTGATAAGGACGGTGTATTATGAGTTTTTATATGGATATAGATATAAATCTTAGTAGCTCAACAGCTAAAGCAAAATTATCAAGTAAAGATAATCGTTTATTAACCATCGTATTTGGTGGCTTTGGTTATAATTTAGATATGCCAATTTTTTACTATACTTTGAAATTTTTAGATACACAGAAAACCGACGTACTACAAATAAATTTAGGTTATGATCAAGATAAAAAATTCTTAAGATTAAGCGAAGATGAACAAGATGAGATTTTTATTAAGGATTTAGAGCATGTTGATAAATTTCTTGAATCTTTAGACTATGACAATTTTTTGTTTATAGGAAAATCTTTAGGTACAACTTCTTGTTATACTTTATTAAAAGATAAAACATTATATGATAAAGCTCTTGGTTGTGTTTGGATTACACCTGGTACTTATGCTTCAGATATTAATAATTTTATTTTAGAGTCAGATATTAAAAGTTTAATTATTTATGGGACTAATGATGAATATTCTAAAATGCTTGATTTAGAAAAATTAAATAAAGAAGAACGTATTAAATTGTTTGAAGTAAGTAATGCTAATCATAGTCTTGAATGTGATAATTTAGCTGATTCAATTATAAATTTAGAAAAGATTATTAAAGAAATTTCAACTTTCATTTCACCTATAATTTAATTAGATAATAGAATTTTATATATTTTTTCAGCTTAGTTGCATAGTCTCTTGATGAAGAGTAAGATACTTATATATGAAATCTTATCAAAAAATAAATGCTGAAGCATGGGATAATGAGGTCGAGAATAATAATTTTTGGACAATTCCTCTCGGTAAAGAGAAAATTAAAAAAGCAAAAGCTGGGGATTTTGAGATTTATTTAACTCCAATGAAATTCGTCAAAAAAGAGTGGGTTAGTGACTTAAAAAATAAGAAAATCCTTGCATTAGCATGTGCCGGAGGGCAACAGGCTATAGCTTTTGCAGCTGCAAATAATGATGTTACTGTATTCGATATTAGTGAAGAACAATTAAATCAAGATAGAGAAACTGCAGAAAAATTCAATTTAGAAATCAAAACTATTAAAGGTGATATGCAAGATTTATCGGTTTTTGAAGATAATAGTTTTGATTATATTTTTAATCCAACATCATCATGTTTTGTGAAAAATGTCAAACAAGTATATAAAGAATGTTTTAGAGTTCTAAAAAAGGGTGGAATATTTTTAACAAGTGTAACAAATCCAGCTCTATATTTATTCAAAGAAAAAGATGTTTTAAAGAATAAATTAAAAATTACTTATACTATTCCTTATTCTGATATTAAAAGTTTATCTGAAAAGCAATTAAAAAAAATGATAGAAAAAAAAGATACTATAGAATTTAGCCATACCTTAGAAGATTTAGTTGGAGGTTTAACTCAAGAAGGGTTTTCAATTACTGGTTTTTATACTGATTATAGTGGCAATGAATTATTAGATAGTTTTATTCATGATTGTTATTTTGGCATTAGATGTAAAAAAATTGTTTAATTATTTGCATTTTTGGAATAAAATATAGTTAAGCAATAAAAAATAAAGGAGAAATTATGAAAATTGGTATTCTAACTAGTGGTGGCGACTGTCCAGGTCTAAATGCTGTAATTAGAGGTTTTAGTAAATACGTTATTAATCAAATGAAAAATGTTACTCTTTACGGTTTTACAGATGGCTATTATGGTTTGATTCATAATGAACAAAGGATATTAAAAAAAGAAGATTTCTCTGGAATTTTAAATCTTGGTGGAACTATTTTAGGTACTAGTAGACAGCCTTATAAATTGATGACTGTTGAAGATCGAAATGGTGATTCAAAGATTGATAAAATGAAAAAAACTTATAAAAAATTGGATTTAGATTTATTAGTAACTTTAGGCGGAGCAGGCACTCATAAGACAGCTGCTTTATTATCTCAAGAAGGATTAAATGTAATTGGACTTCCTAAAACTATAGATAATGATATTTGGGGAACTGATGTAACTTTTGGCTTCCATAGTGCAGTTGATATTGCAACTGAATGTATTGATAGAATTCATACTACTGCCGCTAGTCATGGTCGAACAATGTTCATAGAATTGATGGGAAATAAAGTTGGTTGGTTAACCTTATATGCTGGTATTGCAGGTGGTGCTGATGCTATTTTATTACCTGAATTCCCTTATGATCCAGAAGAAGTTGCGGCTTTGATTGAACAAAGAAATAAAGATGGGCATGCCTTTTCTATTATAGCAATTGCTGAAGGTGCAATGACAAAAACTGAAAGTAAACTAAAGAAAGATGAAAGATTTGCTTATAGAGGTAATGAAGCAACTTCAACTAAAGCTATTGCTGCTTATATTGAGAAAAAATGTAATGTTGAAACTCGTATTGTAGTTCCAGGACATTTACAGAGAGGTGGTAATCCTAGTGCTTATGATAGATTATTATCTTCAGAAATGGGTAGTTTTGCAGGTCGTCTTGCTTTGGAAGGAAAATATGGAACTACTGTTGCAGTACGAGATAATAAAATTACTTATAATAAATTATCAGATATTGCTGGTAAGACAAAATTTATTTCAAACAATCATCAAATGGTAAATATTGCTAGAGCAATGGGTATTAGTTTAGGAGATGGTCAAAAATACAAACTTGAAGAAATTTAAGATATATTTATTTATTATTTGAAAAATAAAGAGGGTATGCTAAAAAGCATACCCTTTAATGATTAGTTTTGATTTAACCTTTAACAGCTCCAGCTGTAACCCCTTCAATAAATTGTCGAGACATTGATAAATATAACAATAATACAGGTATTGCTGATAATGTTAATACTGCAAGAACTTTTGACCAATCAGTTTGATATTGTCCAAAGAGTCTAGTTACCCCTAATAATAAGGTTTTACTTTTTTCATCATTGATAAATATAAGAGGGAACCAAAGGTCATTCCAAAATGGTACTAGATTATAAATTGCTACTGTAGATAACGCTGGTTTTATTAATGGGACAATAATTAATCTAAATATTTTAAATCTAGATGCTCCATCTATTATCGCAGCTTGAGTTAATTCTAATGGAATTTCTCTTATAAATTCAGTTAATACAAAGATTCCAATTGGAATTCCCATTGCTACATATATTGGAATCAAAGACCAAATAGTATTTAATAAATTTAAGAATTTCATTATTTCTAGAATTCTGATTGATGCAATTTTAATTGGAAGCATCATTCCAGCAATCATGAAGAAAAATAATACTCTAGCTTTTTTCTTTTTCCAAAATGCAAAAGCATAAGCAGCTATTGAAGAAAATGTTGTCATTAATAATAAGGATAAGATAACAACAACAAAGCTATTTTTAAAATATATTAAAAAATCGCTGTCTTGGAAGATTGAAGTATAGTTCTTAAAATTAAATTTGCTTGGTAGTCCAAATGGATTTATATAAATAGTTAATCTAGTTTTGAAACTATTAATTACTAAAACATAAAGAGGAAATAATACAATAAAGCACCAAATAATCATAATTACATGATAGAGTACATGTCTGTTTTGTCTTTTTAAGCTTTTTGATTTTGCCATTTTAGTCCTCCCTACTTGTATATTTTAGGGTAGGAATTACACCAATTAACAAAACAATAAAGGTTATAGTTGCAACGGCTGCACCAAGACCAGGATCAGCAATTGCTATTGGATGTTCTCCTGCAATACCTATTCTATAGAAGAAGGTTCCAAGTAAGTCAGTGGCATAATTAGGGGCTCCATTTACTGTTTCTGTAGCAAAAATAATATCAAATGCATTGAAGTTATTAACGAAAGTTAAAATTGTTATCATACCAATAACTGGTTTTATTAATGGTACTTTAATTTTTATAAAAGTTTGCCAAGCGCTAGCGCCTTCAATAGCTGCAACTTCTAAACAATCCTGTGGAATATTTTTTAGGGCAGCTACAAACATCATGGTAGGAATTCCCATCCATTGCCAACAAGAGATAAGAGAAACAGTTACTAAGGCTGTACTTCTTGATCCTAACCAAGGCTGAGCTAAAAAGCCTAATCCAATTTTTAAAAGAGCATCCCCTGACCAAACTGGATTTAATAATAATTTCCATAGATATCCAGTGACTAAAACAGCAAAAGTTGTTGGAACAAATACAATTGTTTGATAGAAATTTCTTAATTTCATTGTTCTTGTTGTTATAATTACTGCAAACAAGATTCCTAGTCCATTTTGGAAAATCATGTTTATAAAGAAGAATATAAAGGTATGAATAAAAGCATTTTTATATCTAATAGAAATAATATCATCAGTAAATAATTTTTTAAAATTTGCAAAACCAACAAATTCTCTAGTAGTTGATGTGCTTCCTGTATATAAACTTACTCTTAAGGAATCCATTAGTGGGTAAGCCATAAAGATTACATAAATAATTAATGCGGGTAAAATATATAAAATCCAATACCAGCCACTTGGTTCTATTGAAAGATGTTTATTATTTTTTATTTTCATAAGTTAGACCTATAATAGCTGCTAAGAAGTTCCTAGCAGCTATGATTCTTAATAATTAGAAATTATAAATTTAGATTTTCATAATCTTTTTGGATTTCGTTTGCTGCTTGAGTTGGAGTAATTTCTTTTTTCATTACTTTAATTACAGCTTGATCCATTGGAGTATATAATTCTAATAATACAGGCCATACGAAACGAGCATCTGTTTGTTTTCCTTCATTTAAAGCTAAGAATTCATTTGCTTGTTTTAATTCAATTTCTATAGGTGCATTAATCATTGGGAAGAATCCTGCTGGTAAATATTTAGAAGCAGTTGTAGCTCCTTCAACAGTACATAACCAACTTAAGAAAGCTTTTGCTTCTTTAGGATATTTTGTAGCAGTATTCATTGTAATTGCCATATCAGGATGGAAACAAATTGCAGTAGCATTTCCTTTTGGTGCAGGAATTGCAAAAATTCCCCAATCAAATCCTACATCACCGTAAACGCCAACAGACCAAGATCCATCAATGAACATTGCAGCTTTTGATGTAGCAAATAATGCTTGTGAATCGTTATAAGTAACTGATTCAAATCCTTTAGGACAATATTGAGCAACATCTCTCATAGCACTAAAGGCTTTAATAAATTTATCATTGTTTAATTTTAATTCACCTTGTTCATATTTTACTCTTTCTGTAGCTCCACCAATATAGTTTGGAAGTGCGCCTAAGAAGAAGGTTTCGAAAATATCCCATTCGTCAGCTAAACCATTTGCTAATGGAGTAATTCCATTATCTTGTAGTTTTTTACAAGCTGTTAAGAATTCTTCCCAAGTAGTTGGAACTTGAACGTTTGCTTTTTTGAATAAATCTTTATTGTAATATACTCCATGTGATACAGCAGCAAAAGGAACAGCAAACATCTTGCCATCAGGAGCTCTCCAAGGAGCCTTATTTGAATCTGTAAAATTGGAAAGACCTTCAATATCCGAGCAATCTTCAAAGAATCCTGCTTGATATAATTCAATTCCAGGTGCATATGATCTAGCATACATTAAATCAGGACCAGTTCCTGAATCTAATTGAAGTCTTAATGTAGCATTGTAATCAGCTGGATTTGTTGGTTTAAAATCGATTTCAACATTTGGTGCAACTTTCTTATAAGCATCAAGTAAATTATTCATTGCTTCAACATCATCAGCTCTCCATGACCCCATAGTTAAAACAACAGTATCTTGTTGTGCTTCATTACTTCCTGCTGCGAAAATATTATTAGTAAAAACTAGAAGTAAGCATAATAATAGTAAAAAAATATTTTTTTTCATTTTATTAAACACTCCTTTTGTTATAAAACTTATTGATAGTATGGTAGCTAATTATTTATTCTGTCAATGAAAAAAATAAGTTTGTAGGTTTATCCAAAGTTGCAGATTTGTTAGTTATGTTAATAATTTTAATTTATTTTTATATATTATAAGGAATTAAATAAAAATTTATATAGCTTTTTATGATTTTTATATATACATAAAATACTATTATTTTGTTTAGAAATATGAAATTCTGCTGTTTTTTATTTTTTCATTGACAGAATAATTTAATAGTTTGATAATTAATTTTATATTATATTGAGGACAATTATGGCAAATAGTCAGTATCAAAAACTAATCAACTCAACTCAGATTCTACGAGAATTGAAGACTGGACCAAAATCAAGAAACTATTTAGTTAAGGCATTGAAGGTGCAACCTTCAACAGTTACTTATACTTTAAATAGATTGAAGGATTTAAATTTAGTTGTTGATACAAAAATTGTAAGCAGTGATAATCATACTAAAGGAAGAAAGAGTACTCAAATTGTATTAAATAAGGCTGCAGGTGTTGTTTTTGGCGTTGATTTATTAGTTGATGAATTTAATGTAATTATTACCTATATTGATGGATCTTTATTTACTTCAATTAGGGAAGTTTTTGATGATGTAATAATTACAGCTCCTAAAGGAACTGAAGAAAGGTTTATACAGTGCCTTAATTATATTCTTTCAATTATTGAAGCTAAATGCATTAATACTACTATTTTAGGTGGCTGTATATCAGTTGCTGCTATTATAGATTTTACTGGTCTTAGGATAATTAAAAGTTTAACTCATGATATTATTGATGTAAGCATAAAAGATTGTATAAATAATAAACATTATCCAATCTATTTAGAAAATGATGCAAATTGTGCTGCAATAAAATATATAAATAATGATCAAGATAGTTTTCTCTATTCTTTAGTTAGAACCTACTATAATCATATATTACCTGATGGTGTTCCCGTTTTAGGTGTTGGTATGGGAATTATTATAAAAGGTGAATTATTTAGAGGTTGGGAATCAAAAGCAGGGGAGTTTGTCAATTTCGTTTACCAAGAGGGGAAACAAAACCAGCAACTTGATATAGATAACCAAGAGCTAATGCAACTAAATGATAACAAAGCTAGTTTGAAATTGTTTATTGATAACTATGTTGATAAATTATTGTTTACTAATGCTTTAATTAATCCAAGAACTATTTATTTAGGTGGTGATTCTGAAATTTGGAATGATAATATTTTAAGAAGTATTAGTGAAAGATTTCCAGAAAAAGGAATTGCTGAAATAAAAAAAACCTTTTGTTTTACTTTTCTAGAACAAACAGAAGATGATATAGCATATGGAGCAAGCAAACTAATGTTAGATTTTTTATTCCATATGCCATATTTAAATACAAATAAAGAAATATGGGAACAAAATAAGTCCCCACTCTTAAATAAACTTTAAATTAAGCTTTCAAATTCTTTTAGTAATTCTTTGAAATGATTTACAGCAGCTATTATTGGCTCTTTTTTAGACATATCAACACCTGCAAGTTTTAGTGTATCAATAGGGAATAAGGAGCCACCGCTTTTTAAGAAGCTCATATATTGATCTAAATCATTTTGATTACCATTTAATACTTTTTTGCTTAATGCAATTGCTGCAGAAATACCTGTTGCATATTTATATACATAATAAGAGGTATAGAAATGAGGGATTCTAAGTCCTTCCATATCGCTTACTTCAAGTAGTTCAACATTATCACCAAAGTATAATTCTAATAGTTTTCTATATTCACCTCTCATAACATCAACTGTTATTGGTTGGCCTTCTTCAGCTAGTTTATGCATAATATGTTCATATTCTGCAAACATAGTTTGTCTAAATAGAGTTGCAATAATATCATCAATTTGTTTGCCAATGATATATGCTTTTTCATTATCATCTTTTGCATTATCAAATAAGTATTTTGCTACTAATTGTTCATTGAAAGTTGATGCAACTTCAGCTTCGAAGATTGTATAATCATGGTTGAAGTAATTATTATTTTTTGCACTGTAATAGGAGTGCATGGAATGCCCACCTTCATGAGCCATAGTAAATATGTCTCTTAAATCATCTTCTTTATAATTTAATAAAATGTATGGGAAACTAGTGAAGGTACCACTTGAGAAGGCACCACTTCTTTTTCCTTCATTTTCATATTTATCAACCCATCTTTCACTTGTTAGTCCAGCTTTTAATTTATCTGTATATTCTTTTCCTAAAGGTTGTAAAGCCTTGATTACTAAATCTACAGCTTGATCGTAAGTATGATGAGCTTCAAAACCTTTAACTAAAGATGTATAAACATCGTAATGTTTAATTTTATCTTTGTTCATTAATTTAGCTCTAAGTCCATAATATTTATGAAGAGTATCTAAGCCGTTATGAACTTGTTCAATTAAATTATCATAAACTTTTTCATCAACATTATCGCCAAATAATCTTTTATTTCTTGTAGATGTGTAACCTCTTACTTGGGAAGAAAAAATATCTTGTTTTATTGATGTTTCATAAACATTTGCTAAAGTATATTGATGATCTTTATAAACATTATATAGTTGTAAATAAGCTTGTTTTCTAATTTCTTCATCTTCACTTTTTAAGAAAATAGTGAAGGTTGATTGAGTTAAAGGTTTCCCATTAATCTCGCCAAATTTAAAATCAACATTTGTTAAATCGCTAAAAATCTTACTTGGTTTGCTACCAACTTCCATTTGAGCAGCTAAAATCTTTTCTGATTTTTCATCTAAGATATGTTCTTTTTGTCTTTTTAGTCTAAATAGAGTAACATGCAAATCTTTAAAATCATCGTCTGCTAAATATTTATTAAAAGTATCATCATCTAAACTTAATATTTCACTATCCCAGAAAGCTAGAGCTGAAACATATTTTGTATATACTGTTGAAACAGCACTCATCATTTTTAGATTATTTACATCACTAGAATCTGAGGAAGCTTTTAATTGTGCATATTGGAATAAATTTTCTAAAGTAATATCGCTTTGTTCAAGCCAAGCAAAAGCCTTTAATAAGCTTTCTTTACTTAAGATTAATTTACCTTTTAGTGCTTCAGCTTCTGAGATTTTTGTGTTCTCAAATTCTTTTAAGGCTTTATAAAAACTATCATCGTCTTTAAATAAAGGGGTTAAATCCCAAGTATCATTTTTGTTTATTTCATTTCGTTTCATATTTTATCCTTATTCTATGTTTTCGAGTAATTTGTTCATAGCTTTTGCAGCTCTACCTCTATGGCTATAAAGGCCTTTAACAGATTTATCAATTTCAGCCATAGTCTTTTTTAGTTCAGGTAAGTAAAAAACAGGATCGTAACCAAAGCCATTAATTCCATGTTGTTCATAAGTGATTATACCTTGAACTTCTTCAGTTACAGTATAAATTCTATTAGGAGAAATATAAGCAACTAAAGTGCAAACAAAGCTAGCTTTTCTATTTTCTTTATCTTTTAAATTACTTAATAGATATTCATTTCTTTCCCCACTTTCTAAAATTCTATTAAATACATCGCTACCATATCTTGCAGTTTTTACACCAGGTTTATTATCTAGTGCTTCTACACATAAACCAGAGTCATCAGCTATAATAGGTGTTTTTAATACTTGATATAATGCTTCAGCTTTGATTAAAGCATTACCTAGAAATGTAGGTGCATTTTCATCTACATCAATCATATTTTCAGCTTTAGTTAAATTAATATTTGGCATTAAAGCTTTTAATTCTTCATATTTATGATTATTTGTTGTTGCTAAAATAAAGTTCATAAAACAAAGATACAATTAGATTAAAATCAAGACAAGTAATAATCAAATAATTTGAATTATTTTCTTGCAAAACTCAATATTCAATGTTTTACTATTTAGTGTAAGAGTTTGATAAATTGAACAAAAAGGTAAATATATTAAAAATATATTTACTATAAAATATAATTAATTTTATTTGTTTGCTAAAATATATATGTAGTTAACAACATAATAAAGGAAAAAAGATGAGAGAGAAAACACCTTTATATGATGAGCATGTTGCACTTAATGGTAAAATTGTTGAATTTGCAGATTATTTATTGCCAGTTCAATATTCTTCTATTGTTGAAGAGCATATGGCAGTAAGAGAAAATGTTGGTATTTTTGATGTTTCCCATATGGGAGAAATAATGATTGAAGGAAATAAAGCAATTGAATTTATGAATTATTTAATTTGTAATGATATTTCCAAAATTAAAAGTTCAAGAATAAAATATTCTCTATTAATCAATGAAAATGGAAACATAATTGATGATTTATTAATATATTGTATTAATGAGACAAAACTTTTATTAGTTGTTAATGCATCAAATAAAGACAAAGATTACAAATGGTTAGTTGATCATAAAATTGAAGGCGTAAAAATTACTAATTTAAGTGATTATTACGCTCAAATAGCAATTCAAGGTCCTAAATCTAAAGAGATCCTATTAAATATCATAAATGAGAGTGATTTACCAATAAAATACTATTCTTTTATTGAAAAAGCAAAAGTCTTAAATCATGAAGTTCTTATTTCAAGAACAGGTTATACAGGCGAGGATGGCTATGAAATATATTCAGATGGTACATCTATAAAAGAAATTTTTAAAAAACTTATTGAATTAGGAGTAACCCCTTGCGGTCTAGGTGCTCGTGATACTCTAAGATTAGAAGCATCAATGCCTTTATACGGGCATGAAATGAGTGAAGAAATTTCCCCATTAGATACATCTCTAGAATATTTTTGTAAGTTAGATAAACAAGACTTTATTGGAAAAAATAATATAGTTGATAAAGGCTTAACTAGAGTAGGTATAGAAAATCTAGATAAGGGTATTATCAGAGAAGATATGGAGATTTATGTCGATGGTGATTTGATTGGTAAGACTACAAGTGGTACATTACTTCCTTATCTAAAGAAATCTTGTGCAATGGCAATTATTAATAAAAAATATTCGAGTGACAATACTGTTATTGATGTTAAAATTAGAAATAGATTTGTAAAAGCAAAAATAGTTTCATTACCTTTTTATAAAAGGGCCAAATAGGAGGATTATATGGCAAAGGATATATTATTTTGTGAATCACATGAATGGGTAAAGTTTTTAAATGATTCAGAAGCCGTAGTAGGAATAAGTGAATATGCCGCTAAGGAACTTGGTGATATAGTATATTTAGATATTTATACAACTGAAGCTAAAATTAATGAAACTTTAGGGGATATTGAAAGCGTAAAAGCTGTATCAGAATTTTATTCTCCTTTTAGTGGTGATGTTGTTGAGATTAATCAAGAAGTAATTGATAATCCACAAATAATTAATGAAGCACCAGAAGAAAATTGGATTTGTAGAATAATAAATATTAATGAAAAAGTTAAATTAATGGATAAAGAAGAATATTTAGCAACAATTGGGGAATAATTATGAGTTATGTAGTTACTAGCAATCAAGAAAAACAAGAGATGCTAAAGGCTATTGGTGTTTCATCAATTAAAGAATTATTTAAAGATGTTGATGAAAAGGTTTATCTTAATGAACCCCTTAATTTGGATTCTGCACTAAGTGAATTTGAAGTTTTAGAGGATTTAGAAGATAAAGCAAATAGGAATAAAGTCTATAAAACAAGTTTTCGAGGAGCTGGTAGCTATAAACATTTAATACCAGAGGTTGTAAAACATTTAAGTAGTTTAAATGGTTTTGTTACTTCCTACACCCCTTATCAAGCTGAGATATCTCAAGGGAATTTACAATCTATATTTGAATATCAAACAGAGATTTGTGATTTATGTGATATGGATGTTACTAATGCTTCCATTTATGATGGTGCTAGTGCAACTTGTGAAGCTATTGTTATGAGTTTAATTCGTAATAAGAATGTAGTATTAGTTTCTAAAGGGGTTCATCCTAGCTATAGAGAAGCAATTAAAGCTTATGCTTTTGCAAGAGATATCAAAATTATTGAAATTGATTTAAAAGAAGGACTAACGTCTAAAGAAGAAATTTTAAAACAAAATTTCCAAGAGGTTAGTTCTTTTGTTATACAGAGTCCAAATTTTTATGGATTAATAGAAGATGTTCAATCAATTAATGAAATAGTTAAAAATAATAAATCTCAATGTATTGAAGTTGTAAATCCTATATCCTTAGGCCTTTTAAAAACACCTAGAGAAATGGGTGTTGAAATTACATGTGGTGAAGCTCAACCTTTAGGCTTAGATCAAGCTTTTGGTGGTCCTTATTTAGGATTCATTGCAACATCAACTAAATATTTAAGAAAAATGCCAGGCAGAATTGTTGGACAGACAACAGATCTTAATGATAAAACTTCTTATGTTTTAACTCTTCAAGCAAGAGAACAACATATAAGACGTGAAAAGGCTTCTTCTAGTATTTGTTCAAATCAAGCCTTAAGTGCTTTAAGATGTTCAATTTATCTAGCTGCTATGGGTAAATCTGGAATTAAAGAAATAGCTAAAAGATGTTTTAATAATGCTCATTATGCACAAGAACAAATTACAAAACTTGATGGATTTGAAAGCAAATATAAAAGTGAATTTTTCCATGAATTTGTAATAAAGAGTGATGTGAAAATTGATATTATTAATCAGAAATTAAAAGAAAATGGTATTCAAGGGCCTTTCAAACTAAGTGAAAATGAAATGCTAGTTTGTGTTACCGAAGCTATTAAGAAAAAAGATATTGATAAATTTGTAAAAATTTTAGCGGAGGTAAAAAGAGTATGTTAATTTTTGAAAAATCTATTAAAGATCATAGATGTACAATTTTACCTAATCAAGAAATAAGGGATTACAAGCTTGATTCTAAGTTTGAAAGAGATAGTGAACTTAAATTACCTGAAATAGCAGAAATTGATTTAGTAAGACATTATACAAATCTTTCAAAGAAAACCTTTGGAGTAGATAATGGTTTTTATCCTTTAGGTTCTTGTACTATGAAATATAATCCTAAAGTCAATGAAACCACTGCTGCATTAAAAGGTTTTACAGAAATTTCTCCTAATAGTGATATTGAAGATATTCAAGGTGCTTTAGAAGTAATCTATGAAAGTGATAAGGCATTTTGTGAAATAACAGGTATGAGTCAAATGGTGTTCCAACCTGGAGCTGGAGCTCATGGCGAATTTACAGGTTTGATGATGATAAAAAAGTATCATCATAGTAAAGGCGATATCAAAAGAACTAAAGTTATAGTTCCAGATAGTGCTCATGGAACAAATCCTGCAAGTGCTGCCATGAATGGTTTTGAGGTTATATCTATTGAAAGTAAAGATGGCTTAGTAGATTTAGAGCAATTAGATAAAGTACTTGATGATAGTGTTGCTGCTTTAGTTTTAACAAATCCAAATACACTTGGACTATATGATTCAGGGATTTTAGAAATAACAAAAAAAGTGCATGATTGTGGTGCTTTATGTTATTATGATGGTGCTAATTTAAATGCCATAATGGGAATTTGTAAACCGGGTGATATGGGTTTTGATTGTATCCATTTAAACTTACATAAAACTTTTTCTACTCCACATGGTGGAGGAGGTCCTGGTGTTGGAGCTTTTGGTTGTAAAGCTTTCTTAGCTGAATTTCTCCCTAATCCTGTAGTAATTAAAGAAAACAATATTTATAAATTTAAAAAAACTGAAAATAGTTTAGGAAAAGTTACAGCATTTTATGGTAATTTCTTAGTTTTAGTTCGAGCTTTAACTTATGTAAAACATTTAGGTTATCAAGGTATAAAAGAAGCAAGTGAAAATGCAGTATTAAATGCAAACTATATGAGATGTAAATTAGAGAAATATTATAATGTTGCATTTGATAAAATTTGTATGCATGAATTTGTACTTGATTTATCCAACTATAAAGAAAAATATGGCATTAAAGCTATAGATGTTTGTAAGAGACTTATTGATTTTGGTATTCATCCTCCAACAATGTATTTCCCTTTAATTGTACATGAAGCTTTGATGATAGAACCCACAGAGACAGAGAGTTTACAAACTTTAGATGCTGCAATAAATGCGTTAATTGAAATATCAAATGAAATAAAAGATAACACTCTAGACTTAACTAATGCTCCTTTCTCAACAGAGTATAGAAGATTAGATGAAGTAAAAGCTGCGAGAAATCCTATAGTAAAATATGAACATTAAGAAAATAAGATACTATGAAAGTTTAAATTATAATCCTTATATAAACTTATCTTTAGAAGAAAAGTTAATGTCATTAGTTGGTGATGATGAATTAATTTTTTATCTATGGCAAAACAAAGATACTGTTGTTATTGGTAAAAATCAGTGTGCCCAAGATCAGTGTAATTTAGAATTAATGAAAGAGAATAATATTACATTAGCTAGAAGATCTTCTGGTGGGGGCGCTGTTTATCATGATTTAGGTAATTTAAATTTTACATTTATAGCAAAAAAAAATAATTTTGATATTAATAAAAATCTTGAAGTAATAAAAAAAGCTTTAGAAGTTTTTAATATTAAAGCTTATTTTAGTGGTCGTAATGATTTATTAGTTGATGGCTTTAAGATTAGTGGACAAGCTTATTTAAATAAAAAAGACGTTTCGTTGCACCATGGAACTTTGTTGGTAAATGTTGATTTAATGCACTTAGGAAAATATTTAAAAAAAGATGATTCCAAGTTAAAAATTCATGGAGTAAAAAGTTTTCATCAAAGAGTTAATAATTTAAGTGCTTTTTCTTCAGATATTGATATAGAAAAAATTAAAGAAAGTCTAAAAGACAGCGTTGTCAAAGTATTTAATGCTGAATTAACTTATCAAGAAATTTATGACAATGAATTAATTGAAAAATATAGTAGTGATTCTTGGTTATATAAATTTACATTTGATGGCGTTCATATTAAAAAAAGATTTAACTATGGGCTTTTAGATTTGAATTTAAAAATTGTAGATAATACTATTATTAAGGTATTAATTAATAGTGATATTATGGATTTAGATATAATTGATGAAATTGAAAAAATATTAATTAATCAAGAATTTTCTAATTCTTTATTGGATAAGATTAAATTAAGTAATAGTACTATAGAAAATGATTTGAAAGAAATGTTAGAGGAAAAATTATGTACGATTTAATAATTGTTGGAGCAGGCCCTGCAGGTTATGAAGCTGCTTTATATGCAAGTAAATTGGGAAAACAAGTTTTAGTAATTGAAAAAAATAAAATTGGAGGAACTTGTTTAAACTATGGATGTATTCCAACAAAATCTTTACTCTTTCAAACAAATAAAATTAAAGAAATAAATAATTCTAAAGCTTATGGTATTTCTGTTGATAATTATACCTACAATTATGAAACAATTTTACAAAATAAAGATAAAACTGTTAATAGATTGGTTAAAGGTATAGAATTCTTATTTAAAAAAAATAATGTAAATATTGTGTTTGGAGTTGCCTCCTTAATTAATCAAAATCAAATTAAAGTAAATGATGAGATATTTGAAAGTAAAAATATTTTAATTTGTGTTGGTTCTACCGTTACAAAATTAAATATTCCTGGTTTTGAAAATAGTATTTCTAGCAAAGAATTTTTAGATTTGGATTTAAGTAAATTCAAGAATGTTGTAATAGTAGGTGGCGGGGTAATCGGTGTTGAAATTGCAACAATTTTGAATAACCTTGGAATTAAAGTTGTAATTTTGGAAGCAAAAGATCAATTAATCCCTACTTTTGAAAATGAAGTTGCTACTCGATTAAAAAAACAATTGAATAGATTAGGAATTAAAGTCTATTTGAATTCATTTGTAAATAAAATTGAAAAGAATTGTGTATATACATCAGATGATAGTTATCCATGTGATTTTGTTTTGACTAGTGTTGGTCGTAGCCCTAATACTAATGGTTTGGATCCACAAAATTTACTTATTAAAGATAGAGGCTTTATTGAAATAAATGAAAAGTTTCAAACTAATTTAGAAAATATTTATGCGGTAGGGGACTGTGTTAAAGGTATTCAATTAGCTCATTATGCTAGTGCTTGTGCAATTAATGTAGTAAAATATTTATTTGAAAATGATAAAAGATTTAACATAAATAATGTTCCTAAATGTATATATACTGAGGAAGAAATTTCTGTGGTAGGAAAAGAGCAAAGTGAAGGTGATATTGTTTTAAAAACAGATTTAATTGCGAATCCTAAAGCAGTAGTCGAGGACCATAATAAAGGTTTTATTAAATTAATCTTCACTAAAGAAGGTTTATTTAAAGGGGCAGTTCTCATGTGTAAAAAATCTAGTGATATGATAAATATTTTTGTTAATGCTTTAAATAGAGGTGCTACAATAGACGATTTCAAACACGACATTTACCCTCATCCTTCTTATAGTGAAAGTATTTTAGCTTTATTTGATTAATAAATTACTTAGGAGGCACAGTTTGCCTTTTGTAATAACTTTTTAGCTGCACTAATGGATGAGGCCACTGTGCCTTTATTTATATCTAATTCTTTTGCTAAAGTTCTTTGAGAAACATGTATATTAAGTGTTTTTCTAATTTTTTGAGCATTATTAATCATTGCTTTTTTATTCCAATTTAATGAGGTTTCAACTTGTGAATCATCAAATATTTTTGATGATAGTTTATAATTGCTAATAATATAATTTTTGTAATGTTTATTATTGAGCTGAGTATATTTATTATATCTTTTATATTTTGATTGTAATAATTCGCTACAAGATGAAAATAAGGATACAATTGTTTCAGTCTTTACTGAAAATAAATATGAAACTTCTTCAACATAATTTTCTAAAATTGCATCAGGCATAGTGAGTAAGAAAAGTAAAATATTTTTCCTTGTTGATTTTTTATTCATTTTTCCTTTGTATTTTTCTATGTGCAAAAATTTTATTTCTTTATCTTGTGATTCTATATTATTTATTACATTATGAAATAATTCTTTTAATGATTTTGAATCATCAAATTTATAGTGAGATAAATATTCAAAATATTCACTATTTTCTTCACTTACAACTTTATATTTGAATTTAGCAATTGTAATTGGATTTGTTTGTTCATCATCATATATCGTTTCTTTTTCAAAAGTATCACTATGGTTTACGATAGTCTCTAAAATTAGATTATTGAATATAAAATCATGATTTGTTTTTAATTTGTAATATTTAACAATGATTTTTATATAATTTAGATAATAAATTTTAAAACATAGATTCTTACAATTATAATTATAAATAGCATTTCTTACACTAGTTTGTGCTGAAATATAGAAATCAGAAATTTCCTCTTCTGTTAATAAATTAATATTTACAGGATACCAATATAATAATAATTTGCATTGATTAATAAGTTTTCTTGTATTAATCCCTATGAAATTTTCAGCTTCAGACTTTTTGTATAAAGCATTAAGAATGTTTGTTTTTAATAATTTTTCTATCTCTTTAATCATATATTTTAATGAATATAAATATTCATCCTCCTAATGTTTTTTATAAGGCAAATATCATGCCAAATAATAAAAAGAAATGAGGTGATTTTATTTGGAAAGGGAAGTAAATCTTAAAAACTGTAAATTAAGAGTTATTTAGGGTAAAAAAAATGCATTACTTTATAATATCAAGTAATGCAAAATCTGAATATTTTAATTAGATCTTAATTTATAAAAAATTAAATCCTATTTTTAGCAATCAAAAACTTCTTCCATTTTTTGAATAACTTTTTTACTGACTTCTTCAATAGTGCCTTCAATTGTAGCTCCAGAAGCTTTTACATGACCACCGCCACCAAAGATTTGAGCAAATTTGCTCATATCAAAACTACAATTATAATTAACCCTTAAGCCTAATTCTACTTTATTATTTTCAACTTCTTTAAAAAGAATAATTGCTTTTGTGTTTTCAACACTTAAAAGCTGTCCATAGTAGGTATCGCTTGGGCACTCACTTTCATCATTTAAGTAGGAATAGGAAATAGCAACTTGGTTGTCACAAATAAAAGATGTTCTTTCAATTAATTTAGCTAAATTCTTAGCATAAGAAATTGAACGTCCACCACTCATTTGTGCAAAAGTTAATCTAGGATCAGCACCTTTATTAATTAATTCACCAGCCATTTCAACTGCAGTTCCATTATACTGAGAAATAAACTTAAAGAATCCACTATCAGTTGCAAAACCAAAAAATAACATTTGGGCAATTTCATGAGTTATTTCAACATTTAATTCTTCAAATAGTTTTTGAATAAGTAAAGTACTAGAGATTGAGTCTGTAAAGATATAACTATATTTCCATCCAATATCTAAGGAAGATTGATGATGGTCAATGACTATAGTAGTTCTATCTTTTATTTTATCTGCTAGAGAACCAATTCTGGATAATTCTCCACAATCTACTAAAAAGATTAATGGATTATTAATTAACATCTCATCTGTAATTTCTCTAGCAAACAAAGGTTCAACAGATTTAGATTCCGCTCTTTCAAAAGGACCATCGTTGGCAATGATAACTGATTCATAGCCAATTTGCTCTAAAAGATATTTTAAAGTGATTTGGCTTGTGAAACAATCTCCATCTGGTTTTTTGTGACCAATTACAATGGCGTTTTTATTGGTTTTTATTAAATCAATAACTTCTGTTGGGTAGGGCGGAAATTTAAATCTATCCATTATGCAGTGATCTCCTTGGTTTCGGTTTCAGCAAAATTGATTAATTCCCCAGTTTCTGAATAAACTTTTGGCATTACTCCATCAGTAACACATTCTTTTGTTAAAACAACCTTCTTAGCATTTTTATATGTAGGTATGTCAAACATAATAGAAATCATTATGTTTTCAACAATACTTCTTAAACCTCTAGCTCCTGTTTTTTGATCAACAGCTTTTTGAGCTATGGCTGTTACTGCATCATCATCAAATTCTAATTCAACTTCTTCTAATTTAAAAGAAGTAATATATTGTCTAATTATAGAATTTTTTGGTTCTGAAACTATTCTAACTAAATCCTCTTGGGATAGATTATTTAAAGAAACATGTATTGGTAAACGACCAATAAATTCAGGAATTAAACCAAATTTTACTAAGTCATCTGGAAGTAATTGTTTATATAGTTTTGTCAAATCTTTTTCATCTTGAGAAAGAATTGTTGCTCCAAATCCCATTGGGTGTGAAGTAACTCTCTTTTCTATTACCTTATCCAATCCTACAAAAGCTCCACCACAAATGAAAAGAATGTTGCTTGTATCAATTCTAAGCATTTCTTGATTTGGGTGTTTTCTTCCACCTTGTGGTGGTACTGAAGCTACTGTGCCTTCAATAATTTTCAATAAAGCTTGTTGAACACCTTCACCACTAACATCTCTAGTGATTGAAACATTTTCACCTTTTTTAGCAATTTTATCAATTTCATCAATAAAAATGATACCATGTTCAGCCGCAGAAATGTTATTATTTGCATTTTGAATAAGTTTTAATAGAATATTCTCAACATCTTCACCAACATAACCCGCCTCAGTTAGAGTAGTTGCATCTGCAATTGCAAAAGGAACTTCTAATTTTTTTGCTAAAGTTCTTGCTAGAAGAGTTTTACCTGTTCCAGTAGGTCCAATCATTAAGATATTGGATTTATCTAATTCAACACCTTCTTTTTTTATTTTCCCTTGGAATTTTACTCTTTTATAGTGGTTATAAACAGCAACAGATAATACACGTTTTGCATCATCTTGGCCGATAACATATTCATCTAAATATTCTTTAAGTTCTTTAGGAGTTGGGATGGTTTCTGGAAGACCATGAGTAGTTTCTTCACTAACAGGTTCTTCTTTTAGAATGGCATTACAAGTAGCAATACATTCATCACAGATTGATACGCCAGGTCCATTAATTAATTTTTTACATTCAGAAGCTTTCTTGCCACAAAAAGAACAAGATTTACTACCTCTTGCCATATTATCTCCTCATTATCTTATCAATAAGTCCATAAGCTAATGCTTCGTTTGCATCTAAGAAGAAATCTCTTTCAACATCAGAAGCAATAGTTTCTCTATCTTTATTTGTACATTCAACTAAAATATCAATTGAAAGTTTTTTTATTCTTAACAATTCTTTTGTATGAATTGCAATATCTGTAGCTTGGCCTTCAACACCACCCCAAGGTTGGTGAATCATAACTCTTGCGGAAGGAAGAATAAATCTTTTACCTTTTTCTCCTGCAGCTAATAGTAGTGCAGCCATGCTTGCAGCTTGCCCCATACAAATGGTTTGTACATCTGGTTTAATATATTGTATTGTATCATAGATTGCTAAACCAGCGGTAACACTGCCACCTGGGCTATTTATATATATACTAATATCTTTATTAGGGTTTTCGCTTTCTAAAAATATTAATTGTGCGACAACTAAATCAGCTGTAGCATCGTTAATTTCTCCGTCTAAGAAAATAATTCTATCTTTGAGTAATCTGCTGAAGATGTCGTAAGAACGTTCACCAACACCGGATTGTTCGACAACCATTGGAATCATGGTTTGCATTTTGCTTTTGTCCATAAATTACTCCTATAAAGTGTTAAAAAGGCGGAACTGTACATAGTCCCGCCTTGATATTAAAGCAAATTTTGAATTATTCAGCAACAGGGCCATTCATTAATTCATCGTAGCTTAATTCTTTACCTTTTGTGAAAGTGTTGTTTTCAATTAAGAAATCATTAACTTTTTGAAGTTTTAATTCATCAGTAATCATTTCTTTTAGGTAATCAAGTTGTTCGGGTTTGTAAGAAGAAGTATCGCCTAAAGCTTCTTTTACTTCATCTTCACTGATTTCGAAAGTTTCAAGATCTTTAATCTTTTCTTTAATTAAGCCAACATTAATATCTTTAATAATGGAAGGGGTCCATGTTTCTTTTAGTTGGTCTAATGTTTGACCTTGCATTTCAAAAATCTTAGCGAATGTTTCCATATCCATATTATTTGATCTTGCAATATTGTTGATTTGTTGATCAGCTTGTGCATCAATCATTGATTTAGGTGGAACAATTGGGCATTTTTCAATTAAAGCATCTACAACTGCTTGATACTTTAAGTCTTTAAGTTTTTGTTCAGCTCTTTCTTGTAATTTAGCTTTTGTAGCTTTCTTTAAGTCAGCAACTGTCTTGTATTCTTCATTTACATCTTGTGCAAATTCATCATCAAGTTCTGGAACATCATTAAATTTAACTTCTTTCATATCAATTTTGATAGAAATAGTTTTGCCTGCATATTCTTCACTAGCAAAATCTTTTGCAAATTCTTTTTCAATAGTTTTGCTTTCACCAGCTTTCATGCCAATGAATTCATTGTCTAATTCAAAGAAGTTGTGAGTTTTACCAATTGTGATAACTGCGTCTTTCTTATTGAAAGCACCAGTTTCATTTCCATCTTCATCTAATTGAGCAAAATCTACAGTAACGATGTCACCTTCAGCAGCAGCATCTTCTTTACTTACAACAAATGCGTTTTGTTGTCTTAATGTTTCAATTTCAGCATTAACATCTTTTGCAACAACCTTTACACTAGGAACTTCTAGTTCAAGTCCTTTGTATTCAGGAACTTCAAATTGAGGCATTACATCATAACTAACAGTATAAGTTAAATCTGTATTAGGTTTGAATGGTGTTAAGCTTTCTTCGTTTAATAAAGTTGGAGTGCTAAATGCAAGTGGTTTATATTTGTCTTCAACTTCGTCTAAAGCAACTTTTAAATTTTCTTCTAATTCATTGAATGTAGATTCTTCACGAATCATTTCACCATATTTTCTTTCAATCAAACTAAAAGGAGCTTTACCTTTTCTAAAACCTTTCATTGTGATGTCTTTAGCATACTTTTTTAATAAAGCAGTATAAGCATCTTCAATAGATTGTGCTGTCAATGTGATGGACAACTCGACTGAGGAATTTTCTGTTTCCTTGATTTGTTTATCAGCGATCATGCTATCTTCTTCCTTTTTGGTCGCATTGACCTAAATAAAATATCAGATACAAGTCAAAGGACTTGTTAATTACTTATTATATTATAACCTATGAGATTATACACAAACAAAACTGTTTGAACTACCCCTAAAGTTAATAAAAAATAAAACAAAAGCAAGAAATAAACAACAAAAAATACTAATTTTAATAAAAATTAGCATTTTTTTTGGTATAATCTCATACTTAGTGCGTGCCTAAATATAACAAATAGTTATAATTTTGCCAACACTTATACAACTTATATTTTAAAAATTAATACTCTATTATATTGTTTTCTATAAAAAATATTTTTTATGTAATTTTATATGAGTATTAAGTTATATTTTACAAAGCTAAAGAGCCCATTGGATCCCAAGGTTTTAATATAATTGGTTCTTTTTCTAATAGTTCTAGTTGAGATTTTGATAGGTATTTTTTGTTGATCACAATTTGATATGTAAATTCATTAAACCATTTATCACTCATAACATAATAACCATTATTACCTGGAGCATCCCCCCAACTGTTTTCAACTCTCCACTTATTTGATTTACCATTTTCATCAAGATTTACTCCTGTTAAAACCATAGCGTGAGTCATTAAACTTTCACCATATTCAAGTCTTTGCCCTTTAGTTAAGTTAAATTCTGTATTGAATAAATTATTTAAATCATAGATATCTAAATCCATAATTCCTGTCTCTCTATCACTAGATTGTCCAACATCAGAGCCAAACCATACAGCTTCATTATTTTGTAATTGTTTTATAGCTAAAGCTTTTAATTCTTCAACTGGAAGATTTAGGTATTTAACAGGTCTACCACCTTGTACATTTCCTAAAAATTTAACACTAAAAGTGTTGTTAAAAGGTTTATCATCTGTTGGTGCATTTATAATACTAATATAATCATCCATGTTCATGTTTATATATTTATCATAGAATTCTTTAGGACTTATATTAGTTTCTCTTATGAATTTGTTATCTTTATTTTTAACTTCAAAGGTAAAAGTTTTTGGTGGCTCCCCAAGACTGATGCTAAGCATTCTATATATAGTATTTAACATTTCTTCTTTTTGATTTCTTAAATCTTCAATAGTAGTATTTTTCTTAGCTGCTTTTCTAATTTGATATGCAAATTCTCTTAATTTAGTAGTTAATAATTTGTCCATAACTTTTGATTGAGAAGAGCTAAAACTTTCAGGCATGACTGTTTTTGGAACAACCCCATATTTATCAATTAAGGATGCAAACATGTCCCATTGTCCGCCATCGCCTAAAGGGTCTTTTAATAAAAAGGCTACTTCTCTTGAATCAACATCTTCATCTCTGGTTTCAATTACATTTTCTAAAAAGTGATTAGTTTTTTCTAATTTATCAAAGAAGAAAGGGTAGGCTTGTGATAGTTCAAAAGTCTCAAGATTAAGGGTTTTCATAATTTCCAATCTCATAACATTTAGTGCTGCAAACATCCAGCATCTACCTGATTGTTTTTGGTTTGTTATTTTACCAGTTTTTACTTCAATTGAAAATTCATGAGTGTTTTCTATTATACTATTTATAGATTTAGCACTTTGCATTATTCCATTATTTATAACTGCATTTTTAGATACTAAATTAGTTCTATCTGCATTAAAGTTATTATTGAATTTTTCGATTAAATTTTTATCTATTGTATTTGTCATAAAATTACCTCTTAAAAACAAATACTATCACATAATTTAATATGCAAAAAGTCCCATTTTATTTTTTAAAAATAATAGTATTTTTAAGATAATTTTCTATTATAGTATTTAAAAGCTTTTTCAACATCATTAGAAATTCCTGTATGTGAAGTAATTATATATTCACATTTATTTTTAATTGCAAAGTCTTTAAGATTTAGTAAGGATTCACTATTTTGTTTATTATTAAATCCTAGTAAATCAAAGAATCTGTATCCCAAACCATTATTTAAAATTAAGCTATCTCCAATAAATAGATATTTATCATCAATAAAATAACAAGTGTGACCTAAAGTGTGCCCTGCAGTTAAGATAGGTTTGATTTTAATATCGCCAACGTAAATTGGTGAATTATCTTTAAAATATTTTATTTTATTTACTGCTTCTAGTTTATGACTTATTTTTATGAATCCTAATTTTACTCTTTCTGATTTTTTAAGAAGATGAGCTTTTTCATTTTCATGTAAATAAATCTCTATATCATTGAATGCTGGATTCTCTTCATAAAGGCACCCCGCATGGTCACTATCTATATGTGTTAAAAAAATTGAATTGATATCTTCAAGTTGTATTCCAATTTTTTTTAATTCATCATCTCTTGTTGTACTATTTTTATAGCCACTATCTATTGCTATTATTTTATTACCTTTTTTATATATAAAATAATTTGAATCACCATCTTTTATACAATATAGATTGTTAAATAGCTTTTTTGTTTCCATAGGATTAATTATGGAAAAAGTATTTTTTTTAAATTTTTTTATGATTGATATTATATCGACCATTAATCATCCTTATATTACAAATTTGTTATTTTTGTTTTATTCTGACATAATTAGTTAAAAGTGTCAAATTAAAAACATATATTTTAACAAAATTTTAATTTGTTTTATTTAGGATTTTCTTCTAATATAGTAAGTATAAAGTTTAAGGAGTAAAAATGGCAAAGTTAAAAAGAAAGCAAGTAGTTGGTATATTTCATTTAGCATTATTTATTGTTTTAGGTTTTGTTTTGTATTACACAATGAATGATATAGCTAGATTTGCATCATCAAATGAATTAATAATGAGTATTATTGTTATTCTTATCCCAGCTTGTTTAATATTTTTACACAGGCATGTCTTTTTTAAAATGAAATTAAAAAAGAAATAGAATTCTTAAAAGTTAATTAATTATTTATCCCTATTTAAATTAGATAGGGAAATTTTTCTATGTTGTATTTTTAATTTTTCACTTCTTGTTGAAATAATTGGGTTGATTAGATATCTTGTTATTACATCTATCACATGTGATAAAATATTGAGGTATTTAAATGAAATTTGAACCAAATTGTATAAATTGTATTCTTGACCAAGTCGCAAAGATTTCAAAAATGAAGAACCTTGGAGATGAAAAGTTTGTTCTTTTAAAAGATGTTTTAAAAACTTTATCTACAGAAGATTATAGTAAAACTTCTCCTGAAGTTTATGGAAATATTTGGAAACAAATTGTTGAATACTTTGATGGAGAAGATATTTATAAAGACATTAAAGCTCAATATAATGCTAAATTCTTAACTTATGTGCCTGAGATTGAAAAGGCTATAAATAAATCAGAAAATCCACTTAGAATGGCTCTAGCAACAGCAATCCAAGGAAACTTATTAGATTTAGCTATTAAAAGAAATTTTTCACTTGAAGATCTTTTAAGTGCAATTGAAAAAATTGAACATACTCCTTTTGGTATTGATGATTCAAAAGTCCTTTTAGATAAGATTAAATCTAGTAATAAAATATTATATGTTGGAGATAATTGTGGTGAAATTGTTTTTGATAGAGTTTTTATAGAGACTATTAAAAAATATTATCCTAATCTTGATATCTATTATGTTGTTAGAGGCTTTAGTGCTGTAAATGATATATTATTAGAGGATGCTCTGCAGGTAGGTATGGATAAATTTGCAACAATTATTGAAAATGGCGATACTTCATTAGGTACTGTTTTAGATCGTTGTACTGATGAATTAAATACTTTATATAATGATGTTGATTTAGTTATTGCTAAAGGTCAAGGTAACTTTGAAAGTCTAAGTGAAAAACCAAGGGAAAATCTTTTTTATTTATTGTTAACTAAATGTAAATTAATTGCTGATGCTTTTAATGTTGATACCATGTCTATAGTTTGTGCTAAAGCAAGGTTATAATAAAAAAAGGGGATAGAATTATATCTTTCCCCTAAATATAAATTATAAAAGCCTATTTATTAGAGGAGAGAGCATAGCCTTTCATAAATGAGTTATATAATAATGCAAAAATAATTAGTGGTGGTATTATGGTTACAACTGCCCCTGCCATTACTAAATTCCATTGTATAGAATCTCCTCCACTTTGAATTGCATTTAATCCGACTTGTATTACCTGAGCACTGTTGTGTTGAATGATAATCCTTGGCCAAATATATTGGTCCCAAATATAAACAAATTGAATCAGTGTTAACGCTCCAATTGTGTGAATACTCATAGGAATTAGTATTCTCAATAAGAATTGAATTGAGTTAACACCATCCATTTTAGCTGCATCACAAATAGAAATTGGAATTGATAAGAATTGTTGTCTAAATAGGAATACTCCAGTTGCAGAAGCTAAAAATGGTAAAATTATTGCTAGTTTAGTATCTCCCATTCCAAAGCCATATTTAGTGGGTGCAAATAATAATTCCATTGGATTTAATATCCATAATAAAAATGTTGAAAAACTTGATGCTGGAGCGTTGCTTACTACTTCAAATAATCCAAGTATTAATATTTCTATTGGGAACATCAAGGTGATTATAATAAAAGCAAATATAAAGTTTTTATATTTAAATTTGTAAAATACTAAAGCATTTGCTGCAAATAAAGATAAAACCACTTTTCCTAATGTTATTATAAATGCATACAATAAAGAGTTGAGCATGTAGGTGTGCATATGAAACTCTCCCCAGATTTGTTTCATATTAGAAAGAAATGAAGAGCCAATTAATAATGATGGGGTTGTAACTTCAATTAAAGATTGAGTGCTTTTTATAATTGTAAAAACCAGAGGAAAACAAACTAAAATTACAGCTATTATTAAGATTATATGAATCCAAATATTGTTTTTATTAATTTTTTTATTATACATCGTAATTTACCTTTTTCCCTAAAAATCCAAATTGAAACATTGTTATAAACATTACTATTATCATTAAGACAAAGGTTTCAGAGGCTGCAAAACCCATATTAGAAGAGCCCCCGAAACCATCTAAAAATATTTTATACATAAGTGTCGTTGTTAATCCTACGTTATCCATGTACGGAGAAGGACCCATAGGTCCACCTTTTGTTAGTACATCTACAATTGCAAAGGAATCGAATAGGCTATAAGTAATATTTGTAAACAATAAAAAGAATGTTGTGGGACTTAATAAAGGGAATAAAATGTGTATAAACTTTGAAAATCTGGATGCGCCATCAATTTCGGCAGCTTCAAGAGGATCTTTTGATATATTTTGAAAGGCTGCTATATAAAAAACTATATTATAACCAAGATTTTTCCAAACTGCAGCAAATACTGCTACAAAAAATGCAAGATAAGGGTTTGTTAACCAACCTGGTTTTACATTGAATACTGAACTTAGAAAAATATTGATTACTCCAACTTCAGGATTGAATATAAAGGAAAAAACTGTTCCAGCTACAGCAGGAGATAGAGCAAAAGGCCAAATAAGTAAAAGTCTGTAATATTTAGCTCCCTTAATTTTTTCATTGGTTAATATAGCTAAGAACATTGAGATACTAAGTCCTAGTATTACAACTAGAAAACTAAATACTATTGTTTGAATACAGGTTTGTATAAAGCCTGGTGCTAAAACACCACTAAAAAGATTTTTAAAATTTTCTAATCCTATAAATTTTCTTGTACCTAAAATAAAATTGCTTCGATAAAAGGCTAATATAAAGGTTTTAATAGCAGGATAGTATATAAATATAATTAGTACTAAAGCTGTTGGAAATAAATAAAGATAAGGGATTACCTTAGCTTTAAATATTGCATTTTTATTTTGATTCATTTTATATCCTTATATAAAACTATCAGGTAAAATATTTATTATAATACCTGATAGTTATTGTTTTTATTTAAAAGTTTGCATTGTATTCTTTGATTTTTGCGTTAGTTAATTTAACAGCTTCATCCATTGCTTTATTAACATCTTCACCATTTATGATTTTTACAAGAGCTTCTTCAATATAAGTTCTATGATCATATACTGTACCACCTAAAGCCCCAGCAGTTGCTTTATTAGGGATGGTATTTAACAATTGATCAAATGCAACAGTTTGAAGAGAATTGGTATCAAACCAGCCTTCTTTTTCTAATAGATCAACAGAAGATTTTCTTACAGGATAATAACCTGAAAGTTTGTGCCAAGAAACCATGTTTTCTGTATTTGTCATATATAAAATAAAGTCTCTAGCGCCTTCCATTTCTTCTTGAGAATGGCCCTTTGTTAACCAAATTGAACCACCACCGATTACTGTACCATTTCTTTTTGTATTATCAGCTATTGGAAGCATGCCAACATTTAAATTAAATTTACCTTTAGCTCCTTCACTTATAACATTAATATCCCCAGTTGATGTTATATGATACATAGCTTTTTCATTTGTGAAAATGTTATCAGAGCCACTCCAATCTTCAACTTTACCTGTCCAAGCAATTAGATTTTTATCTGCTAATTCTTTATAGAAATTTGCTACATTAATTCCTGCTGTTCCACCTAAGGATGCTTCAGTAGCTCTTGCATCACGACCATTGCCGTTGTTATACATATAGCCACCTTGTTCTGCTACTAATTCTTCAAAGAACCAAGCATGGATACAATCTGTATATTTTGCATTACTTACTCCAGCTTTTTGAGCTCTTTCTAATGATTCAATTACATCTGAGAATGTTTTTGGAGTCCAATCTTTATCATAACCGGCTTTTACTAACATATCAGTATTTATATATAAAACAGGTGATGAACTATTGAAAGGAATAGAATTTACTTTGCCATTTATTGTGTAATAGTTTAAAACTGGATCTATATAATCAGAGGTATCAAATGCACCAATATCGCTAATTGGCATGAAAATACCTGAATCATAAGCAGCTTGTGAACCAGCTTCTGCAACATGAACTAAAGTTGGAGCTGAACCTTGTCTATATGCTAAAAGGGAAGCTTGAAGTGTATCACGATAACTTCCTTTATTTTCTTGTGTTACATGATATTTATCTTGCATTTTATTAAATTCTTGAACTCTATCTTCTATCCATTGTCCTCTTGCATCACCAAATATATGCCAAAATGTTATTTCAATTGGTGCATTGTCTTTAACACTACTACTTGATTCACTTGCACCTTGTGCAAATATTGTTGTTAGAGAAACTGATAGCACAAATAATGCTATAATAAATTTTTTCATTTCATAAATCTCCTATTAAAAATGATTTTCTAATAAGAATTTATTATAAAGTTGTAAGCATTTTATTATTAAGATATTAAGAAAGTACTAAGTTTTGTTTAAAATGAAAGTTATTAAGAATAAAAAAATGGTTTTCTAACTTTTATACATTTTATATTATATTCATTCTCTAATGCTTTAACTGCATGCTGTTCAAAAGCCCCTAACCATCTATCATAGGAAAATACACCATAGAAAAGAGTTTTAATGTTATTTTTTTGTAATTCGTTAGCGATTAATTTTATATATTGGCCTAAATTTCCACTAAAGGGCTGTCTTAACCATAATTCTGCCAGAATTTCATATTCATTAAATGAATGTAATTTATTAAATGTTGATTGTGGTAAGGATAGAGATATTGAATGAGTTAATACATAACCGTATTCTTCAATTTCTTTATGTATTATAGGAACTGTTAAAGCAATAAAAGTACAAGAAGCTTTTTTCATTTCTTTATTTGCTATAGAAAATTTATTATCTATTCTATCTTTTATTTCATTTATAAAATGATCTAGTACTTTTTCATATTTTTCATATCCTTGTGACAATCTTAGGGTGAGAATAATTGAAAATAGTGAAATCTCATTTATTGAGATAGGAATATATTCACTATGGTTTATTATATTTTCAATTTCACATAATTTATTTGTGATTCTAGCATTATCCTTTATAGCTTTTGCAAAATCTTTTTTACAAACCTTTATACCCGTTGTTTTATAAATATTTTCATAAGCTGTTTTATATTGATTTGCTAAGTATTTTATTTGATTTTTATCATATGTTATTTCATAACTAAATTTTGAATCATGTGATAAATTTGTGATTATTGTATTCCAGTTTTTTCCAAGCATTGATAATAATTCATGAGTTTTTGGGGCTTCACTGCAGTAAGTACCATTAACCCAATATATATTAGGTTCTGGGATAATGTTTTTCATAATAATTGAAGCTTTACTTTGATTAAAGGGACAATGCTTTTGACTTATTGACATACAAACATCATAATTATTGAATTGCTTTGTATTATTAAATAATAAACCTAATACCAAGGTAGAAATGTAATCTGGAAATCCAATATAGGCTAAATTATTAGCATTTGCTATTGCATCAAAACATATAACTTGATGAGGAGTTCCCCCATAAATTTTTAGTTTGTATTTATCTAAAAGGCCTAATGTAGAAAATTCATAAAGATATATTGAAATAATTTCTTTTATGGAATTAATTGATAAATCAAAATATTGAGGTATTAAATTATTAAGTGAATTATCAAGATCTTTATCAGTTAATTCAAATTTATTACAAATATTTATAAAGCCTTCAAGCGTTTCATTTTTTAATAAATCAGCAGAAAAAAATTTAAGATAATTTATTGCTTGGTTTCTAGTTATCAATTAGAGATTCCTCACCACTTTGTTGATAATATCTAATCAAAATTAAATATAGCAGTCTTTCATCTGTTTTTTCAAAATCACATTTGGTAATTTCTTCAATTTTTTCAAGCCTTGATAAAAACGTGCTTCTGTGTATAAATAATTCTTCTGCAGATTGTTTTTGTTTCCTATCATTTGATAGGTATACTTTTAGTGTATTAACAAGTTCAGAGTTGTGTTTATTATCTTGTTGAATTAGGTTTTTTAAACCTTCAGGGCAAAGAATTGAAAAATCAAAATCATCACAAGTTTTTAAAATTAAATAGTTGATTATCAATTTTTCAAAACGATGCAAATGATTATCTTTATCAAATTGTTGCATCTTTAGTGCTATATTAGCCATATCCCAGTATGTTTTTAATTTAATAATTCCTGAAAATGATAAGCTAATTCCAATATGATAGGCATATTGTTGTAAAATATTTTCAATAGTTGCAATACTATTTTTTTTATCTTTAGGATTATTTAGTTTTATAACACCACATAAATTACATTGTTTTTTAAAGACTATACAGTTGCTGATATTTCTTTCTATTGTGTTTATTACAGGAAGAATTGTTTTATAGATAAAATCTGAGGGTCTTAATTGAAGACAAAAACAATAATAAGTATCATTTAATTCCCAATTAATTTTTTTTAGAATATTTTCTAATTTATTTTGTGGTAATTTTACTCCATCACATAATCTATCTAATAATATTTCTATATCTGATTTTTTAGTGGCATCCATTAAGTCCATTTTTTTTATTGTAATTTGAGTTAGTTCAAATAAAATGTTTAATAAATATTTATCTAAGTTTGATAAAGGCTTGTTGCTTTCATAAATTACCATGCGTCCCGAAAAGAAATTATTTATGAAAAAATTATAAAATATATAATTATATTTGATATATGAATCTTTATTGGCTACCCAGTATCCCTTATTATGAATATTAAACAGTTTATTATAATCATGGGATGCTTCTAGTTTTTCTCTAAAATCTTCAGCTAAAGTACCTTGTCTAAGCCAATTGCTTCCTGAATAAATTTTGGCATTTGTGCCATCATCAGCCATTGCAATCATTTTTATATTTGCATCCATCAAATATATAGGATTGCCAATGATATTTGAAACTCTTTTAAGTAATGGTTCAAGGGCTTCTTCTTTTAATAATGAAGTATAAAGTTCTTCTTTAATTTTGATACAATATGTAAATAAACTCAAAATGTAATTATATAATTCTTGATGATTAATATTTTCTTCAATTGCAATGAGATTATCCATTAAGTGATTGTTTTTAGGAAGACCAATGGAAATTATAATATAGTTTTTATTTTGTGAGTTATAAGGGATTACTTCTTTTTCACAGATATAAAGCTGATTTTTTTCTATTTCTATTTTTGGGGAATAAATCAGCATTTGATTTATAAAAACTTTTTTATTTTTATTGTTACTTAATAAAATTTTATATTTTTTTCTAATATGTTCTTCTATTAATTTAAAATTGAATTCCATTTGCTCCTCAAGATGATTTGTCTTCTATTACTATTTGGTTTCATACATATTATCTTAAAGATAATTGTTATATAAATAATAAGTCAAGATAACACCTAAATACATCATACAAAACGTATGAAAATTCAAAATAAATCCTACTTTTCAAATCTTTACTTTTGAAATGTCTGAAAATATAGTTTTATTAGACTTTATTCAATAAATTTTTATTTATTCCAAAAGAGCAATATTATCTTTAAAGGAGTTGTAGGTATATGAAAGAAATCATGAAAGAACTTGATGCACTTTCTCGTAGTCGTGTAAAAGCGCTTAAAAATGCTAAAAAAGCTGGAACCTGTATTGTAGAATATACAGGGAATTTTGTACCAGAAGAGGTAATTCGTGCTGCAAAAGCAGAACCTTGGATTATGTGTCGTGGTGGAGAACCAGAACCACCTGAAGCAGTATTAGATACAATGTTAAGATTTATGAATCCATTAGCAAGAACAATAGCCGGAAATATTAAATTAGATTTAGATCCAATCACTCCAATTGCTGATTTAATTGTAACTGGACAAACAGATTGTCATATTGGTCGTATTTCCGAATTACTAGAATATGAAAAATATCCAATTGCAAAAGTTGGAGTTCCAGCCGATTGGACAAAAGATATTGCTTTAGAATATTACACAAATAGTTTAAGAGCAATGGTTAAGAAAATTGAAGATTTAACAGGTAATAAAATTACTACAGAGGCTTTAAATCATGAATTTGAATTAACAAATAAAATTAATGAATTACTAAATAAAATTTCAGACTTACGTAAAAAAGATAATCCTCCAATTGGTTTCTCTGATTTTATTAAATTGAATCACTATTCATATAAAATTCAACCAGAAGTTATGATTGAAAAATTAGAACAATTATATGATGAATTAAAAGATGCTCCAGGTATTTTTGAAGAAGATGCTCCTCGTTTATTAATTGCAGGTCGTGTTGTTGCAATTGGTGACTATATTGCTCCAAATCTAGTTGAGAAAGTAGGTGGATGTATTGCCGCTGATTTTATGGATGATGGTATTAGAACATATAGACATAATGTATCAATTACAGATGATCCAATTGCAGCATATGCAAAATGCCGTATGAGAGAATGTGAACCAATTGATGTTTTCCAACCAGCTTGGAAAATCAGATATGAGTTTATGAAGAAATTAATTGAAGATTATAAAATTGATGGTGTTCTTTGGTATCAATTGAGTTTTGATGAAATCTACGATATGGAATGTACTTGTCTTGCTAAGAGTTTTAAAGAAGATAATATTCCAATGTTAAAACTAGAATCATCATATGAATATACAAGAGAATCAATGGGTCCTCTAACTACAAGAATAGAAAGTTATGTAGAACAACTTAAAGGAGCAAATTAATGGATCGTAATGTTTATAAAGCTTTATTAGAATTCTGTGAAATTCCAGCAGAAGAAGTAGAAGAGTTGCTTCCTGATTTTAAAATTGCATGTGACCTTTGTAAATTATCTGAAGCAGATGTAGCTTATGCTTTAGATGAATATATTCCTGCTAACTGGGATGTGCAATATCAAGGAGTTCGATTAATGATTGGTGCATATATGCGCGAATTAGTCGAAATTGGTAGAACAAAACGTTATAAAGAAGAAGGTGTAAAATTAATTTATGGTATTCTTCCTGCTATTGGTACTCCATATAATGTACTTAAAAAAGCAGCAAAAGATAAAGCATATATTGGTTTCCCTGATTTAATGATGGTTACAATTTTGAATGGTTTCTTCCATAAGGCTTCTTCTTTCTTTAATTCTGCAGAACAAAGTGGGTTTACTTATGGTTGTAGACACTGTCCTTTAAATAAGATGAGAGTTGCAGCTTATACAAATGGTGTTATTCCATCTCCTGATGTAATTTGGAGCTGGGGTTTTAACTGTGATGAAGGCCCAAAGACTGATGAAATGATTCAATTATTACTAAATGATGATTGGAATTACGTAATTTCTAGAATGCCTCACGACACTGCTTTTGGTTCTGAAGATGATGAAGATGCTTCCCGTGTAAAGTATGTTGGAGATATTTTAAAAGCTGATTTTGAAAAGATTTTAGAAAAAACAGGCATTGAAGTAAAAGAAGAAGATTGGGCAGCAACCTTCAAAGATAATCAACGACTAGGATTTAAGATTGGAACAATTTCTTCTATTATTTGTCAAGCAGATCCTCCAGTAATCGGTGGTGCATCACTTACAAACTTGCAACAAGTAATGACTTGTCCTTTCAATAGTGGAACACAATATATGGAAAAAGCTATTGATGTATTGACTAAAGAATTACGTAAAGTTGTTAAAGCAGGTGAAGGCATTCTTCCAAAAGGTTCTCCTAAAATCGGTTCTTATTTTGTTCCTTTCTGTATTCCATGGATTGATAGATTGTTTAGAGAAAATGGTATTTCAACAACATTTAGTGATGTTCTCTCTTTAAGCAGCAAACAATTACAACCATCTAACTATAAGAATGAAATGTGGATGTCTACAGCTGAACAATGGTTAAGAATGGGCTTGGTTCAAAACATGGGGTATGAAATTGAATCAATGATTGAAAAAGTAAATACCTTTAAACCAGATGGTATGTTAATGGGTTTCTTTGACTTTGATAGATGGCTTGGTGCTCATCATAAAATCGCTGCGCAACTTGTAGAAAAAGAAACTGGTGTAAAACATTACTATATGGAAGCTGACTTCTGGGATGATAGAGATTACAGTGAAGAAGCTCTTAGAACAAGAATTGAATCAATGAGTCAAATTATCAAAATGAGAAAAGAACAAGCTTAAATATATAGCTTTTAAATTATCTTTATAGGGGGGTGAATTATGTTTCATCCCCCATTTCGGAGAAAAAAATGACAATAAAATTTACTGATGAAGCTCTTGAAAACATAAAAGAGCGTGGTATTCAACAAGGTGATGTTGAAATTGTAATAAATGCTGCAGAAGCAAATAATGTAAAAATTATTAGTGATGAAGGTAGTAATCTTTGTAGAAGTAAAGTTGGAAATTATACTGTATATGCTGAATATAAGTTAGCTGGTGATGAAGCTGAAGTTGTTGATGCATATAGTCATAGAGTTACACTTGTTAGTTTAGAAGAAGATTAGGAGATAAAATCATGGCACAATGGAAATGTTCAAAATGTAATGAAGTAATGGAAGAAGTTGATGATATCGCTATGGTTTATGGTGATTTAGAATTGCCAGAATCAGAAGGTCTTAGATGTCCAAAATGTGGTGATGAATATTTATTATCTGAACTAGTAACTGGAGAATTAAATTCATCTGAAGATATGTTAGAGGGCAAATAATGACACCTGAACAACTGTTGAGAATTTTTGAAACAAGGAAAAATCGTTTTAAATTTCTCTCTAGTGGAATTGACATTATATCTCCCAATAAGGGGGAAAATTGGCTTGAAGTTGGATGTAATAATGGAGATGCAACAAATTATTTAACTCAGCAATATTCTCTAAATGTTAGAGGCTTAGATATTAATGAATATAATGTAAATAAATCAAAAGAAAGATATCCCTCTTTATCATTTGATTTAGGTGATGCAACAAATACTGGTTATGAAAAGCAAACTTTTGATGGTATTTTTTCTGAAGCAGCATTTTCTCCTATACCAAATAAGGCAGACCTTGTTAAAGAGTATTCTAGGATAATAAAACCTGGAGGTTATGTTCTTATAAATGATTTTGCACTAAAAGAAAAAATTAACAAAGAAGAAAGATATGAATATAGTCATATTCCTTGTTTTGCTGGAGTTGGTTTCGTAAGTGAATATATTCAATTTTTTAAAGATTTTAAGCTTATAAAAAGTGAAGAAAATTACAGTGAATTGCTTGCAATAGTTCTCCATTTAAGTAAAGAGAGTGGAGTAAAACCAATAGAAATTGGGAGTTTGTTATCTCGCTATTATAATATAGGACATGAAAAAATTTCATGTCCATTTGATGAAAGTCGAGGGATGATGGCAAAAGCAAAATTAACTTATGCGAGAATGATATTTCAAAAAATATAAATATTTTTAGAAATAAAAAATAATAATTAATTATAGAGGCAGGTAAGAATTATGATATTTGCAGGTGTAGATATTGGATCTACTACTAGTAAGTGCATACTTATAGATGAAAATAAAAAACAATTAGCTTTTAGTAAGATATATACAACTTATGACCGTAATGAAAGTGGTAACAAGGTCTTGGATATGGCTTTAGAACAGGTTGATAAAAGTAGAGCTGATATAAAATATTGTGTTGCTACTGGATATGGTAGAAAGGCTTTTGAATTTGCTCAAAAAGACCAACCGGAAATTATTGCACACGGTGTTGGTACTGAAGCTCAATATCCTGGTGTTCATACAATAATTGATATTGGTGGACAAGATAGTAAAGTTATTGAAATGGAAGATGGTATTGTTTCAAGGTTTGAAATGAATGACAAATGTGCTGCAGGTACAGGTCGCTTTTTTGAAGTTTTAACACATCGTTTACTTCAAGTAAAAATGGATGAATTAGCAGATTTAATTAGAAGAGCTGATAATCCTTGTAAAATTAGTTCTATGTGTACAATTTTTGCAGAATCAGAAATTATTTCTTATATGTCTCAAGGTTATTCAAAAGAAAATATTTGTAAAGGTGTTGCAAATTCCATTTCTTCGAGAGTTATTAGTATGGGTAGAAATGCAAGAATTTCTTATCAAGAACCAATTGTTTTTTCAGGTGGTGTTGCTAACAATCTTGCTATAGCAGAGATTTTTAGTCAAATGTTAGGTAAAAAAGTAGTTGCAATTGATAATCCTCAATCAACGGCGGCATTTGGTGCAGCAATAACAGCTTTAAAATTATATAAGAAAGAAAATAAATAAGTAGTTAAGATAAAATATTAGGGAGTCATTAATATGTATGATTTTGATGTAATTAGTATAGGCGCTGGTAGTGGTGGTTGCTCTAGTGCTATGAGAGCAAGTGATCTTGGGAAAAAGGTTGCTGTTGTAGAAATGAGAAAAAACGGTATTGGTGGAACTTGTATTAATAGAGGTTGTATACCTACAAAAGTTTTTGTTAAATCAGCTAGTGTATTAAATCAAATTAAAGAAGCTAAAAATTATGGAATAGTAAATGAAGTAGAACCTATTGCTGATATTTCAAAAATTCAAAAAATAAAAAATAAAGCTGTTAAAAACCTTCGTTTTGGCGATATTTTATTGATGAAATCAAGAGGCATTGAACAAATTACAGGTAAAGCAAAATTTATTGATGCTCATACAATTGAAGTAGTTAATTTAAAGGGTGAAGTAAAAGCATATACTAGTGAATATTTTGTTGTTGCTACAGGCTCTGAACCTGCTATGATTCCCTCTTTCAATATCAATAAAAAAACAATTATTACAAGTGATGAAGCTTTAGAACTTCAAGAACTACCAAAGACAATGACTGTTATTGGGGCAGGGGCTTTAGGTCTAGAATTTGCATATATTTATGCTTCTTTTGGAGTTAAGGTTACTTTGTGTGAAATGGCTGAACATGTTTGTCCAATTATGAAAGAGGATGTTGTTACTGACAGTGCTGAGAAATATATAACTAAAACTCTTAATATAGATTTAAAATTAGGTAATGCTATCAAAGAAATTATTGAAACTGAAGATGGAAAAACTAAATGTACATTAGGAAATGGTGATGAAATAATTTCTGATATGACTTTAGTAGCTATTGGAAGAAGTTTAAATACTAAAGATTTAGGACTTGATTCTATAGGTGTTGAATTATCAAATAGAGGTTTGGTTGTTGTAGATAAATATCAAAAAACAAATATAGATAATATTTATGCTGCTGGAGATATTACAGAAGGTCCCCAATTAAGTCATAAAGCTCAAAGACAAGGTGCTGTAGCAGCTGAAAATATTGTTGGTCAAAAATCGTTTGCAAATCTTTCAGTTATTCCTTGGTCAATGTTTATGGAACCTCCAATTTCTGCTGTTGGTATTAGTGAAAGCCAAGCTAATGAAGCAGGTGTTGAAACTATTAGTGGTCATATGAGTTTTAATGCAAATGAAAAAGCAATGTGTATTCAAGAGACAATTGGTGAAATAAAACTTGTTTTTAGAAAGGATAATCATGAAATTTTAGGTGGTCAAATTTTTGGACCTGAATCAGATATTTTAATTGGTGAAGTTGCTATTGCTCTAGAGAAAAAATTAACTGCTGATGATATTGCAAATAGTATACATGCTCATCCAACTTTAAATGAAATTATTATGGAAACTGCTAAAACAGCTTTAGGAAAGGCTTTCCACATGTAATAAAAATAGCTTAAGTTTAGCTATTTTTAGAAGAGTCGCAGCCTAAAAGATTGCGGCTTTTTTTAGGAGATAAAATGAAACTTTTTAATATAGAAACATTATGCCCAGAATGTCTTACAAAGATTGAAGGGTGGTATGAAGAGATTGATGGAAAAATCTATATTATTAAACAGTGTCCGGTTCATGGAGAATTTAAAACATTGTTTTGGAGAGATGCTGATTTATATAAAAAATTTAAAGAAACAGAAATACATGCAGAATGTAATACAACTCTTATGGAAGGGAAAAATTGTCCTTTTGATTGTGGGCTTTGTGATATTCATGAAGGAAAAACATGTACTGCTGTTATGGAAATTACATATAAATGTAATATGAACTGTCCGGTTTGTTTTGCAGATACTGAAAAAGTAAAATATGATCCTGATATAATTCAAATTAGAAAAATGTATGAAACTGTATTAAAAGGCGGTACTCCATCTATTCAATTATCTGGAGGGGAGCCTACAGTAAGAGCAGATTTGCCAGAAATTATAAAAATGGGTAAAGAAATGGGATTTCCTCATATTCAAGTAAATACTAATGGGGTAATTTTAGCAAATAATGATAATTATGCTAAAGAATTAAAAGATGCTGGTTGTGATTTAATTTATTTACAATTTGATGGATTACGTGATGAAATTTATCAATTTACTCGTGGTAAAGCTATGGTGGATATTAAAATGAAAGCAATAGATAATTGCAGAAAAGCAAATCTTGGTGTTCTTTTGGTTGTTACTGTATCTCCTAAAGCAAATTTAAAAGATATTGGAGAAATTGTAAATTTTGCTAAAGATAATCTTCCAACAGTTAGAGGTATTCATTTTCAACCTATGAGTTACTTTGGTCGTTTCCCAGGTAAATGTCCACCAGATGAAGATCGATGTAGTCTTTCTGATGTAATGCATGCTCTTGTTGAACAAACAGGAGAAATGAAATTTGAAGAATTCTCACCAAGAAAACGTTATGATTCTCATTGTGCGTTTTCAACTTTATATTATGTGGATGAAGAAAAAAAATTACATCATTTAGAAAGTGAAAACTCTCAAATAAAACCTCCTAAAAATACAGATTTTGCTGCTAATACTAATAAATTTACTAATATGAGGTGGAGACTTCCACAGGAGAATGAGAAAGGTAAAATGTTAAATTTTATGAATCATGTTAGAGAATATACAATGGCAATATCTGGTATGGGATTTCAGGATTGTTGGAATTTTGACATAAATAGAGTAAAGGGCTGTTGTGTGCATGTTATTACTTCTGATTTAAAGAAAGTTCCACTATGTGCATTTCATTTGACTAGTGTTACTGGAGAGAGAATATATAATAATGAGTAAAATTCTATATTATACTAAATCTTTATGTCCTGTATGTTTTAAAGAAATATATGCTCAAATAATTGTTGAAAATAATAAAATATACATGGTTAAAGAGTGTAGAGAACATGGATTTTTTAAAACATTAACTTGGGATGATACTGAAGAAAATTATTTCAAATGGCTTAGTTATGGAGGCTTAGAAGTTGAAAAACTCCCAAAATCAGAAATTGAAGTAGATAATATTATGAAAGGTGGATTTGAATCTATTGTTGATAATCCGTCACAACCAGTATCGGCTGCTTTAATGACTACTTCATTATGTAATGCTAAGTGTCCGGTATGTTTCACTCGCGATTCAAATAGATATCTTCCTTCTATTGAAGAATGCAAAGCTCAGCTTGAAAAATATAAAGAATTTGTAGGGGAAGGCTCTCCATTAGAATTTTGTGGAGGGGAACCTACAGTTAGAAAAGATTTATGTGAATTAGCTACTATAGCTCGTGATATGGGGTTTAATTATATTCAATTAAATACAAATGGATTTAAAATCGCTCAAAATCTTGATTATGCTATTAAATTAAAAGAGAGTGGAATTACAACAATTTATCTTGGATATGATGGAGATAATGAAGAATCATATATCACAAAATATGGAGAAAATGTTTTACCTTTAAAATATAAAGCTGTTGAAAATGCTAAAAAAGCAGGACTTGCAGTAGTACTCGTCCCTTGCCTTATCCCTGGTTCAAATGATGATAGATTAAAAGATATTATAGATTTTGCAAAAAAGAATATTCCAACAGTTAAAGGGGTATATATTCAACCTGTAAGTTATTTTGGCTCTTATCCTAAGGATTATAAGAAAATTAGATTAACAATTCCTCAAGTATTAAGAAAATTAGAAGAGCAAACAAATGGTGAAATTAAAAAAGTAGATTTTATGCCTGGAGGATGTGAACATCCTCAATGTTCTTTTAATGCATATTATATGCTTGATAAAAAAGGTGTTTTAAGAGCTTTTACTCAATTTAAACAAATAAAAAAAACTAATGTTGAAAGCGTTAGAAATAATGCTAAAAAGATTTGGTCACCATCAATGAATCATGGGCTTTCTATTGGTGGAATGGCTTTTATGGATGTATGGAATATAGATCTATTACGAGTTAAAAAGTGTACTGTTCAAATTATAACAAAAGATTATAAAACAGTATCTTTATGTGCAAAATATATAACATCTGAGGATGGAAGTATGTTTATCCCAGGAATAAATTAAAGGAAATTAAAATGGAAATAACACATTTACAAGATGGACTTATGAGATTATGTCTTGATAGAATGAAAAATGATGAGTTATGGCTATCAAAGCATTCATTACCTAAAAAAATGGATTATAATATTTTTTGTGAATATAAATTGCATCAATTGCAGCAGACAGTAAATTTAGCTTATAGTCATTCTTCCTTTTATAAAAAGAAATTTGATGAATATGGAGTATCTCCATCAATATTAAAAACATTTTCTGATATTGAAAAATTTCCTTTTACATACCCTGAAGATATAAATGGTAAAAGCTATGATTTTTTGTGTGTATCTCAAAGTCAAGTTACTAAGCCTGTTACTTTTTTTTCTGGAGGTACAACAGGAATGAAGAAAAGAATATATTTTTCAGGAAATGATGTATCCAATATTATGAAATATTTAGCTATTGGGATGAACTGTGTTGCATCAACTGATGAAGTTTGCCAAGTTATAATGCCTAATTCACAAGGTAGAGGTATTGGGTCTATTCTTGCTGGATCTTTAATGAAAAATGGGATGAAAGCTTTTGCTACAGATATTTTTGCCGATAGTGAAGAACAAATAAAGAATACTATTGAAAATAAAGTTACAGTTTGGTTTGGCGATGCAGGGACTATGTATAGAATTACTAAAGAATGTGAAAACAAATATGATTTAAAGAATTTAGGTATGAAAATTATATTTCCAACAATTGGTAATATTTCTAATACAATGAAAGCTTATTTTGAAAGAGTCTGGAATTGTAAAGTCATAACTCATTATGGACTTACTGAAATGGGTTGGGGATTAGCTGTAGATTGCTTAAGTGACACTAGTGGTTATCATTATGATGAATTAGACACTTTCACAGAATGTATTAATCCTAATAGTGATTTGAAAGTAAAAGAAGGTTCTCCTGGTGAATTAGTATTTACTTCCTTAGGTCGTGAAGCAATGCCATTAATTAGATATAGATCAAGAGATTTAGCAAGTTTAAAGCATGGTGGTTGTAAGTGTGGAAAAGACTGTGAAATTATGGGTCATATAATTAAAAGAATTGGAGGGTATAAAAGTCCTAATGGAATAGAAATTTACCCACAATTATTGGAAGATGTTTTATTTTCTTGTAATGATTTAGTAGACTATCGCTTATATTCTGATAATAAAAATTTAAAAATTGAAGTTGAATCATTATCAAATTCTTTAGATGTTTTAGAGCAATTAAAAAATAATTTAAACTCCATATCAGTAATTAAAAATTGTGGTTTAAACCTAAAATTAGTTTTAAAAGAGCATAATTCTTTAAAGCAATATGCTTTGGAAAAAAAGAGAGTTATTATAATTTAAATTTTATATTGTTTAAGAAATTTAATTTTATATTGTTATATGTATAAAAATAGTTTAGATTTTATAATTAAAAGTTTTTCTATTCTAACAAAAAAAAGATAATTTAGATTAATCGGTTTGATTTTTTTTGAAAATATATAAATATATATGCTTGAAAAAAAATATAAATTGTTGTTTTAAAATAAAATAATATTTAATTTGTTTTAAAATCTATGTTTTTATATTAGAAATATAATAAAATTTAAAAAATAGTTTTAATTAAAACTTAGTCTTGACTAATTTTTCATATAGTTTCATTCTATCAATAGCTATGGAGGCTTTTTATGAGTTATAAATTAGTTATATTAAGACATGGTGAGAGTATTTGGAATCTAGAAAACTTATTTACTGGTTGGACAGATGTAGATCTTTCAGAAAATGGCGTTGTTGAAGCAAAACAAGCTGGTAAAATTTTAAGTGAAAAAGGTTTTGAATTTGATATTTGCTATACATCATATTTAAAAAGAGCAATAAATACTTTAAATTTTGTATTGCAAGAGATGGATAGAGAATGGCTTCCTGTAATAAAAAGTTGGAAATTAAACGAAAGACATTATGGCAGTTTACAAGGTAAAAACAAAGCAGAAACTGCAAAAATTTTTGGAGAAGATCAAGTTAAAATTTGGCGTAGGTCTTTTGATATTAAACCCCCAGAATTAGCTGAGGATGATGAAAGAAATCCTGCTTTTCAAAAAATGTATAAGAATGTCTCAAAAGCTGAATTACCATTAGCTGAAAGCCTAAAAGATACAATAGCGAGAGTAATTCCTTATTTTGAAAAAGAGATAAAGCCAAAACTTGAGAGCGGACAAAACATATTAATTACTGCTCATGGAAATTCCCTAAGAGCTTTGGTTATGTATTTAGAGCATATTTCTGAAAAAGATATTTTAGAGTTAAACATTCCAACAGGAGTTCCTTTGGTTTATTATTTGAATGAAGATTTATCTGTTATCAGTAAAGAATATTTAGGTGATAAAGATTTAATTGATAAAAAAATTAATAAAGTAGCACAACAAGGATCAAATAAATAAGAATATGTTTAAACAACTTTTTTCAAATGCTAGTCTTCCTAGTGGAAAATTGGGAAGACTTTTTGTATCAATGATGAATAAAGGACATTCAAGTCTTTCAAAATGGGGTTTTTCTTTTTTTACCTTTGCAAATAATGCTGATGTAATAGATTTTGGATGTGGTGGCGGAGCAAATGTAAAAGCTTTGTTAAAAATGTGTAATGAAGGAACTGTTACAGGCTTTGATTATTCTTTAGTAAGCGTTGAAAAAACAAAAAAACTTAATCATAAAGCTATAGAAGAAAAACGATGTAATGTTATTCAAGGAGATGTTTCAAATTTACCATTTGACAAGAATACCTTCGATGGTGCAACAGCATTTGAAACTGTTTATTTTTGGCCTAATATTCAAGATACTTTTATAAATATTTTTAACATTTTAAAAGAAGATTCCAAGTTCATTATTTGTAATGAATGTTGTGATAATTCTGGTGAAAAATGGGCAAAAATAATTGATAAAATGGTTATATACAAAGAATCTGATTTAAAAAATCTTTTATCTAATGCTGGTTTTAAAAAGATAGAGACTCATATAAATAAAAAAGGGGCTATTATAGCTATTGCTTATAAATAAAGGTAAATATAAGGTTTAAATATCATCAATTAACTTTTTAGAATAAATAATTTTATCATCATTTATATCATAAAAATCTTTTATTCTTGCTTCAATTGTATAAGAATTTTTTTCATAAAAGTGTCTTGTTGGTTTGTATAGCGGTGTAGATGAAGTTTCTATATATATATGAACTCCTTCTTCTCTTCTAATTATTCTTTCTGTTTCTTTTAATATTATAGTACCAAAGCCTTTTCTTTTTAGATTTTGATTTACTACAATCCAATATAAATCAAAGCTTGTTTCAGTCCCATCAATGAATCCAAAACATGAATATCCTAAGATTTTGTCTTTATTTTCTAAAATAACAAATTGATATGTGCTATTCTCTTTATTATTTATTTTATCTTCAAATAAAGATAAAGCTATTTCTACTTCGCTTTCTTTAAAAAATCCAGATGTTTTGAGAATTTCTTCTATTTGAACTAAATCTGTTTTATGTGGTTCATAGCGAAAAGTGTAATTATTCATTTATTGCCTCATTGATAATAGTATTTATTAATTCATCGTATGTTAGACCATATTTATTTGCTGCAGCTACAAAGCCACTATCATGAGTTATACAAGGATTTATATTTATATCGATTACATAGGGGATATTACTTTTATCTACTTTAAAATCAATTCTTAAATAACCCTTTGAACCAAGTTTTTTATAGCACTTTTTGCAAATACTTTTCATTTCTTTAAATAAAGGGGAATCTTTTGTTTCATCTATAAAAACTCTTTGAGTGTTTTTATATTCATAGGATGATTCATCCCATTTAGATTTATAGTTAAGTATTTTTGGCTTTTCATTTGGGTAGTTAATAAATTCCATTTTTGCTATTGGTAGTATTACTACTTTTGAATTTATTTTCATAACAGAAATACTATATTCATCTCCTTCAATGTAATTTTCTATAAAATTTGAAGGATTATTTTTAATATAGGATTTTATCATTTTGTAATTATCAAAGAGAGTTACGGAATTATCATCAATTCCACAAGAAGCTTCTTCGTCGATTGGCTTTATAATAACTTTTTCTTCAATAAGTACTGGATTTATTATGCCTATATTGGAATAATAAAAGCTAGGTGTTTTTATATTTATTCCTTTTAGAAAATCTTTTGTTAATATTTTATTACTAGTAATAAATAGAGCAAAAGAGCTTCCTCCACTAAATTTAATCTGTTTTTGTTCGAAAATTAGTGGAGCAATATGAAGAGTATTGCCCTTATTAAAAGTTTCTACCAAATTGAATATTAAATTAGGTTTTATAATATCTATAGTTTTTAAATTCTCATATAAATTGAGATTAAAACTTGCAATAAAAACTTCATGTCCAAATTTAATTAATGAGGCTCTAACTTCATTTGCTTCTTGAAGTGTATCTTCTTCATCTTTTGTAGGTGAAGAAGATAACTCATCTATAAATATTAAGATTTTCATAAACACTTCTTTATTTTAATTGTGCTGCAATTCTTAGATTTGCTGAATCCATTATTGAATTAATTAAATCTTGATAAGATTTTCCTTTTAATTTGCATAAAATTGGTAGATCAGAATCGACAGGATTTAAACCTGCAAGTGGATTTACTTCAAGAAAATAAACATTTCCCATACTATCCATTTTTAAATCGACTCTTCCTCCATCTCTACAATCAAGAGCTCTCCAAGCACCTAATGCTACTTCTTCACATTTTTTACTATCTAAATCATCAGCTAAATTATATTTTACATAATCTAAATATTCGCTTTTACTTTTATATGAATAAATACCATTATCACTATTTTTATCAATTATGATTTCCATAGTTGCAATTGCTTTAGCACTATCACCTTGTCCGATTATTCCAACTGTAAATTCACGACCATCTAAAAATGTTTCTGCAAGGATAGGTTGGTTGTAGTTTTTTAGTTGATGGATTGCTTCTACTCTTAGTTCATTGTCATTGTTAACAACTGAATTACCACTAATCCCAATTCCAGTACCACCATATAATGGTTTTAGAAAAAGAGGGTAATTTAAATTTACGCTATTAATTTCATCTTCACTATTTATAACTTGAAATTTAGGAGTAGGTACTGATTTAGAATCAACAATTGTTTTTGCTATAGCTTTATTTAAAGAAGTTGTGAGAACTAATGAATTAGAAAAAACACAATCAATTCCATAAGCTTCCAATAAGGATGGAACTTGAGATTCTCTTGATGGTCCAAATAAACCTTCGCAAATATTAAAAACTAAATCAACACGCTTACCTAAATTGAGAAATTCGACTAAGTCAAAAACATTTCCAATTCTTATAGTATTATAGCCATATGCTTTTAAAGCATTGTCTAGAGCATTTATCGTTTCTATATTATCAAGTTCAGCTACAAGTTCTTTTTTATAACCTTTTTTTATATAATCATCTTTTAGATCATAAGTAAGTCCAATAGTCTTTTGCATATCTAAAGTCCTTTACCGTCTGGGTAAGCATATTCTTTCCCTTTATAGTTATAAAGATATAAATTATTCTCATCTCTGCCTTTAAAATAATTAGGAAGAATAGGTACTTTTCCTCCACCTTTAGGTGCATCAATTACATATTGAGGAACAGCATATCCACTAGTAAAGCCTCTTAAACTGTGTATGATTTCTTGGCCTTTAGCAACAGAAGTTCTAAAATGTTTTGAACCAACAATTGGATCGCATTGGAATAAGTAGTATGGTTTAATTCTGACTTTTAGAAGTTTGTGCATTAAACTACCCATTATATTAGGATCATCATTTACACCTTTTAATAATACAGTTTGAGAACCCATAACAACACCGCTATCAGCTATAGCATTTATTGCTTTACTAGATTCTGGTGTAATTTCATCAGGGTGAGTGCAATGAATACTTAAATATAGTGGTTTATATTTTCTAAAAATATTTAATAAAATTTCAGTAATTCTTTGAGGGAGAACCATTGGAACTTTAGTGCCAATTCTTACCATTTCAACATGATCAATTGCAAAAAGATTTTCAAGTAAATAATCAATTTCATTATCACTTAATGTTAATGGATCTCCTCCAGAAACTATTACATCTCTTATTTCTTGGTGTTCTCTTATATATTTAAAGCCAGATTCCCAATGTTGCTTAAGTGATTGAGTGTGTCCATCTACCATATGAGATCTTGTACAGTATCTACAATAACATGAGCAAAATGCTGTGGTTAAAAATAATACTCTATCAGGATATCTATGTACTATACCTTCAATAGGGGATGTTTTTTCTTCAGATAAAGGGTCTTCACTTTCTCCTAAGCTTTTAATTAATTCATTTGTTGTTGGAATCATAGTTTTTCTTAGTGCTGAATTTTGATCATCTAAATCAATTAAACTCAAGTAATAAGGAGTAATTGCAAAAGGACAGTGTGTACTTTCAACATCCATTGCTTTTTTTTCTTCATCTTTTAATGTTATAAATTTTGAAATTGATTGATATGTGGAGATACGATTAGCAATTTGCCATTTCCAATCATTCCATTGATTATCACTAACATTATTATAAAAAGTTTCTCTAAACTTTTTTGTTTTATCGCTTTCAAACATTTTTTGAGAGGATACCGCGGGATAGGTAGAATCTAAATTAGATACATTAGATTTGCTTTCCATTTTACACTGGCAAGAACTGCCTTGAAGATTATTTTTGCTATCTTTCATAACAAAGCCCTTTTTAAAAAAAGGAGAGCCTTTATAGGTAAAATACACTTACAACAAATGTTGAATTTACCTCAACTCTGAATGATTGCAATATAGTCTTGAAGAGAAAAAAAAGCAATATTTTTTAGTTCATTTTTTATAAAAAAACATATAAAAAATTTAAGCAAAAAAAATCAAAAATAGTAGAATTTTTATACATAATTATTATTGTTCTGAAGAAAATTTTTGAGCTCTAAATTAATTCATTTATTAGCTCTAAACAAATCATATACATCCTTGGAATGTGAAAAGGGCCCTTATAAAAATTCCCTTTTAAAGTTGTAGCGATTGACCCGTCTTTATGCAAATATCCAAACCATTCTCCATTTATTTCATCAACAAAATGAGTCTGAATATAATCATTTATAATGTAAAAATTATTTAAATACTTATCATCTTTGGTAAATTTGTATGAATAGAGACTTGCAATTAAGGCTTCACATTGTGGCCACCAAAATTTCATATCTTGATGATATTCAGCAATAGGTTTATTTAATGCGTCTCTGTATTGAATTATTCCTCCAAAATCTTTATCCCAACCTAGATTAAACATCCAATCGTATATTTTTAATCCAAGATTAATTAATTTTTTATCATTGAGGTCTTCTCCCATATTCATGATAAACCAAGCGGCTTCTATAGCATGCCCAGGATTTACAATCCTACCTTCAAAATGTTCTTTTTGGAAAGAGCCATCAATTGCTACTTGTTCTAATATTAATTGTAAATCCTCACGAATAAAATTATTTTCAATTTCAGCAATTAAATTATGCATATATGTTTCAAGTTCTATTTTTTTATCAGGATTTGATTTTTTTAATTCATTTAATACATTAAGTAAAATCATCGGCTCTCCAAATGATTTGGAAGCTCTTAATGATTTTGGAATTAGAATATTAGGTGTGTCTCTTAGATATTCAACAAAGTTTAATAATTCTAAAGCTTTTTGATTATATTTATCTCTCTTTGTAATTCTAGAATATGCCGCATATCCAATTATTGTAAAAGTTTCACTAAAGAAATATCTAAGTCTTTTTACTATTGGTTGTCCAGTTTTGCTTATTTTGAAAAACATTCTACCATCATTATCAAAACAATATTTTTCTATAAAATCGACTATATTATCACAAGCTTGCAAATATTGAATATTTCCATATTTTTCATATGCTGTTGCAAATATCCATAGAGCTCTTCCTTGAAACCATACTGATTTATCGGTATCTATTATAGCTCCATTTTGATCTAGGGCAGTATAGATACCTCCATTTATATAATCTAATCCATATTTTAACCAAAAATCTAATTCGCCACTTATTAATTGTTTTGTATATAGGGTTTTTATTTTTTTTAAATTATTAATCATATATTTTCTTATTATAAATTTTCCTTAAAAAAAGTGAAAATTTCATCATTTAGATTTGGTAATATTTCATGATCAAAATCATGAAATAAATTTAAATATTTTTTACATTTCATTTGATTAAAGACTGCAAACTGCGTTGAAGGAGGACAAGAAGTATCTTTTAATCCACAGGAAAAAAATACATTTGCTTTTATATTTTTTGCCATATTTTTTATATCAATATAACTTAATGCTTTAAATAATTGATCTTCTGTTTTATGATGAGGATCAAAAATTCTAAAGTAATTTGTTATTCCTTCATAAGCCTTATTATTTATTCCTAATTGCCAAAATCTTTTATAATCACTTAGATATGGATGTACTGGAGCTATACATTTTATTCCTGGAACTAATGCTGCTAGGGCTACTGTAAGAGCGCCTCCCTGACTCCATCCTGTAACTCCAATTCTGTCTTTATCAATGTATTCAAATGTAGATATAATAGTATATAGTTTATAAGCATCTAAGATTATGTTTCTATAATATAGTTTATCAATATTTCCTGATAAAGCCTCAAATATACCCTTTAGAAGAAATCCTAATTCGATATTAGATCTTCCATAAAAACTATCTTCATAGCCGCCACCTTGCCCTCTGCAATCCATTGAAAAAACACAATATCCTTCACTCGCGAAAGGAAGTAAAGAAGTCCATTCTCCACTATCACAATTTAATCCATGAAATTTAATTATGCATGGCATTTTTTCTTTATTTTTAGGTATTAGCATCTTTGTGTGAATTTTTATATTATTAATTGATGTAAAAAACATATCATAGCAATCAGCAATATTTGAAGAAAAATTAGTTTTTTTTATTCTATAATTTGTAACTATTTCATTTGCTTCTTTAATGGACTTTTGCCAATAGTTATCAAAATCATTTGGCCTATGGCTTGTTCCTAAATAATTTTTCAAGTTTTCTAAGTTCATATCAAAGGAGTTTTGCATCTTTATTTTCTCCTATTTTTATATCAACTTCAAATAATCTAGACCAAGGGAATATTATATCTTCAATTTCATAAGGTGACTTTTTATATAAATTATTTAATTCAATCATTAAGTCATTTTTTATTTTATTTCGAAGTTCCAAATCATTGTTATCTATGTGTATATATGTATTTTTAGCAATTCCCTCTAATAAATTATTATATTTTTTCCTTACAATACTTTGGTATGCATAGTCGTCAGCAATTCTGTAGAATAATAATTTTTCTTTTGATTTTTCAGATCCAAATAAAAATTGTATAATTCCAGATGATATAGCAGTGCCTATTGTATTTCCAGCAGTGTTCCAAGCAGCATAAGAAAGTAAATTGTTACTTATCTTCTTATCAAAAATTTTATTTACAAAACTTAAATCTGAACCATTTGCAAATGCAATATCACAGATTATGAAAGGTTTATTTAAATTTAAAAGATTCAAATAGTTTTTATCATTATATTCATATGGTTCCTGCTTCCATGAATCTTGCATTTCACCTTCCCGAGTGTGGACAAAAAGAATAATATCTGCTTCATTTATTTCTTTTGTGAAAATAGCATTTGATACTTGAATCTGGTGCTTTATACTTTTTTTTAATTCCATCCCTTCATATTTAGGGATTAAAGACATAGCTTCTTCTCGGTCAAAAAATATGCTTATTTTAGGTTTATTAATTATATTTTTTACAATACTTCTGCAAATTAGTGCTGAGCCAACTTCATCTGCTCCTGGATATGTTAATACTTTATTTTCTATATTTTCTTTTTTTATATTAGAGAAAATTTCTTTTTTTTCTTTAATTCCATATCCAAATTTTGATGAATCATCTTGAGGAATTACTAAGTAATCAATTAAATTATTTTTTAATAAAGGTAAGCAATTTTTTATTATATCTATATTAATTAAACGTCTTGATTCATAATCTTTAATTACATAGTTAGGAATTTTTTGATTTGCATAGTGAAGTTCCTCTAGTTCATTCTTGCTAAGAGAATATGTTTCACTTTTATTTATTAGATAGGCTCTTTTAAAAATTAACTCACCATATTCAGCATAGTAGTTTGGCTCTTCTTCACTGCTTGAGTATGCTGGAGTTCTCATAATTAAAGCAAAAATATATATATCTATATGTTTAGTTTCTTTGACTTTTTCTACTAGTTTAGCAAAATTGTTTAACCTATTTAATAATATATAGCTAGAAATTTTATGTATTCGGCTAGGAATTAATCCACCATAAATTAACATTTCTAGTGATATTACAGCAGCATCACATTTATATAAATTATTTTCTAACCATTCATATATTTTATCTATATTGGCACTTTTCTTGAAATTCCCCATATAGTTTTTTGGGATTTTTATTAATTCAATATCTTTATTGTTAATTAAATTCATATTTGGAAATTTATAATTACATGGGCGTTCATCTAATGGCATATACAAAATTTTCATAATTTTTCCTTGATTGATTTATTAATTTTTTTTATTTATGAAATAGGAATTTCATAATTTTTTTTTTAGCCTTTTACAGCAGAGGCTATACCTTCATCAATGAAGTTTTTTTGATTAAAAATAAAGAAAATCATAACTGGTATGATAGCAAGTAAAGCCCCTGAAGCTACTAAACGCCAATCATTTGTGAATGTTCCTTGTAATTTTTGAACTCCAAGTGGTACTGTATATAGTTTTTGTGAATCTAATACTAACAAAGGCCATAAGAAATCACTCCACATATTTATGAAAGTGAAAATTGCTAAAGCTGATAAAGTTGGTTTTATTATAGGGACAACTATATGTCTTAATACAGTAAAAGAAGACGCCCCATCAATGAAAGCAGATTCTTCTAATGATATAGGAACTGTTATCATTGCTTGTCTAATTAGAAATACTCCAAATGCCGTTACAGCATTAGGTAAAATAACAGCTGCAAGTGAATCTTTTAAGCCAAGATGAACTATTGTTACAAAATTTGGAATCATTGTTAACTGAATAGGAATCATCATTGTTGATAAAATTAGAAAGAAAATAGTTTCCTTTCCTTTGAATTTCATTCTTGCTAATGGATAAGCAGCACTAACTGATAGCAATATGTTTAAGACAACGCTAAATGCTACAACTATAAATGAATTTATATAATATCTAAACATTGGAATAGTTTTAAAAACCATTACAAAATTAGATAAAGTTGCTTGCTCTGGAATAAATTGGGGAGGCATACTAAATATATTTTCTCCCTGTGATTTTAGTGCAGTAGAGAGAAGCCAAACAAATGGAACTATACTTACTAAAGCAACTAAAATCATTAGTAAATATTTAAATATAATTAATGCTATTTTATTTGTTTTGTGATTTGCCATTATGCTACTCCTCTATAAGTTTTTTCACTGTTTTTCATACTTATATAGCTAAAAACAAATAATAAAATAAATAAAATTACACCAATTGAACTTGCATAACCAAATTTTAATTTATCAAATGCCGTATCATAAATTTCATATACTAATGTTCTTGTAGAATTGAAAGGCCCACCAGCTGTCATTACATATATTTCATCAAAAACCTTCATAGCTGCCATTGAAGACATAATTGCAACTACTGCAATGGTTGGTGCTAGTAATGGAACTGTTATACTTCTTAATTGTTTAAATTTTGAAGCCCCATCTATTGTAGCTGCTTCATATAATTCTTTGTTGATGCTTTGTAATCCTGCTAAATATAGAACCATATAATACCCAAGGCCTTTCCAAATAGTTACAACCATTATGCAAAATAAAGCAGTATTTGGATTTGTTAAGTATGATATTGGTTCAGATATTAGATGTAAAAGATTATATAAGACATAATTTAATAACCCCTTTTCCATATACATCCATTTCCAGATTATTCCTGCAACTACCATACTTGTAACTACAGGGAAATAATAAATTGTTCTAAAAATTGTTACCCCTTTTAGCTTTGTGTCATTTACTAGAACAGCAATTAACAATGGTAAAATTACTAATACAGGGACTACTACAATGAAATATTTTAAAGTATTTAGTAAGGCTCTATAAAAACTATCACTTTTAAATAGAGTTTTATAATTTTCAAGACCAATCCATTTTGGTGGTGATAGTAAATTGAAATCTGTAAAACTGTATTGAATTGCTCTAGCTAAAGGGTAAAATACAAATAAAATAAGAATTATCATTGTAGGTAAGAGATATAAATATGGTGTAATGTTTTTTTTCAATTTCATTAATATTGTTTCCTTAATATGATTAAAATATCTTATTCATTATGATAAATATAAATTAGATGACTATTTTATATATAGTCATCTAATTGCTATGTTATAAATTCTTATTCACTTAGAAATGAATTAGCTTTGTCTTGTGCAGCTTGTAATAGTTGACTTGCATCTCCATTTCCGGTTGCTGCTTTTGCAAAAGCTTCAATAAATGCATCACGGATTTCTGTCCAGTTTTGCATAGGTGGGAAAATCATTGTGCCTCTTGATACTTCTTTTGCACTCATAATTCTAGCTTCAGTTGCAGCAGTATTGTCAGAAACTGAGAAGAAAGCATCATTTAAAGACTCTTTTGTTGAAGGAACAATTGCTCCTGCAGCCTTAGCAAATTTAACTTGATTTGTATTGTTTGTTAAGAATTTTGAGAAAGCCAAAGCTTCATCAAGAACTTTTGAGCTCTTAGGTACAACAATATTCATAACTGCAATATTGGATTTCCCATTTTCCCCAATAATTTGTGGAGCTACACCAGTTTCATTATAAATTTCTTGTGAATTATCTTTAATCATTCTAGCATGGGAGGTTCCTCCAAAGAACATTGCTAATTCACCTGTGCTATATAGTTGGATTGCCTCACCAGTTCCTGATTTTGAAGTAATTGTTTCACTTGGGATTAATTTTTCATCTAACATTTTTTTATAATAATTTGCTGCAGCTATTACTTGTGGTGTGTTGAATTGAGCTTTTGTAAAATCTTCGTTGAATAATCTAATTCCCATTCTTTCTAATTCTTCCATGATAAATTGATCTTGGAAAAATGTCATATAGCCATAGGCACCTGTTTTATCATGAATTTGTTTAGCATATGAATATAATTCATCGAATGTAGTTGGATATGTATTAGGATCTAATCCAGCTTGTTCAAATAATGCTTTATTATAATAAACCATATTTGATGTTATATACCAAGGAAGTGCAAATACTTTTCCATTATATGTACTAGCATTCCAACAACCTTCAAAGTAATCATCTTTAACATCTGAAGCCTTTTCATTCATATCAATTAATAAATCATTTTGAGCTAATTTTTGTGAAAATGGTAAATTGAGATTTATTACATCTGGTAATGTGTTACTAGTTGCTGCTGTTAAAACTCTAGTTTCAGTATCTCCCCAAGGTACATCAATCCAATTGATTTCTACATTAGGATTTTGAGTTTCAAATTCTTCAATAACCCCGTTTAAATAATCATCAAAAGAAGGGGATAGAGACATTGTCCAAAATGTAACAGTTTTCTTTTGATTAGAAGTTGTTTCATTTGATCCTTGAGCAAACAAACCTGTAGTTACTAAAACACTTATGGCAACTACTAAAGTTAAAATCTTTTTCATAACTTTCTCCATTTTTACTAATAATAAAAGTTTATATTATAAGTTTTGTAATTTTGTTTGATGCAAACTAGTAATATTTTTATATTTGCGTCAACGTTATACCAATTATGATAATTTGTTTTTTTTATTTGTCAAAATTTATTTTAAATTTTATTTTCAGATTTATTTTATATGTAATAATTCCTTTTTATGATGTTAAATAAACTATTTTATTAAAAACTTTGACATTTAAATTATTATCATCTATTATATAAATGTTCTTGATTCATCGATGAGTCAAATCTTTATGAAAGGATAGAAAATGGAAAAACAAACAACATTAAAAGATATAGCAAAAATTGTTGGGGTAAGTCCTAGAACTGTTTCTTCAGCCTTAAGTGGAACTGGTAGAGTCTCTGAGGCTATGAGAATAAAAATTAAAAATGTCGCTAATGAATTAAATTATAAACCAAATTTACAAGCTAGAGGTTTAGTTCAACATAAATCATATTTAATTGGGACAGTATTTCCCTACTTAAATGTAAGTTTCTTTAATGAAATTATAAGTGGAATTGAAGAAAAAGCTTCAGAAAATGATTATGATATATTGCTAGGTAATGCAAATCTTCAAACAAAGAAAGATGGTAGATTTGCAATAGAGAGAATGATTAGAAGGAATGTAGATGGTCTTATTTGTTCACCAGATTATAGAGAAGTAAATCTTTTTAAAGAATTGAAAGAAAAAAACATACCTACGATTCAAGTAATGACAAATATTGATGATTTAGATTTACCCTTTATTGGTGTTGATAATATATGTGGTGGTAAGATTGCAACAAATCATTTAATTTCTTTAGGCCATGAAAAAATAGGATTTATAGGCACTAATAGGATTCATTATAGTGAAATTGATTCTAGAAATAGTGGATATTTACAAGCTTTAATAGAAAATGGAATTAAGTTAGATATAGATAGATATACAGTTAAAGCAGATCAAAGTATAAAGGGTGGATATGATGCAACTTTAGAACTACTAAAGAAAGCTCCAGATTTGACAGCTATTTTTGCTTCAACAGACTATGCTGCATTAGGAGTCATTAGAGCTTTATTGAGTAAAGGGAAAAAAATTCCTGAAGAAGTTTCAGTTATAGGGTTTGATGATTTGGATTTTGCATCTCATCAATTTGTCTATCAGCTTACTACTGTAGCACAACCTAAAAGAGAAATTGGACTTTTAGCATTTGATATGTTCTTAGATATTTTAGCTGGGAAAAAGGTTGAGAATATTATTTTAAAACCGCAATTAGTAAAAAGAACTACTACGAGTCAAAAATGTTAAGGTAGTATATGAAAAAAAATAATTATGATTTAATTATATTGGGAGCTTCAGCTTCAGGTATATCTGCTGCTATACAAGCGGCAAGGAATAAATTAAAAGTTGCAGTTATTGAAGAATCTATTTCAATAGGCGGTATGATAACTGCAGCAGGTGTTTCTGCTTTTGATGGTAATCATCTAATTGCCGGAGGAATATTTAAAGAATTTCGCGATAAATTAAGAAATTATTATAATAGAGATATTCTTGATACAGGATGGGTTTCGAATACTTTGTTTGAACCTGAAGTTGGAATTGAAATATTATATTCTATGATTGATGAAAATTATTGTGATTTATATTTGGATTGCAATCATATTCAAATTAATAAAATTGGGAATAATGAACTTTCCATTGATTCTGTATTTTTCAATCAAGCCAATCGACAATACCAATTTAAAAGTAATTATTTTATTTTAGCGGATGAATTTGGTGATGCAATTTATCATCTTAATTTACAAAATCATTATGGATTGGAAAAAGAGTTGGATGCTCCATATGAATTAAAACATCCACAAGATTTTACTTATAATGCTGTGCTTCAATTTGATAATAAGATTAAAGTTATTGATGAATATCCCCTTTGGACGAAAGAAGGGGAGTTTGCAGGAATTTTAGGGAATCCTGAGATTTCTTTAACAAAAATGTTAGAGTATGGAATGCTACCTAATAATAAGATAATGCTTAACTGGCCAATAAAAGGTAATGACTACTATGGTAATTATTTTATTGAAGATAGACAGTCTATGTTTATAAAAGCAAAAGAAAAAACTATGCGCTTATTTAAATTGATTCAATCTTCAGTAGATTTATCATGTAATCTTAGGTTATCTGATAATAGTTATCCTTTGTCAAAAGATAAACTCCCTTATATCCCATATATTAGAGAAGCTAGAAGAATTTATGGAAATGAAACTTTATCTATAGAGGATATTACAAATAATAAAATATTTAAAACTGCTATTGCTGTTGGTGATTATCCTTTAGATCATCACAGAGATTTAGATGAAGCTTATAATAAAATTGACTTTCCTAAAATTCATCCTTTTTCTGTCCCTTTTGGTTCTTTAATTCCTTTAAGAACAAAAAATATATTGGTGGTTGAAAAATCAATATCAGTTTCAGGTCTAGTAAATGGTTGCACAAGACTTCAACCTGTGGTAATGCAATTAGGGCAAGTTGCTGCTTTAGCAGTATATTTAGCAAAAAAGGAAAAAATATGTGTAAATGAAATTAACATTGAAGAATTGCAAGATTTGATATTGGATAATAATGGGTATCTTTATCCTACACATGATGTTTCACTAAAAAATCCTAAATTTAAGGATACTCAAATAGCAATAAGAGAAGGCTCTATTAAATTAGGATATTTGAATGAAGGGTGGGTTAATAAATCATATTGTATTAATGCTTAATATTTTTCTTGCTAACAAGTATGAAGCGATGTTCCCTAGCTTGAATGTATCCTTTGTTATTTATTTCTTTATCAATTTCAATAAGTTGAGTTAAGTTGTTTTTTACAGAAAAATTAGGGAATTCCCATTCAATTATTTTTGCAAAATAAACAAATGCTCCAGTATCAAAAAACTTAATTGGAGTAAATTTTTCATCAGCTTTTAATATAGAGAAATTTTTGGATTCTAATTTTGATTCAACATATTTTAGATTGTTATTATTAAATAGAGATTCAAAATTAGGATTTATTTTTTTTGATAAATCTAAATCATTTAAATTTCCAATCTGCTGTGTTATAAAAATTCCACTTTGTTTTAAAACTCTATAAATTTCATTAATATCAAAAGATTCATGTCTATTAATTATAATATCGAACAAGTTGTCTGGGTAATCAATCTTATCATCTTTTTTAATAAATTTTACAGTAATACCTAATGGTGCTAATTTATTCTTGCATAAATTATAATTTGGTAAGAAGCCTTCTGTTACATAGGTATTGTAATATGGATGATTAAGGGTTAGTAAAAATTCACCACCACCAGTTCCCATATCAAGTAGTTTATAATCAGGCATTAAATAAGATAAAACAATTTTTTTATAATCAAATGGATTTTTTTCATATTCCCATCTGTTATCTATATGAGAGAAGTCCCAACCTAGAAAGCTCTTTTTTTCTTCATTTTTCCAAAATTCAATTTTTTCTTTATATTCTATATCATTCAAAACACTGCTCCAATAATTTTTGTTGAGCTATATGAATATTATTATCAATAAAAGAATGAAAGTAAATAAAAAAAAGGTAATCACTAAAATTAGCAATTACCTTAGAGCGAAAGACGGGACTTGAACCCGCGACATCCACCTTGGCAAGGTGGAGCTCTACCACTGAGCTACTTTCGCAAAATATATAATGTAGTGCGAGAGGGGGGACTTGAACCCCCACACCTTACGGCACTAGAACCTAAATCTAGCGTGTCTGCCAATTTCACCACTCTCGCAAGAAAGTATATTTAATATGAGCTGCAAAGGGATCGAACCTTTGACCCACAGATTAAGAGTCTGTTGCTCTACCAGCTGAGCTAGCAGCCCATTACGCAAAACATTATCTATGCGCTCGGAAGGATTCGAACCTTCGACCTGCGGATTCGAAGTCCGACGCTCTATCCAGCTGAGCTACGGGCGCCCTAATGTTTTAGGGTGGATGACGGGACTTGAACCCGCAACAACCAGAACCACAATCTAGCGCTCTACCATTGAACTACATCCACCATTATAGCCATTGTAGCGTTTAAAAACTACGCGGCTCAACGAGGCATACAATGCCATATTTTAGTAGTTTTTGTCAATAAGAATAAGTAAAAATATTGAAAAAAAGTAATATAAATAAATATCTTGTTTGATATTTCAATTATAGTTAATAAATTAAAGATATTAATAAAAACCTTATTAAGGTAAATAAACTAATTATAAGGTTGTTTTTGAACAAGATTTATGTGAAGAGAAGATAAGATTTATATGGATTTTAATTTTGAAAATTTAAAAAAAGATTCACGTATAACTATGAAATTTGGGTAAGAATACTCAAAAATTTATCTTTTTGTAAATTTATGTTAAGTAAAATTAGGTATTTAAAAGTCGTTTTTTCAAAAAAAATACTTTTTTCATTGACAGAAATAAATAGATGTTCATATAATTCAGTGAATGAAATAAGTAGCAGTCAAGGAGGATTGTGTATGAAAAAAATAATGGCTTTAGTAATGATCAGCTTAATTGCAGTTACTAATATCTTTGCTTCTGGTACAAACGAAGAAAAGAGTGATGATGGAGTAATAACTTTAACAGGTTATATGCAAATTGACCCTGCAAACCCTGCATATGCTGGACATAATGCAGTAGTAGAAGCTTTTGAAGCTGCAAATCCAAATATTAAATTAGATATTGAATATGCAACAGGTGAAGCTTTCCACCAAAAGTTCCAAGCTATGGCAGCATCTAGAAAGATTCCAGATATTTTCACTTGTTATGGTGGAGCTAGAACAGCTTATATCCAAGATCCTGGTTTAGTATTAGATTTAAATGATACTGATTACTTAACAGATGAATTTAAATCACAATTTAAACCTGTTACTTTTAAGGCTCAAGGACCTAATGGTGAATTATGGATGATTCCACCAACTTTGGCTGTTTGTCACGTTGTATTTGCTAACAGAGCTATCTTAGATGAATTAGGTTTAGATTATCCTAAAACTTTTGAAGAAATGATCTCTCAAGTTCCTACAATTAGAGCTGCTGGTTATTATCCAATTTCTATGGGTAATAAAGACCAATGGGTTGTTAACTCATGGTTATTATCACTTTTAGTTGATAGAGTTGGTGGACCAGAGTGGTTCATGGATGCAGCACAAGGTAAAAATGGTGCTAAATTCACAGATCCTGAATTTGTAAAAACTCTAGAAATTATTCAAGAAATGTGTGATGAAGATTTATTCTCACCTGGTGTTAACCAAATGGGTAATGGAGAAGCAGACCAAGAATTCTATCAAGGTAAATCAGTTTACTTAATAGATGCAGGTTGGAGATCTGGTGGTATGGATTCTCAATTATCAGAAGATTTTAACAAAAACATTGAAATGCATGTATTCCCAGCTATTAGTGGTGAAGTAAGAAGTAATACTTCAACTGCTGTAACAGGTGAAGGCTTCGGTATTGCAAGTGCAATTAAAGATACAGCAAAAGCTGATGCTGCATGGAAATTTATCTCTTTCTATACAGGTCCAGAAGGTTCAAAAATCTTTGCTGAACATGGAGATATCCCAACATGTAATATTGATTATTCAACAATCGATATGGGTATTATGCAAAAGAAATATGCTCAATTCCAAGAAGATCATGAAATGGGTTATGTATTTGACTCAGTAATGAATGGTGAAGGTGTTTCTTTATTAAATGCTAACATTCAAGCAATGATGATGGGTAATGGTGATCCAAAAGAAATTGCTGCTCAATATGAAAATTGGGTTGCTCAAAACGATACTAACAGAGAATAAGTATAAAACTCTTATGTCGCTAGTATTTGCTAGCGACATAAATTACTAGGGGGAAAAATGATAAAAGATAGAAATAAGAAATTAAGCTATTTAAGTTTATTGCTTCCAGCTTTTATAATTTATATAGCAATAATTATATTCCCAGTTATTGTTAGTTTTGGTTTGTCTTTTACTAAATGGCGTCATTTCCAATTGAAAGGATTTGTTGGGATACAAAATTATATAAATATAGTTAAGGACCCAATTTTCCAAATAGCAGTAAAAAATAATATAAAAATTATGTTGATTTCTGTTTTAGGACAAATACCTTTAGGCATAATATTGGCTTATTTGCTATTTAGGAAATGGGTTCGTGGTAGTAAGTTTTTTGAAATGATGATTTTCTTACCAATAACAATTTCATCAATAGTAGTAGCTTTGTTATGGAATAGAGTATTTTCTCCAGTTGGAATTTATACCACTTTTATAAGAAGTATTACTCATAATCCTGATTATGTTGTTAAAATATTTGAAAGTGAAAAACATGCAATAGTTCCGGTTTTATTTGTTTTATTATGGCAACATACAAGTTTGTATATGGTTATTTTTATTGCAAATTTACAGAGAATTCCTAAATCAGTATTTGAGGCTGCAACAATTGATGGAGCTTCTGAAGGTATAATTATTCGTAAGATTGTTTTACCTGCTTTAGCTGGTGTTATTTATACTTGTTCAGTTTTAGCAATTTCAGGTAGTTTGAAGAGTTTTGATTTAGTATTTGCTATGACTGGTGGAGGCCCTGTTCATTATACATATGTAATGGCTTTATACCTTTATCAACAAACCTTTACCTTTAACAATTATGGCTATGGTAGTGCGGTTTCAATAATAATAGTAGTACTAAGTGTTGGTTTGATTACCTTCTGTCAAAAAATGTATGAAAAAGCAAATAGAAAATATAATTAGGGGATGATGATGAATAAAAATTTAAGAGAAAGAAAGATTTCAGTTCATACTATAGTATTCTCATATACTTTTTTAATTTTGTTTACTTTAATAACATTATTCCCAGTAATTTGGATGACATATTCTTCATTTAAGAGTATGGGAGAGATTATGATTCATCCACTTGCTTTACCAAAAGACTTTACATTAGCAAATTATAAGAAATGTATTGAATATGGTAATATGGATTTTGCTTTTTTAAATAGTATTATTTATAGTGGTGTATCTACTGTTTTAGTAGTTTTATTATCACTACAAGCAGGCTTTGCCTTAACGAAATTCCCATACAAGAGTAGAAAAGTTTACTCAGCTTTATTTACAGTTGGTTTATTAATTACTGTAAATTCAGTTATTACTCCATTATTTATAATGGAAACAAATACAGGTTTATATAATACATATTTGGGTGTAATACTTCCTTATGTTGCCTTTGGGTTACCTATGGCTGTATTAATCGCTAGTTCATATATCAGAGGAATTCCAAGTGCTTTAATTGAAGCCGCAGTTATTGATGGGGCAACTTATCAACAAATATTTTGGAAAGTAATTTTAATTGTTTCAACTCCAGTAATTGCAACAATTTCTGTATTAACTTTCTTAGGAAACTGGAACGAATTCTTAATGGTATTTACACTAACTAGTGGTGAAAATATGAGAAGTTTACCTGTAACTATAAATTCCTTTGCAGGAAGATTAAATCAAGATTATGGCTTGCAATTTGCAGCACTTGTTGTTGGAACCATTCCAATGTTTATTTTTTACTTAATAGCACATAATGCCTTGATACAGGGCTTTGGTGAAGGAGCTTTAAAAGAATGATAAAACCAAAAATTGAAATATGTTTAGAGAATATAGAGTCTATAATTGCCGCAGAAGAAGGTGGGGCTGATAGAGTTGAATTTTGTAGTGACCTTTTTGAAGGTGGCTTAACTCCAACCCTTGGAATGTTCAGAACGGCAAGAAAGCATTGTTCTATTGATATGAATGTAATGATCAGACCTAGAGGTGGTGATTTTTGCTATTCTGATTTAGAATTTGAAACAATGCTTGAAAATACAAAAATCTTTAAGGAAGAGGGTGCAAATGCAATTGTATTTGGAATTCTTAATCCTGATGGTACAATAGATAAAGAGAGAAGTGCAAAACTTATTGAAGTTGCTAGACCTTTGGAAGTAACTTTCCATAGAGCAATTGATATGAGTGTAAATGCAATAGACTCTCTTCAAACTTTAATTGATTTAAAAGTTGATAGAGTTTTAACTAGTGGTTTAGAAGCTACTGTCATGGAAGGTCTTTTAACTTTAAAAGAAATGATAGCTTATGCTAAAGATGATATTATTGTTATGCCTGGTTGTGGAATTAGTGAAAGAAATTTCTCATTTGTGAAAAAAGAGTTACAAGCAAAAGAATATCATGTATATTTACCTATGGGGCAAGCATCAAAAATGATATATCAGCCAAACCATATATATATGGGTGGTGAACTACGGCAAGCTGAGTTTGAAATTACAAATACTGATAAAGGTAGAGTAAAAACAATCAAAGGACTGAAATAATATGGCAAATGGTAAATTTCAAAAAGAGACCAACAATTTTTTAATACTTCAAAAATTGAGAGATGGATATCTTTCAAGAAGACAAATTGCAGATGAATTAGGACTGCAAGCTTCAACTGTAACTTATGCGATTGGCAGATTAATCGAATTAGGATTAGTAGAAGAAAAAGGTGAAGACAAAAGTATTAAAATGGGGAGAAGAAGAACTTTAGTAGGACTTACTTCTAATTATGGTTGTGTTTTTGGAATTGAACTTTTAGTTAATCACTTTCATGCAAATATTACTGATTTTAGCGGTAATATTGTTTATCACATTACTGAAGAATATAACGAGGCTATTATTCCTTATTCAAAAGGTAGTGTTGAGAGATTTGAATTTATTGTTGATTATGTTCTAAAAAAACTTGAAAGAAATTGTTTTAATAAAATTTTAGGTGCTTGTATTGCTATAGCAGGTATTGTTGATCAAAAAGGTGAAAAAATCTTATTTAGTTGGACTCAAGGTTTATATAATTACTACACTAGTTCTTTAGTAAAAAAATATCCTTATAATATATTTTTTGAAAATGATGCAAATTGTGCAGCTTTTAATCATGTAGGATTAGGAGATGATACATTTATATATGCTCTTGTTCAAATGTATAAAACAAATGAAATACCTGAAGGTGTTCCACCTGTAGGAGTTGGTATGGGAGTTGTAATTGATGGAAGATTACGACGTGGTTATACCTCTCATGCAGGAGAGTTTAAAAGTGTTTTATATCATGGAAAAGATTTTAATCAACAGTTATCTATATCAAATGAAGATTTAGCTAATATTGAAAATGACGATACTATTTTAAAGAACTTTTTTAAAGAAATAATTGATAACCTCAGATTTGCTCATAGCTTGTTAGATCCTCGTATTATATATATTGGTGGATATTTAACAAAATGGGAAAATTTATTAGTTGATGTAATAATTAGTAGTCAACTTGATAATGAAAGTGATTGTTTTACCATTGCTAGTTGTTATGAAGAAGATATTTGTGAAGGAGCTAGTAAATTAGTTTTAGAACAAATATTTAATTTACCAACTGTAGATTCTCGTTTGAAAGGGTGGGATGCAAATAGATCTCCTCTTTCAATAGGAGAATAAGAGAGGTTTAATATGAAAAAAAGAGTATTAGTTGGTGGTTTACATCATGAATCTGATACTTTTAACCCAATAGTTACATCAAGAGGCGATATTTGGGTAAAAAGAGGTGAAGATTTAATTAATCAAATAGGACAAGATTCTTGTTCTGGAATAATTAAAACATTATTAGATCAAGGTTATGAAGTTGTTCCAACTTTAGTAGCAAGAGCTGTCCCAAATGGTGAATGGGATAAAGAATATTATTTAGAATTGAAAAATGAATTCTTAGATAAATTAAAAGCTCAAAAAGATCTAGATGCTTTATGTCTTTCTCTTCATGGATCAATGAGAGTAAAGGGTATTGGTGCAGCTGAAGGTGATTTACTAGAAGCGATAAGAGAAATCTATCCAGATATTTTAATAGTAACTTCTTTAGATATGCATGCTACAATCACAGAAAAAATGATTAAATATTGTGATGGTTTTGTGGGATATAAATGTGCTCCACATACTGATACTTTTGAAACAGGTATTCATGCAGCAAAGATTGTTATTGAAGCTTTAGAAAAAAATATTAAACCAGTAATGAGTGCTGTTCATATTCCTTTCTTAGTAGCTGGAGAACAAAGTGAAACATCGGTTGAACCTATGAAGAGCTTAATAAATCATTTAAGAGAAGAAGAGAAAAATAATTCTGATATTTTTGCTTTATCATATCTTATGGGATTTCCATGGGCAGATACAAAGGACAATGGAGTAACTGCTTTAGTAGTTGCAAAAAACGATAAAAAATTAGCTGATAATAAAGCTATGGAATTAGCAAAAATATTTTGGCAAAGAAAGGATGACTTTTGTTTCTACAATGAAACTAGAATGCCAGAAGATGCCTTAGTAAATGCTCTAGATAGTGTTAATAATGATATTTATCCTGTAGTTATTTCAGATTCAGGGGACAATCCTACAGCGGGCTCCTCATCCGATGTTACAAATTTCTTAAAATTAATACTTAGTAATGATGAAATAACTAAATTAAATCCACCTTTAATTTATCAGTCTTTTTATGATAAAGAAGTTGTAGATTTATTTATTGAAAAAGAGATTGGAACTACTTTAGATATTAAACTAGGGGCAAAATATGATACTGTAAAAAGTTCAAGTGTAGAAGCTCCTGCCAAATTAATAAGTAAAGTAAAATCTTTCAAAGATGCTGAAAATACTAATTTATTGCTTTTAAATATAAATGGAGTTGATGTAATTGTTTCTGATAAACATATCGGTTGCTATGATCCAAATATTATTAGAGCTCTAGGTGTTGAAGTAGAAAAAAGGAAAATGATAGTTGTTAAATTAGGTTATTTGGAACCTGAGATTAGAAGTATTGCAAAAAGGTCTCTAATGGCTTTAACAACAGGTTCTTCTGATGAATTATTCAGATTGCCATATAAGGTATTACAAAGACCAATCTATCCATTAGACAAAGGATTTGAACCTAATCTGTATTATATTTAATACATTTATTATATTCTCTATTTATATAAGATCCCTTCAAAGTAGACAAAATAATTTTTGAATACTTTGGAGGATTTTTTATTTATAATATATCGTTGACAAATATATCGTAACACGATATATTGTTAAACGTAATATACAAGGTGGAAAAAATGAATAAAGAAAATCCTTTAACTGAGGCTACATTTTATATTCTTTTAGCACTTAGAAAACCAAATCATGGATATGGAATCATACAAGAAGTTGCTTCTTTAACTAATAGTAGGGTTGTTTTAGGTGCTGGAACATTATATGGGGCCATTAATTCATTAATAAAGAAAAGATGGATTAAACTTTATAGTGAAGAAACAGAATCTAGGAAAAAGAAAGAATATATTTTAACCGAAGAAGGTTATTCTATATTTTCGAATGAGGAAAATCGATTAAAAGAATTGATTAAAAATGCAAAATTAATGGAAGAGTATCATGGTTAAATTTAAATTATTATTGGATAAAGATGATGAAGTAAAATGGCTTAATGAAATGGCAAATAATGGCTATGCTTTCAAAAAATTCAGATTAGGATTTTATTTTTTTGAAGAATGTGAACCATCACAATATATTTATGATATAGACTTATTGTCAAAGGTTAGTCAATTTGGTGAGTTTAAAACTTTTATGAATGAGGCCGATGTAGAAGTATTATCTAGATGGTATAAATGGGTCTATGTTAGAAAAGTAAATGATTCAAAAGGTTTTGAATTATATAGTGATGTTGAATCAAAGATTGAGCATTATTCAAGAATCTTAAAATTATTTAGATTTGCTTTTATTTTAGAACTTATTTGTTTATTTGTTGAAATATATATTCCATATATCGAAAGAGATATGAGATTTATAAATCTAGTATTTATCGCTATAATTCTTTTCTGTGCAATTTGTATTTTTGGTGGTTATTCAAAAACTGTGGAAAAAATCAAATTCTATAAGCAACAAACTCAATAAAAATTGAATTAAAATTTATATAAAAAATTATTTGACAAGGGCAATATATCAAGTTATTCTAGTTATGTTAAGAAAAATTAACATAAGAAAAGGAGTTTTTTATGAAAAAAACATTGATTCTTGCTCTTTCTATAATTATGCTATCACTTCCTGTTTTCGCAAATGGTAGTAAGGAAGAAGCACCAGCACCTGTTGTTGAAGAAAAAGTAATGACTCATGATGAGTTAGTTGAAGCTGCTAAAGCTGAAGGTAAAGTTGTTGTTTATGCTACAACTAGTAGAATTGCAAAAGCTGCAGAAGCTTTTAGTGCAAAATATGGAATTGAAACAGAAACTTCCAATTTAAAAGATTTTGAATTAATTGAAAAAATCTCTAAAGAAGCTACTAGTGGTGCACTAGGTGCTGACTTTGTTATAGCTCAAGATGGTGGAAGAGTTATGGGTGAATTAATTAACTTAGGTTATTTATATTCATATGTTCCAGAAAGCATGAAGAGTGTTATTCCTGAACAATATCAAGATCCTCTAGTATTCTCTATTATTAATAAATTATTCATTTTTAATAATGAAGATTCAACTGAAGAACCTTTTGATAACATTTGGGCTTTAACAACTGACGAATGGAAAGGTAAATTCCAATTTAAAAATCCTTTCCAAGAAAGTGTAAATGCAAACTTCTTAACTATGGTTACAAAACCAGAAATTGCAGATCAAATTGCAAAAGCTTATAAAGATTATTTCGGTAAAGATATAGTTCTAACTACTGAAAACGCTGGTTATGAATGGATTAAAGCCTTATATGAAAATGATTTAATTGTAACAACTTCTGATACAAAAACAGCTGAAAGCGTTGGTATTAAAGGTCAACATAAAGAAGAAAATGCTGGACTATTTGTATTCTCAAAATTACGCTATGTTCAAAGTAAAAATTTAGCATTACAACCTTTATTAAATGTTGAACCTTTCTGTGGTTTCTATTATCCACTATATGCATTAATGGTTAATAATGCAAAACACCCTGCAGCTGCTAAATTATTCATTGAATTCTTATTAACAGATGAAGGCTTCTCTCCATGGAGTAGTGATATGGGAACTTATTCACCAAATCCAAGTATTGCAATTCAACCAAATGACTATCCTGTAAGTTATTGGGAAAATATTTTGATTTCTGAAGATCCTGTATGGTGCTTTGAAAACAGAGCTCAAGTAGAAGAATTCTTAAACGAATATCTTTACTAGAAATATATCTGGGGTTGTTTAACAACCCCATCAATTTGAATTATTAAAGGATAGAATATGACTTATAGAAATAGATTAAAGATGTATTTCAAGAAGCCTCATAATATTATTTTAACTTTGTTATTTATTACATTAATGTATTTAACAATAGTACCAATGATTACAATCATCATTGATACTTTTACTGTACATCAATCTGAGCTTATGAGAATTAAAGGTTCAAAAGTTGGATCTTTTACCCTTTATCATTGGAGTAAAGTATTTTTTTCATCACTAAGTAATAAAATGTTTTATCAACCATTGTTAAATACTATTATTGTTGCTTTGGGAACTTGTTTGGTTTCAATTCTTATTGGTGGCGTAGTTGCTTGGTTAATTACTAGAACTGATATGAAATTTAAAACTGTTATTTCAACATTATTTATTTTCCCATATATTATGCCATCATGGACTTTAGCTATGGCATGGTTGAATTTCTTTAAAAACCCCTTAGTCGGTGGTGCTCCTGGGTTATTTAGTGTTGTTACAGGTATTGAAACTGCTAACTGGTTTGCTTATGGACAATTTCCAATTATCATGGTACTAGGTCTTCACTATGCTCCATTTGCATATATCTTAATTGGTGGAATTTTAAGAAATATGGATGCGAACTTAGAAGAAGCTGCTCAATTAATGAAAGCAAGTAGAGCTAGAATTATGAGAAAAATTACAATACCAATTGTATTACCAGCATTGTTATCAACATTTTTGCTTGTTTTCTCTAGCGCTATGAGTGCATTTGCCGTCCCTGCTTTTTTAGGAACTCCTGTAAGATATCAAGTATTAACAACTCAAATGTATAGAACCTTGAATGGCTTGAACCCAGGATATGGTTATATCATGGCTTTAGTTATGATTGTAATTGGTGTTTTTATTTTAGCAATGAACCAAAAAATCATTGGTAGTAGAAAAACTTTTACAACAATTACAGGTAAATCTTCTAATATTGCTTTAATAAAATTAAGAAAACTTAGAACTTTAATTTCATATTTAGTATTAATTGGAACATTATTAGTTTGTATAGTTCCTTTAATTTCCTTCGCAGTTGAATCTTTCATTGTTGAACCTGGAAATTATTCTCTATCAAACTTCTCAACAATCTTCTGGATTGGTGAAGGCTCTACTGAAATTGCAAATGGAGAACCTGGTATTTTAAGAAACCCTTCAATTTTATTAGGTTTAATAAACAGTGTTAAATTATCAGTTATAGTTGCTTTAGTTTCTGGTACTATAGGAATTCTAGCAGGTTATGCAATATCTAAAGCTAGAGGCACTAAGTTAGCTCTTATTGTAAACAATTTAGCATTCTTCCCTTATTTAATGCCTAGTATGGCTTTCGGTGCAATTTATTTATCAATGTTCGCCGTTAGAAGAGGTTTTATTCCTCCATTGTATGGATCGTTTGCACTCTTAGTAATTGTTGGTTCAATTAAATATTTACCATTTGCATCTAGAGCAAGTATTGGCGCTATGCACCAATTAAGTGGTGAAATTGAAGAAGCAGGAACTATTCAAGGTATTTCTTGGTTTAAGAGAATGGTTAAAATTATCATTCCAATACAAAAAGCAAGTTTTATCTCAGGTTATTTACTACCATTTATCTCATGTATGAGAGAATTATCTTTGTTTATTTTATTAGTAACACCTGCAACAAGAATTTTAACAACATTATTGTTCCAATACAACGAAAAAGGTTGGTCACAATATGCTAATGCAATCAACTTATTAATAGTTTTCTTTGTAGTAGGTAGTAACTTATTAGTTAATAAATTAACCGGAGCTTCAATTGATAAAGGTATTGGAGGAAATTAAAATGCCAGAAATTAAATTAGTAAATATAACAAAAAGATTTGGAAAATCTATAGCTGTTGATAATTTATCAATAACAATAAAAGATGGAGAATTTGTTTCTCTATTAGGGCCTAGTGGATGTGGTAAAACAACAACACTAAGAATGATTGCAGGTTTAGAAACTCCAACAGAAGGTGAAATTTATATCGATGATAGATGTGTTTTCTCTTCCAAAGATGCAATTGATGTTTCTCCTGATAAAAGAGATGTTGGATTCTTATTCCAAAACTATGCTTTATGGCCACATATGACTGTATATAAAAATATTGCTTTTGGCCTAGAAAACATGAAATGGGATAAAAAGAAAATTGACGAAAGAGTTCAAGAATTAGTGAAAATGTTGAAAATTGAAGAATTCTTAGAACGTTATCCTTCTGAATTATCAGGTGGTCAACAACAAAGAGTTGCTATTGCAAGAACCCTTTCAACAGGACCTAAAGTATTGTTTATGGATGAACCTTTGAGTAACCTTGATGCAAAATTAAGGATGGAAATGAGAACAGAGTTGAAAAGATTACACCTAGAAACTGGGGCAACCTTTGTATATGTAACACACGACCAATTAGAAGCAATGACACTTTCAACTAAAATCTGTTTATTAAAAGAAGGTATTCTTCAACAGTATCAACCACCACTAGAAGTTTATAGAAATCCAGCAAACTACTTTGTAGCAGATTTCGTAGGTGCTCCTAATATTAATATTATGAAGTTCAAAGGAAATATGATAAATATTGATGAAGTTAAATTATCAAATCCATCAATTAATCTATTGTTTACTCCAACTTCAAAGGTTGTTTCTATTAGTGAAAACCAAGAATTGTTATTAGGTATAAGACCAGAAGACATTGTAATTGATGATAATGGAGACTTTGATGCAGAAATTTATTCGACATTACCTTCTGGTATGGAAACTATCGTTAAAATAAAAATTAAGGATATAATAATAACTTCAGTCGTATTTGGAGATGTTGACTTTAAAGTTGGTTCTAAGATAAAAATATCGTTCCCTAAAAAACGATATATACTGTTTGATAAAGAGTCAGAAATACAATTAGCTAATGGTAAATTGTCTTAAATTAATTTTTATGTTGCCCTGTATTATTATACGGGGTAAACTATTCTTAATAAATTAATTGGGGTAATTGATGAAAAAAGTACTAGTCGTAGATGATGAAAAAGCCATAGTTCAGATGTTAAGTATGAATCTTAAGAGCTTGGGCTATAATGTAATTGCTGCATATGATGGTTATGAAGCCTTAGATATATTAAACTATGAAAAGGTTGATGTCATTTTATTAGATATTATGATGCCTGATATGGATGGAATTGAAGTTTGTAATAGAATTAAATCAAATCCAGAAACTAGAGTAATTCCAATAATCATGGTTAGTGCAAAAACTCAAATTGAAGATAAAGTTTTAGGTTTGAATAATGGTGCTGATGATTATTTAATAAAACCCTTTGATATCCAAGAGTTAAGATCAAGAATTGATGCTGCTATTCGTCAGGTTGAAACAATTAGAAATCAACAAAGCAATTTAAAAAAAGGAAATATAAGCATTGATTTAAATAATTTTAGAGTTTTATGTGCATCTAATGAATTAGATTTAACAATTACTGAATTTAAAATTCTTTCTGAATTATTGAAAACAGATAAAGCCTTAAATAAAGATTTTCTTACAAATTTGATTTATGGTAATGATTTATTTCAAAACAAGAGAGTTCTTGATGTTCATATAAGGAATTTAAGGAAAAAGTTAGAATCGAATGGTTCAAATTGTAAAATAATTACTCTAAGAGGAATTGGGTATACCCTTGAAATCCAACAAGACTAAAATAACCATAATTATATTTTTGTCAGTTGTAGCTTTTGCTCTATTAATATCATTATATTATATTTCTTTTCGCACGGTCATAAATCAAATTTTGGATCGAGGTAATTCAGATACTAATAATATAATTGGTTTAATTGAAGAGAAAGACTCCATTCAAGAAGCTGTAGAATATTTTAATAATAATAGAGATTTAGAAATTATTATAGTAAATAATAATTATCAAGTACTCTCTAGTACTGCATCTACTCTTAGAACCCAATATTTTTCAAATAACATTACTTTTGCTAAATCTGAGGGAGTTGCTTACTCTTTTATAAAAAAAGACGTTGGTAGAGCTTTATCTGTAATCTATTCAAAAAGGGGAAATTTTAATGGTGAAAAAATAGTCTTAAGTATTGAGTATCTATTTATTTCATATGAAGAGTTTAAAAGACTAATATTTACTTTAATTATTTTGATTGTTTTAATTGTAATGATTGATACATATTTAATTACTTTAATTTATATAAATTCATATATTTCTGATTTAAATGAATTTGTGAAAAACAAGCATATATATAATGAGTTTTATGAAGAGAATGAGTTTAGCCTTATAAGTGATAATAGTAGCAGTGAAGTAGGTAAATTATTAAATACAATCAAAAGATTTAGAAAAAAATATGATGCAATTTTAGAAAATGATAGTTATAGATTTTCAAGAATTAACTCTTTATTAGCTAATGTCCCTTCAGGAATTTTAATTATCGATAGTGATAAAGAAATTTCTTTAATGAATGATATGGTAAATAAATTATTAAAGATTGATAAAAGACAAATAATTCATTCAAAAGAAATTAAAAACTTAAAAGATATTTATGAAATTTGGGATTATGTTAGCCAAGAGAGAAAAATAAAAGTTGAAGATATTAAAATTAGGAAACAGATTCTAGAAGTTGAAGCAATACCATTAAATGATAAATATAGTCCTTTTGAATTTATTGGTGTCTTATTTATCATAAGAGATGTAACAAAATTGAGAGAAGTCTCTGATATAAAGGATGAATTTGTATCAAATGTTTCTCATGAGATTAGAACTCCATTAACAATTATTAGTGGATTTGCTCAAGCTTTAACTAATAAGAATATTAGTGAAGAGGATAAGAAAATCTGTGTTGATTCAATAATCTCTGAAGTAAATAAAATGACTAATTTGACAAATGAATTATTGCAAATATCGAAAATTGAACAAAATGATAATAATAATAATTTTGAGTTATTTAATCCTTTTGAAATAGTAAAAGAACAAGTATCTGTATTTATAGCTAAGGATTTAAAGAAAAATTTTAAAATTCATATAGAATTGGAAAATAATGAAACTTGTTATTTAAAGACTAATTTAGTTTATTTCAGACAGATAATTAACAATTTAATAGAGAATGCAATTAAATATTCATATGATAATACGATAATAACAATTCAAGAAAAGATTGAAAATGATTTATATATTTTCTCTATAAGAGATAAAGGTATAGGGATTGATGAGAATTCATTAGGTAGAATTTTTGAGAGATTTTATAGAGTTGAAAAATCTAGAAATAGTGAAATAGCCGGAAGTGGCTTAGGCCTTTCTATTGTTAAATTATTTATTGAAGCAATAGGAGGAGAGATAAATGTTGAAAGTGAAGAGGGTGTAGGTTCGACATTTACAATAAAAATAAAGAAGGTTAATGATGAGTAAAATAAATAAAGATATATTTAAAGCCTGCGATATAAGAGGCGTTTATGATAAAGAGCTTTTTAATAAAGATTTCTATAATATAGCAAAAGCTTTTGCAAAGATATTAATCAGAGAAAATAAAAAAACTTGTTTAATAGGTTATGATTGTAGACTTTCTTCAAAAGCTTTATTTGAAGAATTGATTAAAGGTTTACTAGATTCTGGAATAAAAGTATTTTATTTTTCAGATTATATTAGTACTCCATATATTTATTTTTCAATGAATTATTTAAATGCTGATAGTGCAATTATGATAACTGCTTCCCATAATCCATATTATTATAATGGCTGTAAATTTGTTATGAAAGATAGAATATTTCATCAAGGTGATATTGTTGAATTAAATCAAATTATCGAAAATGATGATTATTTAGAAAACGAGGGAAGTGAAAAAGAATTAGTTGATCTTAAAAGGGAATATATAGAATATTTATTAAGTAAAATGAATGTTTCAAGCTTAAAAGATAAGAAGATTGTTTGGGATTGTGCTAATGGAGCTACTTCTTTTGTAATTAAAGATTTTGTTGAAAAACTTCCTTCAATAAATACTTTTATGTTTTGTGAACCAGATGGTAATTTCCCGAATCATAAACCAGATCCAAGTAAAGAAGAAAATCTAGAATTAGTTAAAGAGAAAGTTTTAGAAGAAAAAGCAGATGTTGGTATTTCTTTCGATGGAGACGGAGATAGGGTTGGTTTTGTAGATAATAAAGGCCGATATGTTGAAGGAAATCAATTATTAATTTTATTAGCCAAAGACTTTTTATTACACAATAAAAATGAAAAAGTAATGAGTGAAGTTAAAGCAAGTAAAGCTTTATATAATTCAATTAAAGAGTTTGGTGGAATTCCAATAATGTGGAAAGTAGGGCATACTAATCAAAAATCAAAGATGAAAAGTGATGATATAAAATTTGCTGGTGAAACTAGTGGACATATTTTTTATGCTGAAAACAATTATTTTGATGATGGTATGTTTGGAGCAATAAAATTATTGAATTATTTATTTTCAACAAATAAAAGTTTAGCCCAAATGATTGATGAATTACCTCCAATTATAAATTCAGGTGAAATTAGATTACAAATGAGTGAAAAAGAAAGAACTCAATTTTTAGCACTAATTGCTTCTGAGTTAAAAACAGATAATCGTCCTTTTGTCGATATTGATGGTATGAGAGTAGATTATAAAAGTGGGTTCTGGTTACTTAGAAAAAGTAATACTGAACCTCATATAACACTATATTGTGAAGCTGATAGTGAAAAAGGATATAATGATGTCGTAAATGATTTAAAACATTATATATCAAAAACACCTTATAATTTTACTCAATTATAGAGGAGAAAAAATGAAATTACAGGGATTTGGTCTTTTTGTCATTGATATGGGTAAGATGATTGCTTTTTATCGTGATGCTTTAGGTTTTGAAATTAAAGAAGAAACTGATACAGATAATGTCTACTTAGTAAAAGATGGTGTACTATTTTTATTATATGGAAGAAGAGATTTTGAAAAAATGACTAATAATAGCTTTGAATATACTAATAAATTTAATGGTCATTTTGAAATAGCCTTAGAAGTAGAGGATTACTCTCAAGTTGATAAAACCTATAATGAAGTTTTAAAAAAAGGTGCTAAAAGCGTAATGCCTCCTACCACTGAACCTTGGGGGCAAAGAACTTGTTATATAGCAGACCCTGAAGGCAATTTAATTGAAATAGGGTCTTTTAATAAACAATAAGTTGACTAATTTATTTAATTTATTTAAATATAAGTAATTATTGGTATATAATTAGTATATGCATATATAACTTAAAATTGTATATGTATTTTGTTATATAGAAAAATAATTATTTATAATATAGAGTTATAGAAACTATTCTAATAGAGGGAAAATTAGATGGAATATACAGATAGATTGAATAAAAACAAGAAAGAAATAGAAAGTATTTTGCTAGCTTTGTATGGCAAAGCTAGTTTGTTTTCTGAATTAGAAATCCTTTTAAAAAAAAGATTTGATCAAAGAAGTCCTTCTTTAAAAGAGCTTGATGAATATAGATTGGAAAATCCAACATGGTATATTGATAGTAATATGCTTGGAATTACAATGTATACAGATTTATTTGCTGGATCTTTAAAAGGAATAATAAAAAAAATTCCATATTTAAAAGAACTAGGAATAACATATTTACATTTGATGCCAATCTTAAAAATGCCAAAAGACATGAATGATGGAGGCTATGCTGTAGATAGCTTAAAAGATGTTGATTCAAAATTTGGAACTAATGAAGATTTAGCTCATTTAGCAAGTGAACTTAGAAAAGCCGGCATTAGTTTATGTTTAGATTTTGTTATGAATCATACTTCTTCTACTCATCCTTGGGCAATTAAAGCTAAAGAGGGAGATCTAGAGGCAAAACAGAAATATACTTTCTATAAAGATAGAAAAATCCCAGATTATTATGATTCAATTGTTCCAGAGGTTTTTCCATCAACCGCTCCAGGTAATTTTACTTATGTTAAAGAATTAGATGAATGGGTATTAACATCTTTTTATCCTTTCCAATGGGATTTAAACTATGCAAATTATAAGGTGCTTTTTGAAATTATAGATAGCATGCTTGTTTTAGCAAATTTAGGTAATGAAATATTTAGATTAGATGCAGTTCCATATATTTGGAAAAAACTTGGAACTAAATGTAGGAATCTTGATCAAGTACATAAAATAGTACGCCTTATTAGAATAGTTATGGAAATTGTTTGTCCTTCAATTGTTTTAAAAGGTGAAGTAGTTATGGCTCCAAATGAATTAGCTGCATATTTTGGTACCCCAGAGAAGCCTGAATGTCATTTATTATATAATGCAGCTTTAATGGCTAATTTATGGGATAGTTTAGCTTCTCAAGATATAAGACTATTAAATCATCAATTAAATAGTATTTTATCACTTCCATCTCATTGTCACTTTGTGAATTATATTCGTTGTCATGATGATATTGGATGGGCACTAGATCCTCAAGAACAATATAATATGGGCCAAGATCCAATTGAACATAAAAAGTTTGTATATAATTTTTTTAGTGGAAACTTCCCCGGTTCTTATAGTAAAGGTGAATTATATAATTATGATCCGATATCTCAAGATGCTAGAAGTTGTGGAACTACTGCAAGTTTTTGTGGAATAGAGAAAGCTTTAGAATTAAATAATTCTTCAGATTTGGATAAAGCAATACAAAGAGATTTATTAATGCATGCTATGATGTATTCTCTTGAAGGATTTCCTCTCCTTTCAAGTGGAGATGAAATAGGGCAATTAAATGATTATTCTTATAAAAAAGATCCACTAAGAGTTGAAGATCAGCGTAATGTCCATCGTTCAAAATTCAATTGGGATAAAGCTGAATTAAGATTTGATAAGAGTAGTTATCAAGGTAGAATATTTGATAATCTTAAATATTTTTTGAAATTAAAATCTTCAAATATTTGTTTTGATAAGGATGCTGTAGTTACTACTTGGGATTCTCATAATAATAAAGTTTTAATTATTAGACGAGTTAAGAATAATGAAGAATTATTATGTGTTTTTTCTTTAAGTGATACTGATGAAAGATTTTATACTGATTGCTTAATTGGTGATTATTTTGATTTATTTAGTAATAAACGCTTCACTCCAGGTTGGGGATGTACGATAAAATCTCATCAATATATTTGGGCAAAAAAAGTTAAATAATAAATTTTTTTGTTGATTTTATTTACAAAATTTAATATTTTTTTACAACTATAAATATTCGTTAATTGCAATAGATTATATGAAATTCATTAATTTTCTTTTTATAAAATTTAGTTTTTAATTAAAAAATAATTAGAGGATTTGTGAATTTCATTATTTTTAATTCTATTTTTTCTAGATAATAAAATCTTTGTTAAACAAATTATGTGAACTTTTTATTGACAAATTAAAAATAACTTGCTTAACTAAAAGTGTCATTATGTATTTTAATAATAAATGACTAGTCGTATTAACCAATCGTATTGTTTTCGAAAACAACTCGGTTTTATACAGGTGGAACAAATTTATGAAATTAATAGAAACTAAAAATGCTGTAGGTCATGTGTTATGCCAAGATTTAACACAAATTATTCGTGGTGTAACTAAAGATGCACGTTTTAGAAAGGGTCATATTGTAAAAGAAGAAGATATTCCAGTTTTACTATCAATGGGTAAAGAGCATTTATACATTTGGGAAAATGATGAAAATACCCTACATGAAAATGAAGCTGCATTAATATTAGAAAAAGCTACAAAGAATAATTATATGCTTTCCTCAGAAATTAAAGAGGGAAAGATTGAATTAAAAACAACAATCGATGGAGTCTTAGAAATAGATTTAAAAAGATTAAATGCTATTAATAGTTTAAATAATATTATTATAGCAACTATCTCAAATCATTATCCAGTTAAAAAGGATATGAAATTAGCTGGAATGAGAATTATTCCATTAATCATAGAAAAAGAAAAAATGGATCAAGTTGGAAAAATTGCAGATGAAACTAATCCAATTTTATCAATACATCCTTATTCAATAAAATCAGCAAGTATAATTGTAACAGGCAATGAAATCAAAAAAGGGATTATTAAAGATACTTTTTCTCAAGTTGTTATAAATAAACTTGAAGAATTTGGTGTAGTAATAGATTCAGTAAGTTATAGCGGAGACGATACTGATGTTATTGTAAAACAAATTCATCAAGCTAGAGATAGAAAATCACAGTTAATAATTTGCACAGGTGGAATGAGTGTTGATCCAGACGATAAAACACCTAAGGCAATTAGTGAATCTGGAGCAAAAAGAAGTGTTTATGGTTCTCCTGTTCTCCCTGGTGCTATGTTAAATATTTCTTATTTAGATGATATCCCCGTTTTAGGTTTACCTGGATGTGTTATGTATGCAAGAAGAACTGTTTTTGATTTAGTTTTACCAAGAGTTTTAGCAAACATAAAATTAAGTGCTCAGGATATTCAAAATTTAGGAAATGGTGGATTGTGCTTAAATTGTGAAGCTTGCCATTTCCCTAATTGTAGTTTTGGAAAGGGGGCTATTTAATGAATTTGACTCATATTGATAAAAACGGTCAAGCAATTATGGTTGATGTCTCACAAAAGGATAAAACTAAAAGAATAGCTCTAGCTAGTGGTTTTATTACTATGTCTAAAGAAGCATATTTGATGATAAAAACCCATTCAGCAAAGAAAGGGGATGTTTTATCAACAGCAAGAATTGCTGCAATAATGGCGACCAAACAAACTTCAAATTTAATTCCTTTATGTCATCCAATAAATATAACAAAAGCAAATGTAGAGTTCTTATTTGAAGATGAAAATAACAAAATAAATTGTGTTGTAGAAACTTCATGTGTTGGTCAAACAGGTGTTGAAATGGAAGCTTTAACTGGTTGTTCCATTGCTTTGTTAACAATATATGACATGTTAAAAGCAGTTGATAGATCAATGGTTATTTCTAATATTGAGTTATTGAAAAAAGATGGTGGTAAAAGCGGGACTTATGAGAGGACAAATGATAGATAATTTTAATAGAACAATTGATTATCTTAGAGTTTCTTTAACTGAAAATTGTAATTTTAATTGCATTTACTGTAAACCTGATCCCATCCATAAGCCCTTAGATAGAGAAGACTTAATTAGATTTATAAATATTTTTGCAAATCTAGGTATAGAAAAAATTAGATTTTCAGGAGGAGAGCCTTTAGTTAGAAAAGATATTGTTCAAATTATAAAAGAAACAAAAAAAATTAATTCTATTAAGAGTATTAGTATTACAACTAATGGTTATTTATTAGAGGAAAATCTTGTTGATTTAGTTAATGCTGGATTAACTTCTGTAAATGTTAGCATAGATGCTACTAATGAAGAATTGTTTAAAACCATTACTAATCATAAGAGGGTTGATGTAGTAATTGCTTCAATAATAAAAGCTATTGATTTAGGTCTAGAAGTAAAACTAAATGCAGTTTTATTAAAAAAATATTGGATTCAACAAGTGGATCAACTATATCAATTAGCAAAAGAAAAAGGTGTTCCTCTTCGATTTATAGAACTAATGCCTATTGGAATTGCAAAAAATATAGAAGGGGTATCCTCTGATTTAGTAATTCCCTATTTAGAGAAAAAATATAAAAAAGCAGGGCCTAGTTTTATCAAAGGAAACGGTCCTGCAAGATATTTAAACATTGATGGTGTTGATTTAGGGTTTATAGATGCGCTATCCCATAATTTTTGTTCAAGCTGTAATCGCTTAAGACTATTAAGTACCGGGGAAGTAAAATTATGCCTTTATCAAGAACCAAGTTTGGACTTGAGAAAAATAATGAAGTTTAATGATGCTGAAATTTCAGCCTTATTAAAAAAAATAATAAAAGATAAAAATGAGCATCACAACCTAAATGATAAAGCTATGGAGTTGTCGATGGCTTCAATTGGTGGTTAATAATGATAAAAGCAAAAGTTAGTGCCGTATGCATGAGTGAAAAAAAAGGTACAGTTAAAACTAATTTCAATAGTTGTGAGTTAATTGAAGGGTGGGGGGTAAAAAATGATGCCCATGGTGGGACTTGGCACAGGCAAGTTAGTTTGTTATCAAAACACGAAATTGATGAATTTAATAAAAAAGGTGCAAATGTAGAATTTGGTGCTTTTGGAGAAAATATTGTTGTTGATAATTTTGATTTAAAAACTTTACCTGTGGGAACAATTATTGAAGTTGGAGATTCAGCTGTTTTGAGGGTTACTCAAATAGGAAAAGAATGTCATACGGGCTGTGAAATTGCACTGAGAATGGGACAATGCATTATGCCAAAAAATGGAATTTTTGCTCGAGTTTTAAAAGGTGGAATTATTAAAACTGGGGATGAAATTAGAATTTTTGAAGGTCATAGAGTAGCTATCATTACTTTAAGTGATAAAGCAAGTATTGGACAAAGAGTAGATACAAGTTCTCAAGTAATTGAAAAAATTGTAAATGAAAAAGGTTATGATGTTGTTTCAAAAACTATTTTAGCTGATGAAATTTCTCCTTTAGAAAAATTATTAACAGAAATTTGTGATACTAGAAAAGCCGATTTAATTTTAACAACTGGTGGAACAGGATTTTCTCCAAGAGATACAACCCCAGAGGCAACTAAAAGTGTAATAGAAAGAGCTGCTCCAGGTATTAGTGAAGCTATAAGGTATCAAACTATGAAATATACAAATAGAGCAATGCTTTCAAGAGGTGTTTCAGGAATAAGAAAGAATACATTAATTGTTAATTTATCAGGTTCTCCTGTTGCTGTAGAAGAGCAGTTAAATTCAGTAATTGATCCATTAAAACATGGTATAGATATTCTTTGTGGTCTTGCTGAAGAATGTGCAAGACAGAAAGAATTAGAAAAAAATAAAAATTAAATTATATAGAGGAAGAAAAAAATGAAAAAAATAGTTGCATCATTGTTGTTATTATTTTGTGTAGTAGCTTTGCCTGTTTTTGGTGAAGGAACAAAAGAGAGTGCTGAGGATTATACTTTACATGTATATGCAGGTGCTGGTATGAGTAAACCTGTTAAAAGACTTGTTGCTGCTTTTGAAGCTCAAAGTGATTATGATGTAGATTTGACATTAGCTAATTTTGGTCAAATTGTAAGTCAAATTAATACTTCAGGAATTGGAGATGTGTTTATTTGTGCATCACATCAAGATTTAAATTCTATTCAAGATTCAGTTGATTCAGTAGATGATTTAGCTCAACATAAAGTTGTTTTTGCTGTTCAAAAAGGAAATCCAAAAGGAATTAATTCTATCCAAGATTTACAAAGATCAGATGTTACAGTTGTTTTAGGAAATAGTTCAACTGCCGCTGGAAAAATCGGGGATAAGATTTTAGCTGATTGTGGTTTAACAGATAAAATTAATGTTATTGCAAGACAAACTACTGCTGCTACAATTTATACAGCATTAGAAAGAGGGGAATGTGATGCAATGTTAAATTGGAAAAATAATGCTGGAGATGCTGCATTAATCTTAGATACCGATTTAACAGACAAATATACAAGAATCATATGTGCTGCTGGATTAAAAGCAAGTGAAAATGAAAGTGCAAAATCTCAATTAATTGATTTTTTAAAGAGTGAAGAGGCAATTAAAATTTGGGAAAGTGAAGGATATGAAAGATTATAATTCACATATTGAGAAGTTTGAAATATTAGCTTTAATTGTTACAATTTTAGTGTTTTCATTCTTTTTAGCAATTGTTGTTTTGATAGTAGTTGGAGGCTTTAGTTCTTTTTCAAATATATTTCTGTCAGAAGAAATTAGATTTTCAATTATGTTGAGCTTAGTAACCTCTACTATCAGTACAGCACTTGCAATTATTATAGCAATTTTTGTCTCATTTTATTTGGAGAGAGTAAATTTTATAAAGTCTCCAATTATTGCCACAATTATTGAATTACCCTTATCTCTTCCATTTTTAGTAATTGGTTTATCTCTACTTTTAATATTTTCATCTCCTTTTGGAAAAACACTAAGGAATATGGGGATTCCTGTTGTATTTTCGCCAATTGGAATTGTTATTGCACAATTAACTGTTAATTTACCTTATGCAATAAAATTAATTAGAAGTGAATTTACAAAGCTAGATGGAAGATTGGAATTTACAGCTTCTTTATTGGGAGCGAATAAGACTCAATCCTTTTTTACAATTACATTGCCACAAATTAGAGTTGCTATAATTATTGCTTTTGCTCTTTGTTGGCAAAGAGCTATTGGAGAATTTGGAGCTACATTAATGCTTGTTGGTATTACAGCTATGAAGACAGAAACTCTTCCAGGTGCTATATATTTAAATATTGCAACTGGAGATACAGATATAGCCCTAGCTGCGGCATTAGTTATGCTTTTTTTGTGTTTAATAACACTTATGATTACCACTTATTTACAAAAAAAGACAAAGTTGGAGTCAAGATATGATTAAAGTTGATAATTTTACATTAACAAAAGGGAATTTTTGTTTATCAAATATAAATTTTAATATTTGTGATGGACAAACCGTTGCAATATTAGGAGAAACAGGGTCCGGAAAAACAATGTTATTAGAATCTATAGCTGGAATTTATAAGGGGGATTCTGGTTGTGTTTATCTTAATGATAAAGATGTTAATTCAATAGCATCAAATATGCGCCATATAGGTTTTGTTTATCAGGATTATTGTTTATTTAATCATATGAGTGTTAGAGAGAATATCGGTTACGGATTAAAAGTAAAAAATATTAATAAGAAAATAATAGAAAATAGAGTTGAAGAAATTGCAAGTAAATTTAATATAATTAATATTTTAGATAAGAATCCTAGTGTAATTAGTGGAGGGGAAAAGCAAAGAACAGCACTTTGTAGAGCATTAATTGTTAATCCAAGGGTTTTATTATTAGATGAACCGTTTTCTGCAATGGATCCAAATACAAAAGATTTATTGATTAATACATTAAAAAAATTCAAAGAGCAGTATGAGGGAATAATAATATTAGTAACTCATGATTTTAATGAAGCAATAAAATTGGCAAATACAATTCATATAATGGTAAAAGGAAAATTAAAAGCAACAAAAACACCTTCGACATTATTTATACCTACTGAAGACTATGAAGTTAACAAATTTTTGCAATGTAACAAAAAGGAAGAAATAATATGACAAATAGACAAAATGAGATCTATGAAGAAATAAGAAATAAATTTATAAAAATTATTGATGAAAATAATTTAAACACTGATTTAGTTGAAATAGAAAGCCGGGGACTTAGTGCACAAGAGGCTATTGGTAATACTGAGAGAAAAGATTATCCGATATTAGTTGGAAAAGAGATAATGCTCCAAGCAAAATATAAGGGGAGTATAGGGCAAGCTTTTACTCCATCGCCTTTATCTTTTTCAGGAACTATTGAGGATGTTTTAAATTTAGATTTAAATTCTGATTTAACAAATAGAGGTATTTTTATTGCAACAATAAATGCTGTATTAAAATATTTAAACTTATCTCAATCTTCAATTCATTGTAAAGATAATGAGCCTGGTGAGTGTGCTAAAAAATATCTTGAATTTTTAAATGAAAATTATGCTAATCAAAAAGTTTTATTAGTTGGGTTGCAACCCGGAATTTTAAGTCAAATTAAAAAGCGGGGTAATATAAGAGTTCTTGATTTAAATCCAGATAATATTGGTAAGTATAAAGAATCAATATTAATTGAAGATGGAATAAAAAATTATCAAGAATGTGTAAATTGGGCAGATTTGATTTTATGTACAGGTTCTGTATTTGCAAATGGAAGTATGGATCTTTACCTAGATATAGATAAAGAAGTAGTTTTCTTTGGTACCTCTTGCTCAGGTCCTGCATATTTATTGAATTTGAAAAGGTTTTGTCCTTTGTCAAAATAAAGTTATATAGTTTTATAGTAAAGCAAAAAGTATAAACTAAAATTTAGTTTATACTTTTTGTATCTATAATATTTATTATCCTTTAATACTTCCTGTAGTAATCCCTGAAATGAAGAATTTCTGACAAGTAATAAAGATTATTAAAACAGGTAATAATGCTAAAAGAGATAAAGCAAAGACATAACCCCATTGAGTGAACTGATGTTGTCCGAAAAAGCCTGTAATTGCAATTGGTAATGTTCTCAATTTAGTTTCATTTATTACAGTATTTGCCCATGGAAATTCTTCCCAAGAGGATAGAAAATTGAAAATTGATACACTAGCTATTGCAGGACTTGCTAATGGAACTGCTATATTTTTAAATATCTGAAAAATATTAGCGCCGTCAATTTCTGATGCATCAATTATGTCATTTGGAATATTTTCCATAAATCCTTTGATCATAAAAGTTGAAAAAGGAATTACCCAAGCTGTATAAAAAGGGATTAATCCTCCAAGAGAATTTATTACATTAAAGTTAACTGCTAATTCGAATTGAGGAACAATAAGAGTTGTTCCAGGAATTACCATAGTAACAACTAATAAAGCAAAAACTGTTTTGGTAAATTTATTCTTGAATCTTCCAATAGTAAAAGCTAATCCAGTTGAAGCAATAGCTGCTATAATAACGGCAACAGATGCAACAAAAATACTGTTTAAGAAATTTCTAAAGAATTTTGATTGATTTAAAATGTACTTATAATTACCTAAAGTAATTTCATCTAAAGTTGGAAAAAATTTGGGTGGAAAATTATATAGAGCTCCGTTAGGTTTTAAAGAAGTGCTAATCATATATAACATTGGAATTAATGCAATTATAGAAAAAATTAATAGAAAAATGTATTTAATTGAGTTACTTTTTTTTGAACTAATCATTTGAACCATCCTTATTAATTACTTTGAATTGGAAAATTGCAAAAATTGCTAATGTAAAGGCCATGATAAAAGATAATGCAGCACTATAACCAAATTCACCTGTACTAAAGGCTTTATAATACATCCAAGTTAATAAAGTTTCAGTTTTATGTGCTGGTCCACCATTGGTCATTAATTTAATTGAAGTATAAACATTAAATGCTCCAATAGTTAGCATAACCCAAGCAAATAGAATTGAACTTTTTATACTAGGTAATGTTATTGAGAAAAACCTTCTTAAGGTTTTACATCCATCAATTTCAGCAGCTTCATAAAGAGACTTTGGAATTTGTTGTAAAGCTGCAAGAAATACAACCATATTCCAACCAACACCTTTCCAAATTCCTAAAAGCATAGCAATAAATAGGCCTCCAAATCGACTATCAAGCCATTTTACATTTTCACTAGTTATATGAAGAATATTAGTCAGTGTATAATTTAATAAACCTTCAGTGTTAAAAACATAACGGAAAACTAATGAGGCTATAACCCAAGATGTGATTACTGGTAAATAGTTTAAAACTCGAAAAGTAACAGAAAATTTTTTAATACTTTCAATTAAAATTGCAATTATTAATCCAATGAGCATTTGTCCTGGAACAGTAATAAATGCATATAATATCGTATTCCAAAATGAAATCCAAAAAGTTTTATCACTAAAAACAACTTTGTAGTTTGTTAGTCCTGAAAATTTTTGGTTGATCATTGAAGAAAGATCCCATTGATGAAAACTCATTAAAAATAATCTTAGAATTGGAAAAATTGTAAATAGTGAGAATATAATAAGCCCAGGAATCATTAAAGTTAGAACTTGCGCCTTATTTCTTGTTGTATTTAATTTCATTTTTATTCCTATAAATCTGTCTCTAGCTCATAAGTTTTATAAGCTAGAGACTCAATTATTATTCAGTTAATAGAGCATCAACTTTAATTGCTAAATCATCAAAAGCTTGTTTTGCAGTTTTTTCTCCTGATAAAACTTCATTCATAGCCATCATTAATTCATTATCAATTTTTGAAGCAGCAGCAACTGTTGGTCTAGCTTTTGCACTCTTAATTGCTTCTAAGAAAGGAGCAAAAGATGCATTTTTAACAGTATCGCTTTCTAGCGCAGCTTTATTTACTGGGATTTGTCCACATTGTGACATTTGTGTTTCTGCAAATTCACTTGTCATGAACTTCATAAATTTCCAAGCAGCGTCCTTATTAGCTGTGTTGAACATAGCAATATCTTCACCACCTAAAACTGAAACTGAGCCACCTTTTCCTGCAGGAATTGGAGCTGTTTCATATTCTAAATTAGGATAATTTGCATCTAATTCAGCAATTTTCCAAGGGCCTTCAAGCATCATTGCATAACGGTAAGATCCAAATCCATCAGTCATTGGGATATCTCCTGCATTAAAGCCTGTAAGAGCTCCTTCTTTGTACAAGGATGCGAATGTTTCAACAGCTTGTATTGTTTCAGGACTATTAATATATCCACTAGCTTTGGTTTGTTCATCATTTGTTAATGCCCCACCAAAACTCCAAATGAATGGACAAATATTCCATGCACTTAAACCAGGTTCATTCCAGCCCCAAATTGTTTGTCCATTAGAATTTTTTCCAGCAATAGTCTTGACCGATTTTTCCCATTCTTGCATAGTAGTAGGTACTGCTACTCCGGCGTCATCTAGCATTTTTTTATTAATGAACAAAATTTTGGAGTTTGTGTTCAGTGCTAAGCCGTAGTAGTGGTTTTTAATTTTTGCGGTACTCATAGCACTGTCTAATAATGATGATGCGACAGAATTAAAATCAGTCATTTCTTGATCGAGAGGTACAAGAATATTCATTTCTTGGAATTCAGGGAGCCAAGCAATATCACAGCGAGCGACATCTGGTAATTGTTTTGAACTTGCTGAAATTAATACTTTGTCATGTAGTTCTGCCCATTCGTGGGAAACTGCATTAACAGTGATTCCAGGATTTTCTTTTTCAAATTCTGGTATCAAAATGTCATTTAAAACAGTATTCTCAGCTGATTCTGCACTGTAGTGGTGCCAAAAATTGATTTCAACTTTTTGTGATTCACTAGAATTTTCTTTTCCACCTTGAGCAAAAACAAAGGTTGTAGTTAAAGATAATACTAATAGTAATGATATAATTTTTTTAATTTTCATTACATTCCTCCTTAATTAAAAATATATTCATAGATTTTGGACTAATTATTTTGCTGTCTTTAGATTTTGGATAACTAAATAATTGAGTGTCAAATCTATTATTCTCTAATAATTTATTGCTTAAATTAAATATGACAATTGTTGAATTTGTTTCGTCAAATCTTTTAAAAGCAAATGTGTTTTCTTCACTGAAATCTTTGATAAATTTAAAATTTCCACTTTTTAATGACGAGTATTCTTTTTTGAGTTTTATCAATTTTTTCATTAATATGTATGTTTCGTTCTTATTGTTAAAATTCATTGTTGCTCTACAATATGGATCATTTTCTCCTTCCATATTATTTTCATCACCATAATAAATTGAAGGGGAGCCAATGAATGTCATTTGAAAGCAAATCGCTAAATGGAAATTTAGTAAATTCTTATTACATTCTGTTAATAATCTAGGTACATCATGTGATGATAATAAATTGAAATTGCATAAATTAATTTCATTATGATAACAACTTAGTACATGATTAATCCTATCTTGGAATGAAATACAATTAATAGATTGTTTTGCAAATAAATCTAATGTAGCACTTCTAAATTGATAATTCATAATACAATCTAGTTGATCTGCTGCAATTACATTTTTTATTCCATCTCCCCAAACTTCACCTAATAACAAACAATTTGGATATTGTTCTTTGAACATTAATCTAAGATATTGCATTGTTGTGATGTCTAGCTCATCTGCTACATCAAAACGCCAACCATCAATATTACAATTTTTTACCCAGTAAAGCATGATATCTAATATATATTCTCTAACTTCTTTAGTACTGGTTTTTAATTTTGGCATAGGAGGATAATCTCCAACGCATTCATAATTTACTTTTGAAATTGGATTAATTTTATCTAATGGGAAAAACCAATCTGCATTTTTGTTATTTAACCTGAATTCTTTAAATTGCATAAAATCAACACCGACATGGTTAAAGACTCCATCAAGAATTACTTTTATATTTTTTTTATGGCATGATATAACTAAATCTTTTAAATCATTTTCATTACCAAAGGTTGGATCAATTTTATAATAATCAGTAGTTGCATATTTATGGTTAAAATTCGCTTTAAATATAGGATTTAAATAAATTACTTCAATTCCTAAATCAGAGAGATAGTTTAGATTTTCTTCAATTCCTTTAAGTGATCCTCCAAAATAATTTTTTCTAGTAGGGGAATCATTCCAATTTGCATAAATAGTATCTTTCTGGTTTTTGTCTTTTGCAAAACGATCTGGAAAGATTTGATAATATATTGCACCTTTTGCCCATATAGGAGGAGATAAAATTTCATTAGTATTCGTATATGGATATTCAAACCAGCCTTTATTTGGAGGATTTGTTGAAAATCCTTCACTAAAGAAATATTGTTTTTTATCCCCTTTTTGAAGAATAAAAAAGTATTGTAAATAATGTCCTCTTTCTTCAAGTTCTAATGTAATTCTATAATCATCTCTATAAAAATCACTGCAATAAAGTTCAAGTTCTTTTATTATATAGTTTTCTTTAAAATTTCTTTTCCAAAAACAAATAGAAATTTTATCTAAATCATTTCTTTTACATAATAATTTTAGATTAATTTTATTGACTGAAGTGGGGATTACAAATTCTCTAGAAGTACGATGAAAGATTGCTGATAATTCCATTATAAATTCCTCATTGAAGATTCTCTTTCAATTAGTGATACATCAATTAGAGAATGAGTTATTGCTGTTTTACCTTGAATTAATGAAAAAAGCATGTTAGCTGCCATTTCTCCTTGAGTATATGTATCTGTTACTATTGAGGTTAGGGCTGGGGATATATATTTACTTAGTGGGTAATCATCAAAAGTAATTATTCCTAAATCTTTAGGTATCTGAATATTTTGTTCTTTAGCAGCTTTTGAAAGTATTAAAGCAGTAATATTATCATTGCAAATAACAGAATCAACTTTCTTGTTTTTTAATATTTCAGTTGCGGCTTGAGTGATGCTTTCTTCAGAATTTTCTGTATTAAAAATTAATGGTTCTTGATTATTTAATGAATTTTTATAGCCAATAATTCTATTTTTAGTAAAAATCTCATTTTCACTGCCACCTAAAAAAGCAATTTGTTTATAGCCTTTGTTATATAGATGAGAAGTAGCTAAATTTGAGCCTTTAGTATTATTTATATCTACCCAAGAAATTTTATCTTTAAAATAATTGGGTTCTCCTAGAACTACAAAAGGTATTTTATTGTTTTTAAGTTTTGTAATTAAGGTTTTTGTTAATAGTAATGGAGGTAGAATGATTCCATCAACTTTTTTTTCAAAAAGTAGAGTATCAATTGAAGCTTTGTCATTTCGCTTTTTTTGATTATTAGTGATAATTAAATTGTACGAATTATCTTGTGCTATTTTTTCAATTCCAAATACACTGCTACTAAAAAAGATATTAGAATAAAAATCTTTTTCATTTGCATTTATAACAAGTCCTATTGTTTGACTACTCCCAGTTGCTAAATTTCTTGCCTGACTATTGGGATGATAATCTAGTTCTTTCATAATTGAAAAAATCTTTTCTTTTGTCTTATCACTAATTTTTTCTTTACCTGATATAACTCTTGATACAGTAGATGCGGAAACTCCTGCTTTTTTTGCTACGTCATTTAATGTTACAGCCATTATACCTCCAAATGCAACCGATTGTGTTTGTAAACTCTTATAGAATAAATAAATGAAGAAAAATTTAATCTAATATCATGCAAGCGCTTGCGTATTTTATGTTACTTTAGGAGTTGTGAGTTGTCAAGGGAAATTTTTAAAATTTATGGTGATTTAAATAAATTGAAAATATAAACTTGACAAAATATAGAAATCGTTTATTATTTACTTAAGCGTTTAAGTAGTGAGGTTTTGAATGTCTAATATTGTTTCATATTCTACAGGAAATGAATTTATATCCTTAGATAATATTAATGTAGTTAATGCATCAATTAGTAATTTTACAATTATACATATGCAATCTAAAGGACTATTAGATTTTAGGGGAGAGGAAGACTCTTTATTTAATGTAGAAATAAAAAGAAATAATGAAAAAATTAATTTTGAAAATATTAAATGGGATTTGATAAATTATTGGATTCCTAAGGCAACTGTAGAAACTGAATTTGAGAAAATAGAGATTATTATATTAACAGCATTAAAGCAAAAAGGGTTTGCTTATCATATAGATATTTTTAATAAGACTAGTTTAAATTTTGAATATGAAATTAATTTTTATGGGACATTAAAATCAGTATATCATTGTGTGAATGAAGAAAAGTATTTTAATGGTTGCTATGAAGCTTATTCTAGCAATTGGAATAATAAAGGCCCCGTTTTTTCAATTAGTAATGGGTTTCCTGTTATATCTTTAGCTCCAGTTGTTGATAAAACAATTAATTGGGACTATACAAAAGTTTTGCCACTAACTTATTCTTCTTCCTCTAAGATATTAATTGATAAAAAGTCAAATGATTCAATAACTTGTTATTGGGGAGTAGGTTATGAAGAAGTATCTTCAATTACTGCTGCAATAGAGATGAATCGTTTAGGTTTCAAATTTTTATTAGATGAAATGGTTGAGTACCTTAATAAAATTGTTAAGAGAACAAATGATGAAGCTTTTAATAATTTGTTAAATAGAAATTTGATTTATACTCTATTCTATTCAACAGGACTTACTATTGATACTGAAGAAAGGGTCATTGTTACAAGTAGATCTCCAAAGTATTATGTCTCAGCAGCTTATTGGGATAGAGATAGTTTATTATGGGCTTTCCCTGCAATTGTTCATGCTGATAAAAACGTTGCAAGAGAGATTGTTGAATATATATCAACAATCCAAAGTAAAAATATTGGTATTCACAGTAGATTTATTGATGGGACGGTATTAGAGCCAGGTTTTGAATTAGATGAACTTTGTTCTTTTGTTATTGCTTTGGATTATTATATCAGAAAAACGGGTGATAAAGAGATTTTAAGCGATTATAATGTAGTTAGATTAATTGATAAAATTTTGAAAATTCTTTTAACAAAAAAATCTGAAAAATTAGGGCTCTATGAAACCTTTTTACAACCAACAGATGATATGAGAGTTTATCCATATTTAACATATAATAATGTTTTAGTATGGAAAACTTTTAAAATATTAGAATCTTGGGATTTTAAACAAAAAAGTGATTTGTTTTTTAATGAAGCTGAGTCTATTTATGATTCAATTTATAATAATTGTATAAGAACTATTAATGGTAAAAAACAGTTTATTTGGTCAGTTGATTCTAATGGAAATTTTGATATTTATGATGAACCACCTGGAAGCTTAGTTTTATTACCAGTTTTTGATTTTATTACTAAAGATGATGAGATTTACAAAAATACTATAAAGGTTATTTTTGATGAAAATTATGAATTTTCGTTTAGTAAATCACCTTTTGGTGCAATAGGATGTCCTCATGCACCTCATCCTTGGGTTTTAAGTTTAGCAAATAATGTTAGAGTTTTTAATGATAAGGATTCTTTAGAAAAATTAAAAAGAGCAAAAATGGATAATGGTATTGCTTGTGAAAGTATAGATGAAAATACTGGCTATTGTACTACAGGGGAAGCTTTTGCTACATGTGCGGGTTATTTATCTTTCTCTTTGTTAGAGCAAATAGATAGCATTTAATTTGAGAAAACATTTTTCTTGACAAGGTTAGATATTGATTGTTAAAATTACTTAAGCGTTTAAGTTGGAGAGCAAATGGATATGGTAAAAAGAAGAATTAACATGAAAGATATTGCAAAAGAAGCTAATGTTTCAGTTGCTACAGTCTCTTATGTTATTAATAAAAGAAAAGATCAAACAATTGCTGAAGCTACAATTAAAAGGGTAGAAGATGCAGTAAAAAAATTAGGATATGTACCAAATTTAGCAGCTAAAGCTTTAGTAGAAAATAAGTCATATTTAATTGGAGTTGTAATTCCTCAAACTGAACCTGGCAAACAATTTATGTTTAACAATCCTTTTTATAGTGAATTGCTCTCAAGTATAGAATTTGTTGCTAGAGAAAGAGGTTATCATGTTTTAATTAGTGGAACAGACGTTGATCAAAGTTATTTAGAAATTGCTAAAAAGCGAAGCTTAGATGGGATAATTATTGTTGGTATACACCCAGATAATTATTACGAGAATCTAACTAGTACTGCTATACCTGTAGTTTTAATAGATAGTTATTGTAATAATTTACCTTTTAAAACTATATCTATCAGAGATAGAGAAAGCGCAAAAATTGCTACTCAATATTTGATAAACAAAGGTCATAAAAAAATAGCTTTTGCCTCAGGTGTTATAACTGATAATGGTGTTACTTATGAAAGATATTTAGGTTATAAGGATGCCTTAGAAGAAGCAGGAATCTCTGTAAATAAAGATTACATATACTCAGGTACTGTTTCTCAAGAATATGGAAAAGAATTAGGTTTAGAAATTGCAAAGAAAGATGATAGACCAACAGCTATATTTTCTACAGCTGATATCATTGCCTTTGGATTAATAAATGGATTAAAGAAAGCTAATTTAAGAATCCCAGATGATATATCTGTAATAGGTTTTGATGATACTTGGATTGCTAGAGATTGTGATCCTCTATTAACAACAATTAAGCAAGATGTATTTAAAAAGGGCGAAAAAGCAGTTGATCTGATACTAAATGGCAATAATGACGAAAATGAAAATATCGTCTTAGATATTGAATTGATTGAAAGAGAATCAGTTGCAGAATTGAAGGAGGTGTTTTAATTTTTATAATTAAAAAATCCCAGATTTGTTTTGAAAGGTTTATCTGGGATTAAGTAGTAATAAGATTACTTTACTAGTTTAAGTATAGTAAATTCGCTTTTATTTGTATATGGAAAAAACATAAAAAACAAAGAGGAAGTAATGAGAAAAAATCGTATTTTTAAAATCATGACAACATGTTTAATCGCTTCACTATTTACAGGCGCAATTTTTGCACAAGGCGCAAGTGAAGATAATGGTACTATAACACTAAAAATGGAACAATATTCAGCAACAAATAGTAATGCATCAGGCCCAGCTTTAGATGCAATGATTGCAGAATTTGAAAAACAAAATCCAACTATCAAAGTTGAATTACAAACAATTGGATATAATGATTACTTTACACAATTGCAAAGTAAAGTAGTAGGTGGAAATGCTGCTGATGTATTCGAAATAAACTTTGAAAATTTCGTATCATATGCATCACAAGATACACTTGCTCAATTAGATGGTGAACTTGGAGATACTTCAGGTTTTAATAAAACAGCTTTAGATGCTTTTGTTTATGATGGAAAGCAATATGGTATTCCAAATTCATTCTCAAACGTTCTATTATTCTATAATAAAGCTTTATTTGATGAAGCTGGAGTTGCTTATCCAACTTCTGATTGGACTTGGGATGATATGGAAAAAGCTGGTGCAAAAATCAGAGCTTTAGGTAATGATATCTATGGTTTATATAGACCTTTAACTTTCCATGAATTCTATAAAGCAGCAGCTCAAAATGGTAGTAGTTTAATGAGTGCTGATTATTCTAAGTTTACTGTAAACACTCCTGTAAATATTAAAGTTGCACAAAGAATGGCTGATTGGCAAACATCAAGTAATATCATGCCTACAGATGCTCAAATGGGTGGAATGGGTGACTGGGATTTATTTAAAAGTGGTCGTTTAGGAATGATAGTTACAGGTATTTGGGCATTTAGTGATTTTACTGCTAATTGTTCTTTCCCTTGGGATGTAGCAATTGAACCTGGTAATACACAAAAAGCAACACACTTCTTCTCAAATGCATACGTAGTTAGTGCAACTTCAAAACAAAAGAGTGCAGCAGCTAAATTAGCATCATTCTTAGCAGGATCAAAAGAAGCAGCAAAAATTAGAGTTGAAGCAGCTTGGGAATTACCTCCTGTAGAATATCCTGATGTACTACAAGCATATTTAAATGCAACACCACCAGAAAATAAACAAGCAGTATTTGATAGCTTAAATTACTTAGTAACTCCTCCAGTTGTTCAACAACAAGCTGAGATGACAGCTATTATTGGAGATTATCTATCAGAAATAGTTTATGGGAAAATGGATGCAAAATCAGCATTGGATGCTTGTCAGAAAGAGTTAGAGGAAAAGATTTCTCTATAATGAAATACAATGCCGTTTTCTTGATTTGGAAACGGCATTTTTAGGAGTCAATAATGTTATCAAACGGAAGGACAGGGTGGAAGAAAGCATTACCGTTTCTATTACCAAGTTTAATAGGCCTATTTTTGTTTTCGTTTTTACCTATTTTGATATCTCTATTAATTAGTTTAACAAATTGGACAGGGATGTCTCGAGTAAGTCTTACAAGTGGATTCTTTACATTTATAAAAAATAATTTTATTGGAATTGATAATTTTAAATCAATTTTAAGTGATAATGAGGTTTGGGAAGTAATATCACATAACTTTTATTTCATTATTTTATATCTACCATTGATGGTAATTTTATCTTTAAGCGAAGCCTTAATTATTAATTCAAGTTTAAAAGGGAATGGTGCATATAGAGTTATTTTTTATATTCCCGTATTAACTAGTTGGGTTGCTGGCTCTTTAATTTGGAAATGGTTATTAAGTCCTACTTATGGACCTATAAATAATATTTTAATGGTGTTTGGGTTAAAAGGATCTTTGTGGCTTCAAAGTGAAATTATGGCTATGCCATCAATTGCTATAGCTTCTATTTGGAAAGATTTAGGGTTTTATGCGATGATATTTTTAGGTGGTCTTAGATCAATAAATCCATCCTATTATGAAGCTGCAAATATTGATGGAGCAAGTGGTTTTCAAAGATTTAGAAAAATAACTTTACCTATGGTTTCTCCAATAACTTTTTATGTAATAATGCTCTCTTTAATTAATGCTTTCCAATTATTCCCTCAAGTAATGGTAATGACTAAAAATGGAGATGCCGGTCCTAATGGGGCAACTATGGTTATGGTTGAACGTATTTATAAGTATGCATTTAGATATGGGAAAATGGGGTATGCTGCAGCTTTCTCTTGGATTCTATTTATGATTATATTTACTTTTACATTTATTCAAAGAAAAGCAGAGAAAAGGTGGGTAAATTATGATGTCTAGAAAAGTTAAATTTATTTCATATCATGTAATAGCAATAATCTTTTCATTTTGGGCTTTATTACCTTTTTTCTGGATGTTAACAACTTCTTTAAAAGATTCAGGTGCTTTATTAGCTATCCCAATTGAGTGGATTCCAAAAAATCCTACTTTTAAATCCTTTAGTAGATTATTTACAAATGAAGGAATTCTAAGAGCAATGATTAATTCATTAATTGTTACTGCTGGTTCTATTTTAATTAGCTTAGTTTCTTCTTCAATGGCAGCTTTTGCTTTTTCAAAAATTAGATTTAAGGGTAGTGATTTATTATTTGTTTTATTCTTATCCTCTATGATGATCCCATCTCAAGTTATATTTATTCCTTTATATTTAATTATGAATGAAATACATCTTACAAATACATTATTTGCTGTAATTGTACCTTGTATATTCCAAGCTTTTGCTGTTTTCATGCTGAAACAACAAATGATGGGAATTAGTGATGCATATTTGGATGCTGCTGCAATTGATGGTGCATCATTACCTGTTACCTTTTTCCAAATCATTTTACCAATGTGTAAAACAACTCTAATAACTTTAGCAATTATTGTTGGTATGGGTGCTTGGAATGATTATCTATTACCATTAGTTTTATTAACTACTAAAGAAAATTATACATTACAGATAATTTTAAATTCTCTTAATGGGCAGTTCTCTACTGAGTATAATTTATTAATGGCTGGATCTCTGATTTCAATGCTACCTCTAGTACTTTTGTATGCTATAGCACAAAAATATTTCTCAACAGGCTTACAAATGGGAGGAATAAAAGGATAATGTTATATTTAGATAAGAAAATAATTGAAAAAGATAAATTAGAGAAGCTTAATATTTTTAAAGCCGTAGCAATTTTTGAAGATAAATTGCAAATTAGCATTGATAAAGCTGATGGCCTTTGGGGTTTTGGTGAGAGATTTGATTATTTAAATCAAAAAGGATTAGTAAGAGAAAATCATGTATATGAAAAATTTACTAATCAAGGTAATCAAACTTATTTACCAATACCATTTTTCCTTTCCAATAATTTTGGTGTTTTTATAGATACTGATTATGTGTTTGAAATAAAATCAACAATTAAAAGTGATGAAACTTTAGTAGAAATATTTATAAATACAAAAGATGTAGATATACATATTTTTATAGGTAATCCTAAAAAGCAAGTACAATCATTTTTATCTCTAAATGAAGAGGTTGTTCTTCCTCCAAAATGGTGTTTTGGTCCTTGGATGAGTGCAAATAGATGGAATTCTCAAGAATTAGTATTAGAAATGGCTAGAAAAAATAAAGAATTAGGTTTTTTTCATACTGCTCTAGTAATTGAAGCTTGGAGTGATGAGGCAACTTTTTATAAATTTAATGATAAATCTTTATGGCCAAATCCAAAAAAAATGATTGAAGAATTAAATAGCTTAGGTTTGAATTTAGTTCTTTGGCAAATTCCAGTTTTTAAAAAATTGGAAGAAGGACGTGTTAATGAAACTCATCAAAAAGATTGTGAATATGCAATTGAAAATAATTTAGTTGTTAAAAAAGCTGATGGAAGTCCTTATACAATCCCAAAAGGAAGATGGTTTGAAGGTAGTATGGTCCCCGATTTTACAAATCCTAAAACTGTTGATTGGTGGTTTAGTAAGAGAAAATATCTTTTGGATATGGGTGTAAAAGGTTTTAAAACAGATGGCGGTGAATTTATTTATGATGATGAAGCATATTTTTTTGATGGTTCAACTGGCCGAGAAATGAAAAATAAATATCCTCTTTCTTATACAAAAGCTTATTATAAGAACTTAGGAGAGGATAGAGTCCTTTTTTCAAGAGCCGGATATATTAATTCATGGCAAACTCCAGTTTATTGGGGTGGAGACCAAATGTCACAGTGGTCAGAATTAAAGCATCAAATAATTGCAGGTTTAAATGCTTCTGTTTCTGGAATATTTTATTGGGGTTTTGATATTGCAGGTTTTGCTGGGGCTATGCCTACTAAAGAATTATATTTGAGAGCTTTTTTGGTTGGCACTTTTACTCCAATTATGCAATGGCATTCAGAACCAATTGGTGGACAATTTGCAGAATTTATGAAAAGTGAAGATGCAATTAATGATCGAAGCCCATGGAATATTGCTGATTTATATAATGATGATTCAATTATTGATATAACTAGAAATTGTTGTTTGATCAGAGAAAAACTTTTACCATATTTAACTTCTGAAGCAAAATATTCTAAAGAGAATCTAGTTCCAATGATGAAACCTATGTTTTTTGAACATAATCAAGATAAAAAAGCTTGTGAGATTGATGATCAATATTATTTAGGTAGAAGTTTATTAGTTGCTCCAATTTTACAAGAATCACAAAAAACTAGAGAGATTTATTTACCAGAAGGTAAGTGGTATGATTGCCAAACAAAAGAAAAGCTTGATGGTAATACTTCAATAAACAGAAAATACTCTTTATCAGAAATAGGCTTATTTATAAACTTAGATACTGATTTTAGCCTATTAAAAGGAATTTTGATTTAATAAATAGACCCTTATTTTAAATTTTTAACTGATGCTCTTTCAACTATATTAACATTGATTTTGATCTTATTTGGGAGGGCATTAGTCTTTTCAATCCGATCAAATAAAAGTTTAATAGCCATTTCACCTTTTTCTGTGATATTTTGATTTACAGTTGTTAATTTTGGATAGCAATATTTTGAAATTGTTAAATTATCGTAACCAATTATTGATAAATTGTCTGGGACTTCTAATCCTAAGTTTCTAATTCCATCAATCATTCCGATAGCTAAAATATCAGCAGTGGTAATAGCTGCTGTAATTTCATTTATTTTACCAATTTTCTGTCCTATAGAAATTCCATCTTCTAATGAAACATTTGTATTAAATATATAGGATTCATTTAGTTTTATATTATTTTCTTTAAGTGCTTTTTCGTATCCTTTGTATCTTAAGTCAATCAATTTATTATTTCTTCTTGGCGCTACTAAAGCAATATTTTTATGACCTTTATCAATTAAGTATTTAGTTGATAAGTAGGTTCCTTTTAAATCATCAATGTTGATTACCAAGGCATTATCACAATTTTGATAAGAATCAAAGAAAACAATTTCTGTTGAGACTTTATCTAGTAAATAACTAATATCAATATCTGCTTTTGGGAATATAAAAATAGCTCCATCAACATTCCAGCTATTTAGGAAGTTTATTGCTTCATCAAGAGTTGAAATACTTCTAATCATCGCAAAATAGCCTTTTTTACGTAATTTATTTTCAAGTATTCCAACTAATTGAGCAGTATATGGATCTGAGAATAAACTATCATTGTCATAAACTAAAGGGACAATAATTGCAATAATTTTTGAAGACTGGGCACTAAGGTTCCTAGCAGAACGATTAGGTATGTAATTATTTTCTAAAATTATTTTATTTACTTTTTCAACAGTCTTTTTTGATACTTTCGCATATTTTTTATTTATAACATTTGAAACTGTCATTTGGCTTACGCCAGCTAATTCAGCTATTTTTTTTATTGTCATAGTATTCCCAAACTTTTCATTATTTTTATTATCTTAACAATTTAATATATTTGTCAATCAATAAAAGTTTAAAAGTTTTTTCTTGACGTTTACCGATAAACCAATTAAGATAAAATCTGAGGTATTTTTATGGACAATTTTGTTAAGACAGAGGGGAATTCTATTTATTTTAAAAATCAAAGAATTACATTTTTAACAGATTCTCTCGTTAGATTAGAATATTCAGAGAAAAATCGATTTGTAGATGATAAAACCCAAATGGTTATAAATAGAGATTTTGATACTGTAAATTATTCTTATAATCTATCAGGTGATTATCTTGAAATAAAAACTAAAACACTATTCATTGAAACAAGTGGTAAAGAATTTTCTGCTCTATCTCTTAAAATTACATTAAGACAATCTGAGGATTTGTATTTTAATACATATCGTTATGGTGATAAATTAGATAACTTAAAAGGGACAGCTAGAACTTTAGATGAAGCAGATGGTGAAATTCCTTTAGAAGATGGATTATTATCGAAAAGAGGTTTTTCTCTTATTGATGACTCAAATAGCATGCTTTTAATAAATGATTATTATAAACAAAGAGAGAAGGGGAATAAAGATATTTATTTCTTTGGTTATAATCATAATTATTTAACTTGTTTAAAGGACTTCTATAAATTAACTGGTAAATCCCCAATGATTCCACGTTATGCATTAGGAAATTGGTGGAGTCGTTATTATCAATATACAACACAGAGTTATTTAGAGTTATTAGATAGATTCAAAGAAGAAGATATTCCGTTTTCTGTGGCTGTAATTGATATGGATTGGCATTTAGTCGATATTGATAGAATTTATGGTAGTGGCTGGACAGGTTATACTTGGAATAAAGAATTATTTCCTAATCCTAAAGATTTTTTAGAAGAATTGCATAATAGAGCTTTAAAAGTAACATTAAATGATCATCCTGCTGATGGAGTGCGCCCTTATGAAAACAATTATGATATAATGGCAGAAAAGATGGGTGTTGAAGATGGAGAGAGTGTTTTATTTGATGCTAGTAATAAAAAATATTTAGATTCATTACAAACTATTATTTTAGAACCTTTAGAAAATGATGGTGTTGATTTTTGGTGGATAGACTGGCAACAAGGAAATACTTCAAGAATTGAAGGTTTAGATCCTCTTTGGACATTAAATTATCATAGATTCCTTTCAAATCGGAAAAATAATAATAGGCCATTAATTTTCTCTCGATATGCTGGAGTTGGTTCTCATCGTTATCCTGTTGGTTTTTCTGGTGATACTTATATAACTTGGAAAAGCTTGGCTTTTCAGCCTAAATTTACTGTTTGTGCCTCTAATATTGGATACGGTTGGTGGTCTCATGATATTGGTGGTCATATGGGTGGATATAAAGATAATGACCTTATGGCAAGATGGACTCAATTTGGTGTATTTTCACCAATTATGAGACTTCATAGTAGTAAAGAAATATTCAATGGTAAAGAACCTTGGCGATATAATGATATTACACATAAGGTAATGTCTTCTTTCTTGAAATTACGACATCAATTAATTCCTTATCTTTATACAATGAATTATCAATCTTGGAAGAACGATATCCCATTAATAAGACCAATGTATTATTATCATAGTGAAGAGGAACAAGCCTATGAAATTGAAACCCAATATTATTTTGGATCTTCAATGATTGTCTCTCCTATAGTTACAAAACAAAACAAGAAATTACAATTAGGATCAGCTTTAACATGGCTACCAGATGGTATTTATTATGACTTCTTTAGTTCTAGAAAATATTTAGGAAATAGAACTATAAAAATGTTCAGAACTTTAGAGACTCTGCCTGTTTTAATTAAAGCTGGAAGCATTATTCCTTTAACAAATGATTTTAATGCACAAAATAATCCTAAATCCTTAAATCTTAAATGTTATATGGGATTAAATGGAGAATTTGAACTTTATGAAGATGATAATATAAGTGAAGATTATAAGAATAATAGAAATGTAATTACGAGATTTGAAAATAATTTTGATAATTGTGAATTTATCATTCATAAAAGTGTTGGAGATTTATCATTAATCCCAGAAAAGAGAAATTACAAATTAGAATTCATAGGTATTGCTGATACAAATCTAATAATTACTACTAATAATAATAAAATTGATTTTGTGAAAAAATATAATAATCAAAATAAATTATTAACACTTATTATCAATGATATAAAAACTGATTTAGATATTATAATTAAATTTGAGTCTTTGAATTTAGTCGATAAAGATAAAATTGAAGATTATAAATTAATATTGGACAGAAGTGAGATAAGTATTTCTTTAAAAGATAAGATATTCCATATTTTAGAAAAAAATAAAATTGATATTATAATTTCAGATTTGATTTCATTGAATTTAAATAATGATTTATATAATGCCTTAATGGAAGTTCTTTTATCATCATAAAATACATATTTAAGTTTTTAAGCTGTTGAAAAAAATTCAACAGCTTTTTTTATAAATAAATCCTATAAGTTGATAATGAATCTACTTTATAGGATTTGATTAAATTATATAAACTTTTTTAATTAAATTTAGTTTTCAATAAAACCATTTTCTTGTTCAAAAACAAGAGAAGTTGGTACTACATACATGTTCAAAATATCTTCTTTTTTTACAGGAACACCACCAGCTTCAAGGTTTGATATAAATTCTTTAGCATCATTTTTATCTTTAATATGAGCTAAAATTATTAGTTTTTCATCAGCATGTGCATCCCCGCCACTGAAGAATCCACTAAATAAGCTAAATTCACTTTCTAAACTACGGTTTAAATTTTTTGCATCCCAAATTGATGCTTTTTGGATACCAATACTTTGAAGAGCTAATAATACATCTTCTTTATAATCTATTTTTGATAATGATATAATTAATAAATTCATGGTTACTCTCCTTATTAGTCTTTATCAGATACATGAACTTCGCCAGCTTTTTTAAGGGCATAACGTGTCAATAATGGTCCTATAATCTCAGTGATAATTGTAGTAAATAAAAGTACATTGATTACAATTGTGGCCATTGTTGCTCCAGCACTACCATATTGAGGTAATGTGAATTCTTTGTTAATTGCAAGAGCTAATGCTAATGCTACACCAACTTGTGGTAGTAAAGCAAATCCAACTAAACTTCTTACAGTTTTTGGAGCTTTACCAATATGAGCACCTAATGAAGCTCCTCCAGTTTTACCAATACTTCTTGCTGCAAAGTACCAAAGTCCTAATACACCAATTTTTTTGATTAAAGATATATCTAAATTAGCACCACCAAGTATAAAGAATGCTGTTATAAATATTGGTGATAATCCAGTTACAATATTTGCACTTTTCTTACTTAATACAGGGGATGTATTTACAATTACAGCACCGAATGCCATAGCTGCAAGTAATTCTGATACTCCTATATATTCAGCAATACCAATTAATCCTAATAATAAAGCTGTATTTAATTCTGCTTGATATATGAATCTTAGTACTACAAATACTACTACAAATGCACCTAAGCTTTCACAAGCAACAATAGAAAATATGCTTTTACCTAGGCTTTTTATTACATCAACTTTTAATTCAATACCAATTGTAAAAGCTATCATCCCAAGCGCGATTGTTGAAATTGGACTGAATTTTGTTAACATCTCTGGTGTTAAAAGTTTTACAACTGATACGCCAAGAATTACTCCTAACAAAACAAATCCAGTAACCTCTGGGATTTTAATTTTATTTACAGCCACTTTTGTTGCATATGCTGCTCCAAAAATAACTGCTAAATAAATAAAAATATTTACTTCCATTCTACTGTGCCTCTATAAATCTGAAAATTGAGATAAAACTTCTTCTGGTGTTTTAGCCAAAAGTAAAGCTTTTCTTCTTTCCGGATTTCTTACTACAAGAGTAACTTTTGAAAGTATTTGAAGGTATTTAGTTTGCTCTTGAGCAGGACCACCAATTAAAAATACTAATTTAACAGTTTGGTCGTTACCAGCTTTCCAATCAGAAGGGTTTTTTAATACAGCTGGTATAATAAAGAATTTTGAAATACCTTTTAGTTTTGCATGTGGGATAGCAACTTGCCAACCTACATCTGTACTCATTATTGATTCTCTTTCGAAGATTGCATCTTCGAATTCTTTCTTGTCTGAAATATATCCTTTTTCTTTGGCTTTTGAGACCATAGTTGATAATATTTCGTTTTTGTCATCGTTGTTTAAAAATAGCACCGAATCTTTTGAAAAATAATCTATTACTCGCATTGCTTTTCTCCAATGGCAATATTCTATGTATTTAAACTTTTTTTGTAAAGGCTATTTACATAGCTTTTATTTAGATAGAAGCAATAAATTTATAAAAATTATATAATAATTATAGAAATGAGCAAATTTGGGAAATTGTTAAAAATTTGTTTAATTTTTTATTTATAATAACATTACATAGCCTATATATAGAAATATATCTAAAAAAAATATTAAATAATTCCTATTTGTATTGTTTTTAAAAATATGTTTATTTTTAATTTAATATTAACAAATTATTTAATTGTTTAAAATCAAATTTTGATAAAAAAAGAACACTGGTAAATAACCAATGTTCTAAGAGCGAAAGACGGGACTTGAACCCGCGACATCCACCTTGGCAAGGTGGAGCTCTACCACTGAGCTACTTTCGCATAAAATTTGTCTCTCAACTCGGATAAATATGCCAAAAAAGATTGTTTTTGTCTAGGGGGTAAATCAAAAAAAATGTTATTTAATTTTTTTGTGAATATCCTTCCATTCTTTTGCACCCTTTAAATCTTTGTTGGTTGATGGTTTAATATCCTCTTTTGATAATTTTATTACTACAACTTTATGATACCAATTAATATTTTTATTACCCAGTTCTTTGGTTAAAATGTTAATTAATTCATCTTTGTTATAAGAAATATTTAAATTATCAAGAGTAGGTGCATAAGTTTTTTCTACCCATCTTTTTATATCATTAGGATTAACATATCTGAGTTCTTTTTGAGAAAGTATTGAGTAATCAATAATATATCCTTTATTTTCAAAAAGAGAATATAGATCACTAAAGTTCCATCCACAAATACCTTCTTTATTATGTTTATATATTTCTTTTTCACTTTTATATATTAAATTTTTTGCTTCAGGATTAATTATAAATTGAGATAATTTTGAGCCTTCACTAGCTATTGTTTGAGCAATAGCAATATCACCATTTTTAGCTAATTTATTTTCAATTAACTTCAAAGTCTTTTCAGTTTTTGAGAAGTTTGAGAATTGATTTCTTATTATAATATGTTCGAAAAGCAAATCTTTATCTAAATTTTTAATAAAGGGTTCAAGTTTTTCATTTTTTACAAAAGGTTTGTTTAATTCTTCTAATTCTTGGCTATAGTGGTTTATATAATCATATTGCTGTTGTTGATCAACTTGGGCGCAAATATATCCTTCTGGAGTTTTTCTATAAGCATACCAAAGTAGTAATCCATGACCAGCTCCTAAAATTAATATACGATCAGATCTTATAATATTTATTTTTTCATATAGTTTATTTTTAATTTTTTCTAATAATGCACCACGTTCACTTGTTGTTCTTTTAAGCCAATTTTCTCTATTTTTGTCATCATAAGAAAAAGTAAGATTCTCAATAAAAGCATCATCTAAACTAGCTTCTAGTTGAGCTTCTCTCTTTGATAAAACTTTTTCTTTTATGTTGTTTTCATAACCTAATTCTCCAGGATTATAAAATATTTTTCCTTGAAGAGATGTAGGTAAGTACTGCTGAGCTACAAAGTGGTCTTTGTAAGCATGAGGATATAGATAACCTTCACCGTGCCCAAAACCTTCTTTATCTCTTGATGCATCTCTTAGATGGTTTGGAACCTCTGCATCCTGTTTTTCTTTTTCTACAGTACTGAGGGCATCAAAGAAAGCCATAGTTGAGTTACTTTTATCACAGGTAGATAAATAGAGTGCTGCATGAGTTAAATGAAAACGGCCTTCAGGAAGTCCAATTCTATCGAAAGCTTGAGCATCAGATATAACAACACTAATTGCATTAGGATCTGCAAGTCCAACATCTTCAGTTGCACTTATTAACATTCTTCTGAATATAAATCTTGGATCTTCACCAGCACTAACCATTTTTGCAAGCCAATAAAGAGTTGCATCTGGATCACTACCTCTAATACTTTTAATAAAGGCAGAGATAACGTCATAATGATAATCACCTTCTTTATCATATAATACTGCTTTTTGTTGGATACTTTCTTCAGCGGCTTCTTTTGAAATATATATCTTTGTGTTTATTTCTGGTGGAAAATGGTCTACTGAAGTTTCTACTGCTAACTGAAGAGCATTTAACAAACTTCTAGCATCACCTTTTGCGACATCAATTATATGTTCTAAAGCTCCATCTTCAAATTCAATTTTGAATTGGCCATATCCTCTTTCTTTATCTTTTATAGCTTGTTGAGCAATTAGATAAAGATCTTCATCAGTTAATTTTTTTAATTGGAATATTCTAGATCTACTAACTAAAGCTGCGTTTACTTCAAAGAAAGGATTTTCGGTTGTTGCTCCAATTAATATAAAAGTTCCATTTTCAACCCAAGGTAGGAGTGCATCTTGTTGGCTTTTATTCCAACGATGAACTTCATCAATAAACAATATAGTTCTAGTTTGATAGAAATCTCTTCTATCTTTTGCTCTTTCAATTTCTTCACGTAAATCTTTTACTCCAGATAATACTGCATTAAGGGTTGTAAAATGACTTTTTGTAGTATTTGCAATTACTCTAGCTAAAGTAGTTTTACCAGTTCCAGGAGGCCCATAAAAAATTACTGATGATAATTGATCTGCTTGTATGGCTCTTCTTAATAATCTACCTTTTCCGATTATGTGATCTTGACCAATATATTCATTTAGATTTCTTGGTCTCATTCTTGCTGCTAAAGGTTGTGTGTTTTCATTATTTGTTGAAAATAGTGTTTTATCTGACATTTATCTCTCAATCAATTGTTATTGTTGTAGGATCTATTGGTGTGTTTAATAGATCTAAAGCATTTTCATTTTCTGATAATTCATTCATTAAAGTTTTAATAAATACGGTTTTCAATCTAGGCATTATATTTATAGATATTGTTGTAGGGCTTTGTCTGTTTAAGTTTTCTAATCCTAAACAATATATGTTATATTCTTTTGCCATTGTGGTATATAAAATAGCTGAAGAATTTAAATTCTTATTTAAAATATTATCAATTTCTAAATATAATTCATCTCTATAAGTATTAAGTAATATGCTAGAACTTCTTTCAGTAATTATATATTTATTATTTACATTTGGATATATCAAAGGATAGTTCAATTTTTTGCTATAATTATATAACACTTTTTGTATTTCAAATAATGAATTTACATAAGAGAGATGAACCTCTTGTGTAAATTGATTTAAATTTTTATTTAAATATGGAATTTCATTTTTCTGTAAATCAAGATATTCAAAAGCATCTCCCATTATTTCTTTTAAACTTAAATCATTAAAAGAATTAGAATCTAAATTATAAATACTTTGTATTAATATATAATCCCTAATATCAGAAACTTTTGTTTGTTGTTGAGATATTGATACAACTTCAATGCTTTTGCATGAAAATAAGGAAAAAGATATTAATAAAAATGATAGGATATAAATCAACTTTTTCATATTATGTTATTATAGCATTGAAGGGGGAAATGATAAATAAAGCAATAATATTTTTTTATTTTATATTCACATAAAAAACACAATATTTATTTCTTTGTTATATAAATAATTATTAATAATTTTTACTATTTATTATTTATTTAATATCATTACCGCCTTGACGATTTATAATTACTGAATTAAGTTTTAAACATAGATATTAAAGGAGGCCGTGATGGCAAATAATATTGATTTTATGTCTACAAGTGAAGTTAGACTTCGTGAACGCAGTATGATAAAAAACGTTTATGCTTGGATGAGTGCTGGTTTAGGATTAACTGCATTAACTGCTTATGGAGTTGCTAGCAATCAAAATATAATGGCAATGCTACTTTCAAGCAGGATTTCTTTTATTATGTTATTTGTTGTTCAAATTGGGCTAGTAATGTATTTATCTGCAAGAATACAAGATTTAAGCAAAAATGCTTCAACTATAGCTTTTCTTGCTTATGCTTTTGTAACTGGAGTAACATTTAGCACAATTTTCTACGCTTTCCAAATTCAGACGATATTTTTAGCATTTTTAACAGCTGCATTGATGTTTGTTGGTATGGCAGCATATGCACAATTTACTAATAAAGATTTATCTGGAATAGGTTATTATTCAAGAATGGCTTTATGGGGTCTTATCGTAACAATGTTGTTAAATTTCTTCTTTAGATCAACTGCTTTAGATTATTTTATCTCATTAATTGGTGTTGCAGTTTTCTTGGGATTAACAGCTTGGGATGTTCAAAAAATTAAAAGAACCAATGATCAATATCTTTCAAGTATGACAGATTTAGATTATCACAGAGCAAGTATTTTTGGTGCATTAACTTTATATTTGGACTTTATTAATTTATTCTTATTCCTCTTAAGAATCTTTGGTGGAAGAGATAATTAATTATAATACTATACTAAAAAAAGCCTTCTTATTGATTTAATTCGATTAGGAGGCTTTTTAATTTATATATGATACTTTTCCAGTTGAAAGGCCTTCTTTTAAACCTTCATAGGAGATTTCTTCAACTTCTAAAAAGCAGGATCTCCTTCCTACATGTTCTAGATAATGGGCATCTGATCCTTGTATAATTGTTTTGTTATAGGTTTCAATTATAGATTCAGGTTTAATCGCTTCTAAAGCAGAATATTCTAAATCTGGTAAGAACCCTAAGTTTGCTAAAATGCTGTTCTTCCCTTTATCTATGTGAGCTGGAATCACTAATCCATCTCTAGCTAATACCTCACTAATTACATCTTCTAGGGATATACCACAGGTAGTAAAAAGTGACTTTTCAAATGTAGAAATTATATTTCCTTCAATATCAACAATATTTTGATTACCAAAAAGTTTTGGATCATTTTTTATATCAGGTAATAAAGTTTCAATATAAAAACCAAATTCTTTGGCATCCTCTAATTCTTTAAATAAAGTTAATACATGGATATCTTCAATAGTATTTACTTCCATACCAAAAATAGGGATGATTTGACAAATTTCACAAGCTTCTTTGAATGGAGTAAGATTCCTTGAACAATTATGATCTGTTAAGGCTAATATATCTATATGCTTTTCCATTGCTTCAAAAGCGAGAAGGGAGGGTAGCATATCATCACTACCACAAGGGGATAAACAACTATGATTATGTAAATCTATCTTTATTCTCATTATTACAAATTTAAGGCTTTTGCAATTTTTACACTAGCTAGAAATTGAGTATCTTCTGTTGCAAAAATTGATATTTCATTTTCTATAGCAGCTTGAACCATATCATCAGGACAGCTTCTTCCATTGCAAACAACAATTGCAGGCATGGAAGATAGAGAACAAACAGCTATAGTATTTTTATGGGCTTGAACAGTAATTAAAATGCTGTCTTCATCAACATTCGCAATTACATCACTTAATAAATCCCCTGTATAGGCTGTTAATACTTCTTGATTTTCATTGTTCAATGTAATTGTTTTAAAACCTTCAATTTGAGCAATTTCACTTACTTTCATTTATTTTACCTCTTCTTTTTTTAGTAAATTGATTGTGCAAGTAACTATTGTACCTTTTGTGCTACTTTCAATTGAGAAATCATCACTAACATTTCTAACATTTGGAAGGCCCATACCAGCTCCGAAACCTAGGGATCTAATCCAATCGTTAGCAGTTGACCAACCAGGGGTTAAAGCTTTTTCTATTTCTTTAATACCAGGGCCTCTATCTTGAGCACATATAATTACTTTATCTGGAGTATAAGTAGCAATTAATTGACCACCATTTGAATGAACTACAATATTCATTTCCATTTCATAAGATGCAATAGCTGCTCTTCTTATTATTTGGTTTGCTACTCCAGCTTGTTTTAATTTTTTCTTTATTTGTGTACTTGCATAACCTGCATTTTCAAAATCATGTTTTATAATATTGTAGCTATGAACTTCTCCGTTAATATTATTAGGTTGAGTCATGTTCTGAGCTTGTGTTTTTTCTAGATTTTCCATTTCTCTGTTAATTTCAACAAGTAAAGTTGCTGTAATATCTCTAGAGGTAATCATACCAATAAGTTCTTTTTTCTTATTTAATACAGGGAATCTATGAAAAGAAAATTTGTCAAAATAATTTATTGCAAATGATATAGGCATATCATCTTCAAGTACTATGATATTTCTACTCATATAAGCTTTACATGGTTTTTCAATGTAGCCTTGATCTAAAGCTTGAATAATATCATCCATTGATACGAGTCCGATAAGTCTTTTTCCTTGTACAATAGGAACCCCAGTAATTTTTTCTTCTTTCATTAGATGTTGAATTTCCCTTAAAGAAGAATTCATATTTGCACAAACTAAGTTTGTATGCATAACATCTTTAACTTTTAATCTATAGATTAAGTCAAGAATTACAGTTGGGGAAGAATAAGTGTTTATAGGTATTTCTTGCATATGGGTATTATACAATATAAAGATGTGTTTGTGAAAAGAAAAATATTGATATTTTAATTTAAACTTGTGCATTAGTAAATGTTGTTTTATAATAACAAAAGTTATTTGTAGTAGGTGTATTTTTGTGGAATATAATATAATTGATAATATAGTATATGAAGATGATAATTTGTTAGTTGTAAATAAATTGTCAAATATGCCTACAGTTCCTTTGAAGAAAGGTCCTACAAGATTTACCTTATTGGATGCTATTAGTTTATATTGCCCTGCTGTAAAAAGTTTTGATGGTTATAATTCTTATGAAGGCGGGGTTCTACATAGACTAGATACACCTACAAGTGGACTAGTTTTAGTAGCAAAAAATAAAAAATCTTTTGATTTTTTGTACGAAGAACAGAAAAAGAATAATTTTGAAAAAAAATACTTGGTAAAAGCTTCTAAAAGGGGTATTTTATTGGATGGCTTTTATCAATTTCCATATAAAGATTATGAGAAGGAGAACCCTGTAATAGTAAAATCATTTTTTAGACATTATGGTAAAGGTCACAAAAGTGTACGGCCTGTTTTACCTAATTACTCTAAAAAAATTCTTGATAAAACTAACAAGAAATATTACGAAACAAGTGTTAGTTTTTTAAAAAAAGATGATGAAGGAATTTATTATTTTTTATGTTCATTAACAAATGGTTTTAGACATCAAATTCGAGCTCATTTAGCTTGGGGGGGATATCCTTTATTAGGTGATGTTTTATATGGAGGCAAAGAATCTGATGAATTTGGATTAAATTGTGTTTCAATACGATTTACTAATCCAGAAACAAAAAAGATTCAAATTGTAAACTTAAAGGATGATAATTCATGAATATATTAATTTCTCGTTGTTTGTTAGGGTTCCCTTGTAGATATAATGGTGAACCTTTTGTAAAAGAATCGTTGAATGAATTGATAAATACTTACAAGCATGTTCATAATTTTATTGCTGTATGTCCTGAAGTAGAAGCAGGATTGCAAGTACCTAGATCTCCTTGTGAGATTGTAAATAATAGAGTTATTTCTAAGCAAGGTGATGATTTGACTTGGTATTATAAAAAAGGTGCACAAATTGCTTGTAATAAAGTAAAAGCAAATAATATTAAATTTGCAATCTTTAAAAGTAATTCTCCATCCTGTGGTGTTGAGTCTATTTATGATGGTACTTTTTCTGGAGTGAAGATTGCTGGAGTTGGGATGACAACTCGTGAGTTAATTAAATTAGGTGTCTTAGTTGTAACAGAAAATGACTTAGATATAATAAATGATATGTTAAAAAATAATATGTAAAAATAACTCCTATAGCTTTGAGACTATAGGAGCTTTTTTTTCATTTAATGAGTTGCGTTAAATACGATTGTTCTATTTTTATATATTAGAATTCTTGATTCTAAGTGAGCCTGAACAGCTTTTGCTAAAGCTCTTGTTTCAGCATCACGACCAACTTCTTTTAATCCTTTAGGAGTTAATTCGTGACCAACTCTTACTACTTCTTGTTCAATTATTGGACCTTGGTCTAAATCTTTAGTAGCATAGTGAGATGTAGCGCCAATCATCTTTACACCTCTTTCATAAGCTTTTTGATAGGGGTTTGCGCCTTGGAAAGCAGGAAGGAAAGCATGGTGGATGTTAATAATTTTTCCACTCCATTCTCCTATAAAATCACCACTTAATATTTGCATATATCTTGCTAATACTACTAAGTCTATATCGAATTGTTTTAATAATTTTCTAACTTTTAATTCTTGTTCTTCTTTAGTGTCTTTTGTAACTGGTAAATAATGAAAAGGGATTCTGAAGCTATTAGCTATACTTTCTAAATTTGGATGATTAGAAATAATTATAGGGATTTCACAATGAAGTTGTCCTTGGTTTTTTCTAGCAATTAAATCATAAAGACAATGGCTAGTTTTGCTTACTAGAATAGCTACTCTAGGAGTGTAATCACTGTAATGGCAGGACCATTTAAGATTGTTTTTTTCAGCAAAAATATCAAAATCATCTTCTAATTGTTGCCTGGAAGTTTTTAAATCATTTAAATCTAGTTCCATTCTCATGAAATACATATTTTCATAACTATCTGTGTGTTGTTGACAGTGTAGAATATTAAAATCTCTATCGGTAAAAAAGTTTACACATTTTTGCATAATTCCTTTTTTGTCTTCACACTGAATCAAAAAGCTAATTTTTTTTGTTTCTTCTTTTATTAACATTATAAATCTCCAAAATCCTCGGTTTCAATTTCATTTTCATCTTTGATTTTTACTATTTTTATTTTACGTTTTGCCGCTTCTAAATTTTCTTCTAATTCTTTAGAAAGTACCATACCTTCTTCATATAATTCAATACTTTTCTCTAAAGGTGTTTCATTATTTCTAAGCTCTTGAGCAATTTCTTCCATACGTTTTAATTTTTCTTCAAAATTCATTTTTTACCTACCTTTGCTTTAATATCCCCATCTTTAAAGCTTATGTTTATAACATCATTATCCTTTAATAAGGCTTTTGAATTAATAATTTTATTATTTTCATTTTTTATTATGGCATAGCCTTTATCTAAAATTGATGTAGGACTTAGTGTCTTAATTTCAAGTTTGGCTAGATTAAATTTATTTTCATAAGTATTAATTTTATTATTCATATTTAATTCAATATCGTTAGAAGCGTTTACGCATCTGTAGTACATATTATCTACTTTAGAAATAATTATTGAATTTAAATATTCCATATCATATTTAGAGATTTTTTCTTCAAAATAACTAATCTTATTATCTAAAGAAGTTTTAATAATTAATGATAGTTCTTCAAATTTATTTTTTAAGTTATAAATTTCACTACTTGCCAATTCAGCAGCTGCTGAAGGAGTAGGGGCTCTTAAATCACTTACAAAATCACAAAGTGCAAAATCAATTTCATGTCCAACGCCTGTAATAATTGGTATATCACTTTCTAAAATAGCTCTTAATACAACCTCTTCACTAAAAGGTAATAAATCTTCAATAGATCCACCACCTCTTGTTACAATTAGTTGGTCACATAGATCAAAAGTGTTTGCAATTTCTATAGCCTTAGCGATAGTAATAGATGCAGATGCTCCTTGGACTGTACAAGGAATAACTACTACATCTAAACTTGGAGCTCTTCTTTGAAGCACTTGCAAAACATCTTGTAAAGCTGCAGTGGTAGGGCTTGTAATAACTCCAATTTTTTTTGGAAATTTGCAAATTGGCTTTTTTAATTTTTCATCAAACCATCCAGCTTCTTTATATGCTTGTTTTCTTTCTTCTAGTTTAGCTAAAATATCACCAGTTCCAACGAAATTGATTTTATCACATTTTATTGAATAAGTTCCTCTAGGTGCATAAATATCTAAGGTTCCAAAGATTTGTATTTTATCCCCTTCATTTAAGATTCTAGATACTTTCCAAGTATTTGTTTTAAACATTACAACTGAAATTGATGATTGTTCATCTTTTAAGGAAAAATACCAATGACCTGTAGATGATGGTCGAAAGTTAGAGACTTCTCCTATAATATTTAGATAAGGGAAATTATTATTTAAGGTATCTTTTATTAATGAAGTTAAGGCACTTACGCTTAACATTGGTACATTATTGTCTTCCACATATAGCTCCTAGATTATATAAATAATATAAATCATTTATGTTTTTGTCATCTAGTGTAGTGTGTTTTTTTATCTTAAAAGGAAATATGTAACCACTTGCTAACAATAAATTTGTAATTTATATAAAAAGTTTTGTCTCTTTTTTTGTAGAAAAATTAAATTGAATTTTATATATTTTTTTTATATGTTTTGATTTAAAAGGCCTTGTTAAGTTGTTTGTATAGTTATTTGTTTTAAATAAAAAAATAGAGTTGTTAAATACAACTCTATTTAAGATTATAACCTTAATTAATTTGATATTAGTCAGCTAAGATTGCACCTGTAGGGCAAGCTTCAGCACAAGCGCCACAACTGATACAAGAATCTGCATCAATTACATAGATATCGCCTTCTGAAATAGCTTCTACTGGGCATTCACCAATACAACTTCCGCATGCTACACAGTCATCAGTAATTTTATAAGCCATGATGTCACTCCTTACTTATTTGTAATTTATACAGTATTTTTAACATCTACAGGGTTAGTAGTCAAGTATATCAAAAATAATTATTTCCGTTTTTTGTCAAAAACTATGGTATATTAAATCTATATTTTTTTTTATTTATGTTTTAAAAAGGTAACAAAAAAATATAGTTTGTTAGAGAGCTTAAACAAAGCTTTCTTTAATCTATTTCTTATTAAATAATTGAGAAAAGAAAATAAAAATATTGTAAAATCTAAAAAATTAAATTATCGTTTTTTATATTAAAATGAATTAAAAGGATTCTTAAAAGAAAAATATGAAATTAGTATTAGCTGAAAAACCAAGTGTAGCAAGATCTCTTGCAAAAGTTTTGGGATGTTATAAAAAAAGTGATGGATATTTAAGTAGTGATGAGTACATTGTAACTTGGGCTTTAGGCCATTTAGTAGAATTAGCTCAACCAGCTACTTATTCAGAGAGTTATAAGAGATGGAAATTCTCAACATTACCTATATTGCCTCAAGAGTTGAAACAAGAACCAATAGAAAGAACAATAGATCAATTTAACATTGTAAAAAACTTGTTGGAAAATAAGGCTATTGATACTTTTATTATTGCAACTGATGCAGGAAGAGAAGGTGAGTTAGTAGCTAGATGGATTCTAAAATTAACCAATTTTGATAAAGAAATAAAAAGACTTTGGATAAGTAGCCAAACAGATCAAGCCATAAAAGAAGGTTTCTCTAATTTAAAAGATGGGGATAAATATTTAAATCTTTATTCAGCTGCTTATTCTAGAGCTGCTGCTGATTGGTATGTTGGACTAAATGTTACAAGAGCCTTAACCACTCATTATGATGCGAAAATGTCTGCAGGTAGAGTTCAAACTCCAACCTTATATTTAATTTGTGAAAGAGAAGAAGAAATAGAGAAATTTAGTGGAAAGTTTTATTGGACTTTAAAAGCAAACTTTAATAAATTTAATGCTTCATATTATCCTCAAAATGATTCAATCAGAATTGAAAAAGAAGAAGATTTAAAAAAATTAGAAAATGTTTTATCAAATAATAAATCTGCTAAAATTATTAATATTGAAAAAACAACCAAGGTTGAACCACCTCCATTAGCTTATGATTTAACTGAATTACAAAGAGATGCAAACTTAAGACTTTCTTTTAGTGCTAAGAAAACTTTAGATGTTTTACAGCGATTATATGAGTATCATAAGATTGTTACTTATCCAAGAACAGATAGCAGATATATAACCGATGATATTGTTGATACTTTAGAGCAAAGATTAAAGGCTATATATACTACTGAATATAGACCTTTGGCTGAAAATATAGTTAATAAAGGAATAAAAGTTACTGATAGATTTGTACAAAATGATTTAGTTAGTGATCACCATGCTATTATTCCAACTGAGCAAAAAGTAAATCTAGATAGACTAAGTGAAGATGAAAAAGCTCTTTGGCAATTAATAGTAAAAAGATTCTTTGAAGTATTAGAAGCTGATTATATATATGATTCAACTACATTAACACTAGAAATTGATTCTTATAATTTTAAGGCTAGAACTACTGAATTAAAACAATTAGGTTGGAAAGCTATAAATAGAGAAAGAGAATTAAGTGAAAATAGTGAAGTCTTTAATTCTTATAATATTGGAGATTCAATTGATTTAGTTGATTATAAGGTAAATAAATTAGCAACAGAACCCCCAAAAAGATATAATGATGCAACTTTGTTATCAGCAATGGAACATGCCGGCCGTTATGTTGATGATGCTAAACTAAAAAAGAATCTTAGTAGTGGACTTGGAACTCCAGCAACTAGAGCAGATATCATTGAAAAATTAATTAATAATAATTATATGTATCGAAGTGAGAACAATGAATTTGTTCCAACAGAAGTGGGTAGAGAAATTGTAAGGTTAGTTCCTCCTATGCTAAAAAGCCCAGCGCTTACTGGTAAATGGGAAGCTAGATTAGAAGATATCTCAAAAGGTAAGGAAGATTCAGATATATTTATAAAGGATATAAAAAATTTAACTCGAGAATTAATTAATGATATTGGCTCTTCTAATGATACTTTTTCTCCTAAATATAAAGAAAGTAAAAAGTGTCCATATTGTGGTGGAGATATGATGAAAGTAATGGATGCTTTAAATAGACCTCATTATATATGTCAAAAATTATCTTGTTCTTATGAAGAGATGGAAATTGAAAAAAGAGTTCCATTAACAAAAGAAGAACTTGAGAAAAGGCCAAAAGTAGTAGTTAAGAAAGTAAAAAAAGTAAAAGTAGTAGCAAAAGCTGATAAAGAAATTAATAAAGCGGCAAAAGTTTCTTCTTCTGCTGCTTATTTCCAAAGTCTAAAAACAAGACCTACTGCTACAATCAAGCCTAAAACAGTAGTCCCATCAATTAATTATAAAACTGAAAAAGTAATAGAAGTAGTTAGAGAAAGTAAATTGAAAAATAGAAAATTTAATCAAAATAAAAGATCAGATTTTAACTTTAAAGATAGTAAATATAAATTCTCAAATTCTGAGAGTGGTGGAAGTTTTGCTGATTTTATAAAAGCAAGTGAAAACAAATATAAGAAGAAAAAACATTAATATTATTAAAAAGGGCTATTTTATTTTTAAATAGCCTTTTTTATAATAAAATCTTTTACTTTATTTAATATTGCATCATCAATAACACTTTTATTTTTATAAGAGTTCATCAAATCTAAGCAATAGTTTTTATATTCATCAATTTTATTTATTCTAAAATAATATGCTAATATTTTGAAAAAAAGATAATATTGGTTTATTTGGTAAGTGCAGTCTAAGGTGTCTAAACAATAATTATAGAAGTACTTATTATCAAAAGCTAAAGCCATTTTAGTAACTTGTGGAAAAAATGAAGTATTAAAGGCTTTTTTATCTAATGTAAGAATAAAATTGTTTCGATTTTCTTCATCAATATTAATTCTTAAATAGTTCCATCCAATTAATACAAATCTAGCTTGAAGGGGAAGTGGGGTAACTCTTTCAATATTTTCATGATTTGTTTTTTCATTTTGTCCAATTAAAAATTCATTAATCTCAATTTCTTTTTTACTCGTTATACTTTTTATAGTATTTTCATCTTTTTCATATAAAGCATTAATAAAGAGAGAATTTTCTTCTAATATGTTTTCTACATCCCTTTTTCTTAGGTAATAGCTTTTATATAATTTATATTCAGGAGAGTAATTAAAAGATAGAAATTCTTTTGAATAATCTTCAAAAATCTTATATAGATGAAATGCTTGGTGGTTATTCATAATTTGATCCTCACAACTATTTTATAGAATAATTAAATAAATTGAAAAAAAGTTCAATATTTTAATAAAATTCTTTATTTCCTCTTTTAAACTTTTCTAAATTATGTTATAAGTTGTTTAAAGATGTTAAAATAGAAACATAATGTTATTATTTATACATATTTTTTTATTTTAATTAGATATTGTTAGAGGTTAAATATGAAAATAGCGTTAGTAGGGTTCGGAAAAATGGGCCAAATGATTCATTCTTTTGTTGAGGAAGGTGATGAAGTTGTAGCTATAATAGATTTATATAGTACTAATAATTTAGTTAGTGCAAAAGAATTATCTGTTGATAATTTAAATGGCGCAGATGTAGTTATTGATTTTTCACATCCTTCAACAATAGAAGAGAATATTAAATTTTATTTAGAAAATGAAGTTCCTTGTGTTATTGGAACAACTGGTTGGTATGATAAGGTTGATACATTTAAAGAATTAGCCAAAGATTACAAATCAAGCAGTTTAATCTATAGTGGTAACTTTTCTTTAGGGGTTGCTGTATTTAGAGAAATTGTAAAATTTGCAGCAGCTATTTTATCACAAACATCAATATATGATGTATTTTTGAATGAAATTCACCATAGAGAAAAAGCTGATTCTCCTTCAGGAACTAGTCTTTTATTAGCAGAGGCAGTTAGAGATAACTTTGAAGGTAAAGACACAATCGTAAGTGAAGAATTAAAGAGAAAAATTAAGAAAAATGAGATTCATTGTTCATCTACTCGTGGTGGTTATGTAACTGGAACTCATAGTGTTGTTTTTGATTCTCAAGTAGATAGTATTGAATTAGTTCATAGAGCTAAAAGTAGAGAGGGGTTTGCAAAAGGTGCATTGATTGCAGCCTCATGGGTAAAAGATAAATCAGGCTTTTATAATTTAGATGATTTAGTTAATACTTTGATTAAGTAGCAGGAGTGAAAAATGGATTTAAAAAGATTAAGTGGTGTTTATACAGCTATGATTACACCTTTTTCAGAAAAGGATAATCTTGATACAGAAGCTTTGAAGGCTTTAATAGACTTTCAGATTGATAATGGAATTAGTGGTTTAGTACCTTGTGGAACTACAGGAGAAAGCCCAACCTTATCTCATGATGAACATGATAGAGTTATTCAATTAACTGTTGAGTATACAAAAAATAGAGTACCTGTAATTGCTGGTACTGGAAGTAATGCAACATCAGAAGCAATTAGATTATCAAAACATGCTCAATGTGTTGGTGCAGATGCAGTATTATTAGTAAATCCTTATTATAATAAGCCTACACAAAAGGGTTTATATTTACACTTTAAGGCTATCGCAGACAGTGTAGACATTCCTTGTATTGTTTATAACATAAAAGGAAGAACTGGTGTAAATGTTGAAACTGATACATTAGTAGCTTTAGCAAATGATTGTAAGAATATCGTAGCAGTAAAAGAAGCTAGCGGTAATATTGTACAAATGGAAGAAGTTGTAAAAAGAACAGGTGATGATTTTTCTGTTTTAAGTGGTGATGATAATATGTCTTTGGATTTAATTGAAAAGGGCGGAAATGGTGTTGTTTCTGTAGCATCAAATTTATTCCCAAGACAGATGAGTGATATGGTTGATCTTGCTTTGAATGGCAAGATGGCTGAAGCTAGAGAAATTGAAAAAACTTTATCAAAATTCTTTAGAGCTTGTTTCTTAGAAACAAACCCAATTCCAATAAAAACAGCTTTAGCTAGATATAATTATTGCCTTGAAAGTTTTAGGCTTCCATTGTGCACTTTGGGCAGTGACGAAAATAGAAATCAATTATATAGTGTACTAGATGAATTGGAAAATAATCCAAGTTTTAGTTATAGTTTATCAAGGAGATAGTAATAAAATGGCGAAAATAAATAATAGCTTTAGCAAATTAGCTGCAGGATATTTATTCCCTGAAATAGCAAGGAGAACAAATGCTTTTTCAGCAGAAAATCCAAGTGCTAATATAATGAGATTAGGTATAGGTAATACAACAGAAGCCTTGCCTCAAACACTAGTTAAAGCTATGAAAAATGAATTAGATTTGCTTTCAAATAGAGAAACCTACACAGGTTATGGTGATGAGCAAGGTAATACAAAATTAAGAGAAGCTTTAGTAAAGTATTATAATAGATATGGTGTTGAATTAGAAGCTACAGAATTCTTTATTAGTGATGGAGCAAAAGCAGATGCTGCAAATATTCAACAATTATTTAGCGTTGATAGTATAGTGGCTTTCCAAGATCCAGCTTATCCTGTTTATGTAGATTCAAATGTAGTAGGTGGTAGAACTTCAGGTTACGATAAAGAAATACAAGGTTATAAAAATTTTGTTTATTTACCTTGTACTGAAGAAAACAATTTTATTCCACAAGTACCAGATTCAAAAGTTGATTTAATTTATTTATGTTCTCCAAATAATCCAACAGGAGCTGTAATGAATCATGAACAATTAAAGGCTTTTGTAGATTATGCTAATGAAAATAAGGCTGTTATAATATTTGACAGTGCTTACAGTGAATATATTAAAGATCCTGATTTACCTAGAAGTATTTATGAAGTTGAAGGAGCTAAAAGCTGTGCAATTGAAATTAATAGTTTTAGTAAAAATGCTGGCTTTACAGGTGTTAGATTAGGTTGGACTATCGTTCCAAAAGCTTTAGTTTGCCAAGATAGTGAACCTGGTGTTATTAATTCTATGTGGAATAGAAGACAATGTACTTTCTTTAATGGAGCATCAAATATTGCTCAAGCTGGTGGTTTAAGTGCTTTAAGTGGTGAAGGATTAAAAGAATGTAAAGCTTTGGTTGATTATTATTTAGAAAATGCAAGAATTATTAGAGAAGGTTTAGAAAGTATTGGTCTTGTTTGCTATGGTGGAGTTAACTCTCCTTATATATGGGCAAAAACACCTAATAATTTAACTAGCTGGGAATTCTTTGACTTTTTATTAAAAGAATGTCATGTAGTAATTACACCAGGTAGTGGATTTGGTCCTTCAGGTGAACATTTTATTAGAGTCTCTTCTTATGGACATAAAGAAAATGTTATAAAAGCAATGAATTCAATTAAGGAGAATTTTAAAAATGTCAACTAAGAATATTCCTTTAGGAGAAGAGAAATTTTCACAAGTTATAAAAGATATTCCTACTCCATTTTATATTTATGATGAAAAAGCCATAATAGAAAATGCTAAAAAGTTTTATGATTTATTTTCATGGGCTCCTAATTTTATAAATTATTTTGCTGTTAAAGCTTGTCCTAATCCAAGTATTTTAAAACGTTTATTTGAAATAGGATATGGGGCTGATTGTTCATCCCTTCCTGAATTAATTTTGTCAGAGAAATGTGGACTTGATGGTTCAAAAATTATGATGACAAGTAATGATACTCCAGCTGAAGAATTTAAATATGCATATGATATTAATGCAATTATAAATTTAGATGATATAACTCACATTGAAGCTTTAGAATCAGCTATTTCAACAGTTCCAGAGACTATTTGTTTCAGATATAACCCAGGTGGTGATAGAACAGGTAATGCAATTATTGGTAATCCTATTGAAGCTAAATATGGTGTTACTAGTGATCAAATAATTGATTGCTATAAAATAATGAAAGCAAAAGGTGTTAAACGTTTTGGTTTACATACTATGGTTGCATCAAATGAATTAGAAGCTGACTATATTGTTGAAACTGCTAGAATGATTTTTACCCTTGCAAAGAAAATTTATGATGAAGCTGGTGTAAAGTTAGATTTTGTTGATTTAGGTGGCGGGGTTGGTATTCCTTATAAATTAGATCAAGAAGCTATGGATTTACAATATGTAAGTGATCAGATAAAAGATTTATATAATTCAATAATAGTTGAAAATGGATTAGATCCTATTCAAATATCCTTTGAATTAGGTAGATATATTTTAGGTCCTTACGGTTATTTAGTAACAAAAGTTCGTCATGTTACACATAAGTATAAAGATTATGTAGGTGTTGATGCATCTATGGCTGATTTGATGAGACCTGCTTTATATGGTGCTTATCATCATATTACAGCTTTAAATAAAACTGGTGAAACTCATGTATATGATGTAACTGGTAGCTTATGTGAAAACAATGATAAATTTGCTATTGATAGAGAGCTTCCACTTTTAGAAGAAGGGGATACTTTAGTTATTCATGATGCTGGAGCTCATGGACATTCTATGGGATTTAACTATAATGCAAAATTAAGACCTGCAGAGTATTTATTAACTGAAGATAATAATGTTAAGATGATTAGACGAAGACAGACTTTGGATGATTATTTTGAAACCCTAAAATTCGAAGGTGCGGAGGTTAAATTTTGATAAAACACCAATATTCACAGAGAGTATATTTTTCCGACACAGATTGTCAAGGAATTGTATATCATGCTAGATATCTAGATTTTGCAGAACATGCTAGAACAGAAATGATTAGAGAAAGTGTTAATCAAAGTAAGTTATTAGAAGATAAAGTTTCTTTTGTGCTTAAACAAATTGAAGTTACTTATGAAATTCCTGCAAAATTGGATGATGTTTTATTTGTTCATACTACAATAGAGAGTTTAAAAACTTTTAGTGTAACCTTGAAACAAGAAATTAAAAGAAATAATGAATTAATTGCGGTTGTAAAAGCTAAAGTAGCTTGTATAGATTTTAACACAAATAAAATTTTACCAATTAAGAAATATTTTGATTAAATTTATAATAGTAAATAATGAAAAGACGGTAGCTAATGCTATCGTCTTTTTTAATTTACATAGGTCTCAATATTTTTTTGTTTGATATTTTTTATTAATATTATATAAAATAATTATTGATGCAAAAATAAAACAAGTTACAGCAATATATAAAACATTATCAAGTAGATCATTATTTATAATGTATACCAACCCTCCGATAATATATAAACTCATCGCTATAGATGATAATATTTTATCTCTAAAATCTTTTTCAAACAAAACTAACAATCCAGCAATAAGCATACAAAAACCTAAAAATAATGGTTTATTATATGAAAGGTTAATTTCATTAACATTATTGGTTTTATAAATGCTTAAAATTATGAATTGTACACAAATAAGCACAAAAAAGAAGACACTAGTTAGACCTATGACTTTTTTGATTTTTTTCATAGTCTTTCCTCTTTTCATATCAATTTTACAGTAACAATTGTGAAAAAATCAATATTTTTTTATTACAACCTATAAAATAATTAACATTTTTTTAATAATTTAATACAAAGTTAGTTAAATATATAATTTTTCGTTTTTTGAATTATTTTTTTTGTATAGTAGTAAAGTTATAAAGTTGAAAGATGGAAAATATAAAACTAACTATTGCTACATATATAAGGTTATCATAAATTTGATTACTAAATATGTATATAAAGCCTCCCAATAAATAAAGGATAGCTGAAATGAGTATCAGATATTTATTTGAATTTTTTTTATTTATCAAATTTATAACACCTGCTATAAGCATAGAAAAGCTTAATAATAGGGCATTATTAAAAGCGATTTGTTCTATATTAATATTGCCTAAGCAATAAATTGTATATTGAATTAAAATAAGTATTGCAAAAAATATACTAACAAAACTTATTATTCTATTAATTTTTTTCATTTTATTTCCATATGGTTGTGAAAATGTACTATAAATTGTGTAGAAAATCAATATTTATTTATTACATGATTTTTATTTTTATACAAAATAAATAGTAGATGTATTTATATTATAATTTTACAATAGGAATTTCATCCCATTTTGTTGTATATCTTGGAGATAGCTTGTTTCTAGCTTGTAAGTTATTTTTTTCTAATTTGTTTGTAGCTCCACTAGCTATTTTTTTTCTTCCATATGCTTTAGATATTTCATTAACAACTTTTGCAAGTTTATCTTGTTTTTTTAATAGTTCATTGTGCTGAGCACTATCAAAAAGATTTAATTGTCTATAATTAGATTGAGATAATTCGGTTGCCCAAATTCTGCAGCCTTTATATTTATCTTCCTTATAAATTTTGTTTAAAATTGCTTTTGTTGCAATAATTAAATTTGGGATATAATTTGTAGGTTCTTTTAAAAATATAGTTGAAATAGGTGATATATAATTTTCTTCAAATCTATTTGTGAAAATATTTAAACTTAAAGATTGCGCACTTAAGTTTTTTTCGATTAATTTCTCTCCAATTATAGTACAGTGACAGGCTATAGCTTCTTCTAACTCTTCAATAGATGTTCTAGGTTTTGAAAATGTAATTCCACTACAAATATATTCATTTTTTGGATTTTCTATAGTAATACAAGGGATACCTTTTAATTCTTTTACCGTTTCAAAAGTTGTTATACTAAGATTTTTTTTAATCCACAATTCATTTTTTTGAATTAGGTCATAGGCAGTATGAACATTGTGAGCTTTTAAAAATTTTGCTTTATTCCTTCCAATTCCCCAAACTTTACCAACCTCAGTTTTTAATAAGGCTTTTTCTTCCCATTCAGGTTTTAAATAAAGACAATTAGATTCAAGAGTTTTTCCTATTTTATTTGCAATTTTTGCTAAGGTTTTTGTTCTTGCAACGCCAATTGATACTTCTATTCCAATATCTTTAAGTATTGTTTTTCTGATTTCTTCTGGTGTTAAAGATTCGGGCATAATAAAAAAAGCTTCATCAATTGAGTAGGGAGAAATTTTACCAACAGTAGATTGTAAACAATTCATGACTCTATCAGATATATCTTGATACAAAGTATAATTAGAAGAGAAAACTTCTACATTGTTTTGTGTTAATAAATCTTTGTATTTAAAATAAGGCATTCCTCTTTTTATATTTAATTTTTTAGCTTCGTTAGAAAGAGATACAATACACCCATCATTATTAGAAAGAATTACAATAGGTTTGTTTCTTAAATCTGGTCTAAAAAGCTTTTCACAAGAGGCGTAGAAGGTATTACAATCGCAAAGGCCAATCATTAACGTAATGTCCTTACAACAGCAGTAATAACTCCAAATAAAGCAAAATCATCTACATTGTTAATTTCTATATCTTCATATTGATTGTTTTCTGGATGAAGAAAAATTCTATTATCTTTGATTTTTAATCTCTTTGCAGTAAATTCGCCTTGATATTCTGCAATTACTAAATCATTATTTTTAGCTTCAATGCTTTTGTCGACAACTAAAATATCTCCATCAAAAATTCCCGTTTTTTCTAGACTATTACCACTTGCTCTAAGGCAGTAAGTGGAATATTTATGTTTTAATAATAGATCGTTAAAATCTAAAGGATTTTCTCTACTATCTATTGCGGGAGATGGAAATCCACATTTAATTGGTATTTCCATTAGAATTGTTGGTGCGTCGTTTTTCATAACCTAAATATGAATATCTTTCTTGCATTTGTCAATTCAAAATTGGTAGTAGAGAAAATTAATTTTTTTTAATTACATGTAATAATTATTTTTGTACTTCCTAAAGTGCCTGAAATTCCATCTATGTAACTAAATAAATCGTATCTATGTTCACCTTTTACTGGTAGAATTGTTAATGTATTAGTAGTTTCGCCTTCAATAGGAGCTCCTTCATAATACCATTGATAATTTATTTGATCTTCAGTATATCCATCTGGAATAGTTGTAGGGCTAAAGATTAAAGTCATTTCTTGATTTTCTATTATTGTGGTTGGCGTTGAAGTTATAACTCCTTGAATAGGTAAATGTGTATTACAGGTAAAAGTAATCCCGTAATCTAAAGTTGTATCACCAATTATAAATGTATTTGAGCCTAAAGTAGTATGATTTGCTAATACCCTTAATTGTTCAGCAAATCCTGCTAGTTCAGTTGTTCCGCTAAATAGTTTTGAAGCTATTATATAACTACCGGATGGAAGTGGGGTACTAACTATTGCATGACCATTTTCATAAGTAATTGTATCGGCTATTTCATATTCTGAGAAATTGTTGTTTTCTAATTTATAATATGTGGTTATAACTCCCACTTTACTTGAATCTACTTGATCAACATTCCAATATAAATCTATATCGATTTGACCCTCGCCATTGATATAATCTAAACTAATATTTACTTTGGATTGTGAATTAAAAAGATAATAAGTGCCACTGCCCTCAACAATAGCTTCATCATTTTTATTATATCCTGTTACTGAAATATCCCATTTTCCTTTTACAAGATCGGTTAATAAAGTGGTTTGTTCAATAGTTTCTAGATTAAATGTTTTATCGTTTGGACCAATTCCATTTACAATAAACTTAAAAACTGTTAATTCATCATTACTGGGGCATATATCTCTTGATGTATTAGTTTTTGCTTTACTTGTAAGAGATAATTGTAAATCAATTAAATTAGAATTTCCTTCATCGGCACAGCCGATAAAACTTAGACAGATGATTGTAAAAACAAAAAGAGAAAAGGCATATTTTATTTTTTTCGATTCCATTTTATACTCCTAATAAAAAAGTAGAATTTTAATTCTTAATATTTAAAAAGAGAAAAATTGTGAAATTGCTTGAGTTTTTTTCTAAAAACGCTAAAATATTTTTCATGTGCTTAAAAGGTTTTTTATGGATGAGATAATAGTATTAAATAATAATATAGATAAAGATAAGCAAAAATATAAATTAAAAGCTTTATGGAACAGTGGAAAAAATATTGAAGTATATTTACAAATTTCACATGATCAAAAAAATTTAATTTTAGATTTCGATGTTTTTGAAGAAGAAATAAGGCGAGAATCAAAATTTAATAATGATAATGTATATGAAGATAGTTGTCTTGAATGTTTTCTAAAAAATGAGAATTCAGCAGAATATTTAAATTTTGAAATTAGTGCAACTTCCTTTTGTTTGGTTGGAAAGGGTAAAGATAGATTTAATAGAAAACTATTTGATACAAAAGATATAGAAGACATTTCTAGAGAAGTAAATATAATTAGTGATGAAAAAAACAACTGCCATTGGACATTAAAGATATTTATTGATTTATATAAATGGAACTTAATAAATTGTGATAAAGAGATTACTGGACAAAAAATTTCAGCCAATTTTTATAAGTGTGGAGATAAATTACAAAAGCCACATTATTTAGCTTTATTTGATATTGATTCAGAGGCTCCAAATTTTCATGTATCAAAAAGTTTTAGGAATTTAAATTTTCTTTGATTTTTTATGCTGTAAAAATTTTTCTTTAGAGTTAAAAGCTGGTTCTCCAGTAAATTCCTTTTCTCCTAGCAATTCTTTTAATGCTAAATGGGCTAAGTTTAAAGCAAAAATACCAGTTAAAGTAGGTAGAGATCCTAGTACATTTCTAACTCTACCTCTTTCAAGAATTTGTTCATTAAAATCAACATGTTCTTCCTCTTCAGGTTTTTTGTATTCGTATCTAGGTAATTCTGGAGAGAATACTACTTTTATACCTCTATCAACTCCTCTATGACGAACTCTTTTTCTAACGAGTTTTGCCAAAGGACATCCATAAGTATCAAATAAATCTCCACATTGAACTAGAGAGGGTTCTCTTCTTAGTGCAGCCCCCATAGAGCTTATTATGTTTATTTTATTAAGATAGCAATATGTTATTAGCGAGCATTTAGGATTTAAAGAATCAATTGCATCAATAACTAAATCTGCATCTTTATCTATCAAGGATTCAGCTGTTTCTTCACTAAAGAAGCCTTTAATAGCTTCTACTTTGCAATCTGGATTAATTGATAATACTCTTTCTTTTGCAACATCGACTTTTACTTTATTTAAAGTATCCCATGTTGCAATAATTTGCCTATTAATATTAGTTACACCAATTTCATCAAAATCAATAAGTTTAAAAGAGCCAACACCACATCTAGCTAAGGATTCTAAACACATACTTCCTACAGCACCCATCCCAACAATTATAACTTTCTTTTCATGAAGTAAATTTACGTTATCATCTCCGATTAATCTAGAAATTCTCAAGAATTGATCTGAATTCATTGTTTATATCCTTAAAGTGTATTGCTCCTTTATCTTCAAGTGTTGAAATAAAAGAGGTAAAATAATTATTGTAGCCTTGGTCGGTTATTTGATCCCAATCGCTTTCTACTAAAAAGCCTAAATTATCTAAATCAGTAATATTATTGAATAATTTAGTCTTAATGATTTTGGGATTGATACTAACAATAACATTATATTTTTTCAACTGTTTTGCTAATTCTAGACTTTTATTAAATCCATGATAAATAATATATTTGGGGAGTTTATTTATATTCTCTTCTAATATTTCAATTAATGCGGAATTAGCATTTACTATATGTATTGTTAATATTCTATCAAATTCATATGCAATCTTAATGGCAGAATTGAAGAATTCTAATTGTTTATCAAAATTAGAATATCTTTTATCGAGGCCAATTTCTCCAATATGGAGTTTATTATTTGAATTTAATCTTTTTTTTAAGTGGTTTTCAAAAGACATTTTATCCATAGTTAAATTATCTGCTAAAAGACCCAGACTTTTAAACTTAGCTAAATTATCCCACTCATTTATTGAAGATGTAGCATAAAAAGCATTTTCTATTGCAGGACTTTTTGTAAAATGACGATGAAAATCAAACATACTCTTATAATATCATTAGTAATAAATATGTTGCAATAACACTAAAGATAATTGAGATAATCATGTTAAATTTTAAATAACCTAATAGGAAAGCTATTAAAACCCCTACTAAAGAAGCAATCCATAATGGATTAAAATCAATTAAAGAAAAAGGAAATATCAAAGCACCTAAAGCTGCTATTGGAAGAATTTTTAATTTTTCTTTTATTTTTTCAGGTATTTTATTTATTATTGGAGAGAAATAAGGAATAAAACGAGGAAGTAGAGTAGCTACAGAGGCTATTAAAATGATTATTATCATAGGTAAATTAATATTAAACATCTTCACTCCTTAAGATAAATGATCCAATAACTGTTGCAAGTAGCATTGCTATTACAAATGACCAACCAATAGCTAGTTTAACAATTAGTATTAAAAATGAATTTATTAATGCAGAAATCAAACCAACAATTACAATTTTATATCCATGATTTCTAGTTTCATGTCCCCAAAGAGATGCAAACATTGCATATAAAGTTATAGCTAGAGCTAATTGTAATTTATGAGGAAGAGCAATTCCAATCAAATAGCCAATCATTGTGCCTAATATCCAACCACAATAGCTAGTTAATTCTAAAGAAAATAGATATGAAAAATTTAATTTTTGAGGCTTTAATATTGCTACAGAAAAAATTTCATCAGTAGTAGAGAAAGCTACAATGATTTTTTGAAGTAGTGTAATATCTTCAGGTAATTTTTGATTCAAGGATGCACCCATAAATAAGTATCTAAGGTTTATTAGTAAAATAGAAACAAATAATTCAAAAATTAATGCACCATTTGCTAATAAATTGACCATTAAAAATTGACCACTACCAGCAAAACTAGTCATACTAATTAAAGTACTGTAAATAAATGAAATGTTAATATTTCTGCAAACTAAGCCAAAAGCTATAGCTGTAGAAAGGTAGCCTAAAAAGATCGGAAATCCATCAAGAAAACCATCTTTCTTTGTTAATTTTTCATACATGAGGTACATACTATTGAGTAATAGACTTTTCATCAAGTCTTTTTATTGTTACTATTAGAATGAATTGGAGGAAATATGGCATTTTTTTTAGATAGTTTAGGATTAAGTGAGCTTTCACGCAATCAAAATGAAATAATTGATTTATTTACAAATTTAGAAAAGCAACCTGGTGAGGATTATGATTATAAAACATATAAATATGATGATGGCTTAGAGTTAGTTGCTAGAATAAAAAAAGATAGTAAAGATTATGATTTTGTAGGAGTTGATTCTCATTTTGTTAATTCAAATAAGTATGTTTGTAAACCTGTTTTAAGTTTAGGGCAAACAACTGAACTACCTGCAGTACTTTTTGCTTCTTTGGATGATAGTAGTGCTTTTATAGCAAATCTATTACACGCAGGATTAGTAAAAGGCGAGATGAATGAAAAGAGTAAAGTTAGTTTACAATTATGTGCTTATCCTTCATCATTAGAAGTATATGAAGATAGAAAGGCTTATGAAGATACTGTAAAAGACGCTATCTTAAAAGATAAGTCAGTTCTACCTTATTATTATATTAAGAGCTTAGAAAAAGATTTATCACAAGAGGAAATAGACAGATATCAAAATAATTTGTTATTTAATTTAATTGCTGCTAAAGTAATAACTACTAAGGAATATAAATTTGGTGCAAATCCTTGTTATGTATCAACAATTGATACAATTTTAGGGGATTTAGATATAATTTATAGCAAAAATATTTTGAATAAACCATTAACAGAAAACTCATACATAGTTGGAGCCTTTTATTTAAGTGCTGAGTTTTCCCTTTAAGGAAAAAAAGAATAGTTTTTATTATGGCAAATAACTTATTAACAAAAAATGCTATTGCATTTTCAATGAAAAAACTAATGGAAAAGAAAGCTATTAGTAAAATTTCAGTCTCTGATATTTGTAGAGATTGTAGTATTAATAGAAAAACTTTTTATTATCATTTCGGCGATAAATATGAATTGCTAATTTGGATATTTAAAGAAGAAGTTGTTGATTACACTTTGAAAGAAGTTGGAACCTTGCAAAATTATGATGGGGCTTTATGCTTTTTGTCTTGCATTTATAAAAATCAAAATTTTTATAAAAAAGCCTTCCAAGAAATGGGGCCTCATAGTTTGCGTGATTATTTTGGTGATGTTTTAAAACCAATTGTAGCTGATATATTGGTATCTGATGGATATGAGAGTGAACTCCCTATTGTTGCAGATTCTTTTTCAGACTTTTTAGTATCATCTTTTTTAAGATGGTTAACTAATTATCCTGTATTAGAACCAAATGATTATTTAGATCAATTGATTAGTGTTGGGTCTTTACTTTCAGTTAAATTAGCAGAATTATTTTTTGAAGCATTCAATAAAAAAGGTGATGACTAATTTTTAATAAGAGGGGTGAATTATGAGTAAGAAAAAATGTTTATTATTTGCATTATGGGTATCTGTATTAATTAATATGATATATGCAGATATTTTATCTTTGATGGATGCATCATCCCCAATTAGAAGTATTATGGCTGGTACATCTTCTGTCCCAGCCGGTGGATTATTAGTTGGTGCCATATTAATGGAATCAGCTATTGTTATGATAATTTTAAGCCTTTTTGCAGATAAGAAATTCTATAAATGGGTCAACTTAGTAATAGCTATAGTTAATATATTAGCAGTTATTTCTGGTGGCCATGGTACATATTATATTTTCTTTGCTATAATTGAAGTAATTACTTTATTAGCTATTATGGTTATTGCTTTTGTTGATTTAAAAATAAATTAATTTTTGTTTGAGATTATCTCAGTAGTATAATTAAATTTTACAAACCCATTAGTATTTTCTTTTTCAAATAATTCTTCTATTGCTTTATAGAAAGAGGAATAAGCTGAATCAGATTCTTCTGGTGTATAAGATGAAGAAAATACTCTTCCTTTGAATTGTTCAAAATTAAATATCTGATAGTTCTCAAAGGTTACTTTTTCCCACTTCTTATCAAAAAATAAATCAAATTCTTTATCAACTAAATTTTGATGATTTACTGTATTGTAATCATTAGAAAGGTCTTTTAATATTTGATCGTATTCTTTAAGAAAAGGGGTATTTGTTAATCTATTATTCCAAATTAAAAAGATATTTGATTTAGGTTTTAATATTCTATTAAATTCTAATTTGCATTTTTCAATATCAAACCAGTGGAAAGCTTGGGCTACGGTTATGGCATCTAAACTATTGTCTTTAAGGGTAGTGCTTTCAGCTGTTGCATTGATTGAAAAAAAATTATCATATTTTGATAATGTGCTTTGTGCATAATTTCTCATTTCATCATTTGGCTCAACGCAGTAAAGGCTTTTTACATTATTAATTAATAATTTACTTAAAATTCCAGTCCCTGATCCAATATCTCCAACGATGCTATTTTTATTTATTCCTTTATTAAATAAATAAGATATAGCATCTTGAGGATAACTTGGACGATATTTGACGTAATTGTCTACTCTTGAAGAAAATCTTTTTGTATTATCCATTTTTTATCCTTTTTAATGGATAATAATTGATTTTTATAAATTAATCCATCCAAAAACGTTAGCAATTGAACTCAGTAGAATTATGATTAAACAAATTGCATCTAAATATTTAATAAAGAAGTTATATAATTTTTTTCTTTTGAATTTTGAAGAATATTCAACTTCTTTAGCAATTGTATCAAGTCCAATAACTCTAACAATTAAAATCAATGTTGCAATAGCAGCAATAGGCATCATTATTGAATTTGTTAAGAAGTCGAAGAAATCTAATATTCCCATTCCTAATATTGAAATGAAATCTAAGCTACTAAATCCAAGAGCTGAAGTAGATCCTAAAACAATCATAATTATACCAATAATTATACTACTTTTTATTCTACTCCAACCAAATTGATCTTCAAAAGTTGAAGCGCTAGTTTCTGCTAAAGATATAGCACTTGTGATTGCAGCAACGAATACTAGTAAAAAGAATATAATACCAGCAATTGAACCAAAGCCCATACTTGCAAATACTTTTGGAAGTGTAATGAACATTAAAGATGGTCCTGCTTGCAATGTTGTCTCTCCTGGTGAGAAGGCAAATACTGCAGGAATAATCATAAGACCAGCTAAAATAGCAATAGCTGTATCAAAGATTTCAATTTGAGAAGTTGATTTTTCGATATCTACATCTTTATCAATATATGAACCATAAGTATATAAAATACCCATAGCAATAGATAGAGAATAGAACATTTGTCCCATAGCAGCTACAACGGTCATTAAAGAGAATTTACTAAAATCAGGGATTAAGAAATATTTAACACCTTCCATTGCACCTGGTCTTGTAATTGAATAGATTGTAACAAAGATAGCTAATATTACTAAAAGTGGCATTGTTATTTTTGATACTCTTTCAACACCTTTATTAACTCCCAGTATGATAATAAATACTACAATAACAGAAAAAACAATGAACCAAAGTTCAACACTAGCTCCATTTGTAATAAAGCTTGTAAAATATTCGTCTCTAGCTAATGGATTTGAATTAAGTTTTATATATTCAAATAGATATTTAGTAACCCAACCACCAATTACACAATAGTAAGGGGCGATTAGCATTGGAATAATGGCATTAATCCAACCACCAAATTTAAAGGAAAACCCTTTACCAAATGTTTGGAAAGCTCCAACAGGACTTTTTTTTGTCATTCTACCAATTGTAGTTTCTGATATAATAAGTGCATAACCAAATGTAATCATTAAAATTAAATAAACAAGTAAAAAGACTCCACCACCATATTTTGCGGCTAAATAGGGGAATCTCCAAATATTTCCTAATCCAACAGCTGAACCTGCAACTGATAATACATATCCCATTTTACTTGAAAAACTATTTCTCTTTTTTTCATGATGCTCTACATTATTTGCGCTAGCTTTTTCCATTATATTCCTTCTCTATAAATATATTCAAAATTTAGTTTTCATAAGGTTATCATCTGAGTATGTTTACAATCAAGTATCTATAAATACAAAATTTTATTTATTTTTTGATGTATACATAAATTATAAAAATTTCCAAAGTTAAAAACATAAAAAAGATGAAAAAAATAGCTCATACCTCTTGACCTAAAGTTAGCTCTATGGTTAGTTTTAGTACTGAGGTAAAATAATGGATAAAAAAATAATTAATCAACAAATTTTAACCGGAGAAAGAGCTCTATTTAATAAAGCAAATCTCTCTATTACAAATACAATTTTCGAAGATGGAGAATCTCCATTAAAAGAATGTCACGATATTGATGTAAAAAATAGTGTCTTTAAATGGAAATATCCTATTTGGTATAGTAACAATGTAGAAGTAAATGATTCTATTTGGTCAAAAGATGCTAGAGCTGGAGTTTGGTATACTAATTCAATTTCTGTAAAAAATAGTCTTATAGAGGCCCCAAAAAACTTTAGAAGATGTGATGGGGTTACTTTAGAAAATATTAGTCTTTCAAACGCTTCAGAAACTTTATGGAATTGCAAAAACATTGAATTAAAGAATGTTAATGTAAGAGGTGATTACTTTGCTATGAATTGTGAAAACCTTGATATTGATAATCTAGATTTAGTTGGTGGATATTCTTTTGATGGTGTAAAAAACATGACAATTAGAAATTCAAAGATCTTAACAAAAGATGCTTTCTGGAATAGTGAAAATGTAACAGTATATGATTCATTTATTTCTAGTGAATATTTAGGTTGGAATGCTAAAAACTTAACTTTAATCAATTGTACAATCGAAAGTTTACAAGGAATGTGTTATATTGATAACTTGGTACTAAAAGGATGCAAGTTAATTAAAACTGATTTAGCTTTTGAATATTCAACTGTTGATGTTGATGTTATTGGTAAAATTGATAGTGTAAAAAATCCTACATCAGGAATAATCAGAGCAGATGAATATGGTGAAATTATTCTTGAAGAGGATAAGATTGATCCATCAAAGACACAAATTATCAGTCGCTTAGATAATGAAAATGCTAAAAAAGTTATTAATTTTTAAAATTAAGTAAGGAAAAATATAGTGAAATATGACTTTGATACTATTGTTGATAGAAGAAATACAAATAGTTTAAAATGGGATGTTAAAGAAAATGAATTACCTATGTGGGTTGCTGATATGGATTTTAAAACAGCACCTTGTGTTATTGAATCTTTAAATAACAGAGTAAATCATGGAGTATTTGGTTATTCTATAGTCCCTGATTCTTGGTATGATGCTTATATTAAATGGTGGAAAGAAAGACATAATTTTGAAATTGAAAAACAATGGTTAATCTTTTCCACTGGAGTTGTTCCAGCAATTTCTAGCATTGTAAGAAAGTTAACTACTGTAGCTGAAAACGTAGTTATTCAAAGTCCTGTTTATAATATATTTTATAATTCAATAATTAATAATGGAAGAAAAGTTTTAGAAAGTCCTTTAGTTTATGATGAGGGAAAATACTCTATTGATTTTGAAGATTTGAGAGAAAAATTGAGTAACCCACAAACAACTCTTATGATTCTTTGTAATCCTCATAACCCTGTTGGAAAGATTTGGGACAAAGAGACTTTAATAAAAATCGGAAAACTTTGTAAAGAAAACAATGTAGTAGTTTTATCCGATGAAATACATTGTGATATTACTATCCCAAATAAAACTTATATTCCTTTTGCATCTGTAAATGAAGAATGTAAGCAAAATAGTGTAACTTGTATTTCTCCAACTAAAGCTTTCAATTTAGCAGGTATGCAAAGCTCTGCTGTAATGATTGCTAATAAATTTTTAAGAGATAAAGTGGAAAGAGGTTTAAATACCGATGAAGTTGCTGAACCTAATGTGTTTGCTACAACAGTTGCTACTGCAGCATTTAATGAAGGGGGCCCTTGGTTAGATGCTTTAAGAAAATATATTTCTGATAATAAAGATTTAGTAACAGATTATATAGAAAAAAATATACCTAAGATAAAAGTTATTGATGCTGAAGCAACATATCTAATGTGGCTGGATTGTAAAACTATTACAAGTGATAGTGAAAAATTAGCTGCCTTTATACGTCATGAAACAGGATTATATTTAACAGCAGGTGATCATTATGGTAAAGGTGGTGAAGGCTTTTTAAGAATGAATGTAGCTTGTTCAAAAGAGATTGTAATTGAAGCTTTGGATAAATTAGATAAAGCAATAAAATTGGTTTATGAAAAATTAGATTTAGGAGGTAATTTGTTGTGACCTATTCAATTAGTCAAGTAGCAAAGAAATTTAATCTAACAATACATACAATAAGATATTATGAAAAAGAAGGTGTATTACCTTTTATAAAAAGAACAAAAAGTGGAATTAGAGAATTTGACCAAAAAAGTCTTGATGCATTAAACATGATAGAATGCTTAAAAAAGACTGGTATGTCTTTAAAAGACATTAAAGTATTCCAAGATTGGTGTGCTGAAGGGGATTCTTCAATTGAAAAACGAAAAGAAATGTTTGAAGAAAGAAAAAAAGATATTCTAGGCCAAATTTCGGAATTACAACATGTATTAAAGTTAATTGAATTTAAGTGCTGGTATTATGGCAAGGCTTCAGAATTAGGTTCTGAAAAAGCTGTAATGGAGTTAGAGAAAGACAAAATACCAGATGAAATTAAAAAATTATATCAAGAAACTCATGATTATTAAAAACTATTAAAATCCTAAATCAAATAACCAAGTATCAACTTTGCTTTGTGCTTGGTTAATTTGTGATCTATATATTCCAATTTCTTTTTCTATATTTGCTGATTTTGGTAATAGTGGTTTTAAATCTTTAATTGTTCTTGCAACACCGCTAGTTCCATGTGTTACAAAAGGAATAACTGTTTTATTTGATAAATCATTTTCTTCAACAAATGTTGCTACAGCCATTGGAATGGTGTACCACCAAGTAGGAAAGCCTAAAAATACTATATCATAATCAGAAATATTAGGTACTTCATTTATTAATTCAGGTCTAGCTTTTCTAGCTTTTTCTACAGAAGCTCTATTTAAACATTCATCCCAATAACAAGAATATTTATCTACTACTTGGATTGAAAATAAATCTCCTCCAGTTTTATTTTGGATAATTTTAGCAATTTTAGTAATATTTCCTGGTGGAATCACACTAGCACTTGAAGTAGCATCAACTGAATCTCCTTCCATACTAAAAATATGATTAGTTTCATCTTTAATAGCCTTTGCCCTATTTATTATTTCTGTATTTTCTGCCCAAGTAAAATATGCTATAAGAATCTTGGATTTTGATTGTGCAAAAATTGGAGAAATTATATTTATTAATATTATTGCTAATACTATTTTTTTTAGTTTGTTATTCATTTATTTTTCCCTTTGTTTTCTTTTTTGTATTTAAATTTAAATAATATGTAATTGATGAAAATAAGATAATCATTGATACATAATCAAATAAAAATGATGAGAGTGATTGTTCAAAATCAAAGAATACAAATTGAACTCTTAAGAACATATATGATATTAAATTATGTTTATAAAATGCATATATTCCAAATATAGATAATATTAAAAATAAGGTTTTGAATATTATTTTTATCTTTTTGTTTAAAAAAAAGTTTGAATTTTTATTTATAACATTAATTATGGTATTTACGTGTAATCCTAAATGTAAAGCAGAAAGTATAAAACACCAGTAAGAAGATACCATATGTAGCACTCTTGCAAAATTTATACCCTTATCTATGTTTAAAAAGGAAAATACATATGAAGATAATATTATGCTACTTATTATTAATCCGATGACAGATATTAATAGTAAAATATTTAAGCTAGTAATTAGTATTTTTTTTAAAGTATTTTTAGTCTTTAAGATAGATTTATACCATCTCCAATTTAATATATTATGAATTATCCATAGAACAATCATAATAGTACCAATTATTTCATGGGTTAAATCCATGGTGAAAATATATCCCATAAGAATAATTAAGGTAATTGTCATTAAAATATCTATTGTTATTTTGTACTTTAGCCTTGATGGCATATTTAATCCTTATTGTTTTATTAAACTATTCGATTACTTCTATTTTTACTTGACCTTCTATATATTTAAGATTTTCTTTTCCTTCAATTACCTTACCTAGTTTTATAAGACCTGTGGCATAAGAAAAGTTTTTGTAAAAAATGCATAAGTTGCCCCAAGGCGCATATAAGCAGAAATCTCCAACTTTTGGTTCATATCCATTAGGGGCTCCTAAAGTTGAAAGTTTTTTTGGTAAGTAACTGATTTTTTCTGTTCTACTGTAGTCTTCAAAATCTAAACTTAATGGTAATTGTTCTAAAAAACTTTGAGTAGTTTTATTGTTATCCATATTAAAAATAATAGTATCTTGAGTCTCTAGTGTTAATTTAATTTTCATATTAGCCTTCTTTTTTATAACTTGTAATCAAAAACTAATTTATAGTTTAAATAAATTAGTTTTATCATACAGTTAATATTAATTTTTACTAGTCTTTCCAAACTTCAGTAGCCATTCTAAATACAGCCCAAGCTTTAGGCCAACCAACATAAAAAGCTAAATGAGTTAATACTTCAGCAATTTCTTCTTTAGTAATGCCATTATTTTTAGCACTTTGTAGATGGAACATAAGAGAACTATCCAAAATACCACTTGCCATTAATCCTGTTACAGTGATTAAACTTCTATCTCTTGGTGAAAGTTCTTTTTCTCTTGACCAAACTTCTCCGAATAAAACATCATCATTTAATTGAGCAAACTTTGGAGCAAAATCTCCTAAAGCATCTCTACCCGCTGTTACTTTTTTACTCATAATTAATCTCCTATTATAGTAAATTTTATTTTTTATATTTTTATATTTTATTGTGCATATAGCGCCACATTATTTTTATCCTTTGCAGGTGTGGTTCCAAAAAATCTTTTATATTCTCTACTAAATTGAGAAGGACTTTCATATCCAACTCTAATAGCTGCTACATTAGCTTTTTCGCCTTCTGTTTGTATCATTTCTTTTGCTTTATACAATCTAATGTTTTTTATATATTGAAGAGGGGATGTGCTTGTTATTGCTCTAAAAGCAGAATGGAAAGCTGTGGCACTCATTCCTGCTTCACTTGCAAGTTCTTGTATTTCAAAAGGTTTAGAATAATTTTCATGTATATTATTTATAATTCTTGAAATTTGATAAAATCCTCTATTATTTACAGCTAATTCTCGTAATATTTCACCATTTTCTCCACTAAGAATTTTAAAGATTATTTCTTTGACATATAAAGGACCTAAAACTCTTGTTTCATTTTTATTCCCTATTACATCAATTAATCTAATAGCTGCATCAATTACACTATCTGAGGTTGGTGCATCATATAAACTGTTTAGAATTGTTGAAGTCTTAGGAGGTTTTATATCCATATCAAATAATATTTCACCAATTATTTGAGGATCGATAGTAATTGTAAGACCTACCATAGGTTTATCTTTTTCAATTATAGCTTCACATTCAACAGATAGAGGAACTGTTTGTACATAGTAATGATCTCTATCGTAGAAATATGTATTGTCTCCTAGATAAATATTTTTTTTACCCTGTGCTAAAATTATTATTTGAGGATTATATAATTGAGGCCTTTTTTTGAAAGGATCATCAATCCTAAATAATTCAACACCTTTAAGAGTGCTATTTAAAACTCCTTCTTTTGGAAGTTTTGTTAAAAGTTTATCTTTCATTATATCAATTTTATTTTGCATAAATCACCTCAAATAAAAATTCTTTGTTCAATTGAATTATGCACATTTTAAATTAAAAAGAAATATAATTCACTAGAATTTTGTAGGAATAGGCAATAATTATGTTGGAATTGATATTTTTTTTAATAGCTTAATAAATTATGTTATTAACGTAATGATTTAGAAAATCAAGAATTGTTAAAATTTAGAAAATATAAAATATAATTATAGGAGAAAAAATTATGTGGGATAAAATATTTCCAAAAAGTGAAAAAGTTATCGTAAATAGAGTTTCATATCGTAATAGATACGGTATTGATGTATCTGCTGATTTATATATGCCTGTCGATATTGATATGACAAAAAAATACCCTGCTATTGTTGTTGGAACACCTTATGGTGGAGTAAAAGAACAAGGTGCTGGATTATATGCTCAAACTTTTGCAGAAAGAGGTTTTGTAGCAATCGCATTTGATGAATCATATAATGGTACTAGTGGTGGAGAACCAAGAAGAGTTTCTTCCCCTGATGTATTCTCAGAAGATTTTAGTGCTGGTGTAGACTTTTTAGGTACTCGTTCATATGTTGATAGAAACAAAATTGGTGCTATGGGTATTTGTGGTAGTAGCGGATTTGCCTTAAAGGCAGCACAAGTTGACCACCGTATTAAAGCTGTTGCTACAGCAAGTATGTATGATATGAGTCGTGTAAACAGATATGGCTGGATGGACAGCATGACTGAGGAAGAAAGAAATAAAACTTTAGATCAATTAGGTGAACAAAGATGGAAGGATTTTGAAAATGGACTTCCTGAAATCCCAGCTGGTTTCCCAAGTACACCTCAAGAAGAAATTCCAGAAGGATTAGATCCAATTACAAGTGAATTCTTTGAATTCTATGCAATGAAAAGAGGTCATCATCCAAATGCTCCAGCTGCATTTACTCTAACAAGTTCATTAGCTTTTATGAATTTCCCATTATTGAACTATATTGATTCAATATCTCCAAGACCAATTTTATTAATTGCTGGTGATATTGCACACTCACGTTACTTTAGTGAAGATGCTTATAAAGCTGCAAAAGAACCTAAAGAATTATATATTGTTCCAGGTGCAAGACATATTGACTTATATGATAGAACAGACTTGATTCCTTTTGACAAATTAGAATCATTCTTTAAAGAAAACTTAAATAAATAGGAGAGAATGATGAATTTAGATTTTACATATCAAAATCCAACTACAATCTATTTTGGTAAAGATTCTTTAAATAATTTAAAAGCCGAATTAGAAAATTATGGTGATAATATTTTAATTGCTTACGGAAGAAGTTCAATTAAAAAGATTGGTCTTTATGATAAAGTAGTAGCAATATTAAAAGAAAGTGGAAAAAATATTTTTGAATTAGATGGAATTATGGCTAATCCAACATATGATAAAGTTAAAGAAGGTGCAAATCTTGTAAAAGAAAATAATGTAGATTTAATTTTAGCTGTTGGTGGTGGTTCTGTAATTGACTGTGCTAAAGGTATTTCAGTTTCTGCATATTGCGAAGGTGATGCATGGCAAAAATACTGGTTACAATTTGCTCCAGTTGATAATAAAATAGTTCCAGTAGCATCAATTTTAACTTTAGCTGGTACTGGTTCAGAAATGAATGGTGGATCAGTAATTACAAATAATGATATGAAACTAAAGATGGGTAGAGTATTCCCTGCTAATGTTAATCCAAAATTTTCTATCTTGAATCCTGAATATACTTTCTCTTTACCACAATATCAAATGGTAAGTGGTATCTTTGATATGATGTCACACTTAATGGAAAGTTATTTTTCTGGAGAAGATGATGTTACAACTGATTACTTAATTGAAGGTTTATTACGTTCAATTATTCATAGTGCTAAAATTGCAGTAAATGATAATGAAAACTATGAAGCAAGAAGTAATCTAATGTGGAGTGCTACATTAGCAATGAACCCTATTATGGGTTTAAGTAAAACACAAGACTGGCAAGTACATATGATTGAACATCAATTAGGTGCTTATACAGATTGTGCTCATGGAATGGGATTAGCTGCAGTTTCTATCCCATATTACAAAGCAATTTACAAAAATGGTTTAGATAAATTTGTTCGTTTTGCAACACAGGTTTGGGGAATTGATGCTGAAGGTAAAACTAAAGATGAATTAGCTCTAGCAGGTATTGATGCATTAAAGGCATTTGCTGATGAATGTGGAATTATAACTAATTTGAAAAAATTAGGAACTACTGAAGATATGTTAGAACCAATTGCAAATTCAACAATCATTTTAGGAAGCTATAAAAAATTAACTAAAGAAGAAGTTCTAGAGATTTTAAAAGCTGCTTATGATGCTTAAGTAAAAATTCTATTGAATTAACAATTAGAAGAACGACAAGTACTACCTTACTAAGAAATTAGAAGGTAGTATTTTTTTTATTGTTAACACTAAACTATTTTACTAAACAAGTTTAATTATAATATTTTATAAAAAAATAATTAAAACTAATTCTTTAAATATAAAAGTTATGTTAAGGTGTTAATCAATAAAAAAATATTTATTAATTTTTTTTATAATAATTTATTATAATCAATTATTTTTAGTGTAAATTAATAATTGAGAGGAAAGGTGAGATTTTGAAAAAAAATACTTATTTATGTTATTGCTTAATAGCTTTATTAATCTCCGCATTATTTATGGGGTGTGATTTAGGGGAAGCAGGAAGTACTGATGTTTCTTTTTCAGTAATTTATAAGGGAGAGCAGTATTCAGAAAAATTTACTACTGAACCTTTTGTTCCTTATTTTGAGCTTCTAGAAGCTAAAATTGGTCTTGAAGGTATTGATATAAACATTTTAGGTGGATCAGATCAAGAAAAAATTGTAGAAAGTAATAAAATGTTTCCAGGGCCTTATTCTATAGACTTATATGATTCTAATTCAAGTAAAGAAATTGGTCATGTAAATCTTATTAATGGAACTTATGAATCTGTTGAAATGAATTTGTCGAAACAAGTGTATAATAATGCTGATTCAATATATTTAAGAGGAAGCTACCATGATGCATCAGATCATGTTACAGGAGTGTTTTTCCATTATTCTGGAACAAATCTTTTTGAAGTAAATAATACAGATGGTTTTAAGATTGATTCTAAAAATAATTCTGTAATATTAACCTTTGATATGGATTCATTTTTTAAAGATATCAATTTAGGGGATAGAGTTCTAGGTGGAACGAATCCTATTATTATTGATTTAAATAGTAATGTAGATTGGTATAGTACTATCTACAATAATATAATAAATTCTTGTCAAATAGGATTAGATGCCAATAATGATGGTATAGTTGATTCTTTAAATAAATAAATTTATTAACTACTTATTATAGAAAAATAACAGGTGTTGTTTAGTTTGTTATATCTTAGCAAATTATAATGCCTGTTTTTTTTTAAAATTTATTAGTAAATTAATACATTTTATAAAGAAAATGTGAGAAATTTTTTGTATACCCTTGACCTAAAGCTTACTCTAGGTTGTACACTATATAATATAAGATTTATAAATAATATAAATAAGGATAGGTAAATTTAATGAAATACATTGATAAAACTGAATTTGATAAAGTTAATATATTTGGAACAGGTATTCCAAATGATATGTTCGCTAAATATTTTATTGGAGATTCTTTTTTGAATTTTTTAGTAAAACCTGGTGAAACTCCAGTTTTCTTAGCTAATGTAACATTTGAACCTGGTTGTAGAAATAATTGGCATATCCATCATGCAAAATCTGGTGGTGGACAAATGTTAGTTTGTACAGCAGGGGAAGGTTGGTACCAAGAAGAAGGGAAAGATCCTATTAGTCTCTCTGAAGGTTCTTTTATTTATATCCCAACTGATGCAAAACATTGGCATGGAGCTAAAAAAGATAGTTGGTTCAGCCATATTTCTTTAGAAGTTCCAGGTGTTGAAACAAGTAATGAATGGTTAGAACCAGTAACAGATGAAGTATATAATGCACTAGCTGAAACAGCAGAAAACACTCAATTTAATGGTAGAAAAGCTTCAATGATATATGAAACTAAAGAAGAATTTGATAAAGCAAATATTTTTGGAACGGGTATCTTTAATGAAATGTATGCTCAATATTTCATTGGAAATTCATATTTAAATATGGTTACAAAACCAGGTGTTGAGCCTCTATTCCTTGCAAATGTAACTTTTGAACCTGCTTGTAGAAATAACTGGCATATTCATAAAGCAACAAGTGGCGGTGGACAAATGCTAATTTGTACAGCTGGAAAAGGTTGGTATCAAGAAGAAGGAAAAGCCGCACAAGAATTAAAAGAAGGGGATGTTGTATATATCCCAACTGATGTAAAGCATTGGCATGGTGCACAAAAAAATACTTGGTTTAGTCATATAGCTTTTGAACTTCCAGGCGAAAATACTTCAAATGAATGGTTAGAAGAAGTCACTGATGAAGATTTTGCAAGTCTTTAATAATTAAAATATTAAGCCTACTAAAATTCTAATGCTCTAGGCCTTGAGTATTGAAAAAATAAAATATATAACAAACCTTTTAGTCTCTAAAATAATTTTTAGACTTTAAGGTTTGTTATTTTTGTAGCTATTTAATAAATCCTAAAGATTGTTAAGCAAATAGGTATATTTTTTTTGATTAAATTAATCACTAACAATGCTAAAGGGGTGAGACTCTCAGTCTTTTTGTAGTTATGATTCTAAAGAAACTAATATTTAATTTAGGAGCTTTTTTTTATTTTGCAGTCTTGATTATGATATCGACACGATTTTTAAAGGCTTTAACAGTTTCAATATCTGATTTATCAATTGATCCTATTATTGAAATATTAGGCATATTTTTAAATTGTTCTTCATGATCTACTAGTATTGTGAACCAACCTCCAAACCATCCTATTTCTCCGATTTCCCATTCTTTTTTGCCTTCAGTTGGATCAAAAGGTAAATCTTCACTTACTGAACCACAAAGATCGTCTGCTGCTCTTGATACAGTAACAGAGAATGGTAGTAATTCTTTAAAAGCTTGGGCACTTTGAGTATCATTTAAAGTTCCATGAATAATTTTTCCATTCATTTCTAGTATTATAGGTGTTGTTTTTTGATTATTTTCCATAATTGTTTTCTCCTTATGAGTTTCTTGTATTTCAACTTGTTTGTTAGTATTTTCTGAGGTACAAGAAATAGCTAAAATTACAAAGAAAAGGGTAGTTATTGAGATTAAAATTATTCTTTTCATTTTTATTCCTATTTTTGTATGTATATTATTAATTAAGAGCATAAAAGATAAAGTTAACTCTAGGTCAATATGATTTTATATAAAAATTATAAGTATTAGGCTATAAAAAAATCAGTTAAACTTAATTATTGTTTAACTGATCTTTTGAGTATTATTGTTTTATTTTTAATTCATTATTTGTCTTTGTCTCATTTCGAATCTTGCAATAAATATTGCAGCAATAAAACCAACAATTAATATTACAAAGGAAGCATATTGGAAAATATAATTAATACTCGTGTTAGTTATTATTCTTCCATTAATTGCTGTTCCTACAGCTCCTCCAACAAACATATTAAATGAGGCTAGAGACATAGCAGTCCCTCTCATTTTTGGTAATTTTGCTTGTGCTGTAGATACTAGTGTTGATTGTAAGAATATAAAAGCAACGCCAAAGATGAATAAAGAAATGATTATTAAATATATATTTGTAAATGTAGAGAGTCCATATAATCCCATGAATCCTAAAATGCCAGCTACAGCTAAAAAGGCATTTTTTAATCTCTTTTTGACTTTTGGAGCAATTCTTCCTCCAATTACAGTACCAATACCAAAGAAAGATAAAATTAAACCAACTTGTAAAACACTAAAGCCTGTTAATGTTTGTAATAATTTTCCTGAATATGTAAAGCTACCAAATACAGAGAAACCTACAAAGAAAATTACTAATACTAATCTCATAAAACGATAATTTGAAAGAGGAGCTTTGTAAGCCGTAATGAAATTAAGTTTATCAACAACGCCCTTATCTTTTTCTAATATTTTTAAAATGATGAAAGCAATAATTAATTCCCCAATACCATAAATTATATAAACTAAGCGCCAAGAACCAAAATAAGAAATTATACCACCTAGTGCAGTTGCTGTTGCGCCACCTAAGAACATTAATCCCATAACTTTTGCTAGAGCTCCCTGTCTTTCTTTATCATTAAAGGATTGTCCAACTAAAGCCATTGTTACAGGGAAAATACCTGCTCCAAATGCGCCATTAAAACTTCTAAATATAACTAAACTAGTTAAATTAAAGGCAAATCCTCCCATAATACTAAAAATAGCAGTTCCAAAGGATGCAATTCTAATAATATTGATTTTCCCATATCTATCAGACAAAGGCCCAAAGATTAATGTAAATAATCCAAAAGAAAGCATATATGCAGTAACTGATATTGCTGCTTGTTGTAATTCTAATCCTAGATCTTGTGATATTTTTATTAATAATGGAGCTGCTGCATAGTTATCTCCGTTTGTTAAGAATGCAAGCATACCTAATGTTATTAACATAATATTCTTTTTATCTTTCATCTAAAGTCTCTCCTAAAATAAATGGTTAAGTATTTTAATGATGCTTTTTAACCTGTATGTTTCAAAGTTTCTTAATATTGAAACTTTATAATAAAATAGTCAAGTATTTCATTGACAAAGAGAATAGTTTTTGAAATATTTAAATATATGATAAGTGAAAAAGAATTTAAAAGAGCTGAAATACAAGCTCAAATGTTTAAGGCTTTAGCTCATCCAATGAGAGTATATATTTTAGAAAAATTAAAAGAGAAATCTTGGTGTGTTTGTGAATTGGCACAAGAGATAGGGGTGCCAAAATCTGCAGTATCAAAACATTTATCACAACTAAAAGAAGCTGGTTTGGTAAATGATTCAAGAATGGGAACAAGAGTTGAATACTCTTTAATTGCACCTTGTATATTAGAATTAACAAATTGTGCTGCAAAAACTGTTTTAGAAAACAAAAAAAAGCAGCTAGAAATATAATTTTATTTTATTAATAATTCTTTGATTTGTATCTCCATGTTATTAAATAAATTATTTATTATTTTTGAAGATATATTTTCTTCATAATAACTAGAACAGATACTTATTGTATTATTATAGGTAAAAAGAGATAACATAAAAGCTGGGGCAACAAAAGCTGGAGATATAAAATAAATATCACTTATTGTTGAAGAGCCAAACTTAATTGTATTTTTGTCAAATAGACCTAAATTAGTAATCATAGGTGTACAACTTTCAGTATTTTTTATTTCGTCCCATTCTGTAATAAATGCATCTTTTAGTTTTGAATAACCTAAATCCTTTGATAAATCACCAGCTATTGTGTTATGAATAAAATCTTTAGAATTTATTAAATTTTTAATTTCATTATCAGTGTATTTAAAATAATTCTTATAATTTTTAAATTTTGTGGATAATTTTACATTTAAAGTCGTGGCTAAGTTACAGATTGTTTGTGGTCTTTCTTTATCCAAATATTTTCTTAAATCAATCATAAATTGTAGTTCTTTATTTTGATCCTTTATTTTTAGTGTTTGAACTAAAGCTTTAAAATAAATTGCACAAAATAATGAGTTTATTGTTATTTCATTTAATTTAGAAAATTCTTTTATTTTATTAAAATCATCTTTAGAATATCTTAATAATTTAAATGTGAAGAGTTTTGAATTATTGCTTTTATTAATTGGAAAGCCCCAGGTAGGAGGAGTTTCTGCTTTTTCTGCTTCAAAATATGAATTAATATTTTCTATATTAAAAGATCTATAAAAATTATTTGTGTTACGGTTATTAGTATTTAGAGAAGATTCTTTTTTTTCATGATTTTCTATTTGTGTGTAAATTGTTGATAATTGTTTTAAAATATATTTTATACCAGATCCATCACACACAGAATGGTTTACTTTTAATATAATAGTGTTATTAATCTTATTCTCTAATAAATAAACACAGAGTGGTAACTCTTTTGTAGTATCGATTTCAATTTCAAGTATTTCTTTTATTTTTGAAGTCATATCTTCAGTCTGTAAAATAAAACAAGGCGTTTTAAAGTTTTTAAATTCATATTGCCATACTGGTGGATTAAAATTTTCATTAAATATACAGCCAAGAATAGGGTCCTCAATAATCAAGTAGTTAACTGCTTTATATAGTATTTCATAATTTATTTTATCATTAGATTGAATTACAAATTGTAATAAAGCATTAGTGTTTATTTCTTGTGAAATATGGTTAAACCAATCTTGTGGAGTAGTTTCAAAATTCATTTTTACATTCCTATTATAGATTTAAATGTTTAAAAGATTTTTCAAAAATTAAAAAGAAAAATTTTAGCTGCCTTTTTATTATAAAATTTTTTTTAAATATTTAAAATATTAATTATTAAGTAAAAAAAATTTATTTATTTAAACAAAAAAAAATATTTTCTTTCGGTAAAATGAAATAATTATGAAACAATTGAGTAATAACTCTAATATTGTTAAGTATTTGGGTGAAATTGTAATATTTATTATATTTGTATCAATTTGATAACAAAATGTTAAATTAATAACACTATTGACATAATTATAACGTTGAGTTATATTGACTTCATATTTAATTGGTATGAAGGTACACACTCTTCAACTAAATAATAAGGGAGATCAAAATGAAAAAATTATTATTATTAGCTTTGTTATTAGCTTTTAGTTTTTCATCAGTTTTTGCTAATGGCTCAAGTGAAGCTAAAGCAACTGATAATGAAAATGCAGTAAAACCTTTAAGAGTTGCTATGGAATGTGGATATGCTCCATATAACTGGACTCAAGCAGATGATTCAAATGGCGCAGTACAAATTGCTGATTCAAATGATTATGCTTATGGTTATGATGTTATGATGGCAAAAATTGTTGCTGAAGGCTTAGGTCGCCCATTAGAAATTGTTAAATTAGATTGGGATTCATTAGTACCTGCAGTTCAATCTGGAACAGTTGATTGTGTTATTGCCGGTCAATCTCCAACAGAAGCTAGAAAACAAATGGTTGATTTTACTGATCCATATTATTATGCATCAGTTGTATGTATGACACTACAAGATAGTAAATTTGCTAACGCTCAAGGAAAAAGTGATTTAAGTGGTGGATCTTGTACTAGCCAATTAGGTACTCTATGGTATGATACTTGTTTACCTCAAATTGATGGTGCAAAAATGCTTCCTGCACAAGAATCAGCTCCTGCTATGTTAGTAGCATTAAATAGTAAAAGAGTAGACTTTATTTGTACTGATATGCCAACAGCTCAAGCTGCTTTAGTAGCATATCCTAATATGAAAATCTTAAGTTTCGTTGGAACAGATGATGATTTTGAATTAAGCCAATCTGATATTGATATTAGTTGTTCAGTATCTAAAGATAATCCTGAATTAACAAAAGCTATCAATGAAATTTTAGCTACTATGGATGAAAATGATTATAATAGAATGATGGCTGAAGCAATATCTGTTCAACCATTATCAAACTAAAAAATTTATAAGGATAGGTAGAAAATATAATGAGTATTGCTGAAATGAGTTTTCTTCAACGTATGGTTTACATTTTGCAAACATACAGTGTCTCTTTATTAAAGGGAGCAGGTGTTACAATGACAATAGCCATCATTTGTACTGCTTTAGGTTGTTTAATTGGATTTGGTGTTGGTATTGTACAAACAATCGAATTAAAGAAATCTTCTAGTACTTTCAGTAGGGTCATTGTTAAATTTTTTAAAATTGTTTTATCTATCTATGTAGAGTTTTTTAGAGGAACTCCAATGATGTTACAGGCTGCATTCATATTTTATGGTGCAAGCCAATTATTTAATATTAATTTAGGCATGTGGCAAGCTGCTATAATAATTGTATCAATTAATACTGGTGCATATATGGCAGAGACAGTAAGAGGTGGAATCCTTTCTGTTGATATTGGTCAAACAGAAGGGGCAAAAGCTATTGGTATGAATCACGTTCAAACAATGACTAGTATTATCTTACCTCAAGCTCTTCGCTTAATCATGCCTCAAATTGGTAATAATTTAATTATTAATATCAAAGATACTTGTGTATTATCAATTATCGGTACTGTTGAATTATTCTTTACATTTAAGAGTATTTCAGGGGCTCTTTATACATATTTTGAAGCTGCTACTGTTACTTTAATTATATATTTCATTTTAACATTCACTTGTTCAAAAATAATGAGATATATTGAAAAGAAAATGGATGGTCCTGCAAACTTTGATTTAGCGACTACTGATACTTTAGCTTATACAAGTGGATTAAATTCTGCTCAAGTTCCATCAAGGGAGAGACTATAATGGGTGAAATATTAAATGTTAGACATTTGTCTAAAACTTTTGGTAAAAACGAAGTATTAACTGATATTGATTTCGATGTTAATACAGGGGATGTAACTACTATTATAGGAGCTTCAGGTTCTGGTAAGTCTACATTACTTAGATGTATTAACTTATTAGAAACTCCAACTTCAGGTGATGTAATATTTCATGGTCAAAAAGTAGATGATGGTGGAATGAAAGAAGAAGCTTATAGAGCAAAAGTTGGTATGGTATTCCAATCTTTTAATCTTTTTAATAATCATTCTGTTTTAAGCAATTGTATGCTTGGTCAGATTAGAGTATTAAAAAAGAGTAAAGAAGAGGCAAAAGCACAAGCTATGAAATATCTTGATAAAGTTGGAATGGCTCCTTATATTAATGCTAAACCTGCTCAATTATCAGGTGGTCAAAAGCAAAGAGTTGCTATTGCAAGAGCTCTAGCTATGGATCCAGAAATTTTATTATTTGATGAACCTACTTCTGCTTTAGATCCTGAAATGGTTGGTGAAGTATTAGAAGTAATGAAAACCTTAGCTCATGAGGGAATGACAATGCTTGTTGTAACCCATGAAATGGCTTTTGCTAGAGATATTTCTTCTCATGTTGTTTTTATGGCAGATGGAAAAATTGAAGAAGAAGGATCTTCTGATGATATTTTCTATCATCCAAAAAGTAAAAGGACCAAAGAGTTCTTAACTCGTTTTAGAGAAGATGGTAAAAAATAAAATTTAATAATATCAAATACAGGGAGCCTTGTGGCTCCTTTTTTTTATTTCTCTTTTACATTTACCTATCAGATAAAAAAGCCTATACTTCAAAACAGAGGTACAATATGGATGGTAAAATAAGAGCAAATATAAAACCTGGTTTAAAAGTTGCAATAATTCTTAAACAAGATCAAGCAAGTGGGAAATTAACTGATGGGATAGTAAAAGATATTCTTACAAATTCTCCAAAACATCCCCATGGGATAAAAGTTAGGTTAGAATCGAACTTAGTAGGAAGAGTTGCAAAAATTTATTAATAATTTATATAGTTTTTACATATTAGATGTTTTATAATTTATCCTTATAAAGGATTTAAAATATAAATAGGAGAATAAGATGAAAGTATTATTTATCGGTGGTACAGGTACTATTAGTACAGCAATTTCAAAGCAATTAATAAGTATGAAAACAGATTTGTATATTTTAAATAGAGGCTCTAGAAATGAAGAATTAGGTACTAAGGGTGTTACATATTTAACTTGTGATATAAATGACGAAAATTCGGTAAAGATGCTTATTAAAGATTTATCTTTTGATGTAATTGCTGATTTTATCGTTTTTGATAAATCTGCTTTAGAAAGAGATTATAGACTTTTTAAAGGAAAAACTAAGCAATATATTTTTATAAGTTCTGCTTCAGCTTATCAAAAACCTCCTACAGATTATAGAATCACTGAAGGAACACCTTTAGCAAATCCTTATTGGGAATATTCAAGAAAGAAAATTGAATGCGAAGATTATTTGATGAAATTATACAGAGAAGAAGGTTTCCCTGTTACAATTATTAGACCAAGTCATACATATAGTAATAGATCAATTCCTTTAGGTGTTCATGGTGATAATGGAAGTTGGCAAATAGCAAAAAGAATGTTAGAAGGTAAGAGAGTAATTATTCATGGAGATGGTACTTCTTTATGGACAATGACAAGTAATAAAGATTTTGCAAAAGCTTTTATTGGTTTATTAGGCAATATTCATTCCATTGGTCAAGCTGTTCAAATAACATCAGATGAAAGCTTAACTTGGAATCAAATTTATCAGGCAATAGCTAATGCTTTAGGTGTTGAATTAAAACCTTACCATGTCTCTTCAGCTTTTTTAGATGCGGTTGGTCCATATGATTTTTATGGTGGTCTTATAGGAGATAAAGCTAATAGTGTTATTTTTGATAATTCAAAATTAAAACAATTAGTTCCAGGCTTTACTGCTGAAATTAGATTTGATCAGGGAATAAAGGAATGTGTTGAAAATATTTTAGAACATCCAGAATTACAAAAAGAAGATTTAGAATTTGATAAGTGGTGTGATGATGTAATAGACGCATTGGAAAATGCAAAGAAAGCTATAAAAAATAATTAATATTATAAAGTTTAGGGTCCTTAAAAATAAGGACCCTTGCTTATTATAAAAAGTCTGTATTTAGAATAGATTTTAATTGCTTCGAATTAAATTAATCAAAAACCTAAAAAACTAGATTAAAATCAAAAAGAAATGAAATATTATCCTAGTATGAAAGGATTTTTGAATTATTCATGATTTTATTAATTTTCTAATTGGAATTCCATTTTTGTTATAAAATTCTCAATATTTGCACAGTTCATAACATCAACAATATCAAAAGTATAAACATTTTTTGTAAATTTTAAATTTGGATTTGCTTTCATTATTTTTTCTTGATGTTCATGTATGGTTGTATAAGGGCCTTTATGATATTCAATTAAATAATTTCCATTAGGTATTGTTAAAATAGGACCTTTTTCATCCCCTAAATCTTCACCTTTTTCTATTATAGCTCCAAACACTTTTTCACTTGGAAAATAGCAAACAACACAAGGATGGTAGTAGAGAAATTGGCTACCGTAAGCTGATTCTTCAACTCCAATCTTTAAAAAATATCTTTTTTTCCTATATAAAATTTTTGCTTCTTCTTTTTCTCTTAAGGCTAATTCATCATCAACATATTTTAATTTTCTGTGCAAGGCATTGTCTAATTCAATTATTTCTTTCCATTGTTTCATTATTTCATTAGATTTTTCTATTAGTTTTTCCCTAGCTTTTTGTGGCGTTAAATTTTTTTCTAGTGCTTTTATTTCCTCTAAACTAAATCCACATTTTTTTAAGTAAAGAATAGTTGATAGCTGTTGAACTTGTTTAAAAGAATAAGTTCTGATTCCTGTAACAGAATTTCTGTAAGAGGGTACAAGCAGGCCTACTTTATCGTAGTAATAAAGTGTTTGAATATTTATATTAAAAATATTTGCCAATTGTCCTATTGTAAGTTTTTCTAACATATAGCTATCCCTTATATTCTTATTTTTACTAATAATTTATTATTTTGCAAGTTTTTTATTCCTTAATGGATTTTCTCTTAGTTTAGCAATTGATAAATAAATTATTGAACTTAAAATTAGTAAGCACCCAATTATGCAATAAAAAGGCATTTTTTCAGCGAAAAAAATTGTACCGATTAGTACTGCTGTTAGAGGTTCAAAAGCTGTTAAGGCGCCTCCCATTGGTCCTCCAATATATTTTATTGCTTTAGCTAGAAAGAGTACTCCAATTGCTTGAGTAATACCAAGAGCAAATGCACCAATTAAAACACTAGAGGAAAGAGCTCCCCACATAATTGTAAAGGAATTAATTAATAAGCTTTTTGTAAAAATAATTATAAATAATAATATTGTTCCAAATAAAGAAATATAGAAAACAAAAGCTGTATTATCTAATTTCTCAAAAGTTTTATCATTTATCATATAAATATATAAACTAAAAACTATAGCAGAAAAAATCGCAAATATTATACCAATTGGATTTAGATTATTATTAGATGGATTAGAAACTAATAAAATTCCAAAAAAAGTTGCAATAATTGCTATAATTAATGATTTTGATAATTTATCTCTTTGTGTTAAAACAGAAATAATTGTAACTAAGCTGGGATAAATAAAATGAATAACTGTGGCTAGCCCTGAAGGAATTTTTGAATATGAGGCAAAAAGTAAAAAAATTGTTGAGTAAAATAAGCTAGAAGATAACAATAATTTTTTAAATTGTAGTTTTGTAATCTTTAATGAATTAATTTTATTTGTCATTTTTAAAATTAATAGATATATAGCAAAACATTGAATACTGCTAATTAATAGAGTAGGTAAAATTTCCATTCCTTCACTTCTTAAAAAGTAAACACAGCTAGGATGTGTTCCAAATAGGGTAGCAGCCAATATTGCTAAAATAATTCCTTTTATTTCTTTTTGTTTATTCAATTTTAAAATCTCTCCAAATTTTATAAAAAATTCCAATTAAAATTTTTATTAATATGAGCATATAGCCTATACCTAGTATAGGTACAAGATAAAAATGAAAAATTTTTTATTGCATTATATTTTTGCTAAAAAATAAAGAAAATGAATGATTATAATTATTAAAATTTATCTAATTTCTTTTGCTATAAAAAAATAAAAAAAATTTTAATTTGCTCTTGCCCCTATACTTACAATAGGTAATAGAATTCTAGACTAAGGAGAGAATATATGGATAAAAATACTAAAAAAAATCTTTTTGACTTAAAGGGTCATAAAACTAGTTACAGAACTGAAGTCATCGCTGGCTTAACAATGTTTTTAACAATGGTTTATGTATTATTCTTACAACCTATTGCGATAATTGGACCTAATGCTTCATTTGTCGATATCAATGGTGTTGAAATTACAAGCACTGCTATATTTGTATTAACCGCAGTAATTACCGGTATTTCTACAATTATTATGGGTTTGTATGCTAATTTCCCTTTTGCATTATCAACAGGGATGGGTATTAACTTCTTGTTAGGCGCAATGTTGCAATCAAATCAAATATCATTTGCAGCAATGATGACTGTTACTTTGATTTCAGGGGTTATATTTATTTTATTAACAGTATTAGGCTTAAGAAAGTATATTGTTGAATTGATTCCAAAAGATATTAAGATTGCAATTGGTGCAGCTATTGGGTTCTTTTTAGTATATTTAGGATTTTCTGATGCTGGTATTGCAAATTTTTCAACTGGAATGGCAATGGGAGATTTTACTTCACCAACAGTTTTATTAGCTCTTTTGGGTTTATTAATTATTGTCTTTTTTGAACATAAAAAGATAAAAGGTGGAATATTATATTCTGTAATTATTGTAACCTTATTAGGAATCCCTTTTGGTATAACTAATACAGCAATTTCATTCTCAGTACCAGATTTCTCATCAGTAAACAATTTATTATTCAAATTTAGTTTTTCTGAAATAATGAAACCAATGTTCTTCACATTGTTATTTGCAACTTTCTTCGGAGATTTCTTCTCAACTTTAGGTACAGTATTAGGCTTAGGTGGAAGACTTAACATGTTAGATGAAGATGGTAACTTACCAGGTATTGAAAAACCTTTCTTAGTCGATTCTTGTTTTACCGCAATCGGTGCTATGTTTGGTTGTACAGTAATTACTACATTTGTTGAATCTGCAGCAGGTGTTGAATCTGGTGGTAGAACAGGCTTTACATCAGTAGTCACTGGTATCTTATTCTTAATTGCTGTTATCTTAGCTCCAGTAGTTTCAATAATTCCAATTGCAGCTACAGCTCCTGTATTAATTTATATTGGTTATTTAATGATTTGTGACATTGTAAAGATTGATTTCTCAACATTTGAAACAGCTTTTGGACCATTTATTACTATAATATTTACAATTTTCTTTGCTGATTTCGCTGCTGGTATTGCTGGTGGTATTATTGCTCAAGTATTTATCAAGTTGATCTATGGTAAAGGAAAAGATACAAAAATTGGATTATATATTTTAGCTTTATTATTGATGCTATATTTTATTGTTTAGAGGCTATTAATGAAAAAATTGAACAAAGAAGAGAGAAAAACATTAATAGATTGTGCTATGGATAGAGTTGAAAGTGATTTAATCATTAGAAATGCAAGAATTTTTAATGTATTTACTAAAGAAATCTATCCTGGTGAAATCTATATAAAAAATGGATATATTGCATATATTGAAACAAGAGAAAACTTTTTTAATGAAGGGAAAGCTAAAGCTAATTATGATGCAAAAAATAAATTAATTGTACCAGGCTTTATTGATTCTCATATGCATATAGAAAGTAGTATGTTGACCCCTCAGAATTTTTCAACTTTAGCAATTGTTAGAGGAACTACAACAATTGTTACAGATCCACATGAGATTGGAAATGTAATGGGCATGGAAGGGGTAGATTATATGCTTGAAGCAGGTAAACACACCTATATGAACCAATTTGTTTTAGCTCCCTCTTGTGTACCTAGTGCACCTGGTTTAGAAAAATCAGGTGCCACCTTTGAAAGTGCTGAAATTGAAGAAATATTAAATAAAGAAAATGTTTTAGGCTTAGCTGAAGTAATGGATTATTTTGGAGTGATTAATAACCAAAAAAGAATGGTCGATATTATAGATGCTACAGAAAAAAAGAATGGTTTTATACAAGGTCATTTCTATGGAGAAAATCCAAGAGAACTTTCTGCATATTTATGCGGAGGCCCTCAAAGTAATCATGAATTTTTCTCTGGTGATAATGCACTTCAAGCAGTAAGAAATGGCATGATTGTAGATGCTAGAGATAGTTCTTTTGCCAAAAACATTAACTGTATTATAAACGGATTAAAAGGCGTTGATACCTTTGATAGATTAACACTATGTACCGATGATATTGAAGCCGAACAATTGATGAATGAAGGTCATTTGAATCAATGTATTAAAAGTGCAATAGATTCAGGATTATCTTTTGGAGATGCAATAAGATCTGCAACAATTATTGCTGCTAAACATTTTAAACTTAAATATTTAGGAGCTATCGCTCCAGGTTATATTGCAAACCTAAACTTTTTAATTGGAGATATAAATCAAGTTATTGTTGATGAAGTATTCTTTGAAGGAGAACTAGTCGCTAAAGATAATAAAATGACTAAAGTTTTTCCAAAATTTAGTAGTGAAGTTGAATCAAAAAATACTATTTTTATTGATAATTTTGATTATGATAATTTGAAGATAAAAGCTCCAATTGAAGAAGGGTATATAAAAACTAGAGTAATTGAATATGAAAGCTATGAAAGTTTATTCACCTTAGAAAAAATTGTAAAATTACCAGTTAAAAATGGATATTTATCGTTAGAAGGGACTCAAGAATTAAACTTTATTGCTGTTATTAACAGACACAAAGATAGTGATAATTATTTTGTTGGGGTAGTAGAAAAATTTCATCTAAAAGAAGGAGCTTTAGCAGGAACAGTAAGTCATGATTCTCATAATCTTACTGTAGTTTTTAATAATATAGCTGATGCTAAAGTCGCAATTGAAGAAATAAAGAAGTCTAAAGGTGGAATTGTATATTCAAATAAAGGACAAGTTACAAAAGTTGAACTTCCAATTGCAGGTTTAATTACTAATGAAGATCCTAAACAATTTGTTTCAAAGGTTAATACCATGAAACAAGTGCTTTTAAAGCAAGGTATAGTAAATGATAATCCTATAATGAGATTAGCTACTGCAGCACTTCCTGCAGCCCCTGTTTTAAAAATAACTGATTTGGGCTTAGTAAATGTTTTAACTCAAGAGTTTAAAGATTTGTTTATAAGTTAATGTTACTCTTTGTAGGTGATTGTTAAATTCAGAGATAATAATTTATAGAAAATTAATAAGATTTTGAGAAAAATTTACTTAATAATACATCATATTATTACAACTTTATTCGAATTGGATAAAGTTGTAATTTTAATATTTAAGTGTTTATTTCAGAGAATAATAATTCTTTAGAAATGGCTTTATCAAAGTTGTTTTTATAAATTAAATCTTTGAGAGCTTCTTTTTGTTTGTACATATTTATATCAGTTTTTTCTATTGCTTCTTTAAGATTTTCACCACTATCTTTTTTGTAATAATAAGAACCTATAGCCATTCCAAAATCACTTTTTGAAGGTACAAATTTTTTTTGAAGTTCCTTTATAAACTTATTGAATTCTTTTTCGGATAAAGTTCTAATAATTCCAACAAATTCATCACCACCAACTCTATATATATGACTATCTTGAGGAAGTGACTCTTTTAATTCTTTTGAAACTTTTTTTAATAATGCATCACCATATTTATGGCCATATTTGTCGTTAATAATTTTTAAACCATTAACATCTGCTAGTATTATTCCTAAATAATCAAAATAATTACTTTTTTCTCTTAAGAACTTTTCATAAGCATTCCTGTTTTCAACTAAAGTAATAACATCAATATATGCTAATTTTTTTAAAAGTTTTGCTTCATTGTTTTCTGAATTTTTCTCAACAATATTGCCTATACTTCTATAAATAAAAATTACAGCAGCAAAAGCCATTCCTAAATGTAGAAAAGATACGTGTTTTATACTTATTCCTAAAATAAGTAATATCTCTTCTGCAATTATAGAAATTAGAATGCTAGATAATGCAAATATACAAGAGAAGAGTGGTTTTTCACCTTTTTTATATATCTTTATTGAAATTATTCCTAATAATAGAGTGTATAGCAAAAGTAAAATTCCAATAAAAGATAAAAACTTAGTATAAGAAACATTAAAAAATGAGATAATTGTTATAGGGATATATAATGATAAAATAGTAATAGCAGAATGCTTTAATATTTTATAGTCCTTAATCTTTTTATAGTTTACAGACGTATAAAACCATAAACAGATAGGTAGAGAAACCATAGTGAAAAAACTTATTATCATTGGTAATGATGGATTAGTAATTCCGAGTAATTGTTTTGCTTTTGATTGAGTAAAAACCCAGAACCCTAAACAAATTAACAATAGAGATAAAGATTGAAGGTAAGGATTAACAAAAGATTTATTAAAGAATAAAATACTTCCCAAAAATACAAGTCCAAATGAAATTAAAACAATTCCAAAAAATATAGATTCATATTCACTTTCAAAAGCTTCTGTTATTAAAAAACCTTGAGTTCCAATCAATATTTTATTTATATTTTGTGAAAAAGGATTATCTGTAGGACAGAATATTTTTAATTTTATTTGCTTATTATCACTGTTGTTAGGAATTTTAATAAAATTATAATATCCTCCGCCATAATCGTTTACATTTTCTTGGTGAAAATTGTAGATTTCCTCTCCATCTATTTCCACTATTAGGCTAGATCCAGAAGTTCTAATTAAAAGATATGAATTATTAATTGATTTATCTGAAGGTAAAGTAGAAATCAATTCAATTTCTTTGTTTTTTATTGAGTCATCAAAAGCATAAGGAAGTGCAGAAGTAGTAATCATATTACCATCTTCATAAATATCAAAATTTAGGTTAAGCGTACTGCCTCTATCAGAGTTAAATATATTAGGTGCTTTTACATTTGCTACCATAATCATATTTATTACTAAACAAACAAAAGCCAATACAAGTAAAATAACAAATAAATAATTATTTAATTTTTTTCCTTTCTTTATCAACATAATAAGTATTCTAATCTTAGATATTGAAACTATCAAGAATAAAAAATATTTTGTATAAAAATTTTTCGTATTTCTTATTTGAAAAATTAAATGCAACCCCATCTAATATTTTTAAAATATAAATAGTTGCAGTAAATATTGCAAAAGATATAGTTGTAATTAGTATTACAAATAAAGTTTTTAGTTTTTTTATTTATTTAACACTTGTTATCTATTTTTATGAGGATTTTCAAAAAGATAATTTCTATTAATATATCTCAAACCCTATATTATAAGTACTAATTTGTCATGTTAAATAAACTTTTATTATATTAGATAAAAAAATATCTAATATTAATTGACATATGTTATTTATGTTTATATAGTAAATTTAACGATTTACATTATGAATAAAGTTTTAAAATAAAAATTATTTTATTAGGAAAACTATTCAAATAGATTTTAGGAGATTTTTATGGATAGATTAAAAGGTAAAGTTGCAATTGTAACTGGTGCTGGACAAGGTTTAGGCTTAGCCGTAGCTGAATTATTTGCTAAAGAGGGTGCTAAAGTTATTGGAACTGGCCATCATGTTGAAAAAGTAGATAAAGCATTTGCTTTATTGAAAGAAAATAATCTTGAAGTGACCGCAATGGAACAAGATGTTGCAAGTGAAGAAGATTGGAAAAAAGTAGTTGCTGCTACTGTAGAAAAATACGGAAGAATTGATATTCTTGTAAATAACGCTGCAATTATGACAATGAAAACACTAGATGAATGTAGTGTCGATAACTTTATTAATGTATTTAAAACCAATACTCTTGGAGCGTTTTTAGGAATTAAATATGTGTATAAAGAAATGGAAAAAAGTGGTTGTGGATCAATTGTAAATATTGATTCAATTGCAGGTTTAACATCAGGTTTTGCAGATGGCGGTGATATTGCCTACAGTGCATCAAAAGGTGGTACTCGTTCATTAACAAAAAATGCTGCTATATTTTTAAGTAGTAAGAAAATTAGAGTAAATTCAATTCATCCTGCAGGGATTTTAACAGATATGTTAAAAACTGTTTTTGAGAGAACTCCAGAATTATGGGAAGAAGTAAAAGTAAATTCTCCATTACCACCACATATTAGTGATCCTATGGATGTTGCTAATGGTGCACTATATTTAGCTAGTGAAGACTCAAGAACAGTAACAGGATCTGAATTAGTAATTGATTGTGGTTTTATGTCACATTAATTTTAATTAAGTATTTATTAAATTTTAGGAGCTTTTTATAGCTCCTTTATTTTGTTAAATTAGTATATTTTTCTTGCCTAATCCTACATTTTTTTTAATAAACGATAAAAAAATATCTAATAATAATTGACATGTTAAAACCCTGTTCATATAGTTGTAGTAATGATTTTTTTGGAAAAGCTTTATTGGCTATTTCTTTAAAATATTAGGAGAAGGTTATGAATAGATTAGAAGGTAAGGTAGCAATTGTAACTGGTGCTGGACAAGGCTTAGGTTTAGCAATTGCAGAATTATTTGCAAGTGAAGGTGCTAAAGTTATTGGAACTGGACACCATGTTGAAAAAGTCGAAAAAGCATTTGCTTTATTAAAAGAAAAAAATCTTGATGTTACAGCTATGCAACAAGATGTTTCAAGTGAAGAAGATTGGAAGCGTGTAATTGCTTCAACATTAGAAAAATATGGGAAGATTGATATTCTAGTAAATAATGCTGCAATTATGGCAATGAAATCTTTAGCTGATTGTAGTGTTGATGAATTCATGAATGTATTTAAAACAAATACACTTGGTGCATTCTTAGGTATTAAATATGCTTATACAGAAATGGAAAAAAATGGTAGTGGATCAATTGTTAATATTGATTCAATTGGTGGTTTAACATCAGGTGATGCTGATGGTGGTGATATTGCCTACAGTGCATCAAAAGGTGGTACACGTTCCTTAACTAAAAATGCTGCTATGTTCTTAAGTAGTAAGAAAATTAGAGTAAATTCGATTCATCCAGCAGGAATTTTAACAGATATGTTAAAAGCTGTTTTCAATAATACTCCTGCATTATGGGATAAGGTAAAAGTAAATTCTCCATTACCACCACATATTAGTGATCCAATGGATATTGCAAATGGTGCACTATATTTAGCTAGTGATGATGCAAGAACTGTTACTGGAACTGAATTAGTTATTGACTGTGGTTACATGGCTCATTAATTAATAAAAATACTTGATTATAAAAAAAGAGCCTTTAAGGGGCTCTTTTTTTACTTATAAAATATTAATTTATATGATTTGTTAAATCATGCATAATATGTGAACAAAGTAATACTTTTAATTCATCAAATTTGCGTTTTTTTAATAAGTCTATTATGTCATTATGCTGTGATATATATTTTGTTAAATCATCCATTGATGTGTCTTGTTCTAACCTTAATAATTGAACTTTTGCATCTAGGCGAGTATATAAATCAACTAGTGAATAATTGTTTGATATTTTAATCAAGGTAATATGGAATAAACTATCATTTTCAAATACTTTAGCTTTATTAGACATACTTAATGCAAACTGACATTCTGAAGCATATCTACATAAGTCTTCAAAATTTTCATTTAATGATTCTTCAGTTAAATTATCTATAGAAAATTGTTCTAAAGCTATTCTTAGTTTAGCAATATCTTGTGCTTCCTCTGGTGAGACTGAGTTAACTATAGCATGTGATCTAGGAATAATTTTTATAAGTCCATAATCAGCTAATTTCTTCAATGCATCTCTAATAGGAGTTCTTGAAACCCCATATAATTCTGCTAAATCTTCTTCTGATATTCGATCATTAGCTTTTAGTTTTCCATTTAAAATCTCATCTTTTACTTGTGAATATACTTGGTCTGCAAGACTTTGTTGTTTAATTTTAGCCATATTTTTTCCTTGTTTTCTAATTGTATACAATAAACTTAAAACTGTTTAAAGTCAATATCTAATATAATTAAAACATTTATAATAAGTATTAATTTCTTTATATATAAAGAATTAGCAAAATCTTTTTATTTTTGAATTTTTAATTTAAAAAAATAAAGTTGACAAAGAATGTGTACTGTGTTATGTATATTGTATATAGAATACAATTATTTGGGAGGCAAATATGTCTACAAAAGTAGAAACCTTATTAGAAAATCCTAATAAAAAAATGAATAGCGATGAATTAGCATTGCTTTCTGCTTTTTTTAGAAAAAATATGTGGGATGTTTTACATCAAAGAGGTACCGGACACTGGGGCGGTGCTGCTTCAAGTGCTGAATTAGTTACTTCATTATATTTTAATAGATTAAATATAGATCCAAAAAATCCTAAGGATGCAAAGAGAGATAGATTTATTTTATCAAAAGGTCATGCTTCAGTTAATTTATATACTGTTTTAGCAAATAGAGGTTACTTCCCAGTTGAAGATTTAAAAACTTTTAGAACTTTTGGTTCTTATCTTCAAGGCCATCCTTGTATGGGTAGTGTTCCAGGTGTTGATATGTCTACAGGTGCTTTAGGTCATGGACTTTCAGTTGGATTAGGAATGGCTTTAGCTTCAAATCTTTCAAATGAAAATTACTGTACTTATGTAATGACTGGAGAGGGTTGTTTAAATGAAGGCCAATCTTGGGAAGCTATTATGATGGCTGCAAAATATAAAGTAAAAAATCTTGTTTTATTAGTTGATTATAATAAAGTTCAACTTGATGGAACTATGGATGAAATTATGCCATTAGATAATTTAAAAGAAAAACTATCTTCATTTGGATGGAATGTTAATAGTGATAATTATGATGGAAATAATACTGAAGATATTCTTAGCTCCTATAAATGGCTTGATAGTGATGATATTTGGCCAAAAGCAGTTATCTATGACACTGTAAAAGGAAAAGGTGTTTCTTTTACTGAAGGTAAGAATACTTGGCATGGAAAAGTTATAGATGATGAATCTTATGCAAAGGGTATTGTTGAATTGGAAGAAGATATTTTGAAAAAAGGAGAAAAATTATGGGCCTAGCTATGAGAGAAGCTTGGGGTAAAGCCTTAGCAAAGATGGGGAAAACTCATCCAGAATTAGTTGTTTTAGATGCTGATGTATCAAGTTCAACAAAAAGTGCATTTTTTCAAAAAGAATTTCCAGATAGATTTTTCAATTGTGGTGTAGCTGAAGCAAATATGGTAGGAACAGCAGCAGGATTAGCTACCGCAGGATATAGACCAGTAGTAAATGCTTTTGCAATATTTTTAGCATTAAAAGGCACTGATCAAATTAGAAATGCTATTGCATATAATAATTTACCAGTAATTATTGCTGGTGCTTATGGGGGCCTATCAGATTCATATGATGGAGCATCTCACCAATCAATAACTGATATTGCAATTATGAGAGCAATTCCAAATTTACAAGTAATTGTTCCCTCCGATAGTAACCAAGCTGAACAAGCTTTAGAGTATGCTTTAAAACAAGATGGTCCTGTTTATGTAAGACTAAATAGAAACCCAATGCCAGATTTTGACAAGTCAGATGATTTTGATAAGGCTAAAGCTATAAAAATCTCTGAAGGAAAAGATTTGACTATTCTTTGTAATGGAATTACAACCTCATTTGCTGTTGATGCTTGTGATGAATTAAAAGCAAAAGGTTATAGTGTTGAATTAATAAATTCTCCGTTTGTAAAACCTTTGGATGAAGACACTATTCTTCAAAGTATTAAGAAAACCAAAAAGGTAATTACAGTCGAAGAACATAATATTATTGGTGGCTTTTCTAGTGCTGTAAGTGAAGCATTAGTAAAGCATAATATTCCATGTGAATTTAAAGCGATTGGTATTGAAGATACCTTTACACAAACTGGCGATTATATGGAATTACTATCTTATTATGGAATTAGTAAAGAAAATATTGTTGAACAATCAATGAAAATTTTAAAATAGGAGATATTTTTATGGATATTAAAGAAAAAGCTTATAGTTTATTAAAAGAATGGAAAGGTGATAATTACGTTTTTGGTAGAGGCGTATTAGATCAAGTTGGTGCTGAAGTAAAAAAATATGGTGAAACAACTTTAGTCGTAAGTAACTTAACTTATATGAAACCTGTTGCTGATCAAGTAATTGAATATATAAAAGAAGCTGGAGTAAAAATTGCTGGGGATACAGTAGCTCCTGATGCAAAACCTAATGCACCAAGAGAAGATGTATATAGATTAGTTACTTATATACTACAATATAAACCAGATAGCATTGTTGCAATCGGTGGTGGTTCTACAATTGATGCATGTAAGTGTGCTAGTGCTTTAGCAACTTTGGGAAAAGAAGTAACACCAGAAGTAGATCATTATTTTGGTACTAATGTTGTAACTCAAGAATTAAAGAATACTGGTAAAACCCTTATTCCTGTTATTGCTGTTGAAACTTCTGCCTCTTCCGGTGCACATTTAACAAAATATTCAAATATTACTGATCCTGTTGTTGGTCAAAAGAAATTAATAGTTGATGAATCTATTATTCCTTCTACAAGTATATTTGACTACGATGTTACTGCAACTATGCCTGTTAAAGTAACAATTGATGGTGCTTTAGATGCTATTGCACATACCTTTGAAGTATTTTGTGGTGAATCAGGAGATAAATATAATCTCAAAAAAGATTTAGCAATTACTGCTATAAGTCTTTGTTGTGAAAATGCTAAAAAACTAGTTTCAAATCCTAAGGATTTAGAAGCAAGAGAAGCAATTGGTTTAGCTACAGATTTAGGTGGTTATGCAATTATGGTGGGTGGAACCAGTGGTGCTCACTTAACAAGCTTTTCTTTAGTTGATTTAGTCGGACATGGTACTGCTTGTGGTATTATGAATCCTTATTATGCAGTTTTATATTCAAAAGCTATTCAAAGACAATTAAAAGATGTTGGTGAAGTTTTTGCTAAATATGGTTATGCCGATAAATCAATTGTTGATTTAAAAGATAGAGATTTAGCAATTGCAGTTGCAAAAGCAATGATTGAATATGGTAAAAGTATTAATGCTCCAACTTCTTTAAATGAATTGAAAGGTTTTGGAGAAAAGCATATTCAAAGAGCATTAAATGCTGCTAAAGACCCTCAATTAAAAATGAAATTACAAAATATGCCAGTTCCAATGACTGAAAAAGATGTTGATGAATTTATGGAACCAGTACTAAGAGGTGCTGCTTCAGGAAATTTAGAATTAGTTAAAGAAATGTAAAGTTAGTTTATTCTCTCCTAAAGTAATTTTAGGAGAGATCTTTGGAGGGAATATGAAATTAGCAGTAGCGATTGCTGCAGAAAATGCAAGCAGTGATGCTTTTGTAGTTTTTAGAGGCATTGAAAAATCAATTATTAAAGCAGCTGAATTGGGATATAATGGGGTTGAATTAGCCCTAAAAAATCCTAAAGAGATTTCTAAATCAAATTTAAAAAAGTTACTTTCTTCAAATAATATTGAAGTTTCTGCTATATCAAGTGGCCAAGTTTGGGCAGCTAGAAAATTATGCTTTACAGAAGAAGATAAAGATAAACGTTTAGAACTAAAAGAAACTTTTTGCCAATTTATTGATTTAGCGAGTGATTTTGGACAATTAGTAAATATTGGCAGATCTAGAGGTAGCTTAGGAAATAATAATCCAGAGCAAGCAAAACAGAGATTTTTAGATATGGCTGGAGAGTTAAGTGACTATGCACAAAAGAGAGGCGTTAAATTAATTTTAGAGCCAGTAAATCGTTATGAAATTGATTTTGTAAATAATTTAGACCAATGTGTTGAAATCGTAAAATTAGTAAATAAAGATAATTTTACAATGATGCCTGATGTTTTTCATATGAATATTGAAGATGCAAAAATTGGAGAGTCCTTAATTAAGCATTCTAAATATGTAGAATATATACATTTTGCTTCATCACAAAGAATTGCAATAGGTGAAGGGCATTTAGATTGGAATGAAATTTTTGAAGCTTTAAATACTATTGGTTATAAGGGGTGGACAACTGTTGAGATTTTACCTTATCCAACTCCTGAAATTGCAGCAAAAAAATCAGTTGAGTTCTTAATGAATAATTTTGGACAGTACTATAGCAAATAATGATTTATTTTTTAATAAGTATAATAATCTCTCTATCATCAGCAATGATAGCAAAAAAACTAAAATTTCCTGCCTATTTATTAGTAGGTGGGATTTTAGGTGTTTCAATATTTAATGTTTTAACAAATAAAGCGTATTCACCTGGTTTTAATAAATTTTTTCTACAAGTGGTTAGTGGTTCATATATTGGAACTACAATAAATAAGAAAGAGTTAAAGAATTTTAAATATATTTTATTTCCTTCAATAATAATGGTTGTGGGTATGTCTATTGTTAATATATTTATGGGTGGTTTAATTCATGTATTAACAAAAAAAGATTTATTAACTTTATTATTATCAACGATTCCAGGAGGAGTTACAGAAACAGTATTAGTTGCTCAATCGATGAATGCTGATATATCTATAGTTACTGTAATGCAGTTATTTAGATCAGTTGTTTCAATAATAATTTTCCCAATTGTTATTAACATGTTGATAAAAAATAATAAGGAAATAAAAGAGAAACCAGTAATCAAAAAAGATGAAGAAAATACATCAAATAAAAATTTAATTTTAACTTTATTTATTGGATGTATTGGTGGATTGTTTTCGTATTTGTTACCATTTGTTCCAGCAGCACAAATGGTTTTTTCCTTACTTTTTGTTTCAATTTTTAACTTGATTACAAATAAAGCTACAGTAAATATTAATTTCAAAAAAATGGCTCAAATTGCAACAGGAGTATTTGTGGGCTCAAAAATGACTTTAGAAACAATAATTTCATTAAAGACAATTTTTTTGCCCGTGTTATTAATGCTTTTAGGATATTTGATATTTCATATATTACTAGCTTTATTTATTTCTAAAATTTCAAAAATTGATAAAGCTGTTATGCTGTTTTCTTGTATACCAGCAGGAGCAAGTGACATTGCCCTAATCGCTTCATCTTTTAATTGTGATAATCCCTATATATCAATATTTCAAATTATTAGATTGATATCATGTATTTTAATATATCCATATGTTGATTTGTTTATTGCACATTTATTTGTTTAATAATTCTTCAATTGAAGAATAGGTAGAATTACAGTTATCAATAATGAATTTAGCTAATATAGAATTTAATTTTCTCTTTTTCGTTCCAAATTTATAAATATAAACATTGTCATTTGTTTGTATAAGTATTTCTGCTTTAATTAAATTCTTTTTATCCTGTTCAATAATTTTATCAATTTTTTTGATTTCTTTAAAATCAATTTGATTTATAGCTTTTTCCTCAATAAAAATTATTTTTGATAGCTGATTGCTAATTAATACTATAAAACCTTTATTATCATCTGAAACAATCAAGTTTTTATAAAGAGGTGTTATATTATTTTTTTTGATATATTTTGAGTATTTATTTTCAAGCTTTAATTGTAATTCTTGATAGTATTTATTGTTTTTGTTTTTTATTCGTCTTCCATAAAAGAAGTAATAAAAATTAATTATAGAAATAATTATTAAAATTATAAGCAATATGTATTCAAATTTCATGAGTGCAATATAGCCCATTTTGCATATTATGTAAATGAATATCATTATATATACAAAAGTATAATGTAATTGTAATAAAAATGTTAATTTCTATTTTAGTTAAATTTAAATTGAGGTATAGTCGTAATTATGACAAGTATATTATTTATAGTTCCTTATGACGAATTGTTTCCACTATTTTATAGTGAAGTTAATAAAATCAAGATTGATAATAATATATCTGTAGATTTTAAACACATTTATGGTACAGATACAGATACTCTATTATCAATTAAAGCAGATGTAATTGTTAGCAGAGGTATAACAGCTCTAGCTGCAGAAAAATACCATCCAAATAGTTTGGTAATCCCAATCCCCATGAGTCCAAATGATTTTTCGGAAGCGATATATAATGCCTGTGAAAAATCTGAAGGGAAAATTGGCTTATTAGCTGGTTCTAAAACTTTATGTAATCCAAAACATATAAGCAGAATGGTTAATAGAGAAATAGAAATGTATGTTGCCAATACTCAAGAAGAAGTAAGACAAGGTATTTATTCTTTGATGGAAAAGGGGTGTGATGTTTTTGTCGGTGGTTTAACTATGTGCAGAATTTGTGAAGATTTTGGATATCCTTATTTTCATATCACTTCTGGTGAAGATGCTATACATGGAGTTATTACTCATGCAATATCTGCAGCAAAGTCTATTGAACAGGCAAAAGTTCGAGTAGGTCTATTATCTAGCTTATTAAGTAATAATAAAGATATTATTGTAGCTGTAAATTCTAAAGGGAAGGTAATTGTTTCAAATGATAAAGCAGATGACTTTTTCAAAACAAAATTAGAAAATATGTCTTTCGAACAGATTTGTAACATTAAAGAAATTTTTAGATCTATATCTACAGGGATAAAAGCTGAATTTGTCAGAGAATATAATAATCAATTATTTTTTATTTCAGTTTCTCCTATGATAAAAAGTGAAAATAAAATAGGATTTATTATTCGCTTTCATAAAGTAGAAGACATTTTAAATGAAGAGAGCAAAGTAAGAAAAGAATTAACACGGAAAGGTTTAGTTTCAAAATATACTTTTAAAGAATTTTTAACCCAAGATAAACTAATGATTCTAACTTTAAATAAAGCTAAAAGATATAGTCTTGTTGATGGCTCTATATTATTGATTGGTGAAACCGGTACAGGTAAAGAATTAATTGCTCAATCAATTCATAATGCATCCCCTAGAAAATATAAACCTTTTGTAGCTGTTAACTGTGCTACTTTAACAGAACAATTATTAGACAGTGAATTATTCGGATATGAAAAAGGTTCTTTTACTGGTGCAAAAAAGGAAGGTAAAATTGGTTTGTTTGAATTAGCACATAAGGGAACAATTTTTTTAGATGAAATTGGTGAAATACCTATAGCCTTACAGGCAAAATTGTTAAGAGTATTACAAGAAAAGGAAATTAGAAGAATAGGTGGTGATCAAGTAATTCCTGTAGATGTTAGAGTAATTAGTGCAACTAACATAAATATCTATAATAAAGTAAAAGATGGACGTTTTAGATTAGACCTTTTTTATCGACTAAGTCTTTTTAATATAAAGACTATTCCTTTAAAAAATAGAATTGCCGATATCGAGTTAATTTTTAAAAATATGTATGAGCTTTCGTGTAAAAAATATGGGAAAACTCCATCTGAACTAAGTTCTGAAGCTATAAGATTACTAGAATCTTATCAATGGCCTGGTAATGTTAGAGAATTGAAAAATAGTGCAGAAAGATTAGCTTTATTAAATAATTCAAAAATAATAAATAAAGATGAGATAGAAATGTTTGAAATTATTGAACCTATGTTTTTACAAGAAGAAGTTGATGAAAACTATTATAAAAACTTATCTAATAAAGAATTATATAAGGAATATAAAAAGAGCAACAAAAGTAAAAGTGACTTTGCTAAATCTATTGGTTTAAGTAGATCTACTTTATGGAGAAGACTTTCTGAGTTTGAAACACCTAATGTTCAATAGTTGTTTCATGATGTTTCAATGAGACATGGTAAAAAAGTTAATTTGCTGATTAAATATATTGTATTGTGTTATTTTAAAATATATTTTCTTGTATTGTAATAAATTATTTTTATTTTAAATTTATATGCTTTTTTTGGCATATAAATTGCAATAAATAATGCGTCTATAATATAAGGAGATTGATTGTGAAATATAAACCTGTTCTAGGTGTTCTTATGGGTGATGCAGCAGGCGTTGGCTCAGAAATAATAGCAAAATTATTAGTAAAAGATTTCTTTAATGAATATTGTAAAGCAATAATCATTGGCGATGAAAGAATTTTAAATAGAGCTTTTGAACTATTAGGTGAAAAAAGTAGAGTTTTTAGTATATCTAATGTTAGTGAAGCAAATTGGGAAAATGGAATGTATCCAATTTTAGATCAAAAGAATATTGCTCCAGAAGATGCTCCTTTTGGGAATTTATCAGTAAAATCAGGCAAAGCTTGTATTGATATGCTTGAATATGCAACTGATTTATATAAGCAAAATAAAATTGAAGGATTTTGTTTTGCCCCATTAAATAAAGCCAGTTTAAAAGATGCTGGTTGTAAATTTGAAAGTGAACATCATTTATTAGCTGATTTGTTTAATCATACTGGTCCGTTTGGTGAAATTAATGTTCTTGGGAATTTGTGGACAACTCGTACTACTAGTCATATTCCAATTAGAGAAGTTAGTAATAATTTATCAATAGAAAATATTTTAAGAGCTATTAGACTTTGTGATACTTCTTTAAAAAATAGTGGTATTGAACAACCAAGATTAGCATTATGTGCTTTAAATCCACACTGTGGAGAAAATGGTAGATGTGGTGATGAAGAAATTACTGTTATTAAACCAGCTATTAATAAAGCTAATTCTATGAATATTAATGTTACAGGACCTTATCCTTCAGATATTACTTTTATAAAAGCTTTTAATGGCGACTTTGATGGTGTTATAACAATGTATCACGACCAAGGGCAAATTGCTTTAAAGCTAAAAGGCTTTGATCAAGGAATTACCATTGCTGGTGGATTACCTGCTCCAATTGCAACCTGTGCTCATGGTACTGCGTATGATATTGCTGGAAAAGGAATTGTAAAAACTAGTGCATTCGAAAATGCTGTAAAAATGGTAAGTAAAATGGCAACACATTTAAATAATAAACAATAAGGGGTATTGGATGTTGAAGGGGAAAATTGGTACAAAAACTATTTTACCATTAGGAACAGCAATTGTTGGTTTAGTTTTTGCTTTAGTAGGCTTTTTTAAATATGGATTTTGGGATGAAAATATTGGAACTCTACCAGGATTCTTTCCTGCTATAGTTGGCATTTTATTATTTGTAATAAGTATTTTAGCTTTATTGCAGTCTTTCAAAGATGAAAAAAATTCATCAAGAAAAGAAAATTGGTATCCTGTTCTTGCTGTAGTTTTAATTATTGCTGGAAATTTTATTTTTGGAATGTATATTAGCATATTTGCTTTTCTAATTTATTGGGTAAGATTCTACGAAAAAAGTAGTTGGAAAGTAACAATTATAATTACAGCAATTATGTTTGTTATTGTTGTTGGAGCTTTTGGAACTTGGTTAAATATTAACTTCCCAAAAGGCTTACTTTATAACTTGATATTTTAGAAAAGGAGAATAAAATGCAAAATTTACAATTATTATTAACAGGTTTTGTTACAGTATTCTCTGTTCAGAACGTATTAGTTACTATGTTAGGGGCTGTTTTAGGACTTTTAGTTGGTGCAATGCCTGGCATTGGTTCATTAGCCGGTGTTGCTTTGTTATTGCCTTTAACATATAAATTCAATCCAACTACAGCAATTATTATGCTTGGCGCATTATATTATTCAAATATGTATGGGGGGTCTTTCAGTGCAATATTATTAAATATTCCTGGTGATAGCCCAGCAGTAATGACTGCTATTGATGGTTATCCTATGGCTACTAAAAAGAAAAAGCCAGGACAAGCATTATATACATCAAATATTTCATCTTTTACAGGCGGCCTTATTGGTATTTGTATTTTAACATTTATGGGTCCTGCATTAGCTGAATTAGGTTTGAAATTTGGTCCAGCTGAAATGACAGCCTTATTGTTAGTTGCTATGACTAGTATTGGTTGGTTAGTTGGAAACAATCCAACAAAAGGTGTTGTTTTAACAGCTGTTGGTATATTGATAGCTACTATGGGCATGGATACTCTAACAGGATCTCCTCGTTTTGAGTTTGGATCAATGTATTTGTTAGGTGGAGTTCCATTTATTCCATTTGTTATAGGTACGGTTGGGTTTGCTCAAGTAATGAAATTAGTTGATGAAAAAGACAAGAAAAATGAAAATAGCTTTGAAGATAAATTAACTATTAAGGGATCTATGATTTCCTTACATGACTTGAGAAGGTTATTACCTGCTGCAATTAGATCTGGCTTCTTAGGTACTTTTGTTGGGGTTTTGCCAGGAGCTGGTGCAACAACTGGTGCTTTCTTAGGTTATGCTACCCAAAAAGCCTTTAAAAGTGAAGAACCACTGGGTACTGGTGCAATTGAAGGTATAGCTGCTTGTGAATCAGCAAATAACGCAGCAGCCGCAGGATCCTTTGCTCCACTCTTAGCATTAGGAATTCCTGGTTCTGGTACAGGAGCAGTTCTTCTTGGTGGATTAATGATGTGGGGGTTAAACCCAGGTCCATTACTTTTTACAAATCAACCAGAATTTTGTTGGGCTTTAATTGCATCATTATTTTTAGCAAATTTAATTACATTATTTATTGCATTAGGAATTATTCCTTTCTTAGTAAGAATATTAACAGTTCCAATTAAGTATATGATTCCAGCAATTACAATAGTTTGTATTGTAGGTTCATACAGTTCAACTAATTCTCTTTATGGTGTAGTTGTAATGTTACTCTCAGGGATTATGGGATTTTTATTTGAAAAAAATGGATATTCTACTGCCCCAATGTTGTTATCATTTGTTCTTGCCCCATTACTAGAGTCCAATATGAGAAAAGCTTTTATTATTGGTCATGGAAGTCTAAATGTTTTTGTATCTAGTCCAATTTCACTAGTACTTATAATCATTTTATTATTAATCGTTGCAACACCTATTATAAGAGGTCTTCTTACAATAGTTAAAAATAAAAAAACAAATTAAAAGGAGTTTATGATGAAGAAACTTATTTTAGCTACAGTTTTAGCTACAACAATGATTTTCTCTGTTTTTGCAAATGGAGAAGGTGAAACACAAAATGCAGATGGTCCTTTTGTTCCAGAGCAATCTATCGAATGGTATTGTACATCATCACCTGGAGGGGGTAGTGATATTTTTACAAGAACTATTGTAGATATTATTAATGAAGAAAATTTGGCTAATGGTCAGAATATTGTAATTCAATATAAAACTGATGGTGCTGGTGAAATTGGTCGTAATTTAGTATCAAATATTAAAGGTGAAAAAGCTGATTATACATTATTAACATTTAATAGTGGTGATTTAATGCCAATGGTAAAAAATACAAATAATAGATTTGAAGATTTTCAACCTATTTCACATATGGCAGTAGATAAACATTTAATTTTTATTGGTGAAAATTCAAAATATAGTTCATTCCAAGAAGTTATTGATGCATTAAAATCAGGTGAACAAATTGTTCTTGGTGGATCTAAGGGTGATGATATTGCTTGTTATGAAGCTTTAATTGAAGAATTAGGTGTAAATGAAACTCAATTATCTTTTATCACTCATGATGGTTCTGGTGCTGCTATAACAGACATGTTAGGTGGACATATTGATTTATTAATTTCTAAACCTGCTGCAGCTTCACAATATGTTGAAGCCGGAAGATTAACTCCAATTTTAGCTTTATCAACAAGTCGTTTCCCAGGAAATTTAGGTGCAGCTCCTACTTTATCAGAACTAGGTTATAATAATGTTGAATCACCAAACTGGAGATCAGTTGTAGCTCCTCAAGCAATGAGTGAAAAAGCGGTACAATTCTGGTCAGATGTATTAGAACAAGTTTCAAAATCAGATAAATGGATTAATGAATATATAAATGTTAAGAAATTAGTTCCAGATTATATGGATACAAATGAATTCCGTGAATATGGTACAACTTTCCAAGCAAATTATTTAAAAACACTTGGAAAATAATTAATGAATAATTGGGGTAGCCTTGTTACCCCAATTTATTTTAGGAGTTTTTATGAAAAGTATTGCATTAATTCATACTGTAAAACCAATTCTAAATAGTTTTTCTAAAACTTTAAAAGAAAGATGTGATGAAGAGTTAGAAATTTTTGAAATATATGATGATTATCTAGCAAGTAATCCGAATGAAATTGGTTATTTTAGTAAAGACAATAAAAAAAGATTATATAATGATATTGAAAATTGTTGTTTAGCAGGTGTTTCTATTATAGTTACGACTTGTTCAACTCTTACTCCAATAATTGAAGAATTAAGACCTTTCTTTAATGTACCAATTGTTGCAATAGATGATGAAATGGGCAAAATAGCAGTAAGTAAGGGCACGAAGATTAGAGTATTAGCTACTGCTGAGAGTACAATAGCTCCAACAGTTAGTAAATTAAATAAAGAAGCAAAAAAAATAAATAAAAAAATTGAAATTGTTTCAAGTTTCGACAATGATGCTTATGAAGCAATGAAAAGTGGCCTTTTGAAAGAACATGATGAGAAATTATTAAAGGTCATTTCAGAAATAAAAGATTTTGATGTAATTGTCTTAGCTCAAGCATCGATGGCTCATTTAGCAAAAGAATCAAAAAAATATACAAATATAGATGTTATTGGATCTATAGATACATGTCAGCAAAAAGTTTTAGATTTGATTAAAGGCTTGTAAAATATGAATGATTCAATATTAAATTATGCAAAATTTGGGATTGTACATTCTATGGCATTTCCCAGAGCAATAGAAAATGAACATTCCTATATCGATTCCATAAAAGAGATATTATATGATCCTTTTTTTTCGGTGATTGAACTTGGTCAAAATCCTTTTGATTCATTAAAGTATGTTACAAAAAATATGGTTGAAACTGCAAAATGTACTTTAACTTATAGTGCACATAGTAGACTGTTTAAGAATAATTTAAATGCAAATAGTTTAGATTCAAATATAAGAGAAGCCACTGTTAAAGAATTAAAAAAAGCAATTGATGAAGCTTATGAGTTAAACGCTGTTAATTTTCAATTTTTATCAGGTCATTGGCAAGAACAAACTAAAGATCAAGCTTTAGAAGCATTATGTGAAACAACAATAGAAATTTGTAATTATGCTAAAGAAAAAGGTGATATGCCAGTTTGTTTAGAAATTTTTGATTATGATATTGATAAATGTTCGCTGATTGGAAAAGCTGATTTAGCTGCAAAATATTGCAAAATTGTTAGAAAATACTGTGATAACTTTGGTTTAATGGTTGATTTATCACATATTCCGATGATTAGAGAATCTATTGAAGATCATTTATATCCAATCAAAGATTATATAATTCATGCTCATATGGGTAATACATCTATTAAAGATAAGGATGATATTGCATATGGGGATAATCATCCTAGATTTGGTTATCAAAATGGCGAAAATGACGTTGAGCAATTAAGAAAATATTTAAAAATTCTTCTTGATATTGGTTATTTAAATAAGCAAAGAAAAAATATTCTTAGTTTTGAAGTTAAACCCCTTGAAGGTGAAGATCCAAAACTAATTATTGCTAATTCAAAGAGAACTTTGTTTGAAGCTTGGCATTTAGTTTAAGAGAGAATAATATGAAAGTAAACTTCCCGTACGGAAAAGAATTGGTAGAATTTGATTTTGAAAATTATAATTTCAAAGGTATATTAAGTTCAAAATTACACGATTATAAAACAAGTAAAAATCAATTTAGTATAGTTGAAGAATCTATTTTAAATCCTATTGGTTCTTTGCCGCTTTGTGAATTATCAAAGAATAAAAATAAAGTAGTAATTATTGCAAGTGATCATACTAGACCTGTCCCTAGTAAAATTATTATTCCTATGATGTTGAGAGAAATCAGAAAAGGAAATAAAAATGCAGATATAACTATATTAATAGCCACTGGGTGTCATAGAGGCACACGAAAAGAAGAATTAATTGATAAATTTGGAATAGAAATTTATAACAATGAGAAGATTGTTATTCATGATTGTGATAATTCAGAATTTGTTAAAATTGGTATTTTACCTAGTGGTGGTGAATGTATTTTAAATAAATTAATTATTGATGCAGATTTATTAGTCTCTGAAGGTTTTATTGAACCACATTTTTTTGCAGGATTTTCTGGTGGCAGGAAAAGTGTCTTACCAGGCGTTGCAAATCGTAGAACTGTATTAGCAAATCACTGTAGTGAATTTATTAATGATGATAATTCTAGAACTGGTATTTTAGAAAATAATTTGATACATAAAGATATGGTTTGGGCTGCAAGAAATGCAAATTTAGCTTTTATTGTTAACGTAGTTATAAATGAAAAAAAAGAAGTAATTTATGCCGTTTCAGGTGATATGGAGCAAGCTCATCAAGCTGGTTGTAAGTTTTTAAACAGTCTTTGTAAGGTAGATGCTAATGTTTCTGATATTGTAATTACTACTAATGGGGGTTATCCATTAGATCAAAATATTTATCAAGCAGTAAAAGGTATGACTGCTGCAGAATCAACAGTAAAGCAAGATGGTGTAATAATTATGCTTGCTAAATCAAATGATGGACATGGTGGTGAAGGCTTTTATCGTCAACTAGCTGATGAACCAGATATCAAAAAAACGATGGATTTATTCATGTCTAGAAAAAGAAATGAAACTGTTTCTGACCAATGGCAAACACAAATATTCTTGCGTATTTTAATGAAAGCAAGAGTTATATATGTTTCTGAAGCTGAAAAGACATTAATTGAGCAAATGCATATGATTCCAGCATCTTCAATTGAAGAAGCTCTAATTATTGCAAAGAAAATAATTAATAAAGATAATTGTTCTATTATTGCAATCCCAGACGGAGTCTCTGTTATGGTTATATAATTATTAAAATTTTTTAATAATTTTGATAAGTTGTTTTTTAATTTATTATTATATTTTCAAAATTAATTATATGATTATATATAAAATATGATTTTATACTTATAACAAGGGTTTTATGATTACATATTTATAATAGTATTAAGCAAATAGAAATAACTTGATAATTTACCTATAAGGAGCTTCATCCTTATAGGTTTTTGTTTTTATATATCATTTTTTATAAACTTCATTTATAATTTTTATATGATAAGTCAAAACTTTCCAGATAATGAACTAAAATCTTATATAGATGAAATATGGTATGTAGATTTAGATACAAAAAATCTTAATGATATTGTAATGCCCACTGGCCAAGTTCATTTAGTTTTTAATTTAGGTGATAAATATACTATTTTTATAGATAATCAAGAAATTGAGGTCCCTGATTTTGCATTGTTTTCTCAATATAATAGAGCAATAAAAATTAAATATAAATCTCATATTAAACAAGTAGGCATAGCCTTTAAACCTTTTGCATTTTTAATGTTTTTTGGAATTGAATTTAGTTTGAATGATAAATTTATTATCGATTGTAAAAGTATAGATAATAATGAATTAATGACAAATTTAATTAAAGAAGTGTTAAATATTAAAAATTTTGAACAAAAAGAATTTGTTAAAAATATTGAAAATTTATTTATAAGAAATATTAATAAGAATGTTGAAATAAATTTTTTAGAAGATATGATTAATTATATAGAAAAAAATAATGGGGAGATTACTGTAAAAGAATTAGCTATAAAGTTTAATATTTCTATAAGTAAAGTAGAAAGAATATTTAAAAAATCTTTTAATATAACACCTAAAGCATATTTTAATATAATCAAGTTTAGAAAAAGTATGGAATTAATGGATCCCTTATCTTTTTATTATGATCAGTCTCATTTCATAAAGTTTTGCAAAAAATATACAATGAAAACTCCTGAAAACTTAATTAATGCTAATGAATTATCACTAAAATATATGTTAAAGAAATAAGATTTAATGACGATTTTTTACAATACACTTTTTTAGGTTTTATATATTTTTTAATTATTAAAAATAATGGTTTGAGGTAATGTATGGAAAAAATTAATTTATTTTATTTTTCAGGATCAGGGAACACTGAAAAAATTGCTAATCATGTAAAAAAGATTTTTGAAGAAAAAGGTTTTGAAACTTCTCTAGAAAAAATGGAGAAAATTGAAAGAGTCAATATTGATGATTGTGAATATGTAGGCTTACTATTTCCTGTAGCAATTCAATCAACATTTCCTTTAGTTTGGAATTTTGCTAAAAAATTACCAACTACACAGAATAAGAAGATATTTATGATAGATACCATGGAAGCTTTTTCAGGGGGTATTGTGGGGCCTTTAAAAAAAGTATTATCAAAAAAGGGCTATAATTGTGTTGGTGCACTAGAAATCAAGATGTCAAATAGTATGCAAACGAATATAAAAAAAGTTGATAAAGGGATATCTTTAAATCAAAAAGCTTATAAAATAGCAGAAGAATTTTGCCAGAATCTTTTGGCTGGAAAAACAAAATGGCATAGAATTATTATTTTATCAGATTTAATGAGATCTATTTCTGTTTCTAAAAATATTTGGATTAACCAAAGTAAGAAACTAACAGTTAATAATGATAAATGTATTAGTTGTGGATTATGCATCAGAAAATGTCCTAAACAAGCTTTATCTTATATCCCAAATACAAAAAAAATAACTATAGATCACACTCTTTGCGAAAGCTGTATGAGATGTGTTAATCATTGTCCTAAAAATGCTTTTTTACTAGATGGGAAGCAAGTTATACAAAATAAATAATAAAAAATATTAACCTAGATATTTTCATAATTTGTGTGCTAACATAACTTTATTAAAATAAAAGGTGAATTGTATGATTTATGAACATAAACTTTTTCTCGATAATCTTATTGAGAGTTTAAAGCTAAATGAAGATCTTTTAGGGGTTGCTGCTGCGGGGTCTTATATTACAGATGAGATGGATGAATTTTCAGATATTGATTTAGTGATTGCAGTTAATGATGAATCTTATGAAAAAGTAATGAAAGAAAGACTTAATATTGTTAATAGTTTTGGAGAATTATTGTCTGCTTTTACTGGTGAGCATGTAGGAGAGCCTAGATTAATTATTTGTTTATATAATAACCCTTTAGTTCATGTTGATTTTAAATTTGTTAAATTTAGTGATATTGCTCATAGAGTTGAAGATTTTAAAATTTTATGGGAAAAGGATAATTGTATTACTAATAAAATGAAAGAAGAAGTAGCTATTTTTCCAGTTCCTAATATACAATGGATTGAAGATAGATTTTGGGTTTGGATTCACTATGGAGCAACTAAAATCGGGCGTGGTGAACTTTTTGAAGCAATAGAATTTATTTCATTTTTAAGACAAACCGTTATTGGCCCATTAATTTTATTAAAAAAAGAGAAACAACCTAAGGGTGTTAGAAAAATTGAAATTGATGCACCAGAATTTTTAGATGAGCTAATTAATACTGTTGCCACATATAATAAAGAATCTGTTTATTATTCATTAAAAAATATTATTTTGTTATATAAGGATTTGAGAAATGACTATATTTTTGATAATTTTCAACCAAATATTAAAGCAGAAGATGTCGCGACGCGCTATTTAGAGGATATTTTTATAAATTTTATTTAATAAATTAACTATTTTTTGGGTATAAATCAAACATAAGTGATTTTATGATTGACAATTGGCAAAAGAAAATATACTGTGAAATTACATTTTAATTTGTGTTACATTTATATTTCTTACTTATCTTAAGTTGTTGTTACTTAACATTTTTTCTAGAGGTAAAAGAGTTTAACTGCACCAAATTAGTGAGATATTTACCACAGGTGCCAACCTGTAAAAGGATTATTAAAAATGGCTAAGAAAATTTATGTTGGTAACATGAGTTACAGAACAACTGAAGATGATTTACGCGCAGTATTCGAAGAATTCGGAGAAGTTTTAAGTGTAAATGTAATTTTAGATCGTGAAACAAGACGCCCAAAAGGATTTGCATTTGTTGAAATGGATCAAAGTGAAGAAGCTGATGCTGCTATCGCTGAACTAGACGGTAAAGAAGTAGGAGGTCGTATGCTACGTGTTAATGAAGCTACTGAACGTCCACCAAGAACCGACAGAAGAAATTCATATCGTAAATTTAATAATAACAATAGATAAGATATAATTGAAAATAGCCTCTTTTTTTATCAAAGTTAATCTTTGTATTAATTAAGGGGCTTATTTTTATTTTAATAGATTTATGTTTCCTGATTTAATTGCATTAATATTTTGTTTAATTTTATTAGGATTCCAATCCCACCATTTTATTTCTTCTAATTGAGCGATAGTTTTTTCATTGAAACGTTTTTTTATTTGTTTTGCTGGAACTCCTCCCACAATGGTATATGGAGGAACATCTTTTGTTACAACTGCACGTGTTCCAATTATTGCACCATCCCCAATTGTAACTCCTGATAAAATTACTGCATCATAGCCAATCCAAACATCATTTCCAATTACAATATCACCTTTATTATCCCAAGCTGTGGTTATATTTTTAACATCTAAATCCCATTCTTCAAAAAATATAGGGAAAGGGTATGTTGAAAGCGCTGATAAAGTATGATTTGCACTATTGAAAATAAACTTTGCTCCACAAGCAATTGAGCAAAATTTTCCAATAATAAGTTTATCGTTATTGATTGGATATTGATATAATACATTATTTTTTTCAAAGTCCATTGGATTATTAACAAAATCATTATATATCGTAAAATCTCCTACAATAATATTTGGGTTTTTTACAAAAGATTTTAGATAAACTGTTTCCTTATCTTTAGTACGTGGATAAATTTTTTCGGGAGAGAACTCCATATTTATTACCTCATTTTATTTTTCTTTTGTATATTATATTTCTGAGGTTTATTTTTTACAATTATCTATAAAAATAGATTTTATATATTATTTCAAATACTGTATATTTATATTGAAATATAATGAATTTAATATATTAAAAATAAAGTTTTTAATTATTTATTATTTATATTTAGCATGATAAAATTTAGAACATTATCTATAGGAGTAATAAATATAGTAAGGGATTATGACTAACATGAATAAAGATTTTATTAATTTAAATAGCGAAAATATTTCTGATGAACATTTATGTTGTATAATTAGAAGTAGAGTAATTCATCCCGGTGTAGAATCAAAAAGGGCTTGGCTTTGTGAAAGATTGAAGGAAGGCCATGTTTTTAGAAAATTAAATGAAAAAGCTACAGTTTTTATAGAATATGCACCTCTAGAGACTGCTTGGACTCCGATTGTAGGTGAAAATTATTTATATATTTATTGCTTATGGGTTTCAGGGAAATATAAAGGTCATGGTTATGGTAAGGCTTTAATGAATTATTGTATTGAAGATGCTAAGTTGAAAGGTAAGTCCGGTGTTTGTATGTTAGGATCAGTAAAACAAAAAGCTTGGTTATCTGATCAATCTTTTGCAAAAGAGTATGGCTTTAATGTGGTTGATACAACAAATAATGGCTATCAGTTATTAGCTTTATCTTTTGATGGTACTAAGCCTAAATTTACAGATAATGCTAAAAATGAAACAGTAGAAAATAAAGATTTAACAATTTTCTATGATATGCAATGTCCTTATATTTATCAAAATATTGAAAAGCTTGAACAATATTGTAAAGAAAATGATATCCCTATTTCTTTGAATAAAATTGAAACTTTAGAGCAAGCAAAAAATCTTCCCTGTGTATTTAATAATATGGCTGTTTTTTATAAAGGAATATTTAAAACCGTTAATTTAATAGATGAAAATTATTTAAAAAGGATTATGAAAAAATAATATTTATTGCTCTTAATCTATTTATGGATTAATAAAGATAATCTGTTATATCAATAAATTCCATATTACTATCGCTTTTTATAAGTTCTTTTAATATTTTACTATGATCAATTCCATAAATAATTAAAATCCTATCATTTGGTTTTGCAATTTTTTGTATGTTACTAAAAGTATAAAGATTTCTTCTATACCATTGTGTTAAATAATCAACCCCTTCAAAGTCTTTGCCTGCACCAACTTGAGCTAGAGTTATGAAAAAATCATTATTCTGAGAATCTATCTGATTAGAATCGTTGAGATATCTTAAAACTTCTAAAATAGAATTATTTTTGACTTTTTTATCAAAGGTGTTTTTTAAAGAGTTTAAGTTTTTCATTACTTTAGAATAAATAGGGTAATTATTCTTTTGTGCAGAATCAAATACTTTTTCTGGTAGTGCAACAAAATAATCTAATGCATATAATTTTTCATGATGAAAGGTTTTTGCAATGGGAAAAGAAAATTGAAAAACTTCATTTGATTCAGAGATTATATTATTTTCTTGAAGTTTATTAGTTTTTAAATATTGTTGATATAATATATTAAGTAGTTCTTCGTTTTTATAATTAACTTCAACTCCAATCTTTGTTGGTTTGAATTTTGAAATAAGGTCAATAATTTGTTCTATTTCTTTTTGTTTTTTATCGTTTAAGATATCTTCTGAATTTACATTTACTAGATGAATACCTTTCTCTGCAAAATGATATGTTCCCAAAATCATTACCTGTGCTTTTTCTTTTGGGCTTTTAATTTGATTGCTATCTAATTCTGTTTGACAAGCTGAGAAAAGTATAATCGTTGCAAAAAGAATAATTAAAGTTAACTTATTTTTCATTAATTCTCCAATTTTATATATTAAATTCTTATCCTAAGATTATTTAATTTATAACATATATAGGAATTGTTTTTCAGTGGAAAATAATAAAAATCATTTGATATTTATTTAAATTGTTGATTACAGCTTTTTAAAAAACTTTTTCCCTTTACATATTTTTTTCACCAAGGTAAACTCCAAAAATAATTAAGATAATTCCTAAGATGGTTGAAAGTGGATTATGTAATTCATTTTTTAAATAATCAATTAAAGTTGCAATGCAAATTTGTCCAGCAATCATAAGTATAGTGGCTTTTGCGGCTCCTATTTTAGGTATTATGAAATTTGATATAGTTACATAAACCGCTCCAATAACACCCCCTAGAAAAGCAAAGAAAGGGATATTTTGAAAAATAATTGTATGATTCTTCATAAAAAGAAAAATTATTCCCATTAATATAGTTCCTGTAAAGTGATTCCATACAGATGCCCCAATAGCACTTATTTCTTTACCTAGTGTTGCATTTAGTATTCTACTCAATACAACTAGAAATCCATTTGCTAATGCTAAAAAAATCATTAATATAAGCATTTTTTAAACTCCTCCATTTATTACGAGAAGGGCTCCCAATAATATTGTTACAAATTTAAGCCCATCAATTTTATTTAATTTTCTTTTATTTGATTTAAATAATCCAAAGTAATCAAAAAAAAGAGAAGTAATGGTTTGTCCTAAAATAAAAAAACTTAAACTTCCAGCAAGTCCTAATTTAGAATTAACTGCAAGGTTTGCTGTTACAACTGATAATGCACCTGCAAAACCACCAAAATAAGCCCAAAGAGGGGCTTTTTTTGATATTAGTTTATTATTCTTTGTTTTGTTGAGTCTTAGCCATAATAATAAACTCGTAAAAAGGCCAACGGTATGAACTACTAATGATGAGAAAAATGGTGTTGTATATTTGCTTAGTAATCCATTGAAAAAAATCATTATTGCTAGAAGGCCTCCAGCAATTGTTGATATTGGAGTGTAATATTTTGTTTTCATAATAGCTCCTAAATCTATTTATTAAATATATCTTAATATAAAGTATCTTGATATCAAGATATATTTAATTTATCTTAATGTCAAGATACTTTGGTAATTGTAGGACTTGACATCAAGTAAAATTGATTGGAATATATTATTTATGAAAAAAGATCACGTGGACTATATCATCTCGCAATGGGAAAATGAAATGAAAGATTTAGATGTTTCTCCTATGGCAGTAATAGGTAGAATATCTAGAGTTGCTGAACATCTTAATAAATTACTCCAAGAGAATTATTCAAAATTTTCAATAAATGGAGGAGAGTTTGATGTGCTAGCTTCACTTAGAAGGTCAGGTAAACCTTATCAACTTACACCAACTGAACTTTATAATTCTTTAATGATAACATCAGGGACTATTACAAACCGATTAGATAATTTAGAAAAGTCTGGACTTATATCTCGTTCCCCGAATCCCAAAGACAGAAGAGGTACAGTTGTATCTCTAACAAAAAAAGGACTTTCTTTTATGAATGAAGCTTATCCTGCGCATATTGCTCACGAAGAAACTCTTTTAGAATCTTTAAGTAATGATGAGAGGTTAGAGTTGATTACTTTACTTAGAAAGCTCCTTGTTTCATATGAAGAAAAAAAATAAAGTTATAGTCTTTTTAGACTTAAATAGAGTTAATAAATTTATTAATTAATAATTACAGTATGGTATATTTTGGTGGCTAATAAGGATATAAAAAATCCTATAAGATATAATTTCTTATAGGATAAAAGATTACAGTCGGGCTGGCCGGATTTGAACCGGCGACCCCAAGTCCCCCAGACTTGTACGCTAAACCCCTGCGCTACAGCCCGAATCTGATTCGAGATTATCACTATCATCTATTTTTAGTCAATTATTTTTTTACAATAATTATTTTTGTTGGTTTTTAAGCTCTTTTATTAAAACTTTTTAATATAAAAAAATGGTTTTAAAATTAATAATTTTGTGATAAAAAATTTATTTTTAATGAAAATATAATGGAAATGTGCTATTTTATATAAAGAGAAAGTGTTTTTTACTTTAGAAAAAGAAAACTATCTTTGGACATAAGTTTTTAAGAGAAAACGTGAAAAATTTAAAAAACTTATTTTTATTACTTAATAAATGTTAAGAATTGTTGTATTTTTAACCGTATATTAAGTTTTTAGTAACATATTTTTTTGTGTTTTTTATGAAAATTATGCCATATTGTTCTTTTTTTCTTGTATATTATTGTAAACTTTCGTATTATAAACCATATAGATAGTTAAAAGGGACGGGTAGTCATGAAGGAAAATTTTAAGAAAATATTATTATTGTTAAGTATATTAACAGTTTTTATATCTGCTGATATCTTTGCTTTTCAATTTTCACCACTAGAACAAACTTTTTCTCCTACAGGGGCTGGAAACACAAAAACTTACACAATCGTAAATGATAGTAATGATTCTATCGCTGTTGAGATTACTGCTCTCACTAGAAGTCAAGATGCTCAAGGTGTTGAAATAAATTCACCTGCAACACAATATTTTTCTATCGTTCCTAATAAAACTATTGTAAAACCTCAAAGTTCTCAATTAATTAGAGTTCAATATAGAGGTCCTCAAACTACTACTTCTGAATTAAGTTTTAGAATTAGAGCTGAACAAGTTCCTTATTCACAAGGTAGAAATACCGAAGACAATAGCATGTTCAATTTTTTATATGTTTATACTACAAGTGCATATGTTGAACCTTCACAAGTTGTAGAGAGAGTTGCTATTCGTAGAGTAGCACCATCATATCAAATTGTTGAAAAGACAGATGATAATGGTAATGTAACAAGAGAGCAACAAGAGACAATGGCTGTTACTCTTTCAAATTTGGGTACTGTTCATCAATTATTAATTGATGCAACATTAATCGTTCAAGATAGCAAGGGCAATACAGTTAAATTGTCTGGAGAAAAACAATTAGCTGGATTGACTGGTACTAATATTCTTGCTAGAAAAACAGTTACTCTTCAGATTCCATGGCCTAGTGAACTTTCTAGAGAAGATGGAGTTAGTTATAAGAGTAACTTTGATTATGAATAATCTCGGAGAGGATATTGAGAATCATCAAAAAAGTAGGGGCTGCTAGAGTATCACGATTAACTTTTTTGTTAGTTTTCATATTAGTAATAGTTGGTTTATTGGTAAAATCTTGTTTTGTTGACTCAGTGGATCATGTTTCTAAAAATGAAAAAATACCTACTTCAATTCAAAATACAAGAACAGTTTCAGACGGAAAGATTAATGTAAATCAAGAAAGATATTATTACGATTTGGGTCTATTACCACCTAAAGAATTACCTGATATATATCAAGTAAGTAATAGTTCAAGTATTGAGGATGCACCAAAGCAATCTGAAATTGTTGAAAACGTATATCTTGATAAAGATGATGATGTAAATCCTTTCGATAAATTAGAATTAAATATTAATTTAGATTCAACAGATGATAAACTTGATTCTATTTCTAATGAAATTCCAACAGAAATTGAAAATAAAGTTATTGATAAAGAAACACCAGAATTAGTTGAACCTATAATAGATTCAGAAACCCCTTCAGTTGATACAGAAGTTGATGAGCCTGTAACTGAAGAAAATTTTGATGACATTCAATTTGAAGATAATCAAATGGATGATTTCTCTTGGGATAGTGGTTTCGCTGATGATTTTGATTTAGCTCCACTTGAACCTATATTATTTGCTCCATATATTCAAACTCAAGAAGAATATGATTCCTTTAATGCAAACAATCCAGTAGAAACACAAGAAGAAAGTGATGATTTCTTTAGTGATTTCTATATAGCTGGAGAAAGTGATGAAGCCTTATTTGATGATGGTATATATTATCTTACATTAATTGTTAATGGCGATATTGTAGGGGATGTAGAGACTAAATTCGAAGGTTCAAATTATTCAATTGGTGTAAATAGTTTATATGATAATGTAAAAGGTTTATTAAGTGATTATGGGCTAGAAAGATTATTTAATACTGATGCTGAATATTATACAATTGATGAGTTAAATGCACTAAATGTTAAAACTGAAATTGATGTAATTGCCTTTAGTGTAACAATGGAATTTGATTTAGATGATATGCCTGTTAAATATCTTCCTGTTTCTGAAGTTAATAAAAATTCATTAATAAATAGAAATGAAAAATATGGTATTGCAGATGCAATTGAATTAAAGCCAAGTTTCTTATCATTTGTATCCGCCTTAACTCTATCAAGTTCTTACAATTATGGTTCATTAGTTTCTGATCCTATTTTAAGAAATACTTTAAACATGAATAATAATGTTTCTATTGGTAAAATTGATTTAAATTTTGCAACTAATTTCCAATATTCTGTAAGTTCAACTGCAAATGAATTCTATTATTCTGCAAGTACTTGGAAAGGTTTCTATGATATTAGGGATAAAGATTTAAGAATTACTTTTGGTAATTTAGGTTCATATTTAGGAACAAATGGAACACCCGTTGGGTTTACAATAGATAAGAACTATTCATATGGTGATGATGATCCGCTTGAGCATCAATTTACAAAGCGTTATATGATTGAATCTGATTCTACTTTATATGTTTATGTGAATGATGAAGAGCCAATTACTAGAAAGCTAAGAAAAGGTGAATATATCTTAAAGGATTTCCCTTTGCAACAAGGGGCAAACCATATAAAGGTTAGAATTGAACCAGAAGATAAAAACTATCCAATTATTCTTGATGCTTTTGATGTACCTTATGATACTCGTCTATTATCTAAAGGTGATTATACATATGGTCTTAGTGCAGCAATAAGTAAATCTCAGAGAGAAGCTACTTCAACTAATATTTTCACATTGCCTTATATTGATGGACAATGGTATGATTATGACTTTAGCGATTTTGATACAAGATTCTATTTAAATGTTGGTGTTTCAAACTACTTTACATTAAATAGTTCTTTTGCTTTTGCTTTTGATGAGATTAAAACTACCTTTGAAGGTGTTTGGGCAACTATGGCAGGTCCATTTAGTGGTAAAATGGAGCTTGACTTTACGTCTCTATATTCTCCAGATTTATATACTTCAATATCTCATGGATTTGAAACTCCAATAGGCGATATTAGTGCAACAATGTCTTTAGATTTCCCAGTATGGGAAAACTCAACTAAATTATTATATAAAGCAAGTAAGTTAAATTTATCACTTGGACATACACTAAAAGAAGATAATTTCCCTCCATTAAATACTTCAATTTCAGCAACTTTTGATAATGAAGGTTTAGAATGGAGTACTAATTTTAGTTCTAGTTATTCCCCAATTACTGGAATTACTCTAAATAGTTCATTAAATATTGGTAATAACTATTATTCAAATGCTTTAGATTTTACTTTCCAAATTGGAATAGGCCTTAACATTTTAAATAATTTAACAGCTTCTCATTCTCTATCTTCTAAGGGTACAAGTAGTATGTCATTAAATTATAAACCTTCAAATTCTGATTCAATTCAGTTCAATATCGGCGGAATTCAATACTTAACACCTACAACTCCAGTATTTAATTTGACATGGCAGCATTTAAATAATTATTTTGCTTTATTACTTAGACATAATATGGCAAATGATTTATCTGTAATGAATACTACTGCAACAATTTCTTCTGCGCTTTATTATGCTGATGGGCTTTTCGCATTAAATAGGAATGCAGCAAGTAACTTTATTATTATAAGACCAGAAGGAGAATTGGCTAATAATCCAATTTCTATAGGAACAACTAATAGTTCAAACTTAAATATTCTAAATCCATTATTTGGAAATGTAGTTTATACTTTATTATCTGCAAATGCAAAAAATAATTTAATAATGTATGGAACAAAAGATAGTTTATATAGTTCTGGAGCTTCTTTCTCTTATGCTGTAAATACATTTAGTAGATCTGGTTTCTCCAAACATCTCTCTTCTCCAAGAACTTATACTGTTAGTGGTGTATTATTACAATCTGATGGAAAACCATTTGAGCAATATTCTTCTCCTGTATATAAATTACTTGAAGATGAAAATGGTGTAGAATATTTAGAACCTGATGAACAATTATATTTATTTACAGATTTAGATGGTAGATTTATTTTATCTGATGTAAGTCCTGGTACATATTTATTTGATATGTCTGCTGGAAATAATCAATGGTATGGATTGTATTTTACTGTTCCTGAAACAGCTCAAAAAAATCAAAATGTATTATTATTACAAGATTATCAGCAAGCTCAACAAAGTGAGGATGTATCTAACGCATTTGATGTAGTGGCAGATCAAAGTGCAGATACAGTAAGTACATTTGGTGATGAATTAGCTTCTGATTATTTAGAGATTATTGAGTTGCCGTTTGATAGATATGAAAATGAACAAGTATTCTGGGATACGATATTCCCACCATTGGATGAAGAAGTAACTGATTTGGCATTTGAAGATACTGCAAGTGATTGGCAAAATACATTAGATGATACTCAAACTATGGACCAAGCAAGCTTTGAAAATGATCCTGCTTTTGCAGATACTGCTGAAAATTGGGAAGAAAATCTTGACGATAATTATATTCCAACTGTAGTTGAAAGTACTAATAGTACAAATCCAAATTACACATATGTGCCCTAAAATTGGATAGTATGTATAAAAAAATAGTGTTTTATTAGTATTTATTGGGTATAAAAGTGTTTTTAATTATAAAATATATTGACACAATTACGTGTAAAATTAATACTTAAACACTATAGGAGCACTTATTATGCAAAGTGATATTATTTCTGAGATAATTGAAGTAGAAGATAATGCTACTAAAATCGTTGAACAAGCTAGGCAGAAATCAACAAAGATTATTGCTGAAGCTGAGATGAAAGTTAAAGAAGATTTAAAAAAAGCTGTTAAAGAAAGGCGCTTGATAAATAATCAAAAGATAGAAGAGCTAAAAACAAAAAATGCTTTAGAACTTGAATCATTTGAAGACGATTTAAAATCTTCAATAAATATTGATTATGATTGCATAGATAAAATTTCTGATGATATAGCATCAAAAATTTGTAATTCAACGGTGTTTGATAAATGAAAAGAGCAGTTAATACATATGGTTTTATAAATGCCAAACTAAGAGCTAAAATTGGAAAGATTAGAGATCCTCAATTACAAGATGACTTATTAAAAGCCGGTAGTTTAGTCGAGGCCATAGGTATTTTAAAAGAACATGGTTATGACAATGCTGCTCAAGTATATGATAAGACAGGTGATTTACAGTTAGTTGAGCTTTCATTGCTTAATGAAGAAATTGAAGATTTAATGAATGTTCAAAAATTTTTAAGTGGTCCATCACAAGAAATGATAAAAAATCTTTTATCAAGAATAGAAGCAGAGAATTTAAAAAATGCAATTAGATTATGGTATTCTTCAGCAATCCATAAACGACCAATTTCCTTTAGAAGTGCATATATCGTAAAATATAAAATAGTAAATGATATAAATTACACATCAATAATTAATGCAATAACTTATGATAATATAATAGAAGCTGTTAGAGGTACTTTCTATGAAAGTATTTTAAATAAATTTTCACTAGAACAAATTGAAAGTGATGGTTTGTTTTATTTGGAATCAGCAATAGATTCAAAAATAGTTGAATTAATGTATCAAACTACAATTTCTTTATCTAAAGATGATAAGGCAATAGCTTTAAAAGTTTTTAAAATGGAAACTGATTTAAAGAATATTATTATGTTAATTAGATACGGTTGGTTCCATCAATTAACAAGTGAAAATTTATCTAAAATCTTATATCCATATTCAAAAGTTTATAAAGATGAAACAACAAAAATGTATATCAATTCTGATCCTAAAAATAGAAATGTTGAGAATTTATTGAAAGAAAAATATAATGACTTAGCTAATATAATTGTTGACGGTTCAACAGATTCTAAAGAAAGAATGATAAATCAAATTAGAAATATTGAAAGATTCTTATATAAGAAAAAAGGCCAATTGTTTGAAAATTGTTTAGGAGGTAAACCTTTTACCATTGGTACAGCTTTAGCTTATTTCTATTTAAGAGAACAACAATATAGTATTATTTGCGGAATTTTAGGAGCAAAGTATTATAAGGTTGATGCTGACGAGATAAAAGGATTAATTGTATGAGTTTATTCACAGAAAACATGCGACTATTAACTGCAGTTGTTATAGAAAATAAAAGTGATGAGGTAGTAAAATCATTATTATCTATTGGGGCTCTTGATTTTGTTCAAATAACAAATTTGCCTCCAGAACAATTAGCAAAATTAAGTAGAAAAAGACCTAATTCAGATAGATTGACTATAGAAGATACAAGAAGAAGAATTGATAATTTACTTAGACAAAGCGGAAGACCTCTTCCAAGTTCTTCTCTTTTAAAAGTTGAAGATATGGTTGCTTTAGATATTAAAAGTTATAGAAAAACTTTAGATGAATTTAGTAACTCAATTGCATCAATCAAAGAAGAACAAAAAAAATTAAATCAAAATTATGAAATTTTAAGTGAAATAAAACACTATATTGATATTGATAGAAGAGATTTTATTGAAATTAGAGTTGGTAAGATTAATTCCGATATAGATAAGTTTAAGAAAAGATTAACTGACTTTAGTGTAATTGTTTTAGAAAAAGATGGATATATCACAACTTTAAGTCTAAAAAGAGATTCTGCTAATATTTCACAAGTTGTTGATTTATTTGGTTGGGTTGAATGTGAAGATAGTGACATCCAAAAACAAAACACATTAGCAATAATGGAAGAGTTAAGTTTAAGAATTGATAGTATTTTAGAAGAAAAACAAAGTATACAAAATGATATACAAAATAAAATTCAAGAGAAAGAACCTTTATTGGTAAGTATATGGTGTAATTTAAGATTGCATGAGTTATCTAACCAAATACGTTCTTATTTCAAATATACAAGAAATACTACTTTATTCTCAGGTTGGGTTCCAGCAAAATTAGCTAATAAAGTTGAACAAGCAATTTATGAAGCTTCTGATGGTGAATGTATTGTAGATCAAAGTGATCCAAGCCAAACTGAAGTTAAAAATATTCCTGTAGAAGTTACTACGCCTAAATTCTTTAAACCTTTTGAAAAAATGGTAACCAATTATGGTATTCCTGAATATGGTACTGTAAACCCAACTTGGTTTGTAGCTGTTGCATATTTGACAATGTTTATGCTTATGTTTGCTGATCTTGGTCAAGGTTTTGTACTTTTGTTAATTGGTATATTAATGCATCTTTCATATAAGAATAATCCAATGAAGAAAGATGGCTTAATTAATAGAAGTGTTGCTGTTTTATTAATATATTTAGGGGTCGCCTCGATGGTTGGTGGTGTTCTCTTTGGATCAACATTTGGCTTTAGTGTATTTCCTCCTTTATGGTTCAATTATCACTCTGTAGTAATGGGAACTGCACAAATAGGTACTGGTGTTCAAAATGTATATGATATTTTAGGTATCACAATTATATATGGAATTATTGTTATTTTTGTTGGGCTATTTATAAACTGGATAAATCTAGTTATAAAAAAAGATTTTATAAATCTTTTCTTCTCTAGAACTGGTTTAACAGGTGCAATGATGTATAGTGTCGGATTATATATTGGTTTCTCTTATGTTAAGAGTGGTTATACATCTTTCCCAACAGATAATTGGATTTTTATATTATTAATAATTGGTGCAATTGGACTATTAGTAAAAGAACCATTGGAATACTTTAAATTAAAGAAAGAGGGTGAAAAAGTTGGATCTTTTGCCTCTATTCTACCTAATATGTTTATGATGTGGCCAATTGAGTTATTAGAGACTTTTACAGGTTATATGTCAAATACTTTATCCTTCTTGCGTGTAGCTGGTTTAGGAATTGCTCACGTAAGTTTGATGGGCGCTTTTGAAACTTTAGCTGAAGGCCCAGGAATGACTTCTGTTTTTGGTATTCTAATTTTATTATTTGGAAATGTATTAGTTATAGCACTTGAGGGATTATCAGCTGGTATACAATCCTTAAGACTTAACTACTACGAATTTTTTACGAAATTTTTTACTGGAAAAGGCATTGCTTATTCTCCAGTTAGTTTGCGCTCTAATGAGCGATAGTTATTATATAATATATATAGGAGGGTCTATAATATGACCAAAATTGCCTTCAAAAGAAAGATGAAACTTTCTGTAATTGCAACTCTATTAATGATGTTTGCATCAGCGTTTGTTTTTGCTCCTAGCATTTTTGCTGCAGGTGTTGATACTGGAGCAGCTTCACAAACAGGAATGGTTTGTTTAGCAGCTGCAATAGCCTTTGCAATGGGTGCTTTAGCTGCAGGTATTGCTATTGGTAATGTAGGTGCTGCTGCTATGGGTGCTATAAGTGAAAAACCTGAATTAGCTTCTCAAGCTTTAATTTTTATTGCTTTAGCAGAAGGTCTAGTTGTTTTTGGCTTTATCATTGCTTTAATGATATTAGGACACGCATAGGATGCGATATTTTGTTATAGGCGATGAAGATACTGTTTTAGGATTTTCATTAGTAGGGGTTTATGGCTTACAAGCTACAAACGCTATTCAAGCTCAAAATGCTTGGGATAAAGCAATTAGTGATAAAGAAAATGGAATTATAATAATTACTGAACCAGTTGCAAATTTAATTAAAACAACTGTGGATAAGTATTTGTTTTCAGAAATGTTTCCATTAGTTGTAGTTATCCCTGGTCCAGATGGTCAAAAAGAAAAAGACTTAAGGACTTTAGTAAATGAGGCAATTGGGGTAAGCCTATAAAATGGAGAGTTATTTTGGATACTGACAATAAATTGCTAAAGGGAATTAGTTCTGAGGCACAAGAGCAATCGGATAAGATTTTATCTGATGCAGAACAACGAGTTGAAAATATATTCCTTCAATCTGAACATAGAATTAAAAAAGAATTAGAAAAAGAAGATAAAGAATTTGAAAATAGAATTTTAATTGAAAATTTAAAAGTTAAATCTTCAAAAAAAGCTACTCAAAGAAAAGTTCAATTATCTATTTTAGAAAAAAAGTACACATATTTATTTTCATCAATTAAGAAAAAGATTTATAAGACCTTAGAAAGTGATGAAGGTAAGACTCTTTTAGAAAAATGGATTTTAGAGGCTGTTCTTGGCTTAGGTTTAGATGAAGCTAAAATTTCTTTTTCTCCAAAATATCCTGTATCAGATACAATGTTAAAAAATGTTGTTAAGGTTGCAAAAAAAGATTATAACCTTGATTTAAAATTGCAATTAGATACAAGACGTTTAGTTGATGCTGGGATTGTTGCGACCTCTTTAGATGGTAAAGTATCTTTTAATAATCAAGTTGATATAAGAATGAGACGATTTGATCGAGAGATCAAAAAAGCAGTTCAGGAGGGCTTATGCCCATAAGAATTATTGGACATGTTAAACGTGTAAATGGACCAGTTATCACGGTTAATGATATAACTGATGCAAAAATGCTTGAACTTGTTCGAATTGGTGAACAACAATTAGTTGGTGAAGTTGTTAAATTATTTGACAATGAAGCTGTAATACAAGTATATGAAGATGCTACAGGAATTAAACCTGGAGATAATGTTTATGGTTCAAATATGCCATTATGTGTTGAATTAGGACCAGGGATAATAGGTTCAATTTATGATGGTATACAAAGACCTTTAGAAAAATTAGAAGAAGCTAGTGGAACATTCATTGCTAGAGGGTTAACTTATGATGGTATTGATCATAAAAAACTTTGGCATTTTAAACCTCTTATAAAAGAGGGTGATGAAATTTCTGCTGGAATGATTATTGGTGAAGTCCAAGAAAGTGAAACTATTGTACATAAAATATTAGTTGAACCTACAGTTGAAAAGGGAGTAGCTTCTAGTGTTGTTGCTGAAGGCGATTATACTATTGAAGATACTCTTGTAGTTGCCACTCAAGAAAGTGGTATTGAAAAGCAAATTTGTATGTTGCAAAAATGGCCAATTAGAAATCCAAGACCTGTAAAAAACAGAAAGCCTTTTAAAGCACCTCTAGTAACAGGATTAAGAGTTATAGATACTTTATTCCCAATTGCTAAAGGAGGTACTGTAGCTATTCCTGGTGGATTTGGAACTGGTAAAACAATGACACAACACTCAATTGCTCAATGGTGTGATGCTGATATTATTGTTTATATTGGTTGTGGAGAACGTGGTAATGAAATGACTGACGTTTTAAGAGAATTCCCACAATTAATTGACCCTAAAACCAATAAAAGTTTAATGGAAAGAACAATCCTTATTGCTAATACTTCAAATATGCCAGTATCTGCTAGAGAAGCTTCAATTTATACAGGTATTACTATTGCTGAGTATTATAGGGATATGGGCTATGCTGTTGCTATTATGGCAGATAGTACTTCAAGATGGGCTGAGGCTTTAAGAGAACTTTCAGGAAGAATGGAAGAAATGCCTGCTGAAGAAGGTTTCCCTGCATATTTAGCTACAAGAATTGCTCAATTCTATGAAAGAGCTGGATTAATGGAAACATTAAGCGGTAATGAAGGTTCAGTTTCAGTAATTGGTGCTGTATCTCCTCCAGGTGGGGACTTTTCAGAACCCGTTACTATGCATACAAAAAGATTCGTTAGATGTTTCTGGGGCTTAGATAGATCCTTAGCTTCTGCAAGACACTATCCAGCTATCAGTTGGACTGAAAGTTATAGTGAATACTTAGAAGATGTTAAAGCTTGGTGGAATAATCTAAGTGATGATACTTGGCAGAAAAATAGAAAAGAGATTATGGAATTATTGCAAAAAGAAGAGAGATTACAACAAATTGTAAAATTAGTTGGTGCTGATGCTCTTCCTGATTCTCAAAATTTCATTCTAGAAGTATGTAATATATTTAAAAATGCATTCTTACAGCAAAATGCTTTTGATAAAATCGATAGATATTGCGTTGTAGAAAAACAAATTAAAATGCTTTCTTGTATTTTAACTTATTGGCATAAAGGTCTTGAAGCAATTAATAAAGGTGTCCCTTTAGTTAAATTGAAAAGATTAAAAACAGTTCAAGAAATTTCTAAGATTAAATTTTCTATTAGCAACGATGATTTATCTGAAATAGATAAATTAGAATTAAGATTAGAAAGAAGTATTGAAAAACTTGGAGGCATTTATGAAGACTAATGAAGAAACATTAGATAAAAGATTGCTTGCCGGTCGTGAATATAGAGGGGTTAGCAGAATAGATGGCCCGTTAGTATATATGAAAAATACCCATCCAATTGGCTATGGTGAATTGGTTGAGGTTGTAGCTCCAGATGGAAGTATTAGAAATGGTCAAGTATTAGATACCAGTGATGAAGTTGTTTGTGTTCAAGTTTTTGAAGGTACAACTGATTTAACACTACCTGGTACTGGTATGCATTTCTTAGGGGAACCTTTAACTTTATCAGTTAGCGAAGGTATGCTTGGAAGAGTTATGAATGGCTTAGGTAAAAGCCGAGATGGCTCTCCAATTGCTCAAGGTGAATTTGATAGGGATGTTAATGGTGCTCCAATTAACCCAACAGCTAGAGTTTATCCACAAGATTTTATTCAAACTGGTATTTCAGTAATTGATGGGATGACTACTTTAATTCAAGGTCAGAAACTTCCTATTTTTAGTGGAAACGGTATGGCTCATAACCAATTAGCAGCTCAAATTGCTAAACAAGCAAAAGTAAGAGGTGGCGATAGTGATTTCGCTATTGTTTTTGCTGCTATGGGTGTTAAATACGATGTAGCTAGATTCTTTATTGATTCTTTTGAAGAAAGTGGTGTTATTGATAATGTAGCATTATTTTTATCTTTAGCAGATGACCCTTCTATTGAAAGAACAATTACTCCAAGAACTGCATTAACTTTAGCTGAATATTTAGCCTTTGATTTAGATAAGCAAGTATTAGTTATTATGACTGATATGACAAACTATTGTGAATCTTTGAGAGAAATTTCTACTCTTAGAGGTGAAATTCCATCTAGAAAAGGATATCCTGGATACTTGTATTCTAACTTAGCTGAGTTATATGAAAGATCAGGTAAGATAAGAGGTAGTAAGGGTTCTATTACTCAATTACCTATTTTATCTATGCCTAATGATGATATTTCTCATCCTATTCCTGACTTAACTGGATATATTACAGAAGGTCAAATTGTATTTGATAGAACTCTTCATGCTAGAGATTTATATCCACCAATTAACCCATTACCATCATTATCAAGATTGATGAAAGACGGTATTGGTAAAGGTATGACTAGAGAAGATCATCCCCATTTATCTAACCAATTATTCGCATCTTATTCACATGTTCAAGATGTTAGAAACTTAGCATCAGTTATTGGTGAAGAAGAATTAACAACAATTGATAAACAATATTTAAAGTTTGGTCAATTCTTTGAAAATCATTTTGTTGCTCAAGGTTTTGATGAAGATAGAAGTATTGAAGATACTCTAAATATAGCTTGGAAAGCTTTAGGATATTTACCTGCTGAAGAGCTTCAAAGACTTAGTGAAGAAGAGATTTACGAATACTGGCAGGAGAATGAAGACGAATGAACACAAATTTAGCTCCTACAAGATCTAATTTAATGAAATTAGAAGACAATTTAAAATTTGCAACTTTAGGCTATGAGCTTTTAGATCAAAAGAGACAAATCTTAATATCTGAACTGCTAGCTTTAGTTGACCAAGCTATAGATTACCAAAGCAGAGTTGATGCTGCTTTGGCAGTAGCAAGAGAAACTTTGAGCAAAGCAATTATCGAGATGGGGCGTTTAAAGGTTGGTAATTTGTGTGGTTCAACTAATATAGATTATAATATAAAAGTATCTCAAAGGAAGGTAATGGGTGTGGCCGTTCCTGTTGTTGAGACAAGTTTTAATGATAAAGGACCTTACTTTTCACAAGAAAGTTCTAATATTATTGCAGAATTAGGTATTCAACAGTTCAGTCAAGCTTTAGAATTAATGGGTAAGTTAGCTGAATTAAAAGTTTCAATAATGAGACTTAGTAGAGAAGTTAAAAAAACTATTAGAAAAGTTAATGCCCTTGAAAAGATTTCAATTCCAGAAACACGTGATACAATAAAATATATGAAAGGTCGTATCGAAGAAATTGAAAGAGAAAGCTTTATATTATTAAAGTCAGTTAAAGATAGATTGGAAAAACAAAAAGAGTTGAAAAAAAAGAAATAATAAAACAGTTTATAGTTTTGTTAAATAGGAGGCAACTATGGCAGTACCCTTTAAACATATTTTAGCTTATATTGATGGCACAGAGGAATCTATGTCTGCAATGATGTATTCAATATTATTAGCTAAACAGAACAAAGCAAAATTAGATATTATGTATGTAGTTAATACAAGAGCTCTTTCTGATCTTGTTAAAGCAGGTATTTTTTTGGATATGGAAAGAGCAGAATATCAAGAAGATCTACAAAAAGATGCTAGTAGATATTTAAAGCATGCTACTAAATTAGCAAAGATGAAAGAAGTTGAAGTTGAATGCATAGTAGAAGAAGGCTCTGCTCATAAAGTTGTTCGAGATTATATTAAACATAATGAAATTGATTTGCTTTTAGTGGGCGGAATAAGTGGAATCCGTTCAAGAAGAGATGAGTTAAATAGTGAAACTGATAGAATTTTAAGAACAGCATCTTGCCCAGTTTTAGTTATTAGAGATGACGAGGATATTTGGTCCGAATTTGAATAATGTTATTTATTGATTTGTAAAATATTAAAAAATTAAAATAATATTTGAATTGTTGATAAAAAAATAATATTATATATCTAAGATATACGGGATGAGAATCGAAAAAGTAATCAAGGATAAGTTATGAATTTAATAGATGTTTTAGATGAAAATTTAATAAAAGTACCTTTAGTAAGTACAACTAAAGACGAAGTACTAAAAGAATTAGTTGATGTATTAGCAGAAGGGAAGTCCTTAAATGCATCAGAAAGAGACACAGTTTTAGATGCTGTAGTGAATAGAGAAGCTCTAGGTTCTACAGGTATTGGTAAAGGTATTTGTATTCCTCACGCACAAAGTGATATAATTGATAACATTTGTGTAGTAGTAGGAGTTTCTGATAAGGCTATAGATTTTGATTCTCCAGATAATCTGAAATCAAAGTTATTCTTTTTAGTTGTAGCTTCTAATGGGGTTGCTTCGACTCATGTTGAAGTATTAGCAGCTATAGCTCGAAGTTGTTCTTCAGGGGTTTTTAGAAGAATGCTTGAGCAATGTAAAACTAAAAAAGAAGTATTGCAGTTATTTTCTGAATAAGAAATGACTGCATAGTTTTGCCTAAAATATAGGAGTGATTTAGTGAAATATGTAATTAAAGATGGCGTTTGCTTTGTAAAAGTGAAGGGTGTCTTATATGATCAGGAAATGGAAAATATAGTAAAGTTTCCAAACAAAAAAAATATTGAAGTATTTGAGGTGCCGGAAGAAATAACAGGGATTGATAATTCAGCATTTAAAAAGAATAAAAGTTTAAAAAAGATTTCTTTTTCAAAAAATACTAAACAAATTGGTAAGAAAGCTTTTAAAAAGTGTAAAAAATTAAAAAATATAATAATTCCAAAAGATGTAAGTATTATTGGGAAAAGTGCTTTTGAAAAATGTGTTAAGTTAAAACGTGTTGAATTTGAGGGTTCTGTTGAAAAATTAGGCAATGCAGTATTTTCTGGTTGTAAAGCATTGAAAGATATAAAATTGCCAGAAGGTATGAAGAAAATTCCTCCATATTTATTAAGTGAATGTAGTTCTTTAGCTGAAATTGAATTGCCTGAAACTATTAAAACTATAGGAGATTCTGCTTTTGCTACTTGTGTTTCATTAAAGCAAATTAGCTTTCCTGAAAATCTTGTAGAAATAGGTGATTTAGCCTTTGAAGATTGTTCAAAACTTACTCAAATAGATTTTAATAAAAAACTTGAAAAATTGGGTAATAGATCTTTTAAAGAATGTTCTTCTTTAAAGGCAGTTGAAGTTCCAGATAATATTAAGAAAATTGGTGTTGGAGCTTTTGAAGATTGTAAGCATTTGGTAGATATTAAATTACCAAATACTTTAACAGAAATTGATGAATTAGTATTTCATGGTTGCCATGATTTAGAAAATATTGAATTACCAGCTTCATTAACTAGTATTAATAGTTTTGCTTTTTCTAGTTGCAGGAGTTTAGCTCAATTAAAATTTAGTGAAAATTTAGAAAAAATTGAAAGTTGTGCATTTATTGGTTGTGTATCTTTAGCAAGTGTTGAAATTAATGAAAAACTTCAAGAAATAGGTAACAGCGCTTTTCAGTATTGTACGAGTTTAAATGAAATAACTATTAAATCTAGAAAGATTAAATTCGGTTCTTTAGTTTTTGATAGTTGTGAAGAAATTCAAAAAGTTAATCTTTATAAAGATAGCGAAGTCGAAAAGTATTTTATCGAAAAAGGATTTGAAGATAAAATAAGCTATCTTGAATAAAATAATATTTAATCCTTATTATTTTGTATAATTATATTGACTCTATTATATTTATTTATTAGACATTCTTTAAGGAAAAGATAATGAATACATATATTAGAGGAATTTTTATTACTAGCTTTGCTGCAATTTTATTTGGGCTAAATCCTTTGTTTGTTAATTATTTACAAACTAGTAATATAAATTTGTTGTGGACTCTTTTTGTCCGTTTTATTGGAAGTTTTTTAGTATTTCTTTTTATAAATTTATTCAAAAAGAATCCCATTATCTTGAAAAATAATTTTAAAGCATATTTTAAAATATTTATATGTGCAGCATTCTTTTTGTTAACCTCTGTATTTTTAGTATATTCATATACAAAAATACCTTCAGGTTTAACTACAGTATTACATTTTAGTTATCCAATAATTATTACTTTAATGAGTATTCAAGCAAAACGTGATACCTTTAATTTCCCATTAGTGATTTCTATTATATTGTCTATTTGTGGTGTAATATTAGTTACTAATCCTTCTGAAATGGAATTTAACTTAATGGGTATAATTTCAGCGTTGTTGTCTGCAATAGTTTTTAGCATATATTTATTTATGTTAAATGATAAAGATGTTAAGAAAATTGACAATGATGTTTTTGTGTTATTTTTAAATTTATTTTCTGTAATATTATTACTTATTGCATCAATATTTATCAAAGATGATTTTATATCAATAAAGAATGTAAATATCAATTTTATTTCTTCTCTTGGGATCTTAGGGTATATATTAGCGTCAGCTTTTGGTGCCTCTCTTTTTTCTTTTGGAACAAGAATTATTGGAGGACCTATTGCAGGGACAATTGGTGCCTTTGAACCTTTAACAGCTGTTTTTGTAGGTATATTATATTTAAATGAATCGTGTTCAAAATATTATATTTTTGGTGTTTGTTTAATATTATTGTCGACTGTTATCGTTTCACTATTTACAGCTAGAGGGAAAAAAGCTCGTAATTTGTTACATAATTAACATGCATTATATAATATTTTACTTATGAATTAAATGGGTGTATCCTATATGTATACAAACATATAGGAGTATATATGGATATTACTTTTTTTGGTGCTGCTAAACATGTTACAGGAAGCTGTACTTTTATTAAGTGTAACGATATTAATGTTTTAGTTGATTGTGGCCTTCCTCAAGGTCGTGATGCTAAAGATATGGGTGAAGATTTTTTCTTTGATCCTGCTACCATTGATTACGTGTTATTGACTCATGCTCATATTGATCATAGTGGAAGAATACCTCAATTAGTAAAAGAAGGGTTCAAAGGGGAAATTTGGGCGACATCTGCTACTGCTAGATTATGCGATATAATGTTAAGTGATAGTGGACATATCCAAGAAATGGAAGCTGAATGGAAAAGTAGAAAAAATGTTCGAGCAGGTAAAAATAAGGTGGAACCTTTATATACAGTTAGAGATGCTCAAGAAAGTTTAAATTATTTCCATGATTGTAGCTATAATGAAAAAATTAAATTAAATGATAATATAAGTATTCGTTTTGTTGATGCAGGGCATTTATTGGGATCCGCATCAATTGAAGTTTGGTTAGAAGAAGATGGAAAAAAACGTAAATTAGTATTTAGTGGTGATATTGGTAACTTTGATCAACCAATAATTGAAGACCCACAATATATTGAAGATGCAGATATAGTTGTTATGGAATCTACCTATGGGGATAGAATTCATGAAAAACCTGAAGGCGCAGTAGGTTATAATATACCAACTGTTGTTAGAGCTCGTGAATTAGCAAAAACAGTCCAATCTACATTTGATAAAGGTGGGAATGTAGTAATACCTGCTTTTTCTGTTGGTAGAACACAAGAGATTCTGTATTTATTTAGATATATAATCGAGAATAAATTATTACCTGAGTATCCTAATATACCAGTTTTTGTTGATTCTCCATTATCAGTAAAGGCTACGGAAATTTTTGCATCCTCTATTCAAGGTTATTACGATGAAGAAGCAATGAAATTGGTTAAACAAGGTATTAACCCAATTATATTCCCATCTTTAACTACAATTGTTGATGTTGAGGAATCAAAAGCTTTAAATGCTAGAAAAGAATCATGTGTAATAATTTCTAGTAGTGGAATGTGTGAAGCAGGTAGAATAAAACATCATTTGAAACATAATCTATGGAGACCAGAATCTACTGTAATATTTAGTGGTTATCAAGCCGGTGGTACTCTTGGAAGATCCATATTAGATGGAGCAAGACATGTTACTATATTTGGTGAACAAATTGATGTATTATGTTCAATTGTTTCATTACATGGAATATCAGGACATGCAGATCAACAAGGTTTATTAAAATGGATTGAATCCTTTAAGACTAAACCAAAACAGATATTCATTAACCATGGAGAAGCGGATGTTGCTGATTATTTTGCTTCTGTAGTTACTAATAAATTACATATTAAAGCTTTTGCTCCTGATGCATTACAAAGTTTCTCCTTGCTCGACACTACAGCATTACCAATGCAAAGTGAATCACCATTACCAAGTACAATTAGTGCTAAACTTAGAATGGCTACTTCAGAACTTATTAAAGAAAGAGAATCTCTTGAAGCTGTAGTTGCTAGAATGATATTAGCAAGTAAAAAAGATGATATCAGTGAAAAAGATGCTATTAGATTAACTAATGCAATTGAAAGATTGCAAAGTGATTTGGAATTTTTGGCAGAGAAATGGTGTGGAGACTGTAAATAAAATTATTTGATTACCTTATATGCTATATAGTGATTTTTATAAAATGCTATATAGCATTTTTTATGTAAAAAAAAATTATATTTTAATTAGTTGCAATAAAACGAATTAAAATATTTGTGTAATAAAAAAGAATTTTTTTTAAAAAAAAGTGTTTACAAAAAATTATTCTCGTGCTATATTCTCGATTGTGTTCAGCGATAAGAGCTAAGAATTGAAAGTTACTGATACTTTTGATGGGTTTTCAAAGCTTGGTATCTATTACGGACATTTTTTTATGATTAACTTAGTTAACCATAATTGTTATTTGAAATTACGAGCGTAAGGGAAGAGAAAGAAGAAAGCAAAAATACCGCAATTTTAATTGTGAATAGAGGGCTTTCTGTCAATTCAATAAATAAGAACTAAGATGAAATAAGCTAATGTTCGTTATAAAGCGAGTGACAGGAATTAAATAATTTTGTTAATTAATATTGTGATCTTTATGATCACATTTTATATAACGGAGAGTTTGATCCTGGCTCAGAACGAACGCTGGCGGCGCGTTTTAAGCATGCAAGTCGAGCGGTAAGCTAACTTCGGTTAGCCTAGAGCGGCGGACGGGTGAGTAACACGTGGATAATCTACCCCCTTGTTGGGAATAGCCTGTGGAAACATAGGGTAATGCCGAATAATACTTTTTAATCATAAGATTAGAGAGGGAAAGGCGCTACGGCGTCGCAAGAGGATGAGTCTGCGTCCCATTAGCTAGATGGTAGGGTAAAGGCCTACCATGGCAATGATGGGTAGCCGGCCTGAGAGGGTGATCGGCCACATTGGAACTGAGACACGGTCCAGACTCCTACGGGGGGCAGCAGCTAAGAATCTTCCGCAATGGACGAAAGTCTGACGGAGCGACGCCGCGTGAACGATGAAGGCCGTGAGGTTGTAAAGTTCTTTTCGAGAGGAGGAATAATGTTTGCAGGGAATGGTAGGCAGATGACGTGAATCTCGGAATAAGCCCCGGCTAACTACGTGCCAGCAGCCGCGGTAACACGTAGGGGGCAAGCGTTGTTCGGAATTATTGGGCGTAAAGGGCGTGCAGGCGGTGTTGCAAGTCTGGCGTGAAAGATCTCGGCTTAACCGAGGGAACGCGCTGGAAACTGTAATACTAGAGTACAGGAGGGGACATTGGAATTCCAGGTGTAGGGGTGAAATCTGTAGATATCTGGAAGAACACCGGTGGCGAAGGCGAATGTCTGGCCATGTACTGACGCTGAGACGCGAAGGTGCGGGGAGCAAACAGGTTTAGATACCCTGGTAGTCCGCACAGTAAACGATGTACACTAGGTGGTGGGTAATAATATTCGCTACCGAAGCTAACGCATTAAGTGTACCGCCTGGGGAGTATGCTCGCAAGGGTGAAACTCAAAGGAATTGACGGGGGCCCGCACAAGCGGTGGAGCATGTGGTTTAATTCGATGATACGCGAGAAACCTTACCAGGGCTTGACATATATTGGACGAAACTAGAGATAGTTTTTCCCTTCGGGGTCGATATACAGGTGCTGCATGGCTGTCGTCAGCTCGTGCTGTGAAGTGTTGGGTTAAGTCCCGCAACGAGCGCAACCCCTACTGCCTGTTACCATCACGTTATGGTGGGGACTCAGGTGGGACTGCCGGTGACAAACCGGAGGAAGGTGGGGACGACGTCAAGTCATCATGGCCCTTATGTCCTGGGCTACACACGTGCTACAATGGCCGGTACAAAGCGCAGCTAAGTCGCGAGGCTAAGCGAATCGCAAAAAGCCGGTCTCAGTACGGATTGGAGTCTGCAACTCGACTCCATGAAGTTGGAATCGCTAGTAATCGCATATCAGCATGATGCGGTGAATACGTTCCCGGGCCTTGTACACACCGCCCGTCACACCATCCGAGTTGGGGGTACCCGAAGTCGCTAGTCTAACCAGTAATGGGGGACGGTTCCGAAGGTATGCTTGGCGAGGAGGGTGAAGTCGTAACAAGGTAGCCGTACCGGAAGGTGTGGCTGGATCACCTCCTTTCTAATAAGAAAGGCAAGTATCTAGGAATCTCACAGCCAGATACGAAATACTGATAGGATGTTATCCGATAGGTGAAAGACCTATCAAAAAAAAGCAAAGACCCTCTATAGGTATAAAAAAGCTTTTAGACTTCTCTTCCCGCTCATAATTATAAAAAAGACAACGGGGGCATAGCTCAGTTGGCTAGAGCATCGGCTTTGCAAGCCGAGGGTCAGGGGTTCGAGTCCCCTTGCCTCCAATAGAAAAAGATATTTGACAAACATAGCGTTAGGGATTGTAAAGATAATATGGTCAAGCGAAAAAGGGTCCACGGAGGATGCCTAGGAGCCGCCAGACGAAGAAGGACGTGGTTAGCTGCGAAAAGCTGCGAGTAGGGGCCAACACCCAATGATCCGCAGGTCTCCGAATGGGGTAACCCGACAGTCTGGATGATTGTCACTGTTATATGAATAAAATAGTATAATAGAGGTATACGCTGGGAACTGAACCATCTAAGTACCAGCAGGAGTAGAAATCAAAAATGAGATTCCCTTAGTAGCGGCGAGCGAAAGGGGAAGAGCCCAAACCAAGCGCTTTTAAGTGTTTGGGGTTGTAGGGGTGCATCTGGGAATACCCGGTTAGTAAGAAAAGTATGAGTTAGACGAAAGATTCTGGGACGATCTGTCAAAGAAGGTGAAAGCCCTGTAGTTGAAAACGAATACTCTAATTGGATGCACTACCTGAGTACGGCGGGACACGAGAAATCCTGTCGGAATCTGGGGGGACCACCCTCCAAGGCTAAATACTCGGCGGCTACCGATAGCGCATAGTACCGTGAGGGAAAGGTGAAAAGCACCCCGGGAGGGGAGTGAAAGAGAACCTGAAACCGTGGACTTACAAGCGGTCAAAGCCCAGTAATGGGTGATGGCGTGCCTTTTGTAGAATGAGCCTGCGAGTTACCGTGTGTAGCAAGGTTAAGGGATAGGAGTCCTGGAGCCGTAGGGAAACCGAGTCTGAATAGGGCGATAAGTTGCATGTGGTAGACCCGAAGCCAAGTGATCTAACCATGGCCAGGCTGAAGCTGGAGTAAAATCCAGTGGAGGGCCGAACGTAAATCCGCTGAAAAGGGTTGCGATGAGCTGTGGTTCGGAGTGAAAGGCTAAACAAACTTGGAGATAGCTGGTACTCCCCGAAATAGCTTTAGGGCTAGCGTTACGTGGACTGCCACGGAGGTAAAGCACTGGATAGATGCGGGCCCTTCACCGGGTACCAAGTTTAACCAAACTCTGAATGCCGTGGTACAATGCGTAGCAGTCAGACGGCGACTGATAAGGGCCGTCGTCAAAAGGGAAACAGCCCAGACCGTCAGCTAAGGTCCCAAAGATATACTAAGTGGGAAAGGAAGTGTGATTGCACAGACAGCCAGGAGGTTGGCTTAGAAGCAGCCATTCCTTCAAAGAGTGCGTAATAGCTCACTGGTCGAGTAGTCATGCGCCGACAATCCAACGGGGCTAAGTATATCACCGAAGCTACGGCACAGCGCTAGACGCTGTGGGTAGGGGAGCATTCTGTGTACGGATGAAGTCAAGACGGAAGTTTTGGTGGACGGGACAGAAGAGAGAATGCAGGCATGAGTAACGAAAAGAGGGGTGAGATCCCCCTCCGCCGAAAGCCTAAGGTTTCCAGGGTAAAGTCAATCTACCCAAGGGTTAGTCGGCCCCTAAGGCGAGGACGAAAGTCGTAGTCGATGGGAAGCGGGTCAATATTCCCGCACCTCTCAGTGTTTCGATGGAATGAAGCATAGGGTGAAACGCGGCAGGGCGACGGTTGTCCCTGTCAAAGCAGCGATGCGTTAAGGATAGTAGGAAAATCCATTATCCAAGAGGAGCTGTCAGCGATTACTTCTACGGGAGTAAGAAGCGCGTGTAATCGTCGTGCCAAGAAATAGTTTCTAAGGTAAGGCACTGAGGGACCGTACTACAAACCGACACAGGTAGGCGAGCTGAGAATGCGAAGGCGTACGGAAGAACTCACGTTAAGGAACTCGGCAAAATGCATACGTAACTTAGGGATAAGTATGGCTCACGTGAGTGAGTTGCAGAGAAATGGCCCATGCGACTGTTTACCAAAAACACAGGTCCATGCCAACCAGCAATGGGAAGTATATGGACTGACACCTGCCCGGTGCTGGAAGGTCAAGGGGAGTGGTTATTCATTTTTGAAGAAGCTGCGAACCTAAGCCCCAGTAAACGGCGGCCGTAACTATAACGGTCCTAAGGTAGCGAAATTCCTTGTCGGGTAAGTTCCGACCCGCACGAATGGTGTAACGATATGGGCGCTGTCTCAACGTGAGATCCGGTGAAATTGAAGTTCAGGTGAAGATGCCTGATACTTGTGGTTAGACGGAAAGACCCCGTGAACCTTTACTTCAACTTGACATTGAAAATTGGACAAGGATGTGTAGGATAGGTGGGAGACGTAGAAGCGTGGACGTCAGTTTGCGCTGAGTCGTTGGTGAAATACCACCCTTCCTTTTCCAGTTTTCTAACCCTGGCCGTGAAGCCGGTTAGGGGAGAGTGTCAGGCGGGAAGTTTGACTGGGGCGGTCGCCTCCTAAAGTGTAACGGAGGCGCGCGATGGTCACCTTAGGATGGTTGGGAATCATCTTTCAAGTGTAAAGGCACAAGGTGGCTTGACTGCGAGGCATACAAGCCGAGCAGGTACGAAAGTAGGTCTTAGTGATCTGGCGGTAGCGTGTGGAAGCGCCGTCACTTAACGGATAAAAGGTACTCCGGGGATAACAGGCTGATCTTGCCCAAGAGTTCATATCGACGGCAAGGTTTGGCACCTCGATGTCGGCTCATCGCATCCTGGGGCTGGAGCAGGTCCCAAGGGTTTGGCTGTTCGCCAATTAAAGCGGTACGCGAGCTGGGTTCAGAACGTCGTGAGACAGTTCGGTCCCTATCTGCCACAAGCGTTGGATGTTTGAGGGGTTCTGCTTTTAGTACGAGAGGACCGAAGTGGACAAACCTCTAGTGTATCAGTTATCGTGCCAACGGTAAGTGCTGAGTAGCTACGTTTGGAAGGGATAACCGCTGAAAGCATCTAAGCGGGAAACCCTCCCCGAGATGAGACATCCCATCCTCTTTAAGAGGACTGAAGGAACCAGGAAGAATACCTGGTTGATAGGTCGAGAGTGTAAGCATGGTGACATGTTCAGCTTATCGATACTAATAAGCCGTGAGGCTTGACCATATTATCGTTGCGATCCCGAAAATATCGCACTTAAGTTGGATAGATAAATATTAATTTATCTCTCTAAATTTAAGTTGGCCCGGTGGCCATAGCAGAGTGGATACACCCGTTCCCATCTCGAACACGGCAGTTAAGCGCTCTCACGCCGATGGTACTACATTTTTGTGGGAGAGTAGGTAGCTGCCGGGCCTTTTTTTTTCACCTTTTAGGTGATTTTTTTTTGTAAAAATATATAAAAAAAATGATTTAGGGCTTTAATCAAATCAAATAAACAACTATTCTAATGGTTATGAGATATCAACTAAAAAATCAAATTTATTCACTCAATGACAACTTATCAGCAAGTGCTTTAGTTGTTGGGTTTGCAAAAAAAATAACAACTAATGAATTGTTATCTAATTTAAATTTAATAAAACAGAAAGTTCCAATTTTAAATTCAAAATTAGTTAAAAGTGATGAATCTGAATATTTTTTTGATGACTCTATAAAAGGTTTTGATTATAAAATTGAAAATTGTGAAAATATAAATAAATGGATTACTACTCAATTCAATACACCTTTAGATCTTTTTAATGGTGAATTTTTACGATTAGCAATTAATAATCAAGATACATTAGTAATTTTTGCGCATCAAATCATCTCTGACTCTAGAGGTTTAGTTAATTTTGCTAAAGCTTTATTAACTTCTCCTGAGAATTATGATTTTGAATATTGTGATTATGAAGAAAAAAAATTAAATTTCATAGCTCAATTAAAAGCTAATAAATTAAAAAAAATTGTTGAAGAAGAACCAATTAAGCTTGATTTAACTAAAATTAAAGTTAAAAAGATTTCTTTAAAATCCAGCATAGTATATTCATTATGTAGCGGTCATGGAATTTCTTTACTATCTTTCTTTGTTACTGTTGCATTAAGTTTAAGTAAGGCTTTAAGAAAAGATTTAGTAATTCCTTTTTGTAAGAAAAAGAGTGAAACTGCTATGTTATCAAATGGTACTTCTTTAATTAAATTTAAGAGAGGATTAGAGCCAAGATTGTCATTTTATGATAATTGTGCTGAGGTTGATAAACTATTAAAATCTTTTTTAAAAAGACAGCCACATTTAACACGAGATGCAATATTAAATCAAATTCCTAATGATATGAAAGCAAAAGCTCTAAATAATGAGCATTATTTTAAGTTTTTATCTAGTGATATGTTATTTGATGTATTACCTACTATAGATAATGATGAGGTATTAACAACCCTTAGTTACTATCCATCAAGTTCCTTTATTGAAAATAGTTTTGGAATAAGTATAATAGATGATAAAGTAACAATTTGTACTATATTACATGATGCAAAATCACAAGATTTGTTTAATGATTATCAAAAGACAATAAATTTGATTTCTAAGAATTCTGATTTAGTAATTAAATAATATTTTAAAATATATTAAATAGTTTGTTTTACTTAGGGAGGATATAAAATACCTCCCTTTACGTTTGAGGAAGAAAATGATAAAAAACAAAGAATCAATAAGAAACATAGCTATTATAGCTCATGTAGACCATGGAAAAACGACATTGGTAGATAGCTTATTTAAGCAAACTGGTCTATTACAAAACCAAGAAAGAGTTATGGATAGTGGAGCCCTTGAAAGAGAGCGTGGTATTACAATTAGTGCAAAAAACTGTGCTATACAATATAAAAATACAAAGATTAATATTATTGATACTCCAGGTCACGCTGATTTTAGTGGTGAAGTTGAAAGAGGTCTTTCAATGGTTGATGGGGTTATATTATTAGTCGATGCTGCTGAGGGCCCTTTACCTCAAACAAGATTTGTTTTGAGTAAAGCCCTAAAACAAAAATTAAAACCAATAATTGTAATAAATAAAATAGATAGAAATGATGCTAGAAGTGCAGAAGTTTTAGATGAAGTTTATGATCTTTTATTTGACTTAAGTGATGATGAATCATTATTAGATTTACCCGTTTTCTATGCAAATGGAAGAGATGGCGTTTGTGGTAAATCTCTTGATAATATTGAAAGTAATATGTTTTGTTTATTAGATTCAATTTTAGAAAATATTGCACCACCTCAATATGATGATGAAGCTCCTTTCCAAATGTTGGTAAGTGATTTATCGTATAGTGATTTCTTAGGCCGTTTAGCAATTGGTAAAATCATAAACGGACAAGCTTCAATTAATGACCAATTAGTTTGTATTGGTGAACATGAAACAACTTCTTTAAGAGTTTCTAAATTATATTCATTTAATGGACCTTCATATGTTCAATCAAATGAAATCTCAGCAGGTGATATTGTAGTTTTAGCTGGGGTTGAAAATGTAACTATTGGTGATACAATTTGTACAAAAGAAAATCCAAAAGCATTACCAAGAATTAGTGTTGATGAACCAACAGTTTCAATGTTATTTAGTAAAAATATTAGTCCTTTAGCTGGTAAAGAAGGAAAGAATATTACTAGTGCAAAGATTTGGGATAGATTAAGCAAAGAAGCTTTAAGAAATGTATCAATTAGAGTTGAAAAAAATACTGATGATACTTTTACAGTAAAAGGCCGTGGTGAATTCCAAATGGCAATTATCATTGAAGAAATGAGACGTGAAGGCTTCGAATTATGTGTAGGAAGACCTAAAATCTTGTTTAAAAAGGATGATAAAGGTCAAACTATAGAACCAATTGAAAAATTAACTATCGACTGTCCTGAAGAGAATTCTGGGGTTGTTATGGAAAAATTATCAAAGAGAAAAGCTATTATGAGTGATATTACTTATAATGGTGATAGAGTTAGAATGACTTTTGAAATTCCTTCTAGAGGCTTAATAGGTTATAGAGATGAGTTTTTAACAGATACTCGTGGCTTTGGTATTATGAACTCTTATATAAAAGGTTATGAACCTTATAGAGGAGACTTCCCTGATAGAGTTAGTGGTTCTCTAGTAAGTGATAGAAGTGGTACCGCTGTTGCATATGCACTTTGGCAGTTAGAAGATAGAGGTAGATTATTTATTGTCCCTGGCGATAGTATTTATGAAGGTCAAGTTGTAGGGGAAAGAAATCGTGATATTGATTTATTATTAAATCCTACTAGAACTAAAAAACTTACAAATATGAGAGCAAGTGGTAAAGATGAAGCTGTTACTTTGACTCCAATAACTAAAATTAGCTTAGAGCAAGCAATACAATTTATTAAAGATGATGAATTAGTTGAAATTACTCCTGAATCTATTAGATTATGCAAGAAAATTTTAGATACTCAAAAACGAAAAATATATAATAACAGAGGTTCAATACCTGAATATTTAAAATAAACAATTAATAGCAAAAGGAGAAATCCTTTTGCTATAATTTTATATTAAGATAAACAGGAGCATGGTCACTGCCAAGAATTTTATCGTCAATTTCACTATTTACTATATTAGTTTCTAGTCTGTTTGATACTAGCCAGTAATCGATTCTCCATCCTGCATTTTTTTCTCTTGCTTTAAATCTATAGCTCCACCAGCTATATCTTTCAATGACATCAGGATATAAGTACCTAAAAGAGTCTGTAAAACCTGCATTTAATAGTTTAGTAAAACTTTCTCTTTCTTCTGGTGAAAATCCAGCATTTTTTACATTTGTTTTTGGATTTTTTAAATCTATTTCTTTGTGGGCAACATTAAAATCACCACACATAATAACAGGTTTTTCTTTATCTAAATTAGAGACATATTCTCTAAATTTATCATCCCAATCTAGTCTTGTAGTAAGTCTTCTTAGTTCATTTTGGCTATTTGGGGTATAAACTGTTAAAACATAATAATTAGGGTATTCTAATAGGATTGTTCTCCCTTCATTATCTAATTCATGTGAGATTCCATATACAACATTTAAAGGTTTTTCTTTAGTGTAAATTGCAGTTCCACTATAACCTTTTCTTTGAGCATAATTGAAATATTGATAATAGCCTTCTGGATTAAATTCATATTGTCCTTCTGATAATTTTATTTCTTGCAAACAAAAAATATCTGAATTAGATTCTTTAAAATATTCTTTAAAGCCTTTTTTGTCACATGCTCTTATTCCGTTAACATTCCATGATGTAAATTTTAATTCTTTCATAAATTATACTCCATGAGATAATCATATAATAATTAAGGGTAAAAAAAAAGCCATAAAAATATGGCTTTTTTATTAAAAAATTCTAATTTACATTAGAGGTATATTTCTCTCTTTTGATACTTTTAAAGTTTCTTCATCCCATACAGAAGCTTGAACTTCACCAATATGAGCTTTATTTAGGAGGAACATGCAAATTCTGCTTTGTCCAATACCCCCTCCAATAGTTTGAGGGAATTCATTATTTAATAAGCGTTTATGCCAATATAAATCTTTTCTTTCTGTTGCATTTTCTAATTCAAGTTGTCTTAATAAAGTTTCATTATCAACTCTTATTCCCATGCTAGAAAGTTCAAGAGAATCTTCTCTAACAGGATCCCAAACAATGATATCACCATTTAAGCCTTTATGTCCTTCAGTAGTAGGTGTTGACCAATCGTCATAGTCAGGAGCTCTACCACCATGTTTAACTCCATCAACAAGTTTGCTACCAATACCTATCATGAAAATAGCACCATATTTTTTTGCTAATTCTTTTTCTCTTTCTTCTGGTGTTAGATTAGGGAATTCTTTTTGAGCATCTTCACTATGAATGAAAATAATTTCTTCTGGTAAAATAGGGAAAGATGATTCAAAATTTTCTCTTACTAAGAATTGAGTTCTTTTAAGAGCTTCATATACTTTTGTAACAATAGTTTTTAAAAAGTCTAGATTTCTTTGACCTTCTGCCATTACTAGTTCCCAGTCCCATTGATCAACATATAGTGAATGTATAGCATCAATCATATCATCAGGTCTGATTGCATTCATATCTGTATATAAACCAGTTTTTGGTTGAAAACCGTGGTCAGCTAAAGCCATTCTTTTCCATTTTGCCAAAGAATGAACAATTTCCATTTCTTTATTATTTAAATTACCAATTTCAAACTTTACAGGTCGTTCAATACCATTTAAATCATCATTAATACCTGAGCCTTTTGCTACGAATAAAGGGCTAGTAACTCTGCTAAGCTTTAATTCGCCAGATAGCTCTCTTTCAAAAGTATCTTTAACAAATTTAATAGCTTTTTCTGTTTGCTTTTTGTTCAATACGGGTTTGTAATTATCCGGAAAAATATGTTTCATTTTTTTACTCCTTGGTTTTTGATACTTTACACTAAAAATAAAATAAAAAACAACTAATATTTTGTAAAAATACTTAAAAAACGAATATTTATTTATTTATTATGCAAAAAAACAATTAAATATTTAGTAACTTAAAAGTTATGGTTTTGTTATAATCTTTTATACAAGACTGTAATTTGGTATAAGTATTTTTTTATGTAGCTAGCTTGATATTTTTGTGTTATAGTTATCTTAAATTGTAAAAATGTGATTAGTAATATTTAAGTATTTTTGATATTTAATTTATTATTTTTTTTGAGCATAATTAAATATTTTTTATAGCTCATATTTTTATATCAAATTTATATCATAAGTGCATTGTTTTTATATTGTATTTATGGTTTTATATATACAAATCTTAAGTTTTAATATAATTATTAGAAGTCAAGGATGTTTAATTTTTTACAAATGTACTTGTTAATTGAATAAGAACTTGTATATACTGTATATATTAAGGGTTATAAAATTATGACAAAAACGATTGCGTTTCATTTACAAAAAGGTGGGGTTGGTAAAACAACAATTTCTGGTACATTAGCATGTCAATCTGCTTTATCAGGAATCCCAACATTACTAGTAGATTTAGATCCACAAGGTAATGCTTCATCTTGGTTTTTATTAAAAACACCAAAATGGGAATTATCTGATGTAGTTCAAGGAAAATGTTATCCAAGTGATGCTATTGTTCCTGTAGAACATGTTCCAAATCTTTATATTTTGCCTACTTTTGGTATTGGTGGAACCTTAAAACTTTATTCAGAAACAAAATTAGCTGATGAGCCTTTTGTAATTCAAGATTTAATCAATGAATTTAAAGGCAAGTTTCAACATGTCATATTGGATTTATCCCCTGGATTAGGAAGATTGGAACGTTCTGCATTAATAGCAAGCGACGAAGTAATAACACCCATGACTCCTGAAGCTTTTAGTTTAGATGGCTTAGAGATATTTATTGATGAATTGAATAGGTTAAAGAAAAATTTTAGAGCATCCGTTAAACATGAAAAAGTTGTCATTAATTCTTATGATGATAGAATTAGACAACATAGAGATATATATGAAGCTGCAAGTAGGGGTAATTTTAAGATTTATCAAATTCCAGTAGATCCTGTTTTTAGAAAATCTCAAGATAAAAATGTTGCTCCTCAACTGTATAAAGAAAATGGAAAAGGCTTAAAAGAAAAAACAAAACTTACTTTTGAAGAAATGGAAAATGAAATTTGGAGATAAAAATGGCATTAAAGAGAAACGATACAAATTCAAGTCATAATAGAGCTGATAAATTATTTAAGGAACCTGTCAAAAAAGATGAAAAAGAAAAGAAAAGTTTAACTACTTTTTCAATTGAACCTTCTTTTAAAAAAGATTTAGAGGCACAATTTGATGAAATGGGATTAGGTTGGGCATCAGGGATTCGATTTGCCTTAAAGTTTTTCCAAAGAAATTTTAAATTTAATAATGATGAAGCTGATGATCTATAATAATAGGTTATTAATGTGAAGTTTCTGAGAATTTAATCTCAGAAATTTTTTTGTATATTAAATATATAATATAACTTAATATTATTCCTTTTTAGGATTAATATTATTTTTATAATTTACTTTTATATATAGGATTTTTTTTTTGTTGAGTTTTTTCACCGTTTCAATTATTCTCTAGAATTGTGAGGTTTAATTTATATGGATTTGAAGTGGTGGCAAGAAGGAATCATATACCAAATATTTCTAAGAAGCTTTAAAGATAGTAATAATGATGGTGTTGGTGATTTTAATGGTTTGATTTCAAAAATTGATTATTTAAAATATTTAGGAATTGATGCTATATATATTACACCATTTTTCCCTTCTCCATATTATGATAGTGGATTTGATGTTTCAAATTATTATGATGTAGATAGTTTTGTTGGAACAAATGAAGACTTGTCAAAATTGATTGAGGAAATTCATAATGCAAATCTTAAGTTAATCATAGATATTCCAATTAATAATACCTCATCAAAACATTCTTGGTTTTTAAAAAGTTCTAAATCTAGAGATAATGAATTTAGTGATTTCTATATTTGGTCAGATGAAATTCCAAATAACTGGCTTTCAAATTTTGGAGGTAGTTCTTGGACTTATTGTGAAGAGAGAAAGCAATATTACATGCATTCATTTTCAAAAGACTTACCGGATTTAAATTGGAGATGTGAAGATCTAGTTGTTAAAATGCTAGAAGTTTTAAAATATTATCTAGATTTAGGCATTGATGGAATAAGATTAAGTTGTTCCAATTTAATTGTTAAAGATAAAGACTTAAGAGATAATCCAAAATATCCTGGAACTTTTACGAACAAATACTATAAACAAAGACATGTTTTTGATAGAAATAGACCTTATTCTCATAAAGTAATTAGACGTATTAGATCTTTATTTGATGAATATGAAGATAAATTATTAGTTGGAGATATTGTTGTAACTCCTCCTGGTGAGCCTGAATTAGTAGCATCTTATTATGGGGTTTATAAGGATGAGTTTAATTTAGTATTTGACTATTCTATTGCTAATTCAAAATTGAATCCTCGTTTATTTAAATCTTTAGCACAGCGTTGGATTGAGGCTTGTGATACTTCTTGGCCTGCATGGATTCTATCTGGTCATGACAATAAGAGATTATTAACTAGACTTAAGAAAAGCATTCCAAAAACTAGACTAGCAACTTTATTTTTGTTAACACAAAGAGGAACTCCGTTTTTATATTATGGTGAAGAATTAGGTTTAGAAGATTCCATAATTCCAAAAAATCAGCAAAAAGATTTACAGAGAAGGCAATTATTCTTTTTCCAAAACAGTAGAGATGGAGCTAGAGGGCCAATGTTGTGGGATAAGAATTTACCTAATGCTGGATTCTCAGAACATGATCCATATTTGCCCTTAGGAAATGTAAAGAAATGTGTTGTAAATCAACAACAACAAGATGTTTCTATGTTGAAATATTATAAAAGATTAATAACTCTTAGGAAGAATCATCGAGCTCTCGTAGAAGGTGATTTTACATTTATTGATTTAAATGATGATAAGATAATTGCTTATATGAGAACCTCAAGTGATGAGTCTCTTTTTATAATTTTGAATTTTTCAGCTAGGAATAAAGTAATAAAATTTAGTGATATTGCTTTACCTTTTATAGCAAAGACATCGATTTTTTCTACGAATCCATTATCAAAGAGTCCTAAGTTTACTAATAATGAAATATTGTTAAATGGATATGAAGGTGCTATATATTCAATAGATATATAGGCTTTACATAACTAAAAATATTTTATATATTTCAGATGAAACGGAGGCCTGTGCTTAGACGATGGATCTAAATGCAGCTAAGTCATCCAACCCAATTTTAAGGATTTATTTATGAACGAAATTTCAAAAAATAATCCGAATAAAAGGAAGAAGGTTGGAGATTATATCATTGATGCACTCAATGGTATGGCGCAGGGTCTTTTTGCTTCTTTAATTATCGGATTAATCATCAAACAATTTGGAACTTATTTGAATTTACCAATTTTAGTTAATTTTGGTAGTGTCGCACAATATTTAACTGGTCCAGCTATCGGTTTAGGTGTTGCTTTATTTATTGGCGCTCCAAAACTAGGTGTATTAAGTGCTGCAGTAGCAGGTGCTATTGGTGCTGGAACTTTTGTTTTTGCACCTGATGGTTCTATATTAAAATTTGCTATAGGAGAACCTTTTGGTGCTTTATTAGCAAGTTTAGTGGGTGCTGAGATTGCAAAGCTTGTTAACAATAAAACAAAAGTTAATATTATGGTAGTTCCAATTGCTACAATCATTGCTGGTGGTTTGGTTGGAGTTTTTGTATCTCCTTTTGTAAGTGCCTTGATGAAAGCTTTAGGTATGTTTATTAATACTTTAACAACATTATATCCATTGCCTATGGGAATACTTGTTGCAACTGTTGTAGGTATGGTATTAACTCTACCAATTTCTTCTGCTGCAATCTGTATCAGTTTAGGTATCTCTGGTTTAGCCGCTGGGGCTGCAACAGTTGGTTGTAGCGCACAAATGATAGGTTTTGCTGTTATATCATATAGAGAAAATAAAATGGGTGGTTTAATATCACAAGGAATTGGAACTAGTATGTTACAAGTACCTAATATAATTCATAATCCACTTATTTGGATTCCTCCAACATTGACTGCAGCAATAATTGGTCCTTTAGCAACTGTTGTATTTAAAATGCAAAATAATGCTGCTGGAGCTGGAATGGGTACCAGTGGTCTAGTAGGACAATTTAATACTATTGCAGTAATGGGTACTAGTGCAATTCCTCAAATATTATTATTGCATTTTGCTTTGCCAGCAATAATTTCTCTTTTAATTGCAAAATTTATGAGAGTAAAAGGTTGGATAAAAGATGGAGATATGAAACTAGCAGAATAGTTTTATAAACACAGGGCATTTAATTGCCCTGTGCTAATCTAGCCTTCATTTCTGCAAATGATTTACTTACATCAGATTTTGATACTAGTCTATTTTCAGCTTTATCAATTAAGTTCTCTGGAATTTCTTTGATGAATCTTGAAGGGTTGCTTTGTATAATTTGTGTCCCTCTTATTCTATTTTTTGCTGAACTAATAATTAGTTTCTTTTTTGCCCTTGTTATTGCTACATAGAATAATCTTCTTTCTTCCTCTATGTTTTTAGGATTTTCTTCTAAAGCTCTTTGACTTGGTATTATATGATCTTCAATGCCAACTAAATAAACCACATCAAATTCAAGACCTTTTGATGCGTGCATAGTCATTATATTTACACTAGAATTATTTTCATCTTGATTTTCTTTCCCCGCTAGAAGAATTCTGTTTACCCAATTTTCTATTGAGGCAGACTCATTAAAATAATTGTTTTCCCATTTTCTTAACATATCTACAAGAATTCCGATTCCCTTCATTTTGAAAATTACAGCTTTTTCAGTATTGTTTTCTTCAATTAGAAAATCTTTATAACCTATATGATTAATTAAGTTATTTAAAACTTTGTGTTTTGTTTTATCATCATTTTCTTCAAATTCTTTTGAATATTTTTCAATTAGATTATAAATGAATTGTAATGAATTTCGGGTATTATCTCTAATTTTATAGTCTTTAGAAAAAGCCATCATCGCTAAAGCCGAGTACAAAGATGTGTTAAAATTTGAAGCTACTTCTTTTATTTTTTCAATTGTAGTTCTACCAATTGATCTTCTAGGTGTATTTATTATTCTTAATAAATTTACATCATCATCAGGGTTTATAATAACTTTTAAGTAGCTTAGTATATCTTTTATTTCTTTTCTTTCTAATAAGGATTTACCACCACTTACATGGCAGTTTACTTCTCTACTCATTAATGCTGATTCAAAGGCGGGAATTAAAGAGTTTGTTCTAGTAAGAATTGCAAAGTTATTGAATTTAATATTTTCTTTTTTATGTAGTTCTATTATTTCTCTTGCTACTTGATTAGCCTCTTTTTCTCCATCTTCAGGTTTAATTAAATAAATATTAGTTCCTTGTTCACTCTCAGTCCATAAATTCTTATTTTTTCTTTCTTTATTGTTTGTAATTAATATATTTGCTGCTTCTAAGATTGTTTTACTACTTCTATAATTTCTTTCTAGCATTATTTCTTTTCTCTCTGGAAAATCATTTTCAAACATTACAATATTTTGATAATTTGCTCCTCTCCAGGAATAAATGCTTTGGTCATCATCTCCAACAACACATAGATTTCTATTTGTTTTTGCTAATTCTTTAACCAAAGTATATTGAGATATTGATGTGTCTTGGAATTCATCTACAAGTATATATTGAAATCGTTGACTAGTTTTTTCTAAAATTTCAGGAAATTTTTTAAAGATTTCTATGGGTTTTACGATTAAATCATCAAAATCTACAGCATTGTAGGTTTTTAAATATTTTTCATATTCATCTAATAATACCTTAGTATTTTCGGCTGTAGAGTTGTTAACTATTAATTGTTTTGTTTTATATTTGCTTATATAATCTTCAACATCTCTTAGATTAAAAGCATCAATTGACCAACCCAAATTAATGATTACTTGTTTAATTAATGATAATTTATCATTCGTATCATAGATTGTGAAATTATTTTTCCAGCCTAAATGTTGAATATGTTGTTTTAAAAACCCTAAACCGAAAGAGTGAAAAGTTGTTGTCGTTAAGTGTTTTAGTTCTTGATTAGTTAAATCTCTTATTCTTTGTCCCATTTCTTGGGCAGCTTTGTTTGTGAAAGTTAAAGCTAATATATTTCTTTGATCAATGCCTAAATCAAGCATATGTGCAATTCTATAAGTAAGCATACGAGTCTTTCCACTTCCAGCTCCAGCTATAATCAGAATTGGTCCATTTATAGTTGAAGCCGCAAGATATTGCTCTTTATTTAATTCATTCTTTAAGTTCATATATTCCTATTATTTTTATAAGCTATTTATTAATTTTAATTGCGTTAGCAGGACAAACCTCATGGCAACAATAGCATTTTATGCATTTTTTTTCATTGATTTTTATCCTGTTATTATCAAGTGATAACGCATTTGCCGGACAAATTTCAATACATTTTTTACATTTAATACAAGGATCTTTTAAAAATTCAGGAGGCAATCTTTTTTTAGAAAGATTTTTATTAGAAATTCTTTTATAATCTTTTATGATTAAATCATTTGCATTTAGGTTGCTGTATTCAATATTTTCAATTTTTTTTGTAGGTGTTAATTTTTTCTTTATAGCGAATTTTATTATTGGAATATCTAAAGGATTATAACCCATAATGATAGCCTGGCTAATATCTAATGCTAAAGCATCATTACTTGCTAAAAGTAGGCCGACTTTTCTTGGTGTGCCATTTCCCGGTCCAGCTCCTTCCATAGCAACTATTGCATCCATAATAGCATATTCAGTTTTACTAACACTAAATAATCCACAAATAAATTTAGCAAACCCTTTTCTACTAGGGTTATATACATGTTGTTTGCTTTTGTTAAATCCTGGAACTAGGCCAAACATGTTCTTAATAGCCCCAGTTGTGTACATTAGCTCATGAGTTTTACATTTTGAAAGAGAGATTGAAAAATCAACTTTGTCTATAATTTTTGTTAATGCAATTTTTCTATGAACATAGGGGAGATTTTTCTTAACTGTATCTTTATGGAAATTAACCCATTCAACATTTTCTTCTTCTTCACAGATTTGATAAATTCCAGATCTTTTAGCTTTAAATTTTGGTGGGTGAATAGCAGGAGAATCTCCTACATAAAGTTTTTTTGCACCTTTCTCCTTTAAAATTTTTATAAGTGCTTTTAAAACCATAGGGTGGGTAGATACACTTAATTCTGGAGGTACATCAGATAATATATTAGGTTTAATTAAGATTTTTTTACCTGAGATTTTTGGAAGAGTTGTTTCCTCCATAGCTTTTTTTAGATTGTTATAAATATTTTCAAAATCATAATTATCACATTTTACAATACTAACAGTACTCATTTTATTCTCCTTATTAAACAAAAATATAAAGGTCCTCTATTATCACTAGTATCTGGTAGAACAATTTTACCATATTCTCTATCTTCAGCTATATCACAATTAAAGTTTATTAATTCAAATCGTCCTTCCCTTTTTTTAAATAATTTCCTTATTACTTCTTCATCCTCTAGGGGTGTAATTGCACAGGTAGAATAAAGAATAATCCCACCAACTTTTACAGCTTCTAATGCTCCTGCAAGCATGGCAAACTGTTGAAAAGATAAATGTTTTGGTCTATTTAATGACCATTGATTTAAATATGAGGGATCACTTAATACGTGTCTTTCGCTTGAACAGGGAGCATCTAGTAAGATTTTATCATAAACTTCTTGTTCATATAGTCCCCATTTCGTTGAATCATGAGCAGTAATATTAATATTATTTTTATATTCAGTAGGTAAATGTTCTTCAATTACATTATGTAATCTAGCACGTCTTTTGCTAGATCTATCATTTGAAACTAAATGTCCAGTTCCTGCTAATTTAGAAGCTAGAACCAATGTTTTACCGCCTGGTGCGGCGCACATATCTAAAACATTATCATCTTTTTCTATTTCAAGTAAATTTGCACAAAAAAGTGATGCTTCATCAAGAAAATAAGGTTTAGTTAAATTATTACTATATTCAACTGTGCTTTTTTCTTTAATTAAAGCCTGTTTTAATGTTTCCCATCTAGAACCAAATAAGTTTTCATAATAATTATTAAATTCTTCTTTTGAATCTATTTTTTTATTTTTTTTAGACATGTAGTAATTATATTATAATAGAGTTAATTTTGAATAGAGAAATTTATAATATATTTCAAATATGTAGTTTGTTTGTAGTTTATGTATAGCTTTTTAATTTAGTGATAAAGTTACTTTACAATTAGATTATTGCATATATTATATGAATATGGCATATATAACAGCATTATTAGAAGGTTTATTAAGTTTTATAAGTCCTTGTGTATTACCAATGATTCCTTTGTATATAGGATATTTGGCAGGTAATATAGCGGATAAGGATAATGAAGAAAAAAGTAGGAATAAATTACTATTTAATTCAATATTCTTTATTTTAGGGTTCACAATATTATTTGCGACTTTAGGAGCTAGTGCAAGTTTCCTAGGTCAGTATTTAAGTGAACATTTAGAAACTATTAACAGGATAGGAGGAGTAATAGTAATTATTTTTGCCTTAAGTTTTTTAGGTTTAAAAATGTTACCATTTTTAGAAAACACTTATAAATTAAAATTTAAAGCAAAGTCATTAAATTACTTTTCTTCTTTAATTTTTGGAATAGTATTTGCAGTTGGCTGGTCTCCATGTACAGGACCATTTTTAGGTTCAGCCTTAATGTTAGCAGCAAATACCGATACATTATATCAAGGAATATTTACTTTAATAGCATATTCTCTTGGCTTAGGTGTACCATTTTTCTTATCAGCTTTATTATTAAAACAATTAGAAGGAGCTTTTTCATTTATCAAGAAGCATTATAAAGTTGTAACAGTTATTAGTGGTGTTTTATTATTGTTGATGGGAATTTTGATGGTTTTAGGCTATTCTCCCGCAATACTTTTTGAATAATTTGGAGAAATTAAATGGATAAAAATAAAAAAAATAGTTTGATTATAGTTTTAATCATTATAGTTGTTTTTGTAGGAGCATATTTTGGCTATGGCCAATTAAGTAAAAACTCCCCTGATACATCATATAAACCTACCCTAAATACAGAGGAAAGTGAATTAACAAATAATGTATCTACAAATTCTGTTGCAGTACAAACAGAAGTAAATGATGATGTAGTAGAAACAGTTCAAACTTCTGATGATCAAAGTATTAGTGATGATACAGCTGATACAAATAATAGTGATGCAGATAATACTGAAGCTGAAGCTTCTACTGTAATGCCAGATATCCCTTTAACTTTATTAAATGGAGAAGAGACTACTTTTTGGCAATTAGCTGAATTAGGAAAACCTGTTGTAATAAATTTATTTGCATCATGGTGTCCACCATGTCAACAAGAGATGCCTGACTTTATTGATGCTAGTGAAGAGTATAAAGATGAAGTAACATTTATCTTCTTTGATTCTTTTGATGGAGAAAGGGAAACAATGGATGCAGTAAATGCTTTTGCTCAAGAGTATTTTAATGATGATACAATTTGTGTTATAGATCCAGGGTATATTTCCTATCTCTTTAAGACAAACAGTTTGCCTACAACTATTTTATTGAATAGAAAAGGGGAGCCTGTAAATGGATATCAGGGAATGGTTCCTAAAGATACATTGATAAATGCAATTGAGCAACTATTAGCTGAATAATCTATTAGATATAAAAAATATCCCTCCTTATGATAAAGGAGGGATTTTGTTTCTTATAATAAATATATTAAAAAACCTATATAAAAAGATACACTTGCAGCTATACAGAAAATGTGCCAAATTAAATGGCCATGTGGAATCTTTTTAAATCCATAGAAAATAACTCCAAGAGTATAAAGAATACCGCCAGTTAAAATATATTTAAATAATCCTTTTGGTAAAAATGGAATTATATCATTCCAGAAAAAAACTAGAATCCAACCCATAGCAACATACAAAACAACATGTAAAGGTTTTAATTTTCCCCAAAATATTAAAGTAAATCCAATACCAAATGCAGCAATAATCCAAATCAAATAAAATAGTTTAATTGTTTGACTTGTGTTTACATATAATAAAAGCGGGGTATAAGTACCAGCAATTAAAAAATATATATTACTGTGATCCAAAATTCTACAAACCCTTTTTGTATTATTTTTAGGAAGTCCATGATAAAGTGAGCTAGCAAAATATAATAAGAAATTTGTAAATCCAAAAATTAGTAAACCCACCTTTAAATAAGTTGTTTCAACTTTATCTAAATTAAAAATTATATAAATAATTCCAACAGTAGCAAAAACAGCAGCAATTGCATGAGATATAGAATTCTCTTTTTCTGCTTCTGGGTGAACTAATACTGGTAAAGAAATATTTTTCTCTAACCAAGATGTTTTATTTTTCATTTTAGTAACCTCATTTGAATAATTTATACTTAAAAAGTTTTTTTGACAATCCTAATTTTTATGTAAAATAAAAAAAGCGGGTGTTCTTAAGGATAAAAAGAACACCCTGCGAGTGATAATTAAAAGAGAGTTAATACTCTAAATAAAATATAAAAAATTATCATATTTTTTTATGACAAGTTTTTTATTTTATTATAATATAAGTGAAAATGTAACATATGTCAATTATTGTGTAAAATTATATGACAAATTTACATATTTTAGTTAGTAAAATATCTGTTAGGTGACAAATAAAATAGAATTGGTTTTGCGGTATAAATAAAAAAGCTATTACCAAAATTTCGATAATAGCAATTTATTTAATTTTTATTTATTTATAAAATATGTTCTAAAAATGTTTTTGTTCTTTGATTTTGCGGGTTATCAAAGATTTGATTAGGAGTTCCAGTCTCAATTATTTTACCTTCATCCATAAAAACAACTTTCGTAGCAGCTGCACGAGCGAATCCCATTTCATGAGTAACTAGAAGCATGGTCATTCCACTTTTTGCTAAATCTAGCATTACATCTAAAACTTCTTTAATCATTTCAGGATCTAAAGCGCTTGTAGGTTCATCAAAAAGCATAATATCAGGATGCATGGCTAAGGATCTAGCTATAGCAACTCTTTGTTGTTGTCCACCTGATAATTGATTTGGATATGATTCAGCTTTTTCTTTTAGTCCTACTTTATCTAAAAGTTGTAATGCAATTTTTTTTGCTTCTTTTGGATCCATATTTTTTACTTTAAGTGGAGCTAAAGTAATATTATCGATAACACTTAAATGAGGAAATAGGTTAAAAGATTGGAAAACCATTCCGACTTCTTCCCTAATTTTTCTAATGTCAGTTGAACTATTTGCAACATCCACGTCATCTACAAAAATTGAACCACCAGTAGGAATTTCTAATTTATTGATACATCTAAGTAGAGTTGATTTACCACTTCCTGAAGGGCCAATGATAACAACTACTTCTCCTTCATTAACGTCTAAAGAAGCATTATCAACAGCTTTTACTGTATTTCCATTATTTGTTATAAATGTTTTTTCTAAATTTTTAATTTTAATATTAGGCATTGTCGTTCATCCTTTCTTCTAATTTACCTACTAAGCGAGATAAAATAAGTGTAATTAATAGATATATAAGAGCAACTACTAACATGGTTTCTAAAGATAGGAATGTTCTTGATATATATTCTTTTCCTCTTTTTAAAATATCACTTAATGCAATAACTGATACTAAAGAAGAGTCTTTCAACATACTGATAAATTCATTACCAACCGCTGGTAATACAATTTTTAGTGTTTGAGGTAAAATTACATATCTAAATGCTTGGTATCTAGACATACCTAAGGAAATAGCAGCTTCCATTTGTCCTTTTGGAATAGCCTGAATTCCTGCTCTTACGATTTCACCCATATAAGCACCAAAACAAATTGACAATGCAATTATTGCAGCACTAATACCATTTAAGTGGAAGAATCTTCCTAAAGCGTAGTAAATAAATATTAATTGTACTAATAAAGGAATACCCCGAATAAGTTCAACATAAACACCACTAATCATATTAATTGAATGATGTTTTGATACAGATCCTAATCCTGTTATTGTACCAATAATTACAGAACCAATTATTGCAAATATTGTACATTGGAAGGTAACTGGAGTACCTTTAATACAAACTTTAAAAATTTCCATATATGGATCAGGGAAAAATGTTATTAGTGAAAGTAATATAACTAAAGCTCCATAAAAGGTAATTCTCCAGCTATTCATAATTTTTCCGTCGTTCTTATTAGGAATTAGAACACCATCTGTCATTTGAATGGTTATCGCGTTTTTCTTTTTATCAGAGGTTTTTGTTTTTGTAGATTTATCGTTCATTGTATATTCCTTACATTAATTATGCATTAACTTGTATCTTATCCCATAAATATGCAAAAAAGTCAAGTTGAGATGTATAAATATTCAAGATTCATTTAAAAAGGTGAATAGTTTATTGTATTTTCTTATTTTTTATTTTGTGTAATAAAAGAATTATAAAAAGACCAAATAAAAAAGCTAATATATTAAATGTGGAAAAGCTTAATGGCTCTTGTGGTATATCTAAGGATGTAGGACCTAATATAATTGAATATATTGCAGCACTTATTAATCCTAGAATAAAACATATTGTTGAGGATCTGTGCTTTTTTAGAGCGTTTTTTACGATTTTAACAGTAGTAATGGCTCCAATTAAAATTCCACAACCAAATAATAAAATTGCCAAAAAGTATTCAAAGTTAAAAGATAATAATTCTTTAATTGCACTTATAATTGGAATGTATAAATTAAATATAACTAACAACGAAGATCCCGATATTCCTGGCAAAATCATTGTAGATATAGCTAAAATTCCTATAAAAACTAATTTTAATCCTAAATAAAAATTTATATTAGTTAAATCAGTTTTTGCTTCAAGATTATTACTTGCATTAGTTGAAATTAAAATTACTAAAGTAAAGCCGATTAAGAAAAAAACTAAATATTTAATAATTGATTTTGCATCAAGCTTAAATATATTTTTTTCTTCAAAGAAAATTAATGGTATTGAAGAAATAGTTAATCCAATAAGTAATGAACTCATAAAATAAATATGATTTGTAAATAGGGTAGATAGTATTATTATGCTTAATATAAAACCAATTAACCAACCAATTAATAATTGAATTAAAAAAGTTAAGGCTGTTTTTCTTTGTAGTTTATCTTTGGAAAATACATTATTTATGCTTTCAAGCAGAGTGTCATAAAATCCTAAGATGTATGCAATAGTACCTCCTGAAACACCAGGAATACTATCAGCTAAAGCCATGCAAAATCCATTTATACTATTACCTATCATATTTTATCCTATGCTTTTTTTATTAAGATTATTGTTATTTAGCTAAAATAGCAAGAATAATATAAAATATAAATTAATGAAAAAAAACAGTGTGAAATAATCACACTGTTGAATTAATTATATTTGTTTGATTATAAATTCCATTTTGCTTTTAGAGCAGCTAATTCACCATTTTCTTCTAGTTTCTTTAAGCCGTCATTTACAATCTTTAGTGTTTCTGCATCACCTTTCTTAAATGCCATTGCGATAGGTTCAACATCACTACTTGCATAACCTGAAACTTCTAATTTGTCTTTATAGTTGTCGTTTAATACAACATAATCACTAGCAACAACACTGTCTGTTACAACACAATCAATGTTTCCATTTAATAAATCTTCAACTGCTAATGAAATATTGTCATATGCTCTTATATCAACATCTAAGTCTTCGTGGTCTAATAAAACTAAGTGACCAGTTGTTCCAACTTGAACACCAACTTTTTTATTAGCTAATTGTTCTAAATTGCTTAAACCTGTTGTTCCAACAGGAACGATAATACTTTGTGTGATTTCTAAGATAGTTGAGGAGAAATCCATTTTTGGTTTTCTTTCTTCTGTTACTGAAACACCACTAGCAATGAAATCATAGGCACCGTTTGCTAAACCAGCAAAAATTCCGTCCCAAGCTACGTTAATTACTTCAAATTTGTAATCGGTTACTGTTTCTAGTTTTCCTAAAAGTTCAATTTCAAAACCAGCTAAATCTCCATTAACATCAACAAATTCTAATGGTGGCCATTCACAGTTACTTGCTACTTTTAGTACATTAGTATCTTCTTTTTGTCCATTTGCATAAATATTGAAATTAAAAATTGTTAATAATCCAATTAAAATAAATAAATTTTTTTTCATAAAATATCTCCTAAACTGTGTGATTCGTGTTTAATAAATATGATTATGCATAAATATACATGATATGTCAATATAATTTGTATATTTATTTACGAAATATTATTAATGTTTGTATATTTATTATAGAATGATGAATATTTATAAAGAAACTCCTTTAATTTTAAAAGGAGAGTTTTGAAAAAAATTGATTTTTAGTTTTTAAATAACGTATGCACTAACTATTCCAACAATTAAGCCTAATACAATTCCAGCAGATACTTGTGAAAAATTATGACCTAACATAGTTTTTAAGTTTGCCTGAGTAAATTGTCCATCTTGATGAATCTCTGTGAAGATTTTACTCCATTGATTTAATAACTCGGCTTGTTTACCGGCTTCTTTTCTAATTCCCATAGCATCATGAATGACAATTATTCCAAAAACTGCTGATATTGCAAAATAGGGAGACCCTAATCCATATAAGATTCCAATAGTAGTTGTTAAGGCTACAACTGAAGCACTATGACTAGATGGCATTCCTCCTGTTGAGAAAGCTTGTTTAAATTCAAATTTCTCACCAATAATTATAGAAATTATAGGTTTTAAGAACTGAGCAATTATGCAAGCAAAAAAAGCTGATAGAAATGGTGCATTTTTTAATAAATTACTAGCTGTATTCATGATGAAAAAATAAACTATTTTTAATAATAAAACAAGACTTTTTTTATTTACTATGATAATCTAACATAAATTTAATGATAAGAGATTTTTATATGACCCATGATAATAAGCAATTGTTGTTTTTAAGCTTAATTTCTTTTTTTGCTCAAATGATTATTTCAATGGTAAATTTAGCCTTAGTTTATTACTTAAATGATGCTTTAAATTATTCTGCATCTACTATTGCTATTACCGTTTCTAGTTTTTCTATTTCATATGTAGTGTTTTGTTTATTATTAGAAAAACCAACAAGTCATCTGTGTCCAAGACAAAATATTTATTTTGCGCTAGTAGGTATGGGAATATCTATTTTGTTATTTTTAAAATCATATTCTTATATTTTTATTCTATCTACTTTAGTGTTTTATGGTGGATTTATGGCTTTACTTTGGCCTCATATGGAAACTTGGTATTCTAGAGGTAGAGAAGGTAAACATTTAAATAAAGCAATAAGTTATTTTAATTTTTCTTGGAGTGCGGGTATTGCTTTCTCATCTATTATTTGTGGCTTATTAACTGAAATAGATGTTAAATTACCTTTAATAATAAGTGTTGTAAGTTTTATACTACTTTCTTTAATTGTATTTATATTAACTAATAAAGTTCCATATTTAAAAGCTGTAGAAAGTGAAAAGAAATATATCATAAATAATAAAAATAATGATAATAGCACTCCTTTAAGATATTTTGCATGGATAGCTGTATTTTTAGCATATTTCTTTTATGGAATGTTAAGTAATATTTTTCCTTTGTATGCAAAAAATGTACTTTTAATTAATGAAACTAGAATTGGATTTTTGTTATGGAGTAGAGGTGTTGTTAGCTGTTTAGCTTTTTATTATTTGGGTAAAATGAGCTTTTGGCATTTTAAAGGTAATTATATTATCTTAAGTCAGTTAGTTTTGGCTGTTTTATGCTTGGTTACTATATTGTGCAATGATTATTATTCATTTTTTATTATTTTTATGCTATTTGGATTAATTTTTTCTCTTATGTATTTGCAGAGTATTTTCCATGGTGTAAGTGGTGCTGTAAATAGAACAAGACGAATGATAATTCATGAGGTTTTATTAACTTGTGGATTGGTTTTTGGTTCAATTATCAGTGGATATATTTTTGAAAAGTTTGGCTTCAAATCTGTAATGAAGAATTTTGGAATTTTTATGTTTGCAATTGTATTTGTTGAATATATTGTTTTTTCGATTTCTTTAAAAAAGCCTTCAATATTAGAAAAATAAAGTATTTTTATATTAAAAGTTAAAAAAATATTATAATGAAAGAAATTATATTGGGTAGTTGCATATTATTGTTTTCTCATTATAATTTAGTTAAATAGGAGTGAATTATATGGCAAAAACATTAACCGAGAAAATTTTATTGGATCATTTGGTAGAAGGTGAATATCAAGTTGGAGATCCAATTGGAATAAAAATCGATCAAACCTTAACACAAGATGCAACAGGTACAATGGCATATTTACAATTTGAATCAATGGGCTTAGAGAGAGTGAAAAATGAATTAGCAGTAAGTTATGTTGATCATAATACAATTCAAGTTGGTTTTGAAAATGCGGATGACCATAAATATCTACAAAGTGTTGCTGCAAAAAAAGGTATAGTTTTTTCACGACCAGGAAATGGTATTTGCCACCAAGTACATTTAGAAAGATTTGGTGCACCAGGAAAAACTTTATTAGGTAGTGATTCTCATACTCCAACTGGTGGTGGTTTATCAATGATTGCTATTGGGGCAGGTGGATTAGATATTGCTGTTGCTATGGCAGGAAAACCTTTTCATATTATTACACCAAAAGTAATTGAAATTAGATTAAAAAATCAATTAAGACCTTGGGTAAGTGCTAAAGATGTTATTTTAACTGTACTTCAAAAATTTGGAGTAAAGGGTAATGTTAATACCATCTTTGAATATACAGGCGAGGGTGTTAAATCTCTTGAAGTTCCTCAAAGAGCAACAATTTGTAATATGGGCGCTGAATGTGGTGTAACAACAAGTATTTTCCCTAGTGATGAAAAGACTAAACAATTCTTAGAAGCTCAAAATAGAGGTGAATTATATAAAGAATTAAGTGCTGATGAAGGTGCTATTTATGATGGTCTTTTTGAAATAGATCTTGCCAAAGTTGAACCTTTATGTGCATGTCCTCATAGTCCAGGAAATATTAAGACTATTGAAGAAATGAAAGGTACTAAAGTTGATCAAGTATTAATTGGTTCTTGTACTAATTCAAGTTATGATGATTTAAGAAAAGTTGCTAGCATTTTAGATGGAAAGACTGTTCATCCTTCTGTAAGCTTAGGTATTGCTCCAGGAAGTAGAGAAGTTTTATTAATGCTAAGTGAAGATGGAAGTTTAGAAAAATTTGTTAAAGCCGGTGCTAGAATTTTAGAAAGTGCTTGTGGTTTCTGTATTGGGAATCATCAAAGTCCATCAAGTAATGCAATATCTTTAAGAACTTCTAATAGAAACTTTGAAGGAAGAAGTGGAACTCAAAATGCTCAATTATATTTAGTTAGCCCTGAAACCGCAGCATTAAGTGCAATTACTGGTGTATTTACTAATCCTTTAGATGATAATGGGATTGACTATCCATCTTCATTAAAAGTTGAACATTTTGTAACTGATGATTCAATGTTTATCTTCCCTAAAGAAGATACAAGTGATGTTGAAATTGTTAGAGGTCCAAATATTGGAGCACCACCAAAGAATGAAGCTCTTCCATATAAAGTAGAGGGTGAGATTACAATAAAAGTTGGAGATAAGATTACAACTGACCATATTATGCCAGCTGGGGCTAGATTGAAATATAGATCAAATATTCCAGCTTATGCAGAATTTGTTTTTGAAAATGTTGATTCAACTTTTGCAACAAGATGTAAAGAGAACAAGGCTAATGGAGTTCATAACTTTATTGTAGCTGGAGCTTCTTATGGTCAAGGATCTTCAAGAGAACACGCAGCAATTTGTCCTATGTATTTGGGAGTAAAAGTTGTCTTAGCTGTTTCAATTGAAAGAATTCACCAAAACAACCTATGTAATTTTGGTATTGTTCCTTTAACCTTTATTGATGAAGCTGATTATGAAAATATTGAACAAGGTGAAAAAATTATTATTGAAGATTTACCTGATCAAATTACTATGGCTCATTTAGAAGATAACCCTGTAATTGTTCAAATTGGAAAAAGAAATATTAAAATGAAATGTGATATTACAAAAGACCAATTAGATATGTTAATTGAGGGTGGCTTATTAAACTTATTAAAGAAATAGTAAATTTTTAAAGTCATAAAAAAAGGTAGTTAGAAATTTTCTAACTATCTTTTTTTATTTATTCTTTTGGCTTTCTAAATATGTGTTTATTTCTGATTCGTTTAATATCCCAAAACTAGATACGTAATAGTTTCTTGTCCAAAGAGTTGGAATTTTTGTTTTTAGTTGAACAAATTCATCTCTTAGTGTTTTTGAGGAAGCACCTTTTAATTGTTGAACAATAAAATGAGGGCTGTCTTCTGGATTAGCTTTAATAAAGAGATGGACACATTCAGGCATGATTTCCATTGAAACAATTATTACATCAATTTCTTTTGCCTTTTCATATATTAGTTCTTCAAGTCTTTCTTTTACATCGTTTACTAGTAATTTTCTTTTGTATTTTACACACCAAAGAATATGATAATATAAGCTTGAAGTAGTATCTTCACTAGTTTTCCATCTTTTATTTTTCATATTAAGAGAATATCATTAAAAAATAAAAATTAAAAGATAAAAATACCCCCAAAGTTTTTTAATAATTATCAATTATTTATTTTTCTTTGAAGGTGTTTTTTATAAATTTTATTTATCTTTGATCGATAGGTATAACATGTCTATGGTTTAAGCCAGTATATACTTGTCTAGGTCTTCCAATTTTTTGATAAGGATCTTTTTTCCATTCTAGGTAATGAGCAATCCAACCAGGTAGTCTTCCAAGTGCAAACATAACTGTAAACATCGAAGAAGGAATACCCATATAGTGGAAAATAATACCTGTGTAGAAGTCTACATTTGGATAAAGATTTCTTTCAACAAAGTATGGATCTTCAAGAGCCGTTGCTTCTAATTCAAGAGCAATATTTAGTAAAGGATCTTTACTAGCATCATCACCTAATACTTCTCTACATAATTTTTTAGCAATTTTTGCTCTAGGATCATATGTTTTATAAACTCTATGACCAAAACCAGATAATCTAAAGTCATCATTTTTATCTTTAGCTTTTTGTATTATTTCTTTAATACTCCAACCTTCATTATAAATCTTTTCAAGCATTTCTAATACTGCTTGGTTAGCTCCACCATGTTTTTTCCCCCATAGTGCACAGCATCCTGCAGAAACAGAAGCATATAAATTAGCAGCTGAAGAACCTACAAGTCGTACTGCACTAGTTGAACAGTTTTGTTCATGGTCTGCGTGCAAGATTAATAGTTTATTTAAAGCCGTAACTTGTTTTGGATCTGGAGTATAATTATATACAGGAGAATCAAACATCATATGCAAAAAGTTTTCACAATATGAATACTTATATGATGGATTAACAGCCTCTTGACCAACAGATTGTCTATAAGTAAATGCAGCAATTGTACGCATCTTTGATAATAAACGAGTAACTGTCAAGTCTAGGTGGTCTTCTGGATTCTCATCATTGTCTAATTCAGGATAGAATGCTGATAAAGATGCTACCATAGCTGAAAGGATACTCATTGGATGAGCTCTTTGTGGGTAGCCTCTGAAGAATAATTGCATATCAGTATGAAGCATGGAATGTTTATTTAATAATTCTTGGTATTCAAATCTTTGTTCTCTATTTGGTAATTCATCTTTTATTAATAGGTATGCTACTTCAACGAAGTCACAATTTTCAACTAAGTCTTCAATATCATAACCACGATATCTTAAAATACCTTTCTCTCCGTCAACAAAGCAGATTGAACTTTGACATGAGCCAGTGTTTGCAAAACCAGGATCATAAGTGATTATTCCTGTTTTTGCACGTAATGAAGAAATATCAATTGAAGTTACATCAACATTATCATGTAATACATCTAATTTAATTTCTTTATTTTCGATTTTTAAAATTGCACCATCTTTTTTTACTTCCATGTTAACTCCTAGTATTATTCTTATTTAATTCTCTTAATGCTAAAATAAGCGCCTGAGTTCCAAGTTTACCTTTCCCGTCTTTCTGCAATTGTTCATATAGCTGTTCAACTAGTTTTAAAGTAGGTAAATTAATGCTTAACTTTTCACATTCATCAATTGCAATTTTCATATCTTTTATAAAGTGATCAATAAAAAATCCAGGGTTATAATCTTCTTTTACTATTCTTGGGGCTAGATTATCGAGTGTCCAACAACCTGCAGCTCCACTTTTTATTGTATCAATTAAAGTGGTTAAATCTAGGTTGTTTTTTTCTGCATATAATAAAGCTTCGCAAACACCTCCCATAGTTCCTGCAATAGTAATTTGATTTGCCATTTTTGTATGACTACCAGCACCAGCTGGGCCTTCTAAAATATAACTTTTACCTAAAATTTCAAAATATTCACTCATTTTATCAAAAGTTTCTTTTTCTCCACCTACCATTATAGATAGAGTTCCGTTTTTTGCACCAACATCTCCACCAGAAACTGGAGCATCTAATGTAGATATGCCTATAGCTTTACCATAATCAAATATTTTTTTAGAAAGAGTAGGGCTTGTTGTTGTCATATCGCAAAATATTTGACCCTGTTTTGCTCCAGAAAATAATCCGTCTACACCAAAGTATACTTCTTCTACATCTTTAACGAAACCAACAATTGTAAATACTATGTCACTTTGTTTTGCTATTTCTTTGGGAGAATTACAATATGTCGCGCCTAAATCTATTAAATCTTGGGCTTTTTCTTTAGTCCTATTATAGACATTAATGGCATATCCATTTTCTATTAGTCTTTTACACATGGATTTGCCCATTACGCCTGTACCAATCCATCCAAGTTTCTGCATATAGAATTCCTCCTAGAATTTATGATATAACAAATTTATAATTAATAGTATATATTAAAAATATTTACTTTTTATTAAGTTTGAAGTTTATTTTTTGATTAAAAAACCAGATTCTTTTGAATCTGGCTCTATTTTTTTGTTTTAATATAAAGTGTGTTCTTTCTCTTTATATTTTTTAAATAGAGCTAAAGTTTTTTCCCTGTCTTGCTGTTTGATTTCGATAATGTTGTCATCATTACAATTGTTTTGGATAAAATTGTAGATGAAATCATCCCTAAAACCAATTTCCGCCGCATCAACGGGTGTACAGCCATAAATGATTTTATCGATATTTGCCCAAATTGCTGCACTCATGCACATTGGACAAGGGTAGCAAGTAGTATAAAGAACACAACCTGATAAATCATGTGTTCCAAGAGCTTTTGAAGCTTTTCTAATTGCGTTTACTTCAGCATGCGCTGTTGCATCGTGAGAATCTAATACGGAGTTGCTAGCTACATAGATATTATTATTTTTATCAATAATAGCTGCACCAAAAGGGCCACCAATTCCTTTGGACATTGTTTCATCTGCTTGTTCAATAGCCATTTCCATAATTGATTTGCACATATTATTATCTCACTTTTGTTGTTCTTTTTTATAATTATAGACTAAAAATACAACGTTATGCAACACGTTCTATTAAAAAAAAGAGATACTAACAATTAGTATCTCTCGAATAATGATTTTAGTTATCTCTTTGAGCAGAAGCCATCAGACGTATAGCATTTATGTTAATAAATCCTTTACAGTCAACAGGTTGATACCCGCCACTAATTTCCATAGATCCTAATTCTTCATTGTATAGTGATACTGGGCTTGAAATACCAGCCATGATAATATTACCCTTGTATAGTGCAACTTTTGATGTTCCAGTAACATTCTTTTGGCTTTGTTCCATAGCAGCTTCTAACATGTTAAATTCAGGAGCATGCCAATAACCATTATAGATTAATTCAGCATATTTAGGCATTAAACCATCTCTTAAATGCATAACTTCTTTATCCATTGTTATACCTTCAAGGTTATGGTGAGCTTGCCAAAGGATTGCACAACCTGGAGTTTCATAAACACCACGGCTCTTAATACCAATATAACGGTTTTCTACCATATCTACTCTTCCAATAGCATTGTCATGACCAACTTTATTTAAGTAATTAATCATTTCTAAAGGATCAGTATAAGTTTCTTTTGTAATTTCGTTTGTTACTGAAACAGGAGTACCATCTTTGAATTCAAAACTTAATAATGTTTCTTCATCTGGAGCATCCTTTAATGAAACAGATAAGCTATAAACATCCTCAGGACATCTTTTGCTTGCATCTTCTAATATTCCAGCTTCGTGTGAAATATGAATCAAGTTTTCATCTTCACTGAAAGGCTTTTTAACAGAGGCCTTAATTGGGATATCATATTTCTTTGCATAGTTAATCATATCTGAACGGCCTTCAAATTCACTTAACCATTTTGGATCTTTCCAAGGAGCAATGATTTTTACTTCAGGCATATGCATGTAATAGCCAAATTCAAAACGTACTTGGTCATTTCCTTTACCTGTTGCACCATGTGCTACATAGACAGTATTTTCTTTTTTTGCAATTTCAATATGACGTTTCGCAATGATTGGACGAGCAATAGAAGTACCTAATAAATAAGTTCCTTCATAGATTGCGTTTGCTTTCATTGCAGGAATTACATAATCAGTTACTAATTCTTTTCTTAAATCTTCAATGTAAACTTTTGAAGCACCACTAGCATAAGCTTTTTCTTCAACTGCTTTAAAATCTTCTTGTTGGCCAACGTTGGCAACATATGCAATTACTTCAAAATCTTGGTTTGTTAACCATTTTAATATAACAGATGTATCTAAACCACCACTGTATGCTAAAATAACTTTTTTCTTATCCATGACTTTCAATTCCTATTATTTTTTTTATTGAGCTCATTATGCATAAATATACATTTATATTCAACCCCTTTTGTGAATAAATATTTATTTTTTTTAAAAAAATCCTTTATATATGGTGTTTTCTCAATAAATATTCATTTTTGGTGGTATAATTACAACATGATGGTTTATTTTTATTTATAAAAAAGTCTTTATTTGTTATATGCGATAGTGATATTTTGTTTTTAGTTGTAAAATTGTTGACAATCTAAAGCTTTTGCTTAATAATGAAATTAAATGTGATATCATTTTGATATCGAATAGGTGGTATTTATGATTGAATTTAAAAATTTAAGTAAAAAATATCAAAAGGATAAACCTTTTGCTGTTGAAAATCTAAATTTAGAAGTTAAAGAAGGCGAAATCTTTGGCTTTTTAGGTCCTAATGGTGCTGGTAAAAGTACTACAATTAATATGTTAATGGGAGTTTTAACACCTTCTAGTGGGTCTATATTTATAGATAATCATGATGTTCAAAAAGAAAGTTTTTTAACAAAGCAGATGATAGGATTTGTCCCTGATGAGCCACTTTTCTATGAAAAAATGACAGGAATGCAACATCTTTCATTTATTTGTGATATTTTTGACGTTCCAAAATCTGAAAGATTAGATAGAGCTAATAGATTAATTAAACTATTTAATCTTGAAAAAGCTATTGATGATAGAATTTCTTCTTATTCTCATGGAATGAAACAAAAGTTAGGAATTATTGCAGCTTTGATTCACGAACCAAAATTATTAGTATTAGATGAACCTATGGTAGGATTAGATCCAAAAGCATCATATATATTAAAAGATTTAATGAGAAGATTTTGCGATAAGGGTGGAACTGTATTTTTCTCAACTCATGTTTTAGAAGTTGCTCAAAATTTATGTGATTCTATTGGTATTATCAATAAAGGTCAGTTAGTACTAAATTCTTCATTAAAAGAATTTAATGAAAAAGAAAATGCTTCTTTAGAGAAATTATTCTTAGAAATAACTGGTAATGAGGATTTAGAAGCTGTAGTAGATGAGGCTTTGTTATGAGATATGATGTAATATATTCATTAGTCAAACATCAAATAATTGCAGCTAAACCATTAGAACAATTTATTTCTAGTGCAAAGAAAAATAAAAACAAAGTATTAAGTACAATAATTAGAATTGTAGGATTGTTATTAATAGCTTCAAGTTTTGTTTTTTTGCTAGGTTCAAATTATTTTGGTTATATGCAAATTTCCAGTTTCCTAAATATAATGGACCAGGGAATTAGTTTTTGTGTGTTCACTGGTATTCTTTTTCTATTATTTGTGAGTACTACATATTTAGAACATGTTTATTTTAGAGGAAAAGATATTAATTTATGGCATCTTTTACCTATTTCTAAATCTGAATTTTTCTTAGCAAGATTTTTAGTAAGTTATATGTACTCCTTAATGATAACATTGGTAATTGTGTTACCACTAATAGCTGCAGTATTTTATTATGTTGGTTTTTCTTTTTTAATTTTAATAGCATCAATTGTTTTGTTATTATTATTCCCTGTTGTACCAATTTTATTGAGTAGTGTATTAGTAACTTTAAAAGTTTTAATATTTAGGGGAAGAAGTTATAAATTAGTAGATTATTTATTTAATAATGCTCCATTTATTCTTGCTATATTATATATTAGTAAAACTTCAAATGAAATGCTCCAATTAGCTATTACAAATGATATAAATAACCAATTATTAGCATATAGTAATTATATTGGGTCAATCGGGGGTCTTCCTTATTTTTCATTAATGGGGAAAATGTTCTTCTCTTCTAAAAGTTTATTACTATTTATTTTAGTTTCTGCATTGATTTTTATTGTTTCTTGCTTAATTATTGCTCCACTGTTTGAAAAATGTTTGAACTTAGTAAGGAATGCAAAAGATCAAGAAAGTTCAAAAAAACGTAAGGCAAAAAATATTAATTCAAATGAGTTAAATGGCTCTAATTTATTAGTTTCTTTAATAAAAAGAGAATATTATATATTAAGTGGAGAAAAAGGCTTTCTATCAGAAACAATAGGAGAAGCTTTAATTCCTATTATTTTAATCGCAGTTTGGAAGTTTACTGGTAGCTTAGGAGCTATTAATGAAATGATGAGCGATTTTTCTACTAGCCCATATTTTATTGCTATAGTTTTCTCAATTGTTCAATTATTTGCTGTAATGGTTTTAGTATCTTCAACTTCAGTTAGTAGAGAAGGTAAGTTGTTTAGAATTAATAAGTTATTACCTATAGACATTAAGCAAGTTGTAAAAGCAAAGGTTTGTTTTCATATTATATTTATTAGTTTAATCCAATGTTTATTCATTGTTGCTTTTGTAATATTTTTTAAGATTGAATTAATACAACTAGTTTGGATGATTCCTCTATTTTTAATCAATAGTGTTAATGTATCATTAGTAGGGTTATGGATTGATTATTCTAATCCAAAATTAGAGTGGGATGTTGCAATTTCAGCAATGAAGAGAAATATGAATGGCATGCTTGGTATGTTAGGTGGGTTAATAGTTATTGCTCCATCAATATTAATTCTATTCTTTAAATTTAACTTACTTTATTTTGGTATTGTTTGCTCATTAATAATTTTAGTAGTTTTGAAAAAACTTGTTGAAAAAACAGCTTATAAGTTAGTTATTCAAGATTAGTGTAATTGATATAAAAATAACAAATATTATACTTTTTTAGTGTTTTTTGAGTAAAAAAACACTATTTTTTTTGTTATAATTATTATTGATAAATAACTCATTTTTAAATTTATTTTTTTAGTTATAATGCAGTTTTTTAAGTGAATAACTATCTGTTTTTTTTTACTAAAAAAAAAGTATTATTTTTTCTAAAAAAAGATTCATAAAAGTCTAGCTTTTTATTAAATATAACTATATTCTCCCTAGCTAGAAAACCAAAATAAAAAGTTAACAATTTTTTTTGGCAACTAATAAAAGGGTTTTGGTGAAAAATTATTTTAAGGAAGTAACCAAATGAAAAATAATAGCTATTATATCGATAGACAAAACGCATTTGAATCAAATGCAAGGAGTTATCCTAGAAAATTCCCTTTTGCTTTAAATAAAGCTTATGGATCCTATTTAGAAGACGTGGAAGGAAATAAGTATTTAGATTTCCTTTGTGGTGCCGGAACACTTGCTTTAGGACATAATGATCCTAATATCAACAAAGCAATGATTGATTTAATCGCAAGTGAAGCTCCTCTTCATACCCTAGATTTAACTACTCCAACAAAAGACTTATTTGTTGAAACAATTATCAACAAAGTACCAAATGGATTAAGAGAGAATGCAAAAATTCAATTTTGTAGTCCATCCGGTACAGACGCCGTTGATGCAGTAATTAAATTGTTTAAAACAGCTACAGGTAGAAGAACGATTGTTGCTTTTTCAGGAGCATATCATGGAATGGGCCATGGGGCTTTAGCATTAACTGGAAATTTAAATGCTAAAGAAAAAGTTGCATCTTTAATGCCTGATGTACATTTTTTCCCTTATCCTTATTCTTATCGTTGTCCTTTTGGCTTAGGTGGTGAAAAAGGCGTAGATGCTGCAATAGCATTTTTTGAAAGAACTTTAAAAGATCCAGAGTCTGGAATCACAAAACCTGCAGCAGTTATTTTAGAACCTATTCAAGGAGAAGGTGGTGTTATTCCAGCTCCAGTTAGATTCTTAAAAGAAATTAGAAGAATTACAAAGGAATTAGATATTCCTTTAATTTTTGACGAAATTCAATGTGGTATTGGTCGTAGTGGAAAATTCTTTGCACATGAGTATGCAAATATTTCTCCAGATGCAATTTTAGTATCAAAAGCTGTTGGTGGTACCCAACCAATGAGTTTAGTCATATATGATAAAAAATATGATGGATGGAATGCTGGCTCCCATGCTGGTACTTTCAGAGGTAATCAACTTGCTATGGCAGCTGGTACTGTTCTTATGCAAACTGTTGGTACTGATGAATTCTTAAACGATGTTAGTGAAAAAGGTGCATACCTAAAAGGTAAAATCGAAGAATTAAAAGATGAAGTATCAATAATTGGAGATGTTAGAGGCAAAGGATTAATGATTGGTATAGAATTTGTTGATCCTAATGGTGAAAAAGACATGATTGGTTCTCTTCCAGCTTCAGGTGATTTATCTGCTTTAGTTCAAAAAAAATGTTTTGAAAAACATTTAATTATGGAAAAAGGTGGAAGATACGGTTCAGTAATGAGAGTATTATGTGCCTTAAATGTAAGTTATAAAGAAATTGATGAAATGTTAGAAATTTTCTCTTCTGTGGTTAAGGAGGTAAATAATGGAGTTTGATAATTTACTTTTGAATAACAATATAAAAAGTAAAAATTATTATAAAGAAGTTATTGAAAAAACTTCACAAGCTATAATTAATTCTTTTAATTCATCATTAGCTTATAAAGGTTTAACTCCAGAAGAATTGAAAAATGATATTGACCAATATAATCTTTTGCCTGAAGAGGGGGAAAGTTTTGAAGTAGTTTTAGATAGAATAACTAAAAAAATTATTCCAAACTTTTTGTATACTTCATCTAAGAATTATATGGCTCATTTACACAGTCCTGCATTAATTGAAAGTATTGCTAGTGAATTAATTATAGCAACATACAATCAATCAATGGATTCTTGGGACCAGAGCCCTGTTGCCACAGAGGTCGAAGTTCTTGTAATTGACATGTTAACTAAATTATATAATTTGAGTGAAGATAGTGATGGTGTTTTTACATCAGGCGGAAGTCAATCAAATTTTAGTGGCATCTTATGTGCAAGAGATTGGTATTGTAATACGATTTTAAAGCATGATATTAAGAAAAAGGGACTCCCAAGTAATTATAATAAATTTAGAATTTATACTTCAGAAGTTTCTCATTTTTCAGTTGAGAAATCAGCTCACATTTTAGGTTTAGGTTATGATGCAGTTAGAAAAGTACCTGTAGATGAAAACTTTAAAATGGATATCTCAGCTTTAAAATCAATGATTGAAGAAGATTTAAAAAATAATAATATTCCTATTGCTGCTGTAGCTACAATAGGAACTACCGATTTTGGTAGCATTGATGATGTAAAGAGTATTAGATCTATTTGTGATCAATATTCTATGTATCTTCATAGTGATGCAGCTTATGGTGGTGCTTTAATATTAAGTGATAATTTTAAAAATAGAATTGATGGTATTGAATTATCAAATTCTATTACTATTGATTTTCATAAAATGTTTTTACTTCCAATTAGTTGTAGTGCATTTTTAGTAAATGATAAGAGTTTATTAGATCCTTTTAAATTGCATGCTGATTATTTAAATAGAGAAGAAGATGAAATTGATGGTTATACAAATTTAGTTAATAAATCAATGCAAACCACAAGAAGATTTGATGCTCTAAAAGTTTGGATAGCTTTCCAAACTCAAGGTAGAAAAGGTTATGCTGCAATTATTGATAAGTGTGTTAATAATGCTACAAATTTATATAACAGTATAAATTTAGAAGATAATTTTGAAACATTAATTCCACCTGAATTAAGTTCTGTTGTTTTTAAGCATAAAGGTTCAGATAGACTTAATAAGAAAATTAGAAAAATTCTATTACATGAAAATGGTTTAGTAATTGGTCAAACTTCAGTTAATGGTAAAGTATATTTAAAATGTACATTATTGAATCCAACAGTTACAATTTATGAATTGAGACATCTAATTAAAAAGATGGATGAAATTGTTAAGGATGAACTTAAGAAGCTGAAAGGCTAAAAAAATGGGAGATTATTAATTTAATCTCCCAAATTTTTAGCTAAAGTTTATCAATGACATTATCTAAGATCTTTAACATTTTAATTATTTCATCTTTTTGTATTGTAAGAGGTGGAACAAATCTTACAACATCACTAGCAGCTCTAACTACTAATAATTTTTCTTTCAAACAAGCATTAATTATATCAACCGGATTACATTTAACAATTAGTCCTTGCATTAACCCTAATCCTCTAGTTGAAACTAACTTATCAGGATATTTTTCAATAAGTTTGTTTAAACCTTCAGTTAATAGTTTTCCTTTTTCGCTTACGCTGTTCATAAAATCTTCATTTGCTAGTTTTTCTAAAACAACGCTTGAAACATTTAAGGCAACTAAATTTCCACCAAAGGTTGAAGCATGATCTCCAGGAGCAAAAACATCTTCACCTTTTTCTCCAACTACCATTGCTCCACATGGAATTCCTCCACCAAGAGCTTTTGCTAAAGTTAAAACATCTGGCTTTACACCATATAATTGATGGCAGAATGGTTTTCCACATCTTCCCATACCACATTGAACTTCATCAAAGATTAAAAGCAGATTGTTTTTATCACATAGTTCTCTTAATCCACTTAAAAATTCTTGAGTAGCAGGAATTATTCCACCTTCACCTTGTAAAGGTTCTACAATAATTGCACAACATTTATCATCAATTAATTTTTCAACGCTTTCTAGATCATTAAAAGTAGCATATTCAATTCCTTCTAATAGAGGGAAGAAGTTTTTATGATATTTATCTTGTCCAGTTGCTGTAACAGCTCCATAAGTTCTTCCATGGAAAGAATGTTCCATAGATATGATTTTATATCTATTATCTTTTGAACCAAATTTTCTAGCCAATTTTAAAGCAGCTTCGTTTGCTTCAGCACCACTATTACAGTAGAAAGCTTTCTTAAGTTTTGATAATTCGATTAATTTTGATGCTGCTTTTAATTCATAAGGGTGCCAATATAAATTTGAAGTATGTAAAACACCGTTTTGAACGACTTCATTTATAGCATTACTAATATCTTCATTTTTATAACCAAAAGCATTTACAGCAATACCTGCAACAAAATCTAAGTATTTATTTCCATCTGTATCAATTAAGTAATTTCCTTCACCTTTTTCAAAAACTACAGGGAATTTAGAATAAGTATTTAGAATTACTTCTTTTGTTTTATTAATTTGATCAGTCATCATTTATTTGCCCCTTCTTAAACATCATTGTACCGCAGCCTTTTGATGTAAAAATTTCTAAAAGAATTGAGTGTGGGAGATTTCCATCTAATATGTGAATTGATTTAACACCGTTTTCAACAGCTTCAACACAACATTGAACTTTAGGAATCATACCACCATTAATTGTACCATCATTTATATATTCAATAGCTTCAGTTTTTGTTAATCTATTTATTACGCTATTATTATCATCTTTGTCTCTAAGAATTCCATTTGTATCAGTTAAGAAGATTAACTTTTGAGCTTTTAAGGCAGAAGCTATGGCGCTTGCAGCGTAGTCGGCATTTATATTGTAAGTGTTTCCATTCTTATCTGATGCAATAGGGGAGAATACTGGAATAAAATTATTCTTTAATAAAGTATTAAGTAATTCAGTATTTACTTTATCAATTTTACCAACAAATCCTAAATCAACTTCTTTAATTTCTTTTGAGACTTCAAAAGTATTTCCATCTTTACCACTGATTCCAACAGCATTTAATCCATGACTTTGTAAATCTTGAACTAACCCTTTAGAAATATTTCCAGAAAGTACCATTTCTGCAATTTTTGCAGTTTCTTTATCTGTTACTCTTAATCCATTAATGAATTCAGTTTTTTTATTCATTTTTTTTAGAGTATTTGTAATATCTAAGCCACCGCCATGAACTACAACTATATTAATCCCAAGATACTTTAATATTGAAATATCTTGTATAATTGATTTTTTTAATTCAGGGCTAGTCATTGCTGAACCACCATATTTTACAACAACAGTAGCATCAGAGAATTTTCTAATATAGGGGATTGCTTCAATAAGTATATCAGCTTTTTTGATATATTCTTCCATTTTGTTTTCCATAATATTTAACTTCTATAGTCTCCATTAATCTTTACATAATCATAACTTAAATCACAGCCCCAAGCTGTAGCATTAGCTGATCCATCTTCTAAAGTAATTACAACATCAATAGTGTTTTCAAGTAAAATTGTTTTTGCCAAATCTTCATCAAATTGTATTGGAACCCCGTTTTTTACAACACTGATTGATCCTTTCTCACTTTTGAAAATTATTGAAACATTATTAACATCAAATTCACTATCACTGTATCCCATAGCACAAAGAATTCTTCCCCAGTTTGCATCACTTCCAAAGAATGCACATTTTACTAGACTTGAATTAATAACTGATTTTGCAATGTTTTTAGCATCTTTTTGAGTTTTCGCTCCGTTTACGGATACTTCAATAAACTTACTAGCGCCTTCTCCATCTTTTACGATTGCCTTAGCTAAATAAGTATTTACATACATAAAAGCTTCTTTAAATGTTTCATAATCAGATGTATCTTTTACTATTTGCTTATTATTTGCAGCTCCATTTGCTAAAAATAATACTGTATCGTTTGTACTAGTATCCCCATCAACACTAATCATATTGTAGGTGTCTTCTATCGTATTTCCTAGTAAATTTTGTAGTGTATTTTGTTCTATATCAGCATCAGTTACAATAAAACTGAGCATTGTAGCCATATTAGGATGGATCATACCTGATCCTTTAGCCATACCAGTGATTGTAATTTCTTTTGAATCAATATTTAATTTAACACTTACAATTTTATTAATAGTATCAGTAGTTTTAATAGCTTCACTAAAGTTTATTAGTTTTTCATCTTCATAAGCTATTGTTTTAACTATGTTATTAATTCCTTTCTTATAGGTTTCCATATTAAGAGGAACTCCGATAACACCTGTTGAACAAACTAAAACATTTTCTTTTTCACAATTTAAATTACTAGCAACAGTTTGAGCTATTTCTTCATTATCATTTTCTCCTTGAAGAGATGTGCAAGCATTAGCATTTCCACTGTTAACAATTATAGCTTTTGCCTTAATTTTATTAGAAGTAATCTTTTTATCCCAAATAACTGGTGCTGCTTTAACTTTATTAGTAGTATATGTGCCTGCACAATTACATAAGGTGTCACTTACAATAAGTGATAAATCTTTTTTTATTTTCTTTAATCCACTTGCAATTCCATTAGCTTTATAGCCTTTTGGTAATGTTGGATTTTCTAAAATGTTATACATCGTATCTCCTTATAAAGGGGTAGAAGCAAATTTTTTAAGGCCAAGGTACTGATCAAATCCAAAATGTAGATTCATATTTTCAATTGCCTGTCCACTTGCTCCCTTTACTAGATTATCTATTGCTCCTAAAGCAATAATATTGTTGGTTCTTTCATCAATAGTAAAACTTATATCAATTCTATCAGTATCTTTAACATATTTTGTTTCAACACTTTTATTAGGGCCTAAATAGTTAACAAATTCACAATCCTTGTAGAATGATTTATAAGCTTCATCAATTTTTGCTGATGAAACACTATCTTTTAGTTTTGCATAGCAAGTTGCAAGAATTCCTCTATTCATTGGAATTAGATGAGGAGTAAATTGGATAACAATTTTCTCCTTTGCAAGTTTGCTTAATTCTTGTTCTATTTCAGGAGTGTGCCGATGTGTTGTAATCCCATATGCTTTTATGTTTTCATTTGCCTCGCAGTATAAAGAGTTGAAATTTAAACTCTTTCCTGCACCTGTAACACCACTTTTAGCGTCAACAATTATTGAATTAATATCTATTAATTTGTTATATACTAGTGGAGCTAAGCTAAGGATTGAACAAGTTGTATAACAACCAGGATTAGCAATAAGCTTGGTTTGCTTTACTTTATCTTTATAGATATCAGTTAAGCCATAAACTGCTTGGCTTAATATATCTGCTACTGGAGCTTCTGCTTTATACCATTTTTCATAATCTACTGGGTCTTCTATTCTAAAATCAGCACCTAAATCAATTACTACAGTATTATCTAAGATTTCTTGGCTAATAATATTCTTTGCAACTTTACTAGGTAGTGCAAGAAAAATTACATCACATTTTTTACTAACTTCTAATATATCTATATTTTCTAAAAGTAAATCTTTAAATGGTGAGAAATTTCCATAAATATCGCTTAATTTCTTACCTGCATGATTTTTAGATCCTAGGTATACAATATTAGTTTCAGGATGGATTAATAATAATTCTACTAGTTTAGCTCCAGAATAACCTGTTGCTCCAATCACTCCGACGTTAATCATTTTACGCCTCCCAATAATATTTAGCATATTTATACAATAGATATTCATTAAAATCAAGTATTATTTAATATTTATACATAAATATTTAAGAAATATTAATAATTATTTAAGAATGGCTAATAATTATTCAAAGATTTTTGTATTATTATAAAAAAAGCTTGAATACAACAAATGTATCCAAGCTTATATATCAAATAATTATTTTGTTTTTTAAATTATTTTTGTGTGTCGATTCCATATAATAAATCAAAGTAATCCATATCGGTTGTTAATACTTTATTTAAGTCAGGAATTGTTTTTTTGTATGATTCTAAGGTTCTCCAAATCTTAAAGAAAGTAGGATCAGCTTCATAAGCTTTTGCATAAATATCAGCGGCTTCAGCATCAGCAACACCCTTTATTTCTTCACTTTCTGCATATGCAGAAGAAATAATATTCTTTTGTTCGCTTTCAGTTTTACCTCTCCATTGAGCCAATTGTCCTTGACCATAAGATCTATAAGCTTCAGCGATTTGATTTCTTTCCTTAATCATTCTTTCATAAACACTTTGAGTTAAATCATCACTGTATCTAATTTGTCTTATAACAATATCTATTAATTCAATACCATAAGCATCAGTAAAGGTACTTGCCATATTGTACATCTTTGAAGAAAGTCCTTCACGTCCGATATTAATAGTTTCTTGAAGTGTTGTTGTTTTTGTTAAATTTCTTAAATTTTCTGCATCTTGTAGATTGTCTAAGTTTTGAACATTCTCTTCTACTTCCATTTCATTAATCTGGTTAGAATTTCTAACAGCTTCATTTAATGGGTTCTCTGAAATTACTGTTCTAACTGTTGAATCTAAGATATCATTTAATCTAGAAATACCATTATCTAAAGTATTTACAGTTTCATAATATTTAGCTGGGTCACTAATTTTCCATCTAGCAGTAGTATCAACCCAAATGAATTGATTTTCTTTAGTTGGAATTCTTTGTGCTTCACCATCCCAAGATAATATCTTTTCTGGATATATTAAAACATTATCAATAAATGGAACTTTAAATTTTAAGCCAGCTTCATTTTCACTATCTATTATTTTACCGAATCTAGTTACTACTGATTGTTCACCTTCATTTAGAATATAGAAAGGTCCAAGTAAAACAAATACAATTAATAGTGCAAATATTACAACTAGAGTTGTTACAAATTTTTTCATTAGTTAGTACCTCCTGTTGTATTTTGATCAACTACTGTAGCAGGTGCTGAGGTGGATGCATTTTGGATTTGTGAAATTGGTAAGAAATTTTCCAAATCTTTATCGATTAGTGTTAAGTTATTATTGCTGTTAGACATAATTTCTTCCATTGTTTCGATATAAAGACGATCGGCAGTAATTTCTTTACTGTTTTCATAAGTTTCTCTCATGCTATTAAATCTAGCAACATCACCCTTAGCATTATTAACTCTTTCTTTTGCATAACCTTCTGCAATTTGAATTTGTTGTTTTGCTTCACCTTGTGCTTTAGGAATGATTGAGTTGTATTGTTCTTTACCTTCATTTATGTATCTATTCATATCTTGAATAGCTTTGTTAACATCTTCAAAAGCATTTTGAACTGTTCCCTCAGGTGGTACAATGTTTTGTAATTTAACAGTTACAACTTTAATTCCAAGGCCATATGAATCAAATGTATTTTGCATTTGATTTTGAGCGTCAACTTCTATAGCTGTTCTTTTACTAGTCATTACAGATAGAATAGGTAAATCCCCTACTAGTTGGTTCATTACACTTTGACTTATATCTCTAATTGTTTTTTCTTTTTCTCTTACATTAAATAACCAATGTTCTGGATTGCTGATTTGATATTGAACAATCCATTCTAAGTCAATGATATTTAAGTCCCCTGTTAGCATGATTGATTCAGAAGGATAATCTGTACTAGCAATTAAAGGGCTAGTGTTGATTGTGCTTCTATAACCAAAAGTCATTGTTTGAACAACACGAGTTGGAACTTTATAAGCTTTTTCAATTCCTAGAGGAATTTTGGTTTGTAAGCCCGGGCCAACTGTTCTACTGTACTTTCCGAATCGAGTAACTACAGCCTGTTCTGTTTGGTCAACAACGAAGAAACTTGACATAGCTGAAGCTAGTACTATTACAGCAATAATCAATCCAATTATTAATTTAGGACTAATATTCAATTTCTTATTTGCTGGTTTGAAAGATTCTTGATCCATGTTTTCTCCTCAAGAGTTTTTCTCTTCATATCTTAAATGTAACTATGTTTTACTATCGAGGTCAAGCAATTTTCGAATAATACTTAGTTTTATGTTAAATATGAAATAATTGATAATAAATTTATATTAATAATTCTATATAGGTTGAAAATTTGTTATTTCGATTATATTATAGCAAAAGTATTATTGAATTTTTGTGCAAAAAAAAATATTTTATTTTTATTGCATTTTATGGGATTACCTGGAGGTTTTAATGAAGAAAAAAAGACTAGTAACTTCTGCATTACCTTATGTAAATAACATTCCTCATTTGGGAAATTTAACTCAAGTGTTATCGGCTGATGTTTTTGCTAGATTTTGTAGATCAAAAGGATATGAAACATTATATGTTTGTGGGACTGACGAGTATGGTACAGCAACTGAAACTAGAGCTTTACAACAAGGCGTAACCCCCAGAGAGCTTTGTGATCATTATCATGTTATTCATAGAGATATATATAATTGGTTTAATATTAACTTTGATTATTTTGGTAGAACTAGTACTGAAAAGCAAACAGAAATTGTTCAACATATTTTCAATAAAGTTGATGAAAACGGATTTATTAGAGAAGGGGAAATTGAACAGCTATATTGTCCAAATTGTCAAAGATTCTTGGCAGATAGATTTGTTTTAGGAACTTGTCCTCACTGCCATAGTGAGAATGCTAAAGGTGACCAATGTGATAATTGTTCAACTCTTTTAGAGCCTACTGAACTAATTGATCCACACTGTAGTGTTTGTGGTGCTACTCCAGAAGTTAGAAAAACAAAGCATTTATATATTGATTTACCAAAAGTGTTACCTATGTTGGAAGCTTGGATGAATGAAGCTTCAGTTAAAGGTTTTTGGGCAAAGAATGCAGTCCAAGTTACAAAGAGCTGGATTAGAGATGGTTTAAAAGAAAGAGCAATTACTAGAGACTTAAAATGGGGTATCCCAGTTCCTAAAAAAGGTTATGAGGATAAAGTATTTTATGTTTGGTTCGATGCTCCAATAGGATATATTTCAATTTCTGCTTATGCTGTTGAAGATTGGAAAAGATGGTGGTATAGCCCAGAAGATACTGAGTTATTCCAATTTATTGGTAAAGATAATATACCTTTCCATACTGTTATTTTCCCTTCCTCTTTATTAGCAACTGGTGAAAATTGGACTATGTTACATCATATGAGTTCCACAGAGTATTTAAACTATGAAGGTGGAAAGTTCTCTAAGAGTTTGGGTGTTGGTATTTTTGGTAACGATGTTATGGATACAGGCGTTCCTAGTGATGTATGGCGTTTCTATATGTTCTATAACAGACCTGAAAAATCAGATGTTATGTTCTCTTGGTCTGATTTCCAAGAAAAAGTAAATGGTGAATTAATTGGTAATTTATCAAACCTTGTAAATAGAACTTTAACATTTATTAATAGATTCTATGATGGAAAACTTCCTGAAGGTGAACTGGATTCTGAATTAATAGCACAAATTATAGAGAAAGAAAAAACTATTGATGGTTTATTAGAAAAAGCTGGCGAAAGAGATGCCCTAAGAAATATCTTCTTCTTATCTTCTATCGGTAATAAGGCTTTCCAAGATGGAGAACCTTGGAGAACTAGAAAAGAAGATCCAGAAAGTGCTGCTAAATTATTAAGAACCTTAGTTTATTTAATTAGAGATTTAGGAATTTTAGTAGAACCTTATATGCCTGTAACTAGTAAGAAAATTTTAAGTTTTGTAAAATGTGAAGACGCAAATTGGTCTGATTTAGGTAAATTTGAAAATATTAATGAAATAGGAAATATTGAATTATTATTCTCTAAGATAGAAGATGAACAAATTGAAGACTTTAGAAAAAGATTTAATGGAAAACAATCTGATAGAGATAATAATAAGGGAGATAATAAAGTGGAAGAAAATAAAGAAACTTTAAGCGTAGCTGAAGATTTTGCTGCACGTGTAGATTTAGTAGTAAGTAAAATTGTTGAAGTTGAAAAACATCCTGAAGGGGATAAGCTTTATATTTTAAAACTTGATACTGGCGATGAAAATGATGATAGAACAATTGTTTCTTCAATCGTTCCATATTATAGTGCTGAAGAATTATTAAATAAAAATATTGTACTTGTAAGAAATTTAAAACCAGCTAAATTTAGAGGTGTTAAATCTAGAGGTATGTTATTAGCAGCAACAGAGAAGGGTGATGAAGATCATTCAACTTGTGAAGTATTATTTGCTGATGATTTTGAAGTAGGTACTACTTTATTACCAGAAGGCACAAGTGCTCCTGAAGAAGATAGATTTTATGTAAAAGGTAGCAAATTCTTTGAAATGCCAATGTACACTGAAGACGGTGTTGTAAAAGTTGATGGAAAGGCAATTAAATCCTCTGATGGAAAAACTTTAACAGCAAAAGTATATGTTAATGGTGAAGTTGGTTAATAGGTAATTTAATTAATTATTGCAGGCAATGAATAGAAATATTTGTTGCTTGTTTTTTTTATATAATGCATATAAAAAATTATATTGACATCATATAATTTTATATATAAAGTTATTATATAAGGGAAGTAAGAATATGAATTATAAAGAATTAGATACGCCAAGTTTAATAATTGATCAAGAAACAATGTTAAAAAACATAGAATTTATGCAAACCTATGCTAATGATAATAAAGTTTTATTAAGAGCTCATACCAAAACACATAAAATGCCTGAAATTGCAAAAATCCAAGTAGAATATGGATCTAAAGGTATTGCTGTAGCAAAAGTTGGTGAAGCAGAGGTTATGGCTAAAAATGGGTTAAATGATATTTTTATTGCTAATGAAATTGTTGGAGATATTAAATTAGAGAGAATTGCAAAATTAGCTAAGGATATAAAAATCTCATTTGGTGCTGATTCAATTGAACAAGTAACAAATATTCAAAAAATTTTCTCTAAATATGATTTAATTGCAAATGTTTTAATTGAAATCGAAGTTGGAGAAAATAGAAGTGGGGTTATAGAAAAAGATGATTTTATAAAACTTTTATCTCAAATAAAAGAAAGTGAAAATATAAAATTTAAAGGTATTTTTTCCCATGATGGTAATTCTTATTCAGCAAAAACAGTAGCTGATTGCTTACAAATATCTATTAATGCACAACAAAGAACTTTAGATTTTGCTGCTATTGCAGAAAAACAAAATTTAAAATGTGAAGTAATAAGTTATGGATCAACACCAACTTTGTTTAATAAAGCCCCAATCTTAAAAGGAATTACTGAAATAAGACCTGGAACATATATATTTATGGATGCAGCTCAAGCTAATGCAATAAATGATAAAAGTCGATGTGCAGCTAAAGTACTTGCTACAGTTATAAGTAAACCAACAAAAGAGAGAGTCATTTTGGATGTTGGTGCAAAAGGGCTAACTATGCAAGAAAGAACTGCAGGCATTTGCTCAACTATAGGGAAAGGTACAATTTTGGGATTCGATAATTTATATATTGAGAAAGTCTTTGATGAACATGCAATTATTAATAATGAAGAATTTAATAATAAAGTTAAAATCGGAGATAAAGTTTTAATTATTCCTGTTCATATCTGTCCTGTTTGTAATTTGTATGAAAAAGCGTATTTGATTTCTAAAGATCAAGTTATAAAAGAAATAGATATTGCATGTAGGGCGAAATTACAATAGGGAGATGTATTATGAAAAATAATCCAATTTTTAAACCATATATATTAATGTCAAAGATGATTGTGGAAACCTTTGGAGAAGATTGTGAGGTAGTGCTTCATGATTTATCTAATCCTGAGCATTCTGTTGTACATGTTGAAAATTCTAAAATTACAAATAGAAAAGTTGGCCAAAGTTTTGATCATATTGTAAAACAGGTGATATTTTCAAAAAATTTGAAAGATGATCATGTTAGTAATTATTATTTTAAAACAGCAAATAATAAAATTATTAGATCTTCAACCTTATTAATTAGAGATATAGATAATAAGTTGATCGGAGCATTATGTATAAATATAGATACAAGTAAAGTAGTTAATGAAATTGAATATTTAAAAACTTTTCTACCTAATGTTGATGATAATGTTTTAAGTTTTATCGACAATGATTTATTTGATTATGATTTAGAGATAAATAATGATGATTTACATGTTGAGAATATGATAACTTCCTTAATTGATAACATATTATTAGATTGTGAGCCTAAAAATTTATCTAGAGAAGAAAAGATTGAAAAAATTAGCTTTATGGATTCTAAAGGAATTTTTTTAATGAAAGGTAGTATTGAACAGGTAGCTGATAAACTAGGGATTAACAAAGTTACAGTTTATAGTTATCTAGATGTAGTAAGGGGGAAAAGATAATGAAAATAGCTCAGATCCAAATGAAAGTTCAAAAAGAAAAAAAAGATTCATTAAATTTAGTTAAAAAAATTATTAAAACTCAAATTCCTAATGATGTAGATTTCATAGCACTGCCTGAAATGTTTAATTGTCCTTATTCAATGGAAAACTTTCCACTATATGCAGAAAGAGAGATGGATACGGTTTGGAGGGAATGCTCTAATATTGCAAAAGAATATAATGTTTATTTAAGTGCTGGATCAGTTGCTGAATTGGATAAAAATAATAAAGTATATAATACAGCTTATGTATTCGATAGATCTGGCAAGCAAATAGCAAAACATAGAAAAATGCATTTGTTTGATATTGATGTAAAGGGTGGACAATATTTTAAAGAGTCAGAAACTTTAAGCCCTGGAAATAAAATTACAACTTTTGAAACAGAATTTGGAACAATGGGACTTTGTATTTGTTATGATTTTAGATTCCCTGAACTTGCAAGATTAATGACTTTAAAAGGTGCAAAAGTAATTTTTGTTCCTGCTGCTTTTAATATGACAACAGGGCCATCTCATTGGCAAGTTATGTTTAGGTCTCAAGCTTTGAATAATCAAGTCTATGCAATTGGGACAGCTCCCTCTAGAGATTTAGATGCTTCATATAAGTCATGGGGCCATAGCATTGTAGTAGATCCTTGGGGAGCAATTGTATCTCAAGTTGATGAAAAAGAGCATGTAATAATTAATGATATTGATTTAAATTACGTAGATGAAGTAAGGACTCAATTACCATTATTAAAGCATAGAAGACGTGATGTTTATTCTTTGGAACAAATAAACAAATAAAGGAAAAATATGAAAAAATTAGTATTAGATTATAATAATAAAGGTCATTATTCACCTGCGATTATTTCAAATGGAATGTTGTATGTATCTGGACAGTTACCAATAGATTTTAAGAGTGGTAAAATAATTGGCTCAGATATTGATAGTCAATTTAATCAAGTTTTAAAAAATATTGATTATATTTTAGTAAAAGCTGGAATAACAAAAAATCAAATAGTTCAGACTCGTATATATATTTCAGATATTAATAATTGGGATATTATTAATGAGATTTATTCAAAATATTTACTTAATCATAAACCAGCAAGAATTGTGGTTCCTTGTTCTACTTTGCATCATAACTCTTTAGTAGAGATGGAAGTTATTGCTGAAATGGAGAATTAATTATGGATTTTGTTTGTTCAAAATGTAAAAAGCATGTTCCACTAAATACTCTTTTACCAAAATGTGAATGTGGTGGACTTTGGAAATTAGATTTTACCCCTCCAAAATTTAGTTTGGATGAAATTGATAAAAATGAATGGAGTCTATTCAGATATAGAAAATTTTTAGCACTCGAGGATGATAGCTGGAAGGATGTATCTCTTGGTGAAGGTTTAACCCCAATTGTTAAATTTGATGATGATTTATTTTTAAAAATGGATTATATGATGCCAACTTTATCTTTTAAAGATAGAGGTGCTGTAGTATTAATCTCTCATTGTAAATCAATTGGAGTTAAATCTGTTGTTCAAGATAGTAGTGGAAATGCTGGAAATAGTATTGCAGCTTATAGTGCAAAAGCAAACATTGAGTGCGAAATATTCGTACCAGAGGGAACTTCACCTAAAAAGATAGATATGATTAAAGCTCATGGCGCTAAAGTAAATATTGTAGAAGGTTCTAGAGACCACTGTGCAGATGTTTGTAGAGAAAAAGTTGAAAACGATAATGTTTATTATGCTAACCATGTTTTTAATCCATTGTTTTATGAAGGTACAAAAACATATATTTATGAAGTGTATGAACAATTAAAAAGGATTCCAGAAAATATTTTTATTCCAGTTGGTAATGGAACATTGTATTTAGGAGTTATACATGGTCTTGAACATTTATTAGAAAGCGGGGTAATTGATCATATGCCCAACATTTATGCAATACAAAGTGAATTTTGCGATCCTCTTTATGCAGCAAAGCAGAATAATCTCCATAAACCAGTAAAAGTAAATATTAAAGCTACTTTAGCTGAAGGTATAGCAATAGGAGAACCTATGAGAGGTGAAGAAATATTAGAATTAGCTTATAAATATCATATAAAATTTATTCATACTCCAGAAGATAAAATTCTTGAAGCTCGTAAAATTTTAGCAAAAAAAGGTATATACTGTGAACATACCACAGCTGCTAATTATGCAGCATATCTAGAATATTGTGATAATAATGGAAAATTAAGTGATAGCTTAATCACTATCTGTGGAGCGGGATTAAAATCTGATCATTAGAAAATATAAGAGGCTTATTGCAATAATCAATAAGCCTTTTTAATTAATTTAGAATACATCAATTGACTCAGTAAAACTTGAATCATTTTGAGTTAAATCAGTTATAAAGTTTAAATAAATTGTATCTGAAAATTTTCCAGCATTTAAATTATAAGTAGATGCATCTGAATAGGAATAGATATAAAAATCTCTAGTTTCACTATCACTAATGTTATCAACTTTTATTATATCATTGGCATCGACTGTAACTGTTCTATTAGGTCTATTGTTTCTCTTACTTAACTTAAGGGAATAAGGAATTTCTTTTATCCCTGAGCCTGGATTTGTTGATATCAGATTAAAATCATTTTTACTCGTAATTTGTAAACCAACATAATAATCATTATTTGTTGTATTTCCAGTGTTTGTCCCAGCTTGGAGAGAAACAATCCATTCTAGATTAGTTGATCCGAGATTATCAAAGAAACTGCTTTCAGTCCAACTACTAGGTTTACTAGCATTGATATTTAAGAAAGATGAAGGCTCTGGATCAAAAGCTGGTACTGTAGGAATTGTCATACTATCTGTTAAATTACTATTATAGAAAATTATTTCACTTACATTATTTTGTATATAGAATAAATAATAGTTTGTTGGCCCATCGGTATCAAGATATAGATATGCATTTGTAGGTAGAGTTTCTGAAGATTCATCAATTATATAATATAATGTTATTGTAAAACTCCAAGCAGTGTCAGAAAGATATGCTCTATGATATAGATATGTTTTTACAGGATCGTATCCATCATCTTCATATACTTGATCATTAGTACCAAGTTCAAAATAGAAAGTTTCATCATTTCTGTATCTATAATCAACTGATACTTTAGCAAGTAAATTACAAGACCAGGCTTTATAACCATCTGAATTAGGATCATAATGATTTGAAAGAGTTGCAGTGTAATTTTCTATGTTAATATGAGGGATAGCCTTATAACTTTCACTAGATGTGGTAGCATTGTACAAATCAGCAATTTTAATAGCTTTAACAGTTTTGCTAGAACCATACCCTTGATAATAGTTTATACCATCAGTATTCGTAACTATTGGAGTATAAGTAATCTCTTCAATATCAAAGTAGCCCGCTTTTGTTTCTGAACTTGGATCGTAGGCAAAACAAAAAGATACTGAAAAAATATATAATAAAAATAAAATCGAAATTGATTTAATAATTCTTGCTGTTCTCATGTCATAAGATTAATATGATTGGTATTAATTGTCAATAAATTTGTCCATATTTGTAATCTTTTTAATAAATAAATAGCTAATAATCTTGTTATATTTATTTTTTCATGTTAGATTATGAGTGAAATAAGGAAGAAGAGACGGGAATATGAAAATTAAAAGATTAATTTTATTGCTATTTATGACAACACTTGCAACTTTTATTTTTGCTAGCGAAAGAATAGAGGTGGCACCCCCTGGTGTGCCTTTAGAAATATATGGCATATGGAATCCTAATGAAGAACCGCTTTTTATACTTTCTGCTAATTCTCAAAGTATTGATTATACTCAATCAACAATCCAATATCAAACTGCTGATTACGACTTAAGTGTACCAAATCAAACTGAAAATTTTAATATTTATCTTTATAGTAATTATAATTACTGGAGTTATTATGGTTCGACAAAAAATTATACATTGAATATTTATTTTTCAAATTATTTTGTACCAGTTGATGACACATTATTTTCACAAAATAATTATCCAAGCGTTCCAATTTATTTAAATGAAACTTTATCTAATAAAACTTTCTCAGTAAGTAGTTGGCCATGGGGATCTACTACATATAATTATATTGAAGCTAATAGTAATGTTCAAAACCAAAGTTCAAGTATTACTTATGAAAATAGAACTGTTCCAGCAAAAAAATATGGATATAATATTAGAATACCTTCAGGCTTAAATTCTTTAGATCTTATTTATTTTAACTTTAGATGGAATGGCTATACCACACCAGTAAATAGATATTGGGATATGGAAGGGTATGTAAGAGTTGAGATAATTAGCAATTAGGGTTTATAATCTAAAAAATGAATGTTAAAAAGATTGGTTTAAATGAATTAAGTGTAAAAAATCCTTTTGTTAGTGAATATTGGGCAGAAATAAAAAGCCATAACAACTGGGATGCAAAAGCATTTTTGATTATAGATGATGAATTTAGTTATGAAATTATGATATTAACTAAACCCTTGTTTATGAACTTTTGTATTGCTTATATTCCTTTTTCTCCAGTTTCTCTTAATAACAATATTTTTTTGGATCAAAAAAAGTTAAAAGCTGCTTTACTTCTTATAAACAAACTAATAACTAATAAAATTGTATTTTTTAAAATTGATTTACCGTATGAATATTCTAATGAATTAGATTTCTCTAAAAGCTTTATTTTAAATAAGGAAAGTGTTCAACCTGAGTTAACTATTAGAATTAATTTAGATGATTCTATTGAAAATATAAAAGCGAAATATAAGAAAAGAGCAAAAAGAAATTTAAATAAAAATAAAGATATTATAAAAACTGTTAGTGTAGATATAAATAAAGAAAATATTGATATTTGGTATAATATTTATGTTGATACAGCAAAAAGAGATGGGTTTCAACCTAGAAGTTATGATTATGTTTATAAAATTTTAACTACTAAAAAAGATGTTAGAGTTCAATTATTATTTGCTTATTATAATGAAGAAGTTGTAGGTGGAATTATTTTAATTTCTTCTAAATCTTTAGCCGTATATTTATTAGGGGCTTCAAAAAAGATTGATAATATATCAGCTAGTTATTCAATACAAGATTTTGCAATAGATAATTTAAAAGAGCAAAATATTAAAATTTATGATTTGTATGGAATAGGGGATGAGACAAATTCTAAACATCTTAAAAGCTTGACCCTTTTCAAGACTTCTTTTGGTGGTGAAATTTTGAAAAGAGTTCCAACATTAGATTTACCTATTAATAAAGTTTTATATAAAGGTTATAAGCTTGCTGAAAAGATAAGAAATTCTATTTATCGATAATTTGTTTTGCTAATTTTTTAAATTGATTTCCTCTATCAAATTCATTAATGAATAAATCAAAACTAGCTGCTCCAGGGGAAAGCAATACAACTTTCATGCTAATTGAATCATCTTTTTCTGCTAAAGCTAGAGTGTTATCAAAAGCATTATTCATATTATGATATGGTCCATAAAATTTTATATTATTATCTTTTAAATATGGTATTAATTTATTTTGGGTAAAAGAACCATCTAATAGAGTTAATGATTTTGCTTTTCTAATAGTATTAATCATATAATCTACTTTTAGATTTTTATCTGTACCTCCACAAATTAGATGAACATTTACTTTATTAAAATGTGATATGCTAAATTCTATTGCTTCAGGTATTGTTGCAGCACTATCATTAACAAATAGTATATTATCTAAAAAACCAACCCATTCAATTCTATGAGCAACGCCTTTAAAAGTATTTAGATGCTTAAAAATATTTTCTTTTTTAATATTTAGAGCTAATAAAGCCTTATATGCAGGAATTAATTCAGGTTTTTCTAAGAATTCTTTATCAATTTTTTCATCACTGAAAATTATATTTTTCTTTTTTAAATTTGTAATTTCTTTGATAGTATTCTCAAAAGCTTTTGGACAAATTGCAATTTTAGTATTTTTATTAAAAAGTTTTAGTTTATCTTGTAGATATCTTTCCATAGAATCGTATGTGTTTTGATGATCTTCAAGAAGGTTTGTAAATATTGATATTTGTGTTTGTGGAAAATCATTTTTCATGTACAAGAAAGTATCCCTTAATTGCCATGATGAAAATTCACATATAAGAAAATCTATTGTGTTTTCTGATTTTTCTAAGTATGAAGCAATTTCAAATGCGCTAATTCCCATATTTCCAACTAATTTAGCGTTATATCCTGATTTCTTTAAAACATGGTAAATAGCATGAGAAGTAGTGGTTTTCCCCTTTGTTCCTGTTATTCCAATGATTTTAGTTTTATCTAGATTAAAATTGTCAAATAAATAAGCAAAATCTGTTGTAATATGCTTTGCATACTGTAGATATTTATTGCTTGGAAGAATTCCTGGATTTTTTATAACCAAATCAGCCCATAAAAAATCTTCAATTTGATGTTCTCCTAATCGAAATTTTGCTCCTAATTCTTTTAAAACCTTTAAAGCTTTTTCAAAAGAATTTTCATTTTTTATGTCTGATACTAAAACTTGATGGTTATGTTCTAGAAAATATTTAGCAGCTGTAAATCCACCACCGTTTACACCTAATCCAAATATTAATACCTTCATTTTTCTCTCCCCAGCTTATAGATGTATTATATACTCTTTTATAAATTATTAACAATATTGAACAATAAAAAGATACATTTAATTATAATTAATTCAAAGTTAAAAAAAACTCATATAATTTTATAGTTTTAACCTTGAAAAATAGTTATAAAATCAATATTCTAATAGAGGTTTGCTCAAAAATAGGTTGATTGACATTATCTTATATTTATTGCAAACTTATAATGAATAATTATTAAATTACTTCGGGTCACGTTGTGACAATATAACCGAAAAATCATATTTAAGGAGCTTTACAGTGCCTTGTGGAAGAAAAAGAAAAAAGCATAAGATTGCAACTCACAAGAGAAAGAAAAAACTAAGAAAGAATAGACATAAAAATAAGTAATTCTTAGGCAATTTTGCTTTTGCTGCTTAAAGCAGTACCTGGCTACTAACCGTCGGTTATTCTTCCGGCGGTTTTCTAGCGAACAGTGTCAGTTGATGTGTTTGAATGGCAAACACACGCTTTATAATATTATAAATGGATTATAAAGAAGCCTCTTTATCCACTAAATGTGGATCTAATGTCCGTAAGGAGGACGCATGAGAAATTATGAGTTCACAGTAATCTTCAAAGCAAATGAAGAAGATACTCAAGCTGGTCTTAACCAAGTTTCCAGTTTATTTGAGGAAGCTGGTGTTGAAATCACTAAGCAAGAAGACTTGGGCGTTAAATTATTCGCCTATGAAATGAAGAAACAAGACAAAGGTCACTATTATTACTATGAATTATCAGCAGACCCTTCAACTATTGTTTCTTTTGAGAAAAAGTTCTTACTAAATAACTCAATTGTTAAGTTCTTATTTGTAAAGAAAGAAAAATAAGTTTAATTAATTGAAAATGGAGATGGTATATGGCTACTGATTTAAATATTGTTGCGTTAGTTGGTAGACTAACTCGCCCTTGTGAAATGCGTTATACAAATACAGGATTTGCTATTTGTTCTTTTACTCTTGCAGTTAACAGAAGAAAGAAATCTCAAGATGGCTCTTGGAATGATAGCGTAAGCTTTTTTGACTGTTCATATTTTGGAAAAGCTGCTGAAGGGGTTAGTCAATATCTTACAAAAGGTCAACAAGTTTCAGTCCAAGGATATTTGGACCAACAAACTTGGGAAACTAATGGGCAAAAAAGAAGTAAAGTTGTAGTCATTGTAAATTCTTTGAGTTTGTTGGGAAGTAGTTCTAATAATAATAACCGACAAGCTTATGTGAATAATGGAAATCAAAATCAAGGCTATAATGGTCAAAATTCTCAAAGCTATAATAACAAAGGAAATCAACAGTTTGGAAATACTGGCAACAGTTATTCAAATAATATGAATACTAATAAAAATATGAATGATTCAGTAGATGATTTTCCAATGAATGGCGGACCAGAAGATTTTGCCGATGATATTCCATTTTAAGATCTAAGGAGAAACGAATAATGCGCGAAAAAAATGACGCTAAAGACGAAAAGAAAGACAGTAAAGCACCTAGAAAAAATACAGGTCGCCGTGGCGGTTTTAGAAAAAAGGTTTGTAGATTCTGTGCTAACGAAAGTGCACCTGATTATAAGAATCCTGATCAGTTAAAGAGATATACAACAGAAAGAGGTAAGATTCTTCCTGCACGTATTACTGGTAACTGTGCAAAACACCAAAGAGCTGTTACTGCTGAGATTAAAAAGGCTCGTATCTTAGGATACTTACCTTTCGAGAAAAAATAATAGGTATTGTATGGTTGTAATAGATCGAAGAAATAATTCAATATATTTTGCATTAGTAATGAGTGCAGTATTTTATTTTGTTGGGTTTACTTCGTTTTTATTAGTGCTACCTTTATTATTTTATTATTCTCGTAGTAGAGAGAGAGCTAAAACTTTATTAGCTTTACTATGTTTATTAGTATTTGTTCTTATAATGGAAATTTTTCCAGTAAGAAATCAGTTCGCTGATAAAAGTGTAATGGGTATGCTCTCTATTGGGTTGTTCTTACCGATAGTTCTTATAGGAAGTTCAATCGTTTGGGTCCTTTTAGATGGTTATAGATTGTTATATCGATATATAGCCAGCTCATTGGTTGTTGCCCTTGTAATGGTAATAGTAGGTTTTTGGTTCAAATCTAATTCTGAAATGGCTTTGGCTGTGGATAAAGCTATAGTTGATGCCTTGAATGCATTTTTGAATCAGGAATCACAACAAACATCTCTTTTATTAGGTGTTCCTACTCAAGAGTTGTTTTCAACTTTAAGAGTTGTTGTTTTTTCAATGTTATTGCCTTTGGGTGCTGGTATATTTGGCTTTAATGCTTTCTTTGCACTTTCTACTCCAAAGTATTTTGGGGATGAGAGTTTTGATGAAAGAGTAAAAAATTGGAAACTGCCAGAAGGTTTTATGTGGGCCTTCTTAGCAAGTTTAATATTATTGCTTTTAGGAGTATTTATTGATTATTCATTGAGTATTTCTTTAATTGTGATAAACTTATTATTATATTTGGCATTATTGTTTTCAATTCAAGCCTTAGCAATTTTCTTATATAAGAGAAGAGCTAAAGGATATCATACTAGAGCAGCTAGAGTTTTTGGACTTACATTGTTCTTGGTTATACTATTTCAAGGTTTGAACATAGTTGCTGTCGTCGGACTACCAATATTTGGTGTTACGGAGACATGGTTTACATATAGAAAGTAAGAGAGAAGGAGTTTTCAATATGAAGATTATTCTTAATCAGGATGTTATAAACCTCGGTGAAGAGGGTGATGTAGTAGTAGTAAAAGATGGTTATGCTCGTAACTATTTATTACCACAAGGATTTGCAGTAGTTTACAATAAAACTAATATGTCTATTGTAAATAGTCGTGCAAAAGCAATTGAAGCAAGAAAAGCTGAAAAAAGACAAGCTTCTGCTAGCTTAAAAGAAAAATTAGATGATTTAACTTTAAATTTAGTTGTTTCAGCTGGTGATACAGGTAAATTATTTGGTAGTGTTTCTTCTGCAACTGTTCAAGAAGCTTTATCAAAAGAAGGTATCGAAATTGAAAGAAAGAAAATTGATGTACCTTCAAACATGATCAAAATGGTTGGTAACTATACTGTTCGTGTTCACCTATATGAAAAAGACTATGCTACTGTTAAACTTGTTGTAGAAAGTGAAGCTCAAATTAAAGCTCGTGAAGCAGAAGAAAAGAAAGCTGCTGAAAAAGCTGCAAAAGAAGCTGAAAAGAAAGCTGCTGAAGAAGCTGCTGCTGCTGCAAAAGAAGTTGCTAGTGAAGAAGAAAAAGAAGCTCCTGTAACTGAATAAAGATATTAGGAGTTAATATAATATGGCATCGTTTGATAACAATACTCGTATTTTGCCCAATGATGAAGCTGCTGAAAAAGCAATTCTAGGTTCAATACTGTTAGATAATTCAATTATTAATGAATTATCTACTATACTTGAGCCAAGAGATTTCTTCAAAACAGGACATCAAGAGTTGTTCCAGACGATGCTTGATTATTTTAATGAGAATTCAAGTAGTCGAATTGATTTAATTACTTTAGTAGATAGCTTGAATAAAAAAAATAAATTAGAGATATGTGGAGGTCTTCCATATATTTCAAGCCTTACCAATGAGGCACCTTCCTCTTCTACTGCATTAATCTATGCAAACATGATAAAGAAATTATCAATGCGTAGACGTTTGATTACTGTTGCTACGGTATTAAAAGATGATGCATATGATTTAACTCAAGATATATCAACAACAATTGATAATGGTGAAAATTCTTTATCAACTTTAGCCGCTAAGGGTAATGTAGCAGGGGAATATTATAGTGCTACTAAATTATTATTAGATACAATTAATAATATTGAAAGAAGAACCAGTGAAGATGGTTTTACTGGATATAGTACAGGCTTTAATGATTTAGATAAGCGTTTGTCTGGTGGTTTTAAAGAGCAAGATTATGTAATAATTGGTGCTAGACCTTCTATAGGTAAAACAGCTTTTGCATTAACAGTTGCACTTAATATGTTGACTTTGAGTAATTACAGAGTCGGATTTTTATCATTAGAAATGAAGGCTACAGATCTGTTAGAAAGAGCTTTAACTGGTATTAGTAGGGTCGATTTCTCTCATATCAGAAATGGTTTATTAACTGAAGCTGAATTGTCACAAATCTTTGATGCTTGTGATAACCTTTCAAAAAGGAAATTCTTTATTCAAGATACTCCTAATATGCAATTAAGTGATATTCGATCTCAAGCAAGAAAAATGAAGAGAGAGGATGATATTCAAATTTTGTTTATTGACTATATTGGGTTAATTCAAAATACAGATAATACAGTTCCTCGTCATGAACAAATTGCTAACATTTCCCGTACTTTGAAACAATTAACTCGTGAATTAAATATACCAATAGTAGTTCTATCTCAGGTTGGAAGACAAACTGATGGACAACTTCCTAGATTGGCTGATTTAAGAGAATCTGGTTCAATTGAACAAGATGCTGATATTGTTATTCTATTACATAGAAATAATGCGGAAGAAACAATCATTCAAAAAACAGAAGTCTTAGTTGCTAAAAACCGTAATGGTGAAACAGGTAAGATTAATTTAGGTTTCCATAGAAATATTGTAAGATTTGAAGAATTGTCTAACGACTATAATTCAAATTAAAAAAAACACCAAAATAATAATTAATTATTTCGGTGTTATAATCTTTTTGGTCTAAATTTATTTAGCCATTTTTTTTTCGGCTAATCTTTCTTCCCAAAGTCTATCTGCAGTTGGAGCCCATTCTTTAGCATACTCAATTGTTTTGCTAACAAGATGATCTGCATTTTCTGGAGCCTCAAGGTCTGTAGATACAGCATTTGCTTCCTTTACCATATTAGGTAAATAAGATGGATTTTCAAGCATAGGACAAGGTCTAAACATATTTTTATTAAATGGTTGATGTTGTCTATATTGCATGAATAAAGGTTGCTGTAGTGCTTCTAATAAAGTATTCTCATGAATGTTTGCTGTGGAGTAGTGGATGAATACACATGGCTCTACATCTCCATTAGGATTGATGTGTAAGAAGTGTTTACCTCCTGCAATACAACCACCAACATATTCTCCATCATTTTGGAAGTCTAACATGAGAAGTAAATTATCATTATTTTCTTTTCTTTTTTTCCTAAGAGTCTTAAGCATAAATTCTCTTTGTTCTGGGGTTGGAATTAATTCTTTTCCAGTATTTTGTCCAACAGGCATAAAATGGAAATACCAAGCCCATAAACAACCTTTATCAACTAAAAGTTTTAAGAATTCATCACTAATAACTGTTTCACAGTTTTGTTTAGTCCAACAAACAGAAGTACCAAATGGAAGTCTATATTTTTTTAATAAATCCATAGCTGTCATTACTTTATCAAAACAACCATCGCCACGTCTAAAGTCGTTTTCTTCTTTGAACCCTTCAAGTGATATACCTAAGATGATATTTTTACAATTAAGCATATCTTGACAGAATTTATCGTCAACCAAAGTACCATTAGTGAAGCAATGGAAAACACAATCAGAATGTTTTAATGCAAGTTTTACAATATCATCTTTTCTTACTAAAGGTTCTCCACCAGTAAGTAAGTAAAAATGAGTTCCAAGTTCTTTACCTTGAGTTACGATTGAGTCCATATCCTCATATGAAAGATTATGTTTTGGTCCATATTCTCCTGACCAACAACCTTTACAATGCATATTACATGCACTAGTTGGATCAAATAGCATAGTCCAAGGTACATTACAATCATATTTTTCACTTGTTTCTCTAACAGTATTTAGTCCTCTATATCCACTTTCATATGCAAGATTTAACATTAAAGTTTTTATGATTTTTGGATCTACATCATTAAAAATCTTTTTTGCATATCTCATCCATTTTGAGTTTGGATCTTCTGTGAATTTAGCCATATTTTCAAAAGCATTTGTTCCTGATTTTTCTTTATCTTTATCAGTTGGTTTAAAGTATTTTTTTAATAAATTTATAATATCATTTATGCCTTGTTCTTGATTTTTTATTGCATGATTAATTGCAATATCCAATCCAGCCCCAATTGCAGTTCTAGCTGCTTTGTGTGAAATACTCATAAACACCTCCGTATTTATATATTGTATTCTCAGTATTATGATTCATAAAGGGGCAAAAACTTAAAAACGTCAAAAATTACCACACTTTTATGATATTGGGGTATAAAAATATTAAAAATTTGATAACATTTTTTCTACAATTGTCTAAAAAAATATCTAAAATCTATAAAATACATAATGGAAAATAGAATTACAACACATACTAATCCAAAAATTTGTGTTGCCCAATAATGTTTTGGTGATATCTTTTTATTTGTTATCATTTCTATTAATGCTATTAACATTTGACCACCATCAAAGGCAGGAATAGGTAATAAATTCGCTATAGTCAAAGAAATTGATACAATAGCTAATAGGTATAGAAATGCTCTTAACCCGCTTGTAATGCTGTTTTCAAAGCCTAATACTGTAATATTGCCAATCATAAGAGACGCTCTCATTGGGCCAGTGAATACTGTTCTAATATCATCAGTTTTCTTTTTAAATAAACTAAAAATGCTATTTAAGGTGTCTTTAAAAAGTCTAATAGACATTGATATACCATTTGATAGGGCGAAATATAGAGGCTCTCCTTCTATTGTTTTTGTTGGGGAGTATAAAGAGAAACTATGATTAATAGATCCATCTTTATTATATTTAGGAGTATATGTAATGTTAACAACATCATTATCTCTAAGTACTTTTAAATCTATAATATTAGAATTGATTTGATTAAAAGCCTTTAATAAATCCAAATTATTTTCAATTTTTATATCATTTACTTCTATGATTTGATCAGCTTTTTTTAAGCCAGCTTTATATTCAGGTGAAAATAATCTAACTAATGAGATTACTGGTTTTATTACATTTGTTAATCCATATCTATATGTATTATTTTCAGATAATTCTCCGTCTATCATGACATTGTATATTCTATTATCCCTTTCTATTAAAAGATCAATATTTGAGAAATTATGTTCAGATAAAAGATTTGTAAATTCTTGCCAATCCTGTATTTCAATATTATTTAATTTTAGAATTCTATCATTTTTTTGAATTCCATTAGATGCAGCTGGACTTGATGAATTGTTAAATAAGGTAGGATATTCATTAACAGGGGTAACTACAGCAGGAGTAGATAGAGTTTGATGAGATGAAAAAAATAGGGCAGTACACAAGAAAATTGTTAATAAAAAATTTGTTATTGGACCTGCTAAATAAGTTAAGAATTTTGCCAAAGGTTTTACAGAGAAAAGGGAGCCACTTTCAACATGAATAAATTTTTTTTTATTATGATCTAATGCTCTTGTTAAATCATCAGCCCCTTTCATTTTACAATATCCACCAAATAGGAAATATGAAATTCTATATTCAGTTCTTCTAAGTTTTTTCCCAATCATTTTTGGGCCAAATCCAATTGAAAAAATTTCTACATCAATTTTAAATATTCTTGCAGCAACAAAATGCCCAATTTCATGGAGTAGAACAATAATTCCTACGCCAAATATACCAACTATATATTTAAGTGCTGTTGATAAGAGTTGATCCATTTTGTTTCCTTTTGTGTTAGATTAAATATAACTTTTTGCTATCCTTCTTGCAATCTTATCAGTTTCTAGAATATCTTCAAAGCAAGTTACATTATCAGAAAAATCTTTATCTATTGTTTTTAAAACAATATCTTGAAGTTTAAGATATGAAATTTGTTTATTTAAAAATGCATATACAGCTTCTTCGTTAGCAGCATTAAATGCAATTGGGTATCCATTTTTCTTTTCTAATATATCATATGCTAATTTTAATAAAGGAAATTTCTCATAATTTGGAGCTTCAAAAGTTAATTGGAGAGAAGTGAAATCAAGAGGTTTCACTAATTCTTTATTGCTGTATCCATCTAATATTCCCTCGATGATAGGCAATGACATATTAGGATTTCCCATTTGAGCATAAACAGCACCATCATGTAATCTTATCATAGAATGAATGATGCTTTGAGGATGAACAGTAACTTCAATATCTTTTGGTTCAAAATTAAAAAGGTATGAAGCTTCAATAACTTCAAGAGCCTTATTAGCAAGGGTAGAACTATCAATGGTAATTTTAGGTCCCATTTTCCAGGTTGGATGGTTTAGTGCTTTTTCAACAGTGATATCCTTGAACTTAGATAATTCTAAATTTCTAAAAGGTCCACCACTTGCTGTTATAATCAAAGATTTTACATTTTCTCTTTGGTGGGAATCAATAAGAGCTTTTATTGCTGAGTGCTCACTGTCTACAGGTATGATTTTACAGTTATTTTTTTTTGCTAAATCAAATATAACGGCAGCGCCTGTTACTACTGATTCTTTATTAGCTAAAGCAACATCTTTTTTATTGTTTAAAGTATCTATTGTTGCTTTAAGTCCATCAAAACCTGAAATACCATTTAAAACGATATCACAAGGGGTTTCTTTTATGAGATCAAAAATATTATCAAAGTAATTAAAATTAGAGTTTTTATGAGAAGAATTTGAAAGTAATAAGTTTTTAATATTGAATTTTGTCGCTATAGCTTCTAGTTGTTCATAGTTTTTATTTGCACTAATTCCGACGACCTCTATTGGTAGTCTTTTTTCTAAAATTGCATTTAAACAGGTAGTCCCAATACTTCCTGTAGCTCCTAAAATAATAACTTTTTTCATCTTGTCCTATTTTAAAAAGATTTCTAATAATAAAAAGAATAGGGGTGCACAAACCATTAGTGAATCTAAATTATCTAAAGCGCCACCTCTGCCAGGAATTATTTTACCTGCATCTTTTACATTAGCACTTCTTTTTATTACTGATTCAATTAAATCACCTATATTAGCGGTTAATGATAGAGCTAACCCAATTATTAATATTTCAATAATATTTAAAGGAATATTTAAGATAAACCAGGTAGCACAACAAATAATAATGCTAGATAAAATACCACCAATAAAACCTACAACACTTTTATTAGGGCTAGCTTTTATAAAACCTCTTGAATTTTTTCCTAAAAGCATTCCAAAAATATATGCAAAAATATCATTTGAAAAAACAGTTAATAAGAATAAAGCATAAAATTTTGATACTTCATCAAACGCATTAACTTTTATTATAAATGATAGTAAATATCCAGGGTAGATTAAAGCAAAACTATCTAGAGCGATAGTGCTAATAGAATCAGAAAAAGGTGTTTCACTTTTAGAACCTGAGAAAATTTCAATTGTAAATGAAATAATTAACAAAAGAATTAATGTTAATTCGGTTAAATTGCTAATACCAGTGAAGGTACTTAACCATGATGCTATTGGGATTATTCCACAAAAAAAGTAGGGAAGATTTGGATTTATATTAAATTTTATTTTAATTATTTTATATATTTCTTTACTTCCTAGAAGAGTAAATACAGTTACTACAATTGCAAACGCTAAATGTTCAAATTGTGGTAATAGAAATATAACTATAAGTAAAAGAGGAATGCCTAGCAAAGTTGTAAATAAGCGTTGTTTAAGAGAAGACATTACTTAATACCTCCAAATTTTCGTGTCCTTGATTTAAAATCATTAATGATGATCTCAATCATGTCTTTGTCCCAGTCTGGAAATAGTCTATCATAAAAACCTAATTCTGCGTAGGCACTTTCCCATAATAAAAAGTTGCTTAAACGCTTTTCTCCAGCACTTCTGACAATCATATCTACTGAAGGTACCAAATCATTGAATTGTATGTTGGTTTGAATATCTTCTATAGTTATAATTTTTTTGTTTGTTTTTTCTAAAAAAGAATTAACACTTCTTACAATCTCATCATGTCCACCATAATTAATACATAGTATTACTATTAATTTATTACAGTTTTGTGTTTCAGATTCAACTTTTCTTATTGAATCTTGAGCATTAGTTGGAAGCTTTGAAATATCACCTTTAACAAGGATTCTAATACTTTCTTTTTTATAAAATCTGATTTCACCCGGTAGTTTGGAGGCCACAAGATTCATTAAGTAATTAACTTCAGCTTTGGGACGCCTCCAATTCTCGGTTGAAAATGCATATAAAGATAAAAACTTAATCTCACTATGTTTTGCCGCTAGAATAATTTTTTTTAAAGCTTTTAATCCAGCTAAATGGCCAGCAGTTCTCGGTAGGTTCCTTTGTTGGGCCCATCGTCCGTTACCATCCATTATTATGCCTAAGTGAGTCAAATTTTTAGTATCCATTATATCTCCATGATTTCTTTTTCTTTTGCTGCAGCAACATCACCAATTTTTGCAACATAAGTGTCAGTGATTTTTTGAACTTTTGTTTCACCAACTTTTAAATCATCTTCGCTTATTAAGCTTTCTTTTTCCATTTCTTTAAGTTCATCAATTGCTTCACGACGTAAGTTTCTCAAACCAACTTTATATTTTTCAGCAGTTTGTTTTGCGCTTTTTGCTAATTCTTTACGTCTATCTGCAGTTAGAGCAGGAAAAGAAATTCTAATTAATTTTCCATCATTGTTAGGAGTTAATCCTAATTCGCTTTTTAAGATTGCTTTTTCAATTGCAGGAAGGACTGTTTTATCCCAAGGTTGAATTACAACCATTCTAGCTTCAGGAACAGAAATTGAACCAACTTGTGAAAGGGGTGTTTGTGCACCGTAATATTCAACTTGAATATTATTAAATAATGCAGCATTTGCACGACCAGTTCTTAATGATTGGTATTCACTTTCTAGAGCTTGAATAGATTTTTTCATTTTGCTTTCTAATGTGTTTAATACGGTATTCATAACATCCTCCAAATATGAATAAGCTCACTAGAATAACTAGTGAGCTTTAATATTAATTGCTAATTAAGCACCAGTTGTGTACAATTGGAAACCAGTGATTTCTAATTTACAGTTTGCTTCTTTAGCTACTTGCTTCATTTTTTGTTCTACTGATAATTTATCTTCTTTAATAAAAGCTTGATCTAAGAAACAGATTTCTTTGAAATGTTTTGCTAACATACCTTTTACGATATTTGGTAGAATCTTTTCAGGTTTACCCATACCTAAAGCTTGTTTTGTAAAGATTTCTTCTAATTCTTTAATTTTGTCTGCTTCAATTGCACTTTCATCTAAGTAAGCAGGTGTATATGCTGCAACATGTAATGCACAGTCATAACAGAATTCTTTAACAGCTTCATTTTCAAATGCTGCTGCACTATCTGCTTTAAATTCTACTAGAACACCTTTTTCACCAGCGCCATGGATATATGTTGTAGCATATTCGTTTTCTGCTAAATCAATAACTAAAACAGTTTTTAGTGTCATGTTCTCTTTAATTGTTGCAATTAAATCTTTAACCATGCCATTTAATTCATCGTTGATTTCGGTATAACCTTTTTCAGCAATTACAGAACACATACTTTCACCAAGTTTTTTAAAGTCTTCGTTTTTAGCAACGAAGTCAGTTTCACAAGAGATTTCAACTAAAATAGCTTTGTCTTTTGTTACTTTTGTGAAAACACTACCATTATCTGTTGCTCTATCAGCTCTTTTTGCTACAGCAGCAAGACCCATTTCTTGTAAAATTTTAGTTGCAGCAGCGAAGTCACCTTCAGCTTTAACTAATGCTTTTTTACAATCCATCATACCTGCGCCAGTTGTATCACGTAATTTTTTTACTACAGAAGCTTTAATTTCCATTTTATTCTCCTTAATCTTGGTAAAGGGTTTTGTCATCTAATTCGATGCCAGCAACAACAGTTGAACCCTTTTCATCTTCGCTATTTTCATCTTTTTTCTCTTCAAATTTAGAAAAATCTGTTTCTTCTTCTGTTGAGAAAACAACACTTTCTGTTTCTACTTCTTTTGTTTCTTCTGTTTCTTCTTCATCTAAGCTTTCAACAATTTGAAGATTGCCTGTTTCATTGTCTGCATCGATTACAGCTCTTGAAATGATTTCAACGAATAAAGAGATAGCACGAATAGCATCGTCATTACCAGGAATAGGGTAAGTAATATCTGTAGGATCACAGTTTGTATCAACAACTGCAATTACAGGAATACCAAGTTTTTTAGCTTCAGTAATAGCGATAGCTTCTTTCTTAGTATCGATAATGAAAAGTGCACCTGGTAAGTTTTTCATATCTTTGATACCACCAAGGTTCTTTTCTAATTTACTTTTTTGTTTTGTTAATAGAGATACTTCTTTTTTTGTTAATGATTCAAAAGTACCATCACTTTCCATTTTTTCGATTCTTTTTAAAGTGGAAATTGATTTTTTGATTGTTGAGAAGTTTGTTAACATACCACCGAGCCAACGGTTATTTACGTAAGGCATGCCACAACGTTTTGCTTCAGTTTCAATTACTAATTGAGCTTGTTTTTTTGTACCTACAAATAAAATTGATTTACCATCTTTTACGATAGAACGAGCTGCTTCGTAAGCTTCAACAATACATGTTGATGTTTTTTGTAGGTCGATAATGTGAATCCCGTTTCTTTGTGAAAAAATATAACGAGCCATTTTTGGATTCCATCTTTTTGTTTGATGACCAAAATGTACGCCTGATTCTAATAGGCTTTTCATTGTTACTACGGACATAATATCCTCTCCTGTATCTGACGACTAATCAAGTTATAACGCTCTTTGCATAACAAGGTCGCCACCCTTCGTATATATCTCACCCATAAGGGCGGAAATTTCCTAATCAAAAAATGATCAAGATGTTCATATTAAAGCAGAAATCGCCTTAAGTGGCAACCCCACAGCGACATTAAAATCGCCATTTATTTCCTCAACTAAAGTTTTTCCTTTTCCTTGAATTCGATAAGAACCAGCAGCTCCTTTCCATTCATTGCAAATTAAGTAATTCATTATAGTTAAGTCGGATAAATTTTTGAATTTTACATCTACAACGTCAAATCCCGTTTCAATTTTATTACTAGATGGAATATAAAGAGCATAAGATGAGTAAATTTGATGTTTTTCATTACTCAAAGATTTAAGGGTGTTATAGGCTTCAGTTTTATTTTTTGCTTTTCCTATTAATTGGTTTTTAAAATATATCATAGTATCGGCAGCTAATATAATATTATCATTTTCTTTACCATATAAATTAAAATAAGCTTCTAATTTTTGTCTTGCCAAATCTATAACAATATCTTGAGGTAGTTTTTTATTTGATGTTTCATCAATATTTGTTGATCTTGCAATTACTTTAAATCCATTTTCTTCTAATAAACTCAATCTAGCTTTTGAATTTGATGCTAAAATAATAGTATTCATTTTTCTCCTTATTCGTTTAATAATTCTTGCAGTTCTTCTTCGTTTAATAACCACAATTCTTCGTTTTTTTCAATTTCTTGAGTTAGTTTTGTTTTTTCATCAATTACTTTATTTATTTTCTCTGCTACAGAATATACCTCTTCTTTTGTCATTTCAATTTCTAATAGCTTGATTTTATCATTTATTTGCTCAGTTTTCTCTAATAACATTTCATTAGTCTTTTTTAACTTATTTATTCTATTATTTTTTTCTCTTTGGGCTTTATAATTACTAGCCCCTTTTGATTCATTTTTTTTAATTTCATTATTTTGTTCACTTTCATCAATGAACTGTTCTTTTTCTTCAAGTTTTAATTTGAAGTAAGCATAATCACCTTCAAAGAAAGTTGGTTTTTCATCACTTAAGTATAAAATTCTAGTAGCTAAATGTTCAATAAAGAATGTATCGTGACTTACGAATACCATTGTACCATTATATTTTTTTAGTGCTTCAATTAACATTTCTTTAGCATTTATATCTAAATGGTTTGTAGGTTCATCTAGAATTAATAAATTAACGGGATGCATTAAAATTTTTAATAATGCTAAGCGGCTTCTTTCTCCTCCACTGAGTACACTTATTTTTTTAAAAACATCATCTCCGTGGAACAAAAAAGACCCTAAATAATTTCTTAAAAGTGGAAGTTGGTCTGTATTAGCAACAGTTTCTAATTCTTCAATTATAGAATTATTTGGATTCAATGTTTTTTCAGTGTCCTGAGCAAAATAACCAATTTGAACATTTGCGCCTTCTTGGATTTCTCCATTATAATCTTTATCTCTTCCACAAAGCATTCTTAATAAAGTACTTTTACCTTTACCATTTCTACCAGTTACTGCAATTCTATCATTTTTGGAAACCAAAAAACTTAAGTCATTAAAAATATTTAATTCTCCATAACTTTTAGATAGATTATTTACTTTTAATACTTCTTTTCCACTATGAGGAGCTTTAGGGAAAGTGAAGTGTAGTTTTTCTAAATGAGATGGGATTTCAACTAAATCAATCTTTTCTATTTGCTTTATTCTGCTTTGGACTTGTTTTGCTTTACTTGCTTTATATCTAAATTTTTCTATAAACTGTTCAGTTTTTTCAATTTGAGATAATTGTTTTTCTAATAGTTTTTTCTTTTGTTCAATTTCTATTTCCCTTTGAACTAAATATGAAGAATAGTTACCACTATAATGAGTTAATCTTCCATTAAATAATTCAAAAACTTCATTTATTGATTCATCTAAAAAACCTTGGTCATGGCTTACTAGCATAAGCCCACCTTTGTAGGCTTTTAAATAGTTTTTTAGCCAAATTCTAGCTTCAATATCTAAATAGTTTGTAGGTTCGTCCAATAGCATTATATCTGGGTTTTCTAAAAGAACTTTTGCTAAAGCAATTCTCATTTGCCAGCCGCCTGAGAATTGATCACAAGTCCTATTAAAATCATTTATCTCAAAGCCTAAGCCTAATAATATTTTTTCTATTGTAACTTTTCTATCAAAATAGCCACTATGTAATAGTTCTTCTTGAATTTGATGAAGTTTTAAAAGGGTAGGTTCTAAATTTTCATTTTCTTTACTATTTTCAAGTTTGTTTTCTAAGATTTTCTTAGTTTCTAATATTTCATTGAATCTATGATAACTTTTTTCTACTTCATCATATAATGTATCTTGCTCAAAAACTATATCACTTTGTGGTAAGTAAGAAATTCTTAAACCTTTTGTTTTAGTAATTTCTAAACTATCTGCTTGTATTTCACCATTAATTACTTTTAATAATGTTGATTTACCGCTTCCGTTGCCTCCAACTAAAGCACATCTTGATTTTTCATTTAATATAAAGTTAATATCAAGTAATAAATCTCTATCAGAAAAAGCTAAATTTATATGTTGAACTTGTAGAGTTCCCATGTTTTTCTCCCGGTTTTATGTTGCTAAGTAATGATATTACCGTTATTATAGAGTTTATCATATAGTCGTTTTTTATGACAACAGGAGGAAGGTCCAATTGATTTGCCTTACAACAACAGAAAGTACATTAACTAATGCTTTAAAGCAAGTTGAACGAAATAAACCATACATTGACATGGTGGAATTAAGATTAGATTTGTTAGAAGAGGCTGAATTAGCTAGTGCACAAATTTTTCCTAGATTGTGTGCTTTGCCAACTATTGCAACCTTTAGAAGAGTTAGTGATGGAGGTAAATCCCAGTTAAGTGATAAAATTCGAATGATAAAATTGAGAGAAATTGTCCTTCAAGGCGATTTTTCTTATGTAGATATTGAAGAAGATGTTAAAAAATCTGATTTAAAAATAAAAGGAGAAGAAGACGCTCCTAGATTTGATTTTGAAAATGAATTAAGAGATAAAGGTGTAAAAATTATTAGATCTTTCCATGATATGGAGAAGATTCCATCTAATTTATTTTCTTTAGTAACAAAGTTAGCAAAAAAAGGGGATATTCCAAAAGTAGCTGTTACTCCAAATACAATTGTTGATGTTGTTTCTTTATTCAGAATTAATGAAGAGCTTAAAGATGTTAAAGAAAAAATAATAATTGGAATGGGTGATTATGGTGTTTGTACAAGAATTTTATATAAAAAAATAGGATCCTTGTTAACTTTTGCAAGTGAAACTGAAATAGCCCCTGGTCAATTATCAGCTAAGTCTTTAAAACTTCTTTATAGAGCAGATCAAGTTAATAATAGAACAAATGTTTATGGTATTATTGGAAATCCTGTTTTACATACTGCCTCTCCAAAAATTCATAACCCTGGTTTTGATGCAATTCATTATAATGCAATATATGTACCATTTTTAGTTGATAAAGTTAGAGCTTTCTTTAAATTGGCAGAGTTAATTAAAATCCATGGGTTTTCTGTTACAGTTCCTCATAAGAGGGATGTTTTACCTTATTTAGGTAAAATAACAAGAGAAGTTAAACAAATTGGTGCTTGTAATACAGTTACTAGAATTCAAGGAATGTGGAAAGGCACTAATACTGATTATTATGGCTTTTTAGCACCTATTGAAAATGAAATTAGTTTAGGCAAGATAAAAAATGCTTTAATTATTGGTGCAGGTGGAGCTTCAAGAGCCGTTGTTTGGGCATTAAGAAATCATCATGTAAAAGTTACTATTGCAAATAGAACTATAAGTAAAGCAAAACTTCTCGCAAGTGAAACAATGAGTAATTACATTGAATTAGATAAAGTTAATACAATAGATGAGAAAATTGATTTAATAGTTCAAACCACTGTTGTAGGAATGAGTCCAAATGAAGATCAAGATATAATTCAGGATTTAGAATTTGATAAATCTTGTATTGTTTATGATTTAATTTATAAACCAAAATATACAAAGTTACTTAAAAGAGCTCAAGCTCAGGGTTGTAAAGTCATTAATGGTTCAGATATGTTAATTGCTCAAGGTAAGTTACAATTTGAATCCTTCACAGGCTATCATTATCCTCATTGGGTAGATATTGAACTATAAAAAAACTACCAAAGCTGTTTAATTCTTTGGTAGATTAAATTTTTTATTAAGTGAATGATTTATTATTATCCTATTGTGTTAACAAGAGTTGGTAATCCTTCAATAATAATTTTTACTTCATCACCTTTTTGCATACCACTAATTCCACCAGGAGTTCCTGTAAGAATTATATCCCCTGGTAATAATGTCATTATTGAAGATAAATAACTTACTAAGAAAGGAACATCAAAAATTAAATTTTTTGTATTGGATTCTTGCATGATTTTTCCATTAACTTGGCTTGAGATTTTTAAATTACTTGGATCTAAATCAGTATTTATTATATAACCAAAAGGGCAGAATGTATCAAAGCCTTTTGCAATAGTCCATTGTCCTGTTTTGGGTTGTAAATCTCTAGCAGTAATATCATTAGCGCAGGTATAACCTAAAATATAATCATTTACTTCTTCTTTTTTAACGTTTTTAGCAGTTTTTTTTATTACTACAGCTAATTCTGCTTCATAATCTAGTCTTTTGCAAACATCAGGTTTTATTACTGTTTCTTTGTGAGCTAAAGCACTTGTGGATGGTTTTATAAAAACAATTGGACTTTCAGGAATTGGCAGTTCAAACTCAATTGCATGATCTCTATAATTTAAACCAATACATACAGCTTTTGAAAAATCACAAGGTGTTAAGACTTTAACATTTTCAATATCTAATTGTTCATTAGTTTTGAAAAATCCTTCAAATGGAGTTCCTTCATAAATTGTAATTTTTTTTGTTTCTAAATTATAATTTCCATAAAGGATTTCATCATTATATTTAAATCTAATTATGTTCATGTTTCCTCCAAGTTAGTTAATTACATAATTCATAATTTTTGCATTGAATATTTTGCTTATTGGCAAGGTAACTGTTTCAAGAGTTGGAAGTTTTCTTGCAACTACAAAGTATTCATTTTGAGTTTCAGCTTTTACTTTTTCAACTAATAGTAATAATTCATGAGTTAAATAAGTAACTTTTAAAACTGTATTGTCTTCTTTGCTAGCCATTTTACAAACATTTACTTTTCTTCTAAATTCGAATCCACTAGCACTAATATCTGTATCTAGAACTAAAGGAGCAATTTGTGATTCATCAACAATCATAGAATTTCTTAAACGATTTTTAAGATCCATTTTTTCAGGTTTGTTTAAATCTGATAATTCAATTTGGCCTCTAAGAGGTTTTGAATTAAAAGTTTTTTTACTTACTTCATTTTTTAGTATTAATTTTTCAAATGTTGAAAGAGATTTTTCAATTGTTTCAAGTGCATCTATAATTGCTAATTGATCCTGTTGTAAATGATAATTTTTACTTATTCTCCATTGCTCATTAGTAAAAAAAGTTTCACTTTGAATTAAATCACCTTTTCTTCTTGGTACTATTAGTCCTGCTTTTTCTAACAAATTAGTCCATTGAGCTTCTTTCTCTCTGGACATTAGATAAACTCCATCAGCTAGTTTCTTTAAAATATACTCTTCCATTTCTGGATGGTGTTCAATAATTCTAGAAATTCTTTTATCAGCTTGGATTATTACTCCATCATAAACGCTTAATTGACTGTATTGTTTTTCAATTAAATCAAAATAATTTAAAGCTGAGCAATTATCTAAATTATTACAGTTTTCCATAATATATTTAATAACAGTCTCTTTTTTCATTGAACTATCTAAAGCATCTCTAAAATCTTCTTTTGAAAGTTTATATGTTGTTTGTATATCATATGAACATAAGGATGCAAATCGCCAAAGTATATCATTTCTTCCTCTATTTCCAATATATTTAACTGTTAAATCAGTATCAAAAATTAAAGGCTCTGGTTCTGATAATGTCTTTTCAAATTTATTTACTTGATAATTGGTTTCACTTTTTTGAATTATCTTTAGATCTAATAGTTTTTGTATTAGTTCATCATTATGTTCTATATCAAAACAAATTTCTTGTGTTTCTAAAATAAACTTCAAAGCTTTTTCATCAAAAGTCTTTAAATTAATCAAATAATTTAAAACTTTTTTTGTAAAGATGAAAACTTTATCATAATTATCAAATAATGGAGCTATAGCTTTTGATAAAAATAATACTGCTAAATCAAAAGATGAAAGGTCTATTAATTTCTGTAAAATTTCATATTCAATAGTATCAAAAGGTTTAAAAATCTCAAGTTCGGATAATAAATCATCTACCAATTCGGTTGTTTTAATTAACTCTTCTACAGTATAAGAGGGGAATAATAGAGAAACATAATTTCGCTTTTGATAATCAGTTAATTTAGGATTTGTTTTAACTATACTTAAATATCCTCTTAAAAATTCACCATTAATTACATTTGAATTTAATTCTGGCAAGTATTCATTATCATTATAAAGAATAGGAAGCAATGAAGCTTTTTTAATTAGATTTTCACCAAATATTGGATTCAAAATAAATTTGTTATCTATTGAGAGTATTATTAATCTTTTACTTAAATTTGAAATATGCTCAATTAATGAAACATAGCTAAAAGCTTCTATGTTTTTATTGTTATCAAAATAAGAGTAATAAACAAATTCCTTATTTTCACTTTGTACACTTTTTTCAAATGGTTTTATAAGCTTTAATATTTGTCCAGTAGACGCACCATTAGATATATATAAAACCCCTAATATTAGGCTATCTACACTATCTATTGTTGATAGCAATGCACTAGCTTTTTCATCATTTAGGAAAAAGCTAATTAAATTTTCGCTAACAATTTCCTGGTTAAAGGGCGTTGTAGTTTCTGGTAAAAAATTTCTAGCTTCATAATAAAATTTTTCATTATCCAAATTGATTAACCATCTTTTAAAAAAATCTGGATCTTTTTTCATATTACTTTACCTTATTATATTGTTTCTTCTTTATCATAAATTTCTATTGAATATTTATATCCCTGTTCTGCCAAAAATTTTTGTCTATTAAGAGCAAATTCTTCTTCATTAGAATTTTGAGTTACTAATGAATAAAAATGGCTACTAATCTTTTTAGGTCTTAGAATTCTTCCTAATCTTTGAGCTTCTTCTGCTCTTGACCCAAAAGTTCCTGAAAGTTGAATTGCAACTGAAGCATCAGGTAAATCAATTGCAAAGTTAGCAACCTTAGATACAACTAAAACTTTTAATTCACCTTTTCTAAACTTAGAGTATAATTCATCTCTTTTTTTATTAGCAGTAGATCCTGTTATTATTGGTGTATTTAACTCTTTAGCTACAACTTTTAGCTGCGATAAATATTGTCCAATGATTAAAATAAATTCACCTTCATGTTTTTTTAATAATGTATGAACTACTTCAAGTTTTCTAGGGTTTTCACTTGCAATTTTAAATTGTTCTCTTGGTTTTGCTAAGGCATAAGGGACTTCTAAATCTAAAGGAAGAGGTATCCTTATTTCGCTACAGAAAGCTTGAGCTATAAAACCTCTTTGCTCTAACTCACTCCAAGGTACATCAAATCTCTTTGGTCCAACTAAAGAAAATACTTGATCTTCTTTATGGTCTTCTCTAACTAGAGTTGCTGTTAAACCTACTCGGTGTAGACTTTGTAGTTCTGCTGTAACTTTGAAAACTGGAGCAGGTAGCATATGTACTTCATCATAAATTATTAAACCCCATTCACCTTTTGTTAGTAGTTCAAAATGAGGGAAAGGTCCAATTTTATCTGGTCTCCAAGTTAATACTTGATATGTACAAACAGTAACTTTTTTAGCACTTTTGTTCTCACCTGTATATTCCCCAATTTCATCAGCGGTTAGGGTGGTTTTATCTGCAATTTCATTCACCCATTGATGAACTGAAGCAACATTGGTTGTTATTACAAGAGTTCTTGTAGCTAGTTTTGCTAAAATATCAATACCAATTATAGTTTTACCTGATCCACAAGGAAGAACTATGGTTCCATATCCTGAACCCGCTTGAGCATTACCTACTAAAGTTTGAGCAGCCTTCTCTTGATAATCTCTTATCTCAAAAGGTTTCCCTTCTAAAGTAGTATCTCTTAATTTAACATCAATTGGGATCCCTTTTTTTAAAGGAATTTGGTCATCTACAGGGTAACCTAGTTCAATTAGTTTTACTTTAATTTCACCTCTATCTAATTTTCGAAGTGCAAAAGTATCTTTGCTAACTTTAAATAAAAATGAGTTTAATTCTCTATGATTTTCAAGAATTTTAAAGATTAAAGGGTCACTAATTTTAAGTAAATATACTTCTTCATAAGAAGATTTAACATTATTCTTTTTATCTTCTTCTGTTTTAACAGTTACATTTACAATTAAAGAATCTAAGAGGGCTTGTTCTTCTTCACTTAATTCTTGACCATCTCTCTTTTTCTTTAATAAATCTCTTTTAATTTTAGAATTCTGAGTTTTAATTCTTAAATATTCGTTTAAAGTTGCATCTATTTCATCATTTGATTTGTGTTCAGTTTCTAAAGAAGAAACAATAGCTCCTTCTCGATCATCTTCAGTTAAAACTAATTTCCCAAATCTTGATGAGATATCTTCAATAAAGAATATAACTGAATCAGTTAATGGAAATTTTGACCACTGGTTCAATTTTTCTATTACTGTTGAGCTTACAATTTTACATGATGCTGCATTCCATAATGAAATAGGAGTTAAAGCATAAGTATGTACATGTTCAGGACTTTTTATTAAGTCACAAAAAGTTGATATATCGTTTCTACAAGCCTCAAATTGAGGGTGGTGTACATCAAGCAATAATGTTCTATCACTTTGTACTATTAAAGGGGTATCTTTCAATTAAAAAGGCCTCCTACATTCGTTTTCCATTTTAAAGTCTAATGCAACAAGTGCAGCCATTGCTTCAACAACTACAACTGCTCTTGGGCATATACAAGGATCATGTCGTCCTTTAATTTCAATAATTTTTTCATTATTATTTTTATCAATTGTTTTTTGAGCAAGCGATATAGAAGGGGTTGGTTTAAAAGCTACTCTAAATATTACATCTTGAGAGTTTGTTATTCCTCCTAGGACGCCTCCATTATTATTTGATAAAAATCCATTTTTATCCATTTGGTCATTAAATTGAGAGCCTTTAAGTTTAGCACTTTCAAAACCTTGTCCAATTTCAAAACCTCTAACAGCGCCTATGCTTAACATGGCTTTAGCTAGTTGTGCTTCAAATTTATTAAAGGTTGGTTCACCAAGGCCTACAGGTAAATTTTTAATTCTACATTCAATTATTCCGCCAATACTATCTTGGTCTCTTCTTAGTTTATCTAAAAAGGTCTCAATTTCTTTTGCCTTTTCCATATCAGGAACATATAAATCATTATTAACTCTAGAATCCCAATTATATGAGGATTTCTCGTTATCAACTTTGATATTTCCAATTTGTATAGTAGCTGCTTCAACACTTATTTTATCTAATTCAAGATATTGTTTTGCAATTGCACCAGCAATTACTCTACTAGCCGTTTCTCTACCACTAGCTCTACCGCCACCTCTGTAGTCTCTAATCCCACATTTTTTATAAAGAGTATAATCAGCATGAGAGGGCCTAAATACATCTTTAATATCTCCATAATCTTTAGAGATTTGATTTGTATTTTCTATTATAATTGTTAGAGGGGTTCCTGTAACTTTTCCTTCAAACATTCCTGATAAGACTTTTAATTGGTCTTTTTCATTTCGCTTTGTTCCAAATTTATTTCCACCAGGTCTTCTTCTATTTAAATCCTGTTGTACTTTCTCTAAATTCAGTGGAAAATTAGGAGTCAATCCGTCGATGGTTACACCAATTGCTGCACCATGAGATTCTCCAAAAGTTGTTATACTTAATATTTTTCCAAAAGAGTTGTTTCCCATTATTTCTCCCAGTTGATTAATTCTTTTTTCACAATTTCAAAAATATTATCAATATTATCGTCTTTCAATTTTATTGTTAACTTTGCTTTTTCTTTATATAAAGGTCTTCTTTTATTATATAAGATGTGGAATTTATTTATTGGATCTCCTTCTAAAAAGGGAGGAAGTCCTAAGAAATTAATTCTTTTAAATAATACTTCTTCATCTAAATCTAAAAATATTAAATTGTCACATAACTCAAAAGCTTTATGGTTTTCACAAATTCCACCACCAAGAGCAATTACTTTATCTTGGGGATTTTCTTTTAATAACTTTTTTAAACAAATATATTCTTGTTCCATAAAAGCTTCTTTCCCTTCTGCCTTATATAATTCTCTTACACTAGGGTAGTTAATATTTTCTTCAATATATTTATCTAAATCATAAAATGGTAAGTTTTTATATTCAGCATATAATCGAGCATGCGTACTTTTCCCACTATGTTTTATTCCTGCAAAAAAATATGTCATTTATTATCCTTGTCGTCGTCAAATAAGTCTATCCAATCTTCATCATGTGAGTAGATTTCTGGTTTTATAAAACCATATTTTTCCTCTTCTTCTTGTACTTTTTTTAAATAATCTAATTTTCTCTTCTCTAGTTGTTGAGAATATAGAGCTCCATAGTAATTGTTTTTCATAGCTTCTTTTCTTTTATCTTTTGGTTTTCTGTTTGTCTTAATTGCTCTATAGAATAAGCAAATCATAATTAACCAAAAAACAGATATAATAAGAGCCGTAATTGAATTATTTGCTTTTGTTATAAATGGTGGAAAAGTAGAAAATAGGTTATAATCTAAACTTTCACTTTTCATTATGGCAAAGCTTTGGTAAGCTTGAGATATAACGAATATTAGGTTGATAACTAAAGGAAATAACCAAGATAGCCACTCAGGAGTAAAAATAAATCGTATTATCATCAATAATGATAAAAGGTAGATCATAAAAGTTAGTGTAGGGATGACATAATCCAAAACTAAATACCTCCTGTATGGAAATCTTAATTAGTCTATTATATCATAAAAGGAAGGGTTTGTGAATGCACATAAGGAATTTGAGAGAATACCAAAGTGAACATATTAGTGATGATGTTTTACAAAAGCGAGAGAGAGAAAAAAACAGTGATATAAGAGGACCTTATTATAGAGATACTACAGCTATAATACATTCTTCTGCCTTTAGACGACTTAAACATAAAACACAAGTATTTTTTTCTCCTGATAATGATCATATTTGTACTAGAATAGAACATGTTTTGCATGTAGCATCTATAGCTTCAACTGTTTGTAGAGGCTTGAATTTGAATCAAGAATTAGCTTGGGCTATTGGTATGGGGCACGACTTGGGACATACTCCCTTTGGTCATGTTGGAGAAGTTATATTAAATGACATAATGTTAAAAGAAGGGTTTTCCCAATTTGAGCATGAAATTCATTCATTAAGAGTTGTAGATTTCCTTTCTAACAAAGGTGAGGGCATGAATTTAACTTATGCTGTTAGAGATGGAATTGTAAGTCATTGTGGGGAATCTTTTTTAGAGTGCATAATGCCCACTTTTGAAATAAAAGATTTGAATTCTATAAAAGTTAAAAAAGATCTTTTACCAACAACTTATGAAGGAGCAATTGTAAGATTTTGTGATTCAATTGCTTATTTAGGTAGAGACTGGGAAGATGCTTGTAGATTAAATATTATTGATAAAGAAGATATGCCTAAAATTCCTAAAAAGATTTTAGGAGATTCAAATAGTAAAATTATAGATACATTAGTAAATGATTTAATTGAATCAAGTGATATTGAAGGGATTAGATTCAGTGAAAAAATATTTGAAGTAGTAAAAGAGATGAAAGATTATAATTATCAAAAAATATATAAATCTCCTATTTTAAATGGCTATAAAAAATATTTTAGCCGATTGATTAACTTAATTTATGATTATTTAACTGAGTTATTTAATACATATTATGATGACGAATTAGGATATAAAAAAGAGAAAAATATGCTAGCTATAGGATTTGGAAAGCATGTCATTGAAATGCTTCCGATATATATTGCAAAAGAAGGTAATGCTGATAGATTGATTTTTGATTATATTGCTGGTATGAGTGATAGTTTTGCCCTAGATTGTGCTAGTGAAATTCTAATTCCGGAACATTTAAATGAACAACTAGAGGCCAATATTATTAGCAAATGGTTTGATGTATAATATTTAAAAACTTATAAACCATAAAAAAATAGTATCAAAAATTTTTAATTATTTTTGATACTATTTTTTTTCTTATAACGTCTTTTCAAAACAAATTAGTGTTTCCCATATTTTTTCTTGAAAATGAAATTTTGTTTTACCTGAATATAGATATCCCATTTTAGGGTATAAAGCTGCAGCTGGAAAATTGCCTTCATAGGTATCAAGATGAATTACTTTATAACCTTTTTCTTTTGCAAAGTCTTCACTAAATTTAACCATTTTTTTTGCGTGACCTTGTCCACTTTGAGATGGGCGTATGCATAAAGTGTGTATCACCATTATTTCATTTGCCTCAAATTTTTCAATCCAATCGATATTATTATATTCTTTTGGTTGAATGTTATTGAGAATTACAGAACCATACATTAAGCCATCAGAATTTATCCCAACGAACATAGTTTTCTCTTCTATAGCTTTTTTTGCATATTCAAGTGTTGGATAAAGTCCTTTTTGCCAATTGGTATAAGAAATGTTTTCTTCTTCGTGAGTTAAAATTTCATCATAAATTTTTCCGATTTCTATAAGGTCCTCAATTGTAGCTAGCTTAATCATAGTTTTCCCTCTCCAAATTTAAATTTGAAGACTATACTACTATAAAATAATATTATTTCCAATTGGTATCTAATTTTGATTTAATTATTTTTTAACTTTTTTATTTAATCTTTCAATTTCTTGTATAAATTGTTCAATATCTTCATAAGCTCTGTAAACTGATGCAAATCTTACATATGCAACAGTGTTTACTGTAGATAGTTGTTTTAAAGTTTCTTCACCAATTTGATAAGAATGGATTTCTCTTTTAGAGCCAGCCTGGCGTCTTATATTTTGCTCAATATTTTCTAAAACCTGTTTTATAACATCCTGATCAATGTTTAACTTATCAGTACAGCTTTCAATACCTCTTTCAATTTTTTTTAAATCAAAAGCTTCTTCTCTACCATCTTTTTTAATTACGGTTATTCTTTTTTCTTCAATTTTTTCATAACTAGTAAATCTATACCCACAACTTAAGCATTCTCTTCTTCTTCTAATAGAAGTGCCATATTGGTTTGATCTAGATTCAATTACTTTATCATTATCACAAGAACAGTTTGGACATCTCATAATTCAACCTTAATATTAGTTTTTAAATAAATTATAACGTTTTTAAAAAAATGTTTCTAGTGTTATGAAATGCTTTAATTCAGTAATTAAGTTACGGAAAAGCACTAAATGTGTTATTTTGTTGTTATTTGGTTAGGCTTCTAATAGTTTCTATTTCCATTTTATATCCATCTAAATCATTTGGAGTTTCTAAAATAAAAGGAAGATTTTTTAAAATAGGGTGGGTTACTATTTTTTCAATAGCTTCAAGGCCGATATTTCCAGCACCTAATTTTGCATGTCTATCTTTATGTGAATTCAATATATTTAAGGAATCATTTAGGTGAATTACTTTTAAGTTTGAGAGGCCAAGAATTCTATCAAATTCATCGAGTACTTTATCTAAATTGTCTTTTATATCGTATCCTCCATCAAAAATATGGCAAGTATCTAATAAAATACCAACTCGATTTTTATCTGTGATATTGTCTCGAATGCTTTTAAGTTGATCAAAATTCCTTCCAACTTCAGTGCCTTTTCCTGCCATCGTTTCAAGAAGTAATTGAACTTTTGAATTTGGATTGTTATTTAATAATGTATTAATTGAACTAGAAATTTGTTCAATTGCTATATCAAAACCTTGTCCAGTATGACTACCTGGATGAAAGTTATAATAAGGACATTCAATAATGTCTAATCGTTTAATATCATCATCCATTAATCTATAAGCAAGATCTCTTAATTTCTCATCCTTAGAGCAAAGATTATAAGTATAAGGTGCGTGAGCAACAAATTTATTATTTCCTAATTCTTTCCATTTTTCTTTGAATGAATTTATATCATCATAATCTAAAGCTTTTGCTTTTGTCCCTCTAGGGTTTCTTGTAAAAAATTGAAAAGTATTTGCATCAATTTTATTTGCTTCTTTTATTATATTTTTAAAGCCTTTAGAACTACTTAAATGTGGGCCAATTATTGTTTTCATAGTTAATTTCCTTGTGCTTATTAAGAATAATTATCATTTAGTAATTTGTCAATTAAATAAAGAATATTATTTATGTAAAAAAGTAATAGTTTTCTGTGTTATTAACAATAAAAGTGTTGTAATTTGTTACATTATGTGATTATATTAACATAGCTAGGAGGACATATGGCAGAGTCAGTTAGTAGTTGTGTTAAAAATATTATAGATAAGACCCCTTTTATAAATGAAATGTTGGTAAAAGGAATTTTATCATATAGCAATTATGCATCTTCAATCAAGAAAGATGTTGAAAATAAATACGGGAAACCCGTTAAACATAGCGCTATAGTAATGGCAATTAGAAGATATGGGGACGAATTAAGAATAAGAGAGAAAAATGAAAATAAATCAAATGTTGATTATGAAATCATAATGAAAACAAAGATTTATGATTTAAATATTGTTAGAAATGATAAATTTTTAGCAAAATTAGCTCAATTATATAATGAAGTTTCAACGGAAAAAGGTGATTTTTTAAATGTTGCCTTAGGTAGCCATGAGATATCTGTTGCAATTAGTGAAAAGTATAGTGAATTATTAGAGCAATTAGCTAAGGATGAAGAAATACTTCATAAAATGGATGATTTAGTTGCTTTATCTTTAGTCTTTTCTGGTGATTTTTTACAAACTCCTGGAATTGTATATGAAGCTGTAAGAAAATTAGCTTGGGAAAAAATTAATGTAATAGAGATTGTTTCAACTAAAAATGAATTAACCTTTGTTATAAAAAGAGAAGACTCTATGAAAGCCTTTGATGAACTTCAATCTTTTTTAAGCTAACCTTATGAAAGTAATAATAATTAGTGGGGCAAGAAATTCTTCAAAAACTACTACATTAAAAAGATTACTCTCTTCTAGTGAAAATAACTTTTTGGGATATATATGCGAAAATTCTGATAATAAAAAGAAATTATATCTAAGAAATTTATTGGATAATAAAAAAATTGATATATTACAAACTGACGAAATTATAAATTCTGAGAGAATAGGGAGATATTATATAATACCTAATTCTTTTGAAGAATCTAGAAAAGTATTATTAGATCAAATTGAAAAAATTAAAGAAGAAGATTTTATTGTAGTATTAGATGAAATTGGCGCTTTAGAATTATCTGGATCTGGGTATGATGCTTTGATTAAAGATTTAATAAAAATAAATAAAGATTTAATTATTTGTGTTAGAGATACTTTTGTAGAAGATGTTTGTGAAAAATATAAATTTAATGATGTTGAAATAATTAATGTAAATAAATAATTAATAAAATACAATAAAAATCCCACGAGATAAATCTAGTGGGATTTTCTACAATTATAATGTAATTCAGATCAGGCTATTTTGCCATCTCAGTTTTTTCTTCCATAATTTCTTTTCTGCGTAATTTGCAGAGATTAGAAATTTCTGAAAGTGCTTTACGAGCACGAGCTGCAGAAACTTTTACGCCTTTTTCTGTAAATTTAGCATTTTCTGCTTGGTAATCTTCGAAAAACTTTAACAATTGTTCATGTGTAGTCATTAAGAGCCTCCATTTAATATATATGAAAATTCTATCACACAAATTTTAAAAAGCAAACAAAAATACGCAAAAAAAGCATTAAAATCACGTTTTTAAGGCTAAAAAGTGTAGTTTTTTAAAAAAAATCAAAACAAACATTTAATTTTAAGTCTAAATCATAAAATTTGATTATATTTGATCTAAAACAGCTTGTACATGATTAGCAACTTTTTTTACCTGAATTGCATTTTTGATTTTAAAATTTTCATCAATAATATATGTAGTTCTTACAATCCCATAATATTCTCTACCATAGTTTTTCTTTAATTGCCAAACTCCATATTTTTCGATTACTTCAGCATTTTCATCACTTAGAATTTCAAAATTTAATTCATACTTATCACTAAAATTACAATGTGATTTTACACTGTCTTTGCTAATGCCAAGGACTATGGCATTTTTTTCTTCAAAGGCTCCTAGATTAGCTTTAAAGTCTAAAGCTTCAAAAGTACAACCTTTTGTATTGTCTTTAGGATAAAAATAAAGAATTATTTTTTTACCTTTGTAATCACTTAATTTTATGTTTTTACCAGCTTTGTTTGGTAACTCGAAATCAATAGCATCTTTTCCAATTTCTAAATAAGCCATATTTTCCTCCTATCTCTTATATATAAAGAATATAATAGATAAAAAAAAAGACAAGTAAAAAGGCAAAAAAAAACTTCTTTCAAGTAGAAAGAAGTAAGTGGGGAGAGAAGGATTCGAACCTTCGAAGGCGGAGCCAACAGATTTACAGTCTGCCCCCTTTGACCGCTCGGGAACCTCCCCATGTGTCAAACACATGTAGGAATTTAAATCAGATTAAAAATATAGTCAACCACTTTTTAAAAAATAGTTTGTTTTTTTATTTTTTAAAGCATTTTTTATTATTTAGTACTTAATTTTATTGCTATTGTTCATTAAATAAAATAAAATGTTAATGCAAGTTAACAATTTGACTAAGGAGATTAAGCTTATGAAAATTGCATTTTTTGATACTAAAAAATATGATAAGAAATGGTTTGACCATTTCAAAAGAGAAGAAGATGAAATAGTTTATTTTGAGACAAGGTTAAATTCGAATAACTATTTTCTTGTAAAAGGTTTTGAAGTAGTAGTAGCTTTTGTAAATGATGATATCAATTCAAGAGTTATAAAAGGAATGGTGGATCTTGGTGTTAAACTTTTAGCTATGAGATCTGCTGGATATAATAATGTTGATTTAAAGAGTGCTAATGAAAGTGGATTAAAGGTAGTTAGAGTTCCTAATTACTCTCCATATGCGGTTGCTGAGCATGCTATGGCTTTGCTTTTAGCTACTGTTAGAAAAGTTCATCACAGTTATGTTAGAACAAGAGAATTTAATTTTTCTTTAAATGGATTAGTAGGCTTTGATTTATATAATAAAACAATTGGTGTTGTAGGTACTGGTAAAATAGGTAGAGTTTTTATTGATATTTGTAAAGGTTTTAATATGAATGTAATTGCCTATGATCCATATCCAAATAAAGATGTTGATGTTGAATATGTAGATTTTGAAACTCTTTGTAGAAAAGCTGATATTATTAGTTTTCATTGTCCTTTAACAAAAGATACAAAGCACATGGTAAACAAAAATACGATTGATTTGATGAAGGATGGAGTTGTAATAATAAATACCTCTCGTGGAGCGTTAGTTGACGCTCAAGCTTTATTAAATGGCATTAGAGCAAAGAAAATCGGATCTGCTGCATTAGATGTATATGAAGAAGAAGCTGGTTTGTTCTTTGAAGATCAAAGTGAAAATGTTTTAGATGATGATACTTTGATGTTATTGATTTCAATGCCAAATGTTATTGTGACAAGTCACCAGGCTTTTTTAACTGAAGAAGCTTTGCAAAATATTGCAAAAACAACTATCGATAATATTGTAAGTTATGAAAAAGGTGAAAAATTAGTAAATTTAGTTTAAAAAATATTTTATTAGCCCCTATTAATTGAGGGGCTAATTATGTTATATTCATCAAAGCACATTTTTGTGCGCTTGGACCGGATGTTTTTTCTCGGCGTAGGAGAGCGTTGCTCTTGGCTATTCTATCTAAGTGAGGTATTTTTATGAATGAACTATTATGGGTTATTATGCTCGTAATAAACTTTGGAGCAATTTTAATTGCTTATCGTATTTGGGGTAGATTAGGTTTATATCTATGGGTCCCAATTTCCGTTATTGTCGCTAATATTCAAGTTACAAAGACTGTCAATTTATTTGGCCTAGAAGCTACTTTAGGTAATATTGTTTATGCTTCAGGATTTTTAGTAACAGATATTTTAAGTGAATGTTTTTCAAAAGAAGCTAGTAAAAAAGCTATTGGGATTGGATTCTTTTCTTTAATTTCAATGACTCTTTTAATGCAACTAGCTATTATGTTTAATCCAGCGGCATCTGACTTTGTTCAAGATTCATTAGTTACAGTCTTCTCTGTAATGCCTAGAATCATGATTGCTTCTTTAATCGCATATTTTATAAGCAACCATCATGATATTATTGCCTATGAATTTTGGAAAAGAAAATTCCCTTCAACAAAAATGATTTGGTTAAGGAATAATGCATCAACTTTTGTATCACAACTAATTGACTCTATTATTTTTACTTTAATAGCGTTTTATGGTGTATTTGAAATGAATGTATTATTACAAATTATACTATCAACTTATTTGTTAAAGTGGATTGTAGCTATTCTAGATACACCATTTATTTATATCGCTAAAAAGTGGTTTGATGAAGGTAAAATCAAAGATAGTTTAAACTAATCTTCAAGTGGTAGTAAATCAAGCATGTTATCTATACATTTTTTACTACCACAATAAATAATATTTTCGGTTAGATTTCTATTAATTAATAAATCATCAGTATATGTTAATTCTTTTTTATTTGGATATACAACATTAAGTCCAAGTTTTCTTAAAACGGCATGAGATGATACTATATCCCAAACATAAGCCTTTTGGTTAACACATCCATCAATACTAGAAAAAACTACTGGAGCTAAAATTTGTATAATAGTAGATCCAAAAGTTCTAACTTTTCCATTAAAATTTTTAAAATTAAGAATTCTTTGTAATTTTGAACTCATAGTCAATTGCTTTGGAATATCTTTATTTACAAAAGAATCTATTTTTTCTCCATCAATATATAAGTCTTTTCCAGGATCAAGTCTGACTTCTAAGCTCTCTTTTCCAATTCCAAATCGAGGGGCTACGATCATGGCACCAACAGGAATTCTTTTATTATCTATAATACCTAAAGATATAGCAAAGGAAGGAAATCCTTGGGAGTAAACATCAGTACCATCAATTGGATCAAGGATAAAAGTATATGGTGCACTCTTATCAAAATCAGTTAAATTTTCTTCGCTTATGATATTACAATTTGGGAATAAATCAGTAATTGTATTTATTATTCTATTAGAAATATCTGTATCAGCTTTGGTTAATACTGATCCATCTTTTTTATAGTGGCGGGTTATATTTTTTTGCATTTCTTTAGCATAATTTGCACATTGAAGTATTTCATTGAAAAGTTTGTCTAAATTCTCTTTACATAAAGTGTTTTTATCCATTATTATTCCTTGTTTCTTGTCTTAATTAAATTAAATATGATAAGGTAAATCATCTTATGGAAAATAATAATAATATAACTGACCAAATACAACAATACTTAAAAACTAGTAAAGCCTTTAAAGAATTAAATTCTGGTAATAATAATATTCAGATTACATCATTAGAAGGTTTCGTTCTTGCTCAATTTGTTAGACGAATATATAGAACCCGTAAAAAAAGAGTTTGGGTTATTTGTTCAACTCAAGATAGTGCTAAGAATTTGTTAAAAGATTTTGCTCAGGATGTAGATAAAGAAAATAGAATAAATAATTTAGATAGATATAATAATGAAGTTCCAATCTTATATTTACCCTCTAATGGTAAAAAGATTTATAGTGAATTTGAAAGTGGTAAAAATGAATACTCTCAACTTGAAGCATTAACAAAAATAGATGATTTTAAAGAATCTATTATAATTACTCATTTAAGAGCTTTTGCTAGTGAAGTTGTTAGTCAAAATACTTTAAACTCAACTTCATTTACTATTAGACATAAAGATGTATTTGAACCTACTAATATAGCTGAAATTTTCAGTGAAGCAGGGTATGTAAGAGTTCCAAGTACTTCAATGCCTGGAGAATTTTCCTTAAGAGGGGAAGTTGTTGATATATTTCCATTTTCTTTTGAAGATCCTATAAGAATTTATGCAGATTGGGATGTAGTAGAGAAGATCGCTGTATTTGATGCCTTAACACAGGAAACAATTAAAGTTATTGATAAAGTAAGTATTCCTTTATTAAAAGAAAATGATTTAAATTTGAATTTTTCTAAAATTGATTCATATTTTAGAGCTGATGATTATTTTTGTTTTATTGGTGATGTACGATTAAATACAAGTTATAAGAGTTTGATCTCTGAAGCAAAGAGTTTATATAGAGAAGCTTACCATAGGGATAAGAGCATAAAACCATACAGTCAAATTTTATTTGATTTCCCAAAATTTTTCCAAAGTGCATTTCATAAAATGACTTTAGTAGATATTATCAATAAAGATAATGAAGCTTATAGCTTTGATGTTGAAGGTCCGCGCTCCTACTTTGGTGATTTTACTAGATTAAAAGGTGAATTAACAACTATGTTCCAATCAAATTGGAATGTATATATTTTTACTAGTAATGCAATACAAAAGCAAAGATTACAGCAAATGTTAAAGCAATTTAATAGAATTAAATATATTGATTATGAAATATCTAGAGGCTTTTCTATTCCATCAATAAAATTAATTGCTTTTTGTGAATCTGAAATCTTTGGTAGAAGAAAACAAATAATTAAAACTTTACAGCATACTAAGAGTTCTCCACTTGATTCTTTCGTAGATTTAAATGAAGGCGATTATGTTGTTCATGTAAATTATGGTATTGGGAAATTCATAAAAATTGATAGAGTTAAATCTTTTGATAGAGAAAGAGACTATATCAAAATAGCTTATGCCAATGGGGATAATATATATGTTCCAATTGAACAAGCAAACTTAGTTCAACGATATATAGGATCTTCATCCTCCTCTCCTAAGTTAGATAAAATTGGTTCAAGTGTTTGGGAAAACAAAAAAGCTAAAGCTCGTGTTAATGCTGAAAAGCTTGCTAAATATTTAATTGAATTATATGCAAAAAGAAAAGCAGCTATTGGCTTCCCTTTTGATAGGGATAATGATATGCAGTTGCAATTTGAAGCATTATTCCCTTATCAAGAAACAGTTGATCAATTAAAATGTATTGATGATATAAAAGTAGATATGGAAAGCAATAGTGTTATGGATAGACTTGTTTGTGGTGATGTAGGTTTTGGTAAAACTGAAATTGCCTTTAGAGCTGCTTTCAAAGCAGTTTTAAGTAATAAACAAGTTGCTTTTTTAGCTCCAACCACAATTCTTGCTGAACAGCACTATAATAACTTTGTAGAAAGAGTAAAAGACTTTCCAGTAAATGTTGCCTTATTATCAAGGGTTATACCAAAGAAAGAACAAAAAAAGATTTTACTTTCTTTAATTGATGGAAAAGTTGATGTTTTATTTGGAACTCATAGGATTTTGCAAAAAGATATAATCTATAAAGACCTTGGCTTGTTAGTTATAGATGAAGAACAACGTTTTGGAGTAAAAGATAAAGAGAAAATTAAAAATATTAGAACTAGTATTGATAGTTTGGCCTTATCCGCTACACCAATTCCTAGAACTTTATATATGTCTTTATTAAAAATTAGAGATATGTCTTTATTAGCCACGCCTCCAATAGCAAGGCATCCTATTGAAACTAAAATTGTTGAATATGATATTAAACTTGTTATTGAAGCAATAAAAAAAGAAATAGCTAGAGGTGGGCAAATATTCTATTTACATAATAGGATTGAATCTCTTGATGCTGTTGTAAGTATGTTAAGTGAATTGCTTCCTGATGTAATTATTGAATCTGCACATGGACAGATGGAACCAAAAGCTTTAGAAGATACCATGAGAAGATTTGTTCATGAGGGTATACAAGTTTTAGTTTCTACTACAATTATTGAAAATGGTATTGATATTCCAAATGTTAATACAATTATTATCGATAGAGCAGATATGTATGGAATTGCACAACTTTATCAATTAAGAGGTAGGGTTGGTAGATCCAATAATAAAGCTTATGCTTATCTTTTATATCCTGCAGATAAAGCATTAAGTGAAATTGCAGTAAAGAGACTTAAAACGATTGGTGAAAATACTGGCTTAGGAGCTGGATTTAAAGTCTCAATGAGAGATATGGAAATCCGTGGAGCAGGAAATTTACTTGGTAAAGAGCAAAGTGGTCAGTTAGCTTCAGTTGGACTAGATATGTATATAAGAATTCTCGATGAAGCAATTAATGAATTGAGAACGAATGATAAAGATGAATTAGAACAAGAAGTCTTCTTAGAGTTAGATTATACAGGCTTTATTCCAGATGATTATATTAAAGAGCCTTCAATTAAGTTTGAAATTTATAAGAAAATTGCTACTGTAAAAACTGAAGCAGAATTAGATATGTTAAATAGTGAATTAACCGATAGGTTTGGTGAAATGCCTGAAGAGGTAAGTAATTTAATACATATTGCTGAACTAAAAATTGTATGTAGAAAATTAAAGATAATTCATTTAACAGAAAGAAAGGGAAATGTATTAGCTAAATTCAGAGCTATTAAATATATCAATGGTGAAAAATTATTGAGATTATTACCTTATAGCAATGGGGCTGTCAGCTATGATACAAAACGTCCAGAATATATTAAATTAAAAACAGAAGCAATTTCATTAAAAGATAAGAGTTTATTTATTTTAGAAATGCTTCAAAGATTATTATAGAGGGAAAAATGAGAGAAAAAGCACAATCTATATATGATGAATATCCTGAACTAGCTATTGTTGAAAAGAAGGATTTGGATCAAACAAACAGGGAAGTTCATTCTTTTATTCTAAGAACTAATAAATTATATACATTTCAACTTGAAGCTGTTAGAAAGTATTATGAGCATTATGCAATTAGATATGAAAATAAAAACTTAGATTATAAAGCTGTATTTAATAATGATAAACCAGTTATAATTGAAATTGGTTTTGGAACTGGGGAGTCCACACAAAGGATTGCTAGAGATAGAGATAATTATAACTATATTGCAATAGAAGTTTTTTTGAATGGTTTCACTAAACTTTTATCAGTTGTAGGTGATGAACAAATTGAAAATGTTCGATTAATGAGATTTGATGCGGTAGCCGTATTAAATGATATGATTGAGGATGAATCTATTGCGGGGTTCCATATTTTCTTTCCTGATCCTTGGCAAAAGAAAAAACATAATAAAAGAAGATTAATTCAATTACCTTTTACAAATCTTTTATCAAAGAAATTAGTTAAAGGTGGATATATTTATTGTGTTACAGACTGGCAAGATTATGCAGATCAAATGTTAGATGTATTAACTAATACTGATAATATGAAAAACAGTTATGAGGGATTTGCTGATAGTCGAGATTGGAGACCTACAACTAAATATGAAAGAAGAGGTGTAAAACTAGATTATAAAATTAATGAAGTTTGGTTTGAGAAACAATAAAAATTAGATAAAAAAAGCTTTCAATTTGATATGGTAACTGTTCATTTTGAAAGCTTTTAATTATTAATTAATTTAATTTACAACAAGGACCATCTTCAGGCATTTTTGCTCCAGAAAGATAATCTTCATGTTTTAAATACCAAGAATTTGCGTATGAACACATAGGAACAACTTTCATATTCTTTTCCTTGAAGTAGTCAGCTGCAAATTGCATTATTTTTGAAGCAACTCCTTGTCCTCTTAATTGAGGATCTACAAATACTTTTTCAAAAACTACTAAGTTGTCTGGTGTATAATCTAATAGAATATAAGCTAATTCTTGATTATCCTTTGTATAATAAATTTTATTTTTTTCGATTGTAAAATCCATAAAATGTCTCCTATTTTCTTTGAAAATAAAGCTTTTTCCTAAATTTAACAAGATGTACAAATTTAATCTTTAATAATTAATAATAAAAAAGGACTATCAAAATTAATGATAGTCCAATTTTGGGTCTCCGAAAAATTTTTATTCTTCTTCTTTTGAAGCTGCTATTACATTATCAGCATTTCTTCCAGTTAATGTTTCGTAATGAGAGAATTCTACCTCATAACTACCAGTTCCAGATGTCATACTCTTTAAATCAATAGCATAATTTAACATTTCGCTTTGGGGAACTTGTGCATCAACTTCTTGTAATTGTCCAAATTCTTTTTGACCAGTAACACGTCCTCTTTTACTTGATAAATCAGAAAGGATATCTCCAAGATATTGATTATCTACAAATACTTTTACATTCATAAATGGTTCAAGTAAAGATACATTAGCTTTTTCTAAAGCTAAATCTAATGCTCCTTTTGCGGCTAATTTAAAAGCCATTTCTGAGGAGTCAACAGGGTGCTCTTTACCATCGACTAGATTGATTCTTATATCTACAAGAGGATATTTAGCTAAGAAACCTTCGCTCATTTTCTCATGTAAACCTTTTTCGATTCCTGGAATATATCCTTTAGATACAGAACCACCTTTAATTGAATTAACAAATTCATATTCTAAACCACGTTCTAGAGGTTCTATTTCAATCAATACTTTACCATATTGTCCATGTCCACCACTTTGTTTTTTGTGAGCATATTCAACAATTCCACTCTTTTTATTTATTGTTTCTCTATATGCTATTTTTGGTAATTTTGTATGAATTGCAATTTTCTGTTTTTCAGAAATTTTATCTAAAATCATTTGAAGATGAACATCACCCATTCCCATAATTACAGATTCTTTTGTTTCTTCATTAAATTTTGTTTGGAAGGTTAAATCTTCTTCGCAAATTTTATGAAGAGATTCATTCAATTTATCAGCACTCTTTTTATCATCAGTTGAGATTGCAAGTGAATAAATTGGATGAGGAAGAGCTAATGGTTTGAAAGTGAATTTTTGTTCATTTAGATTCTGCAATAAAGTACAGTTTGTTGAAGAGATATTGCTTTTTGCAATAATTCCAATATCTCCAGCAATGAGTTTATCTGTTTCTATTAGTTTTTTACCAACAGCTCGATAAACTTTACCAATCTTTTCTTTTTTCTTTAGTTCAGGATTATACATTTCCATATCTGTGGTTAATGTTCCAGATGCAACTTTTAAGAAACTTAATTTTCCACTAAATTGGTCAATTGTTGTCTTAAATACATATGCACTAGCATAACCATCTTCTGTAATTTTCATATCCTGTTGTTGTCCATCTTCATCATTGATCCATTCAATTTGATCAATAGGGGATGGGAAATTGTGTGCAATGAAGTTTAATAGAGAAATAATTCCGCTACCTTTCATCGTTGCTCCACAGAATACTGGTACAACTCTATTATCAGCTAAACCTTCTCTTAATCCACGTCTAATATCTTCAGGTCCTAATGTACCTTCGTCAAAATATTTTTCGATTAAGTCATCAGCACCTTCTGCTGCATATTCAATTAATTGTTCTCTATACGTCTCTTCATATTCTTTATATTCTTGAGGTATTTCTCCAACTGTTTCTAATTCGTTTTCTTTGAAGAAATAGGCTTTATCTTCAATTAAATTTATGATGCCTTTAAAATTCTCACCATTACCCATTGGTATAAAGGTTGGAACAAAAGTAGCATCGAAATGTTCTCTTAAATCATTAATGACATTTGTATAGCTTGCTCTATCTCTGTCCATTTTATTAATGAAGACAGCACGAGGTTTATTTCTATTATCTAAACGACGCCAAAGCTTAATAGTTTCAATTTGGGCTCCATCTCTAGCATCTACAACCATAAGAGAGGCTTCAGTTGCTCTAAAGCCACAAATTGCTTCACCGATAAATCCTGAATAACCAGGAGTATCAAGGATATTGAGGCATTTTCCATCCCAATCTAGATTTGCAAGACTGGTGTGAATGGAAATTTGTTTCTTAATTTCTTCTTCGGTAAAATCGCTAGTGGTTTTTCCACTTTCAACAGTTTCAACCTTAGAAATAACCTTCCCATAATAGAGTAGTTGCTCCATTAAAGAGGTTTTTCCGGTACCATTGTGGCCCACAATTGCGACGTTCCTTAAATCAGTACTGGTAACGCTCATAATTCCTCCTTATCGCTTTTAAAAAGCTATTTGCGTATTTCTTATATGTTAAGCCCGCAAAATCTATATGTCAAACTTTTTATTATTTTATTAGAAAAACGTATTGACATTTTAGAAGAAATTTGTCTAGAAAAAAAATTAATTATTTTACTTGCATGAAGTTAAAAAAAATACCTACTTATTGTTAGGTAGGTATTAAATTTTTTTATCAATATTTTTATTTCTGTTTATTTTTTAAAAAATCATCAATTGAATTGTTAATTGCATTTTTTAATTCAAAAGAAAATAAGTTCTCATTATTAAATTCTGATTTAAAAGTGTATTCGTTTTCAAAGAAAAATACCCAAGGGGGAGTCTCTAAAATTGAAGCAATTTTTTCAATATTTGAAAAGGAAGGAGCTTTCCTTCCATTTTCAATTTCTGTAATAAAAGAGGGTGAAAGGCCAATTTTTTCAGCTAGTTCAGCTTGAGTTAAATTTTTATCCTTTCTTTTATTTTTTAAATTTTTAGCAAAGATTTTTTTTAAATCATCTTTTTTATTTTTCATAAAAACCTCAATTATTTTAATACAAGAAAAAGTTTATTTTCCATCTTTTGGAGAATAGTGATCAAACTCCATTGAGAAATTTCCTCTGCCTTGTGTTGCTGATCTTAGAGCTGTAGAATAACCAAACATTTTTGATAATGGGGATTCTGCGCTGATATGGTCAGCATTAGTTTTTGAATCAATTTTATTTACAATTCCACCACGGCTAGTTAAGTTTCCAATTACTTCACCGATATATTGATTTGGTACAACAATTTCGACTTTCATAATTGGTTCCATAATTACAGGGTTTGCACTTTGACATACTTTGTCAAAACACATAGCTGAACAAGCTTCAAAAGCAAATTCACTAGCAGTTAATTCATTATATTGAATATCTGTAACAGTTACTGATAAATCACATACTTCGTAACCATATTTGATTCCACTTAAGAATGAATTAGTAATTCCTCTTTCAATTGCATCAAGATATTTTTTATCAATTCCTCTAGTATTTGCTGTTATTTCAAATTTATTACCACTTCTAATTGGTAAAGGTTTTACTTCAATAGAAATGCCAGCAAAGTTCTCTTTATTTGCAATAACTTTATTAAATTCTTCACTACCTTTAGCTTCAGTAGTTATGCTTTCTCTATATGAAACTTGAGGATTACCAACATGGGCTGCAATTTTCATTTCATCTTTTAATCTAGTTACTAAAACATCTAAGTGTAATTCACCCATACCACTAATTACTAATTGTCCAGTATCGCTATCATCTTTATATGTGAAAGTTGGATCTTCCATTGAAAGTTGTTCTAAAGCTTTTTTTAGTTTATCACTATCATCTTGAGAGTTTGGTTCAATTGCAATAGATATAACAGGGGTAGGGAATACCATTTTTTCAAGTAGAATTTTTTCTCCTTCGCTTGATATTGTATCTCCAGTTTGAACATCTTTGAATCCAACAATTACACCGATATCGCCTGCAGTTAATTCATTTAAGTCTTCTCTTCTATCTGCATGCATTCTTAAAATTCTTCCAATTCTAACTCTTTTTGATTTTGTAACATTATAAATATTAGAACCTTTTTTCAAAGATCCTCTATAAACTCTTACATAAGAGAGAATTCCAGCTTCTTTATCCATTTGAATTTTAAAGATAAGTGCTAAAGGTTGAGCATTTTCATCATGAAGAATTTGTACTTCATTTTCTTTTTTTGTATTAATACCATAAACTGTAGTAATATCAGCAGGATTTGGTAAATAATCAATAACCCCATCTAGTACTGGTTGTACTCCAATATTTTTTAAGGATGATCCTACAAATACTGGTAGTAATTCTCTTTTTAAACAGCCTTTTCTAATAGCCGCTTTGATTTTTTCTTCAGCAATTGGTTCTTCATTAAAAAATTGATCCATAATTTCTTCATCAAAGGATGAAGCTTTATCGATTAAATTTTCTCTCCATTCATTTACTAAATCTTCCATATCTGCTGGGATTTCATTTTCTATTATTGTTTCACCTAAATCATTTTGATCAAAAGTTAAATATTTTAAGCTTATTAAATCAATGATACCTGAAAAGTTACTTTCGCTTCCAACAGGAATAAAGAGAGGTACTGGATTAGCTTTTAATTTCTTTTGCATTTCTTCAATTGCATTGTAGAAATCAGCACCTAATCTATCCATTTTATTAACAAAAGCAATTCTTGGTACTTTATAAGTATCTGCTTGTCTCCAAACTGTTTCTGTTTGAGGTTCAACACCTCCAACTGCACAGAAAACTCCAACTGCACCATCGAGAACTCTAAGAGATCTTTCTACTTCAGCTGTAAAGTCTACGTGGCCAGGAGTATCAATAATATTAATTTGGTGATCTTTCCAAAAACAAGTAGTTGCAGCACTTACAATGGTTATACCTCTGTTTTGTTCTTGTTCCATCCAGTCCATTGTAGCATTACCGTTATCTACTTCACCAATTTTATGATTTACGCCACTATAATATAATATTCTTTCTGTTGTAGTTGTTTTACCGGCATCAATGTGAGCCATAATACCGATGTTTCTTGTTTTATCTGCTATCATATGTTTTTAAACGTGTTCGTTTTACTCCTAAATAATTTTCTTTTTCTAAAAAGATTAAACCTAAGGTAGGTTATCAAAAAAAATATTATTTTTCAATGTAATAATAAATTATATAACAAAGGTAATAAAAAATAGAGAAAAATACAAATTGGTAATTGTTTAAAAAAAGAGCTTGATAAATGTTTCTATCAAGCCCTTTTGAATCTTATTTATAATTTTATGTCCATTGAGATTTTAGATTATTAATTTCTTCAATTGCTTCTATTTCACTTTGAGTATGATAAGGCCAAACATTAAATTTAGCTATAGCATAATTTAATAGCATAACAGCTTCTTGTCTGTCACTCATTTTATTCAATGCTACTGAAGAATAATAGGGGGTATTATTACCTTTTTCATAACCTTCGTAATATGCAAATTTGTCATAAGAAGTTGATGCTTTATCCCAGCTTGAAAACATTGCTTTAAATTCTTTAGATCTTTTATTTTTATCCCAGTTTCTTTTGTATAGAGCTTCTGCTAAAGCTTTATAGTGATTTGGATATACTACATTATCTGGGATTGTATCAATGGCTTTCCTGAAATATGAAATTCCAAAATTATTATTACCAAAAGAGATAAAACCTCCAGGGACTGAAGTATATAGGGAACCAAGTACATACCAAGTTTCACTTGATTTTAAATTGTCAAAATCATTTACAATTATTTTTAAATCACCTCGCATATCACTAGCGGCAGCAAGAGATTTTAAAATACCAGTTGTTTGTCCAATTCGTCCAATATTGCTTGCTTTCCAAAGATATGCTAAAGAATTGTTATGCAATTCAATTGATTTTAATGCATAATCAAGACCTTCGTTGTAAATTTTTAATTTTTCATTATTTGATTCAGCTTTATCTCCTAAATTAACTTGAACCCTTGATAATCTCCAATATACCTCTGATTTTTCCTCATCTGTTTTAGCTAAATTTAGTTTTTCTTGTAAAATTGAAGTTGTTTGATCCATATCATCTTTTAGATATAAATCATCAGCTTTAGAAAAATCTATAGCACTAAATAGATTAACATTAATGAAAAGTAATGTTAAAAAAATAATTAAAATTTTTTTCATTCTTCCCCCCTTTAAAAATATCATAAGGTGGAATTTTTGATTTATCAAGAAAATTTACATTATACGCTTTATTTTAGACAATTTACCCTTTAATGGAGGGTTTCTTAGTTTAATATCTATTATGTTGCTTTTCTTAGTTATTGATTTATAGTGAGTAAATGTATCATAACCATGTTTTCCATGATAACAGCCCATTCCACTTTCTCCAACTCCACCAAAAGGTAAGTTTGAATTTGCTAGATGAATATTACAATCATTTATACAACCGCCACCAAAACTTATGTTTGAACTAAAATATTCCATTTGTCTTTTGTTTTTTGTAAATAAATAAGCAGCTAAAGGTTTTGGTTTATCTTTTATGAAATTAACAGCTTCATCAAAATCTTTAACTTTTATTATAGGAAGTATAGGCCCAAAAATCTCCTCTTTCATTAATGGACTTTCTAAATCAACATTAATTAAAATTGTTGGTGAAATCTTTTTTGTTGTTGGGTCTAAGTATCCGCCATAGGAGAGTGTTCCATCATCTATTAAATGAATTAATCTTTTAAAATGTTTTTCATTAATTATTTTACCATATTCATCATTATATATTGGATTATCACCATACATGTTTATAATTTCTTCTTTTAGTGAAACTAATAACTTTTTATATACTTTTTCATTACAAAGTACATAATCAGGAGCTACACAAGTTTGTCCAACATTTAAGAATTTTCCCCAAGCCAATCTGGATGCTGTTATTTTTAAATTTGCACTTGAATCTATATAAACAGGGCTTTTACCCCCTAATTCAAGAGCGACAGGAGTCAAGAATTTAGCAGCTTTTTCCATTACAATTTTTCCAACTGTAACACTACCTGTAAAGAAAATGAAATCAAATTTATATTTTAATAGTTCTTGATTCATCTCTGAACCACCTAGGAATACTTCAATATAATCTTTACTAAATATTGAATTAAGCATTTTTTTTAAGACAATTGAGGTGTTTTCACTATATCTTGAAGGTTTTATTATAGCTGAGTTACCAGCAGCTATTGCTGCAACTAAAGGCACTAAAGTTAATTGTAAAGGATAGTTCCAAGGGCTCATTATTAATACAACACCTAATGGTTCGTTTGTTATATAACTTGATGAGGGAAAATGAATTGTTGGAGTTTTTACTTTTTGAGTTTTCATTAATTTTTTTAAATTTTTTATAAAGTAATTTACTTCATGTTTTACAATAGATAATTCACTCATATATGCTTCTTCACTAGATTTCCCTAAATCTTGCTTTAGTGCATTTAATAGAGGCTTTTCCCAAGTATATAGGGCTGAACTTAATTTTTTTAATTGATTAATTCTATATGTATATGAAAGAGTATTATTTTTGCTAAAATAGTCTCTGAGATTATTAATTGTTGCTTCGATATTATTCATAGATAAATCCTTAAAAAAAATAAACTCCAAGATTAAATTATTCTTGAGAGTTTATTAACTTTGATTAATATTTTTATAATGTTAACTCTTGTTCTAAGAGTTTTTCATAAGCATAAATATCTTCGTTATATTGATATAGTGTTTTTATATTTTGTAATCCAAGATATCTTGCTGTAATTCTACAATCGTATGTAGTTTTTAATTCTTTATTAAAATGATTTAACATATTCCAAGATCTACCGTCTAAAGGTTGGTTGCTAGTAGTAACCATGGTCATTGAAATATGATAATCTTTATCATATAAGGCTTTTTCAAATAAAGCATTTTGGCTCATCTTAGGATGCTTTGGATGGAAAGTTTCTTTAGGGTAATTAACAAAATCTTTAATTACTTGATCAGGAATTGTATAATTAGCTGGTAAGAAATATGTTGCAAGTAAAATTATGTGCTTTTCACTTTGGCAATGGAGTAAAGTAGTAAAGAATTTTTGTGGGCAGACGAATCTTAGTTTATCTAATGGATAATCAGAAACAGTATCGATACAATTTGTTACAAACCAGTTTGATAGAAATACATCATAGTCTACACGTGGTTTTTCTTTATGCTTTTCAAACATTTCTTCTTCAATCATCTGATATAATTGAGTTGTTGTCATAAGTATCTCCTATACAATAATATATTAATAATATAACAAGTATGTTTAAGTTTCAATAATAAAGAATATAATTGTTCATAATTAATGATTTTTGAATCTTGAATTATTATTTACTATATAGAAGTTAACCAAATATCTTTTAAATGTGTCATTTTGTGGGGATTTAGTTACTAAAAAATAGTGTAATATGTTTGTAAAAGATAATGGTAACTTAATAAAAGATTTGTGTAGATTGTGGCAAAAGATAAATTATTTTATAGTTTTAAAAATTCCGGCACTTTTATCTTTGTAAACATTGTCTGCATCAAAAACTTTACCATTCATACAAATATATACTCCTGGAGGAAGTAGTTGAACTGCAATTTGAGCACAACCTAAATTATATATAGCATCACTATCTTTTAAAGAATAGGGAATCATTGCGCCAGTAAATACTATTGTATGATTATCCTCTTTATCTTTATTATTTTTAGCAAGTTCAGCAGTTTTAGTCATGGTATCTGTACCATGAACTACAATAACTTTTTCTTCAGGACTGTTAAACATTCTATTAACAATTTCTAGTCTTTCTTCATTGTTCATATATAAGGAATCAATTGCTAAAGGACATTCTAAAGTTATGCTACTTGTGCATCTTGAGTCTTTTAATATTTTTGGTAGCTGAGAATCAAAAAAGGTTAATTGACCATCTAATGGATTATATTGTTTATCGAAAGTTCCACCTGTTGTGATAATTCTTATATCTGAAGCCATATTTACCTCCGAAGATATAATAACAGATGTAATTGGAAAGTAAAGAAAAAAAAAGCCAGTTTATTTCTAAACTGACTACATCTCCTACGAGAGTCGAACTCGTGTTGCCGGGATGAAAACCCGGTGTCCTAACCACTAGACGAAGGAGACATTTTATTTGAGCTGCAAAGGATTTGAACCTTTGACCCACGCCTTAAAAGGGCGTTGCTCTACCAACTGAGCTAGCAGCCCAAGCAACGATTAGGAATATATCAAAAGGATAACATTGAGTCAACTACTTAAGGGAAAAAAAATAACAATTATTTTATTATTAGTATATTAAAAGATTCTTTGAAAAAAAATGAACTTTTTTTCAAATAGGGATTGAATAAATTTTCTTAGTACGGTAATGTCCCTAACGGTAACAAAAACAGCAACTAAACAAACGATGAGTTTTAAATTTTTTTTACTTTTAATTTTTCAAAAAAAATAAAAAAAACTATTGACTTATTACTTTAAAAGCTGATATGTTACTAGAGCGCCCTTAAAAAGGAGCGTTACAAATCAAGTTTAATTTGTGGACTTTTTTTGTATAAGATATTTGAAATTACGAGCGTAAGGGAAGAGAAAGAAGAAAGCAAAAATACCGCAATTTTAATTGTGAATAGAGGGCTTTCTGTCAATTCAATAAATAAGAACTAAGATGAAATAAGCTAATGTTCGTTATAAAGCGAGTGACAGGAATTAAATAATTTTGTTAATTAATATTGTGATCTTTATGATCACATTTTATATAACGGAGAGTTTGATCCTGGCTCAGAACGAACGCTGGCGGCGCGTTTTAAGCATGCAAGTCGAGCGGTAAGCTAACTTCGGTTAGCCTAGAGCGGCGGACGGGTGAGTAACACGTGGATAATCTACCCCCTTGTTGGGAATAGCCTGTGGAAACATAGGGTAATGCCGAATAATACTTTTTGATCATAAGATTAGAGAGGGAAAGGCGCTGAGGCGTCGCAAGAGGATGAGTCTGCGTCCCATTAGCTAGATGGTAGGGTAAAGGCCTACCATGGCAATGATGGGTAGCCGGCCTGAGAGGGTGATCGGCCACATTGGAACTGAGACACGGTCCAGACTCCTACGGGGGGCAGCAGCTAAGAATCTTCCGCAATGGACGAAAGTCTGACGGAGCGACGCCGCGTGAACGATGAAGGCCGTGAGGTTGTAAAGTTCTTTTCGAGAGGAGGAATAATGTTTGCAGGGAATGGTAGGCAGATGACGTGAATCTCGGAATAAGCCCCGGCTAACTACGTGCCAGCAGCCGCGGTAACACGTAGGGGGCAAGCGTTGTTCGGAATTATTGGGCGTAAAGGGCGTGCAGGCGGTGTTGCAAGTCTGGCGTGAAAGATCTCGGCTTAACCGAGGGAACGCGCTGGAAACTGTAATACTAGAGTACAGGAGGGGACATTGGAATTCCAGGTGTAGGGGTGAAATCTGTAGATATCTGGAAGAACACCGGTGGCGAAGGCGAATGTCTGGCCATGTACTGACGCTGAGACGCGAAGGTGCGGGGAGCAAACAGGTTTAGATACCCTGGTAGTCCGCACAGTAAACGATGTACACTAGGTGGTGGGTAATAATATTCGCTACCGAAGCTAACGCATTAAGTGTACCGCCTGGGGAGTATGCTCGCAAGGGTGAAACTCAAAGGAATTGACGGGGGCCCGCACAAGCGGTGGAGCATGTGGTTTAATTCGATGATACGCGAGAAACCTTACCAGGGCTTGACATATATTGGACGAAACTAGAGATAGTTTTTCCCTTCGGGGTCGATATACAGGTGCTGCATGGCTGTCGTCAGCTCGTGCTGTGAAGTGTTGGGTTAAGTCCCGCAACGAGCGCAACCCCTACTGCCTGTTACCATCACGTTATGGTGGGGACTCAGGTGGGACTGCCGGTGACAAACCGGAGGAAGGTGGGGACGACGTCAAGTCATCATGGCCCTTATGTCCTGGGCTACACACGTGCTACAATGGCCGGTACAAAGCGCAGCTAAGTCGCGAGGCTAAGCGAATCGCAAAAAGCCGGTCTCAGTACGGATTGGAGTCTGCAACTCGACTCCATGAAGTTGGAATCGCTAGTAATCGCATATCAGCATGATGCGGTGAATACGTTCCCGGGCCTTGTACACACCGCCCGTCACACCATCCGAGTTGGGGGTACCCGAAGTCGCTAGTCTAACCAGTAATGGGGGACGGTTCCGAAGGTATGCTTGGCGAGGAGGGTGAAGTCGTAACAAGGTAGCCGTACCGGAAGGTGTGGCTGGATCACCTCCTTTCTAATAAGAAAGGCAAGTATCTAGGAATCTCACAGCCAGATACGAAATACTGATAGGATGTTATCCGATAGGTGAAAGACCTATCAAAAAAAAGCAAAGACCCTCTATAGGTATAAAAAAGCTTTTAGACTTCTCTTCCCGCTCATAATTATAAAAAAGACAACGGGGGCATAGCTCAGTTGGCTAGAGCATCGGCTTTGCAAGCCGAGGGTCAGGGGTTCGAGTCCCCTTGCCTCCAATAGAAAAAGATATTTGACAAACATAGCGTTAGGGATTGTAAAGATAATATGGTCAAGCGAAAAAGGGTCCACGGAGGATGCCTAGGAGCCGCCAGACGAAGAAGGACGTGGTTAGCTGCGAAAAGCTGCGAGTAGGGGCCAACACCCAATGATCCGCAGGTCTCCGAATGGGGTAACCCGACAGTCTGGATGATTGTCACTGTTATATGAATAAAATAGTATAATAGAGGTATACGCTGGGAACTGAACCATCTAAGTACCAGCAGGAGTAGAAATCAAAAATGAGATTCCCTTAGTAGCGGCGAGCGAAAGGGGAAGAGCCCAAACCAAGCGCTTTTAAGTGTTTGGGGTTGTAGGGGTGCATCTGGGAATACCCGGTTAGTAAGAAAAGTATGAGTTAGACGAAAGATTCTGGGACGATCTGTCAAAGAAGGTGAAAGCCCTGTAGTTGAAAACGAATACTCTAATTGGATGCACTACCTGAGTACGGCGGGACACGAGAAATCCTGTCGGAATCTGGGGGGACCACCCTCCAAGGCTAAATACTCGGCGGCTACCGATAGCGCATAGTACCGTGAGGGAAAGGTGAAAAGCACCCCGGGAGGGGAGTGAAAGAGAACCTGAAACCGTGGACTTACAAGCGGTCAAAGCCCAGTAATGGGTGATGGCGTGCCTTTTGTAGAATGAGCCTGCGAGTTACCGTGTGTAGCAAGGTTAAGGGATAGGAGTCCTGGAGCCGTAGGGAAACCGAGTCTGAATAGGGCGATAAGTTGCATGTGGTAGACCCGAAGCCAAGTGATCTAACCATGGCCAGGCTGAAGCTGGAGTAAAATCCAGTGGAGGGCCGAACGTAAATCCGCTGAAAAGGGTTGCGATGAGCTGTGGTTCGGAGTGAAAGGCTAAACAAACTTGGAGATAGCTGGTACTCCCCGAAATAGCTTTAGGGCTAGCGTTACGTGGACTGCCACGGAGGTAAAGCACTGGATAGATGCGGGCCCTTCACCGGGTACCAAGTTTAACCAAACTCTGAATGCCGTGGTACAATGCGTAGCAGTCAGACGGCGACTGATAAGGGCCGTCGTCAAAAGGGAAACAGCCCAGACCGTCAGCTAAGGTCCCAAAGATATACTAAGTGGGAAAGGAAGTGTGATTGCACAGACAGCCAGGAGGTTGGCTTAGAAGCAGCCATTCCTTCAAAGAGTGCGTAATAGCTCACTGGTCGAGTAGTCATGCGCCGACAATCCAACGGGGCTAAGTATATCACCGAAGCTACGGCACAGCGCTAGACGCTGTGGGTAGGGGAGCATTCTGTGTACGGATGAAGTCAAGACGGAAGTTTTGGTGGACGGGACAGAAGAGAGAATGCAGGCATGAGTAACGAAAAGAGGGGTGAGATCCCCCTCCGCCGAAAGCCTAAGGTTTCCAGGGTAAAGTCAATCTACCCAAGGGTTAGTCGGCCCCTAAGGCGAGGACGAAAGTCGTAGTCGATGGGAAGCGGGTCAATATTCCCGCACCTCTCAGTGTTTCGATGGAATGAAGCATAGGGTGAAACGCGGCAGGGCGACGGTTGTCCCTGTCAAAGCAGCGATGCGTTAAGGATAGTAGGAAAATCCATTATCCAAGAGGAGCTGTCAGCGATTACTTCTACGGGAGTAAGAAGCGCGTGTAATCGTCGTGCCAAGAAATAGTTTCTAAGGTAAGGCACTGAGGGACCGTACTACAAACCGACACAGGTAGGCGAGCTGAGAATGCGAAGGCGTACGGAAGAACTCACGTTAAGGAACTCGGCAAAATGCATACGTAACTTAGGGATAAGTATGGCTCACGTGAGTGAGTTGCAGAGAAATGGCCCATGCGACTGTTTACCAAAAACACAGGTCCATGCCAACCAGCAATGGGAAGTATATGGACTGACACCTGCCCGGTGCTGGAAGGTCAAGGGGAGTGGTTATTCATTTTTGAAGAAGCTGCGAACCTAAGCCCCAGTAAACGGCGGCCGTAACTATAACGGTCCTAAGGTAGCGAAATTCCTTGTCGGGTAAGTTCCGACCCGCACGAATGGTGTAACGATATGGGCGCTGTCTCAACGTGAGATCCGGTGAAATTGAAGTTCAGGTGAAGATGCCTGATACTTGTGGTTAGACGGAAAGACCCCGTGAACCTTTACTTCAACTTGACATTGAAAATTGGACAAGGATGTGTAGGATAGGTGGGAGACGTAGAAGCGTGGACGTCAGTTTGCGCTGAGTCGTTGGTGAAATACCACCCTTCCTTTTCCAGTTTTCTAACCCTGGCCGTGAAGCCGGTTAGGGGAGAGTGTCAGGCGGGAAGTTTGACTGGGGCGGTCGCCTCCTAAAGTGTAACGGAGGCGCGCGATGGTCACCTTAGGATGGTTGGGAATCATCTTTCAAGTGTAAAGGCACAAGGTGGCTTGACTGCGAGGCATACAAGCCGAGCAGGTACGAAAGTAGGTCTTAGTGATCTGGCGGTAGCGTGTGGAAGCGCCGTCACTTAACGGATAAAAGGTACTCCGGGGATAACAGGCTGATCTTGCCCAAGAGTTCATATCGACGGCAAGGTTTGGCACCTCGATGTCGGCTCATCGCATCCTGGGGCTGGAGCAGGTCCCAAGGGTTTGGCTGTTCGCCAATTAAAGCGGTACGCGAGCTGGGTTCAGAACGTCGTGAGACAGTTCGGTCCCTATCTGCCACAAGCGTTGGATGTTTGAGGGGTTCTGCTTTTAGTACGAGAGGACCGAAGTGGACAAACCTCTAGTGTATCAGTTATCGTGCCAACGGTAAGTGCTGAGTAGCTACGTTTGGAAGGGATAACCGCTGAAAGCATCTAAGCGGGAAACCCTCCCCGAGATGAGACATCCCATCCTCTTTAAGAGGACTGAAGGAACCAGGAAGAATACCTGGTTGATAGGTCGAGAGTGTAAGCATGGTGACATGTTCAGCTTATCGATACTAATAAGCCGTGAGGCTTGACCATATTATCGTTGCGATCCCGAAAATATCGCACTTAAGTTGGATAGATAAATACTAATTTATCTCTCTAAATTTAAGTTGGCCCGGTGGCCATAGCAGAGTGGATACACCCGTTCCCATCTCGAACACGGCAGTTAAGCGCTCTCACGCCGATGGTACTACATTTTTGTGGGAGAGTAGGTAGCTGCCGGGCCTTTTTTTTTCACCTTTTAGGTGATTTTTTTTGCCTAAAAAACCCTTAAAGATTTCTCCTTAAGGGGTTTCTCTTATTAATGATTATTTTATTTAAGGCTTCCAGGAATTAAAACTGATGCATTAATTGCAGCATCTTTAGTTGCATTCACTATTGCTTCTTTTAAAGGAATATTTTTAGATATGCTGTATGATAGAGAGGCTAAGAAAGTATCTCCACATCCAACAGTATTTACTATTTTATCAAAATTATAAGGTTTTACTTCATAGAAACCATTATCATATACCCAAATAGGTCTACTTCCTCTAGTTATAATAGAGATAGTTTTATATTCATCATATATTTCTTTCATTTTATTTATTGTTTTTTCTTTGATAAAATCAGAATCTTCATTCTCTTTTAAATCTAAATCAAAAAATGTTTTACAAAATTCTGATAAATTAGGTTTAATTATATTAGGTTTATAAGGTAAACATTTTTTTAACTCTTCTTTACAAATATCCAAAATGACAGTTTTTTTATTATCTTTTGCTTTTTTTACAAAATCAGCATAAATATTTTTATCATATCCAGGAGCTCTAGTTCCTGTAATAATCAATAAATCAAAATAATTTAAATTTTTATTGAATATTTCAACAATTTCTTTTGCACAGTTTTCATCAACAGCATTAGCTTCTTCAACAAGTTCAGTTGTCTGGTGATTATTTGAGAGTATTGTAGTACATGTTCTCATTTTATTTGAGTTAATAGCGTACAGTAAATTAACATTATCACTGTTGCATTGACTTATCATCTCATGCATTCTATTTTTTCCAAGATGAGTTAATACTACACTAGCAAGTCCTTTTTGAGCTAAAACTCGTGCAGTATTAACACCTTTTCCTGATGTGTTAAAAATTATTTTTTTTGCTCTGTTAACTTCTCCAATATTGAAATTGTCAAATATCATTGTTCTTTGAAAAGTTGGATTGAGGCATACTATTAATATATTCATGCAGTTTAGTTTCCTATTTTATGTAAAACAAAATTAAATTTATTGTGAGAATTTTACATCAATTATTAGATTTATTGCAACAATAGTTAAATAAAATATTAATTTACATCATAAACTTCTAATGATTGATTTATTTGTTTTATAGATTTATTATAACTCTCATGAAAATGTTAAAAAATTTAAAGGCAATAATTTTGGATTTGGATGGTACTCTATTAAATCCACAATTATCAATTTCTGAAGATACAAAAAACACCCTAATTCAATTAAGAAAAAGAGGTGTTTTAATTATAATTGCATCAGGAAGAACTCCTCAAACGGCAATTCCAATGACAAAAGATTTAAATATAAATGTTCCTATGGTTTTAGCAAATGGAGCATTAATTTTTGATCCTAAAACTGAGCAAATAATTGATACTATTTCTATTAGTGAAAACACAGTATCTTATTTAATAGATTTATCAAAACAATTGTCAAAAAGTTTAAATATATATACTCCAAATAATATTTATCTTGAAGACGATAAAATTAAGCCATATATGATGGAAAGTGGAGATAGTGGAAGTAATTTATTGCCTCATAGCAAATTCAACTTATCTGAGGAAAAAGTCTTAAAGTGTGAATTTTTTGGTAAAGGTGAAGGAATAAATAAAGATCTAATTAAATTACTAAAAGAGAAAAGTATGATTTTAGAGGATGAATTATATATAACTTCTGCGCATATAAATTATTTAGAAATATTAAATAAACAAGTAAATAAATATTCTGGTATTATTAATGTTTTAAATAGGCTTGGTTTAAAAGATAGTGAAGTTTTAGCTTTTGGTGATAGTCATAATGATTTAGAAATGCTAGATAAATTACCAAATTCAGTTGCAATGGGAAATGCAGGAGATAATGTTAAAGAAGTAGCAAAATATGTAACAAAGTTGAATTCTGAGGATGGTATTGCATATTTTATTAAGAATAATACAGATTTAATTAATGATTAAGCTTATGGATAAAAAAAATCTCTTTAAATATAATTTTTAAAGAGATTTAATTGTTATTTATGTTATTTGTTTTTATAGATTTTATTTAATATTTTTTAATTGAATTTGTAAGATTTTCCATAATCTAAAAGCTTCATCTTCTGTTAGATTTAAAGAATTTTTCATAGCTTCTTCTAAAATCATAGCACGACTTGTTGTTGAAACTATTCCATCAATTCCTAAATCATATAAAGCTTCAGTTCCTTTTCCAATATCACCTGCTAATGCTATAACTGGGACACCCCATTTTTTAGCTAATTTAGCAACTCCAACTGGGACTTTGCCTCTTTTGCTTTGTCCATCAATTTTACCTTCACCTGTAATAACTAAATCAGCATTTGATACTGCTTGTTCAAAACCTATAGCAGTTAAGACTAATTCAATACCACTGGTAAGTTCTGCATTTAAAAATGCTTTTAGTGCAAATCCAAGTCCACCAGCTGCACCGCTACCTGGTTCAAGAGCTTCTTTTTCTTTATTTACTAGTTTTGAAAAGTTTTCTAAGCTTTTATCAAGGAATTCTACAGTTTCTTGATCTGCACCCTTTTGTGGTCCATAAATATAGCTTGCACCATTTATTCCACATAAAGGATTATCTACATCACAAGCTACAGAGATTTGTGAAGTTGAAAGATTTTTATCTAGGCTAGATAAATCATAATTTGTAATTTTTGCTATGTTTAATCCAATTGGTTTTATTAATTCACTATTTTCATCGTAAAATTTTGCGCCAAGAGCACTCAACATTCCAATTCCGCCGTCATTAGTAGCACTACCACCAATTCCGATTACTAGATTTTTAATTCCATTATCTAGTGCATGTTTAATTAATTCACCTGTTCCATAAGTTGTTGTATATAATGGATTTCGTTTTTCACTTGGAACAAGAGGTAAGCCACTAGCAATTGCCATTTCTATAAAAGCTGTATCTTTATTTCTTACATAACTTGCTTTGATTTTATTGAATAAAGGGTCATTTACTTCAATTTCTACTTTGTAATAGCCTTCTAAGCTATTAATTACTTCAATTAATCCTTCACCACCATCTGAAACTGGGAATTTTACTGTTTCTACTGATTCGTCAGCTTTATGAATTCCCCGTTCAATAGCTGATGCAACATCTAAAGAGGTTGCACTTCCTTTAAAAGAATCTGATGCGATTACTACTTTCATTATTTCCTCCACATGATATTAGAGTATCATGGAATTTTTAAATACATAATTGTTTTATAAACTAAATATTATGGTTTTTATTTGTTATATATGCTAATTATTATTTATTTGATAAAAGAAATCGATACATAGTTGAAATAGGAGAGTGTCTTTTATATTTCTAGGGTCTAAATTTGTATCTTCTTTAATTTTATTTAAGTGATATTGCAACGTATTAGGATGCATATTTAATTTTAATGCAGCTCTTTTTATTGACCCATTAAATTCAAAATATGTTTTTAGTATTTCTATTGGTTTTTCAATATTATCACTATTATATTTTGAAAATATTTTATTTATTATTTCAGTTTTTGTTGAAGTTGGAATATGTTCATAAATTAATTCAATTGCTAAATCTTTATAGTAAGAAAAACCACTAATATTTCTTAATCTTTGTATGTTAAGTGCATGTATAGCGTTTTTGTAATACATATTAATATTATAAAAATCTTTAATTATGCTACTAATTCCGATAAAAATTTTTACATTATCAGTTTTTAATGAATTAATTATTTTGTTTAATTGATTATTTAAATTGATTTTATCTAATTCTTCTGTAGCAATAATTAAATAATTTGATTCTTTAAAAATTAAATTTGAAGTATTGCTTGTATAAAATCTATTTATAATTTTCTTTTCAAGATCTATAGCTAATTGCTGATTTGATGCTGAAATATATAGAGCAATAACTCTTCTTTCTTTTTCAATATTTATATTTAAATCTAATCCTCTTTGGATTAACTGAAGATTATAAGGAGTATTATCTGAGGCAATCCAATCAATTAGAAAATAACTTTTAATTAATTCCTTATTTCTTTTTGCTTCATCTTTAGCTTTACCTTCAACTAAAATCTCAGTCATTTTTTTAACTATATTTCCATATGCTCTAGTTGTTTCTGAAGTTCCTGTAATTCCAACAACACCAATTATTTCATTGTTAAATTCTATTGGGAAATTTAGGCCCTGATAAGTTCCTTGTAAATCAGAATCCTTTTCTTGAACTTCTAACTCATTAAGTTTATTAGTTATTATTTTGTAGGCACCTTCATGAAAGGTATTAATCCTATTTTTATTTGAACTAGCTATTATAATACCTTTATTATTCATAATATTTATTTTAGTTTTTAGTAATTGAGATATTTCTTTTACTATTTCTTGTGCATCTGTTTTTGATAATTCCATAAAAATATATTAACATGGTTTATAATTGCAGTGAAAGTATATTTATTTTAAAATGATAAATAGCTGCTATAATGTTAAAAATATAAAATAATTAAAGAAATATTTTTAATTATCGTATATATTATATTAAGATAGAAAAAAGTAGAGGTTAATGTGGCAGATAAAATTGAGTTTTATAAACCTACCTTAAGAAGAAAAGATATGCAGTCAGTCTTGCAAGCCATGGTAGATGAAAAAATCGGGCCTGGTGCAAGAAAACAAGAATTTATAAATCTATTATGCCAAAGATTAAATAAAAAAAATGGTTTGGCACTTCGTAGTTATTACGATGCAATAATTTCTTCATTAAAAATCGCAGGTGTAAAAGAAAATTCAAATGTAGTAGTATCTATTCTTTCTCCTAAAATATATAAATTAGCAATAAATTCATTAAAAGCAAAAGCTATTTATGTGGATATTGATAGTGATACTTGTAGTTTAAGAAGTGAAGATATTTTAGAAAAAATAGAAGATAAAGATGTCGCTGCAATTTTGCTCTATGAACCTTTTTGTCAAATCCCTTATTCTGAAGATTTTAAAGCTTTAGGAATAAGTGTAATAGAAGATATTTCTCAAAGTTTTGGATCTACTTTTGATGAAGATTTTGCAGGAAGTTATGGGGATATTGTTATTTGTGCCTTTGAGCAAGAACATATTGTTTCTTGTGGTGGGGGCGCGGCAATATTATATGATAAAAAGGAATATAAAGAACTTTTAGCAAAAGAATATTCTTTAATATCTAAATATCAACAATTACCCGATTTAAATGCAGCTTTGGGGATTATTCAATTATATGATGTGGAAAAACATTTAGCTAAAAGAAATGAAATCTTTAATATGTTTAAAAATGCATTATTAAAAACTGATCATAAATTATTTGGTCAAAAAGATATTAACTTTTTTTCAAATGGTTGGTGTTTTCCTGTTATACTAGAATCAAATCCTGATCAAGTAATTGATTTTGCGAAAAAATATAATGTGACTTGTATGAAAATGTTCACAAACAGTATTGGTAATGATTATAAGAATCAATATTCATTATATCCAAAAGCAAGTGCTGCTGTATTAAGAGGTGTAGCATTTCCAATTTATCCATTTTTAAAACCAGGTGAGATAGATATTTTGGTAAAAGTAATTTCCCATTTACCTTAAGGAGTAATATTAATTATGAAAGTTAAACTAAAACATATTTTAATTGTCGCTAATTGGCAGAAACAACATATAGAAGAGACATCTAACGAAATTATTAGATATTTGAATAGCTTTGATATTAAAACAACTTTAGTGAAAACCAGCTCAAATTCAGCAGATATTAGATTTGATGGTGAAATTGATTTAGTTATTTCTCTCGGTGGGGATGGTACAGTCTTATACTGTGTTAGACATTTACAGAATTTAGGAGTACCTATTTTACCTGTTAATATGGGAACTTTTGGTTATATTACTGAAGTATCATTAAGTGAATGGAAAAAGACTTTGCACTCCTATGTGGAAGATGGAAACGATCATGTTTTACATAAACGATCTACAATAAAAGCTTCAGTAATTAGAAATGGTACAGTTGTTTTTGGTGGAACCGCTTTGAATGAAGTAGTTGTTACTTCAAATGGTTTAAGTAAAGTAATAACTTTTGATATGAGTGTAAATGAGACCTTTCTTGGAAGTTTCAGAGCTGATGGTATGATTGTTTCAACTCCAACAGGAAGTACAGGATATTCACTAGCTGCAGGGGGACCAATTGTTGATAATTCTTTATCGGCTTTAGTTTGTACTCCAGTTTGTCCTTTTACTTTATCCAATCGACCTTTAGTTGTCTCAAGTAAAAGTAGTATTTCTATTAAAATTTTAGAAGATCAGAGAACTGATGTTATGATCAATTTAGATGGACAAGTTAATGAAAAAGTTTTTGAAAATGATATTGTAAAAGTTATTCAATCAGAAACAAAAGCAATTTTATTGGTAACAAATAATAGAACTAATTATGATATTTTACGTGATAAATTGAATTGGTCGGGAGGCAGAGGAAATGCTTGAGTGTTTAGATATTCATGCTTTTAAACTTATTGAAGATATCCATATTGATTTTAAAGAAGGCTTTAGTGCTATAACAGGTGAAACTGGAGCTGGTAAATCAATTATGCTTTCTGCTTTGACTTTATTGTTGGGGGCAAAAGGAGATACAACTTCAATAAGAAATGGATTTGATAGTGCTACTGTTATTGGGCAATTTTATATTGATAAAAAAGATAGTGAATTATTGAGATTCCTTGATGAGAATAATATTAATCTTGATGATGATACTATTATTATAAAGAGAATAATAAAAACAAATGGGAGAACTTTAAGTTATTTAAATAATGAAGCTGTAAATAGGAATTTATTAAGTCAATTAGCATCATACCTAATTGATATCTCGGCTCAGCATGCTCATCAATCCATAATGAAAAAATCTAAACAATTAAATCTTCTAGATAGTTATGGGGATTTCTTTGAGCTCTTGAAAGATTATCAAACAACATATAATAAAGTTAAAGAATTAACTGATGAAAAGACTCGAATCGAACAGGTAATTTTGGCATCTAGGCAACAAGAAGATTATTTAAGATTTGCTTATGAGGAAATAAATAGCGTTGATCCAAAAGAAAATGAAGACGATGAATTAGATGATAAGATTAAAAGAATAAGTCAATTTGAACAAATTCATGACAACATTTCTTTGATTTTAGATATTTTAAGCAATTCATATGAGAGTAGTAGTACATTAAATAATATTGATAAATGTAATGAAATCTTAGATAAAGTAAAGAGGAGAGATGATTCTATAATTCCTTTATCGGCACGAATGAAAAGTTGTGCCTTAGAGCTTGATGATATATATGAGACTTTAAAAGACTATTTAGATAATATGCAATATAGTCAAATTGAATTAGATGAAATGCAAAGTCGTTTATCTCAATTACAAAAATTAAAGAAAAAATATGGACCATCCTTAGCTAATGTTATGAATTTTAAAAATGATATTGATTCTAAGATTAAAGCCTTAACGAATGGCGAAGATGATATAATATTTATTGAAAATCAACTTAAAAAAACTAAGATAGAATTAAAGCAAAAAGCTTATACTTTAAGTACCCAAAGAAAAAAAGCTGCAATAAAGCTTTCTTCTTCAATTGAAGAGAGATTAAAGAAGTTGGGAATGCAGCATGCAAGTTTTGCCGTTGATTTAGTTGAAAAAGATTTTTCTCTTGATGGTATTGACGATATAACGTTCTTAATGAGTGCTAACCCAGGTGTTCAAAAAAGAGATATTAAAGAAATTGCAAGTGGTGGTGAATTATCTAGAGTTATGTTAGCTATAAAAGCTACATTGAGTGAAAAAGATAATTTATCTACTTTAGTATTTGATGAAGTCGATGCAGGAATTGGTGGTCAGGTTGCAACCAATGTCGCTGATACTTTATTAGAGTTATCTAAAACTTCCCAAGTAATAGTTATAACTCATTTAGCCTCAATTGCAAGTAAAGCTAATTCACATTTGATGGTTAAAAAGAGTGTAAAATCTAATTTAAGTTTTACAACTATTGTTGATCTAAATAAAGATGAAAGGGTTGTTGAAATTGCAAGAATGTTATCTGGAGATATAAAGTCTGAAGTTTCATTAGAACATGCAAAAACTTTATTAAATTAGTATCACAATTATACTTTTATTTATAATTTTTAATATAATAATTATATTATAAATATATAAAATTATATAATAATTGTATATATTGTATATCTTTTATATTGTAAACATTTATTTCTATATAACTTTAATATGATAATTCTATATTTTATTTATAATTTTGATATAAAAAATAGGCACATAAGATGCCTATTTTTTTATATTATTTCTTATGCAAAATTTAATAAAGATTTCATTTCATTAAAGTTTTCTAAGTTAATATTTAACTCATCTAAATCTTTTCTTTTTGTATAAGGATAGATAACATTTTGAATTGATTTCATTTCTAAATTAAGTCTTTCATCATGAGCCATTTTTAAGAAATTAATAGTATATTCTATTATATTATTATGAAGTCCATCTTCTTTCATAACTTCAGCAATAGACTTTGCTTCGTCATTAAATATTTTCATAACAGTATTTTTCTCTTTTTTGCTACCTTGAATCATAATAAAATCAATAAGATGAGAAATACTTTGTTTTTTTGATGCCCAACTTAAAGTATTTGGAGTTATAAATAATGAACGTAAAGCTCTAATACAAGTTCCAATATTTTCAATAAATATAGTATCGTTTGGAGAGTAATGACTTCCTTTAGAAATCATAGAATAGCTATCAATATCTTTTGCAATTTGTTTAAGTTCTTCATCTCCTACAACACTAAGGGATTTTTCAATCCAATCATAGGTTGCATCAATAATTCTTTCGGTGACATCCTTATTATTTACGGTGTAGTGATTAATAGAATTAGTTACTTTGTCTTTTATTGATAGGTATAATTCAAAACCAGTATCTCCAGATTGTTCATCAATAATGCCAGTACATTTAAATTCTCTAAGTGAAATTGAATCGTAGATTTCAAATTTAATATTTTCATCTACAATTCTATATTTTGTTAAATAGAATCTACCATATTTATCATCAATTAAGGTGATTTTAGCAATCAATCTATTTAGAATAAAGAATAAAGAAGCTTCAACTTCACCAGGTAATAAATTAAGAGATTTTTGAGCAATTGTCATGCCATCACCATCGCTTTTATTATTACACTTAGCAGCTTTTAAATCTTTTAAAAATGGTGTTAATAAGTTCTTTTTCGAATATTTTTGGAATAAATTAATTGCATATAATGCATAGTTAATATTTTGAACAGGTTCAACACCAGCTAAATCATTAAAAAACCAACCACAAGAAGTAAATGAGAAATGAGAATTTTTAATTCCAACTAGTAATGAAGCTATTTCTGTTTCATAGCCTTGAGCTTGACTATGTGAAGCTACTAAATTATCAATAAATATATCCATTTTTATTGCACCACATGCAACTTTTGAATAATCCATTAATAATTGGTATGGATCTACTTCGTTATTGAAAATTTCATTAATCTTTTCTTTAAAAATTTCATTTAATCTTTCACTGTTATTAGTTATAGCGACTCTTAATGGGAATCTCCATTTTTGATTCCAAGTTGGTTCTCCACCAGTGTGACAACCACAATCTTTGTACCATCTGCTAACACCGTGGAAACAAGACCAACTAGTACCCTTATTGTCTTCACCTGGATTTAAAATTGCTCTTCTAGTTGGAGGAATTTCTTCTAAAACAGTAGCATAGTTAGTAAGTTCAAATTCATCTCTTTCATAAACTTTTTTGATTAAAGCAGCTAAGGCCATATCACCAAAAGGTTCATGGTGCCCATAAATTTCACCATCGGTAGCTGTGTGAATAAATCTAGTATTATCGTTTTTACTAATAGTGCTAATTTCATTATATAAATTATCAGCATCTCTTAAGAGATGTCCAAAACTTATTCCTTCAGCTAATTGAGGATTATAGAAAAAGGCGTTAATTTTATTACCTTTTTCACCATATATATAAAAAGGCGTGTCATATGGAGCTGGCTTACCTTTCAATTCAATTATATTATTATTTTCATCTTCAATTGCCTTACATTGCCAAGGAGAAAGAATAATGAATTTAATATTTTCTTCTACTAAAATATCAATAACTTTTTCATTAACAGCTGTTTCAGGTAACCACATGCCTTCAGGCATTCTTTTAAATCTGTATTTAAAATCTTCAATACCACCTCTTATTTGAAGTCTAGCATTTTCAAGACTATCTAGAGGAAGAATTGTATGGTTAAATCCTTGAGCAATAGCATTACCATGACCAAGTCGCTGAATACTTTTTCTATCAGCTTCAATAATTAAATCGTGAACATCTTTATGATGTTCTTCAATCCAAGAAAGAAGAGTAGGTCCAAAGTTAAAAGATATATATTCAAAATTGTTAATTAGTGAGATTATTTTTCCAGTACCATCTAGATATCTACTGCTAGTATTTGATGCATAGCATTCATGGAGAATCCTTTCATTCCAGTTGATAAAGGGAGCAGCAGAATGTTGTTTTGGTATAATTCCAGTAAATGGATTTTCTCTAGGAGGTTGATAAAAATGTCCATGGAGAATTAATTTTTTTTTGCTTGCGTTATTCATAGTGTGGAATATAACATATTAATAATTTTTTGTGTAGAAGTAAGACTAACTAATGGTTTTATTCTTTCTTCCTGTTGACCAAAACTTGAGTTTTATTTACCATAACTTAACGTTGAGTAAAAGGGGATATCTATTTATGATACTAGTCGATATTGATAATTTGTCTTATCAAGAGTTGAAATACCTTGCCAAGCAGGAAGGTGTTGAAGATTATGATGCATTAAGCAAAGAAGACTTGATTGATGAGTTAAGTGATATATTTGATATAGTTGATGGAACATTTCAATTTAACAATAGATTACAAAACACTAGTGGGCAACGTTATGTTAACTCATTAACAGATATTGTAAATGGTGAAGGTTTCCAAGACTTGCCTGGTGTTGAAGATTTGACTGAAATATATATGGAAACATCAATCCATTTTATGCTATCAGATTTAAGTTGGGGATTTGCATATTGGTCAATTTCTCCATTAACTAAGGCTAAATTATTAGAGGAAGATGAATCTTATTTACAGAATGTATTTTTAAGAGTTACCTCAACTAATAACGAGACAAATGAAACAACTTTTTATAATATAAATGTTGATAAAGATGATACATGTTGGAGTATAAATCTATCTGAGCTAGGATGTACTTACCAAGTTTCATTATGTGTTCAAAACGATGCCGGTATGATTATCGCATTAGCACAGTCAATAGCTTTAAGTGTCCCTTTTCCATATTGGGTAAAACATACTGATGAATTGGAAAATAATCCAGTATTGTTTAATTCATCTTTTTCCTCAATAATAACAAAACAAGGGGAATATAAAGATCCTTTAGTTGTAAAATCTGTAATGACAAAATTAGCTCATGGAGATGAAAATGGCAAATACTAATGTGAATTTTGTTCTTCATGCTCATATGCCTTTTGTGCGCCATCCTGAGCATGAGAGGTTCTTAGAAGAAGATTGGTTATTCGAATCAATTAATGAATCCTATTTACCTTTATTGAGAATGTTAAATAAATTAAGTACTCAGAATATTAATTACAAGTTGAGTATTTGTTTTTCTCCAACTTTAATAACAATGTTATTAGATTCTTTACTTCAAGATAGATATATTAATTATTTAAAGTTACATATTGAGCTTGGTAAAAAAGAAGTAAATAGATGTGCTCAAGAGCAGCCTGAAGCTTTAGAGATGGCAAAAACATACCTAAAGACTTTAGAATTAAATCTAAAAGAATATTTAGAAATTTATGATAGAAATATTTTAACAGGCTTTAAAGAATTAAAAGATCAAGGATATTTAGAATTATTAGCTAGTGCAGCAACAAATTCATTTTTCCCTGTTTATAGTGAATATCCTATTGCAATAAATGCTCAAGTAGAAGTTGGTATTCAAACTTTTATTGAAGCTTTTGGTTATGAACCTGATGGATTTTGGTTACCTGAATGTGGTTATTATCCAGGACTAGAAGAAATTTTAGCTAAGCATAATATTACTTATTTCCCAGCTTCTTCACAATCTGTATTATTCAGTGAAAATAGATGTGAAACTGGAGTTTATAGACCTGTTAAAACTGAAAATGAAGTTATAATATTCCCAAGAGATTATCAAACTACTTCTTTAGTTTGGTCTCATGATGGATATCCTTCATCTAATGAGTATAGAGAGTTCTATAGAGATATTGGTTATGATTTACCTTTAGATTATATTGGACCATATATTCATGAACCTGAGGTTAGAGTATTTACTGGTTTTAAATATTGGGCAATTACACAAAAAGGTCCTGATAAGAAATATTATGATAGAGAAATTGCAATGAAAGTTGCTCAGCAACATGCTTTGAATTTTGCATATAATATTGCTCAAAAAGGAAGAGCTGTAAGACCTAATTTAAATGGTAAAGATCCTTTATTTACCTTATGTTTTGATGCTGAATTATTTGGCCACTGGTGGTATGAAGGCCTTCAATGGTTAGAAACATTAATTGTTGAACAAAATAGTGAATGTGCATCTATAACATTAATTAATCCAAAAGATTTTATTAATTCAGAAGCTAAAAGCTTCCAAAAAGTTAGACCTTGTTTGTCTTCTTGGAGTGAAGGTGGCTTTGCAAAAATTTGGCTTGATGGTTCTAATAATTGGATTTACCGTCATACACATAAAGCTATTGAAAGAATTGTTGAACTAGCTGAAAGATTTCCAAATCAACAAAGCTTGAAAAAGAGATTTTTAAACCAAGCTGCTAGAGAAGTATTACTTGCTATGGCATGTGATTGGCCATATATGATTTTTAATGATACAAATTCTCATTTTGCAAAGAATCAATTGATTTCTCATTTAGCAAATTTTGATGTTGTTTACTCAAATATGTGCAAAAATGCAGTAAATACTGAATGGCTAGTAAAGAGCGAATCTAGGGATAATATATTCCCTAATTTGGATTATAATATATTCGAAATTAAAAACTGCCAAAGTTTATAAAATTTTAAATTAGATAAAAAATTGCCTAGAGTTTTTCTCTAGGTTTTTTTATTTTATTTGCATAAAACGAATTAAGTAAATAATTATCAATTTATATATATCTTAAAATACTATACAAAAAACAACTATTTTAAGCTACTAAGTATCATTAATTAAGTTTACTGTAGTTTTTTATTGTAAAAAGGTGGTAATTAGTGTAGTATTAGGGTTGAAACGTGGTAAATAATAGTATTTTAGGAGTTTTTGAATGGATACGGGCATTTTCAAAATCACTATTGATGAGAAAGGAAGATTCCTTTTCCCTAATAAATTAAGGGAAAATATTGAAAAAGGATCTTTCATACTTACCTATGGAGTTGAAACTTGCTTACAAATTATCTCATTAGAAGACTTTAATTTAATAAAAGATACTATTAATAAGAATGCAGCATCTATGTTTGATAGAAATAGCAGAAAATTACTAAGAAGATTTGTAGCTCCTGCTACTGAAATCCTTTTAGATAAAACAGGCAGGCTTAGTTTACCAAGAGCTTTACGAGAAGATGTTGGCTTAGATAGTAAGTGTGAAGGTATTTTATTGAATGCTGGACCATTTATTGAAATTTGGAGCTTATCAAATTATCAAGCAAATAATGATGATTTAGATATCGAAGAAGCTACAGCACAACTCTTTAGTAAAATGAATGAAAATTAGGAGAGATTATGGAATTTGTACATAACCCAGTAATGGCTAAAGAAGTAAAAGAGTTCTTAGTCCCTCCAACGAAAGAAAACCCTATAATGGTAGATTGTACTACAGGAGAGGGTGGACATACATTTATGATGCTAAATAGCATCGATGATTTGACAGTAATTGGATTGGATTGTGATAAGCATATCCAAGAGAAAGCAAAGTATAGGATGAGAGACTTTGGAGACCGTTTTTTACCTGTTCATACTTGGTTTGATGATTACTTTAAAGATTATAGTGGTCCAAAACTCGATTTAGTATTAATCGATTTAGGAATTAGCATTTTCCATTATGAAGAAGCTAATAGAGGATTTTCTTTCAAAAAAGATGAGAAGCTTGATATGAGGCTTAATGATGAAAGTGAGCTTACTGCACAAATGGTGGTTAATACCTACAAGGAGAATGATCTAGCCGATTTAATTTATAAATATGGCGAGGAGAGATACTCTAGAAGGATTGCTAAGGCCATTTGTGAAGCTAGGCAACTTAAAAAAATTGAGAGCTCAAATGAATTGGAGAACATAATTTTTAAATGTGTTCCTCAAAATTATAAACATGGCAGGATTCATCCTGCTACTAGAACATTTCAGGCTTTGAGAATTGAAGTAAATAATGAATTAGATAGAATTGAAAATACTATCAGAAATGCTACTAATGCCTTGAAAGTAGGTGGAAGAATGGCAGTTATTTCATTTCATTCTCTAGAAGACAGAATAGTGAAATGGACTTTTAAAGATTTAGCAAATGGATGTACGTGTGATGAAAATGCAATCAGATGTACATGTAATAATAAGCCACTTGTAAAAATATTAACAAAAAAACCTATTACAGCAAGTGACGAAGAAAATGAAATAAATCCTCCTAGCCGTAGTGCAAAGCTAAGAGTGATAGAAAGAATATAAAATTGTAAAGATTTATATAAGTAGAAAGATTAGGAGGTGCATATGCATCAAAATGAAAAAAGTAATTTAAAAATAAATGTATCTCATGCATTAACTATTTTTACAATAGCTACAACATTTACTAGTCTTTTTACACCTGTTTATTTAAAAGGTTTAAATCAAAGTGCAATTAGTGAACATTCTAAGTTGATGAAAGAAAGAGAATTGTTGGTTGAAAGAAGAAATAAAGAATTGAGTGTTATCAGTTCTTTAAAAACCCCAGAAAGTGTTTATAACATGGCACTTTCTCAAGATTTAGATTTACAGATGGTAAATGATGATTAAAGAAGGTAAATATGGCTTTTTCAACATACAAATATGGAGTGTTCAGCGTTGCTAGATTTGCTCAAGCCGATGTAATAAAGCAGACTCCAAAGAAAATACTTAATATTGTAATTGATTCAAGAAAAGCTACTGAAAATAGTTTGTTTGTTTGTCTAGATGGTCAAAATACTGATGGTCATGTTTTCATTTCTAATGCAATAGAAAATGGAGCAGTTGCTGTTTTAATTAAAAGAAGTAAGATTGATCAAGTTTTAGCTCAGACAAGAAATAAAAATGTTGGTATTTTAGTAGTTGATTCTCCTTTAATCGGATTACAAAACTTAGCAAAAAATTATATTGCACAATTTCCTAATATTAACTATACAGCAATTACAGGCTCTGTTGGTAAAAGTACTACAAAACAAGCAGTTGCTGCTTTGTTATCTACATCTGGAAGAACAGTCTATACTCCAAATAATCTAAATAGTGAAATAGGCCTTCCTTTATCTTTGTTCCAAATCGATGAAACTACTCAATACGGCGTTTTTGAAATGGGAATTGATCATAAAGGCGAAATGGATAAACACTTATCAATGTTAAAACCTGATCAAGCTTTAATTACTACTATTGATAGAGCTCATATCGAGAAAATGGGATCAATGAGAAAAATAGCTAAAGAAAAAGGTAAAATTTTCCATAGTGATTTAGATATGGCTTTTGTTTCTAAAGGTTGTAGATATAAAAAGATTTTAACAAAGAATTTAAATTATAGTCCATATGAATATTCCTATAATGATGTACATTTTATAGACCAAGGTCTATTAGGAATTGATGTAATCATTGGAGATGAAAAAGTTAGACTTCCAATCCTTGGTGAATATTTATTAGAAGATGTTGTAGGCGCTATAACCCTAGTTAGAAAAATGGGTTTATCTGATATGCAAATTGTTGAAGGCTTAAAGGCATTTGTCCCAATGAGAGGCCGTGGTTCTATAGTTGATGGAAATATTACTGTAATAGAAGATTGCTATAATGCATCCCCAATCTCTACAAATATGATTTTAAGTTACTTAAAAAAAGTAGTATGGGCAGGAAATAAAAAAGTTGTATTAGGCTCAATGAAAGAACTTGGTAAAAATTCTAAGAAAGCACATATTCAAATAGCAAAAAGCGTATATCAGAATAAATTAGAAAGTGCATTTTTATTTGGTAAAGAAATGGAAAATGCTTATTACTATTTAAAGAAAGAAAATTATAGAGGAAATTTATTCTATAGTGACGATTTTGAAGATTTATCTTTAGCTGTAGATAAGAATAAGAAAAAAGGAGACTTGTTTTTGCTCAAGGGTTCAAGAGCAATGGCAATTGAAAGGTTAATCCCTACTTTACAAGGAGTAGTATGATGAAAAATTTTATTTATGAATTTGTTTTTCCTTTTTTCACCAGTTATGGTTTAACTTATCTTATTTCTCTTTTATTAATTAATAAAGCAGCAATAATGGTTAGTAAATCAAAACCTGAATTAGAAGGATTTCATAAAAATAAAGAAACAATCCCCAATGTTGGTGGGATTGCTTTTGTTCTTGCGACTTTCCTTTCCACAGCTTTTTTTGCACAAATAAATACTAAATTATTGTACTTATTTGGAGTTATTTCTAGTTTTGGCGTTTTAGGTTTTATAGATGATTTTTATAAAAGAAGTAGTGATAATGGTGATGGCATAACCAGTAAAACTAAACTTTTCTGGCAATTTGTTATTGCAATTTTCTTTGTCCTTTATGGTACTTATCACAATTTTATTGGAAGTGGAATTCCATTTTTAATGAAGGATAATATTATAGCTAAGATATTTGAAAATTTATTTTTAATTTTCTTATTAGTCTATTTTGTTAATGCTTTTAATATAACCGATGGACTTGATGGGCTTGCCGGATCTGTAAGTCTACCACTTTGTGTTTTATTGATTTTGATTGCAATAATGGGTGAGAACAATCAAATGATTTTAGTTTTGAGTATTAGTTTATTAGCTGCATTAGTTGCTTTTTTACATTTTAATAAATTCCCTGCAAGATATTTTATGGGAGATTGTGGTTCAATGGCATTAGGAAGCACTTTGTTAATAATTGCTTTATCTTTGAAGATTTCTTTAATTTTTATTATTGCATCCCTAATGTTGAGTGTTGAATTATTTACATCATTAATTCAAATAGTTTCGATAAATATATTTAAGAAAAAAGTTTTCACTATCGCTCCAATTCACCATTTGTTTGAAAAGAAGGGAGAGAGTGAAATTGAAATTGTAAACATGTTTTCAAGATTGTCAGCATTGTTTTCGATAATAGCTTTGTTACTTTATTGTTATTTGAATATTTAGAAAAGGAGTTTTAATTATTTATTAATTAATGGCACAAATTAAAAAAGAATGGTAAAACAAAAAATGAAGAAATCTAATTTAATAAAAACGAGAGATGTTTTTCTATCTCCTTTTGTATATTTTTTAGTAATATTTTCTTTGGTTCTATATGGTTTAATGATTATGTATAGTGCTTCATATTATGAAGCATTAATTCATTCTTTGGACCATGATTATTTTTTAAAACGCCAATTTCTATTTGCAATTTTTGCCTTTGTTATAGCAATAATAATACATTTTATCAATTTTGATTTAATTGATAAATTGACATATTTATTTTTAGCTGTATCAATAATATTGATGTTAATGACTCTTTTTACTCCTTTTGGGGTAACAGTCCTTGGAGCTAGAAGATGGTTGGCTATTGGGCCTATACCAAGTTTTCAGCCCTCTGAATTGATTAAAGTTGCTACAATATTATTTATTGCTAAATACTACAATGAAGAGAATCATAAAGATATTTTTGCAATATTTGTTGTAATCTTTTGTGCAGGATTAATACTCCTTCAAAGGGATTATTCAACAACAATAGTGTATTTAGTTACTTCTTTTTCTTTGCTTTTAATATGTGGTTGTGATTTTAAAGCTATCTCATTGATAATAGTTTTTTTATTTTTACCAGCATTATTAGCTTTGTTTTCTCAAAGTTATAGGATTAAAAGAGTTCTATCTTTTTTATTTCCTTCATTAGATCCATCAGGATTAAATTATCAAATTAATAATTCGATAAGTGCAATTGCAAGTGGTGGATTGTTAGGAAAAGGTTTAGGTAATGGATATTATAAACAAGGGATTTTACCTGAAGTTCAAAATGACTTTATTTTTGCACATTTAGGTGAAGAAGCAGGCTTTATTGGGATTTTTGTTTTAATTTTATTGTTTTTATTATTTGTACATATTGGTTATAAAGTAGCAAGTGTAAATTATAAAAGCAATAACACATTTTTTAGTTATATTGCTTTTGGTATTACAACTTCCATTGTATTACAAGCAATTATAAATATGATGGTTGTTACATCATTATTACCACCAACAGGAATACCATTGCCGTTTTTTTCACAAGGAGGTACAAATTTATTTTTTACTATTGTTTTAACTTCGATTGTCCATAAGATACTTTGTGAGACTTCAAAAAGTGATACTAGTAAAACAGAGTATAAAACAGATTACGAGGAGATGTATTTTGACTAAGAAAATTAAAATATTAATAGTTTCAATAATCTCTGTTATGATGATTTGCTCCATGTTTTATTTTTTGATGAATTCACAATATATGACAATTAAGCAGATTGAAATAAATATTGATGAAGGTGATATTCCTCCAACAATAATTTCATATTTGCAAAGTTATAAAAATAAAAATATTTTTAAAGTTGATTGTACTTCAATTGAGAAAAAACTTGAGTCAAATGCTTTTATAGCTGAAGCTCGAGCAAAAGTTTCTATGTCAAAAAAGCTGGTCGTTAACTTAAATAAAACTGAGGTTAATGCTATAATCAAGACAAGTGTAAATAATGAAGTTGCATTGATATGCAATAATGAAATATATAAAATAGAAGACGAGGATAGGTCTATAATTAATAATCATTTATTAACTATAGAAATGACAGAACAAGTGTTTTATTCATTGCTTGAGAATAATGATATTGAAAAGTTTCATATGCTATCAAATAATATAGGATTATTAAATCAATATTCTTACTTGATAAGTAGTGTAAAATACGATAATAATGTTAATAATAGTTTTGGCTTTTTTGAGTTAGAATTGAATAATACAAATATGGTAATTCGATTCAGAGATAAAGTTAATGCACTCGATATAAAAGGGGCAATTGATTTTGCACAGACTTTGAGCATTAACAGAGAAAAAGTAACTATTTTAGATGTATACCATGGGGCTATTGTACAAAGAAATAGACCTCTCGGAGGGTGAGTAATTGGCTGGAGAAAAAGTGTTGATGGGTTTAGATATTGGCTCAAAGACTATTAGATGTGTAATAGGTGCTATTGGGCGAGATGAACAATTTATGGTCGACAGCATTTGTGAAAGAGCCAGTGAAGGGGTTTTACACGGTTCAATTATTAATATAGAGCAAGCAGTTAGAGCTATTAATAGTGTTGTTAATGAGGCTCAACTTTTAGCAGGAACAGAAATCTCGGATGTTGTAATAGGCATTGGCGGAGAATCAATAAAAGGTACTATAAGTCAGGGTGTTGTTGGAATTAGCGATCCTGATCAAGAAATAAAAAGAGAAGATGTTATTAGAAGTATGGAGGTTGCTAAAGCCTTTGAACTTCCATCAGATAGAGAAGTTGTTCATCTATTAGTCCAGGATTTTAAAATAGATGGTAGATCTGGAATAAAAGATCCAATCGATATGTTAGGTAGACGTTTAGAGACAAAAGTTTTGGTTGTAACAGCAAATTCTATACTTTGCCAGACGCATAGAAAATGTGTTCAACGATTAGGTTTGAATGTAAGAAGAACAACAATTGATAGTTTAGCAGATGCTGATGTTACTTTATCTTCTGAAGAAAAAGAAATGGGTACTGTTTTAATAAATATTGGAGCAGGTACTACTGACATTATTGTTTACAGTAATGGTACTCCTTTATATATTGGCGGAGTAAATTTAGGTGGAAATTCAGTAACTGATGATATAGCATTAATCTTTAGTAAACCTAAGGCTGTAGCTGAGCAATTAAAGATTGATTATGGACATGCTTTTGTTCCCTCTGTTTCTAGTGATGATTTATTTACAATTCCAAGTGTTGGTGCCTTACCAGCAATTCAAATGCCTAGAAAGGAATTAGCAAAAGTAATAGAAGCTAGAATGGCTGAAATCTTTTCTAGACTACAAAATGATTTGCTTTCTGTTCCTGATTTAGGTAACTTAGGTGGAGGAGTTGTTCTTGTTGGTGGTGGAGCTCTTTTATCTGGAGTCACAGAATTAGCAAGTGAAATTTTTAGACTACCTTGTAGAGTTGGCTTCCCTGAAGCATTAGGTGGACTTGATAGAAATTATATAAATCCTCAATACACTACTGTATTAGGATTATTAAAAAGTAATGCTAAAAAGCATATAGAATCTTCTTCAGGTAGAAGAAAGAATAGTAAGAATGATAGAGCATTTGGAAATAAATTTTTGAAATTTTTCAAATCTTTATTTTAGAAGGTAAAGGATAGAATTTATGGATATTGGAATGTTTGAAGTACAAGATATGATTTCTGGTGACCAAGCTGTTGAGACAAACATTAAAGTTGTAGGTGTTGGTGGTGCCGGAGGAAATGCTATAAATCGTATGATAGCAAGTGGTTTAAAGAAAGTAAGCTTTGTTGCTATGAATACAGATATGCAAGCTCTACAAAGATCAAATGCCCAAACAAGAATTACTTTAGGTAAGGCTTTGACTGAAGGTCTTGGTGCTGGTGGTATTCCTGAAATTGGAGAAAAAGCAGCATTAGAAAGTAAAGAAGATATAAAAAGTGAAGTTGAAGATTGTGATATGGTTTTTGTAACTGCTGGTATGGGTGGTGGTACCGGAACAGGTGCTGCTCCAATTGTTGCTGAGGTTGCAAAATCTGTTAATGCTTTGACTGTAGCTGTTGTTACAACTCCTTTTTCCTTTGAAGGAAAGAAGAAACTTGCTTTAGCACAACAAGGAATAGAAAAATTAAGAGAACAAGTTGATACTTTGATTATTATTCCTAATCAATATTTATTAAATGTTGTTGAAAATAATACACCAATTAAGCAAGCATTCTTAATGGCTGATGAAGTATTATATATGGGTGTACAAGGTGTTTCTGAATTAATCACTGAACCAGGTGAAATAAATATCGACTTTGCTGATGTAAGAACTGTTATGAAAGGCAAAGGTGATGCTTTAATGGGTATTGGTTTTGGTGAAGGAGCAAATAGAGCTATAGATGCAGCAAGACAAGCAATAAGTAATCCTTTATTAGCAAATGCTTCAATTGATGGAGCTAAAAGTGTTCTAGTAAACTTAGCTGGTTCTGATTCTCTTACAATTCAAGAATATCAAGATGTAGTTGAATTGATAACTGAAAACTGTGCTGAAGATGCTTTAATTATTGCAGGTCAATCTTTTAATCCAGATTTAGGAGATAGAGTAAAAGTAACAGTTGTAGCTACTGGTTTTGAAAAAGTAAGTGAAAATGTTGGAGAACATATCTTTACTGCTGCTCCAGATAAGGCAAAAAAAGTTGAACCAACAGTTGAAGAAGAAAGTGTTAATAAAGCTGACAATAAATCTGATATGGCTACAATAACAGTAAATAGATGGCAAGATTTACAACAAAGAATTGGCTCTCAATCAACTGGAGGAGAACCAGATGATTATAATATTCCAGCTGTTTTAAGATATCAAAAGAGAAGAGATTCAAACAAGAATGAAAGATAATTCTTTATTACTTAGAGAATATATAGATTATTTAATGTATCAAAGACGGTTGCAAAATGCGACCGTCGATGTTTATAGAGTGCAAGCAGAATATTTTTTTGATTTTTTAAAAAACAATAATTTAGAGATCAATAATTTTTCAATTGAAGATGTAGAATCGTATTTATCTCAAAGTAAGCAACAGAGGAATTTGTCTGCAAGATCACAAGCAAAAAATCTTAGTGCTTTAAAAAATTTAATGAAATTTTTGATTCAAAGAAGATATAGAGACGATAATCCCTTAGATGTTTTAGAGTCTGTAAAAATTGATAAAACTTTACCTGAAGTTATAAGTGAAGAGGAAATCAATACTTTATTAAATTCAATTGAACTAACAGATGATTTAGCTATTCGTGATTATGCATTGTTTGAATTGATTTATAGTTGTGGACTTCGAGTAAGTGAAGTTATAAATTTACAATTAAGTAATTATCAAAATGATTTTTTAATAGTTCAAGGAAAAAGAGATAAAATGAGGTATGTCCCAGTTGGAGATATTGCAAAAGAGAAACTAAACTATTATTTAAATAAGGCTAGGCCTCATTTACTAAAGAATAAAAGTCAATATATTTTCTTAGGTAGACGTGGAGATAAACTTACTCGTCAAGCGATTAATAAACGCCTAGAAAACTATTGTTTTAAAACTGGGATACATATTCATGTTCATACCCTTAGACATTGCTTTGCAACGCATTTATTAAGAGGTGGTGCTGATTTAAGAGTAGTTCAAGAGTTATTAGGTCATAGTGATATACAAACCACCCAAATTTATACTCATATTAATAGTAAAGATTTAGAAGATACTTACAATAAATTCCATAAGAATCTAGAGGAAAAAAATAATAAATAATTGTATACAATTATTATATAATATTAATATAATTTTATGATTAAAAATTATATTATAAATACTATAATAATATGATTTTTATATTATAGTATAATCAGGTTTTTTATTTGAATTATCCCCTTAATCCATGATATATTATCATAAGGTTAACTATGAATTTAGAAGAATTATTAAATAATTATTTTTTGTATTTATCAGATATAAGAAATATGAGTGAGAAAACTATTATAAGCTATAAAAAAGATATAGTTGAATTTATTAATTTTTTAAAAATAAGAGAAATAGATTTTTTTAATATGGATCAAAGTGTTTCTACCCAATTTGTTAAATATTTAAATAAACGAAATCTAGAAAAGAGTACAATCTCAAGGAAAATTAGTTCTCAAAGAGGTTTTATAAAATATTGTAGGAAACATAAATTTATAAATAATGATATTTTTTCAAATATTTCTTTAAGAAAAGGAGAAAGAAAATTACCTACTGTTTTAAGCGTAGATGAAGTTTATCAGTTATTAACAATTGAAGTAAAAGATTTTGACACATTAAGAAATAGATTGTTGTATTCACTATTATATGATACAGGTTTGAGAATTAGTGAAGCATTAAATTTAGATGTTAGAGATATTAATTTAAATAAAAATAGTTTTAGTGTTTTTGGTAAAGGCAAAAAGCAAAGAATTGTGTTTTATACTGATAGAACAAAGCAATTATTAAAAGAATATATAGATATAAAAAATGAATTACAAATTGAAAAAAATATATCAATAAAAGAGGATCGAGACAAATTATTTGTAACAAATTTGGGAAAACACTTGTCGATTTCGTCTGTTGAGAGTATTTTTGAAAAACAAAGAGTTGAATTTGGATGGCAAAAAAACTTTACGCCCCATGTTTTAAGACACAGTTATGCAACTCATCTTTTAAACAATGGAGCTTCTATTAGAATGGTTCAACAAATGCTTGGTCATTCAAGTTTGTCTACCACTCAGATTTATACTCACGTATCGCAAAAAAAAATGAGAGATGTATATTTAAAATCACATCCACATGGAAGGAAATAAAATGGGATCATTTAAAGGAACAACAATTGTTGCAGTTAGAAAAGATGGCAAAGTCGCTATTGCTGGTGACGGTCAAGTAACTCAAGGAAATACTGTACTAAAAGGTAATGCTCATAAAATTCGTCATTTGTTCGGAGGAAAAGTAGTAACTGGTTTTGCTGGTACTACAGCAGATGCTTTTACCTTATTTGAATTATTCGAAAAAAAATTAAAACAATTCAATGGAGACTTAACTAGAGCCGCTGTTGATTTAGCTAAACAATGGAGAACTGATAAATCACTTAGACAGTTAGAGGCAATGTTACTTGTAACTGATGGTGAAAAAATCTTTTTAATAAATGGTGCTGGTGATGTAGTAGAACCAGAAAATGATGTTATGGGAATTGGATCTGGAGGCAATTATGCTCTTTCAGCAGCTTTAGCTTATTTAGATTCAAACACAGATATGAGTGCAAAAGAAATTGCTATTAAAAGTGTTAAGATTGCGGCTTCTCTTTGTATTTATACAAACAACTCTATTATCGTTGAAGAACTATCAAAGTAAAAGGGATAATTAATAATGAAAAATATACCACTATTAGATGAAATGAAACCTTCTCAGATCGTTTCAGAATTAGATAAATATATAATTGGCCAAAACCAAGCAAAACGAACTATTGCTGTGGCCATAAGAAATAGAACAAGAAGAAAAAAATTACCAGATGAAATCCGTGATGAAGTATCTCCAAAAAATATGATTTTAATTGGACCTACAGGATGTGGTAAAACTGAATTAGCAAGAAGAATAAGTAAATTAAGTAATGCTCCATTTATCAAAGTTGAAGCAACTAAGTTTACAGAAGTTGGGTATGTTGGCCGTGATGTTGAATCAATGGTAAGAGACCTAATGGGTATTTCTATGCAAATGGTTACAAAAGAAATGAGTGAAGCTCATAAAGATGAAGTTGAAGAAAAAGTTGAAGAAAGATTATTAGATTTAATAATTCCAATTGGTAACTCTTCATCAACCGAAATTTCTCCAAGTTCAATTTCTGAAAGCTCAAAAACAACTAGAGATAAATTTAGGGAAATGCTTAGAGAAGGCAAACTAGAAGATAGAGAAGTTGAAATCAAGGTAAACAATAGAGCTAATGTTGGAATTGAAATGGTTGGTGCAACTTCTATGGATGATATTCAAAATGCTATGAACTCTTTAGGTTCTATTTTCCAACAACCAAGAAAAAGAACTTGTTCAATTAAAAGAGCAAGAGAGATTTTAAGAGAAGAAGAAACTCAAAAAATGGTTGACCCAGATAAGGCTAAAGATGAAGCTAAAGAAAGAGTTGAGCAAATGGGAATTATCTTTATCGATGAAATTGATAAAATAGCATCATCTGAGGGTCAAAGAAATGGTCAAGATGTATCTCGTGAAGGTGTTCAAAGAGATATTTTACCAATAGTTGAAGGTACAAAAGTTAATACTAAATGGGGAATTATTGATACTACTCATATCTTGTTTATTGCAAGTGGTGCATTCCATGTTTCAAAACCAAGTGACTTAATCCCTGAATTGCAAGGTAGATTCCCTCTAAGAGTTGAACTTGAAGAGTTAACAGCTGAAGATTTTGAAAGAATTTTAGTTGAACCTAAAAATGCTATTACAATGCAATACCATGAATTATTAAAAACTGAAGGTGTTGAGATTAAATTTGATCAAGAAGCAATTAGACGTATCAGTGAAATTGCATATGAAGTAAATACTACAAATGAAAATATTGGAGCTAGAAGACTTTATACTGTAATGGAAAAACTTTTAGAAGAATTAAGCTTTAGTGCTGATGAATGTGCTAATCAAACAATTACAATTACAAAAGCTTATGTTGATGAAAGATTATCTGATGTAGTTCAAGATCAAGATTTATCAAGATTTATTTTGTAGGAGTAGATATGGAATTTCTCACTATTGAAGCAAAAGATTATGATGATGCTATTAAAATAGCAAGGCAAAGGTATGGAAGTACTGTAAGAATTCATTCATTTAGAAATATTCCTTCTTCTTTTGTGAAGAAAAGTTGTTGTGAAATAACTTGTTATTTGATTGATCAAAAGAAAGAAGACAATAGTGAGAAAACTGAAATTGAAAAACCTGTAAGTATAGAAGCTCCAAGTGAAGTTGTAGCTAATATGCGAAAAATATTATATAACAATGATTTTTCAACTCCCTTAATAGATAAAGTTATTGGGGAGTTAGTATGGCAAGATGCAAAAGATATTACCGAGATGGAATTAAGTCTTGTTAATGGTCTAATTGATAGTGCAAAAATTGATAGAGAAAATATGCTAAATCCTCCAAAGTACTTTGTTTTACATGGTTCTTCTGCTGTAGGAAAGACAGTTTCTTTATTAAAATTATCATTATTATATTCAAGTAAAATTGAAGAATCATCTAGAAGAAAAGTTGCGATTTTATCTTTGGGTGGTTCTTCAAAATTAAATTCAATTTGTGAGTTATATGAGATTGAGGTTTTTCATGTTGGTGATCCTCAAGCTCTTAGACAATTTGCTAAAACTGATTCAGATAGATATGATTTAATATTTGTAGATGCTGGGGATATTGATAAAGATCTTAAAGCAACTATGCTTGCTGTTCTTGAAGAAGAGAATATTGGGCATTTCTTATGCATTAATGCTAGATATAAACTTAGTGAATTAAAATATACTTATGAGCAGTTAATTGGAAAATATGAAATTAGAAGTGCTGTAGTTACAATGTGTGATGAAGCTAGATCTATAGGCAATGTTTTATCCTTCTGTAATGAATTAAATATTCCATTATTATTTTTCAGTGAAGGTAAAAAAATTGAAAAAGGTATTTATCCAGCTAATAGTTCATATATAATGAGTCTGTTTCATGGGTTCTCTATTGATTTTAGATCAATGTGGGAATCTTCAAATAAAGATAACTTAATTTAATTTTAATTTATTTTGTGAAACTAAACCTTCAATAATATTTTTTATAGCAGGGGAGGCAACATTACTTCCCCAAATAGAAGTTTGACTTGGTGCTTTTGCTGCAAAATAAATAATATACTTTGGATCATCTGCATCGACTATAGCAATTGTTGATGCAAGAGATTGTCCATCTGCATAACTTTTTGTTGTTTCATTAAGCAATTGTGCTGTACCAGTCTTTGCTGCAACTTTGATTCCATCGACTCTAGTATTTATTGCAGTTCCTCCATCTTCTGTAGCTTTTACCATTGAATCTAATACAGTTTGGGCAGTACTTGCCTTAATTATTTGTTTTGAGGGGGAGTCTTCTGTTGGTATATTATTTATTTGTTTGATTAATTTAGGTTCTACTAAAAAACCATTATTAGATATAGCTGTGGCAGCACTTGTAAGATTTATGGCTGTGGTTAATAACTCTTGCCCAAAAGCGATAGTAGGTTTTGATCTTAGTGACCATAGTTCAGTATCTTGAATTCTTGAACGTGATACTCCATTTAATGGGATGTCTTTTTTACTATCAAATCCAAATTCTAATAATTTATTATAAAACTCTTCTGTATTGGTTTCTAAGGCCCACTTACTAATAGCTCCATTACAAGAATATTTTAGCATTGTGTCTTTTGTAACTTCGCCATGCGCATGAGAACAATTAATAGTAAATTCTTGATTGTTGATTTCAAAAGTATAGGAGCCATCACAATAAAATGGTTCATCAAAATCTGCTTCATCGAGATCTACTAAAGCTGCAAAGGAAAATATTTTAAAAACTGAGCCTGGTTCATAAAGTAGGGAAACAGTATTATTTTTTCTTTGTTCTGTGGAACTATTTTTGAAATTATTTAAATCATACCAAGGATAGCTAGATAGTGCTAATATTTCACCATTTTTTGCATCCATAACAATTGCAACAACACTTTCAGGTTTATATTCTCTATTAACTCGTTGTACTTCTAAATCAGTAAGATATTGTATATTCATATCTAAAGTTAGATAAACATCATCTCCATAAGAAATGGTTTCATTTAGTTTTGGGCCGGGATATAATGTGTCATTTAATGTGTTTTCGATTCCTTCTAAACCATTATTATCATAACCTACAAAACCAATTGTTTGACAAGCATGGAAACTATATGGATAATCTCGACCATATTTTTTTTCTATTTTAACAAGGGCGGTTAATTTCTTCTCTTCAATTACTTTTTTAAATTCATCTACAATATCATCATCAATTCTATCTTTAATTAATGCTTGATATTGATAATTATTTGCTATTTGAATAATTTCATTTACACTCATATCTAAATACGGTGAACATAAGCTTGCAATAGAATTAATATCATCAATTTTATCAACTCTAAGGCTGCAACTATAGTAGGGGACTTCAATTGCTAAAAGGTTAGAATTTCTATCATAGATATTGCCACGAACTATCGATTGTGCAACAATTGGATCATCATAGTTTACTCTTTTGTTTTTTCCATTTATCATTATAAAAGACACTCTAATAAGTATTAGAGCTAATAAAAGGGTAATAATTATTTCTGCAAAAATAAAAATTTTTTCTTTTTTAGTGGAATCCATGATAGAAATATAGTACAGTATGAATAAGGTAATGTCGACATGAATAGAGAAAATTTTGATATGGATGGAGCTCCTCTTTCCGATGAATTTGATGAAAATAAAAATAAAAAGAAAAAGGGAAATAAATTAGTTGTTATTCTCTTTTTTATATTATTGATATTATGCATCGTAGCAGGCTATTTTTATATCGTTGGAAATAGTGGGGATTCTAAAGGCCCAACAAATGTTGAGAAAGAGGCACCAAAAGAAACCACTACTATAGAGACAATTGAACCAGAGAGCAATAATGTTGATCCAGCTCAAAGTGGCTCAACTGATTTGACTAAAAAGATATCTGATTCAAGTATAACTCCAGTAGTTGATGACACACAGACTGATCCTTTAGCACTAGATATATCTAAAGTTCAAAGAGATAAAGCTCAAGATGGTGCTGTTCAATTTATAACTCATATTGTTAGAGATAATGAAGATTTAAATAGTATAGCAAAGTTATATGATTTAAAAATTCAAACAATAATTAGTATCAATGAAATTAAAAATGTAAGTGGAATTAAAGCTGGGGTAGAGTTACAGATTCCAGATAGAAATGGTAGATTTTATATTGTAAAATCAGGTGATATGTTATCAACTATTTCAAATGAATATTGTCCAAATTTAGGTTGGAAAACTTTACAAGAAATAAATGGATTAACTGATACAAAGCTAGATGTTGGGGATAAAATATTTATACCAGATATGAGTGATATTATTGCTAATCCAACAATTAATACTGCAACAAATAAATTTGTTTTACCAACAAATGGAACTATAATAGCTAAATATGGTCAATTCATTGAAGACAACCCATATAATGATGATATAAGCTTAAATGGTATATTATTTAAGAGTTCTTCTGATATAACAGCTTCAGCAAAAGGTGTTGTTGTAGATATACAAAATTTAAAGGGTAAAAAACTTGTAAAACTTTCTCATGAAGGTAGTTATGAAACTGTTTATGGAAACCTAGGAGCAACAACTTTGAATATTGGTGATGAAGTAAGTGAAGGGGAGATTGTTGGAACATTAGAAGAAGGGGATGATGTTTTGTATTTCGAAATATTACAAAGTGGAATCCCATTAGATCCTGAATCATTCTTTTAAAATTTGATTATTATTTTAAAGTATATTAAGCTCTCTTAAGAAAATTAAGAGAGTTTTTTATTGAATAAAAAACCCCGCTCAATTTGAACGGGGGTTTTTTAATAGTAATTGCTGTTTTATGAATTTCTTCCACAGCAGTTTTTATATTTTTTACCAGAACCACAAGGGCAAGGATCGTTTCTGCCAACTTTAGGAGTTGTTCTTCTAACTGTAACAGGAGCTTCGTTATTATTTGAATTACGATTAGCTCTTGATTGACTTGCTGCTTTATTCGCTTGATCTTGGAAAGCTGCTGCTTTTGAGTGTTTCTCAATAGTCTTAGTAGGTTTCCTTCTTTTGTAATTCTCTTTATTTTCTTTTATTTGAACTCTAATTAAAGTTTGAGCCATGAACTTGTCAATATTCATTAACATATCATTAAAGATGTCAAAACCTTCTAGTTTATATTCTACTAAAGGATTCTTTTGAGCATAAGTTCTAAGACCAACAGCTTCTCTTAATTCTTCAAGCATAGATAAATGGTCTTGCCATCTGATATCTATTTGTTTTAAGTAATGGAATCTTAAGAAATCATTAAATGGTTTTTCAGTAGCTAAAGCAATTTTTTCATTTATCTCTTCGTCAATAGTACTTATAAGATATTTTTTCCAATCATCTTTGGTTTTTAAATCTGCATTAGCAATAACATCATAGAATAATTCTCTTTTCATATCATCAACGATATATGTTACTTCTTTACCATTTTTTTGAGCAAATGCATCATCAACAATGTTTTCAACATTTTCATGAATTAAATTAATAACTAAGTGAAGAATATCAGGATTACTTAAAATCTCATCTCTCTTTTGGTATATAAAGTTTCTTTGTTCATTTAATACATCATCATATTCCAATAAGTGTTTTCTGATTTCAAAGTTTCTCTCTTCAACTTTTTTCTGAGCTCTTTCGATAGATCCTGTTAGCATTTTATGTTCTAAAGGTTCTCCATCTTTCATACCAATTTTACCTAGCATACTTTTTAGGTTGTCATTAGCAAAAAGTCTCATAAGAGTATCATCTAAAGATACAAAGAATTTTGAAGTACCAGGGTCTCCTTGACGGCCAGCTCTACCTCTTAATTGGTTATCAATACGTCTTGATTCATGTCTTTCTGTACCTAAGATATATAAACCACCAAGGTTCTTAACTTTATCATATTGTTTTAACCATTGAGGTCTAACTTTTTCAATAGCCTCGGCTAGTTCTTCTGGGGTAGCTTCCGTACCACAAACTTTTCTAGCCATATTTTCAAGACTACCACCAAGTTTAATATCAGTACCACGACCAGCCATGTTTGTAGCAACAGTAACTGCACCAACTGCACCAGCTTCTTCAATGATTAAAGCTTCTCTTGCATGGTTTTTAGCATTTAATACTTCGTGTTTAATACCAACTTTTCTTAATAGAGTAGAGATGATTTCACTCATTTCAATTGAAACTGTACCAACTAGAATAGGTTGCCCTGTTTCGTGTACTTTTTTAATTTCCGTTACAATTGCATCTAACTTGAATTTTTCATTGTAATAAATCAAATCTTGATGGTCTGCTCTAATAATTGGTTTATTTGTTGGAATAACTACAACATCTAAGTTATAGATTTTCATGAATTCTGTACTTTCTGTTTCAGCTGTACCTGTCATACCAGATAATTTGTCATACATTCTAAAGAAGTTTTGGAATGTAATAGTTGCAAGAGTTTTGTTTTGTCCAAGAACTTTAATTTTTTCTTTTGCTTCAATAGCTTGGTGTAATCCATCACTGTAACGTCTACCGTGTAGAATACGGCCAGTGAATTCATCAACAATCTGTATTTGTCCTTCTTGAACTACATAATCAACTTCTTTATTAAAGAGCTTTTCAGCTTTTACAGCTTGTGTAACATAGTGAACATATTCAAAATTTGAACCATCATATAAGCTGCCAGAGATGATATGATGTTGTTGTAATAATTCTTCAATATGGGTCATACCTTGAGAAGTAAAAGATATTGATTTTTTCTTTTCATCAATTTTAAAATCACCTTTTTCATCAAAAGGTTCAGCACTTTTATCAAATCTTGCTAATGGATCCATTTCATAATAGTCATTAGTTTTTGGATCTTTCTCACATTCAATTAATGAAGCTACAATTCTTTGTGCTCCCATAACTTGTTCTGAATCATCTTCAGCTTGGCCACTAATAATTAAAGGAGTTCTTGCTTCATCAATTAAGATTGAGTCAATTTCGTCTATAATACAGTAATGATGTTTTGGTTGAATTTTATCAGAAATTGACCATTTCATATTATCTCTTAAATAGTCAAAACCAAATTCATTATTGGTACCATAAGTAATATCTTTACTATAATTAATTCTTCTAGTTTCATTATCTAAAGAAGAAATAATAACGCCAACTGATAGTCCTAAATAACTATAAACTGGAGCCATCCAATTTGCATCACGTTCTGCTAAATAATCGTTAACAGTAACTACATGCACTCCTTTCCCTTCAAGAGCATTTAGATATGCTGCAGGTACACAGGTTAAAGTTTTACCTTCACCAGTTTTCATTTCAAGGATTTTCCCTTTATGAAGAACCGTGGCACCCATTATCTGTACATCATAGTGTCTTTGTCCAAGCACTCTATAAGCAGCTTCTCTTGCAAGTGCAAAAGCTTGAGGTAATATATCATCCAAAGTTTTTTCTTTAGACTCTATTTGACGTCTAAATTCTTCAGTTTGTTTGATGAAATCTTCTTTTTTTAATGATTTTGCCCAACTTTCTTGTTCATTAACTTTTTTTACAATAGGCATAAGAGTTTTAATATCTCGGTCTTGTTTAGACCCAAAAAGAGCTCTGAATATCGATTTTGCCATTTATTTCTCCAAATGTATTTTTTGGCTATATCCTCTATTATACAGTGAATTCAACTTAAAGGAAAGGAGTAATTTTTAAGTTAATTTAGATATAGACAAATTATACTATCTAAAAAAATAATAAGAAAAAGCAATTATGTAAATAATAATAACTTAATTATAATAAAAATTAATATTTTGGGTCAATTTGACTCTAATATTGCTAATTTTTTAACCCTATGCTATTTTAATATTATGAAAATAGCTTTTACTGGTGGCGGAACTTTGGGCCATATATACCCAGCTTTATCCATTTATGATTATATAAATAGTCAAACAGATATTTATGATTATATTTGGATAGGTAGAGTTGATAATAGAGAAAAGTCTTTAGTAGAAGAAAATGGTATCAAATTCTATTCTATTCAATGTGGAAAATTACGTAGATATTTTTCAGTTCAAAATTGTATAGACTTTTTTAAAGTCTTCTTAGGGTATATACAAGCTAAGAAAATATTAAAAAAAGAAAAACCCGATTTATTGTTTTCTAAAGGTGGATATGTTTCTGTTCCAGTAGTATATGCCGCAAAAAAACTTAATATTAAAATCATTACTCATGAATCAGATATATCATTAGGTTTAGCTACAAAGTTAAATTCAAAAGTAGCAGACTTAGTATTTAAAGGCTTTTTATTAAATGAAGAAGAAAAAAAGAATAAAAAATACCTTTATAGTGGAAACCCTCTTAGAAAAGATTTGTTATATTTTAAAGAATTAGATTTATATTGTTATGAAAAAGCAATAGAAAATGGGGAAAATTTAGAATATAAAGAGTATATTAAACCAGTTATTAATCAAATGAATTTAAAATTTGATAAGAGTAAAAAGACTATTTTAGTTGTAGGTGGTTCTTTAGGTGCATTAGAAATAAATAATTTGATTGATCAAAATTTAGATTCTTTATTAAAAAAATATAATATTTATCATCAAATGGGTGAGAAAACTTTTAGAGAAAAGGATGTTAATGGATATATCTGTACCAAGTACATTGATAAAGAATTAGGATATTTGTATAGAAAAGCTGATTTAATTATTACTCGTTGTGGAGCTAATACATTAAATGAAGAAATAGCTTTTGAGAAAAATATTTTAGGAATTCCCTTAAAAAACTCTTCTAGTAGGGGAGAACAGGTCTTAAATGCAGAATTTTATAAGGATTTAAATTTGTTGGAAGTCTATACAAATTCAATGAATTTTATAGACACCATAGAGAATTTATTCGATAATGAAGTTATAGAGAGAAGATTGGTTGCATTTAGCCATCTAAAAAGTGTAAATGCAAATGAAATTATTTATAGAAAGATAAATGAATTATTAGGAAATTAAAAGGAGTTTATTATGGATTTTACAATAAATCTTGGTTCAGCAGTATTAAATATTGTAGATATAATAATTCTAGGTATTGCATTAGTTGCAGGGATTGCTGGAGGTTTTGAAGGATTTGCTAAAAGTTTTGCATCAAAAGCTGCAGTATTAATTGGACTAATTGCAGGTTTAATGTTTAGTGAAATGGCATCAGATTTAGTTTTTTCAAGATTACAACTTCCTTTAATTCTAAATTCATTATTTAGTTATATGTTATGTTTTATCATAGGTTATATAATAACATTAGCTTTAGGGAATATGCTATCTACAGCCTTTGATGGAATTGGTTTAGGACCTATTAATTCATTATTAGGCTTTGTATGGGCAGTATTATTTACCTTAGCAATTTGTGCTTTAATTTTAATGTTATTAACATATCAACATTTGTTTGATTTATCTTCATATATAAATAATTCATTTATGTTTGAGAAAGTATTTTCTCCAATAATTCCAATTGCTGAGGATTTTATTAGTAATGTTCAATAAGCTAAAGCTAGTTCAACCAGACGTAGCAAAAGTATTAGAAAATTCAATAAAGGGGGATTCATTTAGTAATTCTTCTTTATTTTGTGGGCCTAAATATTCTGCAAAAATGACTGGTGCAATTGAAGTTGCAAAGGCATTATCTTGTTTTAATGATAATAAGGATGATGAGTGTAATTGTAGTTCGTGTAATTTGTATGATAGTTATTTAATGCAGAATTTAGTTATTATATCTAATAGAGATTTTGATAATAGAATAGATGTAGCATGTGAGAGATTTGTTAAAAATAGAAATGTTTTTACAAAGAATTTTTTGATAGAAACACTCAGAATTTTTTTATTATCTTATCATAATGCAATCTACTTAGATAAAAACTCTAAATTATTTGATGTTGCATATCAAGTAAGTGATTTAATAAATGAATTTTCCAAAAATGGTGAAAATTATAAAATAAGAGAAGCTCAAAGCTTTGTTAAAGATTTAAAGTTGAAATTAAAGCCTTTATTAGCAAAAAGCAATAAAAACTTAACTAATTTAAGTGTTGATGAAGTTAGAGCTTTACAAATTTGGTTATCAAATACGTTAGTTAATGAAAAAGTTAGAGTTGTAATAATTGAAGCAATAGAAAAAGCTAATGAAAGTGTTAAAAATAGTCTTTTAAAAATTCTTGAAGAACCAAATAAAAATGTATATTTTATATTATTATCTGAATCTCCTTCTAGAATAATGCAAACTATCTTATCAAGGGTTAGAAGATATAATTTTAGTAGGATAGAAGAGGATAAACAAAAATCTTTGTTAGAAGGTTTTAATTTAGAGGATGATAAAATAGATTCTTTAGAAAAGTTTTTCTTAAGCGCTAGTGGTTATAAAGCAAGTGATGTCGAAATAGCTTTAAATTCCTTTGTGTCTTCTTTTGTTAATAGAAGATATTTAAATAGTGAAGAATTGGCTTCATACATTAATACTTTAGAATCTTCAAAACAAGATGAGTTTATTTTAGAGCAATTAATTGATAAAATTCAAAAGGAATTTATCAACAATAGGATAGATAGTTATACGGCAAAGAAAATAGTACAAGATATTAGTACATTATATAATAATCAAAGAGTTTATAATCTTCCTAAAAAAAATATGTACGAAAATGTATATAGGAAAATGATGGAGAATATTAATGCATAATTTTGTAAAAAGAGCTTTAGAGAAAATAGAACAATTAGATATTAATCAAATTGTACAATTAATAGAAAGAGAAGATTCTTATATAACAAATTTAGAGCAAGTTTTAGATAACCTCTCTCAAGGGATTATTTTATTAAATAATAGAAAAAAAGTAGTTTATGTAAATAAAGTAGCAAAAGTATTACCCCCTATTATTAGAAAAAGTAGCTATGAAGGTGATAGTATTTTTAATATCATCCAAGATAAAAATATCTTAAAATACTTACAGGTTGAATTTAATAAGATAGGTTACAATGATGAGGATAGTGAATTTAATTATCAATGGGGAGAAGAGATTAGAACTATTGTATTAAATGTTGAAAAACTAACTGATTCAGATTTCGAATCAAGTGAAGATAATGGTTATATTTTAGTATTTGAAGATATTACTGTTAGTAGAAGAAATGAAGCAAGACTAAGAAGAAGTGAAAATCTTGCAAGTATGACCACTATGGCCGCAGGGGTTGCTCATGAAATTAAAAACCCACTTGCTGCTATGAGTATTCATCTTCAATTATTAACAAAAGCTTTTGAGAGAAAAACAACTTTAAATATGGATGATGCTTCAAGATATATTAATGTGTTATCCGAAGAAATTGAGAGACTTAATTCAATAGTTGTTGATTTCCTTTTTGCAGTTAGACCAATGGATACAAAGTTAAAATTAACTAGTGTATCAAAATCTATTAGTGAGATTTGTGATTTTGTTGAACCTGAATTGAAAGAGAATCATGTAAAACTTATTAGAGATATTAAAAGTACCCCAAAAGTAGAATTAGACACTAATTTATTTAGGCAAGCATTATTAAATATTATAAAAAATGCAATGAATGCTATTGAGAAAAAGGGCACTATTAGAGTTTGTGTTAAGTTAATGGGTGATGATGTTGTAATTACAGTAAAAGATTCAGGTAAAGGGATGAGCCAAGAAACTCAAAATAAAATATTTGAACCATATTTTACAACTAAAGCAAGCGGCACTGGTCTAGGTCTTACAGTAGTATATAAAGTTATAAAAGAACATAAAGGCGATATTAGAGTTAAAAGTGAAGTGAATAAGGGTAGTGAGTTTATAATTAACTTACCTGTTCCTCATAGTGAAAGATTAGCAATTGACGATTCTTGGGAGAACTTAAATGAGTAAAACTATATTAGTATGTGACGATGAAAAAAACATTAGAGAAGGTTTAGGTTTAGCTTTAGAATTAGAAGATTATGAAGTTTTATTAGCAGAAAGTGGACAAGTTGCTTGGAATTTAATTAATAAAAATGATGTAGATTTAGTAATTACTGATTTGAGAATGGAAGGAATGAGTGGCGAAGAGCTTTTGAGAAAGGTCGTATCCTCCTATCCAAATATCCCAGTTGTAATTTTAACAGGTCATGGAACTATAGAAACAGCTGTTGAAGCTATGAGAAATGGAGCAGTTGATTTCTTTACCAAACCTGTGGATTTAGATAGATTGTTATTACTTGTAAAAAAATCTTTAAAACAAAAAGATCTCTTAGATGAAAATATAAAAATCAAGGAAGAATTAGCAGCCTTAAAAGCTTCTCAAAATTATGGTAAGATGATAGGAAATAGTGCTAACATTAAGCGTCTTTTAGATACCATAAACCAAGTTGCTCCAACAAAAGCTTCTGTTTTAGTAACAGGAGAGAGTGGTGTTGGTAAAGAGTTAGTTGCAGATGCAATACATCAAATTTCTAACAGAAGAGAAGGACCTTTTATAAAAGTGCATTGTGCAGCTTTAAGTGAAGGGTTATTAGAAAGTGAATTATTTGGTCACGAAAAAGGAGCTTTTACGGGTGCTGTGGCAACTCAGAAAGGAAGATTTGAATTAGCACATGGTGGTACAATCTTTTTAGATGAAATAGGAGAAATTAGTCCAACAACTCAAATAAAAATCTTAAGGGTTTTACAAGAGAGACAATTTGAAAGAGTAGGCGGTGAAAAAACAATAACAGTTGATGTTAGAATTGTTGCTGCAACTAATAGAGATTTATTGAAAGAGATTGAAAATGGGACTTTTAGAGAAGATTTATATTACAGATTAAATGTTGTTCATTTAGAAGTTCCACCATTAAGAAATAGAAAAGAAGATATTCCATTATTAATTACATCTTTTTTAGAACAAATTAATAAAGAAAACAATACGAATGTAAAAGGCTTTACTAGTGAAGCTAAAAATGCAATTTATAAATATGATTGGCCAGGAAATATTAGGGAATTAAGAAACTGTGTTGAAGCAGCCATTGTTTTGAGTAAAGGTGATTTTGTAGATGTTAAAGATTTACCTCCACAAATTAGAGAAAACAATGAAGTCCCATCAATTAATATTGAAGTTGGTCAGAGTTTAGCTGAAATTGAAAAGCAAGCAATAATTTCAACTTTAAATAGTTGTAATGGTAATAAAAGTAAAACCGCAGAAGTTTTAAAAATTGGTAGAAAAACACTTCATCGTAAATTAGAAGAATATAATAAAAATATAGAAGAATAATGACAAATACTCAAATAGAAGACATTTTTGAAAACGGAGGAGCTTTATCTCAAGCCTTTGAATCTTATGAAATAAGAGATGGGCAAATTGAGATGGCAAAGCTAGTTTCAAAAGCATATCAAAATAACTCAATAGCTATACTAGAAGCAGGTACTGGAATTGGAAAAAGTTTTGCATATTTAGTTCCTGCTTTATACAATTCAATTGAAAATGGGGATGAGAGAACAGTAATATCTACTGCTACCATTAATTTACAAGATCAATTATTTAAGAAAGATATTCCAAGAATCCTAGAAATGTTAGATATGGATTGTAATGTTGCTTTGGCAGTTGGGCGGGGTAACTACCTTTGCTTAAGAAGATTTAATGATGAAATAGTTAAGGCCACTTCTTTTTTAGTTGATCCTTCTTCTAAAGAAGCAATGTTTAAAGAATGGTGTTCAAAAACTGAAACAGGATTATTAACTGAATATAACTCAACAATTCCTTTTGAATGGTCTAAAATAAATAGTGATGGAGAATTATGCCTTAATTATAAATGTCCATATTTTAAAGAATGTTTTTATCAAAAAAGTAAATTAAAACTTCTAAAAGCTAGAATTATCGTAAGTAATCATCATCTTCTATTTACAGATTCAAAAAGTAGAAAAGATAATGAATTAAGTTATGAAGAAGATAATGTATTACCAGCATTCAATCGTCTTATAATTGATGAAGCTCATAATATTGAAGATACTGCATCTGAATTTTTTTCCATGATTTACAGTAATTATTTAGTGTTAAAGAGAATTGATAATTTACTAGCTACCACTAATAAAGGACATGGAAAAAATATAATTGAAAAATTAGGTGAGTTTTCAACACAAGGTTTTGATCATCAAAAATTAGTAACTTCCTATAATGTTTTAAAAAGTTTAGTAACTTCATTAAATCAATATTTATTGCAAACTTTTGAAAAACAAGGTTATAGAAGTGTTTATGTAGTTAAATCTCAAGAAACACGATTGAAAAGTTTTATAGATGCTTCTAATGAAATAATTCAAAAAGCTCTTTCTTGTAATCAATTGATGGAAGATTTTTTAAAACAAGTTGATAATGATGAAAATGCTTTAGTTGTAAGAAAAGAAGTAGAAACCAATCACTATCGAGTTATGAATAATATAACAGTCCTTAGTATGTTTATAAAATTTGATCAATGGGAAGATGATGAGATACATTGGTTTGAAGCAGAAAGAAGAAGAGGAAAGGTTGTAGATATTTCAACTCTTATAACTCCTTTAAAAGTTGCTCCAGCACTTGTTGATAATATCTTCAAAGAAATTGATACAGTTGTTTTAACAAGCGCTACCCTAAATTTAAATGATGATTTTAAATTCTGGGGAACTCGTGTTGGTCTCCCATATACAGAGAATAGAGATTTTATAAAAGCTTCTTTTATTTCTCCTTTTGATTATGAGAATAAATTATTACTTTTAACCCCAAGGGATGCTTTACCTCCTCCAAGGTATAGTGAAGATACTTCAAAAGAAGCAATAAAAACTAAGAAAACAGAAGAAAAAGCTTATCTTGATTATATTAGTGAAATGATTTTTAGTAGTGTTAACTCTTCTAATGGTGGTGCATTGGTTTTGTTTACTTCTAGAGATATTATGAACAAAGTATATAAAAAAGTAGAGGATAAATTTAAAGAAGCCTCTCTTAATTTATTGATGCAAGGAAATTCTTCAAAACATTTACTAATAAATAAATTTAAAAATGATGATAATTCAACATTGTTTGCTTTATCTTCCTTCTGGGAAGGCGTTGATGCTCCAGGGACTACTTTAAGATTAGTTATTATAGTAAAATTGCCTTTTTCTGTTCCATCGCATCCTGTAGTAAAAGCTAGAACTATAGATTTTGAAAAAAGAGGGGAAAGTGGATTTTTTAATTTATCATTACCTTTAGCAACTATGAAATTAAAACAAGGTTTTGGAAGACTTCTTAGATCAACTGCAGATTATGGGGTAGTATTATTATTAGATAGTAGAATTAGTCAAAAATCTTATGGTAAATATATGCTAAGGGCATTGCCACCTTGTTATCACCAAGAATCGAATAGTGAAACAGTTTGTGAAAAAATTGAAAACTTTTTATATAGTGAAAGATAAAAATTAAAGCTATCTAACCAACTTGGTTAAATAGCTTTATTAATTTAATTATAATTTAAGTTTTAATTATTCTACAATTGCAAGAACATCACTCATATTAATAATTAATAATTCATCACCATCAACTTTAATTTGAGTTCCAGCATATTTGTCATGTAGGATTTTATCTCCAACTTTTACTGTAATTGCATCTTTATCATCTCCAATAGCAATAACAGAAGCAATTTGAGTTTTTTCTTGTGCAGATTGTGGAATAAAAATACCACTTGCAGTTTGAGCTTTTACTTCATCCATTTTAACTAAAATTCTGTCACCTAAAGGTTTTACTGTCATAATATAATCTCCTTGAATTGTATTTAAATACTAATGATGTAAAGTTGATTAGTCTTTACACGTAACTAAATATAACAATATAAAATGCAAGTGGCAATATAAAATTTTGAAAAAAATGATAATAAAAAAATTTGCCTTTATAGCATTTTTTAATTATATTTTATTTGAAATCGGACAAGGAGTAACAAATGAAAGATTGTAATAATTTGATAAAACAAGAATCATATACCAATTTATTTTTTGATAATCAACTTTCATTGTCAAAAACCTTCTATAAACTTGCAAATACTTTCCTAGATAAGAAGGATTTGGTCAAAGGTTTAGATTGTTTCTGTGATACTTTTTTATTGAGAAATATGGAATTAGAGTCTATTAATGATGAGTTTTTAGAATTCTTTAAAATACAGTTTATAATTTATCTTTTAGGGAAAAAAAGAATCAAAATTGCTCTTAGTGAAGGTGATATGATTTTTGATTTAATTGAAGATACTTTTAAGGAATTAAAAAAAGATATTGAAGATAGTCCTTTTATGATACATAAAGAAAATATGAGATCATTTTATAAAAATGTGGAAATAGATTTCCCTTGGATGATGTTTGAAGAGTCTGCTTTTGCCTGATTTTGAGTAAATTTGGGACAAAAGGATACTTTTATATAAACATAAAGTATCAAATGGGTCAAAATGTACCATTTTTTCATATAAAAAATAATTACGGGTCAATATGACCTGTTTTTTTTACATTTGTAGAATGATTTTCTTCCATTTTATATTAAAACCTTTGAATTTAGCCCAAAAATCAAGTTGGCATGGAAATTGCATTAGAATATACAACATGGAGGCTATATAAAATGAATAATGAAATGTATATGCTAAATAATGATGATGGTTCAAGTGAAGACTCTACAGTACTTTCAATGTATATGAAAGAATTAAATAAATTGCCTTTAATTTCTCATGAAGAAGAAGTTGAACTATTTAAGAAAATTAAAAAAGGTGACAAAAGAGCAAGAAACAAAATGATTGAATCAAACCTCCGTTTTGTTGTAAAGATTGCAAAAAAATATCAAAACCAAGGGCTACCATTAGCCGATTTAATAAATGAAGGAAATATAGGTCTAATGACTGCTTTAGATAAATTTGATGTAGAAAAAGGGTATCATTTTATTTCTTATGCAGTATGGTGGATAAGACAATCTATTATGAAAGCTATTAATGAGAAAAGTAGAGCTGTTAGATTGCCATTAAACAGATCTAATGAATTATTACAAATTCAAAAAGCTCAAAAAACTTTAGTTCACTTAAATGGTGAAGAACCAACAGTTGAGATGTTAGCTAAAGAGACAAATTTAGATGCTGAGATAGTTAAGACTTTAGTATCTGTATCAAAAGATATGGTAAGCTTAGATGCTCCAGTATTTAGAGACAATGAAACAAGTAGTATTGGGGACTACATTGAATCAGATTTTGCATCTCCTGACCAACAAGTTATGAGCGGTTTATTAAAAGAAGATATTAATGAAGCTTTAGACCAATTAAGTGAAAAAGAAAAAGATATTATTGAACATAGATTTGGTTTAAATAACAAATATCAAATGAGTCTAAAAGAAATTGGTGAAGTATATAATCTTACAAAAGAAAGAATTAGACAAATTGAAAAAAGAGCATTACAAAAGCTACAAAATACTGAAGTTCATAGAAGTTTAGAAAGCTATAGTGCTTAAAAAATATATTAGTGATTTAAGAGTAATTACTGTTAAGTAGTTACTCTTTTTTTTATGATAAATCGGTAAATTTTTATCAAAAACGCTTACTACTAAATAAACATATAGTAAAAATTACTAAACAAAAGAAATAAACAAAATAATACTTGTAAATATTAAAAATTTCACCTTGTCAAATAAAGTTTGTTCCAAAAATAAGATTGACTATAATATGATTATAGCCTAATCTTTATGGACTATGTTATTTGTATAATTTTATTTTGGAGGAAATTATGAAACCAAACAAAGAGAAATATGTATATTTCTTTGGTGATGGAAAAGCAGAAGGAACTGCCTCAATGAAAGATTTACTCGGTGGTAAAGGTGCAAACCTTGCTGAGATGACATCTATTGGATTACCTGTTCCCCCTGGTTTTACTATCAGTACTGAAGCTTGTGAATATTTTAATACTCATAATGGACAATTACCAAAACATTTAGAAGATGAAGTTTTAGTAACTTTAGAAAAACTTGAGAAAACAATGGGTGCTAAATTAGGGGATACAAAAAATCCTTTACTAGTATCAGTTAGATCAGGTGCTGCTCAATCAATGCCAGGTATGATGGATACTGTATTAAATTTAGGTTTAAATTTAGATACAGTTAACGCACTAATTGCAAAAACAGGTAATGAAAGATTTGCTTGGGACAGCTATAGAAGATTTATTCAAATGTTTGGTGATGTTGTAATGAATGTACCACATCATGAATTTGAATCAGCTCTTCAGAGTGTAAAAGACGAAACTGAAAAAGTATATGATACTGAATTAAATATTGATGATTTAAAAGAAGTAATTAATAGATACCTTGTTGTTTATAAAAGATATACTAATGAAGAATTCCCTGTCGAACCTCAAGAACAATTATTTAAAGCAATAATTGCTGTTTTCAATTCTTGGAATAATGATAGAGCTATTAAATATCGTCAAATGAATGATATTAGAGGTTTATTAGGAACAGCTGTTAATGTTCAAACTATGGTATTTGGTAATATGGGTGATACATCAGGAACTGGTGTTGCATTTACAAGAGACCCATCTACTGGTGAAAATAAATTCTATGGCGAGTATTTAATGAATGCACAAGGTGAAGACGTTGTTGCAGGTATTAGAACTCCTCAACCAATTGATACCTTACAAAAAGTAAATCCAAAAGTTTATGAACAATTAGTTGGAATTAGAGATATTCTAGAAAATCATTACCATGATATGCAAGATTTAGAGTTTACAATTCAAGAAGGTAAACTATATATGTTGCAAACCAGAAATGGTAAAAGAACAATCTTTAGCTGGTTAAGAAGCCAAGTAGAAATGGTTGAATCTGGACTAATTGATAAAGAAACAGCAGTTTCAAGAGTTCCAGCAGGTGAATTTAATAAATTATTTGCACCAGTATTAGACAATAAAGATATTTCAGAAAAACAAATTAAAGAAATTGCTAAAGGTTTAAATGCTTCTCCAGGTGGTGCATGTGGACATATTTATTTCACAGCAGATAAAGCAGTTGAAGTTGCAAATAAAGGTAAAGCTGTTATATTAGTTAGAACAGAAACCTCTCCTGAAGATATTCAAGGTATGGCTGTAGCAAAAGGTGTTGTAACAAGTAGAGGTGGTATGACCTCTCATGCAGCAGTTGTAGCTAGAGGAATGGGTTGTCCTTGTGTATCTGGTGTTAGTTCAATAGTTGTAAATGAAAAAAAGAAAACTATGAGTGTTGGCGATTTAGAATTTAATGAAGGTGATTATCTTTCAATCGATGGCTTTACAGGTGCTGTTTATGGAGCAAAAATTGCTGTAAAACCAAGTGAAATTGTTCAAGTATTAGATGGAACAATGAAAGAAGAAGATTCTCTATTATTCGAAAATTACAAGAAATTTATGGGCTATGTAAACGAAATTAAAGAGTTAGGTGTTAGAACTAATGCTGATACTCCTCAAGATGTTCACAGAGCTGTTTCTTTGGGCGCTGAAGGTATTGGATTATGTAGAACTGAACATATGTTCTTTGGTGGCAAACGTATTGAATCAATTAGAAAAATGATCTTAGCAGATAATTTAATTGAAAGAGAAAATGCATTAGCTGAATTATTACCAATGCAACGAGGTGACTTTGAAGAAATCTTTAGAGAATTAAATGGTCGTCCTGCAACAGTTAGATTATTAGACCCACCATTACATGAATTCTTGCCAAATGACCATACTTCTCGTCATGAATTAGCACTTGATTTAGGTGTTTCTGTTGAAAAAATTGCACAAAAAATTACTGAATTACATGAGTTTAACCCTATGTTAGGATTTAGAGGCTGTAGATTAGCAATTGTCTATCCTGAAATCTTAAAAATGCAAGTAAAAGCAATTATGGAAGCAGCATTAAATGTATTAGATGAAGGCATTGAAGTACATCCTGAAATTATGATTCCATTGGTAGGTAATTATAAAGAATTTAATTTCTGTAAGAAGAATGCACTTGAAGTAATTGATGAATTATTCAAAGAAAGAAATAAGACTATTGAATATAAATTAGGTACAATGATTGAAGTTCCTCGTGCTGCAATAACAGCAGATGAAATTGCTCATGAAGCTGAATTCTTTAGCTTTGGTACCAATGACTTAACTCAAATGACTTGTGGATTCTCAAGAGATGATGCAGCATCATTCTTAGGTCATTATGTAAATGATACAGATAAACAATTCTATGATTATGATCCATTTGCTACAATCGATATCGATGGTGTTGGTAAATTAGTAAAAATGGCAGCTCAACTTGGTAGATCTGTTAGACCAACAATCAAATTAGGTATCTGTGGTGAACATGGTGGAGATCCAAAAACAATTGATTTCTGTCAAAAAGTTGGCTTAAATTATGTATCTTGTTCTCCATTTAGAGTTCCAATTGCTAGATTAGCTGCAGCTCAAGCAGTAATTAATAATAAATAATTTATCTAGTATTGATTTATAAGAAATCCCAAAATCTATAAAGGTTTTGGGATTTTTTTAAATCTAAAATAAAAAGCCGGAGGAGGGAATTGAACCCTTGACCCACGCTTTACGAGAGCGTTGCTCTACCCCTGAGCTACTCCGGCAATATTGAAAAGATACAATATATGATGGACTTTTTTCAACTCTAATTTTTATTTTTTTTGTCCATTTTATTTTATTAGGATTATATTAATATAAATCTTGACCGATGCCTATAAAAAAATGTAAGCTTGCCGATATGGTAAACAAGCAAAAAAAAATATTAAAAACTGTAAAACTACCTTTGAGAAATGATACTTATGCTTTCCAAATCCAAAATGATGTGGATAAGAAACCTGTGGTCGCAGAAACTTGGGATCCTCAAGTAGCTCAATTTTTTATGGGTCTTTATCCTAGTTTAATTAATGAAGGCAATAGTATTTCAGATTTGCAACAAAGAGCTAGTTTTGAAGCGTTAACTCGAAGTACATCAATTGATTCATTTGATGATTTTTTAAGAGTTGTTTCAAAAATTAAATCAAACGATAAGTAAGGTGAAAATAGATTTATGTATGTTTTAGGTATAGAAACATCTTGTGATGAATGTAGTGCCGCCGTTGTTGAAGATGGCAAAAATGTATTAAGTAATGTGGTTGCAACTCAGATTGAATTGCATAAACCATATGAAGGTGTAGTTCCTGAATTAGCAAGTAGATTACACACAGAATGGATTGACCAAGTGGTTAATGCAGCATTAATGCAAGCAAACATAAAAAAAGAAGAACTTGACGCAGTTGCAGTCACAAATAGACCTGGGTTATTAGGCTCTTTATTAGTAGGAGTTAATTTTGCTAAAGGTTTTGCTGCAACTTTAGATATACCTTTTATTACAATCGACCATATTAGAGCACATTTATTTGCTTCTCAGATTGAAAATCCACAAGAATACCCATATTTGGGAGTTTTAGTTTCTGGTGGTCATACGGTTATTTGTAAAGTTAATAGTTATGACGATGTCGAAGTATTAGGTACTACAATTGATGATGCTATTGGTGAAGCTTTCGATAAAGTCGCTAAGCATTATGGCTTAGGTTATCCAGGTGGTGTAATAATTGATAGATTGAGTAAAACAGGTAATTCCAAAGCTTTTTTATTCCCAGGACCTTCTTTATCAAGTGATCATAAATATGATGTTTCATATTCTGGGCTTAAAACAGCAGTTATAAATCAATTAGAAAAATTTCATGATAAAAATTATGAAATTACAAATGAAAATATTGCTGCAAGTTTCCAACGAGCAGCTGTAAATATTTTAATGAAAAGAATAAAATTGGCATTAAAAGATACAGGATTAATGAGGGTATCTGCAGGTGGTGGTGTTGCTGCTAATAGCCAATTACGCGCTGAGTTAAAAGAGTTAGAAAAAGGTGGATATACAGTAACTTTCCCATCTCTAAAATTATGTACTGATAATGGTGCAATGATAGCTGGTTTAGCTTATAATTATTTAAAAGATGGATATAGAGATACTTTTGATGTAAGCGCAAGTGCACGTGTTAGTGCATTCAAAAAAAACCAATAGGGAGAGGTTATGGAGAAATTTGATTTAGACTCAGCTATTAGGAAAGTTAAGGATTTTCCTAAAGAAGGAATTCTTTTTTACGATATCACAGGAATTTTAGCAGATCCAAAAGCATATAATTATTGTATCGATTCTTTTTATGAATTGTATAAAGATATGGATATTGATAGTATTGTTTGTTTAGAAGCTCGTGGATTTCTTTTTGCAAGTCCTTTAGCAATTAAGATGAACTTACCATTAATTTTAGCTAGAAAACCAGGTAAATTACCTGGCAAAACTTATCAAAAAGAATTTGCTTTGGAATATGGCACAGATACTATCTGTATTCAACATGTAGATATAAATAAAGGTGATAAGATTTTATTAATCGATGATTTAATTGCTACAGGTGGAACTTTAGAAGCAGCAAGAGCTATTGTTGAAGATAATGGTGCTGAAGTTGCTGCAATTGGTGGTGTAATTGGATTACCATTCTTAGGTTATGAAGATATCTTTAAAGACTATAAATTAGATGTTTTATTAACTTATAATGGTGAATAGATAAAATAATAAGAGATAGAGGAAACTGAGTCCTACATTTTACTATATTGCGAGCAAATACTAATTGACAATATTTTTCTTAGTATGTATATTTTCCACTGGTGTGTTTTGGGATATAGTGTAATGGTAACACTGCAGATTCTGGTTCTGCCTTTGGGGGTTCGAGTCCCTCTATCCCAGTTGTCCGGTCCCTTCGTCTAACGGTTAGGACGAGAGATTCTCAGTCTTTAAATAGGGGTTCGATTCCCCTAGGGACTATTTTTTGAGACAACCTTGAGATAGGTTGTTTTTTTTTGATAGAATAGGAATAAATAACAATAATAAAGGAAAATAAATGATAACAGCTTCAAATATTTCATTATCATATGGAACTCAAGTATTATTCAAGGATGTTAATATAAAGTTTACACCTGGTAACTGCTACGGTATTATCGGAGCAAATGGTGCAGGTAAGTCAACTTTTTTAAAAATTTTATCAGGCGAAATCGAACAAGATACTGGTGAGATAATTATTACTCCTGGTGAACGCTTAGCAATGCTAAGACAGGATCATTATGCGTTCCAAGATTTTACAGTAATGGAAACTGTTATTAAGGGATATGATAAACTTTATCAAATAATGAAAGAAAGAGAAGAAATCTATGAAAAAGCTGACTTTACAGAAGAAGATGGCATTAGAGCTGCTGATTTAGAAAATGAATTTGCTGAAATGGGTGGTTGGGAAGCTGAAGCTGAAGTAGGTCAAATGTTAGATGGTCTTGGTATTTCTACTGATTTCCATAATAAAAAAATGTCTGAAATTGATGATACTATCAAAGTTAGAGTATTATTAGCTCAAGCATTATTTGGAACACCAGATATTTTATTACTTGACGAACCTACAAACCACTTAGATTTAGAATCAATCAATTGGTTAGAAAATTTCTTAGAAAATTTTGAAAATACTGTTATTGTTGTTAGTCACGATAGACACTTCTTAAACAGTGTATGTACACATATTGCTGATATCGATTATTCAAAAATTCAATTATATGTTGGTAACTATGATTTCTGGTATTTATCAAGCCAACTTGCTGCAAAACAAATGAAAGATGATAAAAAACGTCGTGAAGATAAGATTTCTGAATTAAAAGATTTTATTCAACGATTTAGTTCAAATGCATCTAAAGCAAAACAAGCAACAAGTAGAAAAAAATTAATTGATAAATTAACTATTGATGATATTAAACCTTCTTCAAGAAGATTTCCATATATTGCATTTAAACCAGAAAGGGAAGTTGGTAACAATATATTAGAAATTAATGGGTTAACAAAAGCTGTTGATGGTGAAAAAATTATAGATAATTTAAATTTAGTTTTAAACAATGGCGATAAAATTGCTTTTGTAGGACCTAATCACCAAGCTAAAACTTTATTATTTGAAATTATTAGTGGTAATTTAGAAGCAGATGAAGGGGAATATAGATGGGGTGTAACAACAAGCCAATCTTATTTCCCAAAAGATAATTCAAAATATTTTGCTGAGCATGTTAGTATTACTGATTGGTTAAGACAATATTCTCCAGACTTAAAAGACGATACCTATATAAGATCTTTCTTAGGTAGAATGTTATTTAGTGGAGATGAAGCTCTTAAGGATTGTACAGTACTCTCAGGTGGAGAAAAGGTAAGATGTGTATTATCTAAGATGATGTTGGAACAAGCAAACTGTTTAATATTTGATGAACCAACTTCACACTTGGACCTTGAATCAATTACAGCCTTAAATAATGGGTTGATTGATTTTAGTGGAGTTATTTTATTTAACTCTCATGACCATCAGTTTGTTAATACAATCGCAAACAGAATTATTGAGTTTACTCCAAGTGGTATAATTGATAGAATGATGCCTTTCGATGAATATTTAGTTGATGAAGGTGTTAAGCAATTAAGAGATGAGATGTATCAAAACGTTTCAAATCATAGCTTGTCTATTTAATAATAGGAGTTATTAATGTTATTTGCAGTGGATATCGGAAATACAAATATAGTAATGGCTGTTCATGATGGAGCATCATGGATTAACATCTGGCGTATTCATACTGATATCCATAAAACAACAGATGAATATTTTGTTTTGCTCGAATCTTTATTAAAAAATTGTGATCCACAAAAATATGATATTACTGATGCTGTGATTTCATCGGTAGTTCCAAATTTAAATAGAGCTTTAGAAAAAAATGTAATAAGATTATTTAATATTAATCCAATAATAATTAACCATGATTTAAAAACTGGATTAGTTAGAGAAAGCATTCCTGTTGAGTTAGGTTCTGATTTGCTTTGTAATTTGGCTCAAGCTCATAATCTTTATCCAAATAAAGCGGTTATGGTAGTAGACTTTGGTACTGCTTTAACCATGAGTTGTGTAAATAGTAAAGGCGAGGTAGAAGGTGTTGCGATAACCCCAGGTTTAATTACTGCAGTTAATGCTTTGTTTGGTAGTACAGCACAATTACCTCAAGTTCAATTAAAAGCTCCTGAAAAAGCTATGGGAAGATCCTCCGATTGTTCAATTAGATCAGGTATTATGTTTGGTTATGCTGGTTTAGTTGAATCTATGATTGATAGAACTGAAAAACAATTGGGTGTAAAACTTCATGTTATTGCTACTGGTGGACTTTCTTCAACTATCTCTTCTTTAATTCCAAGAATAGATGAAATAGAAATTAATCAGACTCTCGATGGCTTAAGATATATAGCTTCATTGAATAAGATAAATAATTAAATATTTTTTATATAACTTATATACAAAAAAAGTATACTTAATAATATTTTTAATATTAAAAAGTATACTTTTTGTATTATTTCTATATAGTAATTAAATTATAAAACTACCTTCGTTTATAACAGTTAATTCCCCAATGGAAATTCTAGTAAATACATCACCAATAGGAATAGAAAGTTTGACTAATGATTGGTTAACTTTAATATTATCTAAGTTAGTATCTTCATCAAAATTACGTAAAGAATCTTCCATTGCTCCCCCTAAAATAATTGAGGAAGTGTGTTCTAATGAGAATAGAGGATGAGTTCCTTTATTTATATATTTTGATTCAATGGATTCTTCATCATTTAGTACTATAGCAGAAACACATCTCGCATTTTCATCTGAATTAAAGAAAGCGTTGAGTGCTTCTTTTCCTTCTTCAGCATTAAAAGATACAACATATCCATCTCTGACATTGAAAGTAGCATTTCTAACTAAAGATCCAAAAAGAATAAAATCTCTTGAAGCTTCAATGTGTCCATTAAAGGAGTCTTTTTCAATATTGGTATGAATATTTTGAGATGGTAAGAAATTATAGAAACTTCTATTATTATTTAAGGTAATATAATTTGAAGCCCAATTAGCACCATCAATTATTGAAGCTTGGAATTTTGATGTTCTGTTTTTAAAAATTACAGTTTTATCTTTAATTGAATTTAATTCCTTGATTCTATAATCTAGTAAACAGGATTGATTAACCCAATATTGAATCATATTTTCATTATCAAATCTTAATAGTTTAGCAAAATAAGCTAAAACTTCATTTTCACTTAAAACACCAAATGCATGTTCAACAAATTTCTTTGAAGGGTATGCAACAATAGTCCAAGGTATAGCAATGCGTCTTTTTAAATCTATAGGTTCACTTAGAAGCCCAAATTTACTTATATCGATAACACTTTTATTCAAAGAATCAGGTTCTTCGTCGCTTAAATAAATAAATTTATCTAAATCTAGTATTCTGCACATAATTTGAGTTTTCACTTGTGGTTTTTGAATATCTAATAAATCCGGTTCAACAGGAACTGATTGTGTTACTTTTCCCTCTTCAGTTACTACAATAGTAACAGGGAGATTTGTAATCTTTGTAGCGAATTTAGCCAGGTCTAATGCAAAAGAGTAGGTAGACTCTTCTGAGTTTATAGATAAAAGGTCTCCTGAGGTCAGATTTAACTGGCTAAAACATATTAATTTTGAAAATTGTAAATCGAAATTTGTCATGAAAGATAATATAACAAAAAAAATTATAATTGTGCAGATGTAGGCCAAATATATATTGAAAAAAAAATAATAAAAAATATCGATAAAAAAATATAGAACACCCTTGCACAAAAAGAAATTGAATGTTATTGTATGACCGTGAACGAGAGTGAACGTATCGTTTATTTAAGGTAATTAGATTATTAATTGCTAATTATATTGAGTAAAATGCTATTTAATGTGATTAGTAGTATATAAAATGTAGAAATAAGAAAATTAAAATTGATTTTACTAAGATAAGTAATTTATCGTAAATCAGAGGAGACGGAATTATGGGTATTATGGGTTTTTCAATTCCAAGAGAAATTTATTATGGTGAAAATGCTTTAAGTAAGTTAGCTGAATTAAAAGGTACAAAAGCTGCTTTAGTAACTGGTGGTACATCAATGAAAAGATTTGGCTTCTTAGATAAAGCTGCTGAAATCTTAAAAGAAGGTGGAATTGAATCTATCGTTATTGATGGTGTTGAACCAAATCCTTCAGTAAAGACTGTATTACGTGGTGCAAAAGCTATGCAAGACTTTGAACCAGATTGGATTGTAGCAATTGGTGGTGGTTCTGCATTAGATGCAGCAAAAGTAATGTGGTGCTTCTATGAACATCCAGATCTAAAATTCGAAGATATTATCGAAGTTGGTTCTATGCCTGCATTAAGAAACAAAGCTCGTTTTATTGCTATCCCTTCAACAAGTGGTACAGCTAGTGAAATCACAGCTTTCTCTGTAATTACTGATCCAGAAAATCATATCAAATATCCTATCGTAGCTGGCGATATGGTTCCAGATATTGCTATCTTAGATCCAGCTCTACCAATGACAATGCCTGCTCACATTACAGCAAATACAGGTATGGACGTTATGTGTCACGCTTTAGAAGCTTTAGCATCAAATGCTGCAACAAACTTCACAGAACCTTATGCAATTAGAGCAATTGAATTAGTAAAAGAATATTTACCAATAGCATTTGCTGAACCTAAAAATTTAGATGCTAGAGAAAACATGCATGAAGCTTCAGCTTTAGCTGGTATGGCATTTACTAATGCTTCATTAGGCTTAGTTCACTCTTTAGCACACAAAATTGGTGGTGAATTCGGTGTAACACACGGATTGGCTAATGCAATTTTATTACCATATATCATTGACTTTAACAGACAATTTACTGACAGATATGATTACATTGAACAAATTCTAAAAGTTGAAGATGTAGCACAAGTAATCAGAGACTTAAATGTTAAATTAAACATTCCTACTTGTTTCAAGGATTGTACTGAAGTTGATTTCAATGAAGCAAAATTCAAAGAAGTATTAGATAGAATGAGCAAAAATGCTTTTGCTGACCCTTGTACTTTAACAAACCCTGGAACTCCTACAGTTGCTGATGTAAAAATGATTTATGAATCAGCATACTATGGTACTCCAATTAAGAAATAATTTGACGTAAGTATTATTTAGATGTATTTTAGGATGGTTAAACAAAAGTTTAATCATCCTATTTTTTTTGCTATAAATTTTAAATTAGCAATATATAAAGTGAATTGAATGTTTAGATTAATTTCTCTTCTAAGCTAAATTAGATTTGATTTACAAGCAGTTATTCTTAATTTAATAAAATTATACATTTTACTGAGATAAGTCATTATTGGCTGTTTCTATAGCTTTATGAGAAAGCTATTAAAAATAAAAAAATCACTACTAAAAAGTAGTGATTGATGTTGAGCGCCATATGGGAATCGAACCCACGTTATCAGCTTGGAAGGCTGGAGTAATACCATTATACGAATGGCGCATATTTCTCATTTGTTAATAAGTAATTTATATCGCTAATCAACGATTGAGATATTATAAAAACTTAGTGCTTAGGTCAAGTGGTTTTGTAAAAAAAAATGTAAAAGTTTAATATTATACCTTTAATTACATGTTTTTATTTTAGTTATTGAATCCAATAGCATTGACATTCATATCCAAATAAGTATTTATATAGGTAACAATAAATTTAAAATTATTAATTCGAAATTAATAATTAAGCGAGGACTAATATGGGACAGCGTGGTGAAGTTTTTTCAACAAGTATGAAAAAAAATGATAGAACATACTTTTTTAACGTAAAAGAAAATGTTTATGGCGATTTATATTTAAATATCGTAGAGAGTAAAGGCGATGCAGAATCTAATAGATATATTAGACAATCAGTTTTAGTATACCAAGAAGATATGGGAGAATTTGTAAGAGAATTCCAAAAATCTTTAGATTTTATTAAAAAATATTCTAATAACAAAAATAAAAATTAAAACAATTCAAGTTGTTGATTTTCAACTTTTTTAAACGTGAATGTTTTTCTATGAATAGGGGATAGTCCAAATTTTTCAATCATCTCTCGATGATATTTAGTTGGATATCCCATATGTTTTTTAAAGCCATATTGAGGCCATTTTTTATCGCAAAATTGCATAAAATTATCTCTACTAACTTTAGCTAAAATTGAAGCTGCCATAATTTGTGGATAAATTGAATCTCCTTTTACAATAGCTTTTGTCTCAATATTTAAACTTGGTGTTTTGTTTCCATCAACTAGGGCTAAATCAATTTTATTATTAAATTTCTTTTCAACAAGATTATATGCTTTTTCCATAGCTCTCATGCTTGCCCATAAAATATTTAATTCATCTATTTCTTTTGGTGTACACCAAGCTATAGAATAACAAGTTGAATATTTAACTATAGCTTCATAAGCAGTTTGTAATTGTTTTTTATTTAATTTTTTGGAATCATTCAATAATTCTATTGGAAAGTTTTTAGGTAAAATACAAGCACCAGCACAAACAGGTCCAGCTAAAGGGCCTCTACCGGCTTCATCTAAGCCAATTATTATTTTATTTTTTTTATTGTTTGATGGTCCTTCTATTTCTTCAAATAAAAATTCTTTCATAGACTTTCCTTATATTATTTTAAATAAATATTATCATAAGAAAATAATTTGTGAAATCATATATTTTGATATTATAATAATATTATATTTATCAATTTTACTATTGTTATTATATAATAATACATATAAATTACTACAATTATTATATAATATATTAAATATAATTATTTATGTATAATAATTGTTAATTGATATAATGAAATGTATTAAAGTATTAATTTGATAAAATATTGAAAATTGATTATTATATGTTATTATTTATTAATATTATTTGAAAATAGGTTGGTGCTATTTTGTTTTTAAAAAGTCTTGAATTAATAGGATTCAAATCATTTGCTGATAAAACTAGGATAGATTTTTCTGATGGGATTACAAGTTTACTAGGCCCAAATGGTTGTGGAAAGAGTAATATTGTTGATGCTATCAAATGGGTTTTAGGAGAACAATCTACTAAAACTTTAAGAGCCGGAAAAATGGAAGATGTAATTTTTAATGGTTCTGATAAAAGAAATCAAATGCAAATGGCTGAAGTTATATTAACCATTAATAATGAAGAGGGACATTTAAATCTTGATGTAAACGAAATAGAAATAAAGAGAAGAGTCTTTCGTTCTGGTGAAAGTGAATATTATCTAAATAAAAGTAGAGTTTTATTAAAAAACATTAAAGAAATGTTTTTTGATACTGGTGTTGGTAAAAGTGCATATTCAATATTAGAACAAGGTAAGATAGACCAAATATTATCAACAAGGCCTGAAGATAGAAGATATATTTTTGAAGAAGCTGCTGGTATTTCTCGTTATAAACAACAAGGAATTCTTGCTCAAAGAAAAATAGAAAGAACAGAAGAAAATATAGCACAAGTTGATACAATTTTAAGAGAAGTAAAAAGAACTTATGATTCAAAGAAAAACCAGGCTGCAAAATGCCTTAAATATAATGATTTAAATAAAGAGAAATTTAATCTAGAAGTTGAAGTTCAGCTTTCAACTATTAAATCATATTTAATGCTAAAAGAAGCTAAAGAAAATAGATTAAGTACTTTAGATCAAGAAATTCAAAATCAAAGTGTAGCTTTAAGTGGTTTAGATACAGTAATTAGTGATATGCAGGATGATTTAAAAAGTCAAACTTCTAAAAGAATTGAAATTCAAACAGAATTAAAGCGTCTTGAAGAACAACATAAAGGTAAAACAGATTTTATTGAATTGTTGAATAGATATTATAAAGAAGCATTAATAAGTCAGCAAACATCTTTTGATAAGGCAAAAGCTCTAGAAGAGAAATTACTAGTTAATGAAGAAGAAATAAAAGAAAAGTATAGTAAAATTGAAAAATATAAATCTGAAGCAAATGAAATTGAAGCAGATATTAATAAATTAAATAAATCATACGAAAGTGCAAAATCTTTAATAATAAAACAATCTCAAGAAATAATAGATCTTGAAAATAAAGTTGAAGATTATGAGAAAAAATATGACTCTCTCTCTCTAGAATTAAATGAAATTACTGATGCTATTGTTGTTCAGCTTGATGCTAAGTTAAGAGATAGTGGTTATAGTATTAATAAGAGAAATGAAATAAAAACAAAAATAGAAAATAAATTAAATCATATTATTTCATTAATAGAGAATCAAAGAGATTTAATAAATCAATTATCAACATTAGACAGCCAAGCTATTGCTAAGCAGGTTGAGAAAAATCAGAATAGTAATTTAAAAAATCTTTTAGAATTAAAAGATTATATAGGTGAATATGAAAATTCTATTCCAACTTTTATTGATGATTTTATCAAAGAAGATGGAGTTGTTTTTAAAAAGCATGAATTAGATAAAAGAATTTTAGAAAATAGAAATACTGTAAATATCTGTAGAAACCAAATAGGTTATCTTAGAAATGATAATCAAAAATTGAATTCTCAGTGTGATGATTATAAAGATAGCATAAATGAATTGAGAATCATGCTAGAACAAGTTAATGGAAACGTTAATGAAAATAAAGTTGCAATTGATGCAATGAAAAGATCAAATGATGAATTAAAACTTGAATATAATGATAGATTAATAGAAGCTAAAAGTGCTGCCCAAAAAGCAAGCAATCATCAAGAAAATATAAGATTAACAGAACAAGAGATGGAAGAAATTGCTCAAAATGGTATTGCTTTATCTCAGCAATTAGAAGAATTAATTGAAATTATTGAAGAAAAATCCAATCAAATTTCCATGAAACAAAATCAAAAAAATTCTTCTTTTGATACTGTTAATAAATTAAGAAGAGAAAAAGATCAATCTGAATTACAAATTCAATCAATAAAAGAAATGGTTGAACAGATTCATAATAATTTCTTTGAAACATATAGTAGAAATCTTGCAGAATTCGAAGATAAATTAAAACAAGAATTAGAAGATCCGAAGGTATTAAGAAATAAACTTGAAGAAGTTAAAAAAGATATATTAAAATTAGGTTATATTAATCAAATGGCTCAAGATGAATTTGAAGAAGCTAAAGAGCAATATGATTTTTTAACTTCCCAAATTAATGATTTAATGAAAGCTAAGGCGGATTTAGAGAATGTTGTTTCTAGAATTACTAATGAAAGCGAAGAACGTTTTCTAGCCACCTATAAACAAATATCTGATAATTTCCAATTAATGTTTAGAAGATTATTTGGTGGAGGTAGAGCTGAACTAAAATTATCTGATCCAGATAATATTTTAGAAAGTGGTATTGAAATTCTTGCTCAACCTCCTGGTAAAAAATTAACAAATCTTTCTTTACTAAGTGGTGGAGAAAGATCAATGACAGCTGTAGGTTTGCTTTTTGCAACTTATCAAGTAAAGCCAAGTCCTTTTTGTATACTTGATGAAATAGATGCAGCATTAGATGATAGAAATATTGGATTCTTTTTATCTGTTTTAGAAGAATTCTCTAAGGATAGCCAGTTTATTATTATTACCCATAATAAACACACAGTAACCGGAAGTAAAACTTTGTTAGGTGTAACACAAGTAGAAGCCGGAGTTTCAACCACTGTAAGCTATAAAATTGGGGTAGAAGAAGGATCTCCAGTAATACTTGATACTAATGATCAAGAGGTACACGTTTAGTTGATTACCTTGACATTTTGACTTTGATTAATGTATAAGTAGCAATGAAATCCAAAAAATATGAGTAAGATATGTTTGAATCAATAAGTGAAAAATTTTCTTCAATTATGAGAGATATTTCTGGAAAAGGAAAAATTTCAGAAAAAAATATTGAAGAAGCAGTAGAGCAAATAAAAATAGCATTATTAGATGCTGATGTTAATTTAAGAGTAGTAAGACGCTTTATAAATGGAACTAGAGAAGAAGCTCTAGGTGAAAAAGTTTTAAAAGCGGTTAATCCAGGACAAATGTTTACCAAAATCGTTTATGATAGAATGGTAAATTTATTAAGTGACGAAGAACATCAAGAGTTACAATTAAAAGGGCCGGATACTACAACTACTATACTTATGATGGGGCTTCAAGGTAGTGGTAAAACAACTACCAGTGCCAAACTTGCATTAAGTTTAAAGAAAAAAGGACGCCGTCCAATGCTCGTTGCATCAGACTTAGTTCGTCCTGCAGCTGTAACTCAATTACAAGTATTAGGTGAACAAGTTGATGTTCCTGTTTTTGCAATTGATGGTTGTAAAGATCCTGTTAAAGTTGCAAAAGATGCATTATCTTATGCTAAGAAAAATCAATTTGATGTTTTAATTGTTGATACATCAGGTAGAATGCACTTAGACGAAGTATTAATGCAAGAGATTCAAAATATTTCTAAAGCAATTAATCCAGATGAAACTTTATTTGTTGCTGATGCAATGACTGGTCAAAATGCAGTAACTATTGCTAAAGAATTTGAACAAAAAGTTGGAATTTCTGGTGTTGTATTATCAAAATTTGATTCAGATACTAGAGGTGGTGCTGCGCTATCCTTAAGAAGTGTAGTTGGTAAACCAATTAAATTCATTGGTAGCGGTGAAAAAATGGAAGATTTAGATCCATTTTACCCAGATAGAATTGCATCTAGAATTTTAGGCATGGGGGACGTTGTTTCTTTAGTTGAAAAAGCACAAGAAACAATTGACGAACAAGAAGCTCTAAAATTACAAGAGAAGATGAAAAAGAATACTTTTGATCTTCAAGATTATCTAAATCAACTAAATCAAATGGATAAAATGGGTTCCATGGATAAATTAATAGAAATGATTCCTGGTGCAGCTGGTCAAGTATCTGCTGATGACATTCCATTAGATGAATTAAATAGAGAAAAAGCTATAATTCTCTCAATGACTCCACAAGAAAGAGCTAACTATAGACTTATTGGTCCAACCAGAAGAAAAAGAATAGCAAAAGGTAGTGGTGTTAGTGTTGCTCAAGTAAATAGACTTATTAAAAAGTTTGAAAAAATGAAAAACACTATGAGAAAATTAACTAAAAATAAAAAATATCAAAAAATGTTACAAAAACAGATGGGATATTAGAAAAACATCAGATAAATTGCGATAAATTATGGTTTCGCCTTGATTTATTGTTGATAAAAATGTAATATCCTTAATTTGTGAACGGTTATAGGGTAATCTTGTTTTTTTGAATTAAAAAAACGAATGTTATCCTTTTGTGTGTGAATATTTATTTAAATCAAAAGTTGATTTAAATATAACTCATATAGAAGCTATAGAAATTCGAGTAGGAGGAATTATCGTGAGCGTAAGCATGAGACTAAAACGATTTGGTTCCAAGAAAAGACCTTATTATAGGATCGTAGTAATGGATTCAAGATCTGCTAACAAGAGTACAACTCTAGCAGAAGTTGGCCAATATCACCCTGTTGAAAACAAAGAAGAACAAGTTGTTCTTGATGTACCAGCAGTAAAAGATTGGCTAGTTAAAGGTGCACAACCAAGTGCAACTGTACGTGCGTTATTAAACAAACAAGGCGTACAAGTTTCTAGAACTAATCAAGAATAATAAAGAGGATTAGTTGTGGAAAAAGATCTTGTTGAATACATTGTAAAGTCACTTGTTGATTTCCCTGATGATGTAACTGTTAACGTGATTGAAGGCGAAAAGTCTACAATTTTGGAACTTAAAGTTGCAACAGAGGATATTGGTAAAGTGATCGGCAAGCAAGGCCGTATAGCAAAAGCAATTAGAACCATCCTAAGTGCTACAGCTACTAAAGGCGGTAAGCGTGCTGTTTTGGAAATTTTGGATTAATATATGGAAAAACTCGCAACGGCTATCATCCAGACATCTTATGGTCTAAAGGGTGAGGTGAAGGTCCGCCCATTCAATGATGATTGCTCTTACTTAAATAAAATAAAGCAAGGAATTATCCGCTTGAAGGATGGCCGCGAGCTAACATATGGAATTGAAGGATTTCGAAAGAGTGGTAGTCAAGTGTATATGAAAATTTCTGGAATAGATGATCCAGAATCAGCAAAAAAACTTGCTGGCGCTACACTTTTTGTTCCAAGAAGTGAGGCTGCTCCTCTTAAGAAAGGTGAATATTACATTTCTGATTTGCTAGGTTGCACACTTATGCATGAAGGAAAACCAATGGCTAAAGTAGTTAATTACTTTGATGGACCTCAATCAATTTTATTAGAAGTTGAAGATAAAGATGGCAAAACATTTTTGGTACCGTTAATGGATCAATATGTTGGTGAGGTTTCAATTAAGGAAAAGACTATTGAATTGTTGGCGCAATGGTTATTGGTATGAATATAGATGTAGTAACACTATTTCCTGAAATTGTTCAAGGTTTCTTTTCGAACTCAATCATGAAAAGAGCTGTAGAAAACGGTTTTATTACATATAACATGGTTGATTTTCGTAACTTTGCTGAAGATAAGCATTTAACTTGTGATGATTCTCCATATGGAGGAGGCGCAGGAATGGTGCTGAAACCCGAGCCGCTGTGCAAGGCCCTCGAGAGTATTAAGGCAAATGAAAAGCGGGTCATATATGCTTCTCCGTCCGGGAAAAAGCTTACTCAAGCCCTTTCACTAGAGCTTAGTAAAGAAGAAAACTTAGTTTTTATTTGCGGACATTATGAAGGTGTTGACCAACGGGTAATAGACCTGTATGTGGATGACGAGATTAGTATTGGCGATTATGTAATTTCTAGTGGAGAAATTTCTTCCTTAGTTATTATAGACTCTATTTATCGTTTGATAGATGGCGTAATTAGTAGCGAATCATTAGAAGAAGAAAGTTTTAGTGATGGACTATTAGAATATCCCCAGTACACTAGGCCAAGTGTTTTTAATGGTTTAGAAGTCCCAGAAGTTTTACTTAGTGGGAATCATAAAGCTATAAAGCAATGGCGTTTAGAGAAAAGGTTGGAAAAAACTAAAAAAAACCGACCTGAGCTTCTAGAAGAAAAATCTTTGGATTTGGAAGCTAGAAAGACTTTAGAAGAACTCAGAAACAGAGCAAAGAGGACCTAAAAATGGATTTAATTAAAGCTATTGAAGCAGAGCAGATGAAAGAAAACGCTGAAAATTTCAACGTTGGTGATACTGTAAAAGTATTTTTTAAGATTATTGAAGGCACTACAGAACGTATCCAGGTATTTGAAGGCTTGGTTATAGCAAAGAATAATAGTGGTATTAGTCGCACATTTATTGTTCGTAAAATCTCCTACGGTGTAGGTGTTGAAAGAATTTTCCCATTACATTCACCACGTGTTGAGAAGATAACAGTTGTACGTCGTGGACGTGTTAGAAGAGCTAAACTTTATTACATTAGAGATAGAGTTGGTAAAGCTGCAAAAGTTAAAGAACTTATTACACGTAAAAACAAATAGTTTTTTCTTGTTTTATCTGAAATTATATAAAAGGATGACAAATGTTTTGTCATCCTTTTTTAATTCCCCATATTTTTTTATTGCTTAAAATGCAAATATTCAGTATTTTTTTATTAGGAGATATTTATGGAACCTGTCAAACAACCTATTGGTGAAAAGCAAAATAAGAAACACAAAAGAAAAAGAGGAAAGTCTCAATCTTTGAAAGCTAAAAAGAAAAATAATTCAGGAAAAGATTTATTGCCTACTCAAGGCAAAGTCACTCCTAAAAGTTCTCTTCCAGCAGTTGATATAAAGAAAATTAAAGAACCTTTTGTAAAATGTGGTTATTGCGATAAAGTAATTAAAAATATTGCAAATGCTATTAAAGGCGATAATTGTTATTATCACTTTGATTGTGTATTAGAAAAAATTAAAGAAGATTATAAAGTAACCGATAAACAAAAAGTTAGTTATATTGGTAGAGGAAGTTTTGCTATTATAGAAAATGATGCTGAAGGCAAAATGAAATTTGTTGAAACAATACAAATTGAAAATCCTCAACAATTTGACGAGATGAAAAAATATATAGAGGAAATTAAAGAATGATAGCTATGCTTCCAGGATCTTTTGATCCACCAACATTAGGTCATATTGATATTATAGAAAGAAGTGCTAAAATGTATGATAAACTATATGTTGTTATAGCTGATAATATACATAAAACTACTTTGTTTAGTGCAAATGAGAGAAAAGAAATGCTTCAAGAAATTTTAAAAGATAATAAAAATATTGAAGTAGTAATTCATAATGGATTAGTTGTTGATTTTGCACGAAAAAACAAAATAACTATAATGATTAGAGGTGTTAGAGCTTTAGTTGATTTTGGTTATGAATTTGAATTGGCTATGACAAATAAACAGTTATATAATGACTTAGAGGTATTATTTATGCCAACTAGTCCTAATTATTTCTTGCTTAGATCTTCAGCTATTAAGGAATTGGCTTTCCATGGGGCTGAGATTGAAACTATGGTTCCTCCAATTGTAGCAAAGAAAATAAAGGAAAGATATAATGATTAAATTGGAATCATCTGATAAGGCAAAAAAACTAAGGAAACAATTTTCTGCGAAGATTGATTCTTGGAATATGACAGTTTTGGATGCTTTATCTATGCTTTCACTTTTTACTAGTGCTTTATTTGCCGTAATTAGTATTATAAATTCTAGTAAAGCTATTACAATATATTTTTCTTTAACTTTTATGGCAATTTTTATTGTATTCAAATTTGTCAAAGATTTTCAAATAGCAAAGGATAGTACTAAAACAAGTTTGTACAGTATTATTTTTTGGATACTGTTTGTTTCATATATAATTCTTTTGAATTTATTCTTTTATCAAGATTTCCCAGGCTATCTTTTTGCAATGGTTCAAATTTTGATAGGTCTTGTTTTTCAATTAACTTTTTTCACAACAATATCTTTAACTACATTTTTTACTGTAGCTTATTTACTTATTGCCTATTTTATTAAATCTGATGTGCTTGGAACACAAGAATTATTAATGGTTATTACTTCTTATGTCTTTGTATTATTAGGTTCAAATATTATTTGTGGAACTAGAGAAGTTGAATTAGAAAATTTATCAAGATTGGAGAAATTATCTACTCAAGATTCTTTGACAAAACTATTAAATAGAAGATCAACTCAATATTTAATTGATTCTCATTTAGCAGAAAATGCTAAAGGCTATCTTATAGTAATTGATGTAGATAACTTTAAGAATGTTAATGATAGGCAAGGCCATTTAATTGGAGATTTAGTTTTAAAAGACTTATCTAATAAATTATATGATTTAGCTCCTAAAAATTCTATTGTTGGTAGAATAGGGGGAGATGAGTTTGTAATATTCTTAGTAAATGATTCTAAAGCTGAAGCAGAGGATTTTGTTACAAAAGTTAGAAATGAGTTTAATGATTTAGTTAAAGATACAATTGACGAACAGATTTCTTTATCAATTGGAATTTCTCATGTAAAAGAAAAAGATACTTTTGATTCAGTTTTTGCAAGGGCAGATTTAGCTCTTTATGATGTAAAATTAGCTGGTAAAAATAGTTATGTATTTTATGCTTCAGATGAAATTGAATCAGATATTCCAACAATGTTAATTGTTGACGATACTTTTGTTGCGAGAAGACTCCTTAAAAGTTATTTTGAGAAATCGTTTAATATACTTCAAGCAGAAAATGGTCGAGATGCTTTGAAGATTTTATCACATCATCCTAGTGTATCTATTATCCTTTTAGATATGAAAATGCCTATAATGGATGGATCAAAATTCTTAGAAATTTATAAAAAAGATTCTGTTTTGATGCAAATCCCAGTTGTTGTTATATCGGCTGATCAAAGTTATGAAGCTGAAGCACTAAGTATGGGTGCAAAAGATATGATTGTTAAACCGTTTGATGTTGATATTGTTAAAATGCGTATTTCAAATGTATTAGAGAACTCTAAACAGCGAAAAAAATAATTTATTTGAATATATATCTTGACTTATGATTAATGAGCGTCCAAACTTTATACAAGGATGTAAAAATGAGAGATCAAACAATTTTTTGGATAATAATTAGTATTGTTAGTTTTATTATTGAATTATTAACGCCAACATTCTTTTTCCTTTCAATAGCTTTTGCAGGAATTTTTGCTTGGTTAGTGTCGTTGATTTCAAATTCGATAATAATTGAAATTGTTGTATTTCTAGTTTTCTTTTTTATTTTTTTCTATTTCCTTAGACCGGTGTTATATAAAAATAAAAAGGATAAATTCAATAGTGAATTATTAATTGGACAAAGTTTTTATGCTAATGCTGATATAGATGATAAGCAGGGAACAATAATAATTAATGGTTCATTATGGCAAGCTAGAAGCGAAAACTCCCAGTTTATTAACAAAGGAGAAAAAGTATCAATTGTTAGAATTGATGGTAACAAACTCATTGTTACAAAGGAAATATAATGAATGGAATTATTATTTTAATTGTCATTGTTGTAATTCTAACATTTTTCTTAGGTGTTAGAATTGTTCCAGAAGCTAAAGCTGTGATTGTTGAGAGATTAGGGAAGTATCATAGAACCTTATCTAGTGGTTTTAATTTGGTTATTCCTTTTTTAGATAAATCAAAGACAGTTCCAGAATTAAAAGCTGTAGTTGATAAAAAAAATCAAAATATACCACAAATTGTTGTTACAAATACAAAATTTATAGATTTAAGAGAACAAGTTTTGGATTATCCAAAACAGAATGTAATTACTAAAGATAATGTAACTGTTGCAATCGATGCAGTAATATATTTTCAAGTAATTGAACCAAAACGTTCAATATATGAGATTGTAAACTATCCAATTGCTATAGAAAAATTGACACAAACAACACTTAGAAATGTTATTGGTGAATTAGAATTAGATGAAACTTTAACAAGTCGTGATACAATCAATAGTAAATTACAAGTAATTTTGGATGAAGCTACTGATAAGTGGGGTATTAAAGTAAATAGGGTTGAATTGCAAGACATTATTCCTCCAGATGATATTAAAAAACAAATGGAGAAACAAATGAGTGCAGAAAGAGAAAAAAGAGCTTCAATATTATTTGCTGAAGGTGAAAAACAATCTGCAATATTAAGAGCTGAAGGGGTTAGAGAATCTCTTATAAATAAAGCTCAAGGTGAAAAGCAATCTTCAATTTTAAGAGCCCAAGGTGAAGCTAAGGCAATCGAAGCGGTTAGAGCAGCATTTGATACACAAGATAATTATTTGCAATATTTAATTGCAATGAGATATATAGATACTTTTAAAGAAATGGCAACAGGTAAGGATGCAAAATTAATTTACATGCCTTATGAAGCTAGTGGTGTTTTAAGTTCTTTAGGTGGTATTAAGGATTTATTTGTAGAAAAAGATGTTTTAAATGTAATAAAGCCTAAAAATTAATATTTACCTTTGAAAATTAATTTAATTTTCAAAAGAAAACTGTTTATTATATTTTTTGTTTGCTAAATAATTAATCTTAATATATTATTTCTTATATATAGGTGAAAAGTTGTTGACGTTTTGTTACTATTTCGTTATTCTTCTCAAAGCGTCAACAAAAAAAATCATCTAATTTAAGAGGTATAAAATGGCAACACCTAAATATAAAACTTCAAAATCTAAAGCTGCATCAAGAAAAGCTGCGAATATGAAGCTTCAAGCACCTACATTGACAGTATGTCCTACATGTAGTGCAAAGATTCTTCCTCATCGCGTTTGTCCAAAATGTGGTTTTTATCGCGGTGAAATGGTTATTGATACCAGCGATAAGTAAGAGACATAGGAGCTAATCATGGATAATAAGACTTTTGATCAAGTTAAGCAATTAATTGCTGAAAAAATGGAAGTAGAACCATCTAAAGTAACATTAGATGCTTCTTTTAGAAAAGATCTAGGAGCTGACAGTCTAGACACTTACGAATTAATTTATGCTATTGAAGAAGAAATGGGAATTACTATCCCTGACGAAAAAGCAAATGAATTCGAAACTGTTAGAGATGCTGTTGAGTATCTAGATTCTCAGCTAGACTAAGGACTGTTTTTCGATGACAGAAGCTAAAGTCGGAGTAGCTCCCTCAATTTCTCATAAGAGAAGAAGGGAGCTTTTAAATTTTATCGAAAAACTGGGAGTAAAAATTAATGATTTAAATTTATTAAATCTTGCTTTTACTCATCGTTCCTTTGCTCACGAATGCCCTGTTGTAACAGATAATAATGAACGCTTAGAATTTTTAGGTGATTCAATTTTGGGTTTAACTGTTAGTAATTGGCTATTTGTGAATCTTCCTGCAAAACATGAGGGCGATTTTTCAAGAATAAAGAGTGCTGTAGTAAGTGAAGACTCATTATTCCAAGTTGCACAAAAGCTAAAAGTCGGCGATGTTGTTTTGGTAGGGAAAGGCGAAGGCCATTCAGGTGGTCGTAAAAAGAAAGCTATCTTATCTGATTGTATGGAAGCTATTTTTGGTTGTATCTATTTGGATCAAGGTTTTGAAGTCGCAAAAGCTACAATTGAAAAATTGATGGTTCCACAAATCTTTGCTTTCTTAGATCATAAAATTGTTCGAGATTATAAAACAGCTATACAAGAATTTTGTCAAAAATCTTGGAAAAAGGTTCCTTTATATACATTAGATAGAACTGAAGGTCCAGATCATTGTAGAACATTTTATGTTAGCGTTAATTTGAATGGTAAAGTATTTGGGCCGGCTGCAGGCAAGAATAAAAAGACTGCACAACAAGCGGCCGCAAAGATTGCATATGAACAATTAATTGAGAATAAATATTAATTTAAACTTTTATAGTAATTATGTGCTATATTCAAAAGGGTATCTCTCTCATTTAATTTTGGATCATCTAAAACAGCGTTTAATAGATAATTCAAGATTTGTGAAAATAGAGGCCCTTTTTCTATGCCTAATTTAATTAAATCTTGGCCGTTTATAGCTAAATCCTTTAAGGATAATGCTTCTTGTTTTTTAATTATTGTTTCAATTCTTTGTTCTAATTCTCTAACACTTTCCCAACTAGCTTTATCAAATGTTGCTAATTGGTCGCACATTCTAAGTAAAAACAAATCGTTTATATTATCATATCCGACTCTATTAATAAATCTTTTTACTGCACCATCACTCCAAAAAGGTTGGTAATTAAACATGTGGTTTTGAACTAGATTACATATATAATCTATTTGTTGGTTTGAAGCTTTTAAGCGAGTTAAAACTTCTTTTGCTATTTTTGCTCCAATTGTTTCATGATCATAGAAAGAGTATGATTCTTGATTATATCTTGAATGTCTAGTTGGATCTAATTTTTGGGTATTTGCTTTTCCTAAATCATGGAATAGTGCAGCTAATCTTATTTCTAAAGGATACTTTAAATCCGCCGCAGCTTGAATACTTTTTAGGGTATGTGTATAAGCATCAAATTTATGATACCCACCTTGTTTGATACCTTTTAATTTAGAAAGTTCTGGTAAAATTATCTCTAAAATTGAACATTGATCTAGTAATTCTAATCCTTTAGTCGGATTTTGACCATTGATTAGTTTAAATAGTTCATCTTTGATTCTTTCTTGACTCACATTTTTAATGTTTTCTGATTTCTCTTTCATTGCTATAAGAGTATTTTCTTCAACATCAAAATTAAGTTTCGAAGCAAATCTACAAGCCCTCATTATTCTAAGTCCATCTTCTTCGAATCTTTGTTGCGGAATTCCAATAGCTTTAATAACTTTTTTCTTTAAATCATTAATGCCGTTATGGTTGTCTATAATAATTCCATTAGTTGCATCTGCAGCTAATGCATTAATTGTAAAGTCTCGTCTTTTTAAATCTTCTTCTAAGCTTCTTACAAATTCTACTTTCTCTGGTCTTCTGCCATCTTTATAATCAAACTCAGTTCTGAAGGTTGTAACTTCATAACTATTGCCATTAAACATAACTGTAACAGTTCCATGTTTAATTCCAGTAGGGATTGTAGTTCTAAAAATCGAAATAACATTTTCTGGAGTAGCATTTGTTGCAAAATCATAATCGTCGTTTTCAATGTTTAAAATATAATCTCTTACAGCTCCTCCAACTATATATAAATCATAACCATTTTCTTTAAAAATGGATGCAAATTGTTTTATTGTTTTATTTATTGGTAGATGTTTCATAGCTTTAAATTATCCTTACTTTTTATATGAGTCAAGCTCTTTAAATAAGTTCTTCAATTGGTTGTCATTATTTCAAATTTAGCATAGAATAGCATAAAATAAGTTTTCATTTCTAGGAGTTGAAATGTTTGATCCAATAGATACAAAAGTCGACTTTCCGAAAGTCGAAGAACAAGTTCTCTCATTTTGGGAAAAGGAAGATGTGTTTGCAAAATCCATCGAACAAAGACCTGAAGATAATCAGTTTGTTTTTTATGATGGCCCTCCTTTTGCAACTGGTTTACCACACTTTGGACATTTAGTTCCAGGTACAGTAAAAGATGTAATTCCAAGATACCATGCAATGAAAGGCCAAAGAGTATTAAGAACCTTTGGTTGGGATTGTCATGGATTACCTGTAGAATATGAAATGGAAAAGAGCCTTGGTATTAGTGGTCATAGCGCTATTGAAGAATATGGTGTTGCAAAATTTAACGAAGATTGTCGTTCAATTGTTTTACGCTTTACAAGTCAATGGAAAAAAACTATTACTAGAATGGGCCGTTGGGTTGATTTTGATAATGGTTATAGAACTATGGATAAAGATTATATGGAATCAATCTGGTGGGTTTTCAAAACTTTATATGATAAAGGATTAATCTATCAAGGTTATAATATCCTTCCATATAGTCCAAAATTAGCATGTCCTTTATCTAACTTCGAAGTTAATTTAGGTGGTTATAGAGATGTTGTTGACCAAGCCATTACTGTTAGATTTTTAATGGATGGTACAACAGATACATATTTCTTAGCTTGGACTACAACTCCATGGACTCTTCCTTCTAACTTAGCTTTAGCCTTAGGTCCAGATATCGATTATGTTAAAGTTAAAGATGGTGATGAATATTACATTTTAGGTAAGGATAGACTATCTCATTATTATAAAGATGAAGATTCTTATGAAATAGTTGAAGAATATAAAGGCCGTGATTTAGAAGGTTTACGTTATTCTCCATTATTCCCTTACTTTGCTGACTTAAAAGAACAAGGTGCATTTGTTACTGTTTTAGGCGATTATGTTACTACTGAAGATGGTTGTGGTATTGTTCATACTGCAAGTGGATTTGGTGAAGATGACTATAATGTTTTAAAAGGTACAGGTATTCCTGTTGTTTGTCCAATTGATGATGAATGTCAATTTACAGAAGAAGTTCCTGATTTTAAAGGAAGATTTGTAAAGGATACTGATAAAGATATTATTAGTTGGTTAAAAGAAAGAGGATTGTTAGTTAAGAGAGAAAATTACTTACACTCATATCCTTTCTGTTATAGAACAGATATGCCATTAATTTATAGAGCTATGTCTTGTTGGTTTGTAAATGTACAAAAAATCAAAGACACAATGCTAGCAAGTAATGAAAAAATCACTTGGGTTCCATCTCACCTAAAACATGGTAGATTTGGTAAATGGCTAGAAGGTGCAAGAGACTGGGCTATTTCAAGAAATAGATTCTGGGGTAATCCAATTCCAGTTTGGAAGTGTGATAATTCTGATTATATTGAAGTTATCGGTTCTGTTGCTGAATTAGAAGAAAAGAGTGGTGTAAAAGTTGATGATTTACATAAGCATTATGTTGATGATTTAACATGGCCAAGTCCAGATGGAACAGGTACTATGAGACGTATTCCTGATGTACTAGACTGTTGGTTTGAATCAGGTTCAATGCCTTATGCTCAACATCATTATCCATTTGAAAATAAAGAACATGTAGATAATAATTTCCCTGCAGATTTTATTTGTGAAGGTTTAGACCAAACAAGAGGTTGGTTCTATACATTAACAATTATTGCTTCAGGTTTATTTGAGTCTCCAGCATTCTTAAATTGTATTACTAACGGTATTGTTCTTACTAAAGAAGGTAAGAAGATGAGTAAGAGAGATAGAAACTATACTGACCCAATGGAAGTTATTGATAAGTATGGTGCTGATGCTCTACGTTTTGCTCTAATGAATAGTGCTGTAGTAAAAGCTGATGATTTGAAATTCAGTGAAGATGGTGTTAAAGATGTAATTAAGACTTTCTTACTTCCAATTTATAATGCTTACTCATTCTTTGTTACTTATGCTAATATTGATAATTATGAACCATCATCAACACCTTTTGAAAAACTAGAAAATCCACTTGATAAATGGATTATTTCTACCACACAAGGTTTAATTCAAAATGTTACAGAAGCTTTAGATTCTTATGATATTCAAAAAGCTGCTGGCATAATGGTTAGCTTTATTGATGATTTAAATAACTGGTACATCAGAAGAAGTAGAAGAAGATTCTGGAGAAGTGAAAATGATAGCGATAAGAAGATGGCTTATGATACACTTTATTATGTATTGTTAACTGTTGTAAAAGTTGCTGCACCAGTAATACCTTTCTTAACAGAATCAATTTATTTGAACTTAAGAACTGAAGATATGCCAATATCAGTACACCTTTGTGATTTCCCTGAATATAATGAAGCTCAAAGAGACTTAACATTAGAAAAACAAATGAGTCTTACAATGAAGTCAATTAACATGGGAAGAAGTTTACGTAGTGCTCATAACTTGAAAACTCGTCAACCTTTATCAAAGGTATATTTAGTTGATAGAAGCGAAGAAGATAGAGAAATCTTAAAATCAATGGTTGATATCATCTCAGAAGAATTAAATGTAAAAGAAGTCTTAATTCAAGCAGATGAATCAGAATTAGTTGATTATAGTGCTAAAGCAAACTTTAAAGTTTTAGGTAAACAATTAGGCCCTAAGATGAAAGAAGTTGCAGCCTTAATTATGAAACTTTCTTCACAAGAGATTGCTTCAATTCTTGATGGTAATACTAAGGAATTAGAATATTCTGATGGTACAATATCATTAACTGAAGCTGATATCATGGTACAAAGAAGTGAAAAAGCTAATTTGAAAGTTGTTAATGAAAATGAACTAACTATTGGTTTTGATACAGAATTAACAGCAGACTTACTTAAAGAAGGTGTAGCTAGAGATATAGTTAGAGCTATTCAAACTTTAAGAAAAGATAAAGACTTTGATGTAAGTGATCATATTTCTATTAATTATGATGGTGATTCAAATATTGATACAGTATTTGAAGAATATAAAGATTATATCTTAAATGAGACTCTTTGTGATTCATTAACTAAAGTAACATTATCAACTGATGAAATTGAAGTTGGTGATAATATAGTTAAGATCGATATTGCAAAATTATAAAAAGGTTAGGGCTTAATGAAAAAAATAAAATTTCTATTTTTATCTTTGTTTGTACTTTTAGTTTCAATTAGTTGTACAACAACTGAATTTTTAAGTCCTGAAAATCAAGTTGTACCCCTTCAAAGCTTAGCAAAAGAAGGGGATACAATTTTATTAATTGATGCAACAAAGGAAGCGAAATTAGTTGAATCTCTTTTAGGTGAAGATATTGCTTCAAGAGCAAAAGAAATTACCATTCAAATTACTCCAAAGGATGATACTTATCCAATAAGTGATTTTGATTATAATGCTGTTGTTGAAGGTGATTTTCCTTTCTTTACTACCAATTTTGCTTTAAATCTCTCAAAAGATTTAACAAAAGTTTTAGAATCTACTAAATCATATTATACAAATGATTCTTATGAGATAGGAGTTATTCATTCAAATATGGTTGGTGTATCTAGTACTTCATTTTTAGATTTAGTGGATACTGTTGATACAAAAATTGAAAATACAACTAATGCTGTAGCTTCACAAATGTATGGAGCAAATTTTGCATTATATAGTATGAAACCAAAGACGTTATTTGATTTTGGTATTGGGTTGAACCAAGCAATGATTTCTCATTTTGATTCTATTTTATTGTTAATAAATCAAGAAGATGATGATCAAATGGTTCTTGATGCTACTTTTGAAGTAGACTCTGATAAGAATGCTAGTACCTTAGATCGAATGATTAAAACAGGGTATACTGCTAATTTAAAGAAAGCAGGTGAAAAATTAGATTTTAGTGCATTGAAATTGATGTTTACTATTGATTCTAACGTAGTTAATATTGTAGATATGCCACTAAATGATGAGCAAATAAATTTATTAAAAGATACAATAAATTCAAGTAATATAGGGTTATAAAAAATGGCAAAATATGATTTTTATTGCAAAAATTGTAATGCAACTTTTACTATCGAACAATCCATAAAAGATGATTTGCCAACTGATTGTCCGAAGTGTAAGGCAAAAAATTCTTTGAGACAAAATTATAGGGCAACTCCTATTTTATTTAAATCTAAAGGATTTTATTGTACTGATACAAAGAAAACAAATAGTTAGGGAGAAAATATGGACACTTATGAAGTTGCAGTTGAGAAGAGTAAAAAAATAGAAGCTGATATACATAACAATCCTAAAAAATATAGAGTTTTAACAGGAGATAGACCTACAGGAAGATTACATTTAGGTCATTATTTTGGAACTTTACAAAATAGAGTAAGATTAGCTAAATTAGGTGTACCAACTTGTATTGTAATTGCAGATTATCAAGTATTAACTGATCATGATTCTTATCAAGAGATTTCACAAAATACAAAGCAATTGGTAATTGATTATATTTCTTCAGGTATTGAACCAGGGAAAGATGTTATAATTTTTCCACATAGTTATGTTCCTGAATTAAATCAATTAATGTTACCTTTTTTGACATTGGTAAGTAATTCAGAATTAAGTAGAAATCCTACAGTAAAAGAAGAAATTCAAGCTGCAGGTTTAAAAAGTGTTAATGCTGGTATGTATACATATCCAATTCATCAAGCTTGTGATATTTTATTCTGTAAAGGTAATGTAGTTCCTGTTGGAAAAGATCAATTACCTCATTTAGAGATGACAAGAACTATTGCAAGAAGATTTAATGATCGTTTTGCAAAAAAACATCCTGTATTTCCTGAACCTCAAGCTCTATTAAGTAAAACTCCTTCAGTTGCAGGCTTAGATGGCTTTCAAAAGATGAGTAAAAGTAGAAATAATGCTATTTTCTTATCTTCAACTGCAGATGAAACTGCTAAATTAATTAAAAAAGCAAAAACAGATTCTGAGAGATTTATTACTTATGATCCAGTTAATCGTCAAGAAGTAGCAAATCTATTATCTTTGATTTCTTTATGTACTGAAGAAGATCCAAATGATATTGCACAAAGAATTGGCGATGGTGGAGCAGGTTTATTAAAGAAAACTTTGACAGAATCAATTAACGAATATTTACGACCAATTAGAGAAAAGAGAGCTCAATTAGAAGCTGATCCACAATATATTAGAGATGTATTGTTTGATGGTGTTGATAGAGCTAGAGAATTAGCTCAACAAACTCTTGAAGAAGTTAGACAATCAATGAATATGGTTATTTAATTTTAAATATTCAAATACTTATAAGCTTGGGGAGTATATTTCTTCCCAAGTTTTTTTATCTACTGAAAAGAGTAACATTGAATACTCAATATTTTCTTTATCAATCAAGCATAAAGCTTTTGCTGCTAAATTTAATGATATATTATTATTTAATAAATAGTTTGAGTTTTCTAATAAATTGCTTGTAATTAAAGTATTTGATATATCAAAGTTATCTATTAAATATTTTACAAAATCAACTCTTATATCACTCATTGTCGGAAATTGATTAATATATATATTATATGCTTCTACAGTTTTTATAAGATTATTATTTGCTTTTAGAATTTGTATTTTTAACTGATATGCTTTTTTATTATTTAAATCATTTGTTATTATGAGATTTAAATTATCTATAGCATCTTGGTTTTGACCTAATTTATATAATATTACTGCCTTATTGTATAAAGCTTTTGAATTTGTAGGTTCAATTTTTAAGATTTCATCATACTTATCAATTGCTTGGGTTTCTTGATTAGTATTTGCAAATGAATTTGCTTGATACAGGGTTTTATCTATATAGTTTTGGGTTAATGTAGAACAAGAGACAAATGAAAAGCATAATAAAACTATTAAATACATAATAGTTTTATGGACGATTTTTTGTCTCTTGTTATTCATATATTATTTTCCTAATACAGTTTGTTCGATTTCTCTTACTTGATCTCTGTATAAGTTAGTAATGTTTGCACCATAATCTGCAATAAGTTGAATCATATTTCTTGGTTGTTCACCATCTGGTCCATTAAGTCTGTCTCCAGCATCACCTAAACCAGGTAAAATATAAGCAGCTTCGTTTAATACAGGGTCCATCCATAAAGTATGTACTTCAACATCAGGAATAGCTCTACATATTCTTACAGCACCTTTAAATGCGCTTATAACGTTGATAAATTTAATTGACTTAGGTTTGATTCCTTCATCTTTTAAATATCTAACAATAGTAACTAAAGAACCACCAGTTGCATTCATTGGATCTGCAAAAATTAAATCTTTTCCATTTAATTCATCAAGATTAAAGAAACTCTTATCTAAGTCTAAAATATAATCCATATTACTTTCTTTTTTTGTTTCATCTCTTTTGATTTTAAAAAGAGCGAAAGGTGTAATAAATTCATTAGAACTATAATCTTGGATTTCTTTACTCATAATCATGGAAGGGAGCAAAGCTCCTCTTAACATAACACACATAACTGCATTTTCAACAGTTGGGTCAATATTTGGAATCTTATGAGCTGCAAAGTTTCTTACAGGATTTGTTACAGGTGTTTTTGTAATTAAAGATCTTTTATTAGGTAAGGCTGCATCACAATATACATGAGCGAACATCATTTCATAAGCTCTTTGAATATAATATAAGAATTCTTCGTGGCTTGTATCAGGATGTCTTAATTTTGCGATTAAGCGGGAAGCTTGACCATGTTGCTCTTTTGGTGTTTCAAATGAATATACATGAATATTTGGTTCATTAGAGCAAAACTCTTTTAAATAATCACCAATTTGAGAAGCAGAAGTTACTAAGTTTGCTTGAGCTTTAGCAAGTTCTGATTCATCCGTTGATTTATCAATAATGTCACAGTTTTCTAAAGAAGTTTTATACATTTCTCTTATTTGATCAATTGCTTTTTTATCTTCTTCAAGTAGAAAACCATCTAAGTCAGTTGCGTGTAAAACGATTTTGTTCATTAACTACTCCTGAAAATTCATCATAACTTATAGAGTTGATTTTTACAACCTAAAATAAATATAAATAGGTAATCTCGATTTATTTTTATTGATAAAATATTAACTAATACGCTTTATACTTTCTATTTATATTGCTACAAATCGTTTTTTTTAATAGATTAATAATAGAGAAAAAATTATGTGAAGGAGAAAAGAGTTTATTAAACTCTTAAGTGTATTATGAATTTAGTATTTTTAGGCCCTCCAGGAGCAGGTAAGGGAACAATTGCTGCTATCGCAAAAGATGATTTTAAGATTCCTCATATTTCTACAGGTGATTTATTTAGATACAATATCAAAAATGAAACTGAATTAGGAAAAGAAGTTAAGGCAATTTTAGCAAGCGGTGCATTAGTTCCAGATAGCGTTACTATTAAAATGGTTGAAGATCGTTTTACAAATGATGATACAAAAGATGGTTTTATTTTAGATGGTTTTCCAAGAACTATCGCTCAAGCAGATGCTTTAGCTGAAATGAAAAATATCGATGCTGTTGTTAATTTTGTTTTAGATAGAGAATCAATTATCAAAAGACTTTCAGGAAGAAGAATGTGTAAGAGTACTGGTAAAATTTATCATATTCTATATAATCCTCCTAAAGTTGAAGGAATTGATGATGAAACAGGGGAACCTTTAATTCAAAGAGAAGATGATAAAGAAGAAGCAATTCTAAACCGTCTTGATGTTTATCAAGCTCAAACAGAACCTTTAATTAATTATTATAGAGAAAAAGGTTTATTGATTGATATTGATGCAAGTAAAGAACCTTCTGTTGTATTTGAACAACTAAAAAAAGCTTTAAACTAATATAAAAATTAATAGCCAGTAATTATCTGGCTATTTTTTAATTTTTATGATGTATATCTTTAATTTTGTACATTTTAGAATCAGCACTTTCAATTAATTCTTTTGCATTTTGGTTTTTAATTCTATCTTCAATAGCCCAGCTCGTTGAAGCATAGTAGTTGTCTTTAATTAAGATTTTTTCTAGATTATCTAGAATGGGTTTTGAATAATCTAAAGCCATTTCTTTAGTATAGTTTATAAAAATAACTTGGAATTCATCTCCTCCAGTTCTAGCTGCAAATACATTATCAGAATTTAGTTTAATGAGTTCATCAGAAATCTTTTTAATTAAGATATCTCCTTCGTAATGACCAAAGTTATCGTTTATATATTTCATATTATCAATATCCATACATAAAAGGGCAACAGGCATTATATTATCTCTAGTAATTTCCATGATCTTGTTGTACATAAATCCATGAGAAAATAGGCCAGAAAAACTATCTTTTGAAGCAAGTAAATTTAATTGAGTTACAATTTGTGAAAGTTGAAGATTTTCATTTTCGGTTTTAACATAACTGTCTCCAATATCTTGAAAGAGTTCCAAAACATATGTTTTATCATCAAAGATAATTGGGAAAACTCTAGCTAAAAAAAGATTTCCATCAATTTGTTCTAATTTTTTCTTTGTGGAATTCGTTACTAAAGCATTGGTAGATACACAATAGTCACAGCTTTTATTATTACCCCAAATATCATAACAGTTGCAATTGTGAATTAATTTAAGTTTGCCGTTATCATTGTAAAAAATTTCTTTTGTTATGGGATTAACAATTCTATAGTAATCAAATTCTTTAAAATCATCTATATTGAGTTCTTTGAAATCTATGCTACCATTTTCATTAATTTTAGAGTTTATCTTTATTAAATTCTTCATATCAAGATTTTAACATTCAAAATCGAAATAAACAAGGAATATATAGAACAAATTAATTATATGATTATTATACAATAATCATATAATTATTAATTAAAAACTAACTCTTTTATAATAAGTATTTAATAGTTTTAATTTGTTTTCAACATTCGTTAAATTTTCGTTAGATTTTAATTGCCAAGACCAGTTAAAAGGACCACAAGTGGAAGGAATATTCATCCTAGATTTATCATCTTTTTCTAACAAGTCTTGCATTTGTGTTATTACTATATTAGCTTTACTCGAATATATTTCTTTTATAAAAGCCCAAACAAAATTATCTTTATCTGTACATAATAATTCAAGCATAAAGTTTTGTTTATCAATTTTTAGGCTATTAAACCAACCTCTAATGGTTTGGTTATCATGAGTTCCCGGATAAGCTATGAAATTTTCTTCATAATTTGTAGGTAAATCTATATTTGAGTAGTCAAAATTATTATTATCATCCCAGGAGAATCCAAATATACCAATTTTCATGCCAGGAAATTTATTGTTCATTCTTAGTATTTCAACTTCTTTTGTCATGAACCCTAAATCTTCAGCAATAATTGGTAATTCGCCTAGTTCCTCTCTTATAGCATCAAAGAGTTCTTGTCCAGGTCCTTTTACCCATTTACCATGCTTTGCAGTGGTATGAGAACTTGGAATTTCCCAATAAGCTTCAAATCCTCTAAAATGATCTATTCTAATGATATCATAAAGCTTTAACTGTTGCTTAATACGTGCAATCCACCATTTGTAATTATTTTTTTTATGAACTTCCCAATTATATACAGGGTTCCCCCAGCGTTGACCATCGCTTGTAAAACTATCAGGAGGACAACCTGAAACATCAGTATAATTATTATTGTCATCAGTTTTAAATAAATGAATATTAGACCAAGAATCTACACTGTCTCCAGCAACAAAAATAGGCAAATCCCCAATTATTTGTATATCATTTTTATTGGCATATTTTTTTAGAGCAAACCATTGTTTAAAGAATAAGTATTGTAAAACTTTATATTGTAAGATTTCAGTTTTAAAGTCTTTTCTTACTTTTTCTAAAGCTTTTTCTTCTCTTTTTGCAATAGCCTGATCCCAAATGCTATACCATCTTGCGTCATAGTAGTGATCTACTAATGCCATAAAGATGGCATAGTCATCTAGGAAAAATGCATTTTCACTAATGAACTTTTCAAATTCATCTGTTTCTTTTTGCATTTTAATAAAGTTATTTGCGGCCTTAAATAGTAGAGGTTTTTTCAAATTCTCTACTATATTAAAGTCAATATAACCTTCATTAATGTTAGTGAATACTTTTGTGTCTTCTGTATTTAAATACCCATCATCTATTAATGAATCTATACTAAGTAGATATTCATTCCCCGCGAAAGTACTTCGTGAAGAATATGGAGAGTTGCCATATCCAGTTGGACCTAAGGGCAATAATTGCCAAAAGCCAACTTTACTACGTTTTAAAAAGTCGATAAAAGCAAAAGCCTCATCTCCAAAATCTCCGACTCCATATTTACTAGGTAAAGAAGTTATATGTAAAAGAATTCCATTGTTTCTTTTATTTAAGCTCATTTTAATCCCCTAATTAATTTTTTTAAGTGAATCTCGTTTTATAAGTCTGTGGGGTAGGATTTTATGAATAGTTGCAATTTCATTTTTATCAATTAAATCGAATAAAGTTTTTGCAGCTATTTCTCCTTTTTCTATTGATGCTTGCATAATTGTAGTTAGGTTAGGGGTTACTATTGTGGATGTTTTAATATTATCAAATCCAACAACAGAAAAATCTTGAGGAATTTTATAAGAATTTTGTTTTAAATAAGTAATACAGCCTATTGCTATAACATCACTCATACAAACGATACAAGTAGCATCTTTATTGGTTTTAACAATTTGTTTTGCTACATTCATACCAGCTTCTATGAAACACTCTTCATCATAAATATTAATATTAGGGTCAGATAAGGAAATACCATATTCATTTAAGGCTTTTTCAAAGCCTGAAAGTCTGATTTGTGTGGTACTTTCAAATCTCATACTTTTTTCATATTCACTTTCTTTAAGAGCTACTATTGCAATATTTCTATGACCATTTTCCAAAACTTCTTTCATTAAATCATAAGATGCAGCTTTGTTATCAATGTTTATTGATGGTGTATCTTCTCCAGGATGTCCATCAATGGTAACAAATGGTATGAACATTCTTTTTAAAGATTCAACAATGTCCATTTCAACATTAATACCCATTGTAATTAAGCCATCTACAGAAACTTTATAAACAGCATCGTTCATATTATCGTTAAAAGGAGGAATTAAAGTTAAAGTGTAATCTCTTTCGGTACATATATCTCCAATTCCTTGAATAACTTGTGTAATATAAGGATTACTAAAAGTCCCTTCAAATTGTTGAGGCAAAAGAAAACCTATAGTTTGTTTTCTCTTTAAGCTAAAATTTCTTCCTGCTGGATTTGGAATATAATCTAACTCTTTAGCTTTTTGCATAATTAAGTCGTAGGTTTCTTTTCCAATCCTTTCTGGATTATTAAAAGCAAAAGAAATAGTAGTTTTTGATACATTGCATGCTTTTGCAAGATCAATAATTGTTGTTCTCTTTTGTCTCATTTTTTTCCCTCAATTTGATTTATAGATAAATTATAATGAATTTATTCTAACCTTTTACAGCTCCGGCTACAACACCACTTATAATGAATTTTTGACAAATCAAATAAAAGATTATTACTGGAATCATAGCTAAAACTAGCATTGCCATCATAGCACCCATATCTACAGAACCATAGCCACCTCTTAAATATTGAATAGCTACTGGTATCGTTTTATAATCATTACCAATTGTTAAATATGGTAATAGATAGTCATTCCAAACCCACATTGTATTTAATATTGCAACAGTAATTGCTGTTGGTTTTAACATAGGTAATACAATTTGGAAAAATGTAGAAACAGGTGTTGCTCCATCTATCATAGCAGCTTCTTCTAATGCAATAGGGACACTTTTTATAAATCCCGAGAAGAGGAAAGTTGCTAATCCACATCCAAATCCAACATATAATATTATAATTCCAATTGGATTGTCTAAATGTAATATGTTTGCAGTTTTACTCATTGTAAACATTACCATTTGGAAAGGAACAATCATGCTAAACATTAATAGAGAGAATGTTATTGAAGTAAACTTTGATTTAACTCTTGTTAAATACCAAGCTAACATACTAGTTACTACTGATATAGCAATTACAGAAAAAACTGTAATAAATAGGGAATATCCAAAGGCTTTAAAAAAGTGGATTTTGTTAATCCCTGTATCATAGTTCATCCAACCAGCATACATCTCTGTCTTAAAAGGTAGGGCGAAAGGTCTATCATTTATAAAAAATTTTAATTTAAAAGAATTGTATAATACAACAAAGATTGGAGCTAAAAAGACTATAGTTAAAGCAATTAATATTATAGATATAATAATCGTAGTAGATTTTTTTCTTCCGATTGTGCTCATGCCTCAACCTCCTTCTTTCTAGTAAAATGTAATTGTGTTAGAGCAAGTATTGCTACAATGATTGTAAATACAACAGCTTTTGCTTGTCCAACACCTTCAAATCCGACTCTACCATAGAAAGTATTGAAAATATTTAAAGCAAGCATTTCTGTGGTTTTTCCAGGTCCACCATTTGTCAAAGCTAAGTTTTGGTCAAATAGTTTAAACCCATTTGTAAGAGTTAAGAATGAACAGATAGTAATTGATGGCATAATTGAAGGGATTGTTACATGGAAGAGGGTATCTCTTCTGTTAGCTCCATCAATTTCTGCAGCTTCAATTAATTCTTTTGGTATATTAATTAATCCAGCGATATAGATAATCATCATATATCCAACATTTTGCCAATTCATTAATATTACTAATCCCCAAAATCCATATTTTGGATCAGTAACTAAAGTAACTTGGTATTTTAATAAAAATCCATTTAAAATGATCTGCCATATCCAACCTAGAACGATTCCGCCAATAAGGTTTGGCATAAAGAATATAGTTCTATAAACATTTGTTCCTGGTACATTTCTAGTTAAAAGTATAGCAAGTGAGAATGCAATTATATTAATTGAAACAACACTTACGATGGTGAATTTTACAGTAAACCATAAGGCATTAGTAAATTCTCCATTAAGAAACACATATTTGTAATTTTCAAGGCCTATCCAAGTAGCATTAGTAACGTCAGTAAATTTGCAAAATGATAATATTAATCCCATTATCATAGGGATAAAAAAGGCTATAGCGAAACAAATTAAGCCAGGGAGCGCAAATAGTGCGAAATATTTTTTTAATGCTTTCTGCATACCTAATCCTTCTCTTTTTAATATATAAGCTGTCATAAAGACAGCTTATATTATATTTTCTTTAGTTGTTATGAGCAAGTTTATATTCTGATGCCCAATTGTTTTGGTAATCTTTAACTACTGTAGCCCAAGTCATTTGACCTTGTGCATATTGTAGTAAATCAGCACCAAAGTTGTTTTTGAATTCTTGTGAAGGAATTGCTGCGAAAGCCCAAGGAACGCTAGATACGCCATCTTTGTTCATCCATTTGATTACATCTTTAGCTAGAGGATCTGAAGGCATTTCAGCTTCTGTGAATGTGTTAAATGGAGTAATGAAACCTAGTTTTTCTTGTACTAATTTTTTACCTGTATCAGATGCAAATAACCAATATAGGAATTCATCAGCGTTAGCTTTTGCTGCATCAGATAAGTTATTATTAATACATAGATAGTTTTCTGTACCAACACATAAACCTTGAGATTCTTCACCATCTAAGCCCATGTATAATGGAATAAATTTAATATCATCAGGAGAAACTTTATTACCAGTTACACCTAAAATTTGACCAGCACCCCAGTTACCATTTTGTACCATAGCACATTGACCTAAAGCAAATTCAGCCATTGAATCATCTACACTCTTTGAACCAATTAATGTTGGTGCAATTGTTGAATTGTTTAAATATAGATCGAATAAAGCTTTGAAGTTTTGGTTGTATTTGAAATCTGATGTGCTTGCAGCTAAACCAGCTTCAACAATACTGTTATAACCAGACATTTCTTTGAATTCTGCCCATAGTGGAACATCAACTAAGTGAGTTTGCCATCTCCAATCGTTACCAGCACTCATGGATGTTGATGCAAATACACCTTTAATTCCTAAAGCATCTTTATTAGCTTGCATATCTTCTACAACAGCTTTTAATGTTGCAAAGTTGTTAATTTCTTCCATACTAGATACATTAACTTTCTTAGAAGCTAAGTCAAAGTATTTTTGCATAATTGCAGCATTATAAATAATACCATAACCTTCAACAGCATAAGGAATAGCAGCAGGTTGTCCATCAATTTGTAGTGCCATGGATTTGTCACCTAAAATTGAATAGAATTTAGTGTCAGTTAAAGGCATTGCATTGTCTTTATCAGCAGCTAAACCAATAGGTCCGTTTGTTTGGAAAACAGCAGGTGGATTACTTTTTGCCATTTCACTCTTTAGTGTTGAGGCATATTGTCCTGATGCAGCTGTAACAACTTTTAATTTAATACCAGTTTCTTTTTCAAAAGCAGGTGCTACTTCTTCAGTATAAATATCTGCTACTTCTGGTTTAAAGTTTAAGAAATAAACTTCATCAGTTGCTTTTGATTCTGATGTACCGTTTGCGAATAATGATGCGCCAAGTACTAATAGAGTAGTTAGTAAGACTAAACTTTTCTTCATTTGATTTTCTCCTTTTTCAAAAAATCATTAAATATTTTCAAAAATAATTCTTGAAATTTAAGTTTACTACGCTATACTAAACCGGTTTTGTAAACCGGTCAACTAAAATGTTAATAATTTTATAAAAGTTTTAGTTTGCCACTATTTTGCTATATTTATATTAAATTATGTTAAGTAGAAAACCGGTTTACAAGTAAAAATTAATTAAATTTAACTGTTTTCTTAGAAAAATGTTGATATTTTTTAATAAAGCCAGTGTAATAAAGAGGAAAAAGAAAATTTAAGGGAGAATTATGTTAGATATAAACAATTATTTTGATTTTAATATTAGTGGAAATTTTGTTTCCCCTTTATATCCTAAAAAAGGTGAAAAAATAAAAATTAATATTATTGGATTAAGTGATTTAAATTTTGTTAGATTGAATTATAAGAAGAATGGAAGTTGGGATTCTTTAATTTTAAGTATAGAAAAAAACTTAAATAATGAATTAGCTTTATATAGTGGAAATTTCATTATTGAAGAAGATACTTTATTGAATTTTACCTTTGAAAGGAATCTTGTATTTTATAATTACAGTAAAAGAGGGGTTAGTGTATTTCAACCTTGTGATAATGATAGTTTTGAAATAAAAGTAGATATCGAAGCACCACTTTGGCCTAGTAATTCAGTCTGTTACCAAATTTTTCCAGATAGATTTAGAAATGGTAATCCAGAAATTGGAGTTAAGGATAATCAGTATGAATTTGATGGTGCTTTAACTATCGAGAGAAACTTTGATCAACCTCCATTGGAATTTGAAAAAGGTAGATGTGTAGATTTTTATAATGGTGATTTGAAAGGAGTAGAAGATTCATTAAATTATTTAAAGAGTTTAGGAGTAAATTGTATATATTTGAATCCTATTGGGGTTTCTAAAACAACTCATAGATATGATTGCTGTGATTTTTTTCATGTTGATCCGAATCTTGGTGGAAATGAAGCTTTAATTTCTTTAATTGAAGCGGCACATAAAAAATCAATAAAAGTTATTGTAGATATTTCAATAAATCATACTGGTATTGAGCACCCTTGGTTTAAAACTGCATTAAATGATAAAAACTCTAAGGAAGCAGCTTATTATTATATTGATGAAAATAATAATATTACTTTCTGGCAAGGTGTAAAAACACTTCCACAACTAAATTATAATAATCAAGAGTTAAGAGATTTAATGTATAGAGATGAAAACTCTGTTATTAAAAAATTCTTAAAAGCTCCTTTTAATCAAGATGGTTGGAGATTTGATGTTGCCGATGAGGTTGGTAGAAAGGATGAGGATCAATTTAATGATGAAATTTGGAAAGAAGTTAGAAAGAGTATAAAAGCGGTTAGTCCTAATGATTATATTTTGGGAGAAAGTTGGATTGATAGTTCAGCTCATCTTCAAGGAGATCAATGGGATGCAACAATGAATTATATTGGTTGTAGTAGACCCATTAGAAGATGGATGGGAGAAGAAGATAGATTTACTTGTAACAACTGGGGACATTCTCCTAGAAAAGTAAATGAATATAGTGAAATGGATTTAACTAAAGCAATAGATGCTCAATTAGATTCAATTCCTGCACAAATGGCACAATTTCAAATGAACTTGATTGACTCCCATGATACGCCAAGACTTCATAATAATACTGAAGTGTTTGATTGGAATAATTATAAAGGTGCAATTATCCTTATGTATACCCTTCCTGGTATGCCAAGTGTTTATTATGGTGATGAAATTGGAATCGCTGGTTCAATGGGTTCTGTGGAAATGAGCAGATATCCAATGCAATGGGATAAGGATAAATGGAATAAAGATTTTTATAATTTATATAAAACTTTAGGAGCTTTTAGATCTGATTATAATGATGTTTTATATTTAAGTTCTTATAAACTTTTAAATCTAGATGATAATCTTTTTGTTTTAGCTAGATATAATTCACAAAAGGTAATATTTAGTATTTTAAATAAAAATGATAAAGAAATGGAACTTGATTTAGATATTCCATATTTAACTTTGGACAAAGTAGAAAAATCCGTATTTGATACAAAAGTTGTTGATAAAAAAGTTTATTTAAATCCAAAAGAAAATGCTTTAATTATTTTTACCAGAAAATAATATAAACAAAATATTATAATAATTGCAACTTTATTATACATTTGAGTTATTTGTAAAAAAAATGAATATTTTTTTTAGGAATAAGTTAGTGTTAAGTTGCAATTATTTTATTTTTAGGTCATTATAGGTTGTCAAAAAGCAGGAGTTATTATTATGGCATTCTTTTTTGATGAACCTTCTAGAACCTTTTCAGAATATTTATTGGTTCCAGGATTTTCAAGCGATAAATGCATCGTAAACAATGTAAAGTTAAACACACCTTTAGTGAAATATACTAAGGGTTCACAAAGTAAATTTAATTTGAATATTCCGTTAGTCAGTGCGGTTATGCAAAGTGTTAGTGGAGAAAAAATGGGAATTGCACTTGCTCGTGAAGGCGGGTGTTCTTTTATTTTTGGTTCTCAATCAATCGAAAATCAAACAGAAATGGTAAAAAAAGTTAAAGCTTTTAAAGCTGGGTTTGTTCCATCAGATTCAAATTTAAGTGAAAATGATACTTTGCAAGATATCCTTGATTTAAAAGAGAGGACTGGCCATTCAACTGTTGCAATTACAGAAGACGGTAGTCAAAATGGTAAATTATTAGGTGTCGTTACTTCTAGAGATTATAGAATATCTAGAATGAGCTTAGATACTAAGATAAAAGATTTTATGACCCCTTATAATAAATTAGTTTATGCAAAAGAAGGTGTTACTTTATCAAAAGCTAATGATATTCTTTGGGATAATAAATTAAATGCTTTACCGATTATAGATGAAGAACAAAGATTAAAATATTTTGTTTTTAGAAAAGACTATGATACACATAAAGACAATCCTAATGAATTATTAGATGCTAATAAAAGTTATATTGTTGGTGCTGGTATTAACACAAGAGACTATGCTGAAAGAGTTCCAGCATTAATTGAAGCAGGTTGTGATGTTTTATGTATTGATAGTTCTGAAGGCTTTACCCAATGGCAGAAAAACACATTAAGTTTTATTAGAGAAAAATATGGTGATGATGTAAAAGTCGGAGCTGGTAATATTGTTGATAAAGAAGGTTTTAGGTTCTTAGCAGAAGCTGGTGCTGACTTTATTAAAGTAGGTATCGGTGGTGGTTCTATTTGTATTACTAGAGAAACTAAAGGTATTGGTAGAGGACAAGCTACTGCATTGATTGAAGTAGCAAGAGCTAGAGATGAATATTTTCAAGAAACAGGTGTTTATATTCCAATTTGTTCTGATGGTGGTATCGTTCATGATTATCATATGACTTTAGCCTTAGCAATGGGCGCAGACTTTTTGATGCTAGGTAGATACTTTGCTAGATTTGATGAAAGCCCAACTCAATTAATTAATGTTAATGGTGCATATATGAAAGAATATTGGGGTGAGGGTAGTGCAAGAGCAAGAAACTGGCAACGATATGATTTAGGTGGTGAGAAAAAACTATCATTTGTTGAAGGAGTTGATTCATATGTTCCATATGCAGGAAGTCTTCATTCAAATGTTCAAAAATCTCTTCATAAAGTTAAAAGTACTATGTGTAACTGTGGTGCTTTGACTCTAGAAGAATTAAGAGAAAATGCAAAATTAACAGTAGTTTCTTCAACCTCAATTGTTGAAGGTGGTGCTCATGATGTTGTACTAAAGGAAAGAGGAAATAAAAATTAATTAAATTTTATATATATATTTATGGCCTATTGTAGTTTTTACAATAGGCCATTGTTTTAAACGCAGTTTAACTGCTCTGATAGTAATTTTAAGAATAATCCAACATCACTTACAACTCCAATTGCTTGACCTGTTCCTCTATCAGATAATTTTGTTACGACGGCAGGATTAATATCAACGCAGATTGTTTTTGTAATGGATGGGGTCATATTTCCAGTTCCGATACTATGTAACATAGTAGATAACATGATAATCATATCTGTGCCTTTTATGATATTTGCATATTGTCTTTGAGCTTCAATCATATCATTAACCGTCTCAGGTAATGGGCCATCATCTCTGATAGATCCGGCTAGGCAATAAGGAATTTTGTTAGAAATTAATTCATACATAATTCCACTTTTTAAAATACCGTTATCAATTGCTTTTTCAATAGAACCTTGTCCATATATAATGTTTATTGCTTTCATATGATGATTATGCCCATGTTCGGTTACTTGGCCATTTCTTACATCAATTCCAAGAGATGTGTTGAAGAATCTTGATTCAAGATCATGAACAGCAATAGCATTTCCTCCAAGAAAGCCGTCTACATAGCCATTTCTAATAAGAGCAGAAAGATAGTCGGCTCCTCCAGTATGAACTACAACAGGTCCTGCAACAAAAACAATTTTACCATTATTTTTTTTAATTTCTTTTATTTGATTTACTATTTTAGAGACAGAAATTTCACATTTTCTCTCCGAGGATACATCGTTTGACATAAAAGAAAAATTATCTTTTTTGTTTTCAATTTGAGGAGGGTAAATCCTTAATGAATCTCCTTCAAGTAAAATATTATCTCCTTTTTTTACATCTCTTAATTTTACACATTGGAGATTTTGATTATCATATTTTACAATTACAGCATCCATTCTTTGATTTTTTACTTCAATCCATTTATCATCAGTAAAAACTTCAGTTTTGTGATTTGTTGTAGAATAAAAATTATTTGGAGCATGTTTATCTTTATCAGCTTTTTCAAATATAGCATTTTTGGGGTTTAAAACAAAAACACCAAAAGGGGAAATCTTTTTAAGAATATTATCTAATTGTTCTTCAGACTCAGCACTTATAGAAAATTTTACAATGGAATTTTCATCTTGTTTTTTCCCGATTGAAATTTCTTTAACACTATAGTCTAAACCTTCATTTAATATTGTGTTCACTATTTTAGAAAAGAGGCCGGAATCAATTAAGTGACCTCTAGCTTGATAAATATTTGTTTTCATAAAATTATTTTACTATATAAAATGCTAATAAACAAATAAAAAAATACCCTTACCATTTGTTGATAAGGGCTATAAAAATAAAATATATTATTTATCTTTTTTTGAGAAAGAGTGGGTGATTCTATCAATAATAATTGCCATAAATACGATAGAAATACCAGCTTCAAAACCTCTTCCAACTTCAATTCTACTGATTGCTAATAAGACTTCCATACCAAGACCTTTTGCTCCAATCATAGAACCAATAACTACCATTGCTAGTGCCATCATTGTAGTTTGGTTGATTCCAACCATAATAGAAGGTTTTGCTAGGGGTAGTTGTACATCAAATAAAATTTGTTTTGGTGTAGCACCAAAAGCTTTAGCAGCTTCTAGTGCTTCAATATCTACTGTTCTAATACCTACGTTAGTTAATCTAATTACAGGTGGAACTGCATAAATAATGGTTGCAAACATTGCAGGTACCTTTCCCATGCCAAAGAACATTAATGCAGGAATAAGGTATACAAAACTTGGCATAGTTTGCATAGCATCTAATAAAGGTTTTAAAAGTCTTTCTGCTCTATCACTTCTAGCCATTTTTATACCTGTTGGTAATCCAATTAGTAAAGAGAAAACAACAGATGCTAAAACTAAATTAAGGTTCTCATGGCTAAATCCCAGTATCCAAATGCACCAATTACAAACATCATCAGCATAAAAGTTATTGCAGTACTTATTTTGCCAAGGAGTTTCCACCCCGCAAGTCCAACTAATAGGATAATTACAAACCAAGGTGTAAATAATAATAAACTTTCGAGTGCTTGTACTACATGTAATATAATTGCACCAATTACATCAAAAAAACCACCAAGGTGTAATAATAGCCAATCCATTAATGAATCAATTGCTTTTGCTAATGGTATATTAATTACTTCTGGAAATTCAATCATATTATTCACCTCCTAAGGGAGAAAGAGACTCGAAGATTTGGTCGGTTGTCACAACTCCTTTAAGTTTATTTTTTTCATCTACTACAGGAATTGGCCATGGATTCTTTGTTATTATTGAAAACATATCTTCAATTAAAGTATCTTCTTGTACAGTAGGCACTTTTTTTATTGCAGATGAAGGAATAGTTTTTAATTTTTCTTCAGCTTCTAATAATTTTTCAAGCTCTTTTTCTCTAATTACTCCAAGTAATTGTCTTGATTTATTAACAATAAATGCAGCTCTTCTTTTATTGGAATGCATTAATGTTAAGGCCGTTTTTGGGCCTTCCCAAGCATAAGTTAATAAATTAGGTTCACTCATAATATTGCCAGCCGTTAAAACCCTTGCAGGGGAAGCATCTTGAACAAATTCTTGTACATATTCATCTGCTGGACTTGTAACAATTTCTTCAGGAGATCCTACTTGTACTACTTCTCCATCTCTTAGAATTGCTATTTCATCACCAAGCTTTAATGCTTCATGTAAATCGTGAGTTACAAATATAATTGTCTTTTTTAATTTTTCTTGAAGCTCAACTAACTCATCTTGCATTTGTCTTCTAATTAATGGATCTAATCCACTAAAAGGTTCATCCATTAAAAGAATTTCAGGATCGTTTGCTAAAGCCCTTGCAAGTCCAACTCTTTGTTGCATACCACCACTTAATGAACCGGGATAATAATCTTCCCAGCCTTTTAATCCAACTGTCTCTAAGGTTTGCATCGCTTTTGCATATCTTTCACCTTTTGGTATTCCTTTAATTTTTAAACCATAGGCGGCATTGTCTAAAACAGTTAAATGGGGTAGAAGTCCATAATGTTGGAAAACCATTCCAAAGGTATCTCTTCTAAATTGTAATAATTGTTCATTATTCATTTTAGTAATATCTTGATCATTTATTATAATTGATCCTTTTGTAGGTTTAACTAAACGTATTAGCGATCTAATTAATGTAGATTTACCACTACCGGAGAGACCCATAAGTATATAGAATTCACCTTTTTTTATTTCTAGGTTAATGCTTTTTAACCCTAGAATACATCCTGTTTTTTCTTGGATTGTGTTTTTAGATTCATTCATTAATTTTTTCGTAAAAACTTTTTTTGGATCTTTTCCATACAGTTTCCACACATCCTCAATAATTACTTGAGGTTTATCTAATTCTTTATTTTCCATAATTCTCCTAGTTATTTTTTAGAGCTGCTTTAACTTTTTCTGCTACATTTGATGAAACCCATTTTGTCCAAACATCTTCCTGAGTTTCTAAGAACCAACGAGCAGTTTCTTCTGTTGACCAACCTTCATCGTCCATTTTTGCTAAGAATTTATTATTATCATCAACACTTGTAGAATATTTTTTTAAGATTTCTACAACATCAGGAGCTTTTTCTAACATAGATTTGTTAACTAAGATATTTACAAGGGCCGGATCAAATTCACTGCCTTTTAGTCTAATCATATCTAATTTTCCTAATACTGCAGTAGGAGCCCAATAATATCCAACCCAACCTTCGTGTTTTTTGTAGGATCCAACCATGCTACCTGCTAAAGCTGAACCAGAACCTGTAACACCTAAGTTATAAGTATCGCCAAGGCCATATTCATTAAAAATATCTTCTGAGATTTCTAATTGTCCCCAACCAGCTACACCACCATATACTATACCTTTTGATGAATCTTCAGGATCAGTGAATAGGTGTGCATATTTAGGTAAGTCAGAAACACTCTTTAAATCAGGAGCTGGAGCATCATCGCCTTCAACTAAGTATCTTGGAACCCACCAACCTTGTGGAGCATCAGGCATGTTTTGTCCTAAATCAACTAGATTGCCAGAATCAACACCTTTTTTGTAAATTTCATAAACATTTGAATGCCAAGATTCCATATCAACATCAACATCACCTTGAATGATTCCATTGATTATGGGCATTGTATCTCCAGGAACATAGTCAGCTTTATAGCCTTCAAGTCCATTTTCAATGATGAATCCCATAATTCTGTTATGCACTTGTACACTATCCCAGGAAACATCTCCAAATACTATAGTCTGTGTATCTGCTTCTTTTTCGCCATTTGCGAATAAAAATGTTGGAACTAATAAAATAATAATTAATAAACCAATTGCTTTTTTCATATTTATACCTCTCTCTATAATGTTAAATTTTAATTTATTATAATACTAAACAATTTATATAAAATCTGTCAACTGTATAAAATTTTTACTTAGTAATAGAAGTAAAAAAAGCTTAACATAAGCATTTAAATGCACTATCTTGATAAAAATTAGTAAAATATATAATATTTATAATACTAAATAATTTTGGCTTTTTTAAAATGTTTTTATTGAATCTAGGGAGTTTTTAATGTAAAAATAGATGAAAAAAATATAAAAAAATTAAATCTTTTATTTTTATAATAGCTATAATTATTATTTAATATTGAAATTAATTATAATAAATTATAGAAATATAAATTATAATAATATTTTTGTAGTAATAAAAAATATTAGCAATAATAATTTAAAACTAAAGATTATTTAATGCTTTAGTTTTTAAGTATAAGTAGGTGGATAGTAATGGAACATTATAGTATTGCAGAAGATGTTTTTATTTCATTAAGGAAAATAGATCGCTCTATTGATTTGCATTCAAAAAAATTAAAGAAACAGTTTGGACTTACAGGTCCCCAACTAATGGTATTAAAAGCAATCGCAAATAATTCAAATATGCAAATCTCAGCAATTGCAAAAGATATAAGTTTATCCCAAGCTACAGTAACAAGCATTTTAGATAGATTGGAATTACAAGGTTATGCAAAGAGACAACGTAATCTTTTAGATAAAAGAAAAGTTAATATTGTTTTAACTGATAAATCTAAAGAAATCTTGAAAAATGATGTTAATTTATTACAGGAAGATTTTTATACTAATTTTAATAAATTAGAAAAATGGGAACAAATGATGATTTTAACATCTTTAGAGAGGTTAGAAACTCTTTTAAATGTAAAACATATTCCAGAAGAAACCGTAGAATAGAACAATAGATTATTTAAATATATATGCTTTAACTAAAACAGTTAGAGCATTTTTTTTGTGAAAAAAAGCAAAAAAAAAGATTCTCAAAAGAGAATCTTAAGTTGAGCGGAGAGGGATTTGAACCCCCGACCAGTTGCGTGTAAGGCAACCGCTCTCCCACTGAGCTATCCGCCCGAGCACGTTATGGACAATACCACTTTGCAATTCTTATGTCAACTAGTTATAAAATTTTTTGTAAAAAAAAGAAAAATTGAAAAAAGATAAAAAAAAGATTCCCTTGAAAAAGAGAATCTTAAAGTGAGCGGAGAGGGATTTGAACCCCCGACCAGTTGCGTGTAAGGCAACCGCTCTCCCACTGAGCTATCCGCCCGAGTACGTTATGGAATATATCAAAGATGCCTTTATTTAGTCAACACAAAAAAGGAAAAAAAGTAAAAAATAATTTTAATAAAAATTATTCTCCTACTAGTGGATATATTTTTTTTTATATATACTAACAATGTGACACAATTTATATTTATTTTGAGTAAAGGGGTTAGGGATGAAGAATAGAATATTTTTAATATTGATTATGATTTCTTTGTTAATATTTTTTTCTGGATGTAAGGGTGAAAGTGAAGATACAACAGATATAGTAAGAGTAAATATAGCATCGGAACCTGATTCATTAGATCCATGGCTAAGTGCAGCCGTAGATACTAAGGCTATTTTTAACAACGTTTTTGAAGGTTTAATGAAATTTGATAGCGATGGTAGTTTATATCCTGCAATTGCACAATCCTTTGAAGTAAATGATGCTCAAGATGTATATACTTTTAAATTAAGGGATAATGTTTATTTTCATAATAATGAGCATTTGACTAGTGATGATGTTTTATATACTTATGAAAATTTAATGAATATGAGTGGAGATATTGCTAATGCTGCTGCTTATAGTGGTATAAAAAATATTGAAGCACTTGATGATTATACAGTTCAATTTACTTTAGAAGAACCTTCTAGCGCTTTTTTATCTACAACAACCATTGCTGTTTTACCAAGAGGATATGACCAACAAGCTACAAAACCAATTGGTTGTGGCCCCTATAAATTTGTAGAATATATTCCATCTCAAAAAGTAGTTTTAGAAAGATTTGATGATTATTACAATAAAGATAGATTCCCAACAATAAAAACAGCAGAAGTTTATATAATTAGTGATGAAGCATCTGTTGTTAGTGCATTAAAATCTAATCAATTAGATTTAGCTACAGTATCAAGTGATAATGCAAAACTTTTAGAAAATGATTTTAAAGTAGTAAGTTCTCCAATGAATATGGTAATTCTTTGGGCACTAAATAATGATAGAGCTCCTTTTGATAATGAAAAAGTTAGATTAGCTTTAAACTTGATGGTTAACAGAGCTGATATAATTGATGGTGTATTTGGTGGTTATGGCACTGAATTGCATACAAATTTCAGTCCAGTAATGGATTTTTATTATAATCATGATTTAGACAATTATTATAAGAGAGATTTAGCAAAAGCAAAACAATTGTTAGAAGAAGCAGGTTATGGGGATGGTTTTGAAATGGAGATTACTGTTCCATCTAATTATTATCAACATGTAAATTCATCTCAAATTCTTGCTAGTGAAGCTGAAGCATTAAATATTAAAGTTAATATAAAAAATGTTGAATGGGGAACTTGGTTAGAAGAAGTTTATACAAATAGAAATTATCAAAGTACAATAATAGGACTAGCTGGTAAAATTGATCCAAATGATATTCTCTCTAGATATGAAACTACATATAAGAGAAATTTTATTAATTATTCTAATCCACAATACGATAAAATAATTGAAGAAGCAGCTAAAACTGTTGATGAGAATAAGAGAGCACAATTGTATAAAGAAGCTCAAAAGATTTTAAGTGATACTAGTGCTTCTGTTTGGTTATGTGATCCAAATAATACCGCAGTTATGAGAAAAGATTTAGTTGGATATAAATATTATCCTGCAGGCTTGATTGATTTTGCGAGCTTGAGGTATGAGAAATAATAAAGTTTTGCTAGTAGCTATAAATAAAAAAATTATAGTATAATAAACTTAGAAAGAATATAAGGAAAATTATGCTGTATTTTATTAGAAAATTATTAAATGCTTTACTCACACTTTTTTTAGCTTCTGTTATTACTTTTTCTATATTTAATATCCTTCCAGGAGATCCAGCTCAAGTAATATTAGGAATTGATGCAAGTGAAGAGCAAATTGCACAGTTAAGAGAGACAATGGATTTGGACTCTCCAGCTGTATATAGATATTTCAATTGGTTAGGTGATATTTCAAAAGGAGATTTAGGAATTTCCTATAAATATCAAACACCTGTATCTTCTTTAATTTCTGATGCTTTAAAAGTAACTATGCAATTAGCTTTTTTTAGTTTAATTCTTACTTTAGTTATTTCAATACCATTAGGTCTATTATTAGTAACAAAAAGGGATAAAAAGAGTTTTATCCCTTTAAGTATATTGTCTCAAATTGGAATGAGTGTGCCATCCTTTTGTCTTGGTATTTTCTTAATTGCAATATTTACGGTTAATTTAAGATTATTACCATCTATTGGATATGTTTCTTTTTCTTCTAATCCTATATTAAATATTAGAAGCTTATTATTACCAAGTGTTTCAATTGCAATTGGGGCTTCATCAATTGTTGTTAGATACTTAAATACTAGTGTAAATCAGCAATTAAAAATGGATTATGTTAGAACAGCATATAGTATAGGAATAAGAGAAAAAACTGTTTTATATAGACATGTTTTAAGAAATGCTTTAATTCCAGTTGTTACTATAATTGGTCTAATAATTACAGATATTTTAGGTGGGAGTATAATAGTTGAGAATGTATTTTCACTACCAGGTATAGGAAGATTAATAACCTCAAGTATTACTAGTCGAGATTTACCTTTAATACAAGCTTTGGTATTGTATCTCTCTAGTATTGTTATTCTTGTCAATTTTTTAATTGATATGTTGTATAAGATTATCGATCCAAGAATTCGTATTAAATAGGAGCTATTGTGAAAAGATATTTTAAAAACAAAAACTTCTTATTTGGATTTATATTTTTAGCTTTTATATTGCTAATAGTTTTAATTGGATTAATTCATCTCCCATACAATATAAATGAAGTAGATATAAAGAATAAATTAGCTTCTTTTTCATTTCAACATCCTTTTGGGACAGATCATTTAGGTCGAGATATATTATCAAGAGTAATGGTCGGTTCTAGATTAAGTATTGAAATTGGATTTTATGTAGTTCTATTTGGTTTTTTAATTGGCACTCCTATTGGAGCAATTGCTGGTTATTTTGGTGGAGCAATTGATGAAATAACAAAGAAAGTTATTGATACTTTTATGGCTTTCCCTGGTGTATTAATTGCATTAATGCTAATTGCTGTATTTGGAGCAAGCACTCAAAATATAATAATTGCTTTGACAATAATGAGTATACCCAAATTTTCTAGAATGAGTAGAAGTGGTTATTATAAATATAGAAATTCACCATTTATATTAGCCACCAAAGCAAGAGGGGCTAATACTCTTAGAATTATGGTTGTTCATATCTTTAATCATATATATGGTGAATTATTAGTTACAGCCTCTTTAACTTTTGCTACAGCTGTTTTATCAGAGGCTGGACTTAGTTATTTAGGTTTAGGAATACAGCCTCCAAATCCAAGTTTGGGGAAAATGGTAAGTGAAGCTCAGTCCTATATTCTTCAAAAGCCATCCTATGTCTTGATTCCTGCCTTTTTTATAATATTATTAGTTATGGGATTTAATTTATTAGGTGATGGTATAAATAAAGTTTTGGAAGAGAAAAAAGAGCATGAATAATACAGTATTGGATATAAAAGATTTTTCATTAGCATTTAATATAAATAATAAAATTGTTAAGGCAGTTGATACTGTTAATTTAAATATAGATAAAGGTGAAAAAGTTGCATTAGTTGGAGAAAGTGGATGTGGAAAAAGCCTAACGGCTTTATCAATTCTTAGTTTACAGCCAGCTAATGCTCAAATTGTTGGTGGAGAAATTAATTATAAAAATAGTAATTTATTAAAATTAAATATTAATGAATTAAATACCATTAGAGGTAATGATATTTCTATGATCTTTCAAGAACCAATGACTGCTTTAAATCCTCTTTTAAAAATTGGTAATCAAATATCTCAAGCACTAAAAACTCATAATAAAAATGATTTAAATATTCAAGAAAAAGTAAAAAAAATGATGCAGATGGTAGGCTTAGATGACTTTGATAGAATTTATAATAGTTATCCACATCAATTATCTGGTGGAATGAGACAAAGAGTTATGATAGCAATGGCATTGATTAATAATCCATTACTATTAATAGCTGATGAACCAACTACTGCTTTGGATCTTACCATACAAAATCAAATTCTTGAGATATTAAATGATTTGAATGAGAAACTTGGAACAGCAGTTTTATTTATATCTCATGATTTATCATTGGTTAAAAAGTTTTGTGACAAAGTTTATGTAATGTATGCTTCATTAATTGTTGAGAGCGCTAGTGTAGATAATTTAATTAATAAACCTAAACATCCTTATACAAAGGCTTTACTAAAATCATTACCTTCTGTATCACAAAAAGGAAAAAGACTTCACTCTATTAAAGGAATAGTTCCAAGATTGGAAGATAGAAAAGAGAATATATGTCCTTTTGCTCCAAGATGTGAATTTGCAAAAGAAATATGTTTTAATAAAAAACCAAAATTAGAATGTATTGAGAATAGCCTAGTTCGTTGTCACTTTGCTAAGGAGTTAAACTTATGAGTTTTGTGGAAGTAAATAATGTTTCATATTCCTATAAAGATAATCAAATTTTAAAAAATCTTTCTTTTAAAATAAACAAAGGTGAAACTTTTGGCTTAGTTGGAAATAGTGGATCTGGCAAAACTACAATTGCTTTGCTACTTTTAAAATTATTAACAGGTTATGATGGTAATATATTAATTGATGATATTGATTTATCTCAAATTAAGAAGAAAAAACAATACAAGAATTTTTATAGAAATGTTCAAATAGTATTTCAAGATCCATATAGCTCTTTAGATAGCAAAAAAACAGTAGGGTACTTAATAGAAGAACCTTTAATTATTCATAACTGTAAAGATAAAGACCAAAGAGCACAAAGAGTTGATCAAATGATGGAATTAGTTGGACTAGATAAAAAATATAAAAACAGTTTCCCTCATCAGCTATCCGGTGGGTTAAGACAAAGATTAGCTATTGCAATTAGTTTAATATTAAACCCTAAATTTGTAGTGCTTGATGAGTGTGTTTCAGCTTTAGATATTAGCATCCAAGCTGGTATTTTAAATTTATTAAATGATTTAAAAGAAAAATTAAACTTAACTTTTTTGTTTATTTCTCATGATTTAAATGTTGTAGGTTATATATGTGATAGAATAGCAGTATTAAACAAAGGTGAGATTGTAGAGATTCAAGAAACAAAGAAGTTGTTTGAAAATCCTATTGATTCATATACAAAAAATTTGTTTAATAATATTTATTGATATTTTTGGGAGAGATAAATGATTAACCGAGAGATAATTTTCTTTTTTATATATTGTTTTGTAGGCTGGCTTTGTGAAGAAATATATTGTTCTGTTGCTGCAAAGAAAATCGTAAATAGAGGTTTTTTACATGGCCCATATTTACCAATCTACGGTTTTGGTGCTATGAGTGTTTTATATCTCTTAGATCCTTTTATCAATAATATAATACTACTATTTTTTGCTGGTATGATAATAACAAGTATTATTGAATATATAGGATCTTATCTCTTAGAGAAAGTTTTCCATATTAAATTGTGGGATTATAGTACTTATTTTATGAATATCAATGGTAGAGTTTGTTTATTAAATTCTACTATGTTTGGCTTATTAAGTTTATTAATGGTTTATGTTATTCATCCTTTTGTTGTAAGTTTAGTAGATCTTATTCCAGATTTAGCTCAATATTATACAGCCATTGTTATATTATTATTAATGAGTTTAGACTTTGCCTTCTCAGCTGCTAAAATGTCTACCTTTAATAAAGCCCTTGAAGAATTACGTGATAAGAGTGAAGAGTTTAAAGAAAAATTATTGGCTTTCAATAAAGATGAAATGGCAGATGACTTAATCCAATCTCTCAAAGATAAATGGGCTGAAGAGTTAGCAATTAGAAAGGCTAGACTAGCTAGAAGAAATAAGAGAATCATTTTGGCTTTCCCAAGTATGCAAAGCAGAAACAAATTTGTTAATTCTCAACTTGAAAAAGTTAGAACAGACTTTACTATTTGGTTGAATAAAGGCAAAAAACAATACGAAGAATTAAAACTAAAACGTAAAAAATATAATAAATAATAATATAGGAGGAATATTGAAATTGTTAAATATTGTATATTAATAATTAAATTATTATATTTTAATTATATAATATTTATACAAATCAGTAATAACTATGAAAGATATATTAGATCAAATACATTCTCAATTAAATAATAAAGTAAAACTAATGTGTGTTAGTAAAACACATCCATATAAAGCTATTGAAGAAGCATATAGTTTTGGAGAGAGACTTTTTGGTGAGAATAGAGTTCAAGAAGTGGATTCTAAATTTCCTTTAAAAGAAGCTAGATTAAAAGATTTAGATTTGCATTTAATCGGTCATTTACAATCAAATAAATGTAAAAAAGCAGTTGAATTATTTGACTCAATTGATAGTGTTGATTCAATAAAAATTTTAAATAAAATAAATCAATATGCTAAAGAATTTAATAAAACAATAAATGTTATGTTAGAATATAATAGTTCAAAAGATGAAAATAAAACTGGTTTTGAAACATATGAAGAAATTAAAGAAGCTGCTAAATTAGCAATTGAATATTCAAATGTTAATTTAATTGGGATTATGACAATTGGTCCTTTAAATGGTGGAGATGTAGAAATAAGAGCCGCTTTTAAAAGGGTTAGAGAAATAAAAGAGAATTTAGAAAAAGAATTAGATTATAAGATTGACGAACTTAGTATGGGTATGAGTGGTGATTATAAAATTGCAATTGAAGAAGGCTCAACCATAATAAGAATTGGAACAAAAATCTTTGGAAATCGAGATTATTCTAAATAAGGAAAATATGAGAAAAAAGATTATTGCAATACTACTTTTAATAATATTATCTACATCATTTGTTTATAGTGAAACTAATGATTTTAAGGATTATGAACCTTATAGTATTGAAGAATTTCCACAGTGGAGTTGGAAACTCAGAAGAGGTGAAAGTTTATTTTTTGGATCATTAGCTATTACATTTCCTGTATCTGTTTTAGCTTATTCAATGGTAGTAAATTCCCCTTTAGTCGAAAATAAACCAACAGATAATTTTACAAATTTCAAATATCAATTATCAATTGCTGCAGTTTTATCTTTATCAATTGCAATTGGAGATTATATTGTTGGAGAAATGGAATAAAAAATGTCAAAAAGAGATATAAGTTATAAATTAAAAGTAGAAAATCTAGATTCTAAAGTTAGAGTTGATAGTTATATTGCAAAAAATCTAGAAAACGTTTCTAGATCATTAGTAGGCGATAAAGATACTAAAATTTTTGTTGATAATAAGCTTGTAAAAAATAGTGCTAAAGTTACTAATGGACAAGAAATAGAAATACAATATAGTGAAGAATTTTTTGAAGGTATTGAAGCAGAAGATATAAATCTTAATGTTTTATATGAAGATGAAGATATTTTAGTTATAAATAAAGATCAAGGGTTAATTGTCCATCCAGGTGCAAACAATTACCATAATACTTTGGTTAATGCACTTGTTTATCGTTATGGTGATGAATTCTCTTCTTCTTTTGCCACTGATGAAGAACAAGAATTAGATGATGAAGCTATAATAAGACCTGGAATTGTTCATCGTCTTGATAAAGATACTAGTGGTACTATGGTTGTAGCTTTAAATAGAGAAAGCCAAAGAGATTTATCTAATCAATTTAAAGAAAGAGAAACAAGTAAGATTTATATAGCAATAGCCAAAGGTTATTTTGATAAAAGAAGAGGCAGAATTACTACTAACATTATTCGAGATCCAAAAGATAGAAAGAAATTCACAACCTGTGAAAGTGATAAAGGGAAAACAGCTGATACTAGTTATTTGGTATTAAGGCAATACAAAGGATATGCTCTTGTTAGATTAAACATTCATACAGGAAGGACACATCAAATAAGAGTGCATCTAAAAAGTATTAACCATCCTATCTTAGGGGATCCAATATATTCTAATAAGGATAAAACATTTAAAGATGCAACCCTAATGCTCCATGCTTTGCAGCTGGATTTAAAACATCCTAAAACAAATATAAAGATGCGTTTTAGAGCTGCAATGCCATCTCGCTTTAAAAATATTATAAAGCAATTAGAACCTTTTGTAAAAGAAAAAGGACAAAATACTAAATATTATGAGAGTGCTGTAAAATTAAGAAAAAAATAATTAGAAACGATTATTTCTCTCTTGTTTCATTTGATTTCTTAACCAAGGAGAAACAGTTTCTTCTGTTAAATCAGGGTTAAATAGAATTTCATTCTTAATTTTAGTTGGAGCACCATGACCTGGGAAAACTATTAAATTTTCATCAAAATTAAGTAGTTTTTCCCTAATTATTTTTATAAGAATAGATCTTTCAATATATCCTGGTGTTGATCCAATTCTTGTTGCCATTAAGGTATCTCCAGTAAATAGGGCATGACCAATTTTATAAACAAGAGAATCTACACTGTGACCTGGGAGATGAATTGTTTCAACTTCAATTCCACCACAATTAATTTTTGAATTACCAGCAATTTCAATTACTTTAAAATCATATACCTTTGAAGTATATGCATATATTGTTGGTTTATATAACTTTAATAAAGTTCCAACACCTCTAGTATGAGATTCATGTCTATGTGTTAATAAAATTGTGCTAATTATATAATTATTTTGTTCAATAATACTTATAAGTTCATTATCAACATGGCCTGGATCAATTAAAATTGCTTCACCACCTTGTTTTTCTCCTACTACATATGTATTACAAAAGCCGACTACGGAAAAATGTTGATATATTCTCATTTGCTTGCATCCTCATAGTTTGAATATTTGAAATTCAATCTTCTTTGTTCAGTCTCTCTAAAATCAGCTTTTTTAAGATTACAATCTTCAAAGTTTACATCTCTAAGACAAGAATTACAAAAAGTAGTGAAATATAAATCCGAACAACTAAAATCACAAACCCAAGCATCTATACCTGAAAAATTATTATGAATTAAAAGTGAATCAGAAAAATCACAATTAATAATTTTACTTCCAGAAAAAATTGAATATCTAATATCTGTTGATTTAAATTTGCAATTATCAAAAAAACAGAAGTCAAAAAAACAAGTTGTAAATTTGGATGATGAGAAATCTATATTTCTAAAAGTACACCAAGAAAAATTTGAGGAAGCAAAGTTTTTCTTTTGAGTAGATATATTTTCAAATTCTGCATGAGAAAATGTTATGTCGCGAATTAATTTTTCTTTTTGTAACAAAGAATACATTTCATGCAATAATTTTTCTTTGTTTTCTGAGTGTCTATAACAATAATCACTATCTAAAGTGACAAAAGCGTTACAATTTTCTTTTTTACAAGTTTTAAAGTTAAACATATTTTCAGATTATCAAAAAAAAATAGCTTGTCAAGTTATTTTCTTTTGTCTACCATATAAAATATGATAGGAAGAATAATACGCGGTATAAATAATATATACAATGTCGAAATAGAAGAGAAAGTCTTTGAATGTCGAATTAAAGGAAAGCTCCTTAATGATGTTAGTGGAGAATATAACCCATTAGCAGTTGGAGACTTTGTTGAGTTTGAAAAAACAAATGATTTGGAAGGCTTAATTATAAAAAGACTTCCTAGAAAAAACAGTTTTCAAAGATGGAATATGAAAGGCCAGTGTAACCAAACAGTTGTTGCAAACATGGATTTAATTGTTTGTGTGACTAGTTGTTCAAATCCACCTTTTAGACCTAGGTTTATAGACAGGGTTATTGCATGTTCACAGAATGTTGAAATTTTACTTGTTCTAAATAAATGTGACTTTGAATTAACTGAATATGAGTTAGATAGATTTAATTTGTTTGAAAGTTTAGGATATGATACAGTTTTGGTGAGTGCAAAAGAAAGAACAAATATTGATGAATTGATTAGTAAGATTGAAAATAAGCTTGTTGCCTTTGTAGGACAAAGTGGAGTAGGTAAATCTACATTAATTAACCAAATATTAGGGACTGATCAAAGAACAAATGAAATAAGCGAAAAATATGATAGGGGAAGGCATACAACTAATTATTCTCTTTTGCTAAGAAAAGATAATATAACAATTGTTGATACTCCAGGGGTTAGAGAGATAATGGTACCTCATAGAGATCCTGTAGAAATTGCTAATTCTTTTCCAGAGTTTGTAAAAAATAAAGATAAGTGTGCTTTTAGTATGTGTAGTCATACAAATGAACCGGATTGTGAAATTAAAAGAATGGTTGAAAATGATGAGATTAATTATGACAGATATGAAAGCTATTTAAGAATGATCGATTCATTAGCGTTACAAGGACCAAAATGGAAAGGTAGCTCGAATTCAACTAGTAAGGCACGTTATAAGATGCCAAAGAAAAAGAAGAAATGAAATTATCAAAAAAAACATTAAACGATTTAGGTTTTTTTCAGGTATTAGAAAAAATTGAGAAATACTTATTATTCGAAGATTCAAATAAAGCTTTATATAATAGAGACTTTCTAGATACTGAAGCACAGATAAATGAATTACAAGATAAGATTAGTGATATAAAATATTTATTAGATAATCCTGATGTTGAAAAGCCAAATTATTTTCCTTCCTTAGAAGGTGTATTTAAAATTATAAAATCTAATTATCAAAATGTTGAAGGAAGTGATTTATATAATGTTGCTATTTTTATAGATAGTGCACAAAAGCTATATAAATTTATTCATCAGCCTATTTTCTCAAATAAAGAATCTAATAATATAAATTATTTATTAGGCGAAGAAATTGATCCTTGTTTAATTAATTTCTCAAAAGAAGTTTTTTCTGCTTTAGATGAAAGTGGGAAAGTTAAAGAATCTCATCCTATAATTAGAGAATTAGTAAAAAGAGTTGAGAGAACAAAAAGAGAGAGAACTAGTTTTACTAAAGATTTTATAAAAAATAATAAAGCATTATTACAAAATGATGTTGAAACAATTAGAGAAGATAGAATAGTAATTCCTGTAAGAAATGATGCTAAATCAAAAGTCGAAGGCTTTGTGCATGGAAGTAGTTCTTCTGGTAGTACAATTTTTATAGAACCCTATAAGATTGTTGAATACAATAATTCTGTAGTTCTTGCTGAACAACAAATCCAAATAGAAATTGCTAAGATATATAACAATTTAACTAATTTGTTGAGAGAGTGTATAAAAGTTTTAGAGAATTTATCAAAGTTAGTAATTGATATTGATATTTTATATGCTTTTGCAAGGTGGGTAATTATTAATGATTGTTCAAGAGTTAGTTTGTCTAATAAAAAAGTAAAACTATTGTTTGCTCGTCATCCATTATTAGGACAAAAAGCTGTCCCAATTACTTTAGATATTGAAGAAGAGATAAAATGTGTTGTAATCTCAGGTCCTAATGCAGGTGGTAAAACAGTTACAATAAAAACAGTTGGTTTATTTGCTCTTTTAAATCAATTCATTGGTTTTATTCCTGCAACAGAAGGTTCTGTTTTACCAATTTTTGACAAAGTATATACAGATATTGGTGATGAACAAAGTATTGAACAAGAATTATCGACCTTCAGTGGTCATATGAATAGTTTATCAAAAATATTAAGAAACTGTACTGAAAATTCATTGGTTATTTTAGATGAATTAGGCTCTGCTACTGATCCAAATGAAGGTGGGGCTATAGCTCAAAGTATTGTTGATTTTTTATTAAATAAATCAAAGATTTCCTTTATAACTTCTCATTTGGCTTCTCTAAAGCATAAAGCATATATTTCTGATGAAATGTTAAATGCTTCGATGGAATTCGATGAATCATCCCATATGCCAACCTTTAGAGTTGTTTGTGGACTCCCAGGTGATTCTCATGCAATTGATACAGCTATTAGGATGAAACTTCCTCAAGTTGTAATAAAATCTGCAAAGAAATATTTAGGAGATGAACAATTTCAAATTGGGGAGATTGTAAAGCGTCTTGAAAATGAAAGATTACAAGTAGAAAAAACTTTAAATGAGCTAGAAATAAAAGAAGCTGAATTAAGGAAACAAAAACGAGATGTTGATTTATATAAATTAAAAATCAAACAGAAAGAACATCAACTAAAAAGTGAACAGTCAACAGAATTATCCCGTTTCATTAATCAAAGTAGAAAAGAGTTAGAGAATTTAGTTGGGAAATTAGTAACTGGTGAAATAACCAAAGAAAAAACAAAATCTGTAAAAGAATTTATTAATTATTTAAATATTAAAGAACAAAATATTAATTCTCAAATTGAAGTAGAAGAAGAACAGTTAAAAGAAAAAAGAGAACCTTTTGATATAAGTGAAGGAATGACTGTTTTATGTGGCGATAGTAAAAGAGAAGGTGTTGTTTTAAAAGCTGATGGTAAGAAAAAATGGATTGTACAAGTTGGCTCCTTAAAAATTACTTTTAAAGAAAAGGATTTGTATAAAGCCAAAGAAGTAGAAAAACCTAAGAAAGTTAGTATTAGTTATAATAATGAAACACCAAGGCCAAAAAATACTATCGATGTTAGAGGTAAAACTTTAGAAGAGGCATTAAATACTGTTCAAATACAACTTGAAGCTTGTTTAATTCATAATTTTAATACTTTTGCTATTATTCATGGTTATGGAGATGGAATTCTACAAAATGGGATTCATAAATTCTTAAAAACACAATCTCAAGTAAAAGATTATAGGTTTGCAAACCCTAATGATGGGGGTATGGGCAAGACTTATGTGACCTTATAAGGATTGTTTTAATTTTACATTGCAAAAATTATTTTTTAGGTGTTATAATAGGTATTCCATTATTTTTAATTATTTAGGAGGCTAATATGTCTGATTATATGAATGGAACAGGTATTCAATACCATCTTCATATCAAAAAAGGAGATGTTGGTAGATATGTTATTTTACCAGGCGATCCAAAAAGATGTGAAAAAATAGCTAAATATTTTGATGATCCAAAACTAATTGCTGATAATAGAGAATATATAACATATACAGGTTATTTGGATGGAGAAAAAGTTTCTGTTACTAGTACAGGAATTGGTGGCCCATCAGCTTCTATTGCTATGGAAGAATTACATAAATGTGGTGCTGATACTTTTATTAGAGTTGGTACTTGTGGTGGAATTGCTTTGCCAGTAATGGGCGGGGACGTTGTTGTTGCAACTGGTGCTATTAGATTTGAAGGAACAAGTAGAGAATATGCTCCAATAGAATTTCCTGCTGTTGCTAATTTTGATGTAGTTTCTGCATTGAGAGATGCAGCAAAATCTTTAGGTTTTAATCATCATACAGGAATTGTACAATGTAAGGATTCTTTTTATGGTCAACATTCTCCGGATTTAATGCCTGTAAGTTATGAATTAAATAACAAATGGGAAGCTTGGAAAAGATTAGGGGTTTTAGCTAGTGAAATGGAAAGTGCCGCATTATTTACAGTTGCTTCTTATCTAGGTGTTAGATGTGGTAGTGAATTCTTTGTTGTAGGAAATCAAGAAAGAGAAAAACTAGGAATGGAAAATCCAATTCTACATGATACTGAGAATGCTATTAGAGTAGGGGTTCAAGGTATTAGAAACTTAATAAAAATGGACAAAGAAAATAAATAATCTTATTAAAGTTATTAAATAATAAAAGGCTATTGAATACAAAAAATATTCAATAGCCTATTTTGTTAAATGAAAAAATTATTTTTTATCTTTTTTAAAGCACATAAACCAATCTAAGCAATACATATCTTCATCTTCACTTTCAACTCTTTCTTTAGCTGTTCCACAGCTACCAGCTGGAGGTACGATAAAATCATCACCTTCTCTCCAGTCTGCAGGTGTTGCACAATTTTCTTTGTCAACTTTTTGTAAAGCTTGAATAATTCTCTTTAGCTCGTCAAAATTTCTACCAGTTGAGAGTGGATAATATAAGATAGTTCTAATAATCCCATTAGGATCAATAATGAAAACAGCTCTAACAGCTTGAGTGTTTGATTGATTAGGTTGAATCATACCATATTTTTTAGCAACATCCATTTTAATGTCTTCAATTAAAGGGAATTTAACATCTAAATTTTTCATTCCTTTCCATTCAAGTTCATGAATTTTTCTAAGCCAAGCAATGTGTGAGTAAAGTGAATCTACTGATAAACCTACTAATTCTGTATTAAGCTTTTTAAAATCTTCTTCTAAATGTGCAAAAGTCATGAATTCTGTAGTACAAACAGGAGTAAAATCAGCGGGGTGAGAAAAAAGGATAACCCATTTTCCTTTGTAATCTTCAGGGAAGTTAATTTGTCCTTGAGTAGTTGTTGCTACAAAGCTAGGTGCTTTGTCTCCTAGTAATGGCATTTTGTAAAATTCGTCCATAAAAAATCTCCTTATATTTTATTTTGTATCATGTGTATAAAATAACACTAATGAGAATGAATGTCAATAGTAAATTATTATTAATTAGAATTTTAGGCCTAAAAAAACATACTATACAATTGTAGAGTATGTTTACAAATAATTGATTTATAAAATTAATAATAAGTTACATTTTTTTCATCTAATATTTTTTTTGCTTTGTCATATAAATCATCTAAAGATTCTCCATCTTCTACAAAAAGGATTGGTTCAATTGCAAATAATTCGAGACCAATTTTTGCATATTCTTGTTGAAGATTGATATTATTATAAAATCCCAAATCTAATTGAAATCTTATATTTTTACTATCTTCTATTATATTATTACTTTTGATTAATAATGATTTATCTGATTCTAAATTATATATTCTAATAATCCCTTTTGTAGGTTCAGTATTTAAATAATGTTGTAAATTTTTGCTTTTTAACATAAAACCTCTAAAATTTTAATATAAGGTAATGATATCAAAAAATAAATTTATAAGGTAGTATTTAATAAAATAAATAATTATTTTTAACTAACAAATATTAAAATGGATCCCAAGTTAAAACTGTGGCATAGCTTGAATCTGTGACATTATCAACTTTTTTTTCAACCCATATATCAGGGTTAGAAATATTAAAAATGTATTTAATAGTTGAAGCGCCAGCTTTTGTACAAGTTAATATTAATTGAGCTGAGGTTGAACCAGCAGCTGTTATTGAATATCCTAAATTTGTTAATCTATCTGTATCGAATTCTGCTGCATCATTATAAAAACCTAGATACATAGTATTAGTACTAGAATCTCCAAAATCTGATGTACCACCCCTAACAACATCAATCTTTGTTGTTGAGAATGTTACAGTTCCAAGTCCAGCTTCATAATTAATGTAAAGTGTTTTTCTTAAACTAAGTGGAACGCTAGATAAATCGATGGTTGGTCCATTGATTTCACAAGAACTTAATAGTAAAACAAAAAAGCTTAAAAGAAGGGTTATTTTAATTTTTTTCTTCATAATTTTTCTCCTGTAAATAATTTTGTATAACAAATACATTATAATTTTATGTTAGAATTTTTTTATTAACAAATGCCGCAAACGTTTTCAGATTAAAAAACATGATAAATTTGTTATAAAAATCACAAAGGTATTTATTTTTTAACAAAAAAAGATAAAATGAGAGAATAAAAATAAAATATAAAAAAATTGTATTAGGATTAGACATAAAATAAAGTTTCTAGTATATTTATAAACGTTGTATTTTGTTTTATGAAAAAAACGCTAAATTTTTAAAGGTAGGTATTATACTATGGCACAACAAATTCAGGATTTGGTTGAATCAATTCAGAAAGAAGGAATTGATAAGGCCAATAAACAAGCTGAGCAAATAATAACTGATGCTAAATCAAAAGCAGATGAAATTATAAAAAGTGCTAAGAAAGAATCAGAAAAGATTCTCTCTGATGCTGAGAAAGAAGTTGCTTTACGTGATCAAAGCGCAAAAGCTTCTCTATCTCAAGCTGCACGTGATGTTCAATTGTCCTTAAAAAAAGCTTTAACAGCACAAATTAATGCTTTATTAGAAGAAAAAGTATCAAAAGCTTTCAAAACTAAAGATTTCGTTAAATTAATTAAAGACGTAATTTCTTTAGATTTAAGCGACCCTAAGACTACAGAACTTCAGATAAGTGAAGATGATTATAAAGCTTTGGCAGAAACTTTAACAAAAGAATTGGGCGATAAAATAAAACAAGGTTTAGAAATTAAGCCAGTTAAGAGTGTTAATGTTGGTTTTAAACTAGCAGACAAAGATGGCTCAGGATATTTTGACTTTAGTGAAGAAGCTACAGCCAAATTAATGGTTCCTTTCCTTTCTCCCGCTATTGCAGAAATTGTTTTTAATTAAGGAGTGATTCGTGGCTTCTTATTATTATTTAGTTGCAACTTTACCTATGTTAAGATATGAAGACTCAGCACCATTTACATGTGATGAGTTTCTTGAACTATGTAAAAGTAATGTTAACAAAAAAGATTATACAATCATTTCAGAGGCCCTTTCAGATAATAATGCATCACATCCATTTGTAAAAAAATGGTATAAATTTAATACAAGTGTAAAAAAAGAATTATCAGAGCAAAGAAGTAAAAAATTAAATATTAATAGTGAAAAATACAAAAACACTAATGATAAAGAATTTAGAATTGTTGAAGGAGTAAGAGCTGCTTTAGCTGCTAAAAATGCTTATGAAGGGGAGCTTCTATTGATGAAGTTGTATTGGAAGTACTTAGATGAATCTAGTACTAACCATGTTTTTGATTTAGAGGGTTTATTAGCCTTTGCTATTAAGCTTAAACTTCTAGAAAGAAAATCTCGCTTTGATAAAGTAGAAGGTAATAAAGAATTTAAAAAATTATTAAACAATCTACAATCAACAATGAAAAGCAATTAATGGAGAACATGATGGATAGAATGAAAGGACGCGTCATCGGCGTCAATGGAAATATGGTAAATGTTGAATTTGATGATTCTGTTTCCAAAAACGAGGTTGGTTATATTCATGTTGGTGATACTCGTTTAAAAAGTGAAGTAATTAGAATCAATTCAAAAGTAGCAAGTTTACAAGTATTTGAATCAACTACAGATGTAGCTGTAGGTGATGAAGTAGAATTCACAAATGAAATGTTAAGTGTTGAATTAGGTCCTGGTTTATTACAACAAATTTATGATGGCCTACAAAACCCATTACCTGATTTAGCAAGCCAATGTGGATTCTTTTTACAAAGAGGTGTTTATTTAGATCCTATTCCAAATAAAGATTGGGAATTTACACCAATAGTAAAAAAAGGTGATGAAGTAAAAGCAGGAGATACATTAGGTACTGTTCCAGAAGGCTTATTTACTCACCAAATTATGGTACCATTTAACTTAACTCGTGGTGAATGGAAAGTAAAAAGTATTGTAAAAAAAGGTACATACAATGTTAGAGATAATGTTGCAACAATTGAAAACCAAGATGGAGAAACTAAAGATTTAACAATGGTTATTTCTTGGCCTGTAAAAGTACCAATTACATGTTATGATGAAAGATTAAGACCTGATGAACCATTAGTAATGAAAGTTAGAATTATTGATACTTTCTTACCAATAGCTAAAGGTGGTACATTCTGTGTTCCTGGCCCATTCGGTGCTGGTAAAACTGTTTTACAACACATGGAAAGTAGAAATGCTGATGTAGATATCGTAATTATCGCAGCTTGTGGTGAAAGAGCTGGTGAGGTTGTTGAAGTATTAAAAGAGTTCCCTGAATTGGTTGACCCTAAAACAAATAAGAGTTTAATGGAAAGAACAATCATTATTTGTAACACTTCTTCAATGCCTGTTGCTGCTCGTGAAGCATCTGTTTATACAGCTGTTACAATGGCTGAGTATTACAGACAGATGGGCTTAAATGTTTTACTACTTGCTGATAGTACCTCAAGATGGGCTCAAGCTATGAGAGAAATGAGTGGTAGACTTGAAGAAATTCCTGGTGAAGAAGCATTCCCAGCATACTTAGAAACTCGTATTGCTGAATTCTATGAAAGAGCAGGTAAAGTTAGATTAAATGATGGTAGATTAGCTTCTGTAACAATTGGTGGTACAGTATCTCCAGCAGGTGGTAACTTTGAAGAACCTGTAACTCAAGCAACTTTGAAAGTTGTTGGTGCTTTCCACGGTTTATCAAGAGAAAGATCTGATGCAAGAAAATATCCTGCAATTAACCCACTTGATTCTTGGTCAAAATACACAGGTGTAATTGATACAACTAAAGTTGATTATGCTAAGCGTATTTTATTTAGAGGTGGTGAAGTTAATCAAATGATGAAAGTTGTTGGTGAAGAAGGAACAAGTATTAGCGATTATATCATTTATCAAAAAAGTGAATTAATCGATTCTGTTTATTTACAACAAAACTCATTTGATCCTGTTGACTCAGCAGTTATCGTTGAACGTCAAGAATACTTATTTAAACTATTATTTAAAGTTCTTGCTGCAGAATTCGATTTAGCTGATAAAAAACATGTCCGCTCCTTTTTCAATGAAATGAGACAAAAATTCTTAGACTGGAATAACGTAGAGTTTAAGAGTGAAAGATTTGAACAAATTGAGGGTGAAATAAAAGCTCAATTTGATAGTAATTTTGTTAGCTTTATTCCAGAAGCTGAAAAATTAATGTAATTGGAGTGAAAGATGCAAAAAGTATATACCAAGATTGAATCCATTGTAGGTAACGTTATTAGTGTTAGAGCAAAGGGTGTAAAGAATGGAGAACTTGCTATTGTTACAACAGCAACAGGAGAAAGTTATGCAAATGTTATTAAATTACAAGGTGATTTAGTTTCTCTTCAAGTTTTCTCAGGTGCTGCAGGTATTTCAACTGGCGATAAAGTTCGTTTCTTATCACATTCAATGAAAGTTTCTTACAGTGATGATTTATTAGGAAGAATTTTTACAGGTAGTGGAGTTCCAAGAGATAAAGGACCTTCATTAGAAGAAAATATGATTGACATTGGTGGTCCATCAGTTAACCCAGCAAAACGTATTATTCCTAGAAACATGATTAGAACAGGTATTCCAATGATTGACGTATTTAACACACTTGTTGAAAGTCAAAAATTACCTATTTTCTCAGTTTCAGGTGAACCATATAACCAATTATTAGCTAGAATTGCTATGCAAGCTGAAGTTGATTTAATTATTTTAGGTGGTATGGGTTTAAAATATGATGACTATTTGTTCTTTAAAGATACACTAGAAAAAAGTGGTGCTATGAGTAGAACAATTATGTTTATTCATACAGCTAGTGACCCAACTGTTGAATGTATGTTAGTTCCAGATATGGCTTTAGCAGTAGCTGAAAAATTTGCTATTGATGGTAAAAAAGTATTAGTTTTATTAACTGATATGACAAACTTCGCAGATGCAATGAAAGAAATGGCAATTACAATGGACCAAGTTCCATCAAACAGAGGTTATCCTGGAGACTTATATTCTTCATTAGCTTCAAGATATGAAAAAGCTGTTGACTTTGAAGGCGCTGGCTCTTTAACTATTTTAGCAGTTACTACAATGCCTGGTGATGATGTTACTCACCCAGTTCCTGATAACACAGGTTATATTACTGAAGGTCAATATTATCTTAAGGGTGGAAGAATTGAGCCATTTGGTTCACTATCTCGTCTAAAACAACAAGTTAATAAAGATACAAGAGATGACCATAGAGCATTAATGGACGGTATGATTAAATTATATGCTTCATACAGAGAATCATTAGAAAAGAAATCTATGGGATTCCAAATGACAGAATGGGATGAAAAATTACTTAAATATGGTACATTATTTGAACAAAAAATGATGGATTTAAGTGTTAATATTCCTTTAGAAGAAGCTTTAGACCTAGGTTGGCAAATTTTAAGTGAATGTTTCGAACCTAATGAAACAGGATTGAAGAGTGATTTAATTGTCGCACGTTGGCCTAAGAAGGATGCTTAGGAGGTAAAATGGCAGTCAAATTGACCAAAAATGAGCAAAAAAAGCAAAAAGATCAGCTCAAACAATTTACTAGATATTTACCAACTTTGCAGTTGAAAAAACAGCAACTTCAAATGGTTATTAGAGGTATCGAAAGTAAAATAAAAGAGTTGCGTCTTGAGCAAGATAAGCTTGTTGATGGAATGCAAGATTGGATTTGTGTTTACGCAGAAAATGCAGCCTTTGATAAAGATAAGAGACTCTCTAATATTGTTAGAGTAGATAGGGTTGTTAAAGTAAAAAGTAATATTGCAGGTGTTACTATTCCTGAATTTAAAGAATTAACCTTTAAGGATATCGATTATGATTTAACTGAATATCCTCTTTGGGTTGATGATGGAATTTTAACCTTAAAAGATTATGCAAGACTTGATGCTTTAATTGGAACTTTAGAAATTCAAATTGATTTATTATCAAAAGAATTGAGAACAACATCTCAAAGAGTTAATTTGTTTGAAAAAGTTAAAATCCCTGAAGCAAAAGAGAATATTAGAAAGATTGGAATTTATCTTGGAGATCAACAAGCAGCAGCTGTTGTAAGAGGTAAAATTGCTAAAAGCAAAGTTGTGGGGGTGTCCTAAATGATAGTACCCATGAAAAAAGTAAGTATTATAGTTCAGGCTCATAAGAAAACTGAAATGTTAAGAACCCTTAGAAAATATGGATTAATGCATATCTATGCTGTTAATTCAAAAAGTAAAAAGGGTGAAGAACTTAAAAATGAACTTGATTTATTAAATACTGCTAGAATGAGTATTGAAGATTGTGTGGTTGATAGCAAAAAAATTGAACAAGAAACACTTGAAGAAAGTGATTTTGTTAAATTGCATAGCCAAATAACTTCAAAAATAGCTGAAAGAAAAGAATTAAATGAGTCTATAGTTAAAGATAAGTTGACTATTGATAGGATAAAGGGTTGGGGTAATTTCGAACCTAAAGATATTAAGAAATTAAAAGATGAAGGTATAAAACTATACTTTTACACTTTAGGTAAGAAAGAATTATCTACAATTGATAGTACTGTTAAGTTTATAGAATTAGATTCTGTAGATAAACAATGTGCTATTGCTGTAATAGATAAAGAATTAGATCCAGCATTCCCTGCAAAACTTTTTGAACTTCCTGATGAAAGTTTAATAGCTCTTGAAGAAAGAGTTAATGAAAATTCAAAAGAAGTCGAACAAATTAATAGTTATTTAGCAGAAAATTATAGGTATTTAGATTCATATAATCATTTTATCAAAAAATGTGAAATGGAAATTTACTTTGACCAAGTATCTTCAACTGCAACTGATGATGATAACTTAAGTTACATTACAGGCTATATACCACAAACAAAATTTGAAAAGTTTGAAAAGGTAGCTAAAAAGCAATGTTGGGGATATATGAGCGAAGATCCAGAAGAAGAGGATTTACCTCCTACTTTGATTAAATATCAAAAGGGTGTAGGTATCATTAAACCTTTATTCAATATTCTAGGAACAGTTCCTGGATATAATGAAGGAGATATTTCTCTTTGGTTCTTAATGTTCTTTACTTTGTTCTTTGCCATGATTATTGGTGATGCAGGGTATGGTTTAGTATTTTTATTAGGAGCTGTTTTGATGCATGCAAAAAGTAAAAAAGTTACTACAGCTAATATGCTTTTGTATGTTTTATCGATAGCGACAATGATTTGGGGGTCCTTAACCGGTACTTGGTTTGGTTCTCAAACAATCTTAATGAATACTCCATTAAAGAATTTAGTATTACCTATGATAACGAACTTCCCTGCAGATTTTGATTTAGCTTCACAAACTACTCAAAATAATATAATGCAATTCTGTTTCATTTTAGGAACAATTCAGTTAACTTTAGCTGAAGTAATAAATATTGTTCGAAAAATCTCAAAGAAAGATATTTCTTTCATTGCAGATATTGGTTGGACATTAGATATTCTTGTTTTATATTTTGTAGTTTTGAATTTGGTTATTCAAGTTCCATGTAACTATTCAATAGTATTCCCATTAATTATTGTTGGGTTTGTATTGGTTACATTATTTGGAGCACAAAAACCAGGTCAATCTTTTGCAAAAGGGATAACAGCAGGACTAGGTGCTATATTTACTAACTTCTTAGATACTATTAGTTGTTTCTCAAACCTTATGAGTTATATACGTTTGTTTGCTGTTGGCTTAGCTACATTAGCTATAGCACAAAGCTTTAACTCAATGGCTGCTCCTTTAATGGGAGGCGTAACAACTATTGTTGCAATAATTATTTTAATTATTGGACATGCTTTGAACTTAGTAATGGGACTATTATCAGTAATAGTTCATGGTGTTAGATTGAATTTATTAGAATTTTCTGGACAACTTGGAATGGAGTGGTCAGGAATTGAATACGATCCGTTTAGAGAAACGGTAAATGAAAATGTAAAATAGGTTGTATATATACAACTAAGGAGATTAAAATGAATAGTTTAGGTTTAATTGGTTTAGCTTGTGCTTTAGCTGTACCAGCAATGGGTTCTGCTTTTGGTGCAGGTATTGCTGCTCAAGCTGCTGTAGGTGGATGGAAAAAATGTTATGCAAATGGTAAACCAGCTCCATTTATTATGGTTGCTTTTGCTGGTGCTCCATTAACACAAACAATTTATGGTTTCTTGTTGATGAACTTTATCACAGCTGCATTAGCTGCTGGAGCTTCTTCAGTATTAGCTTTTGGTGTAGGTGTATTCGGTGGTATTGCTATTGGTTTATCTGCATTAATGCAAGGTAAAACAAGTGCAAATGCTTGTGATGCATTAGCTGAAACAGGAAAAGGTACAGCAAACTATTTTATTGTAATTGGTATTGTAGAAACTGTTGCATTATTTACATTGGTATTCTCATTATTATTGTTACAATAATTTTAACTATAAATTAAAATAATAAAACCTGCTAAAAATGAGGCTTTTCTCATTGATAGGCAGGTTTTAATTATTTATAAGTTATTAGCTTAATTAAAGAACATTTCAATATCATCTTTTACATTTGTGATTCCACCAATGTTAAAGTTATCTACTAATACATTAGTTACATTTTCGGATAAGAAAGCAGGTAAGGTAGGACCAAGATGAATATTTTTAACACCTAAAAATAATAAAGCTAATAAAACTATTACGGCTTTTTGTTCATACCAAGCAATATTATAAATTATTGGTAATTCATTAATGTCTGTTAATTCAAAAACTTCTTTTAATTTAAGAGCAATTAAGGCAAGTGAATAAGAATCATTGCATTGACCAGCATCTAAAACTCTTGGAATTCCTTTTATATCCCCTAAGTTTAATTTATTATATTTATATTTTGCACAGCCAGCTGTTAAAATAATTGTATCTTTTGGTAAAGCCTTAGCAAAATCAGTATAATAATTTCTTGATTTAGCTCTACCATCACAACCCGCCATAACTACAAATTTTTTAATATCACCAGATTTAACAGCACTGACAACATTATCAGCTAATTTAAATACTTGATCGTGAGCAAAACCACCAACTAATTCCCCTGTTTCTAATTCTGTAGGAGGAGCGCATTTTCTCGCCACTTCAATAATCTCACTAAAATCTTTTTGATTAGCAAATTCTCCTTTTATATGTTTAACTCCATCAAAGCCCGCAGCACCTGTTGTAAAAATTTTATCAACATAAGAGCCTTTTGGTGGGACTATACAGTTTGTAGTCATTAGAATTGGTCCATTAAAACTTTCAAATTCTTCTTTTTGTTTCCACCAAGCATTACCATAGTTACCAACTAAATTTTTATATTTTTTTAATTTAGGGTAATAATGAGCAGGAAGCATCTCTCCATGTGTATAAATATCGATACCTGTATTTTTTGTTTGCTTTAGTAATTCTTCAATATCTCCTAAATCATGACCAGAAACAAGAATACCAGGACGATTATTCACACCAAGTTTTACTTTTGAAATTTCAGGATTCCCATAAGTTGAAGTATTTGCCTTATCAAGTAAAGCCATAGCATCAACACCATATTTTCCAACTTCTAGTGTTAAATTAACTAGTTCTTCAAGATTTAAATTTGTTGATAGTAATTTTGCTAATGCAGTTTGGATAAAGATATCAATATCTTCATTTTCAAAAGAAAGTGCATTCGCATGTTTTACATATGCTGCTAACCCTTTAATACCATAAGTGATTAATTCAACTAAAGATCTAATATCTTCATTTTTTGTTGAAAGAACTCCAACTTCATTACTACTAGCTTTTTCATTAATTTCATCTATAGAGCTAATTTTAAATGTTGCTGCATCACTTAAATTATTTTTTGTATTTAATTGCTTAATTAATTCATCTCTATAATTTATAGTTTCACTTATTCTTGAATAAAAAATATTATCATCAAAATTTGCATTTGTGATTGTTGTAAATAAATTAACACTAATAAAATGGTTTATTGTTTTATCAACAGCTTTATTTTGTGAGCGTAATTTTGTAGTTATTTCACATAACCCTTTTGTAGCATAAATTAGTAAATCTTGTAATTTAGCAGTTTGAGGGGATTTTCCACATACTCCCTTATGTGTGCAACCTGTACACCCTGCAGTTTCTTGACATTGATAACAAAATATATCTAATCCCATAAAATTTCTCCTTGTAACTATATTTATAGCTGTTTGATAACATAAGAGAAAAAATGATGACGTTGCAAAAGCAACAAAGTTGTTAAATAATGCAAATTCTTACATATAAATTAGTATTATTCTTTATTTTCTGTTATAATTAACTTAGATACAGGGAATTGGTTTCGTTGAAAACTTTTTTGGAATAAATATGAATAAAAGTTTAAAACTATTAACTTTGTTCAACCAAAGAGCAAAGCTCCTATACTTAAATGGGTATACAAAATTTCAAATTCTAAATGAATTAAGAGATTTTTATGAAATCGGAAATAATGATAATTTAACTAAAATTGAAATTGATAATGCTATTTTCAATAGAGTTGATGAGCTTAATTTAGATAGAAAAATTAAACAACATTTATGTAATAATTTATTTTTAAATGATGATATTGATTTGCTATTTGCTAAAATAAATAAAAAATGTCTTAATGTAAAATTAAATAATTTTAAAGAATTTGAGATTATAGATAGTTTATTAGATAATCCAAGAATTCCTGCAGTAGAAGATATAACTTTATCTTCTTCAATTTCTATTTATGATAAGCCTTTTAATGGTAAAAAAATTACAAAAGAGAGTTACTTGGATTTAATTAATGGTATATTAGAAGATTGTAATAAACATAATAAAGAAAATATGCTTGATAATTTGTTATTATTTGAAAATGCCTTTAATTACTTAGAATATTCAATTTCTGATGTTCATGATAGAACTGAAATTTATCAAGAATTAACAATACTATTATCAAAATTAGCGGTTTTATATGATTTAGAAGATTTTGTAATTATGAAATATTTTGAATTATTTAAAACAAAATTCCTAAGAGATTTAACCTATATAAATGATAATAAATATATTTTTAAAGTAATGAGAAATCTTTATTCAAATATAAATTTTAAACATTTTATTTTATTCTTCTCATATTTTGTTGAAAATTATTCTTCAAAAATGATTAAAGAAATAATTAATGATTTTGAAAAAGATGTATTTTTAAAGAAAAATGATAAATTAATAGCTATTAATAATATTTTAATATTTAATAGTTCAGATAAAAAAGCATTTATGGAGAATGTAAATAGTAAAAAACAAATTAGTAATATTGAAAAAGATTTATCAATATTAGAATTTGCTATTAACTTTGAAGATAAAGATAGGATTAGATATTATTGGCAAAAATTAATGTATGATGAAGATTATTATCTATATAAAGATGCTTTATCAGATATAAGAGATATTGTTGATAATTTTGATCGAATCGAAGCCTTAGAAAAACATATGAAAAAAGTTAACAGAAATAACTTTGAAAAACTAATTATTGAAGTAGAACAATTAAACTATTTAAATAGAAAAGCTTATTCTTGTGCACTTACTAGAATTTGTAATGAACAACTTGATACAAAAAATTTTAATTTTTATTTTTTGTTAATTTTAATTAGTTTAGGGTTAAAGGATAAAGCTACAATTTATTTTTATCATAATATAAATTATATTGATTTAAAAAAAGAAAATACTGAAACTATATTTTGTTATGCAAATATTTTGTTTTTAATTAATTATTTTGATTTTTCAATTGCTCTATTAGTTAAATTGTTGAAAGAAAGTATTGATACTGATACTTCAATATTTTCTTATATTATATTAGAATTGAGGATAATGAAAAATTTGATAATCCCACTTGTTAATGATGACAATATAGAAAGTATTTTAAGTGAGTATGATAAAAAGGGAATTGTATGAATGATCCGATAATAGCGACAGTAAGAGATATAAAAATTGGTAAAGGTTATCCTGTATCTATACAAACGATGTATGATAGTCCTGTTCCTTCAAAAAAGGAAGATTTAGATAATTTATTAAGTAGAATGAATACCTTAGCTCTAATGGGTTGTGATATTATGCGTTTTTCATATCCAAATGATAGAGATAGAAAAGCTTTTGAATATTTAAACCAAAAATCACCTATGCCCTTAGTTGCTGATATACATTTTGATTTTAAAATGGCTTTAGCTGCATTAGAATGTGGTTTTAGCAAGATAAGAATTAATCCAGGCAATATTGGTGCAAGATGGAAAGTTGATGAAGTAGTTAGAGCTGCTAAAGATAAAGGTGCAGCAATTAGAATAGGGTTAAATTCAGGATCATTACCTAAAGGAATTGGAGACCATCCTACTATAATGGTAGACAATGCTCTAAAGTATTTGGAATGGTTTGAAGAGCTAGATTTTTATAATACTGTTGTATCTTTGAAATCAACAAATTTAGAAGAAACTAGAATTGCAAATGAAAGATTTGCAAGTAAAAGTAATTATCCACTTCATATTGGAGTTACTGAAGCAGGTTCTGTAGTTTCTTCCGTTGCAAGATCAACCTGGGTTTTAGGTAATCTATTAAAGCAAGGAATTGGTAACACTTTAAGAGTTTCAATAACAGGAGACATCGAAGATGAAGTTTTTGCTGGAGTTGAAATATTAAGAACTCTTGGATTAAGAGAAAAAGGTGTTAGAATTATTAGTTGTCCAAGATGTGGACGTAATTCTTTTGATTCAATTGGCTTTTTAAAAACTGTGGAAAAAGATTTATTAACTATAGATAAAGATATTTCTGTTGCAATTATGGGTTGTCAAGTTAATGGCCCTGGTGAAGCCAAAGAAGCCGATTTTGCAATAACAGGAATTGGTAATAAAGTTTTCTTATACAAAAAAGGTAAATTGAGTTTAGAAGTAGATGTGAATGATGCAAAGCAAGCTTTGCTAGAGGCTATAAATGGGGAATAATAAGTTAATTATTAAAGGCGCTAGTGAACATAACTTAAAATCAGTAAACTTAACATTAGAGAAAGATAAATTTATTGTAATTAGTGGTTTAAGTGGAAGTGGAAAAAGTTCATTAGCCTTTGATACTATTTTTGCAGAAGGGCAGAGAAGATATGTTGAGAGTTTATCTGCTTATGCAAGACAATTTTTAGGGCGATTAGAAAAACCAGCTGTTGATTATATTGAAGGATTATCTCCTTCAATTGCTATAGAGCAGAAATCAACAAATAATAACCCTAGATCAATTGTAGGGACTATTACAGAAATATATGATTATTATAGATTATTATGGGCAAGAGTTGGAAAGGCTTTTTGCCCGATTTGTAATAGAGAAATAACAGAAATGAGTATCGACCAAATTATTGATGCAATATATCAATATGATGAAGATACAAAATTAATTGTAAGTGCTCCTGTTGCTAGAGGCAGAAAAGGGGAATACAAAAAAGTATTTGAAGATGCTAGAAATGCAGGTTTCCAAAGAGCAAAAATCGATAATAAAATGTTTATGCTTGAGGATGTAGTACAGCTAGATAAAAATTATAAACATGATATAGATATTGTTGTAGATAGATTAATTTTAAATAAAGAATCTAGAACAAGATTATCTGATTCTCTTGAAACAGCTATTGAAATGACCAATGGTCTAGTAAAGGTTACTTTCTTAATTACTGAAGATGATAAGAGAATTGAAAAAGATGAAGTTTATTCACAAAAAAATAGTTGTCCTCATTGTGGAATTACTTTTGCAGATTTAGAGCCTAGGTTATTTTCATTTAATAACCCTTATGGAGCTTGTCCAACTTGTAAAGGTATTGGAATTGTAAGTGAATTTGATTTTGATTTGATTATACCTAATACAAATTTAAGTATAAATGAACATGCAATAAAAACTCATAATCCTCAAGCAAGTTGGAATAAATCTATGTTTGAAGCTTTAGCAAAAGAATTGAATTTTTCTTTAGATACTCCAATTAATAAATTGCCTAAAAAGATATTAGATACAATTCTATATGGGTATAAGAAAAAAATTGCTGTAAATTATGAAAGTGAATTTGGAAATCAACTTATATATAAGAAATATGAAGGTGTAATAAAAGAATTACAAAGAAGATACTATCAAACTACAAGTATGAATATGAAGAGTTGGTATGATTCTTTTAAATCTCATAAAACTTGTCCAACTTGTAAGGGAAAAAGATTAAGAGAAGATGCTTTACATGTTTTTGTTGGTGGTAAAAATATAATGGAAGTTACTTCCTATTCAATAAAAGATAGTATTGTTTTCTTTAATAGTCTTAAATTGAATGAAACAGAACAAAAGATAGCAAAAGAGATCTTAAAAGAAATAAGAAATAGATTATCTTTCTTAGATAATGTTGGTTTATCTTATCTAACGCTTGATAGAAATAGTGGAACCTTAAGTGGTGGAGAAGCTCAAAGAATTAGATTAGCAACTCAAATTGGTTCAGCCTTAACTGGGGTAATGTATGTTTTAGATGAACCTTCAATTGGGTTACATCAAAAAGATAATGAAAAATTAATTAATTCTTTAAAACAATTAAGAGATATTGGAAATACTTTAATTGTAGTTGAGCATGATGAAGCAACAATTAGAGAAGCTGATTATGTAGTAGACTTAGGCCCTGGAGCTGGAGTTCATGGTGGTGAAATTATAGCTGAAGGAACTCCTGAGGAAATTGAAAAGAATCCAAACTCTATTACAGGACAGTTCTTATCTAAAAAGCAACAAATTGAGATACCAAAAACTAGACGTAAGGGCAATGGTCAAACTATAAGAATTGAAGGTGCTAGTAAAAATAATTTATTAAGTGTTGATGTTGATATTCCTCTTGGAAAATTGAATGTAATAACCGGAGTTTCTGGTAGTGGTAAATCTACATTGTTAAATGAAATTTTAGCACCAGCTATTAGAAGAAAATTGAATGGTAAAAATTTTAATTATGATGGTTATACTAAAATAGTTGGAGTTGAGAATATTGATAAACTAATTACAATTGATCAAAGTCCAATTGGTCGAACTCCTAGATCAAATCCAGCTACTTATGTTGGTGCTTTTACTCCAATTAGAGAGTTATTTGCATCTTTACCAGAAGCAAAAGCTAGAGGCTATAAAAGTGGAAGATTTTCATTTAACGTTGCAGGTGGTAGGTGTGAAAACTGTAAAGGTGATGGAAATATTAAAATTGAAATGCATTTTTTACCTGATGTTTATGTTAAATGTGATGTTTGTCATGGTAAAAGATATAATCAAGAAACGTTATCTATAAGGTATAAAGGTAAAAATATCTATGATGTTTTAGATATGACTGTTGAAGAAGCTAAAGATTTCTTTAAACCCATTAATAAAATTAGAAGAAAATTAGAAACTCTCGATAGTGTTGGTTTAGGTTATTTAAAATTAGGTCAAAGTGCACTAACTTTAAGTGGGGGTGAAGCTCAAAGGGTTAAATTATCACTTGAGTTATCTAAAGTAAATACTGGTAAAACTTTATATATATTAGATGAACCTACAACTGGTTTGCATTTTGCTGATGTAAAATTATTGGTAAATGTTATTAATAGATTAGTAGAAAATGGAAACACTGTAATATTAATTGAACATAACTTAGATGTAATCAAAGCTGCTGATTATATTATCGATTTAGGTCCTGATGGCGGAGACGGAGGTGGTATGATAGTTGCGACTGGTACCCCAGAAGAAGTAGCTATGAATGAAAAATCCTATACAGGTCAATTTTTAAAACAAATTTTAGAATAGAATATGAAAAAAATTGTTGCTTTAGTTTTATATTTTTTAGTTTTCCTTCAAGCAATATTTGCAACTAATTTAGCACAAATAAGCTTGGAAGAGGCTAGTTATGAAGAATTAGTTATGATGTGTGAACTAAGAGGTATTACAGAACATACTTCAAGGGAACAGATGATAGCTAGTTTAAAGCAGCAATTTGAAATAGATTATCCAATAAATAATGCAGAAGATATTAATACAATTAATAGTGAAGAACAAATTAAAGATAAATTATCTTTTAATATAAATAATTCAAATTCTCTGAAAATGATAAGAGAAAATGATACTACTTTTATAATATTAGAAGGTGATATTTCTTTAAGCTTTAATGAAAGCTCTAATGATAAAAAAGAGTTAAAAGCACAAAAAATTATAATAGATGTTACAAACAATAAATTAGCTGCATTTGGTTCTGTTGAATTTATTAATAGTGAAAGTGAAAGTAATTTATTATCTCAAGCAATTGGTGGAGAAATTGTTACTTATAATTGGCAGTCAAATAAGTTTTTAGTAAGTAATGCAAATATTTCTACTCAAAGAAAAAATAGTGATAATGAAACTGTTGTATTTAGTGCAACTTCATCTTTGATGAGTCTTGATACAATTAATAATACTTTGGTATTAAATGATGGATTTATAACCACAAATCCTGATACTGCATATTCTTCTATTAGTGCAAGTAAATTTGCACTTTTAAATCATGGCGATATGTATTTGGAAAATGCAAAATTGTCTATTGGAAGAATTAATGTATTATATTTGCCATTTTTCTTTTCTCCTGGCGCAAAAATGGTAGGTAATCCAGCAATTGGGTATGAATATTCTAGAGGGGCTTTTGTAAATACTACTTTTGAAATAATAGGTAAATATCCAAAATTTGCTCAAGTAAGTACTAGTAGCTTTAATTCATTTTTAAAAAATGATAATTCTTCTGATTTATATGCCAATGGTGCTATATATAATTCTGCAGAACCTAAAAATGATTTAGATAAATGGGCAAGTGATACAAAGAGTTATTTTGCACTATTTTTAGATGCTTATGAAAATACTCCTTACTCAATAGATACAGATAAAAAAGGAAGCGTAGTTATAGGTTATGATTTTCAGTTTAATTTGATTAATAAAGCACTAACAATAGAATCAAGTGCAATAACGTCCTTTGCTAGTGATGGGCTGATTGGTGATATTACAAAGTATTCAGATTATCCAATGTTTAGGTATGATATAAGCTTTAATACTAAATTAAACTTAAAAAATGGTAATTTTAGTTTTAGTTTTCCAATTATTTCTGATCCAAAGGTTAGAAAAACTTATGGAAATAGACTATCAACTTTTACAATTGATTCACTTTGGAAATCTAATCAAAGTTTCCCAACTAATTATAGTTCAGATATTACAAAATATAGTTGGTTTCTTGATGCTAATTATTCATTAAAACCAGAAAGCCTTTATCCTTATATAACTCAAATTAATTTAAGTAGTTTAGAAGCTCAAGTAGATTATAAATGGGAAGCTGTAAATAATAATTATCTTTATAATGTAGATAAAATTACTTTCCCATCAGTCGATTTTAGCATGAATGGTACTTTGATTAATTTTAGTCAAAAGCCTAAAAAAGTAGATTTAGAAAAAACAAAGGAAGCTACATCAGAAGATAAAGATATAAATACTGATTCACAAGATTTATTAAATCTTTTATATAAATCTTCTTATAAAGAAGATAGTGTATTAAATACAAAAACTTCAGCTTTAAATGTTTTATATAATTTAGATAATGATTTTTATTATTCAGAGGATTTAAGTGATGAGGAAAAAGATTTATATAATAAAACAACTTTAAATTTTAAAACTTCAGCAAATATTGAACCTAATATAATAAAAATTGATAATAATACTAATCTAAAATATCTAATAAGAGATAATTATGATGATGAAAGTAAGTACTCTTTTAATGTGATAACCTCAAATATTATTAATTTACCTTTTATAAACTTATATTATTATTTTGACTCAATTATATATGAAAATATAAAAGAAGAAAGTAATGGAATAACTACTAATGAAATTTCACAATTCGAATTTAGTGATGATTTTATTTCTAAACATGAAATAGAATGGAAGGACACATATAATTTATTTGATGTAAAAGTAACTCCTTCATTAAAATTAGTTTTACCTCCATTAAGTTGGGCTTTTAAGCCATCATTGTTAATTAATTATAATAATTTATCAAATAAAACTATATTTACCTTTGATGTAGATTCAAATAACTTTGATTTAACTGATATTAATGATAATTTTAGTTATTCTGTTGGAAAATTTAATATGAATTTTAATTTATCCTATGATGTAGCTAATAGCTTAACCTCTACTAGATTTTTAGATTCTTTAGTATTATCTACAAACTTTGTCTACAATGATAAAGAAAATAATCAAATGCTTTCTCATTCAAGTAAATACTATGGATTATATGATGGGACTGTAGAAAATTATTTTAGCAAATTTAATTTTACTTATAAAAATTCTTTTATAAATAGCAAAATAAACTTTTTCACTGATGATAATATTTTACAATTAGATTATTTTAAAAATACAATTTCTTTTAGTGATTTTGAAAAATATTGGTGGGAAAATAGGATAGGCTTAAAATTAGATATTGATGCTACTTTTAATTATAGTTTTGTTGATAAATATTCAACATATTTTAGTTTATCTACTAATTTAAAATTTAGAATTGCAGAATTCATGTTAGTAAATCTTTCTATTAAGACTTCTAATTATGGATTTTATACATATTATGATAATAATGATAAATTCAGTTTTTCAGAAATGTTTATAGATTTGCTGAAATCCTTTGACTTTATTAATGGGGGGAGATCTGATACTCAATTTAATTTAGAAGAGATCTCTTTAGACTTTGTACATATGATGGACGACTGGGATTTGCATTGCAAATACAAGGGATCCGTTGTATTATCTAACTATAATTATCAGTGGGTACCTAGTGTATCTTTATTCTTACAATGGAAGACTCTACCTGAGTTAAACGTTGACCAAAGTTTTACTGATAATGGAGATGGATGGGAATAAATTCATATATTGGATATAGAATGGTAAGAAATATTGTTGTTGATAATTTATCAAAATTAAGAATTATTTGTGGAGTTAATGATAGAAATTTAACATATATTGAAATTTTATTAGGTATTGAAATCTTAACAAAAGGAAATTCTTTGTTTGTTGAAGATGAAGATGAAAGTAAAATAAAAATATTTGAGAATCTAATTAAGAAATTAGAAGGTTTAATTGTTAATGATAATCAAGAAATAAGTGAGAGCGAGATATTCATGGAATATCAGAGTGTAATTAACTCTCCTAATCTAGAATCAAGTGATATTGATAGTAATCTTTTTGAAGATTATAATTATATTAGTGTAAATAATAAGACAATCTTTTCAAAAACAGTAAATCAAAGCAGATTAATTAAGTCTATGCATGAGAATCAAATTTCTTTTGCTATTGGCCCTGCTGGAACTGGAAAAACTTTTTTAGCAGTAGCTTATGCATTATCACAAGTTACAAGTGGTAAAAAACAAAAAATTGTATTAACTAGACCCGTTGTAGAAGCTGGAGAAAGTTTAGGCTTTCTTCCTGGTACTTTAAATGAAAAATTAAATCCTTATATAAGGCCATTATATGACGCTATGGAGTGGATGTTACCACCTTCTATTGTTAGTAAATTAGAAACTAATAAAGTTATTGAAATTGCTCCTTTGGCTTATATGAGAGGTAGATCTCTTCATAATAGTATTATTATTTTGGATGAAGCTCAAAACACTACAATTGAACAAATGAAGATGTTTTTAACAAGAATAGGGGAAAACTCTAAATCTATTATAACAGGCGATGTAACACAAATTGATTTACCTAGAAGTAGACAAAGTGGTTTATTGCATGCAAGAAATATTTTAACAGATATTGATGGATTAGATTTTATTAATTTTACTTCTAAAGATGTCGTTAGAGCAAAAATAGTTCAAAAAATAATTGATGCATATAGTAAGGATAGTGCTAATGGATAGTAATGAGACCTTTTTTAGTAGGATTAAACCAAATAAAAATGAATTAAATGGGAAAACTATATTTTCTTTAATTGTACTCTTTGTCGGTATAATTGTTGTAATGATTGTAATGCCATATTTTGTTTCAGGTAATTTTGTTGACTCTCATGTTAATTCTTCCTCTTTACAAGAAAAACAATTAGCTCCTGAAGATTTGTATGTAAAAAGAGCTTTTGAATATGTAGATGAAAAGGCTACAGAAGAAAAAAGGACAGCTGCTCTACAAAATGTTTATCCAATATTTACATATGATATTTCAACAACTTATGAAATTATTAATAGGGTTTTAACCTTTAATAAAAATATAGATGAAAATTATTCTCAAGGATTATCTGATTTATTAATATCATTAAATCCAAGTGAAAAAAACTTATTTAACAAAACTTATCTAAATTTAACAGATAATCAAAAACAACTATTATCAACTTGGGTTTTTGAAATTTGTAAGGATGTTGTTCAAAATGGTTATTTTGATGCATCAGAGCTTGATTTAGTTAAGAATGAGAACTTTAGTAAAATTTCTATAAAAGGGCTGTTAAATGATTCTTTTAATCTTGAGAAAATAGAAGATTCTAGAGTTTATTCAGTTGATAGTTTAAATCAAAAGAGCAATATAAATTTATTGATAGATTCATATATAGAAAAAGGATCAATTTATAGTACTTTACCAGTAAATATTGTTTATTTGTCAGTTATAGGTTTATTAGAGCCAAATGTTCATTATGATTTAATATTAACACAGAATGAAAAAGAAAATACAATAAATAGTATTGAAGATGTTGTTGTTTTTGTACCATCTGGAACAAAAGTATTATCCAAAGATACTATTATAAGTGAGAAAGATTTAGAATTATTGTATCAAGTTGAAGAACATAGTGCTATGTTCTCTAATATTCAAATAATAACAAGAATATTTTTAATTATAGCAATAACTCTTTTTTCATTGTATTGGTTTTGGTCAAAGACCTCTTATACCTTTAGAAGGGTGCAATTTACTTTAGTTTATCTTTCTTCAATGTTTATATCGTTGTTAGTTTCTCTATTTATTACATATCATTTTTCTAAGAATAATCTAACAGTATTATCACCTTTATTGCCGGTGCTTTTTGGTACTTTCTTTGTAAGGAATATTACTAGTAAAAGAAAATTTGGTTTGTTATTTACAATTCAATATGCTTTATACTCTGTTTTATTCCCAGGTTCAACGTTTTTCTCTTTTTTCTATCTTAGTGCAATTGGAATAAGTTTTATTTATATAATTGTATATAACACTGATAGAATCGCTAGGATGGCAAGTATTGTTAAAGGCTGTTTAGTTGCAATAATGATGACTTTAATACTCTATGCAATCCAAGGTTATCCTTTTACTGATTTATATTTATCAATTTCATTTATTTTAATTAATATATTACTTTGTTTCCTTTTAGAGAGAATGTTTTTGCCTTTGGTTGATAATAGGTTGAATATTCCAACAATCTTTAGATTGGAAGAATTAAAGAATACTGATCAAAAATTATTAAAAAGATTAAAAATGACTGCAAAAGGTACATATAACCATAGTTTAAACTTAGCTGATTTAGCATATGAAGCTGCAAAATCAATAGGGGCAAATGCTGAATTGTGTAGAGTTGCAGCATTATATCATGATGTTGGTAAAATGGAACACCCTGAATATTTTACTGAGAACCAAGAAGACGGAGTAAATAAACATGATGAATTAACACCTTCGATGAGTGGATCTATTATTAGATCTCATGTAAAGTTAGGTGTAGATTTATGTAAAGAAATGGGACTTCCTCAAGAAATAATTGATATTATAAGTGAACACCATGGTAGTGATATAATTCAATATTTCTATAATGAAGCAAAAAAAGATAATGAAAATCCTGATTATAGGGTTGAAACAAGTGATTATAGCTATAATGGTAATCCTCCTCGTTCAAAAGAAAGTGCAATAATCATGATAGCTGATAGTGTTGAGGCAGCTTCTCGTTCTCAAAATACTAGTCCTCAAAAAGTTGGTCGTTTGATTGCATATATTGTAAGACAGAAATTTGATAGAGGGCAACTAAATGATAGTCACTTAGATTTAACTGAATTGAAAACTATTGAAAAATCTTTAGAACAATCATTAGTTGGTAAATTACATACTAGAATTAAATATCAAGATGAGATAGAAAGTTCAAATATAAGAGAATAGTAATTGACTAATAACAAAAGAATTATTAATAATTAGGAAATAAAGACAAAATAATGAATAATATAATAGATATAGAATATAACTTAGAAGAATATGAGAAAAGAATTCCTCATCAAGTAGTTGAAAAAAGAGTAAATGAAGTTTTAAAACTTTTTTCAAAGGATGATGTTGAACTTTCTATTTCTTTTGTAAGTGATGATGAAATACAAGAATTAAATAAACAGTGGCGAAATATTGATAGTCCAACAGACATATTATCTTTTGTTCAATCAGATAATGTAGATGATATGGACTTTTGGCCAACTGATAATGAAAGTAATATTTTAGGTGATATGATAATATCAATAAAAGCTATTGAAAGAAATTGTGAAAACTTTAATGTTTCATTTGATGAAGAGGTAGATAGATTGTTAATACATGGCATCTTGCACTTATTAGGTCATGATCATAAAACAAATGATAAAAATGAGCCAATGCTTGTATTACAAGAAGAAATATTATCTAAGATTAGGGAGAAATAAAGTGAGCTTTTTAAGCGACTTATTTAAAAAAAAGGATAGTACTCAAGAAGAATTAACTCAAGAGGCCGAGCGGGTTGAGCGAGAGACTATGATTAAAGGTATCGGTGAATTAGATGAAATGACAGTTAAAGAGGTAATGGTTCCTCGTATAGATGTTTCCTTTGTTAATTGTGATATATCTTTAGATGAATTTTATGATTTGATTGCTAAAGATGGCTATTCTAGATATCCTGTATTTGAAGAAAGTAATGATAATGTTATCGGTATTTTATATGCCAAAGATCTTCTTAGAAATAATATTGAAAATAATTTTAATGTAAAAAAAATCATGAGGGATGCATTCTTTGTCCCTGAAAGCAAACATTTAGACGACTTATTAAGAGAATTTAAATTAAAGAAAGTTCATATTGCTGTTGCAGTTGATGAATATGGTGGAGTTTCTGGCATTGTTTGTCTTGAAGATATCCTAGAAGTAATTGTAGGGGAGATTCAAGATGAATTTGATGAGGAAGAAGACGAAATCAGAAAAATTGATGAAACCCATTATATTGTTGATGCTAGAACCAGTATTGAAGATATAAATGAAATTTTGAAAATGAATTTAAATAATGATGATTTTGAAACAATCGGTGGCTTAGTTTTTGAAATCTTCGGTAGAATCCCGCAACGTGGTGAAAGTATAGAAATCGAAGGTAATGAATTCACTGTAGAACAGATAGAAGGTCATAAAATTATTAATATATCTATTGCAATAAATAAATAAAAAAATATTAATTAAAAAATATAAGAATTTATAGTTTTAGATATCAAAAATTTTAGTATTAATTATGTGATTTTTTGAACATTAATTGTTTTGTTATAATGAATTTATGTTCCAAGTGTGTTTTAAATTATTATTAGTTGAAAACAAATGTTGCATTGTGTTGCAATTTTGTTCAAAATTCCTATTTTTAGCATTTTTTTTTGCTAGTTCGTTGACCATTTTGTAAGGAATTAGTATTATCAAATTATAAACTAACAATAAAATCTGGAGGATTTTCCATGAAGATTGCAATTAACGGTTTTGGTAGAATTGGACGTAATGTTTTTAAGATTGCTTCCAAAAATCCAAGTATTGAAATTGTCGGAATTAACGACTTAACAGACCCAAAAACTTTAGCTCACTTACTAAAGTATGACTCAACATATGGCGTTTATGATCATGAAGTAAAAGCTGGTGAAGACTCAATTAGTGTTGACGGTAAAGCAATTCGTATTTACAAAGAACGTGATCCTAAAAATTTACCTTGGGGTGAATTAAATGTTGACGTTGTAATTGAATCAACAGGTGTATTTAGAACAGCAGAAGGTCCAAGAGGTGGTTATAAAGATCACATCACAGCTGGTGCAAAGAAAGTTATCTTAACTGTTCCTGCTAAAGACCAAATCGACCAAACAATTGTTTGCGGTGTAAATGATGATCAAATTGATTTAACTAATACTGCTTTCTCAAATGCTTCATGTACAACAAACTGTTTAGCTCCTTTAGCTAAAGTTTTAAATGATTCATTTGGTATTGAAAGAGGTTTAATGACTACTGTTCACTCTTACACAAACGACCAAGTTATGTTAGACCAACCACACCCAGACCTACGTCGTGCTAGAGCTGGTGCTGTTTCAATTATTCCTACAACAACTGGTGCTGCTAAAGCTGTAGCTGAAGTTATTCCTGAATTAAAAGGTAAATTGAACGGTTTAGCAATGCGTGTTCCTACTCCTACAGGTTCAATTGTAGACTTAGTTGTAGAACTAAAGAAAGATTGTTCTGTTGAAGAATTAAACGCTGCTGTTAAAGCTGCTGCAGAAGGCCCATTAAAAGGCATTCTAGAATACACAGAAGATCCAATCGTTTCTCATGACATTGTTGCTAACGATCATTCATCAATCTTTGATGCTTTATTAACTATGAAAATGGGTGAAAAGATGTTCAAAGTAATGAGCTGGTATGACAATGAAATGGGTTATTCAACACGTGTTGTTGATCTAGCTCTTAAAATTGCTAAATAATTAAAATTTTCCTAACAAGGAGATGGCCTGCTCTGATTTTATGCTAGGGCAGGCTTTATTTTTTAAGGAGTAAAACTATGGTATTAAATACAATCAGAGATGCAAATTTTGACAACAAGAAAGTTGTTATTCGTGTAGATTTTAATGTTCCTATTAAAGATGGTGTTGTTACCGACGATACACGTATTAAGGCAGCACTTCCTACTATTAAATATTTATTAGAACAAGGTGCTAGTCTTGTTGTTATGAGTCACAGAGGTCGTCCAAAAGGAAAGAAAGATTCTAGCTTTTCAATGGCTCCAATCGCTAAACGTTTTAGTGAATTATTAGGAAAAGAAGTAAAATTAGCTCCAGATGTAATTGGAAGTGAAGTTGAAGAATTAGTTAAATCTTTAGCTAAAGGTGAAGTATTATTATTAGAAAACTGTAGATATTACAATGAAGAAACTGATAATGATGCTGATTTCGCAAAAACATTAGCTTCTTACGGCGATGTTTATGTAAACGATGCTTTTGGTACAGCTCATAGAGCTCATGCTTCAACAGAAGGTATCTCTCATTTCTTACCTTCATATGCTGGTTTCTTAATTGAAAAAGAAGTTAAATATATGGCTCCTTTACTAAGTAACCCAGAAAAACCATTCGTAGCTATTATTGGTGGTTCTAAAGTATCAAGTAAGATTACTGTTTTAGAAAGTCTTGTAAATACTTGTGATACTATCGTTATCGGTGGTGGTATGGCTTATACTTTCTTGAAAGTTCAAGGTCAAGAAATTGGTAAAAGCTTATTAGAAGAAGATTATATTGACACTGCAAAAAGTTTCTTAACTAAAGCTGCAGAAAAAGGCGTAAAAGTTATTTTACCTGTAGACCATATTTGTGGTGCTAAATTTGATGAAAATACAAAACCTGTATTAGTTGATAGTGCAACAATTGAAGGTGACTTAATTGGTATGGATATTGGTCCAAAAACAGTTGATTTAATTGTAACTGAACTAAAAGCTGCAAAGAGTGTTGTTTGGAATGGCCCAATGGGTGTATTTGAATTTGATGCATTTAGCAAAGGTACATTAGAAGTTGCTAAAGCATTAGCAGACTGTGATGGTATTACAGTTGTTGGTGGTGGTGACAGTGTTGCTGCTATTAATAAATTCAACTTAGCAAGTAAAATTAGTCACGTTTCAACAGGTGGTGGTGCTTCTCTAGAATTCTTAGAAGGCAAAACTCTTCCTGGCATTAAAGCTTTAGAAAAATAAAAAGGAGATAAGGAAAATGAGAACCCCTTATATTGCAGGTAACTGGAAAATGAACTTAACACCTAGTGAAGGTGTAAAATTAGCAAAAGAATTAGCTGAAGCAACAAAAGGTTGTAGTGCAAAAGTTATGGTAGCTCCTAACTTTGTTACAATCCCAGGTGTTGCAGAAGTATTAAAAGATACACATATTATTGTAGCTGCTCAAAACATGAATGATAACCTAGAAGGTGCTTTTACTGGTGAAGTATCACCATTAATGCTTAAAGATTTAGGTGTAACTAATGTTATTTTAGGTCACAGTGAAAGAAGAGCAATCTATGGTGAATCTGATGAACTAATCAACAAAAAAGTTTTATTAGCTTTAGCAGAAGGTATGGATGTTGATCTTTGTATCGGTGAAACTCTTGAAGAAAGAGAAAGTGGAAAATTAGAAGAAGTATTAACTAGACAAGTTACAGAAGGCTTAAAAGGTGTTTCAAAAGAAATGATGAAACATATCACTTTAGCTTATGAACCTGTATGGGCTATTGGTACTGGAAAAACTGCTACACCTGAAGATGCAGATAGTGCACATGCATTTGTTAGAAGTATTATTGAAAAACTTTTTGATAAAACTGTTGCAGAAGATACAATTATACAGTATGGTGGTTCAGTAAAGGCAGCAAATGTTAAAGAATTAATGGCAAAAGAAAATATAGATGGAGCATTAGTTGGTGGCGCTTCATTGTCATTGGATAAATTCTTACCAATTGTTTGCTTTGACAAGTAATCTTTCGGAGTAGAAAAGTATGGGCGTTTTAAATGTTATTCTGATGGTACTATTTATCATCGTGAGTATTTTATTAGTTTTAATTGTCGCTATTCAAGATGAACAAAGTGATGGTTTAGGTGGTGTTTTTGGTTCAGCAGCTCAAAGTTCTTTTGGATCATATACTAGCCGTGTAGTAACAAAAGTTACAGCTATCCTTGCTGGTGCATTCTTGATTTTAGCACTTTGCATCGCACTGGTTAATAAAGCTCCATCTGACTCTAAGTTGTTAAATTCTGTAGATAACGTACAAGTTCAACAAACAGAAACTTGGTGGACAGATGCACCTGCTGAATAATTTGATACAAGACTAATAAAGATAACCGATCGCCACCAGTGCGATCGGTTTCTAATTAAAAGTGAGGAACAAAATATGAAAGTTTGTGTTTTATACGCTGCTAAATCAAGCAATAATACGTATATCAAGAAAATCGCTACTGCTGTTGCAAAAGGGATTGAACAACAGAATCACATAGTTGATGTAATTGATATGAAACTTGAACAAGGTAAAGTTGTTTCCTATTATGATTACCTAATTGTTGGAGCAGAAGGAACTAAAACCTTTGGTGGAAGTGTTCCAAAAGTTGTTCAAAATTTTTTAGATAAAAGCGGATCTATTTCTGGCAAAAGATGTATGGCTTTTGTTTGTAAGCCTGGTATCAGAAGTACAAAAACTTTACAAGCATTGATGAAGGTCATGGAGTCTCAAGGAATGTATTTGAAGACTAGTGATATCATAAAAAATGAACAACAAGCTATAGCAATTGGTAAAAGAATACATATAAAGTAAAAATTTAGGAGTTCCTATAAATGCAAACAAAAAGAATTTTAGTTTTATTAATTTGCGCTGTAATTAGTGCATCTAGTGTTTTTGCTGCAGTTCCATTTGGCAAACCTGCTGCAATTGTTAAATTTAATGGTCAAACAAAACCTATTTCAGAAACAGATTTAGATGCACAAGTAAATAATGTTGTTGCTACATATAAAAGCCAAGGTCAAACAATTGCTGCTTCAGCAATTAGGAAACAAGTTCTTGATTCAATGATTGATAATTTATTACTTGAATCTGGAGCTCAAAGAGATGGTGTTGTAATTAGTGATCAACAAGTACAAACTTTATTAGCACAGCAAAAATATTTAGTTGAACAACAAGCCGGTAGAACTTTAACTGAAGAAGAATTTGAAACTATAATTAATCAACAAGTAGGTTCTTTAGATGATTATAAAGATTACCTAAAATCTCAAGCATTAATTAATCAATATTTATTAATGAAAAAGGGCGATATTTTAAAAGCAGAAAATGCAATGCCTACTGAAGATGAAATTCAAAGTTACTATAGAGCTAATAAAGCTAGTTTAGTAAATCCAGAATGTGTTAATTTAGCACAAATTTTTGTTCCGTTTAAAGATAACGCAACTAATGATAAAAATGAAAAAGCTTTAGAAAGTGTAGCCGCTGATTTACAAGCAAATAAAATTACTTGGAATAATGCTGTAGCACAATATAATAAAGATACATCAAATACAAAAGCTGATGGTGATATCGGTTGGTTAACTCAAGATGATACACAAAATATTAAAACTCTTTTAGGCAATGAATATTTTGATACAGCATTTGATTTGAAAGTAGGTGGAACCTCTGATGTAATTGTTACTTCACAAGGTTACCATATACTAAAGGTTAAAGATCATGTTGATACAAAGTTATTGTCAATTGATGATCCAATTAGCCCAGCAGATAGTACAACAGTTAGAGAATATATTACTCAAATATTATCAAACCAAAAAGCTCAAAATTTAGCTCAACAAGCTTTAGTATCTTTAACAAAAGATTTGAGAAATGATGCTACTATCACATATTTAACAAAGTAATTAATTTTATTATAATATGAATCTCTAGTACATCTTACTAGAGATTTTTTATTTTTGATTATTTATGGATTGTAAGTGTTTCTAACATTTGTTACTATAAATACATTAAATATTAGATTTTTAAATATAAGGAATATTATGAAAACAAGACATAGAGCTCGTGAATTAGTATTACAATCATTGTACGAAATGGATATTAGAGGTAAATTATCAATAGATAATTTAGAAGATGATTTTTTCCCTTGTTTGACTCAAGAGGAAATTGATGAATTAGAAGACGAAGTTAAGATCTATGCTTCGTTGCTTTTACGAGGGACTCTATCAAATCTTGAAGAAATAGATGGTTATATTTCAGAATTTTCTATTAATCGACCATTAACAAATATAGATATTGTTGATCGAAATATTTTACGTTTAAGCATATATAGTTTACTTCAAAATGAAGTACATCCACATATTATTATTGATGAAGCTGTGAAATTGTCACAAGATTTCTCTTCATATGTTAATTATAAATTTATCAATGGAATTTTAGATGCATTTCAGAAGAAGTATAAGCTGGAGGAAAAATTCAATTGATTACTATTAAAAACGAAACACAAATTGAAGGTATAAGAAAAAGTTGCCATGAATTAGCAAAATTGTTAGATATTCTTGAAAGTGGATTTATCAAAGAAGGTATGAGCACTAAAGAGATTGATGATTTTTGTTATGATTACATTATTAATCTAGGTGGTAAACCAGCATTTTTAAATTATGGAGGCTTTCCTGCTTCTGCATGTATCAGTGTAAATGATGTTGTCATTCATGGTATTCCATCAAAAGATGAAATTGTTAAAAATGGTGATTTAGTATCTGTTGATTTAGGTATTAATCTTGATGGCTATTTTTCAGATAGCGCAAGAACTTTTATAGTTGGTGGAAAATCTACACCTGAAAACGAAAAACTATGCCAAGTAACTAAAGAATGTTTAGAACTTGGAATTAAAGCAGCAGCAAAGAAAAATGCTAGAATTAGTGACATTGGTAGAGCAGTATATTCTCATGCTACCAAAAATGGATTTGGTGTTGTAAAAGACTATTGTGGACATGGAGTAGGTCTTGATTTACATGAATCTCCTGAAATCCCAAACTATGTTTCTCATCTTTCTCCAAATCCAAGATTAAGAGCTGGTATGGTAATTGCTATTGAACCAATGATTAATTTAGGAACTGATAGAATTAGAGATAACTTTGAAGATGGTTGGACTGTAAGAACTGCAGATAAAAAACCTTCTGCTCATTTTGAACATACTGTTTTAATTAAAAACGATGGAATAGAAATTTTAACTAAAATATAAGAGGAAAATAAATTTATGAGTAAAGAGTTTGTTAAAACTGATGACATTAGGGATGCTGCATTAAAGTTAGTCCATAAAATGTATAAAGAAGATGGATTTGTTCCAGATATTATTTATGCTTCACTTCGTGGTGGTGCTTATATGGCTAATGTAATGAGTGAGTACTATAAGATGGTACGTTTAAAGACTAATGGTAGACCTGTCTTTTATGCAGCTGTTGTAGCACGTTCCTATGGTTATCTTAGAACTCAATCAAAGGTAATTGTTGATGGTTGGACATACTCTCCAGATTATTTAAGATCAGGAGATAAAATTTTAATCGTTGATGATATTTTTGATACTGGTAAAACAGTAAATCAATTAACAGAAGTAATTATGGGAAAGGGAATTCCAAGGGAAGATATTAAAGTTGCAGTTTTCGATTATAAAGTATTTGAAAACTCAGATAAAGAACCTCTTCCTGTTCAACCAGATTATTATTGTAGAAAACATGTTATAAGAAAACCTGAAGATGAAGTTTGGATCCATTATAACTGTCACGAATTTATTGGCTTAAGCAGTGAAGAAATTGATTCACAGTTTGAGGATGCTGAAGTAAGAGATATTTTACATGAAGTTCGTGGAGATAATGTTTAAAAAATAATAAAAATTATTTCATATAAAAAAGGATTAAATCGATTTGATTTAATCCCTTTTTTTATCTTTTCTTTTTTAAATTTAATTTGTACTAGTTGATTCATATTCAACAGAATCACAAGATGAGATTGAACTTAAATTATCATTATCAGATAACTCTGAACTATCTGTAACTGTTATTGAATAATATCCATTAGATTTTGTGGCAATTTGGAATTTATAAGGATCAGATGAATCAATTTTAAAAGCAGATACTATTGATGAAGTATTTCTAATTACATTAGCGAAACCTTCAGTTAAAGAGGTTAATCCTGTAGAAGAATCATTATCAGCATTAGCTAAATCATAAAGTAAAACATCATTAGAAGAATCAATTGCTACTAAGAAATTACTAGTATTAAAATATAAGTTTTGTGCTAAATTATCGAATGAATAATTAGTGTTATCATTTTCATAAATTGGCAAAATATTATCACCTAAAGAACTATCAGTTGAAGAAAGAGAAGCATTGCTTAAAACAAGATAGTAAGTAATGCTATCATTACTAGCAGCTGAAACGATTTTTTCTTCTTGGTCTTCTCCAATTGTAGTTAATGAAGAGCTACCATCTTTAATTAAGTAATAGTTGAATAAATATGAACTAGAGTCTGAAGGATCTTCAAAAACTGTTTGAACAATTAAATCATTATTAACTGGAACAATAGTGCTCAAACTATCAGTAGTTTCTGCAAATTTAATTGCGTTAGTTGTATTGATTGTAGTAGCAGAAGAGGTTATTTTTTGAGCATAATAGCCAGAAGTGGAATTTTCAAAAATTAAATATCCATTACTAGTTAATGAAACAATTGAACCAACTGTTGTATAATCTACTATCATCTCATTAACAGTAGGAGTAGCCACTGTTGGATCAAAATAATATAATTTTTTACCTTCTGTAGCAGCATCAGCTCCATTTACTAAGAAGTAAAGATCAGTGCCATCATAATAGAGTGCATTAGTATTTGTGTAATTATCAAGGTTAAGAATCAATTCTCTTTTAGAAGTAGCATCAGAACTTAAATAAATATCATTATCTTCAAGTGAATAGTATTTATCATTTGAAGCATTTGTAACTACACTTTTGAATATGTATTCTTCTTGGACTTCAGAGTTTACGATATCAGATAGAATTCCACTAGTTGCATCGTTATCACAAGCAACAAAAGCAAATAATATTAATAATCCAATAAATAAAAAGTTAAAATATTTTTTCATGACTAATTCCTAAATGTTAAAGATAAAGTTACAGGTGAATAAGCAATTATACCATTATCATCACTTAATTCACTTCGATAGTTAATGTTTGGTGCTGCATAGAAGCCACCAGTTAATCCAACACCCCAGTTTTCATTAAAGAAATAAGTTGTATTTACTTTTACACTTGAAATCAATGATAATAGGGTTTGACTATCTCTTGTGTTAAAGGAAAGTCCTAAGCCTGCAGCTAAGGAGAAATCCCATGTTCCATTTTGCAAAGGGGTATAAGTATATGTACCAATAATAGGAACATTTGAATATAATACATCACCTTTATCATAATTAAAATCATATCCAACTTCGATTCCCAAACTGTTTTTTGGAGAATAGAAGAAATCAAAATTAACAGATCCAAATCCTCCAACATTCAATACATCTAAGCCAGGGTATAAATTTTCTGGATGAGTACTAGCTGTTGGTGTAAAAAAATAAATAAAGTCTGGAATGCTTGGACCAATGTTAAAGGTTACTTTTTGATCACCTTGTTTATAAAATGTGTCTGATGCAAAAAGACTTGTTGATATTATTGTAATTAATGCGAGAGTGCATAATATTTTTCGTTTCATAAATACCTCAAAATTTTTCTTATTCAACAATTATATCAATTTTAGTATTATTATGTTACAAAATAAATAATTGAACGTTATGATTGTTATTTATAGTTAATCATTTTTATAGACATTAAGCAACATTAATAATATGTTCTTTTTATGTGTTAAAATATTGGTTTTTTCATGTGCTCTTTATTTTAAAAAAAATCTATTTATGTTATAAAACCAAAGAAGAGGTGTATAATGATAGTCTTAAGTGGAAAAGAAGTAGCAAACAGTAAGTTGGAAGATTTAAAAATTAAAAATCAAGAATTTATTAATAAATATGGTAGAAAGCCTACATTAGTTGTTATTTTAGTTGGGGAAGATCCTGCTAGTCAAACATATGTAGCATCTAAAAAGAAAGCATGTGAAAAGATTGGATATGCACATAGAGATTATTTATTAAAAACTGAGACAACTCAAGAAGAATTAAATTCTTTAGTAGATGAATTAAATGCTGATGAAACTGTTGATGGTATTTTAGTCCAAATGCCACTTCCAAAACATTTAGATGAACAAGAAGTAATTGAGAGAATTAGAAGTGATAAAGATGTTGATGGATTTCATCCAGAAAATGTTGGTAAATTATTAATTGGTCTTGATTGTTTTGTTAGTTGCACACCAAAGGGTGTTATGGCAATTTTAGATTATTATAATATTGAAACAAAATCTAAAAATGTAGTAATACTAGGAAGAAGTAATATAGTAGGTAAACCAATGGCTTCTTTACTCATACAAAAAGGTAGAGATGCAACAGTAACTATTGCTCATAGTAGGACAAAAAATCTAAAAGAATTAACAAAATCAGCAGATATTTTAATTGCAGCAATAGGAAAACCTTTGTTTGTAACTGAAGATATGGTAAAAGAAGACTGTGTTGTAATTGATGTAGGTATTAATAGAATAGAAGATAGTTCTAGAAAGCGTGGTTATAGAGTAGTTGGTGATGTTGATTATGAAAATGTATCAAAAAAAGTTAGTGCTATAACTCCAGTTCCAGGTGGAGTTGGACTAATGACAATTGCTATGCTAATGGAAAATACATTTGAAAGTGCAATAAAAAGAGCCGAGAAGGAAAATTAATGAGTAAATATATGAGACCAGATAAAGTTGAAACCTATTGGATTGAAACTTATGGTTGTCAAATGAATATTGCTGAAAGTAATGCAATAAAAACAATGCTTGAAGGAGTTGGCGTGGTTTCAGCTTCTGACGAAGAGCATGCCGATATTGTTATTTTAAATACCTGTTCTGTTAGAAAAAGTGCAGAAAATAGAGTATGGGGTCGTTTAGGTAATTATTCAAGGATTAAGAAAGAACATCCTATGATTTTAATTGTCGTTGGTTGTATGGCTGAAAGATTATTAGATGAATTAAAAGATGATGCTCCTTGGGTTGATTATGTACTAGGAACTAATGATAAGCAAAAAGTAGTTGAAATAGCTACTGGTGTTTCAGATATTGATAGAGATGAAAATTATACTTTTTTAAATAGTTATTATAAGGAAGGTGATTATTCAACTTTTGTTCCAATTATGAATGGATGTAATAATTTCTGTACATATTGTATTGTCCCATATGTAAGAGGTAGAGAAAGTTCTAGAAGTCTTGAATCTGTAATAGAAGAAGTTAAGTATTTAGATTCAAAAAATGTTAAAGAGATTACTTTACTTGGACAAAATGTAAATAGCTATAAATATATGGATGAAAAAGGTAATTTAATTAATTTCCCTAAATTATTAAAAGCAGTTAGTGATGTTTGTGATAATATTGAATGGATTAGATTTGAATCACCTCATCCAAAAGATTTTAGTGATGAATTAATTCAAGTAATTAAAACTGAAGAAAAAGTAGCTAAACATTTACATATCCCTTTACAAAGTGGTAACTCTAGAATATTGAAATTAATGAATAGAAGATATGATAGAGAAAAATTCTTAGATTTAATTGCAAAAATTAGAGAAGAAATTCCTCAAGTCACCTTCGCTACTGATGTTATGGTAGGTTTCCCAAGTGAAACAGAAGAAGAATGTTTAGATACATTATCTGTTATGGAAATTCTTAGATGTAATGAAGCATATATGTATTTTTGGAATCCAAGAGAAGGAACTCCAGCAACAAAGATGGAAGGACAACTTTCGGATAAAATTAAACATGAAAGACTACAAAACATTATTGATAGACAACAGGTAATCTTTGGTGAAGAAAAAAGTAAATATGCTAATGGTATTCATAAAGTATTAGTTACTAAAACAAGCAGGAACGATGAAAATCAAATGCTTGGTAGAGATGAACATAATCAAATGGTGGCTTTTGAAACACACAGTAAATTGGTACCCGGTGAAATTACAAATGTTGAATATCTTTCAGTAAATGGAAATACAATTGTTGGAAAACAAGTCTAAATATTATTAACAAAAATAAAATTTGTATTATAATAATATTTATGAATGATATAGATAAATTTATTGAATTAATAAAAAATAGTTCCCAGACTACGGTTTTAACCGGAGCTGGGATTTCTACTTTAAGTGGGATTAAAGATTTTAGATCTTCTAATGGATTTTATTCTAAAAAATTTAAGCATTTGAATGTTAAAGAAATTTTAGATTATGATTTCTTTTTTGCACATCCAGAAATTTTTTATTCTTGGGCAAAGGATAATTGGTATGATATGGAAAAGTATGAACCAAATATTGTTCATACAACACTTACCAAAATGCAAGACAAAAATTTATTGGGAGATATCTTTACTCAAAATATTGATATGTTACATTCAAAAGCTAATAGTAAAAATATTTTTGAATTGCATGGAAGTATTGAAAAACATCATTGTGTTAACTGTAATAAAAGCTATTCATATGAACAAGTGGCTAAGATTGTTAAAAACGGTGATATCCCAAGATGTTCTGCTTGTGGAGCTTTAATAAAACCTAATATAGTTTTCTATGGAGAAAATCTTGATTATACAGTATTAGATAGAGCTTATAATAGTTTTTCAAATAGTGATTTAGCTATTGTGTTAGGTTCGTCCTTAATAGTTCAACCTGCTGCATCTCTTGTTCTTTATACTATTCGAAATAATGGTAAATTAGTAATTGTTAATAAAGATAAGACCTCTTTTGATAATTATGCAACATTAAAATTTGATGATTTACTAAGTGTTTTTCAAGAATTAGATAAAAACCTATAAAATTTATTACTATATTTATGTATATATTTTATTTATGCAAATTTTGTTCACTAAATATAAAATTTGTTTTCTTTTCGGATTGAATTTTCTAACCTACAATAAGTTTATAACAAATAAATTGGAGGTTATATGAAAAAAACTTTAATTACAATGTTTGCAATTTTATTAATTGCACCAATGTTTGTTTTTGCTCAAGGTGAAAAGGAAGATGAAAATATTACTATTGAATTCTGGACACACGAAGATGCAAACAGACAAGCTCTAGAAGACAGATATATTGCTGAGTTCGAAGAAACTCATCCAAATGTAACTGTAAATGTTACTCGCCAATCATCTACAAAAATGATTGAATTAGTTCAAACAGCTTTTGCTGCTGGTGAAGGCCCAACTATTTTTAACTTATCAATTAATGATGAATATCCATTTATGGCTGCTCAATTAGTTGACCCTGTTGATTATAAGGCTGCTGGCTATGATAGTGAAAGTGCTTTAGTTGATGCTTATGTTGCTGGCATGCTAGATCCTGTTACTATTGATGGTGATGTTTATGGTCTTCCATTAGAATTAACAAACTGGTCTTTATTCATCAATAAAAATGTATTTAAAGATGCTGGTTTAGATCCTGAAAAAGATTATCCAAAAACTTGGGAAGAAATGTTAGATGTTTCTGAAAAATTAGCAATCAGAGATGGAGATATTTTAATAAGAAGAGGTTTCGACTTCAGATATCCTTATTATCTCGAATCAATGGTTCCAATGGTAGAACAACTTGGCGGATCTTTATTCAATGAAGATGGAAGTGAAGCAATTATTGGTGAAGATGCATGGGTAGCTTGGTTAACATATATGCAAAATTGGGGTCCTAATGGTCAAAACTTAGGTTCACCAACTTATAAAAATGCAAGAAAACTATTCAACACAAATAACAATGATATTGCTATGGCAATGACTGGTTTATATCAAGAAGCTAGAATTAACCATGATAACCCTGATTTCTATAACAGTGGTGAATGGATGGTTGTACCTTTCCCAACATTTGAAAATGCTGTTAAAGATGTTGCTGCTAGTTATTATGGTCATTATTACATGGTTAATGCTAATGAAAACGATGCAACTAAAGAAGCTGCATGGGAATTAATTGGTTATATGCTATCTCATGGTGAAGAATATTTAACAAACGTAAATATCATCCAACCTACAAAAGCATTAATGAATAGTGATACTTATCACAACATGCCTTATTCTGATGTATTCACAAAAGATTTCGAAAGAGGTCATGTAGTATACTTCGGTGCTAATTCTACAGAAATTCAAAACTTACTAAGAAATGCTGTAGAAAGTGTTATGCTTCAAAATGTTGATCCTGTCCAAGCTTATAGACAGTTGAAGAGTTCAGTTCAAGAATTAATTGATGAAGAATAATTAAATTAAATTGGGAGTGAGTTTATCTCACTCTCAATAAATTAATTAATTCTTAGGAGGCTTCATGTCAAAAAAAGAAAAAAAATATAGTATTGAACAAAAGCAAGCAAAGTGGGGTCTAATATTTACTCTTCCTTGTGTAATCTTTTTTGCTATATTTAGTTTTTATCCAATTATTAATGCTTTTATCACAAGTTTAACTGATGCAAAAGTATTGTCTCGAACAAGAGAATTTGTTGGTTTAAAAAATTATATTTATTTATTTACAAAAGATAATGGTGGATTTTCATTAGAAAATTCAATGAGAGCAACATTAACTTTCACAATAGGTACTTTTATTCCTATGGTTGTTGTTTCTTTAATTATAGCAGTATTGTTGATGCAACTTAGAAAAAATCGTCATAGAGGATTTTTCCAAATTGCATATTATATGCCTGCTGTTTTATCAAGTGTTGTTGCAGCAGCAATCTGGATGATTTTATTTGATCCTAGAGGTTTATTTAACCAATTTAGTAATTTCCTAATGATGACAACAGGAAAAGATTATGGCTGGTTAGTTAATCCAACAATGTTACAAACTTCAACTATGATTGTATATTTTTGGAAGTATATTGGGTACTTTGTAATATTATTTATTACAGGATTAGCTTCTATCCCTCCAACTTTATATGAAGCAGCAATTGTTGATGGTTCAACTAAATGGCATACCTTCTGGAAGATTACTTTACCATTATTAAAACCAACAGTTTTATTGGTATCAGTTATGGCAATGTTACAATGTTTAAAAACTTTTTCTACACAATATATGTTCCATCAAGGGGGTGCTGCAAGACAACCAATTGATGTAATTACTATGAATATTTATTTTACTGGAATTAGAAATGGTAGAATTGCTAGAGCAAGTGCTATGTCAATTATTTTATTTGTAATCATGTTACTTCTTACTTTACTACAATTTAAAGTTAGTAATAGTGATGATGTTGAATACTAGGGTGGGAGATAGAAAATGAATAAATTTATTGGCAAATTAAGTGTTACAGAAGTTCTTGTTTGGGTTTTCCTTTCTTTAGTATTAATATTTACGATTTTACCTATTGCATTTATGTTTGTAGCAGCTTTTATGGATTCAAAACAGATTTTGGCTATGCCATTTTCTTGGATTCCTTCAAAAGAATATTTCACAACAGCAGATAGAACTTTTTTTACAAACTTTATTAAGGCAATTTTAGGAAATAACAATAACTCAATATTTTTTAGAACTTTATTAAACTCACTAATTGTTGCTATTTCAGTATCTTTTACTACTGTATTTTTAGCATCTTTGTGTGGTTATGGTTTAGCAAAATTTAAATTTAAAGGTAACCATATAATCTTTATGGCAATTATGGCAACTATGATGATTCCATTTGAAGCTATTATGATTCCTTTATACATGGTTACTAGTAGTTTACATATGATGAACAGTTATAGAGGTTTGATAATTCCTTTCTTGGTAAGTGCCTTTGGTGTTTTCCAAATGAGACAATATTTATTAACTTTCCCAAGTGAATTTTTAGATGCATCAAGAGTTGATGGACTAGGGGAATTTAAAATCTATTCAAGGATTGTTTTACCTAACTGTACACCTGTTATTGCAACATTAGGTATATTGAGCTTCAGAAACCAATGGGATAACCTTTTATGGCCATTATTGGTAGCTCAAAAAGAAAACATGAAAACTATTCCTTTGTATATTACAAAGTTTAGTGAAGAAAAACAAACAGATGAAGGAGCAATGATGGCTTGTGCTTTATTAGCTTCAATTCCAATGTTTATGTTATTCGGCTTTTTATCTAAGTATTTCTTAGGTGGTGCCGCTGTATTTGAATCTAGAAAAGGGTAACCCTTCCTGATCTAAGATAAATCACTCTAGCTATTACAAATCCGCGAAGTTTGTAATAGCTTTTTTTTATATTAATTATTATCTCTAAATTGTGTTGGAGTTGTATTTAATAGTCTTTTAAAAATCTTTGCATAATAGCCTGGGGTAATATAACCGCATTTATATGCAATATTATTAATATTGTCTGTAGAATTTAATAATAAATCAATACTTTTATTTATTCGATAAGTATTGAGATATGTTAAGAAATTAATGCCTACTAATTCTTTAAATAATCTTGAGAGATGAGTTTCACTAACATTTAAAAAATGAGCAGCTTCTTGTAATCCTATTGGAGTATTATAATTCGTTTGGATATATTTAACCGCATTATTAATTAAATGGTTTGATATTTCATCAGTTTTTGGTATTTTTATATAAGTTTTATCATTATTATCTTGTTCAGCATCTAGCGATTCTATAATTTTACTTAGAGCTTTAACTAAATCTTTGTCATCAAGGGGTTTTAATAAATAATCATTAACCCCTAATCTGATAGCATTTTGCATTAATTTAAAATCTGAATAGCCAGATAAAATAATAGATTTAACTTGAGGAACTATTTTATTTAGCATATCTAATCCAGTTTGACCAGGTAATCTAATATCTGATATAACAATATCAGGGCATAAATCATTAATTATTTTTTGTCCTTCAATTCCATTTTCTGCTGTTCCAATTAATTCTAAATTTAAATCTTTTAGATTATTAATAATCATTGAAAGTTCTTGTAATTCAATTTTTTCATCTTCAATAATTATAATTTTATATTTCACAAATTTACTCCTAAGTTTAAGCTTCTAATGGTATTAAAATAATAGCTCTAGTACCACCTGTATTTACATCTTCAAAAGATAATGAAGCTTTATTATTATAAAATAATTGTAATCTTTTATAAACGTTAAAAACTCCGACGTGGTTTGAATTTTCAAGTTGTGATAAGTTAGCCATAACTTGTTTATTTTCAAACCCGATACCATTATCTTCAATTATAATTTTTATTTTATTATTTACTTTTTTAATAGAAATTTTTAAAAACCATAAACCAATTTTTGGTTCTAATCCATGTATTATAGCATTCTCAACTAATGGTTGTAATATTAATTTTGGAGTTTCTAAATCTAAAAGCGATTCATCTATATCATAAGATACTTCAAGTTTGTCTTTAAATCTAATTTGCTGAATAGTTAAATAGCTTTTTACTAACTCAAGACTTTTTTCTAGGGTACAATTAGCACTTTTGTTATAAATTGATGATCTAAGTAATTGTCCTAATTTAATTGAAATTGTATAGATTTCTTCTTGATTGTTTATATTTGCTAAAGATTTTATTGTATTTAATGTATTGAATAAGAAATGTGGATTTATTTGGGACTGAAGAGCTTCTCTTTCCGCTTCATAAATTCGCTTTTGGGACTCTTTAGTTTTTTGTATAAGATTTACAAGTTGTAAAACCATTTTATTAAAATTTTCATTTAAATCTTGCATTTCATAGATATTATTATCTTCTATTGTTATAGCTAAGTTTCCATCTTCAACTCTTTTCATTGCTTTAATTAATTTACCAATAGGTTTTGTAATTTCTTTTCCTAAGAAAAAAGCTAAAATAAGTGATAGAATTAATCCTACAAAGATAGAAATAGTATCCAAAATAAGAATTTCTCGAAGGTTATTATTGAAAGTTTGGTCTTTAATATAGTTAGCAATATAAAAATTAGTATTGTCTATTTTATTTAATGATAAAACATAATTATTTTTATAAAATATATTTTCACTAAATTCACCTTTGTCTCTTATATTTAACCCAGGGTAATTACTAAATGAATAATATTCGCTTGCATTATCTAGTTCAGATGCAATAAAAGTATCAGTATCAACTAATAAGGATGTTGTTAAAGTATTTTCATCGATAACTTCTTTAATGGTATTTTTATAAATATCAACAATAACATAACCTAAAGCATTATCATCTGAATCAAAAATATATCTTATAAGAGTAATTGCAACATTAGGATTCTTTTCTTCATTATTATTTAAAATAATTTTTGTGTATGTATATGGTTTTGAATCCATCAACGGAGCTGCAAAATCTAAGACTGTAGAATGGTTTCTAATATCATATTCTTCAGGAAAAGGATGGGTTGATATTCTAACAGTTCCAGTAGTATTAATAATTGAAGCCGAAGCATAATAAGTATCTCCCTTCATCGTTGAAAATAATTGATTATATGTTTCATTCATATATGCTTTATTTTCTGTTAATTCTGGATTTTCTAATAATTCTATTATTTGGGCTGTTTTGGATAACTGATAAGTTTTATGTCTATAATCTTCAATAATTTGATGAACTTTATCAGCTTGAGAATCTCCTATATTATAAACCTCGGTTTTTAATTCATTTATGATCTTCCGTTTTGCAATTGTTGATGAAACAATTGAAAAACTTATCAAAGGAATAGAGATTAAAATAAAGAAATATATAAATAAACGTGTAAATAACGAAGTTTTAATTTTTTTCATGGATATATTCTAATTGTAATATTTTTCTATTTCAATAATATTAGCTATATAAAAATTGAAAAATTAATAAAAGATAAAAATTTAATTATTTATCAAAATTTACTATACAAATGTAAATATAATATTTGTTTTTTAAATGATTAATTGTTGAATAAGCAAAAAAAATAAAAAAATATTTTATAATTTTTATGATCAAAATTTAAAATAAAAATCGACTATGAAAACGGAGCATGATTTTAGGCATTTGTCAGAAACTATTAGCAAAAAACTATAAATTAAATTAATTATGTTATTATTTTAACATTGTTAAGAAATATTTTTTTTGTTCATTAAATGTTTAAAAAGTTAATTTTTTGGTCATATCATTATGTTTTTGAAAACACAATCGAATTAAAGCTTTTAATTAGCGATTTTATTTTATACATATTTGCCTACATATTTGACATATCAAAACATACCGTTTATATTTTAGTTGCAAATTAATATTATTATTGGATGTAAGTAGGTTCTTACCTTTTTATTCCATATACATGGAGGGATTTATGATAGTAGGTAAATCTGTTAATAGAATAGATGCAAAAGCTAAGGCTAATGGTACTGCAAAATATGTAGCTGATTTAGTTGATAAAAATGCTTTAGTTGCTAGAGTGTTACACTCAAACATAGCAAATGGTAAAGTATTATCTTTTGATCTTGATGAAGCATTAAAAGTTCCAGGAGTAGTTAAAATAGTAACTTGTTTTGATGTTCCTGATAAACAATATCCAACCCCTGGTCACCCTTGGTCAACTCATAAGAATCACCAAGATATTTCTGATAGAAAATTATTAAATACTAGAGTTAGATTTTATGGTGATGATATAGCTGTTGTAATTGCAGAAGATGAAATTACTGCTAATCAAGCTTTAAGATTAATTAAAGTTAACTATGAAGAATATGAACCATTATTGACCTTTGAAGATGCTATGAAAGAGGGTGCTCGTCCAATTCATGAAGAAAAGCCAAACAATGTTGTTGTTCATAGTAATTATGAAGTTGGTAATTATGAAGAAGCTATTAAAGAAGAAGGCCTAATTAAAACAGTTGGTGTTTATGAAACTCCAATTGTAAGTCACTGTCATATTGAAAACGCAGGTTCTTATGCATATATGGAGTCAGGAAGAATCATTGTAGTATCTTCAACTCAAATCCCTCATATTGTAAGACGTGTTTGTTCTCAGGCTTTAGATATGCCTCTAGGTAAGATTAGATTAATTAAACCATATATTGGTGGTGGTTTTGGTAACAAACAAGATGCACTAACAGAACCATTAAATGCGTTTTTAACAACTCAAGTTGGTGGTAGATGTGTTAAATTATTCTACACAAGAGAAGAAACTTTTGTATGTACTAGAACAAGACATGCTATGAAATTTTATATTGAAAGTTATGTTAGAAAAGATGGTAGTTTTGCAGCAAGATCTATTAGAGCTTATTCAACCCAAGGTGGTTATGCTTCTCATGCTCATGCATTAGTTGCTAATGCAGTAAATGGCTTTAGAATGATGTATCCTGTTGGAGCTATTAAAGGTGATGCTTATACTGTTTATACAAACTTACCAACTGCAGGTGCTATGAGAGCTTATGGTATTCCTCAAATTGGTTTTGCCCTAGAATCTCATGTTGATGACATTTGTAAGAATGCTGGTTTTGATAAAATCGCATTTAGACGTAAAAATATGATGCAAGTTGGCTTTGTTGATCCAATTACTACTATTGCTTGTCATTCTTCAGGTCTTGATGAATGTATTGATAAAGGTAAAGAATATGTTAATTGGGATGAAAAAGTTAAAGAATATCAAAATCAAACAGGTGATGTTAGACGTGGTATTGGAATGGCTGTTTTCTGCTATAAAACAGGTGTATATCCAATTTCACTTGAAACAAGTGCAGTTAGAATGGTATTAAACCAAGATGGTTCAATTCAAGTACAAATGGGTGCTACTGAAATTGGACAAGGTGCTGATACAGTATTTGGTCAAATGGCAGCTGAAACTTTAGGTTTTACATTTGATAAGATTAATATGATTTCAACTCAAGATACTGATGTTACTCCATTTGATACTGGTGCTTATGCTTCTAGGCAAACTTATGTTTCTGGTATGGCAGTAAAAAAGACTGCAGAATCACTTAAAAAGAAGATTTGCGAATTTGCAGCATATATGTTAAAGAAAGATGTTGATGATTTAGATATAGAAAATAATACAATTGTACATAAAGGAACAAGAAAACAATTTTTAACAATGGAAGAAGTTGGTATGGAAGCTTGTTATTCTTTAGAAAATTCACAACATATTAGTGCAGAAGAAACTCATCACTGTACAGATAATACTTATGCTCTTGGTTGTTGTTTTGCTGAAGTTGAAGTTGATATTCCAATGTGCCAAGTAAAAGTTCTCAAAATAATTAATGTACATGATTCAGGAAAAATAATTAACCCACAAACTGCTAGAGGTCAAGTCCAAGGTGGTATGAGCATGGGCTTAGGTTATGGACTATATGAAAGATTAATAATTGATCCAAAAACAGGAAAAGTAAATAACAATAACTTGTTAGACTATAAATTAATGACTGTTTTAGATACACCTGATTTAGGATATGGATTTGTAGAACCTGAAGATCCAAGTGGACCTTATGGAAACAAAGCATTAGGAGAGCCTCCTGTTATTCCAGTAGCTCCAGCTATTAGAAATGCAGTATATAATGCAACTGGTGTAGCTGTTAATGCAATTCCACTTCATCCACAAAGATTGTTTGAAGAATTTAGTAAAGCAGGATTAATTAAATAGAGGAGACAAATTATGTATGATTTTAAAAATATATATCAACCACAAACTGTAAAAGAAGCTTTAGAATTAAAAAAAGCTCATCCAGATGCTTTAACTCTTGCAGGTGGTAGTGATATTTTAATTCAATGCCGTGAAGGAAAATTGGCAGGTAGAGATGTAATAAGTATTTATCCTCTAAATGATTTAAGAGGTATCTGCATGGAAGAAGATGGAACAATATTAATTCGTCCATTAACTAGTTTCTCTCATATTACAAATAATCCTATTATCCAAAAATATGTTCCAACCTTAGGTGAAGCAGTTGATCAAATTGGTGGTCCACAAATCAGAAATATTGGAACTATCGGTGGTAATATTTGTAATGGTGTTACTAGTGCAGACTCTGCTACAACATTAAAAGCATATGATGCTATATTAGAAATTGCTAGTGTTGACGGAATTAGAATTTTACCATATGCAGAATTTAGTTTAGGTGCAGGTAGAGTAGATTTACGTGAAGGTGAAATCTTAACTGGTATTAGAATTAAAAAAGAATCTTATGATAAGACTTTTGGTAAATATATCAAATATTCAATGCGTAGAGCTATGGATATTGCAACTTTAGGTTGTTCTGTTAATGTTAGATTAACTGATGATAAGAAAAATATTGATAGAGTAAGAATTGCTTTTGGTGTAGCTGGTCCTGTTCCACTTCGTGCATTAAGTGCAGAGGGTAAGTTAGCTGGAGCTCTTGTAAGCAAAGATATATTTGAAGAAGCAGCTCAAGCTGTAATGGAAGATGTAAATCCAAGAAATTCTTGGAGAGCTTCAAAAGATTTCAGAATTCAATTGATAAAAGAACTTACTAGAAGAGCTCTAAAATCCTCAATTGAACAAGCAGGAGGAGAATTCTAATGAAAAAGCAATTAGTTACTTGTAAGATAAACGGAAAAGTTAGAGAAAATTATGTTGATCCAAGAGCTTCATTATCTGATTTACTAAGAGGTGAAGAGCATTTGCATAGTATCAAACATGGTTGTGATGTTGGAGAATGTGGCGCTTGTACAGTTCTTGTTGATGGTGAAACTTTTAACTCTTGTATTTATATGGCAATTTGGGCAGAGGGCAAAGAAATTCAAACTCTTGAAGGATTAAGTGATATTGATGGTAATATTTCTGATATCCAACAATCTTTCATTGATGAAGGCGCTATTCAATGTGGTTTCTGTACTCCAGGTTTTATAATGAGCTCTTTACCAATTATTGAAAGTGATGAAGATTTTACTCGTGATGAGATCAGAAAGAAAATTTCTGGTAACTTCTGTCGTTGTACTGGATATGATACAATTGTTACTGCTATTGAAAAGACTCATAATAAGAGAAAAGCTGAAAGAGCTAAAAAATAATAATAATATTTAATTGCAGAGGCCTTATTAAAGGCCTCTTTTATATTGCCAATATTTAAACTATTATTTTATTATAAGGAATATATGAAACACCCTATAACTTTAATGATAAAACCTGCTTCTAGTTTCTGTAATCTAAAGTGTGATTATTGTTTCTATTTAGATGAAGAGAAAAATAGAGAAGATAAGCAGAGAAAAATTATGAATTATTCTACAATGGAAGAAATTGTAAGAAAAACTCATGAAAAATCGAATTATATAAATTATATATTTCAAGGTGGAGAACCTTCTCTTGCAAAAATTGAATGGTTTGAGAAGTTTATAGAGTTAGTTGAAAAATATAAAACCCCTAATGATGTTATATCTTATAGTTTTCAAACTAATGGCACATTAATTGATGAAAAATTTGCTAAATTCTTTTCTGAAAATAATTTTTTAGTTGGTGTTTCTTTTGATGGATTTTCTAGAATTCATGATTTTCATAGAAAAAGTATCTCTCAAGATAAAAGCTCAATTTTAGTTAAAAAAGGTTTAAAAAATCTTAAAAACTATAATGTAGAACATAATATTTTAACTGTAGTAACAAATGAAGTAGCTAACAATATAGAGAAAATATATTCAAATTTGGTAGGGGACGGATATAATTATTTGCAATTTATTGCATGTTTAGATCCGATTGAAACAGAAGATAATGTTTTTTTAAATCCTAATACATATGGTAAGTTTTTGGTCAAATTATTTGATTTGTGGTTTAAAGATTTACAATTAAATAAAAATATTTCTATAAGATTATTTAATAATTTTATTTCTATTCTACTTGGTAATGCTCCTGAGGCATGTGATATGAATGGTATTTGTTCAATTCAGTATGTATTTGAATCCAATGGGGATGTATTTCCTTGTGACTTTTATTGTCTAGATGATTATTCCCTTGGAAATATTAATAATAATAGTTATGAAGAAATTGATAGAAAAAGAGAAGAAATAAACTTTATAAAAAATCCTCCTGTTTTACATGATGATTGCAAAAATTGTGAATATTTATTTTTATGTAGAGGTGGATGCCCTAGATATAAAAATAAGGATAATAAGTTTAGATTCTGTGAAAGCTATAAGTATTTGTTTGATAATAGATTAGATCAATTTAAAGAAATAGCAAACATTATCATTAATAATTATAATTTAAGCAATTAATAATAAATTCATTTATCACCGGCGATATATATTTGTTTTTATGATTGATTATTGAATATTCTCTCTTTATTTTTAAATTTGTGATTTGCTTAGTAATAATATTACTATCAGATTTTAATGAATTACTCCAAAGAGAAGGCAAAATTGTAATTCCTAAGTTATTTTCTACTAAAGAGATTATTGCTTGAGTACTAGTGCTTTCCCAAGATATTGTCGTATTAAAATTATTTGCAATGAATGTTGCATCAACTAATTTTCTTACAGCACTATGTCTCTCTCTAAGTATAATATTTTCATTTTTTAAATCTTCCAATTTTATTATATCTTTCTTTGATAGTTTATTATCTTTTGATAAATAGAGTAGCAAATTATCATTATAGAAAGGCTTTGAAACTAGATCTTTATCTAGTATGGGTGTTTCAATTAATGCTAAGTCTAATTCGTTTTTTAATAGCATTTGAGAAAGGGTTTTAGAATCTCTAATAATTAGATTGAAATTTATATTTTTATTTGTTTCTTTAAATTTTTTAAGAATATTAGGTAGAATAAAAATTGCAATTGTTGCACTACAACCAAGAGTAATAATTTGAGTAGAATCATTGTCTTTAAAATTGATTTCTAAATTATCGACTTTATTTATTATATCTCTTGCTTGAAATAAAAATTTCTCTCCATCATTTGTTAAAACTAATTTTCTACTAATTCTATCAAACAATTTTATTCCATAATAATTTTCTATTTCTTTTATTGCAAAGCTAATAGAAGGTTGTGCAATATTTAATTGTTTTGAAGCCTCTACTGTACTTTTATAATCACAAACTGCAATAAATATTTTTAAATGTCTAATTGTCATATAATTAACCTATAATATTTTTCTTATATATATTATTAATATATTATATTTTACATATATTTATAAATAGTGTATATTAGCATTTGAAGGAAATATATGAAAAAAAAAGATTATTTTAATTTATTTAGAATTATGTTCACTTTAAGTGCTTTTACTTTTGGTGGTGGATATGTAATTGTTTCTTTAATGAAAAATGAGTTTGTAGATCGATTAAAATGGATAGATGAAGAAGAAATGTTGAATTTAGTAGCAATTGCTCAATCATCCCCAGGAGCTGTAGCTGTAAATGGTTCAATTTTAGTTGGATATAGAGTAGGGGGAATAGTAGGTGCTATTGTATCAATTTTTGGAACTATATTACCTCCATTTTTGATTTTATCAGTAATATCAGTTGGATATAATCAATTTAAAGAAAATTTATATGTAAGTGCTTTTTTAAAAGGAATGCAACCTGCGATTGCTGCAATAATACTTGCCGTTGTAATTCAATTAGCAAGAAATATAATTAAGCAAAAAGAACCTTTTTTTATATTAATTATGGTATTAGCTTTTATCGTTAATTATTTCTTAAGATTTAATATTATTCTTATTATATTAACTTGTGCCCTCTTAGGTGGCTTTTTTGCTTTATATAAACAGAAAAAGGAGGCTAAATAATGTCTTTATTAACTTTGTTTTTTTGTTTCTTACAGATTGGTGCATTTAGTTTTGGAGGCGGGTTAGCAGCACTTCCATTAATTCAACAGCAAATAGTTACAATTAATCATTGGATGACATTACAAGAATTTACAGATTTAATTTCTATTGCTCAAATGACACCAGGGCCTATTGCAGTAAATAGTGCAACCTTTGTAGGGATACATTTATTTGGAATAAAAGGTGCAATTGTGGCTACATTTGGTTGTATTTTACCATCAATAATTTTTGTATCTTTCTTAGGCTTTTTATATAATAGATATAAAAAACATTATCTTCTTGAAGGTGTTTTAGCAGGATTAAGACCTGCTGTTGTTGCAATGATTTTAACAGCAGGTATTTCCATCTTTTTATTATCAATTTTTGGTACTAGTTTAAAAAAATTTAATATATACGCATTAGTAATATTTTTAATTGCATTTTTCTTTATTTATTTTAAGAAAATTAATCCAATTATTATTTTATTATTGTCAGGTGTATTAGGTGGCGCTTTTTATATTATATTTAATATACCTTTTTAAGGTGTTTTACCAAATATTCAATAGGTGTTGAGTTAATAAGCTAACTAGAGTGATTCCAATCCAGCAGCAGAATCCTAGTAGGATTGGTTTACCACCTTTTTTTATTAGTTGAACAATATTTGTATTAAATCCAATTGCACCCATAGCCATAATAATAAAAAATTTGCTTAAACTTTTAAAAGGTGCAAATACTGAATGACTAACTCCAAAATTTAATAAAATTGTTGTTATAACAGAGGCTAAAAGGAAATATAAAATAAAAATTGGGAATATTTTTTTAATACTATATGAATTTTCTGTTTGTTCCTTTTTTGAAGTAATAGCGGCTAAGCATAAAGTAATAGGTATTATTGCTAATGTTCTTGTTAATTTAACTGTAACGGCTTTATCTAGAGTTTGTGAAGATAAATGGAACATACTATCCCAAGTTGATGCTGCTGCTGTTACAGAGGATGTATCATTAATTGCTGTACCAGCAAATATACCAAAGGCATTACCACTTGTAGTATCAAAATGTAGCAAAACTCCTAATTGAGGGAAAAATATTGCTGCTAGTACATTGAAAAAGAAGATAACTGATAATGCTGTTGCAACTTCATCATCATCTGCGTTTATTACGGTAGTTGCTGCAGCTATAGCACTTCCTCCACAAATTGAGGATCCAACTCCAACAAGAGTTGCAATTTTACTGTTTATAGTTAAAACCTTGCTAAGTAAGTATGCAATTATTAATGAGATAGAAATTGTTGATATAATAATTGGAAGAGATTGTTTTCCTGTTTGAAATACAACGTTAAGATTTAATCCAAAGCCTAATAAGATTACAGCATATTGTAATACTTTCTTTGATGTAAATTTAATTCCTGTAGTAAATTTTGCCTTATTTTTTATAATTGAATTTAAGCACATGCCTAATAATATAGCAATTATTGGTCCTCCAATTACTGGGTACATTGTTCCAATTAGGTATGAAGGTAGGGCAATTAATATTGCCAGAGCAATTCCAAGATAGTTTTCTTTAATAAAATTCATATTTTTCTCCTACAAAAGTTGAATATATCAAAAATCAGTAATAAAATAAAATAATAGTTTTTGATGTATTGATTAAAAATTTTTATGAGGTGAATATGTTAGATTATAAAATAAATACTTTTTTAACTTTATGTAAAACAATGAATTATAGGATTACTGCTGAGAGGTTGAATATGTCTCAACCTTCAGTTACTCAACATATTCATTTATTAGAGGATTATTATCAAACAAAGCTATTCATTTATGATAAAAAACAATTATATAAAACAGATGCAGCAATCTTATTGGAAAAACAATTATCAATAATTTTAAATAATGAAGAAGAATTAGAAAAGAAATTAAAACAAGCTAATTTAAAATCTATCAGAATTGGAGCTACAAAAACTATTGGTAATTATGTAATTAATGATCAAATAAAAAGATTAATTAAAAATAATTATTCAGTTACATTTATTATAGACAATACAAAAAATCTATTACAAAAAGTTGATAATAATGAGTTAGATATTGTATTAATAGAAGGTGTTTTTGATAAAACAGAATATGATTATAAACTATATAGGAAAGAGAATTTTATTGGTTTTTGTAGTTTAGAACATCCATTCGCCAATAAAAAAATTAATTTTGAAGAGTTGTTTGATCAAAATTTAATTATTAGAGAAGAAGGCTCTGGTACTAGATTTATATTTGAACAAGAACTATTAAAAAAGAATTATTCAATTAACAGTTTTAATTCAGTAAATTGTATTAGTGCATTTGAGATTATAAAAGATTTAATTAAAGACAATTTGGGGATTACTTTTGCATATAAGTCAATTATGAAAGATAGTGATGATATTGCTAGCTTTGAATTAATAAATAATAAAATAGTAAGAGAATTTAATTTTGTATGTTTGAAGTCTACAAATATTGATGAGAAAATTAATATTATATTAAATAAATAATATAGCTCACATTTGCATTATAGGGTATTCGTTGCTATTTTTTATTTAATACTATTGGCAAAAAAATATGGCAGCTTATTAAAGCTGCCACTCTCTTAATGATTTCCTATTTTTTTATATATATGTTCTAGTTAATGGAGTACATAATCTTTACGTTACTTACATAATCACCAGCAGGAAGATCTTCATCACCACTCCAGCTTAAGTTAAATTTATTTACTAATAAGTCAACGTGTTTACCAGCAGTTAGAGTTGCTACTTCTTTAGATGTATTAACACTTGGTTTAATGCCTGAATCATAATTATCATCACCATTATTTAAAGTTGTTTGGAATGTAGAAGGAACTACATCTACAAATACGCTTAAGTCGTTGTTTAGGTTACTTGTAGCAATAACAGTAAAGTCTTTAGTAGAACCGTCTTTAGTTAAAGTTAAAACACCAATTTCATAATTAGTAGTTTGATCATCAATAACATCACCGTCATAAGCTAATTCATAAGAAACAGGAGTTTCTTCAATATTTGTTTTTAATTGAACGTCTGCTGTTTTACCTGAGAAAGATATACTTGCGAATACTGGAGCTGATACGATTAAAGCTGCTGCTAAGATAGTTAATAATTTTTTCATAATTTTGTTTTCCTTTTAATTAATTTTGTTATTTAGTTTCTTTATGGTTTTACTATATAATATCTTGTAACTTATGTCAACAATTATTATAAAAAATATTACAAAAAAATACAAAAAATATATAAATGCTTATAATACAACGAATTAAATAGCAATAAAACATGTAGTAAGTACCCAACATATGCAATAAGTTTGATTTTATATAAAAAAAATAATAGAATCGTATTGTTTTTTTAGAATATAATTAAGTGATTAAAGAAATATTTACAAAAAAGTTAAAAAAAGAAGTTTTTGATAGAGATAAAAAAAGAGTTGTTACTAAGTCGATTATATAGACTTTTGCAACAACTCTTGAAAGTTATTTAATTTTATTAACCTTTAATTGCACCTGCTGTTACACTTTGAATAATTCTATCTGATAAGAATAAGTAAAGTATAAAGGTTGGTAAAAATACGATTACTACTGAAGCGAACATGCCTCCCCAGTCACCAGTGTATCTCATGGATTGAATCATATTGTATAATCCAACAGCAACTGGTCTTACTTTTGTTTTGTTAGCAAAAATTAATGACATAAAATATTCATTCCAAATTGTAATAAAGTTAAATATAGTTACTGTAATAATACCTGGTTGAACTAATGGAAACATAATTCTCCAATAAGTTCCCATAGGGGAACACCCATCTATATATGCTGCTTCTTCATATGTTGATGATAACGTTCTAAAGAATGAAAGTAAAAAGAATAGAGTAAAAGGAACATTCATTGAAATATATAAAAACATTAACATCCATCTATTGTTCGTTAATTTTAAATAACTAACAATGCTAAATAAAGGCATAATAATCATTATTGCTGGAATACCTAATGCTGATGCGAATAAGTTCTGTGACAATGCATTACCTTTAAATTTAAATCTTGATAAAACATATGCAGCAGGAGACGCAATTAGAACAATTGCAGTACAGCTAATAACGGTGTACATTAATGAATTCATGAAAAAGATAGAAACCTTTTGTGTTTGCCAAGCTTTTACATAATTTTCAAAATGAAATCCAGATTGAAAAGAAAACATATGCTCACTAAATATTTCGCTAGATGTCGAAAGGGAAGCAAAAAATACCCAACCAATTGTTATAAAGGTAAATAGTACCCAGGCTATAATAATGATATAGGAAGGGATTAATTTCATTTGATTTTTTCTATCAATACTAAGTTTTTTTGACATAGTTTTCTCCTAAAATTCCGTATCATCATTTTTAATTATTAGATTTGTCAAGCCAAATACAATTAAAACGATTACCATCATTGTTACACCAATTGCTGCTCCAGCACCACTATCGCGGACTGTAAGGGCAGTTGATGAAGCTCCGAATACCAATTCATACATATAGTTCATTGGGGCTACTGTAGCATTCGATAAATTAACTGGACTGAATAATTGTCCCCAAATAAAGAATCCAACAGTGAAAACTGTCCACATAACTAAATTAGTTCTGATACAACCTTTTAAAAAGGGTAGAGTTATTTTTGTAAATCTTTGAAAAACATTTGCGCCTTCAATTACAGCTGCTTCATGATAATCTTTTGGTATTTGATCAATTCCACTGATAAAAATTAACATATGATATCCAACCATACCAAAACAATAAGCAATCATCATAGCCCAAAAAAGTATGCCAGGACCAGTCCATAAAATTTGTGAAGCTTTTTCTAAATGTAATAATTTGAAAAAGTTATGTAATAATCCATAGTCAGAGTTATAAACATAGTTAATCCACATTGTACCCATAGCTACTGCAGATACGACATTTGGTAAATAAATAACTGATCTAAAGAATTTCATATTTTTCATTCCAGATGTAAGAGATACTGCAAAAAATAATGCAAATATCATAACTAGAATTCCGCCAAAAAACCAAATACGGCCAATATTTACCATAGATTGTATAAATAAAGGTGTATTAAAAATATTTACGTAATTTTGAATCCCATTGAATTTCCATGTAGAGATAGAATCTGTAACACCTTCTACTGCAAAGAAACTCATTATAATTGTTCTAATAGAGGGATACAAAAATACTATTAGATAACACAACAATGCTGGTGTTAAAAACAATATAATCATTGTACGATTTTTTTTCATTTTGTCCTCTAATTCTTAAAATAAATTATTAGTCCCACAATTTGTGGGACTAAATTTGACCAACTATTTATTCATATTATCATAGAATTCTTGTGGTGTAATTTGATTAAGAATTAACTTAGCAAAATTTTCTTTAATTTTAGCGTTGATTTGTGGATTATCTTCCATTCCAACTGCCCAAGGCATACGTACAGTTGTTGAATCTAATACTTGTTTTGCTTCAGCTAATTGAACAGGCCATTGGCTAGAATTAGCCATTGGTACTCCAAGAGATCCTTCAGCTAGTTTTTCATCCCATTCGCCAGTAGTTAACCAAACGATTAATTGGAAAGCTTCAGAAGAAACTTTTGAGTTCTTATTAATACCGAAACATTGTGCACCATAATTGTTTGCATTAATTCCTGTGCCTGCTGGATCAATTGCAGGGTAAGCAAAAGCACCCCAATTCATGTTAGGAGCATTACCTTTAATTTCATTAGGTAACCAAGTACCATTTAAGTACATTGCAACTTTACCAGTAGCCATTTCTTCTATTTGTCCTGCAGGATAAATATTTGAAGCTGCTTTTCTACTGATATATCCTTTCTTAGCAAAATCTGACCAAATTTGAGCAAATCTTAAAACACCAGGATTTGAGAAATCATTGTCTTTAACCATTTTCAAAGTTTCGTCTAATCCAATAATACGACTCATATTATAGCCAAAGAAAGCTGCCATATAAGCATCATCTACAGTAATTCCAGCAACACCAATGCTTTTTAGTTTAGCACAAGCTTCTTCAAATTCATCAATAGTTTTTGGAGTTGAAGTAATGCCAGCTTGATTAAATAAATCTTTGTTATACATTACTACAAATAAAGATGGTTGATAAGGAATTTCATGTAAAGAACCGCCTCCGATTTCTGTAACAAGATTTACAAGAGTTTGGTTAATTTGAGTTTTGAAAGGTTTGTTATTAGTAGTTGGATATACTTGATTAGCATAATCTTCAACATCTAAAAGATAATTTTTCCAAGTATTCCCAACTCTTTCAATGTCTTCATCAAACATATCAATAGTTTCTCCAGCATCTAAAGCAGGTTGTAATGTTTTTCTAATTTCTCTACCATTAAATACTACTTCAACTTCGATACCAGTTTCTTCAGTAAAAGCTTCAACAGCATCAGCTATTACAAGAGCCTGTGGTTCAGCTTCGTTCCACATTGACCAATAAACAACTTTCTCTGAATCATTCTTTTCTGAATTTCCGTTTGCAAAAATAGGGGATGCAAAAGCAACAATTAAAATCAATACAAAAAATGTTTTAATTTTTTTCATATAATCCCTCCTTGTGGTGATTATTCCTATTTAAAGTATTTAATCCAAAGTTAAAATTTGTATTTATACGATTCCGTAAATAATTTGGACAAAATAATAAAATAGGGGTTTTTTAAGGATTTATAAGGGATTTTACTAGTTTTTTAATAGAAGGACATATAATAAGTAATGTTCTATTGTGCAAATAATATATCTTTTAAAACATATACAGATATACAAACCTCGACTACTATAACTATAAAAACAAAAGGAATCAATAGGTTTTATAAAATGAGTGTGTATTTATCAAAATATAAGTGTAAAGCTTCATTGGTTATAGGTGAAAATCCATTACCAATATTTAGAGATAGTAAAACGAATTTTGAAGTTATTAATTCAGAAACAGTTCCAAAAGAATTTTCTAGATTATTAGGATATGAATGCGGGAAAAGAGTTTATCCGTATAAGAAACAAGATAGATATGATAGAAAATGTAATCAAGCAGAATTAAAATCTATAATTTTAGAGAATGATTTTTTAAAAGCAACTTTTTTACCAACTTTAGGGGGAAGACTTATTTCTTTATTTGATAAAGAAAAAAATAGAGAACTTTTATTTGCAAATGAAAATATTCAAATGGGGAATTTGGCTATAAGAGATGCTTGGTTTTCTGGTGGTATCGAATGGAATATAGGTCAATATGGGCATGCTTTAACCACTAGTGACGATGTTTTTGTGTCAGTGCAGAAAGATTTAGAAGGTAATGATTTTTTAAGAATATATGAATTTGAAAGAATGCATGAAATTTATTGGCATATTGATTTTCATCTTCCTAAAAATAGTAAAATTCTATATATAAAAGTAAAGATTTATAATTTAAATCAAAAAGATACTTCTCTATACTGTTGGACTAATGTTGCATTAAGAAAAACTGATTATACTAGAGTTTTTTCTAATACAAAAAATGCATTATTTTTAAATCCTTTCTTAAAAGATAATAAAAAAGGTTATGATTATATTTCATTACCATTTGTTGATAAGTTACCAAGTTTAGATATTTCCTATCCAAAAAGATTTCCTTATAGTAATGAGTATTTCTTTGCTTGTAATAAAAATGAGTTACCATATGAAGCTACAGTTGAAGAAAATGGCGATGTATTTTTAGATTTTTCTACTAATGAATTAGGTTATAGAAAAATGTTTTGTTGGGGAGAACAACAAGGCGGCAAGCATTGGGAAAGTTTTTTATCTCCTTCCTCAACTGGCGAATATTTTGAGGCTCAAGCTGGAGTTGCTCCAAGCCAATTACATGGAGAAATATTGCCAGGATTATCTAGCTTTTCTTTTACACAAGCTTTCTGTGGTATATCAGTTGATTCACAAATAGCCCAAGATGACGATTATGATTTAGCTTTTAATTACATAAAAGAACAAGTAAAAAAAGTTGCAAGAAATAATGATATCAATGAATTAAATGAGAAATTTGAATTGTATTCACAAATTAAACCAGATAAGATATTACATAAAGGATCTGGGTTTTGTTATTTTGATAAAACAATCAAAAACTTACAATTGCCAGCAGCTTTTAAATTTGATGTAGATACAATTAAAAATGAGCAAAAGATATTTTTAAGTTTATTGAATAATAATTCATTAGATTTAGATTATGAAAATATTGAATTTGATTATCCTTCAATTTCGTATCAAAAGTTATTAGAAAACAATAATACAAATTTTACTAAATACTTAAATGCTTGTATTGAATGTGAAAAATTAAATTATGATAAAGCTCTCAAAGAATTTATTGCATTAGAAAAAGTTAATTCAAATAGTTTAGTTTGCCGAAATATTGCTTTTATCTATAAAATAAAAAATGATTTAAAAATTTGCTATAAATGGTATGAAAAAGCTTTATCAAATAAAAATACAAAAAATTATTTATATATTCTTGAAGAGTATTCAAATATTTTATTAAAAAACAATGAACTTAGTAAGGCTAAAGAAATCCTATATAAAGTCGATAATAACCTTCTATCAATATCTGATAATTTATTGCTTGATTTAGCTTTTATAAGTGCAAAATTTAATGATTTAGATAATTTAGAATTCTGTTTGTTTAATAGAGAAATTGCAAATATTAGAGAAGGGGAAAATCCTTTTCCTTATTTATATTATGAATATTTAACTCTTAAATTGGCTAAAGATAGAAAAATAGAAGTTAACGATACATTAAGAGCTGAAGTAAAAGCTAAGTATAAAATTCCTTATAAATTTGATTTTACTGTACTTTTAGAGAAATAAGTTAATCTAATATAATATTTTAGGATTTTCAAAATATTCTTTGAGATAAAAAAAATAAATATTTATGTACATATTTTGTTGACCTTTTTGTTACCTGTTGTTAACTTTTATATAGAAGAATTATTAACTTCTTATTTAATATAATATTGGAGAAAAAATGTCACAGAATTTTAATTTTATTGGTTATATAGAAACTCCATATAACTCATTAGCAGAATGTCCTAAAAATATTAGTTTTAATGGACCTTTATGTAAACTTTTTATTAATGATGATTTAAAAACAGAAATTAGAGGATTAAAAATAGATCAAAAAATAATGGTTTTATATTTTTTAGGCGATAAAGAGGATTCGACTATTGAATCAAACTCAATTAAAAAATGCCCTCATTCTCATAATAAAGATTTAGGAATATTTGCTAAAAGATCACCTCATAGACCAAATCCAATTGGGGTTGCAATATTACCAATAGTTGATATTGATTTTGATAAAGGTATTATATACGTAAAAGGGTTGGATTGTTTAAATAAAACAAAATTGTTAGATATTAAACCTGCTATATATCTAGAAAATAAATAAAATTACTTTTTAGTAGCTTCTTTATAGTTTTGTTTTTGCTTGTCCTTTTTAAATAGATAAGCATTAAAAAATTTAGAAATTGATACGAAAATACCTTTCTCTTCAGCTATATAAATCGGTTGAAGTGCAAAGGTTGTATAGGTTATTTCTTTTAGAATCTTTTTTAATATATATGATGCAATCATGAAAGAAATAAATGAAGCTAAAGTAAATCCTAATCCAGTATATTCAATAGGTAAGAACTTACATATTAATGTGAATATACCATTTAATATAAAGAAACTAAAAGCAACAAATAAAGCATTTTCTTTTCTTTCAAAATATAAAAATATTAAAATTAAGAGAAAACTCATTATATTAAATAATGTGCCAATTGTAGTAATTTTAAATATATCTCTAATCATATAATTGATGCTTAAAAAGTTAAAAATTTGTGTTGATAACAATACAATTGTCACACTGATTAGGAGCTGAGTAAAGAAGGTGAAAAAAAGGTTATCACTTAAAGTTTTTTTCATTTTATTTTCTGATTTTTTTATTTCTTTTAAAGTAACTGGAGAATTAGCATTAGCAAAATATTGTTTATATGTTAAATAAAAATCGGTTTCAATTAATACTAAAAATAAAACTAAAGCAGGTATAGTTGTTAAATATGATAAAAATATAGCATTATCATAGTAGGGTGCAAATCTAAATGTATCTAAAATTGTTAATTCAAATTTACTAAACCACATTATTAAATTATCAATCCATAACCCCGCAGTATAAAATATACCAATTAAGCATAAAGAAAAGTGCTTGTTAAAATATCTTATAAAATCAAATTCATAAATTGACCCATGTTCAAAAGTTGAAAAAAAACTATAAAGGAAAAATACTAAAGTAGTAGTTAACCCTAATAAATAAGCAATTAAAAAATTAGTTGCGCTTTGATATTCATTAAAATGAATAGGGTTTTCTATTAAATAAAATAATAATCCTATAGTAACCAAGGCTCCAAATAAATATGCTTTAATTATTAACTTATAGTTTTTAATAGCACTTAAAAATATCATTAAAATCCAAATGGTAGACAATATTATAAATAAATAAGAGGAAAAAATTTTGTAATAAATTGGAATTGGTTTATTCCAATAAAAAATTGTACAAATTATTAATGATAAAAAGAAAACTATTTTATTAATTCCAATAAATGTTGGTCTAATCATTTCGTATTTCTTTTCATATAGTTGGTCAGATAAATATCTAGTTATAAGTAATTGAATAGGGGAAATTAATAATTGTGAGAATAAAAAGGTATAAACAATAGTTGCAGAAAATAAATTTCTTTCAACTGCAATTACATCTAAAATTTGCATAATCATTAATAAGGCGTTAATTGAAATAACACTTATTATCCAAGGCCCTGCTGCAATAAATGAAGAATATAAATAAGCTAAGGCCCTATTAGAAAAGGTCTCTTTTTGAAACATTTTTTTTAATGTAAAACCAATACCTGCCATAATTAACCCTTATTACACTTATTTTTTCTATTAAATAATTTAATATAAATTTTTCTATAACTATCTATCAAAACTTTATCATTATATAATCTTTTTACTCTTTTTAATCCATTTTCTCCCATTTCTTTTCTTAATTCAGGATTGTTTATAAGTTTTAATATTGCCCCAGCGGTGTCACTAGGGGAAGCTAGTTTTGTTACTATTCCACATGGCCCTTCATATTTATCTTGTTCTAATAAATCTCTGCAACTACCTACATCAGTTGAAACAAAAGGAATTTTTGCTGCCCAACCTTCTAAAATTACCAATGGCTGTCCTTCAGAAATAGATGTTAGAACTAATATATCTATCATTCCTAAATATTCTTTAATATTTACTCTTCCCGTGAAAATGATTGAATCTTCTAAATTTAATAATTTAATTAAATTTTTACATTGTTCATAATATGATTTGTCTTCTTCAGCTGGACCAATAAGGTAGAATTTAATATCTTGCCTTTTATTTTTTACTAAGCTGAAAGCTCTTATCATAGTCATAACATCTTTAATTGGTACAATTCTAAGAATTGAAGCAACATTTATTCCTTCATGTTCTACTTTCTCAATTCCTAGTTTTTCATAATTTATACCATTCGGAGTTACGACAGTTTTTCTCTTATTAACACCCAGTTTGATTTGTATTTCTCTATTTGCTTGGAATAATGATGTTACAGTACTTGCTCTTTGGTAAGCTGCATTAGAAATGGAATAAAAGAAATCAATCCAAAATTTTTTATAAATTCCAACAACCCATTTAGCTTTTAATAGTTCTTCTTCTCTTTCTCTACCATAAATACCATGTTCTGATAATACAAATGGGCTATTGTTTTTTATTGAATAAGCAGTTGCAAGTATTCCTGCATAACCCGTTGATGCTGAGTGATATATATCAGCTGTTACTACTTTTTTTTGAATTAAATATATTAAGGGCAATAACATATTTCTTATAGTCCAAAAGAAATTGTTAAAGACTTCATCAGCAAAGTTTTCTTCATAGAATTTCATAGTTTCTTCAAAGAAGAATTTGCTTTGTAAAAAATCGATACAAGTTCCCACATGTTTTTTATTAAAATATTTTACAATAAATTCCCAATCAACTTGTCTATCAATTCTAATTAGTTTTTTTAATTCTCTTTGTTCTTCATCGGATAAAATCGGGTTTTTAACATGTTTTTTATGCTTTATTTTTACATAGTCGTCTAAAAAGATAGTTTCGATTTGTATAACATTTTCAGGAATTTTATATTTAAATTCAATTTCTTCTTTTCTTGATGGCATAATTGTAACAATTTTAAATTTATATTCTGGGAAAGCTAGTATTATTTGATTTATCCAGCTAGAAACCCCTCCAGCAATATAAGGGTAGGAGCCTTCAGCAACCATACATATTGTCATATCTTTAGGCCTCCTTCTTAAAGAAATCTTTAATTTCTTTTAGTTTATTATTATTATTAAAATCATTTTCATCTAAACTATTTAAATATTTGTTAATTTGACTAAAATCTTTTTCTTCAAAGAAAATATTTAATTTATTAATTTTATAGTTATCATTTTCTCCAAATTCATCTTTAATTTTTTGGTTCATTATATTTGCATTATAAATATCTTTAATTTCAAGGTAAGTATCAACTAATTTTGTTAATGTGTTTATTGAATAAGTTCCTCTTGTTAATTTTTTATTTAAAACATCGATATATTCTTTTCTGAAAATATTAATACTATCAGATTCAATAAGAGAGGAGTCTAAATAGTCTTTATATGCCTGAGCTAATTGATCTAAAAATTTATCATTATCTGTTTCATTAAATTTATCTCTTAAATAACTAATATTATTAATGAGTTCGTTTTCGCTACTATTTAATAAAGTAGCGGAGTAGTGTTGAACCTCTTTATCATCTGATTCAAGAGCCTTTTTTAAGATGATTGCATTATTTCTTTTTAATGTGGTCTCCGAATCAATTAAAATCTCTTTTTTCTTTTCTGGATCAATATAAGGTAATAGATCTAGATAGCTCATAGTTTTTATTTCTTTAGCATAATCGACTTTTCTTGATCTTGTTTTTGTATCCGATCCTAAAAGCATTTTTTCATAATCTGATATTATTTCATTGTCACTAAAGAAATGATTTATGCTAAAAATAAATGAATATAAAATAAGGATTCCTAAAATAGGCATAAATAATATAATTGAATAAGGAATAGCATCTGTTGTAAATTTAAATGTAATATAAAGTTTCCAAGAAATTGTATAAATAATAATATGTAATATTAATATAGGTAATAGATACTCTTCATATATGAAAAGAAAAACAAATAATAAGATATCTAAAATCATTAATAATACATAAATTATATATTTCATTAAACCTCCACAGGTTTTAATTCTATAGCTTCAAGTTTGTTATCAAAATTTTTAATAATCTTTTCTTGAATGTAATAGCTGTTTTCTTGTTTTGTAGCAGGGAGAAGGAAAGTTAAAGAATTGCTTGTTATATTATAATAAGCTAAATCAACGCCTCTTAATGTGTTTTTAACTGTGTTATTTATTTCTTCAAGAGTTAGGTCTTTTACTCTATAACTAAAGAGACAATAATCCATTCCAAATTCTTTTTTTCTTCTTTGTTCAATTTCAATTCTCTTTTTGAAGTAACTAGCTTTGACTAAAGAAGTACTCTCTATATATTTATTTCCTTCTAATTCTTCAACATATGTGGCTTGTTCTAAGGCTCTATTTATCCAATCAACTATTAATTGAAATAAGGTAAAAGCATATTCTGATACGCTATCAAATTCCATATCCCTTATATTTACAATTGCTATAATTTGATTGTTTTTAATTAGGGGTGCTGACATTAAAGGTAAATCTTTATTATTTTCTTCAAATAGGGCATGCTTAATAACTCTTTTTTCTTCTTGAATTTTAATAAACCAATTGCAATTTTTTGCATCAATTGATAGTTGTCTTTCTTGAGGTTCTCCATAAGATATTTTTAGTCTTAAATACATATTTTCATAATCTACAGTATATAGAGATACACTAGTTGCTCTTAAATATTTTTTTAAAATACCAACTGTTTCAGTATATATATCTTCAATTTCAAAAGATTCTAACTTAGTTGCTATATCATATAAACTCATTATACTTTCATTTGAACTAATAATTTGTTTCTTTAATTCGCTTTGTATTTTATTTAATAAATTAACATCATTTTCTAATAAGAGATTATCATTTTTAATAATTTCAATTTCTTCATTTATTTTATCTATTTCTTTGTCATGATTATCTTTAAATGCACCAATTAAAATTGCCATCCAAAGAAAGAATAGGGGATATTTGTAGTATTTGAAATATGATAAAAATATAAGTATATCTCCATTTGTTTTTAGAAATACAGCTATATAAAATATGCTTGAAATTAATGCTGATATACAAGCTCTTCTCATTCCATATATAAGTGCTATTATAATAGTCAGAATTAGTAATGGATGTGGATTTAAGAATAAATATACTTCTTGGTTCGCTTGGCTACTATAAAATATCAAATAAACTATGATATTTATTATTAGAGTTTCAAGAATAGATATTAAAGTTTTATTGGTTATATTTTCTTCATTCTTCAAAAAATCACCTCTATTTTATTGTGCAAATTCACCATTATAATTAATTAATGAAACATTAGAGACGCCATCAATTTCTGATAGAGTTTCAATAAATTCAGTGCTTATTCCAATTAATTTAATTTCAAGAGTTAATTCAAATATTCCATGATTTACAGTTTTAGATTTCATTTTATAATTTAGTTTATTTAGTTCAGATAATACTTTTTCATTTGCTTCTAAATTATAATGAATTATTAATAGGTAAACATTGTTTGTATTTTTATATTTTAATAGGACTATTAAAACTAACCCAATTAATAAAGAACTAATAGCTGATAGAGCATATAATCTTGCTCCGGTGGTAATTCCAATTGCAATTGACCAGAACATAAATACTATATCTAAAGGCTCTTTTACAGCTGTTCTAAATCTTACGATACTTAATGCACCAACCATACCTAAGGATAATACAAGGTTTGAACTAATGGTCATTATAATCTCAGAAGTTATTAAAGCCATTAATACAAGAGATACATTAAATTTATGGCTATATACATTTCCACTATAAGTTTTTTTATAGATATAAAACATATATAGACTAACCAATAATGTTACTACTATAACACTCACTATATCTTTTATAGTAAAGTTGCCTAAAAAAGATGATTCTATAACACTATTTTTAATAATATCATTAAACCCAATTACATCGTTCATCTAAAAAAACTCCTTATTGAATAATATTTCTACACAACAAATATTTAGATACTGATAATCTAGTTAGATTATATTGTTCAAGTATTGTTTTAATATGTGTCGGTAGAAAGTTATTGTATTTAACTTCTAAGATTCGAGAATATTCTTTAGGTAAATTCTTAGTTGTGATTTTATCCGTAAATATATTCATACAAGGATTAGCTGCTGATAATTGTTTATCAAAAGTTAATCTTATTTCATTATATGGTAAAACATAAGCTTCTCTGTAATAATCTACTATTACTTTTGGCTTTAATAAATTGTTCCTAACTTCAAGGTAATAATTTCTTTTTACCAAATTATCAGAGAAAGCAAAATCTTTAACATCGCATTGAAAGAGTTTTGTATATTCTTCTTTTGTTATAGTTGTTCCAATTTTATTTGTATAATCTTGATATTTTTTCTTAACTTCTAATTTAATTCTTTTATCAGAATAATTATAAATTCTTACTCTAAACTTTTGTCTCTCTGATATTCCAGATAATTTTTCATATAATGCATTATCATAAACATCATCAAAATAAAGACTCCTAATATGGTATCCTTCGTTCTTAATTGAGTTTTGATCTAATTGCATAACTTTTGTTAGAGCATTTTTTATACTCAAATAAGTATCATATTCAATTAAAAATTTATGTTCATGTCTAAATTTCATATATGCTCCTAATTAGAGTAAAAATCTTTAACCCCATAACAATATGTTAGGGTAGCTCTATCATAATAAATATCAAAAGCATCTGATGTGTTATTATATTTATCTTTAATGAAAACTCTGTAGAAATAATGTCCTGCAGGTAAATTATCAATTATTAACTCATTATCTAATAAATTCTTTTTTTCTAATAAAATATTATCAAAATGAGGAGAGTCACTAAGTTGGAAGTCATAATAGATTTGATCTGATTGGAAATCAAAAGAATCACTCCAATTGAATTCTAAGAAATTACCAGTGCTATATGGTGTATATAAAAAGACTGGCATAGGTCTTTGAAGGCTCTTATAATATTCTTCAATATTAACATCTTTTGATTTCCTTAATTTTTCAATTTCAGTGTTTATTTCTTCATCACTTAACTTATTAATTGAAGAATCTGGATATCTAGTTAAAAACTCTAGTGAAATAGGTTTATATAAATCTACATATTTATCTATTTCTTTTTGATCAATTATTTCTGAGATTTCTTCTATCTTTTTGGTTAATTCTTCTCTATTTTCTTCATTTCTTAAGTATCTATTAATTAAAGTATTTCCCCAGAAATTAGAAACTCCTTTTTGCCAAATAGGTCTAAAATCTTCATAACCACCTAATGCTTTATCATAATCCCAAGGTATAAAATACCAAATATTGTACTGTGAAGGACTATAAAGGAAATAGTTTCTACTTTGAGTATCAACGTTATCTGTTATTATATTTAAGGCTAACCAAGTTAAGAAATTCTCTCTATCAAAATAGGTATCAATTACTTTGTTTATATTTATATTATCATTATTTACAGCATCCAGCATGCTGATTAATTTTGTATGGTTATCTGCTTCTTTTATTTCTAATATGGTTTCAAAGGCTTTTTTACTATAATCAGAATCATCTACATCCATTATAATATCTTCATATCTCTTAAATTCAAAATTTTCTATTTTATATAAAGTGCCATTAGGATCTAAATTATGATTTTCAAGGTATTTTTTATCAATGTTTTCTATTTGGGTAAATAACCCGTAATCAACAAAATCATTAGAGTAATTTTCTTCACTATAATCTTTAATAAAAAGATGTATGAATTGGGTTCTTGCACTTGTTATATCTGGAATATCTTTTATCAAATCAAAGGCTAATTTGTTTCTAATTCTTAAATCATCAAAAGGGTTCTTATTTAAATTTACAGTCACATATCCATCCCAAGGGGCTTTTGTATTTAAATTAATTTTATAAGATTTAAGTGGGGATAGTCTTGCTGATTGTCCTCTTTGTTCCATTGTAGCATTATATTGAGTTAGTCCAAATCCATAATCACTTTTACTTATTTCTCCGTTCTTGCCTTCTTGGAATATTATTTTAACCTCTGGATCTAAATTGCTTATTGGATCAGTTAAATCAGCATTAAGCTCATCAAAAGTAAAATTATATCTATCTTCATTTGCTTTAGGAGGTAAAACTGTTACATAGATTTCTTTAACATTATTATTTAATGAGTTATCATAAATTTGTGAGTTATCTGCGATTGTAGTATCAATTACATCATTTTGTTTTGAACAAGATGTAATAAGTAATAAAATTAATAATAAATTAATAATGATTTTTCTATATTTCATTTTACCTCTTTATCTAGTTTCAACGTCCCAATTTGAATATCTTTTTTCCATTTGACTAAATAGAAAATTCCATTTTAACTTTTTACTTAATTCTCTATTAATATCTTCATTAATAAATGATAGCACGAAGATGTTAGTTTTATAAAGAAAAGAATTTCTTTTTATAGATTTAAGCATTTTAATTTCAGTTTCATCATTTTCTATGTAAGGGGAGTTGAAGTTTTCCCATAATAATCCATCTACATATTTTTTACTAAAATTATTATAGGATGTGAAACTTCTATTTTGTATAATCATCAATTTAGGATATAGCTCTTTTACTTGTTTAATGAAATCTTTATATCCTGTAATTAATTGGTTATAAATTGTAGTATCATTTTTATAGTAATCAATCCAATCTAGAGTATCAAAAAAAACTCCATCCATGTTTTTATCGATTATTCTAGTTTTTAATATATCTAATAATGCATTTTTAAAATTGTCAGAAAAAAGATTTCCTAAATAATTATTTTCACTTAAGTTCATAAGTCTTTTGTTATTAGAATCTTTTAAGAAATCTTCATCTTTTAATTTTTGATTTAAAGTTAAATCCCAACTGCCTATTTCAATTAATGATAAATATCCTATTACTTTTGAATTCTTAGAATGAATAATATCTACATCTTCTTTTGTAAAAAAAGAGGCTTCAACTATATTAATATCATAGTTCCCCATATCATTAATAATTGAAGAGTTTATTTTATTGTAATAGATTCTAAAGGAATAATTTGGTCTTGAAAAATAATAACTTTTTATAATAAGTATTAGAATTAAAAAAATAACAATTATTAATATTGATACTTTATTTGTCTCTCGTGTCATTATTATCCCTTTTTAGTAAATATATCTTTATTATAACAGTATTTAATTGAAATGCAAAATAATTAATATTTAACAATATATTAATTTGAATTTGGATAAAAAAAATAACCACTCTAATAAAAGAATGGTTATTATTTGGAGGTGGGGGGATTCGAACCCCCGTCCTAACGTGCCACCCATTGACGTCTACAAGCTTAGTCAATGATTAAATGTCAATAAAACTCAGATCATTAACAAACCTTGTTTTATTCAAGCCAACTAAGTTGTCCTTTTGTATCGTCGGCAATTACAAAAGTAAGCTCTTGAGTCTTACAAGTATTACAGAGCTAAGAGCGGCACTCTATATTACTTGTACGCAAGCTACAATTAAGCAGCGAAAGCGTATTCTGCAGTTTCGAAGTATTCTTCGTCTTTTTTTGCAGTTATTGTTTGTTGCTAGTTTTAGGAGTTGGCGCTCCGCTTGCAGCCAATAGCCTGATCTACGCCAGTCGAGACCGGTACACCCCCTTAGTTTTACCTAAAGGGTACATTAATAAAATAGTAAAAAATATCAAAAAAATCAATACTTGCAAATTTAATTATTACTAAATATTTGAATTAAAAATTTGTAAATAATTAATATTTTTTTAGATTGTAAAAATTATAAATTAATAAAAATTAAGCTTTTAAATAAATATACATAAATTATAAAAAAATATGCATATTTAAAAAATAAAAATATAATTTTAAAAAATAATTTTAATTTGTTTATATATAAAGAATTATTTTATTGATAGTTAAAAAAATGTTAATGGTAAAAAATAAAAACTAAAAAATTGTAAATTGATTTGATTTTATTAGTTTGGATAAAATTCGAATAAATAAAAATATATTAAGGAGAAAATATATGAAAAAAGTTATTGCAATGTTGTTATTAGCTTTAGTTCTTGGTTCAACTGCAGTATTTGCAAATGGAACAAGTGAAAGCTCAACAAAAGAAGTTAAAAAAACAGATATGTTATTATGGTTACCTCCATTTGCATCTGGTGATTCATTAGATGAACAATTCTGGAGTGAAGCTCTTCAACCTTGGGCTGATGAAAATAACGTTAATTTATCAATTGAAATTACTCCTTGGGGTGGTTATGAAGAAAAATATTTAACAGGTTTTGCTTCAGGTGATGGCCCAGATGTTGGTTATATGTATATGCAAATGTTCTATGATTATATCCAAATGGGTGCTCTAGAAGATTTAGACAAATATTTTACTCAAGAAGAAAAAGATAACTATTATTACTGGGCACAAGGTAATATGATGGGTGGTCAATATTGTCTTCCTTTCGTTGTAGGTAATGCTCGTATTATGTATGTTAACCAAGATATTTTAGATCAAGCTGGTGTTACTAAATTACCAGAAACTTGGGATGAATTTATCGATGCATGTGTACAAATTAAAGAAAATGTTCCTGGCGTAATGCCTTTTGCTCAATCATGGGCTGATCCATCTATTGGTTTATTAGATGACAACTTCTTCCCATATTTCTGGCAAGCTGGTGGACAAATCTATAATGATGAAGGCACTAAATTAGCTCTAACAGATACAGATGCTGCTTATAAAGCTGCTAATTTCTTACATGACTTAAGATTTAAATATGATATTATTGATGAAGCTCAATTGGGTATTACAAACGTAACTGATGATTTTAGACAAGGTAATGTAGCATTTGCATGTATTGGTGCAAATAAAGCAAAAAGCTTTACTGATGCTGGTCTAAATTGGACATTTATCCCTTCATTAAAAGAAACAACTAAAGGTATTTGGGTAGCTTCTGACTCATTAATTATGAACAGTGCTAGTGAACACAAAGAATTAGCTGCTTCTTTAATTAAAGAAATTACTTCTGCTCCAATTATGACAAGATTCCATACTGAAATCTCACCATTTACACCTATTACAAAGACTGAAAAATATAATGACTATCCTGCATTCAAAGATATGTATGAAAATGATACACCTTATTTCCACACATTACCTGTAGCAAAAGCTTCAGCAACAATCTTTGATAATCTTTGTAAGAACTTACAATTAATGATGATGGGAGAAATCTCACCTGAAGAAGCAATTGATAGAACTGTTGAATATTCTACAAATGTTCTTTAATTGAATATTTTCTGATTAGGGAAGGGAGAATTTCCTTCCCTAGCATATTTTCTATTGGGGTGGTCAATGAAGAAAAAAAATGATGCTATAATGAGTTATTTGTATATATTGCCAAGTTTTATATTAATAAGTGTATTCTCCGTAATACCAATATTTATGAATATTTATTATAGTTTTACAAAATTTAATGTTATACAACCTGCACAATGGGTAGGTTTAACAAACTATTTAAGGATGTTAAAGGATCCATATATTGGTGCATCTTTAAGAAATACTCTTGTTTTTACTGTGGTTACAGTGCCTTTACAAACCATCTTTGCCTTAGTGATTGCTGCAATTTTAGCAGGGAGATTTAGAAACAAAGTTGGTGAATTTATAAAAAGTGCCATGTTTATTCCTGTAATTGCTTCAGCTGTATTAGTTGGTACCTTATGGTCTATTTTTCTAGAACCTTTTGGATTAATGAATTCTATATTGAATTTTCTACATCTACCATCAGTAAACTGGTTGGGTGGTAAAAATTCATCTCTATTATCTGTTTGTATGGCTACAGTTTGGAAAAATGTAGGCTATTTCTTAGTAATATACTATGCAGGTATTATGGATGTTCCAAAAGAATTATATGAAGCTGCTGAAGTAGATGGTGCATCTGCTTTACAACAATTTCGTCATATAACAGTACCTTCATTGTCTGCTGTTACATATTTGATTGTTACACTTGGAACAATTTGGTCTTTCCAAGTATTTGATATGGTATATACGATGACTAATGGTGGACCTGGTATGTCCACGGTTACCTTAGTCCTTACAATATATAATGCTGCATTTAAGAGCTACAATATGGGGTATGCAGCGGCTATTGCACTTGTAATGTTTGTCCTTGTGGTGATTCTTCAAGCATTGCAAAAGAAATTTTTGAGTGATAAAGGAGAGAGTAAATAATGATTAAACAACATAAAAAAACTGTTATTTATTATATTTTACTTGTATTTCTAATATTAAATGCAATAGTAGCTGTTTTCCCTTTTTTATATATGGCAATGATATCTTTAACACAAAAAGATATTCTTGATTTAAATTTTTCTAATGTTACTTATAGTTTAATTAACTATACTAGAGTTATTGATGGCTTTAATTTATTGGTAAATTTGAAAAATTCAACGATAGTTACAGTATCTTCTTGTGTATTAAATGCTATCATTTGTTCAATGGCTGCATATGTATTTGCAAAAAAAGAGTTCCCTTTTAGAGATCAAATTTTTGCAATTTACTTAGCAACTTTGATGATTCCTGGCCAAGTTAAAATGATTCCAATTTTTGTTATTATTAAGAATCTTGGATTAATGAATACTTATATTGCTTTGATTTTGCCAATCATTAATGCATTTGGTGTTTTCTTAATAAGACAATTTATGGTTGGGGTTCCTGATGATTTATTAGATGCAGCAAGAATTGATGGTTGTGGAGAAAATAGAATTTTCGTTTCAATTGTTTTACCTCTTGTAAAACCTGTATTAGTTTCATTAACTATATTTACATTTATTACTAGTTGGAATGATTTCTTATGGCCTTTAATTATTGCATCAAAACCTGCAATGAAAACATTAACACTTGCAGTTGCTGCTTTAAAGGGGTCTTATTCAACAAACTATGGTCTAGTTATGGCTGGTTCAACTTTCACATTCCTACCACCATTTATTTTATATGTATTCTTACAAAAACAATTCGTAGAAGGAATTGCATTAAGCGGTACAAAGGGTTAGGTTAAACAAATGGCTGATTATGAATTTTATTTTACTTCTTCTTTAGAAAAAGTCTTTCCAACTAAAAGAGTTAAAGAAGAAAAATCTAGTAGATTTAATATGTTTAAAAATGAAAGATTAAATTTACAATTAGTGTATTCTCTATTTGATGCTGATATTGATGCTAGAAATAGATATTTTAATGTTAACATTGAAGGTGATATTGATTTTGAATTATTTGATGTTAATTTGGTTAAATGTGAGTATTTAGCTACTGAAAATAGAGATAGATTTTATATTGATACAAATCCAGGGTTATATCCTGATTTATTAACAAATAATAAAGGATTAATAAAACCATTACCAAATCAATTTAAATCTTTATGGATAGTTTTTAAATCGAATGAAAAAACTATTAACACTAAAGTAAAAATAAAATTAGAAGAAGTCTTTTTTGAAGGTAATTCAGGTAAGAGAATTGATACTAATAAAGTATTCTTTGAAAAAGAAATTGAAATCAATGTTGTTGATTGTTCTTTACCAGAATTACCAATAAAACATACACAGTGGTTCCATAGTGATAGTATTGCAAATTATCATAAGGTTGATGTTTTTAGTGAAGAACATTGGGCTTTGTTAGAAAAATATATTGATTTTGCAGCTAATAGAGCCGATATTAATATGTTATTAACACCAGTATTTACTCCATCTTTAGATACTGATGTTGATAAAGAGAGACTTACTGTTCAACTTGTTGATGTATTTTATAAAAATAATAAATATGAGTTCAATTTTGATAAATTAAAAAGATGGTGTGATATTTGTAAAAAATGTGGAATAAAATATATTGAAGTCGCACATTTTTTCACTCAATGGGGTGCTATGGCAACTCCAAAAATTATTGTTTCTGAATTAGATGAAAACAATACTTATATAAGTAAAAAGAAATTTGGTTGGCATGTAAAAGCAAGTGATAAAGAATATAGAAAATTTTTAGAAGCTTTTATCCCAGCTTTAATTGAAAACTTAGATAATTTTGGTTATTCAAAAGATAAATTATATTTCCATATTTCAGATGAACCAAATCTAAAATCACTTGAAAGTTATTCTATTGCAAAAAATCAAGTAAAAGATTTATTAAAAGATTGTAATATTATTGATGCCTTGAGTGATTATTCTTTTTATGAGAATAAATTGGTTGAAATACCAATTCCATCTAATGATCATATTGAACCTTTTGTTAATAATGTTGAAGAGCTATGGACATATTATTGTATAGCTCAAGGAAATCTAGTTCCTAATAGATTTATAGCCTTAGAATCTTCAAGAAATAGAATTATGGGTGTCTTAATGTATTTATATAACATCAAAGGCTTCTTGCATTGGGGATATAATTATTATGAAAGTGAAAATTCTAGAGAGAGTATTAATCCATTTATTACAACTGATGGAAATTGTGCTTTCCCCTCAGGTGATCCTTTTTTAGTATATCCAGGTCCTTTATCATCTATTAGAAATGAAGTTCAAGTTGAAGGTTTTAATGATTTAAAATTACTATATTTAGTAGAAGAAAAACTAGGTCGAGATAAAACAATTGAACTAATAAAAGAAGGCCAATCTTCTTCATTTAGTTTTAAGGATTATCCTAGAAATAGTGCATATTTAATCAATTTAAGAAATAAGTTAGTTCAACTTTTTATATAAATATGATTAATTTGTTATTGATTAATGAATAAAATATAATTTATATTAACTTAGTATGAGGAAGTTTAAAAAGCACTTAGGTTTAAGTATATCAAGATACAATACATTTAAAGCAATGATGAGTGTAGGTATTTTGGTCTTTCTCATCTGTTCTATTTTATTTATTGTTTTTTTTAATAGAATTTCTAAAGAACAAAAGAACAAGTTTTTGACCTTAAATGAGTATTTAGTATCAATTGTCCAAACACAATTTCAAAATGCTTTAAATTATTCTACTACCGTAATTTTAGATCCTGCTAATCAAAAAATTATAACTGGCCAGATAGAAAATGATGATTTATATAATTATTCAATAAGGTTAAATTCTTTTACTAATACAAATCCACTTGTAGATACTTTATTTGTTTATTATCCAGAAATAGATCTAGTTGTCTGCAATAGTGGATTTTATACTCTCAAAGAATTTTATTTAGTAGAATATGGGTACCATATGAGAAATGGCTTTGAAAAATGGAGATACTATATACTAAATAATAATACTGGTTTTAGTTATGATCCTGATTTTGAAAACATTTTAAATTATACAAGAGTTTCCACTTCAAAAAATAAAGCTAATGAATCAAATTACAAACAAATTACTGTTTTTAATTTTGATTTAACAGGACTATCGATTGAAGATAATAAATCATTTATCGATGAAATTGGTTTTTATATAAATGATAATCTAATTTTAATTAAAGAAAATGATAATAATGATCATATAACGTCTTTCTTAGAAAGTGGTGAAAAATATTCTAGCGATATTGCCCCAATCAAATATTTAAATAGCTTTTTGTATGTAAATATTTTGCCTTATAGTAATGTATATTTAATTACTAGTATGGATATATCATCCTACCAAAATAGTATGATTTATTTTATTTTAGCAACAGTATTAACATTAATAGTTAGCTTTGTTTTATCATTAACATATTCACTAAGAACTAGTAAGAAGTTATTTAAACCTTTTAGAGATTTGGCATATAAATTATCCCCTAACAAATACTCAAAAGATTCACTTAAAATTATAAATGAAAAAATTGATTCTTTATTAGAAGAAGAAACTTATAAAGATGAAAGAATTAAAAAGCAATTTGATGATGTTCAAAATTTATTTTTAATTAATTTATTAAGTTTTTATATCCCAGAAAAAAAGTGCAATTTACTATTAAAAGAATATGATATTATTTTCACTTATTCATCTTTTATCGTAATAGTTTCGGAAGATGAGAGAGTTAATAAACTTTTGAAAAGCTTTAAAAATGAACTTTTTTATGATATTGAGTGCCAAACTTATTTATTAGAACATGAAAAAAATTTAGTTGGAGTTATAAACTTAGAAGAAGATATAGAAATAAAAAAATATATATCTGAAGAATTAGAAAATGTTTTAAGAATTAATTCAATCAAAGTTAATGATATACAATTAAAAATAAGTGATTTGTGTTTATCTATTGGTGATATATATTATGGCTATCAACAATGTAAATATCTTTTAAGAGATAGAAGAGGTATTCAATATTATACAGATTATACTAATTTAGTATTACAAGATTTGAAGAAAGCGTTTGAAGAAGAAAATATCTCCTTATATCATAAATGTATTGATACTGTTTTTCAAAATAACATGTACATGCCATCATATCTATTGGTTAATTTGATTAAAGAGATTAAACAATATGATGATAAGTTTGATATTGAAATAGATAAGAATATTAGAATCAGTAAAGAAGCTTTTTTATCTGTAATTAAGGGAAAAACTAAAACAAATGATTCACAAAAAACTATTGTTGATAAAGTTAATTTAATAATTGATAAATCATTTAAAGATGATAGTTTAGGACTCTATAGTATTAGTGAAGAATTAAATGTAAGTAATACTTATTTATCTACAATATATAAAGAGACTTGTGGTATTGGTATTGTTCAGCAAATAAATAAAAAGAGGATTGAATTTGCTAAACAATTGTTATTAAATACAAATAAAAGCGTAAAAGAGGTTGCCCTAGAATCTGGATTCTCAAGTGATATTTCATTTATTAGAGTATTTAAGAAAATGGAAGATTCAACTCCAGGTAAATTGAGAAAAAATAATAATAGATTTTAATGAAAAGTAGTTACTAAGATTTTTTATTATGTTATTATTCGCGAAATAATTAATTTGAGGGTTAATAAATGAAAATCGCACTTGAAGTTGTCCTTACTATGGTAATCCTATTAGGGATTGGGTTTGTAATATATCCAAGACCTTGGGCTGGAAAAAAAGCTATTGATTTATTTAGTAAGTTATTAATTAATATATGTTTGCCTGGTATGCTTTTATATAGCATGGTAAATTCTGTTTCTCATGATGAATTAATATCTTTTGGAATTTTATTACCCATAACTCTATTAATTATTATTGTATTATATTATCTAACTTATTTATTAGCTAAAATTATTAAAGTTAGAAAAGGTAGACAGTGGACTTTTGCCCTTATGGGTAGTATGTCAAATACTATTTTCTTAGGGCTTCCTGTTTGTACTATGATATTTGGAATGGAATGTGTTCCCTTAGTAATGCTTGGTTTTATTGCTGGAAGTCTTATTACTTTAACTATTGGTATTTCAGGCATAATTAAAGATGCTTCTTATCTAGGTTCAAGTGATGTTCGATTACATATTTTAGTTCAAATAAAAAATATGTTTGTTAACCCAATTATGATCTCTTTATTTATTGGATTATTATTGAACATTATGAATATTGAATATTTTCCAAGTTTAAATACAGCTTTAGGCTATGTATCTAATATGACAACTCCTTTATCTTTATTATTTATTGGTATGTATATAAGAACAATGAGTATAAAAGATTTTGCCCCAGATAAAGATACTGTAGCCGTTTTATTAGTTAGATTTATATTAGCTCCATTATTTGCATATTTTGTTTATAAAGGGTTTGTATATTTGGGTGTTTCAATTGATGACTACACAATAAATGTTTTAGTTTTACAAATTGCTTGTTGTGTTTTAACAATGACATCAATATTTGCAATTGAGTATAGGGCAGATGGAAAATTTGCAACAAAAACAGTTGCAATTAGTAACGTAATTTTTTTGTTTTTTTTACCAATATATATTATCCTATTAACATAGGAGCAGAGTTGTGACTACTTTAATAATTCATGGATCCCCAAGAGCAAATGGGTGTTCCTCTACAATAGCAAGAAATATTGCTAATAAATTTAAATCTGATGAGATTCTTGAGATAAATTTACATAAAGAAAAATTACCTTATTGTGTTGGGTGTTTGAACTGTGTAAAAAAAGGAGTAGAGTATTGTCCTCATAGTAATATAACTCTTCCTTTAAAAGAGAAAATGTTAAAAGCAGATTTAATAATTGTTGCATCTCCAGTATATATTCTTCATATGTCAGGTCAGTTAAAAACTTTCTTCGATCATTATCCAACTATGTTTTTAATACATAGACCTGAGAAGACAATGTTTAATAAACAGGTAATTGTTGTAGCTACTGCTGCAGGTCCTGTATGTAAAAAAACTTTAAAAGAAATAAAAGAAACTTTTACATTTTTTGGTGTTACAAAAACTCATAAAATAGGGGTACCGGTACAGGCTGAAAATTATGAGAGTATAAATCCTAAAATTTTAGAAGATGTTGATAAAAAGACTAATAAAATAGTAAAAAAAGTTAATAAAAATTTTAATAAAAAGAAAGTTTCATTAAAAATTAGGATATGGTTTAGAATATCTAAATTAATGCAAATTAAATTTAGTGTAAGTGAAGTTGATTATGCCTATTGGCAAAATAATAATTGGTTAAAACGCGGTAGACCTTGGAAATAATAAAATAAGTTTTTCTTTTATATAATATTTTCTGTGTTAAAATATGAATATAAGGAAAAATAATGGACCCAAATCAAACTCAAGTTAAGACTATTGAAAAACTAACATATAGTTCTGGAATATTAGGCCAAAACATGATTTATAACATGATGGCTATGTATATCTTGTTTTATTTTACAGATATATTATTGATACCGGCTTCAATTGCTAGTGTAATTATTATAATAGCAAGTTTATGGGATGCAATAAATGATCCAATTATGGGGATGATTGCAGATAACACTAGAACAAAGTGGGGAAAATTTAGACCTTATTTATTATTTGGTTCTTTTTTCATTGGAATAATAACTGTTTTGTGTTTTTCTAATATTACTTCTTCAACAAATTCAAAAATTATTTATGCTGCTATAACTTATATATTATGGGGAATGATTTTTACTTCTTGTGATATTCCAATTTGGGCATTATCTTCTGTAGTTTCAAATAAATCTGAAGATAAAGATAAACAAGTAACTTATGGTAAAATTGGAGCTACGATTGGTGTTGTAATTTCATCAGTATTGTCTGTGCCAATTTTAAAGTTATTTGGTGGAGAAAGAGCTGCTAATGCTTATTTTTATCTAGCTCTCATATTTGCTGGAATTGGTTGTGTTTTAATGTTTATTACTGGAATTTTTGCAAGAGAGAGGATTATTCCACAAAAAGAAAAAGTTCCTTTTAGAGAAAATATTAAAACCATTATATATAATAAACCTTTATTATTATTAATGATCGCTTTATTTATAGTAAATTTTATTAATAGCATAAGACAAAGTGTTCAAATTTATTTTGCTGTATATACTTGGGGTGATGCCAGTTATATGACATTAATTGGGCTCTCATTAGTTGTTGGTATGTTAATCGGTATGACGATATCTCCTTTGCTATTAAAAAAATATTCAAAAAGAAAAATTTATATTATTACTTGTATAATTGCTGCTATCGTTAGTGCTTTACCTTACTTTTTTGATTACTCAAATATAGTATTGGGTTTAATATTTATTGGCTTATCCTTCTTATTTAGTGGAATTGCAATGATAGTAACCACCAGTATGTTAATGGATACAATAGATTATGCTGAGTATAAGAATAATTTTAGATCAGAGGGTATAGTTTTTTCTATGAATACCTTTTTAACTAAATTAGGAGCAACTATCTCTAGATTAATTTTAGGTCTAAGTTTAGTTGTACTTAAATATGTTGAAAATGCACCAAGAACTCCTAAATTACAAAGTGGTTTTAGTTTTATGGTATTTATAATTCCATCGATAGCTTTTTTATTAGCAATAATTCCAATTTGTTTCTATAAACTAGAAGCAAATGAATTAGATCATATTAAATCAATATTAATTGAAAGGAGAGAGTCTTATGGAACAGAATAAAATGTTAAGCAGCCTATTTAATCCTCCAAGTTTGGATGATGCAAAATGCGTTCTTTGTGTTCAACCTCATAGTGATGATAATGAGATTGGAATGGGTGCAACAATTAAAAAGTTAGCAGATAAGGGATGTGAAATTCATTATTTGACTATCACTGATGGACGCTTAGGAACCAAGGATGTTAATCAAGATTTAAATGAATTAGTTGAAATTAGACACAATGAAGCAAAAGAGGCTGGAAAAGTTTTAGGGGTAATGAATTTTCATTTCTTTAATTATAAAGATGGAACGATTAAAAGCCCAAGAAAATTAAGTTATAAGATTGCTAAATTGATTAGAGAATTAAAAACAGATTATGTATTTGTATGTGACCCATATACTAGATATGAAGCTCATTTAGATCATATTTATGTTGGACAGGCTGTATCTCAAGCTGTTTTAAGTTGTTCTTTAGCTCATTATCCTGAGAAATCAAAAGGGGCACCTTTTGAAGTTAAGTGCATAGGTTATTATTTTACTGAGAATCCTAATACTTTTGTTAATATTGAAATGGAAATTGATTTTCAACTAGAAGCAATGAAAAAACATAAAAGTCAATTAGATGAAGAAACCTTTAATTTATATAAGGCTTATTTAATTAATAAATATTCAACTTATGGAGAAAAAGACGGTAATTTGATGGCTCAAGGTCTAAAATTATTATCTCCATTACATATTCATTGCATATCAGATGCAGTTAATATTTAAAAATTGAAAAGCGTATCACTAAGAATATTATTTCTTAGTGATACTAGTTTTATTGGTTACTTAAGCAAGTTTCTAATATTCTTTTTTCATTATATCTAGTTAGGGCAATTCCAGCTAAAATACATAGAATTGCTGCAGTAATTGCTGCAAGTCTATAGCCAATAATTCCTTTTGCTGCAAAGCCTGTAAAAATAAGCATAGCAAGAGATTGTCCTAATTTAAAGGCGAAAGTTCTAGCAGCAAAGAACATACCATTTCTATTTTTCTTGGTATTTATTTCATCTTCTTGGGCTACATCTGCAACCATAGCTTGTGGAAGAATTCCTAAAATAGCCATAGAGACTGAAGCAATTGCAACAATTAAAATACCCCAAGCAAGTCCTCCAAATCCTATAATCCCAGATAAAGCGGTAAGAATATAATCAAAAGCAAATATTATAAAAGCAGTTATTACCATTTTTTTCTTACCAATTTTTGGGACTAAAATATTAACAAGTGGATACCATAATAACGATAAAGCAGTCATTAATACAAATAGAGTAGCACTGTGACTTTCTTCAAGCTTCATTAAAGATACTACAAAAAAAGGTAATCCTGTTTGGAAAATAGTTAATGCAGTAAAATATAAAACATCACTATAAACAAAAGTTCTAAAATCTTTATTTCTAAAAGTTGTTTTTAAAGATTCCAGTGCATTTTCATTGTTTGATTCTACTTGTTTTAATTTTCTTTCATCAATGAAAAATGTAGGTATTAACATTAAAATACAAGCAATAATAGATAAGGATCCAAAAGTTATTCTCATTGCAGTTACTCTTGAAAAAGAGTTTGATAGCATATTCCAAATAACAGGAGCAATATATGCTAAAGAAGTACCAACAATAAAAGTTAAGGAGATTGCAGTACTAACAGCAATTCTACTTTTTTGATCATGTCCAATAACCGGAATAAGAGCATTGTATGGTGTGCAATATATTGTCATACATAAATAAAACCCTAAAAGCATTATCAAAAGCCAGAAAAAGTTAATTGAAGAAATTGCCTTTTTAGGAGCAAAGAATACTAAAGTTGTAACAATTGAAAAAGGAATTGCAATCTTTTTCATGAATGGAATTCTTTTTCCTTTCGGATTCTTTGATTTATCACTTAAATTTGCAATTAAGGGATCACTAAATGCATCAAAGATTCTTCCAATGAATGTTATTAAACCAATTAAAGTAATTACTTTTAATATAACATTACCCTGTTGAATAAAAACAATTTGTCCAGCTTCAATTGACTCTTGAGATGGTTGATAAAAATATACTAGCCAGTTAGAAATAATTCCGGCAAGCATTGCCCAACCCATTTGTCCTAAGGCAAAAATCCAAATAGTTGGTGACATATTAACTCCTTTTGCAATAACTAATTGTTAATTCTATTATTGTTTTTAATTTGTTTTCTGTAGTTATTAAATTATCAATTGGAATGATTAATGGGCTTACTGCACTTTTAATGCAGGTTTGAAGAAGAGAGGAGGCTACTGTAAAATAAATAGTTTTAAAATCTAATCCTTCTTTGAAAGACTTATCAATTATGCCTTTATCAAAGATTTTTTGAGCTATCTCATAAAAACTTAGAAATAAGTTGTTATATGTTTCTTCAATTTTTTTATCCATTTTGTTGTATGTAAAATAGGTGTCAAATTCGTTTAAGAATTTTAAAAAATCAATATGTTTTTCAAAGTATTTGATATAAAAATTTAATAATTCTTCAAATTCTTCAATAGCAGTTTTTTCTTTAAAAGAGATCGAATTAACTGTTCTCATAATATCGTTAATGATATTTCTTAAATAATATATTGCACATTCACTTATAAGATTATCTTTGTTTTTAAAATATCGATAAATTGAAGCAACACCAATCTTTGCAGTTGTAGCAATCTCATTAAATGTGACATTTTGTATGCCTTTAGAGCTCGTTAATTCAAAAGTCACTTTTAGCACTTTTTCAATATTTTTGTTTTTATATTTTTCCATTGTTAAATTATAACTTTCCATTGACAGCTCCTAATTGCTAATGATAGTATTACTCTCATGCTGATAGTAATACTATCATCACTATTTTGATTTGTCAAAATAAATTAAGGAATAGAGTCAATGGATATTTTTGGAAATCAAATTTCAAAGAAAGATGAAAATAAAGCAATAAAGTCATATAAAAAGAATAAAAAAAAATTTGGAGATAAAGAGGATAAAGAATATCATTTATCACTTATTTCTAATGAGATTTTGAGTAATTTATACACATATAATTTAATTTTATCCGATAAAAAATTAAAATTAGAAGTAGAAAATCCCGTCATAATAGGTAATATTCGTATGGGATTTGGTCATTATAGAATTGCTCTTGCAATGTGCAGTGCCGCAAAATATTTAAATAAAACGCCGATTTGGATGGACTTAGCTTCTTTTGGTGATTATCCAGGATCTAAATTGATAGCTCATCAAAATAATCTATATTCCTTTGGTTCTCGTTTATCTCAAAAAAATAAATTATTTAATAAATATTATTGGGAACCATTAAACAGTGTAGGATTTGCTAAATTATCTTATAATGCAAAAGATTTATATAATGCAAAGTTTATGACTCAAATTTTTAATGATTTAGATAAAGATATTCCATTTGTAGGCACTCATGCTTGGCCCGCTCAAGTAGCTAATGAAGCAAAAATGACAAAAGTTGTTAATGCAATTCCTGATAACTGGCCAATGGCATTACATTTTGCTCCAGGAGCATTACATACTGTTCAAACTCATTCAGCATATCTTGGTTATAGAACTTTAAGAAATATGGGACAATCTAATATAGTAAATCTTTGTGATAATGATATTAAAATGGTTGGACATTATATTGATCATGAATTGGTAAGTAATATCAAAAATGACTGTAATCAAAGAATTAAAAATGCAAAGCAAAAAACAAAACCAGTTGTTTTATTAACTGTTGGTGGTGCAGGTGCACAAGTTAAGTTATATAAAAACATCATTAATTATTTAAAAGATAAAGCTATAGTATTAATTAATGTTGGTGATCACAAAAATGTGTTTAATTATTTTATAAATGAATTTAAAGATATTGAAAGACATACCTCATATAATGAAGCAAAAAATTTCTTTGTAACTGATAATATGCATATTTTCTATAATGAAGATATTTTTAGTGCAGTTTATTCTACAAATATTTTAATGAGATTAAGTGATCTATCAATAACAAAACCCAGTGAACTATCTTTTTATCCTATTCCAAAATTACTACTAAAAAGAGTTGGTGGTCATGAAAAATGGGGCGCAATACATTCCAGTGAAATTGGTGATGGTACTTATGAGTGTGAAACATACGAGCAAACAATAAATATGCTAAAATTATTAATTGAAAACCCTGAGTGTTTAATTAATATGAATACTGCAATTATAAATGCAAATAAAATTGGTGTATATGATGGAGCTTATAAGGTAATAGAAGAAGCCTTTGCTAGATAATATGTTAACAGAATTTTAATACATTATATTAATTCTTAATAGGAATTTAGTTATTTACAAACATTTTCTCTGTAATTTGAAAATAGATTAAATTAGGAGAAAATAAGGTATGAAAAAAAAATTAATTCTACTTATGCTAGTGACTTTTGTAAGCCTTTCTATATTTGCAGAAGGCACAAATGAATATCAAAGTTTTGAAGTTGCAACTTCATCAAAACCAGCGAAAAATATTATTTTATTAATTGGTGATGGTATGAGTGTTGCACAAGTAGCAACAACAGATGCTTATTTAGGAGCAAAAGAACATCAATTCTTAACAACTTTAAATTTCGAAAATTTTGAACATCAAGGATTAACAACAACATATGCTGAAGATAGATTAATAACTGATTCAGCTGCTGCTGGTACAGCTTTAGCTACTGGAAGTAAAACCTATTGTGGTGCTATTTCTGTTGATTCTAATAGAAATAATTTAAAAACAATTTTAGATTATGCTCAAGATTTAGATAAATCAACAGGCATAGTTACAACAACAAGAGTAACCCATGCAACTCCAGCGGTTTTCCTTGCTAACAATGTTGATAGAGATGCAGAAAATGACATTGCAGTTGATGAAGCTTATAGCGGTGTAGATTTTTTAGCTGGTGGTGGTTATAGAAATTTTGTTGGAAAAACAAATACTAGTAATTTAAAATCTAAAAGAACTGATAATCGTGATTTAATTGAAGAAATGAAGAAGATGGGATATAAGACTTTTATAAGTGAATCTGATACTCAAGCTTTTTTAAATTATAATCCACAATTGGGTGATAAGATTGTAGGTTTATTTGGTTCTTCTCACTTAGATTATGCAATTGATAAAGCTAATCAACCAACTTTAGCACAATTAACAGATAAGGCAATTAAGACCTTAAGTAAAGATAATGATGGTTTCTTCTTAATGGTAGAAGGTGGAAGAATTGACCATGCTTGTCACGCAAATGATGCTGTTAGTGCAATAGATGATACAATCGCTTTTGAAGAAGCTGTTCAAATTGCAATTGATTATTACAATAGAGATCCAGAAAATACACTTATTATTGTAACAGGCGACCATGAAACTGGTGGATTAACATTAGGGTTTGCTGGAACTGAGTATGAAAGTGCTTATTCTCAACTACAAAATCAAAAAATCTCTTATGAAAAATATGGTAGTGATGTTTTCTCAAAATATAAAGCTTCCCATACTTTAGCAAATTGTAATCTTAATGATTTAATTGATGATTTAGATAACTATTTTGGGTTAACTAAATTAAACGCTAATGAAAAAGTAGAATTAAGTGATGCTTTAAAGAGATCAATTGCTGGTGAAGTTATAAAAGGTACACAAACTGCTGATTACTTATTGTATGGTGGTTATGAACCATTTATCATGGAAATTACTCATATTTTGAACCAAAGAGCAGGGGTTGCATTTACTTCTTATTCTCATACAGCAGTTCCAGTAGCTACTTATGCAATTGGTCCATATAGTGAAAAAGTAACTGGTATGTTCGATAACACAGATATTTTTACAATCATGTATAATGCAATGGGTATTACAAATTAAAAAAAAGATATGAGAATAAAAGATAATAATTTAAGTAAAAAATTCTCAATACTTTTGTGCATTATTACTGTAATTCTTGTATTTATTCCTAGCCGTTTTAATTCAGCACAATCACCTAAAGCCTATAAAGCTGAGGTGGTTAGTGTTGATAATTTAAATTTAGAACAATATGGAATTGCAAAAGTAGGAAATCAAAGTATTGAAGTTAAAATATTAAATGGCCCTTATAAAAATCAAATTGTTAAGGGTGTTAATCATTTAATGGGTAAAATGGAACTTGATACAGTTTATGAAAAAGATATGAAAGTTTTAATTACACCTTATGTTGTAGAAAATAATCTTAAAAGTGTTACTTTAGTAGGTGTTTATAGAATAAATATTGAAATAATGCTTATGGTTATCTTTGGAACTTTTTTATTGATTTTTGCTGGATGGACAGGCTTTAAAGCATTAATTTCATTCTGTTTTTCAGCTCTTATGATATTTAAAGTATTATTACCATTGTTTTTATTAGGTTTTAATCCAATTATGGTATCTTTAATAGTAGTAATTGTTTTATCCTTTGTAATTCTGTTTTTGATTGGAGATTTTTCTATTAAGGGAATAGCTGCTTTTTTAGGTACAGTAAGTGGTATTTTAGTAACTTGCTTATTAGCTTATATTTTTACTAGAGCCTTAAAAATTAGTGGGGCTGTAAAACCTTTTATGGAATCCTTATTATATAGTGGTTATGCAAATCTTAATATAACGGAGATCTTTATAGCTGGGATTTTTATGGCAGCAAGTGGCGCTTTAATGGATATATCGATGGATGTTGCAACAAGTATTGAAGAAGTTCATAAACATAATAAAGATTTAACTCAAACTCAATTAATTCTCTCCGGGTTAAGGGTAGGTAGAACAGTTATTGGTACAATGACAACTACTTTATTGTTAGCTTACTCTAGTAGTTATATGGGACTTTTGTTAGTTTTCTTAGCTCAAGGGACGCCGTTACTTCAAATATTAAACTTAAATTATGTAAGTTCTGAGATTTTGAACACAATAATAGGTAGTTTTGGATTAGTGCTTACTGCTCCCCTTACTGCAGTGATTTCTGGAATTTTATATGGAAAAATATGACAATTTGATAACATTTTTTAAATGTTGTTGCATTTTGTTGATTAAATTATATAATGGAACCAGACGAAAGTTTATATATATTTAAAATTTCAAGTATTAAAAATTTTTTAAGGAGAGAGAAAATGAAGAAAATTTTAATTGCATTTTTAGTTGTTTTTTCTGTAAGCTTAACTTGTGTTTTTGCTAATGGTCAAAAAGAAAGCAGTGCAAGTTCTGACGAACCTGTAGTATTAGAATGGTGGACTTGGGACCCTGATATGCAAGAAAAAAATCAGGAAATTATTGCTGCTTATGAAGCAACACATCCTAATGTTACTATTAACAATACAATTGTTAGTACTAAAGAGTATTGGACAAAGATTAGAATCTTAGCTAACCAAAATAAATTACCAGATGTATTTACTATGAGTTCTAGTACTTTAGAAGAATGGGCAGAAAATGGTTTAGTTTTAGAATTAGATGATTTCATTAATTCAGATAATACTAGAGAAGAATTCTACCCAGCTTTATTAGATGCTGTTAGAGATGTTAGTGCTACAGATCATTACTATGCACTTCCTTTTGCTTTAGTAACAACAACTTTATATTATAATAAAGATGCTTTTGATGCAGCAGGTATTGCATATCCAACAGATGATTGGACATGGGATGACTTTAGATCAGCTGCTAAAGCTTTAACAATTGATAAAGATAATGATGGCAAAATTGATCAATATGGATTCTGGTTCTATGGTCGTTATGCACAAATTGAATCTTGGGTATATGCAAATGGTGGACATTTATTAAATCGTGATACTATGAAGTTTGAACCAGATGCTGCTGCTATTGAAGCATTAAAAATGTTAACAAACTTAGTATTAGTTGATAAGAGTGCTCCATCTCAAAAAGATATGAGTTCTTATAGACAACAAGATATCTTCCCTCAAGGTATTGCAGCAATGTGGGTTGATGGTTCTTGGAATATTGATAATAACAGAAACGTTGCTGATCCTTCAATGAACTGGGGTATTGCAAAGATTCCTACAGGTCCTAGTACAACAAATCCAATAACTTATGCTTGGGCTGACTCTTATTCAATTGCTCCTAATACAAAGAATCCTCAAGAAGCTTGGGAATTCACAAAGTATGTAGCTGGTGCTGGTTTATCTCTTGATATGTATATGGCTGGTAAGATTCCTTCATACGAAGCATTAACTGAATCTGATGCTTTTGCTGATCCTAATCAAAAACCTGCTGAAATGTATATTCTTAAAGAACAAGCTGCTAGCAATATGACAACTTCTTTCACAAAAGGTTGGAGTGAATGGAGAGGTTATGGTGCTGCTGAAGCATTAGGTTTCAATGGTTTAATCGATGGTGTTATCAATGGTGAATTAAGTTTTGATGAAGCTTTAGCTAAAGGTGAACAATCAATTAATACTGTTCTAGACAGATATTATAAATAAAACTTTTTATTTTAATTAATTATATGGCTACATTTTTTGTAGCCATTTATGTAAAATAAGGGATTCACATGAAAAATAAAAAATTATTGTGGCATGGAAGATTAACCCCTTGGTTGTTTTTGTTGCCAACAATTATCGGATTAGTAGTTTTTAGAATAGTACCAATAATCTGGGCCTTTGTTTTAAGTTTTTCTAAATGGTCATTATTAGGATCTCCTAAATTTCTTGGTTTTTCCAATTATATTGAAGCTTTCCATAATGAAAATTTTATTCAAACAATTACAAATACAATTCAGTTTTCAATAATTTATGTTATTGGTTCTATTATATTTGGTTTAATTTTAGCAGTATTAATTAATGTTAAATTAAAATCTATAGCTTTTTTTAGAGCTGTAATTTATTTACCTGTAGTAACTTCAGCTGTTGCTGTTGGTATTGTATGGAACTGGATCTTAGGACCAAATGTAGGTTTATTTGCAACTATATTAGAATCATTTAATATAACTGCACCTTATTGGTTAGGAGACCCAAAATTAGCTTTATCTACTGTTGCTACAGTACAAGTTTGGAAAATGGCTGGTTATAGCATGATTTTATTCTTAGCTGGATTGCAAGGAATTTCTGCACAAACTCTTGAAGCCGCTACTGTAGATGGGGCAAGTAAAATACAACGATTTTTTAGAATAACACTTCCTATGTTATCACCAACTGTTTTCTTTGTGTTAACAGTTTCTATTATTGATTCATTTAAAAACTTTGAATTGATATATGCAATGACAAAAGGTGGCCCTCAAAATGCCACAAATACTTTAGTTTATGATGTTTATTTAAATGCGTTTGTTTATTATAGAGTTGGTTATGCTTCAGCTGTAGCATTTGTTTTATTATTGTTCGTAGGTATATTAACAATAATGAATTTCTATATTAAGAAAAACTGGGCACAGCCTTTAGAATAGGAGGGAGAATATGAATCAAAAAAGAAACGATGACTCAATGGTTGTTCTTAGAATGGTTTTAATTGTTATTGCCGCTTTGATTGCTGTTTTTCCTTTCTTATGGATGTTACAGAATTCATTTAATACAGAGCAAAATATTTTTAGCAAAGGTGTATTTAAAGTACCAGATTTACTTTTCAAATCTAATATGTTTGAAAACTATAAAATTGTAATTGGTAAATATAACTTCGGAAGATATACATGGAATTCTATCTTTGTATGTTCCTTAGCTGCATTAGGTCAAGTAATAATCTGTACTTTAGGTGGCTTTGTATTTGCAAGAATGACTTTTAGAGGTAGTAAAATTGTATTTACACTTTTATTAATTACATTAATGGTTCCTGTTCAAGTTATCATAATCCCTGAATATTATATTATGATGAAATTGAATTGGTTAGATACATTTTTACCTTTGATTGTTCCATCTTTCTTAGCAGGTGCATTTGGTACTTTTATGCTTAAAGAATATTTTGAACAAATTCCTGATGCTTTATTAGATGCTGGTATTATAGATGGTGCGAATGCTTGGAAGATGTATCTTCATATATTCTTGCCTCAATGTTCAGCTCCAGCTGCTACATTATTTATTATTGCATTTATGAATAACTGGAATGACTTATTACGACCAATGTTATATTTGACAAAAGAAAAATTATATACAGTTACTTTAGGATTAACTCAATTCCAATCACAGTATTCTGCTAAATGGAATTTATTGTTAACTGGTAGTGTATTATCAATATTACCATTAGTAATAGTATTTATTTTCTGCCAAAGATATATAATTGAAGGTTCTGTTTCTTCTGGAATTAAAGGTTAGAAATGAAAAGCGAAATAGTAAAAGTTAACTTATCGGATGGTAATATTCAAAATTACCAGCTGATAAGTGGTTTTGATTGGGATGATTTATTATTTAAATCTCCCAATTTTAATTTAAAAAGCGTTAAAGCTTTAGCACATTTATATGAAGTTAATATTATTCCTAAAAACCCTGCAATTTATGGGTTTATGGTATTTTATAATATTGATGGTTTAAAAATTGACTTAGATAGAAATACAGAAATTGGTTATATTTATGATGATCAAATTTTATTAAATTATTATTTTTATCAAACTAATAAGAATAAAAAAGTTAAACTTATTGATGAAGTTTTAAAATTTGAAGATTCCAAATTGCAGTCTTATTTTGATCAACTATTAAAATCTGGTAATGTCTATTTTGCTAAAGGTTTAGATTCTTTTATTGATTTTATCCCAGTATCAAAAGATATGGGATATTTATCAGAATTAGAGAATTATAAACTTAAAGTTAATAGCCATTTCTTTTTAATGGATAGAACTGATTTAGATTCTTTATATGGTTCTTTAGGTACCCCACATGGACTAGCTCTAGAAAATTCAAAAGTAATATTGCCTCCATTGAATCATAGAGAGTGTTTATTAGTTGATTATAATAATAAAGTTTATATTAAAAATTTAATTATTGATGATTTTATAGTTTCAATTGATAATCAAGCTTTTATAAATGATAGAAATGCAATCTTTTATTCTAGACCAAATACTAGAACAACTCCTAAGTGTGAAGGTAGCTCTATTATTATTGTAAAAAATAAAGTAGTTGCTATTAAGGATAATGGTGAAGTAGAGGTCCCAATGGCAGGATTTGTAATTCAAACAAATTATAAAGTTTGCATAAATAATACTGAAGTTGAATATTTAGGTGATTTTTCAAATTATAAACTTGGTGTACAAGTTGGCCCTGCAATGGTGGTAAATAATAACCAAGTTAAATCGCTTGTATCTCCATTTTATAAAGGAGAAGGTGTTCCTTTCCCATCTACAGTTTATCCTCTTGATTTTGATAAAGGAAGAGCTGCTAGAATTGGATTAGGACAATATAAAGGCTCTCCAATAATAATTTGGGCAGAAGGTGCTGGAAAATTAGGTTATAAAAAAGGCCTTGAAAGCTGTGGTGCCTCTCTTTTGGAATTCTCAACTTTCTGTAAATCTTATGGAATAGAAAATTTAGTTAACCTTGATGGTGGTGGATCAGCTCAAATCATTTATGAAGGTAAAAAATATTTAAAAATTGCTGATAGAAAAATTGATAAAGTTACTGAAGCAGAAAGACCAATTCCTTTTGCTTTAGTTTTGAATTAGTTCACTAAAAGAATATTTTTTTAAATATTTATATAAATTAATTATGCTAATTACAACAATAATTAGTATAGCAAACCATTTAATATTAGTAGCAAGTACACAAAGTGGAACGTTATTAATATTGTTGGTTAATAAAAATCTAACCGTAAGGTAGTTTTCACACATATCAATTAAAAATATGAATAAAATATAGAAATTAATATATTTTCTTATTTCTTTATTTAAAATTGTTTTATAATTTAAGCTGTAAAAGAATAAGCAATATGTAATTGGCCAAACAACATCAATTACTGTTGCCATTAATAGGTATGATTGGATTTCTCTATCAGTAAACAAAGAAACAATTAATAAAAATTTTTCTTTGGTTAGGAAAAATGTCATTTCAGCCAATGTAAAATTAAAATTATTTTTTATATATAGATTTATAAGTACAAAAACAAGTACAAAAGTTATAAACATATATGGAATAAGGTTTAGATTTTTAAATTTTTTCATATCATTTAATTAAGGGAATTTAAGAAATTTAAAATATCAACTAGAACGTTTGGTTCAATAGTAGTTTGAATTTGATTATATTCGCTTACTTCTCCTGTAGTGCTTTTTTGCAATAAATGATTATAGTCTTTATAAACAATTATTTTTTTATCTGATTTTAATAATTCTTTATAGATAGGAATATTTAAATCAGCATCAACTTGAGTATCATTAGCGCCTTGTAGAACTAATGTTGGGACATTAATTTTTTTAATATAATCTCTTGGATTAATCTTTAAGAATGTTGTATACCATTTTGATGATAAAGTGTTAAATGAAGCTTCTATTGATTCATTATTATTATTACCTAGCATTTTTATATATGGAACAACTACTGCTTTCTTTTGTTTAATAGATAAATCATCATTCATCAAAGCACTTGTTACTTCATCAATTTTTCCTGAAAATAAATCTAGCGTATTTTGATTAGCATTGTTAACTTCTAAAGCATGTAAAACTTGGAATTTATAAGTTTCTTCACCACTAATTGCGGGGCCACTTTCTAAAATAATTGCATCAACTTTATTTGCTAAAGCTTGAGCTACTATAGCTCCTTCACTGTGTCCCAATAATACAATTTTTAAATTTGGTAATTCAGTTTTAATATAATCAATTTGAGATGAAATATCATCTATTATATCGTATGTAGTTTGATCTGTAATATCTTCCCCATGAAATCCATAATCATCAAAACGAAGAGTGTAATATCCATTATTGGTTAAGTAATTACTAATAACTAAGAATGGTTTATGATTAAATAGCTCTTCATCTCTATCTTGTATACCACTTCCTGTAATAAATAAAATAATAGTATTTTGGGTATTTTCTATTGGAGTAGTTAAGCTACCATAATATTTTCTGTCATTAGTTTTATTTGTAATTGTTATATCTTTGGTTTCATAATTAAAAGTTTTTGGTGTTTGTGGTCTATTAATTGAATTTATTTCACTAGCATCTTTTTTGTCCAATTGAATATCAAAATCCATTCCACTTTGTTTAAATTGACCAATTATTGAATCTTTTGTAATAATTCCTTCAATTGAAAATTTGAATTGATTTGATTTTATTTTGATGTTGTTATTCTCTATATTATATGATAATTCTATATTATTAGCATTTTGAGCTGGAGATGAAAAAAGTACTAGGTTATCCTTAATCTCAACAATTATTGGTAGTTTGTTGTTATCATCGATTATCAAATCGCCAGAATAATAGCCCATATAGTCTTGATTGATTTGTAATTCTTGTTGCTTTTCCATAGTTGATCCTTGTGCAAATAAAAAGTTGTTTACTAAACATATTAACGCAAAAATAATAAATTTCTTCATGTTTTTGCTCCTTTAAAATGATTATAACACAAAAATAAATTATTTTTTATGTATTTTAATATATGTGATATTTGATAAATATTTTTTTATTTATACCAATTGACAATATTAAAAATAATTATAAATATATTAAACATATGTAGGGGAAAACTTAATTTGAACACAAAGAATTTAATTATTGAAGTAGCTAGAACTATTTTTTTAGATGAAGGTTTTAAGAAGGCAAATATTAGGGATATTGCAAATAAAGCTGAAGTATCTACTGGTGCTATATATGGTTATTTTGAAAATAAAGAAAAACTATATGAAGCTGCAATTGGACCATTACCAAAGGAATATTATCATAAATATTTAAAAGCAATAAAAAAAATCCATGATTCTGATTTCCAAGAAACTATGAATATTATTAAAAAAAATCATTTTGCTGGGATTGAACTCTTTTTAGATTATATTTATGCAGATCCAATAGCTTGGAAATTGGTTGTTAAAGGTAAGGGTACAAGTTACCATAAACATTTAGATATAATTGTGACTCATGAAATTGAGGCTTTTATTACTTATTTAGATGTATTAGAAAAATTAGGTGTTGATTTTATAAGGCCTAATGAAAACGTTATAAAAGTTTTAATTTCTAATTTAGTTAAAGATATGATTGAGATTATCAAACTAGATTTAGATAGAGATGAGGCTTTTGAATATTCAAAGCAAATTGCTGATTTCTTCTTTTTAGGTTGGGCAAAGTTATTACAGATAAAGTATTAAATAATAACATATTAGTTTATTTATTATTTTTTATGTGTTAAACTTTGAGAACATTAAAAATGGAGATGAATATGGAAAATTTACTAGAAAAATTAGATCAAGCTGCGTCTTTTATAAAAAGTAAAGCTGGGGAATCCCAAATACAAATTGCTATGGTTTTGGGAAGTGGATTAGGTGATTTAGCTGACGAAATTGAAAATCCTACTATTGTTCCTTATGCAGAAATTCCTTCTTTTCCAAAGTCCACAGTAAAGGGACATGCTGGAAGATTAGTAATTGGTACATTAGAAAGCAAAAGAGTTTTATGTATGCAAGGTAGATTCCATTATTATGAAGGTTATGGAATGGATACTGTTGTATTTCCAATTCAAGTATTTAAAAGATTAGGTATTGAAAATTTATTATTAACTAACGCCGCTGGTTGTGTTAATGAGAATTGGAAACCTGGTGATTTGATGCTTATTAAAGATCATATAAAATTGATTGCGGATAATCCTTTACGTGGGAAAAACTATGATGAACTTGGACCACGTTTCTTTGATATGTCAAATGCCTATGATAAAGACTTAAGAACTTTTGCTAAGAAAACTGCTAATGAGTTAGATATTGAATTAAAAGAAGGTGTATATCAATTATTCACAGGTCCTTCATATGAAACTCCAACTGAAGTTAAATTAGCTAGATTGTTAGGTGCTGATGCTGTTGGTATGTCTACAGTTCCTGAAGCAATTGCAGCTTCTCATATGGGTTTAAAGACTATGGGTATTAGCTGTTTAACTAATATGGCTGCTGGTATTTTAGATCAACCTTTAGATCATAAAGAAGTTTTAGAAACAAGCTTATTAGTAAAAGAGAAATTTACAAAATTAGTAAAAGCAATTGTAAAACAATGGTAGATTATAAAGAAATAATAAAAAAATTAAACCTTCAACCTTTGGATGTTGAAGGTGGATATTTTAATAAAATTATTACCTTAAAAAATGCTGATGATGTAATTGGGAGTTGTATCTATTATTTGGTTACTCCCAATTCTTTTTCTTCTTTACATAAAGTTTTAAAAGATGAGATTTGGTATTTTTTAGATGGTGATCCATTAATTCAAATAACATATGATAATGATAAAAATTTTGAATCAATAGAATTAGGTAAAGTTGTAGAAAACTATAAATCAATAAATTTAGTAAAAAAAGATGTTTGGCAAGCTACCAAATTGCTCCCTGGAGGAAAATGGGCGCTTGTTGCAACTACTGTAATACCTGGTTTTGGTGAAAATGATTTCATTTCTTATGACGATGATATTATTAATGAATTAAGTGATAAATGTGATATTAATCAGTTTGTCTATAAATGAGGATAGAAAATGAAAGCAGTAATAATTGGAGGAACAAGTAATATTGGATGTTCTATTGTTGAAGCTCTTTCAAAAGAAAATTATCAAGTCGAATTTACTTATACTTCTAATTTAGCTAAAGCAAATAAACTTGAAAAAGATTTTGGTGCAAAATCTCATAAACTTGATGTAAGAAATGAAAGTGATGTTGAATCATTATTTAATCAAATTAATAATATTGATTTATTAGTCGTTGTTTCTGGAGTTTTTTCTTTATCCTACCAAAAAGATTTAGCAATCGAAGACTTTAATAAAGTAATTGATATAAACATCAAAGGTACTTTTTTATCAATTAAACATGCTATTGAATCTATGAATAATAATAGTTCAATTATCAATATTGCGTCAATTAATGCATTTCATCCAGGTTTTGGTCAAACTGCCCATTATGATGCTTCAAAAGGGTTTATTGTTTCATATACTAAAAGTTTAGCTGCTGAATTAGGAAGTAGAAAAATTCGAGTAAATGCAATCGCTCCAGGTTTAATTGAAGCTGAATATTTATATCAAAAAGATAATCCTGTTAGAGACATGTTTATTGAAAGAGCAATATTAAAAAATACTGTAAAAGTTGAAGATATTTCTTCTACAGTATCTTTCTTAGCAAATAACAAAGCGATTGATGGTCAATGCATTGTTGTAGATTGCGGATATTTATTAGGTTAATTATCCTTACTAATCTCTTGTAAGTTAAATGGAGTTGTTTGATATACAAAGTAATTAAGCCAATTACTAAATAATAAATTAGCATGTGATCTCCAACTTACAATTGGTGTTTTAGTTGGGTCATCATTTGGAAAATAATTAATTGGTACATCAATATCTAAGCCTTTTTCTTTATCTCTTAAATATTCTGCTTTTAAAGTATCTCTATCATATTCACTATGACCAGTAATAAAAATATGTCTACCTTTATCACTTGAAATAGCATAAATCCCAGCTTCTTTTGAGTAAGCTAAAATTTTTAATTCTTTACATTTTCTAACATCTTCAACTTTTATTGTTGTATGACGACTATGTGGAGCTGGGAAAATTTCATCAAATCCTCTTAATAAAATTGGGTGTTTATAAACAACTTTATGCTTGTAAATTCCAAATAATTTCTTTTCTAAAGGATATTTTTGAATATTATAATGATAATAAAGACCTGCTTGAGCACCCCAACAAATGTGTAAAGTTGAGTGAACATGTTTTTTAGACCATTCCATTATTTCGCAAAGTTCATCCCAATAAGTTACTTCATTAAATTCAAGTTGTTCTACAGGAGCTCCAGTAATTATCATTCCATCATAATAACTATCTTTTATTTCTTCAAAAGTTTTATAAAAGGCAAGCATGTGATCACTACTAGTGTTTTTAGATTCGTGAGAACTCATTTGAATTAAATCAAGTTCTACTTGCAAAGGGGTATTACCTAATAATCTAGTCAATTGCGTTTCAGTATTAATCTTTGTAGGCATTAAGTTTATTAAAGCTATCTTTAGTGGACGAATATCTTGTGAGTAAGCACGATTTTCGTCCATAATAAAAATATTTTCGCTTTCTAAAATTGCTTTTGCTGGTAAATCATTTGGTATTCTTATTGGCATTATTCGACCTTTGCTAAAGCTTGATCAATGTCGTTTAAAATGTCTTCTATATCTTCAATTCCAACACTGAATCTAATAAAGTTAGGACTAATACCACAGTTTACTAGTTGTTCATCAGTTAATTGTCTGTGAGTAGTTGAAGCAGGATGTAAAACACTTGTTCTTGCATCTGCAACATGAACTACAATTTTTGCTAATTTTAGATTGTCCATAAATATTTGTGCATTCTTTCTACCGCCCTTAATTCCGAAAGAAACAACGCCACTGCTATAACCTTTATAAAGATATTTTTGAGCTCTTTGGTATGAACCGTCATCTTCTAAACCAGGGTAATTAACAAATTCAATTTTATCGCTTTTTGAAATATGTTTAGCAACAGCTAATGCATTTTCACTATGCTTTTTGATTCTCAAAGCTAGGGTTTCTAATCCTAGATTAAGTAAGAATGCAGTCATAGGTTGAGGAGTTGATCCTAAGTCTCTCATTAACTGTGTCCTTGCTTTAACAATATAAGCAGCATTTTTAAAACTTTCTGTGTAAATAACACCATGATAGGATTCATCTGGTTCAGTTAATTGAGGATATTTATTATCAACTGTCCAATCAAAATTACCAGAATCAACTATAGCACCACCTACAACAGTTGCATGACCGTCCATATATTTTGTAGTTGAATGAATTACAATATCAGCACCGAATTCAAAAGGTCTACAAAGAATAGGTGTTGCAAAAGTATTGTCTACTATTAGAGGAATCTTATGAGTGTGTGCTATCTTTGCATATTTTTCTATATCCAAAACATATAAAGCTGGATTTGCAATAGTTTCAGCAAAGAATAATCTAGTTCTATCATCTACTAATTCACTAATATCTTTTTCATCCATATCTAGTGTAATAAAACGAGTTTCAATCCCCATTTTTTTTAGAGTAACTGAGAAAAGGTTAGTTGTTCCACCATAGATAGTAGCTAAAGAAAGAATATTATCTCCAGCTTCGGCAATATTTAAAACTGAAATTAATGATGCTGCTTGCCCTGAGGAAGTACACATAGCGCCAACGCCACCTTCTAAATCAGCAATTTTAGCTTCAACACAAGCTACAGTTGGGTTTGATATTCTTGTATACATATGACCATCTTTTGTTAAATCAAATAATTGAGCCATTTCTTCAGAACTATCATATTTATATGTTGTGCTTTGATAAATCGGTAATTGTCTTGGTTCACCGTTTCCAGGTTCGTATCCACTTTGAATACATTTTGTGCTAATTTTATAATTTGACATAATTCCTCCAAACTAAATAGGTTAGTTTAAAATAACATACTTAATTGTCTTAAACAATATATTGATAAAAAAATCGCATAAAAAACGTATAAATATTTATTTATTGAATATTAGCACCAAGCTGAATAAATTCCATCTTGTTTAGCAACATAAACTCTTTGATCATATAAATCACTAAGAGTTTGTTCATTCAATAGTTCTTCTTTTGTTCCGACTTTATATATTTTCCCGTTTTTCATTAAAACAATTTTATTAATCTCTGGTAAAATCTGTGATAATTCATGAGTTATCATAACTATAGTTTTACCCTTATTTATTGCATTTTTTAATGCATCTCTGTAATGAGACCTTGATGGAAAATCTAATCCTGTAGCAGCTTCATCAAGTAGTAATAAATCAGGATTATGTACTAATGCTCTAGAGAGTAAAACCCTTTGTGCTTCACCAGTTGATAAAGATTTCATTGTTTTATCTTTTAAGTGAGAACAGTAATTTTCTTCTAGAGTATGATAAGTCATATCCCAATTATCTTTAGTAACATTGTGGTGAAAATCAAAGCCTATGGAAGAAAAAATGCCACTAGCTACAACATCTTGTACAGTATAGGTTGTATTACACATTTGAAATATAACTTGTGATACTACGCCAATATGTTTTCTAAGCTCTTCTTTGCTTATATTTTCTTTATTAAATCTAACAATTTTTAGATTTTCACTCCAAAGTGGATGAATTTCCATTGAACAAATATTTAATAAAGTAGATTTCCCAGCTCCATTTGGGCCTAAAATAGCAATATGTTCGCCTTTTTTAATTTTAAAGGAAACATTATCTAAAATAATTTTATTTTTTCGTCTTATGCTTGCATTTTCTATAGTAATTAAATTTTCCATAATTAAAAATAACATTTTTTCTAATAATATATAAGTTATAAGAATAAATTAATTATAATATATAAGGCAAAATATTTTTTTCTTGAGCCTTTCTAATACTTTCAATAGCAGTATCTTCTATATGTGAATAGATATCCGAAAGTTGTTCACTCGAGTGGCCAATTGTTAATCTTAATATATATTCATCGACACTTCCTCTAAGTAGTGTGTTAGCCATGTGCCTTAAAGAGTGGAAAGAAATATTTCTATTTGCAATTTCTTCTTTGCTTAAAGTTTTAGATTTGATTAAAGCTTGTTGAAATTTTGTATTAAAATAATGAGAAGATAATACTTTATCTTGTTTTTTGCTCCAAAAAACTAAGTTTCTATCATCAGTAATATTGGGATTTAATTTTGATAGTTCAATTAGCTTTTCGCAAAGTTCTTTAGGACAAGGTACTATACGACTTTTTTTACCTTTAGGAATTTTTGTTTTTGCTAAATTTGCATATGCTCTATCAATAACAATTAATCCGTTATCAATTTGATCTGTAGTTAAAGCTCTTAATTCTCCGCTTCTTATCCCAGTTATTAATGAAAGGCTGATTGCTAAATATGTTTTGATATCATTTGATGTTTTTAAGTATTCCATAAGATTTTTTGTTTCTTCATTGCTTAAAATACCTCTTGCTTTAATATTTTTTCTTATTGGCTCAACTTTTGTGATTTGTGAATAGGGTAATAAGTTTTCTTTTTTTGCATATTCAAGAGCTTGAGAAAGAGAATTCATTATTTGATTAATTGTAGTAGATCTTAAGTTTTTCTTTGTGATTAATTTTGTTTGAATATCCTCAAGGAATGCAATTGAAACTTCAGAAATACAAAAACTATTACTTATTAGTGGAATTACATGGTTTTTTATTATATTTCTACGTGTAGAAACATAATCCGGTGAAATTGAATCTTTGTCTAATAATATTTTTCTACTAAAATAAGGGCTTTTTTCAAAATCAAAAAAATTTAATAAATATTTATTTAAGTGTATTTCCTTTCTATTATTAAAAATAATATCCTCATCTAGAGCTTTTTGTGCAATTATTGTAGCTTCTTCGAGTCTAGAAACGTGTTCAAAGCCTAAATTCAATTGTCTTTTAATTTTATCAATACTTTTCTTTGTGCCACGTTTATTGGTTATAGGATCTCTATACATTACATAAAAACTCATTCTTTCTTTGTTTTTTATCCGGCATAGTGTAAATGGCGTATTGTTCATTGTGGAATCCCTTTATATTTAAATAATATTTTTCTTCTTATTGTTCAATTATATGCTCAATTATTTAAAAAGTCTATAAAAAAACAAATTATAAAAATTGTGATAACTCACGTAAATAGGTTATTTATCTAAAAATAATTATAAGTTTTAACAATTTAAGTACTTACTTATATAAAGTAAGTACTTAAAATCATACTAATATATTTTTGATTACATAAAATATGTATATTCATTAAATATTTAAAAAATATACTAAATTTTATATATTGTTATTTTGATATTTAGTAATAATAGATTTTATAAAATTTTATTTAATTATAATTATTATATGTAATTAATTATAAAATAATTAAACAGTAAAATTTATAATGTAAAAATATTTGTATTTATATTTATTTAAAAAATATTTATATACTATTTTTTATGCAAACATTATATCAAATTATTTTGATATTTAAACAGATAAAATTTTATCGAATAAATAAACTTGTTATAACAAATTTAAAAAAAATATTTTCATTTTTAATTTATTAAATTAATTAGTATTTATGTTAATTAAACTAAAAAATTCATTATTGATTGATAGCTGCTAAATTATTAATAAAAGCATTAATTTCTTTAGTGCTAGATAAGATTGTAAGATTTGGATATTCTTTATTATTAAATTTTTCTTTCATTAATATACTTTGTTGTTTATTCCATTTGATTAAAGAAATTAATTGCTTTAGAGTTTCTTTTTTTGCTGAGGATTCAATTCTTAATTTTCTTTTGATAAAGCGTAAGATAATTCTTTGATTTAATATTCTATTATTGATATTTAAATAAACAAATTTATCTGCTAAAAGAAATCCTTTTTCTGGCCAAGAAATATAGGCCCCTTCAATTATCCAGGATTCTTTGTTTAACACTTTATCATATAGATTATTTCTTAGAGTTTCCTCTCGTTTTATATTAAATGAGTTAGTCTTATTCTCCCAGAAAATATCATCTAGGTTTGTGTGTTCAATATTAGTCTTTTTTGATAATTGATTGGCCAATGTAGTTTTTCCTGATCCTGATGGGCCAATTATATATATTTTCATATATCTCTCTTTAGTTGTGTTATTTTATTTAACTCCAGGACCTGAAAGGGATGAGGTTGAATCTCCATTTTCTTGTACTTGAATTTGTGATCTTATTCTATCATGTAATAATGATACATGAGATATAATACCAATAATTTTACCAGTTTTACTTAAATTATCAATAGCTTCAAGAGCTTGGGTTAATGTCTCTTCATCTAAAGTTCCAAATCCTTCATCTAAAAATAGTGTTTCTATTGAAACTTTTTTATTTAATAAGTCACTCAAGCCTAAAGCTAGAGAGAAAGATATAATAAATGATTCTCCACCTGATAAATTACTTACAGGGCGCCTAATAGCAGCACTGTATTTATCTATTACACCTAATTCTAGGGAAGTAGCATTAATTTCATTTTGAATTCTATATAATTCATATCTAGGGAAAAGTTCAATTAGTTTTTGGTTTGTATTATGGATTAAATAATCAAGTGTTATTCCTTGAGCTATTTCTTTAAATTTCTTTCCATCAGAGCTTCCTATAGCTGTATATAAAATTTCCCATTTATTTACTTTAGTTTGTTGATTTGTAATTAAAGCTTCTTTTTCTTTAATTTTATCTCTGTTAAATTCATTAGTTTTTAGTTCTTGTTCTATTATTGTTTTTTGCTTAATTGATTCATCTCTATTATTTTGTAGCTCATTTTGTTTCTCTTTAGCAGTTTCTTCACTAATTTCAACTTTTTTAGATTCAAGATCAGCTTTTTCACTATTAATATCTTTTAATAAAGCCTTATATTCAATTGCTTTATTTTCATATGATTTAATAGATGTTTCTAAAGAAAGTTTTTCTTCATTGTCTAAATTGTAGGATAGGGCAGTTTCTATTGAATCAATATTGTTTGATTTTAACGCTGAATTTATTTCTGATTTTAAATCAGATATTTTAGATTCTGCATTATCAATATTTTCTTGTTTGTGTTTTATGTTTTCACTTATTTTAATTAACAAATCATTAATTGGGGATAATTCTGTTTCATTAATATCTATTTGTTGGTTAATATCTTTTATAATTTTATTTTGATTTTCTAATTCTTTATCACAATCTTTATCTTCAAAGAGTTTTTCCCTAGAAGCCTTAAGCTCTTTAATATAATTTTCTAAAGATGTCTTTTTTTCTTTAATAGTTGTTATTAAAGTATCTAAATCTTTTTTTGAATTAATATCTTCGCTTATTGCTTTATCTAATTCTTTAACTTCTTCTTTTAATGATTTTATTGTTTTTTTATTATCATTATATTCATTAAAAATAGCATTTAATTCTTTATAAGATTTAGAAATGATAAAATCATCTAAAGATTCATTTAAACTTGCTATTTGAGTTTCATATTCTTCGATTGATTTTTCACAATTCTTTTTAGCTATTTCATTGTTAGTCTTATTTGTTTCAGCAAATTTTAAATCAGCTTTTGCTTGAATAAGTGTTGGATTTTTTTCAGAAATAGCCTTATTTAATTCTTTAATTCTAGTTTGCTGTTTTATTAAATCATCTAATTCACTGTTTAATTTGTCAAGTATTTCTGTTATTTCATTTTTATAAGTATCTATTGGATAGATTAATTTAATTAAATCATTTGTTAGAGTTAGTTCTAATTGTTCTTGTTTATAGTTAATAGTATTAATATCAGATGTTAAATTAGATATTTTAGTTATAATTTCATCATTTTCTTTTAATAAATTATTATATATTTCTCTAGCTTTATCTAATTCTGAAGTGTTCCCTTTAGCTATCTCAGGATGTTCACTTGATCCACAAAGTGGACAAGGTTTTCCATCTTCTATTAAATGAGTAAAACTTTTTAATCCGACTATTTCTTTTTCTAGCTCAATTATATGTTGTTGAGATTTTAATTTTTCCTGACAAATTTTAGATTCTGTTTCTAATGATGCTTCTTCATTATTTTTTTCAGTTAAAATATTCTTATTTTCATAATAAATTTTATAATTTGCTAAGGCCGTATTAAGTTTGGATATTTGATCTTTTTTTTCAGTAATTAAATCAGTAATTTCTTCATATGAGAATTCATAAGTTTCTAATTCGTCATTTACTGCGGAAAATTCAATATTAAGTGCATTGTACTTTTTTTCTTGAGTTTCAAAGGTCTTGATAAATGAGAGAGTTTTAGCTTTTTCATTGGATAAGTTATCTTCAGTCTCAGTTTTTTTAGAATTAAGATTAATATATTTTTCTAAATTATCTAAACTAAGCTCCTGTTTATCTTCGTATTTTTTTAAATTATCATGTTCATTTATATAAGCTTGTGCAGAATCTAGTTTTAATTGTTTATTGTCTTTTTTGAGGGTATTTTCTTTAATTGTTTTATCTAGTTTTGTGGATTGTTCTTTATTGTTTGTAAGATTGCTTAAAGCAATTTGCAAATTTGATTGTTCACTTTTTATATCATTATCTATAATTCTAACTTGTTTAATTAAAGAAGTTAATTTATTTAAATTTATATCTTCCGTATCTTTTTTTGCTAGAAGTTCAGTTTTTTTATTTGTTAATTCTTTTTGTTTGTCTTTTGACTCTTTTTCTTGAGATATTAATTCTTTAATGGTTTTTTCATTAGATATTATATCTTTTTCAGTTTGTTCTAATTCTTTATTTAATGAAATTATATTTACAACTTTATTATAATTTTCAATTTTTGATACTTGATTAATATAGCTATCTTTTTGAACTTCTAAATCATTATTTAATTTAGATAATGATTCTTCTTTTAGTTTTAAATCATTTAATTTGTTATAGTAATTTATAATAGATTCTAGGATTTTTAACTCTTTAGTTATATTAAATATATCATTATCAAATTCTTTAATTTGTTTGTTTCGATGTTCTATTTCTTCATCACTTAATAACTCTATATCTCCAAGTTTTTGTTTTAGGTTATCAAGTATTTGTTTTTCATTTTTATGGTGTTCATATACTTTTTTGCTTATTTCACTATAAATTTGAGTTCCAGTTATCTGTTCTAATATTGAGGCTTTTTCATCTTTACTAGCTTTTAAAAATAAATCAAAACTACCTTGAGCAAGCATAACTGTTTTACTAAATTGGTTAAAATTTAGACCTATTAATTTCTCAGTTTCAGGAGCAATAGTAGATGGGCTATTATTTAATACTTTGTTTGTTGAAATTTCAGTTAATGTTGTTCTTTGTGTTTGCAGATTTCCATCAGGTAAATTTCTAGATCTATGTTGACTAAAGGTTGCAATATATTTTTTGCTTTTTACAGAAAAAGTAACTTGGGAGCTACATTCTCCACTATGCTTATTCATTAACTCATTAGTAGTTCCAGTTATTTTTCCTTGTCTTGAGGTTTCTCCATATAAAGCTAAGGTAATTGCATCAAATATTGATGATTTACCACTACCTGTTTTACCAGTAATTAAAAAGATATTTTCACGAGTTAATTCAGGATTATCAAAATCAATTTCCCATTTACCTTTAAGTGAGTTTATATTTTCAAATTTTAAATTATGTATCTTCATATTTACTTAGCCTCAGCTTCAACTTCTTCTAGTACTTGATCAAATAGTTTATAAACTTCTTCATCGTCGATATATAGTTTATCTTTACCTGTATCTTTAAATGTCATATCAAAGATTTGTTTTGGATTTAACATATCTAAGGATACTTTTTTATTCTGAGTTTCAGTAATTGTAATTTTTGTATCTAGTCTGATTGCTAGAATTTTAAAATTATTAGTTAATGTTTTTACATAATCTTCTATAATTTCATTTATTGAACTCTCTATATTTTTACTTTTATAAATTATCTCTAAATAAATTGGATCATCTTTATAATCAATTTTCATATCATTATCTAATTGGTTTAATTGATTTTTAATATCATCAATATTTTCAGCTTCAAGTTGTTCTAGATTTAAAAACTTAGGTAATAGTATTTTTTCTTTAGTAAATTCTTTATTATTAAAATCTAATTTAACAATTTGCTTTGCTGTTTTTTCTCCAAAGTTTAAAGCAATAGGGGACCCAGAATAAACAATTCTTTCATCCTTATTTACTATTTGAGGTTTATGTATATGTCCTAAAGCATAATAATCAATGTTTTTGGGGAAAGTATTAGCATTTATAGTTTTTAATTTACCAACATAAATATCTCTATGTTTCTCCCCTTCGATTTCTGTTGTACTAGTGCTTCCAGTAGCAAAAAGATGCATTAAAGAAATAGTTGGAAGATTTAAATCTAAATTATTAACTATATATTCATCTACATTTCTATAATGATTAATTAAAGCTGCTTCTAATTCTTTTTGGATATCGATAATATTGTCTGATTCTAAATCAGGTTTAATATCTTTTTCTCTTAAAAAAGGAATTGCTACAATATTACAGTATGGAATATTGTTTCTATCTTTTAAAGTAAATATTTGATCCTCTACATTAATTGAAGTAATTATATGAATATTACTCAATTCTAGAAATGGGGTAGCTAAATCCAGCATTGATGGTAAATCATGATTACCACTAATTATAACAGTATCTTTCAACGTTTTTATTTTTGATAATCTATCTAAAAAATCATAAAAGACTTTTTGTTTTGATACACTTACATAAGATGTATCGAAAATATCACCAGAAATAAGTAATAAATCTATTTCATCTTTAATAATTGTTTCAATTAAATAATTAAATAAATGCTCATGTGCAAAATTAATTCTATGCTTATGCAGATTTTTACCAATGTGCAAATCACTAGTATGTAGAACTTTCATATATATATAATAACCTCAAGATTTATTATTATACTTAATTTTATAAAAAATATTAAAAATTTTTATTAAAAATTAAACTTTTTCATTATTATATGCCGATAAAATTTGTTCTGTCATTTTTTTAGATTTTAATGCTTGTTTATCACTAATTGCCGCATTAGATCTATCTATAATTTCTATAGCTTTTTTAAAAATTTGTTCACATTGATTTTTATTATTAAGCTTATTTATTATTGGTTTACAAAACTTTTCTGTCTTATTTTGGCTATTTAGGGGAGGAATTTCATCTGTAGAGGCTATCATAGGAACTAGCATAGTAATATAAAATTTTACTTTTTTATATTTTTTATCTATAATTCCAGTATTAAATAAAGCATCTAAACGATAATAAGCTAACCCTGCCATATAATAAGTTACATATTGATGATCTTGTTCAAAAATTTTTGATCCACTTTTACCAAGTTTCTTTACCAGAGACCCAAAGTAAGTAGTAACCATATGAGGGTTTTTGTTTACCATAGAGGAAAATGACTTTATTTGATTTGGAATTGTAATAATCTTCCTTTTTATTATATTTCTATCGGTATTATATTGTTTCGATCTTCTTTCATAATATAGTTTTCCTTCACCTTCAATGGAGGAGTAATAGTATTCTAAATTTTTTTGAAAACTAGACATTGCAGATAGTTGTTCTTTTTTAATTGCTGTTTGATTATTTGTAGAAATAGTTATTTTTGCTTTAATTTCTTCATTGCTTGTTACTATTAGTCTAAAAGGGATTCCAAGGTCATCTAATTCTTCTTTATTTATATAATTGAGTATAACATTGCTTGTTTGACAACCATTAACTATTTGATAATCAGAAATTGTGAAAGAATTTCCGGCGGTCTTTATTTCATTTGCAACTATAGTTATTCCATTATTTAAAACGCTAAATAAGCTTGGGTTTTTACTCGATAACGTTTCTGAAATACTTTGATTTACTGAGTTATTTTTCCCTTGAAAATCTCTAACATTATCTTCAAATACTTCTAAAATGTTGTTGTTTTCATCTAGTAATATTTTTTTAAATTCACATAAAGGTAAAATTCCGTAATAAGATTCATTTATACCTTCTATTTCTGTTAATGTGACTTTGTTAGCAAAAATAAAATTGGCTGATAAAGGATTTTTTGTTTTTCTGTATAATTTTCCTATTTCATTAGCTCCTAGGACTTTATGTTCAATTTTTTCAAAATATTTTAAAGATTCCAATGTTTCATAAGCTGTATCGACTACTGCTTTGACATTTGCGTCATTTTTATTATATACACCAGTAGTAATATAAAATGAAATACATTTTGGATTTTCTTTAAAATCAGAGGCTTTTGATAATGCGTATTCAGATATTTCTGCGAATTTTTTTAATTCCTCATTTCTAGGCAGTTTTGGTTTTTCAGAAAAAAAATCATTTATTCCAAAATAAAAAGTATTCATTTCAGAAACATCGAAAGAAGAAGAAGTTTTAGATTGAATAAAAATATATGTTAAATCTATAGATCCATTAAGTTTTAATAATTCATTTATTTCTTCATTATCTTCAATTAGATTTCCGTTAATTATTATTGCTACGCCGTCTATTCCCGTATCTCCCCCAGACCCAATAGTAATATTATTAAAATCAAAAGTTTTGTTATAATAATTTGAAATAATCGTATAGTTACAAAATTTTTCAAAATTTTTTGATTCGTCAATTTCTTTTATTTCTTGGGTTTCAATAAAATCATTTAGTAATTGTTTAGTTATTCTATCCAAAATAAAGCATCCTTTTTTTTATAGCATTATAAAATGATATCATATAATTTGTTTACATACAAATTATTTTTTTTATATAAATTAACTTGATAATAAAAAAAATCATTTTAAAATTTTGCTATTACAAAATTTACATTTCCCCTCTATCAAGTTTTCTTTTATATCCCTCTTTGTTAGTTCAGAATCATAATGATTATGAATTAAGATATGTTTGCAGTTTGGGCAAATAGTGGGAGAAGGTCTTGAAGAGTTTCCTCCATAGACATATGGAATTCCAACTTCATTTGCAATATTTATCATTTGGGTTAGGAATTCTTCGCTTGTTGATTTTTTATCACTCATCTTATAATTTGGGAAGAATCTACTAAGATGCCATACTTGAGTGCCATATTCTTTTAAAGTAGTAGCTAAATATTTGATAGTCTCTTTTGTGTGTATACCTTCAATAAGAAGGGTAGTGACTTCTACATGGTTCCCTTTTTTTATTAAATACTTTATTCCATTTAGTACTGGTTCAATCTTTCCTTTACAGATTGTTTTGTAATATTCGCTATCTCCTTTGAGATCAATATTAAAAGCATCTATTACTGGTGATAATCTTTCTAATGACTCATTAGAAAAACTGCCATTTGTTACCATTATAGTTTTTAATCCAGCTTTTTTAGCAAGAGTAGATGTATCAATAACATAATCTTGCCAAACTATTGGTTCACTATAAGTGAAACTGAGGGATGGGGTATTATGTTTTATTGCAAGATTTACTAATTCACTAGGACTTACATATTGAGCATTATTGGTTTTTGTTGTTTGAGAGAGTTGCCAATTTTGGCAGAAATCACATCTATAATTACACCCAGCTTCTGCAACAGATAAGGTTTTTGTTCCAGGCATAAAATGATAAAGAGGCTTTTTTTCTACTGGATCAATTGCGATTGCATCAAGATAGCCATAGCTTGTGCTGATTAGTTTATTGTTTTCAACTTTTCTGATACGACAGTAACCTGTTTGTCCTTCTTTTATATCACAATGTCTATAACAAAAATCACAAATCATTAAAACACCTCAGCTTGAAAGGTTAAAAACTGAGCATCATCTCTTTTGTAAGCACTGGAATCTAAACCTGCTTTATTTGATAAAGCTGATAATAATTCTTCTTTATTCCAACCAGTTTCATCAGCAACTTGTGGAAGGAAAACAGCTTTTCTTCCTAATACAGATAATATAATGCCATCTCTAGATAATACAAACTCAGATAAATCATTTATTAATCTTGGTTCAGTAAGTACAGATATTTCAATTTCTATTGAAGGAAATTCTTCTTTTGTGAGAGGCATAAATCTATAATCTTCATAAGCTGCTTCTAATGCTAAATCTCGAATTTCTTGATAAAGGGGTTTTATACCAAAAATATAGCCAATACAACCTCTAAGGGCACCTTGTTTTTTTAATGTTACAAAAGCTCCAACTTTTTCATCATAAGCTGAAGCATCAATTTCTTCATATGGTAGCTTTAAACTCTTTGCAAGTGTATTTTTAGCTAAACTTAATAAAGTTTTTTTTGCTAGATTATCCATTATTATTTCCTCCAAGCAAGAGATAAATAAGAAACAAAATTATTATCGAATGAAGATTTTTCATAGGAATTTGATTGTCCTAGAATTCTGCCACTCATATTTTTAAGTCTTGCTATTTCGCTTACTACAAGCATAGGTGCTATTCCACAAATTGTAGCTCTATCTTCCATTACAGCTTTTATATAAGTATCTTTACCATCTCCTGAGATAAATCCATTAGCAATTTCTCTATCGTATGTTGTTACTTTTTCTAATACTTGATTATCGATTTTATCTCCAAATGGAGTATATCTAAAATTATTTCCATAGTGAGTAAAATCGCTACTTGCTATAACTGCTGTATTATCATCAATATCATTAATTATCTTTTTAGCATAATCACTTGCTATTTCAACATCGTTAAATCTATTTATATGAGCACAGCATAATTTTATATTATCTCTTTGTGCTATAAAGGGTAATATCATTTCAACTGCATGTTCTGCTATAGTTACTTGTTCATAACCAGGCTCTAATAATGAGGGGATTGTAAAGCCCTCAATATCTTTAATACTTGTTTTAAATAATTCAATATTTCCACCACCAACAACATTATTATCAAGCGCATAATAATGGGATGGGGTAATTAGTAGAATTTTATTTACATTTGGATTTAACTTATTAAAAAATAATTTAATCAATTCACTTGAGTAATATAACCCCGCATGAGGGACAACTCCAAATAAGTCTTTATTATCGTCACTTGGAATAACTTTAATAAGTTTTTCAAGTTCTTCCTTGTCGCTAGGATACCAAGATCCTTCAAATCGTAACTTTCTTATCATGCTTTTATTATATCACAAACTTAAATCTATGTTATGCTTTTATTTAAAGATAAAATAACCCCTTAAGTTATATAAAACAAAAGGGGGTTGTAATAATAATTTAATTCTATAAATCATCAATTAAAGCAGAACTTTTTGCATAAGCTGTGCTTCTAGCTTCAAAGAAGTCAGTTTTTATTAAGTTTGCATTTGAATATTGGCTGACCCATTTTAGGGATTCAGGTTCTTCATCATGGCCTTCATAGATCTTTTTAAAACCTAATTGGGTACATCTAAGGTTTCCTAGATATTGGATGTAATCAACAATCATTTGCTTATTAAGGCCAATAATATCATCACCAATTACATAATGGCCCCACTCAATTTCCATTTCGCAAGCTGTTTTTATCATATCTCTATAGGTTTCAATTAACTCGCTATTAAACATTTGAGGCTCTTCTTTTTGCATTTCTAAAAGAATTGATCTAAATAACCAAAGGTGAGTGTTTTCATCTCTGTTTATATATCTAATCTCTTGAACAGACCCTGGCATTTTATTATTTCTTTCTAAGTTATAAAAAAACATAAAACCAGAATAGAAATAAATTCCTTCTAAGATATAATTAGCTACCATAGTTTTAACCAGGCTTTGAAGATTTGGAGATTCTTGGAATTCATTATATAAATCTCCAATAAATTTATTCCTTTTTAAAAGTAATTGGTCATCTTTCCATTGATATAAGATTTCAAGTCTTTCATCAGGAGCACAGATTGTATCGAGCATGTAACCATAACTTTGTGAGTGAACCGCTTCTTGGAAGGTTTGAATTGTAAGACATAGATTTACTTCATTTGCAGTAATATAATTGCTAATATTTGGTAAATTAGCTGTTTGAACACTGTCTAAAAAGATTAAAAAACTCAATACCTTATCATAAGCTGTTTTTTCATTTTTTGATAAAAGTCTATAATCTTGAACATCTGTATTCATGTTTATTTCTTCTGGAACCCAGAAGTTATTCATTGCTTGTCTATACCAATCATTTACCCAGCTATATTTTATATTATTAAAATCATTTAGGTTTGTAGTATTTCCACCAACCATTCTTCTTTTGTCTAAAGTTATATCCCCATTTTCATTAAATAGAGGTTTTCTTGTAATTTTTATATTTTCCATATTATTATCCTTTATGAACTACAGGAAGCACATTCTTCTACTTCTAAAGATTTACTTCTTACATAATAAATTGTTTTAACTTTATTTTTATAAGCTTCTAAAAACAAGTTTAATACTCCTCTGAATGTCATATCATTGTTAATGTAAATATTAACACTCATTGCTTGGTCTACGTGTCTTTGTCTAACTCCACTAGCTTTCATACTCCAAGTTTGATCTATTAAATGAGCACCTTTATAATACCAGAAGGTATCTTTATTTAAATCTGGTGCTAGGCGAGGAATCATCATATTCTTTTTCTCTTCTAAAAAGAATTTATCCATAATTGGGTCTAATCCAGCTGTAGTACCTATTAAAATACTAGTGCTACTAGTTGGTGCAATAGCTAATAGATAAGCGTTTCTAAGTCCATTTTCATGAACTTCTTTTTTAAGATGCTGCCATCTTTCACTATTATAGTTTCTTCTTTCAAAGTATTTTCCACTATCCCATTCACTATCTTTAAAGTATTTGTATGAGCCTTTTTCTTTACTAATGTTCATACTAGCTTTAATAGCACTGTAGTTTATATTTTCAAAAACTTTATCAACATATTCTAAATGTTGTTCACTTTCCCAACTAAGTTGATGTTTTGATAGCATATGATGGTATCCACTAACACCCAATCCAATAGATCTGTATCTTTGGTTTGTGATTTTGGCATAGGGGAGAGGATACATATTTAAATCAATAACATTATCAAGTGCTCTAACAACTGTACAAACAGTTTTATCAATCTCATCAGGACTATCACAGTCAATATTACCTAGGGCAAGGGATGCTAAGTTACAAACTACAAAGTCCCCTGGTTTTGTTGTTTGAACAACAATAGTATCTCCATTTTCATCTTTAATCTCATTTTTTATAAATTCGATTTCACTCATATTTTGAGCAATTTCAGTGCACAAATTAGAACAATAAATCATACCCTTATGTTTATTTGGATTAGCTTCATTTACTATATCTCTGTTGAATGTAAATGGAACACCACTTTCAATTGCTGATTTTAATATTAGTCTTACAAGATCTTTAACAATTATAGTTCTTTTAGAAATTCTTGAATCATTAACACAGCTGAAATATTTTTCTTCCCATTCTTTTCCATAATAATCTTCAAGATGATAACCTTTTACACTATAGATTTCATGAGGACACATTAAATTCCAAGTTCCATTAATATCTTTTTCTACCATTTCCCAGAAAAGATTTGGATAACAGACAGCAGGGAAAATATCATGAGCCTTCATTCTATCATCACCATTGTTAGTTTTTAATTGTAAGAACTCAGGTAAATCTTTGTGCCAAGCATCTAGATAAACAGCAACTGCACCTTGTCTAACCCCTAGTTGATCAACAGCAACTGCAGTATCGTTTGCAAGTTTTATCCATCTAATAACACCACCAGATACACCTTTAAATTCTCTAATTGAAGAACCTACCGCTCTTACTTTTCCAAAGTATAAGCCCATTCCTCCACCAAACTTACTAACTTTAGCAAAGTTGTCTAAAGATCTATAAATTCCATCTAAAGAATCTGGAACAGTATCAATAAAACAAGAAGAAAGTTGATGGTATGGTTTTCTAGAATTACTCATAGTAGGGGTAGCCATAGTAACTTTGTGTAGACTTAGCATATCATAGAAGTTTTTAACCCAATCTAATCTATTGTCTTTTTCATTCATAGCTAAATGAAGAGCAATCCCTAAATACATCTCTTGAGGGGTTTCAATAGTTTTATGATCATAGGTTTTAATAACATATCTTTTTAAGATTAAATCTAAACCACTATAAGTAAAGAGATGATTTCTGCTTTCATCAATAAATTCTTGAGCTTTACCAATCTCATTCTTATTATAGTTTTCTAGTATATATTTGCCATAGAGCCCCATATCTGTTAAGAGGCTTATTTTTTCATATAAACTATTATATCCAAATTCAATTCTGTATTTTTCATAATTGTTACTAAATATTAGATATAGGATTCTAGCAGCTATAAATTCCCATTTTGGAGCTTCAATAGTAGTTAATTCAACACTCGCTTTTAAGAGGGCATTTAACTTATCACTATCTTTCATGTTATTTATGGTAAATGCTTTATATTTATTATATAAAAGACCTAAATTATATTGTTCTAAAGCAAATGTATCTTGAATTTCTTTTAAAGTATTATCCAAGTTATTAACATTTATATCATTTGAGATTAATTTTCTATCTTCTCTTTTCTTTGTTTGATTAGATCTATATAGTATATAGCTTTTAGCAACATTATAATATTTATGTTCCATTAATGTTTCTTCAACTATATCTTGAATCTTTTCTACTTGATCTACCTTATTTTCAATAATTTTATTTTCTACTTCTAAAGTTAAATTATCTAATACATTAGAAGTATATTTATTATCAGTTGCAATAAAGGCTTTTTCTATAGCATTAAGAATTTTATCTTTTTGATAAAACTCAATATCTCCATTGCGCTTAATTATTTCTTTAATTTTCATTTTTTCTCCTTTAAAACTAAAAGATGATAAATCAATCATATGTTAATTTTTGTAAGTTGAAAAGGGTTATATCTCTTGTTAGTGTACTCTATTAATAAAAAAGTCTTGTCCTATAAAAGGATTATAATATAAAAAAAAATTTAAATGTCATGTTTGATTTTTTAAAAATGAAAATAGTTTTTTATGAGGGAATAGGGTGAAAATTTTTTGTTAATTTGTTATATGATAAAAAATAAAATAAGTATATAAAAAGAATCCCCGGATAGTTTATATATCCGGGGGGAATATCGCCTAATAAATTATTAGGTTTAATTCATCGTTGTTTAGAATCCAAGTACTGATGCATGAGCTACAAGATAAACAGGGCCTGATAGATCAGTAATTATTCCTTGATAGATTGGAACTCCATTTAGAGTATCATCTACAATTAGGTATTGACCAGGCGCTAATGTATATTCGCCATTCTTAAGTGGTAATGGAGAGTTGCCGACAAAGATATGAACTTCTGCTAGTGAGAATTCACTACCTGGGTCCATTAAATAAGTTACTATTGCTTGTGAACCATCATAATCAAATATTAAAGTTCCAACTTTAGTACCTTTACTTAAGTCGTTTTGACCTGCTCCAGCCCAAATATCTAAGTGGTAAACACCAGGTCCATAAGGGCCATTAGTCCAACCCCATCTTACTGCATTGGAGGTATATCCAAGTTCTAAGAAGGTTGTGAATGCACTTGGATCGTAAGCGAATGCAGTTTCACTGCCATCACCAGGATTAACTACAGGATCATCTCCACCGTCATCTACTATTTCAATAGCAACAATTATTGGATTAACAACTGTACTATATGTCTTTTCTACAAATACTGAAATTTCTGGTACTAAGTTAAATTGTACTGCATAGAACCATGCGCCTTTTCCAGAATATCCAGGTTCTCCTCCACCAGCGTAAGCTGTCTCTCCAGCTAAGGAAGTTCCATCTTCTGCTCCAACTGCATCTTCAACTAATGCTGCATGGATTATGAAATAGAAATCTTCCAAATTATTTGGATCAATTGCCTCTGGTATTGGAATTGTGACAACTATAGAATCATCATAGATGTTTTCTACAGTGTATGGTGCTAAGCCTGGAGCAGGGCGTTTATCAGGTAAGCTATTTGCATCAGTGTACATATAGATATGTACTTCTTGTAAATCAGCACTCTCATTAGTATCAATTAAAATGTAGAAATTTTCATTGTCATTGCTGATATTTACAAATCCTGCTAAATTGTCTTGTCCAGCCCATAAATTAAAGTTATCTGAATACCAACCAGTTATCATTTCTGTTGTAACTACTTGGGATAGATAAACAATGGTTTCTTCAGCAATTTGAACTTGAGTTGCACCCTCTGGTCCAAATACTGATACTTCGTTATCACTATTGTCTATATATTGATATTCAACTGATTCGTCATTAACTAATACATTTGAATTAGCATCTAAAAAAATGAATGGATCAATAGGAGAAATTGAAGATGTTACTTCAGGAGAGTTCTCCAAAGTGTAATTGTCAATGGTTTGACTAACAAAGATATAATCTGCTTCTGCTAAGCTAAGTACATCACCGCCAAGTCCTAAAACTGGAGTAATGGGGGCAGCTGGGCTTTTTGCTTTGCTAACTAGATTATTTTCCATGTCAAGTTGTGACATCTCACATCCAACAAGCGATATGAGAGATATTAAAGCGGCGATAATTACTAATACGCGTCTATTTCGATGAGAATTCATACTTTTGCCTCCATACCTTTATTAAAAAATTTTCTTAAAACTATATTTATTCTGCACAAATTAATAAATATTGTTCTTTTAAGTGCTTATATTATACATCGTTCACATAAAATGAGAATATATAATTATAAATAATTAAATTATTTTATTAATTATTTAATAATATTAGTTAATGTCTGTGTAGGAATATAACCATATTATTTACATATGTATAAAAATTATAAAAATATTTTAAAAAAATATGTAAAAATTTTGAGAAAAGTTCAAAAATATACAAATGTAACTTAAGACATAAATAATAAAATATCAAAAATATATATTTGCTAGGTTATTAATTAATTTTATATTAGCAATAGTTATATCTAATATTTTCCCATAAAGATGATAAATATAATAAAACCATTATTTAAATAAAAATTATGATGATAAAAAGATAAATAATTATTTATTACATAGTTATTTAGTAATAAATTGTTGCTTAATGGAAAATTAAATTTGAATTTTTTTTAAAATTTTAGCTTAAATAAAGTCAGATTATTTGTTAACCTAATAACATCCGCGCAAGAAAGACTCTTCTTGACTGCAAGGAAATTTTTATAATTCTATATTCAAGGTTTTTCCTGAAGATATAAGATTGGTGTCTTATTCCACCAATCGGTGGAGTATATAAATGAAAAAACAATTTAATGTGTTAACTTGGTTAACATTTTTAATATTGCCAATTGTTGTAGGCTTTTTTGCACTAACTTTTGGTCGATATCCTATAAGCATTAATGATGCTTTTTCTATACTTTTTAATAAATCTATATCTGATGCTCAAGCTAGTTTGGTAATTTTAAATATTAGATTACCTAGAGTTATTCTAGCATTAAGTGTAGGTGCTGGCTTATCAGTTTCAGGTGTTGCCTTTCAAAGTTTATTTGGTAATCCTTTAGCAACTCCAGATACTTTGGGTGTTGCAAGTGGCGCTTCTCTTGGCGCTGTATTATCGATTGTTTTAGGTTTTTCTCTTCTTTCTATGCAAATAATGGCTTTTATATTCGGTCTTGCTGCTGTAGTTTTAACTTTCTTTGTTGGATCTAAAAAAGGATTTATGGATAAAACTTCAATAATTTTGTCAGGAATTATAATTGGAGCACTCTTTAATGCTTTTATATCTTTAATAAAATACACCTCTGATGCTGAAACTGAGTTGCCAGCAATTTCTTATTGGCTTATGGGTAGTTTAGCAAATGCGAATTTTAAAACTTTAACCTATGGCCTTATTCCAATAATATTAGGTGTTATTGTTCTTTTTTTAATTAGGTGGAGACTTAATATGTTATCCATTACTCAAGATGAAGCAAAGGCAACAGGAACAAATATATATTTACTTAGAGGCCTTTGTATATTCTTTGGAACAATAATTACATCCTCCGCAGTTAGTATGTGTGGTCAAGTTGGTTGGGTAGGTCTTTTAATTCCTCATATATGTAGAATGATTTGGGGAAGTAATAATTCAAAAATAATACCAGCATCCATTTCATTAGGTGCAATTTTTATGGTGGTAATCGATACAGTTGCTAGAAGTTTAAGTGCTAGTGAAATCCCTATATCTGTTTTAACTGCAATAATAGGAGCTCCTTTTTTCATAATGCTATTAAAAAGGTCAAATGGGTGGAGTGTATGATATTTGAAGTTAAAAATGGTGGATTTAATTACGAAGAAAAAAAGGTTTTTGAAAATATTAACTTTAAAATTAACAGTGGTGATCTTTTAGCAATTTTAGGTCCTAATGGGATAGGGAAAACTACTCTTATTAGATGTATGTTAGGTTTTTTGAAATGGAATGATGGTATTTCTCTTTTAAATAATAAACCTATAAATAAATATAAAACTAGAGAACTTTGGAATAATATCTCTTATGTACCCCAATCAAGAAATGTTGAAAAAAGTTCCTTAACTGGTATTGAGTTTATACTTTTAGGGTTAGCTGGTAAGATTAATTATTTTAATTCGCCATCTCAAAATGATTATAAAAGAGCAAAAGAGGTTATGGATTCTCTCTCTATTAGTCATATGGAAAATAGGAAGATGAATGAAATATCTGGTGGAGAATTACAATTATTTTTAATAGCAAGAGCCTTAATATCTAATCCTAAGTTAATAATCTTAGATGAACCTGAATCAAACTTAGATTTTAAGAATCAAATTATTGTTTTAGATGTTTTATCAAATCTTTCTAAAAATAATATAGCTATAATTTTTAATACTCACTATCCATCTCATGCACTTCAAAGAGCTAATAAATCCTTAATTTTATCAAATGGTGGTAATTCTATATTTGGAAATACTAAAGAAATAGTAACTGAAAAAAATTTAGTATGTGCCTTTAATGTTAAAACATCCATTAATTATATTGAGACTGATCATAAAGTATATGCTGATGTGCTTCCTCTCGAAGTATTAAATAAAAATCCAATAAAAGCTTTTGAAGTAGAAAAAGCTGATGAGAGTAATAAATTAGCCACAATATCAATAATTATTGAAACAAAAGAAAAATTAGCTTTAGTAAATAAAATCATCCTAGAAAAGGGTGAATATATTATTGGAAAAATGGCAATGCCTTATAAAAAGAGAAATATTGATATAGTTGTTTTAGTCCTTGACGCACCAAAAGTTGAGATTGAAACTCTTTTAGATGAAATTTCTAAGATAAATGAGGTAAGTATAAAAGTAGGGTATTCAAAGGTGTAGTTATGGATAAAGCAAAAGAATTATTAAACAAATTGTTTATAGAAAATTACTTAGATAATGATGAATTAAAATATTTATTAGACAATTATGATCAAGTTTTATTAAAAGAGGCTATGGATTTAGCAAAAATAACCTCTAATAAATATTTTGATAATAAAATTTATTATAGAGGAATAATTGAATTTTCTAATTACTGTAGAAATGATTGTTACTATTGTGGACTTAGAAAATCAAATAATGAAGTAAAAAGGTATAGATTAACTATTGATGAAATATTAAATAGTTGTGAAACCTCTTATCAAATGGGAATTAGAACCTTTGTATTACAAGGGGGTGAAGATATTGCCTTTGATAAACACATACTCACAATTATAAAACTTATAAAAGAAAAATATAAAGATTGTGCAATTACCTTATCCTTAGGAGAAAGAGATTCTTTAACTTATAAAACTTGGTATGAAGCAGGAGCTAGTAGATATTTATTAAGGCATGAGAGTGCAAATAAAAATCATTATGAAAAACTTCATCCTTTTTTTCAAAAATTTGATAATAGAATGACCTGTTTAAAAAATCTAAAAGAAATTGGATACCAATGTGGGGCAGGAATGATGATAGGATCTCCTTATCAAAATAACTTAAGCTTATTGGATGATTTAATATTTCTAAGAGATTATAAGGCTGAAATGGTTGGAATTGGGCCTTTTATTCCACACTCACAAACTCCATTTAAAGATCAAACAATTGGAGATTTTAATTTAACTCTTTATTTAATAGCCCTTACAAGACTTCTTTTACCTAATGCTTTAATTCCAGCAACTACAGCAATGGATACTATAAAAAAAGATGGTAGATTAGATGCAATTCTAGCTGGAGCTAATGTAATTATGGTGAACATAACCCCGATGAAAGAAAGGCAAAATTATAAACTCTATAACGATATGGCGGAGTTAAGAAGCAAAAAAAATCTCGATATGGAATCCTTAAATAAGAAATTAAGAACTATAGACTACGAGATAGTAGTAGATAAAGGTGATTTTAAAAAGATAGATAAAAAAGGAGAAATAAAATGATAAAAATAGCAATTTATGGAAAAGGTGGAATTGGAAAGAGTACCACAGCCTCAAACCTTTCTGTAGCCTTTAGTAATATGGGCTTTAATGTTTTACAAGTTGGCTGTGATCCCAAAGCTGATTCTACACTTTTATTAAGAGAAGATAAAAAACTGATTTCTATATTAGATCAATTAAGAGAAAAAGGTGCAGCAAATGTTTCTTTAGATGATTTAGTTATAAAGGGTTTTAATAATATTTATTTATGTGAAGCAGGAGGACCTCCTCCAGGGCTTGGTTGTGCAGGAAGAGGGATAGTTGCAGCACTTGAAGAATTAAAGAAAAAACAAGTCTTTGAAAAAAAGCAAATTGATATTGTTGTATATGATGTGCTTGGAGATGTGGTTTGTGGTGGATTTTCTATGCCAATTAGAGATGGTTTTGCAAATGATATTTTTATTGTTACAAGTGGAGAGAATATGGCTTTGCATGCAGCAAGAAATATTGCTCTTGCTGTAGATAATTTTAAAGACAGAGGTTATGCAAAATTAGGTGGTGTTATATTAAATAGACGTAATGTAAAAAATGAAGAAGAAAAAATAGCCTTATTATGTGAAGATATTGAAGCTCCTTTATGTGGTGTCTTAGATTTTAGTAAAGAAGTTCAAGCTAGTGATGAAAAAGAAAAAACTGTATCTCAGTTATATCCTAATGCTGATATTGTAAATCAATATAATAAATTAGCAGAAAATGTTTTAAAAATCTGTGAAGAAAATGAAAAGCTTCGTCTAGGAGATATCTCATGATAGATCTTCATAAAATAGACTTTTCAACAAGTAGTAATAAGATATCACAATTAGATTTTAATACCTTGTTCTATTCAGGTCTTCAATATGCTCCTCCTGCTCGTGGTGTTTGGAATATTGTACATGTAGGTTTTTTAATGCCAGAAAGTCATGAAATATTTGTTTGTGCTGAGGGTTGTATTCGAGGTGTTGTATTAACAGCTCATGAGGCTGGATTTGAATCAAGATTTTCTACTGTTGTAATTCAAGAGAGAAATGTAATTGACGGAGATATGGAATACCAAATCATTGATGGTGTTAGTGATGTTATAAATAGACTAGATAAAAAACCAAAAGCTATAGAAGTATATACTTCTTGTATTCATTATTTTACTGGGTGTGATTTAGATTTTGTTTATAAAAAATTAAGAGAAAAGTTTAAAGATATATACTTCACTGATTGTTATATGACTCCTATAACAAGAAAGAGTGGAATAACACCAGATGAAAAAATGAGAATGCAATTATATTCTTTAATTAAAAAAACAGATGAAGAAGATAACTCAATTTCTATGATAGGAAATGTATATAAATTAGATGAAACCTCAGATTTTAGACAAGTTTTAAATAAGGCTAAAATAAAATATAGAGATATTACCCTTACTAAAGATTGGAATGAATATCAAGATTTAGCTAAATCAAAGTATTTAGTATATACAAACCCCGCAGCAGAAAAAAGTTGTAAAGCTTTAGCTACAACTTTAGATAAGCAATATTTTTATTTTCCTATCAATTACACCAAATCTGAAATTAAAGAACAAAACCAAAATCTATGTAATCTCTTAGGTATTGAAGAATATGATACTAGTGAAATTGAAGCAGAAATTGAAACTTTATCAAATACAGTTAAGAGGTTATTAGAAAATTGGAAAATTGTTTTAGATTATAGTGCAACTTCTAGAGTTTTAAATCTAGCAAGATTTTTAATTGATTTGGATCTAAATGTTGAAAAAGTGTATTTAGATTCAGTAACAGCCCTAGATAAAAAAGATTTTATATACCTTAAAGAAAAAAAGTCAGATTTGATTTTATCAAGTCCAACTCACCCTTCAGCTAGATTTTTGCATAAAGAAAGAAGTGAAAAGATATTAGCTATTGGGCAAAAGTGTGCTTATTATGAGAATACTTCTAATTTTGTAAACTTAATTGAAGGTGGCTCATATTGGGGCTTTGATGGAGTTAAAAATCTATTAAGAGATATTATAGATGCTGTTAAGGTTGAAAAAGATGTTTCCTCAATTATTCAAGTAAAAGGTTGGGGGTGTGAAAAATGTTAAATGAAGCAAATCGAATAATATCTGTATATACTAGCGACACATCAGGTGTTTGTTCAGCCCTATATGAATTAGATGGTATGAGTGTTATGCATGATGCATCTGGTTGTAATAGTACATACAATACCCATGATGAACCTAGATGGTATGATATGCCAAGTAGAGTTTATTTATCTGGATTAAGTGAATATGAAGCAATACTAGGGGATGAGAGTAAATTTATAAATGATTGTGTTCAAACAGCTTTAGAGCAAAATCCAAAATTTATTGCTTTAGCTTCAACGCCCATTCCTTATATGATGAATCAAGATTTAGATGCAATTGCAAGAATAATAGGTAAAAAGACAAATATACCAACTTTTGCTGTTGAATCAAATGGAATGAATAGTTATATCTCAGGGGCTAGTAAAGCTTTATTAAAATGGGCACAGTATTTTGTAAAAAAAGAGCGAAAAACTAGAGAAAATAAAGTTAAAAAAGTAAATATAATTGGAGCAACTCCATTGGATTTTCCAAATTATGAGGTAATTCAATCAATTATTGATTCAGTAATGAATATGGGATTTGAAGTAAACAGTGTTTGGTCTATGGGACCTTTAACTAAAAATATGGAAAGTTCTAATATTGCAGATTTTAATCTAGTAATTTCTTCAGTTGGAATTGAAGTTGCTAAGTATTTATATCAAGAGTTTAATATTCCATATCTTTGTGCAATTCCTTTTGGAGAAGCACAAACAAATGCTATAAGAGAATCAATTTTATTAAATAAAGGATATAAATTAGATTTAGTTAAAAACGAAAATGATAAAAAAATTGCCATAATAGGTGAAAGTATTTATTCCTCTGCTATAAAAAATTTATTAAAATCTGGCACAATTTTTTCTCTATTACCTGATATAGCTAATGTTATGGATGATGATGATGTTTTAGAAAAAGGTGAAGAATCTTTAGAAAATCATCTAAAAGATTATCAGATTGTAATAGGGGATCCCTTATTTAAACACATTGTTCAAAAAGATACAAAATTTATAGAAATACCTCATTTTGCTTTTTCAGGCAGAATTTATAAAAATAATATTCCAAATCTTGTTGGTGAAAAAGGAGACATTTGGAAAAGGGAGTTTGATTTATGAAAAAGAAGCTATTTGTTTTTCTAATTATAGTGGCTTGTGTATTTAATAATATTTTTGCACAAGGAAATACTGAAATAAAAGATGTGGATACTAAAACTCAAATGGTAAGTATAGTTGATGATAATGGTGATAGTACTACAGTTAAAATGAATCCCCAAAGGGTTGTAATAACTGATATCTATCCATTAGCTTCAGTCTTAACGGTTTTTTTAGATAGTGCTGATACATTGGTGGGAATTCATCCAGTAAGTATGAGTGCTGCTCAAAATGGGCTATTAGGAGAATTATATCCAAATATTTTAAATGCAGATACATCTTTTATGAGTGGCTCTGATTTAAATATAGAGGAGCTAATGTTACTCAAACCAGATGTAGTTTTGTATAATGCATCAAAAAAAGCTCAAGGTGAGATGATTAGAAATGCGGGGTTAAAAGCAATTGGTATTTCAGCTGTTAAGTGGGATTATGATGTTTTAAAAACCTATAGACAATGGACAGATATTTTATCTCAATTATATCCTTCACATAAAAGTGTAAGTGAAAAAGTAGATGAATATAGTATAAAAACTAAAAATCTTATTGAAGAGAGAGTTTTCAGTATCCCTGATAGTGATAAAAAATCAGTTTTATTTTTATTTAATTATGATGATAAAAAAATTATAACATCTGGTAAGCATTTCTTTGGACAATGGTGGGCAAATGCAGTTGGTGCAAAAAATATTGCTGAAGAAATCCAATTAGATAACTCAAATGCACTAATTAATATGGAACAAGTTTATGCTTGGAATCCTGATTTAATTTTTATTACTAATTTTACACCAGCAATGCCAGAAGATTTATATAATAATTCAATTTCCAATGATGATTGGAGTAACGTAAAAGCTGTGAAAAATCATGAAGTCTATAAATTACCTTTAGGTAGTTATAGAAGTTATACACCAGGTGTTGATACCCCTATAACATTATTGTGGATGGCAAAATTAGTGTATCCAGAGTTATTTGAGGACATCAATATTACTCAAGAAACTAGAGACTATTATAAAGTATTATATAATATAGTTTTAATTGATGAGCAAATTTATACTATGTATAATTCGGTTCGTGAAGCTTCTAATGGTTATACACCAACCTATAAAAAATAGATGCTTTTTTAGATATTTAAGACGTGTATTAAAGTTAGTACACGTCTTTTTTTTAAACATTTAATATTGTGAATTTTATATTTGTAATAAGTAATATAGGTGAAAATTAAAATTGTAGAGTAATTTTTGGTGCGATAAATTATAATCAATTCTATAAATTAAAAACACCAACTCAATATATAGCAAATCATTATATAAGCCTAATTTTAATTATTCAAAATTTTATACTGTAAGAAAATAAAATAGGATTCCAAAAACCTAGCAAGTGAATAATATGATAAAAATTATGGCAAATTATTTATTATTTAGTTTTGCTAGGATTAAAGAAATTATTAATTTGTGAAATTAAAACACTATTTAATAAACGTTGATATTTATTAGTAGTTTTAATATTGTTTTTGCAATTTTTGCAAGATCTTGCGATTTCTTCTGCATGACCTTTTGCCATAATAGATACGTCGTAAAATGATTCAAACATAACATTGCTCCTTTAATTTATATTGTATGTATATATTAGATTTATTTCTAATATAAGTCAATAGTTTTTTAATTTATTTTAGATATATTTCTAATATATATTAAATATAGTAAGAATTTATAGTAAATATTATTAATTAATTCTTTATATTATATATATTTGCTATGTTAGATTTGTTTTAAATAATTTATTAGCTTTTAAAAATATATTATTTATCATGTTTTTGAAATAATTTAAAATTGTTTTAATTATATGTTTGATATAAATCTAATATATGTTGTCAATTAAAATAAACTGTGATAATATAGTTATATGAAAATAATTTATAATGAAGCAATTGATTTTATATGTGCTCTTACTCGTTTTGGTTTAAGGAAAGTAAAAAAAGATCCTGATTATCCAGAGCAAAAAGAAATAGAGCAATGGTATTTAGAATATGAGAAAAAGGTTTCTCCTTTTTTATTAAATGATATAGCATTATTAAGTGAAAGAACTATAATGATAACTTTTTATTTCTTGATTAAAATTCATAAGAATCCAGAAATACAAACAACAAATGATTTTTTAAATTATTTAGATTCTCTAAATGCTGAAGATTTAAAAAATGATATTATCTCAGATTTTTTTAGAGGTATTAAAACAGAGTTATCAGTTGAAAATATTTATAATCTTATAGTTGATGAAGGCTTACACCCTGATCATAACCATATGGAAGAAGCAGAGTTTATATATAGTGTTCTCCAAGACCCTGAAAACTTTCTTGCTAGATTAAAAATTACATATTCTCAATTTTATAATCAGATTTTTAAAGAAAGTAAAAAAACTTATGAAGATTTAATTAAGAAAAAATTAGAATGGCATAATCAAAAATTTGCTGAAGATGCAAAAAGTTATCTATATACTCTTGGATTAAAGAGCATAATAGGGGCTCTTAAAGATTTAGAATCTATTTCGTATTATTTTTCTTTCTTTGCCGATAATGATGTTTCAGCATCTTGGGATAGTAGATTAATAATTATTGGAGCAGGTACTGATTCAAGAATTATTCAACAATCAGCAAAAAGTAAATCTAATTTATTCTTCTCTTGTTTAGGGGATCCTAAACGTCTTGAAATAATGCGTTTAACATCTCAACGTACTTGGTACAGTACAGAATTAGCTAATTATTTTAACCTAAAACCAGCAACCCTTTCTTATCATATAAATAAGTTGGTTGAAGCAGATTTGTTAACAATTAGCCAAGGAGAGAATAAAAGATTTTATTATTCTCTTAACAAAGATTCTATAGAAGAATATTTAAAATTTGTTTCTCAAGATTTATTAGGTGTTTAATAGATTTTTTTGAATATTTTAAAGAGATAAAAATCGTTGCAAAGTATAATACTAAGCAACGATTTTTATTTTCTAAATCATAATGTAATTTATTAATTTACATTGATAAGTCTTTACCTTTATTAAATTTGTTAAATATAATTAATGAAACAACTGTTAATAAAGCTAATATAGTAGCAAGAGCTGCAGCAACTCCATAGTTTCCTCTTAATACTTGAGTATAAACTTCAACCGTTAAGGTTCTAGTTTTACCTGTGTATAATAGGATAGCTGATGATAATTCTGAAATCATTGTAATCCAAGATAAGATAGCACCAGATATGATACCAGCTGACATCATTGGAATTGTTATTTTCCAGAAGGTTTTTGCATTACTTGCACCTAATGATAGGGAAGCTTCTTCAACTGTCATCGGTATTTGTTGTAAAGTTGCAACTGTAGATCTAATTGTATAAGGCAAACGTCTAATAATAAGAGCAATTACCATGATTGTCATACTACCTGTTAGAATTAGTGGAGGTCTACTAAAAGCACTTGATAAAGCAATACCAACAACGATACCTGGAATAATATAAGGAACCATTGATACTGTATCAATAACAGCAGTAATTTTTGATCTTTTTCTAACTACAAGATAAGAAATAAATACAGCAATAATTAATACAAATATTAAAGCAGTCATTGGAATTATAATTGTATTTCTTATAGCAACTCCCATTTTTGAAAATGCCATACGATAACTATCAAGAGAATAACCACTTGTAAATACTGTACCATTAACTTTCTTAAATGAGGTATAAATTACATAAGCTTGAGGTGCAATTGATAATGATACTAAAACATATGAATAAATATGGATTAGTACATTTTTTACACCATGAATCTTCTTTGGTCTAATTTTATTTATACTATTCATAGTAAAAGAATGCTTTTGTGATACGTATTTTTGAATTAAGAAAATAACTAAAGTAATAATAATTGCAAGAATAGCGATACTAGCAGCAAAACCGTTGTTACCACCTAACTCAGACATATATGCATCATAAATAGTAATAGGGAATGTTCTATAACCTTCACCAATAAGCATTGGCGTACCAAAGTCACTAAAACATCTCATAAATACTAATAAAGCACCTGCTAAAACAGTAGGTAAAATCAAAGGTAATATAACTTTAAAGAATCTTTTTACACCTGAACAACCTAAATTTTCTGAAGCTTCTAGCAATGAGTTATCAACATTTGAAAAAGCTCCTGATACATATAAGAATATCAAAGGATATAATTGAAGTGATAATACTAATAATATTCCTTTAAATCCATAAATATCTGGCATATCAATTTTTAATAAGTTTTCAAAAAATTGCGTTATAACACCATTTCTTCCTAATAATAAGATCCAAGAATATGCACCAACAAATGGAGCAGACATACTAGATAAAATTATTAATATACGAAGTCCTTTAGCACCTTTAATTTTAAATCTTGCAAAAAAGAATGCTAATACTGTACCTAAAACAACTGCAACAAAAGTAATAACTATTGAAATCTTAAAAGAGTTGAATAGGGTAGAATAATAATATTTTTTTGCAAAGAATCTTTGGAAGTTTGCTAAAGTAAATTGACCTGTTCTAGAATCAATAAACGAATCTGAAAGCAAAATCAAAAGGGGTATGATTAAAAAGATTGTATATAAAGTTAATAATCCTAGAGTTGATGAAGACCATAGATTTATTTTTGATTTTTTATTTTTCATAGGCAATCACCAAATTTTCACTACCATCTTGTGTAAATACATTTACCTTATCTGTATTTATTGTAAGATAAACTTTTTTGCCAGTTTCATTAACGTTATTTATCATACTTTCTTTGATAATTTCTACAATTTGTTTGTTTGGTAATTCCATAAAGAAGTGAGTATTTAAGCCTAAGAAAATTGTATCTTTGATTATTGCAGGAATAGCATTTTCATCCTCAGTGATAATAAATTCTTCAGGTCTAATAGATACTTTTACATCTCCAGTATAATTAATATTATTGAATTTAATCTTGTAATCTAAGAAAGAAATTTCATTCTTATCACAAACACCTTCAATTATATTGGTTCTTCCAATAAAACTTGCTACAAATTCATTAGAAGGACGATGATAAATATCTTGAGGTCTACCAATTTGTTGGATTTCACCTTGATTCATAACAGCAATTCTATCACTTATTGCCATTGCTTCTTCCTGGTCGTGTGTTACATAAATTGTAGTAATACCAACTTCTCTTTGGATATCTCTAATAACTTGTCTCATTTCAAGACGTAATTTAGCATCAAGGTTTGAAAGAGGTTCATCCATTAATAGAACATCTGGCATAATAACAAGAGCACGAGCTAGTGCAACTCTTTGTTGTTGACCACCTGATAATCTTTCAGGCATTCTATCTTTGTATTCGTAAATTTGCATTAGTTTTAAGAATTTATCAGCCATTGGGCCAATTTCTGCTTTACTATAATTTCTATTCTTTAGTCCAAATTCAACATTTTCACGTACAGATAGATGAGGGAAAATAGCATAATTCTGGAATACCATACCGATATTTCTTTTACTTGGATCTAAATCGTTAATTCTATTTTCATCAAAATAGAAATCACCACCTTCAATTGAATTGAAACCAGCTATCATTCTAAGTAATGTTGTTTTCCCACATCCAGATGGACCTAATAGTGTAAAAAACTCTTTGTCTCTAATTTGAACATCCAAATCTGGAATAATTACATTTTTACCGTATGCTTTTAATGCATGTTGTATATTTATGGCTACACTCATATATTTCTTCCTATTATATACAAACATAAAAGAAGCAAAGCTCCTTTTATGTTTAATTATTTGTTAATTTTTGTTTATAGACTTGTGTACATATCAATATAACGATCTACAATGTCTTGTTTATGTTCTGTAACATAAGCTGTGTCTTCATTTTTAACATTGATTTGATCAATTGGTTTCATGTAACTAGCTGTTTGAACATTTTTGTAAACTGGACGGTTTGTTAATGTCATACCATATACATCTTGAACTTCTTTAGAAGTGATGAAATCGATAAATAGTTTAGCAGCTTCTAAGTTTTTAGCACCTTTGATGATTGCACTACCAGCTGGTAAGAATACTGTACCTTCTTTCATATATACAACATCTACATCAGCACCATCGTTGATTAATGTAAGAGTTGGGTCTTCATATGATAAACCAATAGTATATTCTCCATCTCTAACACCTTTCCATACAGCAGAACTTGAACCTAAAACTTTAGTGTTTTTGAAAATTTCTGTAACTTTAGCCCAAGCAGCATCACTTTCGTAACCACCGAAGTCAATTAACATGTTTGTTAGATGAGCAAATGAACTTGAAGATTTAGATGGATCACCAGAAACGATTTGACCTTCTAGTTGAGGACCATATTTGATAATATCTTCATAACCTGTGATAGTAACACCAGGTAATTTTTCTGCTAAGTTAGTTTTGTTGATAATGATAACACTACCATCAAGAGTATTTTTAGTTACATAGCCACTTTCGTTTCTGTAAGCGTCTACTAAGTTAGCATCATTTTTACTTACATAAGTATCGAATAAATCAGGTCTACCTAAAAGTGTTGCATAGCTACCACCATACATAACATCACCTTGAGGATCATTCTTTTCTGCTTCGATTCTCTTTAAACATTCTCCAGTTCCAGCTGAAATAATATCAACAGCAATACCATATTTTTCTTCAAATGGTTTTTCAACAGCTTGGATAAGACCTTCTGAGTTTGGTGAGTATACAACAAGTTTGGTTGGTTCATTAGAAGTTGATTCTTCTGCTCCTTGAGCAAAAACGGATCCCATAGCAACAATAGAGGCAAGTAAAATTATTAAAATTTTCTTCATTTCTATTCTCCTTTTTTAAATTATAATTAATTTTACCACCGGTTTTTTGAGTCCGATATACCACAAAAGGACAGACTTTATAGTAAAATAAGACATTTTTTTTAAAAATTGAAAGAAAAATAGAAAAATAAAAGGTTAAAAAACTAATAGTTAATTTACTTGTTTTTTATAAGCTCAGTTACACTGTAGCCCGTATAATTTTTAAATTTAGAACAGAAATATTTATAGTCATTGAAGCCTACCATTTCAGCAATTTGATAAATAGGGTACTTATCTAAACTGATTAAGTTAATAGCTTTATAAATTCTAAAACTATTTAGAGTAGTATTAAAAGTTATATCATTTTGTTTAAGTTTATTTTTTATAGATGAAACACTATAATTTAATTCATTAGCTACATCATTTAGAGTTATTTTGTGCATATAATTATCTTTTATGAATTTAATAATTTCTTGTAATAGTTGATCTTCACTGTTTATATCTTTATAAACTTTTGATAAATTCTTTGCTTGGAATTTTGCATTATCTATTAGCTGTTTATCATTAAGATTAGAAATAGCTTTTTTTAGTGAGATTTTTAAAAGTTCATGATCAAGAGGTTTAACTAAGTATTCAGTAACTCCATAGGTAATAGCTTTTTTTGCATATTCAAAGTCACTATAGCCACTTAAAATGATAAATTCATAGTTTTTCTTATTCTCTATTCTTCCTATCATTTCAAGGCCAGACATAAGAGGCATTTTAATATCAGTTATTATTATATCTACTTTGTGATTATTTAAGTAATCAAGACAAGAAACTGGGTTGTCGAAATCAGCAACAACCACTAAATCTAGGCTATGGAAGTCAAAACTAAACATTAAGCCTTTTCTAATAATATCTTCGTCTTCACAAATTACTACATTATACATAACTATTTATTATTTTTTGTAAAACTTATTTCAAATACAGTGCCTTTTTCATCACGTTTAACATTAAGATTTGAATCAGGATAAAGGATCTTGAATCTTCTTAATACGTTATGAACACCAATATGATTTGTTAAGTTTTTCTCCTTTTTGCAACTTTGAATTATTTCTTCAATAATTTGATCACTAATACTTACCCCAGTGTCGTATACTTTAATATAACACAAATCATCAATTATTTCAGCAGTTATTTCTATATGTACCTTAGTACTGCTTTCAAAACCATATTTAATACTGTTACCAACTAAAGGTTGAATTGAAAGTTTTGGGACTTGGATTTCTTTCATATCCTCTGATATAGAAATACTATATGTAAGTTTGTCTTTAAATCTATATTTATATAAATCTAAATATTTTTTTAGATATGTTAAATCATTACTTAATGATGAATAGTTAATATTATTATTAATTGAATACCTTAAGATAGAATTTAATTCTAAAATATATTTTTCAGTTTCTTTTACATCGAATAACATAGAATATCTAATTGTTTCTAAGGAATTATATAAAAAGTGTGGGTTAAATTGTGAATCCAATTTTTTCTTTTCAAAGATAAGGTTAGTTTCACTCAATTCTTTATTAAGTTTAATTTCTGAATTTAACTTATTTAACATTTCGTTAATGTTTTTAGATAAGTTTTTAAAATCACCATCTAAATTTTCATCAATTTTATGCTCTAATTTACCAAGAGATACAATATTAGTATCGTTGATTATAGATTCTATACTTTGAGAATTCTTTTTTGCAATTTTCTTAATTACATTATTTGAAAAATAAATTACTAAAAAGGCTATTACAATTAAAATTAAAAGTAAAACAAAGTAATATCTCTCTACTGAGAATTTTTCTTCTAAATAATAAATATTATAATAATCTTTTTTAACTCTGGTAACTTTATATTTTTTCCCATTTAAATCATAATTTTTAGAATATTTAAAATTTAAACCACCATTTAGAATTTCATAATTATTACTTGCAATAACAGTATCAAATTCATTCGTTATTATAAAATTACCAGCATTAGGTAATAAGAAATAACTCAAATCATTTATATCTATTACAATAGTATCTATTGCTATTAATTCATTATCCTTATAAAGACCATTATAAAAAATTAAGCTTGAAGCGTTACTATTAATATCAGAATACATTATAAATTTTAAAGGATTGTTCTCTTCAATTCTTTCTTTAATAATTAATAAATACATTTTATAACGAAGGGTAGAGAAAGTTTCTTCTTCAAATATTGGATTCAAATTTACATCATATACATTATAGCTATAACGTAAATTCATGGTTTGAGAAAAGGAATAGTTAATTGTAGAAATTAATTTTTGATCAATAGCTTTATTTTGTACAGCCTCTAAATATTCTAAATTAGCATTATGATTTTCCATTTGTAAAAAGATTTTTCCATTTAAATCCTGAAAAGTGTTATCTAGGAATTTAATACTCTCATATTTGTATATATTTTTTTCAACTAAGCTAGTAACTAATGTTATTGAGACAAATAAAATGAAAACAATAAAAATTAGCTTAATTGAAAAGGTTAAAAAGTTTTTACGTAATTGGTTCTGAAAATTCATAAATACAATAATAAGTCTGATATAGCAAAATTATCAAGAGTTTTATATTGATATAAAAGTATTAAGTTTTTGTCATATTTTAAAATAATGTTTACATTTTATTATAACTTGTTATAACCTATTCTTTATATTAAAAATTTACCCGTATGAATATTTGATATTCATATATTTTTTCTGTAGTGAATCTAATAATTTTTTTCTTTTGAAAGGAGTACAAATATGAAGAAATTTTTTACTTTATTGTTGGTTCTAACTTCAATTTTTTTAGTTAGTTGTGATTTGTTGGGGCCTCAGAGCGGTTTAGTAAGCTTTGATAGTAATGGTGGATCTTCAGTTCCATCTCAAAATGCTGTTGGTTATGTTGATGAACCTATAACTCCCACTTATACAGGCCATACTCTTGTTGGTTGGTACTCAGATGTAAATCTAACCAAAGCTTGGAATTTTAAAAAAGATAGAATTAAAGGTGATATGATTCTTTATGCAAAATGGGAAATAAATGAATATACTATTACCTATAATTCAAATGAAGCAACTGGTGGAACAGTTCCAACAAGTCAGGTAAAGAAATATGATGAGGAGATAACTATTTCTTCCAGCGGCAATTTAGAAAGAACAGGATATGTTTTTGCTTCTTGGAATACCAAGGCAGATGGTACAGGTGATTCTTATGAAGAAAGTGATAAATATACTAAAAATGAAGCTACAACTTTATATGCAATATGGAAATTACCAATAACAAAATTAACTCAAGGCTCTTATTCAAGTAATAACTTTTTTGGTACTTCTGTTGGGCTTTCAGGAAGTAATTTAATTGTAGGTACTGATAGCGGTAGTGAGGGTAGCTTTGATTATGTTAATTTTTATTCAAAAACAACCAATGATTGGGAATCTGAAGGAAAAATCTATAACAGTGATAACGCTGGTGGTGACGACATTATGTTTGGTAAGTCTGTAAGTATAGATGGAAATACAGCAATAGTAGGGGCTCCTACTTATGATTCATCATTTTATGACGCTGGGGCTGCCTTTATTTATACTTTAGTAGATGGAAAATGGACAATGAAACAAAAACTTGCTCCCACTGATTTATCATCAAGTGCTTATTTTGGTACTTCCGTCTATATTTCAGGAGATACTGCTATTATTGGCGCATTTAGGGATGATGCAACAGGCTCGAATTCAGGTAGTGCATATGTATATACTAATAATAATGGAACTTGGGAGCTTAAACAGAAATTAAAACTAAATGATGGGGACTCTGGTTATATGTTTGGATATTCTCTTTGCCTATATGATAATGATATTGTAGTTGGAGCTCCTTGCTATAATGGTAATGAAGGTTGTGCTTTTGTTTTCTCACTTGAAGATAATGTTTGGGTGAACAAAGGCCAAATAATTCCAAATGATGCTGCAGCAGGTAATAATTTTGGTCAAGCAGTTAGTATCTATAATAATACAATATTTATTGGTGCTCCTAATTCAAATTCTAATAAAGGTAGTGTATATACTTATAATAAAACAGCTAATGGTTCTTGGAATTATGTATCAAAGATAGTAACAAATGATGGGGTAGCTAATGATAAGTTTGGTGTTTCAATTTGTATTTTTGGTGATAAAGCTATTATAGGTAATCCAAACTCTGATGGTAGAAGTGGTAGTGCTTATGTATTTAAATATAATGGAAGTTCTTGGAATCAACTTAAGAAGTTAGTACCTACCACATCTGAATCTTATCAAGATAAGTATGGTGCAGCTGTTAGTATGTCAGATAAATATTATGTAGTAGGAGCGCCTGAGGATAAAGAGAAAAGTACTAATTCTGGATGTGCTTATGTATATAATGTAGATTAATAATTATTATCAAATTATTTATTATGACTCAGCTTTAAGATAAATTAGGGCTGAGTTTTTTATATTATTATTTATTCAACTATTGTTTATTAAAAACAATTACTTTCTCAATTATAATTTAATGTTATAATCTGATTTGTAGGAGAGAAAAAATGAATAAAATAATTCTTTATGGAAGTAAATATGGAACAACTAAAGAATATGCTAAAGAATTTTCAAAAAGAACTAATATAGAGATTTTAGAATATTCAAAAGTTAAGAATCTAGAAAATTATGATTTAATAATTTATTTTGGTGGGCTTTATGCTGGTGGTATATTAGGTCTTAAAGATACCATTAATAAGTATCCACTTAATAATAATCAAAAACTAATTGTAGTAACTGTAGGTTTAGCTGATCCAACTGTAAAAAGTAACACTGATGATATTAAAGCCTCTCTTAAAAAGCAAGTTTCTAAAGAGCTATATGATAATTGTAAAATATTCCACTTAAGAGGTGGTGTTGATTATTCTAAATTAAGTACGGTTCATAAAATAATGATGAAAGCTTTATATAATAGAACTAAAAAACTCCCAGCAGAAAAACAAACTGAAGAAACTAAAGCTTTAATTGAAACCTATAATAAAAAGGTTACTTTTGTTGATTTTGACTCTTTGAATCTAATAATTGATTTTATTTAATTTTATTTAATTTTTAAAACTTAATATATAAATATTTTTTTAGTTAAAAAAATAGAAAAGGTTCTTATGAAGAAAAATAAAAATCCTAGAAAGTCATTTAAGAAAAGATTTTTAAAAGTTTTACTGTTTATTTTTATAGTAATAGTAATTTTTAATATTATTGGTGCTATTTTGCATGTAACTTATTTTAAAAATAAAGTTGAATCGATTACTCCCTATGGTGATATGGTAGCAGTGTATGATGGACAAATGCATATATATTCTATGGGAGAAGGGGATAAAACAATAGTATTACTTCCTGGAATGGGTGTTGCTTTGCCTTCTGCTGAATTTGGTCCATTAATGAGAGAATTAAGTAAAAAATATAGAGTCGTTTGTATTGAATATTTTGGTGTAGGTTTTAGCAGTGAAACTAATAGAGAGAGATCTATAGATAATTATGTTCAAGAAATAAGAAAAGTTTTAGATCTAGAAGGTATAAAGCCTCTATATGTATTAGTGCCACATTCTATATCAAGTGTATATAGTGAATATTATGTATCAAAATATCCTAATGAAGTTGAATCAATTATCTCTCTAGATGGAACATCAACCGCTTATTATCAAGAATTGCCTAAATTTGTGAATAAATTATTAGGAGTTGCAAAACTACAACAAAATAGTGGGTTTAGTTCTATTATTTCACTCTTAGCTACAAACAGAAAAGATTTATTATCAAAAGGTTATACTGAAAAAGAAATTAACGATATGATTTATTTCTCAGGGTTTAGTGTAAATAATAACCTACTCAGTCAAATGGCAAACTCTGCCCAGTATGTAAAAGATACAATGGATTTGGCTTACCCCAATACAATCCCATATTTTAAAGCTATTTCAAAACAAACTTATGAAACTAAAAATAGTCAAATAAAGATTTCTCCTCAAGAATATCAAATGGAACACTTGAAAAGACTTTCAAATAATGTTGATTATGAAATATTAGAAGGCAATCATTTTATCTATCTGAACAATGTTAAAAAGATTTCAGAAATAGTCGATAGGATCCTAAGTGATAATTAGTTTTTATATGAAAATATTTTATTAAATTAAATTTATAAATATTAAATATTGACAAAAGCCGTATACAAAAAGATACTAAAGACAGAATGAAATCAAAAGCAATTATAAGATATGCATTATCAAATCTTAATCAGACAAATAAAGGTGATTATAGTTTTGAATTATTATGTTCAAAAATAATTCCAAAAGTAATTGATTCAGATTTTTTATCTTCTAGTGGGTTAAGTGCTGGTGGTGATGGCGGAGTTGATGGTTGGACATATCGAATTGATGGTAAAAAAAATATTAAATATGCCTTTTCAATTCGAAAGGATTTTGATAAAAAAATTAAAGAAGAATTAATGCATTCTATTTCTGGTTCAGATAAATATAAACAGATAATATATTTTACAAATCAAGTTATTAATGAGAAGGAAAAACAAAATATTTATTCTAATTATAATAATGAATCTTTTGAATTAAAAATTTATGACTTAGAAAATCTAGTAGAAATTATAATTAAGAATCCAACTTTTGGTACTTATATAGATCTTCCAAAAGTTGAAGCCTCTATACAAATAGAGTATTTAAAGAATCATAATCAGTTTGTTCTTGAAAAAGAAGAAATAGCAAAATATATTCAAAGAGAAATAAAGAAATTTGATTCAAATTTAAATCAATATATTTCAATTACTATAAATGATTTTTTTTCTAGTTTACCAATTTTTACAATATTAGAAGCAGATGCGGGATGTGGAAAGACTGGGTTTTTGAAACAAATACATCAAAACATTTTAAATGAGAATCTTATTTGTTTTTTCCCACCAGTGTATGTAGATTTAAAATGCTATACAAAAAATAATTTGTTAAATTATATTGAAAGCAATCTTTCTATGAATGGTGATTATATTTTTGGTGATGCTTTATTATTATTGGATAGTTTTGATGAAGTCCCTCCAGAAAATCAAACTTGTTTAATAAATGAAATAGGTCAACTATTTTTAAATAATCCATATAAAAGAAAAATTATAATTTCTACTAGAACTAATTCATATGATAAAAATAAGTTCGATATATTTGATATAAAAATTAATATTATTAAGCTTGTTGATTTTAAAATAGATGATGTAAATAATTTAATTGAGCAAAAAATTCAGAATGATGAACAAAAAAAATTAATGATTAACTATTTTGATACAAATAATTTATATAATAATATTTTTATAATATCAAATATTATTGAAAATTATAGAGATAAAGATTTTATTGATAAGGATCTGATTAGACTTCTTGAGAATATTTCTAAAAAAGAAATTAAATTAATTAATAGAAATAATAATAATCAATATGAAGATTTTGAAAGTTTAGCTTTATTTATGATTTTACAACAAACTTCGTACTTAACTGAGATTGATTTACTAAAAAGCTTTGGAATAAATCTTGATATAAAGCAATTTTCATTTAGTCATAAGAATATTTTAGAATTTCTAGCTGCAAAAAAAATTTCAAAACAGAATATTGAAACAATAATTGATTTAATTTCTTATAATAAAGTAATCCCAAACTTTTTAACAAATACTATTGGATATTTATTAAATATTCTTATTTCAGATAATGAATTGTATTTCAAGTTTAAAGAATTATTAGATTTGATTTTGATAAACGATGATAATATATTGAAATTAACATTAATTGAATCTGATAAAATTTCTGAAGAAGTTATTAATCAAATTATAAAATCAATTTTAATTTCTAATTCATTATATTTAAGATATAGTGAAATCCCAAATTCTTTAATCTCATTTATAATTAAAAATAAATATAAAGAAAAGAATATAGATTTGGTTATCGAAACTATATGTAAAGAGAAGAATATTAGGAAAAAAGTTTTTGCAGTTTCATTATTAAAAAAAATAACAAGATATGGTAAAAATATTTCCAAAAACCAAAAAATAATTCTTTTTAATTATGTTTATAGATTATTAGAATATGATAAAGTAGAGATTGAACAGTATTTGATTACTGATTTGTCATACATTTTTGCTAATTTAGATTTATCACAGGAAATAGAAAAACATATAATACTTGAGTTTTGTTTTAAATTAATCAAAATGACAGATTTAAGTAGTACTATAAATAATATTTGTAAAATACTATTTATAAATAAAATAAAATTTAATAAAAGGATATATTTTAAAATATTATCATTTATAGTTTGTAATTGTAATTCTTATGGAGGAGCATATACTGTTCCACAAGAAATTAATGATGATACATATTTTGAACCTATGCATATTATTTTTTGGGAAAACTATATAGACCTAACAAATGAGTATTTGTTAAAAGATTCAAAGATTATTTGGCAAGTTATTGAGAAATTAAATATTAAAAGGATAGAAGTTTTTTCAAATGATTCTAGTTTTAAAGAATTAATTGATAAATTTAATCAAGCTTTTGAAAAAGAAATTACTAAAAAACCTTTTGATGGTTATAAATTTGAGCTAATAATAAAATGGATTGAAATTAATAAATCAATTGGTACTTTTGAGCAAATTTGGGATATCCTAATTCAAAATTGTAATACGATTATAATGAATAAAATTTCAATGAGATTAATTTTTAATGATAGCATTTTCTTTATTGAAAAATTTATTTTAGATTATTATGTTAATAGTATTGTTATATCAAAGGAAACTTTTCTAGTATTTAAAAAAGAATTTTTATATTCCCAAGATTCTAATTTGAAAAACTTTTTTGAACATTTTATTTATAATATAGATGAAAAAACACCTATTTATGATATTGTCTTGAAAAATATTCCTAAATATTTGCTTCAAAGAATAAAAGCAAAAAATGAATTAGTTACTTATGAACAAATCAAACAAATAAAAGAAAAAAAATCAAAAATTGATTATTCAATTATTTTTAATAAGACAGATTTAATTTTAGAAGTGAAAAAAATTTTTTTGTATTTTAATGTTGAAACGTTGACTATGGATAAATATTCTAATCAGTATTTTAAAAATAAATTATTAAATTTTAATTTATTTGCTACATATTTATTACAAGAAGAATTAAGGTTTGAAGAAAAAAATTATATCAGTTTAGAAAAATTAGTAGAAATTATTGAAAACTCTTGGGATATTAATTTTATTGGTTTTTTTCTTGATTATAATAAACTATATTATTTAGATATTAATATAATAAAAGAAGAGGAACAAAATAAAATAAAAGAATGGTGTTTAAAAATAATATATGAACAGCCTTTATTATCAATTGATAATAGATTGTTAAAGATTCATTGGACTTTAAGCTATGTTCTTGAGAATTTTAATTTTTTAAAAAATGATAATAATTTTAAAGAAAAAATAAAGGGCAAAATATTTAATCTTATTTTTTTAGGTTGTTCAATTGAATTTTTATTAGATTATATATTGGAAGATAATATTATTGAATATATTTCTGATAATTTACTTAAAGCAATTAATAGAAATTTTAAAATTTGGAAAATTTGTGATTATTTATTAAGTACGAAATATGTTATTAAACCTTACCAAAATGAAAAGTTTAAGATAATTTTTTCTAATTATATTAAATTTCATATTGATGATGAAAATTATTTTTATGAGATATATAATGTATCTAGAAAATTTGGCTTTAAAATAACCGATTTAGATAATAATTTAATAGCTAAAAATCTTAAATTGGATAATAAAAATATTGGCTTAAGAAATAACTATTGTTATGCATTTTATAATAATATAGCGGAATTAAATGATTATGAGCTTAATTATTTGTTAGAAGCTACACTTATTGCTTATAATAATTCTAGTAATGAATTTTTAAAAAAAATACTTGCAGAATATTATATTGCTTATAAAAAAGATAAACATAGTGGACAGGTTTTTGAATATTATGCAAATTATTTATTGGAAAATGATTCTCATTCTATGAGTGAAAGGTTTTGCAATTTTGATACTTTTTTACGAACTTCAGACTTTGTCCATTTAGAATTAGTTAATAAATTATATGAGTATTCATGGTATAAGCAAGAACCTAGTGAAAGACGAAATGCAATTAGATCTATAGCAATTAATTCATATAAAGAAATTGGAGAAAATATTAAAACTCAGGAAGAATTAGATGTTTTACTACAAAGTATCATGAGTCTTGCTAATAATGGTCATTCTTATCTATATAAAATAATTAAAGAAATTAGTGAATCTTTTGCAAAAAAACATTTACATGTTTTTAGTGTTGAGGACATATTACAGTTAGAATAAATTATCATAATAGAAATGTTTAATTTAGGAGTAAATTATGGATAGAAAACAAAAATATGCTTTTCAAAAATTAATGATTGGCACTCATATGAGATTAAAAAAGAAAATTGAAAAGAAAGATATAAAATGTGAATATAGTGTTGATGAGCTAATATCTAAAATGACTTTAGATGAAAAAATAGATTATATTTCAGGTATTAATGATTTCTGTATTCGTGGTATTGATAGATTAAATTTAAAAGAAGTATGGACTACCGATGCAAGTGCAGGGGCAAGAGGTTGGGATGAAGAGGTTACTATATTCCCATCTCCAATTGCAATGGCAGCAACTTTTAATAGAGATTTAATTTCTAAAGTCAGTAGTTCTATTTGTAAAGAGACAAAAGCTGTTGGAGCTTCAGTACTTTTAGCTCCTGGTGTTAATATTGCTAGAGTTCCAACGTGTGGAAGAAACTTTGAATATTTTGGTGAAGATCCTTATCTATCTGGAGAAATGGCTAAAGCCTATATTGAAGCTGCAAATAAAGTTGGAGTAATTACTACTGTAAAACACTTTGCCTGCAATAATAGTGATTATGATAGACATAAAGCTGATAGTGTTGTTGATGAAAGAACTTTACATGAAATATATTTACCCGCTTTTAAGAAAGCAGTAGATTGTGGCACTAATAGTGTAATGACAAGCTATAATTTAATAAATGGAACATATGCAAGTGAAAATGAATATTTAATAGAAAAAGTATTAAAGAAAAAATGGGGCTTTAAAGGTTTTGTAATGTCCGATTGGACAAGTGTTTATTCTACAATTAATGCAGTTAAACATGGAATTGATTTAGAAATGCCTAAGGGGGTGTGGTTTTCTAAAGATAAAATTAATAAGGCTCTAGAAAACAAAGAAATTAGTGAAGAAGATATTACTAATAAAGTTAAAAATATATTAACCATTTTAGATAAAGTTGGAGTTTTAGATCATGAAGTAAATGAACTAAATTATGAATTACATTCAAAGGAGGCTCAAAATGTAGCTTATAATACTGCTTTAGAGTCTATAACTTTATTAAAAAATGATAACAATCTTCTACCTTTAGATAAATCAAAAATTAAAAGCGTTGTAATTTTAGGGAAAAATAGGGATGCTATTCCATCCGGTGGAGGCTCATCTCAAATAATTGCTAGAGTTGAGATGATAAGTTTTGAAGAAAAACTAAAATTAGAAGGGTTTGAAGTAAAAAGCTTTGGAAAGAAATGGTATAAGAAAAGTAAGAAATATGAAGCTGTTAAAAAGGCAGATTTAGTTATAATTAAATCAGGATTTGATGGAGTTGATGAAAGCGAGTGTTATGATAGAGATTATGAGATTGATAAAAAAGAAGTAAAAGGTATATTAGAAGCCAACAAATTAAATAAAAATACTATTACAATTATCAATTCAGGCGGGGCTTTTGATCCCAGTTGGATTAAAAAATCTCCAACACTTTTACTATCATATTATTTAGGAGAGAAAGAATCTCTTGCTCTTTACGATATAATCTTTAATAAAATAAGTCCTAGTGGACGACTTCCTTTTACTATTGCTAAAAAATTCTCAGATTGGGAGAGTTATAAAAATTATTACAGTGATTATAATAAATACTCACTAAAAAGAGTTCAAAAAGGACAAGGCGATCCTAATGTTAGAAAGCCTAAAAAAATAGAGTATAAAGAAGGTTTATTAGTTGGGTACAGGGATTTTAGAACAAATAATAAATCTGTTGCTTTTGATTTCGGTTTTGGCTTAAGTTACTCTGCATTTAAATATTCAGATTTTGTTATAAATAAAGAAAAAGATATAGTTAAAGTAAATTTTAACTTAGAAAATATTGGTGAATTTGAAACAAATCAAACATCTTTTGTTTTTGTTCATGCTATCGATAGCGGGGTTTTTAGAGTTGAAGAAGAATTAAAAGGCTTTGAAAAAGTAAATTTAAAACCAAAAGAGAAAAAGAATATAACAATTGAATTAGATTCTGATGCTTTTAAGTATTATGACGTTGAAAAACACGATTGGGTATTAGAGCCATGTAAGTTTGAGATTCGAGTTAATTCAAGTGCAAATAACATTGAATTAAGCGATGTAATTGAAATAAAATAATAAATTACTTTTATAAACATTAAGGATCTAGTTTGATGCTAGATCCTTATTTATAATTAATACTCTACGGTTTCCTCTTCCATCTTAATTGCTGATGGAACTTTTCCAAGACCAGGCATAGTCATTACAGTTCCTGTTAATGGAATTACAAAATTAGCTCCAGCCGATAAATTAACTGATCTAACTGTTATAGTAAAATCTTTAGGCACTCCAAGTATTTTTGGATTATCTGAAAGTGAATTAGGTGTTTTAGCAATACATACATAAGAGTTTGTAAATCCCATTTCTTCAAATTTCTTAATTTGTTTTTCTGCTTTCTCTAAGTATTTTACTCCTTTAGCACCGTATATGGTTTTAGCAATAGTATCTATTTTTTCTTTAATTGGTGAATTTAATTCATATATAGGTTTATAGCTAGATTTATCAGTATTAATCATTTCTACAACTTTGTTTGCTAAATCGATAGTTCCATCTCCACCTTTAGTAAATCCATCTAAGAAGGAAACAGTATAGCCTTCATTTTTACACCAAAGTGTTAATGCATCAATTTCTTCTTTTGTATCATGATCAAAATGATTAATTGCTACGATTATTGGAATATTATATTTTTTTACATTCTCAATATGTGCTTTTAAATTATCAACACCTAAAAGTAATGCTTCAACATTTTCTTTTTCAAGGTCATTATATTGAACTCCGCCATGCATTTTAAGAGCTTTTACGGTAGCTACTACAACAGCACCAGAAGGTTTAAAATCTCCTTCTCTACAAGCGATATCTAAGAATTTTTCAGCTCCTAAATCTGCTCCAAATCCAGCTTCTGTTATAGTAATGGGAGCTAATTTCATAGCTAGTTTTGTTGCTAAAATTGAATTACACCCATGAGCAATATTCGCAAAAGGACCACCATGAACTAAAACAGGGTTATGTTCAAGTGTTTGTACTAGATTAGGTTTTAAAGCTTCTTTCATTAATTTCATGACTGCATTTGATACATTTAAATCAGCAACAGTAACTGGTTTTTCATCATAAGTATAAGCTACAATTATTTTTTTAATTCTTTTATGAAAATCTCTAGAATCATGTGCTAAACATAAAATAGCCATTAATTCAGATGCAACAGTTATAACAAAATGATCGTCTCTTTCAACACCATTACACTTACCAATACCCACTTTTATGTTTCTAAGGACTCTATCGTTCATATCTAAGGCTCTAGTCCAAACAACATGATTAGGATCTATATTAAAAGGATTTCCTTGATAAATTGAATTATCTAATACTGCAGCAATTAGATTAATAGAAGAGGTAAGTGCATGAATATCGCCTGTAAAATGAAGATTGATTTCATCCTTTGGCGCGATGGATGCTAGTCCCCCACCAGTTGCACCACCTTTTAGTCCAAATACTGGGCCCAGGGAAGGTTCTCTAAGACATAACATAGCTTTTTGATTTATTTTACCCATACCTTCAGCAAGAGCAATAGCAGTTGTGGTTTTTCCCTCTCCAGCCTTTGTTGGAGTTATGGATGTAACAAGAACTAATTTTCCATTTTTTTTGTCAGCTAATTTCTCATTAATAGCTGGATCTATTTTAGCTTTATATCGACCATAAGGTTCAATATATTTTTCTTCAATACCTATACTTTCTGCAATCTCTCCAATTGGTAAAAGATTCATGAAGTACCTCCTTAAAGGCTGTGATTATTATGTTTTGTAATATACCACAACATAATAAAAACATTCAAAGGGGTTTTTTATAAAAAACAGAGTTTTTGCAACAATTTGTTTAATATTTATTATTATTTTGTTGCAAGAATATAATATAATTGTATTAAAATGTAATAATGCAACAAAAATGAAACAGTTAACTGTTAAATTATATCTATTTGGCACATTTTCATAGCTTCAATAGCTCTATTATGACTTTCAGGAACAACTCCTGCACATAATTTTTCTTCAACATAAATTGGAATGTTTGGAAAGTTTGCTTTCATAAGTAATGCATTAGATATAACACAAATATCTGTACATAAACCAATTAAAGTTATACTTTCAATATTTTCTTTCTCTGCTAAATCTTTCATATATGCTTCAAGTTCAACACTTCCAAAAGTAACTTTATTAAATGGTTCTTCTTTTATATAGGGGAGTAACTTATTAGTAATTTGCCAGCCTTTAGTTTTTTCAATGCAATGAGGAACGGGAAGGTGTTTTCCTTCTTCTGTTTCCATATAGTTTTTTTGATGAGTATCACGAGTAAATAAAACTTTCCCATCAAAGTTTTTTACTTTGTCTACAACTCCATCCACTATATCAATAGCTTCAGCCGTTCCAAGAGCTCCATCAATAAAATCATTTTGCATATCAATAACTAATAAAACTTTCATAATAATCCCTTTTATACTTAAAATATAATTTAAGTATATATTCTTCATTTTAATTGGTCTATTAAATATAAAAAGTTCAATGTATATATGAAGAATTTATTATATTTATATTTCTTTAATTACTTAACATAATATGATATAATTTTTTATTGAAGATTCATGACAATAAGGAATTTTTATGCCTAAACAAGAAAATAGTTTATCTGAAGCTGAGTTAGTTCAAATAATTGAAGATTATAAAAAGAATCTTAAAGAATACAAGAATTATTGTGAATATTTATTAAATGAATTAAATGAGATTTCTGATATACATTTAATAAATTTTCGTGTTAAAGATCCAGCTCATTTAAGAGCAAAAATAATTCGAAAGAATAAAGAAAATAGAAATATTAATTTATCAAATTATAGGACTGAAATAACTGATTTAATTGGAATAAGAGCTTTACATACCTTTAAAGATGAGTGGGAAAATATTGATAAATATATTAGAGGTCATTTATTTCCATATGAGAAAATTGCTTATATTAGAGAGGGTGATAGCAATCAAGATTTTTTTAAGAATTGTGATTTTATTGTTAAAAAACATAAGTTTGGATATCGTTCCTTACATTATACCTTTAAAACAAGTGAATTAAATTTTGATATTATAGGTGAAATAAAGTAAGAACCATTTTTGAAGAAGCTTGGAGTGAAATTGATCATAGAATAAGATATCCGGAGTATACAGATAACAAAATTATTGATGAATATTCATTAATATTAAATCGTTTAGTTGGTTTGGGTGATGAAATGGGTATGAATTTAAAAAATATAAAAAAGGATATTATTACATAAGTTAAGTTTTTATTTTTTAAATATTTTTTGATTAATTAATACAATCTTTAAAATAATTTGAAAGCTTTTTATCTGTACAATAAATATAACAGCCTTTTAATCCTCTAGTCATTAAAGTTCTATAAGTATTTCGAATAATTAAATCAACTTTATTAATTGCGTCTAAATTGTTTTTCTTAGCTAGAGTTTTAATTCCATTTAATGATTTATCAGATTTAGCTCTTTTTGTAAAATCAGTGATTACTTGTCCATTTTCATATCTCAAATCATCTCCTATAATTACTCCAACATAATTAAATTCAAGACCTTGGCAAGTATGAATACATCCAATTTGATTTATTGAAGTATCATCGATTGCAAAAGGTAATTTACTACTATTTAAATTCCATTTCATTTCGAAATTATCAATTTTAATGTCATTAGGACCATTTGTTGGATCCTTTTTACTAGCCCATTCCCAGCAATATCCAGCCACTAATCTAGATTTATTATCGACATTATTTTTATTTACTATAGCTTCTCTTAAATCATTAGGATTATCAAATATCTTAAAATCATAAGGAATTCCTTTTAAAGAAAAATTTGCTGTTTCTTTTATTTGTAGAGTGTTATCTATCCAAGATAGGTATCCATCAGATCCACCACATCTAAATTGGCTGGTTAATTCAGTCTCAAAGCATAATGCATTTTCTATATTTGCCCAGTTTTTAATTTCAGCTATAGATCCAATATCTTGTGCTGTAACAACTTGCTCTTCATCAATGAAAAAAACTGAAGTTTTTGCAGCTTTGATAATTTCTTTTATTTGATTTTCACCTTTGTTTTTAAATATTCCAGATTTTTCATTTAGTCGATGAGCTTCATCACAAATTAATAAGCCATAGCTATTATTTATAGCATTTATAAATGACCCAGATCCAAGAAATAAACCTTTAATATAACTTGAAGTTAAATGTTTTCCTTTTAGCTTTTGATAAAAAACTTCTCTTGGTGCTGTATTTTTTGTTACATAAGATGAATAAATACCTAAATTTATTGCTTTAACTAACAAATTAATAGCTACTACGGTTTTTCCTGTACCAGGTCCACCTTTTACAATTATTACTCTTTTTCTATTGTCTTTATATGATTGATTAGTTAAATCTATGATTTGTTCGAAAATTACTTTTTGTTCATCAATCATAATAAATTCTGGATTATTATTTAGCATTGATAGTATGCAATCTTGAAGAGATTTTGCAGGATATAATTCGCTCTGTTCAATTTTTTCTAATGTTAGAAGTTTATCACCATATTTAATATGTTTTTTAATATACGATTTTAATTTTTCTCTATCAGTAATAGTAAAAATTGGAGCTTTTTTTAATATATTATCAAATTTTTTATCTATTAATGGATCCTTATTTTCCAAATAGTAATTATGTAAATATGCACAAGGCGTTAATTTTATTTCTTTTTCTTGAATATTTAGATTACTATTATTTAATAATTCAGTATAAGACCAAACTTGATAAGACGGGTGAGTAACAATTCTTTCACTACCACCTAAATGTGTTTTTACTACATCTTCTTGATTTAGAACATTATCTACTTTATTCCATTGCTTTAATTCAATAAAAATAGCTTCCATATTTTTTGTTTCATTAAACCCAGATAAAATAAAATCAACTCTTTTAGAAGTAGATGGGATATTATATTCTATAGCTATTCCTGTATCATTAGGAATTTCATTATCATCAATAATGTCTTTCATATTTCTTAAAGAATTATACCAAGAATTTAATTCACTATTTCCTGTTTTTCTATGCATTTTTTTTTGAATTTGTTCTTCAATTAATTTTACATATAATCCAGAATTTATATCATTAATAAAGCCATTTTTTGTGTTTTCATAGATAATCATTTGTCTTCCTAGTTAAATAAGTTGCAGTACATAACATTCTACTAAAGGGTATTATAGAAATAATAAATTGTGAAGTAATATTTAAATTATTTAATTAAAGTTTATATGTATTAAAGAATTTATTTATTTTTAATATTTTAATTTTGCTACAAGTCAATTATTGATTTTGTAGTATTTTTTATTGTCAGTAATATCGCATTAAAATATAAAAAAAATCACTAATTTATTTAGTTTTTAGCATAAATTTTATTTTGTGTGTAAATTATTTTGCATAAATATAATTTCTATAATATAATTAGTATAAAGAATTGGTTATGTGTTGTCGTTTATGTTACTAGAAATTAGGAGGATGTATGAAAAAAAGTCTTTTATTAGTGTTAATTATTTCTTTGTTCACTTATTCAATATTTGCAGACGAATATGAAGAGATTTATGATTTAGTTGTTCCTGAAAGTTATTCATTTTTAACCATAGATGGCGGATTAGGTAATGTTGGAGGACTATCTTCATCATTAAATTATAGTGAAAATATAATTGAAATTTCTGCTGTTAATGGTACATTTAATTTTAATATTCAAGGTGATGCCTCATATAGATTATTTAACCAAACAAAAACTGATGAATATAATATTTCTGCTATTGGAAATGTAAAAGCAGGAACTATTTCAACTGGATTATTTGCAAACTCCAGTGCTTATTATACTTCATATGATTTAGATGTTAATGGAATGAACGGTTTTTGGAATGCTGGAGGAAATGTAACAATTAATGCTTTAACTTCATCACTTACTTATACTTTAGCTCCTTATGGTGCAATTGGCGTAGGTAGAGTTTATTCAATTTACAATGTATATAGAGCAAAATTAATGATGGAAGAATTAGGTGTTGAACAAACTCCAGAAAAAGTAGAAAAGGTTGTATCAGTTTTCCAAACAGGAAATGAAATATTTAATAGATTTAATGATGATTCAACTGCACTATATAAAGAATATTATCAAAAACTAGCAGATGCTATGGGCATAAGTGATAGAGCAATGGATGTATTAATACTAAATACTTGGAATTCTCAAAAGTATGCTTTTGATAGAGCCCGTTTTGTAAATATGATTAGTGGCTGGGATGGTAGATTTGCTGCAACATTTACATATCAACAAAATGTGGGATCTTCTGTTTTTAAATTAAATGCTGGACCAGAAGCTAGAATAGGTGGTTTCTTAGTTGAAGATAGTGTTTATTATGATGCTGATGCTGAAATTAAAATGGATTATACTATTGGTGGTGCCTTTAATTACAATATTGATATTGGTGGTAGGGTTGTTTACCTTCCTTCAGATTTCAGATGGTGGGCAGAAGCTTTTGCAGAAATAGGATATAATTCTTCTTTCTTTACTCCATTTCAATTCGATATAGCCGGTGCTGGATATTATTTAATTAATAATAACTTTAGAGTATATGCAGGTTTAAGAATAGATGAGACTCCTGGCTTCTATGTATTTGCGGGTGGTGAAATTAGACTTTGGTAATATGATTCTTATAAAGAAGCAAAAAAATATGTTATCTTGATTTTATTATCAAGATAACATTTTTATAATGATGCTATATAAGGGATTAAACTATAAATATATTTTAATATTTAAGGTTTTTAACTTCTCTTAGAGCATCTTTTTTTAAGTCTCTTTCTTTGATTGCATTTTTCTTGTCATGAAGAGCTTTACCTCTAGCAAGACCGATTTCCATTTTAATAATATTATTTTTTAAATAAACTTTTGTAGGAACTAAAGTAAAACCTTTTTCATCGATTTTTCTTTTTAATCTTTTTATTTCTTGCTTATGAGCTAATAATCTCTTTTTTCTTTCAGGATCATGATTAAAAATTGAACCTTGTTTGTAGGGCTGGATAGTAAATTGCAATAAGAATAATTGATTGTTTTCAACAACAACATAGCTATCAGTAAAAGAGAAACGTCCTTCTCTCATACTTTTTACTTCGGTCCCTTCAAGACTCATACCACATTCAAGTGTTTCAACGATTTCATAATTAAAAAATGCTTTTTTATTTTTCAAGTACAAATCTTTATTATCTGATTTATTTTTCATAATTTACCTGTTTTTTTAGTTTTTGTAAGCAATTCTAAAGCCCATATATTCAAAACAAGCTGATTTTTCCATTGCTCCAATGCTGTTGATATCAATTGATGAATTAAGTAGAGATCCACCTTTAACAACTATATCACTATTATAGTTATTATTGATTTCATTAATAATAGAATCTCTATTATCAACTAATCTATTTAAGGGGAAATAAGGGGTAGAAGTAAATTCCCAAACCCCGCCTAGCATTAAATCAAATTGATTGTCGTAGCTATTTAGAGCAATTAATGAATTGCTGTAAGTATTATTTATATAATTTGTTGATGCAAATGCTGCTGCATTCCATTCTTTTTCACTTGGAATATAAACATTTTTACCTGATTTATCACTTAACCAAGAGCAAAAGGCCTGAGCTGCATAATAACTGATATTTGTAATTGGCTCAAGAGATGGGTAGCTAGTGGATAAACTGATACCATTTAAGTAATTATCATCAACAAGATTATCATTAATTAATGAATCTTTATTACTTTTTGCCCATTTTGGATTTTCAACTACAAATAAAGAATATAAGTAATTGGAAATTGGAAGTTTAGACAAATAGAAAGAATCATTAACTTCAACATTTATTCCTGCTTCATTTATATTAGGATAACTACTATATGTTTTATTTCCCATAACAAATGAGATAGGATTTACTTTTAAAGTAGTAATAATAGCATTATTATCAACAACTAAAGTATCTGATGTTGCATTAACTGTTTTATCAACAAAATCAAGTCCAATTTCACTTGTGTTATCACTAAATACTTCTTTTGCGACATTTAATACATTACCATAATCAAGCCCTATAGTATCATAAGCATTAATTGCATCATCTAACATTTCTTTGGAACTGATAAAAGAACTTGCTAAATTTAAGTTTTCACTTATGGTATTTCTATCTAAATCAAAAGCAATAGCATCTTTTGCATATTGAGAGAAATAAGGGATATAATTAGTAACAGAATTAAATTCAAGTATTCCACTTTGATCTATAATTAATTGAATATCATAATTAATTATTTTATTTATTTTTTCTTCATTTAATTGGTTTAAATCTAAATTAACATCTTGGTAGCGATGAAAGATATAGGTTAAAAATACTGGATGAGATACTTTGATTGTATCACTTGCAATAATTTGTGAAGCTTTTTTATAAACAACTTCGTGAGTCCCACTTTTAATAAACTTTTGAGCAGGGGTACCACTTATATAATTATCATCGACATATACGCCAACATTATCAATTTCACTTTCAAAATTAACAAATTTACCTCCATTTAAAACACCAGGTAAAAAGCCAATTATAAAAACAACTAGTAAAACTACAAAAATAGTTAGAGCAAGGATGTAAACTCCTGGTCTAATTGAGCCAAGTTTAGGCAAAACAACGTCATCTACTTTAGGTAAATCTTTAATTTCTTTCATATCTTACAAATTACTTATACCTTTAATCCTTGTCAACTCTTTTATTTTGTTATATTTTAATATCATGAGTTTATTATTAGACAAAATTGAGAAATTTACTACTAGATATTTAACAAAGCGCAAAGCTCTAAAAATATATAAAACTGAAAATCCTGTAAAGCGAACCTTTTGGGGTGAAGTAAAAGGCTGGGTAGACGCACTAGTCTTTGCAGTTGTCGTTCTTCTTATCTTAAATCAATATATATTCCAATTATTTTTGATTCCTTCTCCTTCAATGGAAAAGACTTTATTAATTAAAGATAGAGTATTTGTAAATAAGAATGTATATGGCTTAGAATTATGGCCAACTGGTCCAAAATTAGGTGCAGATAGAAGAGTTGTATCAAGAGATAATATTATTACTTTCTATAACCCTGAATATATAACAAAAGGTCCTTTATTTGATATCGCAACTCAATTATTATTTTCAGCAACTTTTTCTCTTGTTAACTTAGATAAAAATGAAGATGGAACTCCTGCTGAAAGATTACTAGTAAAAAGAGCAGCTGCTCTAAATAATGATACAGTTAAATTTTATAACGGTGATGTTAATATTAGAGTTTCTGGTAGTGATGAATTTGTTAATGAAATGGACTTTAGAGGTGAAAACAATTTAAGTGAAGGTCCAAATAGATTAATTGAATCTTCTTATTATACTCCAATGAAAGCCTGGGCTTCATTAATTGGTTATAGAGATAAGAATTTAAATAATTCTTCATATATCCCATCATATTATATGAGTGAATATAATAAATTAACTAATACAAATTATCCTAGAGATATGTATCAATTTATGGAAACAAAATTTAATACTGAACATAAAATAGATCCAAGTGACTTTACCTCTCGTTCTAGTTTTAAAAGTTATAATAATGGTATAACAGTTCCAGATAATTATGTATTGCCATTAGGTGATAATAGAGATAATTCTAGAGATGGTAGATATTTTGGTCCTGTCCCTCAATCTAAATTAACTGGTCGAGTATTCTTCAGATTCTGGCCACTTAATAGAATAGCTTATTTAGGCGATAAATGATAAAAACAAAGTACTTAGAACTTTTAAATAAACAAAATAGCTTATCCTTATATATTCATATTCCTTTTTGTAATACTAAGTGTTATTACTGTGCTTTCTATAGTGAAGCAAAAAAGAATTGTTGGGATGAAGTATCAGTTGATTCATATCTAGAGAAGCTAATAAAAGAATTAAAATTAGTAAAACAATCATATAATAAAATATTTGATACTGTTTTTATTGGTGGTGGAAACCCTGGTATCTTAAGTTTTGAACAACTTAGAACCTTATTAATAGAAATAGGGCCATCAAAAGAAACAACTTTCGAAATTAATCCAGAATCATTAACACAAGAGCACATAAATTTATTTAAAGAAGGCTTAGCTACTAGAATTTCTATTGGAATTCAATCTTTTAATGATAATATTTTAAAAATGTTAGGTAGAAATGCTAGATATGAAGATAATATAAAAGCTCTAAAATTTGCAGCACAATTAGATAATTTAAAATTAAATTATAAAGATAATTATTTTTTAAACAATAAAATAATCTCTGAAGAAGAATATAAAAAACTTAATATAAAAATTAAATATTCCTTTGATTTAATGACATCCCTTCCAACACAAACTTTAAAAGATAGCATAAATGATATTGATACAATTTTAAAATACTGTGATTTAAAACATTTATCACTTTATTGTTTAACTGTAGAAGAGGGTACTCATCTTTATTCCTTAGTAAAGAATAAAGAAATAATAACTCACTCACAATTGTTTGAGAAAGATTTACTAGAAAATCTTTGGAAATATTTATCAAAATGTGGTTTTAACCATTATGAAGTATCTAATTTTGAAAAAGATAATAATATGTGTCTTCACAATTTAAGATATTGGGATTTATCTCCTTATTTCTCTTTAGGATCTTCTTCAGCTTCAACTATTTTTGACGATAAAACTTTAATTAGACTTACAAATATTTCAACTATAAAAAAATACTTAAATACACCATTATTGAGTGACTATGAAATAGAGATCTTAAATAGAGATCAACATTTTGATGAGTATTTAATAGTAGGTTTAAGAAATAAAAGAGGTTTGAATTTTAATTATATTAAAAATAATTTCAATTTAAATAGAGATCAAATACTTAAAGCCTTTAAAAAACTAAATAGTAGCTATTATTTATATAATGAGGATAATATCTGGTTAAGTGAAAAAGGTGTTATAATATTAGATTCTATAATACTAGATTTATCTATAGAAATTGAAAAGTTAATAAAATAAATTAAAAATTTAATAAACTATTTTTTATGTTATTAAGAAGGTAATCTAAACGAGTCTTATTAAGTTCTAAAAATAGTTTATTTTGCTTTCCTGCATCTATATTTATCAATTTTAGCTCATATAGCTTATTAATATGATAATTCATAGTAGCAGGTGTTAAATTTAACTCTTTAGCTAATTCATTAGAATAGTATTTTTTCTCAGATAAAAGTTGAATAATCTTAAAACGTTTAGGTTCACTTAAGAATTTGCACAGTAAAATAGAATAAGTTTCATCATTTTCTTCAATTTGCTCTAATATATTATTTCCAAAAATAACTATTTTTGATTTTAAATAAATTGTGCAAATAAATGGAGCAAAATAAGAAAAATATATATTCATTTTATTAATATCACTATCTAGCTGAAAAATATTTATATTTTTATAAAATAGTTGAGGATTTTTGTTTATCAAGTTTTGGTATTTATTATGGGATTCATAAATTTTATCTTTATAAGTAATTAGTAAATCATTTTCAAATCTTTTTTTAAGTTTTTTAATATCTCTAATAAATGATGTTAGGACTTCCTCATCTTGTAATGCAGATAAAATTAAGCTAGCTGATTTTTCTACATCGATATCATTTTCTGGATTCTTACTTACATTTTTAATCATTTTAACAAGATCACTTTCTTTAGTTTCATAAGTAATTTCAATTTCAAAATAATAGTTTAAATATTCTAGAAAGATTGATCTGTTTAATTGATCTAATTCAATATCATTATGAGATAAATAAAATAAAAGAGTAGAAAAATAACGAGTTTTATTAAAATAAGTATTAATAATATTTTTTTCTATAAAGTTATATTCTTTTGTGCAATCAAGGAGAAACTTATGATAATCGTTAACTAAAACATCATCAATTTTATAAGGTGTATTCTTTTTTAATTTGTTTATCATATCCATAAAATTATCTATATTAGCAATTCTATCTATAAATAAACTAAATTCTATATTTTTATCATAAAGTATTTCTTGCATAAATTTTTCCTTATATTAAGTAGTTTGTAATTTTTTATTACTTTTTATTAGTGCAGCAAGAATAAAAAATGCTATAGCACTGATAATTATTGTATAATAAACTTCAAAATTATCAACTAAAAGCCCAAAAATAAAAATTGAAATTGGGGTTATAATTCTGCTAAATGAGGTAATAATCCCAAGAATTCTACCTCTATAATTATCATGTATAATATTTTGAATAATTGTATTAATTGGTATATCTACAAAACCAAGTGAAAATCCAATCATTAATAGTATTATAAAAATAATAATAACCTTTAAATTAATATTCAGATTAGAAATCATGTTTATAGATAATATAATATGTAAAAATCCAATAACAACGATCATCAAAATAGTTGTTTTTAAAATAGTTTTATTATCTTTTATAGATAAAGCAATTAGAAAAGACGAAATTACCATACCTAAAGGTAATGCCATTTGTACAAAGCCAAAAAGGGAAGAATCAATTTTTAATATTTCTAAGCAATAATAGGGTAATGCGATAGATAAATTAACACTAAAGAAATTTACTAGCATTGCATATATTGTGATGTAGAATAATATTTTATTATTTACAAAATAAGATAAGCCTTCCTTTAAATTATAAAAAAATGATGTTTGTTTATCTTTAATTCTCTCTTTCTTTTCAATATCAAAGAATAATTCTAGAGTAGCTGAGAAAATAAAAGAAATAGCATTAAATATAATAATTGAATAAATAGAGAAGAATCCAAAACAAACTCCACCTAATAAAGGTCCTGCGATTCTAACCAGTGATATTATCATAGAATAGATTGAATTTAATTTTAATATTTTATCCTTTGTAACTAGATTAGGTATACAAGATTCAATATTTACCATGAAAAAAGCATTGAAAGAAGATAATAAAAAAGAAGTAAAATATATAAGGATTAAACTAAGTGAATTAGTTTTAGAAAAGAAATAAACAATTATTAGTGTTATCCCACATAAATAATCCATTATTACAAGCATCTTCTTTCTAGAAATCTTATCAGCAATATTTCCTGCAATTGGAGATAAGATTATTTGAGGTAACATACTAAAAATTAAAGTTAGCGAAAAGTTAACACTAGATGCTGTAATTTTTAATACGTACAAGCCAATTGCAAAATTATATATTTGTGTTCCAAGTCCAGAAATTAATAAACCCAAAGTAAAAATAGTAAAATTCTTATTATATTTATTCATAAACATCCCTTAATTGTTTTTAAGATAAGATATATTTTATCTTTTAGTCAATAGATTAGATAAATATCTAATCTTTATAAATAGTTAGATAATTATAAAATTAAAATAAGAAATGTTTAATTAAAATCATTATTGACGTAAAAGAGTAATATTTTTATATTTAGACCATGATAGATATATACCAAGAAATATTTGATAATACATTTGAAGCAGTACTTAGAACTTTAGACGAGAGAGCTAAAAGTCAAGGTTTAACATATGTTGAAGCTGAACATGAATTAGAAAGCATATATAGATACGATGGCTTAGATTGGGGTGGTCGTGGTGAAATGAAGCAAGCTGAAAATGATGGAACAATTCTAGCTTACCAAGTTTTTATAGATAAAAATAAAAAAGATGAAGAATCAGCAAGTTAAACAATATATTCTAATTTTATTTAATTCTTTTATCTAAAACACTTTATTTATATAAGATGTTACTTTAAACTATTGTTGTAGTCCTTAAAGGAGATCTTATGATTAAATATGGAAATTGGCTTCCTAAAAAGATATTATACTTTTTATCTATTATTTTATTAGTCTCATATAGTATCACTATATTTGCAATATTCAATAAATTATTGATTTTAGCAATTATTTTTATAATTTTATCTTTACTTATAACTTTTATAACTTATAAATCATATAATATGTATAGCGCTTTTAATTATGACGACAATCTAAATTCTCTTGCCTGGCAAATAATAAAATTTGTTTCTTCTTATGTTAAAGTAAAACCAAATCAAAAAATTTTAGATGTTGGTTGTGGCAGTGGAGCTTTAACAATTCTCTGTGCAAAAAAAAATAGAAGAGCATTAGTAAGCGGTTTTGATAGATGGGGAGCTGAATATGGTGAATTTTCTAAAGCGGTTTGTGAAAAGAATGCGGAAGAAGAAGAGGTTACAAATATAAGCTTTTTTAAAGGTGATGTAAAAAATTTAACTCTTGAAAAAGAATCTTTTGATTTTATAACTTCTAATTATGTTTTTCATAATATCCCTGGTAATAAACAAGAAATGATAATAAATGTTTTATCCTTATTAAAGAAAGGTGGTTCTTTTGCCATTCATGATCTTTTTTCAAAACAACATTATGGAAATATAGATGAACTTATAGAGAAACTAAGAGAAATGGGATTTGAAAAGGTTGAATTAATTGATACTACAAAAGGTCTTGCAATGGATGAAAAAGATGCTAAAAAGTATATGTTGACTAGTTCTAAATTATTATTTGGGAAAAAATAAATTTATTTTTTAAAAATTATATTGATATAAGTTTTTTAATGTATAGCTAAACTAGATAGTAAATATAATACAAAGCTTGAAATTTATTATCCTTTATGTTAGTTTTTATAAGGATTTGGCAAAAAATATTGTCAATTAAATTAATCTTAATATATAAATAAAGAGGTATATATGTCTGGGCATAGTAAATGGGCTTCAATTAAGCACAAGAAAGGTATAGCAGATGCTAAACGCGGTCAAAAGTTCACAAAATTAATCAAAGAAATAACAGTTGCAACTAAGATGGGTGGCCCTGATCCAGATTCTAATGCTACTTTGAGAACAGCAATTCTTAAAGCTAAGGCTGAAAACATGCCTAAAGATAATATCGATAGAGCTATTAAAAAAGGTAGTGGAGAAGCTGATGCAGCAACTTATTACGAACTAACTTATGAAGGTTATGCTCCAGGTGGAATTGCAATTATCGTTGATACATTAACAGATAATAAAAACAGAACTGCTGCTGATGTTAGATCAACATTAACAAAACTAGGTGGTTCTTTAGGTACTACTGGTTGTGTTTCTTATATGTTCCAAACTAAAGGTATTATTACTTATAGCGAAGAAAAGTATACAGAAGAGGAAATCTTCGAACTTGCATTAGAAAATGGTGCTGAAGATGTTGCTACTAGTGATGGTATTATTGAAGTAACAACTGAACCAGGAGATTTTGCTAATGTTTTAGAAGCTCTTCAAGCTGCTGGTTTTGAACAAGAATCCGCTGGTGTTGAAAAAATTGCTGATCAAATGATTACTTTAGATTCTGACAAAGCAAAAAAAGTTTTAAGAATTGTTGATAAATTAGAAGATTTAGAAGACGTTCAACAAGTTTCAACAAATCTAGAACTTCCTGATGATTTTGAAGAAGACGAATAAAACATATGCGTATTCTTGGCATTGATCCGGGATTAGCGAATACAGGCTGGGGTATTATTGATTCAATAAGTAACAAGTCCCGGCCTGTTTCTTTTGGTGTTGTAAATACCGATAAATCCATGAAACAAGAATTAAGAATTTTTACTATAGCTGAAGAGCTTGGAAATATAGCTCTAAAATATAATGTAGAAATTTGTGCAATAGAAGATATTTATTTTACTAAAAATTCTTCTTCAGCTATTTCAGTTGCAAAAGTTATAGGTTCTGCAATACATAAATTGTCACAATTAGATCTTGATGTTAAACTGTATTCACCTTTGCAAATTAAATCCATAATTACCGGTTATGGAACTGCAGATAAAAAACAAGTTCAAGAAATGGTTAAACTACATTTAGGTTTAGCCAAAAGACCTAGACCAGATCATGCCGCTGATGCATTAGCTGCTGCTTTGTGTTTAGCAACTTATGAAAGTTCAATTAGTAGGATTATAAAATGATTAATGCAATTCATGGTGAAATCTTAAGCATTTCAGCAAATAATGTGATTATATTAAATAATGGTATTGAATATGATTTATTAATATCTACAACCACAGCATCAAAGTTAAATTCTTTAATGGATAAAAATGATGTTAGAGTTGTAACTTATTTACAACATAGAGAAGATGCTATGACATTATTTGGATTTGTGGATGAGATTGAAAGAGAATTTTTCTTACAATTACAAAATGTATCAGGTATTGGAGCTAAAGGTGCTCTTAAAATTATGAGCGGAGTTAGCTTTAAAGATTTTATAATTATGCTTGATAATAGTGATATAAATGCTCTTTCTAAATTACCAGGAATTGGTAAAAAAACAGCATCAAAATTAGTCTTAGCACTTAGAGGACAGCTTGTTATGGATGAAAGAACAAGTAGTTCTTCAAGTACAATTGAAACACAAAGAGATAAGTTCAGTGAATTAATTGTTGCTTTAGTTGAAATGGGATATGATAGAAATAAAGCTGCAAAAGAAGTTCATAAAATATATGATTTAAATAAAGAAAAATTGGTTGGCATGAATGACCATGATATTGAATCCTATATTTTTAGACTTGCTATTGCAAATTTAAGTTAGAGGTTGAGTATGAGCGAATTTGAAGAAAATGTTCAAGATATAGATGCCTTAAGAGCTAATTCTCTTGTTTCAACTAGCTTTCAAAGTGACAATGACGAGCAAGAAAATATTTTAAGACCTAAGAGATTAGTTGATTTCCAGGGTCAAAAACAATTAAAAGAAAATTTATCAATATTTATTACTGCTGCTAAAGAAAGAAATGAGGCTTTAGACCATACTTTTTTAATTGGTCCTCCAGGTCTTGGTAAAACAACTTTAGCTAGCATTATTGCTAATGAAATGGGTAAAGAAATTAGAATGACTAGTGCTCCGGCATTAGAAAAACCTAAAGATTTAGCTGGGATTTTAACAAATGTAAATGAAGGTTCTATTTTCTTTATAGATGAGATTCACAGATTAAAACCTGCATTAGAAGAAATGTTATATATTGCTATGGAAGATTTTGAAATTGACTGGGTAATTGGACAAGGCCCTGCTGCTAGAACAATGCGTATCCCACTTCCAAAATTTACCTTAGTTGGTGCAACTACCAAAGCTGGGCAGGTTTCTTCTCCATTACATTCTCGTTTTGGTATTACCTGTCATTTACAGTTTTATAATGAAATAGAATTGAGTAAAATAATAAAAAGAAGTAGTGAATTAATAGATTGTAAAATTGACGATGATGCTCTAATTGCCTTAGCTAGGTGTAGTAGAGGTACTCCTCGTATAGCAAATAGGTTATTAAAAAGACTAAGAGACTTTGCCTCCGTTTTAGCTGATGGTGTTATAACTATAGATGTTGTAAATGAAGGATTAAAGCGATTAGGTATTGATCCAATTGGTCTTGAAGAACAAGATAGAAACATATTATCAACAATAATTAATTTTTATGGGGGCGGACCTGTTGGTGCTTCAACTTTATCAATTAGTGTTGGTGAAGCAATTGAATCTTTAGAAGATTTTTATGAACCTTATTTAATTCAAAAAGGATTTTTAATTAGAACTCCTAGAGGTAGATGTGTTACAACCAAAGCATATGAGTTGTTAAATGTTAAACCTCCAACAAATATTAAAGATCTAGATACTTCTATTTTATAATAACGAGGAAATAAATGATTGAACAAATAAAAAGCGGACTAAAAACATCAGATTTTAGTTTTGATTTGCCACAAGAATTAATAGCACAAGAACCTGCAGATAAAAGAGGTAAAGATAGATTATTAGTTCTAGATAAGGCAAGTGGAAAGTTTGAAGATAAAGTAATTGATGATTTTGTTGATCAAATAGATAAAGATTCTATTTTGGTTGTAAACAATTCAAAAGTTAGAAAAGCTAGAGTTTTTGCAACTAGTGAAACCGGTGGTAAAGTTGAGTTCTTATTTTTAGAAGAAAAAGATCCATTTACTTGGAACTGTATGGTTACTAAAAGTAAAAAACAAAGAATTGGTAAAAAATATAAGTTTGAAGATAATCTAGAAGCAGAAATTATTGATACATTAGAAGATAGTACAAAATTAGTTAGATTCAATAAAGAAATCTTAGAAGATTGGTTTTTAGAACATGGTCATGTTCCTCTTCCTCCATATATAAAAAGAGAAGATAGCTTTAGTGATGAAAGTAGATATCAAACAGTTTATGCAAAAAATGAAGGAAGTGTTGCAGCTCCAACTGCAGGTTTACATTTTACTCCTGAATTAATTGAAAAAATTAAAGCTAAAGGTGTAAAGATTGTAGAAATCACTTTACATGTTGGTATGGGGACTTTTATGCCAGTAAGAAGTGAAAATCTTGATGATCATGATATGCATTATGAAAGATATAGTATAAGTGAAGAAGTAGCTAATATTATTAACGATGCAAAGAAAAATAATAAGAAAATAGTTGCAACAGGAACTACTAGTGTTAGAACACTCGAAAGTGCTGCTGATGAAAATGGATTATTACAAAGTGGTATGGGTAGAACAAACTTATTTATAAAACCTGGTTATAAATTTAAAATTGTTGATCAATTATTAACTAATTTCCATACTCCTGAGAGTACATTATTAGTTTTAGTTTCAGCTTTTGCCTCAAAAGAAAAAATAATGAATGCTTACTATCATGCTATTGATGAAAGATATAAATTCTTTAGCTATGGAGACGCAATGTTCATTAAATAGAAAATATTGAATATAATAACACCTTTAAATTATTGAGATTTAAAGGTGTATTTTTTTTATTTTAAAATATTAAGAATTTCTTTTATAACAAGGTTTGAAATACTCTCAACTGTTTGTGTTCCATCAATTTTTATTAAATGAACACCCTCAGGTAATTGAGATAAGGTTTTTTGATAGTTCTTAGAAACTTGATTTAAGAATTCACTATGTTCAAAAATATCTTTTTCGTTTCCTCTTTTATTGATTCTATCAACACAAGTTTCAACAGGAGTATCGATATATACTAAAATTTGAGGATGAGGGTAGTTGTTTAGATTTTTTACAGTCTCAAAATCACAAGTTGCACCTTGATAAGCTAATGAAGAATAAAAATATCTATCACTAATTACAATCTCACCATTATTTAAATGTTTAATAACTCCATCTTCCTCATTGTATAAATGATCTTCTCTATCTGTTGCATATAATTTAGCAAGAGTTAGAGGGGTGGTAATAAATCTTTTTGCTAGAACATCTCTAACAATTCTTCCAATAGCTCTATCTGTTGGTTCAAAAGTAGAGTGGATGTTAAACCCATTTTTTATTAATTCAGTGCTAATTTGTTTGAGCTGTGTGGTAGTTCCTGCTCCGTCTAATCCTTCAATTACAATGAAGTTGTTTAAAATGTCAGTCATTTAGTATTTTTTCCCTTTATAAATGCTATTAGAATTTAATTTTCTAATGAATAATTTTTTTTTTCGTATTATAATGCAAATATAGTCTTGGAGGAAGAGCTTGAAATATCATAGTACAAAAAAATCAGTCATCACAATAACTATAATTATTGTACTACTATTATTAATTTCAGCAATAGGTATCTTTAAATTTCAAGCAAGAACACCTGTCCAAGCAGTAAGTAATGCTATTTTCTCAAATTTAGAGATGCCAAATGATTATAAAATTGAAGTAACTAATATCAATGAATCATTTCTCTTAAGACAAAAAATTGAATCAATAAATTTATTAAAAAATGATAATACAATTTTAAGTGTAAAAAATTTAGAGATTAATCAAAATATTTTTAATTATTTATCATATCTTTTATTTAATAAAGAATTAAATTTTAATATCAAAGCCGATTCCTTAGATGTTAATATATGCTGTGATATAAGTGATCTAATGCAATCTTTATCTAAAATAAAGATAAAAGATAATACTATTGCAATACAATCAAAGTTAGAGCAAGGAAAAATTGAAAATGATAAAGAGCCAATAGATTTTAGAGGATTGCTTGATCAAATCATTCAACAAAAATATATAGATTTATCTCCATTAATTGGTTCAAAAATTTTACAAAACAATTATAAAATTGAAATTGATAGTGGTAGTATATCTTTAGAGAATGAATCAATTAATCTAAACTCACAAATAGATAAATTAGCTTTTCATCTAGAAAAAGGTGGAATTTTAAATCAATTCGATTTTAGCCTTTCAGCATTAAATTTTAATAATAAGAATTTATTAATTTCTGCTGATGTTGCTAATTTAAACTTTGATAATAAAATAGTAAAGCTTGATTCAAAAGTCTTTCATATAAATATAAATGATAGTGTTTTCAACTTGGATGATTTAGAAGCTTCTTATAATTTAGAGCAAATAGGTCAAGTTTTTGTTGAAAGCAAAAATTTAGCTTTTACAAATAATTCAACAAAAGTTAATATCTCTGATTTACAATCTCAGATAAAAACTAATTTTAGTGATTTTTCTATTATATTATCACCAAAAAATACACAAATATATTTAAATAATGATTATATTAAATTCCAAAAAGCTAATCTTGGATTATCTAGTGTAAAAAATAGACTATCTTTTTATTTTAATAACGAGGATTTGTTATCTCTATTTTTTAATAATCAATTAATTAATATAAATGATATTGATTTATCTCTATTATCAACTAATATGTTTTTTGATAAATCGAACTTGAGAATTGGAAGTTTTGAATATAAAAATGATACATTAGATACTTTCTTAAGTAATTTAAAAGTTAAATTAAACAGTAATATTGATGATCAAATTCTTATTAGTGATGGTAAAATTGATTTTAATAAATTAAATAAAGATAATTTATTAAAATTATACAAATCAGTCAGTTTGAGTTTGTCTTCTAATTTAAATTTATTAATTGATGAGTATTCAATTAATTCGAGTATATATAGCGATATAGAATTAGAAGATAATCTACAAAATATTACCGCATCATTAATAAGTAATGATATAAAATTTAATGATTTACCTAAAACAATAAGTTTAGATGTGAATTTACAAGGACCTATTGTTTTAGAAGAAGGTAAAGTTGAAACACTAGAAGCCAATTTAAATTATGGGGAAAGTTTATTAATAAAGAGTATTGGTAATTTTGATGGTTCTTTTGAGAATAATAAAATAAAAACAACACTATTATTTGATGATTTTACATTGGATGAAGTATCTTCATTGCTTCTAGATAAAGTTCCTGCCTTAAAGAATTATGTAAGTGATCAAACTAAGTTAAAAGGCTCTTTAAATTATGAAGGAAATATTCCTTTATCAAATAATAAAATTATGGGTAATTTAAATTCTTCATTATTAGTTAAACAAGCAATTTTCTTGGATAATGAATATAATTTAGGGCTTAATTTCAATACGGATGTAAATAATAATGATATTTTAGTAGATCAATTATCTATTTCTTTGTTTAACTATCGTCTTGCATTTAGTGGTGATTACTATATAGATAAAAAAGATTTAAATGGAGATTTAACTTTAGAAAATATCGAAAGTGGTGATAAATTAGTATATATAAATTTTGAAGATAATGATTTACAAAATAGTACAAACTTTGATTTAAGAGTTACTTCCTTAAATGATTTTAGTTTAGCTGGAGACTTTAAGCGTCTAAGTAAATCCGTATATCAAGTAAATAGTTTAATTAATCTAAAAAATGATGTAATTGATTTAGATGTTATTGGAGATATAGAAAATTTAGTATTTAATGCAAGAAGTAATAAAGGCTTATTATTTGATTTAAGTATTGATGATTCTATAAATGTTGATTTAGATTTTAATAATTTTAATTTAATAGATTTAGATAATTCAACCTTTAATGGTAATTTAGTATTCTCTTTCAAAAATACTGATTTATGGGATTTAGATATAAGTGGATTTAATTTTTCCTATAATAGTGATCAGTTTAATTTGTTAGTAGATGGTTCTATAGCACAAAATTCAATAAATTTAGATAGAGTCGATTATTATAATAATAAATTTGATACAAAATTCTATGGTCAAATAAATTATTCTGGGCCTAAGTATTATGATTTAATAAAAAATAGATTTAGTGATAAATATAATTTATCTTTCTCTTTTGGGGATAGAATAAATCAAATGATTGAAGCCTCCTTATTTAACAATGATAAATTGTCTAATATCTTCTTAGATATAAATAATTTTAATATTTCAAGATTATTCAATAATGAAAAAGAAATTTTATTAGATACAAGAATAATTGGTAGTACTGATTTCTCTTCAAACAATCAAATAAAAGGAAGTATTAATTTTAATGAAACTGGAGCGATAAACGAGGTTGTTATTGATAGTGATGATCAAAATTCAAATCAAAATCTCTCATTATTTAATAATTCTCTTTTTGATAGAATAGTTTCTGCAGTTCCTTTCTTAAATTTACCAACTAGTACCCAGGCTATAAATTTAACTCACAATAATACAGATAAAATACAAAATAATACAAAAACCAGTTTTTCAGCTAATTTAACTATTAATGATGATGATTATTTACTTGAAGACTTAAATTTAATACTTCCATCAATTTCATTAAAAAATGCTTCAATGGATCTTAATTTAAAGCAATTTAATTTATTGCTAGCTTCAAATATTGAATATATAAAACCAACTAGAAATACTGATCAAAAGAGTACTTGTGATTTAGCTTTTAATCTGAATTTCAATTCATTTATCCAAAAAATAAAACAACAATTTTCAATAAATAAAATTGATTTAGTATCAGTTCAAGATATCTATCAAAGATTAAGAAATTATAAAGAATTTGATTATTCACTTCTCGATGATATTTCTGGTTATTTAAATGTAGATAATATTGATTTATTTAAAGATACAATAGATTTTGAGAAATTATGGGATGATGAAATTGATGATAATGTTAATTTGTCAGATATTAATTCAACATTCTCAATTAAAGATGGCAAGATAAATATTAGTGATGACAATATTAAAGGAAATATTGATTTTGTAAACAAAGAAGGTACAATCAATATAGATAAAGGCTTTGGTTTTGCTGGTAATTTTGAATTTGATTATAAAAATACATTTGATGTATATATAGGTGATATTGATTTCCCAATTGCTATCTTACAAAAAATATTATATAAAAACCTATTTAAACTTTATGGGGAAAACTTAAAAGGAAATTTACTCTTAAAAGATGTATTTAATGATTTTAAATACTATGGAGAATTAACTTCTAAAGACTTTAGATTAAAGACTCTCTATACGAAGAAAAATGAAATGTCTATACCTAATTTTTCAGTAATTTTTGATGAAGACAGATTATATTCAAGTAAAGTAAATGCAAATTTTTACGATAGAGAAAATAATAAGATAATTAAATTCCAAGCAACATCTCAGATGGATATGCCAAAATTAAAGTTTAATTATTTCTCAATTGATATGTATTGTCCTGATTATATTCCAATGTATATTCCAATAATTGGAATGAATTTAACAATAGATGTAGAAGCTAAAAATTACTTTAATTATGCATCTGATGGTGCTACTTCTTATCTAAATGGTGATTTAGAGGTTAGAAATGCGGTAATTAGAAGTGGAATTAATTTACCTGCATGGATAAAACCTAGACAAGAGACTAATGGCGATATTAAGTTCTTAACAGCAGAAAATAACAGTTTTTATTACCCATATTTAGATAATCCAATTTTAAGTTTAACAATGCAAAGTAATCAAAAGGTTGAACTTAAGTTTGATACTTTAACTAAAACTAGTTCTGCAACAGGTGAAGTAGATATTCAACAAGGTGAAATTTTCTATTTCCAAAAGAACTTCTATATAAATAGTGGTAAATTATCTCTTAGATTAAATTCAGAAACTCAAAAACTTGAACCAATAGTATCCTTAGATGCTACATTAAGAGAACTAGATGCTGAAGGAAAATCAGTAGATATAACTTTAAATTTAAATAATAGTACTTTAGATAACTTTAACCCGGTATTTACAAGTTCTCCTGTTAAAACTCAAAGAGAAATTATGGAGATATTAGGTCAATCAATTTCTAGTAATAATTCTAATGATGCAAATAGTGTAGCATCCATTGCTACAGCTGCTACAAGTATATTCTCGTCTTTAGGCTACTTAGAAACTGGTGGAGTATCTACTTTAAATAAGACCATAGCATCAACCTTGAACTTAGATTTCTTTAGCTTAAAGAGTAATATTGTTGAAAATATTATATTAGAAACATTTATTGAAGATCCGAGATATTCATCATTCTCTCCATTAGCTAGGTATTTAAATAATACAACTATTTTTATGGGTAAATATTTAACACCAAACTCTAAGTTCCAAGTTATGATAAATTTATTAGCGAAAAATGAAGATGAGGCTACAAGTTTCTTGGCAAATGATTTATCTCTTGATTTAGAAATGTCTTATGAGATAGATACAGAGTTAGCTAAGTTCTCTTTCTTTACCAATCCTTCACAGTTGTCTATTTTAAAAATATTAGATACTATGGGATTTAGTGTAACTAAAACAATACATTTTCGTTAGTATAGATAAAATGTATTAAAGTTAGGAGATATCATGATAAAAAAGATTTCTTTAATATTGTTAATTACCTTGATCACTGTTTCTAGTGTTTTTGCTGCTGATGAGCCTTGGTATGAAGGTGTTAAAATTTCACAATTCGAAACAGAAGGTATAGTAAACGCAAGTAGTGATGACGTTTCTAACATATTATTTAAATATAGGAACAAAGTATATTCTGAAGACTTATTTAATCAATTACAATCTGATTTGTATGCCTTAAATTCTTTTTCATATTTTTATGCTGAAGCAAATAGGGTGAGTTCTGATTCAAATGAATTAAAAATTACCTTAACATTCTTTGAAAAGCAAATGTTAAATAAAGTGACATTTGATGGAAATCAAGAATTAAATGATTCTACATTATTAGAAGATAGTGGTCTTGTTTTAAATTCTTTCTATGAAGGGTATGAAATGGCCCAAGCTACAGAAAAAATTAAATCAGCTTATTATGAGAAAGGTTATTCTGATGTAGTTGTAACTCCTAAATTAGTTGAAGATGATTCAGATAATACTGTTGCTTTAAACTTCACTATTGAAGAAAATAAGCAAGTTGTTGTTGGAGAGATTGCTTTTGAAGGCAATGAACAATTCAATGATAAGAATTTAACTACCCAATTAAAGAGTACAACTCAATCTTTATTTAGATCTGGTTACTATTCAGTGGATAATGCAAATACTGATATTCAAAATCTTTCAAATTTCTATTATGACCGTGGTTATATAATGGCTAAGGTTAGTGGACCTACTAAAGAAGTTATTGAAGAAGGTACAAAACAAGAAAAAATTAAGTTAGTTTATACCGTTGATGAAGGTGATATTTGGAATTTTGGTGATTTTGATTTTAGTGGTAATACAGTATTTTCAACTGATGAATTAAATCAAAGCATTTCTCTTAAACCTGGTGATGTATTTAACCGTGGTTTATGGATGAAAGAATTACAAGCTATATCTCAACTTTATTATGATAAAGGATATATTAATTTAGCAATTAATCCTCAAACAGATGTAGATGAAGAAAATCATGTTATCTCTTTTACAATAAACATTAATGAAGGAAATAGAGCTAAAGTTAATGATATAATAATTAATGGTATTGGAACAACACAAGAGGTTGTTTATACCAGAGAATTAACCTTTAAAAAAGGTGAATATTTTAATAAATCCGCAATTGAACAAAGTTTAAGAAATATTCAAAATACTCAATTAGTAACTGAATTAAATTATTCTATTGAACCAATTGATGCTGATAATTGTAATATTATTATAAATATAACAGAAGGTGGACAACAAGATATTCAATTTGGTGTTACCTTCGGTGGTACAACTACAGGCTTCCCAGTATCTGGTTTTGCAACAATTACAGATAGAAACTTATTGGGAACAGGTAATGACTTATCAACTAATGTTACAATTTCCCCATCAACACAAAAGGCATCCTTGAATTTTGTCGATGAATATTTCAATGAAGTACCTTGGTCAAATGGATTCTCTTTATCTGTAGAACATTCAGATATTACTAACATTCTTGCAAAAGGAAGTGATAATTTCTATACAGGTCACTTAGAAGATAACATTGAAGATAATGCTTATCCTTTAGGCTATAATAGTTATCTAGATTATTTAGCTGCAGATAAAGCAACTCCAGATTCTCAATACTTAATGGATTATGATTTATATAGAATTTCAGCTGGATATGATACAGGATATACTTTCAAATATGATAAGGGTTCTTTAATCTTAAGTACTGGTTTAAATATTGGTATCAATAAAGCTATCTTAAATGGTAACTATTTACCATTCGAAGAATTGATTTATGATTATAGTAAACAATGGCAATTCTCAAACAAATTAAACTTAGGCATTGCTTGGGATGGTAGAGATTTGATACAAAATACAACAACTGGTTGGTATGTAGCTCAAAACTTTACATATGCTGGTGGTCTATTAGGTGGTTTATCCAACTATATTAAATCTTCAACTAGTTTCTCAGCATTTACTCCAGTATTAACTTGGAAAGACAAAGAAAATGATACTAAGAAAGTAGTAGGTTCTTTCTCTTCTAATTTAAGCTTTATGTTACCTCAATATTATAGTAAAGATGGAACATGGGGTTTCTATGAAGCAAAAGAAGGTGCAACAGTTAATGAAATGTTGTATATAGATGGTGCTTCAACTGCTTTAGGTCATTCAATGGTACAAGATCAAGCTTTCTTATTTGATAACAAATTATCTTTGGAATATTCAATCATTGATAATATTCTAGCTCTTGATACTTTTGTTAGTGCTACTGCTATAACACCATCATTAAGCAATGTTACTGATTTCAATAGTTGGGATTGGTATTTTGCAGCAGGTTCTGGATTAAAAATTAAGATCCCAGGATTCCCAATTGGTTTATACTTAGTTAAAGATGCAACTGTTTTAAATAGTGCAAATGAAGGATTTGAATTCTTAGAAGGACCAATATTAAATCTTGATGATAATAATGGATTAAATGGTTTAAGATTAGTTCTTTCTTTTACAACTAATTTATTCTAAAGTTTAACCTAATATAAAACTATAACTCTTTCTAATTAATAAAACATTAGTTTATTTTAAATTAGAAGGGGTTTATTTTTACTTTATTTAGCTTTAAATTTTTCACACTCCTTGTTATACTCATTACTATGAAAAAAGAAAAACTTACCCCAATGATGGAACAATATAATCAGATCAAAGAACAAAACAAAGACAAGGTGTTGTTCTTTAGATTAGGTGATTTTTATGAAATGTTCGATGAGGATGCAATTGAAGTATCTAGATTATTAAATTTAACCTTAACTCATAGAGCAAATACACCCATGTGTGGGATTCCTTATCATGCTTCAAAAGCTTATATAAAAAGGCTTTTAGAAGAGGGTAAAAAAATTGCAATTTGTGAACAAGTTGAAGCCCCTTCAAAAGCAATTAAGCTAGTAAAAAGAGAAGTTGTTCAGGTAATAACTCCTGCAACAGTTGTTGAAGATGATTATTTAGATTCTAAATCAAGTAATTATATTATTTGTATATCTTATTCAAGAAAAATTACTAGTGTAGCTTTTAGTGATATTACAAGTGGGGAGTTTATTTTAAAATATTTTGAAAAAGATAGTAATTTTCAGAGGTTAAGTGCACTCTTATCTCAGATAAGACCTAAAGAAATACTCGTAAATGAAGATGATTATTTTGTTCATACAGATTTTTCTGATATGTTAAATGAAAGACATGCTATGATTACTAAATTGCCATCTGTTCATTTCAGTAGGAAAAAAGCATATAAAAAATTAATAGATCATTTATCTATCCAATCATTAAAGATATTTAATATAAGTGATGACTATCCTGCAATAAAACCTGCAGGAGCTCTTTTAAAATATATATATGATACGGCTATGTCCTCTTTAAATCAGATAACAGCCTATTCAATTGAAGAAGATGAATCTTTTCTTTCTATTGATGCTTCTACTAGAAAGAGTTTAGAAATATTAACTAATACACAAGATGGAACTTCAAGTAATACTCTTTATTCTGTTCTTGATAAAACTATAACAAGTGGAGGGGCTAGGCTATTAAAGAAATGGTTAAGCTATCCCTTAATAGATAAGACTATAATTGAAAATAGGCAAGAATGGGTTGAATTCTATAAAGACAATAGAGAAGAAAGAATTAGAGTAAGAAATGAATTAAAAAATGTTTTAGATATGGTTAGATTAACTACTAGAATATCTATGAGAAGAAATTTACCAAGTGATTTATTGGGCATTTCAAGAACTGCAAAAGCCTTTTTTAATATAATCCAAAATGATTTTGAACATTATGATTGTTTAATAAATGATAACAGTCCAAAAAAAATTGAAATTCATAATTCTATGAATAAAGTAGAATTGAATGCTATGGATGAAATCTTTTCCTTAGTTGATTTAATTCAAAGAGCTATAAATGATCAAATTTTAGGACCTTTTGAAGAAGGTAAGGTAATAAAATCTGGTTTTGATGAAGAGTTAGATCAATTAAGAGATATTAAAAAGCAAGGTTCAAATTATTTAAAACAATATATTGAAAAAGTAAAAGAAGAAACAAATATCCCAAATATAAAATTAGGATATAATAAAATTTTAGGGAACTTTATTGAAGTTAGAAAAACTCATGTTGATAAAGTACCTAGATCCTTTTATAGAAAACAGACTTTAGTTAATGCTGAAAGATATACTAGTGATGAATTAAGTGAAATTGAAACAAAGATACTTAAAAGTAGTTATGAAGCAGAAAAAAGAGAAAAATTTGTATATGAGAATATAGTTGAGCAAGCTTCTAAAGTTTCTGATGCACTATTATCACTTGCAAATGCTTTAAGTCGTATAGATGTTTTACAGAGTCTCTCACTAGTTGCAGATATATATAATTATAATAAACCACAAATAGTTGAAGGTAACTGTGTTGAAATAACTAACGGTAGACATCCTGTTGTTGAAAAACAATTAGGACTAGGTTCTTTTATTGCTAATAGTTTAAAACTCGAAGAAAGTGGAAAGCGATTTTGTCTTATCACAGGACCAAATATGGCAGGTAAATCTACATATTTACGACAATGTGCACTTATAATACTTTTAACTCAAATAGGTAGTTTTGTACCTGCAGATGAAGCTAAGATATCATTAGTAGATAAATTGTTCTGTAGAGTTGGTGCTTCTGATAATATAGCTAAAGGCGAATCAACATTTATGGTTGAAATGCAAGAAGCAGCACACATACTTAGAACAGCAACAGAAAAATCTTTTGTAATAATGGATGAAATAGGGCGGGGAACAAGTACTCAAGATGGTATGAGCTTAGCTCATGCTTTTATGAAGCATTTAGTTGAATTAAATGCTAAAACACTATTTGCAACCCACTATCATGAATTAACACTTTTAGATGTTTCAAATGTTAAACTATTAACTTTGGCTGTTGAAGAAAAAGGAAAAAATATAATATTTGTTAGAAAAGTCATTGAAGGTGTTGCTAATTCTTCATATGGTTTACATGTAGCGAAATTAGCAGGAGTTCCATCTCCTATATTAAAAGATGCAGATAAATTCCAAAGAAGACATTTTGGAGAATATACAATTAAGAATTCTCAAATGGATTTATTTTCTATGGCCCAATTAGAAGAATTAGAAAATAATGATGATTGTGTTAAAGAATTAGAAGATTATTCATCAATTATTGATGAAATAAATAACTTTGATTTAACAAGATCTACACCAATACAATCAATGTTATTTTTAGAGAAAATAAAAGCTGAAATTGAAGAAAAACAAAGTGAGTAAATACTTGACAAAAGGAAATTAGCTTAGTACTATAAAGCTACATTTTGATATTGATTTTTGGGAGACCGCAAATCGCAGGTCTCCTTTTTATTGTAAAATGGAAGGGTAAATATGAAGAATAATATAACACAAGATCCTCTATTTTTAGAGTATTCACCTTTGTTAGAGGCTATGAATATTGAGCTTGTAGATATAAAATTTAGTGAAAGCCCATATAATGCTCGCTTAGCGGTTGTTATTAAGGCAAAAGATGGTGTTACAACTGTAGATCATTGTGCTGAGGTACATAATTTAATAAAACCTAGGATGGAGATTCAGTTAGCTCCTGAACAAGAGTTTGATTTGGAAGTATCAACACCGGGCTTACAAAGAAATATTAAAGATGCATATGAATTTAAATTATTTTTAAATAAAAGAGTTAGAGTATATGACATCTTACAATCTAAGTGGTTTTCGGGCATAATAAAAGAAGTTGGTGATGACTTTTTGATTTTAAGTGAATGTATTGATCAAGACGATAAGAAACTTGATTCTGATTTAAATATAGATTTTGAAAATATATCCAAGGCAAAATTGGAATATATTTGGGAGGACAGAAAACATGCCAAGTGATTTAGGAGACGCTATAAAAAGGTTAGTAGAGAGTGGAATTTCCCAAGATTTAGTAATGTCCACTATTGAAGATTTCTTAAAAGCAGCTTATAAAAGAAAATTTGGAAGTGATGCTAATGCTGTAATTTCTTTTGGTGAAGATTTAAGTAGTGTTGAATTATCATCAAGAAAAATGATTGTTGATGAAGATAATTATTATAGTACTTTAACTCAAATTTCTTTAGAAGAAGCAAAAAAATTTAATGAGGAAGCTGAAATTGGTGATGTAATTTTAATTCCGATTGATATAAATAAAACTTTTGATAGAATTAGTGTTCAAAGCGCTAAACAAAAAGCTCATCAGAGCTTTAGAGATATACAAAAAGATTCTATTTATAGTGAATTCAAAAGCAAAGAAGGTTGTTTAATTAACGGTTATTATAATCGTCAAATTAGAAACGATATTTATGTTAATATTGGTTCTACAGAAGGTGTTTTACCTTCAAGATATCAATCTCCTAGAGAAAGTTATTCACAAGATGATAAAATCAAATGTTATGTTGAAAGAGTTGAAAAAAATGATCGTGGTGTTAGAGTTATTCTTTCAAGAACTTCTCCTGAATTGGTAAGACAATTATTTGAACTAGAAGTACCTGAAATCTCACAAGGTCAAATTGAAGTAGTTAATGTAGCTAGAGAAGCTGGTTATAGAACTAAAGTATCAGTTAAGACAAATAACCAAGATATTGACCCAGTTGGTGCTTGTGTTGGTTTAAAAGGAAATAGAATTCAAACCGTAATTAAGGAAATTGAAGGTGAAAAAATTGATGTAATCAATTATGATTCTAATCCTGTAAATTACATTATTAATGCTTTAACTCCAGCTCAAGTTCTTGATGTAGTAATTACTGATAGATTGACATATAGGGCTATTGCAATTGTAGATGAATCACAATTATCATTAGCAATTGGTAAGGGTGGTTTAAATGTTAAACTAGCTAAGAAACTATGTGACTGGAATATTGATGTTAAGACTCCTGCTGAATTCCAAGAAATGGAATTTGTAAATGATGCTAAAGAAAGAGCAGAGTCCTTCTTTATGAATGGTCAAGAAGAAGAATATGTAGAAGAAGATAATCAAGAAGTCGCACTTGAATCAGGAATTTCTGAAGATGAAATACAATTTGCTGATATTGAATTAGATCAAAATATTGTGTCTAAATTACAATTCCATGATGTATATACTATTGAAGAATTTGTTAATTTAAGCGATGCTGAGATTGAAGCTTTTGGTGACTTCTCTAAAGAAGAATTAGACGCAATCAATTCAATAATTTTACAATATGTAGATATCGTTGAAGAAAGCGAAGAAGATGAATACGAATACAAATGTCCTAACTGTGGTCATACAATTACTGTTGATATGAGTGAATGCCCAGAATGCGGAACAGGATTAACTTTTGAAACAGTAGAAGAAGAGGAATAAAATAGAAAAATATGAGTGATAAGAAAGCAACTTTAATTAAACATGTTAAAAGCTCAAATGCAGATGCAGAACCTACACAACCTGTAGAAGCTGCATCAACACAAACTCAACAAAAAATTGAGAAAAAAAAGATTATCGTAAAGAAAAAGGTTGTTAGAGTTAAGCCACAACAAAAACCAAAACAAAGCATAACTCCAGGCAGCTCTGCTGCTGTAAGCAGTTCTACCCAAGAAAAATCTGTAAAAAGTGCTCAAGCAGATGGGAAAAGACGAGTTATTAAAAAAGTGCCAAATAACAAAAGTTTTTCTCCTTTACATAGTGGACCTAAAATTATTAAAAGCACTAATTTGCCTCCAGTTCCTAACCAAGGTAAGACAGCAAAAGATCATGCAGAATGGCAGAGTAAGAACCCTAATGGAGAACCTCAAGTAAAATCTACTTCTTCAGCACCAAGAGTAGCTGGAACTGTAGGTGGTAAACCTGTAGCAGGATCTAGACCTAGAGGTAGAAGTTATAATAATAACAACAATAATAATAACCGCAATTTTAATAATAGAAATAATAACAATAATTATAATAATAATAATAACAGTAATTATAACAATAGAAATGGTGGTAATTTTGGTCAAAGAAATAATAATGGGGGAAACTTTAATAATAGAAACGGTTATAACCCAAGATTTAATAACCAAAATAATAATAACGATAGAAATAATAACAATAACAGAGGTGGCTTTAATAGAAATAATTCATCTAATTTCAAAAAAGGTCGCTTTAACAATAATACTCCAAGTTCTGATTCAGTTGCACCAAATGCATTTAATACTGGTAAAACTCAAAAGAAGAGTTTTAACAATAATAAAAAGAAAAGCAATGCTTCATATCAAAAACGTGATGCAAAACAAGAAAAAGAATTCCAAATTCAAAGAAAGAGAGAACAAGTTGCAGCTAAACTTGCATCAGTTCCAAAAACAATTGATATTATGGAATCAATCACTGTTGCTGATTTAGCTAAAAAAATGAATTTAAAAGCTAATGATATTATTGCTAAATTATTTGCTATGGGAATGATGGTTACAATTAACCAACAAATTGATCATGAAACTGCAGAAATTATTGCAAATGAATATAACTGTAAAGTTAAGCTAGTTTCTCTTTATGATGAAACATTAATTGAAAGTGAAAAAGATACTGAAGATGATTTAGAAGATAGAGCTCCTATCGTTACTATTATGGGTCACGTTGACCATGGTAAAACTAAATTGTTGGATGCTATTAGATCAACAAACGTTGCTGGCGGAGAATTTGGTGGTATTACTCAACATATTGGTGCTTATAAAGTATCATTAGGAGAAAGAGGCGATATTGTATTCTTAGATACTCCTGGTCACGCTGCATTTACAATGATGAGATCTCGTGGTGCTCAAATCACTGATATCGTTATATTAGTTGTTGCTGCTAATGATGGTGTAATGCCTCAAACTCGTGAAGCTATTGACCATGCAAAAGCTGCAAAAGTTCCAATCATCGTTGCTATTAACAAATGTGATTTACCTGAATCTAATCCTGAGAGAGTAATGCAACAATTATCTGATTTAGGTTTAATGCCAGAAGAATGGGGTGGTCAAACACTTTATTGTAAAATTTCTGCATTAAAGAAAGAAGGTATTGATGATTTATTAGATACAATTCTTTTACAAAGTGAAATTTTGGAATTAAAGGCTAATCCAAATTGTAGGGCTGAAGGTAAAATTATTGAATCAAGAATTGACCAAGGTCGTGGTACCGTTGCATCAGTATTGATTGAAAGAGGAACTTTAAGACAAGGTGATTATTATGTAGCAGGTATTTATCCTGGTAGAGTAAGAGCTATGTTTGATGATACAGGTAAAAAGATTAATGAAGCAGGTCCTTCAACTCCTGTAGAAATAATTGGTTTATCAAATATTCCTTCAGCAGGGGATCCTTTCCAAGTTACAGAAGATGAAAAACAAGCTAGACAAGTTGGTGGTAAACGTCAAGAACTAGAAAGACAAGGTGCTAATAAAACTGGTAATAAATTCACTCTTGATACTCTATTTGATAAAGTTCAAGAAGGTTCTATTGAAAGCTTTAATGTAATTATTAAAGGTGATGTACAAGGATCTGTTGAAGCATTACAAAGTTCTTTAGAAAAACTTTCTACTAGTGAAATTAGATTGAATGTAATTAGAGCTAGTGCTGGTGCTATTATTGAAAGTGATATTACTTTAGCTTCAGCATCCTCTGCCTTAGTTATTGGATTTAATGTTAGACCAACACCAAGAGCAATGGCTTTAGCTGAACAAGAAAAGGTTGAAATTAGAAAATATAATATTATTTATGATGTAGTAGATGATGTTAGAGATGCAATGGAAGGTATGTTATCTCCAATTGTTAAAGAAGTTGAAATCGGTTCTGTTGAAGTTAGAGATACATTTAAAGTACCAAAAATTGGTGTTATTGCTGGTTGTTATGTTCTTGATGGTAAAGTTAAGAGAAACAGCTTAGTAAGAGTTATCAGAGATAGTATTCAAATTAGTAAGAGCTTAATTAAGCTATCATCATTAAAGAGATTTAAAGATGATGCTAAAGAAGTTGCAGCTGGTTTTGAATGTGGTATTGGTTTAGAAAACTTCCAAGATATTAAAGTTGGTGATATTTTAGAAGTCGTAGAAGAAGAAAAAGTTGCTAGAAAACTAGAAGACGGATTGAAACAGAATGAGTCAATATAGTCAAAAAAGAATAGAATCAAAGATACAAGAAGCAATTAGTACCTTAATTGTTAAAGGTGAAATAAAAAATCACAACGTAAGTACTTTTTGCTCTGTATCCAGAGTGAGTTTATCTCATGATAATGCTTATGCAACAATATATATAACAAGTGTTTTAGATGATGATTCTTTAACTAAAAGTGTAGCAGGTTTGCAAAAAGCTGCAGCTTTTATTCAAGGTCGTTTGGGTAAATTCTTGGGAACAAGAAATACCCCTAAATTAACATTTAAAGCTGATGTAGCATATAAAGAAGCTGAGAAGATTAATAATTTAATAGATTCATTAGAGTATCATGGGGAATAATTCACATATAATTTTAACAAACAAGCCTAAAGATGTAACTTCATTTAGATCTTTAGGCTCTATTAAGAGATACGTAGATAAAAAAGTAGGTCATGCAGGAACTTTAGATAAGTTCGCACATGGCCTAATGATTGTTTTAACGGGTTCGACTACAAAAATGAACCAAATTTTTTCTACATTAGATAAAACTTATGTTGCAACAATTAGATTTGGAGAGGAAACAACTACTTTAGACAATGAAGGTGAAATCTTTATTAGAGCAGAGCTCCCAAATTTAGAAACAATTAAAACAGCAATTGAAACTCAATTTATAGGTAATATAATTCAAAGCCCTCCCATTTATTCTGCTGTGCATGTAAATGGAAAAAGAGCTTATAAAATTGCTAGAAGTGGTAATGATGTAGAAATGCCAGAAAGAGAAATAACTATATACAGTTTTGAAGTATTTTCTTTTGATGGTAGAGACTTAAAATGTAAAATAAAAGTTTCAAAAGGTACATATATTCGATCCATAGCCAGAGATTTAGGTTTAGCTTGTAATTCAAGAGCTCATTTAATAGAATTAGAGAGAATTTCAATTGGTCCTTTCTCTGTTGATGAAGCTGTTAACACTGATACAGTTGAAGATATTAATCGCGGCTTAAATAAAAGTGATGATTATTTAAGGAGACTTGATTCTATTTCAATATATAAAATTGCAGATAATTATTTATTTGATTTAGCGAATGGTAAAAAGCCTTCTTATGATTATTTAACTGCTGTTGATGTAAAAAAAAGTGCTTTTTATGCTGCAGTTTATTCAAATGATGATGTACTTCGTTGTGTATTAAAATTGGATGAGCAAAAGAATATAGAAAAGATTTTATGTCAAATAAATCCATGTTTTGATAGGTGTATATAGAGTGAATACAATAACTTTTGAAGACTTTGTTAAAGAAGATAATTTATATAAAAATGAAGAAATCGCTTTGTGTATTGGTGTTTTTGATGGAATACATATTGGACATCAACAAATATTAAATAAAGTTATAGATTCTAAGTTGTTTCCTGTAGTAATCACTTTTGATACAAACCCAAAGATGAAAAGTGGACGTAGAAAGATAGAAAAACCATTATTAACTGAAAAACTTAAGTCCTATTATTTTGAAAAAATGGGCTTTCAACTTAATGTTATTATTGACTTTTCTAAAAAAATCAGTAGACTAAGTGCTGATGAGTTTTTACAAATTTTATGTAAAAATCTCAAAATAAGAAAGATAATTGTAGGAGAAGATTTTCAATTAGGTAATCCAAAAGCTGCTTTAAATGCTAATGAATTACAAGAACATCTAATCCCTTATTCAGAAAAGACTAAGGTAGTTATTACCAAAGCTATTGTCGATAAAGATAATGAGGTAATTAGCTCTTCAAGAATAAGACAATTAATAAAAAATGGCAAAATGGACGTTGTTCAAGGTTTGCTAGGCAGAGAGTATCGGCTGGATTTGGGGTTAACACCTTCCCAATATTTCGGTGACTCTTTGTTATTCAAAGCAGAAGATGTAAAACAATTATTACCAAGTAATGGTAGTTTTACTGGACTCTGGGTTGAAGAGAATTTAATTGCTTCGATAAAAATTGAAGCCGAGGTGATTACAATTTCTCCATATCCAAATTCCTCTGCTAAAAATTTAACTCTAGCATTTATTAGCTAGATAGAGGGTATTTATATGATCACTAAAGAAGAAAAAGCTCAAATTGTTGCCAAATATGGTAATTCTGAAGGAAACACAGGTAGTACTCAAGTACAAGTTGCTTTATTAACAGCACGTATCAACGACTTACAAGGTCATTTTAAGGCTAATCCAAAAGATCATGCTTCAAGACGTGGATTATTACAAATGGTTGGTCAAAGAAGAAGACTACTTCGTTACTTAAAGAACAAAAATATTGACGAATACAGAGCTTTAATTGTTGAATTAGGAATCAGAAAATAATTTAATAAGTGTGTGAATATTGGGGAAATGTATTAAATACAATTCTCCAATATTTTTTTGTATTTGTTTTTCATTGAAACATTTAACAAAATAAGTAATAATAATAACACAAACAAAAAAAATAAAAATAGGGCTCGTTTCATGAAAAATGAAACTAATATAAAGAACTATTAAAAGAACAAAAAAGAATTAAGGAAAGAAGAAATGTTTGAAACAAAAAAAACAAGCGTTCAGATTGGGGACGACACCCTAGTTTTTGAAACCGGAAAAATTGCAAAGCAGACTAGCGGTGCAGTTTATGCTCAATATGCAGGCAGCGCAGTTATTGCTACAGTTTGTTGTGGTAAAGCTCCAACAGAACCTTTAGATTATGTACCTCTACAAGTAGAGTACAATGAAAAATATTATGCAGCAGGTAAAATCCCTGGTGGATATTTAAAAAGGGAAGCCCGCCCTAAAGATAAAGAAATTTTAGTAAGTAGATTAATTGATAGACCAATGAGACCTTTATTTGATAAAGCATTTGGTCGTGAAATTCAAATCGTTCCTACAGTTATTTCTACTGACCAAATTAACACTCCTGATATTATTGCAATTAATGCAGCTTCAGCAGCAGTTACAATAAGTGATATTCCATTTAATGGTCCAGTTGCTGCAGTTAGAATGGGTAAAATTGGTGATGAATTCATTGTTAACCCTACATTCCAACAAATTGAAAAATGTGAATTAGAAATTGTTGTTGCAGGTACACTTGATGGTATTACCATGGTTGAAGGTGGAGCAAAAGAAGTAAGTGAAGATGATATGTTAGAAGCAATTGCTCTAGCTCATCCAGTAATTAAAGACTTATGTAATGCTCAACTTGAATTAAAGAAAATTGCAGGTAAAGAAAAACTTCCAGTTTTTGAAGAACAAATTGATTTATCTTGGTTAGAACCAGTTAAAGAATTTGCTTATCCTCTAATTTCAGAAGCATCTTTTGTAAAAGGTAAAATGAATCGTTATGCAGCTTTAAAAGAAGCTCATGATAAGATTGAAGAAAAATTTGAAGATTTGATTGCTGAAGATGATAAGAGACCAGCTCAATTAGCTCATTTATATGATGATCTAGAATATGAAATCTTAAGAAAATCAATTTTAGATGATGGTGTTAGAACTGATGGAAGAAAGGTAACAGAAATTCGTCCAATTACTTGTGAAGTTGGTTTATTGCCAAAAACACATGGTTCAGCATTATTTACTAGAGGTGAAACTCAATCTCTAGCTACAACTACATTAGGAACAGCTAGTGATGAACAAATGTTCGATGATATTGATGGAGATAAGAAATTCTCATCATTTATGTTACACTATAACTTCCCTCCATACTCAGTTGGTGAATGTGGTCGTTTAACAACAGGTAGAAGAGAAATTGGTCATGGACACTTAGCACAAAGAGCTTTACAAGCTGTTATTCCAGAAAAAGATGATTTCCCATATACAATTAGAATTGTATCTGAAATTATGGAATCAAATGGTTCTTCTTCAATGGCATCAGTTTGTGGTGGTTGTTTATCACTTATGGATGCTGGTGTACCAATTAAAAAACCAGTTGCTGGTATTGCAATGGGTTTAATTACTGAAGGTGCTGATTATTCTAAATATGTTGTTTTATCTGATATTTTAGGTGAAGAAGACCACTTAGGTGATATGGACTTTAAAGTTACTGGTACAGAAGATGGTATTACTGCATTCCAAATGGATATTAAGATTGCTGGTGTTACTCCTGAAATCATGAAGAAAGCATTACAACAAGCAAAAGATGGTAGACTTCATATCTTAGGCATTATGAAAGATGCAATTGAATCACCAAGAGAAGAAATTAATGAAAATGCACCAAAAATCTTATCAATGAAAGTTGAAGAAGATAAAATTGGAGCTATCATTGGTACCGGTGGTAAAACAATTAAAGGTATTGCAACTCAAACAGGTGCTGAAGTTAATATTTCTGATGATGGTACAATTACTATTTATGGTAAAAATAATGCAGATGCTCAAAAAGCAAAAGCTTTAGTTAATGCAATTATTGAAGAACCAGAAGAAGGTAAAATTTATCAAGGTGTTGTAAAGAGAATCATGGATTTCGGTGCTTTTGTTGAAATTTTACCTGGTAAAGAAGGTCTTTGCCATATTTCAAAATTAGATAAAAAACGTGTTAAATCTGTTGATGAAGTATTATCACTTGGTCAAGAAATTCCAGTTAAATTAATTGAAATTGATAGACAAGGAAGATTAAATTTATCATATATTGATGCAATCTCACCAGAAGATTCTAGTGATGATCAATCAAGTGATAAATCAGAAAAGTCTGAAAGAAGTGATAAACATGACAAATATGACAAAAAAAAATCTTTTAAGAAAAAAGGTTTGAAAAAATAATGGCAAGTGTAATTGTCAAGGTTAAATTGGAAAATGGGGCAACTCTTCCAAAACAAACTACAGCTCTGAGTGCAGGTTCTGATATTTCAGCAAAGCTCTCTGAGCCGTTTGTATTAAAATCGGGCGAATTTGCTTTAATTCCAACTGGATTAAGAATTGCACTACCACCGGGTTATGAAGCGCAGGTAAGGCCAAGAAGTGGCCTTGCTGCCAAATTTGGAGTTACAGTTCTAAATACTCCAGGGACAATCGATGCTGATTATCGTGGAGAAGTAAAAGTAATTCTAATAAACCATGGGAAAAAAGATTTTATTATAAATGATAAAGATCGTATTGCCCAATTTGTCATAGCTCAAGTGGTAACAACTGATTTTATAGAAGTTGATGAGTTAGATGAAACCGATAGAGGTGAAGGTGGGTTTGGATCTACTGGAGTTTAATTTTGGTTTTAAAATTAAGAAAAAAACAACTGTTTAAATATATCGGGAAAGAATATTTGTTAGCTTTCTTGGTTTCATTTGTTTTTTTCTTTTTTATTTTTTTTATAAATCAAATATTATTATTAGCAAGAAGAATATTATTAAGTAATGTAGATTTCTTTTCTATGATTCACCTAGTTGTTCTTGCTATTCCTCAATTTCTTTTATATACATTTCCCTTTGCATCCTTAAGTGGAGCCTCAATGGTAATAGGAGCCTTAAATTCTTCTAATGAGATATTAGCTTTAAGAAGTTCAGGTTTTTCTATAAAAAATATATTTTCACCAATTATTATTTTATCAATAGTAATTTCAATATTATGCTTTCTAGTCGCAGATATTTTAATGCCATATAGCGCATCTCAATATCAACAATTATATATTCAATTATTAACAAAAAGTCCTGGAGTTGAATTAAAAAGCAATTCTAGTAATGTTTATAATGATTTTTTAATTACAAATGGAGATGTAAAAGATAATAATATTGATGATATTGTTTTATTGAGTACAACAAATAATGATGTATCTTTATTAGCAAAATCTGATAAAGGTAAATTAAATTATATAGATATAAATCAATTAATATATTCTTTAGATTTAGATCAACCAACACTTTTAATATCAGACTTAAAAGATCCAAATAACTGGCAATTATCAACCTCAGATAAAGGTATCTATTATATTGATTTTTCTTCATCTTTGAACAAAATAAGTGCAAGTTTACCTTCAAATTTGTCTTCAGTTGATTTATTAACAAAGATTAATAAAAACAAACCCATTTTATCTCAAAACCAAGATAATGCTTTCCTTGATAGAAGTTCTTTAATTTTAAATTTGAGTAAAAATTATGCAACAAATAAAATTTCAAGCAATATAAATATTAATAATTTTGTTGATGATTATAATTATATCCAACAAATAAATTTAAGGCCAATAGATTTTTATTTGCAATATTATAGAGCTGAATTTTATAAGAAATTCGCTTTAAGTGCTGCTTGTTTTTTCTTTATTTTTATTACTATTCCATTATCATATATGAAATTTAAACATGGTAGGCTAGTTGGTTTTGGACTCTCAATGCTGATAGCTGTATTATATTGGTATATGATATTAATTGCCCAATTAAGGACATTTAGTTATGCCTTTAATCCTTTGTTTTTAATGTGGGCTCCTAATATAATAGTATTATTGATTGCTATAGTATTAATTAGAGTTTGGAGAAATTAATGAAAATAATAAAAAAATATATTCTTAGCAGTTTATTAAGAATTTTAATTGTTACTGTTTTGTTAACTTCTTTATTATTAATGAATGTAGATTTATTTTCTAATTTTAATTCATATGTTCAAAATAATGTATCCTGGTTTAATATTTTTTTAATTACGATAAAGTATTTTCCTCAAGCTATAATTACTGTTTTTCCTCCAGCAACATTATTTACAATTACATTCTTTTTATCTCAAATGTATTCTAATAATGAAATCATTGCTTTTTTATCAAGTGGTATTTCAATTCATTATATTTATCGACAAATAGTTTTATTATTACTTGGTGTTTCAATTCTGTTATTTATTTTTAACGAGAACTTTGTTCTTCAATCTAGAATTGATTATGAACAAATGAAAAATGAAATATTAAATATAAACAATGAATTAGATAATTCAAATATAGGGTTAATTGATTCTTTAAATAATAATATTATTTATGCAAATAGGTATGTTGATAAAGATAAAGCATTATACCAAGTAATAATAATTGAACAAGATGAAGATGGGAATATTATATCAAGAATTGATTCCCCAAAAGCTACTTGGAGTGATGTAAACAATGATTGGCTTTTATCTGATGTAACAATTAGTAATATAGAAGAGAATGCCGTTATTGTTAACAAATATGATAGTTATGAAGATAAGAGCATTAATTTAGATTACAATATGTTTAGAAACTTATCTGCTGATTTGCAGACTATGTTTTTGCCAAGTGCTATTAAGTATTTAAGAATTCAAAAACAAGTTAATTTAAGACTTTGGTATGAAAATCAGAGTGATTTTTTAGATAGATTATTAGCACCTTTTGCAGCATTAATTATGGCAATAATAGCTTGTAGTATTGATTATAAAGGTCGAAAGAATGTTTTCTTATTCTCTATATTTAATTCAATAATATTAGCTGTTGTGTTTTATGTTTCTAAAATGGTATTTCAATTAACTGCAAAACAAGCAATAATAAATCCGTTTGTTGCAAGTTTAATTCCCTATGTTATAATTATTTTGGTGACTTTGCTTTTAAATAATGTTATGCCAATTTTGATTCAGAGAAATAGTTGAAAATAATTGATAGATAAAGTAAGTTATTAACCGATAAAAAAGGAAAAAGCATGAAGAAATTATATACTAAAATACACCAAGATAAAGATACTAAAGCTCGTGTTGGTATTGTTGAATTAGATCATGGTGTTGTAGAGACTCCTGCATTTATGCCTGTAGGAACAAATGGTACAGTAAAAGGCATTTATCACGATAAAGTAAAAGAAATTGGCTATAATTTGATTTTAGGTAATACTTATCATTTATATTTAAGACCTGGAACAGAAGTTTTAGATAGTTTTGGAGGTTTACATAAATTCTCAAATTGGGAAGGAAATATTCTAACAGATAGTGGAGGATTCCAAGTTTTTTCTTTATCTAATCTTAGAAAAATTAAAGAAAATGGTGTACATTTTAGGTCACACATCGATGGGTCTAAACATGTATTTACACCAGAAAAAGTAATTGATATTCAAAAGAGTATAGGAAGCGATATTTGTATGCTTCTTGATGTATGTACTCCTCCAGATATTCCTTATAAAGCTGCTAAAGAAGCTATGTATACTACTCATAGTTGGGCAAAAAGAGCAAAAGACTATGGAGATCATTTAGAAGGTTTTAAAGGTAATATGTTTGGTATTGTTCAAGGAAATTTCTACAAAGATTTAAGAAAAGAAAGTGCTGAATATATTTCTTCATTAGATTTCCCTGGTATTGCTATTGGGGGATTATCAGTTGGAGAAGAAAAAGAAGCTTTTTATGACTTTTTAAGTTATACCACAGAATATGTAGATGATACAAAACCAAGATATGTTATGGGAATTGGTTCTCCTGATTATATTTTGAATGCTGTAGAAAATGGAATAGATTTATTTGACTGTGTATTAGCTACTAGAATGGCTAGAAACGGAGCCGTATTTAGTGATGATGGTGTTGTTACTCTTAAAAAAGCTATTCATAAATTTGATCACGGTCCAATAGATGAAAATTGTACATGTTCAGCTTGTACAAAGTATTCTAGAGCATATATGCATCATATGGTTAAAACAAATGAAATGTTAGGCGGTATGCTTGCTACAGAGCATAATTTAACATATTTATATAATTTATTAGCTAGAGCAAGAGAAGCTATTAGAGAAGATAGATTTAAACAATTTAAAAAGGATTACCTTGAACGATTCTACTCATCAAAATAAAGAAAATTCAAAAAACTCTACAATCTTGATGGTTCTAACTTTAGTATCAAGATTGTTAGGTATAGTTAGAGCACGTGTTATTACAACAGCTTTTGGAGCAACTTCAACAGCTGATGTAATTAATGTTGCCTATTACTTACCAAATAATTTAAGGAAAATTTTTGCTGAAGGTGCAATAACCTCTGCATTTATTCCTAGTTTTGCTAAAGATGATAGTAAAACATATAGAAATAAATTACTTAGTTTAATGCTCAGTGCACAATTAATTTTATTTTCTATAATAATTCTTATATTTGTTTTTTTCGGAAGACAGATTTTTTCATTTATTAGTGATTTTGAAGGTAGTGAGTTAGTATTAGGTGGTAAATTGCTACCGTATTTTATTGGATTTCTGGCTTTTATTTCTATAGCTAATGTTTTTGCTGCTGCATTACAAACAGATAAACATTTTATAGCCTATGGTATTGCTCCATTATTTTTCTCTATTACTGTTATTATTTTTGTTTCTATTTTTCATAAAAAACTTGATGCAATGTCTATGGCTTATGGTGTTTTACTTGGTAGTATTATTCAATTTATATTTACTTTTATTTGTGTGTATAAAAGAGGGTATAGAGTTAAAGCAAGTTTACAATTTAATGATAATGAATTTAAGAAAGTATTAAAGACCTGGTTAATTGTTGTCGGCTCTGCCATTGCAACAATATTATCACAACAATATTCTACATATCTAGCTTCTACTTTAGCTACTGGGAATGCGACTGCTTTTTCAAATTCAATGATTTTCTTTTCAACTCCATATGGAATTGTGAATGCTGGTTTTGTAACTGTAATCTATCCTTTATTATCTAAAAGTTATATTCAAAAGGATGTAAAGCAATTTCACTCAGATTTAGAGTATGGGATTGAAGGCATGATTAATTTATTCATTCCTGCCACAATATTATTAATGTTTTTGAATAAAGAATTTGTTGCTGTTCTATTGCAAAATGGTAAATTTACATTTGAAGATACACAGTTAACAGCTTCTGTTATATTTTACTTAGTTTCAGGATTAACAATAATAGGATTGAATTCTTTATTAAATAGAACATTAATAGCAAAAGACAAAGCTAAATTATCTTTTATATTAATTGTAATGCAAGCGATTATAGATGTAATTCTTTCTTATACTTTAATACATAAACTTGGAATAATTGCATTGCCAATAGCTAATACAATTTCATTTTTGATTACATTGATAATTCATTTTTATGTTTTAAAAAGTGATATAAACTTTAATCATTTATTTACTACCTTATTTAAGACCTTTATAGCAAATTTGCCTTTAATCGTTGTTTTAATTGGGTACAAAAGAATTTTTACATCTTGGTATATATCTGGATCAACATTCATAAATTTAATCTATTTAATAGTTTTGTGTTTATTTTTAGGTATATTAACTATTATATCTTATTCAGTATTTAAGATCCCTTTTATTCAATATTTTAAGAGGAAAAAATAGATTTAGGTTTTATAAATTTGAATAAAAAAATACCCCAAAGGTTTTTCCTTTGGGGTTAATTATTGTCTAATAATTAAATTGCTACTTCAATCTTTAATACTTTGAAATCGAATGGAGTACCATTAACTGTGAATTTAATGTGATCGCCAACTTTACGATTTAATAAATTAGATCCTAAAGGTGCTAATCTATTAATAACATTGTTTGAAGGATCAGCTTCCCAAGAACCCATAATAGTATATGTAACTTCTTCGTTAGTATTGTTATCAAATAGAGTTACTCTAGTACCAAAGGCAACTTTTTCATCAGTAACAGTTGCTGGATCGATAACTGTAGCTCTTTCAATTTCTTCATTTAAAGTAATTAACTGTGAATTTAACATACGTTGTTTTTCTTTTGCATATTTATATTCACTGTTTTCTTTTAAGTCACCAAGTTCTCTAGCTTCACCAATTTCTTTTGCAATTTCTGGTAAAAGAACATGTTGAAGGTTATATAAATCAGCTTTTTTAGTTTCCATGGTTTCTTTCAAGCAGAAAAGGCCTGTAGGAATCATATCTTCTTCAACAGAAATACTTGCTTTGTTGAAATCAAAATTAGGATATTTTGTAGTTAATTGGTGTTTAACTTCAATTTTTTTACCTAAATCAGATTTTCCTAATGGTAATCTATCAACTAAAGCATAAGCTTTTTTAGCTTTGATTTCATCGCCTTCTTCAATGTAATTATAGATTGCATTTTCATCAAATAATTTAGTCATAAGAACTTTTACATTTTTTCTATTTTCAGTAACGTTCTTTTTGTTTTCAATTAATTTTAATAAATAATCTAATAATGATAAGGCAGTGAACAATAATTGTTCAGATGAAATACCATTCTTTTCCCAAGCTTTTAGAGTATAGTTCTTATATAAATACAAGAATACTTGTGATTGGTCTTTGTAATTGCCCACACATTGTTTAAATACTCTACCAAAACTATCAGCCTTTTTATTGCTTCTAAATGTATCAGGGATATAGGAAGTTAAATAATGAGGGAATAAATCCATTAATCTCTTTTCCCAGAATGGATCAACTTTTACTACATGACCAATAAATAATTTTTTAAGTTCAGGGTCATCAATATTTGTAAAACATTCAACTACATCTTCAATATGATCATATAATGAAGAGAAAGGAAGACCTTCAGGAAGTTTTACAAAGTTCATGCTATAGTTTACATATAAATCTTGTAATAATAAGTAGCTGCTGACAATTGTGTCACTTACATTAGATAATGCAATGCTTGTTCCATCACTGTTTGTAATATTACTTGAGAAATAAGCAACCATTTCTAAGAAAGAATCACTTTCAACATCGCCTTTGTTCAAAATAAAGTCTCTTAATACTTTTACTTTACTGTAGAACTGTTTTTTGCTCTTAAAGATATTTAATTGTTTTTCTTCAAATGTAATAGGTGTTTTTCTTAAAGTAAAGGTATCTTTTTCTTGAGTGCTAACACCAAATAATGGATTACTCATTAATTCTTTCTTAGCTGAATTAACCCATACATTTACTTCTCTAGTTGTTAATAAAGAAGGTGATAATTCATTCTTCATTTCTTTTAGAGATGCTTTGTCATTATTACTAGACATTAAAATTCTTAATGCCCAAGGGATATCAGATTTAATCTTTTCTGCAAGTTTTTCATGTGGTACAACACTTTTTAAAACCCAAATGTGTGATTTAGGTAATGCTACTAAACTCTTAAATGCCATATCAGTAGACATATTTGTAGATTTATCAGGGAAATCAATAATTACATCTTTTTCATTGATGTTCTTAATTCTACCAATTTTGTTTGTTGATTTTTGGAATACGAAAGTACCCTTATCAAAAGCGATATTGGTTTCAAAATCTTCAATTGCTCTAATTACATCTTTGAAGTATTTGTCATTTAATTTACTATGATGTAAACAAGTATTTAATCTACCGTGGTTTTTGTATTTTGTTTTGTAGCTTTTTACAAGGTTGTTTCTTGCATTTAAATTATCATTTGCATATTCTAAAATCTTTTTATAAATAACAATTTTATAATCAAGATTATCAGCATATTCATTATTTAATAAGTTTAATAAAGCAACTGCATAAGACTTTCCAACATGAATAGACACACGTTCACAAATTCCAATTAAATAACCAAATTCATCTGGAATTAGAGAAATAAGGGTAGGGAAACTTTCTTTAATATTCATAGGATCGTTTTTAGCAATTAAACGATTGATTAATTTTTTGTAATAAAGTATTCCACTTTCTTTATCAGCAACTTTAGTGCTTTTTAATTTATAATCTGCTAAAGCTTTTAATAAAGTAGTTTCAGAATAATCAACTTTGATTAATCTTTCCCAAATGTCATACATTTGTACTTCTTTATCTTGTTTTTGGTAGCATTCACCTAATAAACGTAATGCAGGTTTACTTTCGTTAACTTTTAAAACTAATGAGCATAGATATTCAACTAAATCATTTCTATCTACTTGTGCAAAGGAAGAAATTAAATCAAGGAAAGCAATACTATCTTCTTGAGGGCGTGTTTTTAAAGTAACTCTTCCAGAAACATATCGAGCAATTACGCTGTTTTTTTCCTTTTCTTCAAAGTATTCATCACAAATTTGTTTAATTTCAATAATTTCATCTTCAGCAATTTTGTTAATGTCTTTATCTAAATGTTGAAAGTATTGAATATCGCAAGTTTGCATGAAAGAAATACTCCATTTTTCCTCTTCTAGCATGGTTTGTAATTTCTTCAAATTCATATAATTATTCCTCCGCAAAAAATTGACTCATTTTTTTCTTCTGAGCCTAAATAAACATATATATTGGGAAATATGCCATTTTATTTTAAGTAAACAAAACCCGAGCAACTGCAATGGCGATGCTCGGGGGCATTTTTTTCTCACACTATACAATCATTATATTATAAAAAAAATAAATTAGCAATAGAGAAACTAAGTTATAATTATTTCAGAGATCTCTCTATTTAGTTTATCTTAAATTATTAAAAATAAGTTTATTGGGCCTCTATTGGTCCAATATCGACAATACTATTTACTATTCTAGGATTGTTATTTAAATCATTTGTTGCTTCCATTGTATTACCATCATGATCAATATCATAATCGTCTAATTGAACAATATTATTTGTTCCTGCATTGATATTATTCTCATTTTCAGTACAACAGCTATGACTAATGGTATGTTGTTCTAAATTGTCATAATTTTCATGATATAAAATATTGTTAAAGTTTATTATTGTATTGTCAAATAAATTTGGATAAGTTCCAACATTATAAACGAAGATTATTTTATCACTGTCATTGTTTGAAGTATTATTATCTAAAAATGATGTATTAGAAGCGGTTATTGCTGAAACTCCATCTAAACATATAGCTGCACCAAAAGACTTTGAAGTATTATTATCAAATAGACAATTTACTAATTGAATATTGCTATGTATAGCGTAAATTGCACCTCCACCATAAATATAATAAGGATTTAATGCTGGATCAGAATTGTAATATGGATATGATGAACTATGAGTAGTAGTATTCGAGTTAAAAATACAATTTATAAATATTGAAGAAGATTTAGAAAGGTAAACAGCTCCTCCTGATTTAGAGGCATTATTATTAATAAATTTACAATTAATGAAAGTTGGAGAACTAAAATCACCACAGAATATAGCTCCTCCTGAAGCTGTTTGCACTGGATTTCTATCATCAATTGAATAAAATCCATTAGCATTACCATCCTTTAATACAACTCGTTCTAAAATTGCTGTTGAGTTTACTTCAAATTCATTTGGATTATAGAATATATGATAACTATTAGAACTAATATTTGTTTGACTTACTGCATTAAAAGAGAAAGCAGTTGGAACACTAGTTTCATTACCATTAAAGCCACCAATTATTCTTACATTATTTTTTAAGACAAAATAATCTTTTCCTGAAGAAGGTAAATAATTCCCAACCATTACCCAAACTTCTTCAATACCATTTTGATATGCAAAATCAATTCCATTTTGTAATTCTGTAGCAGTTTCCCAGGTACCTCCATAATTATTCGAATCTCCGTTTGGACTAACACAGATATGTGTCAATTCTTTATTTATTTCAAGATTTTTTGTTTCATGAATATTAAAATTACCAATTTTATCTGTATAAATAATTTTTATATTTACATAAGCTGCATTAATTGAAATATATTCTGTGTTGCTATCGGGGATAGAAGTTGTAGCTGTATAAGTTTTATAAGTTTTATAAGTATCTCCATAATCAGTTGAATAAAGTATTTCGATTTCTTCTATATCTTCATCAGATGGTTTTTCCCAATCTATTTTTATAGTATATGGTTCTATATCTATTGTAGGGGGTTCAAAGGTAGGGGGTTTTTTATCAATTTTAAAAGTAATTGGTAAGCTGCTATTATATTCAAAGGTATGAGCTGCAGATTCATAAATATTCTCAGTTATAACATATTTAATTTCTAGTTTAGTAATCTCTAAAGATTCTCCAGTATTAACAGAGAGAGTATGTTTTTTATTAGCATTGTCACTAAATGTTTGCCAATTGTTATCATCATTAATACAAACTTTAAAAGTTCCATTTGTTGGATATCCAATTGGATAATCTGAAGTTATAATAATATCTTCATTATATATAGATCCATCAATTATTTGATTGTCACTTGAATCTTTTAAAGTAGAATTTTCAGAAATAGTTTCTTGCTTATTTAGAGTAATTGTAATAATTTCTCCAGGATCTTCACCTAAGTAAAAGGCTTTAACTTGAATTTCTCCATATTGAGTTTCAGGGAAATAATATGAAATTGAAATAGAGTTATAATCTTCATTGTTATATATTCTTATATTATCAGACCATTGTGAGTCATTAATTTTGAAACTGTAAAAAGCCTGTTTATCTTCACTTAATTTATTTCCACGAATTATTAATTTATTTGAAGCAATTTTATCTTTATCTGATAATTCTATATATGGTGTTTCAGTATCTTCAGTTTCATAATATAATTTGAATTCTGGATATTCTTCATTAACTAAAGTTTCTTTAATATAATGAACTAATACAGCATCATTTAGCATGCTATCATCAATTTTATTTGGCTGACTATCATCTATGTTAGTTGGGATAATCCAGAAATAATAATCTACATCAGTAGATATTGATGTTGAATAAGAATTTGTATCAACAAAGAAAGGATTCATCATTGTATTTTCAGTAGGTCTTATATTGTCTGTGCTTTCACATATTGCATAAGAGCCTTCATTGGTATTTCCATCCCATGTAATAGTGATTGATGAATCAGTGTTTTCTACTGCATTAGCATTTGTTGGAATATCTGCTCTTATTCTATCTTGAGGGAATATTTCTCCAGGATTTGGACAACTTATAACAAAAATAGAAAAAAATATAATAATAATAAAATAACGAATTTGTAACTTCTTCATAATTTATTATTGAATAATGGATATATGTTTGTCAATGAAAAGTTATTTTAAAACAAAAATATATCCATCTAAATATTATTATAAGTTATATGAAGAAATCATAATTTAAATAAGCTGTTTATACGCATTATCTAAGTTATTTGTCCAAATAACATTCTTTGTTTTATTACATTCATAGATAAAATCATTTAATGATTTACTATTAATTGAACTAAAATCTCCAATAATTGCTAGTCTAACATTATAATTTGAGAATTTTTGTAGTACCTCACCAGCAAATTTTGTACTTAAATTATAAAAATCATCATTTAAACTATGTTTATGAATGATTACTAAATTTGTTTTTCCTAAATATTGTGCATTAGCCATTATGTCTAATGCATCCTGAACATCGTTTATTTTTATATTTTGATCAACTATAGCAAAATTATTGCCATATTTCTCTACTATTTTTATCATAATAATTTCCTATTTTTTTATATTGAGTTATTAAAGTTTTTAATAAGGGATATAATTGATGAGATGAAATCCAAATTACCCCATATAGATAATCTTACAAGGTTTTCAGATTCTATATATTGGCTATGTAAACTGGAAAAATTATATTCCAAAGGTTTAGAAATCATAGCAGCATTTAAGGCTGTTATTATTCTATTAGCCCTCTCTTTATCTGAGATTGGAATATCAATTACTGTAGAAGCTTTAATTTGTTTTGGTTCTTGATTTGTTAATTGTGTTATTCCAAGATTTTTTGCAAAAGTTTCTAACTCTTTTTCTTCAATTCTCCATGCTTTACCAATTTTGTTGGCCTTAAGCTTTTTTTCTCTTATATATCTTTGAATTGTTTTTTGATGCAAGCTTAGTATATTTGCTATTTCATTTACAGTATAATATTTTTTATCCATAATTATTATTCCTTATTATAACTAATTATTAAGTATAATAGGTAATAATTAGGAATATTGCAAGAGTTTGAACAACCAAAGCATTTAATAAATTTTATTTTTGCTCTTATATCTTAAAAGATTAAAAATATTTTTTGAAAAAAAGTTTTAGGATGTTATACTAACTCTTTAATATTTAAATAAAACAATTGCATTATATTTCATGTTTATGATATTCTTACCTCATGAATGATTTAATAGTTTCTCCAAGTATTCTATCTGCTGATTTTTCTAATATTGTAGCAGAAGTTGATTCAATAAAAAAAGCAAATGCTAAGTGGGTTCACTTAGATGTTATGGATGGCGTATTTGTTCCAAATATCACATTTGGTCCAAAGTTTATAAAAGATTTAAGAAAGCATAGTGATTTATATTTTGATGCTCATTTAATGATAGAAAATCCAGAAAATTATATTAATGAATTTGCTCAAGCAGGTTGTGATGGTATTTGTATTCATTATGAAGCTACAAAACATGTACACAGAGCTCTACAAATGATTAAAGCAAATAAAAAAGATGTTGGAATTTCAATTAACCCTGCAACAAGTGTAGATTTATTGTTACCAGTTTTATCTGATGTAGATCAAGTTTTAGTAATGAGTGTTAATCCAGGCTTTGGTGGTCAATCTTTTATTGATTATAGTTTAGAAAAAATAAACCAATTAGCTAAATTAAAAGAAAAGTTTGGTTATACTTATAAAATTAATTGTGATGGTGGAATTAGCACTCATAATATAAGATTATTAAGAGAAAAGGGTATTGATGTTGTTGTTACAGGCTCAGCCTTTTTTGGTGCTAAGGACAGAAATAAGTTTATAGAAGAAATGTATAGAAATGGAAATTTTTAATTAATGCATTTATCAAAAAAAAGTAATTATATTAAATATTAATATCTAAAGGAGACAAAATAAATGGCAAAAAAAAGTGCTGAAACTACTATAGGTAATCCTACTGATGAAAAGCAAAAAAGAGATGCTCTAGAAGCTACTCGGGCATCCATTGATAAACAATTCGGTAAAGGCTCGTTGATGAAACTAGGTGATAAAGGTGCTTCTTTAGATATAGCAAGTTTTTCAAGTGGCTCTTTGTTATTAGATGAAGCTCTTGGTATAGGTGGATATCCAAAGGGAAGAATAATTGAAATTTATGGCCCTGAATCAAGTGGTAAAACAACCTTAGCTTTACATGCTGTTGCAGAAGCTCAAAAAAAGGGTGGAATAGCAGCTTTTGTAGATGCTGAACATGCTTTAGACCCTTCCTATGCAAGTGCTTTAGGTGTACAAATAAATGATCTTTGGATTTCTCAACCAGATAATGGTGAACAAGCTTTAGAAATTTGTGAAAAACTGGTTAGATCTGGTGCTGTTGATGTTGTTGTTGTTGACTCTGTTGCAGCCTTAACTCCTCAAGCAGAAATTGATGGAGATATGGGGGACTCTCATATGGGTCTTCAAGCAAGATTAATGAGCCAAGCATTGAGAAAATTAACTGGTATTTTATCAAAAAGTAATACTACAATTATTTTTATTAACCAAATAAGAATGAAAATTGGTGTAATGTTTGGAAATCCTGAAACTACAACAGGTGGTAATGCCCTTAAGTTCTATTCTTCCGTTAGATTAGAGGTTAGAAAAATTGAAACTTTAAGTAAAGGTGCTGATAATGTCTATGGAAATAGAATTAGAGTAAAAATTGTAAAAAATAAAGTTGCTCCACCATTTAAGAAAGTTGAATTAGATCTTATGTTTGGTAAGGGTTTAAGCTATGTAGGAAGTGTATTAGATGCTGCAATTAAGTATGATTTAATTGAAAAGAGTGGTTCTTGGTATTCTTACAAAGATGAAAAGATTGGCCAAGGTAAAGATAATGCAATGTCATTCTTAGATGATAACCCTGATATTGTTGAAACATTAGATGCTCAATTAAGAAAACTTATGTTTCCAAATTTGATTAAAGAAGATAAAGAAGTATCTACCAAATAAATAAAAAATATTAAAAAGAATTAAGTTCAGTTAGATTAAATTTCTAGCTGAACTTTTTTGTTTGTTAAATAATTGTTAAAATTGAATTTGAACTAAATTCCAAGACTTAGCTTTTAAATTAATTTTTATAGAATTATCACTAATTGAATAATCAAAGACTTCTTCTGGTTTTATTATTTGATTGTTTTCAGTATTAATATCTGATAAATTTCCGCATAAAAGAGTTTGGTTAATATTCTTTATACTTTTTAAGCCTTTAATGTTTAAAGAACACTCAATATCCTCATTTAAATTCTTATTTATAATAATAATATTTAATTTATCTTTGTCTTTTGTTACTGCACAATCAATAAAAGAAACATCTTTTAAAGTTTTAGTATTGTATTTAGGTGCTTCAATATTTGATTTAAGTCCAATACCTCTAGCATTTGTTGATGTAAGATAAAAAGGGTAGTAGATTGTTTGAATCCAAGAATTACCCATAGGATTTGTCATAATTGGGGCAATGACGTTTACCAATTGAGCTAGACAAGCAATTTTTACAGTATCACAATTATTAATTAAAGTAGTAAGCATTGAGCCAACTAATAGAGCGTCTGCAAAGTCATAAATTTCTTCTTCAATTCTTCTACCTATTTCCCATTTTGGAGGATCTGGATTATCTTTTTTAAAATGATACCAAACATTCCATTCGTCAAAAGATAATTTTACATCATGATTTGAATTTCTTTTCTTTTTTTCTGCTTCACAAAATGATGCTACTTCTTTAATAAAAGAATCCATATTATTATTTTGAGAAAGAAAATTAGGAATATCATTATCTAAATTTTGATAATATTGGTGTAGTGATAAGTAGTCAATGTATTCATAGCAATGAGAAAGTACTGTTTTTTCCCATATCCCAAAAGTTGGCATTTCTTTAAAAGAACTACCACAAGCAACTAATTCTATCGAATCATCCATCCATTTCATCATTTTTGCAGTTTCACAAGCAACTCTAGCATATTCTTCTGCTGTTTTTGCACATATTTGCCATGGTCCATCCATTTCATTACCAAGACACCATAGCTTAATATTATAAGGAGCTTCATAACCATGAGAACGCCTTAAATCACTATAATAGGTTCCTTTTTCTACATTGCAATATTCTAATAGATTAACAGCATCTTGAGGTCCTCTAGTCCCTAAATTAACGCCAATCATTGGTTCAATATTGTTTTGTTTGCAAAATATAATAAATTCATTAATACCAACCCAGTTTGGCTCAAGAGCAAACCATGCTAATTCTCTTCTAATGGGCCTATTATCACCAATTCCATCTTCCCATCTATATCCTGATAAAAAATTACCACCAGGATATCTAATATGTGATAGATTTAGAGGTTTTATTAATTTCTGAACATCAGATCTAAATCCAAACTCATCAGAAGTTGGGTGATCTTTTTCATATATACCAGTGTATATAGCTCTTCCCATATGCTCTAAAAATGATGAATAAATTCTATCATCAATTTTACTGATAGTATCGTTTAAATCAATATTTATATTAGCTTTCATTGTTTAACCTTTTCGAACAGAGTCTCTTTCGATTACTTCACAATTTAATAAAATCTTATTAGGAATCGCATTTTTTTCATCTTTTATCATATCTAGAATTACTGAAGCAGCTGTATGGCCAATCTCAAATAAAGGTAATGAAACACTAGATAATTTAGGTCTACAAATTTCAGTAATATCTCTATCATCAAAACCAATTAAATCAATATCTTTACCAATTATTATATTATTTTGAGAACAATAATCCATAACACCAATAGCAATTAAGTCATTATGAGCAAAAATTGCTGTAACATTATCATTTAACAATTTTTTAGCAACTTCAAAACCATGTTCTCTATCCCATTCTCCATAATAGGTTAAATTAGGATTGTATGGGATATTACTTTCAAAAAGTGCTTCTTGGAAGCCTAAAACACGATTATATGTATTAAAGGATTCTTTAATACCAGCAATAACCCCAATATTTTTATGACCTCTAGAGATTAATAATTTTCCAACATCATAGCCTGCTTTTCTATCATCATAAATAATACTTGGGATATTAATATTATCACTATAACAATAAGCACAAACAAATTTTGTATCACTTCTTTTATCTAAAATATCAATAGGGTGTGTATGACAACCAACATAGATAATACCATCAACTTGTTTTGATAACATTTGATTAACCATCTCATCAATTAGTTGTTCTTTTTGTTCATTGTAATAAGGGCTATGTCCAAATCTTTTATTGAACCGTAAATTTCCTAATATGTAGTGATAATTTTTATCATCACAACAAACACCAATTCCATCTATAATATTTGGAGTTACAAAAACAGTTAAATCTTCAGCTATAATTCCTAAAGTATTGCTGCTACCCATTTTTAATTGTCTAGCATATAGGTTAGGTCTATAGTCTAGTTTATTCGCAACATCAAGAATTTCTTTTTGTGTTTTCTTACTTACACCTTTTTGATGATTTAATACTTTTGATACTGTAGCTATTGAAAAGCCTGATATTTCAGAAATTTCTTTGATTGTTGTCATATTAATTCTCCAATTATTAAAGAGTATACCATATAAACGTTTAATATCAAGCAAAAAAAATTATTGAAAATAGAGTAAAAAACGCAAAATTATAGTGAAAATAAGCTTTAAAATAGCTAAATTTACCTAATTAGTTTTTGTTCAGAATAAATTATAAAAAATATTCCTTTACAAATCAAAATAAGCAGAGTATCGTTTATATATAAACATTAAACGTTTAACATTTTACAAATAAAATATTGAATTTTAGCGTTTATTTAAAGAAAAATAATAAAAATATTAAACGTTTTATAAAAATGGAGAAGTTTATGCAGCAATTTGAAAATAAAATAGAATGTTCCAATATAGAGATTACAGATTCACTATTTCGTTACTATGTGAATTTGATACCTGAGGTAGTAATCCCATATCAATGGAATATTCTTAATGATCAGTTAAAGGATGCTAAAGTTTCAAAATGCTTAAATAACTTTAAAATAGCAGCAAAAGAAACTGAAGGGGAGTTCTTTGGTACAGTATTCATTGATACCGATGTCTATAAATGGATAGAAGCTGCCTCATACTGTATTGAATCAAAGAAAAGTTTAGAGTACGAAAAAATTATTGATGATGTTATTCAATTAATAGCTAAAGCTCAACAAGATGATGGATATATAGTAACTTATTATATCATTAATAAAAATGAAAAAAGATGGTCTAATTTGATTGAAGGGCATGAATTATATTGTGCTGGACATTTAATAGAAGCTGCTGTTGCATATTATTATGCTACAAATAAAAAAGATTTATTAAATATTGCAATGAGATTTTCTGATCTTATTATTAAGAAATTTGGAACTGGTGAAAATCAAATACCAGGTTATCCAGGACATCAAGAAATTGAATTAGCATTAGTAAAATTATATAGAGCAACAAAAAATGAAAAATATTTAAAACAAGCTTTATATTTTATTACTCAAAGAGGTGCAAAACCAAATTATTTCACTAATGAAATTAAAAAACGTAACAATGCTAATCTCTTTGCTGAGTTTCATGACTATAGTCTAAAATATTCTCAATGTGATAAAAGCGTTTATGAACAAGACAATATTGAAGGGCATGCAGTTAGAGCTATGTATATGTGCTCAGCAATGGCTGATTTAGCTCTTGAGTATAAAGATCAAAAACTTTTAGATGTTTGTAAAAACTTATGGGATAGTACCACTAATAAAAAAATGTATATAACCGGAGGAATAGGTTCCTCAGGATATTTGGAAAGATTTACTGTAGATTATGATTTACCAAATGATGATATGTATTGTGAAACTTGTGCTTCTGTGGGTCTTATGATGTTTGGACAGAGAATGAATAAGGTAACAAAAAATGCTAAATATTATGATCAAGTAGAAGCTGCTTTATATAATACTGTGTTAGGAGGAATAAATGCTGATGGGATTAAATATTTCTATGTTAATCCTTTAGAAGTCCTTCCAAAAAATTGTATTAATTACTCATCAATGCAACATGTAAAACCTGTTAGACAAAAATGGTTTGATGTAGCTTGTTGTCCTACTAATATTGCTAGAACTTTAGCTTCAATAAACCAATATATCTATCAAATAGAAGGGGATACTTTATATATAAATCAATTTATATCATCAAAATATTCCAATCTTTTTAATAATGAACAAGTTAATCTTGTTATGGAAAATAATTATGAGAACTTTGGGAAAATAACAATCAAAGTTGATAATGAAGTAAAAATTAAAGTTCGAATTCCAAACTATGCTAATAATCCAATCTTTATTTTGAATTCTAAAAATATATCTGTTGATATAGAAAATAATTATGCGAATTTATTATTAGAAAAATCTGATGAATTATTTATAGATTTTAATATTGTTCCACGTTTTGTAGCCGCAAATGACTTAGTAAAAAGTGATACTCTAAAAGTTGCCTTAAAGTTTGGCCCATTTGTTTATTGTTTAGAGGAAGTAGATAATTCAAGCAATTTATTTTCTATAGCTGTTAAGAGTGATACTCAAATAAAAAATGCTGGTAAATTAGATAGCCTTCCTGGAGGGTTGCCAAAATTTGAGTATGAAGGATACAGAATAAAATCTAATGTTAAAAACTTATATGGAGTTCCTGAATTTACAAAAGAGAAAATTAATTTAACTGCAATACCTTATTGTTTATGGTGTAATAGAGAATTTGGTGAAATGTTGGTATGGCAGAAATTGATATTATAGAAAACAACATATAGAATGTTGAAAAAGGAGAAATTTATGAAAATAAGGCGTTTATTTGTTATATTGCTATGTTGTTTATTTGTAACAAGCAATATTTATGCAAATGGTACAAACGAAGCCGCTACTGATTTGAGTGGAAAAGTAAAAGTTGATTATTCATTTTGGGGTACTCCAGATGAAGCAAAGACTGTTCAAGCTGTTGCTGATAAATTCAATGATTCACAAGATAGAATTCAAGTTGAAGTAATGCCTATCCCTCATGATACATATGTTACAAAATTAAATACTATGGCTACAGCTGGTGAATTACCTGATTGTGGTATTATGAATGAAGCAGGTGTACTACAATTTGCTGAAAGTGGTTTATTATCTGATATTTCTAATATGTATGGTGCAAATGATTCAAAACCTTTAGATAGTATTACATTTAAATATCAAAATACTCCTGTAGCATATTCATCAGCTAACGAAATTTTAGTTTTATATTATAACAAAGCTATGTTTGATAAAGCAAATGTTCCTTATCCACCAGCAGATGCTAAAAATGCTTGGACATGGGATGAATTTGTTGATACTGCAAAATTATTAACTTTAGATTCAAATGGTAATAATGCAAAATCTCCTAACTTTAATCCAAATAGCATTGTACAATATGGTTGTATGGTAGAAAATTTAACTTGGCAATTAGAAGTTTGGTGCTTAAGTAATGGTAGTGGTTTCTATAATAGTGATGGTTCTAAAGTAATTATTAATGATCCAGATGCTATTGAAGCTATCCAAAAAGTTGCTGATCTATATTTAGTTGATCATGTTGCTCCTTTATCATCTGGTATGACTGATGATGGCGTTCAAAGATCTTTAATTGCTGGAACTTGTGCTATGACTACAAACGGTGCTTGGAATGTAGGTACTTGTTTAGCATCAGCTAGAGATGAAGGTTTAGATTATGGTGTTGGCGTTCTTCCTTACATGCAAGACAAAGTTACAATTTGTACAGGTGGACCAAATGTTGTATTTAGTCAAAGTAAACACCCTAAAGAAGCAATGGAATGGATTAAATGGTATGCTCAAGAAGAAAACAGTTGGGGCTTAATTGAATCAGGTATTTGGATGCCAACATTAGAAAAATGGTATACAGATGAAGCTTTAATTAGCAAATGGATTGATAATCCTAATTTCCCAGATCATGATGAATATAAATCAGCTGTTGTTGATTATGCATTAAATAATTCTCATTCTGCTTCATGGTATTATGTAAATAATACAAATGACTTTAATACATTATTAGGTTCTATTCTTGGAGAAGTTTGGACTGGTAATAAAACTGCAAAACAAGCAATTAATGATGGCTATAAATCTTTAGTTGCTGCATATAATGGTGACATTTAATAAGGGTTGAAGCTTATTAAAGATTGTTTATGGGATAATTGAAATATGTTATCCCATAAACTTTAAATTTGGAGGTGTTTTTTTATGGTTAAAGCCCCTGATAAAAAAGGAAAAACAAGTTTAAAAGCAAGAAAAGAACTTAAAGCTGCTTATATTTGTATTTTCCCTTCAATTATTGGCTTGATTTTTATTACCTATATTCCCTTAATTAGTGTTTTTGTTTTAGGATTTTTTAAGTGGGGGAAAGGTGCTATCAATCCTGTATTTGTTGGAATGTCAAATTATATTAAGCTATTTACAACAGACCCATATTTTTATGATTCTATTAGAGTTACAGTTGTTTTTGCTCTGTTATCAGTTATTGGTTCAATGATTTATTCATTGTTTATAGCAATGTTATTGAATAGAAAGGTCCCTGCTAGAGGTTTTTTTAGAGCAGTTTTTTATTTACCATATGTTTTACCAGCAATGGCAGTTTATATAGGTTGGTCTTGGTTGTATGAGGCTAATTTTGGTTTATTTAACTATATTTTATCTGTATTTGGGATAGAGAAAATGTTATTTATTGCAGATTCAAAATTAGTAGTTCCCTCCCTTGCCTTAATTGCTGTTTGGTTATCTGGGAATTTAATAGTAATATTCTTAGCTGGATTACAAAATGTACCTAGAGTATATCACGAGGCAGCAGAAATTGACGGTGCTAATTCTTGGCAACGTTTTTGGAATGTCACAATTCCTTCAATGACTCCAATTATTTTCTATAATTTATTGATGTCATTAATTACTAATATGCAAGTAGTAACACCAGCATTAGCTCTTACAAATGGGGGTCCTGAGAATTCTTCCTCATTCTTAACATATTTACTTTATAGATATGCTTTTATAAGTAATCGTTTAGGATATGCTTGTTCAATCTCTGCAATATTTTTTATAATAATAGCAATTTTGACAATTATCTTATTTAAAACAAGTAAATCTTGGATTTTCTATGAAGGAGATAATTAATGCAAAATACAAATAATTCAAAAGCTTTATCAAGTATTAGAAAACAGACTTTAGTAGCAAATATTATTTCTTTTATAGTTTTAGTATTTTTTGCAGCTTTAGTACTATTACCAATTTGGTGGATGTTCAGATCAAGTTTAATGACTAATTCAGAGTTGTATGCTTATCCTCCAAGCTTTATGCCTTCAAAATGGTTGTTTAGCAATTATTCAAAGACAATGGAATATTTCCCATTTTGGAAATATTTAAAAAATACTATGCTTATAATTGTCCCATCTGTAGTTGGAGGAACTTTTACTGCAACATTATCAGGTTATGCTTTTGCTAGATTAGAATTTAAAGGAAAGAAGTTTTTATTTACTTTATGTGTTGGTTCTATGCTTTTGCCAACTATGGTTACTTTAGTTCCTTTATATGTTATGTGGACTAGATTATTTCATTTAAGTGATAGTTATATTCCATTAGTATTACCTTATTTTTGTGGTGGTGGAGCGTTTAATATTTTCTTAATAAGACAATTTGTTAAAACAATACCTAGAGAATTAGACGAAGCTGCAACTATTGATGGTGCTAGTACTTGGAGAATTATTTTTAATATAATAATTCCTGCAATTAAATCTGCTATGATTGTAGTTGCTTTATTGCTATTTATAATAATTTGGAATGACTTATTACAACAGATTATTTATATCAATTCTTTAGATAAGTTTACAATTGCTTTAGGGTTAACTCAATTTAAAGGTTCTTTAGGTACTGATTGGGTTAAAATTATGTGTGCTACTTGTATGTCATTTGTACCTGGTGTTGTATTCTATTTAATTGGACAGAAATATTTTGTAGAAGGAATAGTAATGACAGGTATGAAGAATTAATTTTCTTTTAGTATTTAAAAGTTCACCTTCAAAGTTTTTACTTTGAAGGTGTTTTCTATTTAAAAGCCCCAAGGTGAATAATAATATCTTAATGAGGCTGAAACTTCATTCTCTAAAATATCATACTTGGCCCCAAAAACAAATCTATCATTTATTCTATACATTGAAATTAAATCAAAGCGGTTAGATTTGATGCTACTTGGATTATATGGCAAATTAGCAATAGAATAATAAGCATCAAGATTTATCATGAATTTTGTGTTTTTATATAAGAGTCCAGCATTTAAACCTAAATTTCCACTTAAATAGTCAAATATAATATCTACATCACCCATAAAATAAATTAATAGTGGATCATAAGGAATATCAATTAAAGAGGAAAGGCCAAAACTGATTCCTTTTTGAATGGAAACATAAGGTTTTAGTTTTTTATCATTAAAATCATTATCTAATGCAATTTTAAAGTCACTAGAAATTTTATGATTATAGAATTTATATTTATTGTATGTACTTTGTTGCCATAATATAAACTCATTAAGTCCAAAATCATTTATTGAATTATAATATAAATCAATTTTGCCAACTATCATTTTTACATTTCTTGGAGAGCTAAATACTCTTTCCCAAGTGTCAGCATTTAATAATCTATATTCAAGATTGTAGGAAAGTGGAGATGGGGAGTTAGGTTTATAGTTTGTTTGTACTCCAATGTATGAAAGATTATTATTTATATAATATGGTCTATATGATTCATCAGGATGAGGATAATAAGGTGCTACAGTTCTAACCATTCCTTTTATTTCCCAAGCATCTTTTGACCAATACGTTTTTCTAATATCAAAATCATCAACAACAGATTTATCAAGTTCTAGTCCTATTTGATTATCTGCGGCACTGTATGTTGTGATATCGTTAATTAAATTATTTAACTTTAGTACTTTTACTAAAGAATATGGAAGTAAAATTGTATTAGCTTGATCTCTTAGAGCTAAATTTCCAACAGCATAGTCTAATATAGAGACAGCTCCATTGACACAATTTCTTTTAATAAATTGATAATCAAGTGGTGCATGTTGTAATTCCCAAACCATAAGTAAAATTCTCTTAATTTGTACCTTAGTTAAAGTTGTATCAAAAACAACTAATTCTCTTTGCATTTTTACAGCATAGTTTTCAAAAATTTTCCAAGCTACATCAAAATCAAAATATCCAATAAGATCTCCAGTTAAACCTCGTTTTATTAAATCAAGACTTCCAATATTATCAGTATGTGCAAATAAATTAATACTTACTCCATCTCCTATATTCTCATTTTTATTATTTAATATAACAATTGCATGTCCAAAGGTACTCATCAATTGGTCATTAATTGGTTCAGAAAGTGCAATGGATAGAGTATCATAATCATGAGAATCTAAATATTGTTGTAATTCTGTATTATTTTCTAGATATGGAATATCCATCCCTAAATTTCTGTTGATACATTCATATCTTGCAGGATATAAATTATATAATTCTGGATTCTGATTATTTATCAAATAATTTATTTCTTTTTTATAATCTCTTTCTCCACAAGCAAACATTTTGCTATCATCTGTTACAAAACCTTTACCATACGCATCATCTAATAATAAATTATGCCATTCATCACTATTGGCTAAATCGTCAATATTTGAAGCATATAAATTATTCACAAGTGTTAAAAATAATAGTAAAATAATAATTTTCTTCATAAAACTTCCTTAAGCAATTAGGCTAAAGTATAATGTAATATTTAATTGTTGAAAATATTTTTTTTTGCAAAATTAAAGTAAAATTTATAAATTTACATTATTTGAAGATATATGTATAATATAAAAAAAATAAAGCGAGATTGAGATTAATAGATGGTAGATTCTAATTTAGAGCTAAATAAAAAAGATAATTCACATTCTTTTAAAACACCTTCATTCGAAGGACCCTTAGAATTATTATTATTTTTAATTCAAAAATCTCAAATAAATATTTATGATATACCTATAGCTTTAATAACTGAACAGTTTTTAGAATATATTAATAATGATGATACTATAGAATTAGATCAATTATCTGATTTTTATAAAATGGCAGCAGATTTATTATATATAAAGAGTAGAATGCTTTTACCTGTAGATATTGATTATGATGAGGATTATGAAGATCCTCGCCAAGATCTTGTTCAACAACTATTAGAATATCAAAAATACAGGAAATATACTGAACTATTAACAAATACTGCAAATTCTGATGATTTATATATTGAAAGAAAAAAATCAACTTTTATGATACCTTTTGATGATCAACAGCTTTTTGAAAATATAACTTTAAATAAATTATTAAAAACTTTTACTTCAATTATTGAAAAAATATCTCCAGCAAAAGTCTTTAATGTTTATGAAGAAGTTAGTGTAAATGAAAAATTGGCATTAATGAATGAAATTTTTGAAAATAAAGATGAGTTGACTATTGAAGAATTAATAGTTCATTTAGATAAGCCTTTACATATTATTTGTGCTTTTATGGCTATATTGGAAGCTTGTAAATTTAAAATGATTTATATTGCACAAAAAATACCTTATGAAACCATTATAATTAAAAAAAGATCAGAAGTTACAATTAAAGATGATGAAGCAGATTTAATTGATGAAATGTATGAAAAAGCTATAGATCAAGGCTTATATAGTGAAAGTGAACTTAATGATGAACTTGATAAAGATGATTATTCAATTAATGATGAATCTTTGAGTGAAGAAGAAAATGATTTAATGGAATTTGGAGAATTTGAAGAAATCGATTTAGATTAAGATTAATATAGAGGTTTTATGAGCGATAAGAAAAAAGTAAATTCAATTTTAACGCCTAATGCACGTTTAGTAGAAACAATTCTTTTTTTAGAAAATGATAGTGTCAGTAAAGATAAATTATTACGCATGACAAATTTAAAAGAAGAAGATCTTTTTGTAGCTTTAGATGAATTAGAACAACATTTTGAAACCTTTATGCATGGAATTGTTTTAAGTGCAAAACATGATAGATTTCAATTTTTACCATCAAAAGATTTACATAATGAGTTAAAAAAGTGTTATGGTAAAAAAGTTGATAAAAGATTAAGCAAGGCAGCACTTGAAACACTTTCAATTGTTGCTTATAGTCAACCTGTTACAAAAAGGGAAATAGATAATATTAGAGGAGTTTCTAGTGATTCTATTGTTCGTTTGTTGAGAGACAGGGAATATATAAAAGTAATTGGTAGAAAAGATGTTCCAGGACACCCTTGTTTGTATGGAACTTCTAGAAAATTCTTGTTAGAATTTAATTTAAGAAGTATAAGTGAACTACCTAAGTTATCAGATATTGATAAACAAAGATTTATTGAAGATGACGAAGTAGAGGAGTAGATTTTGAAAATAGAATATCCAATAAGACTACAAGCGTATTTAGCTAAAAGTGGTTGCGGAAGTAGAAGATTTTGTGAGACTTTGATTACAGCAGGCCGTGTAAAAATTAATACAAAAAGAGTCACCGAATTAGGAACTAAGGTTAATAGAGAAGATGTAGTACAACTCGATGATGAAACAATAGAACCTGTAGAAAAATCATATTATTTTGCCTTACATAAACCTAAAGGATATGTATGTACAAATTTTGACCCCAATGAAAAATTATATGCAAGAGAATTGATTAATATAAACGATTGGCATTTACTATTCCATATCGGTAGATTAGACAAAGAATCTACAGGTTTAATTCTTTATACAAATGATGGGGACGTTGCAAATAAAATTATGCATCCTTCAAATGAAATTGAAAAAGAATATTTAGTTCAAGCAGATAAAGAAGTTTTAAAAACTGATTTATTAAAGGCTATAGATGGTATTTATATAGACCAAAAGAGACCTTATAAAATTAAAAGTTTCCAATTGTTAACTAGAGGTTGGGTTAGAGTAGTCTTAACTGAAGGTAAAAATAGAGAAATTAGAAAAATTTTTAGTGCATTAGGTTATGATGTAAAGAAATTGTGTAGGATTAGAATTGGTAATATTGAATTAGGTGATTTAGAACCAGGACAATATAAGAAATTAACATATAATCAGATTCAAGATCTTTTAAATGGCGTAAATGCAAAAAGTTCAAAAAGTATAAAATTTGGTAAAGGAAAATAGGTTATGGTAATTGCAATAGATGGACCTGCTGGTGTAGGTAAAAGTACAATAGCTGCTTTATTAGCAAAAAAGTTAAATTTATATTATTTAAATTCAGGTTCATTTTATAGAGCCATTACATATGCTCATTTATTAAATCATGATGATATATTAGATAAAGATGCTGTTCTTGAAACAGCAAAAAGTATTACACTTAGTGTAAAAAACTCAAAAGTTTGTATAGATGGTGAAGATGTCGAAGACAAGTTACATACCCCGAAAGTAGATAAGTTTGTTTCTCCAGTTAGTGTTGACCCAAGAATAAGAGAAATTGTGAATTATACTATCAGAGAAATTGCTAAAGGCTTAGATATTATTGCAGAAGGAAGAGATATAACAACAGTTGTTTTTCCTAATGCAGAATTTAAATTTTACTTTGACACTAATGCTGAAATAAGAGCTAAAAGAAGGTTTGAACAACAGACTGAAGCAGAGGATTTTGAAACAATTTTGTCTGAAATAAAAAAGAGGGACAAAAATGACAAAGAAAAACCTGTTGGAAGCCTAAAGATTGCAAATGATGCAATAATAATTGACACTTCGTACTTGACCATTATGCAAGTTTGTGAGAAAGTGATAAAAGCTATAAATACGCAAGATTTTGCGAGAAATATAGGAATTTAGTAGGATCAGGAGAAAGCAAGTGGCTAACGAGAGTGAAATTGAAGAAAAGAAAACCAGTATGCAGTTAATGCAGGAGGAATATCTTAAATCTCTTGATGGCATCGAAGACGGTCAGCTCGTGACCGGAACTGTGGTTCAGGTAAATAACGAGTATGTTTTTGTTGACGTCGGTTACAAGAGCGAGGGTAAGATTCCTCGTAGTGAGTTCAAAGAAATACCAGAAGTTGGTGACACAGTAAAAGTTGTTATTGTTTCAAAAGAAGGTAAGCACGGTCAAATTATCGTTTCAAAAAGACGTGCAGATGCTAAAGAACGCACTGAAGAATTAAAGCAAGCAGCTGAAGGTAGAACACCTGTTGAAGGAACTTTTATTAAAGTTATCAAAGGTGGATTTGAAGTAGATCTAGGTGGTGATTATAAAGGATTCTGTCCATTATCAAAAGCGGACATCGTTCGTGTTGAAGAACCAGAATCATTAATCGGCATTACAGATTATTTTGTAATTGATAAATTTCATGCTGGTACAAAACTAAAAAGTGTTGTATCTCGTAGAGAATATTTAGAAAACAAAATTAAAGAAAATAAAGAAAAATTCTTCTCAGCAGTTAAAATTGGTGATGTAGTAGAAGGCGTTGTAAAATCATTTACTTCATTCGGTGCATTTATTGATTTAGGTGGATTCGATGGTTTATTACATATCAATGATATGAGCTGGGGCCATGTAACAAGACCAAAAGACTTTGTAAAAAAAGGTCAAGTTGTTCAATTAAGATTAATTAATATTGATCCAGAAACTCAAAAGATAAACTTAAGTTTAAAACATATGAGCGAAGATCCATGGGCAACTTTTGAACAAAGATATCATGTTGACGATGTTATCACAGCACCAGTAACTAAACTTACAAGTTTTGGTGTATTTATTGAAATTGAACCAGGCGTTGAAGGCTTAGCTCATATTTCAGAATTAACATGGACTAAGAGAGTTAACAATCCAAAAGAAATTCTAAAGATTGGTGATGTAGTTAATGCTAAGATTCTTGGATATGATTTAGACAAGAAGAGAGTATCATTAGGATTAAAACAATTAATGGAAAATCCTTGGGATACAATTGCTGAAAGATACCCAATTGGCATGACATTAAATAAGCCTGTTGTAAAAATTACAAATAGTGGTGCATTTATTAATCTTGAAGAAGGTATTGATGGTTTCTTACATGTTGATGATATTTCATGGACAAAGAGAATTAAAAACATGTCTTCATTCTGTAAAGAAGGTGATTCAATCGATGTTGTTGTAACAAGAGTTGAACCAGATAACAGAAGAATTCGTTTAAGTGTTAAGAAATTAGAAGAAAACCCTTGGCAAGTATTAAGAAAAGACTATCCAAAATATAGCAAGATTTCTGGAACAGTTTCAAATGTTACTGATTTTGGTGTATTTGTTAAGGTTGTTGGTGAAATCGAAGGTTTAATTAGTAAATATAACTTAGTTGGACCAGATGAAGAATTTACTGATGATGTATTAAAGAAATATAATGTTGGTGATAGTATTACAGCAATGGTTATTGAATGTAACCCAAGTACTCAAAAACTTTCACTTTCAATTAAAGAAATGATTAAGCGTTCACAACAATCAGAAATTGCTAAGTACATTCAAAGCGATAATGATGAAGAGGATACTTTTACATTTGCAGATTTAATGGCTTCTAAAGACGATAACTAAAATTTGTAAATAATTCAAAACAGGCGGGAAGTTTTGCCGCCTGTTTACATTTCTTAAAAAGGGAGTTTTTTGATGAGTAAAAAAGATAATTTCAATACAGAAGATAAACAACTTGAAAGTCATTTATCAGATTTCTTAAGTAATAATCAAAAATTACTTGGTATTATTGCTATTGTATTAGTTATTGCTGTTATAGTTATTGGTATTGTAAATGCAGTAATGAATAACAAAGCTCTTAAAAACTTTGATGCTTTAGATAAAGCTCAAACTGAACTTTCAACTGCTACTGCAAATCCAGATTCTGAAACTTATGCAGATGATTTAGCTCAAGCTATTACAGATTTACAAGCTCTTGAAGATGTAAAAGGTTATGTAGGTTTAAAATCTTCATATCTATTAGCTTTACAATCATATAATGATAAAGATTATCAAGCTGCATTAGATAGTTTCTTAGTAATTAAAGATGATGCTAAAAATACATATCTTGGTTCATTAGCATTAAGTAATGCTGCAGTTTGTGCTGAGCAATTAGGTGATGATGCAAAAGCAATTGAATATTGCCAAGAACTTATTGATGTTTATGGTAATGATGCTGCTGAAACACCAAAAGCTATGTTTACTTTAGCTCGTATTTATGAAAAGCAAGGTAATTCAGATTTAGCTCAAGGTCAATTCCAACAATTGGCTGACCAGTTCTCAAGTTCTGAATATGGAAAACTTGCAAAAAATAGTTTACTAAACTATTAAATGAAAAAATACAATTTTTTAAAAAGACACATTAAATTAAGTAGAGCGATTACTTGTTTTGTGTCTTTATTTTTTTTAATTTCTTGTGGAATACCTACATTATTATATTTACATGATGGGAAAATAACTGATGGATCCTATTATGATTTTTCATCAGAACCAAATGCTAATAAAATAGAATTTGATACAACCTTAAGTTTTAATATATATAATAGTGAAACAGTTAACTATTCGTACGATTTTGAAGATTCGCCATCATTGTGTTATTTTTATGCTGTGTGTCCAACAGATGCTGATCCTGGATTTATTAGTGCCTTTAACGCTAAATATGTTACAACACCATATTCAAAGAGATTAGATACTAATCAAGAAGATGGTAATCCTTACGTATTAAGTGTAAAAAGTGGTGAATATAATGTTAAATTATACAAATTTAAATTTAATAAAAAGTTAGATCAATTACCACAAAATTATTTATTAAAAACTAATTTATATGATGATTCAAATCAATTTGGTGTAGATCAGAGTGCATTATTCAATTTATCATTTAATGAATTGAATAAAAATTTTGAATTAACTGAAACGACTTCAGTTCCAATTTTTGTTTCTTCAGATTCTTCTCAGACTGATATAATATTAACAAGATATAATAATGATAATTTTATAAATTCTGGCATTAGTGAAAGTGATTTAGATTATATAGTTAATGATGAGGGATCTATTTCATCAAACTATAAAGTGATTGTTTATGTTGCAATGTCAATTGAAGGTAATTTCTCTAATTTAGTTTGGAGTCATTTACATGAAATTGGTGAAATTGAATTATAAGCTTTATTTTAATGTTTTTTTATTTTGTAAATAATATATATTCTGTTAACTAGAAAATTATATTCTTATATTTAATATACCTACTTTATTTTTTTCATAATTATAATTAATCTATTAACATGATTGATTTAAAATTAATAAAACACGATACACTTTCTGCAGCATTATCTCAGCTTAAGGAGATAACTGTACTTTTAAGAAGCGATAATGGATGTCCATGGGATAGAAAGCAAACAAACAAAGATTTTGCTGTTTATTTAATAGATGAGACTTATGAATACATTGATGCAATTAATAATAATGATTTAAGTAATGTTTCTGAAGAACTTGGGGATATGTTAACAAATTTGATTATGTTATTAACAATTCATCAAGAATACAATGATATTAGTCTTATAGATAGCATTAATGAAGTTTGCCAGAAATTAGTAAGACGCCATCCTCATGTATTTAACTCAGAATTTTCTCAACAAGATATTGATAGCGATCAAGTTATTACAATCTGGAATGATATAAAAAAGAATGTTGAAAAAAGATATGATGATGCTGAAGATTTCTTTAAAAAGATTCCAAAATCTTTACCTCAATTAGAGTATTCTTATGAATGCATGAAGAAAGTAAGTAAAGTTGGCTTCGATTGGGATTCAAAACAAGGTGTTATAGATAAAATTCATGAAGAATTAGCCGAAGTAATTGAGGCTGATGAATTAAAAGATAAAGATGCTCTTGAAGAAGAAATGGGAGATCTTTTATTGGCAGTAATAAACTATTCAAGATATTTAAAGATTAAGCCTGAAATAGCACTAAGAAGATCTACAAATAAATTCAAGAATAGATTCAATAAAGTTAAAACAATCTGTGATGAAAAAGAAATCCCAATAGATCCAAAGAATGTTGATCAATTGAATCATGTTTGGGATTTAGTAAAAAAAGAAGAAAAGTAGGTTTTTAATAAGCCGGGTTCTGTATAATGATAATCATCTATCTACGACTTATATTACTATAAATCTTTAGCATCCTACCCGTGAGAATAAAGCGGACCACTAACTCACTGCTTGGACTTGCTCCTAACGAGGCTTGCCGTGCCTTAACTGTTGCCAGTTAAGCGGTGAGCCCTTACCTCACCTTTTCACCCTTACCTTTTTCAAGGCGGTTTATTTTCTGTTGCGCTTTCTATAGCATTACTGCTCCCGGGTGTTACCCGGCGTTATGTCCTATGGAGCCCGGACTTTCCTCATACAGAAAAGACTGTACGCGATTATCTAAAAAACCTACTTCAATATTTAAATTAAATATTATCTAAGTCAAATTCTTCTTCATCAGCGAATGAAGTTAATGAACCTTCTTCGATTTCCATTGAATCAATATCACTGACAAATTCAGATTCTTCGTAATATAAAACACGAGAACAATATGGACAGAACTCAATGTTTTCTAATGATCTAACATCATTAACGAATTGTACAGGCAATAGCATGTGACAACCTTCACAGACATTATCATGAACTGGAACAATACCTGAACCTTCTTTGTTTTTAACAATACTTGAGAATTTTTTGAATAAATCAGGAGAAATTTCATATTCCTCAACAATTCTATTACATTCTTCTTCTAAAGTAGTTTTTTCTTTCATTTTTTCAACAAGAATTTCATCATATTTTGTTTCTTCAGTTTTAACTTCTTCTTCAATTTCTTCAAGAACAATTCTTTTTTGTTCTAATTCTTCTTGTAATTGAGTCAAAGATTTTTCTTTAGCATGTAATTGTTTTAATAAGTTTTGTTCTAAAATATGTGAATCACTTATTTGTTTCTCTAATGCTTCAAATTCTCTTTGTGTAGAAATCACTTCCATCTGTTTTTGATTGTTTTCATGAGCAATAACTGCATTATCATATTCAAAACGTAGAGTTTTACACTCTTTTTCTATAGTTTGAACTGTTGAATCTAATTCTTCAAAATCACTTCTAATTTTTTCAAGTTGAGCTTTTTTAAGTTTTAATTCATGAGGTAGTTGTTTTATAGCTTCCTCTACATTGAATTTTGCTTTTAAGCTTTCTTGAAGTTTTTCTAGCTTTGTGAATACTTCTTTTTGCATCACTTTCTCCTGAAAATCTAATCTTAACTCATCTCTGAGTTTGTATATATATGCCATTTTTTATTAAATCACACAGGCATAAAATTTACCATAAATAATATTTATTATCAAGAATATTTATTCTTAATAATAAATAAATTAATTTAACCAATACGGATTAAGTATTAATAAAGTCTTTTAATTGTTTTGCTCTCTTTGGATGACGTAATCTTCTTAGAGCTTTTGCTTCAATTTGTCTAATTCTTTCTCTAGTAACACCAAAATATAATCCAACTTCTTCAAGTGTTAGGGAATAACCACCATCAATACCAAAACGCATCTTTAATACTTCTTGTTCTCTTGGAGGTAAAGTATGCAATACATCTAACAATTGTTCTTGTAATAAACGATATGCCGTTTGAGTTGCAGGATTTTCAACATCCTTATCTTCAATAAAATCAGATAATAATGAATCTTCTTCTTCACCAACTGGAGTTTCTAAAGAAATAGGCTCTCTAGCTACATTTTTAACTGTTTTTACTTTCTTTTCATCCCAACCAAGTCTATCAGCAATTTCTTCATCAGAAGGATCTCTTCCTAATGATTGCATAAGTAGTCTTGATTCGCGAACAACTTTGTTTATCTGTTCAATCATGTGAACTGGAACACGAATTGTTCTAGCTTGGTCACTGATCGATCTTGTTATAGCTTGTCTAATCCACCAAGTTGCATAAGTACTAAATTTATAACCTTTTCGATATTCAAATTTTTCAACAGCTTTTATTAAACCGATATTACCTTCTTGAACTAAGTCAAAGAAATGTAAACCTCTGTTTGTATACTTTTTAGCAATAGAAACTACCAAACGAAGATTTGCTTTAATTAATCTATCTTTTGCGGTTTTCATCATTTTCCTACCGCGTTTAATAGTTACTGCTTCTTCAAGAATCTCATTTCTAGGAGCTTCAAAAGCTAATTCAATATCTTTTAAAGTTTTTTCTGTTTGTTGATAAGTAGAAATTAACTCTTTAATTTCATTTGCACTCATATTTAAATCAGCTTCAATTATGCTACTTTTACTTCTAGTTGCTAAGTCTCTACCTAATTGGCGTAATTCTTTAGTAGAAGTAATATTTAATTTGTTTTGCAAAATCTGCATCAAATCCATTAATTCAATGATTGTTAATTCAGCATTAATGTATCTTTCAGTAATTGCAGTCAATTCTTCAGGTTGTAATTCTACTTCATCTAATACAGCGAAAAGTTTTTCTCTTTTTTTGATAAATTTGTTATCGTTTAAGAAATCTAAACTTTTTGATATTAAATCATCTTTTAAGTTTTGATATTCTTTAATAGCAGCTTTATGTGGATTTAATTGTTCACGATAGTATTGATTGTATCTCTTTTGTTCAGCATAAAGTTCTTTTAATTCTTTTTGAGAGAATTCCATTTCTGTTTCATCAATCTTAGCTTCAATTTTATTAATAATATCTGTAAAGAAAGTAATTAATATACCATTATCCTTAATAACCTCAAGAATAATTGCATTACCCTCTTCCATTTTTTTAGATAAAACAACTTCATCTTCAGCGGTTAAAAGTTTTTCTTTACCAATTTCTCTTAAATATAAGCGAATAGGATCATCAACATCACCTTTTGAATTTGATAAAACAGTTGTTTTTTTATCTTCTTTATGTGAATTTTGTCTGCTACTAATAGAATTTATATCTATAACTTTTTCAGAAGAACCAACAGTATCATCAGAATCGAATGAATCATATGATAAATCAGAGTCTATCAATGATTCATCATCATCGTCATCGTCGTCATCATCATCGTCTTCATCATCGTCTTTATCATCGTCGTCATCATCATCATCTGAAGTTATAATGACTTTATCACTATCTAAATCGACTATATCTATATCAACATCTTCGTCCTCATCGTCGTCGACATCATCTTTAACAAATGCATCATCATCTGGGTCTTCTTCAACTTCATTAAAAGCAGACTCATCAGGTTCTTCTTCAATTTCTGTTAATATTTCTTCTAATATTTCTCTTTTTTCAATAGAAAGTTCAGAGTTAACATCTTTTTCCTCTTCTTCACTATTTATTGTATCATCAATTGAATCTTCAGCTGCAATATCACTATTGTCATCAGCTTTTTTGAAAAACAATCCAAAATCTAAAAGAAGGTTTTTATCCAGCATTCTTTTTATATTCCTTATTCTTTGGTCTATGGGATTAACTTTTCCCTTAATTCAGCAATATCTTGATCTAATAATATCTGATCTTTTAATAGAGCTTTTATACTTTCAATATCGTTCGATGATTGTGCAATCTCTAAAATTTCTTCATACCTTTTCTTTTCAGCTTCTAAGGTTCTTAGCCTAATTCGATTAATTCCTTCTTCTATTTGATTTTTGCAATATTGTTCTTTAAATTCTTCCATGTAGTAGGAAGAAGAAACATCTGCCTTAATTTGGGGATCATCGATTAGCTGTAAGAAATAATCATTTCCACAATCTTCATCATTAAGTCTAAAATAATCTTCTAAAATATTAAATAAAGTGATTGCCTCCTCATCTCTAAGTTCATTTACCGATATATTTTTTCGAAAATATTTATAATTTATACGGTTATTTACAATAACTAACATTATAAACAAATCTAAATTAAACCTATTTTTGGTCAAAGGATAAATATCTAATTTATTCATACGTTTTTCACCATATGTTTTTTGGTTAGCATTTTCTCTTTTATACTGAGATATTACACTTTTTTGTTGAACTTGTAGTAGCTCAGATAACCTTTGCAAAAGAGAGTCTTTTTCTATTTCTGAATCTGTAGCATCAATATATGGTTTAACATATTTATAAATTTCATCTTTACCTTTTGAATTCTTTATATCATATAATTTTATAGCATTATTTACAAGATACATAAACCCATCTGTATAGTTTGTTAGGGCTTTTTTTAACTCTTCTTCACCTTTTTGTTCTAGTAATTCTGCTGGATCGTTATATTTTTCAAAATTTATGACAAAATTTGATATTCCTTGTGCTTGTAAAATTGATAAAGTTTTAACTGTAGCTTTTATTCCAGCTTCATCATTATCAAATAATATATAGGCTTCAGTAACATATCTAGAAAGGAGTCTAGCCTGTTCTGGAGTAAATGCTGTACCTAATGAGGCCACAGCAAAATCAATATTTGCTTGATGTAATGCTATTACATCAAAATTCCCTTCACAAATTACAACTTTCTTTTTCTCTTTTAAAGCATCTAATGATTCATAAATTCCAAATAAGTTATTTTTCTTAGAATAAATAATCGTTTCAGGAGAATTTCTATATTTAGCTTTTGACATACCACTTAAATCTCTAGCAGAAAAAGCTACTGTTTTACCATCCCAAGTTCTAACTGGAAATATTAATCTACCATCGAAGAAAGAATCTCTTGAATCATTATAAAACAAACCAGATGAATTAAGAAAATCATCTTGATAATTACTACCGCTCTTAATTCTAGAATATAAGAATTCTTTAGTTGTTGGTAAATAGCCTAATGAAAATTTTTCAACCATTTTATTGTTAATATTTCTATTTTTTAAATAAGATTTAGCAATATTACCAATATCAGATTTTAAAACATTTTGCATAAAAACTCTGCTTCTATCATAAAGGAGATATAATTCTGAACGTTTCTTATAATTTGTATTGTTTGCACCTTTTGTATCAAAATCAAGAGTTTCACCAATTTCATCGGCAACTTTTATAACAGACTCATACCAACTTAAATGGTCATAAAGAGAAACAAATTTAAAGACATCCCCACTTACTCCACAACCAAAACAATGAAAATATTGTTTATCATCATGGATATAAAAACTTGGTGTTTTTTCTTCATGGAAAGGGCAACAACAAACATAATCACTACCACGCTTATGTTTTACATCAGCATATCGTGAAATATATTGAGACAATGAAATTTTATTTTTTATTTTTTCTATTGTTTGTTGTGATATTCTTGGCACTCTAACCCCTATTGAACTATTTTTGCAATAAAATTATCCATAAGATCTAAATTATCTTTTATTTGTTTTTCTTTTATTTTTTTTCCTTTATTAATTCCTGGACAGCTTTTAGATTCCTCATTCCAGGTTTCTTGTGAATTCATTATACTGGGCCAAAAAGGATAGGTTCTGCATTGTAGTGGACGATTTTCATAGCAGCTACAACCTTTTTCAGTTAAAAAAATACAGTCATAGTTTTCTTTTTCTAATAAACTAATTCTATAACCAAAACCAATTGATACTTTTCTACAATAAGTTTTAATAAATGTTTCTTCATCCATAGAAAAATGATTACAAAGGTTTTTTAAATCTTCATCACTTAAAAAAACAAATCCAGGTTCACAACTACAACAATAATTACAACCTTGACATTCAAATTGTAACCCTTTTTTATAAAATTTGCCCATAAAACCTCTCAGATTAAAGCAAATAGGTCTTCTCATACGAGAAGACCTACACATAATGGGGAGAGAAGGATTCGAACCTTCGAAGGCGGAGCCAACAGATTTACAGTCTGCCCCCTTTGACCGCTCGGGAACCTCCCCTTTGTCAAATAGACATGTAGGAATATAAATAATATTGATAAAATAGTCAACCAATTTATGAAAATTCAATAAAATATTATTTTCTAAACAAATCAATATATAATAATAATCCTATTTTTTATCAATTAGCTTCAATTATAGCATGATTTATTAATATATAAAGTAATTTATTTATTTATTTTTCGCTAACAAAATTGATGTGAATTTTTAATCAGCTACAATGTTAAATGTGTAAATTGAGTTATAACTGATTGGACTATTGTCTAATATCCAGCGCATCAGTAGATCTACTAAATTTATATCTGAAATTTGATAATTTGGTAATGAATAATTAGGTAGATAAAAATTTGAATTTGTAGCTATTCTATAGTTCTTATTTGGGTTTATTGATTCAATTTTTCCATTATTATCAATTAGGTAATATTCATTGTTTATTTTTTTGATACCACAATATACTAAGCTATCTATTTGATTGTTTAAGAAATCAACTAATTGAGCACCTGATATATTATATGTAATGACTTTTTGAGATTTTGTATCAATTTGGTTATTTACATTTGGTGGTACTATATTTGTTATATCTTCCCAATATATTTTCCCCTTTTCCATAAAATATGGGGATCCTGAATACATTGATCTAATATTATCAAATTGATCTATTAAATTACTAACTGTCATAATTGAAACATCACAATCAAATTGTGAGTATATAGATTTAGCTATAATCATAGAACAGTCTTTAGGATATAAATCATCATTTATATCCGCTAAATTTACTTTGTTTAAATTAAATTTACTGACTAATACATCTTGCTGCCAATAATTAATAAATTCATCCCGATCTATTTGATTATTTAGATACTGTTCTACTGCTGAGGATAAATATTCTTTTCCTCGATTAAAAATATAAAAAGTAGCCAATTTATTTTCATTTTTATTTCCATAATTATCATTTATATATGAAGTATCATAAATTGAAGAGGATAAATTAAAAATAGGAGAATATAAGCTATTATCATCATTTACAATAATTTTATTTCCTTCAGAACCTAAAATCTTATATAAAAAATCATTAATTAATTGTTTTTTATTCTCCATAGAATTCTTGTTTACCGCGATGTAAGACTGGTTTTGTGTTAATATATAGTTCTTATCATCTAGTGGCGAATAAAATGGTAATACATAGTAATCTGTGCTATATATATCTTTAAGCTTACTTATATCATTGGTGTTTACTTCAAAAATTCCAACTTGATTATTCTCTAATTCTTTTATTGCAGTATCTAAGTCTTTCTTTGAATCTTCTGATAAATTTAAAGGAAGATTTTTAAAATTATCCATAAAATCAAATGTACTTGTAAGATCTAAGTCACCAACATTAGCAACTCCTGCTTCTAGATCATTTGCCCATTTAAACCCTTTGATTGTAAGTCCATCTGTTAATGAAAAAGCATAGCTAAAGATTTCTGATTCAACTGAAGAATTATAATTATTATTAAAGTAAATTGCTTTTTCTAAATCATCTATTTTTGAAAAACTTTTTAAAACATCAAAGCCATTATCTGGTAATTCAATATTTAATGAATCAAAATAGTTCTTATTGATTAGTAAATATTTTTTAGTATTGGTAAATGGTATTAGGTAAATATTTCCATCTTTATCCATTTTCTTTAAAGAATTAAAAAAAGAATCGGGGAAGAAAGATTTACCAGCTAAATTTGCTAAATATTGACTATTATTGTTTGATAAATATTTTGATATGATTATATCAGCATCAAATTCACCTTGTAAGAATTTTTCTAAAAAATATTTTTCATTATTAACAATATTTGTTTTTACGACTAAATTTGCTTCACTAAATTCTTGCTGTAGAAGATTAAGCCATTGTTTTGAGCCTTCATCAATATCATTATCAACAAAAATAGTAATAGTGTTTTTATTATCATTTTTAGCTTTTTTTCCAAAAGATAAATTTGGTTTATTACATGAAAAAAGCAGTAAGGGTAATAATAAAATAAATATTATCTTTATTTTATAAATATTTTGCATATTGCTTCCTTCAATTCATTTACTTCTACAGGTTTACAAAGAGTTGCATTTACATCAAATTCTGAGTTTACTTTTTCATCTTTTGCATTAGCACTCATAATAATTATTGGAATATCTTTATCTATTCTATTAGATTTTCTAATTTGTTTTATTACTTGATATCCATCAATGATTGGCATTCTAATATCTGTAAGTATAAATGAATAATATTTTGGAGGTTTTTTAAAGAAATAATCTAAGCCTATCTTACCATTCTCAGCAGAATCTACTTGTATTCCTAAGTTTTGTAATTGCTTTTCTCCAATTAATCTGTTAATTGGATGATCTTCAATAAATAAAACTTTGAATTGAGTGAAATCTAAATGAGAACATTCATCATCAATTTTTGTTATTTGATTTTTTACTCTTTCAAGATTTATTTTTACAATAAATTCAGAACCTAATCCTTTTTCGCTGATTACTTTGATTTTGCCATCCATTAATTTAATTAAATTGTCTACAATTGTTAGTCCAAGGCCAGAACCACCATATACAGAAGAAATGCTTAAGTTTTCCTGTAAGTAAGGTGTAAATATTTTCTTTAAGAATTCTTGACTCATTCCAATTCCAGTATCTTTTACAATTAAAGTTATTAAATCTGTTTTTGAATCAAATTCCTCCGTTTGAATTTTGACATTTACACTGCCTTTTTCAGGAGTGAATTTTATTGCATTAGATATTAAATTCATTAGTATTTGTGATAATCTTAGTTTATCACCTTTGTACCATAGTTCATTATCAAAATTATAACTAACATTGAAATACAAATTCTTTTCATTTGCTTTAGCTTGATTAATTAATTCAATTTTTCTTATCAATTGATTTAATGAGAAATCTTCAATGTTCAAAGAAAATTTTCCACTTTCTAATTTACTTAAATCTAAGATATCATTGATTATATCTAACATGTAATTAGCTGATGAATTAACTTTTTCAATAGAATCTTCTATTACGTTTTTATTATCAACGTTTTCTTTTGCAATTTGAGTCATTCCAACAATAGCAGATAATGGTGTTCTCATATCATGACTCATTTGAGATAAGAAATCACTTCTATTTAATGCTTCTTTTTCTCTAATTTCACTTTCAAACTTTGTTCTATTTCTTTGTGTAATAATATCGTAAAGAATTACTACAAAGATTATTATTAATAAAAGCAAGAAGAATAATGTAATATATGCCATTTGGATTGTTCTAGATACATCAGTAATTAACTGATTAGAAACTATCGATACTGGGATTAAACTTATAATAAATTCTTTTCCTTCATTAAAGCTTTCATATTGAATTAACCATCTATCATCTAGTTGAAAATAATAATAATTACTTTGACCTAAATAAAAGTCTTTTTCTATGTTTGTAATGGTATTATCATCAACATTTAATTCTCTAAGAGATGCAAATAAATTATATCCCATTATTTCGTATTTATCTTTTTGTGGGCTTATTAAAAGCCTTCCTAAACTATCGCAAACAAAAGACATGCCAAATCCATCAAATAATGGTAATGTCATTCTCTCTCTGTATAATTCTTCAGTAGTAGCAAACATTATAGCTACTATATTTTCATTTTCTATTTTAAATGGTTTTATTGGTTGTGCCGTAATCAAGTAATTTTGACCAGTAGAAGATCTCTCAAAACTTGAAATATTGTTTTTATCTATAATTAGTGATGATAATAATTCATTGTTTTGTAAATCAAAAATTGATCCATCTACATTATAGCAAATACCGTTTTCAGAAACTAAAATTAATTGAAATTGATTTTTTGTATTTAATTTAGCATAGTTTAGTTTTGCATCAACAAAGGAATTTGGTTTATCATTTTCTAATAAAACTGAAAGAAAATGCAAATTAGAAGAAATGTCGTCACGAATTTCATTAGATCTACTAACTAATTGACGTTCAATTTCTCCAATATATTGTACTCTTTCTTCATCAATACTTTTTTCTAAATTTCTATATGAATTATAAAATGTAAAAAAACCAAATAAAATGATTAGTACTATTGCTATAATTAATGGAATACTTTTTTTATTCATGACAAACTCTTCTGAAAAAAAATAATATCATTATTGAGACAATATCTCAACAAAATTAAAAAAAATGAAGAAAAAAAACTATAATTAATTATATTTATTTATAAAATACTTTTGAAAAGCAATAAAATTAAGAAAAAATAATTATTTTTTCATTTTCTATTGACAGCTTAGCTCATCTTTTGTATATTCCCAATTGTTCGCCACCTTAGCTCAGCTGGCCAGAGCACGTGATTTGTAATCTCGGGGTCGTCAGTTCGAATCTGACAGGTGGCTCAACATTAATATTTTATTTTGCCACCTTAGCTCAGCTGGCCAGAGCACGTGATTTGTAATCTCGGGGTCGTCAGTTCGAATCTGACAGGTGGCTTTTTTTTTTTTGATAATTTTTATAATTATCATTTTTTTTGCTCAAAAAAAACACAAATAAGGTATTTTCCTATTTGTGCTTAATTAAGTCAATTAATAATTTATTTTTCTAATGCATATTCTTTTCTAAGTTTAGTTGCTCTGTTTAAATATACATGTCTTAATTCTTTTTTATCTTTATAACAAAGAATCATTACTCTTATAACCTTTTCTAACATATTATCGACTGTAGGCTCTTGTGAACAAAATAAAGCAACATCACTAGCATAACCAGCTTTTCTTAAAGCAGCAGCAGGATTTTTGCTCTTTAGATCTTCAGTCATTGTGAAATGTATATTAATTAAATCTTCTTCATTTAGATTATTTAACTTCATTAAGTTTTCAAATAATTCTTTAACCGCATAATCTATTGCTTCACTGCTATCAACTTCTACTGTTGTAGCTCCTCTAAGTGCACTTATGTTTTGCATTTTTCATACCTCATGATTTTTATATGATTATTGATTTACCAGCAATATTTAATATTAATGAATATATAATATCCAATAATAAAATTAAAATTATTCTAACAAAACTTAATATAAATATTCTAGTAGGAAAGATTTTATCCTGGAAAAAAATTGCAATGGAATAAACTATACTCCAAATTCCAAAAACTAAAGAAAATAATAAAAAGGTTGATAAAAATCTTGATAAAAAAAACATATATTGATTGTTAATATCATAAGAAAGAGCCAAAACATAATAAAAGAATATTCCGACACTTAACCATATCATATACCAATGTACTCTATTTCCTAGTTCAAGAACTCTGCGTGATTCTAACATTTATACCTCTTCTCTTGGCATTAAGAATGATACAAATACGCTACCTTTTAAGCACTCAACATTTAATTCACCACTAATTGCTTGATTAGAGAGAGAAAAATGATTTGCACTAATCATAAAATTATTTAGGGGCCATTTTAATTCTTTACAATTAACTATAGATTTTGAGTCTATAATAGCATTATAAATGCTAACTGTTTCATTAATGCTTGTATTAAAATGTTTTTTATCTTTGACTAAATATAAAGCATCTTTTCTAGTAAGCCAACAAATTGGTGGTCCATAGTTTTTGAATATTCCCCAAATACCAAGTAGATGGTCCATTCTTCCTTCACCACCACCAAGTAATATATACTCATCACAGCCTTGATCTTTAGCATACGCTATTGCTAATTCAGTATCAGAAAAGTCTTTATCTTTATCATATCTTTGATAGTTAATATTATTTAATAATTCTACTTTATTTAAAGAGTCAAAGTCTCCAATTGCTATATCACAATCTAAGCCTAAAATTTCGACAACCTCTAGCCCACCATCAGCGGCTATAATCAAATCAGAATCTTTAGCAAAATTAGATGGAATCGATAATGGGGCATTCCCATTAGTTACTACAATTGCTCTCATAATTAACCCTTTATAATTTATCTATTTATATAATAAATGATTTTTTGCTATTTTAAAACTGTAATATCAAAATTTTTGTTTTTTTAAAGCTTTTTATTACTTTTTTAATATAATTTATATATATAACGTTTTATTAGTAAATAATTTAAATATCTATTAATTTTTATAAAATTATTTTAAGTATAAACAAAAAAAATAATTATTAAAGTAAAAATAATGGTTGTCAAATCAGATTATGTACTGTACTATAAATTCAGAAAAATTATAAAGAGAGGATAATTTTATGTCATCAGCTATAAATCGTTTAAGTGCACTTGCTCTTAATCCAGCAGATATTATGATTCCTAAAAAGGGAATAGATTTAGAAAAATGGGCTGTTGTTGCTTGTGATCAATATACTTCAGATAGAGATTATTGGAAAAGAGTTGAAAATTTTGTAGAGTCTAGTCCTAGTACATTAAATTTAATTTTCCCTGAAGTTTATTTAGAAGATGGAAAAGAAGAAGAAACTATAAAAAGTATTAATTCAACTATGGAAGAATATGTTGAAAGAGGTATTTTTGATACCTTTAATCAATGTTTTTTCTTAGTAAAGCGTTCTGTTGGTAATACTCATCGTTGGGGATTAATGGGTGCTTTAGATTTAGAAAAATATGATTTTAGTCCTGATTCTGTTTCTTTAATAAGAGCAACAGAAGGTACTATTTTATCAAGAATACCACCAAGAAAAAAGATTAGAAAAAATGCTCCATTAGAATTACCCCATATTATGGTTTTAATTAATGATGAAAAGAGAACCTTAATTGAACCTTTTACAAAAAAATTAGATTCTTTAACAAAAGTTTATGAAACTCCATTGATGGAAAACGGTGGTAAACTTGAAGGTTATTTAATTAATGATGAAAAAGCTTTTGATCAAATGGCAAATGCTTTAGAAGGTTTATATAACTCACTAGATAAGGCAAATCCATTATTATTTGCTATGGGTGATGGAAACCATTCTTTGGCTACTGCAAAAAGTTGCTGGGAAGATATTAAAAAAGAATTAAGTGAAGATGAAATTAAAAATCATCCTTCAAGATTTGCTTTAGTTGAAATAGAAAATATTCATGATGAAGGTTTAGAATTTGAACCAATCCATAGAGTATTATTTAATTTAGACAAAAATAAATTTGATGATCTATTAAGTGTACATTGTAGTAGTTATGAAGTTACAAAGTGTGATTCAAGAGATGATTTAAAGAAATTAATTGAAGAAGTAGAAGGTCAAACTTTCGGTTTAGCAACAAAAGCTGATGGACTTTTATTATATAAAGTTAACACTCCAGATGGAGCTATTGCTGCAGGAACTATTCAATTAATTTTAGATGAAATTATTGAAAAAAACATTTGTTCTTTAGATTATATTCACGGTTTTAACGATACTATTGATTTAGGAACTAAAGATAATAATATTGCTCTATTAATGCCTGATGTATCTAAACATACTTTCTTTGATGCAATAATAAAAGATAAAGCCCTTCCTCGTAAAACATTCTCTATGGGTGAAGCTCATGAAAAACGTTATTACATGGAAGCAAGAGCCTTAAATAAATAAGATTTTACTCTTATATATATAATAACTTAGAAGCATTCTTAAAGTTTAAGAATGCTTCTTTATTAACATTTAATTGCTAATTTAATATTTCTTGTGGGACTTTGTATTTGCCTTGTCTAAGAATTGTGAATGGTTTCTTACTTACATCAATTAGAGTTGAAGGAGTATCTCCTTGCATATCACTATCTACTACAAATGCTGCAACTCTATCTTTATAATTAAGAATGATATCTACAATATTTGTTAAAGAGCTATATCCACTTTCATTAATGCTAGTAGAATAAATTGGATAACCTAATTCTTTTAATAAAGATTGTAAAAAAGGATCAGAAGGTACTCTAACTGCAAGAGTTCCACCCTCTTTTTTGTTTAAAACAGCAGTAAGAGGACATGGCCATAGTTTAAGAATTTCATCTGGAATATAGCATAATTCTTGAGCCTGCTCTATTGTTGCTAAAATTAAAAAAGGTTTAGTTTCTTTTCTTTTTTTAATATTTCTTAATGTATCTTCGGCTTCGCCCATTTTAGCACACAAACCATAAATTGTATCGCAAGGTAAAACTAAAACCTTGTTTTCCCTTAATAATTCTATGGTTCTATTAAATGTATTTTCTTGTTCTATATATAGGACTTCAGAATATTCATCATTCATTTTATTTATTCTCCATTTTTTTTGATATTATTAAATAACAAAGTGAAAATGCAATACCAATAAGTAATGATAATAAAAAAAATTGATAATTTTTCCAACCCGAAAATAAATTTTTTTTTGTATTTAATTTAGATGAGATTTTTAAATTTGAAGAATTCTTTATTGTTTCAGTAGAATTTGAGTCAGTATAATAAATTTTATCGCCAGTATTGACATAACCTAATTCATAAGCTAGGTCTAAAACTTGTTCATTGCTTTTTAGTTGTTCAATTTCTGTTTCTAAATCTTTAATTTCACTTTCTAACTCGGAATTTTCTTTTTTTTCTCGGTATATATTGTCTTTAATTTGTTGATATTGTATAATTCCTATGTCAGAAGCTACAACTATTAAAAGTATATATGAAACAAAAGTACTTATTGTTAATATTTGGAAAAATTTTATTGTCATGGGACATGCCATCCTATATAATATAGTTAATATTAATGATTAGTATAATAGTTGTAAAGTCTAAATGGAGGTAATAATGTCAAAACAAACAGGCTACGTTAGGAATATATTCTTCTCAATAATTGTGTCATTATTGGTTTTGTTATCATTAGGTTTTCTCTCAATTAAGTATTTAGTTCCGATTTATGACTTACAAACTCAGGATATTTATCGTTTTTTGATTTATTTATTACCTGTCTTAATTGGTTTGGCATTAATTGAAATTGGTTCAATTATTTCTTCAAAAGATAACAATGTTAAAGATAAAACTGAAGATTTATTACCTAAAAATAGTTATGATGCACCATTGTTTGATACCATAAATGATGATCCAACTGACAAATTAAATTATAGTGAATTCAATCCTATCAATGCTAATGGATATAATAAACCAGTCCAATATTCTTTAAAAGATTATTTTAATAATGATGTTTATCAAAAAATAAGCAAATATAGTAATTCAGAACTACTTAGAATATTTAATTATTATGAAGAAGATGATGATAAAATAGTATCTCCTTTTAATGAAGAAATAACAAATAATTTATTTTCTTTAACTGCAGATGAAGCTATGAAGGCTTATAATTGGATTAAAGCTGGTTGTAATGAAGCTGAAGATGAATTAGGTTTATTTAATAATCTTGATCAAGAAACAATAAATCAATTAGCTACTCTATCTCAACGAGAAGCTGAGAATGTTATTGATTGGATTAATAATAATAAAAAATATTATAACTTAGAAAATTTAAGTGAAAATAATATTTTAGCAATATCTCATTTAAATGATGAAGATATTACAAAAGCTTTAAATTGGATTAATATGGGCTGTCCTCCAGTTGCAAATCCTAATGCTAGAGTTTTTGAAAACTTAGACAAAGATACTCTAACAAGACTACAAGAATATAATAGTATTCAAGTAAATGTAGGGCTTGATTATATTGATGATGGAGCTCCTGATGTAGCAAATCCTAATTCTGTTGAATTTAATAATTTTACACCAGAAACTATTAATCGTCTTTCAGCAGTTGATGATAATACTGTTAATAAAGGGTTAGATTTATTAAATAATGACTTTGTAAATAATTTTGACTATCAAACAATTGATAGATTAAATGCTTATGATAAAGAACAAATTAATGATGGTTTAGATTTTATTGATAATGGTCAAATGGTTGCTAATGAAGATTTACCATTTGGTGAAGAGCTTAATAGTGCTATTAGAGCCTTATCTTATGATCAAGCAAAATCTGCTATAGAATATATTAAGAATCCATTAGCTGATATTAGTTCTGATTTTGGAGATTTATCAAATAACTTAGAAGATTTCTTGAATTCTGAATTAAAAGATAATTCTAAAGAAAACTTTAATTTTGATATTACCTTAGTAGTTTTTGATAGAGATAATATTTTAAATGATGATATTAAAACTAGTATTTTATCAAATTTACCATCATATACTTATGTTTATAATACTGATAACAATAATACTGCTATTATTTTCCCTTACGAAGGTAAAGAAAGTGTTAAAGCTTGTATCAATAATTTAATTAATAAAAGCGAAGCTCTTTATGATCTTTCAAATATAAGTATTGGTTATGCAAGCCAAGAGAATAGAGATATTGATGCTAAAACATTAATCAATGAAGCTTATTTAGGTTAATATATATATTATTAAACATAAAAATACTTGAGACTATAAATCTCAAGTATTTTTTTTATTTTGTTATATTAACTCTTGTTTTACTTTGTATAACAATTTTTTCTTTAGTAATTTCTATAGCATCCCCATCATTTGGTATAGAAAAAATCATTCTATCTTTAGTTAAAATAGTATTTGGGAAAATTTCTCGTGCTTGATATTTAAGAGCATTCAATTCAAAATCATTATAACGTGGACTATAATGCATTAAGGCAAGCATTCTTGCATTTGCATCTTTAGCTATTTGAGCAGCTTGATTTACGCACATATGTTTTTTCTCTTTAGCTATATCTTCCATTCCTGCTTCAAACATTCCTTCACACAATAATAAATCAACATTCTTAATTTTTTTAGCAATATTTTTTAAGTATAATGTATCAGTGATATAACTAAATGCTCTACCCTTTCTGTTTTCTCCCATAACCATTTCAGGAGTGATTTTTAACCCATCACTATTAATGATGGATTCGCCTTTTTGTAGTTTACCAAAATCAGGTCCGGGTTTTATTTTATATTCCATAGCCTTTTGAGGATAGAATTCCCCTGGTCTATCTTTTTCTCTCAATACATAACCAAAACATGGTTTTGTGTGATTTAATTTGATAGCTTCGATAGAATATTCATCATTATCTATAATTATTCCTTCATTAACTTCTTCAAAGATAATTTCATAATTTATATACATATCTAGAATTTTTCTTGATGAATCAATATATTCTTTTAATTTTTTTGGGCCATATATATATAAAGGTTCTACTCTGTCAACTTGAGCTGAAAGCATAAGTATACCAGGTAATCCTGTAACGTGGTCTGCATGCATATGAGATATAAAAATTTTATTAATTTTTTTCCATTTAAGATTTAGCATTTTTAAAGATACCTGAGTACCTTCACCACAATCGAAAAGGAATAACTCACCTTTTCTTCTTATCATTGAACTGGTTAGAAATCTTCCTGGTAAAGGCATCATTCCACTAGTTCCTAAAATAAATACTTCAAAATCCATGAGTCTATTATAAAAAAATATACTAATGATAGCAACATAAATTACTCATGATTTAAAAGATCTAAAACTTCAATTTTTTTGATTCTAAATAAACTTAGATATACACTAATCATGGAAATCAAAATTAATGAAATAGATATGATTAAAATGCTATTAAAGGGAATTAATACATCAAAATCTAAGAGATACCAACTAAGGGCTGGAATCCTTTCTAATGAGAATTTACCCAGTATAGATAAAAATGTTTTACTAATTATTATGCCCAATATTACACCGATAAGTGTTGAAATTATTGTAAAGAATTCAATTGCTAAAAAATATACTTTTCTTAAGTTTTTATTTTTTAATCCTAAAAGTTTATTAATTGCAATATTTTTATGATCTTTAGTTATTATATCAGAAGATATCGATGATATAAAATATCCTGTTAATAAAGCAATAACAACAAAAATAATTGTTAGACTTTGTGTACTAGTTAATAAATTATTATAAACTGCTGGTTGTAATTCATACCAAGCCCTTGATATATAATTATCTAAATTTAAATTTAATAGAGCTTCATTGATATCTATATTATTTTTTAAGACAACTTCCTGATGAATTGAAACCTCATCATTATAAATCTTTTTCAAATCATCTAAATTCATATAACAAAGGTTTTGATCTATTTCTTTATAACCTGAGTCAAATATCCCTTTAATAAATAATAGTTTTGGACGAACCTTAGTTTCATCTTTTGCAAGAATTATTGCAGCTCTATCGCCAAGTTTTAAATTAAGTTTTGTTGCAATTTGATTAGAAATATATATAGATGGCAAATTTGATGAATCTTCAGTTATTTCTAATTTTAAGCTTTTCATTCTATCTGAATTAAAATATGAATCATTTACTGCTTTTATCAGACTTATTTGAGTAGTTTCTCTTCCATAAATCAATGAATCAATTGTAAAAACAGAATCAGATGATTTAATAAAATCATATTTATCTGTTAAATTAGTATCTGTATAAACTTCAATATCTCCATTTACTAATAAAGCAAATTTTTTAGCAATTCCATTAGACATAGAATTAATGAAAACAGTAGAAACAATTAATAAAGCAACTATTAAAATGATTAATATAGCTGATCTAATAAGTTTGTGTTTTGATTTTTGTGATAGTAATATTTTTTTAATTAAAAGTTTATTTATATCTTTAATCACTTACTTCCTCATTAATTTTTCCATGTGTTAATTGAACTGTTCTATTACATTTTGATGCAAAAAGTTTATTATGAGTAACTAAAATTAATGTAACAGATTCTTTTTCTACTAAATTCATTAATAAATTTTCTACATAAGTAGCATTTTCTTCATCTAAAGAGCCCGTTGGCTCATCAGCAAAAATTACTTTAGGATTTACGCTTAAAGCTCTTGCTAAAGCAATACGTTGTCTCTCTCCTCCAGATAATTGGGAGGGCTTGTGAGATGCTCTATCTTCAAGATTGATTTCTTTTAATAAATATTTGGCCCTTTCTTTAGCGATACTTTTATGAGTGTTATTAATTAATAATGGCATCATAATATTTTCAAAAGCACTAAAATCTTCTAATAATAAACTATTTTGAAATATAAAACCCATTTCTTGATTTCTTAAATTGCATAATTCTTTATCATTAAATTTTGATATCTTCTTATTGTTAAAAATAACCTCACCACTATTTGGTTTAATTAAAGATGCAGCAATTTGTAATAATGTACTTTTACCGCAACCACTTTTACCGACAATGGATAATGATTTACCTTGTTCTATATCAAGAGATAAATTATCAATTATTGAAAGAGTCTCGGTGTTATTTGGTAATGGATATGATTTACATATGTTTTTTAATTCAATAATATTACTCATTTAATAAAATCTCCATGCTGTCATTTTTTAACAATTTATATATTGCCCTATGACTCATTATAAAGGTTATTACAAATAATGGAATTGCGATAATTAAACAATTTGTAATAGAAAAATTTAAATTTATATTTACAGTTAATAAGGGAACTTGATAAGAGGTTATCAAATTCAAAAATCCAATTATTGAAGAAGAGAAATATAGTACAACAAAGGATAAAATAGATCCCAAAAGAATACCTGTAGTACCAACAATTAAAGAAGATATTGTAAAAATATTTTTTATTTGTTTCTTTGTAAGCCCAAGTGCTCTTAACATAGCAATCTCTTTAGTTTTTGAGTGAATTAAATTAACTGTACTATTATATAAATGGATTAATACGATTATGCTGATTAAAGAAAGCGTTAAATACATTAAATATTGCTCTAATTTCATTGCAGCATATAAACTCTCATTTTGATCTTTCCAACTGCTTACAGAGCCATTATCACCTATTATAGTTCTAATTGTATCAACATCTCCATATACACCAATAATATCAGTAGAATAAGGAGCTATTTTTTTTATACTATCATAATTACTTAAAATATAATTATTATTAAAATCTCCTAAAGGAGTAAAATAAATTCCAGAAATTTGCTTTTCACTTTGATATGGAACTATGGTAACAGTTTTTCCTTTTTTTAGAATAGTAAATTCTACATATTTATTATAATCAAAATTAGAGTTTAAGGAATTTGAATAACCAAAAATGATACCATCCTTATCAGAACTTCCTTTTATAAAGGAATATGGAAGTTTTTCAAAATCTTCGGTTTTGAAAGCACGAATTTTTCCAAAAAATTGAGAATTATCATTATCGGTGACTATTGTAGGTAGTTCAATAAATTTAAAAGCAAAGTCAATTTTTTCATTTTCATTTAATTTGTTTAAATATTCATCTGTATCAAGATTTTGATTTAGTTCAACTACAGCATCGTAGCTAACATATTCTCTGATTAAAGAGAATTTATTGTCTTGTAATCCTATCATAAAAGAAATTATTACATTTAGAGCTAAAGTTGAAAATAATAAACCAATAGCAATTCTAATTGAAGTTAAGCGATGTCTATTTTTTGAAGAAAAAGCATATCTTCTAGCTATACTAAATACCATCACTACCCTCATTTCTATATTGAATATCAATTATATTATCACCATCATATGTAATAGTACAATATAGAGTACCATTTTGATATAAATCTTCAATTTTGTAGTTATTTCGATCAAAATAGTAACTGCTTATTAATTTATTGTTTTCATAAACTTGAACTTTACTAATTTTACTATTTTCATAATCAGTAATAGTTTGTGTTATCTTATCATAGCTTTTTGTTAATTCGCTATAATCTTTTTCTTCTAAAACCGTTTTAATTAATAAATAATCATTATTGTAATAATATTTTATGGATTTAATTAATTCATCATTATAATATGTTTCAACTTTATCTAAAACACCTTTATTATAATATTCTTTTTTGATTGAATTTTTATCTTGTTTTGTGAGTATTAAATTTTCATCTGTTGTTTTTTCTACTTCAATATTATTAACTAATTTATCATCCTTGTATTCAATTGAATTAATTATTCCCTCTGTTATTTGAGATTTTTTATAATCTTTAGAATTTAAAGTGCTATAGCTAATGCTTAAATTATCATCATTAAAGTTTATTATAGAATAAATTTCTGAATCATTTTTTACTTTCAAAATTGAAGATAATTTTCCATTTGAAAGGTAGAAATATTTATCAACTTCTAAAATATTATTACTTTCTGAGATAATTTTAGAAATTAATTTATTTTGTTCATAATTATAAACAGTTTTGATATTATTAACCATTTCACTAATTAAAATATCATTATTAAAAACTTGGTATGTTTTAGATGATGAATCTTCAATTGTTATAGTTTTAATATCATTTTTTTCATTAATAGTTTTAGTTTGAATTAATTGGTTATTTTTATAAAGCGATTGTTTAATAGTAGTTGTATTTGCCTCTTCAACTAGGTAAAATTCACTTTTTCCATCATATTCGCCAATTTTTTGGCCAATAGAATTAGAATTATAAGTTGTTGCAAATAAATTAAAACAACAAAGCAAATAAATACTAATTAAAAAGGCTTTTTTCTTCATAAAAATACTCTATTTCTTTAAACCAACTAAAGAATCTAAGAATTCATCTTCATTAAATAATTTTATATCATCATATGATTCACCAACACCAACAAATGCTACTGGTAAATTTAATTTTTCACCTATTTGTACTAAGGTTCCACCTTTGGCTGCACTATCATATTTTGATAAAATTATTGCATCTAATTTAACTGCATCATCAAACATTTTTGCTTGAGAGAATCCATTTTGTCCAGTAGTACTATCTATTACCAAAATCTTTTTATAGTGAGCATCATCGATACCTTTTGATTTAATTATTTTATCAATTTTCTTTAATTCTCTTAATAGATTTTCTTTATTATGCATTCTTCCTGCAGTGTCTGCTAAAATTAAATTATCTTTTTTAGCTTGAGCACTAGTAATAGCATCGAAAATTACTGCACCTGGATCACTACCATTATTTTGTTTTACTATTCTTGTTCCTAAACGGTTTGCATGTAATTCAAGCTGATCAATTGCTGCGGCTCTAAATGTATCTGCTGCTGCTAAAATTACACTATAACCATCGTTTTTATATCTATTAGCTATTTTTGCAATTGAAGTAGTTTTCCCAACACCATTTACACCTAATACTAAAACAATAGTTAAATCATTTTTATCAACTGGAATTTCATATGGTTTAATTTTATTTTTTAAGATTTCTTTTAATATCTTTTGTAAACCTTCTTGAGTATCGCATTTTTCTTCTTTTGCTCTTGCTCTTAATTTGTCAGAAATGTCCATTGCCATAGTAGCGCCCAAGTCTCCTTCAACTAACAAATCTTCTAAATCTTCAAAAAAGGCTTCATCCAATTTTTTTGTACTAAATAAGGCTTTTAATTTTGCCCCAAATTTATCAAACATATTTACTCCATATCATTTTAATTAGTAGCTAAGTTAATATAAGATATTAACTTATTTATTATATTAATTGAACTATATGCAATCATTGATGTAGATAGTACATCAATAACTGGTTGTAGTTCTGTATTGTTCATAGCTTCATTTATATTATTTATCGTCAAAGTTGTAAAGCTAAATAAAATATAAGACAACAATGAAGAATAAAAATCATTCTGTGCTTTATCAATTACTTGAGTTGAAGTTTGCCATAAAGGTTTCAAATTAAACTCAATATTATCTAATTCGCTGTTATTTAATACTGTAAAAGGATTAAAACCCTCTTTTTCAGCTTCAATATAAAATGGCACTTCTTGGTTAATTAGATTTGTAGAAATAGCCTTATCTAGTTCTATACCATTTATTTTATATGTTAAAAGTCCAACGTTAGAAATTAAATTTATAGAAGGAACAACTAGCTTATCAAGTTTTAAATCTATTATATTATTTGAATCAGTAATTTCAACTTTTTTGATTAAAGATTCTTTTGATGATGATAATCTAAAATAATGAATTCCTTTTTTTAATATAATATAGTTGTTGTTTAATTCAATTCGTTTTAAATCATTATTATAAATTTCTACTTCATTATATTTTTCTATACTTGTATTATCTAATTTGTTTTTTGAAGTATTTAATATTTCTTCAAAAATTATTGATGAACTACCATTTTCTAATTTTGCAACAGCAAATTCATTATTAAAGAATTTTACCAAATTTGATAAAATATCTTGTTCATTGTTTATAAGCAATTTGTCTTCAACAATTTTATCATAGATAGTTTTTCTTTCATTTTTATCTAGGTATTCAATTTTTAGTTTTGTCAAATTGCTAATATTATCAAAAGAGACTAACAAAAATGCATCTTTATCATACTGTTTTAATAAATTATTAATAATATAAGGATTATTATTATTCATTAAAATTGATAAGTATTGAGTTTCATCAAAATTTGAAAATGAAAGTGTCATAGAATTTTCTAGATTAAAATTTGAATCTAGATTATCTATATCTTGTTGTTTATTTTTTATTTTTGATAAATTGTCTGTACTTAAATCATCAGAGTAATTATTTATAGCAGAATTTAAATCTTGGGATAATTTATTTTTTTCTATTTGTTTTAAATTATCATTTTTTAAATTTATAAAATATTTGGATAATTCTAATTTAGATAAATATATATTACATAATTTTGTAATACTTAATAGATCATTTATTTGAGAATTTGGAAAAGAATAATTTTCTAAATTAGAAATATAATTAAAGCCATTATCATTATTAATTAGACTTTGATTATTATTATCACTTAAAATTAAAGCTGTAGCGATATCATAAGAGACATCTTCTGCAGCTAATAATAAGCTAAAATTAATCAATATAATAAAAATAATAGCTTTTTTCATATAATTTATTATTCCTCTTGTATCCATTGAAGATAAGCTTCAATAAATACATCAATATCTCCATCCATTACTGCATTAACATTAGTTGATTGAGCATTTGTTCTATGATCTTTTACCATTGTATAAGGTTGAAAGACATAACTTCTAATTTGAGATCCCCAAGAAATTTCTTTTTTCTTAATTGCATTTTCTTCATGTTCTTTTTTTCTTTTTTCTTCATAATATTCATAAAGTTTCGATCTTAACATTTTAAACGCAACTTCTTTATTCATTAATTGAGATCTTTCATTTTGACATTGGACTACAATACCTGATTCGTAGTGAGTAATTCTAACAGCACTGTCTGTTTTATTAACATGCTGCCCTCCTGCTCCTCCTGCTCTATATGTATCAAGTCTATAATCTTCGCTTTTTAACTCAATTTCAATATCATCTTCGATTACAGGTGTTGTATATACTGATCCAAAGGAAGTATGTCTTCTTTTTTGAGAATCAAAAGGTGAAATCCTAACTAATCTGTGAACTCCAGCTTCACTTTTTAGATAGCCAAAAGCATAGTCACCCTTTACTTCAATGGTTGCGCTTTTTATACCACCCTGATCTTCTAAGATATCTACAATTTTAGTCTTGAACCCTTTTTGTTCACACCATCTTAAATATAGGCGCAGTAACATATTTGCCCAGTCACTTGCCTCAGTACCACCGGAACCTGAATGAACTGTTAAATAACAATCATTTTTATCATATTTATCATTTAATAAAGTTTTAAGGCGTAATGGGTTATAAGTTGTTTCTAGTTCAAGTATTTGTGAATTTAACTCGCTTATAATGCTCTCTTCATCTTCTAAAGTTTCTTCAGCATCATATAAATCTATTATTTCATTAATATCATCTATAGCCTTTATTAATTTTTGCCAAGGATAATAGCTTTCTTTTAAAGCTGTTAATTCTTTAAAGATCTTATCTGGATTTTCTGCTTTAGTCCAAAAGTCTGCTTGAGAAGTTTGTTTTTCTAATTCTTCTATTTTTTCTTTGATATTAGAAGATTCAAAGACGCCTCCATATTTTTCTAGCGTCATTTTCTATTGAGGTTAATAAGCTTTTATTTTCTATAAACATAATTATTGCTCCATTTTTATTAAATATTTCTACCTATTCTAAGTAATAAATTTAATGTTTTTTCTTCTTTGCTATCTAATATAACATTCCAAGTTGGAACGAATAAAGATAATTGATATAAATTTTCACAGCCTAAAACAGTTTTAGTATTTATATATGAGTTATTATAGAATAAAGAACATTGATTATCAAAGTTTATACCAATCTTAGTTTTGTGTTTTTTATCTATAATTTTTACATTATCAATATTTTTTGAAACAATTGCTAATTCATCATTTAGTTCATCATTTACTAAAATATTTACATTGTTTTCAAATGGATAAAAACTAAAAGGTATTTCCAAACCATATATAAATTCTTTTTTCTTTAATGAAGTATTTTTTAATTTAACTGATAATGAAATTTCATTAGATGAGAATTTATAATGTTTATTGATATTAATTCCAAGAGATTGTTTTTCTTGAGATTTCAAATCAAATTCAGTGAATTTGTTATCAATAATATTAATTTTAAATTTTAACTCATTTAAAGTATTTTCTTTCATTCTATAATTTTCAAGATTAAAATTGCTATGTAGCATTACATCAGTGAAGCATTTTTGTTTAACGCCTGGCATTGCTAAATTATTTTGAGTATCTTTAAAATTATAAGGAAATAATCCATTAATAAAATTATAACGTGCAGGGAAATACTTAAGTTCTAATAAACTACCACCTTTAGAATCGATAATAGCATTAAAATTTTTACCACCTGTTATTACTTCATTATGACCATCTTTATCTACATCTTGTACATAAGGATAGGAAAAATCATCTAAAGAAATTAGTAATTTTTCTAATTCAATTAAATACCTATATATATTTGATCTAATAGAACCTTTTAAAATTGAGGCATTTGAATCATAGATAAAAGGCGCTCCGCACAATAGCTTTGGAATTATTTGAGCTATTTTTCTTTTTATATCTCGATTTTTCTTATATAATTTGGCAACTTCAATTAAAGATATTACTCTATTATATAAATAGTTTAAGCTCTTATCTTGATATAATTCACCATGAATTGATTTTAGAGGGACTAATGCATCAAAGCCATACCAACCCTTCTCTAAATAATCAAGTTTTAATGGTTTTTCTTTATATAATACATCTAAGGATTGTTCACAATTATCAAATAGATATGAAAATAATTCAATAATTTGAGTATTAGTAATCTCCCCTTGGCATAATTGATTTAAATTGATCATTGCAACTTGTACATTATCATCATTTAAATTCATTATTTCTTGGAACATTTTTTCATAAGAAATTTTTCTTAATCCAAAATCATGAACTAATTTACTTATTCTTGTATCAATTGGAATAATATCAACACTTCTACCAATTTCTTGCATTTTAAAAGGTTTAGGTGCCGAATCTTCAAATGTATTATTATTATCTAAAGAAATTATTACTTTTTCAATTTTACTTAAACTGAGACAACTTATTAGGGATGGATCCCAAATTTCACCATAGCACCAAAAAGTTCTAGGTAATTTTTTAAATTTTTTAGTTATAAAATTTGTAGTTGTCTCAATTTGGGAAATTCTGTCAGAAGGTGGAACTATTGGTAATATAGCTTGATGAAAACTTCCAGTCATCATATCAATTTTTCCAGATTTTGATAAATCCTTTAACAATAAATTGACTTCTGAGTGTTTACTATCAAGCCATTGTAACAAAGCTCCACCTAAATAAAGTTGGAGAAAAACATTCTCTCTTTTATAAACCTCTGTTAATAAAGGTTTAATAGCAGTATTTAAAATATGCTGATAAGCCTCGGTTGATGTACCCGATGCTAACTGAGAATAAGCTCCAACAATATATGACATTTTATTAAGTGTAACTCCTTGTTATCTTTTAACAATACAATTCTTTGGACATGCATTTGCAGCTTCTTCAATTTGGTCATGAGGTTTAGAATTATCAAATACAGATAAAAAGCCGTCCATTGAACATCCTGATTCAGGGAACTTTCTAACACAAATTTGGCAACCTATACAACCCACTTCGCAAATTTTTCTAACAATTGCGCCAGAATCGTGGTTATTACACTTTACTACGTATTCGCTATTATCATCAATAAGTTTTATAACATTATGTGGACAAATATCTACACATTTTCCACATCCGATACAAATTGTTGGGTCAACTTCAATATGACCGTTCTCTTTTTTGCTTATTGCATCAACTGGACAGACATTAATACATGATCCTAATTGTAAACAACCTTCTTTACAAGCAAACTCTCCATTAAACAATAATGCTGCAGAATTACAATCAGTTATTCCTTGATAATCAAAATCCGTTTGTGTTTTTTCACAATCTCCGTTACAAAAAACATAGGCAACTTTTCTAACTGAACTAGTTTCAACTTCTTGTCCCATTATTTCACCAAGTTTTTTTGCAACCTCACTTCCGCCTGGAGCACAGAGATTAAGAGCACATTCACCTTTTGCACAAGCTTCTGCATAACCAGCACAACCTGGATATCCACAACCACCACAGTTTGCATTAGGTAAAGCGTTTTCAATATCTATTTGTTTTTGGTCTTTAGCAACAGCTAGCTTTTTAGCTGCAAAAGCTAGCCCGATGCCCAAAATAAGCCCCATTACAGTAATTATTATAAATGCTAAAAATATATTCATTATTTACTCACTTTATACTAAATGTAAATTCATTAATAAAGATTTATCAAAAGCCATAAATGCTAAAGCCATTAATCCAGCTGAAATAAATGCAATTGGAACGCCTTTGAAACTTCTTCTAACTGGAGCTAAGTCAAGTTTTTCTCTGATATTACTCATAAGAACAATAGCAAGAGTAAAACCAAGTCCAGCAGCTAAACCTGCAAAGAATGATTCTAAACAAGAATATTTTTCATCAATATTAATGATTGCAATACCTAATACAGCACAGTTTGTTGTAATTAAAGGTAAAAAGATTCCTAGTGCTTTATATAATGGAGGACTTATCTTTCTAATTACTAATTCAACTAATTGTACTAAAGATGCAATAACTAAGATAAAAGATACTGTTCTTAAGTATTCTAAATCAAAAGGCATCAATAAGAATTGATAAACACTCCAACATACAACGGATGCAATAGATGTAACGAAAGTTACAGCCATACCCATACCAAGTGCACTTTCACTATTTTTAGAAACCCCGATGAAAGGACACATTCCTAAAAATTGTACTAATATAAAGTTACTTATAAAAATATATGTAATTAAAATTGCTATATAGGTCATGCAAGTCTCTCCTTCTTAGCTTTCCTTCTAGAGTTAAATTCAAAGTAGGCTTTTAAATAACCCATCAATAATAAAGCACCTGGTGCTAAAGTCATAACTCTAATTGGCCATTTGTTTAATAGAGGAATAGTAATTACTCCATCAAATGATCCAATTGGGAATAATGTGATTGTTCCTGAACCAAATACTTCTCTAATTGTTGCAATTAAAATTAAAGCAAGGGTAAACCCAATACCCATTCCTAATCCATCAAGAATTGAATCTAAAACAGTGTTTTTACTTGCAAAAGCTTCTGCTCTACCTAAAATGATACAGTTAACAACAATCAAAGGTAAAAATACACCTAATGCAACATAAACATCTGGAACAAATGCATGTAAAATCATTTCAATGATTGTAACAAATGATGCAATTATAACAATATAACTTGGAATTCTAACAGTATCAGGAATAACCTTTCTTAAAAGACTAATCATAATATTACTGCAAGTTAATACAAATAATACACTAAAGCCCATACCTATAGCGTTTGATACCATTGTGGTAACACCTAAGGTTGGACAAAGACCTAACAATAATACAAAAGTTGGGTTTTCTTTGAAAATACCTTTGGTAAATTCTTTCTTATGATTATTCTTCATTAATTACCCCCTAAACTTTTTACAAAGTCACTACCATTAGAAAGAGCTTTACCAATAGCAGCAAAAGTAATTGATGCACCACTAATTGCAGCTGCATCGTCACTACTTAATTGACTTTTCTTAGTTGGAATAACATCTTTATTTTCATATTTTGTCATATACCAACTTTCTTCACTCTTTTTACCTAAACCAGGAGTTTCGCTATTACTTACAACTTTAGCTTCTAATACTTGACCACTAAGATTATAAGAAGCGACTAAAGAAATAGCTCCACCATAACCTACAGCATTTAAGTTTAATAAATAGCCTTCAGCACTACCTTGGTTACTTAATTCAAAATAATAATTAACACTATCATTATTATCTACTGTAATTTGGTTATCACCAATTTCATAACCATTACTTACAGCTTGTAATGCATCAAGTGTTTTTTGTTGTTCATAAGCTGTAATTACAGGCTTAGTTACCCCATTTAATATAGCTAATACAATTGCAGCAACAGCACAAATTAAAGCTAAAACAACTGAGGTTTTTAAATATTCTTTCATTATTTAGCCTCCTGAGTTTTAACTTTTTTTACAAAACCAAATTTCTTTGGAACAATGTATCTATCAATTGTAGGAGTTACAATATTCATTAAGATAATTGCTAGGGATACTGCTTCTGGTAGAGATCCAAAATATCTAATTAAGAAGGTAAAGAATCCACAACCAATTGCATAAATTATTTTACCTTTTTTAGTTATTGGGGAAGTAACCATATCTGTTGCCATAAATATAGCACCAAGCATTAAACCACCAGAGAAAATTTGTGATAAAACCTCTCCATTAAACATTCCTAAATTATCTCTTAGACCACCAAAAATCCAAGTTAATAATGAGAAAGTTAAAATGTAAAAAACAGGAATATGATATGTAATTATTTTCTTAACTAATAAATAAATACCACCAATAATTAATAATAAAGCACTTACTTCCCCAATACATCCACCAATGTTTCCTATAAAAGCATCAACAGCATATGGAGAAATTCCAGTTGCAGATGAAATGCTATTAGCAATATTAGTAGTTGGGTAAGATGAATTTAATAATATTTGGGATGGGTTTAAACCTGTGGAACCTGCACTTAAACTAGTTTTTACAAAAGATAATGGAGTTGCACTACCAATTGCATCAACTGCTGTTAAAGTTTTAGGGAGTGTATAATTACTCATAGCTGATGTAAAACTAAAGAATACAAATACACGACCTGCTAATGCTGGGTTCATCCAGTTTGCACCTAATCCTCCAAAAGTCCATTTAACAACAATAATTGCAAAAGCATTTGCTAAAATAATTATAGCTATTGGAACAGTTGGGCTTAAGTTCATACCTAATAACAAACCAGTTAAAAAAGCAGAACCATCATATAAGCTACTTTCTTTTAAACTTTTCTTGCCATCGAAAAAGCCGAAAAGATATTCAAAAAGACAGCTTGATAAAATAGAAACAATTAAAACCATTAATGCTCTAAAACCGAAAACATAAACTCCCCAAAGAGCTGCAGGAGCTAATGCTAGGCTAACATTCCATATTATAGACATAGTAGAATTTTTACTATGGAAGTGTGGAGATGATGAAACTTTTACTCTCATTTCTTTCTCCTTGCAAGTTTTTTACCAGTTTTAAATGCATGAACTAGAGGAATATGTGCAGGACATGTATATGCACAACAACCACATTCTTTACAATCCATTAATGAATATTTATCAAGTGCAACTTGGTAATTACCATTTTTAATATTTCTATAAAGCATAGTTGGCATTAAACCAATTGGACAAACATCAACACATTTACCACATGAGATACAAGCAGTTTCTCTTGCTGCGTTTCCTTCTTTAATGCAAATTACACCACTAGTACCTTTTAATACAGGTAAATCTAAAGATGCAAAAGCAAAGCCCATCATTGGTCCACCACTTACAATTTTATCAGGATCTTCTTTTAAACCACCACAGTAATCAATTAACTCTGAAATTGGAGTACCAATTGGAACAATAAGGTTTTTAGGCTCTTTAACACATTCGCCAGTAACACAAACTACTCTATCAATTAATGGCTTATTTAAGGCACAAGCTTCATAAATTGAATAACAAGTTCCAATGTTTGCAACTACAGCACCAATATCTAATGGTAGTTTACCACTTGGAATTTCTCTATTTATTGTAGCCTTTAATAATTGTTTTTCATCACCTTGTGGGTATTTCATTTTTAAAGGTTGAACAGTAATTGGATAATTATTTTTCTTAATAATTGCTCTTAAGTTTTCAACAGCATCCATCTTATTTTGTTCAATACCAATTATAACATTTTTGGCTTTAGTAACTCTTTTAGCAATCATAATACCTTCAAGAGCTTCTTCACCTCTTTCTAGCATTGTTCTATAATCGCTTGTTAAATAAGGTTCACATTCAACCCCATTTACAACTAAATATTCAACAAATTTCCCTTTAGGAATCATAAATTTGACGTGAGATGGAAAAGTTGCTCCACCTAATCCAACTATTCCTAAATCTTTGATTGTAGAAAGCAATTCTTCATCAGTTTTACTTTCGTAATCAACTCTATCAAAGATAACTGGTTCTGCATCTTGATCTACTTCAATCAAAAATGCATCAGCAACAACACTGTTAGCCAATGGTTGTTTTATAATTTTTTTAATTGTCCCCGAAACAGGCGAATGAACTTCAGCACTAATAAAGCTTGAAGCAGTTCCAATTTTTTCACCCTTAACTACAGTCTCTCCAACTTTTTTTAAAGGCTTAGCGGGGGCTCCTAAATGTTGAGATAAACTGACAACTACTAAAGATGGTGTTGGCAATATTTCTAAAGGTTTATCTTTAGAGTATTGCTTTTGATCTTTAGGATGCACTCCACCTCTTTTAAACGTAAGAACGTCTTTAGGCATTTTTGGCTCCTTATTTTTATCCAATTTGAATATTAATTGATGTATTTGAGTATTAATTTATCTATTGTTATACTTTTTGTGAAAAGTAGACAATAAACGATAACACTCTGGTAATAATAAAGCTTATACACTCTATTTTCAAGTACAGTTTTAAAGAAATTGTACAAAATAAAAGCAAATTAATTTAGGCCGTTTTTGTGAAAATTAGTTAATTATTTTACCTTATAGTACTTAAAATAAAAACGAGTTTAAAATTTAAACTATTTTTTTATTAATATATTTAAAAAAAACAAAACTATAGTTATACTATGTATATATGAATCGAATTTTTAAATACGCATTTTGGAAAATTGGTGGAATAAAAGTATTCGCTTTGGTTGGAAAAAGTGGAACTGGAAAAAGCTTTAGATCTAAAATGTTAGCTGAAGAATATAATATAGACTTAATAATTGATGATGGATTATTAATTAAAGGCAATAAACTAGTAGCTGGAAAAAGTGCAAAACAAGATGAAACTTTTTTAGCTGCTGTTAGAACTGCTGTCTTTGATGATCCTGAACATTATAAAAGTGTTTTTGAAGCTTTAAAAAAAGAAAGATTTAGAAAAATTTTAATTATTGGTACTAGTGAAAAAATGGTCAGAAAAATTGCAACTAGACTTTCACTTCCTCAACCAGATAAAATTTTCGATATCAGTGATATAGCCACAAAAGATGAAATCGATACAGCTATGCGTATCCGTTTTACTGAGGGTAAACATGTTATACCTGTTCCATCTATTGAAATTACTAGAACCTCTCCTAAAATTGTATTAGATTCAATGAAGGTTTTATTTAATAGAAATATTTTGAGACCATGGAAAAGAACAAAAGTTTTTGAAAAAACTGTTGTAAGACCACAATTTACTAAATTTGATAAGACTGTTATAAGTGAAGCAGCACTTACTCAAATGGTTATCCATTGTTTAGATGAATTTGATCCTGCAATAAAAGTAGTTAAATTGAAAGCTAAAATTTTAGAAAATGGTTATTCTTTATCTATAAAACTAAGAATTCCATCAAAGCATATGATGAAAACATCTTTGAAGGAATTACAAGAATTTATATCTGAATCTTTAGAAAAATATGGTTCAATTTTTATAGCAAGAGTTTTTATTGAAATGGAAGAATGGAACTAATTCTTAACTGTGCTTTGTGAATTAGGTTTTTTCTTTCTTTTTGAATTATCAAATTTCTTTGGAGTTCTCTTTTTTGATGCAATATATTTTCGTCTTCTCTCGAAATTTTTATTTGCGCTAGTTTTTGGATGTCTTACACAACCTTTTGGAACTTTATAGCCTTTCATACTTAAAAGTTGAGCACAACATAATTCGACTTCATAGTTGCTAGGGGTCATTGGAGAAATTAAAACTTTTACTTGTCTAAAAGTTTCTTTAAATCTTTCTCTTGCAGTTAAAGTCTCATTACTAAAAATTATTAACTCTTTAACTAAATGCAAAAGCATAATAGATCTTTTAATTTCCTCACCTTCACCAATTTTATATTGACGAATCTTATAATCTAATTCTAAAAGACTATTTTGTACTGTATCTAAGGACGCATATAAATTGAAACAAGGCAATAAATATACTAGAAGTTTATATTTTTTTAATTTAATAAAAATATCTCTACTGTAGCCTGAAGATAATATTTTATTAACTTCTTCAGTTAATCTACTTGTTGAAACTTTTGCAAGTTCACAATGATCTCTTTTTATTGCTCTTTTTACATCCCATCTTAATTTAAAATCTGTAGTTACACTATATTTAATTGCTCTAAGCATTCTAACAGGATCTTCAATAAAAGTTGTTTTTAAATCAATTATGGAAGAAATCTTTTTCTTTTTAAAATCTTCCATAGCATTGTTGAAATCTAAAACTTGCTCATTTATTGGATCATAATAAAGTGCATTTATAGTAAAGTCTCTTCTTTTAGCATCTTGTTCTACAGTTCCAAAAACATTGTTATTGTTTCCAAAGTTTTCTTCTTCTGATCTAAATGTTGAAACTTCTAATATTTTGTTTTCATATTCTAGATGTACTAATTTAAATCTCTTACCAATTATTCTAGAGTTCCAGAATAATTTATGAATTTGTCTAGGAGATGCACTAGTTGTAATATCAAAATCTTTAGGTTTTTTATTCAACAATAAATCACGAACAGCACCTCCAACTATATAAGCTTCAGCACCAGTTGCCTGAAGTTTTCTAATCGCACGGAGTGCATCATTATCTATATATGATAAATTTATTTTATGTTCATCTTTAGTATATATCTTAGCAAATTGAATACTATTGCCTTTTGAATCTTTTTTATATCGAATTAGCATTAACCTTTTCTCATCACCATAGTTTTTAAATTAAATTTTATTTTGACTACCTTTTGAGAATACAATGTTTATTAGCTTTTTGTAAAGTAATTAATAATTAATACTTAAACTTATATTTTTAGCTAGCAAATATAAAAGATTAAATAATATAGCAATCATTGAATAAAATAAAATAATCAAGTATAAATTACCTATAAAATTATAAAAATTTAATTAATATTTAATATACAAATGTTGGAGTATATATGTCACAGAAAAATAAAATTATTGAACCTAAAGTTTTAAAAGGTTTTTCAGATTCTTTACCTACTATTGAAATACAAAAAAGAAGAATTATAAATAAATTAGAACAACTTTTTTCTTCCTTTGGTTTTGTACCAATTGATACTCCTGCTTTAGAATATACTGAAGTATTATTAGGTAAAGGTGGTGGAGAAACCGACAAACAAATTTTCCACTTCCAAGATAACGGTAAGAGAGAAGTTGCACTTAGGTTTGATTTAACAGTACCTTTTGCACGTTTTTTAGCAGCAAACTTTAATGACTTAGCCTTTCCTTTTAAAAGATACCATATAAATAAGGTATGGAGAGGAGAAAAACCTCAAAAAGGAAGATTTAGAGAATTCTATCAATGTGATTTTGATATCGTTGGTGTTGATAATAGTGAAGCCGATTTTGAAATTTTAGCTATGATGAACCACTCATTCTCTAAATTAGGAATAGAAAATTATAAATTCCATGTTGCTCATAGAGGTCTTTTTAATGCGTTCTTAACCCATTTAGATTTAATTGATCATAGTGTAGAAATATTAAGATCCGTAGATAAACTTAGAAAAATTGGTGAAGAAAATGTAAAAAAAGATTTAGTAGAAATTAGTGGTGATGAAACTAAAGCTAAATTGATTTTAGATTATATAAAATATGATGAGAATGAAACATTCTTACAAACTTTATCTAGATTGTCAGCTCTTAGTGGTGGTGAAGTTGAACATACCACTAGAATGACAGAGATCTATAATTACTTAGATAAAGCTGATATTAGTGAACACTTTATTTTAGATCCATCTATTACTAGAGGCCTTGATTACTATACAGGTATTGTTTATGAGACTTTCTTAACTGATTTACCTAATTTTGGTTCAGTTTGTAGTGGTGGTAGATATAATAATCTAGCTTCCTTATATACTAAAAATGAATTACCTGGTGTTGGTTCCTCTATTGGTTTAGATAGACTTTTAAGCGCTTTAGTTGAATTAAAGAGTCCTTTAATTCAAGGTTCAAGCTCAGCAGATGTAATTATTTTTAATAAAGGTGGTCAGTTCTATCCATTAGGAACTATGGTAGCTACAAGTTTAAGAAATAATGATTTAAAAGTAGATCATTATTTAATTAATAAGAAACTCCCACAACAGTTCAAATATGCTGAGAAAAATTCTATCCCTTATGGTATAATGTTAAATGATGAAACAATAAGCGATAATACTTTTACACTAAAGAACTTAGAAACTAGAGAAACATTTGACCATGTAACAATTGAACAAGCAACACAAATCATCAAAGGGAATTAATGAAAGATATGAGTCATTTGCCTGTATATTTACACAGGCAAGAAATAATAGAGAGTTTAAACTCAAACCAAGTAATTGTAGTTGAGAGTCCAACAGGTTCAGGTAAAACCACTCAACTACCAATTATTTTACATGAAGCGGGGTTTGACAATAATTTATGTGTTGGTATAACCCAACCTAGACGAATTGCAACCCTTTCAGTTTGTGATTTTATAAAAAAACAAGTAGAAGATACAGGTACTTTTGTAGGATACAAAATGAGATTTAGTGATACTACAACTTCTTCTACTAAGATAAAAATTATGACTGATGGTATATTATTAATGGAATTGAAATCTGATCCATTATTAAAAAATTATTCAGTTATTTTAGTTGATGAAGCACATGAGAGATCTCTAAATATTGATTTTATTTTAGGTATGTTAAAACAGGTAATGATTCAAAGACCTGAGTTTAAAGTAATTATCTCTTCTGCGACAATTAATACTAAGAAATTCTCACAGTTCTTTAATGATTGCCCTGTTGTATCAATAAAATCTAAATTGTTCCCAGTAGAGGAAATATATTTACCAGATAGTTATAATAATGAAGATGTTTTACACCGTCAAATTGTAAAAATTGTTAAAGAAAACAGCTCTAAAGAAGATGGTGATATATTAATTTTTTTACCTGGTGAGTTTGATATTAAGGGTTGTATAAAAGCTTTAGTTAAAAGTGATCCAAAAGAAAAATTAGTTATTTATCCATTATATGGAAGATTAAGTAAAGAAGAGCAGGAAGAAGTATTTACACCTACTCCTGAAAATAAAACAAAGGTAGTTGTTGCAACAAATATTGCTGAAACCTCAATTACTATAGATAATATTTCTACAGTTATTGATTCAGGACTTGCAAAAATAAATTTCTACAATCAAAAGAATTTTACAAGTTCTCTTATTACTTTACCAATTTCTAAATCTAGTGCTATGCAAAGAAGAGGTAGAGCTGGTAGAACTCGTAGTGGTAAATGTTACAGACTATATTCTAAAAAATCATATACCTCTAGAGATATGTATACTCTAGAAGAAATATTAAGAACTGATTTAAGTGAAGTTGTACTTAGAATGAGTGATTTAGGACTATATGATTATGAACATTTTCCATTTATTACAAAGCCAAATAAAGATGCAATTAAAAGTGCCGAACATACATTAAAGGTAATTAATGCAATTGATGATGATAGACATTTAACTAATATAGGTGAATTTATGGCTAAATTCCCATTATTGCCACGTCATTCAAGAGTTGTTGTTGAATCCATTTTCAACTACCCTTCTGTAATTAATGAAGTATTAATTGCTATAGCTTTTTTATCTTCAAAAACACCTTTTGTTTTACCTCCAGATAAAGTAAATGAAGCTAGAAATGCTCATAAAGCTTTTAATAATGAAAGATATGGTGATTTTGCTAGTTATTTAACTCTATTTAAAACTTATGATTCAATTGAAGCTAAAACTTCAAGAATGGAATTTTGTAAAAATAATTATTTAGATTATCAATCCATGCAAGAAATTGTTCATATTGTTGAGCAACTTGGTGAAATTATAAGTGAAAATGAAATACCTTTAACTGGTAATGGCTCTATGCATGATTATATTTGTTGTATTGCTAGTGGCTTAAAACAGTTTATATGTATTAAAGAATTTGGCTATATGTATAATACATTATTTGCTAATCAAATATTCATACATCCTGGATCAGCAGATTTTAGAAATTTACCTAAATATCTAGTAGCAGGGGAATTAGTTCAAACTTCCCGTTTATTTGCTAGAAGTGTTTCTCCAATTAAAGAGGAATGGCTTGATGATATTCAAAAAGGCCTAAAATATGAATTAGAAAGCAAATTAAAAGGCAATGATAATTCTAAAAGAAATAAAGATAAACGAAAAAGAGAAAAGAACTCTCGACTTGATGAAAAATCACTTAAGAGCGGTTCTATTACTATCTATTCAAGGAATTATAAAGTATTTAAACATAAAAAATCTAAAAAAGAAATTAACATTGTTAGAATCCCTTATAATGAAATATCTTATCTTGCAAAAAAACATTTTAATTCTAAAAAACCAATACAGAATTTAAAAGCTGAAGTTGTTTATCAAGATAGAATTATTCAGAAAAATGGATCTTTCTATTCCTTGCTTGCTTTAGCTGATAAATATGATAATCCTAGAACTGCAATAACTTATGTACCTCTATCAAATTATGATTTAGATAATATTGATTCATTGATTAATGACTTTAATAAAATATTAAAATTAACACCAAGTGGTAAAAATCAATATTTCTTTATTAAATTACATGCTTCAAAAAATGGAGTATTCTTCTTTGAACCAGCAAAGGATTATGGAAAAGCTTTAAATGATACCCTATTCTCTTTACTTGAACTTATGGAAGATTTAAAGAAAATTAATGATAAAGATAACTTTAGAAAAGTTCAAAATTATTATTATAAACTATTAAAATTATTGGATGAATAATATTAGTTTAACCAGTGTAAATAATCTCTTAAATTAAAGAGATTATTTTTTTTGTTTGAAAATTATAGATTAAAATATATAATGGTATAAATAATTAGAAATATTTCTTTATCTAATAATTATTATTTCTATTAGGAAAAAACAAAAAGGAGCTGAAATGAAAATTAGTATCTTTTTAGCTGAAGATGAATTAATCATTAGAGAAAACATAAAAAATAACATTGAATGGGAAAAACAAGGTTTTGATTTTTTAGGTGCTGCAGCTGATGGAGAACTTGCACTACCAATTATTTTAGAGAAAAAACCTGATATTTTAATTTCTGATATTAAAATGCCTTTTCTTGATGGATTACAATTAGCAACTATAGTAAAAAAGAAATTGCCATCAACAAAAATTATTTTTTTAACTGGTTATAAAGAATTCGATTTAGCTCAAAAAGCAATAAATATTGGCGTTACTGATTATCTATTAAAACCAATCACTACAAATAGATTAGTAACTCTATTAAAAGAACTCGCATTAGAAATTGAAAGTGAAAGAGAAAATGAGAAATTACTTCAGCAATATAAAGCTGAAATGAATGAAAAAAAACTATTTTCTAAAAATCAATTTTTTATCGATTTGATTTCAAATAAATACTCTTTATCTCAGATTTTAGATAAAAGTAAAATTTATGATATCGATTTAGTTGGAAACAACTATGCCATAATGCTCTTAAAATTAACATTTTATGATAAAAATTTAGAGAATGAACAATTATATAATAAGATTGGAGAAACTCTGCCAATTGAGAAAGATTGGTTACTCTTTAATAGAGGTGATGAAGGCTTTGGAATTATTTGTAAAAATATTAATAGAGATAAATGGAATGATTATCAAAAAACACTTTCAAATTTTTTAAATCAATACTCTCAATTATATTATTTTGGTGCTTTAGGCCCTATCGTTAATCGAATTTCAGAAATTAATCAATCTTACAAAGCTGCAAATAAAGCTTTTGCATTACGATTTTTTATAAATAAAACTAATATAATTAGTGATTATAAAGATTTGCATATGCTTGAAGAAAAAGAAATTAGTATTTCTTTTGATAAACTTAATAATAATAAAATTGATAGAACTTATATTAAAAGGTTTTTGAAATTAGGCGAGCAAAATGAGATTGCTGATTTTATTAATGAATATATTAACAATAAAAATAAAAATGCAATTGACTCCTCTAGTTTTAGATATTATTTATTAATGGATACTTGTATCTGTTGTAGTGAATTTTTAACTTCAATTGGAATATCAAAAGATGATTTAGAAAAACTTTCCATAGCTGGGGCACAAGCTGTTACTTTTGATAAATTTATTGATTCTTTTGATGATATTATAAGACAGTCCTTGAAATTACGAGATTCAATATCATGGGGAAAACATAAAGAAATTATTGAAAAAACCAAAGATTTCATGCAAAAGAACTATAATAACAAAGAAATTTCTTTAAATTATGTCTCTGATGAAATGGGAATTAGCTCCACCTATTTATCAACAATATTTAGTACAGAAACCAATGAAACCTTTATTGAATATCTAACAAAATTAAGAATGGAAAAAGCAAAAGATTTATTATTGACTACAGAATTAAGATCAAGTGAAATAGCTTTCTACATTGGTTATCAAGATGCTCATTATTTTAGTTATTTATTTAAAAAATACACAAAAATGTCTCCTAGAGATTTTAAAAGGAGAAGCAATTAATGATACAAAATAAGCAAAACTCTTTAAATAAAAGATTAAAAACATATTTTATTCATTCAATTGTTACCTTTGTTGTAATAGTTACTTTTCTTTTAATTTTAATAAGTATAATTGGTAATTCCTATAACCAGATTGTTTTAAATATAACTAAGGCAAATGAGAATATATTAACATTTAAACATGATGTAGATTATGCATTATATAGAACTGTAATTGGTTCTGCTAATAACTGGGATACAACTTTCGATAAAGATATAAAAGATCCTTATAAAACAATAGATAATATGAAAAATAATATGATTATGCTTAAATCAATGACAAATGATAAGGATAATTATACTAGAATAGAAAACATTATTAAAAGATTAGATAGCTTAAGAAATATGGCTGACACTCTATATGATAGGTCTCAAAAAAAAGGTTTTTATGATGAGAATATGAACTTTTTAGAATTAAATGTATATATTCTTACAGAATTGATTACTAACCAAGTTCATGAATATGTTTATTATGAAGCTGCACACTTAGAATTAGTTAGAAAAAGATTAGAAACAACCTTGCTTGTTACAATTATTGTTGGACTTTTGGCATTATTTGTTTCTTTAATTCATTTAAGACATATGAATAATAAGATTAAAGAAAGTGTTTTAATTCCTATTCAAGATATCTGTAATGCAACTAGCGAAATTGGTAAAGGTGAATTTATAAATATCTCTGATGAAAAATATGATTATGAGGTTGCTATACTATCCTCATCAGTTAATAAGATGTCTAAAGAAATAAAAAGACTCTTAGAAAAAACAAAATCTGAGCAAGAACAGTTAAGACTTAGAGAATTACAATTATATCAAGCTCAAATTAAACCACATTTTCTATATAATACTTTAGATACAATTATGGCTTTAGTAGAAAGTAAAAGAAATGAGGATGCTCTTTTGTTAATAGAACAACTATCGTCATTTTTTAGAACTACTCTATCTGGTGGTAGAGCAAAAATTACCATAAAAGAAGAAATTGAGCATGTGAAATCTTATTTGCAAATTCAACAAATTAGATATCAAGATATAATGGAATTTAAAATTGATGTCCCCTTCTCTCTTTATGATTATTTAATAATAAAATTAACATTACAACCTCTTGTAGAAAATGCATTATATCATGGAATAAAACAAAGACGAGGTAAAGGTTTAATTACAATTAGAGGATTAGAAATTAATTCTGATGAGATTGAATTTCAAGTAATCGATAATGGGGTTGGAATGGATGAAGAAAAATTAAATGAAATAAATAGAATTATAGAAAATAAAAAACCCGTTTCTAATGAAATCTTTTGTTTAAGAAACGTTAATCAAAGAATTAAATTAAACTATGGAAATAAATATGGATTAAGAATTGAAAGCAAAAAAAATCTTGGTACTACAGTATTTGTTAGATTACCAAAAGATATCTAAATGTATGCGTTAACGTACACTATAATAAAATTATCTAAAAAAAATCAACTTTGATTTAAAAATATTTAACTTTTAAAAATAATATAAAAAAATTTTCATCAATTTAAATAAATTTGTCTGTATCTTTATTGCGATTTGTATCCCTACAATTTAGATATAAAAAAAAAGGAGTCAAATAATGAAAAAAACATTAATGCTATTAAGCGTTTTTTTGGTAGTTGGTAGCATGCTATTTGCTAATGGATCAGCTGAAACATCTGCTTCAGGTTCTGATAATGATTTAATTGTTGTAGGTTATGCACAAGTTGGAGCTGAATCTGACTGGCGTACAGCAAATACAGAATCATTTAAAACAACATTCGTTGAAGAAAATGGCTATAGATTGATTTTCGATGATGCTCAACAAAAACAAGAAAACCAAATTAAAGCAATTAGAAGTTTTATTCAACAAGATGTAGATTATATCGTTGTTGCACCAGTTGTAGAAACAGGTTGGGATACAGTTCTTAAAGAAGCAAAAGATGCTGGAATTCCTGTAATTCTATCAGACAGAATGGTTAAAGTATCTGATGATTCACTTTACACCTGCTGGGTTGGTGGTAACTTCTTAAAAGAAGGTAGTGATGCTGGTGAATGGTTAGCAGAATATCTAGAATCAAAAGGTAGAGGAAACGAAAAAATTAATATTGTAACTTTACAAGGTACAATTGGTTCTTCTGCTCAAGTTGGTCGTACTGAAGGTTTTGGTGAAGTATTAGCTAAACATTCTAATTGGAATATGTTAGCTCGCCAATCTGGTGAATTCACACAAGCTAAAGGCCAAGAAGTAATGGAATCTTTCTTAAAGAAATATGATGACATTGATGTTGTAATTAGTGAAAATGATAATATGTCATTTGGTGCAATTGATGCTATTAAAGCTGCAGGTAAAACTTGTGGACCTGATGGTGATATTATAATTGTATCTTTCGATGCTGTTAGAGCTGCTTTTGAATCAATGATTGATGGCGATTTAAACTGTGTTGTTGAATGTAACCCATTACATGGACCACGTGTTGCTGAAATTATTCAAAATTTAGAAAATGGCAAATCAGTTGATAAAATTAGTTATGTTGTTGAAAAAGTATTCCCAGCAGAAGTTGCTGCAGAAGTCCTTCCAACAAGAAAATATTAATTCGATGTACAAAATTAATAGACGAAGGGTTTCTCCTTCGTCTATTTTTTAGAACTATTGTTATTAAGATACAAAATTAATAATTAATCATTTATATAAAGGAGCAGGTCCTTGGTTGATAATATTGTATTAAGCATAAAACATTTATCAAAAACTTTTCCAGGTGTAAAAGCTTTAGATAATGTTGATTTTACACTTAGAGAAGGTGAAATCCATGCTTTAATGGGTGAAAATGGTGCAGGAAAAAGTACTTTAATTAAAACATTAACTGGTGTATATCCATTTGATAATGGTGAAATTTATTTAAAAGGTTTTGAAAAAAATATTGTCAATAAATCACCTGAAGATGCACAAAAAAATGGTATTAGTACTGTTTTCCAAGAGGTAAATTTGTGCCCTAACCTATCAGTTGCAGAAAATTTATTTATTGGTCGTGAACCAAAGAAATTTGGAAATATTGATTGGAAAACAATGAATAAAAAAGCCGTTGAGGTTTTGAAGACTTTAGATATTGAAATGGATGTAACTATAGCCTTAGAAAATTATTCTTTAGCTTTACAACAGATGGTTGCTATTGCAAGAGCTGTAGATATGTCAGCAAAAGTTTTAATTTTAGATGAACCTACTTCATCTCTAGATGATCTTGAAGTAGAAAAACTTTTTTCTATCATGAAAAAATTAAAGGAAAAAGGTGTTGGCATAATATTTGTAACACACTTTTTAGATCAAGTTTATGCAATTTGTGATAGAATTACAGTTTTAAGAAATGGTGAATTAATTGGGGAATATGCTATTTCTACATTACCTAAAGTAAAATTAGTCTCTAAAATGATGGGTAAGAATTTAGATGATTTAGCAGATGTTAAAATTAATCAAACAAATGAATATAAATCAGAAGTAATTATTAAAACTGACCAATTAGGTGTTTCTGGTTCAATAAAACCCTTTGATATTACTTTACACAAAGGTGAAGTTGTAGGATTAGCTGGACTTTTAGGTAGTGGTCGTAGTGAATTAGCCAGAGCTATTTTTGGTGCTGATAAACCAAATACAGGAAAGATTGAAGTTAAAGGAGAAAATTTTATTGCACACACTCCATTGGATTCAATCAAAAAAGGTATGGCTTATTTACCTGAAGATAGGAAAGTTGAGGGAATTATAAAAGATCTTTCTATTAGAGAAAATATTATTCTTGCATTGCAGGCTAGAAAAGGTTTTGCAAATGTAATTAGTAGAAAAGAACAAGAAAAACTTTGTAATGAAATGGTTGAGCTTTTAAAAATTAAAACCCCTTCTATTGATATACCAATTAGTCAGTTATCTGGAGGTAATCAACAAAAGGTAATACTAGCTAGATGGTTACTCACCTCCCCTGATTTTTTAATCCTTGATGAACCTACTAGAGGAATTGATATTGGTACTAAAACAGAAATTCAAAAACTAGTAATTAAATTAGCACAAGAAGGGAAAAGCATAATGTTTATTTCTTCTGAAATTGATGAAATGCTTAGAACATGTAACAGAATGGCTGTACTAAGAGATGGGGAGAAGGTTTCAGAATTACAAGAAAATGAATTATCTCAAGAAAAGATTATGCAAACTATTGCTAGTGGAGGGATTAAATGAAATCTAAATTAATGAGTTTAACTAAAAAAAGACTGTTTATGCCTCTACTTTGTTTATTCATTGTTTTAATCATCAATGTTATAAAAACGCCGGATTTCTTTTCGATAACAATAAGAGAAGGTGTTTTATATGGTTATATAATTGATGTAATAAATAGAGCTAGTGAATTAGTAATTTTAGCTGTTGGTATGACCCTTTGTATTTCCTCTTCCGCGGGTACTGATATATCTGTTGGAGCAGTAATGGCAGTTGCAGCAGCAATTTGTTGTAGTATATTAGCCGGTGGACAAGTCTCTGTAACAGCTTATCAAAATCCTTATTTGTTTGCTGTCGTTATGGCTTTATTAGTTGGTGCTCTTTGTGGAGCCTTTAATGGTTTTTTGGTTGCAAAATTAAATATTCAACCAATGATCGCAACATTAATTTTATATACTGCAGGCCGTGGTATTGCTCAATTAATTACAAAAGGACAAATTACATATGTAAGAGTAGATTCTTATAAACTTCTTGGAGCAAATATTCCAAATGTTCCACTTCCAACTAGCGTATTTGTTGCTATATTTGTAATTATTTTAGCTCAAATAATATTAAAGAAAACTTCTTTAGGTATGTACATTGAAGCTGTTGGTATTAATTCAAAAGCTGCAAGACTTGTTGGGTTAAAGAGTACTGCTATTATATTTGCTACATATGTTATTTGTGGATTATGTGCAGGAATTGCAGGTTTAATAATGTCGAGTAGAATTTATTCTGCCGATGCTAATAACATTGGCTTATTAATGGAATTAGATGCAATTTTAGCTGTTGCTTTAGGTGGAAATAGTTTATCTGGTGGTAAATTTAGTTTAATTGGATCGGTTATTGGTGCTTATACCATCCAAGCTTTAACTACAACTTTATATGCAATGGGTGTAAGTGCTGACCAAATACCAGTATATAAAGCTTTAGTTGTTGTAATTATTGTAAGTGCTCAATCTCCAATATTAAAAGATTGGATTTATAGTAAAAAATTAAAAGCTACAAAGTTAAAGACTATTAAAAATGAGGTACTTGCATAATGAAAATAAAGAAAAATTTTGATTCGAAAAATATATTACTAGCAATTACTATTATATTATTTTTTACAATGTATATATTAGGAATGATTATTTATCATGACAGAGGATTTGCAAATTTACAAAACTTTTTAAATCTATTTATCTCTAATGCAGGCCTAATAGTTATTAGTGCAGGAATGACTGTAGTTATGATTACTGGTGGTATTGATATTTCTGTAGGATCTTTTGTAGCTTTAACATGTATGATGCTTGCTGATTTGATGGAAAATAAAGGAGCTAGTGTTGGATTTTCTATAGTATTTGTATTAGTAATAGGAATAATTTTTGGGTTTGTACAAGGTTGGTTTATAGCTTATTTAAAAATTCAACCTTTTATAATGACTTTAACTGGTATGTTCTTTGCAAGAGGTATGACAGCGATTATTAGCAGTGATATGATAAATATTCAAAATAAAGTATTTTTAGCTATAGCTAGTAAAAAGATTTATTTACCATTTGGAGGCTATGTTAACAAACATGGAAAATTAATACTTCCTTATATTTATCCGACAGTAATAATTGCTGTTTTAGCAATATTAATTATTTTCTGGATGTTAAGATATACAAAACTAGGAAGAAGTATTTATGCTATTGGCGGAAATGAGCAAAGTGCATTATTAATGGGACTTGATGTTAAAAAAACAAAGCTTTGTGCTTATACTATAAGTGGTATTTGTAGTGCAATTGGTGGTATATTATTTGCACTAAATACATGCTCTGGATTCGTTGAACAAGCAAAGGGCCTTGAAATGGATGCTATTGCATCAGCAGTTATTGGTGGTACTTTATTAACTGGTGGTGTTGGAAATGTAATAGGAAGTTTATTTGGTGTATTAATTAATGGTACAATTCAAAGTTTTATTACTTTCCAAGGAACTTTATCTTCTTGGTGGGTAAGAATATCAATTGCTGCATTATTAGCTTTCTTTATTATTTTACAAAGTATATTTGGAATTATTGCAGAAAAAAGAAGAAAATTATAAAAAATATGGGGCAAATATGCCCCATTTTTTTTAATCTATAGTATTTAGAATATCAGTTAATTGTTTATATAAACTTTCCATAGAAAAATACTCTTTACCAATTTCAAAATTTTTTTCAACACTATTTTGTCTTTTATTTATATCAAATAAGTATTCTATAGATTCTTTTGCTGCTTTATTCGTTATTTTATCATCTATATAAACTAAATCGGTATTATTATCAGTTTCATAAGAAGAGCCTAAACTTATATAATCAAAACCTTTATTTTTGATATCTGTTATAAAGACTGGATACTCAAAAACAATCATTGGTTTTTTAGCAAACAATCCTTCTAAAAATTGATTACCCCAACCTTCCCAATATGAAGGATATGAAATTAAATCAGCAAAAACATATGTATCCCAAAGACTATAAATTTTTACATCATTATCTTCTCTTGTATGAGCTACTTTTGAGCTTATCACTTTTAGATCAATTTTTTTAAGTTTTGCTTTTGCTTTTAACCTATTTAAATAAGTTCCACTATCATCATCGCCATCGTATCCAGCAAGCAATAAAACGAAATTTGAATTTTTATTAAAAGTCCTACCATCATAAAGTGTTTTATTTATTAATGAATCTTTAAATTTATTCATATTAGAGATAACATCAATTGCTAATTCAATTGCTTTTCTATCAACAATTCGTGTTGCTTGTAAAATGATTATATCATCATCACTTAAGCCAATATCTTTTTTAAAATCTTTATTAAACGAATCTTTTTTCCATAAAGGTGCTCTAAAATCAAATACATTTGGAACTATAGTACTTTCAAGGTTTTTTCTTCTTAAGAGAGTATCATGACCTTGTTGGTTTATTACTACATGTTTATAAGTTGGATTTACTGGAGGTAAATATTTATTAGAAACATACTGTGCAAAATCACATCCGTAATTAACACCTGTTTTTCTTTCCCAAAAGAAATCATGATGTTGAGCTAAAACTTTTAAATGTTTTTTTTCTATTACATTCTCTAAAGCTATTGCAACCGCAATATTCATAGCAACAGACCAAACATTTTGAGCAATGACTAAATCAATATTATTTTCATCAACAAATTTTTCAATAATTTCTTCACATTTTTCTACTTCATGTTTAAGTTTATCTTTATATTCTTCTTCATTTTTAAAAACAGGTTTATTTTGGAAAGAATAGCTATAAAAATCTCTTGCAATTTGGGATATATGATATAGAGGTGGATAAACAATTTCTCTATCCATCTCTCCTCCAAGCATAATTACTTTATGTCCCATTTTATTAAAAATATTTTTCCATTTATCCATTTCGAGGGATACGCCATCTGTCCCCCCTACTTTGTAATGAATCATTAAAATATTCAAAATTTTATTCTCCTTTATTAAACCAAGCAATTTGATAAGGTTCTAATGTTCCATCAAATAATGTCCCATCTAACAAAGTACAAGATTTATAATCGGTTTTAACAGTATCACAACTAACATTAGTTAGACAAATTACACTCTTATTATTATAAATTCTCTCTAAAGCAAAAATTCTTTTATCCATATTATCAATTATTTTCTGATCAGCAAAAGGAGAAAAACATTCATTGCTTTTTCTAATATTTAATAAATTTTTATATCCATCTAAAATTTTAAATCTAGAGGAGTCATTATTTAATAATTTAGCCACTAAAGCATTATATTCAATTTTTTCTCTGTTAATTGATCTATTGCTATTATTAAGTTTTACACCTTCAATCCAGTTTCTTGAACCAATTAAACTATGAATATAAATTCCAGGAATACCTTTTAAACACAAAAGAATTGATTGGCTAGCTAAAAATCTTTTTACTTCTAAATCTTTATCAACATCACCACTTATTTTTAGCGCATCAAAGAAGTTTACATTCATTTCATACGGAGATTGTTTTCCATCAGATTCTGTTTTGTATGAAACAAAACCACCAATAGATTTAACTTTTTTTGCCATTTCTCTTACTTCACCATCTTCAACTAGTCCTTTTGCAGGTAATAAACCTATTCCATCATGACTAGCTAAGAAATTAAAAAATGTAACTTTATTTGATGGTAAATCTAAAGTTGATACCCATTTTTTTATAATTGAAGTGTCTTGTTTCATAAAAGTATATAATGTTAGTGGTGGTAATGGAAAATTATAAACCATTGTTGCTTCATTATAGCCATTACCAAAATAAGAAATATTTTCTTTATGTGGTACATTAGTTTCTGTTATTAATTTTACATCGACCTGTGCCAAATCAATCATCAATCTAATAAGTTGAATAATTAGGTGAGTTTTTTCGTTATGTATGCAGCTAGTGCCTAGCTCTTTCCAAATAAAGGCAATTGCATCTAGTCTAATATACGAAGCACCTTCTTCAACATATAAATTAAATACATCTAAAATTTCCATTAACAATTTTGGGTTTTGATAATTTAAATCAATTTGATCACTTGAAAAAGTAGTCCAAACATTTTTATTACCAGTTTTAGTCATTACTTCAGTTAATAATGGTAATGCTCTAGGTCTAAACACTTTAGTATAATCTTGTTTTGGATCACAAGTAATAAAATAATCATCGTATGGTTTTTTACTATCTAAATAACCCTTAAACCATTCACTGCTTTTTGATACATGATTAGCAACAAGATCAAACATTAATTTAAAGTCTTTATTTAAATCTTTTATATCAGACCAAGTACCAAGTTTCTCATTTACTTTTTTATAATCAACAATGGAAAAGCCATCATCTGAGGTATATGGGAAAAAAGGTAATATATGGACAGTGTTGATATAGTTTTTTAGATAGTTTGAAAGAAACTTATGTAAAGTTTTTAGTGTTTTTTCACCAGTTTCTTTATCATAAATACTATCCCCATAAGTAATTAATATTGACTCATCTGAACCAATGGTATTATTTGATAATTTTTTTCCAACTTTATTTAATTGAGCAATTTTCTCAACTACAATTGGAACATATTCATTAGCAACTTCATTTCCATATAAAGTTGCTAATATATTAAAGATTTTAGTAGTATCATTAAGTATCATTTTTATTCTTTAACTCCACCTTCTGCTGTATTTCCTGATAAGAAATTTTGAATTAACATAAATAAGATAACAACTGGAACGGCTGTTAATAATGATGCAGCACTAATTCTATCCCAAATAGCATTCTTAGAAACAAATAGAGCTTTAAGAGCAATAGGAAGAGTGTGCATATCTGTAAATGATTTCAAGAATACAGATGCAAATAAATATTCATTCCATGCAATCATAAATGAATATACCCAAACTGTTGCAATTGCACTAAAGCTTAAAGGAATAATGATTCTTACAATAGTTTGAAATCTTGAATAACCTTCAATAAAGGCTGCTTCTTCAATTGAAAAAGGAATCGATCTAAATGAGTTGCCGAGCATATATAAACATACAGGTAGTGTTTGTACTATATATATAACAACTAAGGCAAAGGTTGTCCCCCCTTCAGTTGCAGTTAATCCTAAAGTTGTAGATATTTTATATAGAGGAATCAATAATAGAATTCCACCTACCATATATACGAATAAAACACCTCTTTGGATCAACGTTTGACCTCTATATTTCATTCTCGCAATTGAATAAGCACCAAAAATTGCAATTAACAGTGAGAAAAAGGATGCTGTTAATGAGAATTTTAGAGAATTTCCAAAATATTTAAAGAAAGGGAATACGTCAGTATTATCAGTATATTTACTTAAAATAGTATCTCTTTGTTCTGGTGTTAAATTTGGAGTTTCTGCTAATAATTTTTGTACAGATGCAGGAACATCTACAGCCTCTGCTTCACTTAATCCAAGTATTTCAGAATATGCACTAGTATTAATTTCTGTAGGAATTAAAGAAGGATTTCCCCAATCCCATGAGAATTTCAAAGATGTTGATAACATTTGTATAAAAGGGAAAATACTAAATACAACAATTAATAAAACTAAAATTGTGAAGCCAATATTTTTTATAACTCTATGCTTACCATTTACCATTTTAATACCTTCTTTACATACAATAAGATTAATCCAATTAATAAAGTGAATTGAATTACTACAAGAGCTGAGCCTTGTCCTAAATCCATACTTCCTGTAAATGCTTTAAAGTATGTATATACAGAAAGAACCTTAACATTATCTGTTAATAAATATACTTCTTCAAATTTATTAAAATTCCAAATAAATCTTAATAAAACAATAGATCCCAAAACAAAGAATAATTCTGGCAAGGTAATAGAAATAAATTTTCTAAAAGCACCTGCGCCATCGATTTCTGCTGCTTCATACAAAGTTTGGTCAATAGTTTGTAATCTAGAGAGAATCATTAAATAAGTAAATGGAAAAGCTTTCCACATACTGAATATAACTGCAACCCACATAGCATACTTTGGATCAGCAATTAAATTGAATCTATTTGCTGATAAATGGAATACATCAACCATAAGGTGCATAAAAATTCCATTTACTGGGTCAAAAAAGAATTGCCAAGAATATACAGTAGAAATAACAGGAGCAACATATGGTAATAAAACTAAAGATCTAACAATAGCTCTACCAGGGAATTTTTTGTTCATAACTAAAGCTACTAACAATCCCATTAATGTTGTTAAAGTTGTCGTTGCTATAACAAACAGGAAGGTTACCCCTACAGATGCCCAAAAAGTAGGATCAGATAAAACATTAGCATAGTTTTTTACACCAATGAAAAAAGCATCACCATTTAATTTAACATCAAAAAAACTTAAATATATATTGTAAAAGATAGGATATATAATTAATAAACCAATTATAATTACTGATGGTAATACTAATTTTACTCCTAAACGTGCATCTTTCTGTTCAAGTGTAAGTTTTGTCGAAGACATTACTTAAACCTCCATAATCTAAAATTTAATAACAGGAGAAGGACTTTTGTTTCCTTCTCCTGAAAACAAAACTAAAATTTAATCAATTTTTTTCATTTCTGTAGTTGCCCAAGCCATTGCACTATCAATATCCATATTTTCTTGTGTGTATTTATAGATCATTTGAGGAAGGATTTGTTGAGCTGTAATCTTATCTGCTTTTTCAATCTTATTACCATCAACGATACCAAAAGACTTAATGTCTTGCATACCATTAACGATTTCTGTTATAGCATCTTTACCATAACTAGAAAGAACAGGATTATCTAAGAAATCATCTGTATCAGCTATACCTTTAATTACTGGATTCATTCCACCTGGAGCCATATGTAAGAATGTTATATATGAATTAGGTTGGAATAAATATTGTACAAATTTTTCTGCTGCTTGAGTTTTAGCTGCATCACCTTGATCAACAAGACTTAATGATACAATTGTTCCATAAGAAGCTGAATCTGTATTAGTAATTGTAGGAACCATTGATGTATGAGCTGCTAATTCTGGGTCAAATTGTGAACCTTGTAGATCACTGAAGTTTTCACTTGTTAATGAAGAAGCTGCAGCATCTTGAATAGCTAAGTCATCCATGATGTATGTTGAATAGAAGAACATTGCCATCTTACCTTGTAGATAATAGTCTCTTGCTCTCCAAGTTTGTGGTCCTGGTGGATTATATTGTGCTAAACGGCCGTAGAATTCAATTGCTTCTTTCATCTCTGGAGTATTGAAAGTTAAATTTCCATCTTTGTCAAATAATTGAGCACCATTAGATTGAGCGATTGGAGTAAAACATTGTTCTGAGAAGTTTTCTACTTTTGTACCAACTAAAATACCATAAGTATTTTCACTTGGATTATAGAAATACTTAGCAGCTTTTTCTATATTTTCCCAAGTTGTAGGTGGTTCTAAACCAGCTTCTTCAAACCAGTCTGTTCTATACCATAAGCCTTGTAACCAACCGTGGAAAGGAATACCGTATGCAGCACCAGATTCAGATTGATTTATTTTTAATGCTCCATCAAAGAATTTACTTCTACCAATACTATCAATTGTAGCTTTGTTAGCATTAACATCAATTAATCCATCTGTACCAAAAGAAACCATTGTTGTTGCAGGGCCTTCTACCAATGTTGGTAATGTGTTTGAACTTGCAGCAGTAGCCATTTGGGATGTTAAATCATTTTCATCAACAGCAATTAATTTAACTTTGATATTTGGATTCATTACTTCAAAAGTATCAATTAACAATTGAATTGTTGATTGTCTATCTGTCTGAGTTTGAGTAGTCCAATATTCAATTGTTACTGGCTCTTGAGCTTCTTGAGTCACTACAGGTGCTGCTTCTTCTTTTTGCCCATTAGCAAAAATAGAAGTTGTTGCAAACAATAATAGTGCAGTACAAATTCCGAATTTTACATATTTCATAAAAATCCTCCTAATTTTTAATTGTACATATTTAGTCAATTCACCTAGTTTTTAAGTAAATTGTTTTAAGTTTCAAATTTATGTTTTAAGTATTATTTTATAGTTTTTCGTATAATAATTTTGGGTGTAATACTTACTTCATCTTTCATATCGAATAAAAACTCATGGGTTTTTGGATTTAATTTATGTAATAAATAATCCACAGCTATTTGACATTTTAATTCTATAGATTGATCGAGCGTTGTTAATGCAAGCAGTGAAGCTATCTGCATGTTATCAAAACCCATAATACCTACATCATCAGGTATCGAATAATTATTTTCCATTAAATATCGGTATCCACCAGCAGCCATATCATCACAACCAAAAAAGATTGCTTGAGGAGGATCGTCTAATTCCATCAATTGCTTTGCAGCTTGATAACCACCCTCCGCTGATAGTTCAACCGTTATATGATATTTATCATCAAGTGTTAAATTTTTTCTTTCAAGAGCTAATTTAAAGCCCATATACCTATCTCTAATATGTTCATCAAAAGGGGCCCAACTGACAAAGGCCATTTTTGTATAACCTCTTGATATTAAATATAGAGCAGCATCATTACAGCCAATAAAATTATTGTTATGTATACTAAAAGTTCCTTCGCACCTAGTCTGTAACAAGACAAGAGGAATGTTGTTCTTTTCAAAATAATTTTTAGCATTTTCATCTACTAAAGCTGTACTAATAATTAAGCCATCAATTTTTTCCAAATATTCAGGATGTTTAACAAAATAACTTAATATATATTGTCGTTTTTTTATATCAAAAACTAATAATTGATAATTTGTATCAGATAATAATTCACTGATACAACCAATAAGAGCTGATGCGAAAACTGATCTAGGATTTGAAATTGTTAATCCTATTACATAATTAGATTTCTTTCTTTTATTATCAGATAAGCTATAACCAATGCTATCGAGTTTTTGTTGAATCATATCTCTAGTTTCTTCTTTTACTAGATTTGGATGATTCAATACTCTAGATAATGTGCTAGCACTTACTCCTATTTTTTCTGATAATTCTCTTACAGTCATCTTGTTTGTCATAATTTAATGTTATTCACACTCGAGTAAAACGTCAAATAAATTTTTTATTGTTTCATCGTTTTTTTATGAAACGTTTCATAAAATTTAACAACTATATACCTAATTACTTACAATGAAATAAAATAAAAATATAACAATAAAAAAATATTTTTTTAAAACTGAATGAATTAATGAAACATTTCAAAATTTAAATATGAAATAAGCAAAAAAATAATGGCCTTATAAGCCATTATTCTCTATTAAATAATCTAAAAATGCTTCACAACCAAGTTTAACATCTTCGTAAGTCTGATTGAAATTACCAGTATACCAAGGATCAGAAATACTTCTATTTATTTTAGCAAATTCTAATAATAAATAAATTTTACCATAATTTCTTTTATCAATAAGCCTTTTTAAATTTGATATATTATTTTGATCCATACAAATTAAATAATCAAATTCATCAGCCTCAGCTTTAGTAATCAGTTTTGAATAATGTTTAATTAATTTTATATTATGTCTTGATAGTACATCTCTAGTTCCATAATGAGGTGGATTAGAAAGTTCTTCTCTGCTTGTAGCGCTTGATTCAATTAAGAACTTATCACTTAATCCTTTTTCTTTAACTAAATGAGAAAAATAACTCTGTGCCATAGGACTTCTACAAATATTCCCATGGCATATAAACATTATCTTAATCATAAGTTAAAGTCCAACTGGATTTGAAATAACCAATTTCATAATCAATTTTTTATCAACGGGACTTAATACATATTCCCCTTGATTTTTCATTAATACAAATTGTACAACACCATCTTTTTTCTTTTTATCTTTTAATAGACTTGAATAGAAATCAATCCATTCTCCTCTACCAATTTTATAATCAATATCATAATTATATAGTTTAAATAATTTAATTGCATTATTAGCAAACTTTTCATCGATTATACCAAGTTCTAAACTTGTTTCGATAGCTCTAACACTACCCCAGGCAACTGCTTCCCCATGAGAGAATTTTGAGAATCTGCCAGATGATTCTAGTGCATGTCCAAAAGTATGACCTAAATTAAGAGCTTGTCGAACTCCAATTTTTTCTTCAGGATCTTTTTCTATAAATTCTTTTTTAACTTCTAAACTCATTTTTAATAGTGTTAATAGAGTATTTTCATCTCTTAACAATATTTGGCTTTTTCTAGATATCAAATATTTATGTAATAGTTCATCTTTTGAAAGTAGAGCATGCTTTAATACTTCAGCTAAACCATTGTGATATTCTCTTTCAGTTAAACTTTTTAATAAAGATGGGCAAATTAATACATCTTGTGCTGGATAAAATGACCCTACTAAGTTTTTACCGCCCATAAAATCACAAGCAGTTTTACCACCTAATGTTGCATCAACCATGCATAAAAGAGATGTAGGAACTAGAATTAATTTACAACCTCTCATATAAATAGAAGCCACAAATGCTGCTAAATCACAAACAACACCGCCGCCAAAACCTATAATATAATCATTTCTAGATAAGCCTTCATCAACACAAACTTTCAAAATTTTTTCAACTGTTGAGAGTGTTTTTGATTTTTCACCAGCTGGAATTACTATATTAGTAGGAGGTAATCTCTTAAATAAATTAGCAGTATTAGAGTCAGCAACCCATAGAGCTCTGTTTCCAAAAGTGCTTAATTTTGAAGATAATTCATTTAAATCATTAACATAACTTACACTTGTAAATTTACCACAAGATAGTTTAACTTTCATATTTTCTTCCATAGGCTACAATATATCATAAAATATATTCTAATGACTATCGTTTTTTCTAAATTAAATACTTGAATAAAATAAATTTTTAGTAAAATATTATAGTTATGTCTATATATTTTGATAATGCAGCAACAACAAAAATTTCTAATAAAGCTCTAGAAGCTTATAATGATATTTGTATTAATTTTTTTGCTAATCCCTCAGCAAATCATAGTTTAGGAAATTTAGCTAAAGAGAAACTTGAAAAAACAAGAGATGAAATTGCATCTCTATTGGGTGTTAATCCATCAACTCTATATTTTACTTCTGGCGGAACGGAGTCTAATAGTATAATTTTATCATCACTATTATGGAGTAAAAACCCAGGTGAAGTAATTATTAATAAAACAGAACATGCTAGTGTAATTAATTTTGAAAGAATTTTAATTGAAAAAGGCTTTAAAGTTATTAAATTAAATGCACCTAATGGTTTTATTGCTCCTAAAACTCTAGAAAAAAATATTAATAGTAAAACTCGTATGATATTAATCCAAACTGTTAATAATGTTACAGGAGCTATTAATGATATTGATACTCTAGTTAAAATAACTAGAGAAAAAGAAAAAGAATTTAATAGAAAAATTTATTTTCACACAGATGCTGTTCAAGCTCTTTCTAAAGTTGATTTTGATTTAACAAAACTTGATGTTGATAGTGCTTCTTTTTCTGCTCATAAATTTCATGGACCAAGAGGAATCGGGCTCTTATATGCAAAAAACAGCAATATACAATCGCTCTCTAGAGGTGGTGGACAAGAAAGAGGACTAAGAGCAGGTACAGAAAATCTAGCAGCTATAGTTGCAATGAAAGTAGCACTTGATGAGAGTCTAAAAATAGATAATTCTAGAATTTTTGAACTAAACAAATATGTTAGAGAGAATTTAAAACCACAGATACTCTCCCCAATGGATAATTACTCTCCTTTTATTATTAACTTTTCAGTACAACCGTTTCCTTCTGAAGTTTTTACAAGAATGTTAGATGATTCAGGATTTTTAGTTTCTGCAGGTTCTGCTTGTAGCAACAATGCTAAAAATAAAGGAGAAAGTGTTTTATTGGCTATGAATTTTGATTCAAAAACTGCTAAATCAAGTATTAGAATATCGTTTGATAAATATACTAAATCAGAGGATGTTGAATTACTTGTTAAAACTATCAACTCTCTATATGATACACTGGTAAGGTAGGATAACGTGGAAACCAAATTATATTTAATTAGATTAGGTGAAATATCTCTTAAAGGTTTAAATAGACCTTTTTTTGAGAAAAAATTAAAGAATAATATAAAATTAAAATTAAGACCTTTCCATAATGTGGTCACAAAACAAAAAGGTCGTTTATATTTTGAAATTGATAGTGCTTGTAGTGACGAGCAGTGTGAATTAGCTTTTTCAACAACTTTTGGCGTTGTTGGTTTTGCTAAATGTGTTAGATGTAATAAAGATATTGAAATAATTAAAGAAACAGTTAATCAATTATTAGAAGAATATCCTTTCAGCGAAGAAGGAACTTTTAAAGTTGCAGCAAAACGTAGTGATAAAAACTTTGAATTAAGTTCTTATGATTTAAGCTGTGAATTAGCCAAAAATGTACATGAAAAATTTCCAAAATTAACTGTTGATTTAAAAAATCCTGATAATATTTTGCACATTGAAGTTAGAAATAAAGCATATATTTATACTAAAGAGAAAAAAGGTCCTAATGGACTTCCTGTAACAACTGCAGGAAAAGGAATGTTGTTATTATCTGGTGGTATAGATAGTCCTGTTGCAGGATATAAAATGGCAAGTAGAGGATTAAAAATGGAATGTATTTATTTCCATGCTTACCCTTATACTTCAGATAAAGCATTAGAAAAAGTTAAAATTCTAGCATCAAAAATTGCTCCATATTTACAAGGTACTAGATTACATGTTGTTCCTTTTACAGATCAACAATTGTGGATTAAAGCTCATAGTAATGTAGATGAAACAACTCTTATGTTTAGAGCTTGTATGATGAAAGTAGCTACAATGCTTGCTGAAAAAAATGCTGGAACTTGTTTAGTTACAGGAGAAGCATTATCTCAAGTAGCAAGTCAAACTCTTGATTCTATGGCTTTTACTGATTCTACTACTCCTATGCTCATTATTAGACCGTTAGTTGGTATGAATAAAGAAGAGATTATGAGTATTGCTGAAGATATTGATACATATGAGACTTCAATTTTGCCTTATGAAGATTGTTGTGTTATATTTAGTCCTAAGCATCCATTAACTAGACCAAATGTTGAAATTGAGACTCAACACTATAATGAAATGCAAATTGATGAGTTATTGGTTAAAGCTGTTGAAGAAACAGAGACTTTTGACTTTTATGCAACAGGTAAAGAAAAAGTTTCTGCTAAAAACTAGAATATAATCCAATTTCATATTTAAAAGTATTAGATAATACTCCATATGAATATTTAAACCCAGGATAAAACTTTGTTAAATTTAAATTTGTTTGTGTAATTGATCCTCCAAACAATGTATAAAGGTTTACTAGTCCTGGGTATTTATATTCCAAATATACTTGAATATTATTTAAATAAAACGGCAATTTGGTAAAAGATGATTGAATATTTTGCTTATATAATAGAACTGATAAGTTTAATTCGTGAGCAATTTTTGCTTGGTTATTTATTATAAATTTATATGATAGCTTGAAAGGTAAATTCAAAGTTATATTATTAGCTTTTAAATTAGGTAATAAATATGGGAATCGAATATCAGCAGATAGAACATTTCTATATGCAAAATCATTATTTAAATAATCAATAATAGAATCAAATTGATAATAAAACTGATACCTAAAAAGATTATCTAAATTTGGACCAATACTTCTTGAATGACTAAACCCTAATTGATAAGAGCTACTATAATTAATATTGTTCAAAAATAAACCTTGCTCTGTACTTAAGAAAACTAAATTGTTATTCATTAAATCAAAAATTCTTCTATAAATGTAATCAATTCTAACATTTGGTACTGCAACGGTTAAAGTTTTTAAAGGGGCATCAGCTAATAGTGAAAAAGTATTTGATATATTTCCTGTCTCATTATAAAACTGTAAAATCAAGTGAGAATTAAAATCTCCATATAAATCACTATTAAATAAAATTCTAGCATTTAAAGATTCAGATGGATCAATACTTTCAAAATATATATTCCCATTGAACGTTTTAAAATCCTCATTTGGTAAAACATAAGCAATTAATGATCCATCAAAAATATATTTAAATTTGTTATAATTCTTAAAAGTTAATAAATCATAATTAGGTATATTTTTGTTTTCAATTAAAGTCTCATTAATGTTAATTGGATGTTTAGTAAAATCAAATTCATTAAAATTAGTTTTTCTTAATTTGTTTGTTTCAAAGAATTTTGAAATGTAATAAACTTCATCATCAATAACAATTGGATTAAAAACCCCACCTACCATATCAAAATCATTTATATATAATTGATCATTTTTTAAATCAATATATGCTAATCTTGGTAATTGATTGTTTTTTACTGTATTTAAAATTATTTTCTTATTATCGTAAGATATAGAAAAATCTATAATTTCTACATTATCAATATCATATGATTTAAACTTGTTATCCTCTAATATAATATTAATTTTATATTTTTCATTAGTATGTGATAAATAAACAATCTTATCATTTAAAATATCTATTTTTTGAATAAATTCATTATCATTTACACTTATTTTCTTTTCAATAAGGTCATTTTTTACAAAAGCTATATATTGTTTTTGTCCTTCATTATAGATTCCAATAATATAATCATTGTAAGCAATAGCCATTCTAAAATTCTTTATATCTAATTCTGTTTTATTATTATTTCTATCTATTACAATTGTATTAGTCTTGATTAATCTATCTCTTTTATATGCGCTTAAGATTATATTATTTTCATTAGCTGTAGCCCAATATGTATTATCAAGATTTTTAATAAGAGTTTTTCCTGTTTCAACATCTTTTATACTATCATTTCTAAGCTGAGCAACTAAAACTGAATTATTATCTCTAAATATAAAACTTGGCAAATAATCATATTCAACACAATTAATATCTTTAGTTTTTGGGGCAATAAAAGATAATTTAAATTCTTGCCAAACATGATATACATCTTTGGAATAAACTTTTTTAAAACTATAATTGGCATCTAAAAATAAGAGATTTGGAGTATTTAATTCTTTAACATAATTTTGGAATTTTTCTAATCCATAAGTATCAATTAAGTATTGATTAAAAAAAGATCCAAATAGATAAAATACATCAGAGGGATATATATCCCTGTTCCCTTGAACTTCATTATATTTTAAAAATTTATTCTCTAATAATATTTCTAAAATTCTAGATTTATAATAGGCATTATTTAATCGACCTTCTCCATTTTGACTTTCACTAATTACTGCAAGACCTTCTGAATTAAACTTGGTCATGTTAAACATTGAAAAAGATAACCCCTGAGAAAAAAATTCTCTAAATATATTATTTTCACCCATTTTGGTTAATGCATGAGTTAATTCATGTTTAAAAGTATTTAATAACAAATCAGATGAGAAAACATTAAAATCATTATTAACAGCAATAGTATTATATAAAACTATTCTAGGGTTTGGATTGAGTGAAAAATAAGCATTATAATTTTGTATATCACTAGTTATTGCCACATCAATAATTTGAGTTCTTTTTAAATTATAAAAATTACTAATTGATGAATATAAATCTTCACAATTATCATAAACTATTAGAGCTTCATTTATAGAAGTTTCATCAAATACAATATTAAAATGTTCAGTATTTAATTCTTTAAGTGCTTGATTAGAATCATAAACACTACTATAAATATTACTCAACGAAAATAACAAAATTATTATTAAATAGATACTTTTTTTCACATACATATAATATCATATTTATTATAAAAAAGAAGTATATTTGAATTTTTTTAACTAAATAGCTATTATTAATCTGACATTTTTAGTATATTTTGTAATAATGTAAGATGTTGCGATTAATATAATCGATTAATATAAGGAATATATATGAGGTTAGGGTTAGACATAGGATCAACAACAATTAAATGTGTATTAATTGATAGTAACAATAAAATAATTTTTAAAACATATAAACGACACTTTTCGAAAATACAAGAAACTACAATTATTTTATTAGAAACAGTAAAAAACTTAATTGATTCTGAAGATATAAATATTTCATTGACAGGTTCAGCTGGTATGGGAATGGCAAATAGACTTGATATCCCATTTATTCAGGAAGTTTATGCTACAAGAACTTCTATTTTAGAATTTTATAAAGATACTGATGTTGTCATTGAACTTGGCGGTGAAGATGCTAAAATTTTATTTCTAAATGGTAATTTAGAAGTAAGAATGAATGGTACATGTGCCGGTGGTACTGGTAGTTTTATAGATCAAATGGCGACCCTTTTAGATCTTCAAACTGAAGATTTAAATGAGATTGCTAAAAGAGCGTCAATCTCTTACCCTATTGCATCTAGATGCGGGGTATTTGCTAAAGGTGATATTCAACCGTTAATTAACCAAGGTGCAAAAAAACCAGACATTGTGCTTTCTATTTTTCAAGCAGTTGTAAACCAAACAATTTCAGGCTTAGCTCAAGGGCGTCCTATAAAAGGAAATATTGTTTATCTTGGTGGACCTTTAACATTTATGAGTGTTTTAAGAGATTGCTTTGATAAGACTCTTAATACAAAAGGTTTATGTCCTGAAAATTCTCTATATTATGTTGCCTTAGGTACTGCGCTCGGTGCAAATGAAAGTTTTAATATAAATTCTTTAATTTCTCTATTGAAAAATACTAATGTTGTTGGCACATATCATAGTTTACCAGCATTATTTAAAGATGATATGGAACTTCATGAATTTAGAAAACGTCATTCCAAGGCTTCATTGAAATATAAAGATCCAAAACAATATAGTGGAAATGCTTATTTAGGTATTGATTCAGGTTCTACTACAATAAAAATGTGCATAATAGATGAAGAAAATAATTTACTTCATACAAGGTATCAACCAAATAAAGGTAATCCTGTTGAAGCTGTTAGAGAATTTTTAAATTCATTTATTTCTCAATATCCAAATATTAACTTAAAAAAAGGTTGTTCAACAGGATATGGTGAAATATTAATTAAAAAAGCATTTAATCTAGAATATTCATTAGTTGAAACTATGGCACACTATAAAGCTGCTAAATATTTTGACAAAGATACTGATTTTATAATCGATATCGGCGGGCAAGATATAAAATGCTTTAAAATTGTCGATGGAGTTATAGATGATATTTTCCTAAATGAAGCTTGTTCCTCAGGCTGTGGCTCGTTTTTACAGACTTTCTTCCAAGCTTTAGGCTATAGTACTGAAGAAGCTTCAACTTTAGCTTTAAATTCAAAGCATCCTGTTGATTTAGGCTCTAGATGTACAGTATTTATGAACTCCAGTGTTAAGCAAGCTCAAAAAGATGGAGCACAAATTGAAGATATTTTTGCTGGTTTAGCAATCTCTGTTGTTAAAAATGCACTCTATAAAGTTATAAGAACAAATACTGGCCTTGGCGAGCATATTGTTGTACAAGGTGGAACCTTCTTAAATGATGCTGTTTTAAGAGCATTTGAAATGGAATTAAATCTTAATGTAACAAGATGTAAAGAAGCAGGTTTAATGGGAGCTTTTGGTTGTGCATTATTTGCAAAAGAACAAGATGCAACTGATGATATTGAAACTACCATATTATCATTAGAGCAATTAGCCAATTTTACTCACAACACTACTACTAGAGTTTGTAAAGGTTGTACAAATCATTGCCAATTAACAATTAATAAATTTGATAATAATAGAATATTAATTAGTGGAAATAAATGTGAAAGATTTACTAATCCTGATAATTTTATAGAAGATAGTGAATTATTAAATATATTTAAATATAAACAAAACTATATTAATAATTTAAAACCACAAAAAGGAACTAGAGGGAAACTTGGTATCCCATTAGCTCTATCTATGATAGAATTAGCTCCTTTCTATTATACTTTATTTACAGAACTTGGTTTTGAAGTTTATCTATCCCCTTTTTCTAAAAGAGATACTTATCTAAAAGGTCAAAGTCAGGTTCCAAGCGACACTATTTGTTACCCTGCTAAACTAGTCCATGGTCATGTAATAGAATTAATAGAAATGGGTGTTGATAAAATCTTTTTCCCTAACTCAACGTTTAATGTAGATGAGAAAAAGTCAGATAATAATTTCAATTGTCCAGTTGTTGCTTATTATGGTGAAGTAATTTCTAAAAATACACCTCAGCTTGATGAAAGTAATGTTACTTTTATTAATGAATATATTTCTCTTGCTAATAAAAATAAATTTTTTAAGCGCTTGAAATTAATAATGAAAAAATATGGAAAATTTAATAATAAAGAACTTATTCTAGCTACTAATTCAGCATACAAGGCTCAAAATGAGTACAGAAATAACATTATTACTAAAGGTCAAGAAATAATAAAACTAGCTAGAGAAAAAAATATGCAAATAATTGTTCTCTGCGGGCGTCCTTATCATATTGATCCTGAAGTAAACCATGGAATTGATGAATTAATTCTTCAGTTAGGGTGTGCAATTATTAGTGAAGATTCACTTGCACCATATATTGATAAAAAATCTTTTAATGTTTTAAATCAATGGACATATCACAACAGAATGTATTTAGCATCTCATTATGTAAATGAGCAAGATGATATGAATATTGTTCAATTAGTATCTTTTGGTTGTGGTCTTGATGCAGTTACAGCAGATGAAGTTAAAGAAATCTTAAGAGAAAAAAATAAAATTTATACTCAATTAAAGATTGATGAGATTGCAAACCTTGGTTCTGTTAGAATTCGTCTAAGAAGTTTATTAGCAGCAATTAAGGAGGATAAAAATGAAAAATGAAAATAGAGTCATTTTTACTAAAAAAATGAAAAAAGATTATACTCTTTTACTCCCTCAAATGTTGCCAATTCACTTTGAAATCATAAAAGAAGTTTTTACTAATAATGGCTATAAAGCTGAACTTTTAACCAATGAAGGACCTTCAGTTATTCAAGAAGGATTAAAATATGTGCACAATGATATGTGTTACCCTGCTCAATTGGTTATAGGACAAATGCTTGATGCAATTAATAGTGGCAAGTATGATAAACATAAAATAGCTTTAGTTATTACACAAACTGGTGGAGGATGTAGAGCAAGTAATTATATTTTCTTACTAAGAAAAGCTTTAGAAAGAGCTAATTTAGAATATATTCCAGTAATCTCATTATCCTTTGGCCTAGAGAAGAATCCAGGCTTTAAATTAACACCAAGAATTATATTACAAGCTTTTGCTGGTATTGTTTATGGAGATTTATTAACTCTATTAAGTAATCAAACTCGTCCTTATGAAGTAAATAAAGGTGAAACAGAAGCAATTGTTAATAAATGGATAGATTTATTATCTAATAAGTTTAAAAATAATAGTGGATATATCGGTTGGGCAATGAAAAGAAACCTTATGGGAATTACTAAAGATTTTACTAATATTCCAATTAATAAAACTAATAAAATTAAAGTTGGTATTGTAGGTGAAATATTTATTAAATTTGCACCTTTGGGGAATAATCACTTACAGGATTTCTTAGAAGAACAAGGTTGTGAAGTAATGATACCATCACTATTAGGTTTCTTCTTGTATGGGATGGAAAATGCTAAATATGATATTAGATACTATGGTGGATTTAAGAGAATTGTTTCTTACCCTATTAGAAAACTTGGATTAACTATTATTGAAGCTTTTGAAAATATGATTTATAAAAATGTTAACCGTGTTACTGATAAATTTACTTTACCAAAAGGTTTTGCTCATATGAAGTCCCTTTGTAACGGGATAATTGACCATGGAGTAAAAATGGGTGAAGGCTGGCTCTTAACTAGTGAAATGCTAGAATTAAGTGAATTGGGATATAAAAATATTATTTGTGCTCAGCCTTTTGGATGCTTACCTAACCATATAGCCGGTAAAGGTATGATTAGAAGCATCAGCGAAAGAGCTAAAGATACAAATATTGTTCCAATTGATTATGATCCATCAGCAACTAAAGTAAACCAAGAAAATAGAATTAAGCTTATGTTGTCAATTGCAAAAGAAAACATGGAAAAATCAATTAACTAGGTAAATGAAATATAATACCAATAATTGCACCTGCTACAATGTAGATCATCGGGTGCAATTTTATTTTCTTATATAAAACTACAAAAATTAGATAAAGAACAACTTCTAAATATTTAACTGAATAATCAGCATTTAATAAAGTTATGATAAAGACTTTTGATACAGCAAAAATAATTAATGCTAAAACTATACTTCTTAGTCCATACATTGCGTCTTTTACATACCATTTTTCATTAAAGCTTTTTAAATATTTTGATATTATTATTATGATAATAAATGCAGGTAATGCTAAAGCGATACTAGCAACTACTCCACCTAATATACCAGCTACTTTGTAGCCAGTAAAAGTTGCCATATTTACACCCATTGGTCCAGGAGTTGATTGGCTTATAGCTATCATGTTTGAAATATCTACTTGAGTTATCCACTCTGGATGTATTTGTGAAAGATTATTTAGAAATGGAATTGAAGCTAAACCTCCTCCAATAGTAAACAATCCAATTTTGAAAAATTCAAAGAAAAGCATACATAAATTATTTAACATGTTTAATTTTCCTTTGTATTTTTCTAATTAAAATACCTAAAATAATTGAGCAAATTATTAAGATTATAATATTTACATTGAAAAGGAAAAGCGCAACTAAAGCTAAAAGAAATAATACAAACGTAGCTTTATCAACAATACTTTTTTTAACTAATTTATATATTGTATGAGTCATAATTGCACAAACAACTACTTTTATACCGGAAATCGCTGCAATTACATATACATTAGATTGAAAGTTCATAAATAATGCACTTATTACTGTAATAATTATTACAGAAGGAGCTATTATTCCAATTGAGCCAAAAATAGCCCCTAACAACCCTCTTTTATCATAGCCTATATAAGTTGATACATTTATTGCAATAATACCAGGAGTACATTGTCCTAGTGCATAAAAATCAAACAAATCATCACTAGTAATCCAATTTTTCTTATCACATATTTCTCTTTCTAAAAAAGGAAGCATTGCATAGCCTCCTCCAAAAGTTATTAAACCTACAGAAAAAAAAGACCAAAAAATAGATAATAAGGGAACATCTTTATTTTTCATTTAAATACTCAATTTATCCATTTCGATATTTACTAAAGTATCACATCTTTCATTTAATTCAATTCCAGCATGACCTTTAACCCATTTATATTCAACATTTAACTGTGAATTAAGAGCATCTAATTCCACCCATAATTCTTTATTTTTTACAGGTTTCTTATTTGCTGTTTTCCAACCATTTTTCTTCCAATTGTGTACCCAAGTAGTAATACCGTTTTTTACATATTGACTATCTGTATGTAATATAATTTTTTTAGGATTAGTTGTTAAACATGTTTTTAATGCTACAATTACTGCAGTTAATTCCATTTGATTATTAGTAGTATATTTTAAACCAGCACTTTGTTCGGTTATAAATTGAGTACCACTATACATTACAAAAGCCCAAGCACCAACTCCAGGATTACCTTTACAACCACCATCTGTGTATATAATTATTTCATCCATAATTAATCTTTAACTCCAGTTTTTTTTATTATATGATAGCCAAATTGTGTTCTCACTGGATCACTAATTCTATTATAAGCTAATTTTTTTACAGCATTTTCAAAAGGAGGTACCATTTGTCCTGGTTTAAACCAGCCTAAATCCCCTCCTTTACTTTTTGAAGGACAAGTAGAATACTTTCTAGCTAATGTTGCAAAATTTACACCAGATTTTGCTTCAGTTGCAATTTTTTGAGCTAGAGCCTTATCTTTTACTAATATATGAGATGCACGAAATTCCATCTAATAACTCCACAAAAAAATAGAGACCTAAAATTTAAGTCTCTATTATAATATACTAATTTATTATTATTAACAATCCTATTAAAAAGGTTCACCATCAGCTTTTGGAGCTGCACTACTTTTACTAAATAGTACTAGAGCAACCAAAGTAACAGCGTAAGGGAAAACCTTAAATATTACTGGTGGGAAGGAAGATAAGGATGAGAATAATTGTGATACGTTACCAATGGTGGTAGCAATACCAAAGAAGAAAGTTGCTCCTAAAATTCCTAATGGTTTCCATTGACCAAAAATCATAGCTGCAACAGCTAAGAATCCAAGACCAGCAACAGATCCATTAAATTCACCACTATAAGTTACAATCATAACACCACCAGCTAAGGAACCTAAAGCTCCAGATAACATAACAGCAATATATCTCATTTTATGTACATTAATACCAGCAGAAGCAACTGCGGATGGATGTTCACCACAAGCTCTTAATCTTAAGCCAAAACTTGTTTTATATAATAACCACCAGAAGAAACCCCAAATACCTAGACATAACCAAGTACTCCAATATGTATTTGTAAAAATTAATTTACCTAAAATTGGAATACTATGTAAGAGAGGAACATCGCTTCTTACAATACCTAACATAATTGAAATATTTCCTGAACCTGTAACAGTTCTAGCAATATATACTGTAACAGCAGTTGCAATTAAATTAACTGCTGTACCACTAATAACTTGGTCAGCTTTTAAACTAATAGATGCAAAAGCATGTAATAATGAGAATATAGCACCACCAACCATAGCAACAATCAAACCAATTAATAAAGCAGAATTACCAATTATTGGTTGTAAAACTGATATAGTTAATGCACTTATGAAATAACCAACTAACATATATCCTTCAACACATAAATTAACAACACCACTTCTTTCACTAACTAGACCACTTAAAGATCCCATTAACAAAGGAATTGTATATGCAACTGCGTATGGAGCAATTTGAGTAATAGTATCCCACATATTAAGCATCCTCCTCTACAGCATTTGAATCTGCCATTTTTATATTTCGTTTTTCATTAATTTTCTTAAATTTCTTATCCCAGAATTTTTTAAACATAACACTAGTTGCAGTAAAATAAATTATTACAGCAATAATAGTATCAGCAATTTCTGGTGGAACAAAAGTATTACCACTCATAAAACCTTTACCAGCTTGTAGAATTCCAAAGAATATTGAGGAGAAAACAACTCCTATTGGAGAACTTGCTCCTAATAATGCAACTGCGATACCATCAAATCCTTGTGAAGGTAAAACACCAATTTGTATTTTTCCTGAATAACCACAATAATATGCAACACCAGCAAGACCTGCTAATCCACCTGCAATCATCATTGATAATACAACAGATCTATTAACTTTAATACCAGCATATTCAGCACCAAATCTATTATAACCAACTGCTTTTAATTCATAACCTAATGTAGTCTTATCCATAATAAATTTAATAACAATTACAGCAATTATTGCTACAAAAAGACCTGTATTAATATAGTTTGATCCATTAAATATTTTTGTAAGCCATTCTACTCTTAATGTTTTTTCATAAGGTAACATAGCACTTTCAGTCTCTAATGATGGCCCTTTTAAGAATGCAGGAACAAAGTAATAAACACTCCAATAAGCAATCCAGTTCATCATGATTGTTGAAACAACTTCATGAACATTAAAAAATGCTTTTAATAAACCAGGAATTAAACCCCAAATTGCACCAGCTAAGAATCCACTAATTATGATTAAGAAAATTGTAGGTACATGAGGTAAATTTGTAGCAAATGCTACTGTTGTACCAACAACACCACCAGCTAAGATTTGTCCTGAAGCACCAATGTTAAATAGTCCTGTTTTAAATGCAAAAGCAATTGATAAACCTACTAACATTAATGTAGTTGTAATTGCTAAAGTTGTTCCAGTACGTCTAACATTCATCAATGCGCCTTTAAATAGATATCTAAAAGCAGAAATAGGATTTTCTCCAATTATTAATATTAATATAGAACCAGCAATTAAACCTAAAATTACAGCACTAATAGCTATAATAAAGTCATTACTTTTTAATTCTTTTTTCACTTTAGTACTCATATCTTACTTATCTCCTTTTGAGGAAACACCAGCCATCATTAGACCTACAGCTCTTTCATCAGTTTCTTTAGTATTTACAATATCCATCAATTTACCATCACTTATAACAGCAATTCTATCTGATAAATTAAAGATTTCATCTAATTCAAAAGAAACAAGTAATACTGCATTGCCAGCATCTCTATGTGCAACAATTTGTTTATGAATAAATTCTATTGCACCAACATCTAAACCTCTAGTTGGTTGAACTACTATTAATAACTTTGGATTACCAATAATTTCTCTACCAACAATTGCTTTTTGTTGATTTCCTCCAGAAAGAGTTCCAGCAACGGATGATAAACCTTCACCAGATCTAACATCAAAAGTATCAATAATATTTTGGCCATAAGATTGCATAACGCTTTGTTGTAAAATACCTTTTTTACTAAAAGGTTTATGATAATAATCTTTAATAACAAAGTTATCTTTTAAATTATAATCTAAAACCAAACCACGTTTTTGTCTATCTTCAGGAACATGACCTAAGCCTGCTTCATTTCTTTCACGAATTGGAACATGAGTAATGTCTTTTCCATTTACAATAACTTGGCCATTTTCAATTTTTCTTAAACCAGTAATAGCTTCAATTAATTCAGATTGACCATTTCCATCAACACCTGCAATACCAACGATTTCCCCTTCTCTTACCGAGAGTGAAAAATCTTTTACACCAAGAATTTTCTTTGCATTTAATACATTTAGATTTTTAACTTCTAAAATTGGTTTACCTGGTTTTGCTTCATCTTTTACTACTTTAAAGTTAACAGGACGGCCAACCATTAAAGCTGCCATTTCAGCTTGAGAAATACTATCAACATCAACAACATCAATCATTTTTCCACGTCTGATAATAGTACATCTATCTGCTACAGCTTTTATTTCATCTAATTTATGAGTAATTAAAAGAATAGATTTACCTTCTTTTTTTAGACCTCTCATAATTTCTAATAAGTCATCAATTTCTTGTGGAGTTAAAACAGCTGTGGGTTCATCAAAAATTAAGATATCTGCATCAACATATAACATTTTTAATATTTCAACACGTTGTTGCATACCAACTGTTATATCTTCGATGACACTATCAGGATCAATATTTAACCCATATCTATCAGATAAATCTTTGATGCGTTGAGAAGCATCCTTCTTGTTCAGTATAAAACTGCCTTCTTTCCCTAAAATGATATTTTCAGTAACAGTATAATTCTCAATTAATTGAAAGTGTTGATGTACCATTCCAATTTTATGAGCTGTTGCATCATTAGGGTTATTAATTTCAACAGTTTCACCATTAATTTTAATCTCACCTCTATCTGCTTTATACAAACCAAATAGAATGCTCATCAAAGTTGATTTTCCTGCACCATTTTCACCCAGAATTGCATGGATTTCGCCTTTTTTAACTTGTAAAGTTATATCATCATTAGCAACAATCCCTGGAAATTCTTTTCGAATATGAAGCATTTCAATTGAATAATCCATATATATCTCCTAGTGTGTAAAAATACATATAATTGCTTAATACATACAAGGCCACCAAATATAATGGTGGCCTTGATAATGGCAATTAAATGCTTACTTCCATAGGCCAGGAAGTTGTTCAGCAGCAACAGAGATGCTACCAGATTTCATTTGTGAATATACATCATCACATTTTGCTTGAATATCAGCTGATAAGTTAGGATTGTTAGTAGGAATACCAACACCATCTTCCTTAGCTGTTAAAACAAGTGATTGTCCGCCAGGGAATTTATCTTCTAAAACATCTTTGATCATATCATATGATGCTCTATCTAAATATTTCATAGCAGAAGTTAAGATACATGATTCACCATTAGGCATTAAACCATCAGCATATTGGTCAATATCAACACCAACTACCCATTTATCATTTCCAGCAGTTCTTTGAGATTTACCTTCGTTAATAACACCAACACCAACACCACCAGCTGCTGCGAATATTACATCAACACCTCTGTCAAACATTGTTGCAGCCATTTGTTGTCCTAAAGCTACATCACTGAATGAACCTGAGTATAAGCAGTCTTCTTGTGCGATTGATACGTTAGTACCTAAATTTTCGTTTGCATATTTAATACCTTGTTGCCAGCCCCAGTTAAACTTTTGAACTGCAGGAATTTCCATACCACCAACAAAACCAAATTTACTATTAGGCATCTTTAATGCAGCAGCAATAGCAGCTACGAAACCTGATTCTTGTTCTGCCCATGATACAGCAACTGTGTTATCTTTAATTACAACATTATAATCACCAGCATGTGGAACACCATCTAATAAAACGAATTTTACATCAGGATAATCTGATTGAGCTTTGAAGATAGTTGTTTCGAATTTATAACCAGGAGTAATAATCATATTATAACCACTGTCAGCTAAATCAGCAACACCAGCAATATAGTCAGCTTCAGTTGTTCCAGCAGGTTTAATATATTTTGGAGTGAATCCAAAATCATCACCAGCTCTAACGATACCTTCCCAAGTTCCTTGGTTGAAGGATTTGTCATCAATTGTTCCAGCATCGGTAACCATACCAACTCTTAAAGTAGTTTCTGAAGATTGTGTACCTTCAGCTTGTCCATTTGCAAACACTGCGAATGAACCTAGTGCTAACATAGCACATAGTAAAGTAGCAAATTTTTTCATTACTAATTCTCCTCTTTAAATTTAATAGTGGATTTTTATATAATAACATTAACAAAAATAATGTCAAACCTTTATTTTTCTTTTCTAATTATTAATTAAATATATTCCTCAATTTTTTATTAATAAATTTATATATCCCAACCCTAACCTTAAAAAAGTTGCACTAACATACTTTTTTTTACAAATATATAAAAAAAATTAATTTTTTATAATAATTATGTATCTAATAGCATTATAACATATACTTGTGTTTTTATCATAAATTTTCTTTCAAATTTAATTTTTTTAAATATATAAAATCATCTTGATTTTTATAAATTTTAATTTAATAATTAATTTCGTGAAACGAAAAGCTAAAATATTACATAACATATATAAAAGCATAGTAAGAATATCTCTTAATTTTAACTATGATTTTTATGTCTGGAAAGAAGAAGAATTTGTAAAAGGACCAAAGATTTTTTGCTCTAATCATTTTTCTTCATCAGATGTTCATTTTGTAACTACGTTAACTAAAGGACCACTTCATATGGTAATTGGTCCTGGTTTTTCTATCAAATATGTAAACAAATTCTTATATTGGACAGAACAAATTCCTGCATTAACACAGGAAGATAAATATAATGTTGTTGATGCCGCTGTAAAATATTTAAAAGATGGGGATAATGTTTATATATTTCCTGAAGGACGATTAAATACTCAAGAAGAATTAGATATTTTTAGAGCCGGAATAGCTAGAATTTATTTAAAATATCCAGTTCCAATTATACCTATTGGATTAATAGCACCTAAAAGACGTGTAAAAGATAAACATAGCACAACCGCTAGAAGAAAGATTACAGTAGTAAATAAAAACTACTATGCAAATATTGGTAAAGCATTATACTTTAAAGAAGAAGAAGAACTTGCAAAAACAGATCAGAAATTAGCTGAAAAACAAATCTTAGAAAAGTTAAAAGATAAAATTTCATTCTTAATTGATGATGTTAAAACGAACAAGTTTTGGAGTTAAATTATGGATAATAACGAACTTAAAGCATTATTTAATGATTTTAAAAATCAAGTTGATGAAATATCTCAGCACAGCGATAAAGTTAAAAAGCTCGATTTTAATTGTACTTTATTAAATGGAACTGGTTTTAAATTTAATTATGATATCTCAAAATACAATAAAAAAACAAAAAGCTATAAACCCGCTACAACTTTTAATGCTATTGTAGATATTTTAAGTACTATGATATCTATTACTTTCTTAGTATTATTTTTATCTCATAGAGTAAATTTAAATTTTACAGCACCAGCTTTTTCTCGTTTATTAATTGTAACGCTTTTTTCTTTTTTAATAGGTTTTTATATTCTAAGAGCAGTTTATCATTTGTTTCATGCTTCAAGTTTAGTTAGAAACCCTTTATTTAGGGTATCTGAAGCAATTAAACTGGTAATTTTATTGAATATCAACTTTTTAGTTGGAGTTCTTTTTGGTGCTGAAAATATTAATGTAGTAATTTTTATATCCTTTATTTTAATTGCTTTAGCCCTATTATGTATGGGTATTGGAACAAAGTTTGCTTTTAAAATTGAAATGTTTTTTACTTCTTTATTACCATTTTTAATGCTAATAGGCTCTTATGATTTTTCTTTTATTTTCTGTAGTATAATTTTGAGTATTTCTTCATTTATTTATATTATTTTAGGAGATAGTGAAGCAAAAACAAATTCTATATTTATGCTCTTGGGAATTAGCTTATTAGCTATAAATTTATTCTCATTAATATAATAAATAAATAAGGCCTTTAATTGCTTAAAGGCCTCACTTTTAATCTATAATCATTTCTGAATAGTATCGTTTTTCTATATTTGAATATGGTATTTTAAATTTTTCTAAAGTTTCATATAAATTATTAACAAGTTTTCCTGAGTTGATTTCATCAATCTCATCGTCTACTACAAATTCAATTTCAAAGAACCAACCTAAATCATTAACTTCTAACAACTCAATATGCAAAGGAGTATCAAACTTATTATAGATAAAGGAATAACCTTTTTTTTCTTTTCTATGTGATTCTTTAAAGCCTAATTTATCAAAAAATACAATTGAAGAATTAAACTCATCAAACCCTAAATCTACTTCAAACTCAGTATTTTGCTCTATTCCATTATCAATATATTTATCTTTTACTGTATATATTGTTTTTTTACTTAAAATAGTATCTTCTTGTTTTTTTAATTCTTTTCTAACTCTAAAAGCTTGATTAACTATTGGATTAAAAAAATAGATATCAAATTTTTCAGTATATTTCTCATCACTAATATCAGATGATCCTCTCAATAAACTTAGAGTTGCTTGATAATCATCAACATGAGCTTTTAATTCTATTTCTTTTGACATAGATTAATCTTTCCAAGGGAAGATCATATTTTTTATTGATCTATGACCAACATTTTCCCTTTCTTCATATAAGATATCATCCCAATTAACATGTTTAATGTCTTCTTCTGGATTTTCTTCTAACCAATCTAATTTTAATAATAATAATTTAAACGCAATTTGATTTGCTAAAGTTATACCAGTAAAGTTGAATAATAATCCTGCAGTTACAAGAGTTAAAGCAATCTGAATTATATTAAATACAGCTAAAAATATTGAAACTCCTAAATTACCAATTGCCATAATAAAACATTTTTTAAATGTTTTAAGAGGTTTATCGCCAGTAAATCTACTCATTAATGGCAAATAATATTGAATTGATATTAATACAGTAATCAAAATCCAAAAAGTAATAACACCTAAAAACAGTCCAATAAAACTAGTTATACTTAAATAAAAAGGGAGTACAACAGTTGCTAAAAGAACTAACATTAAGTTAATTACTGATAAAAATATAGCATGAGAAGTAAATGTTTTTATTCCAGCTTTATATCCAGCAAATCCTACTCTTTTATAATCACTATAATTTAAAGTAATATTTGCAACCCCAACACTGTGGAAAGAAAATAAGACTAAAGCTATTACAATTATTAAAAAAGTTAAAATTAATGAGGAACTCATATATTGCATTCCAAATGAAAATCCCATTAATACTAATAAAAAGCCTAAATTAGACAAAACTAAACCAATTAAATTATCCCAAGCATCAAAAAATGCTTTTTTTATAAAAAATCCTATCATATGCCTCTAATTTAACAAGAAATCTAAAATATTCATACCACTAGAACTGTTTTTCTTATATAGTTCAGTATATCCACAATTATCACAGCTTATTGTAACAAATTTCTTATTTTGCACATCAAAAATCTTTGCAAAATTTCCACCTGTTGCTTGAAATACATCAGTTTGATAATGAGTGCAACCACACTTTGGACATACATATTGTTTTCTTTCCATATACATCTCCTAATTATTGTTTATATTAAGTATAATAAATAAATAGAAATAAAAAAATATCTGCAGCAAAAAAACTACAGATATTTTACTTTTATTCACTAAATCTAAGGATTTTTATTATTTCTATAATAAAGCAGCTATTTCACTTTCTACTTTTTCAAGATCATAAGTTGGTTCAAATCTTTTAATTAAATTACCATTTCTATCAAATAAGAATTTTGTAAAATTCCATTTGATTTTACTATTCTTAGCATAATCTTTATCAAATTTTGGTAACAAATCTTCAAGAACTGGTGTGATCTCATGTTCTTTATCAAAACCATTAAAGGTTGTGTTTTTTACTAAATCTTTATATAAATCAATAGCATTTTCGCCATTTACATCAATCTTTGCAAATTGTGGGAATGTTATTCCGAATCGACCTGTACAAAATTTATGAATATCATCAATGCTACCAGGAGCTTGTTCACCAAATTGGTTACATGGAAAATCTAAGATTTCAAGATCTTTATCTTTATATTTCTTATATAAACTTTCTAGAGGAGCATATTGTGGAGTAAAGCCACATTCTGTTGCAGTATTAATAACTAAAACTACTTTATCCTTATAAGAGGATAACTCTACATCATTGTTATTCATATCTTTTACTACATAATCATATAAATTCATTTTTTTCTCCTTCTTATTAATATTGATTATTAATAGGTAAAGAATACTAATTAATAATAGATTTGTCAATGAAAATTTTAAATAAATTTTAAGAAATTAAAGATGGCAACCCGAAGGTTGCCAAGTTTCTTTATAATATATTTATACCCTATTTATTGGATTGAGTATCAAGTTAATTATTATTGAATTGAATATTCAATTTTTACGTTACTTACATAGTCTCCAGCTGGAAGCTCACTATTTCCTTTCCAACTTAAATTAAATTGATTTACTAATAAGCCTACATGTTTACCAGCAGTTAAAGTTGTAATATCTGTTGAAGTATTTACTTTAGGAGTGATTTTTGAATCATAATTGTCATTGCCATTGTTTAAGGTTGTTTTAAAGGAATAAGGTGTTACATCAACATTAACTTTTAAATCAGAGTTTAAATTACTTGTAGCAACTACTGTAAATTCTTTTGTAAAACCATCTTCTGTTAAAGGTTGAACACCGATTTCATAAGATTCAATACCATCAGCAATTACTTCATCGTTATAAGCTAATTGATATGAAACAGGTGTTTCAGCAATATTTGTTTTAAGTTGTACATCAGCTGATTGTCCAATTATTTCTGAAGAGCCAGGACCCATTGCAAATAATGAAGCTGATACGATTAATGCTGCTGTTAAGATGGTTAATAATTTTTTCATAATTTTGTTTTCCTTTTAATTATTTTTGTTATTTAGTTTCTTTATGTTTAAAATATAATATATCTTGTAACTTATGTCAACAATTATTATTAAAAATTTTATTTAAAAAGCAATATATTATTTAATTACTTATATAATAAAGAATTAAAAACTAAATACTTATGGAAAGCTATAACACTTATGCACTAAGTTAAAAATTTGGACAAAAAAAAAGACCTAGTAATTAAACTAGGTCTATAGTGGCAAAGGGACTTGAACCCCTGACAAAACGGATATGAGCCGTTTGCTCTACCAACTGAGCTATGCCACCAAAACTGTTCTTTCGAACACGTTGGCTACATTATATTTTATTATGATTTTCGTCAATAGTTTTTATGAATTTTTTTTAAAAAAGTATTAATTTAGTATCTTAATAGACTTTATAATGTTATTATCTTATAAAATTACTTGTCTATTGGAGCAGTTTAATGAAAAAACGAAAATTTTATTCATTACCTTTTGAAATATTTTTAACAATCCTTTCCGCTGTTATTTACGCTTTCGCCTTTCCCTCTTTTCTGGATAATGAAGGGTTCCCTATTTTAGCATTTATTGCTTTTATACCAATGCTTTATGCTGTTAACAGAACAAAATGGGGATACACCCCTTTATTAGGATTTATTTTTGGAGCAACCTTTTTAGGAATTTTTAATTATTGGCTCAGTACCTTTCACCCATTAGCAATATTTATTGGTCCTATTGCGAAAGGTATTCAATTAATATTTTTCTTTCCTTTATTAAAATTATTTTACGTTTTTCCAAAAAAATTTAAGGCCATAGCTCAAGCTATTGGATATGTATTATATTCTTATATTGTTCAACAAGGCTTTTTAGCTTATGCTTATGGATCTTTAGCTTCTACAACAATAAATCTACCAGTAATTGCTCAATTAGCTAGTGTTACTGGAATGTGGGGTATTTCATTTTTATTATTTTTACCTCAGTCATTTATTGCAAATTATTTAGTAAATAGAGAAAACAATAAGAATGTCTCTACTTTCTTATTAGAAAGAAGAGATGGAATATATCTTTATATGTTTATAATGGTTTGTGTGTTAATTTATGGATATTCTTCTATTAATTATTGGAAATATAAAGAACCAGATAGATATGTAAAAATTGCAACAGTTCAACATAATGCTGATACTTGGGAAGGTGGTTATACTCAATACAAGAGTAATTTTGAGAAAATGAAGAATTTAACCTTAGAGTCATTAAAACTTGATCCTGATTTGGTTATGTGGAGTGAAACTGCTTTTGTACCAAGTGTTGCTTGGCATACTAAATATCCTAGCAGTCAACGAACATCTAAACTAGTTGATGATTTTGTTAGTTTTGGTAAAGAGCTAGATATCCCACTAGTTACGGGTAATGTTGAAGGTGTTTTAAAAGATAATGGATTACCTCCTTTTGATGAAAATGGTAACTGGAATAGAGATGATTATAATACTGTAATTCTTTTTGCTAATGGAGAATTAAAAGATACATATAGAAAACAACACCTAGTACCTTTTACAGAATATTTCCCCTATCAAAAACAATTTCCTAAATTTTATGATTTCTTAAAAGCTAACGATTATAAATGGTGGTTGCCATCTGATGTTTCAAAGGTTTTTAATTATAATGGTTTAAAATTTTCTACATCAATTTGTTTTGAAGATATTTTTTCTGATATAAGTAGAAAATTTGTACTTGGAGGATCGACTCTTTTACTAAATTTATCTAATGATAGTTGGTCTAAATCTATTGCTGCTGAACAGCAACACATGTATTTAGGAGCTTTTAGAGCAATAGAAAACAGAAAAAGTGTAGTAAGATCTACAAATAGTGGGATTACTTGTTTGATTACTGCATGGGGAGAAGTTATAGAACCTATTGAACCTTTTACAGAAAATTATAGAGTCTATAATGTACCAATTTATGATAATACAAAAGAAAATATAAGTTTTTACACCAAACATGGTGATTACATAGTTTATATAGCTGCTTTAATTGTTGTAGCAAATGCAATATTTAGATTCTTCCTATTTGTTTATAATAAAAGAAAAAAACACTCTCAAATAGAAAGTGATGAAAAACCTAGAAAAAACTTTTTAAAAAGAAATTATTTAAAAGATAAAGGGATTAAACAAATTCCTACAAAAAAATAATTTTTTTATACTGATTTTTTAATTAGAAATGTGTTAAAATACATAATACGATTAGAAAAATAATATTAAAAGGTTTAAAATGAGAAATTTACATACTCAAGGTTACACACAAAATAGAGAACTATCTTGGTTGAAATTTAATGAAAGAGTTTTAGAGGAAGGTATGGATGAAACTGTTCCTTTATTAGAACGTTTAAAATTTCTTTCCATTTTTTCAAGTAACTTAGATGAATTTTTCATGATTAGAGTTGGATCTCTTTTTGATATGCTTGAATGTAATGATGATGTTATAGATAATCGTTCAGGTTTAACCCCAGAAGAACAACTTAAACTAATTTACCAGGAAGTTAGAATTCTTTATAAAGATAGAGAAAAAACTTATGAAGAGGTTGAATCTCAACTTAGAATTCATCAGATTTCTCATTTAAAATATAAAGAATTAACTCCAAATGAAAAAAAATATGTAAAAAAATATTTTGAAAACAATATTTTACCTATTCTCTCTCCACAAATTGTTGATTCTAGGCACCCTTTTCCTCATTTAGCTAATGAAATTTTGCATGTTGGCGCTATGATAGATCATAATGGGACTGAATTATTTTCCGTAATTCCGGTACCCAAAGCCTTACCTTCTCACATATTTTTACCTAGCTCAAAAATTCGTTATATTAGTATTGCTGATATTATTTTGAAATTTTACAATGATGTTTTTTCAATGTACAAGATTCAAGATAAAACTATTTTTAGAGTTACTAGAAATGGGGATATTAATGCAGATGATGAAGCTTTTGAAATTGAGAATGATTTTAGAAAAAAAATGAGAAAACTTCTTCAAAGAAGGAAAAAACTTGCTGCTGTTAGACTTGAATTATCTTCAGATGTTAGTGGTTCTTTTATTAAGTTTTTAACCTCAAAGATAAACCTAACTGATGAGCATGTTTTTATTACAACTGCCCCTTTAGATTTATCATATGCTTATTCACTTGAGGATTATGTTGAATTACCTACCAAAAGAACTTTATTATATAAGCCTTTTGAACCACAAAAAACACCTAAAATTGATACATCTTCAAGTTTAATTAAACAATTACAGAAAAGAGATTTATTGTTATGTTATCCATACCAAAGTATGTATCCATATTTAAAATTAATTAAACAAGCTGCAACCCATAAAAATGTTATTAGTATTAAAATTACTATTTATAGATTAGCAACCCAAGCTAAACTTGTTGAATATTTATGTACTGCAGCAGAAAATGGTATAGATGTAACAGTACTAATTGAACTTAGAGCAAGATTTGATGAACAAAATAACATTGACTGGTCTCAAAGATTAGAAGAAGCTGGCTGTAAAGTATATTATGGATTTGAAGGCTTTAAAGTACACTCCAAAATAACTTTAATAACTTTAAGTGATAAAGGTAATTTAAGTTATATTACTCAAATTGGAACAGGAAATTATAATGAAAATACAGCTAAGCTTTATACTGATTTAAGCTATTTTACTAGTGATTTAAGTATCGGCCTTGATGCAACTCAGTTCTTTAAAAATATGTCAATTTCTAATTTATTAGGCTCTTATAAGCAATTATTAGTCTCTCCAGTTAATTTTAAACCATCAATTTTAAATTTGATTGATAAAGAGATTGAAAAAGGTGAAGAAGGATTAATTCAAATAAAAATTAACTCAATGACTGATGTTGATGTTATTGAAAGATTAAAATTAGCTTCCTGTAGTGGTGTAAAAATAAAAATGATTGTTAGAGGTATCTGTTGTTTAGTCCCAAATGTAAAAGATAAAACAGAAAATATTGAAATTATAAGTATTGTTGGAAGATACTTAGAACATTCAAGGATTTTCATTTTTGGTAAAGGTGAAAATGAGAAAGTCTTTATAGGTTCAGCAGATTTTATGACCAGAAACACTGAAAGAAGAGTTGAAATTGTAACCCCTATTACTAACCCAGAAATAAAAAATCAAATTAAACATATAATGGAACTTTGTTTAAAAGATAATGTTAAAGCTAGAAGACTTGATAATAAAGGTCGCTATAATAAAATTAAACGAGAAGGAAAAGCTATAGATTCACAAGCAACCTTAATGAAATTAGCAATTGAAGAAAGTAAAAAGCCAGTTGTTTCAGATGATAAATTTTTCAAAAGATTTTTCAAAAGATTTAGAAGGAATAACGATTAAAACTGATTGAAATAATTTTATCCGTTTCTATATCCAATAAGATGTCAATAATTTTATCATTACTTATAAATATTGATACTGCCTTGTTATTAGAATATTTTTTTATTTTTGAACAATACATTGTTGTTTTTATTGGCAATAAAGATAACAGAATCTTACTGTTTTCTTGAGTAAAATTGTATCTATAATCAGCTTTAACATTTTTCTCTATCCAATCTAAATTATATTCTTGTTGAAAAATTTTAATCATATTTGATTCTACTGAATTAATATTACCAAAAGTTATTTCCCCAATCTTTTCATTTGATGGTAATATTGGTTGATTATATATTAATAAGTCAGTATTTGCTGCAAAAAGCAAATTTGAGAAAAAAATTAAAATCAATGTAAAACATATAAATTTTTTATTCATATAAATAAAATAAAATAAAAACAAATACTTCTCAATATAAAAAATCAACTAGAGAAATATTTCTTTTTTATTTATAGTAAAAACAAGGAACATATTATGATAAAAACTAACCTCATCGAATATTTAGAAACAGAATTTAATCAAAGCATTAGAGATCCACTTTTCAGTGATATTAAATTAAGCAATTCAATATATAATGTTTATATGTGTAAGGAAGTTCAAAAACTTTCAAGAATTAAACAATTAGGTCCTACAAATCTTGTTTATCCAGGTGCAATGCATACAAGATTATGTCACAGTCTTGGAGTTTATCATTTGTCCAGGATGATAATAATTACTCTAATTTCAAAATCAAAAGTTAATTATTTTACTATTGATGGAATTAATTCTTTTTTACTTGCTGCCCTACTACATGATATTGGGCATTTCCCATATACTCATTCTTTGAAAGAGCTCCCTTTAATTGATCATGAAATACTTGCAACAAAAATAATTAAAGATTCTAATACCGAATTAAACAAGGTATTAAATAATGAGAAATTTAATATAGAAAAAATTTGTAATATTCTAAATTTTAAAGCACCAGCAATTGATGATGAATTAAAAATTTATAAATCATTATTATCTGGTGCATTAGACCCTGATAAATTAGATTATTTGAATAGAGATGCTTTTTTTGCAGGAGTAACATATGGGATACAAGATTGCTCATATATAATCTCTCATTTAACAATTTATGATGGTAAAAATACTTTATTAGAAAGTGCAAAATTATCTCTTGAGAATTTAATTTTTTCGAAATATCAGATGTACAAAACAGTTTATTGGCATAAAAGAACAAGATGTGCTACTGCCATGATAAAAAAATCGCTTCTTTATAATTTAAAAAATAATATAATATCTGCTGATCAATTGTACGATTTAGATGATTATAGTTTTAATGAATTAGCAAAAAAGAATTTTAACACCTTTATGAATGTATTAGAAGTAAATGATAATAAACTATTAAAAACAGTCTATGAAGAAAATTTTGATGAAAATGAAATAATGCATTCAACTTGTTTAGATTTAGACATTAGAACAGCTAAGGAAGATTCACTATTTAATATTTTAAAAAAGGACCATCCAAATCTAAGACCTGATCAAGTAATAATCGATATCCCTGAACCTATTTCTTTTGAAATTGATATACCTATTCTTTTCAAAAATGGTGAATTAAGTTCATTTAAAGAAATTGATGATATTTTTAATAAATCTATTATAAAAAACTTCGAAAAGTCTTTACGAAAAGTAAGAATTTTTACTATAAATGAAATCACTAAAAAAGAAATGAACGAGGCTATTATTAAATGTATGAAAAAATAGATTATAAAGAATTATTAAAAGGTGATATTCCCCCTTGGGTAAGACGATATATTAAACAAACTGGCAAAACAATTAATGAATTTGATATGATAAAAGAAAATGAAACAATTTTACTTTCTGTTTCTGGGGGTAAAGACTCCTTAGCTTTAGCTTTAGCTCTTTCATTAAGAAGAAAATGGTTGCCAATTAATTATAATTTAAAAGCATTGATGATAAATTGGATTGAACATCCAATAAGTGATAAAGCAAAACAAGCTTTGTATGATTACTTCAATGATTTAGATATCGAATTCACAATTTTTGATGAACAACAATATCCCGCGTCTTTTAATGGAGAATTTAATTGTTATCTTTGCTCTAGAAATAGACGAAGAATACTTTTTAATTATGCTCAAGACAATAACTTAAGAATTATTGCGCTTGGCCATCATCTAGATGATTTGGTAGAAACTACTTTAATTAATACTTGTTTTAGAGGAAATTTCTCGACAATGCTTCCTGTTCAAGAATTTTTTAAATCAACTTTATATATTATTAGACCAATGATTGAAGTACATGAAAGGATTCTTGAAAGATTAGCTGAACACTATAATTTACCTGTTGTAAAACCAGTTTGCCCATATGATCAAACCAATATTAGATCTAAATTAAAGCCAATAGTCTCTAACCTTTGTCATATCGATAAATTGACTAGAGAGCATATATTTAAATCACATAATTTTAATGAAAAAGTTGTAAGATAGCACTATTTTGTTGATACTCTTGTCTTAACTAGCTCTTTTTAACCAAGTTTTTTGTATTTGTTAAAATAAAGTACTTTTAACATGACAATTTATCATGTATAATTTGGTTATAGAAATTTCTGTTAAAAGGAGCTAAATGTGTTTAATAAAAAATTTTTTCTATCTTTAATTTTATTGTTTACAATCAATATTTCTTTGTTTGCATCATTCGGTTTTGATGTTGGCTTAAACTATACTTCTACTGAGATTGATGATTCAGGGACTGAAGTTGATAGCGAATATCCATTTAGCTTTGTTGCTTTACCTTCTTTTAGTATTGGTAAACTTTCTATGGAATTAAATGCACCATTGCATTTTAAATTAGATACAAATTTTATTACTTTTGATTATTCAAATTATCAATTACCAACGCCTCAAAATGATTTAGCAAAAGATGCTTTAACATATTCAAAATATTTCTTAGGTTTTATCAATTACATTCAATGGGGAGCCTTTAATGAAGATTTTGCAATTAGAGTTGGTAAAATAACTAATAGTACAATTGGAGATGGAGCTTTATTAAACCATTATAAAGATAATAATGTTGGTAAATTTTCCACTAGAGCAGGAGCTCAATTAAAATTAGATACGAACTTCCCTATTGGTATTGAATTTGTTACAACCGATATGTTTAATCCTGATTTATTAGGAGGTAGAGTAAATGTAAAACCTTTATTCTTCTCTAATAATCAATTCTTAAATAGATTAGCTGTTGGTTATACAGTTGTATATAATACAGAATTTGATGATGCTTCAAATTACTGGATTGATTTAGCATATGATTTACAATTACCAATCTTCAAAAATGCTGATAACAGTTTAATTACTTATTATGATTTGATAAGTAAAGAAATAAAAGATACAGATACAACTAGTCATAGAATTTTATCTCAAAGAATTGGGTTCTATGGTTGGTTATTTACAAATTTCTCATATGATGCTCACATTGAAAACTTAATTGATGATAATGCAGCAAATTATGATTTTGAACAAAACAATTTAGATTTAATTCAAAGAGCTATTTTACCACAATTTAAGCCTGACTTTGTAGTTAGTGGTAATGCTGGTTTCTATGCTAATAATGGATTATCAGAGTTTGTTTTAGCTTCTGAATTAGAATTCTCAGATGTTCAACTAGATGCATATAATTTAAATCTTACAATCAAGAGTCAAAAAGCAATTGGACCAATAAGTGATATATCAATTTATGCACAAAAAGATTTCTATAAAGAATCCGGTGTATTTAGTGAAAAATTTATTGAAGGTTTTACTTCTTTAAAAAATATAAGTGTTGATCTTTCAGCAAACATTATATTCTATCAAATAAACGAAATTACTGTTAATTTTGGTCTTGTTGGTGATTCAGATGGAAAGATTGAGCCTACATATTCATTAGGTTACAGATTTTCACTCTTTTAAAAAAAACAAGAAGGTATAATTTATGATTAAAATTTATAAAAAATTATTATTTTTATTACTACTAACGTTATGTACATTATCAAGTCTTTATGCTCAATATCTTTCATTTGATATTATTGAAGGAAGAGCTAGTGATTTGTCTTTGTACAACGAATATGGAAAAAGAGTTTCTTTAAAGTCTAATAGTAATATAAAAATAAATAATAAAATAATTTTAAAAACTCAAGATAAAGATGTGACTATTAATTATACTTATGGAACGTTGGAAATTGGTGCAAATTCTATAGTAGTAATTGATCCATTTAAAGTTGAACCTCAAATTTATTTAATTGATGGCCAAATTACTTTAGATACAGATTCTTTATTTATACAAAAATATTCAATTCTAACACCTGTTAGTGAATATGAATTTAAATCTCCAGCAAAAATTAATGTAATTAGTACAGCAGATTTGGAATATGGAATTTTCTACAGTGGCCAAGGTACATCCTATAATGCACTTACAAATGAAAGAACTTACATGACAAGTGCACAAATGATTGATATGGCTTATCCAGATAATTTCTCTCTAGATATTCCTCAAGATTATTTAACTCAAAATATAAATATTGAAACTAATAGGGATATTATAAACTTAATAAAAAGTGAATATGCATATAAAGAACAAGTTATTAGTGCTTCAAATAAAAAAGAAAGCATTGCTAATAGAGAAGCCTTCTTAAATGCTAATTATTTACTTGGACTTAAACCTATACAAAAAAGTAATAATTTTGACAATGTAACCACTATTAATTTTATTGTAACCGGTAATGGACAAGGAAATATTTATAACTTTAATTTGCCTGCTTTATCAGGAATTGTTAAAGATGCAAAAAATAATAACCAAAATATTTTATTGATCGATGGCGGTAATACATTAAACGGCTCCCCTTTTGTTGCATTTGATAAAGGTAAAACAGCAATAAAAATCTTAGATGATATTGGATATGATATTTTCGTTCCAGGTGCGATTGATTTTGCAAATGGTATTAAAAATCTAACTACTTTAAATAAAACTTCTAATATTAATTTCATTAGCACTAATGCAATGAATAATGATAATTTATTCTATTTTAATCCTTATGGATTATATTTATTTGATGATTTTAAAATTGCAGTATTAGGTCTTTCGAATCCTTCTGATTTAACCCAACTTATGGATTTAAATTTAACTGATGATGTTTTAGTCCAAAATGCTCAAAATGCTATTAATGAAGCTAAACAAGTTGCTGATTATGTAATATTAGTTACAAATCTTAATTACAATGAATTTAACTCAAATAATATAATAAGCAATATCAAAGGTATTGATTTAATTATTGATAGTAATAATAGTGATGCTTCTTTATTAAATATTAATGGAGTTCCTGTTTTAAGAACTGGCGTGGGTTATTCAGAAATACAAAATTATACAATTAATGTTAAAGATTCAAAGGTTGTTTCTACTCGTTATGCAAAAGTTTATACTTCTAATTTACTAGAAGATAACAACAGCCTATTAAAATCACTTAATTTAACTACAGCGAATATTGATAGAACATTGAATAATTATATTAATCAAGTTAATGTACCAGATAATCTTTCGGCTTTCTTATTAACTCCAACTATTAAAAGTACATCAACAACAACAAATGATACTAAAATTAAAAATACTGTAAATGTTAATAATACTAATACTCCAGAAGCTCCTAGTTTCAGTGATAATTTATTAATACTACCAGAAGATACAGCTACAGTACTTGATTTAGCACCTGCAAAACCAAACTTTACTAATGTAAAAATTAATGCAAATATTCCCGCTCCAAAGTTCAAACCACTTGCTTTTAGTGTTAGAAAACAAGAAGTAATTGAAGAACCAATAAAAACTGAACCTATTGCTGCAAAAGAAGAACAAACTGTTGAATATCAAAAAGCTAATATTTATTCAGGTGAAAATGAAAAATTAAAAGCTCATATAGGTTTAGATACAACTCTAGTTGCAAATATTGACGTTAAAGATTCTACTTTCTTAAATAATGATTATTATGGAAATGTATCAATAAAACCTTATATTAATTATGGTGGATTCTCTTTTGCTCTTAATTTAGCTGGAGATATTAATAGTGATTTATCATTTAGTACTGACTTATATCCTTTACCACCTACTACACCAAGAGATATAACTGAATATGCTTTAAGCGTTATTGATCATTTAAATATAGTTAATGCAAGTCAAAGTATTGATATAAATATTGATAGAAATACTTTTGATACAAATTTAGATTCTGCAATAGCATATGATAAATTAGGTGGCAATGATTTACATTTAAATACTCAATTAGTAACACCTTTTGCTCAACTAAATGTATTTACTTCAAATTTGAATTTATATGAACCAATTAATAATGAAACAATTGAGAATGTTTCAGTTAATGCAAAATTCACTCCTGTTGATTTATTAAATATTAAGGTTGGTGCTTTAGCTATTGGAAATTTTGGAACATTAGATGTTTATCCATCAATCAATTTTGATTTTATTCCTGTTAATAATAAAGATTTACAAGTTAAATTTAATATTGGAGCAACATTATACTTTAATGCAATTCCAACCTTTGATTATACTACTATAATTGATCCAAATGATCCTAATCTTGTTCCAAATTATATTGCTAATACTTCTTTAGCTATAAATAGTGATGCTTTAAAAGTTTCAATTGGAGCTAACTACTTAATTACTAAAGATGAAAACAAGTTCACAACTTATATGCTTCATCCAGAAACAATTAGAACTGCTATTTTTACACCAGTAGGTTCAAACACTTTATCTGCTATAGCTAAGGTAAAATATAACAATGATATTGTTAATCTATCACTTATTTATACTTTACCATTTGATATGAATACACTTGGATTAGAAGAAGATTTATTGAATATTGATCTAAGCTTAAACTTTGATAGATTTGGATTAGGTGGATATTATTACTTAAATGATGCTATTAACCACATAAAAGATATAATGAATATAAAAAGCTTCTTAATTAATAATAATACTGAATATGGTGGATATATTAGTTATAAATATAAAGATTTAACTTTAAAAGCTAATTTAGCACTACCTGGATCAACTACCGTTCCACTAGCATTCTCAGTTTCAATGAATTATAAACTTGACTTTGCTTTTTAATACTTAAAATTTAATAATCATACTTCTAAGAAGTAATTTTCTTAGAAGTATTTTTTTTTATAATATGTTATAATATTTTTAATATGAGAATACATGAATTAAGTAAACTTGTAGCACAACGAATTGCTGCAGGAGAAGTAATAGAAAGACCCTCTTCAGTAGTAAGAGAGTTAATTGATAATTCAATTGATGCTAAAGCAACATCAATTACTTTAAGAATTAAAAATGGTGGACTTGATGAAATCACATTATTAGATAACGGTATTGGTATTAATAAAGAAGATTTATTAATTTGTACTGATAGTCATACAACAAGTAAAGTATCTAGTATTGAAGATTTATATCATTTGCAAAGTATGGGATTTAGAGGTGAAGCTTTATATTCAATCGCTGCAGTAAGTAAATTAACCATTTCTAGTAGTTACAATGGTGAAGAAGCTCATACAATTGTTGTCGATAATGGTAAAAAAAGTTCTATAATACCAAATGGGCCTACTGTTGGTACAAAAATAATGGTGGAAGATTTATTTGCAGAAATTCCTGCTAGAAGACAATTTTTAAAAAGACCTTCAACTGAAGCATCAATGTGCAAAAATGTTTTAATTGAAAAAGCTCTAGCATTTAATGAAATAGAATTTAGATTTTTTAAAGATGATAAATTGGTTTTACATTTACCAATTACCACGAAACAAGAAAGAATTGTACAAAGTCTTAATACAAACAATAAAATTTTATTAAATGAAACATTAGAATTAACGGCTAAACATGATAGATATTCTCTTTATGCCGTTGCAGCCCTACCACATATAAAAAGAAGTGACAGGTCCCATATCAAAATTTATATCAATAATAGACCTATTCAAAATTATGCTTTAATGCAAGCAGTTAGTTATGGATATGGAGAATTATTACCTGGTGGAAGCTATCCTTATTGTTATTTATTTATAGATGTTGATCCAACTCTTGTTGATTTTAATATTCATCCTGCAAAGAGAGAAGCAAAGCTTAGAATTCAATCAGAGATCCATCATAGTATTGTTGTAATGATACAAAAACAAATGATACGCCCTATTCCAACTCTTGAAGATACATTCTTTCAAAATGATTTACCTTTTAATTCTCAAGCGAAGAATGAGTCTTATAATGAGAATAATAAGTATAACTCTCAAGTAAAGCAAAACAATTATTTTAATAGAAATAATAATTATCAAAGTGTTAATGAAAGTTCAATAGGAGAAGATCCTAAACCTAAAAATCCAGATTGGTTTCAAAGAGCAAAAGAAATTCTTAATCAGGGAAATAACTCTCAAAATGATAATACAGTAGAAATTAAAGAAAAAACAAATGATTGGGATTCGATACAAGAAGAAAAACCAAAATTTAGATATATAGGTCAAGCTTTTAAACTTTTTCTAATTGTTGAAAAAGATAATGAACTTTATTTGATAGATCAACATGCAGCTCATGAAAGGATTTTATACAATCAAATCAAAGAAAGACAAAGTGTCCAAAAGCTTTTGATTCCAATAGAATTTGAAGTCGATAGAGATGTAGATAATTATTTAGAAGTTAATACTGATGTCTATGCCAATTTGGGTATTACTTTATTTAAAAAAAGTGATTTATTATGGGAAATACATTCAATACCGACTGTGTATAAGCCAATTGAAGATAAAATTATTAATTATATTCAAAATAATACAGGTGATACTAAAGCAATCGAAGAAGGAATTTTTGCAATTCTTGCTTGTCATAGTGCAATTAGACAAGGTGACGATATTGATGATAGGACAGCAATCAGTTTAATTGAAAAAGTATTTGAATTAGATGAACCTGTTTGTCCCCATGGCAGAACATTTTTAATAAGATTTAATAATGACGAATTAAAAAAAGCTGTTGGAAGGACTTAAATCAAGATAAATAATATTTTTATTAGATGTTAATTTTACATATTTAACATCATTTAATTCATTAATAGAAATTTTAAAAGGATAAATCTCAGTTTCAAATTGATTGATTAAATTAGATGAAGAAATTAAATCTTTATTTGAATTATAGAAATTTATGTTAATTGTGTTTTGATTTTGAAATGTTTTTTCTAATTCATCTACATTTGAAAAATTATCAATTTTTCGATTTGAAAAATATAATACATCATTTTCCAAATATATAAATAATGTTTGAGAAGTTATTGAATTATTTAAATTAAAACTTTTTTCTAATTCTCTTCCGTCATTATTTAAAATTTTAATAGAATACATGCCTGATACAAAAGAATTTGATGCTAAGTTAATATTATTTGAACCAAGGGTTTCTACATTATTTATCATTATTTTTTCAGGAATAAATTCCCATTTTAATGAGTTATCTGAATTAGATAATTCCATTTTTGCTATATTCAAATCGGGCTGAGTAAATTCAACTCCTACTGATAAGTTAGGATATTCTTCAATTAAATCAAATTCTTCATTTACATTAACTTTATAAGTTGAAATATAATCAATATTTGATTCAATAGAAGAAATCTTAAATTCTCCATTTTCACATGAGTAAAATAATAATGATAGCCCTAGAATTACTAAGGCTATCATATTTTTTCTAATTTTCATTTTCAATTTCACTAATATAAGATCTTACTGGATTAGCATATGCATTTAATACATATTTTTTAACATCTTCACTTAAATGAGAGAAACGGGATAGGAATTTTTCTGTATCAAATTCACTATATCCATCTTTAAAACGGCTTGTGTTTTCAAGATAATCATAAGCAAATAAATTTGTAGGCCATAACTTATAATTTAAATGAATTTGTCTATCAATTTCTCTAGCTACTTCTTCATGTGTTTCATATTCTTTATCTACTAAAGGTTTACCAACATGAATATGTATTCTTCCTTTAAATTGGCGTAATCCTTTAACTAAAGAAATTAAATCTTCATATTTCTTTTTATTATAATTACCTTCATTTAAAATCTTAGTTACTTCTTCTCTACTCTTATTGATATCACAAGGATCGTATTCATATGATACTGCAACTGGAGTAATCCTACATTTATTTATTAAGTCACTAAATGTATAGTTACTTTTTTTCATTGATAGATAAAGCATTTTAATGATTGCAGGACTTGTTAAATCGATTCCATCTTTTGCTCTACCACTTTTTTGAGCAACCCAAATGCTTTTGTTTCTATCTAAAATTGTTTCACAAAAATATTTACTGAGACGAATTGATTCTTTATATTTTTCACGCAATGGTAAGGTTCTTTTTACTACAATTCCACCATTTAATCTAAATAATGTTTCTGCAGCTTTACTACTCATTAAATTATCACCAAAAGCCATTTCACATAATTGCTTATTGTTTTTTAATAAAGCATAATCTAATAAAGCACAATCCAAAACAATATCTCTATGATTTGAAAAAAACAAATATGCATCATTATCAGATAAATTTTCTAAACCAGAGAAAGACAAATCAGTAACTGATCTATCTAACATAGCAGGAATAAAAAATCCTGAAGTAATGTATTTTTGGAAATCATCATAATTATTAACTTTATTTAAAACTTCAATAATTTCCTTAGTTTGTCGCATTACTTTTTCTTTATAATCAGGTTTTTTATTATCCAATAAAATTGCCAACAAATTTTGAATATATAAAGGATTACTTTGAAGAAGTTTTACACCTTTTCTAGCTTCATCTCCAGTTAAAGGAGAAATGTCACTATATAACTCTAAATCCATTATTTACTCCTAATTATGTAAAGATTTGATATACTGAGTTCTTTCCCATAATGTAGGGTCACTCATTTTCTCTTGAGCCAAGATACCTTTAAACTTATCAATTGAATCATACCCTTTTTTCTCCATCCAACTATTTAAAGAATCAAGCATTAAATTAACAGTATCTAACCCATTTTGGATAAATGCGGAGCATACTTCGACAGCTGCCGCTCCAGCTAATAACATCTTAATAATAGTTTCACCATCATAGATACCTGTATTAGCACATAAATCAAGATTAATTTCTTCACTCATTAAACCAACCCATCTTAATGATCTACTATATTCATTAGGACTAGATATGGTATTTCCTCTAGACATAGAGACTGAATTAATATTTATATCAGGATTAAAGAAACGATTAAATAATACTAAACCATCATATTTTAAAAAATCTAGTTCTCTAATAATATTTGCTGTTGAAGAAAAAGTTGAACTCATTTTCAATGAAAGAGGTAATTTAATTTCTTGTCTTGCGATTTTAGCAAATTTAATAAATTTCTTATCCATTTGTTTTCCATCTAAATTAGCATTGGATCCAATTTCATAGTGATTTACTTCAAAAGCATCTGCTCCACAATAAGCAAAACGAGGAGCATATTCTCTTATCCAAGAGCCATCACCTGAACCATTTAAAGAAGCAATAATAGGAATATCACAAGCCTTTTTTGCATCTTCAACTAAAGTTAAATACATATCAATATAATGATCTTGACTTGCACCTCTTAAAAAACCATATGCGTCAGCATGGTTTAAAAAAGATTGTTCAATGTCTACGTTAGAATCAGCATCTTTATCAATTTGTTCTTGGAAAATAGATTTCAAAACAATAGCGCCTACTCCTGCATCTTCTAACTTTTTAATATTATCTAAGTTGGATGTCAAAGGACTACTTGCTGCAATAATTGGATTTTTTAATTCCAATCCCATATAATTAGTTTTTAAATTAGCCATTATAAAACTCCGTTTAATTTTTTGAATGAACATTTATAGAATAAAAAAATATTCGAAACATTCAATAAATTTAATAACTTTATATATAATAGTCTATTTTGTGAAATAATTAAAGGAATTTTATAAATATTATATATATATACATATTAATTATAAAAAAATCTTTTATAAGCCTTATAACTAATTAAAATAGTACACAAGAATAAATATTTTTGAAACAAAAACCTAAAACATTCAAAAAAATTCAAAATTTAACTTACTTTTTCTGTTTTTTTATTGAGCTTTTCTCTCTCTTTTAAATACGAATTGACTATGATAGATCTTGCTTCTTTTGCTCTACTTGTTTTTGCATTTGGAATATCTTTAAGTGGATAATCAATATTTAATTGTTCATATTTATTTATACCCATTCTATGATAAGGTAAAACATCAATACCAATTATATTAGAATAAGGGCTTAATAATACGCCCATATTAATAAAGTGTTCAGTACTATCTGTTATTGTTGGTACTAATACATGACGAATAATTACTTGAATATGTTTTTTATTCAATAAATTTAAAAATTCTAATGGTTTTTTCATAGATATTGTTGTTAATTCTTTGTGTTTAATATCATCACTATGTTTAATATCTAATAAAACCAAATCAGTATTTTTAAGTAAAGTAAGATATTTTTCTACATTATTATAATCAAAACATCCTGCGGAAGTATCCAAACAAGTATGAATACCTCTTTTTTTAGCTTCAGAAAATAAATTAGTTAAAAATTCTAATTGATATAAGGGTTCACCGCCAGTGACGGTCAACCCTCCATTTTTATAAAAATCTTTGTTTCTTTCATATTCATTCAAAATTTCATCTACAGACATATCTATACCGCCAGCTTTATTCCAAGTATCTGGATTGTGACAATATAAACATCTTAATGGACAACCTTGAAAAAATACTACTAATCTAATTCCAGGACCATCTACTGTGCCAAATGTTTCTATCGAATGAATTTTTCCCATTTATATTTCCTCGTGAAAAGTTCTAGAAATTACTTCATCTTGTTGCTCTTTTGTTAACTTATTAAAATTAACAGCATAACCAGAAACCCTAATTGTTAATTGAGGATATAATTCTGGATGTTTTTGTGCATCTAATAATGTTTCTTTTCTAAATACATTAACATTTAAATGATGTCCACCTTTTGTGGTGTATGCATCTAACATTGTAACTAAATTATCTATTTGAGCTTCACTAACTTTCATAATTCTTTCTCCTAATCTTTAATCAGTTTCTATTTCACAAGCACATGCTAATGGCTTATTATAAGTTATTTCTATATCATCATCTTTTCCTAAAGCCTCAGGAATTATAGAAAAAGTATTGGATATACCATCTTGTGCTTCATTAAATGGAAGTTTTGCTACTGAGCTTAAAGAAGCAATAGCTCCTTTTTTATCTCTATGATGCATAGGATTGGCTCCAGGAGCAAATGCTACTCCACCTTTCCTTCCATCTGGTGTTGAACCTGTGGCTTTCCCATATACAACATTACTTGTTATTGTTAATAATGATGTTGTTGCAATACTATTTCTATATGTTTGATTTTGTCTTACATATTTCATAAAAATTTTTACAACATTTCTAGCTATTGAGTCTACACGATCATCATCATTACCAAATTTTGGAAAATCACCTTCAATTTCATATTCTTGAGCTATATTATCCTCATCTCTAATAACTTTTACTTTAGCATATTTTATAGCAGATAAAGAATCAGCTACTACAGATAAACCGGCGATACCAGTTGCAAAATATCTTTTTATTTCTTTATCGTGTAAAGCCATTTGAATTCTTTCATAAGAATATTTGTCATGCATATAATGAATTATGTTTAAGGTATTAACGTAAACTTGAGCTAGCCATTTAATCATATCTTCATATTTAGCTATTACTTCATTATAATCCAAATATTCACTTGAAATTGGCTTATAACTTGGGCCAACCTGGACTTTAGTTTTTTCATCAATTCCACCATTTATTGCATATAATAAACATTTAGCTAAATTAGCTCTAGCACCAAAAAATTGCATTTCTTTACCTACTTTCATAGATGAAACACAACAAGCTATTGCATAATCATCGCCATGAGTTACTCTCATTAAATCATCATTTTCATACTGAATAGATGAAGAAAGTATTGAAGTTTTTGCACAGAATTTTTTAAAATTAGATGGTAAATTAACACTCCATAAAACTGTTAGATTTGGTTCTGGAGCTGTGCCTAAGGTGCTCAATGTATGTAAATATCTATAACTCATCTTAGTTACTAATGGTCTTCCATCAATACCCATACCACCAATTGATTCAGTAACCCAAGTTGGATCACCAGAAAATAATTCATTATATTCAGGAGTTCTAGCAAATTTTACTAATCTCAATTTCATAATAAAATGATCAACTAACTCTTGAATTTCTTTTTCATTAAATACATTTTCTTCTAAATCTCTAGTAGCATAAATATCTATAAAAGTTGAAGTTCTACCTAAACTCATTGCAGCACCATTTTGTTCTTTAACTGCTGCTAAATAACCAAAATATAACCACTGTATAGCTTCTTTAGTATTACTAGCTGGTTGACTAATATCAAAACCATAATTATTTGCAAGAATTTTTAATTCTTTAAGTGCTCTAATTTGTTCGCTTAATTCTTCTCTATCTCTAATATTATCCTCACTCATAATAGTGGAAACAGAATCTTTTTCATCAATTTTTTGATTAATTAAATAATCTATACCATATAAAGCAACTCTCCTATAATCACCTATTATTCTTCCTCTTCCATAAGCATCAGGTAATCCAGTAATTATATGAGAACTACGACATTTTCTCATTTCTTCAGTATATACATCAAATACACCAGCATTATGAGTTTTTCTATAATAAGTATAAAAATCTTTTATTTGAGGATCAATTGTATAATTATTTTCGGATAAAGCTTTTTCTGCCATTCTAATACCACCATTTGGTTGTAAAGATCTTTTAAAAGGTTTATCAGTTTGAAATCCAACTATTTTTTCTTTAGACTTATCTAAGTATCCTGGATTATGACTAGTAATAGTAGATATGATATCAGTATCCATATCTAATACACCACCATTAGCTCTTTCCTCTTCATTCAATTTTAGAACTTGTGACCATAACTTTTCAGTATCTTCTGTTGGTCCTTCTAAAAATGTTGAATCACCTAAATATGGTGTATAATTTTTTTGAATAAAATCTCTAACATTAATTTCATTCTTCCAAGTATTACCTTTAAAATTTCTCCATGGCTCTTTATTCATTTTATACTCCAGAAATTTATTTTAGTTAACTTTATCTAACTTCGAGTGTAAGATACTAAAAATACCAATATAAATCAACTATCAAATAAATATGGACACATAAATAAATAAAACCAAACAGATAATTATAAATTAGAATATAACAAAATAAAGCTAATAATATGAATTTTTTATATAATTAAATACCAATATACTTATTTATATGAAAAGTAGAAAATAAAATATATTTTTTTAATTGATTTCATAGAGAATAAAGCAAAGAAAAATAATCATTATTTTTTGAAAAAAAATACTGCTGTATTTACTAATAGAAAATACAGCAGTTAGTTATAATAATCAATTACTAAAAATTATAAAACATAAGGAACTTTTAAATTATGAGATTGGTAGACAATAAAGGTTTCAACATCCGCTACTTCATCAATTTTTCCAATTTCGTTTTTAAAGAAATCTAATAATGTCATATCATCTTCTTCGTTTAAAATTAATTGAACCATCAAATCATAACGCCCAGTAACTACAGCAACAGAAACAACACCTCTTAAAGCAGCAAATTCAATTGCTTTCTTATCTAAATCAAGAGTGTTTAATTTAACTCCCATCATTACAACTTGTAAACCAGGAATTAGTTCTGGATCTACTAAGCCAGTTACTGAAAGGATTCCTTCTTCAATAAGCTTATTAACTCTAGAACGTACAGTGTTCTCAGTTATACCTTGATTTTCTGCAATAGAACTAAATGGCTTTCTGCCGTCAATTAAATCACGAATTATTTGCTTATTTGTATCGTCTACTTTTTTAATCATAATTATTAACCATTCTTCCTTTCAAATTCTTTCATAAATTGAGCTAAAGCTTCTACATCTTCTTTAGGACAAGCATTATATACACTAGCTCTTAAACCACCAACACTTCTGTGACCCTTAAGACCTAACATACCTTCTTTAGTTGCTTCTTCAATGAATTTCTTTTCTAAATCTTCACTTTGAGCTCTAAATACAATATTCATTCTAGATCTGTATTTTGGATCAACTGGAGAAGTATAGAATGAAGATGAATCAAGAACATTATAAATAATGTTACTCTTTTCAATTGCTCTATCTAACATACCTTGAGCACCACCATTCTTCTTAACCCATTCTAATACTAATTTAACACCCCAAATTGAGAAAACTGGAGGAGTATTGAATAAACCATTACCAGAAGAATGCTTAGCATAGTTAAGATAATTAGTTAAGTTTGAATTTTGTCTTTCAAGCATATCTTTCTTCATAATAATAAATGTAGCACCAGCAGGACCTAAGTTCTTTTGAACACCACCATAAATCATTGAGAAATTATTTACGTCAACTGGACGAGATAAAATATCAGAAGACATATCAGCAATTAATGGAACATCACCTGTAGTTGGGAAATCTTGCCATTCGATACCTCCAATTGTTTCATTTGAACATAAATAAAGGTATGAAGAGTTTTCAGAAGGTTTAACAGTCTTTGGATCAGGTAAAGTTGTAAACTTAGAATCTGTTCCATCAAAATAGTAATTAACTTTACCAATTTTTTCTGCATCTTGACCAGCTTTGTTTGCCCATGTACCACTTTTGATATAATCAGCAACTGTTCCAGGACGTAAGAAGTTTGTAGGAATCATTGTGAATTGTAATGTAGCTCCACCACCTAAGAAATAAACATCATAATCATCACTGATGCCTAATAATTCTCTAAATAGATTTTGAGCATCTGCATACATTTTTGAGAACATTGCACCACGGTGAGATGTTTCAATCATTGATTGTCCATTACCTTCATAATCTTTGATTTCTCTTTGGATTGTATCTAATACTTCAATAGGTAATACTGATGGACCTGCGAAAAAATTTAATTTACGTGACATCTTAAAGCTTTCCTCCCTTAGAAAGTTCTTCAATAATTGCATATGTTTCTTCACCGATACGCAATAAATTTTCTTTAGTATTTGCACCAACGTGTGGTGTTAAAATTACTTTTTCTTGTTTTAAAATTGGATAATCTTCACTTGGAGGATCACTTGGATATACATCTGTACAATAAAGAGCAACTTTACCAGTTTCTAAAGCAGCACACATATCATCAGCATCAACTACAGGACCACGACAAGTATTAATTACTACAGGAACTTTGGAACAATTTGATAACATTTTAGCATCAATCATACCACGAGTTTCATCAGTTAAAGGCATATGTAATGAAACATAATCTGCATCTTTTATTGCTTCTTCAGGTGTTGCTTTCATTTCAGCTTTATCACTAGTTGCAACATATTTATCATATGCAACTACTTTCATACCAAAAGCTGCAGCTCTTTCAGCAACTTTTTGTGCAATATTACCAATACCAAATAAACATAAAGTTTTACCATATAATTCAGTTCTTTTGATTTGTTTCTTTAACCACTTACCTTCTTTCATACCATTATTGTATTCAATTAAATGTGAAGGTGCAGCAATTAAATGAGCCATAACAAGTTCTGCTACAGCAACAGAAGAAGCTTTTGGTGTATTACGAACAATAATACCTTTTGATTCAGCATAAGCTTTATCAATATTATCGATACCAACACCACCTCTAATAATAAGCTTTAGATTTGGAGCTTGATCAATATATTCTTTTGTACATGTTGTTTTTGAACGGACAAGCACAACGTTTGCTTCACTGAGTCTAGCTTTATCATCAGTAACTTCGCCAAATACTGATAATTTTGTAGCCAATGAATCATCAAAAGCGTCAGAAATTAGAATTAACATAATTAACCTCTTTTTTTAGTTATTTAAAACATCTATTTTTTTGATTCTAGAATAAATTATATTGGTGAATTTGTCAATTTTTTTTTAAATTTTTTTGTTATTACTAAATAAAAGTTGAAATAATTTATAATAAACTTTTTTTTAAAAATTATATTTAAATATTTTTTATTAAAAAAATTGATAAAAGAAAACCGCCTAGTATTACACTAAGCGGGAAGTTTCCTTAATAAGATTTTGAAGCATGTAATTTTCTTGCTTTCTTTAATTGTTTACGAGCATTAGCTTTCTTCTTTCTATTAAGAATGGTGGATGGCTTTTCGAAGTACTCTCTTTTTTTGTACTCACGGATAATACCTTCTTTTTCTACTAAACGTTTAAAACGTTTAATTGATTTTTCTAAAGGTTCGTTATCATCAACTTTAATATATGCCATTCAAAATCACCTCCTTCCCTCTTTCTTGCATTGGGACGTATTTTGTTATTATTATTTCTAACATTTGTGAATATATAAAAAATAAAATTTTTATTCAACAGTATTTTAGACAATAATAAAATTTAATTAACTTTTTTTAGCTAATTTTTATATTTTTAACATTAGAACTATGTTTTATATCGATTATTGATAATTGAATTGAGTCAGCGTTTTTAAAACTATTTATTCCCATTTTAAAAACTAAATCAACAAAATCATTTTTATTAAAACTTTCTTCAACTAATTTACCACCATTCCAAAAAATACATGGCCATTTATAGTTGTTATAGGATATTACAAGTTTAATATTACGACTTCCATTACTACCACCATTTATAAAGTAATAATCACTTAATAATGCCTTTTCAATATGAAAAACTAAAGGATTATTATTTTGACCATATGGTTCAAATCTTTCAACAATTTTTAATAATTCTGGACTAAAGTCTTTTTCACTAATTGTACAATCAATATCTATGCTATCTTCATCATCACAATCCACATCATCCATTGTATATAGTTTTTCTTCAACTTGCTTGATAAATTGATTTAAATTATTCTTTTCTAAAGAAAATCCCCCAGCATGTGCATGACCACCAAAATTTAATAATAAAGATTCAAATTGTTTTAAGAATTTAGTTATATGGAAACCTTTTGGTGATCTCATACTACCAGTTAAAGTTCCATCTTCATTATCACAAAGCACCATACTAGGGCTTTTAAAGTTATTCATAAGTCTTGAGGCCATTAAACCAGTTATCCCTTTTACAACTTTTGTGTCTTTTACCAATACTAGTTTTGAACCAAATTTCTCAAAATTATCCTTAGCTTCATTTTGCATGCTATGCCAAGCTTCATCTCCAAGTTTTTGACGTTCCTTATTAAAAAATAATAAATCATTAGCAAATTTCTCTATATCTGTTTGTTCTTGGGCTAAAAACATTTGAATTGCAACTTTAGCATTACCTAATCTACCTGCTGAATTTATTGTTGGGGAAATATTCCAACCTATATGAGTTGTATTAATCTTTTTGTTAAGTAGCTTTGCATTTACTAATAATGGCAATAAAGATTTTCTTGGATTCTCACTTAAGACTTTTAAACCTCTTCTTACTATTATTCTATTTTCATCTTCCATTGGCATCATATCAGCAACTGTTCCTATTGCTACTAAATCTAAAACTTTATCAAAATCACTTGATAAACCTTTATTTGTTTGGAAAATCAAAGAATTAAACATCCCCATAAGTACATCTAATTCATCTTTTATAATTTCACTATATTTACCACTTTTTGATACTTCAGATAAAGCAAATAAACTTTTATTTTTTAAGCCAGGAAAAGTTTGATTTAATATGGGTCTAAGGTCTTGTAAGAAAATATCAATTTTTGAATTAAATGCTTTACTTAATTGTTTTCTCTCAACCTCTTCATCTAAAACTATAATGGGAACACCACAATTAATAAATTCAATGATTTTACTTTGGGTAGGAAGAATTAAATCAGGATTAATGATTTCAATAGTTCTATCTAGAACAACTAGATTTCTTACTTTTATTGCTTGAATAATAACAGTATCGTTACCGGGTTGAGCATGTAATAATATATAATCTTCATTAAAGTATTGTGTGTTTGCAAATCTTAGAGCCCAAATAAATTTTGCAGTTACTCCACATCCAGCTAAATGCTCAAATGGATAAGTAGAATCTTTTTTCTTTGGATCTATTATTGAATAAGCAGGAGGTAAAACTTCACCGCTTATGTGATGATCTAGAACAATAGTATCTATATATAAAGAATTTGCAAACTCAATTTCTTCAACTTCGCTAATACCACAGTCAACAGTAATTATTAAGGAAACGCCATCATCTTTAGCTTTTTGGACTTTTTCCTTAGTCATACCATAAGGATCAGTGCCATCAGGTACGGTATAAGAAACATCAACCCCAAGATTTTTTAATTCATCAACTAAAATTACAGTGCTTGTAATACCATCAACATCTTTATCTCCGAAAACTCGAATTTTTTCTTTGGATTCAATTGCATCTAAAACTCTTTCAATAGCATTTTCCATGTCTTTAAATTCAAATGGACTATGCAAAAATAATAAATCATTTTCTAAATAATATTTAACTTGTTCTCTTTCAACAATTCTTCTTCTAGCTAGAATTGAACATGTAAACAAATCAACTTTATAGCGATTTGATAATTGTTTTACTTCTTCAATATCTATACTCTTTTTTAACCAATTCATATATTCCCTTTATTTAATTATACACGCTTAAACTTTTTAATGGATACCCTATTATTACAGTTATCCAGCGAATCATATATGCTTTTATTCTTTGTGCAGTTGATTCAAATAATTCTACTTTAATTGCATCTTCTAATTCTAAATCAAGTGTATAGGATAAATACTTCCTCGCTTTTGGGGGTAATATAATATTAGAAGAATTGGAACAATCTTTACAACTAGGTACGCTTAAAGAATCAGAAAAATATAATATTTCATCTGCTTCATATCTTTTATCACAACTTGGACAATGATTGAAATCTTCAAAGAACCCATGATCTTTAATCATTCTTAGTATAAATTGTATCAAAATAATATCTTCATTTATTGTTGAATCTTCTAATAAATCTAAACACTTAGTAAATAAATTATAAGAAAAAGCAAAATTATCTATATATGTTTTTAATAATATTTCACTCATTAAAGATGCACAAACAACTTTAGAAAATTCAGTTGATATTAAATCATGATCACTAATTAATTTTACATCTTTAAGAATATATTGTTTTTTAGTTGGATTATGGTATAAAAAAAATTGCCCTTCTTGAAATCTAAAGGCTTTAGGAGCTTTCTTACTGGTTTTCGCACCAAACGCTCGAACATTAATTAACCCTAAATCAAGGCTAAGTAATGTTAAATTCATATTATTTACTCCATCGCGTCTTGAATGTAAAACAATTGCTTGAGTAATAATATCTCTATCCATAAATCCTCCACACACACAATAAAAACTAAACAACAACTAGTCAACAAAAAAAATCATTTTTATTTATATAAAAAAATATAGAAAAGCATTTAGTCTTATGATATTATAACATTATTATGGAGATAAAAAAACGCCTATCAATTTTTCTTATTTTATTTTTTTGTGTTAGTGTAAATATTTTTTCTTTAAATATTACTAAAACTCCATTAACTAACCCTTTTCCAAGCCAAGAAAATTTAAATAATTTTACAAAAACTACATCACTAGATGATTATGATTTATCTGAACTTGATGATACAAAAATTTCTTTAATAACAATTACTCCAGGAAAAGAAATATATAGTTGGTTTGGCCATTCTGCTATTTTAATTGAGCAGAAGAACAAAAAAGCTATTGTATACGATTATGGTGTATTTAGTTTTAATAGTGATAATTTTTATGAACATTTTTTAGAAGGCAAAATGTATTATCTTTTAATACCATCTTATGCTGATTCTAGATTACAAGTTGCTATTGATGAAGATAGAACTGTATCCAAAGTTGAATTAAATATCCCAAATGAAAAGAAAATTGATATAATTAATTTTTTAAATTATAATTCTCAAAGTGATAATAATACATATTTATATGATTTTTATACTGATAACTGTGCTACGAGAATTAGAGATATTTTTAATTGGGCAACAGATAATGAATTTAAACAATGGGCTCAAAATCAATATACACCTTTTTCATTTAGAGATTTATCAATAAAACAATTAGATAATTCTTTATTTGTGAATTGGGTTTTAAATTCTTTTTTAGGGCCAAGTTGTGATGTAAAAAATTCTGCTTGGGAAAATATGTTTTCACCGGAATTTTTAGAAAAATCTATTATGGAATATGAGGGATTTAATGCAAATAAAACAATTATTTATTCAAGCAACACCTCTACCCCATTTAATGAATTTAGAAGAACAAAGCATCACCTACTTTTTTATAGTGCAATAGGATTATTATTAGGTTTAATCGGATTATTGTTAAAAACATTTAAACAAGATAATGAATTAGCTTTATATGGAATCTTTAATTCAATAATTTTATTATTCCTCTTAATAATTTCATTATTTATATTTTATTTTGTATTCTTTTCAAATATTCAGCCAACTTATAATAATGAGAATATATTCTTTTTTAATCCTATTATATATTTAATATTGTTTATATCTTCATTAACAACAATTAGTTCTAAAAAAGATTCAACTTTTAGACTTTTTGTATTTGAGAAATTAATTTCACTTTATAGCTTATATTTAATTGTTTTTATTGTTCTAAAAAACATTTTGACTACTAATCTTTATCAACAAAATTATACAATTATATTGCCATTATTTTTATTCTTTTCTATTCAAGGAATATTACTTACAACAAAGAGGTAAATCATGAGCAATTCAATTATTGCAAACAATTTTTTAATTCTATCAATAGCAGCTTTTTTCTTAGGTTTAGATAAAGGAGGTTTTAGGAATTTATCAGTTGTTTGCATGTATCTACTTCTTACATTCATTCCTTCAAAACAAGTTATTGGTATTTTAGCTCCTATTTTTCTATTAGGCGATATTCTACCAATTATTATTTATAGAAAACATATTAATTTTAAAGCAGTAAAATATTTTGTTCCACTAGCAATCATAGGAATAATTATAACAAGTTTCTTTGCATCCTTTATTGATGATAGAGTTTTTACAATCTTTATTTCATTTTTCTTATTGTTAATGGTAATTATGATTACTTATCAAGAGATTAAAAAATATATTGATTATAAAAAAGGTATTGTAGTTGAATTAAAACCTTTAAATAAACCAATTACACTCTTTCTATCTTTTTTATCAGGAGTATCAACTATTTCAAACGCTGCTGGGTCTATTGTTTGTCTTTATTTTTTGAGACAAACCAAAGAAAAGAAAGAGTTTGTAGGTTCTACAGCTTTATTTTTCATTTCATTAAATATTACAAAAACTATAATTTTTGCTCTTTTTTGGAAAAATATTAACATTGAAACACTAACAATTACTGCTTCAATGTTACCAGGATTACTAGTTGGTTTATTAGCATCTATTGGTTTAATAAAAATAATACCACAAAAAATATATAATTTTATTGTGATATTAAGTGTTTATTACATAATTGTTGTATTATTTATCAATAACCTATTTTAATTATTCCTTTTTTAACAGAGGTACTGTTATACAACCATCGCTAAGTAAACTTAATGATGCATTGCTACCTTTTATTTTTAAGGCTTCATCAATAGCTTCTTGAATTGAATTAAAAGGTTTAATAAAAATATTTTCCCATAATTGATCTTCTAATTCACTAACAACCCAAATATCTGCCCAAGTCATAATTTCTGCCATTTTACCAGCTTTGTGATATCCTAATTTATAATTTTTATAAATGCTTTCTAAAACAGCTTTAGGTGTTGTAGATGATTTTAATAAATCATAAAAAGCTTTTTCTCCTACCCCTTCTTTACATGCTGAAATTAAAATTAGAATTCCATTTTCTTTTAGTGCAAGTTTTCCATTATCAATGGCTTTTTGAGATTGATATAAATCAATATCCATTGGAGAGGATGCAACCGATACAACAATGTCACTTTTTTCTTTTATTTCAAAAGTAAAAACTTCATTTGCCTTTTCTATTGCTGCATCAAAACTATCAATTATATTACCAGTTGTTATTTCATATATTTGATGATCTCTATCCATTACACTCATTATAGAAAACATTGGTTTATCTTTAAGCAAGTTTAAAACATCCACCATATCTAAATGCACTGGATTGTCTTTTAAATTCAAAGCTTTTGCTCTTGGATCTAAAGCTCTCTTGTGATTTGCTTCAATTGATTTATAGGAAGCAACACCAGGCATTATTGCTTTTCTTCCACCTGTATAACCAGCAAAATAATGAGGCTCAACACTTCCTATTATAATTAGTGCATCATTTAAGAGCACCTCTTTATTAATAACTAAAGGGGTATTGGCTCTACTTGTTCCAATATATTGCAAATCTTCATCTTTTCTAGCTTCATGAGAAACAATTTTATCTCTTAAATAACTATATGTATTTCCTAAAATTTTTTTTATTTCATTATCATTTGCAATCCTATGAACTCCAGTTGCAACCATGATTTTAATTTGTTTTTTATTTATTAATGGATAAATAGTTTCTAAAATTTGTGCTGTTGGTGTTGGGCGGGTTCCATCATTTACTATAATTAAAATCTTTTCTTTATCAGCAATAAATTTATCTAATTTTTCACTGTTAAAAGGATGATTTAATCCGACATTAACAATTTCATGTTGATCTTTTTTCTCAACATCCTTTGGTGAAATAATTACGCTATTGTCTGGAATTTGTACATCAACAACTTCATCATTATATTTAATTTTATATTTCATAATTTTCTCCGAAAAAAAAGAAGTGAAAGAAATATAACTTCCTTCACTTCTAAGTTATTTATATATACCCCAGCTATATTGAATTTTCCATAGCTGTAATTAAAGGAAGCTTTTTACCTGATAAATATCTAACCATTGCACCACCAGCAGTACATATATAGCTCATTTTTGAAGGATCTGTGAATTTTACTGTTGCAGTAACACTATCCCCACCTCCAACAACACTGAATCCATTAGAATTAGCTATTGCTTGTAATAAAGCTTTAGTACCATTTTCTAATACTGGATTTTCATACATACCAGCAGGTCCATTTACAAAAATAGTTTTTGCATTTGAAATTAACATTGAATAAGAACTAATTGTTTTTTCACCAATATCAGCAAAAAGTTTATCTTTAATCTCTTCATTAATGTTTATACAAATTCTCTTACCATTTTCTTCGTAAACTAAATCAACAGGAGTCTCTATTCTGTCTCCAAATTTATCTAATAGAGTTTTTGCTTCATCTACAAAATTAATTAAGCCTCTATCATTTAAGAATTTATCAACAGCGGCTCCCAAATATATTGATTTAGCTATAAGAAAAACTTCACCTGTTACCCCACAAGTTAGTATTTTATCTGCAATATTTTTGGATAGAACTTCTTCCATCATTGAAAAAGCATCAGAAATTTTTGCTCCACCTAAAACAAATATGCAAGGAGATGCAGGATTACTCATTACCTTTTTCAAAGTTGATACTTCATCGAAAAATAAAAATCCAGCAGCACTAGGTAAAATTTTCTGGAAAGCTACCATGCTTGGAGCATTTCTATGAGCTGCAGAAAAAGCATCATTTACATAAATATCAAAATGAGGGGCTAAAGATCTTACTAAATAAGTATTTAACATTTGCTCATCTGTCAATTTAACACTGTTTTCAAAAGTTGAAAGTTCTTCACCTAAATATCTCAAATTACCTAGAATAATAAATTCACCACATTTTAAATTATTAATCTTTTCAATAGCTGCAGGACCACAGACATCATCAATATAGTGAACTTTAGTTTTCAGTTTTTCTGACAAAATCTGTGCATGCTCTTCAAGAGGTATTAGATTTTGATAATCTAAAGTGTCCCCTTGATGAGCAATTATTGCAACTTTTGCATTATGATCTTTTAAATAATTTAAAGTTTTTAATGATTTATCAATTCTATTAGTATTAACAATTTTTTTTGTTTTTACATCTATTGGAGAGTTAATATCGAGTCTAAGTAAAACTTTTTTATTGTTTATATCTACTTCTTCAATTGATTTAAACCCTAAATTATTATTCATTATTTCATTCCTAAATATTTGTTTGTTGCCTTTGTTCCCTCTTCACGAGTTTCTTGCATTCTTAGTGCAGCTCTAATACCATCAATATTTTCTGGAATAACAACTGCTTCTTGTGGTATATTAATTGCAAACATAATATCATCCCCACTATTAACAATTGATTCTTTAAATACAGCTATTTCATACATGTCTCCTCTTGTATGACCTAAATCTCTAGCATATTTAAATAATGAAGCATTGCCTAAGAATCCATCTTCTCTACTAACAACTCTAATTCTAGGATGTGCATTAAAAATTTCTAATAATTCATCTTTTGTCATTTTTGACTTTGTTGAAACAACAGGAGTAATAATATGACCATGAGTAACTGGTGTATGTACTAAAATACCTGTTGCATCAATATGTGGCATTATAGTCATCAAGTCTAAAGCTTGATGATTTGGTGCAGGAGCAACTTCTAAAGCGTTAGTCAAACCTCTATGATAATCACCAGGATCTGCTACTCTTCTAATAATTGTAATAGCTGTTTTTTTAACACCAACAGCCCTATCAATAGCATCAATTGCTCTGATTAAACCTGTAGTATTACAGCTAGTTAATTTTAGATATTGTGCTCCTAAGCCTTTCTCATAATTTGCATAACCATGGAAGAAAATATCTGCTACATCATTTTTTTCTCCACCTTGGAAAATTGCTTTAGTATTATATTTTTCATATAATTTTTTATTCATTGCCCCAATACCAGCATTTGTAGCATCCAGCATAATATCAACTTCTTGAACTAATTCTTCTATTGTTCCACTTACTGGAATATGTTTATCAGTTAATAAATTCTTTTTATCTGGTGCTGCAGTAAAAAGTTTATAAGGCATACCTTTTTCATATAAAGCTTGTATTGGAAGTGTTGGAGCTACATCAGCTACTCCTACTAATTCCATATCTTCTTGAAGTTCAACCCCATCAGCTAACCTTTGACCAATAGTACCGTAACCGGCTACGCCTACTTTAACTTTTTTCATAAATATTTACTCCTTAACGAATTTTGTCTAATTCTTCTTTTACAAATTTTAAAAGTATAGAATCGACTTCTAAATCTTTAAGATTTTTTGAAGTACTACATCTACCTTTTTCCATTAATGATTGATAAACCTCACAAATGTAATCGACAGCTTTATCAGGATCTATAATTCCTGTATTAATAATCATGTCAAAATTATTTGTATCTTGATAATTAAATCTAAAATCTGATTCTACAAATTGTTTTCTGACCTTATCGTTTTCTATAACATGTGCATAAGCTTCTTCATAACTCATTTCATGTTCAGCCATCTGACGCTTTACGCGGATTTCTATTGGTGCTTTTGTTCTAACATTTAATACATCATTATAATTTTCAAAAATACCAAAACCACCACGACCAACAATTACTACATTATCAGCTTTACCAATTGCCTCTTCTGTTCTTGCTAAGAAATCAATTGTTTGTTCTCTAATTGTAAGAAACTTGTCCCAGAAAGTTGGAGTTTCATCATAAACTTCTTTAAATGCACTAAAACCATATTCACGCATGACTCTTGAAATAAAAACCTTGTCTGCATAAGCCATATGTAGTCTTTCAGCTACTTTTCTTCCGATGTAAGTACCTTCGCTACCCATTTTTCTTGAAATTGTGATGACGCCCATATTTTCCTCCTTGTTATGAGAGTGCTACTTCACTTATCAAAACAGGTCTATGCTCTTTTAATGATTTTGTTGCTGCTAGAGCTATTTCTACTGGTCTAACTGCATCTTCAATTCCACATTTTATTGGAGCATTATTTTGAACTGAATTGATAAAATCAATAATCTCGTTAGCATATGAATCAATGTATCGATCTAAGAAGAAATAAAGTGGTTTTTCTGATTCAACGCTATCTTTAGAACTAACTTCAACAAGGCTCTTTCTATCATTTTCTACTTTTGCACAACCTTTAGAACCGAAGACTTCTGTTCGTTGATCATAACCATAAACAGCTTGTCTTGAATTATCGATGATAGCGAGAGCACCATTTTCCATAGTTAGCATTACCATCGCTGTATCAACATCACCAGCTTTTCCTATTTCTGGATCAATTAGAACAGCACCTGTTGCATAAACTTCTTTAACTTCACTGCCACTTAAGAATCGAACCATATCAAAATCATGAATCATCATATCTAGGAATATTCCACCAGATACTTTTACGTATTCAGGATTTGGAGGTTCAGGATCTCTAGAAGTAATTTTTATAATATGGACATCACCCACTTTATTTTCCATTACAGCAGCACGTACAGCACTATGGTTGTGATCAAAGCGCCTATTAAATCCAATTTGGAAAAGTACTTCATTTTCTCTAACAACATCCATTGTCTTTTTAATTCTAAGCAAATCAGTATCAACTGGCTTTTCACAGAATATGTGTTTTTTTGCCTTGGCTGCAGCTTGGATTAACTCAGTATGGGTATCAGTTGGAGAACAAATTATTACAGCTTCGATATCCTTATGATTTATTATATCATACGGATCGCGATATGTTTCATTAATTCCTCTATTTTTTGCCCAATTTTCTAAATCTTCGTTCATAAAAGGGTCTGCTAAAGCAACAATAGTTGCATTTGGTACTAAATTAGTAATACTTTGAATATGTACTTTACCAATTCTACCCCCACCAATAATTCCAACTTTTAATTTTTCCATTTTTTTCTCCTACAACCCTGTATTTTCTCTAATATACTTTCTTGCTCTAATTGCATATTCTAAAGGATTTGCTTTTGCAGGATCTTGTTCAGCTTCTACAACCATCCATCCTTGATAATCATGTTCTTCTAAAATTTTAAATATTGATGGGAAATCAATACAACCATCACCTGGTATTGTAAAAGCACCAGCTCTTACAGCATCTAAAAAGCTCAATTTTTCTTTTTTAACTTTTTCAACTACTTCAGGTCTTATATCTTTTAAATGGACATGAGCAACTCTATCTACAAATAATTTTAATGCTTCAACTGGATCTTCACCTGAAAAAGCAAAATGACCAGAATCAAAGGTTAGATAAACATATTCTTTATCTGTTAAGTCCATAAGTTTCTTTGTTTCAGCAATAGTTTGACAACCTGTACCCATATGATGATGGTAAGATAATTTGAAACCTCTTTGCTTAGCTATTTTTCCTAAAGCATTTAAACCTGTTGCAACTTTTTCCCATTGTTCATCACTGAAAATAGGTTTTTCATCAAAAACACTTAATGCTTTACCTTGAATGCTATTACCTTGTTCTGCAGGCCCAATTACTTTTGCTCCCATTGCTTCAAGAAAATTTAACTGTGCATCAAATTTTGCAATATTTTCATTTAAATCTTCTGTAGTTAAAAAGCTACTAAACCATTGGTTACAAATACTAATTCCTCTTAGATCTAACATTGGTTTTAAAATTTTAGGATCTTTTGGATATTTATTACCAACTTCACTACCGGTGAAACCTGCTAAAGCCATTTCGCTTACACATTGTTCAAATGTGTTTTCTCTGCCTAAATCAGGTAAATCATCGTTTGTCCAAGCAATAGGTGCTATTGCTAATTTAACTTTATTACTGTCCATATATAAACCTCATATAATTTATTTAAAAATTAATATTTTTTAGTTTTTTTAATTTCTTTTTGTAATTGGGAATAGGCCTCAACTACACTTGGTTTTTCTGATACTTCAGGAGTACCAACTCTCCACCAACTCTCATAAGAGCCACTCATAGAATCTTCATCTACCTTAATATCTATTAGTGTTGATTTTTTACTTGCTTTAGCTTCAACTAAAGCTTTTCGTAATTCTTCACTGTTATGAACAGTCCAAACATCACAACCATATCCTTTAGCAATCATTGCATAAGATACTTGCAATCTTTTTCCTGAGGCATCAATTCTATTTGATTCATCACCTCTATAAACTAATTCACAACCAAACTTTGGAATTCCTTGAGATCTTTGTAAATTATCTATACATCCAAAACCATTATTATCGAAAAGCATTATGTTAATTTTGATTTTATTTTCTAAAGCTGTTAATAATTCAGAATGAAGCATGACAAAACTTGCATCACCAACCATTGAATAAACTTCAACATCTGGAGCTGCTAACTTTACGCCTAAAGAGCCACTAACTTCATAGCCCATACAAGAATATCCATATTCCATATGATAAGTTTCTCTTTCATAAGCTCTCCAAACTCTTTGCATATCTCCAGGGAGAGAGCCGGAAGCTCCAACTACTATGCTATTTTTATCAAATAATTCTTCATTCATTATTCCTAAAGCACGTAATTGTGAATATCTATTATTAGGACCTAATTCACTAGTATAAAGTCTATCTACCTCTTTATCCCAAGTTTCCTTAATTTCTTTTATTTCATTGGTATATGCAGCTTTATATGAAATTTCATCTAATTTTCTACTAAGGGCTTCTAAACCTTTTTTAGCATCACAAATTAAAGGAATTGCATCCATTTTAACTGCATCAAAATCATTTACATTTATAGAAATTATTTTTACATTTTCATTTTGGAATAACCATTTACTTGAAGTAGTAAAATCACTTAGTCTTGTTCCAACTGCAATTACTACATCAGCATTTTTAGCGATTCTATTAGCAGCTAAACCACCAGTTACTCCTATTCCACCTAAATTCATTGGATGAGTAAATTCTACAGCGCTTTTTCCAGCCTGAGTTTCGCCAAATGGAATATTATATTTTGATGCAAAGTTAGCAAAGGTATCACCACATTCACTAAATCTAACACCACCACCACAAATCATAATTGGATTTTTACTATCTTTTAGAACTTTAATAGCTTCATTTACAACAGATTCGTTTGCATCAACTCTATCTATGTAATGAACTTTTTTTTCAAAAAATTCTACAGGATAATCATATGCTTCTCCTTGAACATCTTGTGGCAAAGCAACACATACAGCACCAGTATTAACAGGAGATGTTAAAACTCTCATTGCATGAATTAAGGCACTCATGATTTGTTCAGGTCTATAAATTCTATCAAAATATCTACAAACTGGCTTAAAAGCATCATTAGATGTTATACCAAAATCATGGAATTGTTCTAATTGTTGTAAAACAGGATCTGGTTGTCTGCAAGCAAATACATCACCAGGAAATAATAAAACTGGAATTCTATTGGTAGTTGCTAAAGCAGCTGCTGTTACCATATTCATAGCACCAGGGCCAATTGAAGATGTAACTGCCATAATTTTTTTTCTATTATTTTGTTTTGCATATGCTATTGCTGCATGGCCCATTCCTTGCTCATTACAACCTTTATAAAATTTAAGACTATGATTGTTTTGTTCTAAGGCTTCACCTAAACCAACAACACAACCGTGACCAAATATACCAAAAACTCCGTTAACAAACTTTTCTTCTTTGTTATCAAATGATACATATTGATTATCAAGAAATTTTACTATTGCTTGTCCAACAGATAACCTAATTGTTTTATTCATTATCACCCTCCTATTTCTCAAATTTTCTTTCTGGCCAGATTTTTACATCTTTATCTAACAACCATTGATGCTCTTTTCTATAATATCGAGTAGTTGGAAGCCATTTTTCATCTTCTAAATGAGGAATCATCCAAATGTAATACATTGCATAACCTGGAGCAGCTACTTGAGAATGAGTTGTATCAGGATGAATTAAGGAAGTATCCCCATCTTTAACAATGAAAGCATTATCATCTAGCATTGAAACGCCAAAACCTTGTTTTGGGAAAAATCTATAATGATAAATTTCAGGTTGTGGATGATCATGAGGAGGATAACTTGAAAACTTACCAGGATGATTTATAACTTCACCTAAAACCATATTTGAATAAGGAGCAATTTCTCCATCAAAAACAGTTCTAACACTTCTAATTGAAGTATTGTTTAAAACATCTTTTCCAAAAATATCTGTTCTTACATTTTCTTTGTTATATAATTTTGTAGGGAAAGAGTTTTCATTTACACATCTTTCAACACAAAGTTCTGAATCCTCTAATGCAATAATCTCAACTTCAACTTTATTTGCTACATGAAGAACTATTGGTTCTTCATCAAAACAAGAAAATCTTGAAGCATCAGTAGTTTTATCTTCGTATTTAAATTGTACAGATCCAGTAATCAATAAATATGCTCTTTCTAGATTTAAATCAGATTTGTATTTTTCACCTTTATCTAATTTTAAAATGCCAAAATCTAAAAGCATTTCTTTATTCTTACCATTTAATTCAGTAATAGGATTATAGCCTGTTACAAATTCTTTTTTCTTCTTTTCAATCATTTCTTCTTCCTAAAATATTATTCAAACATCAAATGCAAACGTTTGTATAACTTTATTTTTAATAAATAATCTTAATCTTTAATTACTTATAAAATTTTCTAATTAAATTTATATAGTCCTGGGGTATTAATTAATTCAACTTGTTCAAACTTATGACTAACTAAAGCTTTAGCAGCAACTTCAGTAGTTTTTAATGCTACATAGCCATCAAATGCACTAGCCATTTGCAATTCGCAATCATGATTTAAATATGCGATCCAATTTTCCATTTCATCAATATATGATTGTTCAAAATATTTTCTATAATCGCTTGTTAATCCCTCACTATATTTATTGTTTGTTTTTATGGAAATGTTATTATTATTTGAATAATCAACAACTCCTTGTTGGCAAACTACTTGAGCCATTACTTCGTATCCATAACGTGCATTTACAAATACTTCAATATTAGCCATTTTATTGTTTTGCATTATTATATTTAATAGCAATAAATCAGCACAATCTTCATTTAATAAATGATTACTTTTAATTCCAACAACACTTATTTCTTTTGGTCTGGAATTTAGTAAAAATGAAGAAATATCTACATCATGTCCTGCAGAATTATTTAATATAAAAGCTGAATTTGCTTCATAAAATGCTTTATCGTTTCTATGCAATCCCTTATATAACAAACTATCTCCAAGATGCATATTATCCAGAACGTGTTTTATTTGTAGAAAATTTTTATCAAATCTTCTATTAAACCCTAAGGCAATATATTTTTTATTTAATTGAATTTCTTGATTTACTATATCTAAGGCTTTTTTACTATCCAAAGCGATTGGTTTTTCACAAAATACTAATTTCTTATTTGCTAAACATCCTTTTAATAATTCATAATGAGATGAATCTGGAGAAGCAATTAATACTGCATCCACATTAATATCTTCAATCAACATAAAAGGATCCGTAAAAAATTTAATATTTTTCAAACCTTTATTAATTAAAGTTTCATAGCCATTTTTATTTATATCAGATACAGCAACAATATTAGCATTTTTACATTTTAATATATTGTTCGCATGGTATAGTCCCATAGAACCAAGTCCAATTATTCCTATATTTGCCATAATTATCTACCTAAGTACTGCACCTAAAGCTAGGCTTTAAGTGCAGTTTAAAATCATCTTAATTCAATGCATCTAAAGCGCCTTGAGCGTTTTCTTTTGTATAAATGTCTACACCAGCATCAACATACTTATCAATTGTTTTACCACCAACTGCTTCCATTGCATATTTAACAGCTAAGTAACCCATATTTTCAGGTCTTTGAGCTATTGTTGAATACAATTCACCAGCTAAAATTGATTCTAGAGCAGATTTATTTCCATCAACACCCATGATCTTTGCATCAACGCCAGCTTGTTTTGTTGCTCTAACAGCACCAAGAGCCATTTCGTCATTTGCACAGAATACGATATCAATATCACTACTTGTTTGAAGAACGTTTTGCATTACGTTATAAGCTTTTTCTCTGTCACTATAACCAGGTTGTCTAGAAATAATATTGTAACCAGCTGCTTCAAATGCTTGTTGAGCACCATCAGCTCTTGTTGTACATGTAGGATTTCCTGGAGCACCTTCGATTAAAACAACATTAACGTCTTTTTTACCGTTCATAGAAGCGATTAAACTTTCAGCACCTTGGATACCAGCTTGGAAATTTTCTGTTCCAACATATGAATCATAGTTTGTAAAACCTTCAGGCATTGGAGTATCAACTAATACTACAGGAACACCCATATCTTTTGCTTTATTTACAACATTAACAGCTGTTGAAGGTTGAGATGGAGAGAATACTAATGCTACAGGATTCTGTGTCAAAGCATCTTCTACCATATTGATTTGTTGTTCAACTGCATCTTCAGTTGGAGGTCCTAATTTAATTAAATTAATACCTAACTCTGCTGCTGCATCATCACAACCAGATTCTACTCTCTTCCAATATTCACTACTTAATGTTTTTAAAACAACTGCTACAGTTTGTTTTCCGTCATCAGCTTTTTTCTCTCCAGCACCATTTGCAAATACTTGTACAGGAACTAGCATTAATACTAATGCAAACACCATTAAAACTTTACCTAATTTTTTCATTTCACTCCTCCTTATTGTTTTGAAATGTTAAATTTATTTTTAATTTTTTATTTTTTAATTTTTGAAGATTGGTTTCTTAATACATCTAAGTAAACAGCTAAGATAATAACTACACCAATTGCTACTGTTTGATATGCTGAATCAACATTTAATAAGTTTAATCCATTTCTCAAAACAGCGATTATTAATACACCAATGATTGTATTTTGAATTTGACCAACACCACCTGCAAAACTAGCACCACCAATGATAACGGATGCAATGGCATCTGTTTCATAGTCTTTACCAGCTAGAGGGTATGCTGCGTTTACTCTACCTACTAATACGATACCTGCAAGTGCTGCAAAGAAACCACTTAAGGAATAAACAATTAATAAAACTTTATTAACATTAATACCACTTAATCTAGTTGCTTCTTTGTTACCACCAACAGCATAAATATATCTACCTGTTGCAGTTCTATTCATAAATATGTACATACATACATAAACTATTACTACTAAAATTACACTTACTGGAAGAATTCCAAAACTACTACTTCCGATAAATTGAATTGAAGGTGCAAATCCTGATATTGGCATTGCATTAGTTACGGCTAAAGCTAAACCAGCACCAATCATCTTTGTACCAATTGTTGAAATAAATGGATGAGGTAATTTAAATTTAGTTAATAAAAATCCATTAAAGAATCCAAATGCTGCACCAACTGCTAAAGCTAATACCATTGCTAATATTGGGTTTAATTGTAAATTAACAGCAAATATACCAAGCATCATTATAGAAAAAGCTAAAATTGATCCAATGGATAAATCGATACCAGCTGTTAATATTGCTAAAAACTCACCAATTGCGATAATTGCATTAACGGTCGCTTGCGATAAAACATTCTTTAGATTTGCAATTGTTATAAATCTTGGAGCTAATATTGTTATTACTATACATAATACAATAAGGCTCATTATAATTCCTGTTGCACTATTGCGCTTATTCATTTTCTTTATGAATTTAATAAATGCATTATTATTTGTCGCAGTTTCTTTCATCACTTTCTCCTACAATCTCACACTTTTGTTTGTTTTTATACTTTGGTTAATTGCATCTGCAATTTTTATAGCTTTAACGCCATCAATAGCGCTAACACTAGGTTTTATATCATTAATAATGTTTTCAATAAAAATATTTACTTCATTAAAATATGATTCTTCAAATCGATCTAAAAATCCTGATATAGTTCTAACACTTTTTGAATTTGGTGTTTTATAAATTGTATCTTCAGCTTGTAATCTTCCAATTTCTACAGCACCATGTTCACAGACAACTTCAGTTCTAATATCATAGCCATATGCACTATTTCTACTAGTTTCCACTAAAGCCATTTTTCCATTTTCAAAAACAATAGAAATATTTACATGATCTATATCACCAATTTCCCTTAATTGTTCAAATCTTACTACTCCACCATGGGCAAAAACTTCTTTAACTTCACTGTCCATAAGCCATCTACATAAATCAATATCATGGATTGCCATATCGTTTACCAAGCCACCACTATTTTTTGCAAATTCCATTGGAGGACACTCTGGGTCTCTAGAAATTGCTAATAATGAAACAGGTTTTCCAATTTCACCACTATCAATCTTTTGTTTTGCTTTTACATAAGGAGTATCAAATCTTCTCATAAAGCCTAATTGAAGATAACCGTCTTTTCCTTCAACGATATTTTGAACTTCAATAGCTTGTTCTAAACTAACAGCTAAAGGCTTTTCACAAAAAACTTTTTTATCTGCATTGATACAATCAATTACTGTTTGAGCATGGGTGCTTGTTGAGGATGCAACAATAACTGCTTCAATTGATTTATCTAATAGCATTTCTTTATAATCTAAATAGCCTTTTACATTAGGAAATTTTTCTACAAAACTGTTTAGAGCTTTTTCACTTACATCAGATACAGCTACTAAATCAGCATCAAAAATCCTTGTTTGTAAATTTGTTGCATGTCTTGAACCAAGTCTACCCAATCCAATAACAGCTACTTTTACCTTTCTCATTTTTATATTATCTCCCCTCATTCATCAATTTTAATTCCAGAAGCTGCATACATAATCTTTTCTTGAGTAAAATCAGGCCTCATTATTTCACCCATTTTTTCTCCTTCATGCATTACAACAATCCTATCAGAAATACCCATACACTCATCCATTTCACTACTAACCATAATTACTGCAGCACCATGATCAAGCAACTCATTGATTAAGTTATACACTTCAATTTTTGCTCCAACATCGATACCTCTAGTTGGTTCATCAATAATGAATATTTTTGCTTTAGATATTAACCATTTTGCTAAAACTACTTTTTGTTGATTACCCCCTGATAAAGCACCAGCGAGAGTATGAACATGAGGAACTTTAATTCTAAGATTTTTTACAAGTCTCTCACTTTCTTCATTCATTTTTTGTAAATTAATAAAACCTTTTTGTTTAAATGATTTTAAAGTAACTAATGTTGTATTAAATTCTACAGATTGTAATAAGATTAAACCTTGGCCTTTTCTATCTTCAGTTAAGAAAGCAATACCATTTTCGATTGAATCTTTTGGATTATTAATCTTAACGGGTTTACCATCAATTAAGATTTCTCCAGAATCTAAAGGATCAGCGCCTGTTAGAGCTCTCATTACTTCAGTTCTACCGGCACCAACAAGACCTGCAAAACCTAAAATCTCACCTGTTCTAACTGAAAAACTTACATCATTGAAATAACCTTTTCTTGTTAAATTTTTTACTTCTAAAACTTTTTCACCAATTTTAAATTCTTTTTTAGGATATTTTTGCTTAATATCATGACCAACCATGTATGAAACCATATCATCAACTGTTGTATCTTTTACATTTGCTCCATCAATTACAACCTGACCATCTCTTAAAACTGTTAAGGTATCACAAGCATATTGGACTTCTTCAAGTCTGTGAGAAATATAAATCATTGTTACACCCTTTTCTTTGAGCTTAGCAATTATTTTAAATAACTCTTTAGTTTCTTTTTCACTTAAAGCAGCTGTTGGTTCATCCATTATTAATAATTTAGAATTTGCATGTGCAGCTTTACAAATTTCGACCATTTGTCTAGTACCAACACCTAACAAACCTAATTGAGTATGAGGATTAATATCTAATTCAAATTCTCTTAAAACATCTTTTGTTTCTTTTTCCATTGTCTTAAGATCTAAAAAACCATTTTTTTTATATAATTCTCTTCCTAGAAAAATATTTTCCATAACACTCATATATGGAACTTGATTTAATTCTTGATAAATACAAGCAATTTTTAAATTCATTGCTTCATGAGGTAAAAAATATTCATATTCATTATTATCATAAATTATTTTTCCACTATTAGGTTTATGAGCACCGGCTAAAGTTTTTATTAATGTTGATTTCCCTGCGCCATTTTCACCGATGAGTCCATGAACTTCCCCTCGTTTTACATTCATACTTACATTATCTAATGCTACAACACCTGGATAAATTTTTGTAATACCAGATAGCTCTAGAATGTTTTCTGTATTATTCACAAAAGCCTCCTACTCGAACGAAAATATCTATTCGTCATTTGCAAACGTTTTCATATTTATATCCTAAAATCGGAAATTAACATCAGTCAAGGAAAATAAAAAAATATTATATTATCGATATAGTTATGTCTATAACAGTTTATCGATTAAGCCATTTTTGTATACAAAATTCAAATTTATAAAACTCTTTAAATTTAAAAACAAATAAAAAAACCATCTAAAAAGATGGCTTAACTTATATAAATAAAAATTCTAACTAGAATCTCTTTCTATCAAAACAGGTTGTATACTAATTTTCTTTCGCATTTGGCTATTAGCATTATCATACTCTTTATTTATTTGAGCAAATAGCTTTTCAAGTGAAAAATAAGCTAATTCTTCACGTGGTTGGTGAATCGTTGTTAAGGATGGATTTGAATATTCACTAAATTCACTATTATCATAACCTACTAATGCTATGTCATTTGGTATATTTATTTTATTATTTTTTAGTGCTCTCATAGCACCAAGAGCTATTAAATCGTTTAAACCAAATAAAGCAGTAGTTTTCAATATTGAATCTAAATTATCTTCACAACATTTTTTACCACCCCAATAATCTAAAGGAGAGTATAGTTTATTTATTGTACCACCATTTTTTAATACTTCATCGCAGAACCCTACTTCTCTTAAATAGAACTCTTTATGATAGTCTTTTACAGCAATAACACTAAAGTTTTTATGGCCTTTATTTAATAGATGTTTAGCAACAATCTGTCCTCCAACATAGTGATCTGTGTATATAATATCAAAATTATCTATTTTTTTAGTAGGTGGATAGTGAACAAATACTGCAGGGACTTGTCTACTATTTATAAATGAAATAGTTTCAGTTGTTGGATCTTCTATAAGTAATATTAAACCATCAATTTTCTTTCTATTAACTAATCGAATTATATTATTTTGTTTTGTAAAGTGATTAGTTTGGTATGTGATTATTAAATCAACATCCCTTTTTTCCAAACTATTTCTTAATGAATTTAATAATAATCCATGGTATGCATTAACATTTACTTGGGAGAACCCTTCAGGTAAAACAATTCCAACTGCATTAGCCTTACTTGTAATCAAACCTCTAGCATTAGCGTTAAATTCAAAATCTAATTCTTTGGCTATTTGATTTACTCTTTCCTTAGTTTTTTCTGAAACTAAGGGACTATCATTTAAACAACGTGAAACAGTGGAATAACTAACCCCAGCAATAGCTGCAATATCTTTGATTGTAATGTTATTAGGCATATTACCTCTCTAAAACTCTATATATTATATTATGATATTACTTTTAAATATATATCAAGTAAAAATATTAATTAAAATCATCTATTAAATTTTGCTCTATTTTATATTATTGTATACAAAATTCTTTTTTCAATAATTATTTTTTATTTGTAAATTAATAAAAATTAACATATTAAACACTATACATAAATTAAGTTTTTTATTACAAACGTTTGAAATTTTTGCGGAAAAATTGATTTGCAAAAAAAAGTTGCTCTAAATTCATAGAGCAACAATAAGTAAATATATGTAAATTGAGGGGGTATATATTTTAAAATTATTTAACGACTTTTGTACCTTCATCTCCATGAAGAGCATTATATAAATTAGCTGGATCAGTTATTAATCCCATGTTACCAGTGCTTTCAACAAAGTCAACAATAGCTTGTACTTTTGGAAGCATTGAACCTGGTGCAAAATGACCTTCATCAATATATTCTTTTGCTTCTTTTGTAGTAATAGTGTCTAAAGTTTTTTGATTTGGTTTACCGTAGTTTAAGCAAACTTTTTCAACAGCAGTTGAAATAACAAATAAATCAGCTCCTAATTGTTTTGCCATTAATGCAGCAGCTAAATCTTTATCAATTACAGCTTCCTTACCTACTAAAGTTCCATCTTCATTTCTTACAACTGGGATACCACCACCACCAGCAGCAATTACAGTAATACCATTATCACCTAAGATTTTTACTGTATCAATTTCAACAATTGATTGTGGTTTAGGAGATGGTACAACACGTCTCCAACCTCTACCAGCATCTTCTTTACAAATCCAACCATTTTTTTCCATTCTTTCTTTTGCAACTTCTTCACTCATAAAGCTACCAATTGGTTTGGAAGGACTATTAAATGATGGATCATCGTTAGATACTTCAACTTGAGTAACTATAGTTGCAACTTTATTTTTTAATCCAACTTTTTCAAATTCATTATCTAATGCCATTTGTAATTGATAACCAATTGCACCTTGTGTATCTGCAACACAAGAATCTAATGGTACAGCATGTAAAATATCAGTAGAATGTTCTGCTCTTAATAAAATAAAACCAACTTGTGGTCCATTACCATGAGCTATTACAACTTTATGTCCATCTTGAACTAATTTTGCAATATGTTCAGCAGTCTTTCTTGCTGCTTCATATTGTGATTTAACAGTTACATGTTTTGAATCTTCAATTAAAGAGTTTCCTCCAATTGCGATTACTATTAATTTACTATCCATCATTTCCTCCATAATGCTTATAAAACTCACTCATTATTTGTTATTTGTAATTTTTTATGTCTGTATAATACCATAAATGCAACAAAATGCAACACTTTTTTATACTATTTTTAAAAAATATTTTTTTTATCATTACATGAAAATGCATTCATACTTTTCTTGACTTATTATAGACTTTTCGCTATCTTTAAGTTAAACGAAGTTAACAAATTTCATAAGGAAGGATTACTATGACTACAACTCTTAATACAAAAGGTATGATGTGTATAAATTGCGAAAATAAAGTGAAAAATGGATTATTAAAACTTGATCATGTAAAAAGTGTTGAAGCTGATGCACAAAGTGGAAAAGTTACAATTGAAAGTGATGATGATTTTAATATAGAAGATGCAAAAACCCTTATCTATGATATTGGTTATGATGTAATATAAAAAATAAAGATATAATTATGGATAAAAAAACTCACAGTGAAGTAATAGTTGGCGGCATGGAATGTGCCGCTTGTAGTGCTGCTGTAGAAAGAGCACTAAAGAGAATGGATGGTGTTGATAATGCAAGTGTTAATCTTGCAAGTGAAACAGCAACTATCGATTATGATGCAACAAAAGTAAATGATGAAAAAATCAAAGCAACTATAGAAAAAGCTGGTTACAGTATTGTTGATAAAGAAGAAGATATTGAAGAGGAAAAATCAAAAACTCATTCAACTCGAAAAATACTCTTAATTATATCAATTGTTCTAACTTCAATTTTGATGGTTATAGCTATGGGGCCTATGTTTGGACTAAAAATACCTAAACTACCCTTTGTACAAATGGTTTTAGCTTTTTTAGTTATGCTATGTGGATATCATTTTTTTACAAAAGGCTTTAAAACTCTTTTCCATTTACAACCAAATATGGATTCTCTTGTAGCAATAGCTACTAGTGCAAGTTTTATATTCAGCACTGTAAGTATTTTTACAAATTCTCCATTATATTTTGATGGTGTTGCTATGATTATTACTCTAGTAAAACTTGGAAAATATTTAGAATTTGGATCAAAAGAAAAAACTAAAGATGCAATTAAATCTCTAATGAAATTAACTCCTGAAACAGCAACTGTTATTAGAAATGGTTTAGAATCTGTTATTAATATTAAAAGAGTTGTTGTTGGTGATATTATTTTAATTAAACCTGGTGAAAAATTACCAGTTGATGGTGTTATTATTGAAGGTAAAACTGCTATTGATGAATCTATGCTCAGCGGAGAAAGTGTTGCTGTGTATAAAGAAACTGGTGATAAAGTTTATGCAGCTACAATTAATACCACAGGAGCTATAACTTATAAAGCAACTGAAGTTGGAAATGATACTGCTCTTGCAAATATAATAAAACTTGTTAAACAAGCTCAAGGCTCAAAAGCACCAATTGCTAGAGTTGCAGACCAAGTTTCTGGCATTTTTGTTCCAATTGTTCTACTAATTTCTATAGCAACATTTGTTATCTGGTACTTACTTTCTAAAGACATTGGATACTCTTTATCAAAGAGTGTAAGTGTATTAGTTATTGCTTGTCCTTGTTCATTAGGATTAGCAACTCCAATTGCAATTATGGTTGCAAGTGGAAAAGGCGCAAAACTTGGAATTTTATTTAGAGATGCTAAAGAACTAGAAGTATTACAAAAAGTAAATCATTTCATGTTTGATAAAACAGGTACTTTAACCAAAGGTGAATTACAACTTTATTCAATTATCACATTTGATAACTATGACAAAGATGAAGCATTAAAAATAGCTGCTTCTATGGAAAATAATAGTGAACACCCTATTTCTAAAGCAATTGTAAATAAAGCAAAAGAATCAAATTTAGAATTATTAAAATGTGAAGAATTTAACGTTGTAATGGGACAAGGTGTTGTTTCAACTATTAATTCTAAAAACTATAAAATTGGTAATGATAAATTAATTAAAAATATTGATTCAATTCAAAACGAAGAAAATATAAATTTACAAAAAGATGGTTTTACAACTTTATTCTTAGAAGAAGATGGTAAAATAATTGCTCTATTTGGAGTAAAAGATACTATCAGAAATGAAAGTTATGAATTAATTCAATATCTAAATGATAATAATATTAAATCGACTTTATTAACTGGTGATAATGAGAATACAGCAAAATCTCTTGCAAATGAATTAAAAATTAATGAATATAAAGCTGCTTTATTACCAGATGAAAAAGAAGCTTTTATTAAATCTAAAAAAACTGAGAATACAATGACAGCTATGATTGGGGATGGAATTAATGATGCTCCAGCTCTAAGTAGTGCTGATATTGGAATTGCAGTTGCTAAAGCTAGTGATGTAGCTAAAGAAAGTGCCTCAATTGTTTTGATAAATGGATCACTAAAAGATGTAATAACTGCTAGAAGATTATCTAAAGCTACTATGAGAAATATTAAACAAAATTTATTCTGGGCATTCTTCTATAATACAGTTAGTATTCCTATTGCAGCAGGTTTATTTGTGAAATTTAACTTACAACTAACCCCTGCACTTGCAGCTCTCTGTATGAGTTTCAGCTCCCTTTTTGTAGTAACTAATGCTCTAAGGTTAAACCGCTTTAAATAAAATAATAAATTATTTTGAGTCTATTGTTTTTTAAACCTATTCATGATATTAATTAAAAAATATTTTTAGGAGATTAACAATGGACTCAAGTGAAAAAGAATATTTTTTATTTGCTCTATTTATAACCTCAATGGTACTTGTTAATACTATAGGGACTAAAATAATAAATTTATTTAATATTCGAGTTTCAGTTGGCATTTTCTTTATGCCAATTCTTTTTCTAGTTACAGATATTGTTGGAGAAGTAAAAGGGAAAAAAAGAGCTTTATTTTTTGTTAGAGTTTCTATAATAATGTTAATTTTCTTATTTTTAATGGTGAGTTTATGTGTTGCTATTGAGCCTCATTCAAGTTACCATTTAAACACAGAATATAAAGATATTTTTGAATCGACATTAAGAATGACTCTTGCGTCCTTGATTAGCTTTATGTTTAGTCAAAATATTGATATATTGATATTCTCTTTTATTAAAAGGTTAACTAAAGAAAAACATCTTTGGATTAGAAATAATATTTCTACTATGGTTAGTCAGTTTTTTGATACTACAATATTTATGTTCATTGCATTTTATAACATAAATCCAAAATATAATGTTACATTTATTTTTTCATTAATAATACCATATTGGATTTTTAAAATTATATTTGCATTAATAGATACCCCATTTTGTTACTTAGGTGTAAAATGGTTAAAAAAAGATTAAAAAAACTCTATCCTCAAAGTTTTTTTTTGATTACCTTATAGTATATAGATACAAATTTTTGGAGGAAATATGAAAGATATAGATCTATTGGATGAAGAAAGAAATCTTCCTTCAAACCTTTTTATATTACCAGTTGGACCTGTACCTGTTTTCCCAGGACTTTTAACTCATTTAATGTTTACTGAAACACAGGACATTGATGTTATTAATAAAGCAATTAAGCATGGTGGAATGATTGGTCTTCTACTATCTAAAGATAATAAAAGCGACACAGTTGAGGAAGAAGATTCTTTATATACTGTAGGTACAATTGCGAAGATTATAAAACAAATAAAACTACCTGATGGTGGTGTTCATGTATTTATTTCTACAATAAAAAGATTTGGCGTCACTTCGTTTTTAAACAGTGGTAAATATCTTATTGCAGAAGTTGAATATCTTGAAGATGAAGATTATGACAAAGATGAATTAATACCTTGGGCTAGACAATTATTTACTGAAATAAAAAAACTCGCTGATCAGGATCCAATGCTTAATGAGCAATTAAAACTCAATATGATTAATATTGAAGAACCTGGTAAATTAGCTGACTTTTTAATTTCTAATTTAGAAATTTCTGGTATTGAACAACAAGAATTACTAGAATGTTTAGATATAAGAGAAAGAATTGAAAAATTACTTATTCATATAAAAAATGAACAAGAGATTTCAAGAATTCAAAAAAGCATTCTATTTAAAGTAAATAAAAAAGTTGAAAAACAACAAAGAGAATATTTCTTAAGACAAGAATTAAAAACCATTCAAATGGAACTAGGTATGGCTAGTGACCCTAAAATGGCATTAATTGCAAAAATGGAACAACAGATCAAAGAAGTTGAGCAATATTTTAATGATGAAGTTCGTGAAAAAGTTTTTGATGAACTTGAAAAATTAAAAGGCATTGAAATGATTGTTCCGGATTTTAATGTTACTAGAAATTATATTGAAAACATATTAAAACTTCCTTGGAAACCAAGTGAAGATAAAGCCATATCGATTGCATCTGCAAGAAAAATATTAAATAGAGACCATTATGGCATGTTTGATGTAAAAGATAGAATATTAGAATATTTGGCAATTAGAGCTCTTAAAAAAGATAACAAGGGAGCCATCATTTGTTTTGTTGGTGCACCTGGTGTTGGTAAGACAAGTATTGGTAAATCAATTGCTACTGCATTAAATAAAGAATATTTTAGATTTTCTGTTGGTGGTATGAAAGATGAAAGTGAAATAAAAGGACATAGAAGAACTTATGTTGGAGCTATTCCTGGAAAAATCATTAAAGGCTTACAAACTTGTAAAACTAATAATCCTCTTTTCTTAATTGATGAAATTGATAAGATGGGGCAATCCTTCCAAGGAGATCCAGCATCAGCTTTATTAGAAGTATTAGATCCTGAACAAAACTTCTCATTTAGAGATAACTATTTGGATTTACCTTTTGATTTATCAAATGTATTATTCATTGCTACTGCTAATAGTATTAATGGAATCCCTGGTCCCCTACTAGATAGAATGGAATTAATTGAAGTTGGTGGATATACTTCCGATGAAAAAGTAATGATTGGTAAAAAATATCTTGTTCCTAAATCTCTTAAAAAAATGGGATTAGAAAAAGATGACATTATTTATTCTTCAAAAATATTAAAACAGATAGCTGAAGAGTATTCTAGAGAAGCTGGTGTTAGAAATTTTGAAAAGAATTTAAATAAAATAAACAGAAAATTTGCAATGAAAATTGTAGAAAATAGTGATATTGAGAGACCAATCAAAGTTTCAGAAAAAGATGTTATTGATTTCTTAGGTATACCATATTTTACAAGCGACAATATAATTGTTGCAAATAAACCAGGTATGGCTATTGGTTTAGCTTGGACTGCAATGGGTGGCGACACTCTTGCAATTGAATCTCAAGCTGCAAAAGGAAATGGTAAACTTCAATTAACTGGCCAATTAGGTGATGTTATGAAGGAAAGTATTAATATTGCTTATACTTACTTAAAGTGTAATGTAAAGAAATATAGATTGAGTATAGAATATTTTAATAATTATGATATTCACATCCATGTACCAGAAGGTGCAATTAAAAAAGATGGTCCAAGTGCAGGTGTTACTATGACCACTGCTATATATTCTTTAGTTACAAATCAAGTAATTAAACCAAGACTTGCTATGACTGGTGAATTATCTCTTATGGGTAAAGTAATGCCAATCGGTGGCTTAAAAGAAAAAGTTCTTGCTGCTAAGAGAAATAAGATTAAAGAAATTATAATTCCTAAGCAAAACAAGAAAGATTTGGACAAATTAGATGAAAAAGTAACTAAGGGTATAGAATTCCATTTGGTAGATGATGTATCTCAAGTACTAGAAATTGCATTCCCTAATGACAAAGAAGCAAAGAGACCTGTTGTAGAAAAACCTGAAAGCAATAATGAACAAACAAAGCTTATAAGTGAAGCTGTTTCAACTGCTATTAAGGAGGCTTTACGTGGTTGAGTTATTAAGTCCAGCAGGAGACATTAGAAAATTAAAAACTGCATTTGCCTTTGGGGCAGATGCAGCTTATATGGGATTACCAAAGTTTTCACTTAGAGCTAATGCAAAAAATATAAACATTAACCAAAAAGAAGAACTTTTTAAAATTAAACAACAATATAATAAAAAACTATATTGTACACTTAATATAATATTCCATGAAGGTCAATTAGAAGATTTAAGAGCACAAGCTAGAGAATTAAAATCTTGGCCATTTGATGCCTATATTGTAACTGATGTTGGTGCTATGGATATCATTAAAACTGAAATTCCTGAAGCTGAGGTGCATTTATCTACACAAGCTAGCTGTATTAACTCAGCTGCAGCTAAAGTATATAGCAGATTAGGGTTTTCTAGAATTATTCTTGGAAGAGAAGCCTCAATTGATGATATAAAAAGAATTAAAGATGCAGCTCCTGAATTAGAATTAGAAACCTTTGTACATGGTGCTATGTGCATGGCTTATTCTGGTAGATGCATTCTATCGTCATTTTTTTCTAATAGAAGTGCTAACCAAGGAGATTGTGCTCACTCTTGTAGATGGAATTATCGATTAATGGCTAATAATGAGCTAGAAAAAGTATTAAAAAGTGAAACTTTAGCTTTAGAAGAATACGAGAGACCTAATGAGTATTATCCTATTAGCGAAGAAGATGGGTTTACAACTATATTAAGCAGTAAAGATTTGTGCATGATTGATCATGTTAATGAATTAATTGATGCTGGAGTTAATAGTTTAAAAATCGAAGGGAGAATGAAAAGTCTTTACTACGATGCTGTTGTTACTAGAGCATATAGAAAAGCTATTGATAATGATCCTTTACTTCCTGAATATAGAAAAGATTTATTTAATATAAGTCATAGAAAATATTCAACTGGATTCTTTTTCAATGATAAAGAAAAAGATAATATTAGTGATCCAACTACTGATGGCTATGAGAGAAACTATTTATTTATTGGTATAATTAATAAAGAGGTCAAAGAAGGTATTTGGGATTTAGATGTTAGATTCCAAGTTAAACAAGGACAAACTATTGAATATATTGGTAAAGATATCTTAAATATCGAAGATAGTGATTATACATTATTAAATAGTGACTTTGAAGAAGTTTCTCAAATAGATCATGGTAAAGTCCAATATTTAAAAACTAATAAGCCTGTCAAAGAAGGTTATATTATTAGAAGATTAAATAACGGTGAAATCAAATCAACTAGAGAATTAAATTCACAAAGAACTTAATAATAAGGGGTAACAATTTTAGTTACCCTTTTATTTACTAAACAATCCCTATTTCTATCATTTTAAAATTAATTTCTTCTTTGCTTAATTTAGTTAAATCATTTTTATCCATATAAAAACAAGCTAGAGCTGTCGCATAAAATAATGCTTCTTCTTTAATTAATATATCTGTTTGAGAAATATATGAAGCTAAAGCTACATCCCCTATTCTATTAATTAAAATTTCGCCATCTAGTACATATTTACAACGATAAAAGAAATTATCCCTATAATTGAATAACGCCTCATAGTAAGGGATTAAGACCTCTTTACAACCAAGTTTTGCATATCTTTTAGCTACATGATCTTCATCATGAGAAAATTCTTGTATAAAGCATTGATCTTTATCTAAAACAATATGATCTAAATATTTTAATATTTCATTTAATGATGAATATTTTTCAATAGATATTTGATCATTTTTTATATAATTCATAAAACCAGTTAATGAAAGAGCCATTTTCTTATTCTTAGATCCAAGAATTTGAAAAATTGATTCATCAACATCATTATTAAGAGTTGGAATAAAATAGTAATAATTAGCATCTATTTCTAATATGTTATCAATTGAAATAGGATTCGCTATTTCACAAATTTTATCATCAATAATAGTTGTAGTTTTTGAATCATCTTTAATTATAATTTCTATATCTAAATCAATTAACTTTTTAAAGACTATATTTGCATCTTCTTTTTTAATATTTGTAAGAATTATAGGTTTCCCATTAGAAGCATAGGTGGCAAGCGCAGCATCAATTATATTTGTATCATAATTAATATTATTTTTTTCAATTTTCTTAATAACATTACCTATAAAAAGTATTTTTGTTGCCATATTACCTCCCAATATAGACAAAAAGAGCCTAAACTTCACTTTGAGTTTAAGCTCTTTTTTAATTAAAGATTATTTTAAAGATTTTAATAACTTAATATGTTTTTCAGTCTTTTCAATTTTTTCTTCAAATTCAGCTTTCTTTTTATTTTCTTTATCAATTGCAGCTTGAGCAGCATTATTAATAAATTTTTCATTTGAAAGCTTTCTCATTGTACCTTCTAAACTTTTATTAGTTTTTGCTAGTTCTTTTTCTAATTTGGAAATTTCTTTATCAACATCGATAATATCACCTACAAAAATAAAAGCTTCAAAACCACTTCCGGCTACAGGTACTGCTTTAGAAATATCAATTGAATTATCTTTATCAATATCAAGACTACTAGCATTAATAAATGTCATTAATAAATTCTTTTTAGCTTCAAAGAAATCTGTTGCTACAAAATCAGCATCTAGTTTAATTACAACTTTAATTTTCTTTTCAACTGTAATTTGTAAATCAGCTCTAACTGCACGAATACCTTTTACGGCCTCTTGCATTGCTTCAACAACTTTAGTTTCTTTCTCGTATACTCTACTATCCATAAATTGAGGATATTGACTAGTAATTAATTGATCATCAACATTAGGCAATTTTGAATAAATTTCTTCAGACAAGAAAGAAAGATAAGGATGCATTAAACGCATAGATTCAGCTAATAAATCAAGTAATACACTAATAGCTTTATCTTTAACACTTTCATCATCGCTATATAATTTTTCTTTAGAAGCTTCAACATACCAGTCACAGAAATCATTCCAGAAGAAGTCATAAACAGCACTAGCTCCATCATTGAATCTATAGTTTTTCATAGAATCTTCAACTTTCTTAGAAGCATTATTTAAACTGTTGTAAATCCACTTGTCCATAGTATCTAATTCAATTTTATCTAAATCAACTAGAGTTCTACCATCTAAGTTCATCAATAAGTATCTAGTAGCATTCCAAACTTTATTTGCAAATCTAGAACCAAGTTTAAAAGAATCCATATCGATTAAGATGTCTTGGCCTTGGGTTGCCATATATGCAAGAGTAAATTTCATTGCATCTGCACCATATTGGTTAACTACATCAATTGGGTCGATACCATTACCTAAAGACTTACTCATTTTTCTGCCTTGTTTATCACGAACTAAACCAGTCAAATAAACATCTCTAAATGGAACTTCACCAATAAATTCTAAGCTTGCCATTATCATTCTTGCTATCCAGAAGAAGATAATATCATAGCCAGAAACTAATGAACTTGTTGGGAAATATTTTTCAAAATCAACAGTTTTTTCAGGCCAACCTAAAGTTGAGAAAGGCCACAACCAAGAACTAAACCAAGTATCTAAAACATCAGATTCTTGTTTAATATTCTTAGATTTACATTTTTCACATTCACATGGATCATCTCTTAAAACCATCATGTGGCCACAATCTTGGCAATACCAAACAGGTATTCTGTGCCCCCACCATAGTTGACGAGAAATACACCAGTCTCTAATTGAAGTTAACCAATGTTCATAAGTATTTTCCCATCTTTTTGGATAGAATCTAATTTTATCATCTTTCCAAGCTTGTAAAGCTTTATCAGCCATGCTTTTCATGCTTACAAACCATTGTTCAGATAAATAAGGTTCAACAACATGATGACATCTATAACAATGGCCTACTTCATGATTATGTTCTTGTTCTCTAATTAAATAACCTAATTCCTTTAAGTCTTCTACAACAATGCTTCTAGCTTCAGCAGCATCAATATTTCTATACTTTTCAGGACAATTATCGTTTAGTGTTCCATCAGGATTTAATACATTGATAATCTCTAAATTATGTCTCTTACCACATTCCCAGTCATTTGGGTCATGCGCAGGAGTAATTTTTACCATACCAGTACCAAATTCTAAAGATACAAAACTATCTTCAATAATTGGGATTATTCTATCTGTTAAAGGTAATTTTAATTCTTTGCCAACTAAATGTTTATATCTTTCATCTTCAGGGTTAACAGCAACTGCAATATCACCAAACATAGTCTCAGGTCTAGTAGTAGCAACTGTAATTGAACCAGAGCCATCAGCAAAAGGATATTTTACATCATATAATTTACCTGGAGTATCTTCATGTTCTACTTCATCATCTGCTAAAGCTGTTCCACAATGAGGACAATAGTTTACAAGATATTCGCCCTTATAAATTAATCCTCTTTCATATAATGTTACAAAACATTCTCTAACAGCCTTAGAAAGGCCTTCATCCATTGTAAATCTTTCACGACTCCAATCACATGAAGCACCAATTGTTTCAAGTTGTTTCTTGATTATTTTATGGTGTTTATCTTTAACTTCCCAAGTCTTTTCAATAAATTTCTCTCTACCTAGATCTTGTCTTCTCTTGCCCTCTTTTAACAATTGTCTTTCAACAATATTTTGAGTAGCAATACCAGCATGGTCAGTACCAGGAACCCAAAGAGTTGGATTTCCACACATTCTATAATATCTAATTAAAATATCTTGTAATGAATTGTTTAGGGCATGTCCCATATGGAGAATACCTGTGACGTTTGGTGGAGGCATGACGATAGAATAATGCTCTCTATCATTATCTTGTGGACTAAATAATCCTTTATCCAACCATTGTTGGTAAATCCTCTCTTCAAATTCTTTTGGATCATAGGCTTTTTTCAATTCTACGGCCTTCATATAGTATCCTCCTACCAAAAATATACTGATGTTTATAATAACAAAAAGCTAATTTGTTAACAACAGATTACAACAATTTTATTGAAAAATAAATTTATTATATTAAAAATTCAACGGGCATAAAAAAAAGGAGCAAAAGCTCCTTTTATCAGTTGTTCAATGTATTTTCTAATTAGTATCATCTTCTAAGGGATTAACTGCTTTAACTTCTAATTTAACAGCATAACCTTGAGAATCTAAATAATGTATAATTTCGGATAAAGAATAATCATCTAATGAAGATTTTTCATTTACACTTACTTGTTCAACTTCTGTAGAATTTATAGGCATCATTACCTCTGGCATTATTTCACTTGTTTGTTTGTTATTTGATCCAAATAGTACAAATGATCCAATAAATACAACTACAACTGCAGCAGCACTTGTCAATAATGCCGGAATTAAACTGACTTGAATCTTTTTCTTAAAAAGGTGACTTTTAGGAGGTTCATTAAAACGATTTTGCTCAAAGAATTCCATGACGCGATTTGAACGAAGAGATATTTCTTCATCAGATACAGTCGCACCTTGTAAAGTATTAACTAATTCTTTTAATTGATTAAACCTCATTTGACAACCACTACAATAAGAAAGATGTTCTTCAACTTGGGTTTTCCAAGGTTCTTGTAGTTCTCCATCAAGATAAGAATTTAGCAATGCATCATCTAAACACATAAATTATTTACTCCTGGCTAAGAATTTTTTCAAGCATTTTTCTTGCTCTGAAAACTCTTACTTTAACATTACTCTCAGATATATTAAGAGTTTCTCCGATTCCTTTATAATCTAAATCAGTATAAGTTTTTAATGTTATTACTAGTCTAAGTTTTTCAGGCAATTGCGCAATTGCATTCATAACTTCTTCACAAATAGCATCTTCAACTAATACTTCTTCCCCTGTCTTTTCATGATGATTAGGTTCTTTTTTTACCTTCTCAATCATTTTCAACTCTCTGCTTTTGCGCTTAACAACGTTAATTGAAAGATTTTTAGTCACTCTAATTAACCAATATTTTGCATCATTAGCAGAAGGAAAAGTTTTCCCCTGGTCAAAAAATCTTGTAAATGCTTCCTGACATAATTCTTCAGCTCTGTCTGGATTTTTTACTATATTATTCGAAACTCGAAACAACATAGCAAAAGTATTTTCATACATATACCTAAAATCATGTTCATCATTACTCTGTATTTTCATAATTATTAACAATCCTATAACACAACGGTTACATTTTTTTTGATAAAATTGGACCTTTTGGTGTGTCTTTTAATATATAACCTAAATCAGTTATCTGATCTCTTATTTTATCCGCTTTTCCAAAATTCTTTTGCTTCTTAGCTTCAACTCTAGCATCAATTAATTCTTGAATTTCACTAGGGATTTCCATCTTTGGTTTTTTTACTTCATCAAAACGTAATCCAAATACTTCATCAAAATATAATATTAAAGTATATTTTTCATCATTACTAATATCATCTGCTTTAAGTGTTTTCCATAATACAGCAACGGCTTTTGGCATATTCATATTATTATTAACACATTCATCAAATTCATTTGCTAAACTTAAAGCTACTTCACTTTCTAATTTAATTTTTTTAGCACCAGCTTCAAGTAAATCTTGAATTTTAGAAACAATTGATAATCTATTTTTTCTTGCAGTATCTAAATTTTCAAAACTAAATCTTAATTGAGATCTATAATGACCCCCTAGAACAAAGAATCTATAATCCATTGGATCGTAGCCTTTACTCTTTAATAAAGATAAAGTTAAAAATTCACCTTTTGATTTACTCATTTTACCAGTTTCATCTAATAAGAATTCACCATGAACCCAATAATTAACCCATTTATGATTTGTTGCGGCTTCACTTTGAGCAATTTCGTTTGTGTGATGAACAGGAATAGCATCAATACCACCACAGTGAATATCAAAAGATTCACCTAAGTATTTCATACTCATAGCAGAACATTCAATATGCCAGCCGGGATAACCTCTACCCCAAGGAGAGTCCCACATCATTTGTTGTTCCCCAAATTTACTATTAGTAAACCATAGTACAAAGTCTTTGCTATTTTTCTTATTTTCATCAACAGTAACATCTTCTCTAACAGCTGTTTTTAAATCATCTAAGTTTTGATTTGCTAATTTTCCATAATCTGGAAAAGTATCAATAGAGAAATAAACATTTCCTCCACTAATATATGTATGACCACCAGCTTCTAAACGCTTAATTAAATTAATCATCTCTTTTATATGATCTGTAGCTTTACACAATACAGTAGGTTTAATTAGATTTAAATCATTACTATCATTAATAAAAGCATCAGTATAAAAAGAAGCAATTTCCCAAACACTTTTACCACTTTCTTTTGCTTTTTTGGTCATTTTATCATCACCAGCATCACCATCATCAGTTAAATGGCCTACATCAGTGATATTCATTACATGTTTGACTTTATAATTAGAATGAAGCAATACTCTTTTTAGTATATCTTCAAAAATAAATGTTCTTAAATTTCCTATATGTGCGTAGTTGTAAACAGTAGGACCACAAGTATATAAGCCAACTTCTTTTTCATTAATAGGCTTAAACTCTTCAAGCTTTCGTCCCATAGTGTTGTATAAATTAATAGCCATGAATATTTCCTTTAAAATAGTTATTATAAAGTATAGCAAAGATTATGATTATTATAAACAGAAAGATTAAATTTTATAAATAAATAAAGCTATTTTGTTATTTTAATTGCTATAATAACTATTCATTGTTAATATAATAGATATGAATAATAATTTAAGCTATCAAGATGAAAAAATCAAGTTTGAACAGTTAATACAAAAAAATATTCCTTTAGCTCCTTTTACGACTATAAAAACTGGAGGATATGCGAAAAATTTCTCTGAACCTGGCAGATATGAAGAATTAATATTATCTTTAAAATATGCTAGAGAAAATAATTTAAAAATTCATATTATGGGTTCTGGCTCAAATATATTAGTTAGTGACAAACCTATTGAAGGGTTAGTTATAAGAACACATAAACTCTGTAGATACTCTGTTAGAGGTAGTGTTTTTTCCTGTAGAGCAGGAATGTCTTTAGATAGAGCAATAAATATAACACAAAATGATGGAATGTTAGGGCTTGAAGGCTTAGGAGGAATCCCAGGTTCTATTGGTGGAGCTCTTTATGGTAACGCTGGAGCTTTTGGTTATTCAATAAGTGATAGATTATTGTATGTCGATTATATTACTTTAGATGGGAAATCACATAGAATGGATAGAGATGGCGAAGACTTTAATTATAGAGATAGTCCTTTTAAACATATGGATAATGTAATAATTTTTGAAGCTGGATTCTTCTTAGATAAAAACAAATATAGTACTTTTGCAAAACAAGTTAAGGATCAAAATACTAAAGATAGAATTACAAAAGGTTTATTAATGTATCCTAGTGCTGGTAGCATTTTTAAAAATCCAGAGGGTAAAATTGCTGGAAAATTAATTGAAGAATGTGGACTAAAAAACAAAAGTATTAATGATGCTATAATTTGGGATAAACATGCAAACTATATTATGAATAGAGGCCATGCAACTAGTGCTGATATTTTTAAATTAAGTCAAATATGTAAAGAAAAAGTTAAGGAAAAATTTGATATAGATCTTGAATATGAAGTACAATTATTAGGTGATTTTTCATAATTTTATTAAATAAGAAAAATTTAACACACCCAAACTTGATATATTAATTTCAAAAATATTATTATTTTTTATAAAACTTTTTGAAAAATAAATATTAAATTGATTATCTTTATATGAAAATTTAATATCATTAATTTCAATATCATAAGAGAATTTATTATTTTCATAATCTATTGATAATTTTACAAGTTGTTTATTAATATAAAAAATATCACTTATATTATAATCTAGAGTTAATTCTTTGATTAAAAATTCATTATACGAAATTTTATTATTAATTTTTATTTTTAATCGTTGATCAATATTACAAATATTAAATTTTAATTCTAGATTGCTGTTTATTGAAAAAGCTCTTTTTACACCTCTTCCACCATAAATTGAAATTGGATAAATATTATCAGAAATTTTTACATTTATCTTATTGTAATTAAAATTATATCCTAATATATAACTTTCATTTATATTTTTCTTGATTATAAAAAAATCAAATTTTTTTATTTTATAAGTTAATTTACTACTATAAAAAATTCCAAAATTTGTTATAGCTAATTCTTCATTAAATAATAAATCCCCTACTTTTAAATTAATATAATTAATAAATCCTTTTTCAGTATATTTTAAAGTTGAAAAATCATAATAAAATTCTTTATTTTCATTATCTTTTATATCATAATAAATACTTTCTACTTCAAGATTTTTCCTCTTATATTTTATCGTATTTAACGATATTTTTTTGGGATTTAATGAATAAAATAGTGTTCTAAATATCAAATTTGGATAACCCAACTTAATATAATATAGTTGACTATCAATAACTTTAATTTGATGATTGCTAAAAATATTTTCCTTTTCTACAGAAAGCCCATTAAAATCAAATTTTAGTGTTTTAATTTCTTTTAACTGGTTATTTTGAAAATTTATAGTTACTTTATTTACTTTATCCGAAATATAAAAATCAATATCACATAATTTATTTTCATAATCTATTTTAAGATTTGCTCCAAATAAACTGTTCAATATCAAAATTATTACACAAAGTAAAATTATTTTTTTTTCATGCATAATTACTAAATAAAAATATTATTATTTTTGCTTTATATCAGTTGAATATAGTATCAATTTGTGTGATAATTTGAAACATATTTTCTAAATAATAATCTTAGACATTTATTAATTTAAGGAGCCCGAAAAATGGTTATTCTAACGTTGAATTGTGGAAGTTCTTCTGCAAAATATCAAGTATTCGATTGGACTAATAAAGATGTATTAGCTGTAGGTGTTGTTGAACGTATCGGTTTGGAATACTCAACTATTGAACACAAAGCTAAAGATAAAGAAGAGTTTACAGACAAATTCTCTTCTCCTACACATAAAGAAGCAATTGAATTAATTATAAAAATGCTTGTCGATAAAAAGTATGGTGTTATTGATGATTTATCACAAATTGGTGCTGTTGGTCATAGAGTTCTACACGGTGGTGAAGTTTTCAAAAAATCTGCTTTAGTTGATGATAAAGTTATTGAGGAATTGAAAGAAATTATTCCTTTAGGTCCTTTACATATGCCTGCTAACATCATGGGTATTGAAGCAGCAAGAAAGGTTATGCCTAATATTCCTCATGCTATTGTTATGGATACAGCTTGGCACCAAACTATGCCAGCAGAAGCATTCATGTATGCTGTACCTTATAGCTGGTACACAGATTACAACGTAAGAAGATACGGATTCCACGGAACATCTCACCTATACTGTGCAAAAAGAGCTGCAGTATTATTAGGAAAAGAAAACAAAGATACAAATGTAATTATTTGTCACATTGGTAATGGTGCTTCAGTTTGTGCTGTTAAAAATGGTGTTTGTGTTGATACTTCAATGGGTTTAACTCCATTAGAAGGTTTAGTAATGGGAACAAGAAGTGGTGACTTAGATCCTGCTATTCTTCCTTTCATTATGAATAAAACTAACATGAGCCCATCTGAAATGGATACAACTTTAAACAAAAAAAGTGGCTTATTAGGTATTTGTGGACTTACTGATAGACGTGATGTTCACCAAGAAGCTGACAAAGGCAATAAACAAGCACAATTAGCAATTGATATGGAATGCCATAGAATTAAAAAATATATTGGTGCTTATAGTGCATTACTAGGTCACGTTGATGCTGTAGTATTTACTGCAGGTGTTGGAGAAATGGGAGAACATATTAGAAGAGGTTCTCTATTAGGTTTAGCTCCTTTAGGAATTGATGTAGATGTAGAAAAGAATGACAACTGTAGATGTAGAAATGGTGAATTTGATATTAGTAAAGATAGTTCCCCTACTAGAATTTACGTTATTCCTACTGATGAAGAATTAGTAATGACTGAAGATGCTTATGCATTAATGAATGACACTTATGATATTCATACTAATTTCACTTATTCTTTTGAAGATCCTAATTATGTAAATAAAGCTAGAGCAAGAGCTTTAGAAAAGAATCTAAAAGATAATCCTTTCTTAAAAACAATTTTAGTAAAAGCTCCAAAAGCAACTAACTAATATTTATTTATAAAAAGTATAAACCGCTGTCGAAAAAATGATGGCGGTTTTATTTTTTTACTTATCATGATTATGTTTATTATGATATAATGGGAAACATGAAAACTAATAATATATCTCCATATAAAATTGCATCCGAATTAGAAAGTAAAAACATTCCATTTGCTTGGATTTCACTTTGTGATTATAGCGGTGTAGTTACAAGAACTAGTGGAAGAATGCTTGTGCTAAAAGATGGAAAAAGCTATGGCACTATAGGTGGCGGCTTAGTAGAATATAAAGCAATCGAAACAGCAAAACAAGCATTACTCAATCAAAAAGGTGGTCTTTTTACTATCTATCGAGATGATGAAAAAAAAGATACTTTTATAAAAATTGCTGTAGATGTTGGTGAAAACTCTTCTAAAGTAATCATTATTGGTGGTGGGCATGTTGGTAAAAGCACTGCAGAAATTGCATCTAAAGCAAATTTTGAAGTACAGCTTATTGAAAAAAGAAAAGAATATTCATCACAAGATGATTTTCCTATGGCAAGTGCTATTTATTTAAGTGATGATGTTTCAAAGACTTTAAATGAAATAAATACTAACAATAGTGCAATTCTTATTCTAAATCATGCTTTGATGAATGAAAATGATTACTTAACAGCAGTTAAATCAAATGCTTGGTATGTAGGTATGATGACAAGTCATAGACACATGTATTCTTTAATTGAAAATTTAGATATCACCAGTGAAGAAAACTTAAAACTTCATTGCCCTATTGGATTAAACACTGGAGGGCAAACCCCATACCAAGTCGGACTAAGTATTATTAATGAAGTTATTAGTGCTCAAAATAATAGAGCTCCAATACCAAGAAATGATTTATTTAGACCAGTTATTGTTAGAGGAGCTGGAGACTTAGCTACTGGGACAATATTAAAATTACATAGGATTGGGTTCAAAGTTATTGCTTTGGATATTGAAAAACCGACTGTAATTAGAAGAACTGTTTCTTTTGCTCAAGCTCTATATGACGGACAATATAAAGTTGAAGATACAATTGCTGAAAAATGTGATAAAAATGATATTGAAAATATCATGAGCACTTTGGAACAAAACAAAGTTGTTGTAGTAGCTGATAAAGATGCTACATTAATTAAAAAAATAAAACCTTTAATTGTTGTTGATGCAATTTTAGCTAAAAAGAATTTAGGAACTAAAATTACTGATGCCCCATTAGTAATTGCTTTAGGTCCCGGTTTTGAAGTTGGAAGAGATTGTCATTGTATTATTGAAACAAAACGTGGCCATTATGTTGGTAATGTTTTATATCATGGCAGTGCTATTGCAAATTCAGGTATTCCTGGAATTATTGGTGGATACGGTAAAGAAAGAGTTATTCACTCTCCTGTCGCTGGAATTTGGACCAATGTTAAACAAATTGGAGATATAGTAAAAAAAGGCGATATTATAGCTAAAGTTGATGATACTCCAATTGAAGCAACTATTGATGGGAAATTAAGAGGTTTATTAACAGATAATATTGAAGTTCCAAAAGGATTTAAGGTCGCAGATATTGATCCAAGAGGAGAAAGTGCTGACCACTTAAGTGTTTCGGATAAAGGAAGAAATATTGCAGGTGGTGTATTAAGTGCAATCTATAATTTCTTTTATAACAAATAATAAAAATGCCCTATTCATGTAGGGCACTTTTTCTATCTTCTTTCCATTTTTGTATCATAGCAAGACCACCAAGAGAAGTTTCTCTATATAATGGAGGAATAGCCTGACCTGTTTCTTTCATTACAGCAACTACTTCATCAAATGAAACTTTATGCCTGCCATCCCCTAGAAGTACATAAGTACAATGATCTAAAGATCTTACAGCAGCCATTGCATTTCTTTCAATACATGGTATTTGTACTAATCCAAGCATAGGATCACAAGTTAAACCTAAATGGTGCTCTAAGCCCATTTCAGCAGCATATTCAATTTGATAAATTGAACCTCCCATAACTTGAGTTGCAGCAGCACTAGCCATAGCACAAGCAACCCCTACTTCACCCTGGCAACCAACTTCAGCCCCACTAATTGAAGCATTATGTTTTACAAGATTTCCAATTAAACCAGCAGTTAATAAAGCTTTTAAGATTTTCTTCTTTTTTACTTTATTATTTTTGTAAAGATAATATAAAACTGAAGGTACAATCCCACAACTACCACAAGTTGGAGCTGTTACAATCACATTACCACTAGCATTTTCTTCACTTACAGCTAAAGCATAAGCTATTAATTCACTATTATGTTTCATAGAACCTGTATAATTCATACTTTTAGAATAATACATTGATGCTTTTCTTTGTAATTTCAAGCCACCGGGTAAAACACCTTCGCTATCTAATCCCTCATCAATGGCTCTAACCATAGCACTCCAAATTTCTTGAGCAAAATCAACTATGGATTTACCTTCAATTTCTTTAACAAACTCCCAAAGTTGCAAACCTTCTTGTTCACAATATGCAAGTATTTTTTCCATTGAATCAAATCTGTCATCATAAAGGCATACTTTATTAGCCTTTAATTCGCCTTCTACTTCAACTGATCCACCGCCAACACTATAATAGGTTTTTTCAACAATTAAGTTATTGTTTTCATCATAGGCAAAAAATGTTAAAGCATTTGGATGATAAACTTTAAATTCTTCAGGTTTCCATATTATTTCTATTTTTTTACCAATTTCATAAAACACATCTTCAATAGCAACATTAGTTAAGTGACCTTTCCCTGTTGCTGCCAAAGAGCCAAATAATATGACTTTATATGCATTCGCATTAGGATAGTCTTTTAAAAACATTTGTGTTGCCAAACGAGGTCCCATAGTATGACTACTCGATGGACCATGTCCAATTTTATACAATTCTCTAATTGATTCCATAGGAGTAACTTTACATTTTTTTTAAAAAAAATAAAGCTATAAATCATTATTTTTAACAAGAATATAATAATAAATAATCAAAATATAGCTACCAAAGGTTTTTCATTAATTAGATATTTAAATAATGGCATTATAGAATATTTTATTATATAATCAAATCAATAGAACAAGGAGCAAATTTTATGAATAAATATTTTGATTTAATTTTAAATAATTTAAATGATACTATAGAAAGAAGAACTAGAATTGGAAAAAATAATTTAGGAGCAGAAGCTATATATGATACGAATAATAATTTACTTATGGCTAATACCAATGATCTACTTGAAGATGGAGAATATCTAAGTGAAACACTTGCTGGGAAATTAGAATTAGTAATGTGTGGTGGAGGCCATATAGGTCTTGCTATATATAAGCTAGCTCAATTATTAGATTGGAAGATAACAATTCTTGAAGATAGAGAAGATTTCTGCACACCAGAGAGATATCCTAATGCAAAATTAGTTTTAGGAAATTATAGTGAAGAAATAGCAAAATTAGATTTATCTAATGCCGCTGTAATTATTGCAACAAGAGGTCATAAATTTGATAAAACATGTTTAGAAGCAGCATTATCAAAGAAAAAATATAGGTATCTTGGAATGATTGGGTCCAAAACTAAAGTAAGAGCTACAAAAGATTCAATTATTGAAGAAATAAATAATAATCAATTAAATTTTAGTGTAGATGAATTAGAGAGTATTTATTCTCCTATAGGACTAGATATAAATGCTCAAACTCCAGAAGAAATTGCAATCTCAATCGTCTCAGAAATTATCAAAGTAACAAAATGCAAAAAGAAACAGATTGAATTAGATGTAGCTTTACTTAGAAGATTAGCCAAAGAAGATAAAGATTTTATCGTTGCCCGTATTGTAGAAAAAAGAGGTTCTGCACCAAGAGAACAAGGATCTTTTTTAGCAGTATTTAGCAATGGAGAAATTCAAGGAACAGTTGGTGGTGGAGCAGTTGAAGCACAAGTTATTGAAGATTCAAAAAAATTATTAAAATCTGATGATAAAAAATCCCAGCTCTTTTACCATAATTTGTCAAATTCAAAGGCAAGTCAGCTGGGAATGATTTGTGGAGGTAATGTAAAAGTCCTTATTACAAAATTTACTTCATAATTTCAAGAAAAATATTGTAATCAACAATAGTCCTTTCATATAACCCACTACTTGAATTATAAGTCGAAGATCTTAGAACTTCACACAATTCACTAAGAGATTCAAATAGTGGGGTAATTCCTAAGTTACCCGCTACACCCTTTAATGTGTGAACATACGTAAATGGGATTTTTTGATCTTCGTCATTAATATGATTTTTTAACTCTGAAAAATTTTCATCATCAACAAACATTAATAAACATTCGAAATATAAATCTTTATCATTTAGAAAACGATCTAGGGCTCCGTTGATATCGCAACCCCAATTTTTTAACTTATTAAGTTTTTCTTCCATCTTTGTTTTCCCCTTTAAGATTAAAAACTAACTAAATTATTGTAAATTGAGTATAATTCTTTTTCAAGATTAAAAAACAAAAAAAATTGATTAATTTATCCAAAAAATGCCCATTTTTAATTAATAATATGTATTTAATATTTTTTTATATCAGAAAAAAATTAAATTTAAATTATGGTCACTAAATTATTAGCGATATTTGCCAATTGAGAAGAAACAAATAAGTTTTCATTTGCAATTGATTTTCTTGTATTAATTATTTTAGAAATATTACTATCATAATCAATTTTTCCAAGTAAAGTAAAATTATTCTCTCTTATATATTCTTCAATCATAGAAGTTACTTCAAGATTCAAATCAGCTTTATTTATGATAATTGCAATATTTGTTTTAAATATTTTTGCCGTTTTAATGATTCTTTTCATATCACTTAATCCAGATAAAGATGGCTCAGTTACTATTAAAGCTAAATCTATTGCTGCTAATGAAGCAATTACAGGACATCCAATACCTGGAGAACCATCAATTATAACTAATTCCTCATTTGTTAAATTATCATCTAAATTCTTTTTTACTTGAGATACTAACTTACCACTATTTCCACTACCCATTGACAACTTTGCAGTAGAAAATAATTTTTCTGATTTAAAAACTTGTGTATTACCTACAAAATTTTCTTTTGGGGAAATTGCATTAACAGGACAAAAGTACTCACAAACGCCACAACCTTCACAACTTAAAGGATTTATCTGATATTTCCCATCTTTATATAAAATTGAATCAAATTTACAAAGATTTTGGCATTTACCACAACTTATACATTTATTTTGATCAATTTCATAAATATCCATTCCCTTAAAATTTTTCTCTTGTATTAAATTTTCATCATTGAAGGAATTAACTAAATGTAAATTTGGTGCATCAACATCACAATCAGCTAACGCTTTAACTTTCAAAACATCAATTAAATAAGATGAAACGGTTGTTTTACCAGTACCACCTTTACCAGAAATAACTAAAACTTTTTTCATTAATCATCCATCCTCAACTCTAATTGATTTCTCAAATTAACAAATAATTCTTTTCCAAATGATTCAGAATTTGTTATTAGATTCCCTTGAGAGTTTTCCCTTGCAATTTCTTTTGAAAATGGAATTTTTAATAAAAGAGGTTTGTTTATTGATTTAATGTAATCTTCTATTATGTAATCAAGAGAATCATCACTTTTATTAATTACAAAACCATAGGGAATATTAAATAATTCAACAAGTTCAACAATCATTTGAATGTTATGTAATGAGAAAATCGTTGGCTCAGTAACTAATATACAATAAGTTGCATCTTTAATAGATTCCATAGTTGAACATGCACTTCCTGGAGGACAATCAATAATTGTAGTATTAATAGCTTGTTTTAAAACTTCATCAATTATTGAAATTGAGGAAGCCTCCCCAATTTCCATTTTACCACTAACAATTTTATTACTTTTATTATTATATACGTTAATTGAGCCAACTTCTTTTTTGACATTCTTAATGGCGCCATATTTACATACTAATTGGCAACCTCCACAACTATGACAAACTTCATCAAATAATATTGGAGTATCTTTTATAAAAGCTAATGCAGAAAATTTACAAAAATTAACACACTCTCTGCATCCAATACATTTATCACTATCAAATTCTGGAATAATTCTATAAACCTTTTTTTCTTCTACTAATTTTGCTCTTTTATAAAAAATATGACCATTAGGTTCTTCAACATCACAATCTAAGTAAGTTGAATTATTAATTATATTAGAAAGATTAGTAGAGACAAAAGTTTTACCACTTCCACCCTTTCCACTTAAAACTGCTATTTTTTTCATATCTTTATGAGTGATGATATCCACTATGAATATCAACAAGAGATTCTAATTGATTTTCTAAAAGTAAATCAATATTTTCTTTAATGCTTTTATCACTGTTTGCAGCAAATAATTCTACATCAGCGCCTCTTAACACTTTTAGAGCATTTTCTCCTAATCTAAAACCTATTATTGCATCAATACCTTTATCAACTAAAAATTGTGATGCTTTTATACCTGCTCCACCAGGAGCATTTATTGCTTCATTATCAAGAAATTCAACACTATTGTCTTCACTATTATAAATTGCAAAGTATGGAGCTCTGCCAAAAGTTTGATTAATATTCTTACTTAAATCTTTTTCTACTGTTGCTATTGCTATTTTCATATAGTACTTCCTTTAATATTTTATATATTTAAAATACTATTCAAAGCAACATATGTCAATAATAAACAGCTATTTTTTTTGACATATGTTGTTTTACTGCTAAGCAAAACACAAAAAAAAGATATTAAAAGCGATAAACTTTTAATATCTTTGATTAATAACTATACTAAATTGTTAACTAATTTTTTTACTTTCACGACGTAACATTTGAACAAAAACTTCTTCTTCAACTGGTCTAGAGAACAAGAATCCTTGTCCCACTTCACAGCCAATTTCTTTTAAGAAATTTTCTTGTTCCTGTGTTTCTATTCCTTCAGCTACAACAGGAAGTTTTAGCAATTTATTCATATCCATTATTGATTTTAATATGATTGCTGCTCTTTCATTTGATTCTAAGCCTTGAAGGAAGTTCAAATCAATTTTTAAAGCATCAAAAACTAAATCTTTTAAAACATTTAAAGAAGAATAACCACTTCCAAAATCATCCATGTGTACATGTAATCCAAATTCTTGACATTTATTTACAATCTTTTGAACTTTTACAGGATCATTCATATATGAGGTTTCTGTTATTTCTATATCAATACAATCTGGTGTAATACCATGTTTTTCTATTAAATCTAAAATTTCTTCCCACAACTTATCTCTATAAAAGTTATTTCTAGATACATTTACTGAAACAGGAATTTTCATCAAGCCCATTTTTTGCCATTTAGCTACGTTTTCACAAGTCTTGTCCCAAACATAATAATCTAGTTGATGAATAACACCATTAGCTTCTAAAATTGGAATAAAAACTCCAGGACTTAACATTCCTAAAGTTGGATGTTGCCATCTAACTAAGGCTTCCGCACCAACAATGGATCTATCATTTAAAGAATATTTTGGTTGATAATAAATAATTATTTCACCTTTTTCTATTGCATTATCAATACCTGAAACAACAGATTGTTCTATCTTTAACCATTTGTCTAATTTTTCATTATAAACAACATAAGCAGAATTAGTATCTCTAGTTTGTTTTGCTTTTGTTAGAGCATAATCTGCTCTATTACACATACTATCGATTGATAAAGATTTATCTTCAACTTTATAAACACCAAACGAAATATTTAACTTAATATCTAAAGGATAGTTTTGTAAAAACTCTTCAATTTGAATTAAATCAAATTTTAAATCTTTCCCTTGTCTTTTTATAAGGCCAACAAAATCATCATCAGTAAATCTAGCAATAATTGCATCTTTTCCCAAAATCTCTACAAGTAACATTGAGAAATCTTTAAGCAACATATCGCCTGCTTTCTTTCCATATAGCTCATTTACTAATTTGAACTTAACAAAATCTGCTCTAATTAAATAATATTGTTCATCAGGGTTTTCTTTTAAAATTTCTTCACTAATCTTAATAAAAGCATCTTTAGAAAAGAGTCCTGTTAATTTATCTATTTCACTAGCAAAAGCTAATTGTTTAGCTGACAAATTAAAATAATTTATATCTTGAGTGACTTTTAAAATCTGATATGAATGTATTATTTGATTTACCTTAGTTAATAGCTTTTTAGAATCAAATGGTTTTGGAAGAATATCATTTGCACCTAATTCTAAAGCTTTATATATGCTAGAAACATTTTCATCTGCTGTTAATACAATAATTGGGATATCATTAAATAAATAATTATTAGCTGCATTTTTCAAAAATTCAAAGCCATTCATAACAGGCATTGATAAATCTAATATTATTAAAGATATTTCTTGTGCATTTTTTACGACTATGTCAAATCCAACCGAACCATTTTCAGCTTCAATAGTTTTATATTTTTTACTTAAGATTCCTGATAGCATTCTTCTTTGAATTTTATCATCATCTACTATTAAAATTGTTTTATCAATTGGCATTTATGTCTCCAGTTGTTATTTTCATTTATACTGTATTATAACACTAAATCTATGATAATCAATACCATAGCCCCCAATATGTGGGAAAAATAACAACTTTATCATAATAATGAATCAAAATTCATTTATTTTTTTCCTAAGTTATGACATAAAAGTAACAAATGAATAAAATGTACCGTATTTTAATATCAGAGAATTATCGAAGGTAAAACTTTTTCTCCTTTTACCCTTTTGCCATTAATACTATCTATTACCTTTAATAATGCTATTTTATAAATTTCATCTATATGAAAATCAATAGATGCAACATTGTTAATAAGAGATACATAAGGCGCTCCATCATACCCAATTATAGGAAAATCTAAGTTTAATTTAACAATAGTTTGAACTAAAACTAAATCATTTACGAAAGCTAGACCATCACAATTATTATCTTTAATAATATTGGGCAACTGCTTAATCATATTTTCTAATTGTTTGTCATCTAAAAAATCAAATTCAAAAACAAATAAATTTGGATAAACTTTTTTTAGACCTTGAAGTCTCTGACTATGAGATAAAACTTGATTAATATATCCACTAATATACAAAGGCTTAGCAACTTTTTTTTCTCTTAAAAAATTACCTTGAAGTTCTCCTCCATACTCATTGTCTGTTGATACATGCAAAAAATTATTATTTGGTCTTATATGATGAGCTAATACATAAGGGATTTTTAGCCCGTAAAAAAAAGCTTCTTCTTTTTGATTATCTATATCATAACCTATAATTCCATCAGCCTTATTTTCAATTTCTCTTAAATCATTTTTTGTATCAATTGTATGAAAACTTAATTGGTAGCTTGTATTTTCAATCGCGTTCAACATTCCTTTTTGAGCTTGAGCATAAAACCAGTCAAATAATTTTAATGAACCCCAATAATAATTTCTATTTTTTTTATTAATTTTTACAACAGCAATAACACCTGTACCCTTTCTTCTTAATTGTGAAGCTGCTTTATTTGGGACATATTGTAATTTCTTTGCAGCTGATAATACATTATCTCTTAATTCTTGTGATACAGAATTTGGATTATTAAATACCCTACTAACAGTTGCACTACTTACGTTTGCTTCTTTTGCAACTTGATTTCTAGTTACTGCCATTTTCCCTCCAAAAATTATTGACATATCAAATAATATATTATATTGTACACGTGTACATATCAACATTATAGGAGAAAATATGGAAAAGTTACAAGAGTCTACACATAATAGATTTAACCCATTAACTGGTGAATGGATAAAAGTATCACCTCACAGAACAAAAAGACCTTGGCAAGGACAAGTTGAAGAGCCACAAATCCCAAGCAGTATACAATACGATCCAAATTGTTATCTCTGTCCTACAAATACAAGAAGTAACAAAGAACAAAATCCTAATTATGAGGATACTTTTGTTTTTACCAATGATTTTTCTGCTTTATTATTTGATAGTGATAGTACTGAAAATAATTTTGGTCCTAATAATTTATTAAAGTCAAAAGGAGAAAAAGGAATTTGTAAAGTAATATGTTTTTCTCCAAGGCATGATTTAACAATTGCTAGAATGGATGTAAAAAACATAGTAAACATTATTAATGTTTGGAAAGAACAGTATAATGAATTAGGTAATAAACCTTTTATAAATCATATACAAATTTTTGAGAACAAAGGTTCAATAATGGGATGTTCTAACCCTCACCCACATGGACAAATTTGGGCTGAAGAAATTATTCCAAATCTTCCTCAATTAGAATTAGATAATCAACAAAAGTACTTTGAAGACAATTCAACTAATATGTTAATTGATTATGCACAATATGAAATGAAAGAACAAACTAGAGTTGTATATAGCAATGAAGATTTTATAGTAGTTGTTCCATTTTGGGCAACTTGGCCTTATGAGACAATGATTTTACCTCTAAATACTCCTTTCAAGAGTTTAAATGACTTAAATGATTCAAATAAAGAAAATCTAGCTAAGGCTATTAGTAATTTGACAATCAAATATGACAACTTATTTAAAACAAATTTTCCTTATTCTATGGGAATACATCAAGCGCCTACAGACAATAAAGAACATAAAGGCAATGTTATGCATTTTCATTTCTTACCACCTCTATTACGGTCTGCAACTGTTAAGAAATTTATGGTAGGATATGAACTACTAGCTATGGCTCAAAGAGATATTACAGCAGAAACTGCTGCAAAACAACTAAGAGAATTAAGCTCAACTCATTATCTAAAATCACTCTAGGAGACAACAATGATTGATATAAATAAAATAAAAGAAGGCAATTTACACTCAATTTATCCATCTCTTTATGGAAGTAATTTTGATGAAAATAAATTAGATACTCGTTTCATTAACCTATTAAAAACCCATAAAGAACTATTTAATAAGGATAGTGCTGATTTATTTTCTACTGCTGGTAGAAGTGAATTAGGTGGAAATCATACTGATCATAACTTAGGTAAAGTTATTGCTGCAACTATCAATCTTGATACAATTGCTGCTGTAAATAAAACAGATGATAATGTTGCTGTAATAATTAGTGAAGGTTTTGATCCTGTAAAAGTTGATTTAACTTCATTAGACTATGTTAAAAGTGAAGAAAACACTACAGATAGCCTAGTTAGAGGAATCGCAGCTGCGTTTAAAAACAGAGGTTTAAACTTTGGTGGCTTTATAGCTAATACTACAACTAGTGTTTTAAAAGGTAGTGGATTATCTTCATCTGCTGCAATTGAAGTTCTATGTGCAACAATTTTTAATCATTTATATAATTCTGATATACTAGATCCAGTTGAATTAGCAAAAATTAGTCAATTTGCAGAAAATACATATTATGGAAAACCTAGTGGACTAATGGATCAATGTGGATGCGCTTGTGGTGGAATTATATCAATAGATTTCAAAAACAATTCTAATCCACAAATTAAAAAAATTCCTTTTAGTTTTGCAGAACATGGATATGATTTACTAATTATTGATACAAAAGGCTCTCATGATGATTTAACACATTGCTATAGTGCAATTCCATATGAAATGAAAGAAGTTGCGCACTATTTTAATAAAGAAGTATTACGAGAAGTCGATTTTAATGATTTTTTAAATAATATCGAAAATTTAAGAAAGACATTAAAAAATGATAGAGCTATCTTAAGAACATTCCATTATTTTAATGAAAATAAAAGAGTTGATAAAATGGTAAATGCTTTAGAAAATGATAAAATAGAAAACTATTTTTCACTTGTTAATGCTTCAGGCCAAAGTTCTTTTAACTATTTACAGAATGTTTATAATGATGAAAATCCTAAAGAACAAGGTTTAAGTTTAGCCTTAGCTCTTTTAGAAAGTTTCTTAGATGATATTGGAGCTAAAAGAGTTCATGGTGGAGGTTTTGCTGGAACCGTTCAAGCGTATGTCAAACATGAAAAAAGCGAACAAATCATTAATAAAGTTGAATTACTTTTTAATAAAGGTTGCGTAACAAAACTAAACATTAGAGATAAAGCAACTACTTGTTTTGCTTAATAAATTATATATATAAGTATATTTTGACCATAAGAAATTCTTTTCTTATGGTCTTTTTGCAGTACTTAATAATTAAAATAAATCCTAAGTATTAAAATTTATCAAAGTTTGATTAACAATAACTTAAAATATTGTAACCATCATTTTTTTTAAAAAACCATATAATTATAATATTTGTAAAAAAATAATAATTTATTATAACAAATCGATTCAAAAAATAATACAAGCTTTCAAGCAACTAAAAAGGCAATACCCTAATTTGCTTTTTTTTGACATATAAATGTTCATTTGGTAACATTTTTTATATAACAACATTTATTTTAATATTAGGGGGATATATTAGTGAATAAATATCATTTAAGTTACTATACCGCATTACAAACTATTTTAGATTTATCTGGCCTCACTATCGATGATTTCGCAGATAAAGCAAATATATCTTCAAGTGTAATTCGACATGCCGATGAAGATTGGAATCCAAAATTTGATACAGTCGAAAGAATTTGCTCTGTAATAAATATATCAATTTCTAGCTTTTTTTTAATTGCAGAGCACAAACTAAGTATCAAAAATTCAGTTACGTTAAAATATGTTATCAAAAACAACTATATATCGGTAAAATTCTTAAATGAAAAACTACAAGAATTGAGATTAAACTCAAATATGTCTAGATCTCAATTGTCAAAAAAAACAGGTATTAATAAAGCTAATATTTGTAATAGAGAACATTCTAAAATTACAAATAAAATTCTCTGTTCTACCTTAGAAAAATATGCCTTAAGTTTTGGCTTAACTATGAGTGAATTATGTGAAATTTTAGAAAAAGATGCTTAAATTAGGAATTCTTTTTTATATATTCTATTAAATCGTCCAATTGCAAAGGTTTACTATAATAATAGCCTTGGATTAAATCACAACCAATTGAATACAAATAATCAACTTGAACTTTATCTTCTGCACCTTCAGTAATTACTCTTAAGCCTAATTCATTTGCTATTAATATAATAACTTTTGCAATTCCACCATTATCCTTTTCAGGATAATCCTTTATAAAGCTACGATCGATTTTTAATTTATCTATATCTAAATCTTTAAGAACACCTAAGGAAGAAAAACCTGTTCCAAAATCATCTAAAGCAATACTTAATCCTAATGACTTAATTTCATTTAATTTTTTATTTAATTGGTTAGTATTTGATACAAAAACACTTTCTGTAATTTCAATTTCAAAATTATGTAAATCAACATCATTAAATTTAGATAATTCTAGTAGTTTTGATATTAAATTTTCATCATTAAATTGGATTGGTGAAATATTTATAGAGATTTTAAAACCTTCAGGTAATAAATGCTGAATCTTTTTATAATCTTTAAAAACTTTATTAATTAACCAATATCCTAATTCAATAATAAATCCTGTTTTTTCAGCAATTGGAATAAATAAATAAGGAGAAATATTACCTAATTCCATATTATTCCATCTAAGAAGAGCTTCAGCTCCTACAATTGAAGAAGAAGAAATATCAACTTGTGGTTGGTAATTTATGCTTAACTCATTTCTTTGAATTGATTTACGTAATAATAAATTCATATGCAATTCATTTTTTACGCTTTCTTCAAGCTTTACATTAGAAAAAATATAATCCTTAGTTTTTTCAAATTTTGCAGCTTCTAGTGCAATTGTTGCACTTCTCATAAGCCCTTTTGGATCTTGACTATCGATTGGGAATAAAGCAACACCACCCTTAATATCATAATAATGGCTATGTTGTAATTCATTTTGATTTTCTTTTATGTTTTGGAAGTTAATGCTAACCTTTCTTTATCTTGGTTTCTAAAGTGAACTATTGCTATAAACAAAACAATAAAAGCCATGCTTATTAATAGAATGCTTATTTCAATTAACGATAAATTAAATATAACTCGATTTTCAAATACTGCTATAGAATTTAAATCAAATGAATTGATTATATACCATAAATCCTCTTGAATTTTTGTAAAATTACTATTTTCACTTGGATTAATTTCTTTGTAAGTATATATTTTATCATTTTGAATATAATATGAATTATCACCTTTTTTAATTTTTTCCCAAAATTCTGGTAATTCATCTTTTATATTATACTGTGGTTTTGTTTCAAACATAAAAGAAAAAGTTTTATCAAAATCTTCATTATATAAATAATAACCATCATTGTTAACTAAATTAAAAGAAATAAAATCATATTCTGTATCTGAGAAGTTTTCACTTAAAACATTTAAAATATCTTGGCCTAAATAATTAATTACAAGAGAACCTTGCCTCTCTTTTTTATCGTTAAAAACTGGAGTAACAACTCTTATAATAGGTTTGTATGGAACTTCAATTTCATGATTCTCAACATTTAAATCCATTTTTGAAATAAAAAACTGATTATTATCTAAAGTTGCAGGTATTTTAAAATAATCTTTTTCAGATTTATTTTGTAGATTCTCTGAATCAACAATTTGAATACCAGATTTCGTATTATTAACTCTGATAATTTCATTACCATCATTATCTAACATACGAATCTGATCAAAATTACCTTTATTTGTAAGCATTCGATAAAACATTTGTTCTGCTTCATATCGATTTTTTACATCAGGATTATTTAAATAATTTTCCATTTCGTTAGAATTTTTTATTACGAATAAATCTTGAAGTAAATTATCATAAATATCCTTAATAATATATTCTACTGTCTGGGTATGCTGTGATTCTTCACCTATGACCAATTCTATTGCGTTGTTTAATTCAAATTGATATAGGTAATCAAATAAAGTAATATACAAGAATGTAAAAGGGATTAAAATAATTAATGAAATTTTTAAAATCGAAAAAAAATCTCTTTTCATAATACGTCTTGTATTTTTCTTATTTTTTTCTTCACTCATATAATAATAATTTAAACTATTTCAACTAAAAAAAACAGTAAAATTTATAACAAATTTTTTACATTTGTAATATTAAATGTTATTAAAACAAAAAACGCTAAAAATCTTTAATGATTTATAGCGTTTTTGATGTTTTAAAAAATTGTTATTTAAAAAATATCTTTATAATTTGTTGATACTGATGTATATTCTTCTTCCATTTCTAAAAGCTTACTTAACTCTTGAGGTACAGGAATTTTTTTATCAATTAATGGTTCTACAATAGTTTCAAATTTTGCGGGATGAGCAGTAGATACAAGAATTGAAGGTTGATTTTTATAATGATCTTCATAAACTTTTTTAGCACAAGCTGTATGAGGACATATTATATAGGAAGTATCTTCATAAGTTTTTTTAATTGTTTCTTTTATTTCTGCATCACTTACACTATATGATTTTACAAACTGTCTAAACAAATCAATATCACCATAAAGATTTAATAATCTTTCCATATTACTTGGAGAACCAACATCCATCGCATTAGCTAAAGTTTTAACACTTGCTCTTGGATTATAAACACCAGATTCTAAATAGTCAGGAATTGTTTTATTTGCATTAACGGCTAATACTATTGATTCAATTGGAACACCTGTTGTAAAAGCCCAATAAGCAGCACAACTATTTCCAACATTACCACTTGGTATAATAATATTTGGATTAACTCCATACATTGATTTAAATAAATGGCTAGCATAAACATAATAAACACTTTGAGGTAAAAGACGACCTAAATTAATAGAATTAGCACTAGTTAAACCCCATTTTTCACTTAATTCTTTATCCATAAATGCATCTTTGACCATTTTCTGACAATCATCAAAAGAACCATCTACTTCATAAGCTTGAATATTACCTTTTAATACTGTTAATTGCTTTTTTTGTCTTTCACTAACACGATCTTTAGGAAATAATACTTTAACTTTTATTCCTTCTTTATTATGGAAAGCGGATGCAACTGCACCCCCAGTATCTCCACTAGTAGCAACTAAAATTGTTAACTCTTTTTGAGTTTTTTTAATAATAGTTTCTAAAGAAGATGCTAAAAATCTTGCTCCAAAATCTTTAAATGCCGCAGTTGGTCCATGAAATAGCTCTAAAACGCTTAATTGATCAGCTAATTGCACTAAAGGCACATTAAAATTAAAAGCATTCATACAAATTTCTGCTAATTCATTAATACTTATTAATTTATCCTTTTCAAAATATGGGGCTAAAACTTCAAAGGCCATTTCTGGATATGAAGATATTTCCCCAACATTCAGATTTACAAGTGATGGGAATTTTTCAGGTACATATAACCCCCCATCTTCAGCTAACCCCTTAAGAATAGCTTCTCCAGCAGTAATTTTCTTTGAAAGACCTCTTGTTGAAACAAAATCCATTATTTACTCCTTATACCCTTGCACCTAAATATGCAGACAATCTTAATATATCTGAGAATACACCAGCAGCTGTTACTTCTCTACCAGCTCCAGGACCTTTTATAACTAAAGGTTGAGTTGAATATCTCTCAGTAGTGAAACAAATTACATTATCAGTACCACTAGCTTGAGAGAATGGATGATTCATTGGATATCCTTGTAATTTAACACTACATTTACCATTTTCATCAACACTTCCAACATAACATAATCTCATGTTTTCTTTTTTAGCATTTTCAAATTTTTCTAACATTGGTTTATCTAATTCATCAAGTTTACTCATAAATTGCTCAACAGGTAATTGGGCTAATTCACTTGGAACTAAACTTTCAATTGGAACATCACTTACTTCAACTTTATAACCTAATTCTCTTGCTAAAATAACAGTTTTTCTTGCTACATCCATTCCTGATAAATCATCTCTTGGATCAGGTTCAGTATATCCCATTTCTTTAGCGTTTTTGACTAATTCACTAAATTGAACACTTCCATCATAATTATTAAATAACCAAGCTAGTGTACCAGAGACAATACCTTCAATAGATTTTACTGTATCTCCAGTTTGAACTAAATCTTTTAATGTTTTTATAACAGGTAAGCCAGCACCTACAGTTGTTTCATAATAGAATCGTCTACCTGTTGTTAAGCAAGTTTCAAATAACTGATTATAATATTCAATATTTGCTGTTCCTGCTTTTTTATTTGGAGTTACAATATGCATTCCATTGTTCATCCAATTAATATATTGTTTTGCTAATTCAACGCTAGAAGAACAATCTACAATAGCTCTATGAGGGAAATAGGTAGCACCAACATGTCTTGCAAATTTCTCCATATCTAGAGCAACACTATTATTTTTAAAATCTTCTCTCCAGGTATTGAGATCAATTCCATCTTCATCTAAAAGCATGAAACGACTACTAGCGATACCTCTAATTCTTAAATCAATTCCAAATTTCTCATATAAAATTGTAGTTTCTTTTGCAATTTGATCTAAAAGAGTACCACCAATGTTACCTGGACCTATTAAACCGATTGATAAAGCTTGTTTTGATAAGAAGAAAGCTGCGTGTAAAGCTCTTAGAGCCCTAATACTATCACCACTTTCTATAACTGCACTAATATTTCTTTCACTTGCTCCTTGAGCAATTGCTTTAACATTAACATTAGCTTTACCTAAAGAACTAAAGAATTTACCAGCTACACCTTTTTTACCAGCCATATTATTACCTACTGCAGCAATAACAGCTAAGTTTTTAACGCAATCAATTAAGTTTACAATATCTTCTCTTAATTCTTCATTAAAGTTTATACTAATGGCTTCTATAGCCCTATCTGCTTGATTTTCTGGTACTGCAAGAGAAATTGAATATTCTGATGATGCTTGAGAATATAAAATTACAGAAACTCCAGCATTTTTTAAAGCATCAAATACTTTAGAGGAAAAGCCAACTCTTCCACTTAACCCCGCACCTTCTATGTTTATTAAAGCAACATTATGAACAATAGAAAAACCTTTTACACTGTGTCCATTTAAATTATTTTCACAATTATTAATTAAAGTGCCTGGATCATCAAAATTTTTCCAACATCTTAATTTAACATTAATACCTTTAGATATTGCATAAACTAAAGCTTTAGAATTAATTAAAGAAGAACCAAAGAAAGATAATTCAGTTGCTTCACTGTAGCAGAGATTTCTAATAACAGTAGCACTTGGAACTTCTGAAATATTTGCTGTAGTTAATAAAGATTTAGAATTCCAGAATACTAAATTCTTAGTATTTAATTTAACAGCTAATTTTGAAGCAAATATTTCACCACTAAAACTTTCTTTTATTTTATGAACAGCCGGGGTAACAATTGAAAAATCAGGTAAATCTGAAGATTGCAGATTTTCTATTTCTTTTGAAGTAAAACATACAATTTTATCATTAGATTCTTCAATAATTACTCTAGCAAAATTCGCAATCCAATTACCAACAACATAATCAAAATAGCCTAAAGTACCATAGGAAACATCTCCTACTAACCAAACACTTCTTAATATATCTTCAATATCAACAAAATCTTGATCGATTAATTTGATTAAAGATTCTTTATTTTTACCTTTTACAATTTCTAATATAACATTATTTAAATATAATTTCTTTTCTTCTAGTTTTTCCCAAAGTTTGTCATCCTTACTTCGAGCTAAATCTAGTAATAATTTTGATTCAATTATTTTTTCTTTATCACTAGAAAGAACTAAAATTAATTTATTATTTATATTATCAGAACGTAAACTTAATAACTTTTTTCGACCTTCTTGGTCCAATAACATCTTTGCTTCTAATGCATGAATATTAATACTTTTCAAAAAAAACTCCTGTTTAAAATAATAAACTTTTTAGTGAACAAAACCTCTAATATATGAAAAAGAGCCCAAAGGGGCTCTTTCAATCTAGGTTGCGTCTAAACAAAAATTAAAGTTTATCGACTGCACCACTACGTAGGCAACGTGTACAAACTTTTAAAGTACGTGGAGTACCATTTACTGTTGTCTTAACAGAAACAAGATTAGGACGGAAAACACGTTTAGTTGTAACACCAATATGCTGACCTACACCACCATTCTTCTTTGCTTGACCTTTTCTGGTAACGTTGTTGCCTGCAACTGTTCCCTTTCCGCAAATTTCACATCTACGAGCCATACTATATCCACCTTATAAAAAATATTGATTATTAAAACGTTGTTGCTATCCAGAGAGCCTTGCACAAGAAAAAAACTTGTGAGCATTACGCAAGGTATTTTGAAAAGCGCAGTTCAACTCTAAGCAAATTAACAAATATAAAGGATTGTGTAAATACCTTTTTCAATGCTTATTGTAAAGTATTTGCATTTCCTTATATTTTTAACGCCCAAAATCAAAACAACGTGCATTTATTGTATTAAATAACTAAATCTTTTTCTATACTAATTTTAGTAATATTTTAATTAAATTGTTATTTTTTGGCGAAAATACTAGTTAAAATGATGAATTTTCAATAATATTAGCCCTATGAAATATAAATTAATAACTTTAAAATTAAATGACCAAGATTTAAAATACATAAAAACTATTAAACGCAGTCTATTTTCTATCTCAAATGATCCAAGTTTTAATATATTTCAATCTTTAGTTGTTTTAGGAAAAACAGATTTAAATAATCTAAATAATGTAGATATTCCATCAATTAATAGTAAATTAGTCTTTAATAATAATATTGAATCTAACAATAAATGCTCTTTTATTAGAAGTGAAAAAAATGAAGAACTTTATGATTTAATAAATCAGATTTGTCTTAATGAAGATATTAAAATATATTCAAAATATTTTAATTTATTACAGGAGTTTAATAATTTACCGATAATTCATCTTGGAAATTCAAATAACATAGCTAAAGAAATAAAAACGATAATCATAAAAGATTATCGCTTAGAACTTATTGAAATCAATATTAATGATAATTTTATATCATATAAAATTATTGATTCTTTACACCTTTCTTAGGACAAATATTATTTAAAAAACAAGTCTCACATTCAGGTTTTCTAGCATGGCAATATAATCTACCATGTAGATTCACTGTCATAGAAAATCTATATAAATATTTATCTTCTAATAAGGATCTAACTTTCATTTCAATTTTTGTTGGGTCCTTTTCCTCTACTACCCCTAATCTGTTTAATACTCTTTTAACATGAGTATCTACAATTACAGCACCTTTATTATAGATGTCTCCAATTACACAATTTGCAGTTTTTCTACCAACACCAGGAAGTTTTACTAATTGATCAATATCATCAGGGACTTCTTTATCTATTAATGCTTTTGCACAATTTATTATATTTTTAGCTTTAACCTTATAAAAACCTGTTGGTTTTATTATTTCACAAACTCTTTGATAATCTGCCATAGCTAAAGCCTTAGAATCTGGATATTCTCTAAATAAATCTTTTGTTACTATATTTACCATTCTATCTGTAGTTTGTGCAGATAAAATTACTGATATTAAAAACTGAAAAGGGTCTCTGTTATTTAAAAAAACTATTTCTTCTTTGGAATTTTTATCTAATAAATTATAAATCTCTAAAATATACTCTTTCTCATTCATATTATTAAAATACTATAAATTAATAATAAAGCAAACCATAAAAAATACTTCTACAAATACTTTAATATTTATAGAAGTAAATACCTTTTAAAAAGATTTCTATTGATTAATCAAATTATAGATTTCATCAATTGTTGGAAGTGATTTAATAACACCTTTTTTACTAGCTACTAATGAAGCAGCAGCATTAGCAAAAATTAATGTATCTTCTAATTTTTCTTCATCCAACTTATCTAAGCCATACTCTAAAACTTTATACATAGAGCTTCCCATAAAAGAGTCTCCAGCACCTGTTGTATCAACACACTTTACATCTAAGAAGGTTGGCTTACTTACTACAATATCTTTATAATAAGCTTTACTACCATCTTTTCCTAAAGTTAAAAAGATTAAATCAATATCATATTGTTTTCTAAATTCAACTATAGCCTGATCAAGATCTTTTATGCCTGTAAACCAACTTAATTCATTATCTGCAATTTTCAATACATTACAAACTTTAAAACCTTCATCAAAAGCAGCTTTTGCAGCACTCTCGCTATCCCATAGCATTTCTCTTAAATTTGGATCAAAAGATATTAGCATTTTATTTTCTTTTGCTATAGATATTGCTTTTAGTGTAGCGGCTTTACAAACTTCATTTGTCATAGATAGAGTTCCAAAATGGAATACATTAGCATTTCTAAAATATGAAGGACTAAATTCCTCTTCATTTAAATTTGCATCAGCACCATTTTTTCTATAAAAAGAAAAACTTCTATCCCCAAATTCATCATGATGTACAAAAGCGAGAGTTGTAGGTTCTTTATCACTTTTAATTAAGCCTGTAGTTTCAATATTAACATCTAATAAGGTTTTTTCTAATTGATTTCCAAATGCATCATTACCTACTTTACCTATAAAAGAAGTTTTTACCCCTAATTTATTTAGCATCGCTAAAAAATTACAAGGTGCCCCTCCAGGATTTGCTTCATAAAATGGATTACCATTTTCTGAAACACCACTTTGAATAAAATCAATTAATAATTCACCTAAAGCTACTACTTTTTTCATATTTCCTCCATTGTTTAAAAAGCCTCTCTAGCATTTTTAGTGACTAGAGAGACCAAATCATTATGGTAATCCAAATTTGGACTAATTACTTAATTCCTGATCTAACAGCACCTTCAACAATATATTTTTGGAAAATACTATAGATAATTATAACTGGTATACTAGCAATTGTTAATGCTGCCATAGTGTGATTAGTAAATATATGTTCTCTATCACTAAATATAGCATTAAGGGCTACTTGTATTGGCATCATTTTTTGCTTTGATAAAGCCATTACTGGCCATAAAAAGTCATTCCAAGATGCTAAGAAAGTTAATACACCTACAGTAACATAAATAGAGGAACTAGTTGGAATTACAACTTGGAAGAAAAATCTAAAAGAAGAAACTCCATCTATTTTACCTGCTTCAACTAACTCTCTAGGATAAGTGATAAAAGTTTGTCTAAATAAAAATATGTTCATAACATTTGCCACAAATGGTAAAATATAACCGGGTACTGTATTTAACAAATGCAAATTATGTACAACAAGATACATAGGTAAAATAATAGCTTCAATTGGAACAATCATCATTGCAATTATAAATACAAAGAAAATATTCTTACCAGGATAGTCATACATTGCAAGTGAATAACCAGCAAAACTATTAACAATTAACCCTAATAAAACCATTGTGCTTGCATAAAATAATGAATTAACAATATTTCTAAATACGTTGTAATAATCTAATAATTGAGTATATGAGATTAAAGATAAATTATGAGGTACAAATGCCATTATGGAATCCATATCCTTATAAATATTGGCCTCTGTTTTAAAAGATGAAACTATCATCCACTCAGTTGGTATTAAAAAGATTATTGCTAATAATGTAATACCAATGTAAAAAAATACTTTTGATGTTTTAATTTTAGTCTTCTTCATTTGGTAAAATCCTTTTAATAATTAGAGATACTACAATTAAGAAAATTGTAAAAACGACAGTTACAGCACTTGCATAACCGATATATCTATGTCTAAAACCTTCTTCATAAATAAATTGTAAAATTGTCATTGTACTATAATCGGGGCCACCGCCAGTCATAACCATAGGTTGAACTATTAATTTAAAAGCTTGTATTACGATAGTTATTAATTGATAAATCATAATAGCTTTTAAGCCAGGAATAGTTATATGGAAAAATTGTTGTATTTTATTAGCACCATCAATAGTTGCTGCTTCATACATGCTTTGATCTATATTTTTTAATCCTGCTAAAAAGATTAACATCTGATATCCACAACTAGAATATGCAGATATTACTACAATTGAGTTCATCGCTTGAGTTACACTAGTTAAAAAAGGTTGTTTAGATATACCAAATTGAGATAAAAATTCGTTAATTAAACCAGAAGTTGGATTTAACAAGCTAGACCATAAAATAGATACAACAACTAAAGATAAAATTGCTGGTGAAAAATATGCTACTCTATAAAATCCATTTCCTTTAAAATGTTTATTAATAATTAAGGCTAAACCTAAAGCAATTGCTAATTGCAAAGGAACTACTTTAATAACGAATTCACAAGTATTTATAAAGCTTTTTTGTAACTGTTCATCTTGTAAAATTCTTAAATAGTTTTGAAGTCCAATAAATTTTTGTTGACCAGGTTTTAATAAAAAGTAATCGGTAAAGCTATATGATACAGCGGAACCCATAGGCCAAATTATAAATAAAAATAATAATATCATTGCAGGTAATATAAACAAATATCCTACAATTATATCGTTTCTTTTATTCTTGCTTACCATAATAATCTCCCAAAGATATGCCGAGCCAAAAATTTGGCTCGACTATTTTTAATAATTAGAAACGATTATATTCGTTTTGAATTTTGTCCATTGCCTTGTTTACAATATCTTTAATTTCAGCTGGATCATCAGTTTTTGCTTGACCAATAGCTAAAATAACATCTTTTGACCATAATTCAGATAATACTGGATATCCTTTTGTAACTGGTCTAGCATGGTTAGTATTTGCAATTTCATAAGCCATTACAGACCAAGCTTCATTAGCTCTTGCATCATCAGAATTTACATCAATAACATCTAATGCATTCTTTCTTGCAGGAACAGCACCATTCATATCGTAATATAATCTTGCTGCATCATCGTCTGTTAATTTTTGTAATACATCTCCTACTGCTTTACCATATTCAGTACTTAAATCAACTGAACTACTACATACAAATGTCCAAGAACCTGATGGAGTATATAAACCATCATATGATTTATCAACTTTTGGATATCTTACAGTTGTATAATCAATATCTGGATAGTTAGCAGTCATTTCAGGAACAAACCAGAAACCTAAGATACACATAGCTGCTTTTCCTGTATAGAATGCTTTTTCTGGTTCAATTGGTACTACTAATCCTTCTTTAAAGAATTTACCAACATAAGTTAATGCATCAATGTTTTCTTGACTATTAAAATAACCATCAAGAGTTAATCCATCAGGAGCAATTAATGAACCACCATTTGCCCATAGTAATGGAGTTAAGAAATAAGTACCTGTTTCATAAGCACCTTTTGTTATATCACTTGTTAACCAGTGACAAACTACTTCCATGTTTTCAACTTCTGGTTTATTCATTGTAGCTGGATTAGTTTTTAAATCTTGAATAGCTCTAGCTAAATCAAGCATATTTTCCCATGTCCAATCTTCGTCTTGAGCTGGAATTAATGCTTTTTTATCTTCTGGTAAATATTTAATTATGTCTTTGTTTAAAGCAATTGCTACAGCACTATCTTGATAGCCAAGAGCATAGAATTCACCATTAAAAGTACCTTGTTGAATAATACTTGGTGTAAATCCATCAATAAATGATTGTGGAACAACACTTTCAACAGGTTGGATAACACCTGAATCAGCATAAGATGCAACATCTGGTCCATCTAATGTAAAGATTTGTGGCATATTACCTGAAGTTAATGCAGCATTCAATTTATCAATATAACCTGAACCAGCACCAGCTCTTGTTATATTTTGAACTTCTACTTGATATCCATCCGGATGAGCAGCATTATATTCATCAATAACTTTTTGGAACATCTGACCTTCTCTTGAATCAGCAGAAGCTTGTGTCCATACCTCAATCACTTTTGAATCTTGACTTTCATTATTACCATTGGCAAATACTGAAAAACTTACAATAAATAACAAAACAGAAAATACAGTTATTAATTTTCTCATTGAAGACCTCCTAAAAAATCTTTTTAATTTGTAATTTTTCTAAATCCTACAACGGAAATTACAAATGCGCAAGTAAAATTTTCAAAAAATCATATTAAATAATCATAATAATCATCGTTTGATTAAATTAAATGATTTTTTGTGATTATTTTCTTGACTTTTGATAATTCATAACTTATTGTAAATAATCATGAATGATTTTGAATTAAGTTTAAGACAACAACAAATATTAGATGCAATAAAAGATAATCCAAATATAAAAGTTAATGAAATAAGTGAAATAACAAAAGCTGCTCCTGCTACAGTAAGAAGAGATTTAAATAAACTCTCTGAATTAGATTTCATTACAAAAAGCTATGGGAAATTATCTTTAGTTAATCCTGTAGATAAAAGATTGAGAGAAACTTCAGATAGATTTAATGAAGACCAAATATCTCTTATTAAATCAACTGAAAAACAAATACACTCCGGACATGTTGTATTATTAAATTACAGTGATTTTAACTGCCAACTTGTTGATGAATTACTTATAAAGCAAAAATTTGCAACTATTGTTACAAATTCTTTAGATATATTTGAAAGGACAAAAGATTCTGCAACTATTAATAATATTTTGCTTGCAGGATTATATAACAAAGAAACAAAAACTTTTTCTGGAACTACTACCTACTCTATTCTATCAACACTTAGAGCTGATTGCTTTATAATGCACCCCTCTGGAATTGATTTTGATTTAGGATTCTTAGCAGAACCCACAGAAGATTTACAATTATTACAACAAATGCTTAATGTTGCTAGAAAAGTTATACTTTATATTGATGAGTCTTGTATTAAGAAAACTTCAGGACTATTAGTTTCAGGCTTCAATTTAGTAAATACTGTTGTAGTCAATAAACAAGTTTATGAAGAATACAAAAATGAACTTAATCTTTATGATTTTAATATAATTATCGCTGAATAAAATCACAATACTTTATATATATATTTTTTATACTAGGAGTTTTTATTATGAAAACATCATACCCCCATTTTCATTACAGACCGCAAAAAAACTGGATTAACGACCCAAATGGCACAATTTATCACAATGGATTTTATCATATTTTTTATCAATATAATCCAACTTCTGATTGTTGGGGCAACCTTCATTGGGGCCACACAAGAACAAAAGATTTTATAAATTATGAAGTTTTAAATGATAATTTATACCCACAACATGAATTAAATGAAATGGATTGTTACTCTGGTTGTATTGCAATCAATAAAGACAATAAACCTGTTGCAATATATACTAGCGTTGCATTCGATGGAGAAAATGTTGCTAACATACAAAAAGCTGTTTTTCTTGATGATAAGTTAGAACATTTTGAAAAAGAGAGAATAGATGCTATCACTAAAGATATGAAAGACCTTCCACCACTAAGAAATGACTGGAGAGATCCTTATGTATTTAGTGCCGATGGTAGATACTTCTTAGTATTAGGAGCTGCTGTTGGCAATTATCAAAGTCCTGCTATTTTATTATTTGAAAGTCCTGATGGTAGCTTAACTAATTGGAAATATATTAAGGAATTAATTAGTTTTAAACCAATTATTGAATTACTTGAATGTCCAAACTTTTTTAAACTTGAAGATAAATGGGTACTCCTTGGATCTCCTTATAAGGAAGTTGAATATTATGTTGGTACATTTGATACCACTTCATTAGATTTTAAAGTAGAAAAATATGGATTGATTGATCACTGTGCACAATATTATGCTACAAATACTATTCAAGATGATAAAGATAGAACTATTATTTTTGCATTCGAAAGAGGTTTTAGTAAAGATCAAGGCTGGAACAATGTCATATCAATTCCAAGAGAACTTTCATTAAATAAAAATAATGAAATTATTCAAAAGCCAATTGATGAAATTAATAATTTAAGAAATCAAAAAATTATTGAAGATACAACCTTTAATCTTGATTCAATAAAACAATTTGAAGATGATAAACTCGTTCAAAGTGAAGTGAATTTCAAAATACAATTAGAAGATGATTTAAAAACTAATTTAATATTTAGAAGTGGTAAACATGGAGTTTGTCAAATATTATTCTCAACCACTGGCGTTAAATTTGATAATATATTTATCCCATTTAAGAAACAAAATTCAATTGATGTAAAATTATTAATAGACCATAGTGTTATAGAATTATATCTTGATAACGGTAAACACTGTGCGACTAGAATAATTGAAGCTATAAAAGATTTATGCCTTTTAGAATTTAGAGGAAATGGAAAAATTGAAAATTTAGTTGCATATGAAATGCAAGACTTAAATATTATTGAAAACTAAAAAAAGATTTTTATATAAAAAAACTTATGTATTTTAATGTTATATACATTTTTTATACATAAGTTTTTTTTGTTATTTTTTATTTTACTTCAAACATAGCATAAACAGGATAATGGTCTGAAATGCCTTTTGATAATACTAATCTTGGGCTTGTTGCCATAATTGGAGAGATAAAGCTGTTATGCATTATTTTATCTAAGCTTTCAACTAAATAATATTCCTCACTTATTGAAGAACATGGGAAAGTTAATGGAGCTTCTAAATGTAAAGTCCTAAAAACTTCTACAAAATCAGTTTTTTCACTTATTATTTTTGTAGGATGAAATGGATCATTAAAATCACCACAAACTATTGCACCTTCACCCTTTTTAACTAGAGTTAATAAATTATCACCTATCATACTAGCTTCATCTTGTCTGTAGTTTCTTGAAGTTGCAACTTCATCAGCATTACCTTGATGTGTTAAATGAGCTGTTGAAATAAATAAAGTCTTATCACTGCCTTTTATCTTTACTCTAAGATAGAATAGCCCTCTATTTACTTCTGGCATATTTAAATCAATTCTGCCATGTTCTACTTCTTCAAATAAATCATTTCTATAATAGATGTTTGATTCTTCTTGCCATCCAATAAAAGAATCCTCTACTCTACTATATTTCTCTAATTGTGAATCTAATAAATCACGTGTTTCTTTACGTATTTCTTGTATGCATAAAAAATCTGGTTTATTAATTGAAAAAAATTTAATTATGGAATCTTTTCTTTCTTCAATTTTTTCTGTATTCCATAAATTTGATGTCATTATTGAAAATCTACAATTCATTTCAATGCCTCTGGAAATTCATTTTCTATTTTATCTAAATAATCTAAAACTAATACCTGTACCCAAGCTATATTAATTGCATAGTGACCACAAATATTGTTTTCATTATTAAAATAATCCCATTTAGTATGATTTATTTGTTCCGGAAGCCAACCCAAAAAGTCTTCACCTCTTTCTAATAAATCATTTGGATTTGATATCAATTGTAAACATCCATTTATCATATACTTAGCTAAATTATAATACACTTCTTCATTACAAATTTTATGTAATTGTAAAAAATCATAAGCTATCATCATGCCATAATAATCTAAATGTTGATTTGCAATTGAAACACTAGTTAAACCTAAAGTCTTAAAATCTCTTTTTCCTAAAGGAGTTTTCTTATCAAAAATAATATTATCTAATTGAACCCATGTAATAATAAATTGGGCACATTTTTTACATAAATTTAAATAATATTCTGTATTAAATCCTTCAATTTCATATAATGATAAAAAGCTTTTTAGTAAAATCTGCCCAGCTTCTTTATCACAAGAATCAGCATCTAAGGTATCACCAAAGAAATTGTTTGATTCTATAAGAGATGAATAATAATTAGCAGCTTTTTTTATTGGATTTAATAAAGCTTTTCTCTTAGTTTGTTTATAGTAATTAATTAAAAAGAGAAAAATGTAAGCTCCATTTGTACCTTTTTTATCTAAAACTGTACCATCTTTTGTCCACCATCTTCCAAAATTACCATCTTCTAATTGGTGATTAATATAAAAAGAAATCACATTATCAATCAATTTAAAGTATTTTTGCTTATGATCAATATCACTGGTATTTGCAAGTGCTAAATATGAGAGTAGAGCCTCACCATTTGTTCTTGAGTTGATAAAATATCTAAAAGCATCATTTTCACCAATACCTAAATAACCACCCCAAATATTTTTATCTAAACTTTGGCAATCTCTAAAAATACCCTCTTGTTGCTCAGCTTGTAAAAAATAATCACCGATTTTATAAGATAAATCTTTATAACTATTATTCTCTAAAACTTTATTTTCTTCTTTTTCTAAGATCTCTTTAACTTCTTTTGATGCACTTCTTTTTATTTTTTCGACATCAATTGAACTAAAAATACTTGCACCTTCTACGCTTTTTACTAAAAAAGAAGCGCTTGTAAAATTATATACTTTTTGAAAAGGATCATTTCCTTTACCCATTTTTATAAAACAAGAATCATCTTTTTTCTCAACTAAAAATAATAAATGTCTAAGCAAAAGTGCCTTATAATCTTTTAAAGCTACTTTAGAATTTAAATTAATTTTATCAATAAATATTTTTGAAAAGTCAAAGTAATTTTCTAATTCATCACAATTTTTTGCATCTGAATAATAAATAAAATACTTTTGCTCAATCTCTTGCCCCTCATTAAGGTATAGAAATTGATTTTCATCCTTAAAAACAGTCTTATGTAAATTATTTTTACCTAAATATGAGTAAGGATATTCAACGGATGGCATGATAAATTTTATATTATCATATTCCCAAGCTGTTGATACTTTAATATTATTTGCACTATGTGATGCAATAATACATCCATTATCATTAAAGATTTCAATACACCCAGGAATTGGCATCCTTGTTTCATCAAAAGACCAATATTGATTTTCTTCAGTAATTCTCGGGAAATCCCCTTTACCTTGAATATTTTTTTTGTACATCAAAGTTGGAATAAAAATATCATAATTATTTATCGTATGATTTAGATTAAATTCTAAAAAATAATAATCAGAATCTTTTATTACAATAGATCTATTTACTACGACATATTTTTTGTTATATTCAAATTTATCTTTGATAATTAATTTTTCAAAATCTTGGATTAATTGATCTTTACTATCTTCAATAATATTTAATGTTAATTCTTTATTTTTTGTTTTAACGTTTGTTGATAATTCTATAGCTTTATTATTAATGAATAAAGAATAAGACATAACTACCCCTTTATTCCTGACATTGCAATTCCTTCAACAATCTTTTTTCTAAAGATCAAATAGAAAATAAACTGAGGAACAGAAGCTATAACAGCTCCAGATAATATGAGTGCATATTGTGTTCCATGAGTTCCTTGGAAGTTTGCAATTCCAACTGTAATTGTATATTTTTCTGTATCATTAATTGCAATTAATGGCCATAAGAAGTCATTCCAACAATTTATAAATGATAAAATTGTAACTGTTGCTAAAGCAGATGAACCTAATGGTAAAATTATGGATTTAAATATTTTAAATCTAGAAGCACCATCTATAAAAGCCGATTCTTCTAAAGCATTAGGGATTCCTTCAAAAAATTGCTTTAAGATAAAAATACCAATAGGTAAAGAAACTCTAGGCAAAACAACAGACATCAAATTATTTATTAAGTGATAACTATTGAATTGTAAATATAGAGGTATTACCAATACTTGGAAAGGAACCATCATACCTGCCATAACCATCCAGAACAATATATTTTTCCCTTTAAAATTAATCTTTGCAAAAGCATAAGCAATTGGAGCATCAACTATTAAAGTTAAAACCATAGTCATAAATGAAACAAATAAACTATTAAGTAACCATCTTAAAATATATGTTGAAGTAAAAGCCTTGTAATAGTTTATTATTGTTGGATTAGTTGGCCAAAAATGGAATTCTTTAGCTACTAATTCTTCTTCAATATGTAATGATGTAATTACCATCCAAAGGAGGGGAAAAACCCACAATGCTAAAATTAAAATTTCAATAATTCTTAAAATTATTTTTTTAGTATTTTTTTTAGTAGTCATTCTTTCCTCCAAGTTTACTTAAAGTTACAGAACAAATCATTATTACAAAGAAAAGAATATAACTCATAGCAGCTGAATATCCCATTTTAAAATATTGGAAACCTGTTTCATAGATATATTGAATTAATACTCTAGTTGATCCATAAGGACCCCCACCAGTCATAACAAATACCTGACCAAATACATTAAAAGAAGCTATAACTTGTAAAATAAGACAAAGCGCAATTGTAGGTTTAAGTAAAGGGAATGTAATACTTTTTACTTTTTGAAAATAAGTTGCTCCATCAATTTCAGCAGATTCATAAACTTCTTTTGAAATTTGTCTTATTCCAGCTGACATTAATATCATATTAAAGCCTGCAGTCCACCAGAATGTTGCAATACAAACTGACCACATAGCCCAAGATGGATCAGTTAACCAACCAATTGGCTGAATATTAAAAACACCTAATAAATGGTTAATTAAGCCATATTGTTTTTGAAATAACCATGCCCATAAAGTTGAAACAACTGTCATTGAGAAAATATATGGAATAAAAAATACATTCTCACCTAAGCTTTTAAAAGGCGATTTTGAATTAACAAACAAGGCCATAATAAAACCAATTACAAGCAAAACTGGAGTTGTAATTACTACAAACTCTAAAGTATGTCCTAATGAAGAATAAAAAGTTTTATCCTTAAATAGTTTTATATAATTTCCCAAACCTAGAAATTTCTTAGTTGATAAAATATCCCATTTAAAAAAACTAATGTAAAATCCATTTAGCAATGGGTAAATCATAAATAAAACAAAAATTATTAAAAAAGGGAGAGCAAATAATATACCATCCCGATTATCTTTATTTCCTGGTATCATAAATCACCTATTTATAAACAAGAGTGGAAGATACACTTCCACTCTATTTAATTATATTAATTATAAGTAGAAATAATATCGTTTACACGACTTTCCATTTCTGCTAATGCAGTAGCAGGATCTGAATTATTTGCTACAGCATATTCTAACAAGTCTGACATAGAAGAGTAAATTTCATTCCAAGCAGCTGTATCAGGAGGAGAAACTGCGAATGCAGCTGCACCAGCATAATCTTTTCTGTATGGTAATGATTCGAATGCTTCACTATTTTGAACAGAAATTCTTGTAGGAATATGACCAGCTTTTGCCCACATCTCACCATGACCTGTAATCCATAACATACATTCTAAGATAGCATCTACATGTTCAGGATTTTTTGCTTTTGTTGCAGGAATTGCTAAAGTATGACTACCACTCCATGCTGCTGGATGTCCAACTAAACCAGGAAGAGGAACTGCTACAAAGTCTAAATCTTGTGCACTTTCAAATGTACCTGTTGCCCAAACACCATTGAAATGGAAAGCAGCTTCACCTAATTTAAATGCATTAACAGATGTATCATAGTCTAAACCAGAAGGTGTTACACCATATTTATTAACCATATCTTCTAAAGCTTTTAATGCTACTACACCCTTTTCATTATTGAATGCTGCTGCGCTATTATCAGAAGTTAACATTGATCCATCTTGTTGATACATCATAGAGAAGAATAATCTAGTTAAAGTATATGCTTTATATACTGCTGTTGTATTATCACAAGCGATTCCCATAGCATCAGTTTTTTGTTCAACTGCTTGAGCTGCTGCAATTAATTCATCATAGTTTGTTGGAATTTTATCAACACCAGCTTGAGCTAATAAAGCTTTGTTTACATACATAATAATTGGATGTACGTCTAATGGTAGAGCATATTGATTACCATCAAAATTACATGCATCATATGGTGCTGCAACAAAATCATCTACTGGTGCATTAATTTGATCTAAATAATCATTTAAAACTAATAATTGACCACTAGGGATATAGTTTCTTAAATTAGCTTGGTGCATAACTACTAAATCAGGTGCATTACCTGCTGCTAAAGCTGCAGTTAATTTTGTATAATAGTTATCAAATTTAACTGTATCTGTTGTCATTTGAATATCTGTATGTGTTCTGTTGAATTCATCTATAATTGCATTAAAATATTCACCATCACCACCAGTAAATAATGACCAGAAACTTACTTCTACTGGACCACTTTGTTTTTCTTCTTCTTTTGTACCGTTAGCAAAAACAAAACCAACACTTAACATTACTAACAAACCTGTTAGTAAAATCTTTTTAATCTTCATGATTCCTCCTTAATTATTGCTCATGACTTCTATTTCTCTTGGAGATGATTCTCTAAAAATCAATCTCGTTTTAAGATTCTTTGTTGTATATTCTAAGTTTGCATCTTCTATATGAGCCATTAATATATGAACAGCTTCACAACCAAGTGCAAATTTAGGAACATCTACTGTACTTATGCTAGGTTGCATAAATTGTGAAATTTTCAAATTGTCAAAACCAAATACTTCTATTTCATTAGGAACATCAAAATTATTTTCTTTCAAAGATTTTAATACCCCCATTGCTACAAGATCGTTAAAACAACAAATTGCAGTAAATTTAATACCTTGATTTATAGCTGTATTTACAGCAGCATATCCATCTTCAATATGTCCTGAGGTGGGAATAATATACTGCGAATCAACATCTATATTATTTTCAATTAATGTATCTTTATAAGCATTTAACCTTTGATATGTATTACTTACATTATCAGGACCAGATAAATATAAAATTTTCTTATGTCCCTTATTAATTAAGTAATTAACAATCTCCTTTTGTGATGAATAATCACTATGTAGAATTGAATGGTTTTCAATCCCCTTTACAACTCTTCCTAAGAATAAATAAGGAATATCAATCCTTGAATAGAGTTTTTGAATACTTTCATCATCAAATACTGGAACTATTAATAAACCATCAACATGCCTTCCACAAAACAATTTCAAGTATTGCTTTTCTTCATCAGGACTTTCCCCTGTATTTACTAATAAAATATTGTAATTATAATTTTTAGCTGTAGCTTCTATTCCTCTAACTACATCAGCAAAAAAAGGGTTTGATGAATCAGCTGTGATTACACCTATAATTTTTGAATGCTTTAATCTCATACTAGATGCTAAAGAATTATTTATATAACCTAATTCATCTGCTTTATCACATATCAATTTTCTAGTTTGTTCACTTAATTTTGAATCATCTCTTAAGGCTCTAGATACTGTATTAATAGAAAATCCAGTAGCTTTTGCAATGTCTTTCATCAATATTGGTTTCATAGGTTAATATTAGCATTGAATAATCTAATTGGCAAGAAAAATAAAATATAATTTCTTACTATATAAGAATTTAAATAGATTAACGTTAATCTAAAACATAGTAATATCGTTAACAATTTATGAAAAAAAAGTCTACTTTTTTTATGTAATTCTTAACAGTGAATAAAAATAGATAAGCGACAATATTACCTAAATTAATTAACCTATTTTTTAACTAACTTTCATAGAAAATAATTAAATAATTTAAGAAATATAAAAATAAAGTATAAATTTTTAAAAAAATTATAATTTAAAGTTATTTTTTATTAAGTAATAATTCAAAAAAATATTATAATGTTTATAAAAATACTAGAATTATCAAAAAATATCGTAGAGTAAATAAAAAGGAATTAATATGAAGGAAAAAGATCAATTATATGTTAGAATCGATAATAAAGCAGTTATAGAAAAACCTTCAATAGATATTTTTAATGAACATATAGAATATCTAAATAAAATATCTCAAAGAAGTGAATTTTATGGAGGCGGATTCTCAAATAATCCCGGTGGAATGATTATTTTTAAAGCAAGTAGTTTCTTAAAGGCAAAAGAAATTTGTGATAATGATCCTATAATCAAATCCGGATTTTACAAATATACATTATATAATTGGGAAATTGTTATTAGTAATAAATGCTAAGGAAAGCTAAGGTATAAAATAATTAATTTGATTAAAAAAACTAAAACAGCCTAAAAACCTATAATAATTAAATATTATAAATCCTTATAAAGTCAGAAAAAAGATTTATATAGATTAGTAACTAAAAAAACTTATTTACTATACTAAATGAAATTATATACTTTTTAATATTTATAGTAACTAAAGATGCGTAAAAAATAATCCACAGGATTGCATTAAGTATTTCGCTTATTAAGTCCAAATATTTAATTTTTTTTTGTTTTTATATTGACCTTTATTATGGTAAATGGTAATCTCTCATTCGTTACGGGATGTCGCCTAGCGGCTATGGCGCTTGCTTTGGGAGCAAGATATCGAAGGTTCGAGTCCTTTCATCCCGATAGGCACTCAAAAAAGAGTGCTATTTTTATGAAGCATTTTTTGCTTCCTTTATATATATAATTACGGGATGTCGCCTAGCGGCTATGGCGCTTGCTTTGGGAGCAAGATATCGAAGGTTCGAGTCCTTTCATCCCGAAAAAAATTGCTACCATTTTTTGGTAGCTTTTTTTATTTTTTAATCCAATCTTCTTTCTTTATTATATAATGCTCATAATCAGCAATTTTATGATTAATCTCTTCATCTTTAACTAAATGGCTCCATTTCATTCCACATTTCATCATCACTTTACCAGAAGCTTTATTATCACTCTCATGACAACCAATAATTTGTTTTATCCCTACTTCATCAAATAAATATTCAAACATTCTATATAAAGCTTCACTCATATATCCTTTGTTCCAATATTTTTTATTTATTACATATCCAAAACTAGCAGTATCCTTATCAATTAGCCTAAGATCAATTGAACCAATTAATTTATTATTTTCTTTTAAAACTATAGCATATGCCCCATTTTTTGAAAGATAATTTATTATTCCAAATAAACTTTGATCTACACTTTTATGAGGTTCCCAAGTTAAATACTTTACAGTCTCACTATCCTTTGAATATTCAAATACACTTGGAGCATCACTTTCTCTAAAAGGTCTAAAGTACAATCTTTTAGATTCTAATTCATTTTTTAATTCCATTTAATCCGTTCCTATTCAAATTCAAAATTTTTATTATTGTAACATATTGTTAATTATTATTCATAAATTATAATATATATTCTTATAGATAAAAAAATAATTAAAAAAATACCAATAATATTATTACACCTTATTGACTACTTATATCAATAAAAATATATTAATTATGACTTTTACAGGAGAGACACATGAAGACAAGAATTATTAAAAGCCTAACTGCATTTATTATTGTTACATCAGTTATGGCTGCAACGACACTTAATCTTGCTATTGCGAATGACAATCCTATAAATACTACAAATGAAAGCACCGTAAAAATCACCCAAAACAACAAAAATGTAAAGTATTTAGGATCTTATAGTATTACCTCTAATTCTATAAATCATTTTGCACAAGAATATCTAGTAAAAAATCTAAACATTACCGCTAGCGATAAAGATTATAATGAAGAACTAGATTTACTAACAAATTCACTTAAAAAAAGTGAAATACTAAGAGAAAATTTACTTGGAGAATTAATTTATACACTAAATGATAAAAAACTAATTATCCAAGATATCGCAGGTGGAGAAAGTTTTGTAATGGATTATGAGATTAAAAATAACATACTATTTGCAAAAGTTTATAATTTCTCTGAAGAACTAGCTATTGGACAATTTGTTGATAATGGAAAGTTTTTAATTATCAATTCACCTGATAAACAAAATTCAATTTTCTTAGAACATAAATTAAGCTAAAAAACTAAAAAAATTAATTATATATTTAACTGATGTTATATATTTATAGCATCAGTTTTTTTATTAGTTAATTTTTTTTAAGCTAGAATAATATTCTTTAAACTTAAAACCTAATTTTTCATACAGTTTTGCTGCATTTGGATTATCATAAAATAAACAAACAGTTTTACCCTCTCTAATCAATTTATCACAAATTGCAGATACACATTTTTGAGCTAAGCCTTTTCTTCTATACCCCTCAACAGTAAATACACCCATTAATATTGCTAATTCTTTTGATTCTGCACTAGAGCTAACGCCACTTATAATCTTACCATTTTCTTTATAAACAAATATATGCTTAGAGTTTTTTTCTAATTCAGCTTTTGCTGATTCAAAACTTGATTGAGAATTAAAAACTTTATTAGTAATTTCCAAATATCCTTTTAATTCATCAATATTAATTTCTGAAACTCCTGAGGAATCTACTTCAATATTTAATTTATCTAAAGCTGCAAAATAAAAATTTGAAACTTTAAAATTTTCTAATTCAATTAAATTTATTAAAGATTTTTCACCACTAATACCGATAATCGAATTTTTTTCAACCATTTGTTTTATAAATTCTAAATTAATAATATTAGCATATGAAACAACACATAAATTCTTAAAGAATTTTAAATATATAGTATTTATTTCTTTATCATAATCAATAAAAATTTCAAGATTTTCATCATTAAACCCAAAATTCTGTATATCACTTATTAAAAAAACATTTAATTCTTTTCTTTGATATAAGTAATCATTTAAAAGAGTTCTATCTTTTTCTGTACATTTTCTTATCATACTATTCTCCAAAATTTTGTTACATATTATACATATATAACCAAATCATATAAATAACAATACAATTATTTCAATAAAAAAAATTGCCTTAAATAGTTTAAAGCAATTTTAGATTCTGTTCTTAGTTAATATCTTTTACTATTTAGTAGTACTTCTTAAATTTAAATCTGGAGTTATTAAAATTTTTCTTGGTTCATTATCTTCCCCAGAAATTGCATAATCAAGCAAGTCTAATGCAGCATGAGCTAAACTTGAGATTTTCAAATCAACAGAACTTATTTTAAAATTTGATCCTAAAATTGTATTATCATGGCTAAGGAGTGAAATATCTTGTGGAACTTTTAAGCCAGCATCTTCAATTGCTCTTAATGCTCCAACACCCATAATATCATTACAAGTAAAAATTGCATTAGGATGATTCTTACCTTGTAAAGCTTCAAAAACTTGATTGTAGGAAGCTTCAACTCCCATCTCTCTATCAGCTCCTTTAATAACAAGCACTTCTTGTTCCTCTGAATAAACACCTGCAGCTTTTAATTCTTCTTCCCAAACTCTTTGTTTTAAATCAAAAGAAAAGCCCGTTTCACCTCTAACAAAAAGTTGATTTTTTAAACCTTGATCCAATAAAAATCTTGTAGCCCTTCTCATTCCAAATTCTTGATCTACCATAACAGCGTTAATATCAAAAATTCTTGGATCAGAATGAACTAATACCAAAGGAATTCTTTGAGAAAGTTTTTTCAAAAATTCTGGATCATATTCACTCAATGGAGGATCATGCAAAATAATACCTTCAACGCCTCTAGATAGTAAATCACAAATACTTTTATATTGAGCATCATAAGTATCACTTCTATTTACATAAACTAAAATATCATTTTTTTCACATCTATTAATCACTGTTTCAACAAATTCCATACTAAAGTAATTTGTTACACTATGTGTTACAATTGCATAAGCTTTTTGTGCTGTTGCTAATACAGTTTTTGTAAGATCATCTGGAATATGATTCATAGATCTTATTGCTGCTTCAACTTTTTCTTTAGTTTCTTTTTTTACTGGACCATTATTTAAAACCCTAGAAACTGTTGCTGTTGAAACTCCGCTTGCATCAGCTATTTCTTTAACTGTCATATATATATCCTTTATTTTTCTTCTTATTATAACAAAAGTATCATATCTATATTATCTATTCAAGTTTACATGCTGTCAAGCATAATTTGTAACATTGTTTCATAGCTTATGTAATATATTTCAATTTTTTTTGTAATTTATTACATTTTTTGCTTTACAAATTTCAAAAACCATTTTAGGATTAGAAATATAAAAGGGAGGTTCAATGAAAATGAATACGCCAACGTTACAAAAAACTACAACAATTGTTTCAAACAAAAAGCGTTCAAAAAAACAAAATATCGAACTCGCAGCTTTTTTATTTTTACTACCAAGCCTAATAGGTTTCTTAGTTTTTTATATTATTCCTGCATTTCGTGGTGTTTATTTAAGCCTTACAGATTGGGACTTATTAGGAGACCCTAATTTTATAGGATTACAAAATTATAAAGACTTACTTAGTGATAAAGCATTTTGGAATTCATTACTTGTAACTATTAAATATGTATTGTGGAATATACCATTTCAAACAATATTAGCTTTAGGTATTGCACTAGTTATGGATAGAGTTATAAGTTCAAGTGTTTTTAGAGGAATGCTCCTTATTCCTTGGTTATTACCAAATGTTGTTGTTGCTCTTCTTTGGTTATGGCTTTTAGATCCTGCTGTTGGTGTTATTAACAGCACAATAGATGCTTTAGGCGGCACACCTTTAAACTTTCTTACTTCAATTGAACTTGCTCTTCCATCTATTGCTGGTATTAATATTTGGAGACATATGGGTTATACAGCTTTAATCGTTTTTGCAGGATTACAAGGTATTCCAAAAGAAGTTGAGGAAGCTGCATTAATTGATGGTGCTAGTCCTTGGATAAGATTTACAAAAATAATTATTCCATATTTAAGACCTGTTCTTGCTTTTGTAATTATTACATCTGTTATTGGATCTTTCCAAGTTTTCGATACTGTTGCAATTACTACTAAAGGTGGTCCAGTTACTGCAACATATGTAATTTACCTCTTTATATATAAGAATGGTTTTGAAAATTATTTAATGGGCTATGCAACTGCGGCTTCCATGATTCTATTCTTAATTCTTTTAGGTATAAGTTTTATCCAAATGAGAGTTATGAGAGCTAATGAAAGTGATTTTTAGGAGATACAAATTATGAATAATACAAAAACATTAAAAGAAAAGTTACCAAAAATTTTATTATGGTTTGTAATAATATTAGTTCTATTTGTTACTCTTTTCCCATTCTTTTGGGTATTTAGAACTTCAATTACTCCCAAAGAATTAGTTTTTTCTGAACCTACTAGATTAATACCTTCAAGAATAACTTGGACAAATTATGGTCGTGTTTTAGGACTAGTTAGCAAAGAAAGATCTGTTGAATTAGGTGGATCTGGGCAATCAGTAAACTTTGGACTTAACCTTTTAAACTCATTTATTGTTTCGATCGGTGTAACAGTAGTTCAAGTTTTATGTTCAGCTATGGCAGCATATGCTTTTTCAAGACTCAAATTTAAACTTAGAGATACATTATTTGCTCTATTTTTATCAACACTTATGATTCCTGGAATTGTTATGATGCTTCCAAACTTTATATTAGTTAAAGATTTACATCTATTAAATACTTATCTTGGTATTATGGCTCCAACATTATTAATGACTCCATTTGCTGTTTTCTTCTTAAGGCAATTTATGTTGGGTATTAATAAAGAACTTGAAGAAGCGGCCTTCTTAGATGGCGCAGGATTGGGATTAACATTCTGGAAAATAATTATTCCATTATGTGCGAACATAATGATGACTTTAGCAGTTATTACTTTTATTAATACTTGGAATGACTATATGTGGCCATTAATTGTAGGTAAAAAAGAATCAATAAGAACTCTCACTGTAGCTTTAGGTATTTTCAGACTTCAAACTCCACAAGGTCAACCTGACTGGGGAGGCATGATGGCTGGTGCTGCATTAGCTACAATCCCTACCTTAGGAATATTATTAGCCTTTGGTAAAAAAATTATAAATTCAATCGGATTTTCTGGATTTAGGTAAAAAAAATATTCCATTAATAATGGAAGACAAAATACAAATCAAAAAAAGGAGAAAAATATGAAAAAATTATTTTTAATTCTATCTATCGTTTTATTTGCCACAACTGGTATTTGGGCAAATGGTCAAGATGAAAAAGCTGGAGATGGTCCTGTAACAATTAAGTATATTCTTTGGGATGCAAACCAATTACCTGCTTATGAAAAATGTGCACAAGATTTTATGGCTAAAAACCCTAATATTAAAGTTGAAATAAATCAACTTGGTTGGGGAGATTACTGGACAGGATTACAGACAGATATGGTTGCAGGAATTGCTCCAGATGTATTTACCGACCACTTAGCAATGTATCCTGATTTTGCAAGTAAAGGACAACTTGTTGATTTATCAGAATATGTAAAAAGAGATAATGTAGATACTTCAAAATATATGAATAACCTAGACAAATTATGGCAAACAGAAGATGGAAAAGCTTATGGTCTTCCAAAAGACTGGGACACTATTGCTATAGTATATAACCAAGATAAATTAGATGCAGCAGGTATTACTAAAGAAGAAATTAATAATTTAACTTGGAACCCAACTGATGGTGGAACTTTTGAAAAAGCTATTGCAGCTCTATCAATTGATGAAAATGGTAGAAATGGCTTAGATCCTAATTTTGATTCAGAAAATGTTGCATGCTATGGAATGTCATTTAACCACTTTGATGATAGAGGTCAAGGTCAATTTAGCCCATTCGCTGTAAGTACAGGTTGGATGTATACTGACGGTCTATATAGCAATAACTATCATTTTGATGATCCTCGCTTTATTGCAACTATTGAATGGATGGTAAAAATGACTGAAAAGGGTTATTTTGCACCATATGAATTAACTGGTAATGGAGCAAATTCACTATTCACATCTGGTCAAGCAGCAACATTGTTAGATGGTTCTTGGATGATTAGCTACTATTCTACAAGTTCAACCTTCCCTGTTGGCTTTGCATCTCTTCCAGCTGGTCCTCAAGGTAAAAAAAGTATGACAAATGGTCTTGCTGATTCAATTTGGACAGGTTCTGAACACAAAGAAGAAGCTTGGCAATGGGTCAAATACTTAGCATCTGAAGAAGCTCAAAAAATAGTTGGTACATTTGGTGTTGTATTCCCTGCATATGAATCAGGTGTTAATAATGCATTAGCCGCTTATGAAAATAAAGGTATTGATGTATCAGCATTTACTGAAATTGCAACAACTCCTGGTGAAACATTTGTATATCCAATAGTAAAAAATGGTGTAAAAATTAATGAAATTATGACTCAATCATTTGATAGCATATTCTTAGGCTTAACAGAAGCTGCACCTACACTAAAAGAAGCAAATCAAAAAATATTAAATTTATTCTAAAAAAATAAAACAAAAAAAACTCAACCGAACTGAAATACACCTCAGTTCGGTTAATAATAAAAAAACTGATAATTAAAAGGAAATTCTAATGAGTATAGAGTACAACAAAGCTGAACAACTTTTTCATCTCAAAACTGCAAACACTAGTTATTTAATCAAAATTGCTAACGAAAAATATTTAACTCACCTAGGTTGGTTTGGTAAAATTAAAAACTGGAGAAATTGTTATAATACACAATTTTTTGATAGATCTTTTTCACCTAACCCAGCAACATTCGATAGGACTTTCTCACTTGATTCTATTAAACTCGAATATTCAGCTTGGGGAAGAAGTGATTTAAGACCAACTGCCTTAAAAACCATAAGCTCTGACGGTAGCTCATGTTTTGATTTGTTCTATAAAGAGCATAAAATAATCAAAGGAAAACCACATTTTGACAACCTCCCTGCAGTTTATGTTGAAGAAGAAAATGAGGCTGAGACACTAATTATCACATTAGAAGATCCTTTAACAGGTGTGCTTTGTGATTTAAATTATACTGTCTTCAATAATACAGATGTTATTATTAGAAGTACAAAAATCATTAATAAAGGCACTAAAAGCATTAACCTGGACACTATTATGAGCATGTGCTTAGATTTTGATTCATCTGATTATACTATGCTCCAACTCTCTGGTGCTCATACTAAAGAAAGACATATTTATAATAGAAAATTATATCCTGGCACACAATCTATAGATAGCAGAAGAGGTGCAAGTAGTCACCAAGAAAATCCATTTATAGCACTATTATCCTCAGGTGCCACTGAGGATAATGGTGTTGTTTATGGTTTTAATCTAGTATACAGTGGTAATTTTTTAGCATCTGTAAATGTTGATCAATTTGATTCTACTAGAGTATTAATGGGAATTAACCCCTATGATTTTAATTGGATATTAGATGTAAATACAGAATTCCAGACCCCTGAAGTTGTAATGGTTAGATCAAATGAAGGTCTTGGTGGAATGTCTAGAATATATCATGATATATATAGAAACAATTTAATTAGAGGAAAACATAAACTACAAGAACGCCCTATTTTAATAAATAACTGGGAAGCAACATATTTTGATTTTGATTCTAAAACAATTTTAGAATTAGCAGAAGAAGCTGCAAAATTAGGTATTGAATTATTTGTCCTAGATGATGGCTGGTTTGGTAATAGAGACGATGATAATTCCTCATTAGGAGATTGGTTTCCGCATAAAAAGAAATTACCAAATGGCCTTAAAACTTTAGCAGATAAAATAATTGCAAAAGGCTTAAAATTTGGTATTTGGGTAGAACCTGAAATGGTTAATGAAAAAAGTCAACTATTTAAACAACATCCATCTTGGTGTCTTCAAGTAAAAGATAGAAACCTATCTACTGGTAGAGGACAATTAGTATTAGATTACAGTAGAGATGATGTTAGAAAATATATTATTGAAACTATTTCTAAATTATTGAATGAAAATCCAATTTCCTATGTAAAATGGGATATGAATAGGAATATGACTGAAGTAGGTTCTCTATTACTATCCGCAGAAAAACAAAGAGAAACAGCCCATAGATATATGTTAGGGCTTTATCAAGTTTTAGAAACATTAACATCACGTTTCCCTGATATTCTCTTTGAAAGTTGCTCAGGTGGTGGTGGTAGATATGATGCAGGTATGCTTTATTATATGCCACAGACTTGGACAAGTGATAATACAGATCCATTATCTCGTTTATTAATTCAAGAAGGGACATCAGTTGTTTATCCTCCTATTACTATGGGTTCTCACGTATCTGCCTCCCCTAACCACCAAACAGGAAGAGAAACATCTCTCAATACTAGAGGTGCAGTAGCAATGGGTGGGAACTTTGGTTATGAACTTAATTTACTAAAATTAAGTAATGAAGAAAAAGAAATTATAAAAGAACAAGTTATAGATTATAAGAAAAAAAGACATTTATTAGTAAATGGGGATTATTATAGATTAACCTCAGCCTTAAAAAATGAAGATAACAAGGCTTGGGAATTTGTATCTAAGGATAAAACAGAAGCTTGGGCAACCTATGTTTCTACAAGAACAGAATCAAATAATCCTTATGTTGTTTTAAAATTTAAAGGATTAGATCCTAACAAACTATATAGTATTAATAATAAAAATACATTTGGTGGAGATGAACTTATGGAAGCTGGAATCAACTTACCATATCCACTAAAAGAAAATGAAGCTTATGAATATTATTTAAAATGTATTGAATAAAATATTGTTTTATAAAAATATTATATTTTTTAGAAAAAGATACCATTTATAGTGATTTTTATGCTAAATATTAAGTTTTTTTATTTTTTTTTAAAATGTACTTGAAAATAATTTAATTATGTCGTATAAACATACTCGCGAGTTAAAACAACTTACAAATTGCGCCAGTAGCTCAGCTGGATAGAGCAACTGCCTTCTAAGCAGTAGGTCATAGGTTCGACTCCTATCTGGCGTATTCTTTAAACTTGGTTCCTAGTTTATAGGAATCTTTTTTTTGGAATCTTTTTCATTTTTTTTCTCCTTTTTTTTTAAAAAAAAGGTATCTCTTAATTATAAAAAAACCGCTCAAGAGTTTCTTAAGCGGTTTTTTTTATTCTTCAAAGAACAATTACTTATTATCTTCATCTGAATCTTCTTCACTAAGTTCTTCAGCATCATCTACCTTTTCAATTTGCTCTTCAATTATCTCCTTCTTAGGAGCTTCTTCTTTTTTCTTCTTTTTAGGTTTTTCAGTAATAACTTTTGCTTCTTTAGTTGTTACCCTATTCACACTATGCATTAATTTAGTAGAAGAAACATGTAAATAACAAGATAACATTAATAATAAAATACTACTAATAACTAAACTGCTACCTAAAACTAAAAACATTAGTGAAATAGATGAAATTGCTAAATTTAAATTGTTAATACTCAATCTCATTGTAAATCCTTCAGCATAATGCTGAATGCTGACTGGAGTTAGTGCTTGTCGAAAACTTGCAAGAACTAATGAAACTCCTAAAACAAAGAATAAACAACTAAATACTAAACTTACAATTGATCCTTTCTTCATATCATTTCACCTTCTTATTTATTAATAATTTATTTACTTTAATAATACTATATTACAGATTAATTACCATAAATATTAGGTGTAGAATTATGTAGATTTTCTGAAGATTATGCCATTTGTGAGTAGCATTTCATGCAAAATGCAATTATTGCTTGAGATATTTTTGAGCAGGATTGGTCATCTAAAAAAGTTACTTTTTGTGCATTGACACCACTTGCCCAATTTATACTATATGCTAATGAAACAAATTTAATTCCAGCTTCATTGAGCAGGGCAAATTCTGGGCAACCTGTCATTCCTACAAAGTCAGCACCAAAATGATCAAACATTCTAATTTCAGCAGGAGTTTCCAATCTTGGGCCATTTGTACAAATATATACTCCTCCATCTCCTAGAGGAAATTCACATAAAGCAGCTTCTCTTTTTATTTTAACTTTAAAATCAAGATCAAATAAGTTTGTCATTTGAGTGTGAAAAACATTATTTTCACATGCAAAGGTTGATTGTCTTGTACATCCTGTAAAATCGATAAAGTCATCAATTAATGTAACAGAGCCAGGTAACAATTTATTGCTAATTGATCCAACAGAATAAACCCCAATGCAATGAGTTACTTCTAATTGTCTTAAAGCCTCTATATTGGCCTTATAATTGATTAAATGAGGTGGAATAGAATGTTTTACACCATGTCTTAAAATGATTATCACATCATCCTTTTTTAAATAATAAGCTTTCCCATATTTTGTATCAATTTCATAAACTTTTGAATTTGGAAATAACTCATCAATTCCTGTTCCGCCGATTATTGCTTTCATACAAAAACTCCTTTAATCTCATTTGGCTTAAAAATACCTTTGTTAGTTACAATATTAGTAACTAAATTCGATTTAATTATATCAAAAGCAGGATATAAAGCTGATATAGCTTCATCTCCGATATAATTATCATTAATAACTAATAATTCTTTTCCATCTCTATATTCCATCTGAATATCTTTATAATCTTTTTTAGTAGGATCTGGGGACATAGCAAAAGCTGTATAAGGTATATTGTAATAGGATGCGCAAATTGCATTTTGATTTGTCCCAATTTTATTCACTACAGTTCCATCCATGCAAACTAAATCAGCTGCAGTCATATAATGCTTAATAAGCCCTTTTTGCATGAAAAAAGATCCCATTGCATCTGAAATAATTTTTGTATCAATATTTAATTCTTTAAGACTTGGAGCTGTTAATCTTGTCCCTTGAAAATAAGGTCGCGTTTCATTAACTAAAACTTCAATTGATTTACCCTCTTTTTTTGCATAATAAACTGATAATAAAAAAGTATGTTCAGCAAAACAAGTAGTTAAAATTGTATCTCCATCATTGATTAAGGAAGCTCCTAGCTTCCCCATATTATCATATACTTTGTCAAAATCATTTTCATACTTTTCAACTAACTCATTTAATTCAATTATTAAATCAGTTGTATTAAAAATGGGATCAATAAATCTTGGTTTAATTTTAAACAATATATCTTCTACAATGCGTTTCATGGTGGTATTAGTTACTCTTGCTCTAACTATATACATTATTTGGCTTTCTAAAGTACTATAATTAAACGGTAGTACCTTTCTATCCATTTCATTAGCAATATAGCGAAAAGCTGTTAATGCTACCTGTAAGGAGCCTCCACCTTGCGTAATCATTATTTTTAAGGCATTTCCAATTTGTTGACAATTCTGACATTCTACAAATCCAATTTTTGTTGGATATTCTTTCCTATTTCCAATATAAAAGGACGAATCAGTAAAATGACAAATATTATACGGTTGCAATAAATATGGTAAATGTAAATTCATATAATCTCTTTAATCCTTTATATAATAAAAACATTAATAATTTATTATATATTTATATTTTAGCATAAAAAATTTTGAAATGATATCTTTTAAAGTTAACATTTATTTTCTACTAGCTATCTAATATAATAAACCACAATTCTACACAAACCATTTAAAAGCTTTTGCAATAATAAATTATGTCTGATAATCAATTATATAGAATATTTTTTTAAATATTTACATTTGACTATTTTCATTCCATACCCTAAAGTTAGACAATATAATGTCAAAAAATACTATAAGGAAGAATACAGACTTATGAAAATTAAAAAACTATCTTTAATTATTACACTTTGTGTAATGACTTTATTTGCAAGTGCAAACGCATTCGCTGCAGGAACAAATGAAGTTAAATCTAGTGAAACTATTGCAATGATTCAAAACATTGAAAAAGCTAACGATATTTATACATTTGATGTATTAACTGAAGATCAAGAACTATCAGTTCTAATTAATAAAGAAAATATTAATACAATTTATGATTTAGATGATTATGCTATTGGCGATTATGTTAGTTTCAATAATTTAAATGCAACTGACGGAATTGCTACTACAGATAATATTAGATATATCACACCATTAGTAACTTCTGGTTCAATTGTTTTTGTTCCAACTCAACCAGTGATTGAAGAACCTGAAGCAGATTATGGATTTGATAATGATTTAGAACATGGATTTGAATATACTTATGGATATTCCCTATTACAAAGCTTCAATTCACAAGGATTATATGTTAATGCAAATTATTTTGTTAGAGGTATTTTAGATATCGTATCAATTGATACAGAAGATTTATTTACAACTGCTGAATTACAAAATTTTGTAACAGAATATCAACAACAATACCAAAATCCAGACATTGAAAAGAAATCTGATAATGGAGATGTTACTTCATTAGATCAAATCAATGACTTAGAAAAACCAGAAGATTTAGATAATGAATTTGCATATGCTTATGGATATTTAATTGCTGCTCAATTCTTAACAGCAGGAATTCCTGTTGATGATTTCTATTTCCCACAAGGTGTTTTAGATGCCGCTTATGGAAATGAAAGTCAATTAACTCAATATCAAATGGATAATGCAATGAGAGATTTTGAACAAGTATTTACAGAAAGACAAAACGAAGCATTAAATCAAATCAAAGAAAAGAATTTAAATGATGCTAATGCTTTCTTAACTGCTAATAAAGATCAAAACGGTGTTATCACACTTGATTCAGGCGTACAATACAGAGTAACCACTGATGGTGATTCTACTGAAACAGCAACAGCTGATGATGAAGTAACACTTAATTATGAATTAACTCTTCTAGATGGAACAGTAATAGATAGCTCATACGAAAGAGGAACACCTGCTACATTTAAGTTATCTCAAGTTATTCCAGGTTTCAGTGAAGCTGTTATGCAAATGAACCCAGGAGATTCAATCATTGCTTGGATTCCTGCAGATCAAGGTTATGGTGAAGATGGAAATCAAAACGTTGAACCTAATGCCTTATTAACTTTTAGAATTGATTTAATTTCAATTAATAAATAATAAAAACATAAATAAAAAATTTAAGAGTTGTTGCAAAAGTCTATATAATTGACTTAGTAGCAACTCTTTTTTTATCTCTATTAAGACCTTCTTTTTTTAACTTTCTTGTAAATATTTCTTTAATCACTTAATTCTATTCTAAAAAAAACAATACGATTCTATTATTTTTTTTATATAAAATCAAACTTATTGCATATGTTAGATACTTACTACATGTTTTATTGCTATTTAATTCGTTATATTATAAGCATTTATATATTTTTTGTATTTTTTTGTAATATTTTTTATAATAATTGTTGACATAAGTTACAAGATATTATATAGTAAAACCATAAAGAAACTAAATAACAAAATTAATTAAAAGGAAAACAAAATTATGAAAAAATTATTAACTATCTTAGCAGCAGCTTTAATCGTATCAGCTCCAGTATTCGCAACTGTATCAGGTAAATCAGCAGACGTTCAATTAAAAACAAATATTGAAGAAACTCCTGTTTCTTATGAATTAGCTTATGACGGTGATGTTATTGAAGATCAAACTACTAATTATGAAATTGGTGTTTTAACTTTAACTAAAGACGGTTCTACTAAAGACTTTACTGTTATAGCTACAAGTAACCTAAACAACGACTTAAGCGTATTTGTTGATGTAGTTCCTTCTACATTCCAAACAACTTTAAATAATGGTGATGATAATTATGATTCAGGTATTAAACCAAGTGTTAATACATCTAAAGAAGTAGCAACTCTAACTGCTGGTAAACACGTTGACTTATTAGTAAATAAATTTAACTTAAGCTGGAGTGGTGATGAAGATCTTCCTGCTGGTGATTATGTAAGTAACGTAAAGATTATGTACTCCATTAACTAGAACATATATATAAAAAAAATAGGAAATCATTAAGAGAGTGGCAGCTTTAATAAGCTGCCATATTTTTTTGCCAATAGTATTAAATAAAAAAAAGAACCTAACAGCTTTGAAGCATTTTATTTAGGTTCTAGTTTTTATTAAATTTAATTATTATATTATATCACCAGTATTTAAAATTTGATTTTTACCTTTTTGCTTTGATCTATATAACGCAAGGTCTAATTCTTTAAACAGTTCATCAAAATCATTTACTGATTTAAATACTCTATAAGTATATCCTGTGCTAGTAGTCATCCTTAAATCAGAATTTTTAACAAAATCAATACTTCTAACTTCTCTTCTAGAAATATCAAATTTTTTCAAACAAACATCCAAAGTATCAATATTACTAATTATAAAAAATTCATCTCCACCGATTCTAAAAACTCTATCAAGGCCAAAATTATTTTGTAAAATTTTTGCAAAATTAACTATAAATAAATCCCCAATATCATGACCATAGGTATCATTTATTTCTTTAAAATTATCAATATCAGTTAAAAGTGCAAAGACAACTTGCTTTTCATATTTTTCTAACTCATATTCTAAACCTCGTCTATTTTTACATCCACTTAAAGGATCAATAGTCGATAAAATTGATAATTCTTTATTTGCAGCTTTTAATTCTTCTCGATCAGTTAGTATTGCAATATTAGTGTTATATTTATCAATTGAAATGATAAATAAAACCAAATGGAAAAATGTAATATTCACAAGCACTGAACCAGAGAAAAAGCCAAAAATAAATAAGGAAACATAAAATACAACCAAATTAATGATATTATATAAAAGATTCTCTTTAGGTTTTGCGATATAAAAACTCACTACAAAGCTAATATTAATTAAATATACAAAGGGATAATAGCCATTGGATAAATCAAATAAAGTAATTAAGATTCCCCAAAAAGAAAAAATATAAATAGAAAGTGAAGTTAAGTATTTCTCAAATACTTTATATTTTCTAAATTTAGAAGATGTAAAATAATTAAAAATTAAAACTAACCCTAATAAAATATAATAAGAATATCTATAATAACTATTTAAATCAAAAATAAAAGAAGTAATAATCATTATTACTTCTAAAATTATTATTACAAACGACATATTATGTAATCGGGTTAAATTAATATCAGTTATTGCATCTTGAACTTCTTTATCAGAACTTTTTTTTAAAAGTTGCATTATCTCTTCCTCAAAAACATTTTTTTAATATTTACAAATTTCTACGCAACTTATCAAATTCAATAATAAAATCAGCTGTTTTAGATACTCCTAAAATTGATGAATCAACTGATAAGTCATAATTACTAGCTTTACCCCATTTCCTATCAGTAAAATAGTTATAATAATGAGCTCTAGTCCTATCATTTTTTTGACATTCACTTTGAGCCTTCTTTGAAGGTATTTTATAAATATTTGTTGCTCTTTCACATCTTATATCTAAAGGGGCATGAATGAAAACAGATAATAATCTATTTTTTTCTTCTCGTAATACATAATCGGCACATCTTCCAACAATAACACAAGAACCTTTTTTTGCTATTTCTCTAATAGCATCACATTGAATTAAAAATATTCGATCATTTATTGGTAAATCAGGCAATCCCAAATTACTTGTTGCCATAGGAAAAGCTCCAAATGGATTTGAACCAGCCATCAATGATTGGAAAAATGAACTAGCAGCTTTTTCATCTACATTTTCTATAAGAGCTTCATTTAAACCACTATCTTTAGCTACTAAAGAAATAAGTTCTTTGTCATAAAAAGGTATATTTAACTTTTTAGCAAGTTCACTACCTACCCGTCTTCCAGCACTACCAAATTGTCTTCCAATAGTAAAAATTGTTCCGTTATCCATATATCCTCCTATAAATTTCATGCTTTATTATACCATATCAACAAAATTCGTACAATTTTAATTTTTTAACAAATTTTTTAATTATCCAAATTATAGGTTATTAAAATAGCCAAGTCTCGCATAATGGAACATATATTGCTGTGCTAATCCAGCTAAAGGAGAGAAATCAGCTTCACTTTTATCACTAAATTCATTTTTCATTACTTTTTTTATCCAAACATCTTTAGGAAAAGCATCAAGATTATGTAAAGAAAACAATCTAACACAGGCACTTACTTTTGGGCCAATTCCCTTAACAGATTGCAAAATAGTATCACACTTTTCATCATCTACTTCTTTATCAAGTTCTAAAAGAATATCAGATTTTTGTATTGCATCTAAAATATATGGAGCTCTAAAGCCCACTCGTAAATCCCTCAATTCAGCTTCAGTAGCATTCTTCATATCTTCAGGTCTTGGAAAACTATAATACCCTTTTTCTATTTCAGTTCCGTAAGTTCTACATAATGTATCATACAACCCTTCAATTCTTTTTATATTATTATTCTGGCTCAATATAAAACCAATAATAGTTTCCCATAAATCTTGATTTAAAATATGGATTTCATTGCATTTATCAATGATATCAACAAACTTATCATCCATAGTTTTAATTGTTGCTAAAGCTTTAGGATAATCAAAGTTCATATCTAAATAATGTTTTAAATAAGGATCATTTATATCACTATTTTCATTTATTCGATAAACTTTCTTATTTAAAACACTAACATAATTATCCCCTTCAACTCTCCAGCAAAATGATTGTCCACAGAATAGAGTATTTTTTAAGTCAAAGTTTATCATTTAATCCTCGAATAATTCAGTTGAAAGATATCTCTCTCCACTATCAGGTAAAATAACTACTATATTTTTATTTTCTACAGTTTTTGCTACCTCTAAAGCTCCAGCAAAAGCTGCTCCTGATGATATACCTACTAATAATGCTTCTTCTCTCGAAAGGCGCTTACTATATTTTATAGCATCTTCATCTTTGACTTTTACTACTTCATCAACTAATGATTCATCATAAATACTAGGAATAAAACCTGCTCCAATGCCTTGAATTTTATGACTTCCTGCTTTCTCTTTAGATAATACAGCTGAAGAATAAGGTTCAACTGCAACTATTTTTATTTCATTATTTTGTTCTTTAAAATATTTAGCACAACCCATTATAGTACCTGCTGATCCAACAGCTGAAACAAAAATATCAACTTTTGAATCTAAATCTTTATATATTTCTCTAGCAGTTGTTTCATAATGAGATAGAGCATTATCAGGATTATCAAATTGTCCTGGAATAAAACTATTTTCAATAGTTTTAGCTAATTCGTTAGCTTTTGATATTGCACCAGCCATTCCTTTTTTAGCGTCAGTCAATACAATTTCAGCGCCTAAAGCTTTAAGAAGTTTTCTTCTTTCTATGCTCATTGACTCAGGCATAACTAATTTACATTTATAGCCTTTTACTACAGAAATATAAGCAAGACCAATTCCTGTGTTACCACTAGTTGGCTCAATTATAACACTATTAGGTTTTAAAATTCCTTTCTTCTCAGCCTCTTCAATCATATATAAAGCGGCTCTATCTTTTATACTTGAGAGAGGATTCATTGATTCAAATTTTACATAAATATTATTATTAGTATTATTTAATTTATTGATTTTTATTAATGGAGTATCCCCAATAGCCTTTGTAATGTTTTCAATCAACATTTTGTTCACCTCGAATTTTAATATAATGAACTCAAAAAGATAATAAATTCATTATTTTTTTTAATATTCAAATACTAACCCTTTTCAAAAATTCCATATATGTATATTATGAAATCGGATTAAATCTTACTTGAATAAGATTTTACCACAAAGGGATAATAATGAAAATGAATAACGACTCAAAAGAAATAATTGAATTTTATTCAGTTGTTAAAAAAGAGCTAGGTGATATTTGTTTCGAGAATTTTATTAAACATTTAAATACCCACAAATATTTCTTAGGTCAGAAACTTGGTAGAAATCCAAATTTCGAAGAAACAATAGATTCATATAAAAATGAAATTTTTATACCAGTTTGTAAATTAATTAAAAATTGGGAATTTGATATTGCTTTTAAAAAAGAGCAAAAAGAATGTTTATATTTCTCATTTTTAGAACATTTATATCTAAAAAGAGAAAAGCAACCATCTCTAGAAATAGAAACAGTTGCTCATGATTTTTGTTTAAAATATGGAGATAACAAAAGAGGTAGACTCTTAGTCAATCTTCTATATAAATGTCAAGCTTGTTAACGAGCAATAAAAGCTTTTTTCACTTCTTCCATCTTCTCATTACCTAGGACTTCTTTTACTATTGTTAGAGCAAATTCTTCTGCTACTCCTGGGCCTTGGGCTGTTATAATCTTTGAATCTACAACACATCTCTTATCATGGATAAAATTAATAGATGGAGCAACTTTTTCCATTGAAGGATAACATGTTGCAATTTTACCATCTAATAGACCTGTATTTGCTAAAACTACAGCTGGAGCTGCACATAGAGCACATACAAAGCCCTTTTGAGAGGTATTAATTATTCTACTTATAACTTCAAAACTATTTGCTAAGTTAGTACTACCAGGCATTCCTCCAGGTAAAACAATTACATCGTAAGTATCTTTTGCTTCACTAATTTCTAAATCACAAATTACTTTAAGATTATGGGCACTAGTAATTTCAGTACTATCAACACCAGCGACTTCAACATTCATTCCACTACGTCTTAAAATATCTATTGGTACAATAGCTTCAGATTCTTCAAAACCCTCAGCTAAACAAACTAAAGCATTAATCATAATATTAACTCCTTATAAGTTTTTCATATGCTAATAATAAAAGTTTCTCAGTCTCATCAATAGAGATACACTCATCTGTAATACTAACACCATATTTTAATGATGACAAATCGTTTGTAATACTTTGAGAACCATGTTCTAGATTACTCTCTAACATGAAACCTCTAATACTAGATTCATTATAATTAACTTGATCAATTACACTTCTTAAAACTCTTTCTTGGCGATAAGCTTTTTTACCACTATTAGCATGTGAACAGTCAACAATTATTGAAGGATTTAAGTCATTTTTAATTAATCTCTCTCTAGCTTCTTCAACTTTTTCATCATAGTAGTTTGGACCATTATTGCCCCCTCTTAAAATTAGGTGGCCTAATTCATTACCATTAGTTCTAATTACAGAAGTATTGCCTAATCTATCTACACCGATAAAAGCTGAAGGTAGAGCTGCACTTTTTATAGCATTAATTGCATTATCAATATTACCATTAGTACTATTTTTAAATCCTACAGCTACTGATAATCCACTTGATAGATTCCTATGTGTTTGACTTTCAGTGGTTCTAGCACCAATTGCAGACCAACTCATTAATTCATCTATATATTGAGGAACAACAGGGTCTAAAACTTCACAACCAACAGGCAATCCTAATTTAATTATATCAATTAAAAGACTTCTAGCAATAATTAAACCTTTTTCAATGTTATAAGAGCCATCAATATCTGGATCAATAATTAACCCTTTCCATCCCCCAACTGTCCTTGGTTTCTCAAAATAAGTTCTCATTACAACAAAAATTTTATCACTGATTTTATCAGAGATTTTCTTTAATTTCTTTGCATAGTCGATAGCTGCTTTAGGATCATGAATTGAACATGGACCTACTATGGCTAAAATTTTATCACTTTTATGTAAAAGAATATCATTTACAATTTGTCGGCTTTGGTCTATGTTTTGCTGAATTTCATCAGTAACTGGAATTTTTTCTTGTAATTCTTTTGAAGAAATAAGAGGTTCGTAACTCTTAATTCTTATATCACTTTTTTGCATTTTATCCTCAATCAATTATGGTTATTTTTTTTCTTCGCTATTCTTCTCGTCATTATTCTTTTTTTTACGATCTAAATATAAGAATCTTTTAATTTTCTGTGTCGGTGTTCTTTGAAATGGTTCTTCTTGTAAAGAAACTTCATGAATTTTACTGAACGAATTTAATTCTTTATTAATATCTCTTTTTAGCTTATTAATATAATCAAATGCAGCTTTTTTATTATCCTCAAAAGATAATTTAGTTATCTTTGCTAAAGCTTCATAATCGATTTTTATTAATGCTACCAAGCTTGTACCTTCTGGTACTACTAAAGATTCTTCAACAAACTCTTGGTTATTAAAAATACTTTCAATTGCTTCAGGATAAATATTTTCACCACCTGAGCCTAAAATCATAGTCTTAGATCTACCTCTTAGAGCTAATCGTCTCTTATCAAGTAATCCTAAATCACCAGTTTTAAAATAGCCATCTTCAGTAAATACTTGTTTATCTAGTTCTTCATTCTTATAATAACCTTTCATAACACCAGGACCTTTAACGGCAATTTCACCTACTCCAGTCTTAGGGTCTTTATCAAGAATTTTACAATCTACATTTTCAACAAGTTTACCTAGATAGCCTCTCTTATGATCTCTTTTTTTAGCCCCACAAGCTGCAACTAATGGACTAGTCTCAGTTAATCCATAACCAATTGCATATGGGAATCTTGATTTATATAAGAATTGCTCAACATCTTTATCCAATGGAGCACCACCTAAGCCAAAGAATTTTATCCTTCCACCAAATTTTACTTTTAACTTATTGCCAATAAATTTATAGACTGAATTTCTTGTAATTGGATTTTTCAAAAGTTTTTGCAAAGTTTTGTTACCATTAATTGTAGGTAAAACTGCACTTCTATAAACTTTTTCCATTAATAAAGGAACTGATAACATTATTTGTGGTTTAATTTGGTTCATTGCAGGCATTAAAACACTTGGAGCTGGAGTTCTTCCTAAGAATATTATTTGAGCTCCATTCATCATCATTAACAATTGACCTTCTGTAAATTCATAAACATGTGCAACTGGCAAGATTGATAAGAACTTGTATCTTGGTTTAATTTTTACATAAGCATCGGAAGAAATATCCGCATTCCAAACTAGATTCTTATGAGATAACATAACTGCTTTACTTGCCCCAGTTGTACCACTGGTATAAATAATTGATGCTATATCTTCTTCCTCAACTTTAATTTCGCTTAATGCTTGATTTTCTTTACTTCTTCTCTTAAAGCCTTTTATATCAATACCAGCTGCTTCTTCAAAATCATTTTTACTATTTACATCAACTAATATTTTTTGTGGGATAAAGAATAAATCATCCAATCTGATAATTAATTCAGGCTTTTCTTTTACGAAATCAAGAGCTTTAACAATTTGCTTTGAATTTACACATAAAGCTTTTGTTTCACTATGTTCAAAAATCTTATTTATTTCTTTTTTTGAGAATTCAGGTAAAATTGGAACAGCTATTGCTCCTAATGTAGTAATTGCAAAATAAGCAATCATCCAATTGGGTGCGGATTCTCCTAAAATTGCAACTTTGTCACCTTTTTTTATACCTTTCTTTACAAAAAAAGCCCTAATATTTTGAACTGTATAATTAAACTTTCCATAAGTAATTACTTCATCATCACCGTAAATACTCATAAAAGGTCTTTTAAAATTTCTACTTACCGTACATCTTAACAATGAGTTCATTGTAAATTCATCTACACAACGCATCCTAAGCTTATCAGCGCGTTTAATAGATAAACACTTTTTATAGCTCATTACTTCCATATGTTTTTGTTTTTTATTTGTCACTTCTATTCGTTCTCCATAACATTAACTACTTTTCCTCGCGGACAAACTATAATATTAGTATCAAGAGAACTTAAACTATCTTTAAACAGATTTTGAACGAAATCAACATCATTATTCTTATCAGATAGATGAATTAAATATAAATAATCACCATTAAATCCACTATCTTTAACAAAATCTATTGATTGAGTATTTGATAAATGTCCCCATTTACCTCTAACTCTCTTTTTTAACTTATAAGAATAAGATCCATTTAAAAGCATATCATCATCATAATTTGCTTCTAAAAATAATATACTACTCTCTCTTGCATAACTTTCCATAATATCATCAGTATGTCCAGTGTCAGAAATTAAAGTTATTTTCTCTCCTTCATTCTCAATAAAATAACCTACACTACCACCACTATCATGATGAGTAGCAAAAGCTTTAATTATAAACTTCCCAATTTTTATTTCTTTATCTAGTTCTACTTCTTTTATTTTTTTTTCAGGTAATCTCAACCTTTCTAATACTACTGGTTCTTTTTCCATAGCATTTTTAGGAATATACATTGGAATATTTAACTTGGTTGAAGTTGTTTTTATTCCATGACAATGATCAGGATGGAAATGAGTAATAAAAATTGCTTCTATACTTTTCATTGGAATATCCAATGATAAAAATTTCTTTTTGAATTGTACAAAAGAATAACCTTGATCGATAATTATTGATGTTTCACCATCATAAAAAACATAACTATTACCACAAGAACCTGAGCCTAAAACGGCATGAAACAATTTTTTCATTATTTTCCCCAATCAATTATAGTCTGTAAATCAAAACCTTTCTTTACTTTATTTTTACATCTAATTATTGGAGTTATTAAAAGTTCATTGTTTTCAATTAATTCTTCTTTTGCATCAAAAACCATATAAGAAAATCCCTTATTTTTATACACTTTTGATTGCTCATTAATTAATTCATCTGGAGCATAACTGTTGAAAATGTTATCCCATTCTCTCTTTGATAATTCTCTCTCTTTAAGATCTACAAATTGATACTCTATATTACGCTCTTTTGCTGCACGAATTGCTTTTTGTGTCTCTTTACACTTCTTTGTTCCAATAATTTGAATCATAATTCCCTCTAAATTTTATACCATTTTAATAAATGAATACACAATTTTCAAGCAAATAAACTCAAAATTATATTAGCACAAAAAACCCTCAAAGCAAAACACTTTAAGGGTTTTTTATTATGCATAAAGATCATCAATCTCTTTTTTATAATATTCTTCTATTTTATTTCTCTTTAATTCTTGTTTTGCACTTAATTCTCTACCTACTTCAAAAGGTTTTTCTAAAAGTGCAAACTTATTAATTAATTCATAAGATTTGAAACCTAATTTACAATTAATCTTTTCATCAATTTTTTCTTTAATTAAATTATGTAATGCTTCTTTATCATCTTTATATTTATCACTTAATTGACTAGCATACTCTTTAATTGCATCCCAATTTGGTACAATCAGAGCAGATAAATATTTTCTATCTTGGCCAATGACTATTACATTATCAATAAAATCAAGTTCACTTAATTTTCCTTCAATTGGAACAGGTTCCAAGTTTTCACCACCAGCAAGTACGATTGTATCTTTAGCTCTACCAACAATGGAAATATCATTATTCATGGATTTAATTACTAAATCACCAGTATTTAAATAACCATCTTCATCAATAATAGCTTTAGTTGCAACTTCATTATTATAGTAGCCTTTCATTACTTGAGGTCCTTTAACTTTTAAAACACCTTTTTGGCCAACACCTACTTCATTATTGTTTTCATCAACTACTTTAAAACTACAACCGCCAATTACTTCCATTGTACCAATAATAGGTTTCTTTAAATTTCTAAGAGAAATTAGAGGTGCTGTTTCTGTCATTCCATAACCATCTAAAAGTGTTATGCCAATAGCATTAAAGAAACTATCAACACCCTTAGGCATAGAGCCCCCTCCACAAACACCAGCAATTAAATTTACACCAAATAAACTTTTTACCTTTTTAAACATTATCTTATTACCTAATAAGAATAATGGGTAAAAAGCTACCATTGGAACAATACCTGTTAATACTTCTAAAACTCTTGATTTTCTCTTTGAATATTTAGGTATTAATCCATGTACTTTATTATATCCAGCTTTCCAATTCTTAGCACTTTTAATTAAAGAGAGACTTATAATTTTAGAAGCACCTTTTGCCTTTCTTAATTTTGTTTCTATAGTTTTATTAACTGCTTGCCAAATTCTTGGAACAGATGAGAACCAGTGTGGATTTACTTTTTGGAAATCGCTTAGCATTATTTTGCTAATTGGTTTACTATAATACATTGATTGATTGTAATTAATACAAACATAAGTAACTATTCTCTCTAATGAGTGCCAAATAGGTAAAACTGTCATCCATTTTTGGCCAGGTTTAAATCTGTAATTAACAAGTTTTGCAATATTTTCAACTTGATAAATAAAATTACTGTGCATTAGCATAACACCCTTACAAGCTCCAGTTGTTCCACTTGTAAATATAATTGTTGCTAAGTCGTCTGTTTTACCTTTTTCAATTTCAGAAAATAAATCTAATTTCAACTTTGGATTTTCTTCTAAAGCTTTAAATCCAGTTCGCATGATTTCATACAATGAAGCTAAATTAAACTCACTTACAAAATCAATATCATTTTTTTCCATTAATATTAATGTCTTTAAATAAGGGAGCTGAGCTTTAAGAGTATCAAATCTTTTAATTGTTTTTACATTTTCTACAAAACAAGTTTCTGCTTTGGTTTCATTTAAGATTTGAACTAATTCAATGTCTGTTGCATCAAGGCCTCTAGGAACATCAACACAATTTAAAAATTGAATAGCTAAGTTTGTATATAACCATTCTTTTCTATTATCACTTATTACTGCAATTAATTCTTGCTTTTTATAATTAAATGTTTTAGCTAATCCTAGTGCTAAATTAACTACTTTATCTTCTACTTCTTTATATGTTTCTTCAACAAAATTACCTTTTTTATTTTTTGATCCTAAGAGTGTTAAATTAGGATATTTAGTAACGCTTTGATGAAACATTTGTGCTACTGTTTTTACCATAGGTTTCTCCTATTCTTGCAAATTCTAATATTTTTTACATTTACAAGGCTATATGTCAATATTAACAAATATAATAATTTTGTCAATAAAAAAACAACTATAATATGGCAGTTTATAAGGATAATTATGGCAAATAATTAACAAAGGCAACTTTTTAATATAATTAATTCATTATAAATCGATAAGAAAATAAATTTCTTAAACATATACCAAATTTAATCACGTTTATTTATATACTTTTTTGTTATGATATTGTATTACTTTTATTAAATGCCTTGACTCAGAGGCTTAATACGTTTGATAATAAATGAAATTTCAAGGAGCAACTATTATGAATTACAGAATTAAAGATTTATTAGCTAAAAATCCAAGTGAAGAGATTATTATAGCTGAAGGTTGGGTTCGCACAAAACGTGATAGCAAAAATGTTTGCTTCCTTGAGCTTAACGATGGTTCATGTCTCAAGGGTTTGCAAATTGTTATCGACAAGGCTGCCCTAAATAATAATGAGATACTAAATAGAATATCTACAGGTGCATCAATTATTGCTAAAGGTCCAATAGTAAAAAGTGCTGGTGGAAACCAAAGTGTTGAAATGCTAAGTACAGACATTACAGTAATTGGTGAAGCTGGTACAGATTACCCATTACAAAAGAAAAGACATAGCATTGAATATTTAAGAGATATTGCACATTTAAGAGCAAGAACAAATCTAATTGGTGCAGTTATGAGAGTTAGAAATACTCTAGCTTATGGTATTCATGAATTCTTCCAACAAAATGGATTTGTATATGTTAATACACCTCTTATAAGTACTAGTGACTGTGAAGGTGCTGGAGAAATGTTCCAAGTTACTACTCTAGATTTAAACAATGTACCAAAAGATGAAGAAGGAAATGTTGATTATTCAAAAGACTTCTTTAATAAAATGGCTAACTTAACTGTAAGTGGTCAATTAGAGGGTGAAACCTATGCTATGGCATTAAAAAATATTTATACTTTTGGACCAACATTTAGAGCTGAAAATTCAAATACTAAAAAACACTTAGCAGAATTCTGGATGGTTGAACCTGAAATGGCTTTCTGTGATTTATCTCTCGATATGGAAGTTGCTGAAGATTTCTTAAAGTTCTTATTTAAAAAAGTATTAAAAGAATGCGATGAAGATATGACTTTCTTCTCTAAATTTGTTGAAAAGGGTGTTAAAGAAACTTTAGAACATGTAATTAACTCACCTTTTGCACATATGACTTATACTGAAGCTATTGAAGTATTATCAAAGAATAATGACAATTTTGAATTCCCTGTTGAATGGGGTTCTGATTTACAAACTGAACATGAAAGATATTTAACAGAAGTTCATTGTAAATCTCCTGTTATTGTTACAGATTATCCAAAAGAAATAAAAGCTTTCTATATGAAGCTCAATGATGATAATAAAACTGTTAGGGGTATGGATGTATTAGTTCCACGTCTAGGAGAAATTATCGGTGGTAGTGAAAGAGAAGCTGATCTAGAAACACTAAAAACTAGAATGAAAGAATTAGATCTTAGTGAAAAAGATTACTGGTGGTACTTAGACTTAAGAAAATATGGAACAGTACCTCATGCTGGTTTTGGTCTTGGATTTGAAAGAATTGTTCAATATGTTACTGGTGTACAAAATATCAGAGACGTTATTCCTTATCCAAGAACAGTTGGAAATGCTGAATTCTAAACTATTAAGCCACTTCATTTTTGAAGTGGTTTTTTTATTACTTACTTAAATAAATAATTTTTTATTAAGTTATTCTTATTTCTTAATAAAAAATCTTGAATAATAGAGCCATTTGTAATATTTTAAGCCTTATGGGAAATGATAGCACAATAGTTTATGGTATTGGTAATACATTAATTGATATTATCACAAGTGTAGAGTATGAAGATTTAAAAAATCTTGGACTAACTAAAGGCATAATGCAACTTATAGATTCCGATTTTCGTGAAAAATTGGTTGATTTTATGAAAGGAAAAGAAATAACTTGTTCCTGTGGTGGCTCTGCTCCAAATACTATAATCACTTTATCTATGTTAAATGTTAAAACAATATTAGCTGGAAAAGTTGGTAATGATGACTTTGGTAAAAAATATCATGACAATCTAAAAAAATATAATACTATTGATGAATTAAAAGACTGTAATCAAAAAACAGGCTCTTCTATCATTTTTGACACCCCTGATAGTGAAAGAACTATGAACACTTATCTTTGTGCAAATAAATTTTTTAATGAAGATGATGTAAATGAAGAAAGTGTAAGAAAAGCTTCATATTTTTATTTTACTGGATATATGTGGGATACAGAAAATCAAAAAAAAGCAATAAAAAAAGCTTTAAAAATATCAAAAGAATCATCAACAAATGTTGTTTTTGATATTGCTGATCCATTTGCAGTAAAAAGATATAAAGAAATTTTCTTAGATTTAATAAAAAATGACATTGATGTAGTTTTTGCAAACAGAGAAGAAGCAAAGATTTTATTTGGAAACGAAGATCCAAGAGAAAACTGTAAACTTCTTGGTTCCATTTGTAAAACAGCAATAGTTAAAAATGGCATAAAAGGCTCTATAATCTCTCATCATGGTAAAATATATGATATTCCTGTTCATGGCTCTGTTAATCCTGTTGATACAACAGGAGCTGGCGATACTTATGCTGCTGGATTTATATATGGACTATGTAAAAATAAAGACATTATAGAATGTGGTAAAATTGCATCTATATTAGCTGGTGAAATTATTTCACAAGTTGGTGCTCAATTTACTGAGGGAAATTTACAAAAAGCCTTAAAAATGATTAATGACTAATACATTTTATTATTTATAGCCCAAAGTGTTAATTGAGATAAGGAATGAACACCTAGTTTTTGATAAATGTTTCTTCTATGAGCTTCAATTGTCCTTTCACTAATTCCTAATTGACTTGCTATATGATTATTATTTTGACCATTTAATATAAGAAGTAAAATTTGTTTTTCTCTTTTTGTTATATTTATATTTAAAGAAATTTGCTGATTTAAATAACAAATATTTTCTCGAAATTCAGTAACCCTACAATTTGGTGCAATAATTATGAAATTATCTTCTGCTAAAGTACTTAAAATTGTTATATTTTCTCCATCTGCTAAAATTAAAAATTTAACATCAGATACTTTTTGATATAATGCTTTAATTTTAACTAGAGAAACTAAATCATGAGTTATAAAAACACAAACTCGATAATTTTTCAAATCATTAACATTATAATTTTTTATAAAATCACATTGTTGATATATAGATGAATAAAGTGCTAGCTTTCTTAAAATATGTAAATCTTTTTTAGTTTGATAATTAATAAAATATGTTTCCTTCATATTCTATATTATTCAATTTAATTTAGTTTTGCTTTAATTCTTCTCTATATTTGTCTAAAGTTCTTGAGAAAGCATCACTGAACGCTTTAATTTCTTTTACGCCCATTTTTTTTGTTTTTTCTACATTAATCCCATAACTTCTTAATTCAGTCATGGCATTTCTTATTGATAATCTTTCTTTAATATTTTTATCTGTAAAAATATTTCCCCTATCATCAAGAACTAATACGCCCTTCTCTGTTAATCTATCTATTAATGGAATATCATGAGTAATTGCTAAATCTCCAGAATTTGCTAATTCTACAATTTTGTCATCTGCGCTATCACTATCACTTTGAACAATTATCATATCAATTTTACTTTTTATAGTTTTTAGAGATTCTGCATCAATATCACTATTTTCAACTAATGCTTGTTTTCTAAGTTGTGCTGTATGTTTTTCTTTAGCTAAAAGAACATCTTTTAAATTTCTATCAGCAACAAAGGTAATATCAAGATTTCTTTTTTGTGCAGCTCTTAGCACAACTTCTCTCATTTGTTTTAAAAATGAATCAGCATCAACATAAACTTTCATATAAGAATTAAACTCCAAGTAATTTTTGCTATTAGAATAATATATAATTTAAGTAAGTACTAGAGGTACAATATTAATTAAAGTCTTGAAATAAATTATGTATTTTTATATCTTTTTAGTACAAGACTTCTTGTACAAAAAAAACAAAACCAAAAATATCGGAGATTAGAAAAATTATGAATCTATCACCTCTACAAAAAGCTCGTTATGAGTATCAACCAAAACTTCCTTCTATTTTAAGAGAAGCTATCGACCAAGTTGTTCCAGTTAAAGGAGCTCCTACTTCTTCAAATTCTGACCAAGAACAAATTAAAGCTTTATTTCCAAACACTTATGGCTTGAATAAAATTTCTTTTGAAAAAGGCAAAAACGATGACATTAAAAAACAAATCAATGTTGGTGTTATTTTATCAGGTGGACAAGCTCCTGGTGGACACAATGTTATAAGTGGTCTTTTTGATGCAATTAAAAAAGCTAATCCAGAAAGTAAACTATATGGCTTTAAAGGTGGTCCAAGTGGAATTATTGAAGATGATACAATGGAATTAACCAGTGATTATCTAGATGATTTTAGAAATACTGGTGGATTTGATATTATTGGATCAGGTAGAACAAAATTAGAAACAGAAGAACAATTTGAGAAAGCTAGAGTTACTTGTGAAAAATATGGTATCAGTGCTGTAGTAATTATCGGTGGTGATGATTCAAATACAAATGCTGCTGTTTTAGCTGAATATTTCTTAGCAAAAAAAGCTAACATTCAAGTTATTGGTTGTCCAAAAACAATTGATGGGGATTTAAAGAATGATGAAATCGAAATATCTTTCGGTTTTGATACAGCAACTAAAACATATAGTGAATTAATTGGTAACATTGAAAGAGATGCTAATTCTGCAAAGAAATATTGGCACTTTATTAAAGTTATGGGTAGAAGTGCATCTCATATTGCTCTTGAATGTGCACTTGAAACACAACCTAATGTATGTCTAGTTAGTGAAGAAATTGAAAAAAATGAAACTTCTTTAGCTGGTGTTGTAGATTATATTAGCAATATTATTGCAGCTAGAGGTAATAAAGGCTTAAACTTTGGTGTTATTATTATTCCTGAAGGTTTAGTAGAATTTATTCCTGAAGTAAAAGCATTAATTAATGAATTAAATGATTTACTAGCAAAAAAAGCTGATGAATATGCTAAATTTGAAACAAGCGAAGATCAAATTAAATTTATCTTAGCTAATGTTAGTGAAGCTTCTGCACAAGTATTCTCAATTCTACCTCCTAGTATCCAATTACAATTATTAATGGACAGAGACCCACACGGTAATGTTCAAGTATCAAGAATTGAAACTGATAAATTATTAATCGAGATGGTTGCTAAACAATTATCACAAATGAAAGCTGAAGGTAAATATACTGGTAAATTCAGTGCACAAAACCACTTCTTTGGTTATGAAGGCAGATGTGCATTCCCATCAAACTTTGATGCTGACTACTGTTATAGCTTAGGCTTCAATGCATTTATGCTTATTGCAAGTGGCTTATCAGGATATCTTTCAAGTGTTAAAAACTTAAGTGCTCCTGCATCTCAATGGATTGCTGGTGGTATTCCAATAACTATGATGATGAATATGGAACAAAGACACGGTGAACAAAAACCTGTTATTAAAAAAGCTTTAGTTGAACTTGATGGTGCTCCTTTCAAATATTTTGAAAAGAACAGAGAAACATGGGCAATTGATACATGTTTCACATTCCCAGGAGCAATTCAATACTATGGTCCAGAAAGTGTATGTGATATTACTACTAGAACCTTAGCTTTAGAACAAGAAAAATAATAATAAATTGTTTATAATAATTACTAATAGTTTGGTCAATTAACCAGACTATTAGTTTTTTTTGAATATTATGATTTATAAACAAAAGACTAATTACATTACTTATATGAAATTATTTACCAAGACTTTTAAAAAAACTTACTATCTTGTTTTTATTATTGTAAACATTTATAATCCATATTTATGAAATCAAAGCATAGAAAACTTCTTACCCCTGGTATAAGATTAATTATTGGGTTTGCTTCTATTATTATTGTTGGTGGACTTTTATTATTATTACCAATAAGTCATCAGGATGGTAAATCAATTAGCGTTGTTAATTCTTTTTTCATTTCTGCTAGCGCAGTTTGTGTAACTGGATTATCAACAATTGATGTGGGAAATACTTTATCAGTTTTTGGATCTATTGTTTTAGCTACTTTAATTCAATTAGGTGGTTTAGGTTTCGCTTCATTTGCTGTTTTCTTTTTAATGATTATTGGAAACAGTTTATCATATTCAAATTTATCTTTAGTAAGAGAATCTTTAAATACAATTCCTGGCTTCGATATTAGAGCTTTAGTAAAAACAGTTATTACAACTTCTTTAATTTGTGAAATAACTGGTTCATTATTATTTTATCAAGTCTTTAAAGTCGATTACCCTACTCTAAAAGCTATTGGAATTTCTATTTTCCATTCAATTTCTTCATTTAATAATGCAGGGTTTGATATCTTAGGTAATTTTACAAGTATTTCTAATTATTCAAATAATGTATTACTAAATTTAACTACTGCAATATTAATTATTATTGGTGGTTTAGGATTTTTTGTTATATATGATATTTTTTCTTTTAAGAAAAATAAAAGATTAAAAACACATACAAAGATTGTTTTAACAATGAGTGGTTCATTATTACTCTTTGGAACAGTATTCTTTTATTTTAGTGAAAGAGGAATTACTCTTCTACAGGCATTTTTTCAAAGCACAACAGCAAGAACCGCTGGATTCAATACAATAGATATCGGGGGCTTAAGTAACGCTGGTGTTGTTGTAATGTTATTCTTAATGTTTGTTGGTGCATCTCCTGGATCTACAGGTGGTGGTATTAAAACAACCACTATGTTTACTATCATCCTTTCTATTATAAGAATACCTACTCATAACAATGTTAAAGCTTTTTATAGAAAAATAGCTGATTCTTCAATAATTAAAGCTTTTTTTGTTGCAACATTAGCGATGTTTGCAATAATTATTACTGGTGGAATTATTTTTTCTATTGAAGGTACTGCCTTTAGTTTTGAAGAAGTGATATTTGAATGTGTAAGTGCTTTTGCAACAGTTGGGCTATCAATGGGAATTACAACCCATTTAGCAGCTAGTAGCAAAATCCTTTTAATTATATTAATGTTTATTGGAAGACTTGGTCCTTTAACTATTGCATTTAGTTGGAGAACTTCCCAGAAGAGATTCCATTATATTGAAGAAAACATTTTAATCGGATAAGGAGTTTATTATGGCAGATAATAATTTATACGGAATTATTGGAGTTGGACGTTTTGGTTTATCTTTAGCAGAAAACTTACTAGAAAATAGAAAAACAATTATTGCAATTGATAAAGATCAAAGTAAACTTTATCCTTTAAAAACTAGTGTTAATCAATTAATACATCTTGGAGAATTAACAAAAGATTCTCTTAAAGAAGCTGGTATTGGAGATTGTGGCACTGTAGTTGTTTGTATTGGTAAAGATATTGAAGCTAATATTTTAGCTACTCTTAATGCAATTGAATTAGGAGTCCCTAGAGTATATGCAAAAGCTATAAGTAACGATCATGGCCGAGTTTTAGAAAAAATTGGAGCAATAGTTGTTAACCCTGAAGTTGATATGGGTGCAAAACTTGCAAAAACATTAAGTGCAAGATTAACTCTTGATGTTTTACCTATTGGTGAAGATTTCTCAATTATTGAAATTGAAATTAACGAAAAATTTGCAAATAAAGCTATTAATGAATTAAATTTCAGAGCTAAATTCGGTATTAACATTGTTGCTATTGTAAGAGATAACAAAGCTAATGGATATATTTTACCTGATACAGTATTACAAGAAAAAGATATTTTAGTAATCAGCGGTAATAACCATGATATAAGCGCTTTTGAACAACAGAACTCGAAATAAAAATTTATGAATAAAAGAAAGATTATTATAGCTGGTAGCGGGGTTTTTGGTACTGCTATAGCTGAAAGACTAGCCTGGAATAATGATAACGATGTTTATATTTATTCTAGGCATCAAAGTATTGTTGATGAAATTAATTCAATTCATAAAAACTCTAAAAGCTTTTCAACAAGATATTTAAACAAAAACATAAAAGCGTTTAGTAATCTAGAAAATTTTAAAGATGCTGATTGTATTTTTTTAGCTATTCCTTCAAAGGCTATTTTATCCTTTTGCAAGCGAATAAAAAAATATGTATCAAAAGATTCTCTTATAATAAATCTAGCAAAAGGAATGAGTGATGAAGGAGCTTTCATTACTGAAAAATTGCCCTTTGAAAAAAAAGCAAGCATGAAAGGTCCAACTTTTGCAATTGAATTATTAAATGGATTCCCATCTGCCTTTACTTTTGGTGGAGAAGAAGTTGATTATCATTATATAAAAAATAATGTATTAGAAAATACAGGCTTAACATTAGACTATACTGATGATATTAGAGCTGTTGAACTATTAAGTATTTTAAAAAACATGTATGCGATTGCTATCGGCCTTGTATCTGGTAGATACAACTCCCCTAATGTTGATTTTTTAATTTATACCAAAAGTGTAAATGAAATGAGAAAGTTTCTAATCCTTTTTGATTGTGATAGTTCTACAATATTTAAATATTGTGGTATGGGAGATTTAGGACTTACAAGTCTAAATGATTTATCTAGAAATAGAACCCTTGGCTTATTAGTTGGTAAAGGATTTTTGCAAGATAATAAAAGTACCACAGTAATTGAAGGTTATAGAACAATCAAATTAATGTACGATAAGACCAAAGAACGCAATATAACAGACGAGTATCCTATTGTTACAGCTTTATACAAATTAATGTATAAAGAAGAGGATTTAACAGATTATATAAGTTCAGTATTTAAATAATAAAAGGAAGCCCAAAAGGCTTCCTTCTCTATTTAAAAAAATATGATTATCGTTTTATCATTTCACCATTTTCAACTACATAACTTGCACTATTTAAAAGATCATCACTAATATTAATATTCAAATCCTTTGCTCTATCAAGATTTAAGATAAAGTTAAATTGTGAAATATCATCTAAGAAAATAGCACCAATTTCTTTTGGAGTAGCACCATTAATAACATCTAGAGCTTTTTCTCCACAAATTCTACCAACTTTATAGTAATCAAGACCAAAACTCATTAAGAAGTTTGTATCTTCACTACTAGTTGTATCACTATTAAATAATGGTAAATCATATTCAGTACAAACTTGGTCTACACTGGCAAGAGCTGAAACAACTGTATTATCATTACCAATAAATACACCTTCAATTCTATCTGCAATTGATAACATTGCCATCTTAACTTCAGCAGAAGATGCAATACTTACTGCAACAAGCTTAATATTATTTGCTTCACAGTATTCTTTTGCTCTCTCATATATTGCAACCCCATTAGATTCATTTCCACTATAAATCATACCTAATGTTTTAATATTTGCTAACTCTGTAAATGTTTTTAATTGTAATTCAATAGGATTCTTATCACTAATACCAAAAACATTACTAAGATTTTCATCCATCAAACCTGCACTTAAAGGATCTGTAATTGCTGCAAATTCTACAGGAGTTGTATCATTTTTGTAAACTTGAGCTAAAGCTTGAGCTGGAGGAGTTGCAATACCTATTACCATATCCTTTTTGCCATCTTTAAAAACTTTTGCAATTGATACAGCAGTTGCAATTTCAGCATTACAGTTTTGTAAATCAAAATCAGCATTAACACCTTCTTCGTTAAACACATCCATTATCCCTTGTTCAATTGCATCAAGAGCAGGATGAGTTACAAACTTTGAAATACCAATTTTATAAACTTTCTCTGCATTTGCATCTTCTTTAGTACCATTAGCAAATACCACCATAGTTGCCATCAACATTAATAATAAAACACTTGTAAATTTCTTCATATTTTTAATCTCCATCTAATTATTTGTTACTATAAATAGAAACAAAAATAATGTCAATGTACTTTTTAATAGAAACATGGAAAAATTAAAAAAAGAAGGTACATTTTGTACCTTCCTCATATTATCTTAATAAACTTTTAGGAATTTCGATTAAGTTTTCATCACTTTTTCGATAGAATATAGCAATAAAACCAATGATATAAATTAAATCACTATTTGTCTTTGAAGCTAATTCATTGCTTAATTCTTTTATAAAGTCTTTCTTAGCTTGAAATTTTACTTTAACTAATTCATGGTGCAATAATGCTTGATCTAATGCATCAACAACATTATCACTAACCCCTTCTTTTCCAACCATTACAATGGGATCAATATCATGCGCTTGAGAACGCAAATAATTTCTTAAATTACTTTTCATAAAGATGACTTTATCAACCTTTCCTTAATTTAGCAAGTATAAAATAGTCATTTTCTTATATAATGACTATTTATAAAGTTTCATTACCTCGAATCTCTTAATTTTCTTAGTACTTGTTGTTGGTAATGCTTCTTTAGTTATTAAAATCTTTTCAATTCTCTTATAAGGTTGAGAATCTTTATTTACTTCAGAGATAATTTGATTAATTCTCTTTTCAGCAGCTGAATCACCAACTTCCTTCAACCAATCTTGATTTGGGAATATTAAAGCTTTAATACCTTCACTCTTCTTAGCTGAATCTTTAATAAATGGAACAATACAAATTTGGTCAATTTCATTATACAATTGGAAATGATCTTCAATTTCTTCAGGGAATACATTCTTACCACCTTCAGTAACAATAATATTCTTTGCTCTACCTGTTAGATATAAATAACCATTACTATCTACATGACCAACATCACCTGTATTTAACCAACCATCTGCATCAAGAACTTCGTCAGTAGCTTCTTGGTTTTTATAATAACCTTTCATTACTACTGAACCTTTAATATAAATTATACCATTTCCATCTTTATCAGGAGAAACAATCTTTTGTTCTAAGGTTGGAATAATCTTACCAACTGATGATTCAATATATGCATATGTTGGATTTAGGTGAGTAATAGGACTAGTTTCAGTTAAACCATAACCTTGTACAAAGTCAATTCCTAATTCATTGAACATCTTAAATGTTGAATCTGGAAGAGGACCACCACCACAAATACAAATTCTATTTGTATCTAAAGAGATTTGTTTCAATAAGAATCCGAACATTTTATGACCAACATTCTTTTTAGTAATCTTTTTAATTAAACCAGAGACGCCCATTAAGAATCTTATAATGCCATAAAGAATAATACTTTTCTTTTTAAGTCCACTTAACAGACCTGCTAATAACTTATTAAATAACATTGGAACGCCTAAGAACATAGTAACTTTTCCAACTTTTAATTCTTTTAATAATTGACTTACAATTAGACGTTTACCAAATACTACTGAAGCACCAACACTAATTGCTTCAATAAATACAGCAAGCATAGTATAAGCATGATGGATTGGAAGAATTGCATAGAATACATCACTTGGATATAGTTGCATATGGGATTGTGCTAAATAACAATCGCTTACTAAGTTTTTATGAGTTAACATAACACCTTTTGGAGTTCCTATTGTACCACTGGTAAATAAAATTGCTGCAAGATCTTCACAAACAGGTTTATAAGCTTTTGGATTTAAATCACCTTTTATTCCATTATTTAAAACATATCTTTCTTTATCACTTTCTTCTAAAGAATATCTTTTTACTAAATTAATTTCAGGATCTTTTCCTAATTCATCAATTTTTCCAGCATCAGCATATAGTGCTTTAACTCCAGCAAACTTAATTAAAATATCTGTTTCACTATCTTTTAGATTTGCATCAAGAGGAACAACAATACATCCAGCATATAATACAGCTAGATATGTAATAGCCCATTCAACACTATTTTTACCACATACAGCTATTTTATCTTTTGGTTCTGCATATGTTAAAATATTATTTGCAACTTCTATTACCTTTTCTCTAACCTGAGAATAATTAAATTGTAAATCATTTGGAACAAACTGTCTAAAACAAGGTCTATCCTTGAATCTTTTTACAGTGATATCAAACATTTCAACAACTGTTGGCCACTCTCCTTTAAAATCTTTTCCTTTAAATTCATCAAGGAAAGCTATAGGATTATACATCTCTTTTTTAGCCATAAAACTTCCTCCATCGACATAACCAATTTATATTATTGTAAAATAGCAATTACAATATATCAAGTCTTATTAATTACAATTTGTCACTATCTGTAATAATGTCAATTTAATTATAGTTTATCTAGCAACAATTTCAATACATAATTTTACAATTTTTTATTTTTATATTACAAATTATTACTAAATGAAACTTATTACACAAGTATAACAAAAAAATTAAGAAATTTCACAAAATTAATTATGAAACTTCTTAAAATAAATTAATAAAATCTAGTAATATATCGAAATAAGTCTTAATTCTTTTTAAATATTTTTATTGTCTTAATCTCAAAAGAATTAAAATCATAATCATCAGATATTTCTTTTTCAATTAAATTAACAAATTTTAAAGAGGCAAGATCAAATTTATCTTTATTAAAGTTAATTTGACAGTTAGTTTTAATACCTAAAATTTCTCTAAATCTAAAAATCAAAGCACCATCATCTTCCGCAACTTTTAAAGTTTCTAAAATGATATTATCCACATTAATTTCAAACAAATTATTCTCAATTTTTTTATTACAACTTAGTAGAGGATTATTAACATTTTCCGCTTCACTGATTGTATCAATTAAATTGTTTTTATCAGCAACAAAAATAGAATAAGTAAAGCTATGATTACCAATATCAGCCATTTCATCTGGAGCTTTTGGACTTCTTAAAAGGGAAACTGATAATTGATTTTTATCAAAGGAATATCCATATTTACTATCAGTAATTAATGAAATAGAGTTCTTATTATCACTTTGAGAAATATACTCATGAGATGGAACTTCAAATTTAGCTCTTTCACTTCTTAAGTTCTTTGAGTTTGATCTTTTAAAGATGCCAAAAGGAATATCACAATCTGTATAAACTGATGAAATATTATGATTAAATTTAGCCCTTAATATTTTATGATTTTCCATCCAATTTACTTTAGTTACAAAATCAATTCTAGCAATATCCTCAAAAATAATAATTTCTTGCTCTAATGTTGATCCATTGTCAAATTTATACTTAATAACCCCGCTCTCAAAACGAGTATCTACTACTTTCAAGTTTGATAAACTATCTATTTCTATATCCCAAGCATCCCAATTATTTGGGAAATCTTCACCAAATTCTAAAACATTAAATTTATCTTTAGCAATTTCTCTATTATCTACTATAAAACTTATAATATCTCCAGTATCAGATATTTCTACACTTCCCCAACTAAATAACTGCTTACCTACTTTTGCTAATCTTGTTGCCCTATTTTTCTTAATTTCACTTTCATATGGGTTAATCCCATTTTGCATATACGGTGATAAATTTAATAAATAATCACCTTTATCTATTAAATTATCGAGAATTTCATCTAAAATAGATTTAATTTCTTCATAAGATTTATGAGCTTCTTCATTAACAATTCTTACAGTTGAACCAGGTAATATATCATGGAATTGATTTATACAAAAAATTCTCCAACAATAATCTAAATGTTCTTTATACATTTTTATTTGTTCATAGCTTATTTGATTATTTATATAAAATAGAGAAACTAAATACTCAACATTATGTAGCTTTTTATCAAGTTGTCTATGATATTTTTTAGTTTTAGCTTGAGTTGTATAAGTACCTCGATGTAATTCTAAATATAATTCTCCATCATATTCTGGTACTGGATTTTCAAATATTTTTTCTAAAGATCTAGACATAGTTTTCCAAGAATTTTTTGGAAGTCCCTGTAAATTCTTCTGTCTTTTTATTAACTCTAAATCATCTAAAGTAGTTCCACCACCACCGTCTCCCTCTCCTATTGGTCTAAGTAGAGAATCTTGCACATCTTTATTTATTATCTGATTCCACATATCATAATTTTCTTTAGGTTCTTGAGTACCTTCATAAGCACCTTGAATCATATGAGCTTTTACAATAGAACCATCAAGCCCTTTCCAATCAAATAAATCATATGGATGCTTAGTTGTATCATTCCAACCTAATTTACTTGTTACAATATATTTAATCCCTGATTTAACTAAAATTTGAGGCAATGTTGGCATATAACCAAAAGAATCTGGTACGTAAAAAGTATCCCCAAAATAGTTTTCAAATAATTTATTAGTAATTTTTCTGCCATATATAATATTTCTAATTAAACCTTCACCTGTAGATAACATACAATCAGGTTCAACAAGTCCAACACCATTTGGTTCAAATTGACCTTTTTTATAATTAATTAATAAATCGTCAAAAATTTCTGGATATATTTCTTTTACTTGTTCAATTATTATTGGCTGAGAAAACATGAATTTAAAAGTTGAATCAGCATCCATTAAATAATTCATTTCACTTAAAGTTCTAGCTGCCTTTCTAATTGTTTCTTTTATTGGCCAAAGCCAAGCATAATCTAAGTGTGCACTACCAATACTATATATAGTTGGAGCACAATCAGCATTTTTATAGTCTAATAATGGTTTAATTTGTTCACTTACTATTTTTGCATCATTTTCATTTTTTTTAAAATCATCACAAACAAAACTTATTTGCATTAAAGTTTTATGAAGAGTTGAAAGAATCTTTTGATACAATAGGCCATTTGGATCTAAGGTTTTAGTTAATTGATATAAAACATAAACATCATAATATAAATTATAATTATAATAATTCTTTTTTACTATTTCTGCATTCTTAAATACCAATGGATAATCTTTAACCCTTTTTGCAACAGTTACAAGAACTCTATCACTTTCTTTTGGATGATAACCTGGGAATTTATAACCACTCCATATACAAATGCTTATAGTTATTCTTTTCCCTCTATAATCTTCTAAAGGAACTAAATTATGAAAAGGATTTATTGCAAAAAACTTTTCATTATTGTTAATAATTATTAAAGAATCTGTTTGTAATTCTAAATGAAAATAAACATCTTTTTCATTTGGAACATCTACAGATGTTTGATACCAAACATCTGTATTATCTTCTCCATAAGAATCTGGTGTATTTATCTCTTGCCAATCTAACTTATCTTTCTCTAAACGATAGAATTCAAAATTATTACATACTGATTTTTTTAATTTATTAATTTCAAAAAGGCGTGTAAATTTTCTCTCTTTTAAAAGATCTAAATAAGTTTCAATTCTTGCAGAAGCTTTTAAATCATACATCAATTAATCCCCTTAAGTGCATTATTTAAATCGTCAATTAATATAGAAGCATCTTCAATACCAACATGGATTCTAATCAAAGAAATTCTATCCTCAGGTATTGGGCCCTCATCTTGATATTTTACTGCTGCTGGGAAAACTAAGGATTCATAACCTCCCCAACTTACAGCTTTCTTAAAATATTTAAGAGAATTAGTGAATTTTTTTACATCTTCAAGATTTCTTGTTTTTAATCTAAAGGAAAACAATCCACTACCACCACTCATTTGAGTCCTGGCTAAATCATATTGATCAAAAGATTCTAAAAATGGATATAAAACACTTTCAACTTTATCATTTTCTTCTAAAAATTTAGCTACTTTTAATGCATTATTAAAATGATATGGCATTCTTATATGTAATGTCCTCATATTCCTCATAATTAACCAAGCTTGCATTGCTGTAGGTGCTGGGCCTAAAGGTTGGAATTCAGTTTCAAATATTTTATCAATATCTTTTTTTGAACCCATAATAACACCTGCTACTATATCAGAATTGCCACCAATATATTTTGATGCAGAATGTACTACTAAATCTATTCCATAGCTAATAGGATTCTGGAAAAAAGGAGTTGCCCAAGTATTATCTATAATAGTTTTAATATTATGTTTTTTTGCTAAGGTTGCGACTTCTTTTAAATTCTGAAGTTTAAATGTGAATGTAGTAGGACTTTCAAGATATATTAACCTTGTATTATCCTGTATAGCATTTTCAAAATCAGAAATGTTACAACCTTCTACATAAGTTACTGTTACTCCAAATCTTTTTAGATATGTATGGAAAAAATATTTAGTCCAAGAATATGAATCCTTGACAGCAACAACATGATCATTACCTTTCAAACATGAAAGAATTGAAAGTGTAATAGCACTCATACCGCTAGTTACTAATTTTGCCTTTTGGGCACCCTCTAAAGCAGCTAGCTTTTCTTCACATAAATTTACTGTAGGATTGTTTCCTCTACTATATAAATAATGTGTAGTTTCATCAGCTAATGCGTCTCTAAAATCTTCATAGGATTTAAAGCAAAAGATTGATGTATTTACAATGGGAGGACTTACCGCATTAAATGGTAAATCTAATTCTCCTTGATGTAATAAAATTTCTGAAATGTTTTTTTTAGCCATAAATTTACCTCTTTATTCTTTAACACTACCTTCAGTTAATCCTGCAACTATATATTTCTGTCCAAACCCAAAAACAATCATAGTTGGTAATAAGGCAATTATAATACCAGCACTCATTACATCCCAAGAAATTCCTGCTTTAGATATAAAAGAATTTAAAGCAACAGGAACTGTCATTTTTGAATTTGTCATTAATAACATAACTGCTAAGAATAATTCATTCCAAATATTAATAAATGCAAAACAAAAGATTGCAGCCATTCCTGGCAAAGTAATAGGTAAAATAACTTTATAAAGAGATTGAATTTGTGTACAACCATCAATCATACAAGCCTCTTCGATGCTTGTGGGAACTTTATCAAAGAAACTTTTGCTCATTATTGTTGAAAAAGCTACAACAGTTGCTACATAAACAAAACTTAAGGATACTAAACTATCAGTTAGTTTTAACTGAGAAAACATTGTAAAAATAGGTACCATGATTATAAATGGAGGAATTGTTTGAGAAAAATATAACAAAAGTTCCATTCTTTTTTTCATTTTCCTATTCTTGTATCTTGAAAGCGCAAATCCACTTAATACAGATATAATCATTGCAACTAGAGAGGAAAAAACAGCAACTAAAAGTGAATTTCTAAAATAAATTCCAAAATTACTAAATGAAAATAGTTTCCTATATCCATCAAAATTCCAATCTTTTGGGAAATATACTAAAGGAAAATCATAAATATGCTTCGCACCTTTAATACTAGTTACAAAAATCCAATATAGTGGGATAATTGCCAACAACAAATATATAATTAATAATACAGCTCTAATTACAGATCTAAGGATTGGGTGTCTTTCTCTCATTTAATCATCCTTTCTACTTGTTAATCGTAGATAAAAAATTGAGTATATAAATAAAAGAAACATAATGATTAAACCAATAGCTGAACCTTGGCCATAATCATATTCTTTAAATACTTTATTAATCATCTGAGTTGCTAATATATTAGTTTTATTTACTGGGCCACCATTAGTCATTGCATAAATAATATCTGGCATATTTACAATCCACATAGTTCTAAGTAGCAAAGTACTAACAATAGTTGGTTTGATATAAGGAATTGTTACTTTAAATAATCTCTTAACTGCTCCAGCCCCATCTATAACTGCAGCTTCATGCAATTCTTTAGGTACTGATTGAAGTGCTGCTAAAATCATAATTCCAAAAAAAGGTATTCCATACCAAACATTAGCTGCAATTACTGAAACCATTGCAAATTTTGGGTTTGATAAAAATCCAATTGGGGAATCTATTAAATTAATCTTCATTAATAGATCATTAATTAATCCTGTTTGGCCATTGAACAACCAAGCCCAAGTTAATCCAATTGCAAAACCAGACAATGCCCAAGTATAAAATACTAATCCTGAATAAATACCTCTTCCTAAAAAAGGTTTTTCTAATAACATTGCTAAAATAAAACCTAAAATAAATTGTAAGGCTAATGAGAAAACAACCCATATAATTGTATTAAGTAGTATTACAAAAAAACTAATATTCTTATCAGTAATAACATCGATGAAATTCTTAAATCCAATAAAATGAACATTTGTTAAATCAAACATATTATAATTTTGGAATGCCATTACTGCCCCTCTAATTACAGGCAAATATATAAATAATGACAAAAAAAGAAATGCCGGGATTAACATAATTTTTTGTGTTCTTTTATCCACTGTCTCCTCCAATATTAATAGTATGGGGAAAAGAAACTTTTCCCCAGAAATTATTGATTATTCACTCCAATATTCAGTCCATTGACTAATTAAATCATCACTTGAGATTTGATCTAATAGTAATGCTTGCATTGATTGTTCTTCTACTTGAGCCCAACCAGGATATTTAGGAGAATCTAAAGGATATTTTACAAATACATATTTATCAGTATCTGACATTTCTGTTTGCCATGATTTATATGCACCTTGTGAGAAATATTCATCATTTTCATATGTTGATGTGTTAATTGGTAATGGACCATAAGCTTTACAGAATTTAGCATTGGTTTCAGCACTTAGCATATAGGATATAAAATCCCAAGCTTCTTGAGGATGTTCACTAGTTGTTGGAATACCTAAGCCTGCAAATCCATAATCTAAATAACATTTACCACTTTTACCTACTGGCATTGGAACTACTGTATATTGATCAGAATCTAAAGCTGAAGCTACCATAGAAATTGTATCTGGATCTTGAACTAAGAAAGGAGTTGTTCCTGCAATAAATGCATTAACTTGTTCATTAAATCCCCAGTTAATACCATCTGATGGAACTGAATCTTTAAACATTTGAACATATGCTTCTAAGCTTTCTTTTCCTTGAGCTGTATTATAAGCGAATGTACCATCAGTTGTTTTATAAATATTTTCTGTATCTATATTATCTAAATCAGATAACATTAGGATATCAGAAATTTTAAAAGGAGATCCTTTACCTCTAAATCCAAAACCATATTGAGTAGCACTCTTTTGTGAAATTTCTTTTGAAGCACTGTATAGTTCTTCCATTGTTGTTGGAATTTCTACTCCATACTTTGCTAAGATATCTGTTCTTACAAATAAACCTTTAACAAAGAAGAATTGAGGAATTAAATATGGAGTATTATCAACAGTTTTAGCAGCTGTTAATGTTAATGGTAATAAATCTTTTGTTCCTTCCCATTTATCCATATAAGAAGTTAAATCAGTTAGCTTACTGTTGTTAACATATTGTTTAACTGTATGGTCTCTAACTTCAATAATATCTAAAGCTTGATTACTATTTAACATCATTGTTAATTTGTTATCCGCTTGTTCATAAGGTGGTGAAATTAATTCAATTTCAATATTTGGATTTGCTGCAACATATTCATCTATTAATGATTGGATTTCAGCTGTCCTAGTTGGACTTGTCATGGTTTCAACAAATGTTAATTTTACTTTAGCATCTGAAGCTTTCTCTCCTGAGCCTTGTGCAAACATTGGAGTTAATACAAGTCCAATGATAAAAACAAAACTTAAAACTTTCTTTTTCATTTTTTACTCCTTAATTGGTTATATAATTGGTATTAAAAAATAATACCAACTTTAAGCATAATTAAACCATTACATCATACCATTGTCAACTTATTTTTTCTTTTATCAGTTAAAATACATAAAAAGAAATAATAAAACATTGCCAATAACACATTTTGGTATTATAATTATACCAAAAAAGTCAACAGGACAAATGGATGAATAAAACAGATACCGCATATAAAGAAATAAAAAACAGACTAATTGAACAATATTGGAAACCAGGGGAGAGAATAACTAGTGAAAGAAATTTAGCTACACTGTTTCATGTAAGTAGAGTTACAATTAAGGCAGCAATTGATAAGTTAATTGATGAAGGTTATCTAGGATATATTGAAGGGAAAAAAGGCACATTTGTAACAAATGTTAATAATTTAAAAAATGGAAGTAAAACCATTTGTGTAGCAATTGATAATAAGACTCCTGCATTCTCTTCTTTTTTATTAGAGGGGATACATAATACACTCTTAAATAAAGGCTATCATACTTTATATTTTAATACTCTTTTTAACAAAGATAATATATTTGAACAAATAAGTAATTTAATAAATGATGATATTTCTGGTTTTATTTTTGCTCCTCTTATGGGTAATTATAATATAGAAAATAATTTCAAAATAATTAACTTAATCAAATCCAATAATATTCCTCTAGTTCAAGTTGATAGATATATCACCTTAGATTATGGTAGCTATGTTGGAACAAATAATAACAAAGCATTTTATAATTTAACCAAAAGGTTAATAGATAAAGGATATAAATCAATCTTAGTAGCTAGTGGGTATACTACAAGTAGTTCTGATGAAAAAAAAGCTGGTATTAAAGCTGCCCTAAAAAATAACAATATCCCATACAATGAAATAGTTATAAATGAAACAGATTTTGTAGTTTCAAACAAACTTGAAATAGATGAAAAAACAAAAAATGAAATTAACAATTGTGATGCAATTATTGGTATGAACCAAAATATCTGTAGAGCTATAAAAAAAATAAATAATACAAAATTTATGGCCTCTATTTCTGCAAGTAAAGAAGAATGTGAAAATGATATGTCTGCTATCCATCAAATGTATGAAATAGGTAAAGAAAGTGGTAGAATAATGATTGAAGCTATTGAAGAAAATAATGACACTCAAAAAACAATTTTTATCAATGCTCCAATTATTGAAAGACAAGTATAAAAAAAATTAAATTCTATCAATTTAGTATTTATGTTTTTTTAATAATTTGTAATTATAATATCAAATTAATTAATAAAGTATTGAATAAATACAAGGATTGAACATGACTACAACTTTTATTGATGTTATTAGGGCAATGGAAAGTTTTACTAATTTAGAAAAAAATATAAATCACTTTACCACAAGATATTATAGATTAGATAGGATGGAAAAACTCCTTCAATTTTTTAATAACCCAGAAAAGGATTATAAAACTATACATGTAGCCGGCAGTAAAGGCAAAGGCTCAACAAGTAAATTTATTGCTTCCGCCCTTAAAGCGCTTAATTATAAAGTTGGACTTTATGCATCCCCACACCTATTAGACTACAAAGAAAGATTTACTCTTTGTGGTGATTTTTTTGAAGATTCATTTTTAGTTGAAGTTGGAACCTATATCTTAGAAAAATTAAAAGATTTTAAATTTATTGATCAATGGGGAGAAACTAATCCAACAACATTTGAGTTATTTACTCTATATGGTTATATGTTATTTTCAAAAAGCAATTGCGACTATGCTGTTATTGAAACAGGCTTAGGTGGAAGATTAGATGCTACAAACACCCTAACCCCTGTTTTAAGTGTTATTTGTCCAATTGAATTAGAACATACAAATATCTTAGGTGATACTATTGCCAAAATTGCAACAGAAAAATCAAAAATTATAAAACCTAGTATTCCAGTAGTAGCAGCAACACTAAAAGATGAAGCAAAAACTGTTATGATTAATGAAGCAAAAACTAATAATTCTTACATTGCTTTTTTAGAAGATAGAGTTGACAAAATTATTAGTAAAACTACTAAAGATTTTGAAGATGTAAAAATTTTTTGGAAAGACAATACCTCAACAAAATTAAATTTGAATCTTAAAGGTTCTGTTATGGCTCAAAATGCTGCTCTAGCAATACTCGCTTTAAAAACTTTAAATTTATTTGATGAGAAAATGATTAATTTTATTAACAAAGCAACATTATTAGGACGATTTCAATTACTAGATACTAATCCTGATTTATATATTGATGGGGCTCATACAAAAGTTTCCATTTCATCTTTAGTTTCATCAATTGAACAGATAGAAAATCAAGAAAAATGCACTGTAATTTTTGGCTCTCTAATTGATAAAGATCATAAAGCTATTGCACCAATACTATTAAATAATTTTAAAAATATAATTATAAGTAAACCTGGAACCTTTAAAAAAAGTGATACACCTTCTTTATATAACCTTTTTTGTAAATTAAATGATAATAATTGTAATATTGAAATGATAATGGATTCAAAAGCTGCATTAAATAAAGCTTTAGAAATTACTCCAAAAGATGGTTGTATTTTAGTCTGTGGTTCTTTTTATTTGGCTAGTGAAATAGCTTTAGCTCATAAAGAGATTAAAAATATTTAAAAATTTTTATTATTCACTCATCTATATTATTTATATAATAACTATATAATTTAAATATATTAATAACAATTTATCATATTATAAAACTACAATTATTATATGATAATTATATGTGTATTTTATTTAATTTTTAGTTTATTGTTTAAATTAAACAGTGTAATATTATTAGGCATTTAAAAAAGATTTTATTATATTTAAATAATATAAGAGAATAAACTAGGAGAATATATAATGTCATTAAACTGGAAAGAACTTGAATTAATTGTTGATGAATTACCTTTAGTTAATTCAAGAATTCAAAAAGTCATTCAACATGATTTTCATAGTTTATCTTGGATTATGCATAGTAGTAAGACAAAGCAATGGACTCTTTATACAGAAATAAACACTCCTTATGCTAGAATTCATCATTCAAGTAAATTAAGTACCCCTCCCCAATTAGGAAAAACTAAAAAACTACAAAGATTTGTACAATTTTGTAGAGCTAATGTTGAAGGATCTCTAATTATTGCTAGTGAATGTATTAAAGGGGATAGAATACTAAAACTAACTCTTAGAAAAAAGGACGAGATTTTTTATTTATATTTCAGATTATATAGTGGTCCTGCTGCTAATATTATAGTAACTGATGAAAATAATATAATTCTTGATTTATTATATAGAAGACCTAATAGAAACGAAGTAACTAATAAAGAATTAAAACTTGATGAAGTAAAAAAAATTAATGATAATTTTAAAATCAGAGATAGAGATTTATCAATCACCTTTAACCAACAGATTGAAAGAGAATATGGACAAATAAGTACTGATTTCACTCTTGAACAATTGGTAAGTAAAGTTGAAGCAATCAGAAATTCGAAATTAAAAAAATTAGAAGGTCAAGTTACTTCCTTACTTAAGAGAGTTGAAAACACAAAAAATTATGAAAAAATAAAAGAAGAAGCTGATTTATTATCTGCATATCTTTATAAAGTAGAATCTCATGCAACAAGCGTTACTTTAACATCTTGGAATGATAATAGTGAGATTGTACTTACCTTAAATCCAAAATTATCTAAAGAAGAAAATTTAAACAGCTATTATGATAAATATCATAAAGCTAAAGGCTCATATAATAATGCTCTTGAGCAATATGAAATTGCTAAAGAAGAATATGATAAGACAAAAGAATATTTTAATAAATTATTACAATTAAGTGATAACGAACAAAAAGATATTAGAAAATTAAAAAAAGCTTTAGAATCTCAAACACCAACTCAACAAAAAGAAAAAGATGAAATCGGCCTTACTTTTACTAGTGCAAATTTCACAATACTGGTAGGCAGGAATGCTAAAGAAAATGATCAACTTCTTAGAAAAAAAGTAAAAGGTAATGATTATTGGTTGCATGCAAGAGATTATAGTGGTGGTTATGTATTCATTAAATTCATAAGAAATAAAAGTGTACCTTTAGAAGTTATTTTAGATGCTGCAAATTTAGCAGCCTTCTTCTCAAAAGCCAAAGGTCATAAAACTTGTGATTTATATTATACTCAAGTTAAATATTTAAGAAGAGCGAAAAATGGACCATTAGGTCTCGTTTTACCTACTCAAGAAAAAAATCTACATATAAATTATGATGAAAAGAGATTAAATAGACTTTTAAAAGGTAAAGATTCCCTTTAAAATTCATATTTATTGGAGCATTAAATGAAAAATAAAAAAATAATAGAAAAAACAATCCACCAGGATATTTTCTATCCTTCTAACCAAGAAAAAATATATGAATTAATTAATGAAAATGAAATAAAATATAAATCTGAAATTAAATCTGATAAGAAAGTATTTTTACTTCCTCACGCTAGTTATGAATTCATTTTACCTCTCCTTATTAACACTTTCACATCAATAAATGATAGTTTTGATAAAATAGTAATTATTGCACCATCTCATTTAAATAAAATTTATACTGATTTAGATGTTAATCTATTTACCCCTGAATATGATGCAATAGAAACACCTTTAGGTTTAATCGATTTTGATAAAGAAATCATAGATAAATATTTTAAAGATGAAATGAAATGTAATACTTACTTTGAAGAAGAATCTTCATTTGAACAATTATATTTACTAATTAGACATTATTTTTCTGAAAAAAAAGTAATTCCTATATGTGCAATTGTTGAAAATTCTAACCAAAGCAAAAACTTTAGTTCGCTCTTAAATAACATTATTGATGAAAAAACGCTACTTCTTGTTAGTGCCAATGCTTGTGCTTATCAAAAACCAGATTCTGCTTATAAAAAAACTAATAACTTTATAAAAGCTCTAAATAGTGGAGAAAGACTATTACAACTTCAGAAAAAAAACATAATTGATAGTTGTGCTTGTGGTATAATTGACTCCATTGCAAAAACTAAAATTTATAAAAATTTATGCTGGGATATTAATTTAGTTGAGATTGAAAAAGAAATTTCCAAAGAAGTAATAGAATTTGATTCAACAAATAAATGTGTATACCATGTTTCAGCAAGTATAAAGGACTAATAATGTTTGTACAAAAAGACATCATTGATATTGAGATCGATAATATAAAATATAGTGCTATTGCCTTTAATGATAAAAATTGTGAATTACCTTCTTTTTTATTACAAGGTGAAAAAAAACCTGGATTTATTTATAAAAATGGAGAATTAACTCCTTGGTACTGGGAAGGCTTTACAAATTATGAAGGAAAAAAATGTTTATATTTTGCTCCAATAAAACTTTATCCACTATCTCAAATTTCATCAACATTAAGAGGTGAAGCACCAAAATTAATTATAAATTTAGCAACAGCTTTATCACTTTTAGATAGTAAATTTTTAGATTTGCAAAATGGAATATTAAGTGCCTGGAGAATATTTTTCACAGAAGATGATGGAGTGTTGATTTTACCTAGAACTTTAAGTGATATTTTCTCCTCCACCGCTGATCAAGATAAAAGATTTGATAATGCAAATAGTTTTATTCATGCTAATTTATTAAATTCTTTTACCTTAATAGATCAAATGACTCAACTTCTTTACTATTCAATTACGTCTATTAAACCTTTTGAATATTCAATTATTAGAACCAACCATTACAATGCCCTAAGTTTACAGCTTTTAACTCAAGCATTAGATATAAAACTTGATTCCGATTTGATTGAAAAAATTGATAAGATTTTACACTTAAGTTTAAGTAAAATGAGAGATATTTCTTCAAACTATCAACCTCAAGTTGCTCTAAAATGGTTTATTGAAAGATTTAAAGATTTATCATGGGATTTAGAAAATACTGAAGATAAAAAAATTAATGTTGATGATTTAGAAGCAAATGAAGTCACTAAAAACACTATTCAAAAAATTCAGAAGAAATGTAATAGAATTATATTTTGGAGAAAAAGAGGCGCTTTGATTGCTGTAATAACAGTAATTTCAGTCTTTGTTATAAGCTTTGTGGGATCAAGAATTCATGAGGCATTACAACCTCCATACACTTATGAAATGAATCAAGAACAAATCATTGAAGCCTATTATGATGCTCAAAATGATTTAGATGTATCAAAACTTGAAGCTAGTTTAAAGAGAGGAACTAAATCTCCAATCACCAATGAAATTACTACATTATTTGTTACCAGACAAACTAGAATGGCATATGAACAAGTTGATTCAGTATTAAATCCTGAAACTTGGGTTAAAGATAATATGCCACCAATTGATAACAAAAAAATGATATATGGAATTGATAATGTATCTATTACTCAAATTGGAGAAAATCAATATTTAGCAACTAGTACTTATTATTCACCTTATCCACTTCAAGATAGCTCAGATACTAATGAAGATGAACCTTTTAGTGATAATACTCAAATATTTAAATGCTATCGCTTTGAACAAAAAGAAATCTTTACATTTGATTACAATGATAGAGGTTGGTATGAAATTAGCCAAATCACACCTACAGAAATGAAATACATTGATACTTTACTAGTTCCAACTTATAACCCTTCAGACATAAGCTATGATATAGATAACGATACAAGAACAACAGAGAGTATTGTTGAACAGCAATATATAAACTAAAAAAAACCACCTAGAGGAGAATCTAGGTGGAAATTTAAAAGGAGGTTTATATATATATATTTCGTTTCTTAGGAGAAAATGTATAATGGGGGATATTTATTATTAACGTTTTTCCTAATTACTCTTGTAATATAATAAATGTTGCAACTTATGTCAATAGCTTGTAGCAAATATTTTTCATATTCATTGGCATAAAAAAAATTTCTTTATTTATTTTCTTACTAAATAAAGAAATATCTTAATATAAAATATAGCAACTTATTACAATAGATATCTATAATAAATTAGTCTTCTTTAATATAATTCTCAATTAGCTCAACAATCTCTTTTTCTTTAGCTGCATGAATCCAATTAACATCTTCAAAAGATTTGAAAAAAGTATATTGCCTTTTTGCATATTTTTTAGAATTATGAACTATCATATCACCTATTTGAGAAATACTATATTCACCAGTTTTCATTGCAATAAAGAATTCCTTATATCCAATTCCTTGCATACCCGGCCATTCTTCCTTTGCTCCATTACTGTTTAAATCTCTAATCTCATCTAATAAACCAGCATCCATCATTAAATCAAATCTTAATTTTAATCTTTGGATCATTTCATCTTTATCTCTATACAATCCTATAATTAATGGATCCATATTATTTCTATATTTTGATGGAAGATCAAAAGACGACAAAGGTTTACCAGAAGCATAAAAGACTTCTAAGGCTCTACCTATTCGATATTTATCATTTTTATTGATTCTATTATAAGAAATTGGATCTACTTCTTTTAAAATATTATATGCATATTCTAAAGATTTTGAATTAATCAAATTTTCAACATGTTCTCTAATTTGTGGATTAGAAGCTGGGGCATTTGAAAGTCCATAAAGAAAATGCTTAAAATAAAAAGCAGTACCACCACTTATTACTGGTATTTTATTTTCTTTATTGATTTCAACAACTGCTTTATCAGCTTCTTCAATAAATTTAGCAACAGTAAATTGTTCTTGAGGTTCAAGAATATCAATTAAATAATGATTAATTTTTTCTGTAACGTCTTTAGTAACTTTAGCCGACCCTATATCAAGACCTTTATAGACTTGAATCGAATCGGCATTAATTACAGAAAATTTATCACTATCTAATTTTGATAAAAGATTAGTTTTACCAACACTAGTAGGTCCAAATAAGAAAATTATTTTCTCAAAGGGATTATTATTCTTCTTCTGATTCTTCTTCTGTTTTAGAATATTTGATTTCACCATTTAGAGCTCTGTATAGAACTTCGCTAACAATTTTACCATTATTTTCTTCGATTTCTTTACCACCACAACCAGGATTACTTAAAATATCTGCTTCCTTAATTGCAACACATGTTATTTCATAAATATTATCTTTAAAATCGATTAATGCATCTAATGGAACTTTATTCACCGCAAGGCTCCTTTAACTTATATTTTAGATATTTCTCAATATCTTTGTTCGAACTTAATTATAATAAAGAATTTTTTGTAAAATGTATAGTCCTATTAAAAAAAACTCTTAACTATAAAATTTTTAATTATTTTGTAATTCTAATACCTTATTTACAATAATTTGTGCAACTTCTTCAGGTTGTTTCTTCTCTGTATTGATAACTAAATCAACAAAATCAAACTCATTATTGTCTATAGAATAAATTCTCTTATATCTATTGGTATCATTTGTATCACGCATTCTAGTTTGTTCAAGGCGTTTTGTAAAGTCTCCGCCTTCTCTTTTAAAAACTCTAGAAGCTCTTTCATCAGCACTTGCTGATAAATAAACTTTTAAATCCGCTTCTTTTAACATCCAAACTGCTAATCTAGAGCCTAGAACACAATTCTCTTCTGCTAATGCCATTTTTACTTGTCTATCATCTAATTCTCTATCAATAGAATCATCTGCTTCAGCCATTTTACAAAAGTCCCAAAATTCAATTCCTTTTTCTTTGGCCAAATTTCTAAAAGTAAAATTGATTAACTTATAATTTAATTTTTCAGCGACCAATGTTGAAACAGTTGTATTACCACAGCCACTTTTTCCACTAATTGCAATTCTCATAACTTTTTTCCTATTCAATATTTCTAGCTTGTTCTCTAATATTTTCAAGATTATCTTTCATTCTAACTACTTCTAAATTTAATTCAGCAATCTGACTCTTTGATCCAATAGTATTAATTTCTCTATTAATTTCTTGGCATAAGAAATCTATTCTTTTACCTACTGGTTCGTCAATTTCTAACAACTTATCAAAAGCATCCAAATGGACAGATAATCTATTAATTTCTTCATTTACAGATAATTTTACAAGCATAAGAGCTACTTCTTGTAAAATTCTATTTTCATCATAACTTTGATCTTCAAGCATATCTTGTACTCTTTGAGTCAAATTAGTTTTAATCAAATCTTCAATTTCATCAGCTCTAGATTTAATAATTTCTAAACTATTCGCAATCTTTAACTTTGAATTTTGTAAATCAGCTTTAGTTGAAATGCCTTCTCTCTCTTTACTTTCCTTAAATTGAATCAAAGCTTCATCTAGTAATCTAAAAAGAGGTTCTTCGAATTTTTTGGTATCTGTATCCTTAACACTAGTTAGGGCTCCATCAACATTTAAAAAATCACTCAATTGAGGAGTATTTTTAATATCTGTAATTTCATTGATTTTATCATAAGCAATCATATATTGCTTAATAACATCTTCATCAACTACAACTTTAATGTCGTTTTTTAATAATCGAATTCTAACAGAGACTTCAATCCGACCTCTATTTGCAACTTCTTTAATTTTATTATCTATATCAATTTCATATGCAGATAAGTAATGAGGAGTATTGTGAATAATATCTAAATATCTATTATTAACACTTTTAACTTCCACTTGCATTTGCATTTCATTATCTGATGTTTCAGCACATCCATAGCCTGTCATACTTGTCATAATATATCACCTTTTATCTAATTCTTTTATAATATTCTTATATAAATCATCATTGTTAGAAGCGCCTAAAGAGATAACAATATCACCATCTTCAATCATTGCTGCACTTATAGGTGCAACTTCCTCAATATCTTCAATATATTGAACTGCTGCGAGTCTAACTTTAAAACTTTTTAATAACTTTTTATTTAAATCTTTAACAAATTTTAAATCTAAATTGTCACTATCAACATCCATTCTAGCACTTGCAAAAGTTTTTGTAATTATCAATTTATCAAAAAGTAAAAAAACATTTAAAAAATCTTTATATAAGGCCTTTGTTCTACTAGCAGTATGAAAAGAGAAAATAGCAAACACTTTCCTATTTGGATATCGACTTTTCACCTCTTGAAGTAAAGTATAAATTTCCTTTGGATGATGAGCATAATCATCAATAAAAACAATATTTTTATAATTTGCTTTTAATTCAAGGCGCCCTCTTACACCATTAAAATATTCTAAAGAATTTAAAGAGCTTTTAAATAATGTTGTAAAAACTTCATCACAAATTATATCATTCTCATCTAAATATAATTCGACTTTTTCTCTATCTAATAAAATACAAGTTGCTAATATTGAAGCACCAACCATATCATTTACTAAAGCTCTATCAGTACAATTTAATTTATAATCATCACCATAAGTTAATCCGACATTATAAGAATGCATTAAATTATTTTCTTGAATTCTAAAAATTGAATTATCCATAAAACCATAGCTAATAATATTTAAATCTTCTCTAGCATTTTCAATTACAGATTTTAATTCCCTGACATTTTTATCATCAACATTTAAAATTAAAAAACCATTCTTACTAATATTAAGAGCTAATTGTATAAAACTATCTAAAACAGCAGTTTCATCTTTAAAATAATCAGGATGATCAAAATCGATGGAGGTAATTATAGCACCTCTAAGATTATACTTTAAAAAATGATCTTGATACTCACAAGCTTCAATTACTAAGGATTCATCTCCTTGATAAACAAAAGGTTTATCAATTAATGATGATCCAAAAATTGAATAAAAAGGAAAAGTTTTCCTATTTTTATAACTTAATGCGAAAGTAGTAGCTGCAGAAGTTGTTGTTTTCCCATGAGTTCCACAAATACCATATGCTTTTGATTCTCTAGTTAGTTTTGATAAATAATCTATATATGAATAAGATATATATTTATCATTTAACTGATTAACAATTTTTGAATTTTCATAAGCTGTAGAATAAATAATACAATCAATTTTTTCAACAATGTTATCTAAATTAAAATCTTCATAAATCTTTATATCAGCATCAATTAACTTATTTTGTGATGAAAAAAAATCACTTTTATCGATACCAAAAACAATATCTCCCTTTGCCTTTAAAATTAAGGCAAGTGAAGACATTCCTGTTCCTTTAATTCCAATTAATAAATAATTACTCAAATTTTAATACCTTAAAATAGAAAAAGACTGTCTTAAGACAGTCTCTCTTCTAAAAAAGAAAGAATTATTTTGTATTCTTTTTGTGAGCATTACAAGCTTTACAAATCATTACTTTTTCTTCATCAATAGTGGTTTCGTATAGTACTTTAATGTTTGTTCTTTTACAAACTGGGCATGTACCTTTACCTTGATTTTGTTCTTGACGTATACCTGTTCCTCTATGTGCTTTGGACATAATAAACTCCTTGATTTTTCAATAACTAATGCAGATAATAGTACTTTGCAAGCTATCCTGTCAAGATACAAATAATTTCAACTATGGCATAAATGCTCATTTCAGCTAAGAAAAATGATAAAAAGCTAAAAAATTCATTAGATTTAGAGGATAAAAATAAATTATATTGATTTGTTTTAAGATAATAGTATAATTAAATTAAGATTAAATTTAAGAGGCAAGTTTTGAGATCGAACGGTTATAAGACAAAAAACAAAGAATATATTATCGAAGCACTATCCTCTCATATTGATACTTCTTTAAGTGCTGAAGATATTTATGAATATTTAAAAAACAATAATAAAAACATGAATATCACAACCATATATAGAAATCTAGAAAAACTTGCTGATAAAAACGTTGTTTTAAAATTCCCATCATCTGATGGTAGTAAAAATAATTATCAATTAAAAAAACATGATGTAGTTCATGAAGATCATTTACATCTTCAATGCACTGAATGTGGAAAAATTATCCATCTTGATTGCAATTTCATGCAAAACTTTGTGGATCATTTAAAAGATGATCATCAATTTGACGTTACATGTGCAAATTCTATTCTTTTTGGATTATGTGATAATTGTAAAAAAAAGTTAAATAAGACTAATTAATTGTAATTTATAAATTTAATATATTGACAGGTAAGTAATATTTTATTATCTTTAATTTGCAAATTAGTTGCAAATTCGAGGTATTTATGAAAAAAATTATATTTATATTGTTATTTACAGTAATTACAATTGTACCTGCTTATTCAAATGGACAAGCAGAAATTAGTGAAAAACCAGTTGTGGCAGTATCAATCGTCCCTGAAGCAACTTTTGTAGAAAAAATTGCTCAAGACAAAGTTGATATTGTTACTATGATACCAAAGGGCTCTTCTCCTGAAAATTATGAACCTACCCCTCAACAAAGAATAGAATTTGAGGATGCATCTTTATATTTTTCAATTGGAGTTCCAAGTGAAGAATTCTCAATCCTTCCAATGGTAGGAAAAAATACTAAAGTTATTGCGTTAGCTGATGAAGTTGCTAAAACTTATCCTTCTATATATATAGGAGAATCAAGAGATCCTCATATTTGGCTAAGTCCTAAAAGAGTTTTAATCATGATTGATGTTATCAGTGATGAATTATCTAAAATTGATGCAGCAAATGCTACATTTTATAAAGAAAATGCTGCTTCCTACAAAGCTGAAATAGAACAAGCTATAGAAGATATAGAAAAAAGTTTAGTTGATGTTAAAGGAAATAGTTTCTTAGTATATCATCCAGCTTTCAACTATTTTGCTGAAGATTTTAATTTGAATATGATATCAATTGAAGAGGAAGGAAAAGAAATCACTCCTAAAACTTTAATCAGTATTATTGACAAAGCCAAAGAAGAAGGTATAAAGAATATATATTACCAAGCAGAAATAGCTGCAGAACAAAGTATTGCCTTTAGTAAGGAATTAGGAGGCCAAGCTATTTTATTAGACCCTCTTAGCCCAAATTATGTTGATAATTTAAAAATCATGGCAAATACTTTGAAGGATAATTTTTAATGGGAAAAGCGATTGAAGTAAAAAATCTTTCAGTAAAATATGGTAATCACTACGCTTTAAAAAATATCACAATGGATATTGAATGTGGTGATTACCTAGGAATTATAGGCCCAAATGGAGGGGGTAAAACCACCCTCCTAAAGGCTTTATTAAATTTAATTGATCATGAATGTGATCAAATTTTATTTTTTAATCAACCTTTAGCTAAAATAAAAAAAGAAATAAGTTATGTTCCACAAATTTCTAAAGTAGATAGAACATACCCTATAAGTGTTCTTGAAGTTGTTTTAGGATCAAAACTTAAAAAATCACTTAATCCATTTTATAAATATGATAAAAAAGATATGGATAGTGCTTATGAAGCCCTAAAAAAAGTGAATATAGAAAAACTAGCAAATAGACAAATTCAAAAATTATCTGGTGGAGAATTCCAGCGTCTATTAATAGCTAGAGCAATAGCAAGTTCTCCAAAATTATTATTATTAGATGAACCAACTGCTAATGTTGATCCTAATTCAAGAAATATAATTTATAACTTGCTTGATCATTTAAATTCTATTGGTGTTACAATATTAATGGTAAGTCATGATACAATGGCAATATCTTCTAAAGTAAAAAACATCGCTTGTATAAGTGAAAATTTAATCTACCATGGTGGACCACATTTAACTCAAAATGTTATTGATAAAATGTATGGTTGCCCTATCGATTTAATTGCTCACGGAGTTCCTCATAGAGTACTCGCAGAACACAACCATTAAGGAAAACATTATGCTAAATATTTTAAGTTACCATTTTATACAAAATGCACTAATATCTATTGTCCTATCGAGCATCGTTTGCGGAATAATAGGTACTATAATAATCGAAAAAAAACTTATTCTAATGAGTGGTGGGGTTGCTCATACAGCCTATGGTGGTGTTGGCCTTGGCTATTTACTAAATATAAATCCTTTAATTGGAGCTTTAGTATTTTCACTTACTGCAGCATTAGGCATTGGAAAAGTTAGAAAATCTAGCTTTAAACATAGTGAAGTTGTTATAGCATTATTTTGGTCGGTAGGCATGGCATTAGGTATAATTTTCATATCTTTTATGAATGGATATCCACCTGATATGAGCTCTTATCTTTTTGGTAATATTTTAAGTGTTAGCGATTTTGATTTAATTAATATGGTTATTTTAACTTTATTAGTTTTAGCTATATTAACTATATTTTTCCAAGATTGGAAAATTTACTTATTTGATGAAGAAATGGCTAAAATTAATGGACTTAACACAACCTTTTTAGAATATACCCTACTAATTTTAATTGCATTCTCTGTTGTTATTTTAATTCGTGTGTCAGGTATTATAATGTTAATCACACTTCTGTGTGCTCCAAGTGCAACAGCAGCATTAATAAGTGAAAGATTAAATACTAGAATGGTAATTGCAACTTCAATATCAATATTCAATTCTTTGATTGGATTATTAATATCTTATACTTTTGATATAGCATCAGGTGCATCAATTGTTATTTTCTCAAGTATTATTTATTTATTAATTTATTTAATCAAAAAGAAAATAATTAAGAATGCTTAAAATTTAAATGTGGAATTAACACCTAGTGTTAATCCATTATTTATATCAGTAAAAGAAATCATAGGTAATGATAAAACCATAGCAATACCAAAGTCTTTACTATCATAAACCAAAGCATAAGTAGATGTGCCTTCTTCTAAATCAAGCATGAAAATGTCACCTATTGTTGCTTTAGGTTCATAGTAACCAGCTCTAAGTGCAAGAGAATTATTATTACCCAATTGCAATTTCATCTCAGCTCCAAAGCGAAGCTCTCTTTTATCAACATCACCAAGTTCAACTAAGTCTAATGAAAACTTATACACAAAAGGATTTAATTGATTATTTCTTGAATACTTATTTGTGAAATAAGTAAATCCTAAACTACTAGCTTTTAAATAAGAGATAACATTATTATCAGACGTTGAAGATAAATCAACATCTGATTCACTATAAAATGCCATACTAAAATTGTTAAGAATATTTAATCTAATTGAAAACCCTAAATTAAAGAATTCAGAATCAGCGACTGTCTCATATTCTGAAAAAAATGTATTTACTATGTAATCTGATAAAAAGAAAATATTATCTCGTAATTCAAAATTTCTTCTCTCTGCAGCTGATCCACCTTTAACTCTCATTCCAAAATCAAAATTACTTAATCTATAGCCCCAATCCAATTGGATAGTAAATTGATTATACCCTGTATAATTTAAAATATCGTTATGATAGACTCTATGGTCCAAATAACTGTCAATATTTAATGTTAATCCAAGATTTGTACCATATGCGATAACGCCCATGCTCATATATGGATACTGAAAATAGCCTAAAGGAGTAGATAATTCATCAGGACTTAAATTCTGCATAATTGAAAAATAAGTAATTAATAAAGGATCTGTATCTACACGGCTACCTAAATTAGCGGGATTACTTACACCACTAACATCCGCGAGATCTGCTTTACCCATGCCTAAAGTATTTAAAGATTCAATATTTACTTCAGCAGCATAGATAGAAGTAGAAAATAGTATTAGAGATAAAAATATAAATACTTTTTTCACAATATTTCCTTTAATGCTTTTGCTAATTGATCTGGACAACTTGTCTTTTTAAAGCCACAAGTAATCCCTTCAAATTTATCAATTATATCTTCAGCTTTTTGATCTATACATAAAGCAGAAATTCCTTTTAAATTCCCATCACAACCTCTTACAAAACCCAACTCTTTAATAATATTATTCTCATCAATTGTGATATTAATTGCTTTTGAACAGGTTCCACTTGTTTTGTATGTATATTTCTTCATAATTACCTTCTATATATTAACTCATTAAATATTATAATTAAATAATAAAATAATAAAATTTAAATAATTATACAATATAACAAATATTGCAGTATCCAATTCATATGTGATATTCTTAAATATATGAAAAGCTTTGATTTAGATGAATATTTATCAGATAGTTATTACTTACAATATCCAATTGATATTGAAGTAACTTCTATTTTCTTCAACTCTAAATTAGTCAAAAAAAATAGTATTTTTGTTGCAATAAAAGGATTTAAAGTTGATGGCAATAATTATATTGAAGATGCAATAAAAAATGGAGCTTCATTAATAGTTAGTGATATGTTGCCAACTAAAAACTATGATAATGTAGGTTTTTTAATTGTAAAAAATGCGAGAATTGCTTTAGCAAAATTATCTCAAAAAATATATAATTTTCCTGATAAAAAGCTGAAAATAATAGGAATAACTGGGACTGATGGAAAAACTTCTACATCTTTTTATACTTATAGCCTGCTTAAAGAATTAAATTATAATGTTGGATTAATTTGCACCACAAATATAGATACAAAAAATGCAATTGAACCTTCTCCCTTTAGACAAAGTACACCTGATGCAAATATTCTATTTGAATTATTAGATCAATGTGTGAAAAACAATAAAGAATATGTTGTACTTGAAGCAACATCCCATGCCCTATCTTCGTTTTTTTTAAGGCTTGCTGATATAGAGTTAGAAGCTTCTATTATTACAACAATAACTCATGAACACATTGATTTTCATAAAACAGAAGAAGAATATATTAATGCAAAACTTAGCATCATAGACAGATTAAAAGAAAATGGCTTTTTAATTACAACCAAAAATAATAAGCAATTTGATAAATGCATTAATAAAACAAAAGAAGCTAATAAAAAATATTATGTAGTTGAAGATTTAATAAAATATGAAATTTTAAATAACAATACTCTAGATAAAAAAATTATAAAATTTGAAGATAAAACATATCCTACAAATATAAACTTAGAAGTTTTTATCTCAAACGCACTATTAGCTGTTCTCTGTATCAACAAATTAACAAGTATTAGTTTTGATAAAATTTTAAACAAATTAATTAAAGTTAATCAAATTAATGGAAGATTTAACTTTATTCAAAATAACATTAATAGAACAATAATCGTTGATTTTGCTCATACTAGCGATGCTTTTAATAATCTTTTTTCTCAAATTAAAAAGACAAATAAAAGAATTATAGCCTTATTTGGTTGTGGTGGAGAAAGAGATTTAGAAAAACGATATGAGATGGGTAAAATAGCAGGGCTTTTTTGTGATATTATAGTATTAAGTGAAGAAGATCCAAGATTTGAAGATAATAATAAAATAATGGCTGATATTGAAAAAGGCATTATTAACTCTAATAAAGAAATTGAACTATATAAAATAAACAATAGATATAAAGCTATTGAAAAAGTATTTGAAATCAGTAAAAAAAATGATATTTTATTATTCTTAGGGAAAGGCCATGAAACCTCAATTGAAAGAGAAGGCATAAAATACCCATATAATGAAATTCAATTAATTAATGAGGTAATAAAAAAATTATATGAATGATAACTTTAAGAACAATTCTATTGCTTTATTCTTTGGAGGAAGATCCCCTGAACATGAAGTATCAATTAATAGTGCAAAAACAATATATCCAATTTTAACAAACTTATTTAAAGATATTTATTTAATTTATGTTGATAAACAAGGTAATTTTCTATTAGTTAATACTGATGATAATTTATTAATTAATAAAAACTATATAATTGAAAATAATATTATTAGTGATAATGAAATATATTTTATAGCAAATAAAGGGCTTTTCATTAATTCAAAAAAAATTAATATAGATTTAGCCTTTATATTAATTCATGGAAACGAAGGCGAAGATGGAAAGCTTCAAGGCTTACTAGAAATAATGAACATAAAATATACAGGTGTAAATGCTACAAGCAGTGGTATTTGTATGTATAAAGATTTAACAAATCAAATTTTAATTTCAAATAATATAAAAACTGTACCTACCCTTGTATTAAATAAAAAATCAAAAATTCCTAATCTTGAATCAGTCCAAAACCAATTTGGAAAATCTCTTTTCATTAAAAGTGAAACAACCGGTAGCTCAATTGGAATAACTGCTTTAAAAAATCCTAATCAAACAAGCTTAATAAAGGCTATAAAATATAGTTTCAGTTTTAGTGAAAGAGTATTAATTCAACCCTTATTAGAAGATATTAAAGAAATTGAAATTGCTATGCTTGAAACAGATACTGATTTAATTGCAGCAGGCCCAGGACTTGTTGTTAAAACAAACATGCAGGATGTACTCTCTTATGATAAAAAATATGGAGATATTGATACTGCAACAATTAATCCAGCTGCAATTACAGATGAAAACCTAAAATTAGAAATCAAAAAACAAGCTAAAATCATTTTTAATAGTTTAAATTTATCTGGATTTAGTAGAATAGACTTCTTCTTATATAAGAATATAATTTATTTAAATGAAGTAAATACAATCCCAGGCTTAACAGATAAAAGCCATTATCCAATATTAATAGAAAGTGAAAATATCTCTTTAGAGTCGGCAATTTATCAAATTTGTAGAACTGCCTATGAGAAATAAAGTTTTCTTTCATGTTGATTTAGATGCTTTTTTTGCATCTGTAGAAATTCTTGATAATCCTGAATTAAAAGATAAACCTGTAATTATTGGAAGAAAAGGTCAAAGAGGTGTTGCTTCTACTTGTAACTATATTGCAAGACAATATGGTGTTCATTCAGCTATGCCAATGCAAAAAGCACTACAACTATGCCCTAATGCAGTTGTAATAGCTGGAAGCCATTCTAGATACTCTGAGAAAAGTAAAGAAGTAATGAATATATTCAAACAATATTCTCCTGATGTTCAACAAGTATCAATCGATGAAGCTTTTTTAGATATGAGTGGTACAGAAAAACTTTTTGGTCATCCCTATAAAGTTGCTCAAAAACTTAAAGATAATATAAAAGATGTAACGGGTTTAACTATAAGTGTTGGAATAGGTCCTTCCAAATTAATTGCAAAAATGGCTAGTGACTTTAATAAGCCAGATGGGCTTTGTATTGTAGATGAAGATAGAAAAATTGAATTTATTGACGCTGTTGGTATAAAAAAACTTTGGGGCGTTGGAAAAGTAACACAAAAATTATTAGAAAAGAAAAACATAAAAACAACTCAAGATTTAAGATCTTATAGCATAGATTATTTAAAAAAGACTTTTAACGATGCTATGGGAGAATATTTATATAAAGTATCTAGAGGAGAGGATCCAGGTATATATACTGCAAAAACAAAATCACACTCTATATCAACTGAAAGAACTTTTTCCTGTGATATTGCAGATATAAACATCTTAGATACATATATTTTAGACATGAGTCATGAAGTATTATTTAGATCAATTGAAGAAAAGCAAATGGCAAGAACTATTGGTATAAAAATTCGTTATAGCGACTTTACCACTATAAATGCTCAAATCACCCCTAGTGAACCAATCTATTGTGCTGAACAAGTTTATGAATATTCAAAAAACTTATTTATAAGTAAATGGAAAAATCTTCCAATCAGACTTTTAGGAGTTGGATTATATCAAACCTATAAAGGCGATAGTCCATTTCAAGAAGAACTTTTTGCTGAAGATAACAAAAAGAAACGTGAATTAGAAAAAATCGCCCTTGAACTAAAGAAAAATGGCCAAATTTTAACAAAAGCTACCCTTTTAAATAAATCTTACAGAAATAAAAATCAGGAAATAGATTAAAAGATAAATACTAAAGTAACTATTATAGATATGATAATTCTATACCAACCAAATACTGAGAAGTCATGCTTTTTAACATAATTAATTAATGCTTTAATTATTAATAATGAAACAATAAATGAAACTAAAGTTCCAACAAATAAAACTAAATATTCAAGTGAAGAATAATGATATCCTAGTTTTAATAATTTAAAAAAGGAAGCTCCAAACATTGCAGGTATTGCCATAAAGAAAGAAAACTGTGCTGCAACTGTTCTTTTTACTCCAATAATTAAGCCTCCAAGGATTGTTGAACCTGATCTACTAGTTCCAGGAATCAATGCTAAAGTTTGAAAACATCCCATTTTAAAAGCATCTAAATATGTTAATTCATCAATTTCATTTACTCTAGTTTCTCTATTTTTGTTAAATCTTTCTAAAATTACATAAATAACACCATAGAAAAAAAGCATTAAGGCAATAACCTGCCAAGTAGATAAGACTTCACTTACAATATCATCGAATAGAACACCAATAATACCAGTTGGAATTGATGCAACAATCACTTTTAACCAGATATTATAAGTTTTTCTTTTCTCATCTTTATCTTTTTTCTTGGTAAATGGATTTAGTGTATTAAAATAAAGCACTAGTACAGCTAATATTGAACCTAGTTGAATAACTACCATGAATAATTCTTTAAACCCATCGCTTAAATTTAAAGTAATGAATTTATCTAACAATAATAAATGCCCTGTGCTACTAATTGGTAACCATTCAGTAATTCCTTGAATGATACCAAAAATAATTGATTTTAATACTTCTATCATAATAAAACAATATAAAGGCAAATTACTATTAAATCAATAATTATTTACATATTGTATATATTTTGATACTGTCTGCTAACATACTAAATTTTTGATTACCAGTTAACAAACATTTACATTTAAAATTCATTATGATAGTTTATAACATGAATACTATCAAATTTGTATAATTAATATTTTTTTTATTAAAAATATTATTAGGGAGTCAATTTTGGAATCCTACAAAAATAAACAAATTTTAAATAATTTTTTTAAACTAGCAATTATAATTTTGCTTTGTATCATTATAAGCTTTTTAGTATATAAAAGTGGTGGAACATCCGGCTCTTGGGCACAACTAAACTTCATACCAATAATTTTAGCTGCTTTTTTCTGGAAAGAAATTGGTGGAATATCATTTGCTGTTATTTTAGGACTAATAAATGGGCCTTTAATGCCATTAAATAGATTCACGGGAGAATATCAATCATTAAGTAATTGGCTTTTTAGAATATTAATTTATATAATAATAGCTACAATCACCGCTTCAATAATTAGAAAGAATGAAAAATATGATAAAATAATTAAAGATAATTATTTAAAAAGCCATATAAATGGATTATATAACGCGAATAAATTATTCATTGATCTTGATAAGTTTACAGAACAAGATATTAAATTCCATTTAATTTATATTAACATTACGAATTTAAATGATATAAGCAAATATGTTGATTTTAAAATTGTTGATGAAATTAATTCTTATATTGTTAAAACAATTTCTACTACATTTAATAATAAAACCATCTACTCCGTTTCTGCTAATGAATATATGCTAATAATTCAAGAACCAAATGAACAAATTTTATTTAATCAAATGCAAAGTTATATAAACGACTTCATTCAATCAATAAAAGTTAATGATTATTGTTTTAAACTAATTGTTAAGATGGGCATATTAAAAAATGATAAAGAAAATTTTTCATCTATTGATTTATTCAATAAAGTAAGGATTGCTGCCGATCAAGGACATCAACTAAAATCTGGAGTTTTTTACTTTGATAAGAAATTTGAAGAGGAAAGAAAACTATATAATGAAATTTCAGGATCCCTTTATCAAGCTATAAAAAACAATGAATTATTTTTAGTTTACCAACCTGTAATAGATATAATAAATAATAAAATCTATAAAACTGAAGTATTAGTTAGATGGGATAGAGGGAAAAGAAAATACATAGGTCCTAATATCTTTGTAAAAATTGCTGAAGAAATTGGTTTAATAAACTTATTAACAAAATGGGTCGAGGAACATGCAGTTAAAACATACTTAACTTGGAAAGAAGAAGGTGTTGATATTAAACAATCTGTTAATGTTTCTTCATCTGAGTTGTTAGATGAAGCTTATAGAAATTGGACAAATAATCTTTTTGCTCAAAATAATTTAGAATGTGAAGGATTTGGAATAGAGATTACTGAAAGAGTCTTATCAGAAGATAATGTTAAATTGAAAAAAATCTTAACAGACTTACAGGATGAAGGTTATTTAATTGAAATAGATGATTTTGGCACAGGATACAATTCCTTAATGTTCTTAGGAGAAATTCCATCTGATATAATAAAAATTGATAAATACTTTATTGATAGAATTAATATAAAAGATGTTAGAATTATAATTAGCAATATTATTGATGCAGTCCATAAAACTGGAGCTACTGTTATTGCTGAAGGCGTTGAAACAAAAGAACAATATATGACCTTAAAAGATATGGGATGTGATATGATTCAAGGATACTATTTTAGCAAACCTCTTTTATCAAAAGATTTTATTGAATACTACAAAACTTTCGATATTAATAAATACTTATAAAAATATCCTAGAATCAAAAAAGTATCTCAATTCTAGGATATGTTTCTTATTCAACAATATATGCTTTTACAATTTCACCATAATAAACATAATGATAATCTTTATTAGATCCATTATTAAAACTATCAACATCTTGTGGATAGAATGTTTTATTATTGTATTCACTAATAGCATTTTTATCTTGTTTCTTAGAATAAATAACTTTACATTCCAAAGTTAAAGGAATCTCTTTAATAGCTGGAACATCAACTAAATCTCCATCAATTAAAGTTAAATCCAAATCTTTAATTTTATCACAATCTCTACCAGATTTTCTTCCGCAATATCCTAGGATTTTTTTATTAAAGTCTCCTAAAGGAACATTGATAGTAAATTCAGGGTTTTTATCTAACAATTCTTTTGTAAATCTATGTTCTCTAACATAAGCACAAAATATTGGTTTATTCCATTCAATACCTAAAGTCCCCCAACCTATTGTCATTGAATTAACTTTATCTCCACTTTTGGTAGTTAATAAAATTCCACCGGGTAAAGCACTCATAATTTGATTAGCATAATCAAAAGCATTAATTTCTTTTTTCATTTTTTACCTCGAAAAGTATTTTATCAAATAATAACTATAAATAAAACAAACAACAAGTAATTTGTACAATACTAACAATTAACCCTTTAAGGCTCCTTCTCCAATACTTTCAGTAATTTGACGTCTAAATATCATATAGAATAATAACATTGGTAATAAACCAATAACTAAAGCAGCAAATTGTTTACCATAATCAGTCGCAAAAGTTCCTGAGAATTTATAAATACCTAAAGGAAGGGATTGCAAATTCAATTTTGACACAAGAATATTTATCAAAGCAAATTCATTCCATATTTGTGGTATTTTCAATAAGAAAATTGTAATCATAATCGGTTTTGTCATTGGAAGAATTATTGTAAAGAATATTCTTTTATAGGATGCCCCATCTATTCTACTAGCTTCAACCATTTCTGTTGGGATTCCCTTAATATATTCATAGCTTAAATATATTCCTATTGGTAAAATTGAACCAATATAAACAAGAACTACACCAAACCTTGAATTATAAAATAAATGAAAATCGCTCGCTTTACAAATTCTTAAAGTTTCAAAAAGTTGACCTAGGGCCATATCAATTTGGGATGCTTGAATAAAAATTGGAACCATTAAGGTTTGCATAGACAAGAGTATTCCAAGAAGCAATATAGAATAAATTGGTTTTGTGGCTTTTGATTTTATTTTTGCAAATCCAAATCCAGTCATTAAAGATAGGATTGTAGCTATCCCAACTGAAAAACAAGTATAAATAACTGAGTTAACAAAAAGTATACTAAAATGCCCTATTTCCCAAGCTCCCTTGTAGTTGGTTGTTATCCATTTATTGGGTAGTCCTACCATATCAGTTTGAAATTCTATAGTTGATTTAAAAGAGTTTATAATTAACCATACTAGAGGAGCAATAGCCATAAAAGCAAATAAGAACATAATAAAATATGCAAAAAACTTTCCTAATTTACCCCAAAAACCAGTAACATTATTTGTTTTTACACTCATCTTCTTTCCTCCACTTTCTTTTGAACTGACTTAGTAATTTGAATTAAAATAAGACTAAAAACTACCATCATAATAGAAATAGCATTTGATAGTGGATAATTTGGTGTTCCGGTAAAAGCTTTTTCATACATATAAATTGATAATACTTGTGTAATCCTAGCAGGGCCACCACCGGTCATAGCATAAATCAAATCAAAAGTGCTAAGAGAGCCAGAAATACATAATATTGCAGAGTTTATTATAACACCAGATAATTCTGGTAAAATTATATGTCTTAATATTGTACTTTCTTTTGCACCATCAATTTGAGCTGACTCTAAAGTTTGAGGATCTATTTTTTGCATGTTTGCCAAAAATAGAATCAAATACATACCTGTCCAACACCACAAAGTAACAAATAATATTGGCAACATTGAAACACCTTTTTCATTCAAAAAAGAAGCTGACCATTTAGGACATAATAGATTACATAACAAAGTGCTTAGCTCATCTATATTGTTAGTACCAGGAGCATTAAAAAATGTTGTTAAAACACTTGTAGGATCTCCCAATAAAGCAGCAGCTTGTGGATTTATATTTATCAAATCTTTAATTAATGAAGAATTTACAATTAATACTCCATTTGTATCTAAATGATTATTTAATATTGCTATTATTTCTTTAGTAAATCCAGAAGAATTAATATTATTAATTATTTGTGAAACAGGACCATAAGGGGAAAATATAAGATTCCACATTATACCTATTACAATTACGGATATAACTGATGGAACATATAAAACACCTTGCCAAAACTCACCACCTTTAACAGTTTTTCTATATATTAAATATGCTAATACCATACCTAATGGTAACTGCCCAAAAACAGAAATTAAAACAAGATAAATATTATTTAATAAGGCATTCCAAAAATAAGAATCAGCAAATAAATATTTATAATTTTGAAATCCAGTTATTTTCCAACCACTTCCACCAAACATTTTTCCACCTGAAAAATTGCTTAATGATAAAATTAAAGACAATAAAATTGGAAAAGCCATAACAAAGATGAAAATTACAAAGGAAGGTATTACAAAGTATCTATATGCTTTTTTCTCTTCTTTTTCTTTATTTAACATTTTTTTCTCCTAGCAAAATAAACCCGACGCAAAGGCACCGGGTTTATTTTTAAGCTTTATTTTGCAGCAATAAAGCTATCCATTGCTTCTTGAATTTCACTAGCAGCTTCATAAGGGGTCTTGGAACCCATTCCAATTTCTTGAAGTACTTTATTCAATACAGTATAAACTGATGGATCTAATGCTGAATCTAATACATAGCAAGTGCTATCTGATTGAGCATAATAAGCCATCATTTTCTTAATAATTGGTTCAACATTATCAGATGAAACATCTTTTCTAGTTGGAACATATCTTCCAATATCTAGATATTGTTGTTGAACTTCTGAAGAATAAAGGTATTTTACTAATTTAACTGCAGCAGCTTCTTGTTCACTACCTTCTGGAATTGAAGAAGATATTCCAAAACCACAACCTAATGTTGATGAAACTGTGCCAGGATAGTTTTCACCAGGTAATGCTGGGAATGGAATTAAAATAAGATCTGTTTTTTGTTTTTCAGGTGATATTAAAGATTCTCCAGTAGTTGGATTTGTTAAGAAAGCAGATTGTTTCCAATCCCCATCAACAAAGAATGCAGCTTTGCCACTTGCAAAAATACCAGGAGCCTCTCCATATGCTATCTGGATTGTATTCTTTGAAATAACACCATCATCATACATAGTTTTAACCATATTTAATGCTTCAATAAATTCAGGGTCTGTAAATTTAACTTTGCCAGCAATAGCATCATCAAACCATTGTGTACCTAAATAACGTCCAGCAATTGTTGAGAATAAACAAGATTGCATTACCCAATCATCCTTATTAGCCATTAATACAGTTTGAATACCATGGGCTTTTAAGATAGGAACCATTGCTTTTAATTCTTCATAAGTTGTTGGTACATCTAGTCCTAAACTATCTAATAAACCTTTATTTGTGTAAACAACAGTAGAATAACAGATAGATTGTGGAAGTTCAGCAAGATATCCACCACCTTGGGTTTTTACATTCAAAGCTGTAGGTACAAAATTTGATAAAAATTCTTCACCAAGAAGTGGTTCTAAATCTTTAACTAACTTATTTTGATGTAAAGCTGCTGATCTTCCTGAAGGATACATATACATAACATCAGGTAAATTACCACTTGCTATATATGCAGAAACTTTTTGGTGAAATGCTTCATTACATAGATCTTCAGTAATAAGTTCAATATCTGGATTTTGATCTCTAAAATTTTGCCAGATTTGTCTTTCTTTCTCATAACCAGGTTCAGTAGTATCATAATAATTTAATACCTTTAATGTAATCTGATCATCTGAAACAGTTGATTTCTCTTCTACGCCTTGTGCAAAACAAGTAGCGACAACTAATTCTAGAGCAACTAGTGAGAAAAGAATACGTTTTATCTTTTTCATTTTAAGCCTCCTCAAAAATGATTCACTATTTTAAAAGGAGAGAGAATTAAAATTAGAGTGGTAATTTCTTATCTAAAAATAAGTCATTCACTAATTTTCCAGCTGCACCACAGGCAACTGTTTTAGGACCATGAGAAGAATATCTTACGTTTATTGGGCGTTCTATTGGAAATTGCCAATTATCCTTAATAGCTTTTTCAACTTCAAAGCAAATATCTGAACCTGTACCCTCAATATCACCACCAATTACTATTTCATTAATATCTAAGACATTTACAAAGAAACCAATATTTTTTGAAATTTCTTCAACAACCTGTTTCATTAATTTAGGATTTTTTAATAAATTATCCAAATTAAATTCTTCTTGGGATAGTTGTTTAAAATAATCTTTTTTATTACAAAAAATACTCTTAAATTCACCAGCAAAAGAATTGCTACCATAATGAATTTTGCCATCAATGACAATTCCAAGACCTATACCAATTCTTCCATGATTGGAATCTGAATAAAGTGAATGTTTAAATTCTATAAATAAAAATATTAAATTTTCTGGACTATTTTTTAAATATTCTCTAAAAACTAATTCTGTTATAGCACAACAATTTGAGTTGTTTTCAATAGAAACTGGAACAGGTATGCTATTTCTTATTTTTTCAATAATTCTATTTGGTTTTTCAATTTCCAATGGAACTGAATAAATTATTGTTCCATCAGTATGATCAATAAGACCACCAACACCAATTCCTATTCCTAAAAAAGAACCTGGAAATTTCTTTAATTTTTCCAAATATTTCCAATAAAGCATTTCAATTATAGGTTTTATATTTTCTTGAGTAATAACTTCATTTTTTTCTTCTGATAAAAGTATCTTGCCAGCAAAATCTACAACAACAACTTTATAAGAATGGTGTTGTAGTGCTACACCCATTATATAGCCAAAGCTTCCATCTACCTCAAGCATTATAGGTCGTCTTCCAACTCCTTGTGGAGAACCATCATAATTACTCTTTTCAATTACTATATTATTTTCTAGCATTTTATTGGTTATAACTGAAACTGTAGATTTATCAATATTTAGCTTCTTAGCAATTTGAGCCCTACTTTGCCCAGAATTTAACCAAATTTCATATAGTATTTTGTAATTTGAAGGTAGATTATTATCCATATTATAAAATTAAAACACTTTTAACTGTAATTTGTCAATTAAAATAATTCATGGTTTTTTGCCACACATCAATTAGAGATTTAAATGTCTCGATTTTCCCCTCAATAATTTCTTTTCTCTCTTCTACAGCCTCCTTAGCATTATCCAAAAAACCTAGAAACTCTTGGCGATTATTATCTTCAAAAACTAGTGCTGCATCTATACTAGAGTTTACAGCTTTCTTTTCTAAATCATCACCAGTAAAATATCCAAAGAAACTTCCAAGTTCTTTTTTGTCTATGTTAAAAATTCTTGCCTTCTCTCTTACATAACGAAATCTAATTATATCTTGTCTTTGACGACTCCAATATTTTTGATTTCTTTCTGGAGGGAGATGGATTAATACAAAATCAGGATCAAAAAACATTTTATAACCGCAGTATTTACAATTAAGTACATAATCATCATCTTCACCACGGGTACCAAAAGGATCAAAGGGAACAGTAGAAAAAACTTCTCTATCAAGAACCATATTACCACCAAAAGCAATTGGTGTGGAATATAGCATTTGTGATGAGTTTAACATTGAATTTACTTCTTCATTAAATAATTTATCTTTAGGCCAAGATAATAAACTATCGTGAGCTTGGCCTTCATAAATCTTTCTTCCAAGTGAATCCTCAACACAACCTGTTTTAGCTAAAATTTTTTCTCCATTATACTCATTTCCTACATGTTTTAATGCTTTTTCAATATAATCTGAATATAAAACTTCATCATCATCAATCATGATTGCTCTTTGATACCCATTGATTTGAGCGTAAGCAAGACCTAAATTTCTTACTCCTCCATAGCAATATGTATCAACAAGACAAAGTGATTTATCATCCATACCTGCTTTCTTCAATTTTTTTAGCATATCATTATATGTGGGAACATCAATAACACTAATATTTAAATTAGAGACCTTATTAACAATACCCCAAACTTTATCAGAGATTTCTTTTGAACATGGAACTGGAATAATTACTACTTCTTCTTTTATTCCAATTTCACTTAAGTTTTCTAAAGTTCTTAAAAGTGTTCCTTCTTCTTCGATTGGAAAAGGATGATCAAACACTTTCCAGCTTTCAATAGTATTTGTGCTCCAATAAGTTGGAATAATCAAGCAACTAGACATATTAAACTCCCAATAATTAATTGAAATTATCAACAAATTAATTATCCAACAGATTTTATATTTTGTCAATATATTATTTATTTCCTTATATATTCAAGAATTATTGAATTTAATACAATTTTTACCATTTTCAATTATTTAAATAATGGGAAAAATAATTAGTTTAATATTTCAACTAAAAAGACAAAAAATAAAAAATCTCACACCTTAACAAACATTAAAAGTAATGAATGTTAAAGAATGAGAGTAAATAAAAAAGTTGTTGCAATAACTATTTTATAAGTTAAAACAACAACTTAAATTTGTATTATTTAGAAGTATTTTTACCTTTTTCAAAATTATAAATTGCCTCAAGTACTACTTGAATTTCATCTTCCCAACCTTGAGCTAATTTAGTATTAGCATTTTCATAAATAACATTATCTTCAACTAAATTGCCACTAACAGCACAAATCATAGCACCTCTTACTTTTCTTTTATGGCAAATTGTAAAAAGTGCTGAACTTTCCATTTCAACATTTAAACAACCTAATTTATGAAGTGATTCAATCCATTCTGGAGTCTCCCCATAAAAAGCATCATCACTTGCATTTATTCCATAATGATATTTAAAGCCACTAGCTTTGCAAGAATCAATCAATTCTCTCGTAAATTCAAAGTCAGGAACTGCAGGAAAACAATCTGGAACATAAAACCTTGAAGTTCCTTCATTTTTCATAGAACCTGTTGATACAATTAAATCTCCAATATCTATCTTTGGTTGTAATGCAGCAGTACTACCAATTCTGATCAAACAGTTTGCACCAATATTTATTAATTCTTCAGCGGCAATTGCTGCAGAAGGACAGCCCATTCCAGTAGAAGTTACTGAGACTTTTACACCTTTATAATAACCAGTATAAGATTTATGCTCTCGATTATTTCCAACTAATTTTGGCTGATCGAGATATTTTGAAACAATATCACTTCTAGCAGGATCTCCTGGTAATAATACATATTCACCAACATCTCCTGGGGATAATCTAATATGATATTGTTTTTTACCAATAGTTTTAGATGTTTTCTCTAATATTTGCATTTGCAACTCCTTTTATTTTTTTAGTTTTAATATGATTTATGTTTATTGCATAAATCACGAGCCCTAAAATTGTAGCTAAATATGGCAACATTTGAACAAATTCTGATGGAATTCTTAATATTTGCATTATGTTTGATAATCCATCAAAGAACGCAAATAATAATGAAGATAACAAGGCACCTAAAGGAGTACATCTACCCATGGCATTAGCAGCTAATGCTATAAAACCACGTCCAGCAACCATGTTTTTAACAAACATATCTAAATATCCCATGGAAAGATACATTCCACCGAAGCTTGCTAAAACCCCGCAAAGCATTATAGATATAAATCTTAATTTATTAACATTTGCACCAACAGATTTAATAGCATTTTCATTTTCTCCTACAGCCCTAATTCTCAAACCTAAAGGAGTTTTATTTAAAAAGACATAAACTACAAATACCATTAATATTGCTATATATGATAAAACGTTATGGCCAGATAATAGGCGCCCTATAACTGGGATTTTATCAATTATTGGTATATTTAGTACTGGGAAAGTTTTGCTTAAAAGTGATGAGGTTGTTCCTTTTTCTCCTGTTAATTGTTCCATAACAAAAACAGTAAATCCACTTGAAAATAGATTAATTGCAGTACCACAAAGCACAGGATTGGCCTTCAAATATAAATGAAAAAATCCAAACAGTGCACTTAAAATTAATCCCATAAGCACACCACTTAGCATACCTATAAACAAACTATTAGAATAAGCAGATCCTATAACACCCATGAGTCCAGCACTTAACATTATGCCCTCTAATCCAAGATTTACGACTCCTGATTTTTCACAGATAACAGCACCTAATGATGTAAAAATTATTGGAGTTGCTACTCGAATCCACATTGCAACAAATTCTAAACTAAAAATACTTGAAAGTAGATCAATCATGCTTTTGCCTCCAATAAACTCTTATTTTCACTAGTTGCATTTTTAACTACTAATGATTGTCTCCATCTTGAGAACAAAGCATTTGCTGCAATCAACAACATCATAACACCTTGTATTACCATAACTATTTCATTGCTAACATCACTACTTCTTGCCATAATTGCAGCACCAACATCTAAATATGCAATAAATAAAGCTGCAATTGGTACCATAATTGGATTTGAATGAGCTAAAAGTGCTACAGCAATACCTGTCCAACCATATCCAGGGGAAGTTGTCCATTTAAATCTGGTATACATTCCAAGCATTTCAACTCCACCACCAGCACCTGCTATGGCTCCAGCTATAATTTGTGCAATAACCATTGAAACGCCAGTTTTAATACCTACATATTTTGCAAAATTACTATTTGAACCAATTACTCTAATTTTAAAACCGAGTCTTGATCTATATAGAATAACCCAAACAAGAGTACAAAATAATAAAGCAATAATTAAACCAAAGTGAACTTTTGTTCCTTTTATTAATAAAGCTAGTTGTGAATTCTCATTGATTTTTAATGAAGCTAAGGAAGAAGCTAAAGGCTCTCTATAATGATAACTAATCATATATATTACAAAAAATTGTATTATATAGTTAAGCATAATTGATGATACAACCTCACTAACATCCCATTTAAATTTTAATAAAGCTGGTATTGAAGAGGCTATGCTTCCTAATACTGCTGCAAATACTATTGCAACAAAAGGTGTTGCAATTGCACCAAAATCAAATGTAGTCCCAATAATAGTTGCACCTAATAAACCAATAAAGAAAGAACCTTCAGAAATCATGGAAAACAATCCACATCTAAAAATTATTATTACGGCTAATGCTGTAAAAATTAAAGGTATTGCTCCTTCTATAATATTTCCAATTCTTCTTAAACTAGTAAAAGGTCCAATAAAAAAATAATAAATAGCATTAAGAGGATCATCACTAGCGAATAATATGATTACAGAAATCATCGCTATTGAGAACAAAATAATTAAAAAGAGCTTTACTGAATCTACTAAAATATTTATTTGCTTAAGCGTCATAACAATTCCTCTCAATCTCTTGTGGGCTCATTTTTTCTATACCTAGCATATACTTACCCAAATCTTCATCACTAGTATTTTTAATATCTTTAATACAAGCTCTTAATGTGCCATCAGCAATAACTAAAATCTTATCTGATATTGATAATAATTCATTTAAATCTGATGAAATTAATAAAATGCCACAATTGTTGGTCGATAGATTTACTAGTTGCTTTCTAATAAACTCTGAGGCTCCTAAATCAACACCTCTTGTTGGTTGATCAGCAATTACTAAATGTGGAGCATTATCAAGTTCTCTAGCTAAAACAACTTTTTGGATATTACCACCAGATAAACTATCTACTGAAACTTCAGGGTTTTTACAAAGAATCTCATATTTTTCTACTAAAGTTTTTCCATATTCATTTATTTCTTTAAGCTTTAATAGCCCAGCCTTGTTTACAAACTTATTATCATCAATCTTATCAGCTATAATATTTTCAGTTATTGATAAACTTCCCGCCATTCCAATAGTCATTCTATCTTCAGGGATATAACTTATTTTATTATTTCTAGCTTGTTTTATATTTTTAAAAGAAACTTCTTGATTATTAATTTTTATAAGGCCACTACTTATTGGTATTTGACCAACAATAGTTTCTACAAGTTGAGATTGTCCATTACCTTCAACACCAGCAATTCCAATTATCTCATTACTATTTAATATAAAACTAATATCATCTACTTTCTTAACGTTTTCTTCATTTATAACTACTAGATTTTTTACTTCTAGTATTGGTGAACCTTTAGATTTTTTACCCTTTTCAATTACAGTAGAAACATTTCTGCCCACCATCAATTTTGATATTTCATCATCATCAATATCACTAAGGTTAAAAGTCCCTTTGTATTCACCTCTTCTTATTACAGAAATTCTTGAGCAAAGCTCTCTTACTTCATTTAACTTATGTGAAATGAATACAACAGTATAACCTTCATCTCTTAATAATTTTAATTCTAAAAATAATTCTTTTGTTTCTTGTGGAGTTAATACTGCAGTAGGTTCATCTAAAATCAATATTTTAGCGCCCCTTAATAAAATTTTTAATATTTCAAGTTTTTGTTTTTGTCCAACAGATAAATCTTTTACTTTTGCAAAAGGATCCATTTCCATATTATATTTTTCCATCAAAGCTCTTACTTGCTTTTCTGCTGATTTATAATCTGTAAAAATACCACCTTTACTTGGTTCTTCACCTAAAATAATATTATCTAAAACAGTTAAAGAGGGAACCAACATAAAATGTTGATGAACCATCCCAATTCCTAACTTAAGGGCATCGGATGGAGAATTTAATTTAACTTTTTGTCCATCAATATAAATCTTACCTTCAGTCGGAATTTCTTCACCAAACAAGATTTTCATTAAAGTTGATTTTCCAGCTCCATTTTCACCAGATAAAGCATGAATTTCTCCATAATTAACTTCGAATTTAATGTTATGATTAGCAACAACTCCATTGGGATATACTTTAGTAATATTATCCATTTTTAATGCTATGTTTGACACAAAAATCTCCTTGGTTAATATATATATGTCACCAGCAAATATATTTCACTGGTGACAAGTTATAAATCTTAACTCTTGGTTAAGGCTTCATTGCATCACGCATTTGTGCAACTTCTTCAGTAGGTCTACCTACAGCTTTTGTTACCTCAATTTCACCACTCGCTACTTTTGCTGCAATATCTTCTAACTGACTTCTAACAGCAGAAGGTACTATAGCATTATAATTATCATTTTTAGCCAAACCAACAGCACCGGATTCAATCCCTAAATTATAAGTTGTACCAAAATCCATAGTTTTATCTCTAATACCTAACATTGCTACTTCTAAAGATTCACCAACGTTCTTTAATGAAGAACTAATTACATTACGTACTTTTTCTGGATCAGAATCTTTAACAGCCAACCAAATGTCTGTATCACAACCAATAAAATATTTATCAACATTGTCTGAAGCTGATACAGCACCTAAAATACTTTGTGAAGCTGGAGCATAAACAATTTGAGCACCTTGGTTGTATAATTGTGTTGTCATTTCCATACATTTTGAAACATCTTCAAAAGAACCAACATAAGATGTTAATAATTTAATTGATGGATCAATGTATTTAATACCTTGAATATAACCAACTAAGAAGTCGTTAATATTTGGAGTATCCATTGAACCTACAAATCCTAATAATTTTTCTGAATTATCAATTTTAGGGTCATCAACACTAAGCATTGAAGCTGCTAAAGCACCAGCCATAAAACCAGTTTGTTCAGACTTATAAGTAATACTCATAACATTAGGTTCATCAATTGAACCATCAAAGAATAAATATTGCTTATCAGGGAATGCTTGTGCTGTTTCTTGAGTTAATTCTAGAACAGACCAAGTACCAGCTGTAATTACATCCCAATCTTGTTCTGAAACATCTAAGAAATAGCTTTCATAACTAGCTTCATTTCTACCCATTTCAACAATTTTAGTATTTGCACCATGTTTTTCTTTCATAGCTGTAAAACCACTAGCTGCAGAATCATAGAAACCTTTATCTCCTAAACTACCATTTACTAGATAAATTGCACTAAATTGATCTGAAGCTGCTTCGTCAGTTGCCTTAGCTTCGCTTTCTTTACTTCCGCTTGCGAATAATAAAGAGCTACATAAAACAAGTGTAAAAAATAAAACAATTTTTCTTTTCATATCGTCCTCCTCAATAGACAAATATTCATAATCTTATTTTCTTAGGATTTTTATCCTAGTCTTCTCATGGGTAAGGTATGTTCTTGCAAAGCAAAAACATTTTTCTTTTTCAAATAAAAATTCTTCTGACAATAATACAGGGGTTTCAATGTAAGTTAATTCACTGTCATTTATTTCATCTGTAATAATGCACAAAGAAGTTTCACTTAAATTTGCTTTCTCATATATATCTTTCGTAACAAAGGCTGTCCAAACTGAATCATTGTCCCAAGCTAATCCCATTTCTTCTACTAAAGAAAAAGGAAATAAAAACATTGATGTTGCAACCCTTTCTTCTTTTAAGAAATAATCAACAATACAGTTTACTATTGGCACTCCGGGTTTTAGTGAAAAAATTCCAGCAAGCCAATTACTTGTGCTAGTTAGATTTCTCTTAACACTTACTTTATCAATATCGAAAGTTTTATAAACAGGATTTGTTAAATCTTGAAAATCATATTGTTTATATTGTGTAGTTTTAGAAATAACAGTTCTTCTACCTTGAACTTTTGAAATAATTCCATCTTCTAATAAGTGATACATAGCTTCACGAATAGTTCCCCTACTTACATTCCAATAAGTTGCAAACTCTTCTTCTGTAGGAATTTTTGTTCCTTCCGGAATATTATCACCTTGGTTATCAATACCTTCATAAATTGCATCATAAACTTTTAAATACAATTTCTGTCTAGTTCCAGAATTTTCTGGTAACTCTTTTGGAAAATCTTCAATAGTCAATGTATCTAAACTCATTATTAATCCTCCTTAATAACCTTAGTTAATGTATCTAAAGCTATCTTAATAATCTTTTCTTCTACCTCTTGGTTTTCACCATATATATCTATTGCATTATCTATATTATTTACACCTAAAATAACGGCTGACTTAATACCTAAATTTGCTGAAACATCAAATAAGGAACCAGCTTCCAAATCAAGACATAAATCTAAATCATTGATGTTTTTATCTGAATTATGAAAATTAATAGGGGTTAATGCAGATCCAACAGAATATTTAACATTTGATTCTTTGCATTGGTCTTCTAAAGCCATTAATAATTCAACATCACAAATTGATGGATATTCTACTAAATTATATTGAAGACTAACTCCATCATAATTTGTAGCATTTTGTACTAAAATAACATCTCCATCTCTAATATCATCTTTTAAAGAATTAGTAGTTCCTACCCTTATTAATACTCTAGCCCCACATTGATATAACTCTTCAACAGCAATAGCATTTGATTCTCCACCATTACCAGTTGAGCAAATACTAATATCTTTAGAATTATATTTTCCGTTTACAGTTTTAAATTCTCTAAAATGAGATAAAACTTTTGCATCATCAAGATATGAAGCAATTTTATCAACCCATTCATAGCTACTTGGTACAATTACGTATTTGTTAATACTATTTTCCTCAATTGCGAGATGCATCATCTTTTTATTTTTCATCTCTATCTTCTCCAATTAACGTACTCATAGCATTTATTCCTACTTCAATAGCTCGCTTTTCCCATCCAAAAGGATAATCTTCAACTACATTTGAATATTCATTAAAATTTGTTGCACAAACGGCAACAGATGCAACTCTAACCTTTTTCTTTGCTCCAATTGCAAAAATTGCAGCTTCTTCCATACTTGTTGTAGTTGCTCCGGCTTTTAAATAACTTTCCCATTTATCTAATATATAAGATGAAACGGCTTTTGCTTTTGGAGATACTTCTGTATAAAAGGAAGCTTTTGTTACAGTTACTCCTGTATCATATTTATATAAAGTCTTTTTTGCTTCATTTACTAGAGTTTTAAAGAAATGAAAATTAGGGACAGTTGAATAATTTATTGGAACATAAGCATTTGATACTGTTTCCATTCGAACTGCACCACTAGCTATTATTACATCACCAATACCACATTTTAATGAAGTTGAAGCACAAGAGCCAATTCTTAAGAAAGTATGAGATCCCTCTGCTATCATTTCTTCTAAAGCGATAGATGCAGAATTCTCTCCAATACCTGTAGAAACAACAGAAACTTTTTCTCCATTTAAAATACCATTGTAGATAGAAAATTCTCTGTGTTTTGCTACACAATGTGAGTCTTTTAATTCATTTGCTATTAACTCAGCTCTTTCAATACTACCAGGAATAAATACATATTTACCTATAGAATTTTCTGCCAAGCATAAAAATGTTGCAGTTTTATCCACTTTTCTCCCCTTATGTCGGTTATTAAAGCATAAAAAATGAACAAGTGCAACAAAAATGTTTAACTTTTTTAAAATTTGTATAGACAAATTTAAAAAATACATACAATAATATAGTAGAACATAACTTATTATAATGGGGATTCTATGAAAAATATAATTTTAGACTTAGATACAGGAATTGATGACAGTTTAGCGCTCGCTTTAGCAGTCGCTGATGAAAATATAAATCTTTTAGCTGTTTGCACAACTTATGGCAATGTTACAACTTATAACAGTTGTTTAAACTCAAGATACATTTTAGATTTGCTTAAGCAAAAAGATATACCTGTATTAAAGGGGTTATCTCATGCTATTGATAAAGATGAATTTATTAGGAACAAAGTAAGTGCTAGAATTCATGGGGAAAATGGACTTGGAAACTTAGAAGTTGATTTAAGCATTTATAAGGATATTGATTTTCCTTTTTTTGAAGAACCATTATTAGATTTAATAAAAAAGTTTGATAATGATTTAACTATAATCACCACTGGGCCTTTAACTAATATGGCTTACATGATTCAAAAACATCCAGATGAAATAAGAAAAGTAAAAGAAATTATAACAATGGGTGGAGCCCTATTATTTAAAGGTAATGTAACATTTGATGCTGAAGCTAATATCCATCAAGACCCAGTAGCAGCTAAAATAGTTTTTGAAAGCAATATTGAAAAAGCTATTGTACCTCTAGATGTAACTCAGAAATCAAGAATCAGTGTTAGTGACATTAATAAATGGGAAGCCCTAAATAAAAAAGAAAGCAATTTCTTTAGTAAAATGTTATATTATTATATTAATGAGAATCCGTGTGAAAATGAATGTTTTGTTCATGATCCATCAGCTGTAATGTTTGCTATTAACCCTTCTCTATTTACTATAGTTAGAAAAGAGATAACAGTTTTATGTAATAAAGAAAATTATGGCAGAATTGTCGGAAATGATAATTTGATTCAAAAGAATAACTCAAGCTCGAAGCTTTGTCTTGATGTTAATGATAAAGTTATTAATCAATACATAAGCAATACAATGCTTAATTTCTTCAAATCTTTATAAAAATCATACACTTAATTGATTAATTTAATTAGCTTGCTTGATATCTCCTAATAATAATGATATTTTTTTATTATATTTTTAGGAGATTTTTTATGGCATTACATTTAGTTCTTTTTGAACCTAGAATACCTCAAAATACAGGAAACATTATTAGAACTTGTGCCGTTATTGGTGCAAAATTAGATTTAGTTTATCCACTCGGGTTTAGTATGGATGAAAAACAAGTAAAAAGAGCTGGTTTAGATTATTTTGATAAAGCTAATATTACAGAATGGAAAAACACAAAAGAGTTTTTGGACGCTAAAAAAGGTGAAAAATTATTCTTTTTCACAACAAAAGCTAGATTATCATATCATCAAGCCTCTTATTCAAATGAGGGAGATACTTATTTGATCTTTGGGCGTGAAGATAAAGGAATTGAAGAGCAAATTCTTGTTGAACACAAAGATGAGTGCGTAAGAATTCCTATGAAAAAAGAATTAAGAAGTTTAAATCTTTCAAACTCTGTTGCAATTGCTGCTTATGAATATTTAAGACAAATTGACTTTGAAGGACTTGAAGAGCAAGGTAATTTACACCGTCTTAGTTGGGATAACTAGAAAATACTTAATTATTAATATACTATTTAAATAATAGTAAGGAGAGTTTCTATGATAGAAATAGGATTTATTGGCCTTGGAAATATGGGTTCATCAATTTTTAGAGCTGTTGCAAAATCTAACAAATTTACATCCATCGGTATCTTTGATACTGATAATTACAAAACTAAATTAATTGAAGATGAATTTAAATCCTCAAAAGTTGAAATAAAAATTTTTACCACACTTGAAGATTTAGTTAAAAACACTAATATAGTCATGCTTTGTGTAAAACCACAAATATTAAGCAAACTATATTCAAATATTCAAAGCTCAAACATAAACGATGTTTTATTTATATCTATTGCTGCAGGAATTAACACTACTACTTTAACTGAAGAATTAAAATCTAATAGAATTGTTAGGGTTATGCCAAATTTAGCAGCAAAATGTAATAAAGCTGTTACTGCTATTTGTAAATCTGCTTCCACAAAAGATGAAGATAAAGAAGTAGCCTTTGAAATAGCAAAGACTTTTGGTAGTGCATTCTTTTTAGATGAAGATAAGTTTAGTGCTTTTATTGGAATTAGTGGCTCTGCTATAGCTTTTGTTTTTGAATTTGCTCATGCTATTGCTTTAGGGGGAACTCATCAAGGAATAAACTACGATACTTCTTTAGAAATTGCCTTTGATACAATGGAAAGTGCAAAAGCTCTTTATGAAGTTGATAAGGAAAATCCTATTAGCTTAATGAGTAAAGTATGCTCTGCTGGTGGAACTACTATTGAAGGTATAAAAACACTAAGTGATAACAAATTCACCAGTGCTGTTATAAATAGTGTAATAAAAACTTCAGAAAGATCTAAAGAATTAGAGAAAAAATAAAAATTTATCTAGTACATTTTTTTCAAACCCATTATTATATATACAAATTAAAAAATCACAAGGAAAAAAGCCATGATTGATTTAAAAGAGCTTAAAAGTCGCAGAGATGAAATTTCATTAAACATTAAAAATAGGTTTATGAAAGTTGATTTAGATAGCATTATTGCTTTACAAGATGAAAGAGCTGAGCTTCTTCACAAAAGTGAAGATCTAAGAAGCCAAAGAAATGCAAATGCTTCCAAAATGAAAGGAAAATTAGATCCAAGTGTTAGAGCAGAACTTATTGAACAAGGTAAAGCTCTAAAAGCAGAAATATCTGAAGTTGAAGAAAAATTAAAAGAAACTTTAGATAAATATAATGCATTAAGTAGAACTATTCCTAACTATGCTCATCCAAGTGCTCCAATCGGGAAAGAAGACAAAGATAATACTGCTATAAAATTCTATGGTGAACCTACAAAATTTGACTTCAAAGCATTAGATCATGTTCAACTAGGTGAAAAACTTGATATTTTAGATTTTGAAAAAGGCACAAAAGTATCTGGACCAAAATTCTATTATGTAAAAAATGAAGGAGTTATTCTTCAAATGGCTCTTGAAAGATTTGCAATAGATATTTTAGTTAAAAAAGGTTTTACACCTTTTATTACTCCAGATATTGCAAAAGAAGAAATTTTAAATGGTATTGGTTTTAATCCAAGAGGAGCTGAAAGCAATATCTACACTATTGAAAATACAGATACCTGCTTAGTTGGTACAGCAGAAATCACTTTAGGTGGTTATTACAGCAATGAAATTTTAAGCAAAGAAGATTTACCTATAAAAATGACTGGTTTATCTCATTGTTTTAGAAGAGAAGCAGGCGGTGCTGGTCAATATTCAAAAGGTTTATATAGAGTACACCAATTCTCAAAATTAGAAATGTTTATTTTATGTTTACCTGAAGATAGTGATAGATTCCATGATGAATTATTATCAATAGAAGAAGAAATCTTCTCAAGCCTTGAAATCCCATATAGAGTTGTTGATACTTGTACTGGGGATTTAGGTGCTCCAGCTTATAGAAAGTTTGATATTGAAGCTTGGATGCCTGGTAGAGGGGATGATGGAGAATATGGAGAAGTAACTTCTACTAGTAACTGTACTGATTATCAATCAAGGTCACTTCAAATTAGATATAAAGATGAAAACAATAACACTCAATATGTTCATATGTTAAATGGAACTGCTGTTGCATTATCAAGAGCTATTGTTGCTGTTATGGAAAATTATCAAAATGAAGATGGTTCAATTTCTATTCCAAAAGCATTAATTCCTTACACTCATTTTGATGTTATTAAACCAAGAAAGTAGGATATTAATATGGAAATAAGTGCTTTAACAACAGATTTTTATGAATTAACTATGATGCAAGGTTTCTTTAAAAACAATTTTAATCCAAAAGTTGTTTTTGATATGTTTTATAGAACAAATCCCTTTAATGGTGGATATGCCCTATTTGCTGGCCTTGACCAATTATTAGAGAAATTAGAAAACTTTAAATTTAGTAATGATGATATTGAATATTTAAAATCATTAAACTCTTTTGAAGATGATTTCTTAGAATATTTAAGAAATTATAAATTTGAAGGTACTCTATATTCAATGGATGAAGGACAAGTAGTATTTGCAGGGGAACCTTTAATTAGAATTCATACAAACTTAATTGATGCTCAATTAATCGAAGGGATGTTATTAAACACAATCAACTTCCAAACTCTTATTGCAACTAAAGCTTCAAGAATGGTATTTGCAAGTAAAGGTTCTAGCATCATGGAATTCGGTCTTAGAAGAGCTCAAGGTGATGATGGGGCTTTAAGTGCATCAAGAGCATCCTTTATTGGTGGTACTAAAGTTACAAGTAATACTCTAGCTGGTAAATTATTTAATATTCCAGTAAGTGGTACTATGGCTCACTCTTGGGTAATGAGTTTTGATAGTGAAGAAGAATCTTTTAGAAAGTTCGCTGAAATTTATCCTGATAATTGTATCTTACTTATTGATACCTATGATACTTTAGGTTCTGGAATTGATAATGCTATTAAAATTGGTCTTGAACAAAAAGCAAAAGGCAAAAAAATGGGCGTTAGGATCGATTCTGGAGACATGAGTTATTTACCTAGAGTTATTAGAGATCGTTTGGATGAAGCCGGATTAGAAGATGCTATTATTGTTGTATCAAACGATATTACTGAAGAAATAATTCAAGCTTTAGTTTCTGAAGAAGTTCCAATTGATATGTGGGGCATTGGTACTCACTTAGTCACAGGTGGTTTCCAATCTTCATTAAATGGAGTTTATAAACTTTGTGCTAAACAAGGTAGTGATGGTAAATATATTCCAACTATGAAAATCTCAAACTCCTTTAGCAAAACTACTAATCCAGCTATTAAACAAGTTTGGAGATTCTACGATGAAAAAATGGGTGCTATTGCTGATTTAATTTCTCTAGATTCTGAAAAAATTGAAAATGGTAAAGATTATACTTTCTATCATCCATTTAGTGAAACAGATTTCTTTAAATTAAAAGGTACTAAATACACAAAAGCAGTTCCCCTATTAAGTAAAAAAATGGAGAATGGTGCAAGATTAGCTCCTATCAAAGATTTAAAAGAATTACAACAATTTGCTCAATCAAATTTAGATATGTTCCACAAATCTTATAAGAGACAAATTAATCCACATATTTATAAAGTAAGTTTATCTAAGAAATTAAAAACATTAAAACGCGATTTAGTTTCTCAAGAAAGAATGAAACTTGATAAAGAAAATAATTAATATTCAAAACGGAGGTAATTTTTATCTCCGTTTTTTTATATATTCAACAATTCCATCAGAAATAGTTTTTGAAATATTATTTAAATAAGCTGAATCTGTTAACAATTTTGCTTCATCTTCATTTGATAAAAAACCTATTTCTATCAAACAGCCTGTAGTTCTACAGACATTTAATACATATAAATCATCACTTTTTATTCCCCTATCTCTTAACTGAGGAAAATCATTTTTAAATGCATTTTCAATTTGTTGTGCTAATTGATAACTAGTTTGATATTGTTGTTCACTTAAAACTTCAAATCTCTCGTTAACGAACAAATCAATATTTTCCACAGGGGTTTCTTCATCAAACAAATCTACTTGCTTTTTTTCAAGCTTAGTAAAGATTTCAAACCCCTTTGCTGAATTACTTGAGGCAGAGTTAGCATGGATAGAGACAAAAATAGATGAAGACTTATCCTTTAGTGGATATTTATATGCAAATTCACTTCTTTCTTGCAAAGTATAATATGTATCATCGTCTCTAATTTGGACTACATCTATATCACTTAATGCTTTATTTAGGTATTTTTCTACACCCAATGCAACTTCAAGAACAATATCTTTTTCTTCTATTAAAGGATTGAAATCATAAGATGCTACAGCCCCACTATCCATTCCTCCATGCCCAGCATCTATAAATACTGTAGAAATAGGATAATCAAAAAAAGCCTTAGCACTAATTATTTGCATGAAAAAAACATTCATAAAAACTAGCAAAAATAATATTTTTACTTTTTTAAAACAATAATTCTTGAAAAACAGATTTCGAAACATAAAAGTATTAGTCTTCATTAGTCTCTATGGATTCTTCTGGAGTATATTTCCAAGTTGATACTAAAGTATTAAAATCTTTTTTAATTAAAATAATAATCTTATTTTTCACTTCATCATTAAAGGTCTTTTTATCAAAATGTCCTCTAAATTTATGAGCAAAATTCTTACCATTAATTGTTTCAACACCTAATACTCTTGTATGAACTTTACTAAGACCTTCAACAGGAGATCTATCTTCAACAATACTCAGTCTATCAGGGAAACTAATTATAAAAGCACTTGTACAACCAATAATATGACCAAATAAATTACATCTAAGACCAAAATCTAAATATTGATAATATTCACTTTTTACTTCAGTATCAAAACCTCTTAAACGCTGGAAGAAAGCCCTATCAAATAACCCAATACCATAAAATGGATAAAGGGTTTGATAAACTTCAGTTGATGCTATATGAGGGAAATATGAAACAGGATCAATTAATGTTCCATCAAGTTTTGGAGCTCTCATTGAAGGAATTATTTCCTTATTGCTATTAGCAATTGCAGGAACTAGTGCAATTGGAGATTCTTTCTTATTTAATAGATCAAAAAGATAAGCTCCTTCAAATCTGATTATTTCAATATCACTTCTAACAACCATAAAAAATGTTGTAAAGCATTCATCAGCAAAGGCATTTGTACATTCACCAAAAGAAGTTATTGATGGGAAAACTATAAAAGTAACATCAGGGAATTCTTCTTTAAAAGATTTAACATCCCCTCTTTCAGCACTTATAACAGCATGCAAGCAGAAATTCATATTCTTTGAGTACCATTTGAGAGATTGCATTAACTGTTCTAAAGTTCCAACATCAATAATTCCAATAGCCAATTGTTCACTTCTATGCAATTGTTCTATTTTTTTACCTACATCTTGTTTTCTATGATAAATTCTATATTTACTAATTTGACTCATTTATAAAAACTAAATCCTCTGGACGGAAAATTACTGTTTTTTTCCCAGGTCCTAATAAATTTTCAATATCGCTACTATTGTGACCACTTATTGCTACAATATCAGTACTATCATAATAAGGTACGGCTTTTGCAAAGGCAAGTCCGTTTTTATCACAAATTTCTATTACATCCCCTGCCTCAAAAACACCAGTAAGTTCAATAATTCCACTTGGTAATAAACTTTTGTTATGCTCAAGTGCTCTTTTTGCACCATCATCTATCAATATTGTACCATTAGTTGAGCTATTAATTATCCACCTTGCGCGTTGACTTTTCTTTTCTTTTGAATGAATAAAAGTTCCAAAATCTTCATTATTAATAATCTTGAGTAGTGCCTTATCATCCATTCCACTAGCAATAACACAACCACAACCAGCTATTGCCGCAATTTTTGCAGCTAATAACTTAGTTCTCATACCACCAGTTGCAAATGTAGAACCTGCCCCTTTTGCATAACCCATGATTTTATCATCAATGGTATCTATTTCATCAATAAATTTTGCATTTTCATTGGTATTAGGATTATCATCATATAAACCTTTGATATCAGTAAGAATTACTAATAACTCAGCATCAATTTTTGATGCAACTAAAGCGCTCATTCTATCATTATCACCAAAGGCTGAACCAATTTCAGCAGTACTTATTGAGTCATTTTCATTAAGAATTGGAACAATACCTAAATCAAGCAAAGTAAAAATACTATTTCTTAAATTAACATAAGTTTTTCTCTTATCTAATTCTTTTCTAGTAATTAATACTTGAGAACAAACTATATCTTCCTCTTTAAAGTATTTTCTATATGTACTCATTAAGATGGGTTGTCCAATTGATGCTAAAGCTTGTCTCATTGCAATATCTTTAACACTTTGTTTTATATGCAATTCTTTAGCACCCATTCCAATAGCACCGGATGTAACTAAAACAACTTGATAACCACGTTTTTTTAGTTCAGCTATTTGATCAACAATAATCTTAATTCTTTTTTCATCAATTTTTGTTTCACTAGATAGTAAATTGGTTCCAACCTTTATTACTACTCTTTTTATATTTGAGAAATCTCTCGACATTTTATACCACCACTAAGAAATTATTTTAATTCCTTATGTTTAAAACTTTTTTTATTAGAACTATAATCTTCAACTATTTGATTATTTCCCTTTAATAAGTATTTAGTACTCATTAAGCCCTTAACACCTACTGGACCTCTAGCATGCAATTTTGAAGTTGAAATTCCAACTTCGGCTCCTAGTCCAAATCGATATCCATCAGCAAATCTAGTACTACAATTGCTAAATACATCTGCACTATCAACACTATTAAAGAATTTTAATATATTTGCTTCATTCTTAGTTAAAATAGCATCAGTATGATGGGAACCATGAATAGCAATATGATTAATAGCTTCATCAACATCATCAACTACTTTTATAGCAACTTCATAATTCAAATACTCAGTATCAAAATCTTCATCTGTTGCTTTTATACAGTCAATAACTTCACATACTAATTCATCACCATGAATTATAACATCTTTTTTATCTAATTCAGTTTTTAAAAGCGGCAAAAACTCTTTATAAATATTGTTATTAATTAATATTGTTTCTACAGCATTACAAGCTGAAGGATATTGCGTTTTTGAATCATAACAAACAATTGCTGCTTTTTCTAAATCAGCTGATTCATCTACATAAATTGAGCAAAGACCATCTGAATGTCCCATTACTGGAATCTTTGAATTATTCATTACATAGGAAACAAAAGCGTTTGATCCTCTTGGAATAATTAAATCAATATAACCATCCATTGTTAATAATGTATCTACATCACTATGACTTTCAATTAAAATAACCCAAAATGATTTTAATACAGAAGCTTCTAGAGATTTATTAATACTTTCAATTAATGCTCTGTTTGTATAATTTGCTTCTTTACCACCCTTTAAAATAATTCCATTACCACTTTTTAGGGCCAAAGAAACTATTTGTATAAGAGCATCAGGTCTAGATTCAAAAATCATTGCAATAACACCTAAGGGGAAACTTACTTTTTCAAGAATTAAATCATCATCCAATAATCTTTTTTCTAGAACATCACCAATTGGATCACTTTGAGAAATGACCATATCTAGTCCTAATAAAGAGGCTTCTAATTTTTTTTCATCAAACTTTAATCTTGAAGCTATAGCTGAGGGTAAATTTGATTCTTTAGCAGCTTGTAAATCTTTGCCATTTGCTTCAAAAATCATTTCTTTATCTCTAACTAGTCCATTTTTAATTAAAGTTAAAGCTTCATTTCTTACTGATAGAGAACTACTTGATAATCTTACAATTTGCTCTCTTAATTCAATTATTTGTTTTTCTAAATTATTTAAACTCATAATTTTAGTATCTCCTAGGTTATTAAAAAAATACTATGAATTAATTATGTTTGCAATATATATAAAAAATTAAAACTTAATTATATATAAAAAAAAGCTATTAAAAGAATTTTCATTCCTTTAATAGCAAAATATTTATCTAATTGAATTTTTTAAAAGTTCATCAAGTTCTTGATCACTTAAATCATAATTATAGAATAAACTATAGAAAGTTTTTGCTTCCTGTTTTACATCATAATTAAATTTATCAGGATAAATTAAATTTCCTAACCATTTCATACCTAGAACTCTGTTCATGGCTGGTGGTCTATCTATCCAGTTAAAGGGCCCTTCAGGTATTACAAAAATATGATTTTCCTTAATTGCCTTTAAGTCTTTAAAAGGACTATCTTCACTTAAGAATGATTCATAACCGCCTTCTCCAGTTAAAATAATATATTCAGGATCCCAAATAATTAATTGTTCAGGACTTACTTTTATTGAATTACCTTTACCTTCAACAATATTATTAACACCAACTAAAGGGAATACTTGAGTATGGAAACTTCCTTTAGGGAATGATGTTAATCCATCTTGCTCAGTACCATAATAGATTGTAGGTTTTGTATCTTCACTAATTGTTGCTAAAACTTCTTTTGCTTCATTTACTGTTTGATCACAATATTCAGCTCTTTCTTCCCCTGCTTCTTTTTTGTTTAATAAATCACCCAAAGCACGGTATGTAGACCCCATATCATCTAAATATGAAGCTATAAAAACAACAGGAATATTTAACTTTGCTTGTAAATCATCTAAGTCTTTAGTCATTTCTTCTACAGAGCCTTTTATTTCTCCAATATCAACAACAACTTGAGGATCAGCAACTAATAAAGCTTCCATATTTAAGTTTGCTTTTTTACCATAAAAAGCACCATAAACAGGTCTATTAACTACTTCTTGTTTAAAATATTTTTGCATCTCAGCAGTAGGACGAGAACCCCAACCTACCATTTCGTCAGGAACGATTGAATAAATTATCTGTTGTGATAAATTTCCTGATGGAGCAACTCTTTCAATATTTGTTGGAACTTCAACTTCTCTACCAAGGGAGTCAACGAATATTTTTGTTTCTTGTTGCTTTTGGATATATGAGTTTTCTTTTTGACCTTCTGCAAAAAGAAGACTACTAGCTAAAAGCAAAGAAAAAAGAACAAATATTATTTTTTTCTTCATTATTTATCTCCTTTCTCTATAATGAATAAAATTATTTTTTTTCTATTATTAAAGACTACTAAATCATCTTTATAAGGTTTAAAGTTTTGTAATAACTTCTCTTTTTTTTCTTCAGTCACCTGAGAATAATATTGATTTAAATAATCATTAATTTCACTTTTCTTTAATACTTGATTAAAATCTAATTGAATCTTTTTATAAGAATAATTAGCTTTTTTCTTATTTAAATAGGATTCAACTTCACCATCATTACAATGTCTTTGATTAACTATATAAAAAATTTTTTTATTAACTAACTTTAAAAAGTCATCAAGACTATCGTTTATATACATCCTAGAAAAAAATGAAAGTAATAAATAATCAGCCTTTTTATTATATTTACTCCAATCAGTATTGATTATTGTTTGATTCTTTAATTTATGTTTATTTAAAAAATCTATTGCAACATCATTATTATCTATTAAAACCATTTTTTTTAAATATGGAGATAACTCTCTCTCAAGAAAACCCAAACCACTACCTAAAGACAAAAGCGAATCATCTTTATTTATATAAGGTATTATTTGCTGTGCTAATTTTTTATGAAAATCAGTCTCTTTGGCACTTGAACTAAACCAATTAATATTTTTCTCATTCCAACTAAACATAGCTATTCCTCAATTCTTGGCACACATAAGGTTTTGCCATCTTTTTCTATCAAATCAATATCAATTGAATAAATTTTCTTTAATAACTCTTCATTAATAACTTCTTGAGTATTTCCAAAAGCTAATACTTTTTTATCATCAAGTAACATAACTTTATCACTAAACCACATTGCCTGCTCAGGATTATGAGTTGATAAAATAATTGCATAACCCATTTCTTTTAATTTTGATATAGTTTTCATTACTCTAACTTGATTACCATAATCTAAATTTGCAGTTGGTTCATCCAAAATTAAAATCTTAGAACCCTGGGCTACAGCTCTAGCTAAAATAACTAACTGTCTTTCACCACCACTAATAGCATCACTATTTTTATGGGCTAAATGTTCTATTTCAAATTGTTTTAAAGCATCAAAGGCTATTTTTTTCTCTTTTGCTTTAGGAGAGCCTAATGTATCTAATCTACAAGTAGTTCCCATTAAAACAGTATCAAAAACAGTATAATTAAAAGCACTTGTTGTATATTGAGGAATATATGCAATTTTTCTAGCTAATTCTTTCCTACTAAAATGTTCTAAAGGTTTATCATCAATTAATATTTGGCCAGATGCTTTATGTAAAAAACCAAGCAATAGTTTAAATAAAGTACTTTTCCCTACTCCATTTCTACCTAGAAGACATACAAAATCCCCAGGATTAATTTCAAAGGAAATTTCATCTAATATTTTTTTATCTGCATAACTAAAACTTAAATTATCAACCTTTAAACTCATACTTTCTTTGCCTCCCTAATCATGAGGTATAAGAAAAATGGTGCACCTATAAAGGAAGTTAAAATACCAATTGGAATTTCACTAGTTAATAAACTTCTACTAATTGTATCTACTAACATCAAAAATGATGATCCCATCAAAATTGATACAGGAAGAGATACTCTATAATCACAACCAACTACCATTCTTGTAAAATGAGGAATTACTAAACCTATCCAACCAATATGCCCACCTACACAAATTGAGGCACTAGTCATTAAAGTTGCACAAACTATAACAATTTTTCTTAATAAAATAGTATTAATTCCTAAGCTCATAGCTTCATCTTCATCGAGTGTTAATAAATTTAATTTCCACCTCAATAAGAAAAGAGGAATTGCACCTATTACTGTTACTATCAAAAGAAAATATACATCTGATTTTCTAACAGATGCTAAAGAGCCCATTAACCAATATGTTATTGCTGGTAATGTATTATCAGTATCAGCAACTAATTTTACAAAAGAAGTCGCAGACGAAAATAAAGAACTTATCATTATTCCACCTAGAATTAATGCAAGTGTTCTTTGATTCATAATTTTTGAACTAATAAAAGTTACTAATATCACTGCCAATAAACCAAAAGCAAAACTTATAAAGCTAATTGTAAAATATGATAGGCCAAATAAAATGGCTAAAGAGGCACCAAAGCCAGCTCCTGCACTAGTTCCTAAAACATCAGGAGATACCATTGGGTTCTTAAACATTCCTTGATAACTTAAACCAGAAAGAGAAAGAGCTGCTCCAATTATTGCTGAACTTAATATACGAGGCAATCTTACATTAAGAATTATTGATTCAACTGTTTTTGACCAAGTAGGTTCAATATTAAAAACTCTTGATAACAAGACTAAAACTAATTGTGATGGTTTTATTGGATATCTACCAATAAAAAATGAAGCAAAAAATATAACAAAAAATAAAATTGCAAATAAAGATATTATTACTTTAGGATGTTGTAAATGTTTTCTAAAATCTTTTCTAGTCATCATTTTCCTCTAAATATTGATCAAATCTATTTTTTGCATATTCTTTAATATCTTTTTCAAGATTTCTAAAAGATTCTAATAAAGCTTTACCTTGTTCACTTAAGATTGTTTTTCCCCCGTTAATCCCACCTTGTTGTCTAATTACAGCGTCATAACCGGTTTCATCTTTTATGATATTTAATATTTTCCAGCCCTTCGAATAAGACATATTCATTAATTTACAAGCTTTACTAACACTTTCCCCTTTGTCTATTAACTCAAGTAAACGTGCAGCACCTGGACCAAAATAAAATTTTTCACAACTAAATCTTACTCTAACCTCAATGTTATTATTATTGTCTTTTGTCTTTGGAACTTTCATAAATATTAAACACCTCAACCGAATTGTTTTTTAAAACAACTTGGTTGATAATACCATACCTTTTAATTAAAAGAAAGGTTTTTTATTGCATTTTTTGATTATTTTTATTCCATTATATTTTTTATTCAATAAAGGTAAATTTAAAGATATTTTTTTTACATTTACATAAAAAACAACTATTATAAAAACTTTATAATAGTTGCCTTGAACAAGAAATTACTAAATACAATTATCTTATTCTAATTTGTTAATAAGCACATATATATTTTACTCAATATAGAGTGTCTTCCCTTTTTCAATACATTTGATCTTATCATCAACGCTGATCCATAAATCTAATGAAGTAGGATTTGTTACTATTGTTTGATCATAAGTAAATTCTAATTGATCTAAAGCTTTTAGATAATTATAGATTTCCATATTTGTAGCTTTCCAAACATCTTCTCTATCTTTAAAAATACTACAAATCTTATCTATATGATTCCACATATTATCTGACTCAATTTCATAAGAATGGCCCCAAATATATAATAATTCTAAGGAATCTTCTTTTGATTCAATAAATTTTGAAATTAAATCAAAGATTTTTTCATCTTCAAAGTGACAGGTTGGATGCCACTGTAAGAAATCTGTTGGAATTTCATAATTATGGGTATCTTTAATGGTTCTAGCATATTTAACACCTAAAGCTTTTAAAGTATCTATAACCGTTTGATTATAAGTCCCATAGGGATAAACAAATCCTCTAACAGGATATTTTGCTATAGCTTCAAGATTTTTTCTATCAGTAATAATATCTGAAATAATTCCCTCAACAGACATTTTTTCTAAAAAAGGATGCACACTACCATGACTTGCAATCTCAAAATCATAATAATTATCCTTAACTTGTTCTTTTGTTAATCTTGATACCATTACATTCTTATATAAAAAACAATTTCTTTGTCCCATAATCTCTGAATTAAGATTAAATGTACATTTGCTATTATTTTTTCTAAATATTTCTTGTAAATGTAAATCTTGTTCTATCCCATCATCAAAACTAAAAGTTAATGCTTTTTTACAACCATTAGGAAAACAATTTTTATAAACCATAAAAGCCTTCTTTAATAATAATTAAATTATATTTTTAAATCAAAATTGAGTCTTTTATTATCTTTAAAATTTATAAAAATTAGAGAACAACATATGGATCAATCTAATTATTTTTTCTCTAATCGTTAATTTAAGGCTCAAAAGTGATATTTATAATATATTTACATATTATTTATATTACCATTCAAGGGAAAAATGTATATAATTATATCGTTCATTTTATTATATATTTCATGCATTTTTTACTAATAAAATGGATTACAAAACAAAATTTATTGAGGTAAGAAACCATGAAAGGCTTTGACTTTTTTTTTGAAGATGGTGATTTTTATAAAGATTCTGATTTATCCGTTATCAATGTAGGACTATCACATAATGAACCAGGATTTACATTCGGCCATGACTGGAGAACATATTATATTCTCCATTATGTAGTTAGTGGTAGTGGAATCTATACTGTAAATAATTCAACATATACTCTAAATAAACAAAATTGTTTTTTAGTTCCCCCAAACACTCCTGTAATTTATAAAGCGGATGATAAGGATCCTTGGACTTGTTATTGGGTAGGATTTAAAGGAAATAAAGCTAAAAAATATATTGAAAGAGTTTTGGGAAAGACAAATTTACATATAATTTTGATCATGACATTTCTTATATTACTTCTTATTTCGAATCTATGTTCCAAGAAGTTAGTAATGAACATTACTCTCCTTTGATAATTGAGGGATTATGTTATCAAATTTTCGGCAACTTAATAAAAGAAAAAAGTTATTACAAAACTAAAAAAACAAAATTAAATAAATTTAAAGAAATAGATAGAATTATGCACTCAACTGTTAGAAATAATTATCAAATCCAAGATATTTCTAATACAGTATCGCTTAGTTGTTCACAAATATATAGAATAATTAAAAGAGAAACGGGATTATCTCCTCATGAATATTTAGATAAATTAAAAATTGAAAAAGCTATTAATTTTATTGAATCTACTGATTTGTCTTATAAAGAAATATCATTATTGCTGGGATATCAATACGAATCTCACTTTTATAATACATTTAAAAAAGTCACAGGTAAAAAGCCTTCAGACTATAGAATATAAAAAACCGTTGAAATAATATTCTATCTCAACGGTTTAATATACTAACAATTATTATTTACAATTCTAAATCAACAAATTTAAATTCAGTTACATCAAATAATCCCATATCAGTTATTTTATATTCAGGAATTACTGGAAGAGACATAAAACATAAGGTCATAAATGGATCTAAGCTTTTACTAATGCCCAAATTATCATAAGCTTTAATTACCATTTCATTCAGTCTTTTTGCTACAATATCAGCATTTTGATCACTCATTAATCCTGCAATAGGATGTGAGAAGGAATCAATAACTTTATTATCTAATGTAATTGTCATTCCTCCTCCAATTTTTATTAATTTATTTATTGCTAAATATATATCTTCATCATTTTTACCAGCAGCAATAATATTATGAGAATCATGTGCAACACTTGTTGCAATTGCACCCTGTTTTAGTCCAAACCCTTTTAATAAAGCTACAGCATAATTTCCAGTTGCTTTATGTCTTTCAACTACAACAATCTTACAAATATCATCATCACTATATTTATAGAGACCATTTTCAATTTCAACTATAGATTCAGCTTTTTTAGTGACTACTCCACCAGGGACTATTTCCATTGTTCTAACTTTACTAGATTTCAAAGGCAATTCTAAACTTTTCAAACTAAAATCTTTAACTCTCATTTTAGATTTTACTTTATCTGGAATTGGTTTTATTTGAACTTCATCAATCATTTTTTTAGCTTTTGCAACTAATTTACCATTAACAAAAACATAATCCATATTAAAATCTTTTAAGTTCTGAGTTAAAGAAAAATTAGCAATATATCTTGGCGCAATTGCACCTAAATCTTTCAAATTATAACATTCAGCACTATTAATTGTTGCCATTGAAATTGCAATGAATGGATCTAAACCATTTTCTACAGCCAATCTTACATTATTATTAATACTTCCTAATTCTAATAATGATTCAACTTGTCTATCATCAGTGCAGAAAAGACATCTTCTATAATTTGCCTCAGTTACACCTTTTAATAGATTAACTTCATCTTTACAAACTGTCCCTTCTCTTAACATTACATACATACCACGTCTAATTCTTTCTTCCAAATCCTCTTTTGTAGCACATTCATGATCATCTTTTATCCCTGCTGCACAATAAGCATCTAAATCGCTTTCATAAACATTTGGAGAATGTCCATCAATTATTTTATTATTGTCATGTGCTAATTGAATTTTATCAATTACAGATTCATCATTATTTATAACTCCTGGATAATTCATCATTTCACCAAGACCAAGAACCCTTTCACAATTTATTCTTTTTGCTATTTCTTTTGCATCTAAAATTGCACCACTATGTTCAAAGTCCGTAGCGGGGACACAGCTTGGAACCATAAAATAAGCTTTTAAAGGCAAATCTTCACTTGCTTCAAGCATATAATCTAATCCGTCTAAACCATGACAATTACAAATTTCATGAGGGTCGGCTATAACAGTAGTAACTCCATTAGGTACTAATAAATTTGAAAATACTTCAGGAGTGCAGTGAGAAGATTCAATATGGACATGCGAATCGATAAATCCAGGAATCATATATGAAAAGTTTGCATCAAAGATTTCTTTTGCTTTTCCATACCCACATTTTGCAAAGCCTGCGATTCTATCTTTAATAATTAAAACATCACTTTCAAAAACATTTCTATTAAAAACATCAACAACTTTTGCATTTTTTATACAAAGATCAGCGACTTTTCTTTTTGATGAAACATCAATTAATTCCATCATTTCTTTTTTATCCATATTATTTTTCTCCAATTACTTGTTTTATTCATTTCTTTAAATTGTCTAATATTCTAACATCTATTTATTAAATTTCACAAGGAAAATTAATTAAAATTTAACAAAAACTCCCAAAAAACAAAAAAAATGTCTTTTTTTATCATTTATATTTACTACAATAATAATATATTTTTTTTAATTTTAACGAAATATTTCATATAAATACTGTAATATACTATAATTCTTTATATGGCAACAAGGTGCAACATTTATAAAAATATTTCTGTACTTATTGATAGTTATACTATATAATGGTAACGACAATCACTAAATATAAGGAGTGCATTAATGGACAATTTCTTTAAAATTTCAGAAAGAAAATCAAATGTACGTACAGAAATTATGGCTGGTGTAACCACTTTCTTAACAATGGCTTACATCCTTGCTGTTAATCCAGGTATCCTATCAGCTGCTGGTATGGAATTCTCTCGCGTTTTTGCCGCTACTGCAATTGCAGGTGCTTTTGCAACATTAGTAATGGGATTACTTGCTAATCTACCTTTTGCTTTAGCTCCAGGTATGGGTTTAAACGCATTCTTAGCTTTCACCGTTGTTTTAGGTATGGGTAAGACTTGGCAATTTGCTCTTTCAGCAGTATTTGTTGAAGGTATTATCTTTATCTTATTAACAGCATTTAACGTTCGTGAAGCTATCGTAAATAGTATTCCTAGCAATTTGAAAAAAGCTATTTCTGTTGGTATCGGATTATTTATCGCATTCATTGGTTTCCAAAATGCTGGTATTATCGTTGCAGACGGTGCAACTTTAGTACACTTAAATCCAGCTTGGACTTCAGGAGCTCCATTAGTTGCTATGATCGGTTTAGTAATAATTGCTTTCATGATGGCTAAAGGTGTTAAGGGTGCAATGCTTTATGGTATCTTAATCACAACTGTTATTGGTATCCCATTCGGAGTTACTTCATACGCAGGTGGTTCTTACTTACCTTCAGCACCATATTTCTTCCCATTTGAATTCTCTCACATGCTTTCATTAGATTTCGTTGTAGTATGTTTCACATTCTTATTTGTTGACATGTTTGATACAGTTGGTACATTAATTGGTTGTGCTACAAAAGCTGACATGATTCAAAAAGATGGTTCAATCCCTAACTGTAAAGAAGCTTTATTTGCTGATGCTATTGGTACTACTGTTGGTGCTATCTTAGGTACTTCAACAATCACAACATTCGTAGAATCTTCTTCAGGTGTTGTTGCTGGTGGTAGAACTGGTTTAACTGCAGTTGTTGTTGCTATTTTATTTGCAATTTCATTGTTCTTAGAACCAATCTTCGGATCTATTCCATCTGCTGCTACTTCTCCAGCTCTTATCATTGTTGGTGTATTAATGATTACTCCTGTTACTGAAATTGATTTCCATGACATTACAGAAGCAGTTCCTGCATTCTTATGTATCATTATGATGATTGTAGCTTACTCAATTTCTGATGGTATTATGTTCGGTATCTTAAGTTACACAGTATTAAAACTTGTTACAGGAAAAACAAAACAAATTACTCCAATGACTTGGGTTGTTACTGCTTTATTCTTAATAAAGATTTTATTAACAGTTATTTCTGCTTAATTACATTGAAAGAAAGAAACTCTAGGTATTTGCCTAGAGTTTTTTTATGCCTTTATGAGAATTAAAAAGGAGTGCTAATGCACTCCTAAACAAAAAATATATATATTACCTATTATAGAATTTCTTTTATCCAGCCCTTAGGACCTTCAATATCTCCCAATTGAATTCCAGTTAAGGTATCATATAGCTTTTTAGTAATTGGTCCGACTTTATTTGGATCACCATTAAAGATAATATCTTTCTCTTCAGTATGTACAAGACCAACAGGAGAAATTACTGCAGCAGTACCACACAAACCACATTCAGCAAAATCTTCAACTTCATCAAATTTAACAGGTCTTTCTTCAACTTCTAAACCAAGAATATCTTTTGCTACAACTAAAAGAGATCTTCTTGTAATTGAAGGTAAAATTGTTTCACTTTTTGGTGTTACTACTTTATTATCTTTAGTTACAAATAAGAAGTTTGCACCACCAGTTTCTTCAACATAAGTTCTAGTCTTTGAATCTAGATACATATTTTCAGCATAACCTTTTGATTTAGCTAAATAACCAGGATATAAACTCATTGCATAGTTTAAACCAGCTTTAATATTACCAGTTCCATTTGGTGCTGCTCTATCATAGTCACTTACCATAATTTTAATTGGATTTAATCCACCCTTAAAATAAGGACCTACAGGTAAAGCAAACAATCTGAATTGATATTCTTCACAAGCTTTAACTCCAATAACTGGAGAAGAACCAATAATAAATGGTCTCAAATATAATGAAGCAGAAGTTCCATAAGGTGGAACATAAGCAGCATTTGCTTTTACTACTTGTTCTACAGCTTCAAGAAACATTTCTTTAGGGAATTCAGGGATACATAGTCTTTTGCATGTATCTGCCATTCTTTGAGCGTTTAAATCAGGTCTGAATACTACAATTTTACCATTCTTTGCTGTATAAGCTTTTAAACCCTCAAAACATGTTTGAGCATACTGGAAAACACCTGCACTTTCATTTAGTGTAATTGTTTCATCTTCAGTTAGCTCACCTTTACTCCATTGTCCATTTTTACAATGAGCAACATATCTTTTTTCTGTTTTAGTGTATTTAAAACCTAAAGCACTCCAATTAATATCTTTCTTTTCCATAATTGCTCCTAAGCGTCGAAAAAACTACGCTTTTTCAAGAATTTTAATCACTTAGGTAAGAACTGTCAATTTACTTTATGATTTTTATTAGGTTTTTTTCGTATATTTTTTCTATTTTTATACAAATTTTGTTTATTGTCTGATAGCAATACTTTCGCTAAGTCCATTCTATTTGCTTTTCTTAAAGCTTCTAGTACTAAAGCCCTATTTTCAACCTTATTATATTGTAATATTGCTCTTTGTAATTTTTTCTCTCTACCTTTAGGTACATATACTTTTTCAAAATTTCTATTAGGTCTTGGATCTAATCCTGTATAGTACATACAAGTTGATACTGTTGAAGGGGTTGGATAGAATTCTTGACCTTGATCAGGCACAAAACCTTCTTTTTTTGTATGAAGAGCTAAATTAATTGCACTTTGTAAAGTTGAACCTGGATGAGCAGCAATATAATAAGGAATAGTATATTGCTTTTTATTAAACTTTTCATTTGTATCTTTAAAGGCTTTAATAAATTCTTCATATACATCAACTGTTGGTTTTCCCATAATATCTAAAACTTTTGGATCTACATGTTCTGGAGCAATTTTTAATTGACCACTTACATTATTTAATACTAAATGTTTTAAAAATCTATTTTTAGTCTTTTCATCACATACTCTCATTAAATAATCAAATCTAATACCAGATCTAATAAATACTTTTTTAACACCATCTATTTTTTCTATAGCTTCAAGAATATCTAAATAGCGAGAATGGGAATCTTTTAAATTTTTACATGGCACTGGAAATAGACATTGCTTTGTATCACAAGGACCACTTTTTAATTGTTTATCACAAGCAAGGGCTTGGAAATTTGCAGTTGGTCCACCTAAATCATGAATATAACCTTTGAAATTAGGTAATTTAGTTAGTAAAGTAGCTTCTCTGACTAAAGATTCCTTACTTCTAACTTGAATCATTCTACCCTGATGAGTAGTTATTGCACAGAAAGAACAAGCTCCATAACAACCTCTATTACTAGTTATAGAAAATTGAACTTCATTTAATGCTGGGATTCCACCATCTTTATCATAATCAACATGAGAAACTCTTGTAAAAGGTAATTCATAAACCATATCCATCTCTTGTGTAGTCAAAGGCCTTTGAACAGGATTTCTCAATACAATTCTTTTCTCTGAGCTTTGAATTAGACATTCTTTTCTCATTGGATTTTCTCTTAGCATTTGCATTTGGAAAGCCTTGGCATAATTTAACTTACCATTTTCACTTGGAATATTACTTTTCTTATCTCTATCACTAACTTCTTCAAAACTAGGCAATTCAAATATTGGATATTTAATTTTATCTTTAATGTCTTCAAAAGCTTTTTGAGAGAAAGAAACTACACTACCAATAACATCATATAAATTATCAATAGTTTCTCCATTATTAAGTCTATCAACAATTTCTAAAGTAGCTAGTTCCCCCATTCCATAAATTAATAAATCAGCCTTCGAATCTAAGATTAATGAATGTCTAACTTTATCACTCCAAACATCATAATGTGCAAATTTTCTTAAAGAAGCTTCAATACCTCCAATAATTATAGGAACATTTTTCTCAAAAACTTCTTTTGCTTTTGTAGTATAAACAATTGTTGCTCTATCAGGTCTAAAACCAGCTTTACCACCAGGGGAATAATAATCATTACTTCTTTTTTTATTTGCACTTGTATAGTGAGAGACCATTGAATCAATATTTCCACCACCAATCATTACACAAAGTCTAGGATTACCAAATCTTAGAAAATCTTCTTTATTGTTGATATCTGGTTGAGCTATAATGCCTACTCTATAACCTTTACTTTCTAACAATCTAGCTAATAAAGGCACGCCAAAGGATGGATGATCAACATATGCATCACCACTAATCATTACAACATCAACATAATCCCAACCTCTATTTAACATATCTTCTTTTGTAGTTGGTAAAAATAATTCTCTTTTCAATTTATTTAATTTCTCACTATTTTTTAAAGTATTTATATATTATCAAAAAAACAACAAATAATAAAACAAAACATTAATAAAATAAATACTTTTAGCTTTATATGTTTATCTTTTTTTGTTAATGTTGATTTTGTGAATATATTATTAATATCAACTGCAATTGAGAAATCAAATCTATCATTTCCTTTAGGAGCTCTATGTATAGAATCTGCTATAAAAAATGATAAAGAGTTAAACTCAATAATTACTGTAAAAACGAATCTTTACGATTTGGAAGATAATCCAATACAAATTGCAAGAGAACTTGCAAATAAGGATTTATATGCTATAGGACTTTCAATTTATCTCTGGAATAGAGATTGGTTTGATAGCTTTACTAAAGAATTAGAAGCCTTAAATAAAAATATAATTATCTTTGCTGGAGGAAGTGAGATAAGTGCAAATGCAACTAGCTTTAATTTAAATTTATATAGGTTTTTAGTATCTGGAGAGGGTGAAGAAACAACTATTATTGCTCTAAAAAAGTTAATAAATGGTGAACCATTAATACATAAAGGTATTCTATCAAAAGAAAACCCTACTTATTCTTTATCTGATAATGTGGATTTAGATTCTCTTTCTTCTCCTTTTTTAACTCAAGTTTGCGATCCTTTCTTAGATGAGAATTGTTCAATCCTGTGGGAAATGACTAGAGGATGTCCTTTTAAATGTGGCTTTTGCTTTGAATCCAAAGGGCTTAGAACTGTTAGAAATTATCCTTTTGAAAGAATAGAAGCTGAATTAAACTATATTGTAAGGAAGGGAATAAAAGATATTTTTGTCTTAGATCCAACTTTTAACATTGATAAAAAAAGAACTATAAAAATTCTAAATCTTATAAAAGAGAAAGCACCAGATATACACTTTACCTTTGAAATTAGAGCAGAATTAATAGATGAAGATATTGCTAAAGCTTTTAGTGAAATTTTCTGTTCTCTTCAAATTGGACTTCAGAGTATTCACAGTGATGTTTTAAAAACAGTGAATAGAAATTTTAAACTAGATTTATTTAAAGAAAAGATTTCAATATTAGAAAAATTAAATCTTGTTTACGGGCTTGATTTAATCATAGGTCTACCTAATGATAATTTAGCTAAATTTAAAGAAAGTTTAGATTTTACAGTATTTTGCAAACCCAGTAATATTGATATTTTCTTACTCTCTCTATTACCTGGTACAAAAATATATGATGAAATTGATAAATATCAAATCAAATATAATAAAGAATCCCCATATACTTTAATTCAAAATCCTAGTTTTAAACTTGATGATATTAAAAAAGCTCTCAAAATTAAAAAAGGATGTGATTTATTCTATACAAAGGGTGAAGCAGTAATGTTTATGAAAGTAATTTCAGATGCTTTTGATATTACACCAAGTGCCATTTTTGAATCCTTTATTGATTTCTTAGAAAATAATTATAATGAAGAAGAAATTGAAAATATTGATATTTTTGAACTACAAGATGCTTTTATTAAAGATTCATTACCAAGGCATGGAGCACTTTATCTAGAAAAAGCTTTGCTTTCCTATATTGAAATGCATCAAGGCTTAGCTTACTACCTTGAAGTCGGAGAATCTCCTATATTATCTCTAAATTACACTCCAAATAAACTAAGTTATTTAGATAATCAAAATATTAAAAATTTTGTTAAAACTAATAAGCCTTTCAAAAAGCCAAAAAATTATTATATAGTTGGTGAATATGGAAATATTGATATAATTGAATATTAAAAAACTTGGATACTAAAAAGTATCCAAGAATTTTTTTGTTTTAATAATTTTTTATTTTTACTAACTTAGTATAGCTTCTAAGTTTTTTCTAATCTCTTTAATAAATTCAGAGGAATTAACACTTCTTGTCTTAAGACCTTCAGCTAAATGTACTAAATCTTTAGTCATTACACCACTGTTTAATGTATCAAAACAAGCTTTTTCTAATGAATCAGCATATTTAATTAATTGTTCATTATTATCAAACTCACCTCTTTTCCTAAATGCACCAGACCAAGCAAAAATTGTTGCCATTGGGTTTGTTGAAGTTTCTTGACCTTCTAAGTATTTATAATAGTGACGTGTAACAGTACCATGTGCTGCTTCATATTCATATTTTCCATCAGGAGATACTAAAACACTTGTCATCATAGCTAAAGAACCAAAAGCTGTTGAAACCATATCACTCATAACGTCCCCATCATAGTTCTTACAAGCCCAAACAAAACCACCTTCACTTCTAATAACTCTAGCAATAGCATCATCAATCAATGTATAGAAATAAGTAATGCCGGCTTTTTCAAAAGCTTCTTTATATTCTTTTTCATAAACATCTTCAAAAACTGCTCTAAAATGATGATCATAACTTTTACTAATTGTATCTTTAGTTGAGAACCATAAATCTTCTTTAGCATCAAGTGCATAAGCAAAACAAGATCTTGCAAAACTGATTATTGAAGAATCTTTATTATACATTCCTTGAATAACCCCAGGGCATTCAAAATCATAAATTGTTTCTCTAAATTTTTCATTACCATTTTTATCAGTAAATACTAATTCTGCTTTTCCTTCTTCAGGAACTCTATACTCTGTAGCTTTATATACATCGCCATAAGCATGACGAGCAATAGTAATTGGTTTTTTCCAGTTTTTTACAACAGGTTTAATTGAATCTATGCAAATTGGAGTTCTAAATACTGTACCATCTAAAATAGCTCTTAAAGTACCATTAGGGCTTTTGTATTTTTCACTTAGCTTATATTCACTCATTCTCTGTTCATTTGGAGTAATAGTTGCACATTTTACACCTACTCCATATTTTGCTATTGCATTAGCTGCATCATAAGTGACCGCATCTTTAGTTTCTTCTCTATGTACTAATCCTAAATCATAATACTCTGCTTTGTAGTCCACAAAAGGTAAAATTAATTCATCTTTTATCATCTTCCAAAGGATTCTTGTCATTTCATCCCCATCTAATTCAACTAAGGGTGTAGTCATTTTGATTTTATCCAAAATATTTCCTCCTAAATATATTTACTTCTAATAAGATAAAGTTTATTTATAATCTTGTGAAGAAGAAATATAATTAATTATAAAATATATACTTTATAAATTTATATTCTATAGAAAGAATAAAATCAATAATATTATTGATTTATCAATTATAATTTTGAAACTATTAAAGAAAAAATGAATGGGCATAAAAAAATGGGGCCGATTGGATTTGAACCAACGACTCCCACGATGTCAACGTGGTACTCTCCCACTGAGTTACGGCCCCAAATGTTCTCAAAATGAGAACCTTTGATTTTATACCACAAAGTGCAACAAAGTGCAAGTCATAAATTATAATACTTGAAATAATATATTATAATTGCTATATAATTAGGCTATGAAATTATTAATAGCCTCAGACATTCATGGTAGCTACTACTATGCAAAAAGTCTTATAAATATTTATGAAAATGAGAAGTTTGATAAAATTCTCCTATTAGGAGATATTCTTTATCATGGACCTAGAAATGATTTACCAAAGGACTATGACCCTAAAAAAGTTATAGCTTTATTAAATGATTTAGCAAAAGAAATAATTGCTGTTAGAGGCAATTGTGATGCAGAAGTAGATCAAATGGTTTTAGATTTTGAAATATTAAGTGAAAGTGCAAAACTATTTATTGATAATAGAACTTTTACTTTAGTTCATGGACATCATCCATATCCAAAAACTAATGAAAATGACGTAATTTTAAGTGGACACACTCATATACCATTATATGAGATAACTGAAAATAAAACTCATCATTTTAATCCAGGATCAATATCCCTTGCAAAAGGTGGATTTAATAATTCTTATATGATATATGAAAATAATAGGTTTACAATTTATGATTTTGATAAAAACATTATTTTAGATCAAACTATTTAAATGTTTTTCCCATTTTAAAGTTGCTATAACTTTATCGTCTATATTTTTTAATTTTATTGAACCTTCATGAAGTCTCATTACTTCATGTACAATTGAGAGACCTAGGCCATTTCCGCCACTAGTTCTACTCTTATCGCCTCTCTCCCATGGTTCAAAAATTGCAACATTATCTAATAAATGCCCTTTATTTGTTACTTTTATTTCACAACGAGATAATTCTACCAAAACCTCACCCTTTCCATATTCAAGAGCATTCTCTATCAAACAAGAAACAGCTAAAACAATAGTAGAATAATCAACTTCAACAATCTTACTATATTCAACAAATTTAACTCTAGAAAAATCTAAATCAACTTTCTTTAGAGCACTTATTATTTCAGCAGTACTACAGATTGATAACATAATCTCTTTATCAGGACTTTGTAAGGAAGCATATAAAACAACTCTATTAATTCTCTTTGATAGACTTGAATGTTCTTTCTTTAATAAAGAAATTGTTTCTTCATTTAATGGGAAAATCTTATCTTCAACACCATCGAGTAAAATTTGCATAGAAGTAACAGGTGTATTTAAATCATGAGTAATATTTCTAAGCCAGGCTTTTCTATTTTTCCTATTTAAACTTAAATCACGATCTAATAATTTAACAGCCTTGTTTATATCTTGATACTCTTCAACTTTATATTGTGGTAAATCTACGTTTTCTTCACCTTTTGATAATTTAAATAATGCTTTTTTTAACCCTTTTGCATAATTTTCAATTTGTTTTGAGAAATGATAACTTAAAACCAATGAAAATTGTAAAGCTATTAACACAATAGCTAAAAGCCAAATTCCACCAATACTAAATATATCTTTACTATATTTATAAGTTGTTGGAGTGAAAACTAAAACATCTATAGCATAGGAAAACTCATCATTTTCCATAATCATAATAGAGCCTGTTATAAAACTATCTTCAACACCACTTGGGACTTCAATTTCTCTTTTTTCAAAAATGCTATCAGAGCTAGATAAATGTATCAAATCTACAAATAAATTATTATTTAAGTATTTAGTTTGAATCAAATTAATTGGACTTGTCGTTACAACAGTTTTAAATTCTGTTGAAGGTTTATTATTTAAATCTAAAACAATCTCATTTAAATCAACATCTTTATCATCAGGTCTTTGTGATAAACTGTCCCCTATTTGTGTTTTTCCAAAAGAATAAACAACTTTACCCTCTTTATCTCTAAAGATTAATCCACTAATTCTGTTATCTTCTAAAGAACAATTAAGGGAGGTTTCAATTAAAGTTGAAATATCAACGGGCTCAGTATTTTGAGCTAAACAAATAGCTAGCCTATGACTGAAATCATTAAAGGAATTAGCAGACCATTGTCTTGATGCTCGAATAAAAAAGAGAGTTATAAAAAACATAACAAAGACAAGCACAAATAATGATACACTTAATATTGAAATAAATAGTCGCCCAAATAATTTCTTCATATTTAAAAAGTCTCTCTAATATTACTTAGATTCTTCAACACCAACAAATCGATATCCGTAACCTCTTACTGTTTCAATCCAATTGCCTTTATAAAGCTTAGCTCTAATATTTTTTATATGAGTATCTACTATCCTTTCATAAGACTCACTTGAATAATTAAAACATTCATCTAATATCTTATTTCTAGATACTAATAAATGTGCATTATCAATTAAACAAAGTAATACTCTCCATTCAGCTGCTGTTAATATAACTTCATTATCATCAACTTTTAATGAATGAGCATTTCTGTCTATAAATAATTTTGAATCATCTTTCTTAAAGACAGTCTCATCTTTAACACTTGGATTTACATCTCCTGTTCTTCTTAATACAGCTTGAACTCTTAATACTAATTCTTTTGGAGAAAAAGGTTTAGTAATATAGTCATCAGCTCCAATTTCAAAGCCCAATATTCTATCAGACTCCTCAGCTCTTGCTGTCATAAAAATAACTGGGAAATTATATTTTTTTCTTAGTTCTTTGACAAATGAAAAACCATCTCCATCGGGTAACATAACATCTTGAATCAATAAATCAGGAAGTTTTTTCACAAAAGCTTCTTTTGCGGTTTCTAAATTATAAAATACTTCACAATTTAAATTACTAAATTCCAAATACTGCTTAACACCATTTGCAATTACTTGATGATCTTCAATGATATAAATTAATTTGTTCTCTTCACTTTCCATAGAAACTAACCTTTTTATAAATATTATTCTTTTTAAAAGTATAGTACATTATTTGAGTTAATACAAAACAATTGAACCAACGACACATAAAACACATATATATTCACCTTGATTATAAAATTATTATTTACATATCGCAATAAAATGTTACCATATATTAAGAGGTTATATAATGAAAAAAATATTACTGTTTTTCTTATTTTGTTTTGTGTTTTTAAATCCGATTTTCTCTTCTCCTCTTGATTTTGCTATAGGAATAATTGATACAACACAAAAAATTAAAGAAGATACTAAAAATCAGAGATATCCATATTATAATGATTTGAAATTAGAAATTAATAATTTAGATTTAAATGCTGATATAAACTTATTTTATAATGAAAATAAAATACCAACATTAATGCCTACAGTAAAAGCTTTATTATTGGGATTTGGTAGCGGATCTAAAGCTCAAGGAAAAGCAGTTAGCCAAAATATTTATTTTCTCTGTGATGCTACAATAATTGGGACTGGAATATCAATTGCATTAATTTATGGATTTACTGAAGGATTTGTTGGTTCAGTTAGCAATACTTCATCTGATTATAGTTATTTTACAACAGCATTAATTTATACTGCTGTTATTGAAGCAATCTCACATACAATTCAAGCTCTTGATGCTGTAATTTATTCAAATATTTACAATGCAAAATTAAGGCACGACTTAAATTTAATTGCAAATATAAATCCAAATAATCTTAGTGTTTCTCTAGGCTATAAAGTAAAACTTAGCTAATCTAATTCATTCTTGTTTTTCAATTAAACTTGTCCTATAAGTTTAAAAATTTTTCTTAAATAATAAGTTTTATTTACAGAAAAAAGATACATTCGTCTTTAAAATGACTAAAAAATATTCTTAAATTAATTTTATATAATTACATTTAATATTCTAATTAGTATTTTATTTCATAAAAAATACATTATATTTATTTTTAATTTAACTAATAGTTATATTATTTTGGTATATTTACATATTTTATATTAAAATTTTAAAATACTTCACTTATTTTTTCAAACTCTATTGACCTAATCGATATATTTTTATATATTGCAAACATCTTAAGAAGATAAATTTAAAAACATGGAGAAAAAAATGGCAACTAAGACAAAAGAAACCAAAGAACTTTTCCCTGGTCAACTTGAATTACAAAGTATGATCGAAAAAACAGCTAAAGCTCAAGCAAAATATGCAACCTATTCACAAGAACAAGTTGATAAAATTTTTAGAGCAGCTGCTATCGCGGCTAACAATGCACGTATCTCACTAGCACAAGAAGCTGTTAATGAAACTAAAATGGGTATTGTTGAAGATAAAGTAATTAAAAACCATTTCGCTTCTGAATATATCTTTAATAAATATAAAGATGATATCACTTGTGGAATAATTGAAAGAGATGGTGGTTTTGGAGTTCAAAAAGTTGCTGAACCACTTGGTGTTGTTTGTGGCATTATTCCTACAACTAACCCAACAAGTACTGCTATTTTTAAAAGTTTAATTGCTCTCAAGACTCGTAATGCTATTATCTTTAGCCCACACCCAAGAGCAAAAGACTGTACTAATCATGCTGCACAAATTATTTTAGAAGCTGCAGTTAAAGCAGGTGCTCCTGAAGATATTATCTCTTATATTAAAGAACCTAGTATTGATAAAACAAACTATTTAATGACAAATCCATTAATTAATATTATTTTAGCTACAGGTGGTCCTGGAATGGTTAAATCAGCTTATTCTTCAGGTAAACCAGCTATTGGTGTTGGTGCTGGTAACACTCCTGCATTAATCGATAGTTCAGCTAATATTAAAATGGCTGTTAGTTCAATTCTAATGAGTAAAACATTTGATAATGGTGTTGTTTGTGCATCAGAACAAGCAATTGTTTGTCATAAAGATGTTTATAAAGAATTTAAAGATGAAATGTTAAGCCGTGGTGCTTATTTCTTAAATGCTGAAGAAGAAGATAAGATTAGAAAAGTTATCATAGATCCTAAGCGTGGTACAGTAAATCCATTAATCGTTGGTCAACCAGCTGCAAAGATTGCAGAAATTGCAGGCTTCAGTGTAGCTCCAAAAACAAAAGTTCTTATTGGGGAATGTTCAAAAATTACTCTTAGTGAACCTTTTGCACATGAAAAACTATCTCCAGTACTTGGTATGTTCAAATGTAATAGCTTTGAAGAAGGTGCTGACATGGCTGAAGAACTAGTAGCTCTAGGTGGTTTTGGTCATACTAGTGTTTTATATGTAAATGAAAAAGAATTAGATAAAATTGACCATTTTGGACAAGTACTAAAAACAAGCCGTGTTCTTGTTAACATGCCAACCTCTCAAGGGGCTATCGGTGATATTTATAACTTTAGACTAGAACCTTCTCTAACTTTAGGTTGTGGTTCTTGGGGTAACAACAGTGTAAGTGAAAACGTTGGTCCTAAACATTTATTAAACGTAAAAACTGTAGCTGCAAGGAGAGAAAATATGTTATGGTTCAAAGTTCCTTCAAAAATTTACTTTAAATACGGCTGTTTACCAGTAGCTTTACAAGAATTAAAAGACAAAAAGAGAGCTTTCCTTGTAACTGATAGCTATCTATTTAATAGTGGTATGACTGATTTAATAACTGATCAATTAAATGAAATGGGTGTTGAATCAGAAATTTTCCACCAAGTAAAACCAGATCCAACTTTAGGTACAATTTCTGTAGCAATGGAAAAAATAAAACACTTCCAACCAGATGTAATTATTGCATTAGGTGGTGGTTCTCCAATGGATGCTGCAAAAATAATGTGGTTATTATATGAAAACCCTGATGTTAAGTTTGAAGGTTTAGCTCTAAGATTTATGGATATTAGAAAAAGAATTTATGCCTTCCCTAACATGGGTAAAAAAGCTGAATTGGTTTGTATCTCAACAACTAGTGGTACTGGTGCTGAAGTTACTCCATTCGCAATTATTACAGATGAAAAGACTGGAACAAAATATGCAATTGCTGACTATGCTTTAACTCCTTCTATGGCTATTGTTGACAGTAGACTTGCAGTTGGGATGCCTAAAGGACTAACCGCTGCATGTGGTATTGATGTATTAACTCATGCTATTGAAGCACTTGTTTCTTGTATGAGTACGGACTATACAAATGGTTTATCACTAGAGGCTGCAAGAATTATATTTAAATACTTACCACAAGCATATCACCATGGTGATAATGTAATTGCAAGAGAAAAAGTACATAATGCTTCAGCTATTGCAGGTATGGCTTTTGCAAACGCATTCTTAGGTGTTTGTCACTCAATGGCTCACAAACTAGGTGCAAAATTCCACGTTCCACATGGTATGGCTAATGCTTTACTTTTAACTAATGTTATTCGTTTCAATGCAACAGATAATCCAACTAAACAAGCGGCTTTCCCTCAATATACTTACCCATCAGCAATAAGCCGTTATGCTCGTCTTGCAGATTACTTAAATATGAAGGCTAATGAACAAGCAAATACTGAGTTCCTACATATTAAAGAAAATGCAACACAAGAGGATAAAGTTGAAGCATTAATTGATGCTATTGAAAGTTTAAAGAAAGAGTTGGGAATCCCAGCATCCATAAAAGAATGGGGTGTTGATGAAGAAGAATTCTTAGCAGCAGTTGATGAATTATCAGTTAATGCTTTTGATGACCAATGTACTAGTGCTAACCCAAGATATCCATTGATTAGCCAAATTAAACAATTATACCTTGATTGTTACTATGGTAAAAAATGGGTCGAAGAAGCATAAGTCCTCTTATTTCGACATTTGGAGTGGTTTTAAACCACTCCTTTTTTATTTTTACTCTAATTTTATTAATATAGTAACAAAAAACACAACAAAGAGTTGAATAAATAACTTTTTTAAGATATACCTAAGAATTATGTATAGAAATTTACCTAAAAGCATTTATTCCTTAGCTTTTATAAATTTTATTAACGGCTTTGGTAATTTCGTATTTCCTTTTTTAACATTATTTTTAACTCTTAAATTAGGCTACAGCTCAGCAGACGCAGGATATTTCATGATGATAAGCATGGCAATGTATGTTCCTGGTTCCTTACTAACTAGTAAAATAGCTGACAAAGTCTCTAGAAAAAAGATAATGTTGATATCTCAAGCACTTTTTTCTTTTACATTTTTAGTCTGCGGGATTATTTATGACTATAAAGAAATAATTCCATATGTAATTCTGTTAACATTTTTCTTTGATGGAGCAACAGACCCTGCTAGACAAGCTTTACACACTGACCACACAAATTTTGATAATAGACAAGAATCTTTTTCACTTTTTTATCTAGCGTATAATATTGGATTTGGAATTGGACCAGCTATAGCAGGATTGCTTTTTAACTCCTACCCTAGACTATTATTTTTAATTGCTGGTGGTTTTGGTTTATTAGTTACTTTTATCATCGCATTTACAATTGATGATAAAAAACCTGATGCTCAAATGATTGAAGATAGTATTAAAAACAATCAAACAGATAAAGCTGTTGAAGGCAATGTTTTTAAAGCATTAATGGCTAGACCAAAGTTATTAACATACATTGTTATTACTGGAATTTTCTTTTTATGCGTAAGCATTGTTTTATTCTTACTACCTTTATATTCAACCGCTTCATTTGGAGAGAAAGGTCCAACTATTTATGGATTCTTAATGAGTACAAATGCAGTAACTGTTGTAATTATTACCCCATTTATTGTTAAATTAACTCATAAAAAGAATACTTTAACAGTTATGGTAATTTCATTTATCCTTTATTTATTAGGATTTAATATTTTAACTATAACTGCTGTTGCTATTATTTTTGGACTTGGTGTTATTGTATTTAGTGTTGGAGAATCTGTTCATGCAACCAACAATGATTACTTTGTTGCAAACCATACACCATTAGGGCACAGAGCAAGATTTTCAACTATAGTAAATATTATTCAAGGCACAGGCTATGCAGTTGGTCCATATATTAGTGGTTTATTATTAGATACTTATTCTTATAAACAAGTAATTCACATTGTTTCTGCTGTAGTTTTATTCTGTGTCTTAGCAATGCTTTATTTAAGACATACATACATTAGAGATGGAGAAACAATTGTTCCAACTAATGAAACTGAACAAGCTATAAGTGAATAGTTTTTCCTCTTTACTTTTTTATTAATTAGTATATCTTTATATATGATATTATGAGTAACACAAATAAAAACACAGATATTATCAATTTATATAAAAAACAAAAAGGTAATATTTATAAAGTTATAATTGAACAAAAAACTGCTAAAAAGTCCTTTTTTGAACAACTTTTTAACAAAAGACCTAAGCGCAAAAAAAATTTCAATTTTAATATGGCTTTAAAAAATAGTGGACAAATCTTTACTCTAAGTGATCCTTCTCAAGATACAGGAGTTGATCCTATATAAAAAAATTGACTTTCCTTAAAAACTTTAAGGAAAGTCATGAAGAAGTACTTATTAGATAAATTATAATAAATACTAAATTACATCACTAATTTCAACAACACCTTGCATATCTTTAATTGAATTGCCAGGAGGTACAATTGGGAATACTTTATCATCTAATGGTATCTCAACGTCAACTACTACAGGTTTATTCATACCTATAGCTTCTGCCAATTTAGCTTTCGCATCATCACCAGGTAAAATTCTAACTCCTTCTACCCCATATGCTTTAGCTAATAGCAACCAATCGATTGGTGTGTCTAATGTAGTTTGACTATAGTGTCCTTTATAAAATAAAGTCTGCCATTGTCTTACCATACCTAGAGTATGATTGTTCATGACAATAATTACAATAGGTAGATTATATCTTTTTATTGTAGTTAATTCATTTGAATTCATTCTAAAACAACCATCACCGGCTATATTTACAACTCTAGAGTTTGGGTTTCCCATTTGAGCACCAATTGATGCACCAGTACCATATCCCATAGTTCCAAGTCCACCAGAAGTTAAAAATCTTCTAGGATTTTTATGATTTACAAACTGAGCAGCCCAAATTTGATGCTGTCCAACTTCGGTTGTTACTACATCATCTTCACTTAAAATTTCATTTAAAGAATGAATTACTTCACTTGCTCTTTGACTTTCTTGATTAGTTAATAATGGGAATCTTCTCTTATATTGAGCTACTGTATTCATCCAGTCCTTATGAACTAAAGGCTTTTTAATTTTTGCCATTAATTTATCAAGAACCACATTAATATCACCGAGCAAATGACAAGTAGTTGCAATATTTTTATCAATTTCAGCAGGATCTACATCAATTTGAATTATTTTAGCATTCTTTGCAAAACTACTAGCTTTACTTACTACTCTATCAGAGAATCTAGCTCCAATTACTATCAATAAATCACAGTTATTTATACTAACATTAGAAACTTTTGAACCATGCATACCAACAAGGCCAGTATATCTATGGCTATCAGATCTAATTGCACCACAACCCATAAGTGAAACACAGGAAGGAGCATCAATTAATTCTAAAAATTTTCTAACTTTTTCACTTGCATCAGAAATTATTACCCCGCCACCAACATAGCACATTGGACTTTCACTTTTTGATAATAATTTAACAGCTTCTTCTAAACTAGCCTCTGATAATCTTTCACAAATATATTCAGCCTTTTTAGGGGTATATTTAACATATTCACAAGTATCTGTTTGAACATCTTTTGGGATATCTATTAAAACAGGACCTGGTCGACCTGTACTAGCAATTTCAAAAGCTTCACGGATAATATATGCTAAATCTTTAATATCTTTAACAATATAATTGTGCTTTGTAATAGGCATAGTCACACCAGAGATATCAACCTCTTGGAAACTATCTTTTCCCAATAGAGGAACAGATACGTTACCTGTGATAGCTACAAGGGGAACACTATCCATTTGAGCTGTTGCAATACCAGTGACTAAATTAGTAGCACCTGGTCCACTAGTTGCAATACAAACTCCAACTTTACCTGTTGATCTAGCATATCCATCTGCAGCATGGCTTGCGCCTTGCTCATGAGCTGTAAGAACATGAGTAATTTTATCACTCTTATCATACAAAGCATCATAAAGAGGAAGAACCGCACCACCTGGATAGCCAAAGACTGTATCAACATTCTGCTCAATTAAACATTCTACTATAATTTTTGCACCTGTTAATTCCATAAAATCTCCTATTCTTTGTATACCGCACCCTTAGAGGCATCACTTACAAGTTTTGCATAACGGCCTAAGTAACCATTCTTGATAGTTGGTTCTTTTATAACCAAATTATCACGTCTCTTCTTCAAAGTTTCTTCATCAACTAACATCTCTAATTTATAATTAGGTATATCAATTGAAATTATATCACCTTCTTCAACTAATGCAATTGGACCACCTTGGGCAGCTTCTGGACATACATGCCCAATTGAAGCACCTCTTGTTGCTCCACTGAATCTTCCATCAGTTAATAAAGCTACATCTTTATCAAGTCCCATACCTGCAATTGCACTTGTTGGAGATAACATCTCTCTCATACCAGGTCCACCTTTTGGACCTTCATATCTAATTACAATTACATCACCTTTCTTAATTTCTGAACCAAAGATTGCTTTAATACATGCTTCTTCACTTTCAAAAACTCTTGCAGGACCTTTATGAACTAGCATTTTTTCATCTACTGCACTTCTCTTTACTACTGCACCCATTGGAGCTAAGTTACCACTTAATACAGCAATTCCACCAGTTGGTGAATAAGGATTATCAATCTCTCTTATTACCTCAGGATTGTAATTAATTGCATCTTTAAATGATTCACCTATTGAGCTTCCTGTTACAGTTAATAAATCTCTGTTGAGTAAATTCTTTTTATCTAATTCTTTCATAACTGCCATTACGCCACCAGCAAAATATAAATCTTCAATATGATGAGGACCTGCTGGAGCAAGATGACATAAATTTGGTACATCTTTACTAATATCATTTGCACTAAAAATATCAAAATCAATATTTGCATTATGAGCAATAGCTGGCAAATGTAACATAGTATTTGTACTACAACCTAGAGCCATATCAACAGTTAATGCATTCTTAAAAGATTCTTCATTAACAATATCTAAAGGTCTAATATTGTTTTTTAATAATTCAAGGATTTGTCTTCCTGCAGCTTTTGCTAAAATATCACGTTGTGAATATACTGCTGGAATTGTTCCATTTCCAGGAAGAGCAAGACCAAGAGCTTCTGTTAGACAGTTCATTGAGTTAGCAGTAAACATACCAGAGCATGAACCACAAGTTGGACATACATTATTTTCATAACATAATAGAGTTTTCTCATCCATTGTGTGATTATTATAGCTACCGATAGCTTCAAACATAGAAGCTAAATCTTTACCTTCTTTAACTCCTGGAACTTTACCAGCTAGCATTGGACCACCAGAAATAAAAATTGATGGAATATTAAGTCTAAGAGCAGCCATTAACATACCAGGAACAATCTTATCGCAGTTTGGAACAAAAACTAATGCATCAAATGGATGAGCCATAGCCATAACCTCAATTGAATCAGCAATCAATTCTCTTGAAGCTAATGAATACTTCATACCAGTATGTCCCATAGCAATACCATCACAGACACCTATTGTTGGAAAAACTACTGGATGACCACCAGCTTCTCTTACCCCTGCTTTAACAGCATCAACAATTCTATCTAAATGCACATGGCCAGGTATTACTTCATTTTTTGCATTAACAATTCCAATAATTGGAGAGTGTATTTCATTATCACTCCAACCCATTGCTTTCATAAGAGATCTATGAGGAGCTCTTTCTATTCCTTCAGTCATTTGACTTGATCTTAATTTATCATCTTTCTTCATTTCTTGCCTTCTCTTTGTTTAATATGTTTTATATATTAGCACTATTTACAAAGATTAGATAGCATCACAAATTAAGCTACCCATTTCTTTTGTTCCAACTTTAGTTGTACCTTCACTGTAGATATCAGAAGTTCTATAACCACTTTCTAATACGTCATATACAGCTTTTTCAATAACTAGTGCTTCATCTTCTAAACTAAATGAATATCTAAGCATCATAGCAACGGAAAGAATTGTTGCAATTGGATTAGCAATATCCATATTAGCAATATCAGGAGCACTACCATGAATTGGTTCATACATTCCTAAATTATCATAACCTAATGATGCACTTGGAAGCATTCCAATACTACCTGTAATTTGAGAAGCTTCATCACTTAAAATATCACCAAACATGTTTGTTGTTACAATAGTATCAAACTGTCTTGGATTTCTAACTAATTGCATTGCAGCATTATCAACATATAAGTGATTTACTTCTACCTCTGGATAATCTTTAGCCATTTTATTAACAATATCTCTCCAAAGTTGAGAAGAATTTAATATATTAGCTTTATCAACACTAGTTAGTTTTTTGCCTCTAATCATTGCAATTTCAAAAGCTTTCTTTGCAATTCTTTCGATTTCTTCTTTTTTATAACTTAAGGTATCATAAGCACTATTATCTGCATCTCTACCTCTTTCACCAAAATAAATACCACCAGTTAATTCTCGAACTACCATAATATCGAGACCATCACCAACAATCTCATCTTTTAAAGGACATGCATCTTTTAATTGTGGATACATTACAGCTGGTCTTAAATTACAGAAAAGATTTAAACCACTTCTAAGTCCTAAAAGCGCCTTTTCTGGTCTAATTTCTGATGCAACATTATCCCATTTTGGGCCACCAACTGCTCCAAGAAGAACAGAATCACAGCTTTTACAAATTTCTAGTGTCTCATCTGGTAATGGGTTGTTAAATTTATCAATTGCAGCTCCGCCAGCTATTGCTTCTTTATATTCAACACTATGATTGAATTTTTTTGCTACTTTGTCTAAAACTTTTACAGCTTCATCAATAATATCTGGGCCAATTCCATCACCTTTTACTAAAGCTATTTTCATATCCATTTTATTTGTTCTCCTCTCTATTTTTGATATATGCAGCTAAGCCACCAGCCTTGATTAACTCTTGCATAAATGGAGGAAATGGTTCAGCTTGGAATTCTTTGTTCTTAGTAATATTTTTAATTTTTCCAGTATCAAAATTAACTTCAACTTCATCGCCACTTTCAATATTGTCACAAGCTTCAGGGCATTCTAAAATTGGAAGACCAATATTTAGAGAGTTTCTATAGAAAATTCTTGCAAAAGATTTTGCTATAACACAAGAGATTCCACTAGCTTTAATTGCAATAGGAGCATGTTCTCTAGAAGAACCACAACCGAAGTTTTTATCTCCAACAATTATATCGCCTTCTTTAACATTTGAAGCAAAATCAGCATCAATATCTTCCATGCAATGTTTTGCAAGTTCACTATGTACAGAAGTGTTTAAGTATCTTGCAGGGATTATTACATCTGTATCTACATTATCACCGTATCTAAAAACTTTACCTTTACTTTCCATTTTCTAGTTCTCCTCAATTGTATTAGGATCTGTTATATAACCTGTTATAGCGGATGCTGCTGCAACCTCTGGTCCAGCTAAATAAACCTCAGATTTTACATGTCCCATTCTACCTACAAAGTTTCTATTTGTAGTTGAAACTGCTCTTTCCCCTTCTGCTAAAATACCCATATGGCCACCTAAACAAGGTCCACAAGTAGGAGTTGATACAGCACAACCAGAATCGATGAAGATATCAAAAAGGCCTTCATGCATTGCATCTTTCCAAATTTGTTGAGTTGCTGGAAGAACAATACATCTAATGCTATCACTAATTTTATGTCCCTTTAGAATCTTTGCAGCTTTTCTAAGGTCTGATAATCTACCATTAGTACAAGAACCAATTACAACTTGGTCAATTTTTACCTTATCAAATTCATCAAATGTTTTTGTATTTTCAGGTAAATGTGGGAATGCAACTGTACTCTTTATCTTAGATAAATCAATATCATAAACTTTTTCATATTCAGCATCTGCATCAGCTTCAAAAATTGTTGGCTCTTTTGCTCCATGTTCTTTTAAATATTCAAGGGCAATATCATCAACAGGGAAGATACCATTTTTACCACCAGCTTCGATTGCCATATTTGCAACTGTGAATCTATCATCAATTGTCAAATTTTTAACACCAGGCCCTGTAAATTCCATGCTTTGATAAAGAGCTCCATCAACACCTATCATGCCGATAATATGTAAAATTAAATCTTTACCACCAACATTTTTACTAAATTTATTTGTTAGATTAAATTTAATAGCTGTTGGAACTTTGAACCAAGCTTGTCCTGTTGCCATTCCACATGCCATATCGGTTGAACCAACACCAGTAGAAAAAGCACCTAATGCACCATAGGTACAAGTATGAGAGTCAGCACCAATTACTAAATCTCCAGCAGTTACTAATCCTTGTTCAGGCAATAGTGCATGTTCAACACCCATTTGGCCAACTTCAAAATAATTAGTAATTTCATTTTTTCTTGCAAATTGTCTCATGCAATTACATTGTTCAGCTGCTTTAATATCTTTATTTGGAGCAAAGTGATCTGGAACCAAAGCGATTTTATCTTTGTTAAATACATCTTTTTTACCAAATTTATCAAATTCCTTAATAGCAACTGGAGCAGTAATATCATTACCTAATACTAAATCCACATTAGCCATAATTAATTGACCAGCTCTAACTGATTCAAGGCCAGCTTTTTGTGCTAGTAACTTTTGTGACATTGTCATACCCATAATTCTATCTCCTATTTCGCTGGTTCTACACCAGATTGTTCTAAGTACCAAGTTATGCTATCGCTTAGAGCTTGCCAGCTTGCTGCGATAATATCGTGATTAACACCAACGGTGTTCCAAGTCTTTTTACCATTAGAGGATTCAATTAATACTCTTACTACAGAAGCTGTTGCGGCATCTATTGAATCTAATACTCTAACTTTATAGTCACTAAGATAAACATCTTTAAGGACAGGATAAAAAGGTTCTAATACTTTTCTTAATGCTTTATCTATTGCATTAATTGGACCAGCTCCTTCTTCTGCTGTTATAGCACTTTCTCCTGCTACTTCAACTTTTATCATAGCGGTGTGTGGAGTTTCTTGAATATCCACATCGTAATATTCTTTTCCTATTGTTTGATAATAGGATAATTTGAAATATGATTTTTCATTTTCTAAATATCTTTTTATAAGTAAATCAAAAGAGGCTTCTGCTCCTTCAAATTGATACCCACAGGCTTCTAATTCTTTTAATTTATTAACAAGATCATACACTCTAGGATCTTTTTGATCAAAGTTAGGATAATGTTTCTTTATCTTTTCAATTAATAAAGCTTTTCCTGCAACTTCACTTGTTAATAATCTTCTGCTATTTCCAACTAATATTGGATCCATATGTTCAAAAGATAAAGGATTCTTTCTAACTCCGTCGATATGCATTCCACCTTTATGAGCAAAAGCACTTCTGCCTATAAAAGGAGTTGATCTTGGAATTCTAACATTTGATATTTCAGCAATTTCATGTGCTATAGTTGTTAAATTCTCAAAAACACTATCATTTAAACAATCAACATTAAGTTTATATTTTAAATTACAAACAATTTCAGATAAATTTGCATTACCACATCTTTCACCAAAGCCTAAAAAAGTCCCTTGTATATGTGAAGCTCCCGCTTCATACGCTAATAGAGAAGAAGCAACGGCAAGTCCTCCATCGTTGTGAGTGTGAACACCTATTGTTACATTAGGATATTTCTCAACCATTAGGGCTGTAATTTCTTTAACTTTACTTGATAATAAGCCACCTCTAGTCTCACAAAGAATAAGTTTTGTTGCACCGCCTTTTATTGCTGCATCTAATGTTTTTATTGCATACTCTTTATTGTTTATATAACCATCATAAAAATGCTCAGCATCAAAAAATACTTCTTTACCTTTTTTAGTTAAATATCTAATAGTATCTTCAATCATCTCAAGATTCTTATCTAAGGTTGTATGTATTATATCTGTTACATGGAAATCCCAAGATTTACCAAAAATACTTATAATATTAACTCCACAATTTAATAAAGCATTAAGATTGTTATCATCTTCAGCTTTAGTGTTATATCTTCTTGTGGATCCAAAAGCTACTAACTTTGAATTTTTTAATTCAATTTTTTTTAGTTCATCAAAAAATAGCATATCTTTTGGATTAGATCCGGGATTACCTGCTTCTATAAAATCAATATGTAACTGATCAAATAGATTAACAAGTTTTAATTTATCAGAAACTGAAAAGCTTATACCTTCAGCCTGTGCCCCATCTCTTAGAGTCGAATCAAATATTTCAACTTTCTTCATTCACTAATCCTTACTGTTTATCACTATGCCCTACTAACATATCATCACTTAAATCTAATTTCTGTGCATTGATTGAAGATCCAAGTGCCAATTCACTAGTATTTAACATATGGTTTACTGCGGCTAATGTTGATAGAATTGATGCTTCAATTACATCAGTTGATACACCTCTACCTCTATAGAATTCTTTTCCATCAGTTATTTTTACAAATACTTCACCTTGAGCATCTCTATGTTCTGTTACAGCATTTAAGCTATAATCACAAAGTCCAAATGGATGCTTAACTATTTTTTCTACTGCTCTAATTGCTGCATAAACAGGACCAGAGCCAACTGCAACTTCTTGATATTTCTTGCCTTTGTGTTTTAATGTCACACAAGCTGTGCTTGTCATTAAATTACCACTGTTTACAACAAAGTTATCAAGAGCCCAATCATTTTCACCCCAGCTTTCGCTAGATTCAACTAAAGCTAATAAGTCACTATTATTAATTGTCTTCTTTCTATCACATAAAGCTTTAAAATCTTTAAATAATCTATTTGCATCTTCACTAGTTAAATTATAACCAAGTTCTTCCATTCTCTTAACAAAGGCATGTTGACCTGAATGTTTACCAAGTACTAATTCAGTTTTAACCATTCCAACACTTTCAGGTGTCATAATCTCATAAGTTTTTGAATTTGCCATAACACCATGTTGGTGAATACCTGATTCATGAGCAAAAGCATTAGCACCAATAATTGCTTTAGATGGGAAAGGTTTTACATTGGTAATGGATGATAAAGTTCTAGCTGTTTTATAAATTTCTTTAGTATTTATAGAAATACTATAAGGGTAAATATCATTTCTAGTTTTTATTGCCATTGTGAACTCTTCAATAGCTGTATTACCAGCTCTCTCTCCAATTCCACAAATAGTTCCTTCAACTTGTCTAGCACCTGCTTTAATTGCTGCTAAAGAGTTTGCAAGGCCAAGTCCTAAATCATTATGGCAATGAGCACTTAAAATTGCTTTATCAACATTTGGAACTCTATTTAAGACAGTTTTAAACATATTTTCTATATCTGATGGAGTTGCATAGCCGACTGTATCAGGAAGGTTAATTGTTGTAGCACCTGCTTTAATTGCAGCTTCTACAACTTGGCACATATAATCTAAATCTGTTCTAGTTGCATCTTCTAGTGAAAATTCAACATCATCACAAAGATTTCTAGCATATTGAACCATTTTAATAGTTCTATTTAAAGCTTCTTCACGACTCATTTTTAATTTATATTTTAAATGTAAATCACTTGTAGCTAGAAAGGTATGAATTCTAGATCTTTTTGCATTTTTTACAGCTTCAAAGCTTGCATCAATATCTTTTTCTAAGGCACGTGAGAGGGATGCAACTATTAAATCTCCAGCATTATCTGCTATTGCTTTAACAGCTTCAAAATCACCAGGACTTGCTATAGCAAAACCAGCTTCAATAACGTTTACTCCAAGTTTTTCCAGTCTTCTAGCCATTCTTAGTTTTTCTTCTAAATTCATGCTATAACCTGGTGCTTGTTCACCGTCTCTTAATGTTGTATCAAAAATTATAATTTGATCTTGCATCATTGCCTCCAATATTTTTAATTCGAAAAAAGTAGCTAAAAAGCATCTAACTACTTTTCTTAAATCAAGTATTTTGATTTCCCTCTAATCAAACATTTGAAAAGAGGGAAATAATTAAATACTTATTTCTTTAACCAGCTCATTAATGATCTAAGTTTTTTACCTGTTTGTTCTAAAAGACTTTCACTTTCAATTCTTCTCTTAGCATTGAAATAAGGTCTCTTAACTTGGTTTTCTAACAACCAATTACGAGCAAAAACACCTTCTTGAATGTCTTTTAATACATCCTTCATAGCTGCTTTTGATTCTTCAGTTATGATTTTATCACCTGTGATGTAGTCCCCATATTCAGCAGTATCTGAGATTGAATATCTCATGTAGGAAAGTCCACCTTGGTTAATTAAATCAACAATTAATTTCATTTCATGACAACATTCGAAATATGCCATTTCAGGTTGATAACCTGCTTCAACTAAAGTATCAAAACCTGCTTTGATTAATGCAGAAACACCACCACAAAGAACAGCTTGTTCACCGAAAAGGTCAGTTTCTGTTTCTTCTTTAAATGAAGTTTCAAAAATACCTGCTCTACCAGCTCCTAAACCTTTTGCATAAGCTTTAGCAACTTCCATACTATCTCCACTTGGGTCTTGATGAACACAAACTAAAGATGGAACACCTTTTCCTTCAACAAATTGAGATCTAACTGTATGACCAGGTCCTTTTGGAGCAATCATTATTACGTTTACAAATTCAGGAGGAACAATTTGACCAAAATGAATATTAAATCCATGAGCAAAAGCTAAATAGTCACCTTTTTCTAAACCATCTTTAATTGCACTATCATATAAAGAAGATTGTTTTTCATCTGGAACAAGCATCATAATAACTTGAGCAGCTTTAGCAGCATCTTTTGCTTCCATTACTTTCAAGCCAGCTTCTTCAGCAACGCTCCAACTCTTTGATCCTTTATAAAGACCAACTACAACATCTACACCACTTTCTTTTAGATTTAGTGCATGTGCATGTCCTTGGCTACCATAACCAATAATAGCAACTGTTTTACCTTCTAGGTACTTTAGATCTGCATCACTGTCATAATACATTTTACTCATTTTTTTTCATCCTTTGGCTTAGCCTTTTATATTAATATTTTATTTATAGCACATCGTATGGGGCATCTTTTAATGCAAGCTCCCCGCGACCTATTGCTGTAATACCCGTTCTAGTTAATTCCACAATCCCATAAGGAGAAGCAAGATCTAAGAAAGATTTAATTTTCTGATTATTACCAGTTAATTGTAAGGTAATTGTATTTAAAGTAACATCAACAACTTTTGCATTAAATAATTCACTTAATTCAATTACTTTACTTCTATCTCCATCTTTTGTAGAAATCTTTACAAGAATTAATTCGCTCTGAATTCCATTTTCATCAGTAATAATTGCAACACGATAAACATCAACTAGTTTCTCAACTTGATTTTTAATCTGCTTAACTATTGATAGATCTCCTAAAATAACAATAGTAATTCTACTTATACCATCATCATTAGTTCTTCCGACACTAAGACTATCTATGTTGTATCCTCTTCTAGAAAAGAGGCCAACCACTCTTTGTAATACACCTGAATGGTTCTTTACTAATAGTGACAATGTAAATCTTGTCTCTTTTGTTTCTTCCATAATGTTTACTCCTTTATTAAATGGGTATAGTAAATCACTCCCTATATATTTTTACTTTGGGAGGTCTTTACCACGGTCTATTGCTTAATTTCTAAGCGCCGTGGCTACATAATAATAAGTAGGCTTGATAAAATAAGGACTATAATTAAAGCAGGGAGTAGCACGACCACATTGAGAATGTGGCTTAAGACGATATTAGAAAGTGTAAAAATACTGTTTTTCATCTTAGTTTTTTCCTTGCTTTAAAAGTTATAGGTATAATCTATTTTATTTAACGAAATAGGTCAATACAATTATTAAAATTTTTATGCATTTTCTTGTATATATATTCTTTTAATATACACACACTCTTTCTCCCAAACTATCTGTACAAATAATAACATACTTTTTGTCTATACAAAATAAAAAAACAACTAGTTTATTTTTTTTAACAAAAATGATATATTAATAACGTTCCCAAAAATATCTCAAAAAAATATTCCCAAAATATAATAAATTATGTATAGTTATTCATATATAAGTTGTTATGATGATTAAGTTGAACTTTTTAGATTTTTTGTTACAATAATAGATATTATTTTTTCAATTATCTTGTAAAAAACTCAAATCTTAATATATCATATGTTTTATAATATATTTGTATTGTTTTATTAAATAAAAGGAAAGATCTTTTGAGTTATTCATTAATTATTGTCATCAAAGATGATTACACGAGACTAGAATTGATTTCGTCAATTGATTGGAAACAGTTAGGGATTGAGATAATTGCTTCCTTAAAAGAGGGTATTATTGCACAAAAAATAATAGAGCTACTAAAACCAGATATGGTAATTACTGATTTTTCAGTAAGAGGTATTTATCCGATGCTACAATCGTGTCCTATATACCATACTTTAATATTTGGTAATAACGAAAGCGAAATGAGTAGTACTCACAAAGCTTTTGGTTTAGGAGTTTTTGAATTTGAGAAAAAACCAATATCCGCTAAGGCATTTTACTTCAAATTAATCAAAATGAAGGAAAAAATCGATAAAGACAAAGTTAATTTTATTAAACACGATGTTGAGAAAAAACATATCGCTATAAAATTACCTAACTCTACTTCTAATCATTTAGCAAATTCTGCAATAACATTTATTGAGCAGAATTATTCAAAAAATATTGGGCTTCAAGAAACAGCTGCTTTTCTAGGAGTTAGCGAAGCTCATTTATCAAGAGTTTTTAAAGCGGAAACCACTTTAAATTTTGTTAAATATTTAAATTCTTATAGAATAAATGAAAGTGTACATTTAATGTATGACACTTCATTAAGTATTAATCAAATTTGTAACGCTGTTGGAATTCATAACCCAAGTTATTATTCAAAAATATTTAAATCATTATTAAAAGTAAGCCCTAATAAATATAGGGAATCTTTTATAAATTATAATTCTATAGAATAATAAATAAAGACCTCCATCGAAAACAAACTGTTTTCTTTGGAGGAGGATAATAAAAAATTAGGTCTCGATTAAATGTTTTAGTTTTTATCTAAAGCTTTTTGTCAGCTTCGATAGGTCCTAAATGACCTTCTAAATAACTAGCAATCTTTTCCATAGTTTCACTAGATACATCATGTTCAATTAAACATGCATCTATATTACTAGTTTCTTCACTTACGTTTAAAATTTCTCTTAAAAATCTAACTAAAGTAGTATGACGCTTATAAACCATTGAAGCATATACTTTTCCCTTTTCAGTCAAAGAGATTTTACCATATGTTTCATGATTTATATACCCCTCTGAACTCAATACTTTCATTGCCCTATTTACACTTGGTTTGGAAACATTGAGTTTAGCTGCTATATCCGTTGTTCTTACAACACCTTTTTCATTCTCAATATTTAGAACAGCTTCTAAATAGTCTTCACCTGATTTATTCATATGTAACAATATAAACAATAATAACAGTTTTGTCACTCACTATTTTAACTTTTTTTTATCATTTTATAGATATATCCGACATAATACAGAAACCAATTACTTATTATATAAAGAATTACATTATAATAGATGCATAATTATCACTATATTTTTTATTAGCTTTAACTAACTTATTGTTCCAAAACGTTAACAAATTTATACTTTTTATATTTTTTTTTGTAAAAAAAAACTTAAAACATATAAAAAAAAATATTTCACAGTTAAAAATAATTTATTTTGACAAAAAAACATGTACAAAACCAAACTTCATGCTTTAAACTAATAAAATAACAATTCCACAAAACAAAAGGTAATTTTATGCCAAGAAGAAATGATGCCACATACATCTACGATGTTCAACCATTTAAAAAAATATTTCCTTATTTAATGCCAAGGAAATGTGATTCTTTAGTATATATAAATGTCGATTTAGATTTTTCATATGCTTTAGATTTTATAAGGAATAACCCTTCCCCCACCTTAAATAGAAAATATAGAGTTTTTGAAGTAATAATTGCAGCTTTAATTAGACTTTTTGTAGATCGCCCTGAACTAAATAGATTCATTATGAACAAGAGACTTTGGCAAAGGAAAGATTTATCTATAAACTTTATTGTTAAAGAAGATTACAAGGATGAATCTCCAGAACATAGTGTAATTATTAAATTTGACCCAACAATGACTCTTGATAAAATTGCCACCTTAGTTGATAAAAAAATAACTGAAGCTAGAGAAACAACTGAAGATAACAATAATAATGCTGCTGATAAATTGGTTAATATTTTTACAGCCTTTCCTACTTTTATTACAACTTCTCTTGTAAATATTATAAAATATATGGATACAAAAGGTATTGCTCCTCTATCCATAACTCAAGAAGACGGTCTTCATTGTACTGCATATTTAAGCAATCTAGGCAGCATTGGATTAAATAATGGAATTGCACACCATCATCTTTATCAATGGGGTACTACTAGCCTATTTATTACTATCGGATCTTTAAAAAGACAAAGAATAATGAAAAATGAAATTATTCATAAAATTGATAAAATTGAATTAGGCTTTACCTTAGATGAAAGAATAGCAGATGGCTATTATTTCGTTCAGTCCTTATCAAGATTTCAACAAATTATAAAAAACCCAGAACAACTATTATTTAAACCAAAAGAAATTCTTCCTCGCCCTGCAAAAAGCAAAAGAGAATTAAAAAAAAGAATTAAAGCAAAAATGATTAGTTAAACAAAATTGATAAAAAATAAACTAAATTAACATATTATTAATTTTCACTTGTTAAATAATTTCCCCTTTGATAACCTATAAAAAAAACAAAGGGAGGTATTGTTTTGAAAGCCGCACTATTTGATATGGATGGGGTTCTTTGTGATACCCAAAAATATCATCATTCATGCTATGTAGATATTGCTAAAGAATATTATAATGTTACTTTAGATGACAATATTGAAAATAAATTGAAAGGAGTATTAAGATATGAAGGAGCTAAAACAATCTGTGAAGCTGTTAATATCACTCCTAATGAAGAAAATATAAAATATATTTCTGATTTAAAAAACAAGCACTACTTAAAAAAGATTGAGGAAAACAAAGATTCACTTTTAAAAGAAGGTGCTATTTCTTTACTAAAAAAGTTAAAAGATAATGATGTAAAGATTGCTCTTGCTAGTGCATCTTCAAATGCAAAATTTATTATTGAATTAACTGGTATAGATAAATACTTTGACTATGTAGTAGATGTAAAAAAAATTAATAAAGGCAAACCTAATCCTGCTATTTTCTTAGATGCAGCATCACATTTATGTGTAAAACCTAGTGATTGTGTTGTATATGAAGATGCAATTAGTGGAATTCAAGCTGCAAATGATAGCAACATGTATTCAATTGCTGTAAACATTGATTTTAGTAATACTACTTACACTTATACTAATAAGATTGCAGATAGACATGTAACATCCTTAACTGATCCACTTTGTTATAAAGGATTATATACTAACATCTATGATAATGGAGATGATTGTTCACTCTTTATCTTTGATGCAGGTAATGTAGTTTTATATAATATTCATTGCTTTAATGGTATTTTCGATAAATACAACTTTACAACTCACCAACGAAATGAATTTATTAAAGATTTTAGTTATTACAATGCACCATTAATGGATGGGAATATTTCAACTGATTTCTTTTTAAAACATATAAATGATACTATGGATTTAAATATAGAAGGAGATCCTTTCTATGATTTCTTTAAACCTGAATTTAATCCAGAAATTGTTGAGTTAATCAAAAGACTCAAGAAAAATGGTAAGAAAGTTGTACTAGGTTCTAATACTTTTGAACCTCATACTAAAAAAATGAAAGAAATTGGCCTTTTTGATTTATTTGATGAGATTTATGTAAGTAATGAAATTCATCACTATAAACCTAACCCATCATTCTTTAGATATATTTTAAGAAATGAAAATACAAAGGCTGAAAATGCTTACTTTATTGATGACTTAGATGAAAATGTTGCTAGTGCAGCCTCTTTAGGAATCAATGTATTAAATTATGTAGGACAAGATAAAGATAAAAATTTAAAATCTGCTTTTAATAAATTTATTTAAACAAATTACACAATTAATTCAAAAGGAATTGAAATTTAACTCCAATTCCTTTTTTAATATTATCTACTATTTATCTCTTTTCAAAGTTTCTTTAACTTTTTCTATTGTTTTGGGAAGAATATTTGGGGCTGCTATAATTAATGCAACAACTACTAAAATTAAGTTCTGGGTTGTATCAAAAATAATACTTAAATATCCTATTATCATTGAAATTAATATATATATAGAAATCTTAATAAATTTAATATTATAATGGTTTTCAAATTTCAACCAATAGAATCTAATCAACGCAACTATAACAAATCCAATACAGTCCGAAATCGCTGCACCTACTATTCCGTAGTTATTAATCATCATATTAATAATTAGTAAATCAACTACAGCACCAATTGTTGTAGAAATCATTAATGGTTTACTATTAATCTTATTTCCAAAAATACTTGCTAAGAATAAACTAAAGAAATCAACAGTTCTTCCTGCAGTAGCAATAACAACTACAGCTACAATATTATGATATGAGGAATCTAAATAGTAAGGAATAATCAATGTTACAAAAGGGACAAATACCATATATATACAAGAGAGAGTTACTATTACTTTGCTAATAGTATCTGCAAAAAACTTATTCTTATCCTCAGTTTCTCCTCTTACTGAGAATGCAATCTCTTCCCAAGCAATAATTATTCCATTTGCAAAAGTTGGAATTGATCTAGCAAAATTTAAAGCCATAGTATACAACCCATTAGAATCTGAACCTAATAAAGCAACAAGTCTAATATTTGAATAAAATTGTAGAACCCAAGTACCTACTGCAGCAATTGCAAGAGGAATTGAAAATCTTAACATTCTTGGAATCAATCTAAAATTAATATATTTTCTGCTAAAAGATGAAATAATTTTTAATTTTGATTCTAAGTAAATAATTTGTGTTAAATATGAAATGCTTAAAGAAATAAATAATGATTCTGCATTTCTCTTTAATATCACAAGAAAAATAAAATTGGACAACAAATTTGTTATATGAAAAATTGAAAACGCAGTTGTATAATCATATTCCCTATCTAAACCTCTAGCACAGTTCAAATAAAATAAGCCAAAAGTAAAACAAAATCCAAAAAATAAACTTACTCTATGATACGGGAAAAATGTAACTTTTGTTGTAAAATATCCAATAATTACCAATAAAACTGTCGATAAGGTTCTAAATAAAGCACTGCTATATATAGCTTCTTTTTTAGTTTTATTATTCTCATTTTTTATACCATACATAAACCTTAACATCGTTACATGAGTTTCAAAATAACTTATTGTAATGATTAAAAAGGTTAATGAGTATGCTAACTCATAATTACCATAATCTGCAGGCTCCAAATACTTGGAAAACATTGGTATCAACAACAAGGTTGAAATACTGGAAATCAAAGTACCAATTGAATATATTAAAGACTTTTTTGTTATATTACGAATCTGTAGTTTTGCCATAAAATGAAGATTAATAGTTTTTCATATTTAATGCTAGTATGAAAATTCTAAAAAAGTTATTTTGTTTTGTATTTTTAATGTTTTTTTTAAATATTAACAAAACCATTACAATAATGCAATTTTTTAACATTTTGATTAATAATTAAATTAAAAATTGATACGTATTAACAAAATCAAAGAATACACATAATATCTTATATTCGTATAATAATGTAAAAATAAAGTTTATAAACTTAATATTTATACTAAATATAAAACTTTACTACTAAATTATATTTCACTTAAATTGCTTGTTTTAATTATTGCTTAAATATACTATAGTAAGGTGACAAAAAAATAAAAGGATATTGATTTTATGAAAATATTAATAACAAGCGATTTCTATTTCCCAATTATTTCTGGAATTGCAAATGTTATTTACACATTAAAAAAACAATTAGAAAAAGAAAATCATGATGTTAGGATTTTAACCTTCAAAAAATGTAAAAAATCATATTACGACACTAATGAAAAAATTTATTTTTTCAAATCACTAAACTTTCAATTTTATAAAGATAGTTTAAATGGAATTAACACACATGATTCTTTAATGAAAGAATTATATCTTTGGAATCCTCAAATAATTCACACACAAACAGAATTTTTCTCAATGAGATATGCCAAAAAAGTAGCTAAACATAGCAACTGCCCAATAATACATACCTGGCACACAAATTTCTCTGCTTACAGTGATAATTTTATTGTAGGGAAAAAGTTTTTCTTTTTTATATTAAATTTTATACTTCATAAAAGTTTAAGATATCCTGTAATCAAAATCATTGCACCATCCTCATCTACTAAAAAAATGATAAAGCTGGATTATTCAATTAATATACCAATTGTTGAAATACCTAGTGGAATTGATTTAAAATTATATTCAAGCCCATTAACTGAGGCAGAGAAAACTGAATTATTCACTAAATATAACTTTAAAAAAGATTGTTTTAGAATAATTACAATAGCAAGATTAGCTAGTGAAAAAAATATTGATAAACTGCTGAAATATTTTAGTGAATTAAAATTAAATACAAATAATTTACAATATATAATAGTGGGAGATGGGCCTGAGAAAAAAAAATTGGAACAAATTACTAAATCATTAAAATTAGAAAATAATGTAATTTTTTGTGGAGAAATACAACCAAAAGAAATTCATAAATTTTATAAATGTGCAAATCTTTTTATTAGTGGTTCTTCAAAAGAGACCCAAGGCCTTACATATTTTGAAGCTCTAGCTTCTAATCTCCCTATTGTTTGTAAGGAAAATGAAGTATTAAAAAAAATATTAATTGAAGGGCAAAACGGATATATTTTTGATACTAAAGAAGAATTTATATCAAAAACTAAAACTATTATTGATAACAAAGATCTATATAATTATTTAGTAAAAAATGCACCACTTTCTGTCGCAAACTATGGAGATAAATTATTTATTGATAAACTTGTAAAAATTTACAAAGAGACAATAAATGAATATAATAATAAACAAAAATGAAACTCTTTTGACTATTAATTATTTAAACTATATTGATATATAATTTTTAAATATTGATTAATTAATATATTAAATTATAAAATAGTAATGGTGATTTTTTTTGCCAATATTATACAAAAATTTTAAATTTAGAGGATTTATGCCAAACAGATATTTTTCTTTTCAAAAAAAACATAAAATTACTTATTTAGTTATTTTAAGTCTTTTAACTATTTTTTTCTTAATCAACGCACTTAATTTAGAGATTAACGCAGATTTCAGTTCAATTTTTAGCCAAACTGAATCTCAAATTTATAAAGTGCATGGAGATTTTAATCAAGAAGAAATTAACCAATTACTCGAATCATATAATCAAATAAAAAAAATAGATTCAAATGAAATTGCAAAAGAATCAATACCTGAAAATTTAAGTGATTCTGTAGAATTTGATTACCCAGCTACAACAATTAGTAAAACAGATGAACCAACTGCATCAAGTCTATTATTAATGATAAAATCTAAAGATTTCTTTACTCCAGTTTTTTTAAATACTTTAGATATCTGTCTTCAAAATTTAGAAAATTCTTCCCAAGTTCAAAGTATATCATCAGTATTTGACTATATAACAATTGAAAAAAAGGGAACGCGTTTAGCTGTCACTCCAATTTCATCTCACAAACCTGGTGAATTATGGACAAACGAGGAAGTAGAAACATTAAAGCAAAAGCTGGCAAAAGATCCAACAATTACAGGGTACTTAGTAAGCCAGAATTTAGATGCTGTAATGTTTGTTTTAAACATTTCAAATTTAAATGAAAACGAAATTTATAATTTATTAGATAATTTTGAACCACTTGATCAATTCGGAGGTAAATATGCAATCACCGGTGCATTACCAATTAATTATAGAATAATGCACTACTTATCTCATGACTTAACACTACTACTGTTTTTATGTTTTATTGTTATTCTTATTGTATTTTATCTATCATTTAGAGCGAAAAGAGCCATGATTTTACCTTCTCTACTATCAATTATAGCAATAATTTGGACCTTTGGAACAATGGCTTTATTAGATATTCCAATTACTATTATAAATATTATTACCCCCTGTATGGTTCTTATATTAGGCAGTTCTTATTCTGTGCATATAGTAAGTGAATATTTTGCAAAATATAATTTAGGAACAATAAAGAATCTTGCAGAAATTGCAGCCTCTCATATTTATAGAACAATAATTTTTGCAGGACTTACAACCATTGCAGGATTTATTAGTCTAATGATTTCTAAAGTATCAGGATTAAGAGATTTTGGAATTGTTGTATCAATTGGTATTGTTTATTGTATTATTTTATCATTAACTTTACTCCCAATAATCCTTTCTTTAATTTCTCTTCCAAAAGATAAACAAACTGAAGTTGTAGAAAATGGATTTTTAACTAAAACAATCAAAAAAACATCATCCTTTGTTGTTAAAAATTGGATATGGTTCTGTGTTTTATATGTAATAATTATATTCGGATTTATTTACACTAAAGATAAAATTAGTGTGGATACAAATTACATGGAATACTTCCCTTCCTCTGATAAGATTGTTGAAGATACAAAAGACATATCAACAATTTTTGGTGGAGATATACCATACAAAGTTACAATAACAGCACCAGAAGAATCAGAAAAATATTTTTTAGATCCAGTCAATTTAAAAAAAGTATATGATTTTGAAACCACAGTAACTCAAAGTCCAGATATTCTTCAAAATATTTCATTTTCTTCGTATGTAGCTTATTTAAATGAGTTATATAATGGAAAAAATGAAATTCCAACTAATCCAGCTTTATTAAACTTATTTAACAGATTAATGATTTTATTGAGGGAACATAATGCTGGACTAATTAATCAAACATTAAGTGAAGATGGGAATACACTCACAATATTTTTACAATGCTACGACAGCATTAATAATGATTTAACGACAGTTACAAGTAGTCAAAAATTAGAAGATTTGATGTTAGCTGCTATGCCTCTATTACCTAATGATTGTAATGTAGAATTTGGAGGTACAAATGCCGATGCACTTCGCTTTAGTACACAATTAATTAAAGATCAAAACAACTCCCAAATTATTGCATACTTATTAGTTTTCCTAATTGCAGGAATTGCTTTCAAATCCATATTTAGAGGTTTATTAACGCTTGTTCCTGTATCAGTTGGAGTTATGGCTAATTATATATTTATGTATTTATTAAACATTCCATTCGATATGGTTACTGTAAGTTTTGCATGTGTTGCAATTGGAGCGGGAGTTGATGATGCAATACATTTCTTATTAAAATATTCTACTTTAGTATCATGTGGAGATAACCACTATAAAGACTGCTTAAAAACCACAATAATTGAAACCGGTCGTCCAATTGTTCTTACAACAATTTCAATCGTTATGGGAATGATAATGCTTACCTTTGGTAGCTATATGCCTATAAAATATTTTGGCGTTTTAATGAGTGTTGCCCTAATGAATTCAATGTTAGCAACAATAATAATCTTACCTGCAGTAATAATTTTATTTACAAAAATAAAAAATTTGTTAAAAATTAAAAATTAAATTAAAATAATAATTTTTTTCAATTCTCTTTATGCATAAATATTCATTTTTACTTGTATATTTTTGCTTTATTTATTATACTTTTTTCAAAATTACTAAAGGAAGTTATTATATGAAAAAATTACTAACTCTATTTATACTAACTACTTTTTCTATTGCTACAATTTTTGCTAGTGGGGCAAAAGAAGCTCAAGGAGATAATTCTCTAGAAAAAGTTATGGAAAAAGGCGTATTTATTTTAGGTCTTGATGACTCTTTCCCTCCAATGGGCTATAGAGATGAAAACAATGAAATTGTTGGCTATGATATTGATTTAGCTAAAGAAGTAACTTCAAGAATGGGTGTTGAATTAAAATTACAACCTATCGATTGGAGTAGCAAAGAACAAGAATTAGCTACTGGTAATATTGATTGTATTTGGAATGGTTTCACTATTACTGAAGACAGAAAAGACGTTGTACTATTTACTGAACCTTATTTAGATAACGCCCAAATTTTAGTTGTTAAATCTAATTCACCTTATCAATCAATTGATGATTTAAAGGGTAAAGTTGTTGGCTTACAAGGTGGTAGTACTGCTAGTGATGCAATGGATGCTTCTCCTGAATTTAAAGATAGTCTAAAAGACATAATTGAATTTAGCGACAACTTAACAGCTTTAATGGACTTAGAAACAGGTGGAGTTGATGCTGTATTATTAGACCTTTTTGTTGCTAATGATAATATTAAAAGAAGTGGTAAAGATTTCAGAATCATAGATGGCAGTTTAACTAAAGAAGAATATGGTGTTGGATTTAGATTAAATGATGTTGCTCTAAGAGATAAAGTACAATCTGTTTTAAAAGATATGGCTAGTGATGGCACTATTGCACAAATCTCAACAAAATGGTTTGATGCTGATATTAGTGTAGTTGAAAAAAACTAAATAATTGATATATTAGTTAAGGACGTATATATCTTACGTCCTTAATTTTTTTGGAGATAAATATGAAACAATTATTAATACCAATGTTAGAAGGAACTTTAGTCAGTATAAAAGTTTTCTTCTTCACTCTATTATTTGCTTTACCTCTAGGTATGGTTGTTGCACAAGCAAAAAAAAGCAAGTTTTGGATTGTGAGAAAAATTACAAATATTTATATAATGATTATGAGAGGAACTCCTTTAATTTTGCAATTAATCTTTGTTTACTTCGCTCCATATTATATTTTCAAAACATCCCTTGATAGAATGAATGCTGCAATTGTAGCTTATGTAATTAACTATGCTGCATATTTTGCAGAAATCTATAGAGGTGGTATTCAATCAATTGATAAAGGGCAATATGAAGCTGGAAAAGTCCTAGGATTTACAAAATCTCATACATTTTTCCACATAGTATTACCTCAAGTTATAAAAGAAATAATTCCTGCTATGGGAAATGAAGTTATAACATTAGTTAAAGATACTGCTTTAGCTCAAACAATTGGTGTTGCTGAAGTATTTAGGGTTGCTAAAACAGCTTCTGCAAGAGAATTTAGTACAATGCCTTTATTCATTGCTGGTGTTTTCTATTTTATTATGAACGGGGTTGTTTCAAAAATATTTGAAAAAATAGAGAAAAAACTAAGCTATTACGATTAATGGAGCGAACTATGGAAAAAAATAAATATATTATTGAAGTAAATCATTTAGAAAAAAATTATGGAGATGTACAAGTTTTAAAAGATATTTCTTTTCATGTTTGTGAAGGTGAAGTTTTATCTATAATTGGTCCATCCGGAAGCGGAAAAAGCACATTATTAAGAGCAATAAACCAATTAGAAACAATCGAAGGTGGAGAAGTAATAATTTGTGGGGATACTCTTTGTAATGATAATAACTTAGTTTTAACTAAAGAAGAAAAGAGAAAAATACAACTACATAACGGTCTAGTTTTCCAAGATTTTAATCTCTTCCCTCATATGAGTATTTTAAGAAATATTACTGAAGCATTAATTTACGTACTCAATAAGGATAAAGAAGAAGCAAAAGAAATAGCATTAGAACTATTAGATAAAATGGGCCTTAAAAATAGAGCAGATGCATATCCTTGTCAATTATCTGGTGGACAAAAACAAAGAGTATCAATTGCGAGAGCCCTTGCACTTAAACCAAATGTATTATGGTTTGATGAACCAACTTCTGCATTAGATCCTGAATTAACTGGAGAAATATTAAAAGTTATAAAGGATTTAGCAAAAGAAAAAATGACTATGGTTGTTGTTACTCATGAAATGGCTTTTGCTAAAGATATAAGTGATAGAGTTATATTCATGGATGATGGAATCATTGCTGAAAAGGGCACTCCAGAAGAAGTCTTTGAGCACCCTACTAATCCAAGAACAAAACAATTTTTACAACGTTTTAATAATTAATTATATCTAAGAATTCTACCTGCTTGATGTGCTAGTATTTGTTTATTGTGATAAACACAATTTCCATTTACAAAAACATAATCAATACCTTCAGGTGGAATTTTTGTATTTTGCATGCTTGAGACATCTTTTAAATTATCTAAATCAATTACTAAGAGATCTGCAAAGTTACCTTCTTTAATAACTCCCCTATTTTCTATTTTAAAACGAGAAGCACTTTTGCCTGTCATATTATAAATTAAAGGAACTAAATCAATTGCTTTTCTTTGTTTATAAAAAGTATCAATCAAATGAACAGCAGCTTGATATGATCTAGGATGAGTGGGAAGAGTGAGATCATCACCACTATATAATGCATCTGTTCCAAAACACATTAAAGGATGAGTTAAAATCTTTTCGATACTTTCCATACTTTGAGTAATATCTAACATAAGTGCAGTACCCGTTTCTTTTAACAAAATATCAAAAAAGGTATCAAAACAAGAATCTTCATCATCACTTTGCTTTAGTTTAATTGCTAAATCTTTTAAACTATAATTTTCTAATTCTCTCTGACTTTCCAAATACATTGTATAAATATTATCAAAACCACTCATTTTAATAATTGAATCCCATCCATTAGGATTTTTTATTAATTCTTTAATTTTATTTCTTTCATCTTTATCATTTAAAGCAAGCTTTAAATCTTTATTAGTTAATTTTAAATATTCTGGAGGCAATAAACTATATATAGAAGTTGATCCATATTCATAAGGGTATTGATCAAACCCAATATCAACTCCATCTGCTTTTGCTTGATCAATTAAACTAAGCATTTGATCAACATACTTCTGATTATCTTTACCAATTGCCTTTAGATGGCTAACCTCTAATTTTACCCCACTCTTTTTAGCTAAATTAATAACTTCTTTAAGGGAATTTATTACATAATCACCTTCACATCTATGATGGGTACAAAAGATTTTATTATTAGCTTTAACAACTTTTAATAGAGCTACAAGTTCTTTCTCATCAGCATAAATACAAGGAGCATAATATAGACCTGTAGAAAATCCTATGCAACCTTGTTTTAAACTTTTATCAAGCATATTACACATTTTATCTATTTCTTCATCAGTTGCTGCTCTATTTGCATTTGGTTTTATTACGTTTGCTCGTAAAGCAGTATGACTTTGTAAAAATAGAATATTTGTATTAGGCAAATTCTTTTGAGCCTTTTGATAAAATGATTCAAAATCTGAATAATCATAATTATAGGAACCTAATACATCTTTAGTAAATTCATGGATTGCATTTACAATATTTTGATCCTTTAGATCAATTGGAAATGCACCAACCCCACAATTTCCACCTATTTCAGTAGTAATACCTTGTTGTATTTTACTCATCATATCAGGAGTTCTAAATATTTGAAAATCAGAATGTCCATGAACATCAATAAAGCCTGGTGTGATAATTTTATTTGAGCAGTCAATAATATTTTTTGCTTTAACTATCTCATTATTATTTTTTATAATTTTTTCAATTTTATCATCATTAATTAATAAACTTGCTTTATAAGCTTCTTTATTATTTCCATCAATTATTGTTGCATTTTTTAGTAAAAAAGAATTTTTTTCCATTTTTATTTTAGACCTCACATGATTATTTAAAATCATAAATTCTAATTTAGGTCTATCACAAATACATTTTCTGAGCAAGTGAGTTTTTTATTCTTTAAATGCAAAAAACAAATTATATTGAAAGAAGATTATCAAGTTCTTTTTCAATTGATGATTCAAACATCCTTATTAATTTTGTATAGTTAGATCTATTTAAAGTTAATGTTAAATTAGCTTTTAATTCAGGAATTAATTCTATAGAAATAAAGGCTAAAGGATAATTATCTTCTAATAAAATTTGTGCGAAAATTAAGGATGCAAATAAGAAATCATAACGAGCAAAAGGTTTAAGTCTTAATAATTGAGCAAACATAAAGGAAGCTTTAACAAGTCCATCTAAATTTATCCATTCTCTTTCATACTGAAATATTAGAGTCTCCATTTGCAAAGAAATATCATATTCTTTATCGTCCATTGATGATAAATTAGGTATTGTTCCAGTTTTATATTCTGGAACATAAAAATCATCAATAGATTTAAATAATTTTTCATATGTTTCATTCAATCTATGTTCACTAATATATGGTTTAGCTTTTATATTACTAGATAAAACTGGGCCGTAGCCAGTTTGTTTATAACATTCAACTAAAATTGATTTAGCATTTAAAATTAAAAGTTGAGTATTATAATCTAGATTAACTACTCTTTCTTTATTTAAAACTCTAATTATATCATTTGGATCAATTGGTTCTTGAGAAAATGCCATTAATAAAAATTTTGTAATACTTTGATCAAAATATTTTTGATATAAAAGTGGATCTTTAACAATTTTATTAAATTCTTCTTTTTTTTCAATTATTGATTTTAAGTTAATAGAATCAATTCTTAAGGAAACATTTTTTATATGTCTAATAGTTCTACCATCAGATGGTTTTTCAACATTGGATGGAATATTCCAAGCCCAAGAGGATTTAGTAACACCATCGATACGATTTTCACTACAGAGGATTCTAACTCTTCTTTCAGAAATTCCCCATTTTTTACTTGCTTCTTTAACACTAATATATTCCATATAATACCCCTATTTATAAAATACCTATATAGGAAGAATATTATAAAACACATATTGCAACAAGCTAAAAATTAATATTTTTGTTAAATAAATAATAATTATACAACAAAAAAATAACATAACTCTTTATTAATATTTTCGCAATATGCTTTGACCTTTATTAAGTTTTTTTAGATAATAGAAGAAGTGTTCAAAACACCAAGCTTAAACCAAGGAGCTTAAACATATGGAAAAATATGATGTAATTATTGTTGGATCTGGTCCAGCAGGTATGGGATGTGCTTTTACCCTTCTAGAAAGTCGTCCTAATCTAAAAATCTTAATTCTTGATTCACATAAATATTCTACAGGTGGAATGAGAAACGATTGTAAAATGAATTTTACTTATCCAATAGGATTCCCTTTAGAATATTGGACAAAAGAAATGGCAGATGAATATTTAGATAAAGTTATTGATTTCTTTAAACCAAATATTTTAGAAAAAAATAATATCAAAAATTATCAAAAAAGAGCTGAAAGATTAGGATGCAGTTTAATCGAAATAAAGCAAACTCACTTAGGCACAGATGGTGGATTATTATTAATAAAACAACTTCTTAAAAAACTAGATGAATATGGTGTAGATCTTGCGCTTGGAGAAACAATGCAAACTATTGATAGTGCTAATAAAACTATCGATACTGATAAAAGAACAATTGCTTATGATAAGATTCTTATTGCTCCAGGTAGACAAGGATTCCATTTCTTACAAAATGTCATGAAATCTCTAAATATTGATTATGTTGATAATATTGTTGATATTGGAATAAGAGTTGAAACAAAAATTGAACAATACCCTATTGTTAAAGATTATTATGATCCTAAATTTTACTTCCCAGAAAAAGTTAGAACATTCTGTACAAATAGTGGAAAAGCTCACGTTGTTAGAGAAACATATACTACAAACAATAACGAAAAATGGTTTAGTGTAAATGGACATGCATATTCTAATGATGGGAATAATCAAAATGGGTTAGTTAACTTTGCTATTTTAAAAACTGTTAAATTAACAGCACCATTAGCAAGTGGTCAACAATATGCAGAAAATTTAGGCTTACAAGCTGCTTTATTAGGAGGAGGAAGACCTCTAATGCAAAGAGTTGGGGATTTTAGACTTGGATCTAGAAGTAAAGAATATACCTTCAACAATGACCCTTATAATTTTAAACCTTCCCTTCCCAACTGTACTCCAAGTGATATTTCACTAGCGATGCCTTCAAAAATACTTAGAGCAATTTGGAAAGCTATGAAAAACCTTGATACAATTGTTCCAGGCGTTTTACATCCATCAACTATTATGTATTACCCTGAAATCAAATTATATGCAAACAAACCAACATACAAAGATGATCACTTTAAGGTATGTGATAATATTTACTTTGCTGGTGATGGAGCTGGTACTTCTAGAGGTATTACAGGAGCTTGGGCAAGTGGCATGAGAGTTGCTATTGGAATGCTTCAAGAATAAATAAAAACTAATAATTTAATATCAATCCTCTTATAAACTAATTATGAGAGGATTTTCTTATTTTATCCATGTAAGTTAAACCATATAACATCGACAATGTAAACATGAATAACAGAGCATGTAAACTCTGAGTAAATAATGGAAATTCTTCAAAACAACCACAAAGTAATATAGCTAATAATTGAATTCCAAATATTAATTCAAATCTCTTTCTTCTATATGAAGCATGAATATAATGTTGAATTACTGTTATTGCAGAATATGCAAGTAAAGCAATAATACCTAACATTGCAAATATGCCATAATTGCCTAACATTGCTAAGAACATATTATGATATCTACCAGAATTATTAATAAAACCAGAACTTACACTTGCAGGCACTATATCTTTAATTAGTGAATACATCTGAGAATCACTAGCCCCAAATAAAATATACTTTGGATCTAGAGAAAAAACCGCTCTCCAAATTTCATAAACTTCCGAACGAGTTTTATAAGAACCATATAAAAGAGTTCTCAATCCTTTACAAAATCCAAAATCACAATTCAGTACAACTACAAATAATCCAACTACTATAATTGAAACAGACATTACTATTATAACAATAGATTTAGGTTCTATATATGAATATTTCTTACTTAATACAATATATAAAACAACAAAAATTATTGCTGTCGTAATTAAAACAAAAATTGGTATAAATTCTTTAGAAATAAATAAATTAAAAACATCATTAACAATTAAAAATATAAATAGATACTTTAATTTCGTTCTTTTATAATAAACTAGCAAAAACAATAATAAATATATTGAATAAACTAATAAGTGTGAATAAGTTGCACTAGTATTAAATAAACCTAAGAAACCACTTCCAATTGGAATAAAAGATAATAAAGTAGCTCTAAGATTCTCGCTAGAAATAGCATCAAATAAAAAAGTATTAGTAACTAAATATAAAATAGTAGTTATAATTGAAAGGATTCCTATAAAACCAGTAAATAATAAGGCTATTTTTACACAAGATTTTATCCATTTATATTTATCACAATAAATAAGAGAGATAAAAAAGAACATGGAAGAATGCAATATAAAGAAAGCATTATTGTAGATTTCAAAAGTTGTTTTATGGAATATTGTTAATATTACCAAATAAAAATTAAATAACAAAATCCATTTTACAAAAGGTACTTGCAAAACGGAACTTTCATGATTCAATTTATAATCTTGAATTAATAAAAAAGTACCAAAAAATAATATATAAATTTGAGACATAATGAGTAATGCTACATAAACCATTCGAAAGTTATGAACAAAAGAATCAAACAAATATACTTCAGAATTTAAAATGGTTAAAAAAATATAAATATAGAGATATCTATTCTTCTCAACCATTAACTTGCTATGAGTAATATTTCACCACCTTATTTTATTAGAACAACACACAACAACCATTTTACAATATTATTAACAATAAATAAACTTGTTAGTTACATAAAATAATTAATATTTAAAAACTAAATATTCTGAATCTTAGAAGGATAAATACTTATGCAACCAATTTACACTTAAAGCTTTCCATTGACCACAATGTTCATCCAATTTATAACACTCATTAGTGCACATTGATAAACCATGTTCGCCATTTGGGAATAAATGATATTCACAAGGGACATTATTTTTTATTAATTGATTTACATATAACATACTATTATTGATATCAACTAGTTCATCGTCTTGAGTATGCCAAATAAAAGTTGGGGGTGTATCTTTAGTAACTTGATTTTCTAAACTTAATAATTCTATTAATTCAGGGTCATTATTTGTGACTTTTTCTTTTGAACCTTGATGAGCATACTTACCCAAACTAATAACAGGATAACACAATATAGTAGCATCAGGAGAGTTCAACCCATTATCAATTTTTGTTAATTCAACAATTTTTGGATGATTATATAAAGTAGAAATTGAAGCAGCTAAATGTGCACCCGCAGAAAATCCAATAACTGCAATTTCAGTGGGATTAACAAAGAAAACACTAGCTTTTTCTCTAATTTGAAAAAGTGCATCACTTACTTCTAATAAAGGATTTAAATCTTTAGCATCTTCATTAATTGAATAATCTAAAATAAAAGTGTTAAAACCTTTTTCAAAATAATATATTGCAACAGGATCTTTTTCCCTTGGTGATAATTTTTCATATCCCCCACCAGGTAAAATAACCATTGCACTTCTAATATTTTTTAACATACTATCTTCATTATAATCATGAATATATCCTGTTAAAGGCACTTTTTTTGGGCCAACAGATAATTGAACAATTCTCATAAAAGTCTCCTCTATTATCGGATAGAGAGGACTTGAACCTCCGACATCTTGCTCCCGAAGCAAGCGCGCTAGCCTCTGCGCTACTATCCGTAAATATTATTTCTAGTCTATAAATATTTCTTTTTTAAGTCAATTTTTAATAAAGTTATAACGTATTTTTTTATAAAGACATATATCAAACTAATAGTTTTATTCTTAGTTATAAATAAATACTAGTTTTTCTGAGTAAAATAAAGCTAAATAAATAAAAAATTAAAAAAATGTTTTTATTCTTTATAAAAATGCATTATGATAGTGAGCACTATGTTATATAAATATTGATTTACAACTCTATATAACTAAATTGGAAATAATTCATTGACAGTAATTGCTGTAAATGCTATTTTTCAAAAGATGTATCCTAATAAGGATAAGAATTTTCTAGGAGAGGTTAATAAATGCCTTCAAATGATGATAAAGGGACTGAAAAAGGTTCAACAAAAAATATTAAGATTAACTCAAACAAGAAAAAGAAAGTAAATGTTGGATGGATTTTTGGAATGACTGTTCTCATTCTAATAGCTATTTCTTTCGTTGCTGCACCTGCAATTAGAGCGATTGTTGGACAGTCAGTAAGTGGTGGGCTTAATTTTGGTTCTTACGATGGTGAAGAAATTGTTTACGCTCAAGACACTTATTTATATGACCAATATCAAAAATATGGTTCACAATATGAGGGTTCAACATCAAACAGTGAATTAGCATTATACAATATTTGGAAAAGTGCTTTTGATAGCACAGTTTTCTATACAGCAGTTACTCAAATGGCTGATGATATGGGAATCAAAGCTACTGAAAATCAAATAAACAATGGTATTATTAACAGTGGTTATTATACTGTTGATGGTGCATTTAGCAAAAAAGCTTATGAAAGTGCTACAACAGAACAAAAGAATTCCGTAAGAAAACAAGTTACACAATCTCTTCCTTACAATACAGTTTTAGCAGATTTATCTACAGCATTAACAAGTGATAATGAAACTGATTATGTATTAGAAATGGCTGACAATACTAGAAGTTTCAATTATGTTGTATTTGATTACAATATGTATCCTAAAGAATTAGCAGCACAATATGCTTTAACTAATCCTCAATTATTCTATAGCATTGACTTATCTATTATTAGTACTGATACAAAAGAAAATGCTGATAGCATCATGGATAGCATTAATAATGGCACTTCTTTTGAAGATGCAGCAAAAGCTAATAGCCAAGACAGTTATGCTGAAAATGGTGGTACAATTGGCGTAGTTCCTTATTATGCTGTTAAAAACAACTTTAAAGATGCTCAAGAAGCAACACAAATCTTAGATGGTACTAAAGATAGTATTATTGGTCCTGTTGAAGCAGCTAACGGTTGGTCAATTTATAAATTAAATGCAACTCCTGAAGCAGCAAATTATACTGATGAAACTACTCTTCAAATGATTAGAACATATATTGCAAATAATGACTCTAGCATCATGGATAGTTACTTATTAGAACAAGCTAATAATTTTGTAAATACTGTTGCTGATGATTTCTCAGCTGCAGCTGAAAGCGAAGGATTAGAAGTAAATCAAGTAAGTGCTACTGCAAAAAATATTTCTGATAGTCAATATATGAGCTCATTTAGCTATAGTGATTCAAAAGGTACTTTGGCTAGTGCAGCAACTGATGAAACTGTAATGAAAGATTTATTCAGTGCAGAAGTTGGAAAAGTTATGGCTCCAATTAAATCTAATAACGCTTACCTAGTAGTTGATGTAGCAAGTGAAACAAATGATTCAGGTATGAGTGAATACTTAAAGAGTGTATATCCTTACTATGCTGCTCAAACAATTCCAAATGATTTACAAATTGCTGTAATGGCATCTGATAAATTAGATAGCAAATTTATGTCTGTATTTATTGATAAAATTTTAGGCTCTCAACAAAACTAAAAATTAATAAATACTTATTTTAGAATATGTTAACTTTGGGACTGAAAAATAATTCAGTCCCTTTTTTATTTTATTTATAAATTCTAATTTTTGGTGTAATATATTAGCTAGAGGTAAAAATATGCAAAATGAAATTACTAACCAGATTAATTTACTTAATAGAAGAGGAACATTAACAAAAGAAGGTTGGGCAAAACATCCCCTATTTAATTACAATCGAGATGAGATAAAAGCTAATAAATTTAGAATAAAAGAATGGGATTATTATGCTATAACAAATCAAAAGAAAGGCTATACAATTTCTGTAACAATTAGTGATTTAGGTTATTCAACTTTAGTTTCTATTGCATATATTGATTACAACTTAAAAAAATACTCTCAAATAGATAAAGTTGTATTATTACCATTTAAAAGAATTAAACTATCCCCATCATCTACTGAAGATAGTTATGTGACAAAAAGTTATCCAGAACTTAGAGCTTGTTTTATAAAAAAAGGTAACAAAAGAAAATTAATGTTTAGCTCCCCTTCTTTGGTTTTACCAGATGAAAGCTTAGGTTTAGATGTAGATATAGAACTAACCCAAATTGAAGATATGCAATCATTAAATATTGCAACAAGTTGGAAATCAAATAGAAAAGCCTTCTATCTAAATGAAAAAATCAACTGCATGCCTGCAACAGGAACAATTAAGCGTGGTTATGATATTGAAAAAGTTGATAAAAATAATACTTTTGGAACTTTAGATTGGGGCCGTGGCAGATGGACATACAAAAATACTTGGTACTGGGCCAGTTTATCTACAACAATAGAAAAAATACCTGTTGGTTTAAATTTAGGCTACGGTTTTAGTGATAGATCTGTTGCAAGTGAAAACGTTATTTTTTATAATAATATTATACATAAACTAGATGAAGTAAGTTTTAACATACCTCCCAATTTTTTAGAGAAAGATTGGGTAATAAAAGACAATGAAGGTAAACTTGATTTAACATTTACTCCACTAGTAGATAGGGTTGGCAAATTTAATTACGGAATAATTAAGAGTGACCAACATCAAGTTTTTGGAAAATATAATGGAAAAATTATATTAGAAGATAATAATATAGTTGTTTTAGACAATCATTTAGGTTTTGCTGAAAAAGTGTTTAATAAATGGTAGACAACAGTTGTAATTAGTTATTATTTGTGGTTAAGTATTGACGGACAAAAATAAATTATCTGAAAATTATTAATAAATTACATTATTTATTTCAAATATAAATTAACAGGAGTTACATGCCAGATTTACCAAAATTTAAAAACTTAGGTCTCTCAGATGAGACTATTATGGCCTTAAAAGAGAAAGGCTTTGAAGAACCAACAAAAATACAAGAAGAATGTATTCCACTATTATTACAAGACAACAGAGATGTTATAGGACAAGCTCAAACAGGTACTGGTAAAACAGCAGCATTTGGTCTTCCAATTTTAGAAATTGTGGACCCTTCAGAAAAAGCTGTACAAGCATTAATACTTGCCCCAACTAGGGAATTAGCAATTCAAGTAGCAGACGAAATCACATCCTTTAAAGGCAATAGAAGAATTGACGTTACATCCATCTATGGTGGTGCTTCAATTGATGTTCAACTTAGAAGATTGAGAAAAGGTGTCCATGTTGTAGTTGGAACACCAGGTAGAATCCAAGATCACCTAAAAAGAGGTTCATTAAAATTAAACAAAATTAAATTTGTTGTATTAGATGAAGCAGATGAAATGTTAGATATGGGATTCATTGAAGATATAGAAAATATTCTCTCTCAAACCCCAGAACAAAAAAGAATGCTTTGTTTCTCAGCAACTATGCCTAAACCAATTATGAATCTTGCTTCAAAATTCATGGATAATCCTGAAGTTGTTAAAGTAAAGAGCAGTGAATTAACTAGCAATTTAACTGACCAAGTATATTTCGAAGTTAGAGAAAGTGATAAGTTAGAAGCTCTTTGTAGAATTATCGATATTGAAGAATCTTTCTATGGTATTATTTTCTGCCGAACTAAAGTTCAATGTGACGATATTGGAAGGAAACTCCAAGAAAGAGGTTATGATGCTGAAGCACTTCATGGTGATTTATCTCAAAAGCAAAGAGAAATAATCTTAAACAAAATGAAGAAACATTCTATTAGCATTATTGTTGCAACTGACGTTGCGGCTAGAGGTATCGATATCAATGATTTGACTCATGTTATCAACTACTCTATCCCACAAGCTCCAGAGGCTTATATACACCGTATAGGACGTACTGGCCGTGCTGGTAAGATGGGAACAGCTATTACTTTTATAACACCTTCAGAATTTAGAAAGTTTAAATTCATTCAAAAGGTTGCAAAAACTGATATCAGAAAAGCATCAGTTCCAGCACCAAAAGAAGTTGTTTCAATCAGAAGAGATAGAATTGAGAGTGAATTACTATCATTACTTACAAATAATGTTGAAAATGATCAATTCTTACCAATTGCAAAAAAAATGCTTAATGCTCACGATAGTGAACAAGTTTTAGCATCAGTTTTAACTTATTTCTACAAAGATGCATTAGATGAAAGCAAATATAAAGACTTGACACCTACAAGAGGTTCTAGACAAAAAGAATTCCCTTCAAAATTCAATAGAGAAGATGATGGACAAGTAAGACTATTTATTGCTCGTGGTAAAAAAGACGGTCTTGATAAGAGAGAATTAATTTCATATTTACAAGATAAAACAAATGCTTCAAACGAGGATATTCAAGAAGTAACAGTAAGAGATGCTTTCTCATTTGTAACAGCACCTTTTGAAGTTGCTGAAGATATAATTAGAATTATCAATAAAAGTGTTACTAATGGCGGTAGACCAATTGTTACTAGAGCGAAACCAGATAATCCAAATGGTAAAAACCTTACTAGAAACAAAAGATCTTCTTCTAGAAAAAGTGGTAAACTACGTCATTCAAGAAAAAAGAATAATGATGAGTCTCAACCTTATGGAAAAGATTCTTATAGAAGAGACGAATGGGATACTAAACCATATTCAAAAAAGAAAAGTAGAAAAAAACATAGTAGATAATACAATTAAAAAAATCCTTCAAATCGAAGGATTTTTTTAATGCTTTTTCAATCTTATTTATTATTTATTTTCATAAATTTCCTATATTCTTCATCTGCTATTTCTAATAATGGGATACACCCAAATTTAATAGGCAATGAATTTAAATCATCTTCTACAGGCTTCCTAAAAGAAGGATCACTAGCATAAGAAATTAAAATATCTACTTGCTTTTCTATATCTCCTTCTGCCCAACCTATTTTTTTTATTTTCATAAAATCAATAAATGCTCTTGAAGTATATAATAACTCACTCATTAAGAAAGGTCTTTTTAAATATAAAGATTCTAAAAGTGAATTAGCACCTGTTTTACCAATTTGTATATCACAAGCTTTAATATAAAGACCAATATTATCAACAAAACCTGGCGTTACTAAATCTAAATCAGGATATTTCCTTCTTAATTCTTTATATTTCAAATTAGTTGTTTTAGATAAATTACCTAAAACAAGTATTTGCCAATCAAGATTCCTATTTATAATCTCTTCAATGAGCTTGACATTACCAATGCCTTCACCTCCAAAATTTAAAATAATAGTAAACTTATTTTGTTTTAAATTTAATTTTAATCTAGCTTCTTCTTGATTTACATCCCCATATTTCATAACATCATGCTTCAATGGGAAAGGAACAACCATTACTCTACTAGGATCAATACCATTCTTGATACAATTTTCACGACCCAACTCTGAAGCTACAAAAAATTTAGTAACATCATTAGAAGTTCCTATTCTCGGATTATCAAAGACATCTGCAACATAAACAAAAAGAGGAATATTAATATTCGCTCTCTTCATCATTGTAGTTAAGATTGGATTTGCTAAATAATTGGTACATATAATATAATCAGGCTTTTCTCTATTATACCAATCGATAAATTTATTTAAATACTTATCACCAAATTCGGCAAAGAATTTTATTCTATCATGAATAAATTTACCATCCAATTTATCATTTAAAACTCTTTCAGCTTTTGGATGATGTAAATTAGCTCTCCACCAGTTCTTTACCATTTTGTTCCATGATTTAGCACCAAAAATTAAGAATAAGTTCTCTAGTGTTGCCTCATTTCCCATACGTATATAATGATCATATAATGCTTTTGCAGGAACATAATGACCTTTTCCTGCATCTACATAAATAAAAGAAACTTTCATATTTCCTCAATTATTTTTCAATAAATTTGATAATTGGCTTAATCAATGTTATCCATATTACCATTGGTATACTACCAAATAATGTAATACTTGTCCATTAAATAAGAAAAATATATTTCGTACAAATTTTAGGACATTTATATATGTAAATGGTCATCATATCTATCAGAAAGTAATTTTTTAACATAAGAACCCTCTTTTTTCAAGATTTTTGAACCTCTAGTTATTTTACACAAGCTTATCTTATGCTTAGCCGCAATTTCTCTTTGAGGAAAACCTTGGTAAAGATCTTTCAATAAATCCCATCTTAAAACAAAATCTTTTTGTTCTCTATCAGTAAACATTTCGCTAAATAATTTTTCCATCATTTTGGGATCAGTTGTTTCACTGAATATTTTTATTAAATCATCATAATCGTTCATCTATCTACCTCTTTTTATTTTATAAAATTGGGGAGAATAATCTCAAAATAACTCTATAAAATCTTCTAAATATATTAATTGATGTTGCTTTATTATAATCTATTCGTTCACTAATATTAAACAAATTTTCCATATCTTGTTTAACATCATTAATTATTGAAGCTCCAAAAAAAGCAACACCACATTCGAAATGCAAATAAAAAGACCTATAATCCATATTTACAGTACCAATTATTGCAACTTTATCATCACTTAAAAACATCTTACAGTGAATAAAGCCTGGAGTATATTCATATATTTTAACCCCAGCACTAATTAAATCAACATAAAATGATTTAGAAACTTCATGCACATAAATCTTATCTGGAATTTTTGGAACAATTAAACGTACATCAACACCACTTTGAGCAGCGATTGATAAGGCATTTACCATATTGCGGGTAATTACTAAATATGGAGTTGTAATCCAAACATAATTTTTAGCCATATTAATTATTTGCAGATATACTGTTTCAGCCATCGCTACATCATCTAAAGGATTATCTCCATAAGGTTGAACAAAGCCATCATCCTTAGCCTCATATGTTGGAGCATAATCTAATAAATTATCATCACTACCATCAGTAACATCCCACATTGATAAAAATAGAACAGAAAAATCCCAGACTGCAAGACCTTTAATTCTTATTGCATTATCCTTCCAATGTCCGAATCTAATATCTCTATTAATATATTCATCAGCTAAATTAACACCGCCAGTAAAGGCTACATTCCCATCAATTACACAAATTTTTCTATGATCCCGATAGTTCATTCTACTATTTATATGAGGTTTTACAGGATTAAATACTCTAGCTTTAAATCCCATTTCCCTTAATTGCTTTGCATAATTACCAGGAAGACCACCAATACAACCAAAATCATCATAAAGGATTCTAATATCAACACCTTCATCTTTTTTCTTTTTCAAAACTTCTAATACTTGAGACCACATTTCTCCCAAAGAAATGATAAAAAATTCTAAAAAGATAAATTTTTCAGCTTTTTCGAGCTCTTCTAAAAAATCTGGTAAAAAATCATCACCTAGCGGATAATATTTAGCTTCAGTTTTTTGCCAAGGAGAACTAAATGCTGATCTAGAAATATATTTTGATTGTCTAACTAAATCTCTATCATATTCATATAAATTACCAATAGTTTGTTTTTTTGTTTCATTATTAATTAATTGGGCACGAGTAAAACTTCTAACAAATTTATTAAGACGCTTCTTACTAAAAAAGCTAAGAGTTTTTTTACCAAAAATTAAATATAACAAAACCCCATACACAGGAAAAACCATTATTACTAATAGCCAACCAATAGCATATTCTGGTTCATGTTTATTAAAAATAACCCACAAAGCAAATAAAAATGATATAAAAACCATAATCTGGGTTAATAATGCATTATTAGTTACTCTAGAAAACAATAAAATTATAACTGCTAACTGTGCAACAATTAAGATTGCTGAAAAAAACAATCTACTTGTAATAATTTTAATAAATTTTTTCAACTCAACATCCATTTTAAAATGACTGTTTAAGTTAAATCACAGTCATCAATTATAAGAATTCAAATTACAACTCTTGCTCTTCACTTGCATTTACCCAGAAATCAATAGGATAAACAGTATAACCAAATTTAGCTGATAAAGTACTTGGATCAACTTTAAAAATAGAAGGAAGTTCATGAATGTAGCTTCCATTTTCAATTTCTTTTTGTATTAATTGATTTGGTAAAATTATCTCTAAAGCTAACTTATTAATTTCTTTTTCTAAATCACTATCTAAAATTGCTTTAGTTCTAAATCTTACACTATCTGATAAAAGATTTATATCTGTTAAGTCAGTCAAAATATATTTAGCAATAAGATAAGCAATACTTTCCTTAACCACCCCAGCAGGCCTATCTCTATTCATTAATAAATACCAACCACATCCTTTATCAAACTTTTTTGTTTCTTCACTTTTAACGCGAATCAATTTACCCGTAATAGCAGGGTTCAACATTGGAGAGCAATATATTCCCAAATTCATTCGTTGTGATAATTTAACAACATTAACTGGTCCTTCTTTTTGAAATTCAGGTAGTATTTGGAAAAAAGTTTCTTTGTCCATCAAGTGTCTCCTTAAACAAATTCAATCCTCAATAAAATAGAGGCTATTTTTGTAATATTTTACCATTTTTTTAATTTTTTTACAAATTAATCTTTTTTATCTATTTTTTGATGCTCTTTTTGGTATTTAAGCGCATCTCTATGTGAAAATTCACATCCACAATAGTGTTGTCTATATAAATCAAACTTTTTACTTAGCTCTATACTTCTAGCATATCCATTCTTCTTTTTAAAGTTCTTTTCTTCAAAACCTTCATATTTATTTCCAATGGAAAAAATTCGTTCACTGTTTTTATATCTACTAACTGTTAATGTTGTTGTAAAATGCTTTATACCAAGTTCTTTTGCTTTTTTTGCAGCTAAGTTTAAATTATAATCAAAACAATACCCGCAACGCTTTGCCCCTTCCCTTTCATTTTCGAAACCTTTTACAACCTCTAACCAAGCTTGATGATCATAATCATCTTTTATCACTTCTAAATTATGAATTTGTGCAAGTTTTAACAAGTTATCAAATCGTTTATCATATTCACTTTCTGGATAAATATTATCATTAGAAAACCATAAAACAATTTCATAGCCTTCATCAATTAATCTTTCAACACAAGTAGTACTACAAGGTGCACAACAACAATGTAATAATATTTTTTTATCATCAATTGATTTATCATTCATAACTTTATCCTTTACCATTCTAGTATTGATTATATAAAGAAATATTAAAGGAAACAACTCATATTAGACGTAAATATTTTATCTTATATTTGTTTATTTGTTATTTTTTGTTATAATAGTATTATTGATTAAATATTTTTTAGGAGAAATATCATGAAAAGCAAATATGGAGCTTTAGGCGCAATTATTTTATGTTTTGTTCTAGGCTTCCTTCCAATACCTAGCTTTCTAAAAGTTATAGGAATTATTTTAATTTCTTTTGTAATAATATATGTAAATAGGTCTCTTTTTTATTTCATTATGGGAAATAGAAATTACATGAGTAAAAAAACAGAAAATAAAGAAAAAACCTGGCAATATTATAGAAAAGCTTATAATGCAAACTTAATTGATAAATATAAAATTACAATGGCTAGTATTTTAATTCAAAAAGATGATTTTACTTTTGGGGGAAAAATATTAGATTCTATAATTGATAAATCTAAAGATAAAGATTTAGTTAAAAGAGCAAAAATACAAAAAAGCATGGTTTATCAACTAAATAACGAAATTGATAATGCTATTAAAATCTTAGAAGATGTTAAGGCAGAAGGTTATAATGATAAAAACCTAATGATTAATTTAGGTACATATGTTTTATATAAAGGGGATTTAAATAAAGCAAGTAGACTAATACATGAAGCAAAAGAAGAAGAAAAAACAAGCAGTGGAATTGCAGATAATCATGGTTGGTATTTAATCCTCAAAGAAAAATGGGAAGAAGCATATAAAATTTATTTAGATGTACTAGAGAGAAAACCAAGATTCCCAGATCCATATGTTCATGCAGCTCAAGTATTCTTGCATTATAATAATGTTGAAAAAGCTATTGAATGCTTAACTGAAGCTTCAAAGAAAACTTGGACAAATACAATTTTTTTCAAACAAGAATTAATAACTCAAATGATTAACAATTTAAATTCGGATAAGAGTTCATATTATGTTGCTTGCATTAACAATAGTATTTGTGAAGTTGCAAAAGGTGAAATTTATAAAACATTAAGCGACGAAGAAGCAGAAAAATATTTAGAAAAACCTTTTAAGAAAGAACCAATTGTTGAAACTATTGAAGAAGAAGAAAAAGATAATCAAGAAATAATTGAAGCAGAAGTTGATGAAGCTCTTCCAAATACAGAGTTAACTGAGGAAGATTTAAAGTGGGAAGAAGAACATAAATAATAAAACTATTATAATATTTATTTTAAATTATATATTGAATAAATAAATTACTTATGGTAAATTTCAACTTGTGCGCCGGCGTGGTGAAATTGGTAGACACGATAGACTCAAAATCTATTGGGGGCAACTCTGTATCGGTTCAAGTCCGATCGCCGGTAATCAAATTAAAAATTTATTAAGTTCGTTAAATAAAACGAGACTTTTATATCTACTATTATAAGTCACCTATTTAGGTGATTTTTTTTCGAAATAAAAGTCTACAAATATAAATATTATCAAAAATTATTATCATTGGAAATTCAAAAATTTTATAAATTCACAAAAAATAATTTTTTAAAACTCAAGAATTAATTGTATTAATTATATCTTTATAATCAGATAATGTTATTTCACCCCTTGCTAATCTAACTTTTAGCAATGACAAAGCTAAATTTTTTTCTTGATATTTTGGGCTTATATAGTGTTTTTTATTTAAAATTAAAATTATAACAACTAATAATACTAAAATAATTGTTATACCCAAATACCAATAATTACCTAATCTATTATAATAAGAATTCCATTGTGCAGGGAAATATGACATCATCATTGAGTGATGGAATCCAAAATAATTTTGTCTTGTTCTAAAATTATTCAAATCGCCACCAAGTAATATATACTGTTTACCTAAATCTCTATGATACTGTGCCAATTCAAAAGAACCTTCACCACCTAACATTTCATCCATTCTCTCATGATGCCAAGAATTACTTATAAGTTCATCCATTACAACATCTCCTAATTCCTCTAATAAAATTGGAGATACTTGAGAAATAGGAATATTAGAAATATTATCAGCTTGCGTTTCTTGCAAAATATCCTGAACAATCATATCTAAACTTCTACCATGCTCTTGAGATGCAAAAACACTAATATTTGTGATAATAGCTATTACAATTAAGATGATTAGAAATTTTATTTTTTTATTCATTATTTCTTTAATTCCTCTTTCATTCTTAAAAATTCTTCTTTGGTAATCAATCCTTTTGCATATCTCTGTTTTAAAATTTCAATTGGATCTTCATTAAGTTCATCTCTTGAATGAGATTCAGATTTCCCATTATTTCTAAAAATTAAATACAATACTATCCCAATCAAAACTATAAAAAATATCATCATAATTATTCCTCCATATGGAAAATTAAAAAATGGACAAGATCTAAAAAATGAATACATCATTTAATCTCCTTTGCATAATTAACTTTTATAATTACTATGCAATTTTTGTTTACTATTTAAATCACAACAATCTAAACGTTGTGAACCATAAGTCTCTTCATTAGCTTTTGCTAATTTATCTAAATAAGCTAACCATCTAACTTTTATTTTCTTAAAAATATGTTTCATTTTTCATTCCTCAACAACTATTGTGGGTCATAACCAGCATCACTTATTGCAGCTTTAATTAGGTTAACATCCCCTTCTTTACCAGGTTTAAATGTTATAGAAACTTCTTTATTTTCCAAAGAAACAGAAGCGTCTTCAACAAACTCTATATTTTTTACTACTTTCTCAACTCTCATTTTACAATGATTACAACTCATACCATCAACTTTGATTACCATAAAATATAACTCCTTACTTAGTCATTTTTTTAATTGTTTGTAGAAGTTCATCTACAACTTCAATTTCACCACTCTGGATTTGGTTAACAACACAACTTTTCATATGTGCTTCTAATAAGAGCATCCTAACCCCATTTATTGCAGATTCAACACTCATAAACTGATGTAAAATATCATCACAATAAACATCATTTTCTATCATTTTAGTGATGCCTCTAATCTGGCCTTCTATTCTGTTCATTCGCTTCACCATCTTATCCTTAGTTTCATATGAGTGATGAGCCTTTCTAGTGTTATCTGATTCACAATGCATATAGTATACCCCCCTATCCTATATTCAAACTAAATCATATTATACAAATTGTCAATAATATGTTTATTTGTTTTAATAAATTTTTATTTTTATATATATTTTCTTTCAAAATTATATGATTTTATAAAATATTTAAACATTTTATTTAAAATTTTTATAGAAAAAAAACTCAGGCCTCACCCTTTCTTTCTAAAAATAGTAGGTTTATAATTCTCATATACCATAGAAAAAGGAAATAAAATGGAAAAAAAATCTAGAGCAAAGCATATTATTGAAGTAAAAGTTTGTGTTGGAACAAACTGCATGTTTCGTGGAGCTTCTCAACTTTTAGAAACACTTCAAACAGAAGAAGGTATAAAAAACAAATGTACAATTACTGAAATGCCTTGTGAAAATGAATTATGTGACCATTCAAGAAGATCCCCTATAGTTATGATAAATGATAAATGTTATACACAGGCACATCCTGAAAAAATACTTGATGAAATTTATAAACTAATTGAAAAAGGAACAAGGATAGAAACATGAACAATTATGGAGTAAAGAGAGTATTTGAAAGAATGAGGGGAATATATACTCCAGTAACTGATATTAGAAGACGTTTATTAATGGAAGTTGCTCGATTTATATTAGATGATAAATCTCCAAAAGATATTGAAGAATTGCCTTATAATATTATTGAAATGGGTAAACCCCAATATCGTTGTTGTTCATACCGTGAACTTTCAATAACAAAACAAAGAATTAGACTTGCTTTTGGACTTCCACTCATTGAAGAAAAAGAGCATGTTCCAATATCAAGTGGAATAGAAAAAGCCTTCACTAGTAAAAAAATAATCGATACTCCTTTAGTTAATGTAATCCATGCCGCATGTGAAAAATGCCCTGAAGATTTAGTAATTGTAACAGATAGATGCCAATCCTGTATGGCACATCCCTGTTCTATTGTTTGCCCTCGTGATGCGATATCTTTTCCAGATGGGAAAGCGGTTATTGATCAAGATAAATGTATAAAATGCATGAAATGTGTCCAAGCCTGTCCTTATTCTGTTATCACTAGAATGGTTAGACCTTGCGCTGAAGCATGTGGAGTTAATGCAATTGATTCTGATGAAGACGGTTTTGCTAGGATTAATCAAGACACTTGTGTTAGTTGTGGATTATGTATTGTATCATGCCCTTTTGCAGCAATATCAGATAAATCAGAAATTGTACAACTTGTTCATAGCCTACAGGAAAGAAAAAATGGCAAAACTAGAAAATTATATGCAATTGTTGCTCCAGCCTTTATTGGTCAATTTGGAAATAAAATTACTCCTGAAGCAATATTTGAAGGAATAAGCAAATTAGGTTTTGATAAAGTAATGGAAGTCGCTTATGGAGCTGATTTTGATACAGTAATCTTAGCTAAAAAATATATGGAAAAAGAAAAAGGGTTTTTAGGAACTTCTTGCTGCCCTTCTTGGGTTATGGCAGCCCATAATGCATATCCAGATTTAGCTGAGAATATATCAGATAGTTATACGCCAATGGTAGAAACGGCAAGAAAGATTAGAGAAAATGATATGAATGCAAAAGTAGTATTTATTGGTCCTTGTGTTGCAAAAAAACATGAAGCATTAACAAGCGATGTTGCAGGATATATAGATCATGTTATTACTTTTGAAGAATTAGCTGCTCTATTTGTAGCATATAATATTGACCTAAATAGTTTAAAAGGAGAAATTCCAATTAATGATGCAAGTCCACTTGGCCGTGGGTATGCAAATGCAGGTGGTGTTGCAAATGCAATAATTCAAGCGGCTGAAGAAAAATTTGACATAAAAGATATTTCTTATAACAAAGCAGATACATTAAGAGATTGTCTATCAATGTTGAAAAGTATACAAAAAGGAGAATATACTCCAGATTTGGTTGAAGGAATGGCATGCCCGGGAGGTTGTATTGGAGGCCCAGGTACTATGGCTTCTCCAAGACAAGTTGCAAGACAAGTAACAAAATTTGCTGAGAGTTCCAAGGTTAAATTACCACAAATTGAATCAAACGACTAATACTTTTTTAAATTTAAATATATTAATCTTCATATATCCCTCTTGATATATAGTTATTATATATTATAGTTTTATATATGAAATTATTAATATAATTAATAATTTCACCTACGTAAGTTAAAAAAACTTTAACTTTTCACCTAAAAAAAAGGAATAAAATGATAACTTTAATTAATGTTATATGGTTTATACTCGGAGGATTTGCATTAGGAATAACCTGGTATATAATTGGATTATTTTTCTATATCACAATTGTTGGAATACCTATCGGTAGAGCCTGTTTTGAATTTGGAAAATTATCAATGGTTCCATTTGGAAAAATTATTATTAGAGAAACACAATTAAAAGGCCCAGAAAATGTTTCAGGAATTAAAAAATTATTCCATTTAATTGTAAATATTATTTGGTTCCCAATAGGCATAATATTAACCATAGTATATTTTGTATATGGTGTTTTGTCCTGTTTAACAATAGTAGGAATTCCAGTAGGTATATTATATATAAAAATGGGACAATTCTTATTATTTCCAATTGGAGCAAGAGTAGTTGAGAGATAATTTTTATTATCTCTTGCTTGACTTTTTTTCTCAAAAATTTATAAATTAACTTAACAAAATTTAAAAAAATATTGTGCCATGTACATAATAATTTTTGGACAATTTCAACGAGTTGTGAAAATCACGTAATCCCAGTTGATTTTCATGGCATATATATGTTGAAAGGAAATCCTTAAAATGAAATCTAATGTACAATCATTAAACAAGATGGAAACTCAGCCTATTCCATCAATCTTATTAAAAATGTCATTACCCTTAATGTTATCTATGATATTTGAAGCTTTCTATAATATTATTGATAGCTTATTTATTGCACGTGTTAGTGAAAATGCTCTAACTGCAATCTCCCTAGCCTTTCCAATTCAGCTTCTAGCTATATCCATATCAGTAGGAACAGGGGTTGGAATTAATGCCGCCTTATCAAAATTTCTTGGACAAAAAGAACATAAAAAAGCAAATGATATTGCAATTAATAGTATATTTCTATTTTTAATTACCTATTTTATATTTTTTATTTTTGGAGTGTTTTTCACTAGAAAATTTTATTCTGTACAAACAAATAATGAAGAAATACTAAAACTCGGAGTCCAATATTTATCAATTTGTATGATTTTTTCATTTGGTTCTATTGGTCAAATTACATTTCAAAAAATACTTCAATCATCAGGATTAATGACTTTATCTATGTTATCACAATTGACTGGATCTATTATAAACATAGTATTGGACCCAATACTAATTTTTGGATATTTTGGATTACCAAAAATGGGAGTTAGTGGCGCTGCTATTGCAACTGTTATCGGTCAAATTGTTGCAATGATAATTGCAATATTATTAAATCATAAGAAAAATCATGATATTCAATTTAAAGTAAAACATTTCAAACCTAATTTACAAATGATAAAAGAAATATATATTGTAGGTGGTCCTGCCATCATTATGCAAACTTTAAATTCACTAATGGCTTTTGGGGTTAATAATATTATTATCGGGATTTCAACAACAGCTGTTGCAACATTTGGAATTTATTTAAAGGTTCAAAACTTTGTATTTATGCCTGCATTTGGAATTAATAATGGAATCATTGTTTTAACTGCTTTTAATTATGGAGCTCAAAAAAAGCATCGAATAAATCAAATATTGAAATATGGATATATTTATTCTGGGACTATCTTAATTTTAGGAACAATTCTTTTTCACATATTTGCAGCAAACATTTTTAACCTTTTTAAAGCTTCTAATCAAATGTTATCAATTGGAATACCACAAATAAGAATTATAAGTTTAAGCTATATATTTGTATCTTATACCTTAATTTCACAAGGGTTTTACCAAGGATTAGGCAATGGCGTTTATAGTTTAATAATTTCTGCAATGAGAGTAATTATTTTATTACTCCCAATTTTATATTTACTTACCAAAATAACTCAAATAAACAACATTTGGTGGGCTTTCGTAATAGCCGAGGGGGGCGCAGCTATTATTGCAACCTTTTTATTAAAGAAGATTTACAGATATAAAGTAGCTCCTATGAAAAATTGAATTTAAAATCATACGAAAAGAGAAATACATCAATTATATCTTATCAAAATAATCAACTTGTTATATCTAAATAAAAAATGCTAGAGTATAAAAAAGGATAATATTATATATGTTTCTATTACTATTAATAATTACTTTAATAATTTCTATAGCATTTCCAGGGCCAGGTAGTTTTCTATACCAACAAGGATATATTGTACCAGCATTTATTGCTTTTATGTATTTCTCTTTAGGAAGTTCAGAAAATTATTCTTCAATTAAGAATTCGCTTAAAAAAATAAAAACTACTATAATAATTCAAATTACAATATTTATAATTGCACCATTAATTGCACTTTTATTGTTTATAATAATATCTAAATTCTATAAATCAACCAACCTAATTGGATTATTATTTATTGGATCCGTTCCTACTACTATGACTTCCTGTATTTTTCTAACTAGTAAATATGAAGGGGATGATATACTTGCATTATGTAATTCTATGCTTGCTCAAATTATTGGAGTTATAATTACTCCAATAATTCTATTATTCGTATTAAGTACAAATTCGTCTCAAGCAACCTCTTTTTCTATAGTATTTAAAAAATTATTGTTACAAGTTTTAACTCCATTTATTATTGGTCAAATACTGAATAAATATCTTTATGATACAAAATTAACAAGAGTTTCTAAAAAAGTAATATCTAATGGGATTTTCCCTTTGATTTATTTATCAATAGCACAAGTTGTAGCTATGGGTGATTTTAAATCAATTATTATTGACGGATTACCTCTGATAGGTATTTGTATAATCTTTGGCATCTTACAATTATTAGCAACTCAAATTATGGCAAATGTTTTTAATTTTAATCACAAAGAAAAAATTGCAATGCTATTTGTTGGTTCAAATAAGACAATGGGTTTAGGAATTCCACTTGTACTAATGTATTACCCAAATAGTCCTCAAATATCTACAAATATAATTTTAATGTTTTTAACTTACTATATTTTCTCATTAATAATAGTTCCATTTGTAGCAGATTTTTTAAATAAAAAAGCTATAAAATTATAATTATTATTTATATTTTAAACATATTTCATTTTCATTTATAAAAACAAAATTAAGACTTTTTTCAATCTGAAAATTATACTATAATTTTATTTAAAATATGTATTTTAATTCCTTATACTAAAATAAAATAACTTTTTAAAACTTTTGGCATAATATTTGCATTAAATATATTTTATGGGATCTAATAAGAAAAAAATATTTTGTTTATTTATTATCGCTTGTTTATCAATTTTTAAACTTTTTGCTATTGATATAAATTTAAACAATGAAAACTTAAAAAGTTATTATTCCTCGGAATTCTTATATAATATTTACCCTCCTCTTTATGATGTTTGGGAAATTTCAGTGACCTATAATAATTTAGAAAACACCACTCAATTACAAGAAATTGATATAGAAGATTTTAATACAATTTATTTAAACAAAAATAGTTTAACAATCAATAATAAAGAATTTAATAATATTAAAGCTATAAACATTAGTGGCGAAAAAATTGAAAGCACAAATTTGGAAGTCTGGATTGGCTGGGAAGGAACTGATTTACTTAAAGAAATAATAACCGATTGGGGAAATAATAATAATATAAAAATAAATATTATAAATGCGACTAATACAGCTTCTAGATTAAAAACTGTTAATAAATCAAAAACTACTCCCCCAGATTTAGTTTTAGTTGCAGATTCCAATCTTATTGACTTATATAATGATAATACAATACAGACTTTACCTAAATATCTATTTAATGATGTCAATTCTACCATAATGAATAAATTATCCTTTAATGGTAAATATTATGCATCCCCTTTTTACTATGATGTGCAACTATTATTTTATAACCCTAATTTAATTGATTTAGATAAATATGATAATTTATCTTTATCTAATTTAGAATACGAAGCTAATAAAATAAAAAATAAAGTTGAGGTCCCACTAACTTGGAATAGTTATTCCCTATATTGGCTACTTCCCTTCATTTATTCTTTTAATATTAATAATTCAATAGATTTCGATAATGATTTGTCAATAAATAATCAACCTACATATGATGCTATTTCTTATATAAAAGAATTAAATGAAAAACCATATTTTAAACCATTAGAAAAAAACGCAATGCTTTCATATTTCATAAATAAAAAAGCCGCGGCAATACTTTCTGCTAGTTATTCAATCCCCTATTTTGACCAATTAGGTATTGATTATGAAGTAGCTCCATTACCTATTAATGACATTACTAATCAAAGATTAAAACCTTTAATTGATAGCAAAGTGTTTGTTATACCTAGAGGCTCTCATAATACAATATTAAGTTATAGATTATTGCAATATTTAATGAGCTATAAAATACAAAAACAATTCTGTTTATCTCAATTTAAATTAAGTGCAAATGAAACTGTAGAAAAAGAATTTGAAGAAACTAATTCTTACTACAAAAAAATACTAAAAAACAAAGAAGCATTTCAACTAATCCCAAACAATGAAAATTATCAAACTTATAAAAATATTTTATGGAAACTATTAAGGTTTGTTTTTACTGATCAATTAACTGTAAATGAAGTTATAGAAAAAGGAGAACAACTTTTGATTAATAATAAAAAAGAAATCGGAGAAGAAAAATGAAAAGAAAACTATTGTTTATTGTATTAATAATTTCATCACTGTTTATGATCTTTAGCTGTAAAACTACAAATTCAAGCTCAATTGAAACTGATTCAGTTTCTTCTGCTTCAGAAAAAGGAACTGGATGGAAAATTAACTTAGTTGGAGCAAGAGAAGTAGAACTATATCAATCTAGTTTATTAGATTGGGAGGATAATAATAGTGAAGATTTCAAAATTATGGATTTTGAATCTAAAGGTGTTTCAAATTCATATAAAGTAATTAGCTTTGCAAAAATCATAGGGATGATTGATGATGCAAATCCTGATTTAATTAATCAAGGATTGTGGGATTCTGGATACGAAATTACACTTGAAGCAGAGGATGGCTATTCAGCTGGATTTAATACTCAAGAAATAAATTTAAATGATATTTATCTTGCAACTGAAAAAAATGGTGAAACTATAATGCCATCTATTGTAGGAAATATTTCTTCCTCAATAAGAATTAAAAACTTATCAAAAATTGAGGCTAAAGTTTCTCAAGTAAATCTTGAAGAAAATGATTTTACTTTTGAAATTGAAATTGGGAATATTAAAGAATCCTTTACTATCAATGAATTATTAAATAGCGAATTCTATTATGAAGGCCCTGGTCAATATATTAATTCTTATGGTAATACATTCCAATATACTTGGGCGGGAATAAAACTTGTTGATTTCTTATCACAATATACAACTATTACAAAAGATAATATCCTAACTATAAAAGCTATGGATGGTTATGAAATGGATTATAGCGGGGAACAAATACTTGATCAAAATGACGGATTCTGGCTACTTGCAATAAAACAAGATGGAGAATTTATGGCTGAAGATCCAGGCTATATTAGATTAGTAAAGGTTGGCCCACAAAACCCTCTTATTGATGGTCATTGCTCTGCTAGAATGGTTCAAAAGATAACCATTGATACAGGTGAGTTTAATGATTTTAGTATATCTATTGAAGATGGTAATAATGTAGAGACTATGGATAGACAAACTTTACAAAGTGGAGTATCTGCAAATAAAAGTAAAATAAATTTTTATAATAAAAAGAATGATAGTATAGTCCAATATTTAGGATTACCATTGTATGATTTCTTCTTAAGATATCCAAATTACAAAACAGTTACTATTGAAGCAACAGATGGTTTTAAAATTACATTAAATAGATCTGAGATTGAGAATAATAAAGATGTTATTGTTGCAATGTTCTATGGAGATGGTTCTGAATTAGATATATCAGAATTCCCATTAGTTTTAGTTTGGGATAAAGATGCTACTTTAGTCCCTCAAGGAATAAAGAATATTAAGTGCATAAGCAAATTCATACTTCAATAAAACAAAATTTAAATAAAAATTTACTAGCTTTTCCTACAATAGTTATTATTACTGTTGTAGGAATTGCTCCATTTATACAAGCATTATATACGTCATTTTTCCACGATGTTTATTCAACTAAGTACTTTATTGGCTTAGAAAATTATAAATATATTTTGAGTGACAAAGGGTTTTTATACTCATTTAATATAAGTGCATTGTGGGCAATTTTAAATGTAATAATCTCTATCTCTATTGGATTAATGATCGCCTGGAAATTAATTAATAAAAAACATAAATTTTTATTAATTTTTGCGATATGTATTCCTTTTGCCATTCCAATTTATATATCAGTTCCAATTTGGCGATTATTTTTCCATGGAGATAGTGGTATTTCTCTTTTTTATAAACTTACAGGTATTGAAATAAATTTACTTAAGGATCCAATAAAAACTTTTCTAGTAACTTTATTTATTAACTGTTGGTTAACTCTTCCAACAAATGTAATTTTCTTTGCATCCTCAATAAGAAAGATTTCAAAAGAAATGCTTTTATCAGCAAAAATTGATGGCGCAAATAATTGCCAAATTTTATTTAAAATTATTCTACCAATAATTAAGAATACTACTTTAACTCTAGTTGTACTTAATTCAATAAAATTTTTTAAAGATTTTAATGTCCCATATATGGTTAGTGTTGGAGGGCCTCCATTAGTAAAAGGGATTACTGATCATTTTATTATTGGAGTAACCACAACATTAGATATTTTAATTTATGATATTTTTAATTCAACCTCAAATTACGGTATTACTTCAGCCTACTCTATAATGTTTATCTTTATAATTGCTTTATTAATGTTATTATGGCTGATAACTAAATCAAAACAGAATAACACAATAATATCTTCCTTTTTAATTTTAATAACTCAAATAATAATAAACAAATATATTGGAATCCTTTTTTCTTTAGGATACATTTTCTCATTATTCTTAACTAATAAGACTTTCAATAATATAAGAAAATATCAAAAGGGTGTTCAAATATATGCAATAGTACTAATAATAGAATTTTTTTATTTTATTAATAATTTAATGAAAAATGGAATTTTATTAGGTTTTGATTTTGCATTCTTTATCGCATTAATAATATTGATAACTCAAATCCAGAAAAAAAATACTTTCTTAAAAATCTCTTTTAATAATAGATGGATTAATAAAATTTCAAAAAGTCATATATCAACAACTTTTGTTAATAATACTTTTTCAATAATAACTTATACCTTTGAATTATTATTAATAACTTCTTCTTTTATTGTTTTATATTTACTAATTAAATTAAGTTTTTCAAAAGTTGGATCAATTTATATTGATTCCTTAGTCCCTAATTTTCAAACTTTAGACAATTTTAAAAACATAATTTTAAAAGAAAATTATTTTCTATATATCAAAAACAGTTTAATTTTATCTACAACAACTTCTTTGATTGTTCCTTTTATCATTATGCCAGCAGCATTTTGGTTAAAACAAAAAAGTAGCAAAACTACCTATTCAATATTAACTTTTATTCAAATAATTGGTATTTATGGTGGAATGCATTCACTAATACCTTTATATATAATTTTCACAAAAATTAACTTAGCACAAACCTATATCCCTTTAATTTTAATTTATCTAAACCATGCTATTCCTATTGGCCTTTTTACAACCTTAGCATTCTTAGAGAAATTTCCTAATTCATTAAGAGAAACAGCTCAACTTGAGGGTATAACTACATTTCAATATTTTAAATATATTCTATTTCCATTATCCCTCCCAATAATTTTATCCAATGTACTTTTAACATTTTTATCTTCTTGGAATGGGTTTATTGCTCCTTTGCTTTTCTTAAATCAAGAAGCTAAATTTACAATAAGTGTAAAACTATATTCTTTAATTGGGAATTTATCCTCAGGATTTCCTCACTGGAATCTGTTCGCAGCCGGTGCGATTATAAACTGTCTAATACTAATTATAATAATCACTATTATTGAAAAGTTTAGTGAATATAGTTTTCTGCAGGATATTCAAGATTAAAGATTGAAGAATTATGAGTTTTAACAAACTTCCCATCCCCTTTCTCTAGTCTAAAAACACCATTATCAAAGATGATATTGCCTCTTAGAATTGTATAGATGGGCATTATATTAATATCACTATCAACAAAAGCAGAAAAATTTGTTTTTGATAAAATATCAGAAGAACTAAATTTTTTCTCTTGCTTTCTCAATATGACAAAATCTCCATCTGAACCGACTCTTATTGAACCTTTTTGAGGAAAAAGTCCAAATATCTTTGCGGGGTTTTGAGAAACTAATTTACTTAACTTTATTAATGAATTATCACTTTTTCCAATTATACCTGATAAGATTAAAGGTAATTCTTGACTTCCAGGTATTCCTGATGGAATATCTCTTATATCAGAGTAACAATTCTTTTGAGTATCTAAATAACTACAATGATCTGATGCAACAATATCAAAAAAATTCTTTTTTAAAGCTTTTTGTAATATCCTATTATCACTTATCTCTCTTAAAGGAGGTGTCATTAAATATCTATAACCATCTTCTCTTTTTAGATAAGAATTATCTAATAGTAAATAATGATTTGTAGTTTCTGCTATTACAATCATTTCTTTTCTATATTTTTGGATTTCTTCTAAACCAGCTTTAGAGGATACATGAACGATATAAATTGGCAAATCAAATTTTTTAGCAGCACTTAATATATTATTAATAGCACTAGATTCAGCTTTAGAAGCTCGTAATATTGAATGAGAATAATACTCACTTAAATCACAATCACAATTTTTTTCAATTTCGCTTATTACTTGATCATCTTCACAATGGCAACAAATCATAATATTCAATTCTTTACAAAGTTTAAATAATTTTTCATATTCACAAGAATCTAAATATACGCCATATTTTTTATAGGTAGTAAAAACTTTCAAAGTATTAATACCTTTTGCTTTTAATTCTAATAATTGTGATTTAACATCATCCATCATCGAATAAAAACCTTGATGTAAAGTATAATCAATTGCAGCATCTTTAGCTTCATTTATTCTATCTTGAGCTCCCTGATACAAAGTTTTTCCCTCCACTTGATCAGAGAAATCTATAAAGGTTGTAATTCCGCTACTTGCTGCTAATTTAGAACTATTATAAAAATCATCAGCAGTGGCATCGATGCCACTACCTAACCCAAAATGCGTATGAGAATCAATAAAACCTGGTAATAAATAATACTCATTCAAGCAGTCAATTATTTTCTCTTCTTTTTTATGAATAAGATTTTTACCTATCTCAACAATTTTTTCATTTTCAACTCTTACATCAGTAATTTCAAAATGATTATCTAATAAAGTTTTCGCATTTTTGATTAATAAATTCATAATTTACCTATAATGGAATATTTCCATGTTTTTTCTCAAAAATATTTCTATTTTTCTTTTTCAATATTTTAATCATTTTTATTGCTTTATTTCTGGTTTCATCTGGATCAATGATTTCATCAATATACAATTTTTGTGCAGCCCTATAAGGGTTCAAAAATGATTCAATATATGTCTCTTCTCTTTCTTTTAAGAATTTTTCTGGATTCTTTTTTTCTAAAGCTTCTTTACTAAATATTATTTTTGCTGCTCCAGATGACCCCATCACTGCAATTTCTGCATTTGGCCAAGCACCAACATAATCTGCACCTAAATGTCTAGAATTCATTACTATATATGCACCACCATAAGCTTTACGAATTATGAATGTTATTTTTGGAACTGTTGCTTCGGAATATGCATATAAAACTTTTGCTCCATGTCTAATTATTCCACCATGTTCTTGAATAGAGCCTGGCATAAATCCTGGAACGTCTTCAAAAGTAATTATAGGAATATTATAAGCATCACAAGTTCTAACAAATCTTGATATTTTATTTGATGCATTTATATCTAAGACCCCAGCTAAATAATTAGGTTGATTTGCAACAATACCTACACTTTGGCCTTCTAAATAACCAAAACCAACAATTGAACTTTTACCATAATCTTTAAAGATTTCAAAGAAGGACTCTTTATCTAAAAAATTATTTATTATGTTATTCATATCATATGGAGTTGTATTATTTTTTGGCAAAATTTCTTTCATGCTTTTTGCTTCATTGATTTCATCAAATTTTGCATAACAAGGAGCAAAACTTTGACAATTAGATGGTAAAAATTCAATTAGTTTTTTTGCATATAGAAGTGCTTGCTCCTCATTTTCACTTACTAGGTGAGCTACCCCGCTTTTTTGTGAATGAACTTTTGCACCGCCTAAATCTTCAATAGATACATCTTCATGAATAACATCTTTTACAACTTTCGGACCTGTTACAAACATAAAACTATTTGTTTTATTCATTATTATAAAATCTTGTATTGCTGGAGAATATACAGCACCTCCTGCACAAGGTCCTAATATAATTGATATTTGAGGGATTAACCCAGAGGCCTTAACATTTCTATGAAATATTTCTCCATAACCTGCTAATGAATCAATCCCCTCTTGAATTCTTGCACCACCTGAATCATTAATTCCAATTATTGGCATCAAATTATTAATAGCAAGATCCATAATCTTACAAATCTTTGCAGCTTGCATTTTTGATAAAGAACCACCTATTACAGTAAAATCTTGAGCATAAACACAAATAGGTTTTCCATTAATTTCTCCAACACCTGTAACAACACCATCACCATAGTATGTATTCTCATCCATAGAGAATTCATGACAATCATGTAAAACAAACTTATCAAATTCTTGAAATGAATCATTATCTAAAAGCATTTCGATTCTTTCTCTAGCTGTATATTTACCTTTTTGATGTTGCTTTTCTATTTTTTTTATTCCACCACCTAATTCGGCGATTTTGTTTTTTTGTAAAAAAACATCATATTTACTTTGTTCTACCATTATTAGACTCCAACTGCATCTAATATTTCCTTAGTAAATAATTCTTCATCACTAGGCTGTGTACTAGCAATTGGGAAAGAAACCCAGGTAGTATTAAGCATATTTTTCCACGAAATATTATCACAAGAGCTATTGCCACCCCAAGAACCACAACCGAGAGACATAGTCATTGGCATGCCATTTGTCCAAGCTCCACTATTTGCTAAACATTGAGGTTGATTAATCATAATTCTAGAAACTTTTACTTTAGTTCCCAATAATAAAGCTTTATCTTTATCAGTTGAATGAAGACCACAAGAATGGCCAGCTCCAGAATAATCAGTTATATCATTAACCATTTGAATTGCGTCATTAAAATTATCATATTTATAAAGAGTCATAACTACACTAAGCTTTTCACCAGAGAATGGTTCCACTTCCCCAATTCCATCACCTTCAACCATCAAAATTTCAGTATTCTTAGGAACATTCAATTTTGCTAGCTTTGCAATATCAATTGCTTTTTGTGCTACAACTTTTCTATTTAAGACTCCATCAATCCACATAGTGTTTTTCAATTGTTCTTTTTCTTCACTATTTAATAAATACGCATTCTTATTAATTAATGCATCTATTAAATCTTGATAAATACTTGAATGAATTATTACTTCATTTTCTGCAGAACAACTTGTAGCATTATCAAAAGTCTTTGATCTATAAATTTTATCTGCAACATCTTCAACATCTACTGTTTCATCTACAATTACTGCTGCATTTCCAGCACCTACTCCTAAAGATGGAGTTCCACTAGAATATGCAGCTTTTACCATTGCTGAACCTCCAGTTGCTAAAACAACATCACATTGTTTCATTACTTGATCTGTAACGTCTAAAGATATTGCATCTATCATTATTACTAAATCTTCAGGATAACCTAGATTTTTAAGTGTTTCTCTAATTTTATTTGCGGCCATTATACCAGTTTGTTTTGTTCTAGGGTGAGGACACATTACAATAGAATTTCTAGTTTTAATTGCAGATACAGCTTTACAAAATGGTGTAGCTTCTGGGTTAGTACAAGGAATTAATGCTCCAATAACACCCATAGGTTTTGCTATCTTAACTAAACCTTTTTGATGATCTTCTTCAATAATGCCCACAGATTTTTGACCTTTAACATCTCTGTAAACACCTTTGACTTTAACCATTATTTTACCAAATTTGCTATCTGAGCGACCCATTTTTGATTCTTCTTGAGCCAAAGTTGCTAATTCTTTTGCAAAATCTTCTCTGGTGCCAGCACATGCTATATATGCACAAAGTTTATCTACTTCTTCTTGGCTTGCAAACTCAATTGACTTTTGTGCAGCCCTAGATCTTTCTATAATTTCACTTACATATTCTTTAGGGTTATCCTTATAATTTAACATTTTTTATCTCCTTTTACATAGATAAAGCTAGAGCAATCTGCTCATATCCTTTTAAAGCTTTATCAAGACCTCCTAAGTCTAAGTATTCATCATCTATATGTGCTAAATATTCTTCACTTGGTCCAAAACCAATTGTTGGAATATTTAATTCTCCAGCTGAACAAGAACCATTAGTACAGAAAGAATAACAATTTATTATTGGATCCTTATCTAAAGCTATTTTTAATGCCCCAAATGCTTTTTGAACAATTTCACTATCATTATCCATTAACCAACCTGGAGCAAATCTCTTATGTGTTGTTTTATAACCGGTATAAGTTTTCAATTCCATTGAAGCAATCTCAACAGTTGCTTCAAATTTTGAATCATTTTTGGATAATCTTTCTATTATTTCTTGAATTGGAAATAAAACTACTTCTTCTGTTTCACCAACTAATAATCTTCTATCAAAAGTTATTGAACAACTTGCAGGAACTACTGAAGCGCCAGGATAAGGATTAGAAATAATATCGGTTAATACTAATTCACCTTTTCCTAATAATGGATGAGTTGTAACATCTATCTTTTCAACTTCATTTAAGAAATGAACCATTTTTGTTACAGCATTTACTCCTCTATCAGGATTTGCACTATGAGCAGGGATTCCTTTTGTAGTAACTTTTATTTCAGCTCTACCTCTTTGTCCAATATTTAATTTTAAGGAAGTAGCTTCTCCAATTACAACAAAATCTGGTTTAATTAAATTAATTACAGATCTAAGGGATAAACCTTCTGCAATTTCTTCAAATACAGTTCCAGAAACATATATATCACCATGAGGTAAATTAGATTCTTTTACCTTAGCTCCAGCAATAATCATTGCAGCCAGAGCTCCTTTCATATCTGAAGCTCCTCGACCATAAATCTTATTATCAATAACTTCAGCACCAAAAGGTTCTTTTTTCCAAGCTTTTCTATTTGGAATATCAACAGTATCTACATGCCCATCAAATAAGACGGTTTTTCCATTTTCAACATTCTTATTTATTTTTCCAATGATATTTCCAACCTTATCGATAAATACTTCATCATAACCATATTTAATCATTTTTGTTCTTAGTAATTGAACAATATTCATCTCATTTGCTGTAACACTAGGTGTTTGAATCATTTGTGCGCATAAACTGTGTAATTCTTTTATGTAATCCATAATAGTCCTTCTTTATATATTTTTTAGTTTTTTAAGATTTTATTGATTTAACTGGTAAATTTGTAATACGAACACCAGTTGCATCATAAATTGCATTGATAATAGCCGGAGTTGTTGGAACCATAGTAATTTCTCCAATTCCTTTAGCTCCATAAGGGCCATCTGTTGTATAATCTTCAATAACTTTATATTCAATTTGTGGAGCATCTTTGATCAATGGAACTCCAATTTTTCTAAAGGAGTTAGTAACAATACCTTTTTCATTAATTAAGAATTCTTCACTTAAGGCATATCCAAGTCCCATAACAATTCCACCTTCAATTTGGCCTTTGACTCCTAATTGATTAATAACTTTTCCAGCATCATGTACAGCAAAAACTTTTAAAACTTCAACTTTACCACTTTCTTGATCCACAGCTATTACTGCAGCTTGAGTTCCAAAATCATAAGCAAAGTGGAGTCTATTTTCTTCTATTAGGTTTTCACTATTATTTGTATCAGCTTTTAAAGGAACTGTTCTTGGGGCACTATAGTTACCAATTCCAACAGTCTTACCAATTAGTTTATACAACGACGAATATGATATTTCTTTTTCATCAAATTTTAAACTATTATTTTCAAATTTATAGTCAAGAATGTTAGAATATTTATGAGTATCTGATAATTTAGAAATTATATTTTGCTTTAAATTATCTACAGCTAATATAATTGCATTTCCAGTTACATAGGTTTGTCTAGATGCTGTAGTAACACCAGAATCAATTGTTAATAAAGTATCATTAGCAATTAAATCAACTTCATTGATATTACAACCAAACTCTTTTGCCCCTATTTGTCTAGCAACTGTATCGGAGCCTTGTCCACTATCAACACTTGCAATCTTTAATAACAAATGCCCATCAATAAATTCAGCTATAACGCCTGCTTTATCATTCATTCCAGAACCAAGGCCAACATTTTTCATAGCGGATGCAATACCTATACCAATTTTCTTATTAGCTATTTCTGGAATTTTATAATTTGATAACATTTCTTTTATCATATCTAAAGAGGCCTCAAGACCAACACTATCTCTAAGAATTTGACCACCTATGGTTTTAGAGCCAATTTTAAGTGCATTGATTTTTCTTATTTCTATAGGATCAATATTTAATTTCTTACTTAGTTCATCCATAAGAATTTCACTAGCAACTGCTGGTTGATTTGAACCAAATCCTCTCATAGCTCCTGCTGGTACAGAATTTGTGTAAACTGCTGTACCTTTTACACTAACATTATCAATTTCATATGGGCCTGATGAGAATAATACTGATCTTAGTATTACGGCTTCACCTGCAGAAGGATAAGCACCAGTATCAGCTAAAATCTCAGCTTCAAAAGCCTGTAGTTTTCCATTCTTTTTAGCTCCATATTTATAATGAAGAATTTCCCCATGTCTTTTAATGGTTCTAAGAAGTACATCGTATCTGTTCATAACCATATGAACGGGTCTTTTAGTAATATAGGTTGCTAAAGCTGCATGAATTTGCACAGTTGGTTCTTCTCGTCCACCGAAAGCACCGCCTGTTGCATTTGTAATAACTCTAATTTTTTCAATGTCTAAATTCAGATTATCAGTTATAGCTTCTCTAAAATCGAAAGAACTTTGGGATTGTGTACTAACTGTTAATAAATCATTTTCATCATAATAAGAATATACTGAATCAGGTTCTAAATAAGCATGATCAATTGCAGGGAGAGTAATTGTATCTTCAACTATCACATCACTATCTTCAAAACCTTTATTCACATCACCTTTTGTGATACTGAGCTTTTGTAATACATTTCCATCATCATAAATTTTAATATCACTATTCTCAGATTTACTCATATCAAAGATTGGTTCTAATTCTTGATATTCAACTTTAACTAACTTACAAGCTTCTCTAGCACTCTTTTTATCTTCAGCTAATACTAAGGCTACAGCATCTCCTAAAAATCTAACTTTATCAAAAGCAAATACGGGTTGTCTTTTGGAAATAATTCCAAACACATTTTTACCAGGAATATCTTTATAAGTTAGAACCTTAACAACCTTATCGGCTTTTTCTGCAGCCTTTGTATCAATTGATAAAATATTTGCATGAGCATATTCGCTTAATACTAGTTCCCCATATAAAGAACCTTTTATGGGTAAATCATCACTAAAGATTGGCTTACCCATTACTTTTAGTATGCCATCTTTTCTTATTACCTCTTCACTTAATCCTGTTTTATCAAGATTAAAGGTTAATTCAATATTTTCTCTAAGTGCTTTTGCAGCTAAATTAATAGCATCAATAATAGTATTATAACCAGTACATCTGCAAATATTAGAACCCAATGCTTTATTTATATCCTCTCTTGTAGGATTTAAATTTTGATCTAATAAAGCTTTTGAACTCATAATTAATCCAGGAGTACAAAAACCACATTGAACAGCTCCACAATTTACAAATGCTATTTGTAATGGATGAAGTTTACCATTTTTTTCTAAACCTTCAATTGTTTCCACTTTTGTATTATTTAGACGACTCATTTTTTGAATACAGGATTTCTTAGCTTTACCATCAATAATTACTGTACAGGCCCCACATTGACCATTACCACAACCATTTTTGGATCCCATCAAATTTAAATCTTCTCTTAAATAATCTAATAGTGATTTCTCTAAAAGCGAGGAATAATGATATATCTCTCCATTTATCGAAATTGAATAATTACTCTCCATAAACTATCCTTTATTTAATTCTTTTCACTTACGATAAATTAATAAATAATTCACCTAATCTTTTGATACTAACTCTTTACGTAAGGCTTACCATTTGCACTTGGGTCAATAGTTTTCCCAACAAATAATACAAGGACTAATAATGTAACTATATATGGACTCATTAATAAGAAGTCACTTGGAACAGGTACACCAACTGCTTGTAAAGTCATTTGCAGTGCTTCGGCAAAACCAAATAATAATCCAGCTAATAAACAACCTACAGGTGTTCTTTTACCAAATATCATTGCAGCTAGTGCAATAAACCCTCTTCCTGCAACCATACCATCACTATACATAGATAATTGGGCAACAGATAAATAGGCTCCACCTAAACCAGCTAGCATACCACTTACAATTACACTTATGTATCTAACTTTAAAAACATTAACACCAACTGTATCTGCAGCTTTTGGATGATGTCCAACAGCTCTCATTCTTAATCCAAAAGGTGTATGAAATATTACATAGTGAGAAATTATAACTATTAAAATTGTTATATAGGTAACTGGGTTTAATTCACCAATAATTGGGATTTTAGAGATTATAGGAATATTTATTACATCAATTGCTGCACATTGTGGAGTTCTACCTGGAGAGCCCCAATAATATTGTAAAAACAATGCAGGAATACCTGCTGCAAAAATATTTAGGCCAACACCTACTACACTTTGGTTAGCTTGGAATCTAATAGACATCACAGCTAATAAAAGCCCCATAACTCCACCAAAAATTACTCCACATAATAATCCAAGCCAAGCACTTCCTGTTAAAAGAGAAACTGCAGCAGCCCCAAAGGCACCAGAAATCATCATACCTTCAATACCTAAGTTAATAACACCAGTAGTTTCAGAATATGTGCCACTAAGAGCTCCTAATATTAAAGGAGTTGCCATTCCTAATGTAGAAATTATTAATGCTGTAGAAAATATTTGTAAAATCATTATACGCCCCCTTCAACTATTTTTTCTTTTTCATCAGATTGCTTCTTTAACTGATTCTGTTCTTTTCTTGCTTTTCTTTTCATTCGAATAGCAGATATTGAGAAATGGGATGCAATTAAGAAGATAACTAAACCTTGAATTACTTTAACTAAGTCAGCATTTGTTCCTGCAATAATTTGCATTCTAAGTGCACCAGTTTTTAAAGCGCCAAATAAGATTGAAGTTAATATTATTCCAATTGGATGATTATTTGCTAATAGAGAAACTGGGATTCCTTCAAATCCATAACCTGGTGAGAATTGAGCATAAAATCTACCATATACTGAGCAAATTTCCATTGCCCCTCCTATACCAGCTATACATCCTGATATCATAAAAGCAATTATTGTTGCACAGCCTGTATTAATTGATGCAAATTCAGCAACACTTTTATTAAAACCAACAGCTCTCATTCTATAGCCAACAATAGTTTTCCATAAAAGAATAAATAAAATAGCAGCAATTAAAATTCCAATAAAAAACCCGTAATTCATCGGAGAATTGTGAAATATCGGATTCAATCTTGCATTGCCTGTAACAAATGGTGTTGCAGGTAATGTACTATCTAATCTAAATGGACCTTGTACTGATACTAAAAAGTTTGTTAATCGTATAGCTATTTTATTAAGCATAATTACAACTATAACTTCATGTAGTTCTAATTTTACTTTTAAAAATCCAGGAATAAATGCCCAAAGAGCGCCCATTATTCCTCCAGCAATTAATACTAAAAATATTTTAAAGAATGGAGGTAAATTTGGAAAAAACAGCCCAACAACAGCACCAGCAATTGCTCCCATGTAGAACTGACCTTCAGCACCAATATTAAATAAACCAACTCTATATGCAATAGCAAAAGAAAGACCGGTAAATAATAATGGAGTTGAAGCTAATAAAGTTTGTCCAAAATTTCTAAAACTACCAAAGGCACCTTTAAATAGAGAGGATAAAGCTAAAGTAATATTTCCCCCAAGAGCTGCGATAATTAATGCACCAATAAATAATGCTATAAATATTGAAATTATTGGGCTTAGTAATTTTTCTTTAAAGAAGTTAAATAAAACAATTAACCCTTTATTTATTTTATTGTTTTTAATCACTTTCTTTCATTCCTCCACCCATATATAGACCGACTTCTTCTCTTGTTGTTTCCTCAGTTTTAAAATTTGCTACAATTTCTCCATCGTACATAACTAAGATTCGATCACTTAAAGCAAAAATTTCATCTAATTCATATGAAACTAATAAAATAGCTTTATTTTTTTCTCTTTGATCTAAGAGAATTTTATAAACAGACTCAATTGCTCCAACATCTAGGCCTCTTGTAGGTTGTGCTGCAATTAATACTTTAGGATCTTTAGAAACACCCCTAGCTAATACAACTTTTTGCTGATTGCCACCACTAAGAGAACCTGCTAAAACTTTTTCTGATGGAGTTCTAATATCATATTCTTCAATTAAAGCTTTTGCATGTTTAGCTATATTTTCAGAATCCATTAAAACGCCTTTTTTAAATTTCTTATCTGCCTCCAATCCTAAAATTAGATTTTCAGCAACGGAATATTCAAGCACTAGACCCCAATGATGGCGGTCTTCAGATATATGAGAAACACCTAAATCGGAAATCATTTTGGGAGTAAATTTTAATGGTAAAGTATTACCACAAACACTAACTTTGCCTTCTTCAGGTTTTAATAGTCCAGCAAAAACTCTTAACATTTCACTTTGACCATTACCATCAATTCCAGCAATTCCAACAATCTCTCCAGCTTTAACTTCAAAGTTTACTCCATTAACAACATCAATTTCTCTTGAATCTTTTGCTCTTAAATTTTCAACCTTAAATAAAACTTCTTTAGGCTCTTGTTCTTTTTTATTTACATTTAATAAAACAGGACGACCAACCATCATCTCTGCAAGCATTTTTTTTGTTACATCACAAGTATTTTCAATACCAATTACTTGACCAGTTCTCATTACAACTACTCTGTCACTAATATCTAAAATTTCTTGCAATTTATGAGTAATGATAATTATAGAATGACCTTGAGCTTTTAATTCCCTAAGAACAGAATATAATTCCCTTACTTTTTGTGGTGTTAAAACCGCAGTTGGTTCATCTAATATTAAAACTTTTGCACCACGATATAATGTTTTTAATATTTCTAGTCGTTGTTGCTCTCCAACTGATATATCTGCAACTAAAGAATTTGGATGAACATCCAAACCATATTTTTTAGAACATTCTTTAACTAATTTGACAGTCTTTTTCTTGTCCAATTTACCTTTTATTGTAGGTTCATCTCCTAAAATAAGATTTTCAGCAACACTAAGATATTTCACTAGCATAAAATGCTGATGAACCATTCCAATCCCATATTTTAGTGCATCTCGAGGAGAATTTATTATCGCTTTTTCACCATTAATAATTATTTCTCCAGCGTCCTTACTAATTAATCCATAAAGGATATTCATTAGGGTTGTTTTTCCGGCTCCATTTTCACCTAATAAGGCTAAAATTTCACCTTTATGCACATCCATAGAAACATCGTCATTTGCTAAAACTCCAGGAAATTGTTTGGTAATATGACTTAATTTTACAATTGGCTCACTCATTATTATTCCCTCTATAAGTAATTCCCAGATTTCAAAACTAATAATTTACTACTTTCAATATCTAATAGCATACCTAAATTTAACTAAACTCTATCAACAACATTTTATTTACTGTTTTATATTTCTAGCTAAACTAGGTAATGCTATTTTTAATTTTTCCCTTTAAGATTTATTATCTTAAACCTAAGTTGAATACTAAATTATTGAACTAAACTTGGTGCAACGAATGCTGCATATTGTTCTCTTGTTGATGGAACAACAATTTCACCAGAAATAATTTTTGCTGTTGCATCGTCTACTACAGCTAAAATATCTGAACTAACACTACTTCTTACACTTTCAGGATATCCAACAGCTCCTTCAGCTAGACCTAACTCTCTCTTTCCAGCAGGGAAGGAACCCTTTGCGGCTTCACTAGCAATTGCCATTACAGCTTCATCAATTTTCTTAATTGATGCTGTTAATTGTTGTTTGCCAGCTAAATCTGATTTATCTTTATCGCAAGGAATTACCCATTTGCCATTATCAACAGCAGCTTCAATACAACCAACTTCAGTACCACCAGCAGCTAATTGAATTACATCAATTCCTTGCTTGTACATTAATGAAGCTTGTTCTTTACCTGCTCCTGGGTTACCAAAAGAACCAACATAACTAATAGTATTTGAAATAGATGGATCTACTGATGCAACACCAGCTTTCCAACCTGATTCAAATCTAATAGGGGCTGGTTGTTCCATACCACCAATAAAGCCAACTTTACCACTTTCAGTTGTCATTGCGGCAATTATACCTGAAAGATAAGCAGCTTCATTTTCCTTAAACAATACTGAGGCAACATTAGCAGCATCAACATAACCATCAATCATAATAAAATTAGTATCAGGATATTGTGCAGAAACTTGAGTTACAGCATCTAAAAGTAAGAATCCAACAGCAACAACAATATCATATCCTTGTTCACAAGCTGTTTGTAATCCTGGAACGTATTGAGATTGTTCTCCTGTTTCGATAACAGAAATGCTAGCGCCTAATTCTTGTTCAGCTCTTTGCATACCTTTCCAAGCTGCATCATTAAAGCCTTCATCTCCTAAGCCTGTTACATTTGTAACCATTACCATACTAAAACCATCATCTTCTGATGCAGTTTCTTTTGCTCCATTAGCAAACAATGGAACCATTAATGTTACCAAAACGGTTAAAGCAATTAACATCTTTTTCATAACTTTTTCTCCTCTCAATTATCTCAAAACAATTGCATTACTTGGACAAACAGAAGTACAAACTCCACAACCAACACAATCATCTTGATAAATATTTACTATCTCTTTTTCTTTTTTTATCGCTTGTTTGAAACAGGATTTCACACACAACCCACAGTTAATACATTTTTCTTGAAGCATACTTGCACTCTTATGATATTCTTCATATATTTCTTCTCTATTTGTTATAGATCTAAAATCAGATAAACTTTGATAGCCTTTTTTATCCATCCAGGATATTAAATCGCTGTAAATCTTATCAAATATTGGTAAACCATTTAGGATTGCTCCACCAGATATACCAACAGCTGTTGCACCTGCCATAATCAATTTTACGACTTCTTTATAAGATACAACTCCACCTACAGCTAAAACTGGAACATTAACATTTTTACAAATTTCTGAAATGTATGCTAAAGTCAAAGGAAAGATTGGTTCACTAGAGAGATATCCAAATCCATCTTTACAGCCTAAAGTGTTTTTTCCAGTTTCAATATCAATATCCATTGCTGGACCTACAGCATCCATTGCAGCAATACAATTGACTCCAACATTTTCTAATTCTTTACAAAGATATGCGATATCCTTTCTAAAAGGAGGCAATTTTACCATTATTGGAACTGAAACATTCTTTCTAGCATAGCTTACAGCTTCAATCAAATTTTCAGGTTCATAATCGGAAAAAGTAACAAGGGACGCTCCTTTATCTTGTAAAATTTGAGCATATTCTGCTGCTTTTTTTGGTTTTACATGATTAGTAGCTACATTTGCAATTAATGGTTTATCAATTTTTAATTTATCTAATTCTTTCATCCAATTATCAAAACCAATATCTGTCCAATCTGCATTAATTAAACCCTTATTAGCTTTTACCATATAAGGAGATGGTGAATATGATTGTTCATTTCTTATGCTTTTTGTTACAATAGCACCAACTTTATGTTTAGCAGCTCTCTCTATCAGTTCTTTACTTCCCGATAAAGGTCCTTCTGATAAAAATAAAGGACTATCAAATTTTACATTTGCAATTTCAATTGAAACATCAATTTTACTTTTTTCCATAAATAATTTCCCTATTTAATTTCTAATTCTTGGTTATTTCAAGATTTCCTAAATCTTTATTATGCTTTGAAGGAGGTAATAAAATTGCTCCTTCACTAGCTGATGTTACAACCTCTCTATATAACTCAAGATAACTATCACTTACAATTTTTGTTTTTATTTGTATATTTTCTTTTCTTTCTTCTAATTCTCTATCACTTAATTCAACACATAAACTTCGATTTTCTATATCAAAAGAGATAATATCTCCTTCTTTGATATATGCTATTGGACCACCTTCAGCCGCTTCTGGAGAAATATGCCCAATACAAGGACCTCTACTTGCTCCTGAGAACCTTCCATCAGTAATTAATACAACTTTGTCTCCAAAGCCTGCGCCTTTAAGTGTTGCAGTAGCTGTTAACATTTCTCTCATACCAGGACCACCTTTTGGACCTTCATATCTAATTACAATGACATCCCCAGGTTTAATATCTCCATTTAAAATTGCATTAGTGGCACCTTCTTCTTCATCGAAGATTTTTGCCTTACCTGTAAATTTGGTTAAACCCTCTGGTAATGTTGCAACTCTAACAACAGCTCCATTTGGTGCCAAATTTCCTTTTAGTACGATTAAACCACCATCTTTAGTTACAGGATTATTTAATGGATGAATAACTTCATTATTAACATATTCAACTTTTTCTATATTTTCTCTTACAGTTTTTGCAGTACAAGTTAGATTATCTAACTCTAGAATTGATTGCATTTCTTTTAGTAAGGCTTGAACGCCTCCTGCATTATATAAATCCTCAATTACATATTCTCCACCAGGACTTAATCTACATAATTTTGGAGTTTCACGACTTATTTGATCAAAGACATCTAATTCAAGGTGTAAATGAGCTTCTTTAGCAATGGAAGGAAGATGTAAAAATACATTTGTTGAACCGCCTATAGCCATTGCAACTTTAATAGCATTTCTAAAAGCAGAAGGAGTCATAATATCTCTTGCTTTTATATCTTTCTCAACTAATTCCATTATTTTAACACCAGATTGTTTAGCTAATCTAATTCTCTTAGAATAAACAGCAGGAATTGTACCACAGTCAGGAAGGGATAATCCCATTGCTTCCGTTATACAACCCATTGAATTTGCAGTCCAAACACCAACACAAGATCCAGCACAAGGGAATGCTGCCTCAGCTATATCATTTAACTCTTTTTCACTAACTTTACCCTTTTTTAATGAAACTAAAGTCTCTAATACATCTGTTGGTGTTACTTTTTTCCCTTTATAGGTACCTTGAATCATTGGACCACCTGTTACCATGATGGAAGGAAGATTTAATCTTGCTATAGCCATTAATTGACCTGGCACGATTTTATCACAAGCCCCAATACAAACAAGACCATCAAATTGATAAGTTTGACATTCCATTTCAATTGAAGAAGCAATTAAATCTCTACTAGGAAGAATATAATGCATACCGCCATGACCTTGGGCTAAAGCATCACATAAAGCTATTGTATTAAACTCCATTGGAGTTCCACCAGCTTCTCTAATACCTGCTTTTACAGCTTCAGAGATTTGTCTTAAATGCATATGACCTGGAACACTTTCACTCCAACTATTAGCTACTGCAATAATTGGTTTAGCTAATTCCTCATCAGTAAAACCACAGGCTTTTAAATTAACAGTCCAAGGGATTCTATGTGCTCCCGAGATAACTTTTCTACTTCTTAATTTTGAAATTTTCTCTTCAGTCATTTTATTTTAAATCTCCTAACTCTTTTATTGTTTCAAGTTTTCTCTTCATAATAGATTCTTCTTCATCACTCAAATCCATTATAGGATTTATACAATAAGATGATTTAATTGTAGGAATTCTATAATTCAATAATTTTTTTATTGTACTAAAATATGAAAACTCAAATAAAATATCTAAAACTCTATTAATAATATCTTGATAATATTTAGCTTCTTTTTGGTTGTTGTTTAGATTTGCTTTATATAGATTTGTAAATAATTCAGGATAAACATTTGATAATGTGCTAACAGCCCCATTTACTTTTAAATTCAAGGCTTTATTAACAATTCTATCTCCACCAACAAACACATATTTTTCTTTTGCTAATTTTCTATAAGAACTTAAGTTATCTAAAGATTTACTACTATCTTTTATACCAACAAAATTTGGTACATTTTCATAAAAATATTTAACAACATTTTCACTAATATGATTTACAGCTAAAGCAGGATTATTATATAAAAAGAAAGGAGTACCATTTGCTGCTTCAGCTATTTTTAAATAATGATTTATAATCGCTTTATCACTAACTTTGAAAAAGAAAGGTGATATTGCTGATATATAATCTACTTTATTAGCTACAGCGTGCTTAACTAAATCAATTGTATCTTTTGTATTAATAGATCCAACATGAGCTATAATATCTACTTGATTATTATTTTCATCAACAATTAGCTCTAGGGCTTTTTTTCTTTGGTCTAGATCCATAAGAATTCCTTCCCCTGAAGATCCAAGAGCAAACAAACCATCAACTTTATTTTTTTGAAACTTGATTAATTCTTTAATACTTATTTCATCAATAGTTCCATCTTGGTTAAATGGGGTTACTAAAGCTGTTACTATTCCTTTAATTTTATCCATTATTTTACCTACCTGCATAAAGTCAAGATAATTTTTTTATAGGCTATATAAGCTTTTTCAATTTCACTTAACTCGATTTGTTCTTCAGCTGTATGACACAAAGATGGAATCCCTGGTCCATATACAATTGTTGGAATTCTTAAATCATTTATTAAAAAATCCATATCTGTATAACCATCAGTTATATACATATTAGGTTTAGTACCATTTAGTTCTTCATGAATTTTCACAATTGATTTAACAATTTGTTCTCTCTCATCAATACTTGCAGATAATAAACCTCTTTCTTTTATCGGTTGCCAATCCCAATCTGGCCTATCTATTGAATAAGAAACTTTTAATGTGGGATTTTCTCTTTTACATTCTTCAAATATTTCTTTGATCCTATTAATCATTGCAAGTGGAGATTCTCCTGGGATTATTCTACAATCTAAAGAAATCTCACAAGTATCTGCGACATTGTTATATGCTGTACCAGCTTTTACAACTCCAACATTGATTGAATCATGTAAGATTCCACAATTAGGACCAAAATCTACTTTATCAAACTCAGCTTTAAATAGTTTATCTAATATAGGAAGAGCTTGTTGAATTGCATTTACGCCTAACCAAGGTCTACAGCCATGAGAAGTTTTACCATTTACTACTATCTTTATTGGTAAAGTTCCTTTACAGCCTAAAACTACACTTAAATTTGTTGGTTCTGTAACAATAGCAAAATCACTTTTAATCTTTGATTCAACCAATTTCATAGAACCTCTGTGTTCTGATTCTTCATCAATAACACAGGCGAGTACTACAGGTTTACTCAAAGAAACATTTTCTTTTTTTAATTGTAATAAAGCATATAGTGCACTGGCGATTCCTGATTTTTGATCTACAGTACCTCTCCCCTTTATAACATTATTTTCTCTCTTGATATGGAAGGGATCTTCCATATCAAGTTTAGCAACAGTGTCATAATGTCCATGAAATAATAAAGCGAAATCTGAATCACTTGAAACTGGAGGATAGGAAATGAGCACATTAAATCTAGAAGAAGTACAATATTGTTTCTCATAACCTAGTCCATTTTTTTTAGCAAATTCATATAAGAAATTTCCTAAATGTTCTTCATTTTTATTAACGCTTTCTATCTCAACAAGATCCTTAATCAGTTCAAATAATTCATTATCTATCATTCTGCTGTTACCCAATCATTTCTCTTCCAAAAGTCAGTTGCTTGAGCTCTACATTTTGCTCTAACTTCAACTTCATCTACTAGTTGGTGAACGCCATTTTTAACAACACACTCTCCATCAACATAAACATCTTTTACATGAGCACTATCTGCTACACTAACTAAATAGTTCCAAATATTTGCTTCAAATACTGTTACTGGAGAATTATTTTCTAGAAGAACAATATCTGCTTTTTTACCAACTTCTAAACTTCCAATCTCATCTTCCATTTGAAGAGCTTTTGCACCATTTATAGTTGCCATTTCAAAGACTTGTTTATCTGGTAATAATTCTAATTCTTCATATCTTAATCTATGAATCATTTGAGATGTTCTCATAATTTCAAACATGGATTCTGTCATTCCATCAGTACCTAATGCTACAGGAATACCTTCTCCAAGAAGAGGTACCATATTTGGCCAGAAACCAAACATTGCATTACTTACAGGTTGGTGAGAAATCTTACAATCATATTTAGCAAGAATTTGTGGATCTCTTAAGATATCTAAATATGCTGCGTGGAAGAATAATACATCTGGTCCTAAGAAACCTAAATCTTCTAACCATTTTACAGGTCTTTTACCATATTTTAGAGTTGAATCAGTTGTGTGATATCTTGAATCACTTAAGTGCATCATAATCCCACACTTATTTTCATTTGCGGATTCTCTAACTAATTGAACTTCTTCAGGAGTAACTGTGTAGGTAGTATGAATACCAATTCTACCTTGAATTCTTCCACCTTTTTCTCTCATAGCTTTAACAAAATCTAAATTTTCTTTTAGGCCTAATAAGAAATTTTCATGACTAATTCTACCAGTTGATTCAAAAGATAATACTCCTCGAATTCCACTTAACTCTGCAGCTTCACCAGCAGCAAATAAAGTACCTGGAAGAGCATTTGGACCTTCAACTGTATCAGTTGTAGTTGTAAATCCATGCTTAACATGTTCAATTGCATTAATTAAAGTTCCATATTTTACATCATCATTGTTTACTTTGTTTTCTAATTTTTGGAACCAGAATCTTTCCATCCAAGATGCAAAAGAAAAATCTTCTTGTGCAAAACCTGAATATGGAATTGATCTTACAACAGCTGAATACATATGATTATGTGCACAAACAAAACCGGGGATAGCAATCTTTTTATTTCCATCGATAATGGTTGTAGATCCTTCATATTTTGGTAGATCCTTCATATCTCCAATTTTAGAAATCTTATTATCTGTAATCTCTAAAAAACCATTTCTAATCAAATCATTTTTTGCTTCGGGAGTTACTACCATTACATTAGTAATTACTTTTTTCATATTTTCCTATTCTCCTATAGTTTTTATCGTTAGTGCACCTTCTGGACACTCACTAATACAAGCGCCACAGAGATCACAATTAATTGCTACATTATCTACATAATCAAAAAACATTCTGTTACATGCATTTATGCAAGCTTTACATGCTGTACATTTAGCCTCATCAACTCTAACAACATTATTTTTATCTCTATAAATTGCATTAGTTGGACAAGCTTCAATACATTTTGCATTTTTACAGTTAACACATACTAAAGTTCTAAATTTTAATGTATCGTCTCGAATTACTTGGATTCTGGAACGATTCATATTAAAGCCTTCATTGTGTTTATAAGAACAAACATATTCACAATGTCTACAGCCTGTGCATTTTGATTTATCAACCATTATGAAATTACTCATTAATATTCTCCTCACTCATATATTTTTTATATGATTGGTGTTGATCAAAAATTTTTAATTCTTTTAGTTTTTTCACTGTAGGAATACCATTTTTGTCCCAACCTCTTAGTTGGTAATATTCATCTAACATATTATCTTGAGTTTCTTTAGTTATTTTTTGACCCTTTTTAGGACCATATTTGAGACCTTCAGTTGAAAATTTAGGAGGAAGATAATCAGATTTTCTACTAATCCCATTTGCAATTGCAAAAAGTCTATTCATATTCCAAATTCTTTCTCCAATTGCTTCTAAAGAGGCTTTATCGTAATTTAAATTAGTTCCAATATTGATTAAATCAATTACACATTGACCATTAATTCCAATACCATATGGGAACTGACAAATGCCTAAACATTCTTCAGTAGCTTTAGCATTTTGTTGATTAGATACAAATTCTGCCTTACCATCAATTACATCTTGAGCTTTTAAAACTCCAGATAACTCTCTACCTAAAGGGAAACTTCTTAAATGGCAAGCGCCTCTATCACTTGTTTGATAAGCTAAAGCCATACCTGTTGATATTCTTGGTTCATAGCCTGCCATATCTAAACCTTTTACTTGAGGGGCATCTTCTGCTTTATGACCTAAGGCTATAGCAGTAGCAATAGAACCCTTTGCAAATTCATCACCAAGACCTTCTCTAAAAACAATATCTTTAATAACTTGAATTCCAATTTCGGCAGGATTCATATCCTCATTTAATCCAAGTTTTTCAAAATCTAAATTATTATTTCTATATTCTTCAAAAACTAAACCTAATACTGATCCACATGAAATTGTATCTAAACCATATTGATTACAAAGATAATTAAAGGCAGCAATTCCTTCTAAATCACTTACACCCAAATTAGCACCCATTAAAGCTAAAGTTTCAAATTCAGGGCCTTCAATACTACCTTTTACATAGGTACCTTCTCTGTAACCTTTTGAGCAGGAAACAGGACAGTTTGCACAAGATAATCTTTTTACTATTTTTTTCTCTAAAGTTTCGTGAGAAATTTTATTGTATTCAGTAAAATCTTCACCTGAGAAATTCTTAGTTGGAAGACCTCCGATATCATGAATAAAGGAAACATTACCAACTGTTCCTTTTTCTCTAGTACCTGCTACCCAACCATTAGACATAACCCAAGTATTAGTTTCTAAGCATTTTTTATAGAATTCATCTTTATTTTCTGGAATAACATCACAATTACCAAAGGTGGTTATAAATTTTAAATTTTTGGATCCAAATACTCCACCAATTCCACCTCTACCAATATTTCGACTAAAGTCGTTTCCTAAACAGGCAAATGCAACTTTATTCTCTCCAGCAAGACCTATTGATAATACATGTAATCTATTATTGCTATAAACTTCTCTTACTGTTTTCTCTGTATCATAAATTCCAAAACCTTTTACAAAAGCAGCATCGACAATTTCTATTTTTCCATTTTCAATTCTAATGCCAACTAAAGTATCAGCTTTTCCTTCAATTACTAATAAATCAATTCCACAAAGTTTCAATTCAGGGCCAAAATGGCCACCAGAACTACCATCGACATTTATATTTGTTAGTGGAGATTTTGTTACTACATGGTATCTAGAAGAAGCTGGAACGCCTGTTGCTGAAAATAAACCTGGAGCTATATATATTGAATTCTTTTCATCATATGCATTAAGAATTGGATCTACTTCTTTTAAGAAATAATAAGTACCAAGACCTTTTCCACCTAAATATTCTTCTAATATTTTATTTGGAATCATCTCTTCTTTAATTGTTCTATTTGTTAAATTAATTCTAACTAGTTTATTAAACCAAAGCATTTTTTTCTCCTATAACTTCCAATATGTACCATTGGTTGGCCACTTAGCATTTATTAATCTATGTGTTTCAGGACCTGCTGATTCTAACAATTGATTTTGAGCAATTCTTACTTCTTCTAGAGTTTTATCTACATCAAGGGATTCAACTTTAAAATTATCCATTAAGACTTTCCCATTGACGATTGTTGTTTTTACATCTTTTGCTGATGCAGAATATACAATTTTTGGAACTATGCGATTTGAAAACAATAAATGAGGGGAATCAAAATCTAATAAGATAATATCTGCTCTCTTTCCAATCTCAATTGAACCTATCTCATTTTCTTTATTTAAAACTTTTGCCCCATTTATAGTTGCCATCTCTAAGGCTTGTTCTGCACTAAATACATCAGAGCTTTGATGTTTTTGTTTTTGTAAATAACTTGTTAATCTCATCATTTCAAATAAATCATAAGTATAACTTGCGGCACCATCAGTAGCTAATCCAACAGGAATGTTTTGACTCAACATCTCCGCAACAGGAGCTATTCCATAACCTAATTGAGAATTAGCTGCTGGGCAGTGAATAGATTTTGTGCCTGTTTCTTTTAACATATTTATTTCATTTGGAGTTAACCAAACAGTATGAACAAACATAGAATTTTTGCCCATTAGATTATTTTTATAATAAAATTCAGCATCCCTCATACCATATTCTTTATATGTATAAGCTAAAACATCTTGCCAACCAGCAACATGAGTACTCATGTTTATTGATAGTTTATCAGCTATTTCTTTTGATTGTTTTAAAAGGGAGAATGAAGCATCGGGGGTAGAACCAATTCCGATTGCTACACTTATATTATCTTTATTATGATAATTCTCATAATAATCATAAAAATCTTTAATTAAGTCTTCTTTAGTGTGTAGCATTGTCATATCTGACTCATCACTAGAGGTTTCCCCAGCAAAGCCATTATCTAATAAACCGTATACCATTTCAGCACTTAATCCAGATTCTACTAAAGCTCTACTTGCTTCTCTAATATTGTTAAAATCAGTATGCATATACCAATGATCACAGATTGTTGTTGTGCCACTTTGAATCATCTCAAGTGCAGCTAATTTGGCACTAACATAAGAGTGCGTTGGAGAGATTTTTGATACTATTGGAACTAAATATCTCCAATTCCAAGGTTCAAAATGCATATCATAGCCAATACCTTCAATAAGAGATTGATATAAATGAGTATGCGTATTTATTAAGCCAGGAAGTACAACACAATTTTTTCCATCGATTGTTCTTCTAGCTTTTTTTTCACTTTTTCCAAGTGCAACAATTTTACCATCATCAATGTAAATATCACAGAACAGCATCTCTCTTTTGCTATTCATAGTTATTACATAACCATCTTTAATCAGTAAATCAACCATATTTTTTCCCTATGCACTTATTAATGCATTTAATATGCCAAAAAATTTGCATTTTTAGAATTTATAGCTAATTGCTTATACTAATTAAAAATATTTTAATTTTTTATTCATTTTTTTGTTTTTAGACTAATAACTTTTCATAATTTCTTTTTTCAAAATGAAAATTATCATTTAAAATTTTCAAAAAATGAAAAGAATTTGAAAAAAATTAATTATAAAAAAGGGATAAAAAAATAGAAACAGATTATCTGTAAAAAAATTCTATGTTTCTATTTTTGATAGGTTATTATACTAACTTATAGATAATCTTCAATATTATATTTCTTCATTCTTCTATAAAGGGTTGTTAATCCTATGCCTAAGGATTCAGCAGTTTGTTTTTTACCATTTGTATCGTAACCATAAAATTCTAAGCCTTCAATTATTGCTTCTCTTTCTAATCTTTCTAAAGAAGAAAAACTATCACTTAAACTTTGATTTTGATTTTGGAGATATAATGGTAGATCTTTCATTGTTATTTCCCCTTTATCATTTAACATGTTTAATAAATATAAAATAACATTTTCCAACTCTCTAATATTTCCTGGCCAATTATATTGCTTTAAATACTCTATGACCTTTTTGTTTAATAAGAAATTCTCAACATGTTTATTTAAAACAATGTCTGAATATTTAGTTAAGAAATGATTAATTAAAGGAACAATATCTTCACTTCTCTCTCTTAATGCTGGGATTTTTAATGGAATTACATTCAATCTATAATATAAATCTTGTCTAAATAGACCTTTAGCAATTAATTCTTCAATATCTCTATTAGTTGCTGAAATGATACGAATATCTAAATTGATTAATTTATTAGAACCAATTCTCTCGATTTGCCTCTCTTGTAATACTCTCAATAATTTAGTTTGCAAATATATTGGCATCTCAGTAACTTCATCTAAAAAAATAGTTCCACCATTAGCCTCTTCAAATTTACCAGCCTTACCTTTTCTTGAAGCACCTGTAAATGCACCTTCAACATAACCAAACAATTCACTTTCTATTAAATTCTCAGGGAATGCCCCACAATTTATTGCTACAAAAGGGCCTTTATTTCTATGAGATGCATTATGTATTGCTTTTGCAATCATTTCTTTTCCTGTTCCTGTTTCGCCAAAAATTAAAACAGAAACATCACTTGGTGCTACAATTTTTGCTTTTTCTATTACTGAATAGAAACTTGGAGCTTTACCTATAATTTCCTTAAAGGTGATTTTAGTATTATTAATAGGTCTCTTAATCTTATTTGAATAATCTAATGAGTTACTTTTTTCTAAATACTTAGAAACATAGTTTGTAAAATTATCGGCCATCATAAAAAATAATTTCTTATCATTTAATATCCACTCTTTAGTTTTTTCTTCAAATACAACAAAACTAATTGCTCCAAATAATTCTTGACCTACAAACAAAGGTACACAATATTCATATACTTCTTTGCAAAATCTTTTTTGCTCACAATTAGAACATACTATATCTTTTGTTGGATTTAGTACCTCTAGAGGTTTCTTGCTTTTTAATACTGTTTCAAGCACTCGCCCATTATTATTTAAAAACTGATCTATTGAACATTTCCCAGTTGCTGTTTGGCGTATTCTTTTATTATCTACTATAGCAATATCTACATTAGTTATTTCCGTAAAGACTTCAGAGTAGACCTTAATTTTATGTCTTAAAGAAAATAAAATCTCATTATTATTATTCATCATCACTCCAAAATTCAATTTTTTTTAATTAAAAAATACTCTTAATATAAAAATTTAACATACTTTATCTATTACCACAAATATTTTTATTGTGCAAAATTTTTATAAATATCAAAAAAATAGGGCATCACAAAGCTATAGCTTGTAGCACCCCATTGTCTAACTAATTAAATTAATACTTATTTATTATATTTTTATTATAATGAAAACCCCATTGTTATACAATATATGTCAGTAACTAGACTGCTAAATTATTACTATTCAAATTCATACTTTTTTATAAAATATATTCTTTTTTGCTGTTTACCCAATTTATAAAACTGTATATAACAAATAAGCCCTTATTATACATCATTCATTCAAATTAAAAAAATTTTTATAGAGTATTATAAGGAATTGTAACTATACTACTATATATGCCGTAAAAATATTTTTTAACAGAAAGTTATTAATAAAAATTATAAATTAAAACTATAATAGTTTATTTATAAAATTAATTTTATGTAATAAATTTACATCTTAAATAATTTATTTTTTATATTATCAAACAATAAAATAAAAGAAGGCAATAATACTAACGTTGATATAGTTGTAACAAAAAGTGCTACAGCTAATAAAGTACCAAAATATCTTATTGGTGAATATGATGCAAATAACATTACAAGCATTCCACTAATAATTGAAATACTTGTTAAAGATATTGGTCTGATAGTTTCTTCCAAAGTTGAAATAATCTTATCTTTACAAGATTTCTCTTTAAAATATATTCCTTGCTGATTATACCTAAGCATAAAGTGAATTGCATCATCAACACCTATTCCAATTGCAATAGACGAGAAAATTGAAGTAACTATATCAAAGGGAATATTCGCTATGTACATAAATATATAATTCCCTAAAATACCAGTTACAACAGGAATCATAGTAAATAAACCTTCACTGAGAGATTTAAATAATATTGAAACAAACAAAAAAACCAAAACGAATGATAATAAAGTCGATTTAAGTTGGTCAGATTTCATAATTTTAGATAGATTTAATCCAGCAGAGGCCTCACTCCAAGCTGTAATATTTACATTAGGATCAAGAATATTTATGTTCTTTTCAATTGCATCATTTATTCTTTGTGCACATTGAATTGAAGGTTGATTCATTTTCTCGCTATCATAAAAATTAATTTGTATTTTGATTCTTGTAGCATCTTTATTTTGTAAACCTTGTATTAATGAACTATCTTCTATAGAATTTTCCATTAATATCAAATATCTTGATAACATATTAATCAAACCATTTGAATCTGGAATTTCTTTTTCCCCAGAATATACTCTATTTAAGAAAGATACATATTGGCTTGTAGATGTAATATGTAATATATCCTTATCATCTCTGATTAATGCTTTTTCAAACTCAAATACTTTTTTCAAATTAGCAGAATCTTTAAAATAATTTGTTTCACCATCTGGTGAATCTAAAATTATGTAACAAGGAAGAGTACTACCAAAACTAATAGCTAAATCTTTAAAATCTTTAATTATTTTATCATCTTGAGGAAAGTATTCCATATAATTAGTTTCTGTCTCAATCTTATCATAAGTAAAGAAAAATGAAAGAGCTATTATAATAAAAACAATTATAAAAATTGGATAGAAATTAATAACTAGAGAAGGTAATTTCTTTTCGATAAAAGTAAAACCACCGATTTTATATTGTTTCATTTGTATTTTTCTAGGTTTCATAATTAAGTTTAACCAAGCAGGTATTAAAAAAACCGAAAGGATAGCACAATAGAAAATACCTAAAGACACGGCAATCCCCATTTGTCTGAATGTTTCTAACTCACAAATTAACAAACTTAAAAAACCAATTACAGTAGTAATGCAAGCCATAAAAATGGTTTTACCTATTTTAGAATAGGCTTCAATTAAATTAGGATTATTATAATCATTATTGTAAGTTCTAAAATATTCATTTAAAACATGGACACTGTAGGAAGACCCTAATATTAAAACCATGCACGGAATTATTATATTTACTAAGGTTAATTCATATTGTAATAAAACCATAGTCCCCAATGTCCAAATCAAACCTATAGCTGATAAAAAAAGAGGAATTAACACGGCTCTAAAAGAATGAAAAGATATAAAGAATATGATTAAAATTACAAAAAACCCAATCACTATTAATAATTGCAAATCATTAAAAAGATAATTATTAATACTTATATCTAAAGGCCCATCACCTCCATAAGAAACATAATCACAATATGGAGTTAACTCATTAATTATAGAAATCCATTGCTCTACAACTTCATTTGACGCAGGTTTAGAATTAAAATAATAAAATAATTTTGAACCATCTTCTGTTACTAGCAAGCCTTTCATGATATCATCATTTAAAAGATTTTCTTTATATTCTTGAACTTCTTCTTCAGTCCATTCTTCTCCTCTTTTATGCGTACTCATTGGAGAGATGGCAATTCTAGTACCTTTCTTTATTGCAGTAGCCATTGATTCACCAGAAATTGTATTACTTAATTGTTCATAGTTTGATAATTTTATTAATACTTCATCAATCTTATTAAAAGTTGTTTTATTGAATAAATTATCACCACTAACCATGAAATAAAAATCCTGGTTAAACTCTGAATCTTGATCGCCTAAGACTTCTTGTTTAATTTTAATAAGGGATTTATCTTCTGGAATCAAATTCATATAATCACTATTTATATTTATTCTAATAGCGGTAAAACCAAAAAAAACTGTAACTGAAAAAATAATAAACAAAACAATTTTACTATGTTTAAGAACAAAATTAACTATATTTTTCATCTTAATTTAACCCATTTTTATTAGCAGTAATCTAACATTTATAAATTAATATTATTAATAATTTAGCAAATTAGTATTTCTATAAATTAAAACAAATTTAAGCTAAAAAGTACAAATAATAGGATACAAAATTCAATTTTAGATTTTATCACGTCCAAAGAATTTTACCACATTACTTATCTATAATCTATAGAAACTGATAACAAGACTATTAAATTTTATCAACTAAAACAGATTTTCAAAATATTTTATTATGTTAAAATTAGTTAACAATTTTAATTATCAAAAATATTTAATATTTTTAACAATTACTCAATAATAAAATGCAATAAATTAGATATTTATTATCATAATATCTAATTTATGATATTATATTTAAATTTTATTGCACAAATATATTTTACACATTACTATATATTTATTATCAATAATTAACATTTATTAACAATAATAATCTTAAACAGACTAAGGAAGTAATTAATGGATAAAGAATCTCAATATAAAAAGTTAGCCAAAGAATTAGTAAAAAAAATGACTATTGCAGAAAAAATTTCTCAAATGAGATATGATTCTCCTGCTATAGAAAGATTAAATATCCCCTCCTATAATTGGTGGAATGAAGCTTTGCATGGCGTAGCTAGAAGTGGCAATGCTACAGTATTCCCTCAACCAATTGCTATGGCTGCTAGTTTTAATGAAAAATTATTAAAAGATGTTGGAATTGCTATATCTGATGAAGCTAGAGCAAAATATAATGAATTTAAAAGTATAGATAGTACACAAATATATCAAGGTCTTACTTTTTGGTCTCCAAATATCAATATATTCAGAGATCCAAGATGGGGAAGAGGACATGAAACCTATGGCGAAGATCCTCTATTAACTAGTAAATTAGCCTGTTCTTTTATTAATGGGATGCAAGGAAATGGAAAATACAGAAAAGTTGATACAACTTTGAAACATTTCTTAGCACATAGTGGTCCTGAAAAAGGTCGTCATGGATTCAATTCAATTGTATCAGAAAAAGATTTACATGAAACATATTTATTTGCTTTCAAATATTGCATTGAAAATAGTGACCCTTCTGCTGTTATGGGAGCATATAATGCTATTAATGGAGAACCTTGTTGTGCAAGTCCAACATATCTAAAAAAACTATTATTAGAAGATTTAAATTTTAAGGGTTATGTTGTATCAGATTGTGGAGCTATATGTGATATTACAGACTTTCATAATATGAGTGATAACTATGCACAATCAGCAGCTAAAGCTGTTAATAATGGGTGTGATCTTAATTGTGGAAAGGCATATCACCACTTAGTAAGTGCAGTAGCAACTAATCTTGTTAGTGAAGAAAAAATAACAGAATGTGTTGAAAAATTATTTACTGCGAGATTTAGACTTGGTTTATTTGATGACGAATGTGAATTTAATAAAATTGATTATAACGTAGTGGATTCAAAAAAACATCAAGATTTAAATTTACAAGTTGCTAGAGAAAGTATCGTTTTATTAAAAAACGACAATATTCTACCTCTTGATTCAAATAAAAAAATAGCAGTAATTGGTCCAATTGCTGATAGTAAAGAAGTCCTTTTAGGTAATTATAATGGAACTCCTTCTCATTACACTACAATTTTAAGAGGCATACAAAATTACTGTAAAACCACTAGATATGCTAGAGGCTCAAAAGTTTTTGAAGAATCAAATCCAGAATGGGAAGAAATGCCACTAAATGAAGCTATATTAGCTGCAAAAAACTGTGATATTACAATACTAGCCTTAGGTTTAACTCCCCAACTAGAAGGAGAAGAAGGAGATGCTTTTAACAGTGATATGGCTGGAGATAAAATTGATTTAAATTGGCCAAAATGTCAAAGAGAATTATATAATGAAATAATAAAAGTTAGTGACAATGTAATATTAGTAAATGTTAGTGGTAGTTGCATTGACTTATCTAAACCTAAAAAAGATTGTAAAGCAATTATTCAATGCTTTTATCCAGGAGCTGAAGGTGGAATTGCTTTAAGTGATATTATTTTTGGAAAGGTATCACCTTCTGCAAGACTTCCAATATCATTCTATGAAAAGATTGAAGACTTACCTCCTTTTGAAGACTATTCTATGAAAAATAGAACTTATAAATATTTCAAAGGAAATTGTGTTTATAACTTTGGAGATGGACTTACTTATAATAAGATTTCTGAAGAATATCTGGATAAGGATACTGTAAAATTAATTAATAAAGGAAAATATGATATTAATTATTCGCTATTAAAATTTAAACATATTCCAAATAAAAAATTAGTCGCTTTTAAAAAGATATTCTTAGAAGCTAATAGTGAAACAATAGTTAAAATAGAAAATGAAATCTAAAAAAAAGGTACCATATCAAAAATCTGATAAGGTACCATTTTTTTATAGGAATATATTATAGAAGTTTAATTGTTAAAATTTCATAAGGTTTAATTTCTATATCAATCATGCCATTTTGCACTGTTAAAAGATTATTTTCAACTTCTCTTAAATTACAACTATAAACTTTAGTAAATTCTGAACTTACTTTTAATTTTGCTCTAGTTAATGAATTTTCATTTTCAAACAATCTAATAATTATACCGGTTCCATCTTCAGTTTTCTTAATTGTATCAATTATTACATTTTCTTTATCAATACTTGCAAAACTAAACTGAGAAATATTTGATTTATTTGAAACTGTTAAAACCTTTTGATTCAAGAATGCAGCTTGCTTATAGCTCTCCCCTTCAATCCAAGTATCAAGGTGGGGAAGAATAGAATAAGTAAAGTAATGTTCTTCTTGATCAGCAACAGGATTAGGTTCAATTCCTGTTTTTATCAAAGTTAGGGCAAGTGTTCCATTATCTGCGCTATATCCATATTTACAATCATTTAATAAACTAAAGCCATAATGGCCTTCTGATACATCAGCCCATTTGTGAGCACAACTTTCAAATCTTGCTTCATCCCAGCTTGTATTTGAATGTGTTTTTCTTTTTAAATTACCGAACTGGATATCAAAAGTAGCTTCATCACTATGAATATTTGTAGGGAAAAATACCTTTAGTAGATGTTGGGCTTCATGATAATCAACAAAAGTTTCAAAATCTATTTTCTTTGAATTATAATAAAAATGAATCTCTTGTCTAATAAAGCTTTTACTAATTTTTCTCTCTATTAATAAAGTTGCTCTTAAAGGACCTTTTTCAATCCATTCAAATTTTTCTAGATTTAAAACATCCCAATATTTCTCTGTATAATAAATATCAGTATTCCAGTTATCATAATAAATTGGCTTATCTTCAAACATTCTAAATAAGTTTGCTTTTTCACCTTTATTAACAACTTCTCGATTTGCTTCTTTATCAAAGATACTAACTATACAACCTGTTTCATCAAAAGTAACCTTTAATAAGGGATTTTCAAATGAGCAATCATCAATAATTATATCATTTTTTATTTCATTATTTTCATCCAACCCGTATGAATAACTCTTAAAACCTTTAGATGGTAAGTTTTTAATTTCAACTAAAGCTTTATCATTATTTTTTTGTATCGGATATTTATTTAAATCTTCATCAATCAAATAATTTGCACTATTTAATGGTATTTCAATTATTTCATCTCTAGAAAACCCTGTAGTATTAAATAAAGTCAAACCAGCTTCTTTAGTACAAAGTTTATTAATTCTTTCTTTAATTAAAGCATTTAACTCTTCTTCAATTTCCTTATATTCTTTTTTAGTTACTTCATACACTTCATGAATTGAAGAACCTGGTAAAATATCATGGAACTGATTTCTTAGAGTTAACAACCAAATCTTATCTAATTCAGATTTAGGGTATTCTACTAATTTTTCACTAATTACAGATAAGAATTCAGCATCCATTAAACCATATTCTGTTTTTCGATTACTTCTTTTATTTCTTGCCATTGAAGTATATGTGCCTCGATGATATTCAAAATATAGCTCTCCTTGCCATTTAGCTAATCTTTTATTATTTATAACTTTATCATTTAAATCATCAAAGTATTTTCTAGAAAATTCTTGTCTAACTTTAGGAATGCCAATAACACCTTTTTCAAGACGCTCACTTGTTTCAAGCATGTCTCTTGTTGGTCCTCCACCACCATCGCCATAGCCATATGCAATTAGAATATCATTGTTTATATCTTTATCTTGATATCGTTGCCAAGATTTAATTAATACATCCGACTTCAAAAGACCGTTATAAGTTGTAAAGAAACTTTTTTCATCCTGATAAGCATCTTGAGTAGTAATTAGATGAGTTAAAACAGAAGAACCATCAATACCAATCCAATTGAATGTATCATGGGGAAATTTATTCCATTGATTCCAGTTAAGTTTGGTAGTCATAAAATAATCTATCCCAACTTTTTTTAGAATCTGAGGTAATGCAGCACTGTATCCAAATACATCTGGCAACCATAATAGTTTATTTTCTTTATTAAATTCTTTTTCAAAAAAATCCATTCCATATACAAATTGTCTTACAAAAGATTCACCACTAGGAATATTACAGTCAGCTTCAACCCACATACCGCCTTCAACTTCCCATCTACCCTCTTTTACTCTTGCTTTAATTTTTGTATAAAGTTCAGGATATCTTTCTTTTATAAAAGCATATAAAAGTGGTTGAGAACTCATAAATTTATAGAATGGGAATTCATCCATTAACTTTAATACTGTTGCAAAACTCCTACAAACCTTTTCTTTAGTTTGTTCGACAGTCCACCACCAAGCAACATCGATATGAGTATGACCAATACAGGTAGCAATGATATCTTTACATCCAACTAAATTTTCATAAACTGCTTTATTAATATAATCACTTGCTTTTTTTATAGAGTTATAAAAAGCTTTACTATAAGGTTCTCTAAAATCAATTAAATTGATTGTATTATTTAATTCATTTAATAATTTAGCTCTATCTAAACTAGACTCATCCATTTTAATTAAACCATTTAGAGGCACAAATAAATCCCAATATAATTTGTTTAATAATGGATCTTTTTCATATAAATAAGTTATGAAATTAAATTCAGTATGAAGGATACCTGTATAAGATTGCAAATCTAATTTTATTACATCACCGGCTTTTGCATTTTCAAATACAAGAATATCTCTATGATTCATATCAACACCTTGTATAGGCACATCATTTATAAAAAGTAAAAACTGTGGATTTTTTCCATCATCCCATTCATCAATTTGGGTACAAACTTTCATCCATATGTTTTTATTGTCAAATTCTTTTGGGATAATAAAGGTTTTGCTAAACCAATAATGCTTATCTTTACCATACCAATGCATAGTTTTTGCATCAAAATCTAGCCATGGGGATTCATCTAAATCAGCATTTTTATATGTTAAGAAGTTTCCTTCTTTATATTGCCATTTATCTAAATCATATTTCTGTTTAATTGATAAATTCTTTAAATTATCACAAATTACTTGTACACGATCACTTAAATATCTCATATTATCACCTATAAAGAATGTTCTTTAATATAATCTATCAAAATATCTACAGTAGAAAAAGCCATTGAGGTAACAGTATCAGCACTTCCATAATACATTGTTAATTTATTTGTCTTTCCATCGCATAAACACGTACAAGGGAAAACGACATTAGGAACATCACCCATGCATTCATAAGGCATCTCAGGACCCATTAAATAATCCTTAGTTCTATATTTCACCTTCCATGGTTCATCAATATCTAAAATAGCTCCACCGATTCTATAGACGAACCCATTACAAGTTGTTATTACTCCATGATAAATTAATAACCAACCTTCTTCAGTTTCAATTGGAATTGGACCTGGACCTATTTTTGTAGATTGCCAAGCAGATTTATCATCATTAATATTTCCCATCATATATCTATGATGGCCCCAATATTCTAAATCATTACTCTGACTTACAAAGATATCCCCAAAGGGCGTATGTCCTGTATCACTTGGTCTACTCATCAACATAAATTTCCCATTAATCTTTCTAGGAAATAATACTCCGTTTCTATTGTATGGTAAAAAACAATTTTCTAATTGAAAAAATTCTTTAAAATCATATGTATAAGCCATTCCAATAGTAGGACCATGGTAACCATTACACCAAGTAACATAATATCTATCATCAATATAGCATACTCTTGGATCATATCTAAATTCTTTATTAAGTATTTCGTCTTCTATACCTTGTAATTTGATAGGATCATCTTCAATTTTCCAATTAATACCATCTTTGCTAAAACCAGCAAAAAGATTCATAGAAATTGATCTACTATCACATCTAAAAACTCCGGCGAAACCATCTTTATATGGGACAACTGCACTATTAAAGATACTATTTGAGTTTTTTTGATCATGTCTATTTATAATTGGATTGTTTTCATATCTCCAAAAAGGTTCATTATTACCTTTAGGTTGTGGGTACCAAGGAATATTTGGTAATTCATCTATATAAGTTTTATACATCTACTGTCAACCATAAATAAAAAATGGTTTCCTCCGTTTTTAATATTTTGGGGATGAAAAAATACATCCCCAAATAAAAGTTTTATAATAAAAGTCTAATTATTTAGAAGCAAATTCATTAACTTGTTTTTGAGCTTCTGCTAAGATTTTATCAAAGCCTGCAGCTCTCATTTCTTTCATCATAGCAGCAACAGCAACATCTGGATCACTTGTACCTGTTAAGATTTGTAATTTATATTTTTCATGAATAGCATTACAGTTTGCAATTTCATCTTCTACTGATTCAGTATTCATAGTGAAACCAAGCATTACTGATGGAATAGCATTTTGATTTAATTGTTTTACTTCTGCCCATTGATCAACTGTAACACCTTCTAAAGGAGATACGTTAAAGAAAGTACCTTGACTGTATTGAGCCATTGGCCATGAAGTATCAATTCTATGAATTTCATTATTTGCTGTGTATTCGTAATCTTTACCTTCAACACCAAAAGCTAACATGTCACGTAATTTTGTATCAGTATTAACTAATTGTAATAACTTTAATGATTCATCAATATATTTACTATTTGCATTAATACAGTTGATTGAACCTCTTACAGTATCATTTGTTAAAATAGTTTTACTCTTTTGGAATGCAGCAGCTGGTTCACCCATTTGTGGTCCCCAAACAGTAATTGCAGCAGTTTTCCATCCTTGAGAAACTTTGAAAGGTAAATTTCTTGGAGTTTCTGCTAAAGTGCTTGCATCACTATTAATTAAACCTTCTTGGTACCATTGATGTAAAGTTCTAAAAATATTCATCATATCATCTTGTTCATATACAGAAACAACTTTCATTGAAGAATCATCAATTTTTACACCAATTTCAGGTAAGCCAGAACCGATTGTATCATATAATTCTAAAGAAGGATCTTGTGCATCACTTGCTAATACATAAGGAGAAACATGCTCACCTTCTTTAATTGTTCTTAATAGAGGAGTTATATCTTTATATGACATGAAATCTTTTACATCAAGATTATATTTATCAATTAATCCTTGTCTAACAACCCAATAGTTTGTCATAGAGCTATCTTTATATGTTGGAACCCCATAAACTTTTCCATCAATACTTACAGCTTTCCAATAAGCTTCTGGCATTAAATTATATAAATCTGGTGAAACAGTTTTTACTTTATCACTGATATCAGCAAAAGCACCGATTGTAACATCATTTACAAATGTATCTTGAGAGGTAAACATAATATCGTAATCTTCATTTGTATTAATCATTACAGATCTTCGAGTTTTAAAATCTCCCCAAGATAAAACTTCCATTTCCATGTGAATACCAAGTTTTTCTTCTAAATAAGCATTTACTTGAGCTTCCCATTCATCATAATTAGTTGGCATTCCATTACCAATCTGAACCCATTTAATTGTAGGAATTTCTTCTTTTTCTACTTGTCCATTAGCAAAGATTGAGCTAACAGCAATCATTGAAGCAAGAGCCAATACTAATAATTTTTTCATAATTTCCTCCTAATGAAAAATTATTCATTTACTTTATCTTATTTTTATATCTACTTATCTTTTTGGGATAAGGTAATAAACACTTATTAACCTTTTATTGCACCAACAGTTAATCCTGTAATAAAATAACGTTGGAAGAATGGATAAACACATGCAATTGGAATTACGATTACAATTGCAATTGCCATTCTTGCTGATTCTTGAGGCATCATAGATTTATATTGCGCTAGTGAAACACCAGCGGTAGGATTACTTGCTAAATACTGAATATTCTTTAAAATATTATTTAACATTGCCTGCAAGCTAATTAAATTTGATTTTGTTATATATAAAGATGATAAGAACCAATCATTCCAATATGCAAAAGCTAAAAATATTCCAATAGTTGCTAAAACAGGTGTTGAAATCGGTAATACAATTTTTGAAAAAATAGTAAATTGTGATGCCCCATCAATTCTACCTGATTCAATAATTGATTCTGGAATCGTTGTTTTAAAGAAAGTTTTACAAATTATTATATTAAAAGGAGATACTGCTAAAGGTAGTATTAATGCCCATATTGTATTATTTAAATGTAAGAAACTTGAAATAATTACATATGTTGCAACCATTCCCCCATTAAAAATCATTGGAATAAAAACTAACCAAGTTAAAAATCCTTTTGCCTTATAATTCGGTCTAGAAAGAGTATATCCCATAGTAGCTGTTAAAGCAGTTCCTAAAACAACACCAATAGATGTTACTGTTATAGAAATAAGCAAAGCATGCAAAATTGTACTCTTTTCATTCCATAAAAATTTATATGCATCTAAAGACCATTCTTTAGGGATAAATCTGTAACCAAACTGCTGAATTGAAGCATCAGAGCTTAAAGAAATAATTGTAATAAAAATAACAGGAATAATACACATTGCAGATATTATTATCAGAATTATATTAAATGTTATATTTGAACCTTTTTTGATATGATTTAAATTGTTATTCATCTTTACTACTTTCCTTAAATTATTGCGTTTTCTGGATCAATTTTATCAACAATTTTATTTGCAATTAAAATTGTTATACAGCAAGCGACAGACTGGAATAATGCTGCAGCAGCATTCTTACCTATTGGTAGATTTGTCAACAAAGCATTGTAAATATAAGTATCAAAAGTCGATGCAACATTAAATAATGGTTGAGGAATTCTTTGAGTTACTTGATAGAATAAACCAAAATCTGAATAGAAAATTTTACCTACATTAAGAATAAACATCATTACTATAATTGGTTTAATTGTTGGAATTGTAATTTTCTTAATTTGTTGAAAAATTGTTGCTCCATCTATTACTGCGGCTTCATACAAAGATGTATCAATACCAGAGATTGAAGCTAAATAGATAACCATACTATAACCGGTAGTTTTCCAAACATTCATGAAAATCAATATAGCAGGCCAATGTTTGGGATCGTTATACCAATTAACAGTTTGACCTCCAAAAAATGCAATTATTGAATTCAATAAACCTTTATCTGGGCTTAAAAAAGCATATACAAAATAACTAATTACAACCCAACTTAAAAAATGAGGAAAAAACATCAAAGTTTGATAAACTTTTCCAGCAAAAGGAGAATATATTTGATTAATTATTATTGCTAAGGTAACAGGAATTACAATTCCTAATATTATAAAAACTATGTTATAAGAAAGGGTGTTTCTTAATAATATATAGAAATCATTTGAATGGATAAAATATTTAAAATTATCAAATCCAACAGTTTCACTATGTATTAAACTGTAGAAAAAACCATGCCCAGCTGATAAACGAAATTTCTTAAATGCTATGATTACACCAAACATAGGCAAATAACTAAAAAGGATAAACCAAATAACTGTAGGTAAACTTAATAAAGTTAACTCAGAATCATCCTTTGTCCATTTTCGCTTCTTTTTATCTTTCTTCATAACGACCTCTTCACTCTTACAAGAGAAACTTTAACATTAATTTACAAAATTGGCAACAATTAATTTAAAAAAATTTACTTTATTAAGAAAAAATTACTTTATTTTTTATAATATAAAATAGACATAATCCATCAATACAATAAAAAATTATAATATAATTGCTTATATTATATATAAATATAGTAATAATTTGATATTTAATACATATTTATGGCGTGTTAACAATTTTAACATTTTTTAAAAATGTTAAAATCACTTATCACAATAATTAGTTAATAAATTACTAAAATGTTAATTTTTTTGTTAAAAATGTAAAAAATGCAGTTGCTTTTTCCTTTTTTATAGCGTATTATTACAAGGAAATAAAGGACTTAATTATGAAAAAATGCACAATGCAAGACATTGCTGATAAATTAGAAATATCAAGGGTTAGTGTTTGGAAAGTATTTAATAATCATGAAGGTGTTTCAGAATCATTAAAACAAAAAATCTTACAAACAGCAAAAGAGCTTGGATATAATAAAATATCAGAAAAAGATAATACTAGTGTTAATAAAAATATTTGCTTAATTGTATCTAGACCTGATTCTTCAATTTTCTGGACAAGCATTATTCATGATTTAGCAGAAAAATTATCTTCTCTTGGATTTACATTAGCTTATGTGAGTATTCCAACAAATTTTTATGAAGGATATCAGCTTCCAGCTAATTTAAATAAACAAAACTTTGATGGTGCTGTTATTATGAATATCTATGATACAAGGTTATTAAAAATGGTTAGTAAATTAGATCTACCAAAAGTATACTTAGATTCAACTACAGATATAACTGGAAAACAATTACTTGGAGACTTATTGGTTATTGAAGGTTTAGATACCATGAGAGTTATAACAAGTCATGTAATTGAAAAATATAATATTTCAAATCTAGGATTCATTGGCGATATTAGTTACGCAAAAACTAACAATGACAGATTCTCTGGATATTTATGCGCACTAAAAGAACATAACATTGAAGTTAATTATGATTATTGTTTAACAGATAATATTGGAATATATGAATATCCTAAAACAATAAATAAATTTTTAGATAATCTACCTTCCCTTCCACAAGCATTAATTTGTGCAAGCGACTTTGTAGCTCAATTTGTTTTTGATTATTTATTATCACATCCTGAAATTGATAAATCAAAACTTATAATTACAGGATTTGATGGATCTACTGAATATCCTGCAATTATTGATAAAATTACTACAGCTTATGTTAATACAGCAAAAATTGGTATAAGATTAGCTAGACAGATAGAATATAGGATAAATAACCCTTCTGCTCCTTTAGAAGTAACATATCTTTATCCTGAAATAAAATATCAGGATAATTAAATCCTGATTTTATATTATTATTAAATTATTAATTGTATTTTACTATTTTTTACTTCATCCAATTTCGGTATTGAAACAGCAGCACCATTTTTTGAAACAGCAATTGAAGAAGCAATTGAAGCGAGTCTTATAGACTCTTCAATAGAAACGCCATTAGAAATAGATGCTATAAAAAAGCCAGTAAAGGTATCGCCTGCAGCTGTTGTATCAACAACAGGAACATCATAAATCCCATGTTCAACAAAACAAGTATTATCAAAATAAACTACCCCAGATTTTCCTAAAGTTAATACAAACTTTGAAAATGGATACTTGTTTTTAAGAATTTTAATTAGTTCATCATTATCTGTTTCTAAATCACAGTCACACATCATAGCACCTTCAATTTCATTTAAAAGAAAATAATCAACATAATCTAAATTTAATTCATCAATTCTTTCATTATATGGGGATGGATTAAGACATATAATCATCTCTTTTTTGTGGGCTATTTCCATAATTAATTTTATATTATTAATCTCATTTTGAAGAACAATATAATCACCTTTATCAAAGTTCTGAAAAACAGATTCTATATAAACCTCATCTTGTTTAAAATTTGCACCAGGATATAGCAAAATACAATTATTACCTTTTTTATTTACTTGAATAATTGTATGCCCGGAAGGACCATCTAATTCCCTAACAAATTCAACATTAACATTTGAATTTGCCATTAAATCTTTAAGGAAAATACCATCATTTTTACCAATTGCTCCTGCATGATACGTATCAGCCCCAGCACTTGCTAAAGCTACAGACTGATTTAAACCTTTTCCTCCAGGAAAAATATTTCTCTCTAATGAACTTTGAGTTTCTCCAGCCATTACAAAATGATCTACTTTATAAACATAATCTATATTTAATGAACCAAAATTTAAAATTTTCATAACTTCATTACTCCTTATACAAATAGATAAAGAGTAAAACACTCCTTATTGTTTTTATTTAATTTTCTTTATTTTCTTTTAAAATATACAAGCTGATTGAAGAATGATATTTGAATAAGGTGTCATCTCCCCTGTTCTAATTACAACTTTGCAATCTTTTACTTTAGCTTTGAAATCTATGTGTGATATATATTCAACAGGTTGGTCACGCAATCTAGATTTAATTTTATTATCAATAAATACATTATTATCTTTAATTTCTGTTGCTAAAAAATATTTTTCACATTTATAATCTTCTAAAATAGCATCTAAAACTTGAAGAAAAGTTGGTAAATCTTCTTTTATTGCTAAATCTATTACTTCAACATTATCAGGGACTGGTAGACCACAATCACTAATACATATCAAATCTGTATGTCTTAAATATGCTAAAACTCTTGAAATATCACTGTTTAAAATACCTAGTTTTTTCATCTCTCTTTATAGTCTCCAAAATATTTTATATTTTATAATGGTAACCCGTCTTTTTTTATATGTAAAGTTATTATAACCTTTTACTTAAATTTTCACTATATAATTCTATGATATATAAATATATAACTAAATAAAATCCGATCATTTATAACTTCCTAATTTTATATCCTATCGGATATATTTTGCTATCAATTACGATAAATTATATCCTATCAAATATAATTTGTTAATATTTCTAATAATTATACCCAAACGAATATAATTTTTAATATTTTTATTGATTTTATATCTTAACTGGTATAATATAAGGGTATGAAATATTCAATTATTGGTGATTTTATAAAAACAGAAAGAAAGAAAAGGAACTTAACTCAAAAAGAGTTCGCAAATATATCTGGATTGGGATTAAAATTCATTAGAGATCTAGAACAAGGGAAACCTACTGTTCGAATGGATAAAGTTAATCAAGCTTTATATATGTTTGGAGCAATTGCAGGTCCAATTAAATTAAAGGATATAAACAATGAGGAAAGCTAAAGTTTTTGTAGATGACACTCATGCAGGTATACTTGAAGAAACCGATGAGGGCTTATATATCTTTCAATACAATAAAGATTATAATGGCAAACAAGTTTCATTAACTTTACCCCAAAAAAAAGACTCTTACAAATCTCAAATTTTATTTCCTTTTTTTGATGGATTAATTCCAGAAGGATGGATGTTAAATATAATAATTAAAAATTGGAAATTAAATGAAAAAGATAGAATGGGGCTATTATTAGTTTGTTGTAATGATTGCATTGGAAATGTAAGGATTGAAAAATATGAATAAATGTTTATGCTGTGGAAAACCTCTACTAAATAATGAATTAGATTGGCACAAAAGCTGTATAAAAAAGTTTTTTGGGACAACTGAACTTCCAATAATAGATACTAAGCAATTATCAAATATTTTTTCTGATATAAAAAGTAAAGAATCTGTAATTACTGGAGTACAAAAGAAAATATCACTTCATTTAGATAAAAACAAAAATAATCCACGATTAACCATAGTTAATTATCCAAGTGGTTATATACTAAAACCAAATTCGAAAGATTACCCTGACATGATAGAAAATGAATATTTAACTATGCATTTAGCAAATATATGCAATATTGAAACAGTTCCTTTTGGATTAATTAAATTAGAAGATAATACAAGAGCATATATTACAAAAAGAATTGATCGAATCGGTAAAAAGAAATTAGCTATGGAAGATTTTTGTCAATTAGGTGAATTTTTAACTGAACAGAAATACAACTCTTCTTATGAAAAAATAGGTAACATTTTAAACAAATATTCTGATAATATTGGCTTAGATAGTTATAAACTTTTTAATATCATACTTTTTAGTTTTATAGTTGGTAATTCAGATATGCATCTTAAAAATTTTTCTCTTTATGAAAAAGATGATAGGTATATTTTAGCTCCTTCATATGATTTATTAAATACTCTAATAATAATACCTGAAGATAAAGAAGAATTAGCTTTAACATTAAATGGGAAGAAAAATAAATTAAAAATAAAAGATTTCATTTATTTAGCACAGAAATATAATCTCAATCAAATACAAATTGAAAGAATTTTTAATAACTTTCAGAAAAAACATTCAATATTAATTGAAACAATAAATGAATCTTTACTAACTAAGGAATCAAAAACTAATTATATAAATTTAGTTAATGATAGATATCATAGACTATTTAACTAAATATATAAAGTTATCTAAACTTAATTTTTAATATCTATTGGACAAATTAATGATTTTAAGATAGGTAAAGCGATTAAAGTTAATAAAGAAGATATAATAAATATTATTGAATATCCTATTTGATCAATTAATGTTCCAAGAATTAATGGGAAAATAATTATAGCAAAATTTAGTGTTCCAACTAAAGCAGTATACACTACCCTATTATCTTCATTTGTTAATTCTATTAGAGCAGCTTCTTCACTAATTGTTCTAGCACTTAGTGCAAAACCAATAAAAAAGAAAATTGATAAATATCCAACTAAACTATTTAAATTAGCTATTATTACAGCTATAAGGGGTAATAATACATGAAGAAATATTCTTAAATATAATACTCCTTTAAAACCTCTATTTTTTATAAGCTTTGGATAAATAAAGGAAGATATAAACATACCGGCTATCTGTATAATTAAAACATAACCTACAGTAGTACTATCTAAATTAAATGTCTTTTGTGCAAAACCGATATAGAAAGGAATTAAGGCTAATGCAGCTCCTAAAATATTTGAATAAAGTAAAAATTTTAAAAAATTTCTATCTTGTTTTAATATTGTAGGAATTGATCTAATAACAGAAAGAGTCGAAACTTTTTTATTCTTTTTTGTAGGTGTTTCTTTTATAATCCAAAAACCGAATGATGCAATTAAGAGAGAAATAGAAGAAATTGCAAATAATAAAACATACTGATTTGGATATTCCCAATTTGCTAAAATATATCTAGCAGTAATCACAGATAAAAGCATACCAATGCTAGTAATTAACTGTCTCTTAGTAAAGAAATTCATTCGCATTTCTTTACTAAGAGAGCCCCCTAATAAATATACATAAGGAAGACTTGCAAATGCTCCACCAACAGAAAATACTAACAATTCAAAATATAATAAGATGATTAAAGAAATAAAATTAAATTTTTGATATGAGACTAGAGTAAAAGCTATACTAATTAAGGCTAATATTCTTAAATTAATACCAAGTAATAAATAAGGTTTCTTCTTTGATTGGGAAGATAAAAAACTAGAAAAAAACAATTTAGTAACTACAGGAAGACCTATAACAATTGCTGATACTATTCCAACATGTACAGAACTACCTCCAACATTTACAATTAAAGTTGGAATAATTGTATTAACTTCAGTAAAAGTTGTTGTTAAAGATAAAAAGATTGCATGCCACAAGAATCCAAAATAGTTTTTATTTTTCATTTAAGCCTCAAAAAAAGCTTACTATAGGATAAATGAGGCGTCAACAAAATAACATATGTCAAAATAAATTAAATAATATAATAAAAAAAACAGCAAAGACTAATATTATAGCCTTTACTGTAACTTTTATATGTTCTCATACTAATTAATAATATGTATCTTAATTTGCAGGAGATGAAGCTGTTGCTAATTCTCTCTCATGCCTTGAATTCATTTCTTTCATAAAAGATAAGCTTAAAATAAATGCAACAAATGTTGTTAAAATATCTGCAATTGGTTGGGCAAAAATAAATCCTTCAAAGCCAAACAATGAATTTAATATAAACAATAGTGGTAAATAAATTATACATTGTCTACCTAATGAAATTAACATAGCTTTTATAGCTTTACCAGTTGCTTGGAAAGTGACCATAACAGTAAATTGAATACCAAAGAATGGTACACACCAAGTAAATGCTCTTAATATTTGAGCACCAGCTTGAACTGTTAAATCATCATCAATAAACATTCTAATTAGTCCATCACCAAATATAATAAATACTGCTGTAAAGAAAAGTGAAACGATAGTGCCATAAACAATAGTTGTAATAAATCCAGATTTTAATCTATCAAATTTTCTAGCACCATAACAATAACCGGCAAAAGGTTGATAACCTTGTGCTAATCCGATAATTAACATAACAGCCATTGAGTTAACACGCATTTCAATACCATTACCAGCAACTACATAGTCTCCATAAGTTGCAGCAATAACATTTACTAGAACAAAAGAAATACTCATAACAATACTTGATAAAGCTGCAGGAATACCAATTTTAAAGGTCTCCCCATATATTCTTTTGCTAGGTTTAAAGTCCTTAATTGCAATTGATAACATAGTATTTTTGTTTAAGAAGTGTCTAATAAAATAAATTGTACCTGCAAAGTTACCAATAATAGTAGCCCAAGCAGCTCCTGCAGTACCCATATCTAATGCCAAAATAAAAATCGGATCTAAAACTATATTAATAATTATACCAATAATCATTCCAAACATTGCTTTATCTGTAGCACCTTCAGATCTAACTAAGCCTGCCATAGTAACATTAAGAATTGGGAAGATACATAATCCAGTCATAATAACTAAATATTGTGAAGTTGGCTCTTTAGTCGCAGCAGAAGTCCCAATTACATTTAAAATTGAATCTCTAAATAACAAAAAGAACAAAGTAAATAATATACCTATTCCTACTGAGCTATAAAATGCAACTGAATTTGCTCTTTTAGCTTCTTTATATTCTCTTGCCCCCAAATTCTGTGATATATAACAAGAAGTACCACTTGCAAAAATATTTCCAGCAGCTTGAAATAACATTATTATTGGACTAGCCAAGCTAACAGCTGCAACAAGATTCAAATCTCCTGTTTGCCCAATAAAATAAGTATCAGTAAGGTTGTAAATCATTTGTACAGCCATTGCTAACATTGTCGGAAGAGCTAATTTTATAATTGCTCTTTTAACCGGAGTATTTTCTAATAACTCTATTCTACCTTTATCCATAATTGACCCTTTATATTAATTATCTATTTTGTAATGTGAGTGTCGTCGTTAACTGAAAGATCATAAATCTTTTTCATTATCCTCACATATTCCTTAGCATCTTCTTCACCAAGTTTTTCTAACAAACTAGATAAATCTTTAACAACATTTTTTTTCCCAGTTTCACCAAATTCTCTACCCTTTTCAGTAATATTTACTATTACCTTTCGTTTATCAAAAGAATTTGGAGTTCTAATAATTAAGCCCTTTTCTTCAAGTTTATTTAAAATGCTAGCAATTCTTGCAGTAGAGACCCCCATAAAATCACACAATTTTCTAGGGCAAACTCCATCTTGTATTTCCATTAGATACCCAATAACTTTTTTCTCTCCAAATAAAGCCCCTATAGTGCTTTTTTCTTTCAACTTTGGTGCGCGAAACAATACATATTGATATCTAACTAGTTGATTAGCCAATTCATCATAAATCATTATTTTTACCTTTTTTTTAAATAAAGAGAGGCTTAATTAAATAGCCCGATATTTATACTGCGCTATATTAGCTAATAGTGTTAGCAATGTCAATTCATATTGAATAAAATCATTTTTTATCGATATAAAAAACAGCTGAAACAAATATTATTTTAATATATAACTGCTAAAATATTAGCTATTATTGACAAATAATAAGAAAAAGACTAATATATTATCTATGATAGATATTAATTCATTATTTAAAACAACTCCTGAAATTAAAATAATTATTGCAAGTAATTTTAAAAAAAGAAGAAAGGAACACGATTTTTCTCAGCAACAGCTTGCACTTAAATCTGGAGTTTCTCTGGGAAGCATAAAGAGGTTTGAACAAATAGGAGAAATATCGTTATCGAATTTAATAAAAATATCTCAAATACTTGATTTACAAAACGATTTAATTAATTTATTTACAACCCCTCATTACAAAGATATTAAGGACTTATTAAAATGAAAACAAATAGCCTCGAAGTAATGTATCATGACAAAAAAATTGGAACACTTGTTTATAAAGATTATTTAACAAGTTTTCAATATGACAAGCAATGGATTAATGAAGGCTTTCCAATTAGTCCTTTTTCTCTTCCTTTAACTGATAAAATTTATACCCCAGAAATTCAACCCTTTGAAGGCTTATTTGGTATTTTTAATGATAGCTTACCTGATGGGTGGGGTCGATTATTAGTAGATAGAATAATTAAAAAAAATTCAATAAATATGAAAAACATAAATCCATTATATAGATTATCCATAATAGGAAATTCTGCAATGGGAGCACTTGAATATATTCCAAAAGAAAATTTAACTTTAGATAAAGTCAAACCATTAAGTCTAGACTTGATAAAAGAACAATGTAGTAAAATATTAGCAAATGAAGAAATAAAAAATTTAGATTATTTATTTATAAATGGTGGCTCTTCTGGTGGAGCTAGACCAAAAATTTTTAAAAAAATAAATAATGAAGATTGGATTATAAAGTTTCCCTCTTCTTTAGATTCAAAGGATATTGGACTTCAAGAATATTTATATTCAAAATGTGCAAAAAAATGTGGCATTGAGGTCCCCGAAATACAATTATTTGAATCTAAAATCTGCTCAGGATATTTTGGAATAAAACGATTTGATCGAAAACAAAATACCAAAATACATATGGCCTCAGTCTCAGCAATACTAGAAACTTCCCATCGATTCCCTAACTTAGATTATTTAGATTTAATTAAATTAACATATATCTTAACTAAGGATGAAAAACAAGTAAAACAAATGTATAAATTGATGTGTTTCAATGTTTTTTCACACAATAGAGATGATCATAGCAAAAATTTTAGTTTTTTATATACTGACAAATGGATTTTATCACCAGCATATGATTTAACTTATAGCAATTCTTTTAATGGTCAACATGCTACTACTATTAATGGAGAAGGCTTAAATCCTACAAGAAACGATTTATTAAAAGTTGGCTCAACATTTGGTTTATCATTGAATTTTTGTAAAGATACCATTGATAAAATTGAAACAATAGTAAATACAAATTTGAACAATTATATTAGTCAAACATAATTTACCTAGACTAAATTCGCTTTCCAGCGCATTAAGCTTTCATTAATTGAATCACGTATACCTTTTTCATCTTTGTTTTTCATTGCTTCAAAAATTTTTTTATGGTCATCTAATGCCCATTGAGGAGTTAACGTAACTGATTTTTTTATAGATGTTTGAAATAATTGTAGAATTGACTCACCAATTTTTATTACATAAGGATTATGGGAGCTATATAGAATTTTATAATGAAAAATTAAATCATCTTGAAAAGATTGCTCATTATTATTAATTTTTTCTTCAAAATCAATAATTGTTTTTTCAATTTCTTTTAAATCTTCTTCTGAAGCCTTTTGCATTGCCATAATTGTATAAGCAATTTCAAACATTGCTCTTAATTCTACAATTTCTTCAGTACCTGATTTTTGAATTAAAAACTGAAATAATAATGAATCTACATCACTATTTGTAGGGTGATCACAAATCATGGTTCCTTGACCTCTTTTAATTTCAACAACCCCCATAGCTTCAAGCATTTTAATTGCTTCACGGATACTTGATTTTCCAACTCCAAAACCTTTTGCCAATTCAGCTTCAGATGGTAAATAATCACCAGGCTTTATCTCTTTATTGATCAATGCTTGTTTAATCTTTTCTAAAACAATCTTAGAAACTGGACCTTTATTTACAGGGCTAGAAAACCATTCATTATTTCCCATTCTTCATATTCCTTTGATAAATACCTTAATTTAAAGATATAGTAATATTAAGCAACAGTTATTGATAGAAATCAGCTAAATTTTGCCTAATAATATGAGTAAACTATAACAAGGAATCAACAAGTTTTCAACTAAATAAAAAATGAAAAAGGAGGATATAATTTATTAAAAATTAATATCCTCCACTTTTTATATTACTAAACAATCACTAAGCCATAGGTATTATAATTGATCCAACTATTACAAATAACAATGTTAATACTGAAACCATTGCTCCAGCTAAAGTATATGATTTTAATCCTCCTGATACCGTTAACCCGGATAAGTTTGCAGTAACCCAAAAGCCACTATCATTAACATGTCCAATACTTAGTCCACCAGATAAAGCAGCGAGAGCAACCCAAACTGGATGAATTGGAATATTTGGTACAACAGAAGCCATCATTGTCATAGTTGTAATTGAAGCAACTGTACCAGACCCTTGTGCAATTCTGAAAATTAGAGCAATTCCATAAGTTAATAAAATTAAAATTATACCAGCATGTCCAGTTTCACTAATATTCTCTACTAAAACATTACCTATTTTCGTTGCATTAATTACACTTCCAAAAGCACCTCCAGCTCCAGTAATAAGTAAAACTATTCCTGCTGACATTGTTGCTTTTGAAGCTGAATCATTCTTTGCATTTGGGCTCATAGACTTTGATGCTACAATATAAGATAAAATAACTCCAATTAATAAAGCAATAATTTTGTTACTTAAAAAAGAAATAACTATTGGAGTTTCTCCCAAAATTGCTTTTGTTACAGTTCCCAACAAAATAAGCACAATAGGAACTAATATAGGCAATATTGAAGCAAAGAATGATGGAGGATTTTCAATTTGCATTTCTGCGGTTTCAACATTAATTAAACCTGTTTCATCTTTTTCTTTTTTCCAAAGTCCTCTATCTAAAATATGAAAATAAATCTTCATAGTTAAAAATACTACAATTAATCCAATACCACCACCAAATAGAACCATAATACCTAAATCAAAATTAAAAATACTAGCAGCTGCTAATGGATTAGGAGTTGGAGGGACTAAAGTATGTGCAGTACCAGCACCAATTACCATTGCTCCAATTATATATGGAAGTGGCTTTTTTGTTTCTTTGGCCAAAGCAATTCCTAATGGAATTAATATAACAAATGTTACATCATAAAAAACAGGAATTGAAAGCAAAAATGCTGTAAAACCAATTGCATAAATCGAATTTTTTTCTGAAGTTATTTTTATCAAAGTTGTTGCAATTACTTTTGCTCCTCCACAATCAGAAAGTAATTGACCTAAAATAACACCAAAACCTATTGATAATCCAATACCAGCAAGTAATCCACCAAAACCAGAACTAATACTACTTACTGTTTCAACTAATCCTAGACCTGAAAACATTCCCATATACAAGGCGCCAACAATTAAAGCTATTGTTGGATTTAATTTAAACTTTAAAATTAATAGCAAAATTATTGCAATAGCTATAATTAAGTTTAAAACTAAAATTGATGATGATACCATGATTCCCTCCTTTATATGAATAATGCCTTTTATATTATACACATACCTCTTTATAAAGACATTATTCATTTATAATCACTATAATCGCTCTTTCACTCTTTCCTCTGCCAAATTCATTTCACTTGCAAAAACATCTTTTTGCATTTCTTTAAATTTAGCTAAATTATTATTCATTTCATTTTCCCATTCATTTGCAAATTCTCCTGATTTAATCTTTTCATATTGACTTGCAATGAAATTCTTAATCACAGATTTATCTGCTTTAGCAAAACCAGTTAATTGACCATATTGACTTGTGTTAGAGTGATATGGCATTTGCTTAAAGAACCCTACATCTGCAGCTTTTTCCATCATAACTGCAGGTTCTTTTGAAAGATAAAGCTCCATTAATACTGCCTCTTCAGGATGTCCCATACTTACTTGATATTTAAAAGCTTCTGTAAACACTGAATAAATTAAAGGCCATATTGCTTGTTCAGACATTAAATCTAAATATGTTTCATCATTAAATTTAACTTCTATTGCACCTTTTTTTGTTGAACCTATCCCTTTTGCCAAAGCCAAAGTAATTTCCCAAGCGTTTTTACTAGCATCTTGATTTACAGCTACAAAAGAAGGAAATCCTTCTTTATTCTGATATAATTCTCTAACACCCTTACCTATCATTCTTGGAGCAACCATAATAATATCTATATTTTTTGCTGGGATAATATGATTAAATGTGATGTTATATCCTGAAGAAAAATTTACTACATTTCCCTCTACTAAATTTGGAGCAATTTTTTCATTATATATTGATGGTGCTACTTCATCAGGGATTAATAAAAATAAAATATCGGCCTTTTTTGTTGCTTCTTCAATTGAATAAACTTCAAATCCATCTTCATTTGCATCGTTCCATGAATCATCTTTACGACTTCCAACTATTATTTTAGAAACACCTGAATCTCTTAAATTTAAAGCTTGAGATCTTCCTTGATTACCATATCCAATAATTGCAACTACTTTATCCTTAATGATATCTATATTTGCATCCTTGTCATAATAAATTTTACCCATAAATTTTCTCCTTTATTTTTTGATAAGTGTTAATAAATTTATTTATTTTGGTTTTCAGACATCTGATGTCTGAATTCATACGTATAAATTAACATGATAAAATATATTTGGCAAGAAATATTTTTACAAAAAAAATTAGACCTGGATAAAAAATTTATTACCAAGTCTAATTTTATAAAAATCTATTTAAAAAATTATAAAGACATTATTGCTTCGGCTATCTCATTTATACAATCTTCAGCTTGAGGGAACTCCCCTAAATGTTCATAAAAAGCATGCCCCATGCCCTTATATCTGTACAAAATTGTATCGATACCATTTTCAACTAATTTTTTAGCAAAAGATTCTGCTTGGAATCTTAAATAATCAAATTCAGGAGATACTATTAGTGTCATAGGGAATAAACTATAATCTTTTGCTTTAATTGGAGAAACTAATTCATCATTTAATTCTTTTTCATCATTAATATATGTGTAGATACAAACTTCATTTAAATTCTTAATATCATTGATTAAGAAAGTTTTAACCTCTTTATCCTCATTATCCCCAATATCATATAAATCTTCACTCCACAATGGTTCTGAAGGTTTTAATTCCATTAATGGGTATAAAAGAACTTGTAAAACTATATTAGTAGTTTTTGAAGATAAACAACATGCTGCGGCTAAATTCCCTCCAGCACTATCACCCATTAAAACAATTCTAGTAGCATCAACCTTTAACTCTTTCTCATGTTCAATAACATAATCAATAACTGAATTACACTGATTTAAAGCCTTTGGATATTTTGCTTCAGGAGATAAATCATAATCTATGCTAATTACTGTTGAACAAGATCGATCAGCTAATAACTTGCAAGAATTTCTAACAACATCAACTGTACCACCAAAAAATCCACCACCATGAATATTTATTATTACGGGATTGTCATTTGCTATATCTTTTTTTCTATATATTTCAACATTAACATTATTAAAAACAGCACAAAGAACTTCAATATTTTGACTCATATCAAAATTTTCACAACCAAAACCTGATCTGATTTGATTTAATTCATCAAGAGTAATATTTTTTTTATCTTTAATATTTAATGGAGGCATATCTAAAAAATTTTTACTAAATTTTGCCTGTCGAGAGTCCAGTGCCCCTTTCTCTTTTGTTTCAGGGATATATTTTACATACATATTATAAGATTCTGTTTCTTCGTTAATCTTTTGATGCCTTAAATTTAATACACATTTCTCATAATTCATTTTTAATTCCTTATTTATTATTAAACTTATCTAACCTAAATTCACTTATTGATTTCCCAGTATATTTTTTGAAAACTTTACAAAAATAGGTTGTATTAGGATATCCAATATTTGTTGATATTTCTTGGACTTGCATTCTTGTTGTAGATACTAATTCTATTGCTTTTGCCATTCTTATGTTTGTTAGCATATTTATAAAAGTTATTCCTAAAACATTTTTTAACAATCTACTCAAATAAAACGGACTTATCCCAATCTCATCCGCTACACTATTTAAAGAAATATTTTTAAATGCATTTTGCTGGATATAAGAGGTTGCTCTATCCACATAAGGGTTGGTATTTCTATTTTCAAAATTGGAATTTTCTGCTAATAAATCATCTAAACATTTTTTAAAAGCTTCAGGATTATCATGTTTTTTTAATTTATCTTTTTTAGATAATAATGCACAAAAAAATGCACTTGAAATTGATGGAAAATTATTAGAAGTTTTACACATTAACTCATAAAGGTAATAATAGGATTTTAAATCTTCAACATTCAAATTCAAAAGATATTTATCCAATTTTTCTTTATTTCCTAAAATTAAAATATTTAATAAATCTTTTGCAATTTGGATTTGATGGGTATCAACAATTAGACTACCTTCATTTTTCTTATAATAAACCCCGCTTGCTACAACATTTTGTAATATTTTTAAACTGTTATGATATGCAGGCATTATATTTGAAAAATCTAAACATATATCACTTATTCCAATAATTAAATCTAGTCCAAAAGTCTCTCTACAATAATTATTAAAACTTTCCATGATTTTTAAAACCCATTTTTCTGGATCTGTTTCAATCAAATTTTCTGGGACCCCAACTAATAAACAACCATTATTCTTAGTTATCATAGGTATACAATGACAAATTTTGCCTATGATGTCTTCAATTATTTTATTAGTAAATAACTTTGAATTAATTAATTCATGAAAAAGACTGATTGTATCAGAGGTTGAAATAAAACTCACAACAAACATTCCCTTTAATTGTATCTTTTTCAAATTACACCAAGTATTAAAACTTTCTTCAGCAGGATTATCTAAAAAGATTGAATACATAATTTCATTCTCTAAAATAGGAAGCATTTTTCTTTCCATCTTAGTTAAACTTTCAATCTTCTTTTGTTTTTCATTCATTGAATCTATATCATTAATTATGTTTCTAATAGTTCTTAAGCTTTTTTCTCTCTTATCAGACTTTAATAAATAGCCACTTATTTTTAAATCTATTGCTTGCTGCATAAAATTAAAATCATCATAAGCTGTATATAAAATAAATCTAGTTTTTGTACCCTTTTCTATTAAGAATTTTATAGCTTCAATTCCATTAATTATAGGCATATCGATATCTACGATAGCTAAATCAGGTTTGTATTGTTCAACTATACAGATTAGTTCTGCTCCATTTCTTGCAGAAGCAACTAATTGGACATCATAAATTTCAGACATGATAAGGAATTCAAGCGATTTTCTTGCAATATCTTCATCATCAGCTGTTACTATGGTATGCATAATATTAGTTATCCTCCTTTATAAATGGAATAGAAAAAATAATTGAAGTATTATTCCAATCACTTTCAATTTCTAAATTAATATCATTATTATAAAAATAAGCTAACCTCTGATATACATTTCTTAATCCTATATTATCAGTGATTTGGGAATCTTTACATTTACTTAAAACCTCTTCAATTTTAATTTTGGAAAAGCCTTCCCCATTATCACTTATTTTTATAATTACCCTATTTATTTCTTTATAAATTTTAATTTCAATATGACCATCACTATCCATTTTTTTTAATCCATGGACTATTGAATTCTCAACAATAGGTTGTAAAACCATAGATGGAATCACATACTTCAAAATTGAAGAATCTATATCATAAATAAAATTTATTCTTTCACCAAATCTACTCTTTTGAATAAAAGCATAATTTTTCAAATTATCAAGTTCTTCTTCTATTGTTACACTATGAGTCTGACTACTTAAATAGTATCTATATAATTCAGCAGTTGCTTCAATTAACTTAGCAGTAGTTATTAAATTATCATTTATTGCTGTTGATTTTATCATATTTAAAGTATTAAACAAAAAATGTGGATTAATTCTTGATTGTAATAATTTTAATTGACTGTTTTGCAATTGGCTTGTAACTTTCAACCTTTGAATCTCTACATTTTTTAATTCTTCTCTTATTTTTGAAGACTCTTCTATTTCATACATCTGATGCTGAACAGTCTCTATCATCTCATTAAATGCATTTGCAAAAAACGATAATTCATCATTAGAATTTACTTCGATTTTTTCATTAGAATAAGGATTTGCTTTTATTGATTTTGCAAAGTCAGTTAAATTATTCATTTGAGTAGAGGTATCTTTAATTTTTCTAATTATTATTATGCCTATTATAATTAATAAAAGTAAAAGTACCATATTTAAAAACAAAGTATTTTTTGCAAATCTATCCATTTCATCATGAGCTCTAGCAACATAATCAATTTCTTGTGAATATAGATTTTTAAAACTCACATTTATAAAAGAATATAAATCCTGAAGTTTTTCTAACTCATTTAAACTATTCTTGCTTCCAACTTCTAAAGCTAAAATTAAATTTTGAGCTTTTTCTAGATAGGAATCTACTAGATAATAAAAATCTAATTGCTCTCTAGTAGAAGGTTTTGTTATTTTATAGTCTTCATTTTTTTCATTAAGAACTTCTATTTTTGTTCTTAGATTTGAATAATCATTTATCTGTTGAAACATATAAGCTATTGATAATTGATTATTTAAATCATCAATTTCTAAAAAGAAATTGTTTTGATCTATTTGAAAATCGATAATAGATTTATATCCACTACTAATTTTATTATAGCCAAACATACTAAAAGATAAGCTTAAAATAAAAAAAGCAAACAAAGAGAAAAAGGCAATTTTAATTTTTGAAGTCATAGATTTAAACTTATTTTTAATCACTAGATGCTCCAACAAAAATTGTATCAGTATAAATTTTTACTAAATCTATTTGATTTTTTTCACGATATTTAGCTATTTCTTGCATTACTCTATATCCCATTTCATATTTTTGCTGTTTTAAAAGGCCTCTAAATAATTTATTATTTACTCCTGCTACTGCTTGAGGTGTATCATCAAAAACAAATATATCATCGCTAGGTTTTTCTTTAATATATGAATTTAATGACATACCGCCAGTCCCTTCTAAACAGACTATTGTATCAATTATTGGATTCGTTATATAAGAATCATAAATTTGTTGAACTTTACCATAATCAAACTTATCATACTGGATATCTACAATATTCATATTAGGATAATTATCAACTACACTTTTTAAACCCTCAAATCTTTCATTTAAATTATAAAAAACATTATCACCACTAATAATTGCTATATTTGCTGTATAATTTTTTATCTTAGCAACATTTTCTCCAAGTAGTTTACCTGCTTGATAATTATTACTACCAACATATAGAGTATTAGGTAATTTTTGCATATCTGTATCAACTAAAACCACAAATATACCATTATCTATTGCTTCTTGAATTGTCTCATAATAGCTAGGATCTTCAACTCCACTAATAATCAAACAATCTACTTTTGAGGCTATTGCCATCTCTAAAAGCTTTTGCATTTGGGCAGTATTATAATTTAAACTTGGGTATAAAATTTTTAAATCAATGTTATTATCATTTGCCCCATCAATTAAACCTTCTTCAATTACTGACCAATAAGCTTTATCATCTTTATGAGGAATTATACAAGTAACTCTATACATTTGAGATACAGAGTCACTTGTTTGTTGATTTTTATCACAACTTATAAGGACACAACTAATTAATATAATAAAAAATACAAAGCCTTTTTTCATTAAATTCTTCATTTAGTGTTTCCTCCTTATAATTTGTTTCTATTTTGATTTTTTATACTTTCTTACATCAATTGCAACAGCACCAACGATAATTACACCTTTAAATACATTTTGCCAATATGGGCTAATTCCAATAAAGGTTAATCCATAACTAATAACATTAAAAATTAATACACCTACTAATAAACCAGGGACGCTACCAACACCACCAGATAATGAGCAACCTCCAACAACACAAGATGCTATAGCATCCATTTCATATCCAGCTCCATAAGTACTTGTAGCACTTCCTGTTCTAGCAGCTTCTAAAACGCCTCCTAAGGCATATAAAGTACCTGCTAAAGAGTATGATAATATTAGAATTTTATCAACATTTATTCCAGAAACTCTTGAGGCTTCAACATTACCACCAACTGCAAATAATTCCTTTCCTAAACATGTTTTCTTTTGAAATAGATAAACAACGATTAAACAAAATCCAGCTATCAACATAATATTAGGAATACCAAAAGTTGAACCACCACCTAGAGCTGAAAAACTTTTTGTAAAACCACCTAAAGGCTGTGAGTTATTTGGAGGCAAATTAAAATATAAACAGTTAAAACCATATACTGCTAGAGCAACACCTAATGTTGCAATAAATGGAGGGACTTCTAGTTTTGCAACTACTAATCCATTAATTAATCCAAAAAGCAAACCTACAGCTATAGCAATAAATACAGGGATAATTACTGGTAATTGTGGTAAGTTTGGGAAAAACTTATTATAAAAAGTATCACTTTGAGCTAAAGATCCTGCAACAACTGCAGCAAGACCTACAACACGACCACCACTTAAGTCTGCACCTGCAACAATTAAAATAAACATACAACCTAATGCAATTATCAACCTAGTTGAACTTTGCATTAATATATCTCTAAATACTATTACAGAGAAAAACTTTGGTTCAATTATTACTAATAATCCTACAATTAGTAATAACACTATAAATAAGGCTTTATCAACCAACAATTTTTTTATATCTATATTTGATAATTCCATTTTAATTATTCCTTTTCATCATATTTACTAGCAAGTAACATAATTTTTTCTTCAGTTGCACTTTGCCCATCAATAATTCCAGATAAATGACCTTCACACATTACTGCTATCCTATCTGACATACCAATTAACTCGGGCATTTCACTACTAATCATTATTATGGTTTTACCTTCTTGAGAGAGTTTTCTCATTATTGAATAAATTTCAAATTTTGCACCAACATCAATACCTCTTGTTGGTTCATCTAAGATCATTAATTCAGGAGATACCATTAACCAACGACCTAATAAAACTTTCTGTTGATTACCACCTGATAAATTACTAATTTGTGTATCAATTGAAGGTGTTTTAACTGCTAAACTTTTTACATAAGTAATTGTATCTTCTCTTCTTTTTTTATCATTCAAAAAGACACTATATTTTTTGTACTCATTAATTTTATAACGTTGTTTTACAACCATCATATTATCTAAAATTGATGCTTTAGAAATAATTCCTGTCTTTGCTCTTTCTTCAGTAAGTAAGGTTATTCCATGTTTTATTGCATCTCTTGAAGATTTAATTTTTACTTCTTTTCCATCAATCTCAATTGTTCCACTACTTAGATCTCTGAGACCAAAAATAGCTTCCATTAATTCTGTTCTTTGAGCACCAACTAACCCACCAATTCCTAATATTTCTCCTCTTCTAACTTCAAAAGAAATATTTTTAAAAGAATAAGGATTAACAGATGTTAAAGCTTTAACTTTTAAACTAATTTCACCTACCTTAGTATTTGGCAATTTCTTTGGAAATCTATCAACTATTTCTCTTCCTACCATTTTATTAACTAAAAATTGAGAGTCTATTAATTTTGTTTCATAATTACCTATTAACTGACCGTCTCTTAAAACTGTTACATGATTAGATAAATCTAAGACTTCTTCTAATTTGTGAGAAATGTAAAGAATAGAAACACCTTGAGAAACTAATTTTTTTATTATATTAAATAATATCTGTGATTCACTTTCAGTAAGAGAGGAAGTAGGTTCATCCATAATAATTAATTTTGAATTATATGAAACGGCTCTTGCTATTTCTATTAACTGACAAGTTGAAACACTTAAATCTTTTAGCATTGCTTTTGGATCAATCTCCAAGTCTAAAGTTTTAAATAAATTGACTGTATCATTATACATTTTATCTTCATCAACCCATCTTAAATGCTTATTTCCTTTATAAGGGATTCTTCCAATCCAAATATTTTCCATTACATTTTGAGTTGGTATATTCTGTAATTCCTGGTGAATCATAGAAATTCCATTTATAAGAGCCTCTTTTGTATGTGTAAAATTACAAGGTTTACCATCTAATAAAATTTCACCCTTATCTTGTTTATACAGTCCGAAAATACATTTCATTAGAGTTGATTTACCAGCACCATTTTCACCCATTACTGCATGAATTTGACCTCTTTCAACTATCATTGAAACATTATCTAAAGCCTTAACACCTGGAAAAGATTTACTAATATTTTTAATCTCCAATATTGGAGTCATTTTTAACCTCCCAATATATAGAAGCCCATCTGGGCTTCTATATAACAAATTCAAATATTTGGATTAATATGCAGCATCTTCTATATTATCTTTAGTGATAGCAACGTAATCTAACCAAACATGTTTACCAGTCATTTGTTTTCCAACTGTTTCAGAGGTTACTTCTTTACCTTCATCTAATAGTGTTAAAATCTTATAAATTGTATTACCTAATGTAACAGGATTATTTAAGCTAGTAGCTAATAAGGTTCCATCTTCTAATGCACTTACACCAACTTTTGTTGCATCTACACCAACAACTGGAATATAATCACCATTACCGAAATATCCTGAAGCTTTTAATGCTTCAATTGCACCTAAAGCCATATCATCATTGTTTGAGAAGATTGCATCTATATCATCGCCTTGAGCTGCTAAAATTGATGCTACTTGGTTCATAGCTTCACCTCTTTGCCAGTTACATAACATTTGAGATAAACAGTTAACTTCAATACCATTTTCTTCAACTCTTTCAATTGATTTTTCAGTTCTCATTTGTGAATCATAGTTTCCTTGCATACCGACAAGCATTACATAATCAAGTTTTCCATTACCGTTTCTATCTGCTGTTGCTGGATTTGCTTTCCAATATTCTGATACAGCATCGCCTTGAATCCAACCAGATTGTTCTGCAGCGGAAGAAATATGATATACCTTATCATATGAATTTAATTCATCTTCAGTTGGGCTTGTACAGTTAATAAAAAGAATTGGAATATCTTGTTTTTTTGCTTTAGCAATCATTGAAGCACTATCATTAGGGCTAATATTATTTATACAAATATAATCAACTTGTTTTGCTAATAATGTATTAATATTATTTGTTTGAATAGCAATATCTGATTGAGTATCTGTTGATAATATTTCAATATTACCACCTTCAGCAGCTTTGTTTACAGAGTTTCTTGCAGCAGTAATAAATGTATCACCATAATTATACCAAACAAATCCTGCAACACTTTTACTTTGTCCTGCTTCCTCTTGATTACCTTGAGCAAAAATAGATATTGAACATAGCAACATCACACCAATTAATGAATAAAATCTTTTTTTCATCCTTAACTCCTTAAATTTTATATTCAAATTATCAAAGAGAAAAAATAGACTGTATATAGAAATATGATATTAAATAATGCATAAAAAAATGCAATAATTGCCATATTTTGCAATCATTGCACTTTCTTGTTAAAATTGATGATATAACAATTATTTTAAAAAGCAAAAACTATGCCATGAAAATAATCACAGCATAGTTAATATATAAGTTGTTATGAGAGTACAATTAAATTAATGATTTATATAATTCAACAATATCCTCTTTAGTACAATCTCTTGGGTTTCCAGGTCTACATGCATCATTAAATGCACTTTCACTTAAGAAATCAATATCTTTTTCTTTTACAATGTTTTTTAGATCTTGAGGAATACCTACATCAATTGAAAGTTGTTTTACTGCATTTATTGCTGCATCACGATATTCTTCTTGAGACATAGAGTCAACATTTTCAACGCCCATTACTCTAGCAATTTCTCTATATTTTTCTCCAGTATAATCTCTGTTGAATTCCATAATTCTTGGAAGTAAAATAGCACAAGCAACTCCATGAGGAGTATCATAGAAAGCACTTAGTGGATGAGCCATTGAGTGGTCAACACCAAGACCTACGTTAGAAAATCCCATACCAGCAATGTATTGACCTAAAGCCATACCTTCTCTACCATCAGCTTCATTATTTACTGCAGATCTTAGGGATTTACTTATAATTTCAATAGCCTTAATATGGAACATATCAGATAATTCCCAAGCACCTTTAGTAATGTAGCCTTCAATTGCATGAGTTAATGCATCCATACCTGTTGCAGCAGTTAAACCTTTTGGCATACTACTCATCATATCTGAATCAACAACAGCAACTACAGGAATATCCTTTGGATCAACACAAACAAATTTTCTTTGTTTTTCTGGATCTGTTATTACATAGTTAATTGTTACTTCAGCAGCAGTACCTGCTGTTGTAGGGACAGCAATAATTGGAACACATTTGTTTGCTGTTGGAGAAACACCTTCAAGAGATCTTACATCTTTATTTTCAGGGTTATTGATAATAATACCAATTGCTTTTGCAGTGTCCATTGCTGAACCACCACCAATTGCTACTATACAATCTGTTTTATTTTCTATAAAAGCATCTACACCAGTTTGAACATTTTCAATTGTTGGGTTTGCTTTAACATTAGAATAAAGATAATATTCAATATTAGCTTTTTCTAATAAATCAGTAACTTTTGTTGCTACTTTGAACTTGATTAAACTAGGATCTGTACATACAAATACTTTTTTAAATCCTCTATTTTTTATCTCTTCAGGTATAACTAAAATTGAACCTGCACCATGATATGATGTTTCATTTAATACAAATCTTTGTACCATAAAATGCCTCCATGAGTATCTTTATCTATAATTAATTATCTATACAAAACTTTGGAAAAACAAGTTACAGTTTTATTGAAGTGTCACTCTAGATTAAAAAAAGTTAAAATTTTTACTTTTAATATTTATCTTACATAATACATTTTTATAAAAATTATTTCTTTTATGAACAAAGAATAGTCTCCCTATTTGAATAAATAGAAACTTAGGAATATTATATTATAAATAATTAAAACAAAATAAATAAATTAACAAAAAGAGAGTTACACTTTTAAAAAGGACAATATTATGGATACAAAATTAGAATTTGCTCTTGCAATCAAAGATCTTATGAAAACAAAAAGTTTAGATAAAATTTCTGTATCTTCAATATGTAAAAAATGTAATTTAACTCGCCAAACATTTTATAGAAATTTCCAAGATAAATATGCTCTAGTTAATTGGTATTTCCAAGAACTTTGTAATAAAAGTTTTTTATTAATGGGCGTTGAATTAAATCTTAAAGAAGCACTTTATGAAAAATTTAAATTCATAGAAAATGAAAAGATTTTTTTCAATCAAGCTTTTAGAAGTGATGATTATAATAATGTTAAAAATTATGATTATGAGATGATTTATAAATTTTATGAAAACTCTATAATTAAACAAACAAAAAAACCATTAACTCAAGAGACTGCTTTTTTATTAGAAATGTATTGTAAAGGATCTATCGATATGACCTGTAAATGGGCAACTGGTTATTTAGAAATTTCTAAAGAAAAAATGGTTGATTTATTAATAAAAAGCGTGCCAGATGATTTAAAACCTTACCTAATTAAACTTAATAAAATAGATAAATAAATTAAATTATAATCCTAGCTCCAATTATATAAAATATTATGGACAAAGCCCAAAATACATAACTAGATTTTTTAGCTTTTTTAAATTCACCTAATAAAAATCCACCTAGCTGAGTCCAAAGTCCCGATGTTAATCCTAATGGCCAACTTACAACAGCACTTAATAATCCAGTTGATAAACAATGAAGCATATTCCCACCATAATGGAAAAGAGCTGCTATTAAACTCAATAAATGAATCTTATAATTTGCATTTTTTATTGTTTTAAATAAGCCATCTTTTGGAGGCTTTATAAGATTTAAAATTAACATAAATATAAAAGCACCGAGCACAAAAATACTAGTAAAAGATAAAACACTTAATCCATTTGGGTTTAAAATGGTTTTTAAACTATAAGAGATTGAAAAAGCATAAGAAGAGCCAACAGCAGAACCTAAAACAGATAATAATATTATCCTATGAAATTTAACATCTTTATTACTGACCTTTTGCTTTGATTTATGGGAAAGATATGAAAAAAATATTGAAAAAATTAAAAGTGATAAACAAATTATTAATCTTATAATACTTAAATTAGGAGGAGTCCCTCCAATTACAACTGTAAAAGTTGCACCAACTAATAAGCCGATTGTTTGTTGAATTGGTTGTGATATTGTAAGTCCAATTAAAGATATAATATAAAAATTTAATATCATGGACACAGAAAAAAGAAAACCACATACACCTGTTACAATAACAAGAGAAGGGTTAAGTAAAAATACTTGTTGTATTTCTTCAATTAAAGCATTTTTTTTAACAATAAAACTTAAAAGCCAAACAAATATCAAAGAAAAGAAAAACACTTCTAAAAAGAAAGCTTTCATAGGATATCTATTTAAAAACTTTTGGGAGATTGGCCAAGTCCCCCATAAAAAAGCTGAAAACAATGTTATAAAAATAGCTTGATTGTATGAAATATTTACTAAAGTATTCAAAATTAATTATTCTCTTTTTCACATCTTAAAGTATCTCTTACTCTCATAAGAACTTTTCCAAGATGATTTTCACCAGTTCCATCTAAATTATCTCCCCAGAAGTTATCTGTTGATGTATGTTCTACTAATTTAGCGTCCCCGCTCATCAATAATAGATTTTTAATATCTTCATTTTGAGAAAATTTAGCTAAAACAATATCATACATTTTATCGACTCTTTCTCTTTTCCATCTATCATCATCATAGCTACCACTGTTAGTGTTTCTGCCCATGTCAATTACTTCATAGATATCATCACAATGTCTAATTTTTTCTCGATATTCTTCATCAGAGTGTTTATATGCTTGATAACATTGTTCTGATGTGGGCCAAATTTTTCCTTCATATTCGAAAGGATATAAAGACAAGTTACATAAATATCCAAATGCATCAAATGGTTCATAGAATTCAATTACTTCTTTATCCTTTTCTGGATTTTGTAAAAGTTTTCCTTGACCACCTAAGCATAAAGCTGTTGCAGCTCCACAAGCATTTGCAAACTGTAATTTTGTTGGAGTGTTATAACTTTTTAAGCAGAAATTAACATATAACCAACCAGCAACAAAACTATCACCACTACCTGTAGTATCTAAAGGTTCAATTTTATCTACTCTCTCATAAAAAAATCCATCATCACTCACTTGCATAACTCCCTTAGAACCTAAAGTACAGATTAAAGTAGTATTTTTGCATTTTTTTGCTAGTAATTTCACTGCTCTCTCATCATCAACTGCATTTGGAATTAATTTATGTAACCCTTGTTTATTAATAAATATAGTATCTGAAGAATTAATTATCTTTAATAATTGTTCTTCACTTCCATTAGCACTATCTAGATCAACAGAAATTGAAACATCTAAATCTTTTAAAATATCAAGATATGCTAAAGTTTTTTCGGGGTTTAACCCAATTATATGAACACTTTCATATTCGCCAATTTTTTCTTTGTTTTTTCTAACCATATCAACAGAAGGATAAATATCATTAGATGGGACAACCACTAATGCTTTTTCTCCAGTATGGTCTAATAACATCACACAATAAGTTGTGGTATCTGAATTGATTGAAATAAAAGAATTATCAATGGAACTATATTTAATGTTTTTAAGTCCTATTTTACCAAAAATATCATTTCCTATAGTACTCATTAGTGCAACAGGAGCTCCAAGGGCTGCTAGTTGTACAGCAGTATTTGCTCCCTTACCTCCTGGGATCATATTTGACTCATCAGCCAAAATACCTTCATCCCAAGTCGGAATATGGTCTACTTTTAAAAAAATATCTGTATCAATATCGCCTAAAACCATAAATTGTTTCTTCATTATATTCTATTTCCTTTTTCGTCAAATAACATAAGTACATTTTCTAAGAATTTTACTTTAACCACATCTCCAACTTTATAATTAAAGTTAACAGATGGAAGACTCATTACAATCTCAGTTCCAAATAATACTACATGTAAAATAATACTTGCTCCGCCGTTTTCAATGAAATTAATTTCAGCTTCAAAACCTTCCTCATTATCACTAATTTCAAAATGTTCAGGACGAACTCCTAATTGATAAAGTCCATTTAAAGAAGATAAAGAGGCATCTGTTTTGCTAAAGTTTTTTGCTAAATCGTTAATTGGTAATACGATATCACCTAATACGGCAGTTTCTTTATCTAACATAATTGGAAAAACATTAATCTTTGGAGATCCTAAAAATTCTGCAACAAACCTAGTTCTAGGATTATTATAAATTTCTTGAGGAATAGATTCTTGCTCAATTTTTCCTTTATGCATTAATACGACTTTATCTCCCATAGTCATAGCTTCAATTTGATCATGCGTTACCATAATAGCAGTAACACCTAACTTCTTTTGTAGCTGTACAATTGATACTCTTACACTTGCTCTTAATTTTGCGTCTAAGTTTGATAAAGGTTCATCAAGTAATAGCAATTTAGGTTCAATGACTAAAGCTCTAGCTAAGGCAACTCTTTGTTGTTGGCCCCCAGATAGTTCTTTAATATTTCTCTCTTCTAAACCAGTTAATTCAACTAGATCTACTATCTTCTTGATTTTAGTAGCAATATCAGCTTTTGATACTTTTCTTAATTTAAGACCAAAGGCAATATTCTCTGCTACGCTCATATGAGGAAATAAAGCATAGTGTTGGAATACAAACCCAATTTGTCTATCATTTATAGGTTTTAGAGTTAAATCTTCACCTTCAAGTATAATTTCACCTGAGTTAATAGGAGTTAATCCTGATATAATTCTTAATAAAGTAGTTTTACCACATCCACTGGGACCTAATAAAACCACAAAGTCTTTTTCTTTAACTTGCAAGTTAATATCTTTTAAAACTTCAACATCACCAAAGCTCTTTGAGACATGGTTAATACTTAAAAAACAATCACTATTCATCTTTCTCTCCAAGCAATTGAGAAGGTACCCAATATTTCATATTTTTCTCTTCTTTTTCTTTATCAATTTTGTATAACTTAGCAACCGCTTCAAGAGCTATTGCAATAGCAGCTTCATGTCCACCACCAGCTTTAAAGCCTTCTTTATTAAATACATTATCCCCAACAGAACAGATGGATCCACCTCTTCTATTAAATAAAGATGTTAATGTAAAAATTGCTGAAGTTTCTCTATCTGTGTTTAAAATACCAGCTCTGTTATAATAATCGATGATATCTAAATCTTGTTTTTGGATATAACCATCAACAGAAGGTTTTCCCCAACCACAATATTCACTATCTCCACTTCTTGTTATTCCAACATGGAAAGTATGACCATTATCAGTTGCGGCAGCTATTAATGCGATTAATACTTCATAACTTGCCATAGCAGGATATTGAGGAACCACATAAGATTTAGTCATGCCCTCATCTCTTACAGCACCGGAGGAAATTACCACATCACTTGGATGAACACTTTCATGCCAAGCCCCACAACCACCAACTCTTATAAAAGTATGTGCTTTGGAATGGCTCATAAATTCATTTAATACAAGCTCAGCTTCAGGAGCTCCACTTCCACCACTTACAACAGATACTTTTGCACCTTTGTAGTAACCTGTATATGTAACAAACATTCCAGTTTTAGCAACTAATTTTGGTGAATCTAAGAATTTAGAAATTTCCATAGCTGAATCTTCATTATAGCCACAAAGAGGATCTCTTACTGTCATTAATACATAATCACCAATAGTTTCCCCATTAATTCCTGTTAAGGCAGGCCTATTATCATCAGTAATAAATTTTGGTAAATAATCCAAATGTTCATAATTTTCTAATAATGTTTTATAACCTTTTCTCATAATAATTCTCTCCCTATAGATATTGTGACCAATTCCAGATTTTCTCTGCAATTAAAGCAATTATTGTTGTAACCAACATGATAATGGCACTAACTGCAATTGCTAATGGATCAAGGCCTTCAGTTCTTAATTCAACATACATTCTAACCGGATAAGTTAAATACTTGGTTCCTGCAATAAAAGTTGAAATTGTTACATCGTTGAAAGATATCATAAAGCCAAAAATTGCACTTATTATTATTCCAGGTACTACAGATGGAATAGTGATTAAAAAGAAAGTTCTAACAGGAGTAGCTCCTAGTGTCATTGCAGCATTCTCTAAATCTTCATCTAAATATGTCAAACTTGAAAGTAACAATCTAATTACATAAGGCAAAATAAGGATAATATGTGCTGCAACTAATCCATAAAAAGTTCCAAGCACTCCCAATATTGCATAATATTGAATTAATCCAATTGCCCAAACAATTCCAGGAAGCATTAATGGTGATAAAAATATAGTTTGTAAGAATATTGAGATTTTACTTTTCCATTTAAATATTCCATATGCTGCTGGAATACCTACCAATAAGGCAACACATAAAGCAGCAAAAGAAACTCTTAAACTAACTTGAATTGCAGTACTATATTCTGGATTTGTAAAAAACTTTTTAATCCATTTTAAAGTAAATCCAGTTGGTGGAAATCTAAAAAACTCACTATCATTAAAGGCACTCACCATAATCATGATTATAGGGATTAACATAAATATCAAAACTAAAATCGCTGTAGCATTATTTAATCTTGTTGATATGCTTTTTGAAGGATTTTTTTTCATTATTTATTTCTCCCTTTAGTTAATCTAGTACAGCCTACAAATACAATTCCAATCATTATCAAGAAGAAGAGTGAATAAGCAGAAGCAAATGGCCAGTTCATAACCAACATAGCTTGTTGGTATGCATAAGTACCAAATACTTGAATTTTTCCTTGACCTAAAGAAGATGGAGTAACAAAACTAGTTAAACAAGCCATGAATACCAAAATACAACCAGCTAAAGCGCCTGGAAGACTTAATGGTAAAGTAACTTTATAAAAAACTCTAACTGGTTTTGCACCTAAAGTTCTTGCAGATTCTAAAATTTCTGAATCAATAGCTAATAAACTTGAAGTTAAAGGATAGATCATCATTGGTAAAAATGATTGGACTAAGCCAATAATAACACCACGATTAGTACCCAAAAAAGCTATTGGTTTATCTATTAAATGTAAATTTCTTAAAATAGAATTTATCATTCCATAATTCATTAAGATAGTGAACCAACCCATTGTCTGAATCATCGCACCACCTATCATTGGCAATATTACAAGAGTCATTATGAAACCACGATATTTTTTATCTAGGCGGGATATCCAAAGTGATATTGGATAAGCTAAAACAAAAATTATTGCAGTTGAAATTAATGCTAAATATAGAGTTCTTAAATAAACATTCATTACATAAGAACCAGCAAAAATATCCTTATAGTTATCTAAAGTAAATGTTGGATCTGTAAATAAACTCCCAGCTATATAGGTTTGAAAACTTTTTGTAATTAAAAAATATAAGGGCACAAAGAAAACAAGTACAATTAACATTAGAGCTGGTAATACTAGCCAAAAATATGATTTTTTTCTCATGTTTTTCTCGATTTTATATAGGGTGGCTTTTGCCACCCAAATTTAATTTAGATTAATATCTATATTTTGCAGGATATGCTGGGAAGAATAAGTGCTCAGTAATTGTTTCAAGTCTTGCTTCCTTACCATTAATCAAACAATAATGTTCTGTTGGTCTACTATCGTGACCTCTAAATCCTGCAATTTCTCCATCTACGATAGTTAAGGATGCACCAAATGGATCCCCAGCTTCAATTGCTTGTAAAGCATCTTTACCAACTGATGAAGGTGGATTATCAATAACAATAATATCTGCTTGTCTTCCAACTTCAATTTTACCAGTATTTAATTTATATAAATCAGCTGTATTACCAGTTCCCATAGCAATAGCTTGTTCTGCTGGAATATCATTTAAAGAAGAAGCTTTTACAATAGCTAAGTTTATAGCAGCTTGTAATGCAGATTGTCCTGTTGGAGCATCGGAACCAAAGTTAATTCTATGTAGCTCATTTCTACCTTTAACTTGTTGTAAAATCTTATTAAAGTTTACAAAGTTACCATTAACGACCAATTCTAAACCAGCATCACTTTCTTTGATTAATCTATCAATATGATCATAAGATACACCAGTTGATCCACCGTTAAAGTGAGCAATTTTATCTGGTTTAATTTCTAAAATATCATCACTAGTAACCCAAGATGAACCAGGAATTGAAGGAGGTGCTAAGTGACAAGATACAAAGAATCCATATTTTCTTGCCCAATTTACCATTGGAATTACTTCCTCTGGTTTAGCAAGTCCACCACCACCGATTTCAGCAATTAACCAAACACCAGCTTCACTCATTTCTTTAAAGTCTTCTTCTTTTAGACCATGAACTAATACAAGAGCACCACCGTGCATCTTTAATGCTCCACCAGGTCTAAACTTTTGGAAAACTCTTGCTGACATAATTGCTGTAGCTTTTACACCAATTGCATCATCATAGAATCTTGGATAACCAGGACCTTGTTCTCCTTCAGATATCATAGTTGTTGTACCATATAATAGGGCATCTGAATAACAACCAACAGCTCCTCTTTGAGGTGCATAGTCATCTAAAGTATTATGTAAGTGACTATCTATTAAACCAGGACATACTACTTGTTGATTAGCATCAACGATTAATTCGATATCAGAAAAATCTAAATCTTTTTCCATTCCAATTTCAGTAATAAGACCTTTTCTACAAACAATAGTATCAGCATCTTTAATAATACCTTTATAAAAGTCCCCACTTACAATTTTCTTTATATTTTTTATTACAATATCCCCATTTTTAGGTTTTGCAAAATAATTTTCCACGTTAATTATTCTCCTCAATAATAAAATTTAATTGCTTAACAATTAATTCAATCATTTGTGCAAGAATGCTTGCACCAGTTTCACTATTACTCTCTGTTGGATCTCCAACAAAGCCTTCTTTACTTAACTCTTGAGTTGACCAACCCCAACTTGCACAATTCAATTTTTTTAGCAAATCAAAACCTTTGGTTTGAGTTTTTTCTGTTGGTAACTTTGAATAAAGATCTTTAAACTTAGGATAACAATTCATCATTAATGATGTTTCTGCATAACCAGCGTGCATACTATCTGGGAAACTACATTTACCTCCAAAAGATCCATGTAAGTATCCTAATGACATGCAATAAGTATTAATATTATATTTATATTTTATATCGTAGGTAGCTGCTTCTAGTATGCCGGTATTCCCCCCGTGCCCGTTTAAAATAATTAAATTATTTACTTGTTGACAAGAAAGGGAATAACCTACATCATAAATTAGATTAAGCAATGTTGTAGCTGAAATATTAATTGTTCCAGGATAAGACAAATGCTCAATGCTCTTTCCATAATTTATCGTTGGTAATATGCCAATATTAAAGTCATTTTTATGTTTTTTAAGCAGTTCTTCTACAACTGCATTTACTAAAAAATGATCTGTTCCAACTGGTAAATGATTTCCATGTTGTTCTGTAGAACCTATTGGAAGAATAACAGTTTTGATATTTTCTAATTCTTTCGAACTACATTCAGCCCATTGCTTAATCATAAATTTACTCCTAAATTAATTTCCCTTGTATTCTACAAGTTCTTGGTTCCAACGATTTGTCCAATCAGCTCTTTGAGAGATAATGTATAACCAATCTAAATCAACCAATGAATCTACTTTTTCTCTGTAAACTGTTCTATCCGCTAAAGCGCCATCTAGTTCAACTTTAGAGTTAGTAGGTCCGAAATAAATTTGTTCAGCATAAGCTGTTTGTGTTTTAGGGCACATAGCTAATTGAGTCCAAGCATCTGCTAATTCAGGATGTTTATTATTTGCAACAATTGTTAATACATCCATCATTTTTACACTACCTGGATTTTCAGGCCATGAGAATGAAATATTCATACCCTTATCTACATAAGTCCATGCATAACCGTTGATAACTGGAGCAGCTACTACATCACCAGCATCCATCATCATGAATAATTCGTCTAAACTGTTATAAACTAATGGGATTGGACATAATTCTTGAAGTTTTTCAAAACCTGCATCAACATCATGTTCATCAGCACCATTTAATCTTGCAGCGATTGCTAAGAATCCGTCTCCTTCAGATCCTGGATAACTTGGGAAAGCTATTTTACCCTTATATTCTGGTTTCCATAAATCAGCCCACTGTGGTGCTTCATCAAAATAATCTGGGTTATAAGCAATACCTAAACCCATGAATGATTGACCATAACCACCAATTTGAGCTAAGTCATATAAATCATCATAAGCAGGAATTTTTGAACTAGGAGCTTCGGTAATACCATCAGCCATTGCTTGTTGGCATTCGTAAAGATTTAAGTAACAGATATCCATAGTTGGATTATCTTTTTCCATATAAATCTTTGACATTCTATCCCCTGTTCCACCAAGTAATAATTCTACTTTTGCACCACGAGCTTCTAGTGGAGGAATAATGTTTTCACGAATAATATCTTCGATTACACCACCCCAAACACCTACTACTAATGTTTGTCCAGTAAAATCTTTGCCGTCAAGAAATGCTAATGTTTGAGCATCTAATCCTTCATCTGCTTTTGCAATTGCTTCTGCTTTTGCTGAAGCTGATGTAGTTTCTGTAGTACCACTTGCCATTGCTGGAAAAACAAAAACAAATAGTAATAACATTCCCATAACAATTTTTTTCATTGTTTTCTCCCTCTCCAAAAATATTTATTTGGATTTTAAATTTATGGATAAAATTCCATAATAACCATATTCATTTGTGTTATAGAAATTATCACAATATTCTATTGGGATATTCATACCGTCCACTTCTTCAAATGTCTCTCTCAGTATGTTCAATAACACAAAATTCTTCTTAACTTCCAACAATTCACAAACTGAATCATCTGGAATAATTACACTCATTTTTTCCTCGGCATATGAAAGAACAATGTTGTGTTTCTTAAAAGATGTGTACATTGACTCATTATCTTTTAATTCACTGGTTATTGTTTGCATTATCTTTGTATTTCGATAATAGTTGTGTTCTACACATACCGGTATTTTATTTAAGTAACGTACTCTAACTAGCAATATGACAGGCTCTCCTTCCATGATCATAAATGATTGAGCAACATTACTTGGACAAGGAACCTTTTCTTTAGAAATAACTTTTGTATATATTTCATTTTTATCTTTTTCAAATTGAGTTCCAAATCCATTTGTTACATATCTATTTTTGTTAAAGCTTTGTTTTACAACGGTTACACCTCTACCTTGCCTACTCATCAAAATATTTCTTTGTAAAAGTAGTTTTTCAGCTTTAACTATAGTAATTCGCGAAACATTGAAATCTTCAGCAAGTTGCATCTGAGGTGGTAAATTAGAACCAATAGGATACACTCCTTGAGATATTAACATTTCTATTTGCTGGGCAATCTGGCTATACAGCGGTAAAGCCCCGTCCCTAAAATCCAAATCTTTTTTATCTTCCATCCACACAATCCTTTTGCAAAATTTGTATTAATGATATATCAAATATGCATATATTAACGTTAGCCCTTCTTTTAAGGCTTGTCAACGTGATTTTTTTAAATTTCTGTAAATAGATACAAAGAAAAAAAGTAAGTAAAATTACTATTAATAAGCGAACAAAATGTTAAAATTGTAACAAAAATGGCAAAATTTTACCTAAAAAATTGCTTATTCTTTATATAATAATAAAATAAAGCATTTATATTTTGATACAAAAACATTAATAATTGTGGTAACTTAAGATAAATAAAACACTTAACAAATGTTTGGAAAAGTTTCATATTTTTTTAAATAAATTTTTAAAACATACAAATACATTAATAAATAAATATAAAAAAGTTTAAATATAAAGAAAATGAGCATATAAATAGATAACTAAAATGCTTTAAATTTGAGATAAAAAATACTATTTTATAGCTTTTATTACAACTTAAAATTACAATTTATTTTATTTTAATATAATTTATAAACTTTATAATATTTTAAAATCACAATTTTCTATAGCCTATAACTAGAATAATTTTTTATTTCTAATAAAGGCTTAACTTCAAATACTAAACCATTCAAATCATCTATTGTTATAAATTATTTGTAAAATTTTTAAATAAAAAATTATAAATATTAAATAAATCTAATAATTAATTAAATTAATTTTTAAATCAACACTTTCATTATTACAAGTATTAATTATCGAATTTAAACAATGTTTTGCTATATTAGATTTTGATTCAACTAATTTTTGATTCTTAGGCCTTATAGCTAAAATATATCGATATTTACATTTTTTAATAGTTGTTATAAAAGAATCTTCACTAGAAAAAGATTCAGTAATATTATATCCAATATTTTTATTCTGTGCACAGTTATACAACTTTCTCATAAAATCTTCTTGATTATTATGACGTAAATCTTTTATCATTTTTATTGACAATTCTATTTGTCTTTCTAATTGTCTCATATTATTATCAAAACCATCTTTTACATGTACAATAATCAATTCATTTTTTTCTTCATTATATTTAATCAAATCCGCAAATTCTATATTTTGTATTATTTTTTTATGTAAATGAACAAACTTTAAATCATTTGAAACTTTTTCATTAAAATAATTTTCATTTTGACCTTCTTTCCAATTTATATTAATATCTTGAGTAAAACGATCATCACCTAACTTTAGAGACAAGCTATCAGTTAATAATTCAGAATAACTCTTCTCTTGCAAATAATATTGTCCAAAAAAAACATAGTAATTTTTATCACTATAAACAATTTCACCTGATAAATGATTAATAATGGACCGTTTAATTAATATATAATTTTCTCCTTTAGAAAAAATTTTTGCTTCAAAAATAAACTCTTTTAAGGAATCAATATTTTCATCCATTTTATTTAATTTACAAAAGTCACTATAGGCTTTATAAATAAATTCTAAATCATTAATATCTTCAATTTGGTAAATTATTTTATCCTTATAAATTATTTCATAACTATTTGCATTTCTAAAATTTTCAAAATCTTTATCAAAAATATCAAATTCTATTGGTTTTCCATTTGAATAATTAGAAAAAATTTCACTAATTAAACGCTCATTTAATTGTTCAATTTCTTTTTCATTTTGTTTTTTTGTCAGAGGTTTAAAAAGATTAAAAGCATCAGAATATTTTTCTATATCAAGCTGATCAACTTTATTAATCAAAGAGATTAATCTATCATAATCTAATGCAATATTAAATTTTATATTATTTTTTGCAAATATTTTTACTATATGATGCTTAAAAGAAATTTCTTCACCAAAAAAATTTTTTATCAATTCTTCATCATCAAAATGACCATCAATTTCTCTAAAAAAAACATTTAAATTATTTAAATTGATAAAATCTATTAGACTTCTATAAGTTATATCTTGAACTCTAATATTACTAGCTAAATTTGTACTTTTGTAGGATGAAATACGGAAGTTTTTTTTAAAACAACTTGCGAAAGCTAATCCAAAATTAGGTTCATATATTGATTCAATTTCATTGTACCCACTGCCAGTTGTAACAGCAAATAAGGATTTATCATTCCAAATAAACATAATTGACGAAGGATAGGTAGTCTTATATTTAACAACTTGCTCCGAAGCCTGAATAAATGATGAACAGAATTTAGACAACTGAGGCTTTTGAGTAGAAAATTCACAAAATAAAAAAATAATTTTATATCCTAATTTCAAACAATCTTCATTTACTTTTTGTTGTTTATAGTACTCTTCTCTTTTGTTTTTTGAATTATCTATTATGGAATCAGCTATTTTTTGAGCTAAAAAAGAAAGTTTGTATTTGTTGTCATTCAAATCTTGTTTAAGTTCTTTTTCTTTTAAATTCAATTTTTTTATAACTTTATCTTGATTAATTAAATAAATATTATGTTTCTTCTTATCTTTTTTATCCATTTTAATCCTCACGAAAATTAATTAGTTGTATAATATAAATTAAATATATCACTTTACTAATTTAATACCAAGTAAACAATTGGAGGTATTATAAAATTTAATAAAAATTATGGATAATATTTTATCAACATTAATAAAAAACAATTACATACCTTTTTTCTTCTATGATTAGATGACAAAAAGCTCTGGATAAATATTCTTTTGAAAGGCTGAACTGACAAGTTCAAAAAGTTATAAAAGCATCAATATAAATATCTAAAATAAGCTAGAATTAACTTCTAGCTTATTAAAAATATATAATTATGCTAATCAATTAGAGGGAAAAACTTTAATGCATCTTTAATATGCTCATTCCAATAAATCCAATCATGAACACCTGGAGCAATTTGTTTTTTTACATTATACCCATTTTCTTCTAGTTTATTTGCAAATTTCATAATTTCATCTACAAAAAGATCATTATCACCACTCGTAAAAAAGAACTTTACATCTTTGTTATTTTCTTTAATATTTAATTCCATTGCTGAATATAAATTACATCCTTTCTCAATATATGAATCAAATTGCCTCTTATAATTCTCTGACATTTTATCTGCATAACTAGTATTGCCATATAATATTTTATAAAAATCAACACATCCTGATAGCACTGCACAAAAAGAAAATACAGTAGGATTTTTAAGAGCAATATAGGCAGCCCCATAACCTCCCATAGAAAGTCCTGCTATAAATCTATTTTCTTTACTTGAGGATAAAGGAAACATAGTCTCAAGATAATTTGGTAATTCTTTTGAGATATATTTTAAGAAATCACCTGAAGATGTGTTATTGTATCCACTATTTTCACCATCAAGCATTACAACTGCCAAATTATATTTTTCAATATATGTGGTAATATTTGTATTCAAAGGCCAATCATTATATCCACCATAACTTCCATGTAAAAGATAAAGTGTTTTAAATTTTACACTATCGTTTAAATAACTATTATTCTCTCCATCCAAATACTCTTGAGGTGATAAAGATGGTAACAACACTATACATCTTGCATTCTTTTTTAATGCAACAGAAAAAAATTCAAGTTCAATTTTTACCATAATGATTCAATCCCATATTATTTAGATCATCATGATCTAATTTAATCCATTTTAAAGCCTTTCCAAGCGCTTTATCACAATAAGCCCATTTAGAATTTTCTTTACCTTTATCAAAAGTAACTGAAAAATTATTATTTTTTAACAAATTTAAATATTCTAAATTAGTGTTATATGATATGTCGTTTTCACTACAACTTAAAAAGAACTTTATTTCATTATTTAATTTTTTTGAATTCAAACTTGTTATTTGATTTCTTAAATTAATTTTCGTATTAGAAATATCATCATAATTTTCAAATATATCATCTACATTTATTGGACAGTTAATTAATTCTTTATAATTTATATTACAAATATCTAATGAGCCTAATATAGAAAATGCATATCCAAATCTATTTGGTTGATGTAAAGCAATATGCATAGCTCCATAACCGCCAATATTCACTCCTCCTATATAAGTCTCAGATTTATCATGAGAAGCAGGGAAATATTTTTGAATATAAGCAGGCAATTCTTCTGTAATAAAGGTTAAATAGTTAGCCCCTTTATACATATCTTGATAAAAGCTATTACCAACAGAAGGCATTACTACAATAATATGATTTTCTTGTGCATATTGCATAATATTTGTATAGTTTTGCCAATCAGAAGCGTCTTCATATAAATCATGTAATAAATATAATACTGGAAAATTAACTCCGATTTTAAAATAATTTGTTTTTTGTTTTGCTATTTCTTCAACGCTTGGTGTTGGAATAAAAATCTTCAGATTAGTATTGTATTGCAGACAAGGTGAGAAATAATTTATGTTCAAATTTGCCATTAGTAGTTTCCTCACAAAACACAACCTAAAATTAGTATTAAAAATTTCTTTTAGGTTTAATATTATTAATTTTATTATTTTCTAATTTGATGTTTTTTTAGCTTCTCTAATATAATCTACATATACTGCAGCTAAAATAATTAATCCTTTTAATGAGGTTTGCCAGAAGCTATCAACTCCCATTAAGTTTAATCCATTATTTAATACACCAATAATTAAAGTTCCAATTACCATACCCCCAACAGAACCTACTCCACCAGCTAAACTAACTCCACCAAGTGCACAAGCAGCAATAGCATCCATTTCAGCGCCATTACCAAAAATTGGATTACCACTATATGATCTTGCAGCTAATGTAATACCAGAAAGAGCAGCCATAAATCCTGAGAAAAGATATACGAACATTTTTACTCTAGCCATTTTTATTCCGGAAAATACTGCTGCAGTTGAATTACCTCCAACAGCATAAATATGTCTTCCTAAAGCTGTTCTATTCAAAATAATATATGTAACAATCATTATAATTATCATATATAATACAGGGAAAGGAATTCCTAAAAAATAACCAATACCAAAATTAATAAAAGATTGATTATCAATACGAACAGTGGTACCACCAGTAATAATATATGCAGCACCTCTTAAAACACTCATCATTGCTAAAGTAACAATAAAAGGAGCTAAAGCTGTTCTAGATATAATACCACCATTTATTGCACCAAAAGCAACGCCTAATGCTAAGGATAAAAGTAATACAAAAAATAATGGCATACCAGTTTGTGATAAATAACCACTAACAACACCTACTACGGCTATAACAGACCCAACCGTTAAATCAATACCACCTGAAATCATAACTAATGTCATACCAGTAGCTAAAAAGAAATTAGTTGAAATCTGTCTAAGAACATTCATTAAGTTTCTTTGAGTTAAAAAGATTGGATTCGCAATACTAATAATTACACACATTATAAAAAGAGCAATTAAGATACCGCTATTATTCTTTATAAAAGTTTTTACACTGCTAAAAAAACTTTTAAAAATTTTATTAAAATTCATTATTCTCTACCTTTAATTTAATATCTAACAGCATGCTTCATAATATTTTCTTGTGTAATATTATCTGCTTCAAGCATAGCTGTAATTTTACCGTCACACATTACTGCAACACGATCACTCATATTTATTAGTTCTGGCAACTCAGAACTTATCATAATAATAGAAACACCTTTTTCAGTTAGTTTATTCATTATCTGATATATTTCACTTTTTGCCCCTACATCAATTCCTCTAGTTGGTTCATCTAAAATAAGCACTTTTGGATTAGACGCTAACCAAGAAGCAATAATTACTTTTTGTTGGTTTCCTCCTGATAAAGAATTAATAGGAGTTGTACTTGATGGAACCTTAATTGATAAATCATTTTTATATTTTTCAAATATTTCATTCTCTTTTTCAGGGTCAAAAGAAATACCTTTAATAAATTGTTTTAAAACTTTTAAAGTCATATTAAACTCAACTGATTTAATAGGATATAACCCTTCATCTCGTCTATTTTCTGGGACAAATGCTACACCAGCCTCAATCATTTGAGAAGAATCATGTTTTACATTAAAACTTTTATTTTCCAATATTATTTGGCCTGATTGAATTTTATCTATACCAAAAATTGCTCTCATTGTTTCAGTTCGCCCACAACCAACAAGCCCACCAAAACCTAGAATTTCACTCTTTTTTAATTTAAAATTAATATCAGAGACTTTATCCGAAGTTAAATTTTTAACCTCTAGAACTATATCTTCACCTACAGTTTTATGATTTCTCACATAATAATTACCTAAGGAACGACCTACCATTAATGAAATCAATTCATCATTAGTTGTTTCTTTTACAATTTTAGTAGCAATATATTTACCATCTCTCATAACCGTAACTCTATCTGCTATCTGTTGTAATTCTTTCATTCTATGTGAAATATAAATTATGCCAATACCTTGAGTTTTTAAAGATTGGATACATCTAAAAAGACTATCAACATCTTTATCAGATAAAGAAGAAGTTGGCTCATCCATTACTATAATTTTTGAATTAAAGGATATAGCTTTAGCTATTTCAACCATTTGTTGTTGAGCTATATTTAACTCGCCAACTATGTCATCAGGTGAAAATTTTATACCTAAAGTATCTAAAATTCTTTGACAACTTTCTCTCATTATGCGACAATCAAGACAATGATTTTTCTTTCGGATTTCACGTCCAAGAAAAATATTTTCAAACACATTTAAATGTGGTACTAATACAAGTTCTTGGTGGATTATACTGATGCCAGAATTTCTGGCATCAGCAACTGAATCAATTTTTTTGGGAATGTCATTAACCTCAATTGATCCGCTGTTCATAGTATAGATTCCACCAAGAATCTTTATTAGTGTTGATTTTCCCGCTCCATTTTCTCCTAAAAGAGCATGAACTTCACCAGCTTTTAATTCAAAACTTACGTCATTCAATGCATAAACTCCTGGGAATTTCTTATGGATGTTTTTCATTTTCAATAAACAAGGGTCATTCACTACACTTACCCCACTTATAACCATACTGAAGTATCAAATTGATCAATATTGTTTTGGTCTACTAAGATAGTTTCAATTGAATAATTTTTCTCAACAGATTGTCCATTTAATAATGAATAAGCAACTTCAACTGCTTTCTGACCTATCCCTGCTGGGGATTGTGCAGCTGTAGCATATAAGCCACCTTCTTTAATAGAAATCTTAGCTGATGGAGAACCATCTACACTAAATACTTTTATATCTCCAGTTCTACCGGCACTTTGAACAACACCTTCTGCAATTAAACCGAATTCATCATTTAATCCCCAAAATGCATCTAAATCGGAGTCAGCTTGTAAGAAATCTTCGAAAGTTGAAAGTACAGTATTCATACTTGAATAGTGAGCTAATCCTGTTATTTCAATATTTGAGCCTTCAAGAGCTTGTTGTAAGCCTGTCATTCTACTTACTACTGATTCTGCTAAAGGATTATCAATTAGTGCTACTCTTGCACCATTAGGGAAAGCTTCTTTCATTGCTTCACCACAAAGTCTTCCAGCTTGAACATTGTTAGATGAAATAAAACTTTCTGTTAAATCTGTATCAGTAACATTAGCATCTACAGCAATTACTTTTACTCCAGCTTCTTTACAAGCTTCTAAAGCAGGTTTTACACCATCTTTATCAACTGGATTAAGAAACAAAACACTAATACCTCTTGTAATCATATCGTCAATAGCGTTATTTTGTTTAATTTGGTCATTCATACCATCAATAGCAATAAGTTTATCACCATTAGCTTCAACAGCTGATTCTATTGAGTTTTTCATAGTTACTTGAAAAGGATTTGTTTGGTCCATACAAGTAAAACCAAATACTATTTGTCCATCTTCAGCTTGCTCTGAAGATCCGTTTGCAAAGATATTAGTCATACCCAATATCAAAATTAATGTTAAAAGAATAAATGATTTTTTCATTTTTCCCTCCTATTGTATTAAAAGGATTTAATTATTTTCTAGAAAATACTTTAATCCCAAGATTCTCTAATATTTAATTTTGTATTTATTAATTGTTTTTTCGGTTTATAATTTGGATTTTCTAATCGATTTATCATAGCTTCTGCTGCAATTTGACCAATTTTGAAAGGATTTTGAGCTATTGTGGTAATTGAAGGGGAAGAAGCCCTATTCCACAAAGTATCATCAAACAAAGTAATATTAAGATCTTCAGGAATTTTTCTTCCTGAATCTTTCAAATATTTTAAGGTTCCAAAACCCATATCATTCATAGTTATTAACAAGGAATCAATATTAGGATGAGTTTCAAATAATTTTTTAGCAAGTGAATAACCTAAATCTTCTTTTGGTATTTCATCAACTGCATAAGTTGGATCAAATTCAATATTATTATCCTTTAAAGCTTGTAAAAAACCTTGATAACGTAATTGAACATTATATAAATTCTTAGATCCGCTATTAATAATACCAAAATGTTTTTTTCCTCTTTTAATTTGTTCAGTTATTGCATCATAAACAGCTTTTTTTGAATCAGACATAACAATATCATATGATTCACTTAAGCCTTGTGGTTCTCTATCTATAAAAACAAATGGTATATTATTTAATTGTTTAACTTTATGTTGTTTGTGTACATCTGGAGCAGCTAAAATTATTCCTTCAACTTGATGTTGTTTCAATCTGTTTATTGCAGCCTTCTCACCTTCAATCTTTTCTTCACTATTGCTCATAATCAATGAATAATTATATTTAGTTAAAACTTTTTCTGCACCAAGCATTACCCATAAATAAAATTGATTTGAATCTTCATACTCAGGAATAAAGGGTACGACCAATCCAATAGTTCTAGAATTTTGCTGTCGTAAATTTACTCCCATAATATTTCTTTGATAACTTAATTCCTTCATTGCATCTTCTACTTTTTTTTGAGTTTCATCAGATACGAATCTAGTTTTATTTATAACATGTGAAACAGTCGCAATTGATACTCCAGCTCTTTTCGCAACATCTTTTATATTGGCCATAATATTCCTTTTTTTCTATTTAAACGTTTACGTAAACGTTTAAATGTGTTTTTCTAGAGTATATGGCATGAATTATTATTTGTCAAATTTTTTATATTAAAAATTTTCAACCCAAATAAAAAAATTAATTGAAAGACATATTAATTCTTACAAGAATTATTTTTGATGTGTAATTAGTTGCAATATTCATTAAAAACAGAGGTAAAGATTAAATTAGATATTCCTATTGTAAATTATATAAAATATATTAGTGAATAAGTATTACTTACTATTCATTTTGTTAATTGCTCTTTAATGTTATTTTTTTTTGAGAAATAAATACAGCTAAATTTGTTATTGACATCTTTAGTAATTTGTACAAAAAAGTTCTACCCTAAATACATTAAAAGAGAATTACTTTCCCATCAGACTGATTTAATTACAGAATTAATAAATTATAATTCAATAATATCTCAATTAATTCCATAAATTAAAACAATAAATAAAATTATTTTAAATAAAAACATTACAATTCTGCTACTATAATTTAATATATTATGGTAGCAGGTTTGTTTATTTTACTAAACTAAATTAAGACGTTATAACAATTTACGTTACATTAAAAATCTTTACAAATTATCTTCAAAGGAATATAATACATAGTAAGCTAATTTATTTATACAAGTTAGCTTGCTATTGTCTCTTAATCTTGATAATTAATATTATCTTTTATCTATTGCTGATAAATTAATTACTCAAATTTAAGATAATAATAGTTGGTGCTTATTTATTATCGAATAAAAATGTGTATTATTTCTCTTTTTAAGTTTTAATACCGTTTTTTACAAAGTTTTTGGGAGATGAAATATGAATTATGTTGTCAAAATTGAAATGAATGAAGGTTGTGATTATAGTTTAGATTGTCAGGATATTAAAAATTTATTGATTGATTTAGATGGTACTGGTTTTAAAAAATATCCTAAAGATTATGTTTATGATTATATAACTAAATATCCCAAATCAATTGCAGTTAATGTAGCTCCATACCCTATTCTAATACCTCTAGTAAGCAAAAATGGTGAAAAATTTGTTAAATCAAGTCCTACAAATTATTCAGCAGATAACCTATTAAAGTTACCTAGAATTTAACTTACTTTTTTATCTTAAGAAATTTATTTCTCCTATTATGTAAAATTATTTGAAATATTTTTTCTTGCAAAAATAGGAAATTGTGCTATAATAATTTTTGGGAACGTTCCCAAAAAACTAAATCAATTGGAGTTTTTTATGTATTCTATTTTGGATGTAGCAAAATTAGCTAATGTATCAAAAAGCACTGTAAGTAGAGTTTTATCTGGAAACTCCTATGGTGTAAGCGATAAAACAAAAGCTAAAGTTGAAAAAGCAGCTAAAGAACTTGGTTATGTTAAAAATTCACTTGCATCCTCTCTTAGAACAAATAAAACGAAAACAATTATTTTAATTATTCCCGATATTACTAACAACTTCTGGGCAGAAGTTGCTCGTGGTGCTCAAGATTATTTAGAAAAGAAAGGCTATAGCCTTATCTTAGTTAATACAGATTGGGAAGAACATAAATATTCTAAATACTTAGAATTAGCACTAACTAAAGGTGTTGATGGTATTTTAATTAATACTTCATCCTCTTCAATTAATCAGCTTAAGAATATTGATTTACCTATAGTGCTTTTAGGTAATGCTTACCTTCATTCTCCATATGCAAGAGTTGGATCAAATACTCTTGAAGGTATTAATGAAGCTCTAGAATATTTATATAAAAATGGTCATAAGAAAATTGGAATTGTAGCTTCTCATACTGATACAGTTCAAGGACACAACTTAGAAAACCGCCTTACTATTTATCATGATTTCTTAGAAAGACATAACATAGATTTTAATGAAGATTACTATTTTTCAGTGGATTACAGTATGGAAGGTGGTAATGAATTAGCACAAATAATTTCTACCATGGAAAATCCACCTACTGCGATTCTTGCAGGTAACGATTTAATAGCTATTGGTCTAATTAATGAATGCAGAAAACTAAATATAGATATACCCAAAGATCTTTCAATTATAGGGGTTGATGATATTCCAATTTCTTCAATTATCTACCCTCGCCTAACTACCATTGCAAAACCGAAGAGAAAAATCGGTGAAAAAGCTGCTGAAGTTATTATTAATGTAATTGAAGGCAATGAAACAAATAGGAACTATAAACTACCAGTAAATCTAGAAATTAGAGACACTGTAGAAAATATAACTAAATAATATTAGGAGAAATATGACTGACTCACTAAAAATACTCTCCCCTTGTGGAATCCTAGGTTATGGCTTTCCAACAGAATCCTTCGAAAAGGGATTAGATATGAAACCAGATGCCATTATTGTTGATGCTGGATCCACAGATGCGGGACCTCATAAACTAGGGGCTAATGTAGCCATAGTTAGTAAAACTGCGTGTAAAAAAGATTTAAAAAGATTAATCCTTGGAGCTAATAAATTAAATATTCCTGTAATAGTTGGTTCTAGTGGAGGTAGTGGTGCAATATCTCATGTTAATTGGACTTTAGATATCTTAGATGAAATTGTAAAAGAAAATAATCTTTATCATATGAAACAAGCTGTTATTTGGGCAGATATTGATAAAGAATTAATTAAAAAAAATATTGAGTTAAATAATGTTGAACCTTTAAATAGTAATGTTAAGCCTTTAGATATTGATACTTTAAATCAAACTAACTCAGTAGTTGCTCAAATGGGTGTGGAACCAATTATTAAAGCATTAAAGACTAAAGCTCAAATCATTATTTGTGGTAGAGCTTATGATCCAGCAATTTTTGCTGCTTTTGGAATTTATAAAGGCTACGATGCAGCTCTTTCTTATCATTTGGGTAAGATTTTAGAATGTGGTGCTCTCTGCTGTGACCCTGGAACTACTAAAGATTGTATGATGGGAGAATTGCATAAAGACTATTTTGACATCTTTAGTCCTAATGAAAATAGAAAATGTTCCCCAACTAGTGTAGCTGCTCATACTTTCTATGAAAAAGACCACCCATATTTATTACATGGTCCTGGTATTATTCAAGATTTAAGTCAGTGTGAATTTATTAAAATTGATGACAACACTGTAAGAGTTAAAAAAAGCCAATTACAAGCTACTGATCCATATATGATAAAAATGGAAGGTGCTAGAAAAGTAGCTTATAGAACTTTTGTTATTGCTGGGGTTAGAGATCCTATTTTAATAGATAGAATTGAAGAAGTTGAAGACTTAGTAAAAGAAAGTGTTGTAACTCAATATAGCGAAATTGATGAAGATAAATATAAAATTGAATTTTATAACTATGGCAAAAATGGCGTTATGGGAGATTTAGAAACAAATCAATCAATACCTCATGAACTTGGAGTTATGTTTGAAGTTGTAGCAGAATCCCAAGAATTAGCTTCAGCAATCTGTGCTTCTCTTAGATCTACTTTCATGCATTATGGATATGAAGGAAGAAAATCAACTGCTGGAAACTTAGCCTTCCCTTTTGCACCAAGTGATGTTGAATTTGGGGCCGTATATCAATTTTCAGTTTATCACCTTATGAAAGTGGATAATCCAAGTGAACTTTTTCCAATAGAAATAAGGAGTACTAAAAAATGAGTGTTTGTTTAAAAGATTTAGCAAAAGTTTTAAGAAGTAAAAATAGTGGTCCATTTCAAATAACAATCGATGTTTTATTTGATGATATCAAAAACTATGAAAGAGTGAAAAACACTAATATTTTTACAAAAGAAAATATAGCTAAATTGTACAATCAAGAAGAAAAAGATATTACAGATATAATTTTCTTCGATAGAGCAATGGGTATAAAGGTAACCATGAATAGAAAAATTTCTAGTGGTACTTGCTTTGATAGAGACGTATATGGAGCTCAACAACATGCTCCATTATTAGATATTTTAATCCCATAAAGGAATAATATGACAAAACTTGAAAAAAAAGAGAGAAATAAAAAATTAATTCGCAAACTAAAAAGCGAAAAAGTTCTCTACCTTATGATTTTACCTACAATTATTTATTTCATATTATTTAGAGTTCTTCCTATATTTAATATGAGGCTTGCTTTCTTTAAATATAATTCAAGATCTCCTTGGACCTTTGTTGGTTTAAAATATTTTAAAATGATATTTTCATCTCCTGATTTTTTCCAAATATTAAAGAATACTTTAATAATCAGTTTCATGAAATATATTTTACTATTTCCAGCTTTTCCAATTTTTGCAATTTTATTAAATGAATTAAAATGGACTGGCTCAAGAAAATTTGTTCAAGTAATCTCTTACCTGCCCCACTTCTTATCCTGGATTGTAATAACTGGCGTTTGGATTTCTATGCTATCAGTTGATGGTGGAGTTAATGAAATATTACATGCTTTTGGAGCTGAAAAATCAATTGATTTTATGACAAGTAGAGCTTGGATAAAATGGATTTTACTATTTTGTGAAGCTTGGAGATCTCTAGGTTGGGATTCAATTATATATTTTACAGCAATTATTGCAATTAACCCATCTCTTTATGAAGCAGCTGAAATTGATGGCGCTTCTAGATGGCAAATGGTTAAAAATATTATATACCCCGCTTTAGTAATACCAATGGTAACTATGTTTATCTTAAACTTAGGATTCTTCTTGAATGCTGGTTTTGACCAAGTACTTAATTTCTCTAACGATGCAGTACTCTCATCAATCGATATTTTAGATACATACATCTATAGAATAGGTATTCAATCAGGTCAATATTCCTTAGCAACAGCTGTAAGTTTAATCAAGGGAGTTGTAGGTGTTTTCTTAGTATTAGGGACACACTTCACTTCAAAACGTTTAACAGGTAAAGGAGTTTGGTAGAATGAAATTAAAGAAAATGTTTTCACCATCACAGATTTTATTAACTCTTTTATTAGTATTAGTTGCTTTAACTATGATAATTCCTTTATTAAATATTTTGGCAATATCCCTCTCTTCTCCTGAAGCTTCAATTTCTATGAGTGGAATGAGAGTATTACCTAAAGATTTTGATACTATAAACTATAGAATTGTTTTTAATCATCCAGTTTTATTAAAATCAATATTTAACTCAATCTTTATTACTGTTATTGGAACTACAATTAATATCTGTTTAACTAGCCTAGCTGCTTATGCACTAACTAGAGAAAATCTAACACTAAAAAAACCAATCATGGTTTTCTTAATATTTATGATGTTATTTGATCCAGGTTTAGTTCCTGAATATTTAGTAGTTCAATCCTTAGGCTTAATGGGATCTAGATGGTCAGTAATCTTAATTACTAGTGTTAATGTTTATTATTTGGTAATTATGATGAGATATTTTGAAGGCGTCCCTAAAGATATCATTGAAGCTGGAAAGCTTGATGGTTTAAATCATATAAACATGCTAACTAAAATAATAGTCCCATTATCTTCTGCAGGAATAGCAACAATTACAATGTTCTATTCAGTCTTAAGATGGAATGAATATTTTAAAGCTAGTATCTATATCCTTAATCAAAAAGATACCGTACTACAAGTAATTTTAAGACAATTTGTTGTACTTGGAGATACTGTTTCACTAATCGGTCAACAAAATGTATTTAATTATAACGACTTAGCTCGTGTTGATTATACAGCGCTTAAGGCTGCAACCATTGTGGTTGCAATCATCCCTATATTAGTAATTTATCCAGTAGTATTAAAATTTTACACAAAAGATGCACTAGCTGGATCTATAAAAGAATAAAACACAAAATGGAGGAAGTTTTATGAAAAAACGAATAATTATTGCTCTTATGGTATTAGCAATTACAATGAATTTTGCTTTTGCTAGTGGTTCAAAAGAAGCAGAATCAACTAATAGTGACAATGTTTACGGCACAGTTGATAATCCTGTTACAGTTACTTATCTTTGTAAGGATGTAAATCCTGAAGATCCAGGAAACCCTGAAATGGTTAAAGCTATTGAAGAAGGCTTAGCAAAAGAAGGCAAATACATTAAATTAGAAATTCTTAATGCACCTTCAGGCTCTTATGCAACAGTTGTACCTATTGCTTATAGAACTGGACAAATTAGCCCTGATTTAATTTATTTCCAAGGTGGAGATTTACCAATTGCACAAGAAGGTTTATTAGAAGATTTAACCCCTTATATTGCTTCATCAGAAAATGTTAAGAAAATCATGGACCAACATAACACAGATAGAATGGCTAACTACCCATATCTTTTATGGTTAGCACCACCTAGAGTAAGTGTTCCTGTTGTAAGAGAAGATTGGTTTAATCAACTATCCTCTTCAAAAGCTTTATTAGCAGATCCAACTCCAGATAATTACTACAATTTCTTAAAAGAAATGAAGGATAAAGGATTATGCCAATGGCCATTAACAACTGATGGTACAATCTTAAAATTAAACTCAGTATTCAACCATGCTTTTGGTGTTGATTCAACAATCACAAAAGAAAATGGCACATGGGTTTATTCTCAAGCAACTGATGCTGAAAAGAATAAATTAGCTTACTATGCTAAATTATATAAAGATGGCTTATTCGATAATAACTACATTACAAAACAATGGGATACAAAAGAAAAAGCTTTCTACGAAGGAGATTCTGGTCTAATTTGTGGTACTGCAGGAGCTGTTATAAATATCTATAATAACAAAATGGTACAAACAAACGGAGATCAAGCTAAATTAGTAGTATTACCACCTGCTAAAGGTGTAGATCAAGCTTACATTAGTGTTGATATTACAAAAGAAAGTCGTGGATTTGGTATCAATGTTGATTCTAAAGTTAAAGATGCTGCATTTGCTGTAATGGATTATATGGCAGGAGCAGATGGAAGAGTTATTGATAAACTTGGTATTGAAGGGACTCATCATGTAACTAAAGCTGATGGAACTATTGAATTAACAGATGCATTCCCACAATGGTGGGCTCGTTTCTGGGATACCTTAAATGGCTTAGATACATCTAATATTAATGGTCAAGTTATGAGTGATGCTGGAGTTACTTCATTAAACATGATGAAAGAATACTATGCTCCTGATACAAACGTAATTCTTCCTGATGAATTACTACCATTAAAAGATGCTATGGATAAATTATATACTGAATATTCAACAGCAATTATCCGTGGAGAAAAGAGCATTGATAGCTTCGATGAATTTGTAGAAAAATGGAATAATGCTGGTGGAACTAAAATTAGTGAATATTTAGCAACAGTATTAAACTAAAAGAGAATAATAATTAGTAAATAATTTTCCCATCTATTTTTTAAGATGGATGGGAATCTTATGAGAGGTTATATGAAATTTAATTTAGATCAGCTAATCGATAAAACCTATGCAGGCTTTTTAGTTATGAACATTGGTATAAGATTAGGTGCACCTGTAGAACCAACAGTTTGGTCTTCTGATAGAATTGAAAGAGCTTATGGAAATATCACCAACTATGTAAAGGATTTTAAAAACTTTGCTGCAGATGATGATGCTAATGGTCCAGTATATTTTTTAAGAGCTCTAAATGATGGAAATTATAAAGAAAAGCTTAATGCTTTAGATGTTGCCCAAGCTTGGTTAAACTATTCAAGAGAAGAAATTGGCATGTTTTGGTGGGGAGGTTATGGCGTTTCCACAGAACACACAGCTTATTTAAACTTAAAAAATGGTATTAACCCACCAGAAAGTGGTAGCATTGAAACTAATGGAAAAATAAGAGCGGAACAAATTGGTGGTCAAATCTTTATTGATACTTGGGGATTTGTCTGGCCAGGGAACCCTAAAAAAGCAGCAGAATATGCAACCACTGCAGCAAGTGTTTCTCACGATGGAGAGGGAATTTATGGGGCTGCATTTATTGCCGCTTGTATAGCTAAAGCCTATGAGAGTGATAATATAGATGAAATAATAAATTCGGGCTTAGAAAATATTCCACAAACCTGTGTTTATAGAGATGTTGTAAATGCAGTAATTAAATTTCATAAAGACCATAAAGATAATTGGAGAGAGTGTTTAAAATATCTCCAAGATAATTGGGGATATGATAAATACAAGGGAGTTTGCCATATAATTCCAAACGCCGGAGTTTGTATCATGTCTATGCTTTATGGATCCGATATAAATCAAGCAATTGAAATAGCAACAATGGCTGGTTGGGATACTGACTGCAATGCAGGAAACGTTGGATCAATTCTAGGAGTTAGTAACGGCCTTGATAAAATTAAAGAATGTTATAGAAAACCTATTAATGATTTTATTGCACTTAGTGGTATCAGCGGTTATCTAAATATTATTGATATCCCAACCTATATTAAAGAATTAGTATCGTGGGCTTACAAATTAAATAATGAAGAAGTGCCTTCATTATGTAATTATAAAGATGGAGATATTAATTTTGATTTCGAATTACCTGGTTCAACCCATGGCTTTAGAGTTTCAAATACTAATCAAACTCAAATAAGTCATTCAAGTGAATATGCACACAGTGGTAAAGGTAGTTTAAGAATTATTTATGACAGAATGAAGAGAGGAGAAAAAAGTAGAATTTATTATAAGACCTTCTATAGAAGAGAAGATTTTGATGATGAAAGATACTCCCCTTCTTTCTCCCCTAAAGCTTATAGTGGGCAGACTGTAAAAATGTATATCTACAGTGATAAATTCTCTGGAGCTTCAGATTTTATAGTAACCCCTTATGTAAGAAATAGTAGTACTAAAGAATTAGTTTATCAAAATAGTATAACTTTAAATGAAAAAACCTGGACTGAAATTAAATTTACTATTCCTGATTTAAATGGATGCGTATGTGATGAAGTTGGAATTAGCTTAGAATCAAATTCAAGAATTAGAGCTTATGATTATGGTTTCTTATATTTAGATGATTTTAGCATTACTGGTAAAGCAAAATATACTATAAAAATGGATAAGCAAAAGCCAGAATTTAGAACAATTACACCATTTTCAATTAACCACGGAGCTTGGGATATCGAAGATGATAATTTAAGTGTTATGGCACTTGAACATGCTGAAGCTGTTACTGGTAACTATTTTACTAAAGATGTAATTGTAAAGAACATTTTAAAAATTGAAAGTGAGAATTGTGGCTTATTAGCTCTTAGAGTACAAGGTGCTCAAAGAGGTTATTACGGTGGTTTTTATAAAGACTCTGTAATAATTGGTAAAACAGTAAATGGTAAATTAGAAATACTAACTAAACAAGAATTTAAAATAGAAAAAAACAAAGAATATCATGTTGAATTTAAAGTTGAAGAGGATCTTTTAACCTTAAAAATTGACAATAATATAGAACTTAATTATAAAGACAATTCCTACAAATATGGAATGGTTGGACTTGCTATGTATGATAGAGGTAGAACAGCGTTTAATACTCTATCAGTTGAAGAAATATAGGAGAACGTATGTTAGATGTTAAAGCACTAAGAGAAAACAAAGAACTTAGAGAGAACAGAGCTTGTGGAGCATTATCCGGATTAGCTATAGGTGATAGTTTTGGAGATGCAGCAAGAATGCAATCAAATAGAGAAAATTATGGAATAACAACTGACTTTAATTCAGGAGCAGCTTGGAGTACTGATGATACAGAATTTGCTCTTCTAACAGCTAAAACCTTAATTAATACTAAAGGCAATTTTACTAGCGAAGATGTTGTTAATGCATGGCTTGAAGATGTTGTAGTTCAAGATGAATTTAAAAGAGGTGGTAAAAGTGAAATTAGAGCTGCTGAAAATTTAAAAAGAGGTATTAGACCTCCAGAGAGCGGAAAATTTAATACTTTCCACATGAGTGATGGAACTGCTATGAGAATTCCACCTGTTGGAATTGTCTGTGCAGGAAATGAGGATAAAGCTTTAGAATTAGCTAAAATTGATGCTGAAGTTAGTCATTATAGAGATGGTGTTTGGGGTGCTCAAGTTGTAGCACTTGCAGTATCTCTTGCTATGGTAGATGCACCTTGGGATGAAATATTTGAAAAATCTATTTCAATAATTCCAAAAGACAGTTGGTTATATTATTCGATGAATAGAGCTATGGAAATTGTTGAAGGAAAAGATATCTTGGATGCTTGGATGCCTCTTCATGATGAACTTGTAACATCAACTTGGGCAACAACAGCTGAAGCAATCCCTGCAGCATTTGCATGCTTAAAACTAGAACATTCATCTTTCAAAAAAGGTGTAATCCTTGCTGGTAACTATGCTCGTGATGCGGATACTATTGGAGCTGTTGCAGGTTCAATTTTAGGTGCCAAATATGGTCTTACTTCAATACCTGATAAATGGGTTCAAAAAACAAGATTCCCAAGTGGAACTTGTCTACAATTTACTAAAGGTTTAGATATTTTAAAAATGGGTAAACAATTAGCTGATTTAATATAATATATTTTTGTAAATTAAAATGTTAAAATTGTAATGCAATGAAATAATCATTTTGTTGCATTATTTTTTTACTATTTCTATTATAAAAAACAAAAAAACTATAAAATTTATTATAATATCATAAAAAAAACTATAAAATTTATGGTAGTATCATAAAAAATCAAATTATTTTTTTAAATCTATCAAATGATCCAGGACTAATTAGAAAAACTGTAGAGGCTTATGATTATAAAAATTGTCTTATAGTTATTGATGAAATTCAAGAATTGCCAATTCTCCTTAATGAAGTACAATTAATGATAGATGAAAGGAATATTAAATTCCTTTTAACAGGATCAAGTGCAAGGAAATTAAAGCGAAATTCATGTAACCTTCTTGGAGGTCGAGCTCGTTGGCGAAACTTTAATGCCCTATCTTATTATGAATTATTAAAAAATGAAGAACATTTTGATTTAAATTTAATTCTAAATAATGGATTAATACCCAGTATATATTTTTCAGACGAACCTGAAGAAGACTTAACTTCTTATACTTCTTTATATCTTATTCAAGAAATAAAAGCTGAAGGCTTAACTAGGAAATTATTAGATTTCTCAAGATTTTTAAAAGTTGCTGCATTATCAAACTCACAAGAAATAAATTATTCTAAAATTGCAAATGATGCACAAACAAATAATCAAGCTGTAATGCAGTGGTTTCAAGTATTAGAAGATACATTATTAGGCTTTTTCTTAGAGCCCTTTAAAAAATTAGAAACTCGAAAATCTATTACTAGAAAAAAATTCTATTTCTTTGATACAGGTGTTGCCAGAACTCTTAAAACTGGTAAAAAAGTTACATCATCTTTAGATACAGATTTTGGTGAATATTTTGAACAATTTATTATTTTAGAAATTAAAAAATATCTTGATTATAACAAACCAAGAACAAAAATAAATTATATTAAAACAAATACCGGATTTGAAATTGATTGTCTAATAAATGAAGAAATTGCGGTTGAAATAAAATCATCAAATAATATAACTGCTCGACATTATAAAAATTTAAAATTATTAACAGAGAGTTATGTAAAAAGAAAAATTGTTGTTTGTACAACTGAAAACTATTATAAAGAAAATGATATAGAAATTATGCCATATAAAATATTCATTAATAAATTATGGAATAATGAAATATTAAAATAGTATTAAATTTATATTAATATCATAATTAATATATGAGAGTATATAAAAAAGAGTTCTTTATCTTATCCAATCAAGGAAAAGATAAAGAACAAAGATCTCTCTCTCTTAATTATTTATACAATTCATTGAATTCTTCTACCCAATCACCTAAAACAAAAATATGGTGGTTACTGATAGGATTATTCATCAAATAGTCAAAAGTATAATCATCAATTTTAACAGTCATTTGAGATCTGCATAAATCATTTCTATGCATAGTTTTTTCTAAAGAACAAACATGTGCAAAATATTTCTCTCCCCCATCACTTTTAAATATTGTTAATGGTTGAGATTTTATATCACTGGTTATAGCTACACCAATTCCTGATTCAAAATGTGTGGTTAAAGAATAAGAGTCAGGCATGTTTAAAGGTAATGTACAATGAGCTATAACACATTCTTTTGTATCAGAATCAATAAAATTAGGATTAGCCATAAAACCAGGGTTTCCTGTAATTAAATAAGCTATTGTCATGCTAACTAAAGCTTTTTGATCCCCTTCACAAGCTGCAGGAATACCTTGAGCATTTAATATAGCTAAGGCTAAACAGCCTGTGGTATTTATTTTACCCAATAATTCAAAACATTTAACAGAAATTGCTGCTAAATTATATTTTTTAATCAACCTTGTAAGTGCACCATATACATTTAAAGCTTTTTCGATTTCATCTTTATTAAAATCTTTAGTTTTTAAATCTTTGGTATATTCATTTTCTTCATATCCACCAATGTTATATTCATTGATTAATTCTTCTAATTCTAAATGAACTATTTCCATACCAAAGGTATTTTTTAAATCTTTCTCATTTACTTCACTTGATAACAATCCATCAGGTTTTCCAAAACAGCCAAGTCTCATTGAAACCATTTTTCTTTTTGCTTCAGAAACTTTTTTCAAGACTTTTAAACGCTTTGCGATTAGCGGCATTGAACCATGAATAATTTCCCCTTCAAGACCTTGTTCATGTAGGAATCCTAATATTTCTAATGCTGAAGCCAAAGAATTATAAGCAGGAGTTGTTAATAAGATATATTTACCTTTAGTCTTTTTATAGTTTTTACTGAAATCTCTTTCAGCTCCACCAGAAGCAATAAAATATATAGGCAAAGCTTCCTTAGCTATTTCATCCATTGAAGCATAAACTACTTCTTCTGATAACTGCTCTGATAATTCTTTGATAAAATCTTCACTATATTTTGGAATGTTTTCATCATTACAATCAGATGGACCCATCATAAATTTTACTTTATACATAAGAGCTCCTATTTATTTCATTAAAATGTCTAAAACATATTTTTTATATTCTTCACTTTTTAATTTACTACAAATATAAACATTTTCTTTTTTCCCAGAGAAATGATTAAAATCGACTAACACGGCACCATAGCTTGGACCATTGGAAGTATCAACTTCACAATAGTATTTATCCATTTCACTAATAATTTCTGGTTTTAAAGCAGCAACCATAGCTGCAGGATCTGCCATATCTAAACAATTATAGCCGAATCTTCCTTTGTTCATATCAATTAAAACTCTATTACTATCAACTAAGAAAGCCCCTAATTCACCACTCATTTTTAACGTATCAAGCTCATCTTGATCTAACATGCTAGTACCTAAACAAGCATCCCAACCAACTAAAATTATTTTTTCTAAACCTGAATCAATAACAATTTTAGCTGCTTCTGCATCCTGCCAAATATTAAATTCTGCAACTGGGGAAACATTGCCCCAACCTAATCCTGCAGATCCCATAATTACTAAATTATCTATCTTTCTCATAGCTTCATAATCAAGTCTTATAGCTAGAGCAATATTTGTTAATGGACCTAAGGCTATAACATCATATTCTTTATCTTCACCTGCTTTTAGCATTTCAATCATTTTAAAAATTGCATTTCCATCAGCTAGGTTTAATTTTTTAGGGACAAAGCCAAGATCTCCCATTCCATCATTACCATGAGTTTCATGAGCATATACTAAATCTCTTATAAGCATCTTTTTAGCGCCCATATAAACAGGAGGAAAATATTCATTTACATACTCTAAAGTTGTCAAAGTATTTTTAGCAGCTTGATCAGCAGCAACATTCCCGGCAACTACAGTAATTGCTTTAATATCAAAATCATTATCTTTCAAAGCAATTGCTATTGCCATAGCATCATCAGATCCACAATCAGTATCAATAATTAACTTTTTCTTCATTATAAGATTATTAACTCCTATCCTTTTCAATTAAATCTTTTATAGCATCACAGGCTATCTCTATAGTATGATCATTCATAGTTCCATAAGCCATTATAGCGCCAGCTCTTACTCCTCTAATTGAAGAGACAATAAATAATCCTGAAGTTTCCATTTCTGAGGCCATTACACCACTTTTTTCCCAAGCTTCCCATCTTTGTTTTAATACACCACTATTTGGCATACTATCAGGATCATGCTGACCATAAAAAGAATCTTTAGATTGAGCTATTCCCTCAGCAAAGTTATAACCTTTTCTTAAACACACATTGGACAAAGCTTCAACGACATGACGATTTGCAATAGCGGGGTATTCTATAGGAACATAATGGACAGTAGTCCCTTCATCTCTAATAGCTCCGGTAATAATAACTCCCTCTAAAGATTCATTATAACTTTCAGGACATATACGTCCACAAGTACCAACTCTAATAAATGTATCTGCTCCACAATGAATTAATTCTTCTACAGCAATAGCTGTGGAAGGACATCCCATACCTGTACTACAAACTGAAACTTTAACCCCATTTAATTCGCCAGTCCAGGTTTTATGTTCTCTATTGTGTGCAACTAGTTTTGGATTATCTAAATGTTTTGCAATAATATCTGTTCTAAAGGGATCTCCAGGTAATAAAACATATCTACCAACATCCCCTTCTTTACAACAAATATGGTATTGTTTTCCTTCATCATTTAATATTTCTTTACTCTGCAATTGCATAACTTACTCCTATTCTATCTTCAGTTGTATTAATATTTAAAATTATTACTCCGATTACTGAAATAACAATCGTAGCTAAGGTGAACTTAAAAGCAACACCGATACCTAACATTGAAACTAATTTGCCTGTTATAATTGGGGTTAAAATATCAGAACCCCCACTAGCTGTTCCAACAAGAGAGCCAGCAACACTAATTCTCTTATAACCAATTCTTGTAGCTATTGCGACAATAACACTGAATAAAACACCCAAGAAAAATCCTGCAATAAATAATAAAATAAAATAGAATGATACTTTATTAATCATTATTGCTAAAATTATTGCGATGAAAGCAAAAATATTATTATATAATAAAACCTTCATTTCCTTTATATGTTCTAAAACTTTAATAAATACTAAAGAGCCTATTACACATCCAATATTATAAATTGTTAACATAAATGCTGAATTTGATTGTGATAATCCTAAATTCTGAGCAAAAGTTGAAATATATAAATTGAGTGAATTAACAGTAGCACTATAGGAAGCACATATAACTGCTAAAATTATATAAGCCAATATCATGTTTTTTTCATATAAAGGTTTTACTAGTGTATTGTTTTCATTATTTTCATTTACTGGCCATTCAATCTTAAAATTTGAAATAGCAATTATTACTAACATAATTATTGGAATTATCAATAATATATAATATGCATAATAAAATTTAATTTTAAAATTAAGTAAAATACCAATAATCAATGGTGTTGTAAAAGTACCTAAGCCAAATAAAGCTTGACCAGCACTTAGTGCTCCTGAGTAATTTTTCTTTGCTGCAAGACTTAATAATACAGGACATACTGCATCTTGAGCACCCATGCCCATACCACCACAGAAAGCTACAAACATACCAAAATAGAAATTAATTACTGTTGTTATTCCACCTAGAAAAACACTAATTAAAAGAACTCCAATAACTAATACTTTTATTGGTCCTATTTTTTCTACTAATCTACCAGTTATATAAACTGTAGTAACTCTACCTAATGCATAAGCTGAACCCAACAATACAACAGATTGTAGTCCAAGATTATACATCTCTACTAATTGCGGCAAACTACTTCCAATTAAAATACAAGCAGTGCCTGTTAAAAAATACATTGCAAATGCTAAAAAAGAGAATGTCTTTATGTTATTTTTCATACCTTTATTTTTTTAATTATTTCCTTTACAGCATCATCCATATGTACAATACTATTATCAATTTTTAGACTTCTACAAATATCACTAACGATTGGCTGTTTTAAATTAGCCTTTTCTAAGGTTTCAAAATCCCAAAATATATCTTGTGGATTTCCAATTTTTAAAACTTTCTTTTTAGCCATTACGATAACATTTGAAAAATTATTTACTACAAATTCCATATCATGGGAAATTGTAATTACTGTCTTATTTTCTTCATGTAAAGACTTTAATATTTTACTAAGTCTTTCATTACCATCTTCATCTTGTCCTGCAGTGGGTTCATCAAAAATTAGAATCTCTGTATCCATTGCTATAACTGCAGCAATTGTTACGAATTTTCTAATAGAAAGAGGCAGATTATATGGGTTTTCATCTCTAGAAGATAATAAACCTGTTAAAGTGAGGGCTTTATCTACTCTTTCTTTTATTTCTTCTTCACTTAATTTCATCATTTTAGGACCAAAGGCAACTTCACTTTCAACTGTGGAGTGGAAAATTTGATCATCTGGATTTTGAAATACATAACCTACAAATCTTGATATTTGTGCTGTGGTATAATCTTTGGTATTCAAATCTCCAATTATTACATCGCCTTTTGAAGGCTTTAATAACCCATTCATCATTTTTACAGTTGTGGTTTTACCAGCCCCATTTTGACCAATTATAGCTACATTATCTCCACCTTTAATTGACATGTTGATATTATCTACAGCTAAAAAATCTCCAGGATAAGTAAAACTTACATCTTTCAATAATAAATCCTTCATTAAATTACCTTCCTTTGCATTTCAATAAGATCTAAAGCTTGTTGTTTAGTTATTGGTAACTCATCTATATTTAAACCAGCTTCTCTTAACTTTTCTCCAAGTAAAGTTACTTGAGGTAATTTTATGCCATATTTTTTCAACCCAATATCAGATAATACTTTCCTTGAATCTCCCATTTTTATAACTTGTGAATCATGCAAGATAATCATCTCATCTGAATATTCTGCTAATAAATCTACTTTGTGTTCTACTAAGATTATTGTCTTTCTTTCTTCTTTTAATTTTCTAATAATTTTAAAAACACTTTCTGTGCTTTGAGGATCCAATTGACTAGTTGGTTCATCAATTATTAGAATTTCTGGATCTAGAACAATAACAGATGCTAAAGCTACTCTTTGCATCTGTCCTCCAGATAATTCGAAAGGACTTTTTTCTGCGAGCTCTATAATATCTGTGAGCTCCATAATTTCAATTACTTTTCTTTCAATCTCTTTTACATCAACACCAAAATTTTCTAAACCGTATGCAACTTCTTCAAAAACAGTATCTTTAATACCACTAATTTGAGTGAATGGATTTTGGAATACATATCCAATTTTTCTAGAAATTTGATCCTCATATGAATCTAAGGGTTTTCCTTGTAATAAAATTTCTCCACTCATCTCCCCTTTATAAAAACTAGGAGCAAAGCCTCTTAATATTGAACAAAGGGTTGTTTTACCAGATCCATTTTCTCCAACAACACCATAGAGTTTACCTTTTTCAATCTTAATATTTAAATTTTTAATTGCTGGTTTTTCTGCTAGTGGATATGTATAAGTTACATCATTACATTCTATTTCATAAGCCATAATGCTATTCTTCCCCCTACTACTAAACAGGTAATAATTATGCTAATAACTAGAGTTCCTGTTTCATATCCCGATTTTTCTAAATTGAATAAATGAGTTCTTTCCCCTTTTATAGAAAAGCCTCTAGCTTCTAAGGTTAATACTCTTTCTTCAGAACCAATAATTCCACCTAAAATTAATGGTACTAGAGTTGGGAAAAATGCTTTTGTTCTTACTTTTAAATTACCTTCAGTTTCAACGCCCCGTGCTCTTTGAGCATCTAAAATGGTATGACTATTTTTACCTAATACTTTTATCATCTCTAAAGAAGATGTAAAAATATATGCAACTTTATAGCTCATACCTGAAGCTTCAAGACTTCTTGAAATTTCTTTTGTACTTGTACTTTGCAGCATCCAAACAAAGATCCCTGCAATATTTAGTACTAAGAAACCTAAAGATATAGCAGTTTGTAAGCCCTTTTCTCTAATTGCAATAAAGTGCCAGGACCAAAGAGTTCTACCCCCTGCTATAATAAATGCCTGAACTACGATAATAAATATTGCTACAATATTTACAGCCTTCATAGATTTCATACATTTCTTAAATTCTCCAGTAATTAAAAACATTAATGGCACAACTATAAACCAAGGAATAAGTAGCAAAGCTAAATTATAATCAGTTAATTTAATACTATTAATAATAAATGTACAAATAGAAAATAAAATTACAACTTTAAATTTTGTTGAGGGGTCTAAGCCTGCAATCTTATTTTTTTTGTGAATTTGAATTCTTTCTGTATATGTTTTTTCCATAATTTTAAATGCCAACTTAAACTTAGCTAGCTACTACTCCTTTTGTTAATTATGTAAGTAATTATTTATGCTTCTACTTCAGGTTGAAGTTCTGCTTCTTTTTTATTTTTTCTATTTTTTACATAGAACATACCGCAACTAAATTTAACTAAGTTACGATCTGGAATAACTTTAATTACAGACCAGCTAATTAAGAAAGATACCATTCTATCTAATACAGTAAAGATACCTTCTGTACCAAAGAATGCTGCCCAAATGTTTGCACCTGCAGCCATTGCTGTAGCTGTGATAATTGATGTACCGCCACCAGTAACGCCACCAAACATTAATACAACGATTGGAGCTGCTGAAATAATTGATGCTGCAGCCATAACTAGCATAGCAATAACCCATTTCCACCATACACTAAAGTAATCGTGACGAGCGAAAATACCTGTTACTAAACCAGCAATAATTGCAACTGGGATAAAAGCAAAGTTAACTGGATTTGCAATACCTGTGAAGATATTTGTTAATAATCCTGTTACAGCACCTACCCATGGTCCACATAAAATAGCTGTAAAGATTGTTCCAATTGTATCTAAATACATTGGTAACTTTAATAGAGATGCTAACTGTCCTCCTACAAAATTTACAGCAACACCTACAGGAATAATTAACAATGCTAGCATTGAAAAATCTTCTTTAATAGAAAACTTTTTACCTACTTTTTCTGTCATAATTTATAACCTCCTATATTATCAACATACTTAATTTACATTTTTTCTCCCTCTATTAATGAATAGGGCATTATCCGTAAATTCAGTATTAAAAAAAGTCTTGTTTATATATATTTTATTATTTGTATTATTTAAGATTATTTGTTGTAGTACTAATATTGGTGTATCTTTTTCAACATTTAATTTATCTTGATAGAATCTTGTTGCTTTCTCAGTTGTTATATTACAGAAAGAAGAAAATCCTAATTTTTCATAAGCATCAACAAATTCTGTTGTTGAATACTTATAAAAATCTATATGCTTCGAAATAGATGTTGGAATAAAATCTTCAACATAAGCCAATATTCTATCTGGTTTATTTCTATCTTTAATTACTCTTGAGATATAATACATTGTTGAACTTTCACTGTTTAATTCTTTAGCAACAATAGTACTAATATCTTCAATTGTAAGTTTTAAATCTTCAACAATAATTGGAATATTCATTTTTTTATAGGTATTAATTAAAGTATCATAACTACCTAATTCTAATAATCCAAGATATGGAGCATTTGCTACAAATGTACCAGCACCTTTTTTCTTGTAAATAATTTTATCTTCATGTAATACTTGTAAAGCTTGTCTAAGTGTATTTCTTGAGACTTCAATTTCTTTAGCTAAGTCATTCTCTGGTGGTAATTTATCACCTTCATTCATCTTTTCAATTTTTGCAAAAAGTTTATTATAAGCATCAACATATTTAGGTTGAGCTTTTCCCAATTTGTTAATATTGTATTTTGCCTTGTCTTCGTTATTCATCATGTACCCCTTAGTATTAAGTTCATATAAACTAGAGTATAATCACATGTTCAACTTGTCAAACAAATTTTATAAAAAAAAGTACAACTTTAATATTTTCAATAAATTTGTTCTTTTTTACTTTTTAAATTGAACAACTTGTAGTACTATTATTTTATTAAAAGAGGAGGCAAGAAATTAATATGAAAAAAATAATTTTTGTATCTCACTGCATATTAAACATCGCATCAAAAGTAGTTATGTATAATAAAGAAGATATGGATAAAGAAGAATCTTTAAGAAAACTATTTTTAGATAAAGCAATTAAAAATGATATTCAAATAATCCAATTACCTTGTCCTGAGTTTACTATGTATGGAGCAAAACGTTGGGGACATGTTAGTAACCAATTTGATAATATTTTCTTTAGAAATTATTGTAAAAAAATCTTAAAACCTATAATTAATCAATTAATTGAATATTTAAACAATCCTGAAATGTTTAAAGTATTAGGAATTATTGGAATAGATGGAAGTCCTAGCTGTGGTGTTGATTATACTTGCTATGGCAATTGGTATGGATCCTTTGAAGAAAGAGATGATTTAGATGAAACTTTAAATTCTTGCAAAATGGATAGCGGAAAAGGTGTACTTTTTGATGTTTTAACTAAAATGTTAGAAGACGAGAATCTACTTGATAAAGTAAAAATTACTGCATTATTTGCTAATGAACCACAAAAATGTTTATCACTGTTAGATGAATAAATATAATTAATAAAGTCTACAAATTATCAATAGATTATAATTTGTAGGCTTATTTTAATTAATATTACTTTATTGGATTTTCTAATAACTCATTTAATAAATTAGAAAAGTTACAGGTTGCAACTCCTACATATTGATCGGCTCCGCCATAATAAACAAACAATTTATCACCTTTTACAAAGTTACCACAAGGGAAACATATACCATTATAAAGGCCTTTTATCTCATAATCATATTCTGGAACCATAATAGGATTCTTTAATCTATGGGTTACTATTTCGGGTTTATCTAAATCTAATAACATTGCCCCAATTCTATATTGTTTATCTACTCCAACTGCATGATAAAGCATAAACCAACCAAATTCAGTTTCAATGGGTGGAGCACTTCCCCCTATTTTATACTCCCAATCAAACTCAGCTTTAGCTAATAATGAGAGCTTTTTATTCTCTAATAAATCATCACACTTTGAAATCCAAATAGCCGGATTCTCAGTTCCATATTTTTCTCCTACCCATTTTAACGGTCTATGAAGTAAAACAAACTGATTGTTTATTTTTCTTGGAAAGAGAATTACATCTCTATCATCCAAAGTTGGATCTGTTAAATATCCAGGTCTATAAATAGTTTTAAAATCTTTTGTTATTGCAAGGCCTGTTCTAGTCTCATTATTTCTTAATGCAATTGGAGCTGAAGGTGGTAAATCTTTAATAGTATCTCTATTATTACCCTCATTTAACCAATATTTTCCTGGTGGAGAATTAACTGCAGCATAGGTAATAAAATAATAATCATCAATTTTTACTATTCTTGGATCTTCTATTGAACCACTATCCCAAGTACCATCAACTATTTCAAATAAGAGTTTATCACTAACCCTCTCAAAATCATAACCATTTTTACTTTTAGCGATACCTAAATTTACTCTATGCTCCTTATCAAAACCTGCAGCTCTATATATTAATATTATTTCATCCCTCTCCTCATCATAATAGGAAGCTGGATTAGTTGTTACTAAACTCTCCCAATCATTATTTGGATTTGGAGAGAGAATTGGATTATTTTTATATTTTTCTAATTTCATTTTATATCCTTTTGTTTTAATATCTTTTAATAAAAGAAAGAGTAAAATCATAAAAAAATATTGTCAAGTTAATATAATAAAAATATAAAGTTTTTTGAATAAATCACTTTACATTACTACAAAAATATTAAATATATATAATATTTTACTTGACAAATTTACTTTACAAAGTTTTAAAAGACTACTATAATTAAATTAATAGAATGCTATTTTTTATAACATTAAGGATAAAATAATGGATAAGAAACAAAAGAAACCTTCAATGCAAAGCATTGCTAATGAATTAAATATATCAAAAAATGCTGTTTCCCTTGCTCTAAACAATAAAGAAGGAGTTAGTGAAGAAACAAGATTAAAAGTTATAGAAGAAGCAAAAAGAGTTGGATATATAACAAATAATGAAAATAGTAACATCATAGTATTTATTCCTGAATATATCCAAAATGATGTATATTTCTATAATGATATTTATTGGTCAATTGATTTTTATGCTACAAAAAATAATTACAATGCTGTGATGGCTACCATTACAAAAGATATGGAAGATAAAAATTCATTACCAAATATCTATAGTGAAATGGAATTTACTGGTGCATTAATTATTGGTGTATTATCTAATCAATATGTTGAATATATAAAAACTCTTAATATACCCCTACTTTCTGTTGATAACATTTATTATGGATTAAATATTGAAAGTATAACTAGTGCTAATACTGAAGGCTCTTACTATATTACTCAAAGAATCATAAAAAAAGGCCATAGAAAAATAGGATTCATTGGATCCTATAAAATGACCTCAAGTTTATATGAGAGATGGTGTGGCTTCCAAAAAGCTTTATATGATTATCATCTTGAACTTAATCAAAACTTTATAATAACAGATAATTCTCCACTTAATTCTCTTTTAGCAGATTATGAAGAAGTATTAAACAAATTAAAAAAGTTCAAAGAATTTCCTACAGCTTTTGTATGTGCAGGGGACAGAATCGCTCTAGCAACCATTAAAGCATTAAGAGAATTAGGTTATGAGATCCCAGATCAAATCTCTGTTGTAGGGTTTGATGATATTGAATTAAGCCAATACATTCATCCTTCCTTAACAACTATGCATATTGATAGAAAACAAATGGGAAAACTAGCAATAGAAAACTTGATAAAATTGATAAATAAGCAAAGCATAACTACACAAGTAAAATTATCTACAAAATATATTGAAAGAGATTCCCTAATTATGGCTAAAAAACATAATTAAATAAATTTACAAATATTAGAATAAATACTAAAAATATACCTTATACTACATATTTTTTATTAAATTTTATGTATTAAATAGTAAAATTATGTAGTAAATCATAGATTAAATTATTTAAATTTCTAATATAACATTATAAATTTAAATCTAACATTGCTAATGTTAGATTTAAAATATACAGTGTTACATTTCTACCATTCAGCTACAGAACCATCCTCATGTCTCCATAGAGGGTTTTTCCAAGAATGTGGATTTTTATTTTCTTCAATTACTAAATCTTTATTAATTTCAACACCTAAACCTGGTTTTATTGGCATATCAACAAAACCATTCTTAAATTCTAAATCTTTAGGGTTTTTAATATAATCAAGGACTGATCTATCTTTATTATAATGAATACCAATACTTTGTTCTTGAATTGTTGCATTATAGGATGTTGCATCAACCTGCAAACAGGCACTTAAGGCAATAGGCCCTAACGGACAATGAGGAGCTAAAGCAACATCATAAGCTTCAGCCATTGATGCAATTTTTTTAACTTCTGTAATTCCACCTGCATGGGATAAGTCTGGTTGGATTATATCAACTCCACCAATATTTAATAATCTTTTAAAATCATATTTGTTAAACAATCTCTCCCCTGTTGCAATTGGTATATTACAAGCAGAAGCTATTTCAGGAAAATATTCCATATTTTCACACAAAATTGGTTCTTCAATAAACATCAAATCAAATTCTTCTAATTTTTTAGCAAGTATTTTAGCCATAGGTTTATGAACTCTACCATGAAAATCTACAGCAATACCAAAATCTTTTCCACAAGAGGATCTAATTGCAGCAACCCTTTCTAAAACAGCATCTAGCTTTGAATAACTATCAATAAAAGAGAGCTCACTAGTTGCATTCATTTTTACAGCTTTAAAGCCTAAATCTTTTTTTTCTTTAGCAGCATTACCTGTATCTGATGGTCTATCACCACCTATCCAAGAATAAACTTGAATTTTATCCCTACATTTTCCACCCATCAATTGATAAATTGGAACATCAAAAACTTTTCCCTTTATATCCCATAAAGCTTGATCTATACCAGAGATGGCACTCATTATAACTCCACCTCCTCTATAGAATCCGCCTCTATATAAAATATTCCAAAAATCTTCAATTCTTGATGGATCTTTATCTATTAAATAATCACTCATTTCATTTACACAAGAAAGTACAGCTTTAGCATGACCTTCTAAAACAGCTTCCCCCCAACCAGAGATTCCAGAATCTGTTTCAATTTCAACAAAACCCCATCTAGGTCTAACAAAATAAGTATTTATAGCAATAATTTTCATAGTTCAAACCTTCTTATAATAATATCTTTTAACCTTTAACAGCACCAGCAGTTAATCCTTGTACGACATACTTTTGGAACAGCATTGTTATAATTATTGCAGGAGTCATAATTGCAACTGCAGCAGCCATAACTGCGCCCCAATCTACTTCAACATAGGAAAGAAAGTTATAAACAGCAATTGGAAGAGTTCTTGTTTTTTGTTGGCTCAAGACTTGTGAGAACATAAAGTTGTTCCAACTAAAGATAAAACTCAAAGTGGTCGCTGTAACAATCCCTGGTGTTGATAATGGAAGTACAATTTGTACAAAAGAATATTGTCTAGGAAGACCATCAACCATAGCAGCTTCCTCTAATTCCATTGGAACTGCATCAAAATATGGAGACATTATCCAAACTATAAGAGGGAGAGCAATAAGCATATGAGAGAGAATTAAGGCAGTGTATGAATCCATCAAATGCAATCTTGAAAATACTATGTACCAAGGCATTAAGAAAGAAATACCAGGTAATAGTCTTGCTAATAAGATAAATACTGATAATTTTCTTTGCTTATATCTTGCAATCGAATATGCAGCAGGGAGTCCAATCAATAAAGACATAAATACAGCAACAAATGCAACTATAACTGAGTTTTTCAAATAATGGAAAAAGTTTTGTTCAATAAATACTCTCTGAAAATTTACAGATGTAGGTTTAAAAATAAATCTTGGTGGCCAAGCAATAATATCAACTTGAGTTTTTACACTACTCATGCACATCCAAATAAAAGGGAATATTATAGGAACAACTATAATTAATAAAACTACAATATTAAGAACTTTTTTTCTAACTCTAGATTTTTGTACCATGTTATTCCTCCTACATCTCAAAATTCTTTCTTACTTTCATTACAAACAAACTAAATGATGAAACTAAAATAAATAAGAAAACCAACATAACTGCACTTTGACCCATTCTGAAATATTCAAAACTATATTTAAATGCAAGAATATTTAAATTTTCAGAAGAGTAACCAGGTCCACCACCTGTCATTGCATAAATAATATCGTAAGTTTTAAGTGCATCAATTGATCTAAGAATTATTGCAGTTAAAATAGTTGGCATAAGCATTGGCAATGTTATTTTAAATAAGATTTGTCTTGAAGAAGCTCCATCAACAATTGCAGATTCAAAAGGTTCTTTTGAAAGCCCTGCTAAACCAGCCATTACCATTAAAGTAATCATAGGGGTCCATTGCCATACATCAACTAAAATTAAAGAGGGCATTACTGTTTTTGAATCTGAAACAAATCCATTAGGCGGTAAATGCAGCACACTTAATACCCAGTTTAAAATACCAATATTTGGATCATAAAATAAATTCCAAACAATACCTACAGCAACAGGAGTTGCTACCAAAGGCAATAAAAGTACAGTTTTAATTGCACCTTTACCAAAGAACTCATTATTTAATAAAAGAGCAATTGTTACACCTAATAATCCTTCAAAAAATATTGCTCCAAATGTAAAATATAAAGTTCTTCCTAAAGCTGAAAGAAAACGAGGTTCTTTTAAAACTTCAAAATAACTTGCAAATGCAACAAAACTTAAAGGCCTTCCACTTGTTAATGACCAATCAGTAAAACTAAGAAAAAAAGTATAACAAACTGGAAAAACCATAAGAATAATTACAAAAATTACTGCTGGTAATGGAAAAATATATTTAATATTTCTTTCAAAGAAAGCTGTTTTCATTTATTACCTCCATATAAATGAAACCAGCCTATTCAAATTATAAAGAATAAGCTGGTTTTAAATTTTGTTTTTTATTCTTTATATTCTCCGTCGTCCATTAATAGTTTATCAACAGCTTTTACTTTTTCTGCTGCTAAAGAATCTAACTTAGTTGAAGCTCCATTAGTATTAATTGATTCAATAATTAATTCACCAATTAAATCTCTTGCAGCACCTACACTACTCATATAAGGTCTATCATAAGGATAACCGTTTTGAGCTGCAGCAGCTTGTGATTCTACTAAACCAGGATTCATAACTTCAAGAACTTCACTATCAGTCCATGCAGAATCTCTAGCCATTGTAATATTGCTTAACATACCTTCTTTAGCAAAATTAGCTGAAGTTGCCCAATCTAAGAATTTTTCTGCAGCTGTTTTATTTTTTGAATTTTGAGAAATTGCCATACCCCAAGAAACTACAATAAATGGGTTATTTGCTTTTGGTCCAACAGGGAATGCTGCAACACCAACATCTTCTTTTGGTACAACACTCTTTTCTGGATCAATTAAGTTACCATAGAATACTGAAGCATCTGTCCACATAGCAACTTTTCCAGCTTGGAAAATAGGCATTATATTTTCCCAAGACATACTTGTAATACCTTGAGGTCCATACATTCCATTAATACGACCATAGTATCTAATAGCTTCTAAAGCTTCTGGAGAATCAAATACAGAATGACCATTTTCTAGATATCTACCACCATAGTTATAAACATAACTTGACATTTGAGTAACACCAGCAGCACCCTTACCTCTTGATGCAATTCCAGCTACTCCATTTTTGTTTAATACTTTAGCAGCACTTTCTAATTCTTCCAAAGTTTTTGGTACTTCAATACCAGCAGCTTTAAATAAATCTTTTCTATAGTATAGAACCTCCCATTCTGTTACTAAAGGTACGATATAATTTATACCTGCTTTTGCACCAATATCAATTGTACTTTGTGGATAATCTGAGAAGTTATAATCATTTAATGGTGCATACCAATTATTCTTCATAAATAGTAAGCCTTCTTGTAAAGGTCTAGTCATAAATACATCAACAGTTGAAGAACCAGTTGCAAATTCAGTAGTTAGTTGTTGAGTCAACTGTGATTCTTGTAGTTGTTCTACATTTACCTTAATACCTGTAGCTGCTTCAAATTCAGGAATTTTCTTTTTTAATAAATCCCCATAAGGATGGTTAGCTAATAAAACACGAATTTCTTGAGTTTCTGAGGCTACTTCATTTCCTCCTTGTGCAAACAATGGGAGAGCCAAGCTAACAACTAGAAGCAAAGCTATAATTTTTTTATGCATAATTAATTCCTCCTTTTATAAAAAACAATTATGTATTTCTAAAACTTATTATGTATCACATTTTTTTAATTGTAAATAAAAATAAATTTTTTTTTATTGCATGAATATTTTTTTCATATTATACTAAACAAAATGAAAATAAAGGATTATTAATGAAACCAATAAGCGTCTTATATACAATAAAAAGTAAATACAATGAGTTAAGTAAGAAAGAGAAACAAATAGCAGATTATATAGTAAAACACCCAAAAGAATCTGTTAATCCTAGCATTGATGAATTAGCTAAAAAAGTAAAAACTAGCGAAGCAACTGTAGTAAGATTTGTTAGAAAACTTGGATATCCTGGCTATCAAAAATTTAGAATAGCCTTAGCCCAAGAAAGCATTGCAGTCAACAGCCAAGTTTTTGAAATTGACATAAATGAAAAAGACGATATTGCTTCATTAATTTTCAAGCATACAATTCAAGTATTAGAAGCTAGTGCTCAATCCTTAGATAATGAAGCTATTAAAAAAATAGCAAAACAAATGGTCTCTTCAAACAAAGTATTTCTTTTAGGCTTAGGTGGTTCAAATATTTCAGCAAGAGAAGCTTTTCATAAGTTTATAAGAACTGGACTTCCTTGCTACTTCGCAGAAGATTTTCATATGCAATTAATGCTTGCATCCCAATCAAGTAAAAATGATTGTGCTATTTTATTTAGCCACTTGGGCAATAATTATGACACTATTTCTATTGCAGAAGAGTTAAAAGAAAAAGGTTGTAAGCTATGTGTAATCACAAGTTATGCAGAATCTCCTTTAGCAAAAATGGCTGATATTGTTTTGCAAGCTTCTCCATTAAATAGTGAAGTAGTTGCTGAAGCTTTCTCCTCTAATATAGCAACAGCAACATTTATTAATATTTTATACGTAGAAATTATGAATTTAACAAATAAAGATGGTTTACAAGCACTTACCAATATGCGAAAAGCGATTGCAAAAAGAAGATCTTAAAAGAAGGAGTTTTATATGAAAGCAAGCATTGGTTTGATTGGTTTAGCTGTAATGGGTGAAAACCTTGTTCTTAACATGGAAAGAAATGGCTACTCTGTTGCAGTCTTTAATCGAACAACATCTAGAGTTGATAACTTCATGGCAACTAGAGCAAAAGGCAAGAATATAATACCTACCTACTCTCTTGAAGAATTAGTTTCAAAAATCGAAAGACCAAGAAAAATTATGATTATGGTAAAAGCTGGGGCTCCTGTTGATTCAACAATTGATCAATTAATACCATTGCTTGATAAACAAGATATAATAATTGATGGAGGAAACTCCAATTACAAAGATACTGAAAGAAGAGCTCAATTAATTGAAAGTAAAGGTTTGTACTTTATTGGTACAGGAGTTTCTGGAGGGGAGGAAGGTGCGCTTATGGGTCCTTCTTTAATGCCTGGAGGAAGCGAAGAAGCTTGGAAGAGTGTAAAACCAATATTCCAATCAATTGCAGCAAAAGCTGGAAATGATAACAAACCTTGTTGTAATTGGATTGGTAAAGGTGGTGCTGGGCACTTTGTTAAAATGGTTCACAATGGAATTGAATATGGAGATATGCAATTAATCTGTGAAATTTATGATATTATGCGTAAAGCCCTCAAAATGCCTTCAAATGAAATTGCTGAAGTGTTTAAAGAATGGAATCAAAGTGAATTACAATCATATTTAATTGAAATTACTAGCGATATCCTTTGCTTTAAAGATGAAGATGGCTCTTATTTAGTAGATAACATTTTAGATACTGCTGGACAAAAAGGTACAGGCAAATGGACAGGTATTAATGCTTTAATGCTTGGAAGTCCTTTAACTCTTATCTCTGAATCTGTTTTCTCAAGATGTTTAAGTTCTCAAAAAGATGAAAGAAAAGTAGCAGAGAATATTTTTAATATTAACCTTTCAAATGATGATATAAATTATAGTAAAGCTACAATCATAGAAAATCTAAAAAAAGCACTATATGCAGCAAAAATTATTTCTTATGCTCAAGGGTTTGATTTAATCAAAAAAGCAGGCAAAGAAAACTCTTGGAATTTGAATTTAGGTGAAATAGCACTTCTATGGAGAGGCGGTTGTATAATTAGATCTCAATTCTTAGATAAGATTAAAGATGCTTATACTAAAAATCAAGATTTAATGAATCTAATACTTGATCCTTATTTCTCAAAAATACTAATAGAAAATCAAAGTGCATTAAGAAAAACCATATCTTTGACTGTCGAACTTGGAATCCCTCTTCCAGCCCTATCTGCAGCTCTATCTTGGTTTGATGGATATAGATGTAACAATCTACCAACTAACCTACTTCAAGCTCAAAGAGATTATTTTGGTGCTCACACATATGAAAGATGTGATAAAGATAGAGGTAATTATTATCATACCAACTGGACGGGAACTGGAGGTTCAACATCCTCTAGCAGTTATAATATTTAAGAAAACGATACAAAAGGAGAATTATATCAATGCTTAAAATAAAAGAAAAAAGTGACAACTCAATAGATTTTATGGCACTTGGAGCTTTAGTTGTAAGATTAGATAGCGGGGTTTTCCCATTAGATTTTGCTGAAAAAGTTGATCTTCATGTTTCGGGTGGAGAATTTAATGTCGCAGCAAATCTTTCAAAAGCATTCAATATGAAAACAGCTATTGCCTCTGCTATGGTAAATTATCCTATTGGAAGAAAAATAGATAATGAAGTAAAAAAAATGGGAGTTATTCCATTCTATAAAAATTTTGAATTTGATGGAGTTAGAGGGCCTAACATGGCTTTAGTTTATAGTGACAGAGGACAAGGTCTTAGAGCGCCTGTAGTTTTCTATAACAGAAGTAATGAGGCTGCATCTTATTTAAATCAAGATAGCTTTGATTGGAATGAAATATTTAAAAATAATATTAGATGGTTTCATAGTGGGGGTATTTTTAGTGCCTTAGGAGATGATATTCCTGAAACTATAATAAAAGCAATGAAAATAGCTCATGAACATGGAGCAATCGTTTCATTTGATCTAAATTATAGAGCAAAATTATGGCAATCACTTAAACATGAAAATATAGACACTAAAGAATTTGCTCAAAAAACTTTATCAAAAATAGTAGAAAATGTTGATGTACTTTTTGGAAATGAAGAAGATTTACAACTTGGACTTGGACTAAAAGGACCTAATGTTGAAAATAAAGAAAAACTTAATCCAGATTCTTTCTATTCTATGATGGATCAAGTAGTTACAAGATTCCCCAATATAAAAGCTGTTGCAACAACTATGAGAGAAGTAATATCTACTAATAAACATAATTGGAGTGCAGTACTTTGGTATGATGGTAAAGGTTATCAAGCTCCAACTACAACCCTAGATGTATATGATAGAGTCGGAGGTGGTGACGGTTTTGCGGCAGGATTAATCTATGGATTACTTGATGGAAGAAATCCTGAAGAAGCTCTTAGATTAGGCTGGGCACATGGAGGTCTACTTACAACCTTCCCAGGAGACACTACTATGGCAACATTAACCCAAGTAGAAGCTTTAGCAAAAGGTGCAAATGCTAGGATTCAAAGATAAATCATTTAAATTATAAAATAATACTTACTAACAAAAAAAGGCTTTTATTAAAGTATTTTTATACTTGTTATAATAAAACAATTACAAAACTGAAGGAATCAAAGATTTGATTCCTTCTTTTATATATAGCTTATATTTATAAAATCTTATTATTTTATACAAATAATATTTTATTAAAAATATATATTTCTAATAAGCTCTAGATATTCATCAAATCTAGAATGTTCTAATTTTAAATTTTTCAAATCAGGTCTATCATTAACAACTAAATCAAGAAATTGATTTACATCATTTTTTATTTTATCATTAAGAGATATTTTTAATGTGGGATCTATAACATTTAAAAGCCTAAAAACATCATTTTTATGCTTTTTTATATCATGAGAATCAACCGGCTCCCCTTTTTCCTTTTTTAATTTCAAATCTAACCAAGCTTTAATTTTAAAAAGTATTAATATTTCAGTAGAAAGGATTGAACATCCAGATATCTCTTTTTGTCCTTTTTTTAATAAATCGTAATAATCATCATTTAATAATATAGCTGAAAGACTTCTTATATCATCACTAATATGGATTGGTGCTAATCCATTATCATACTCTAATTCAAAAGACAGCGGTGATCTGCTAAAAAGTTCAATCATTTTTGGAAATTCAGAATTTATAGGATCTGTAAATCTATAAAACTGTTTTTCACCTGAACTTTTTAAGCGAGTTGCATATCCACCGGCTTCTATAAATTGCCAAAACATTTTTCCAAAAGATATATCTAACACCTCAAGAAAAAGAACAATATCTAAATCTTTTGTTGCTCTAAATGGAATACCATATTCTTCCATAATAATATCGCAAGCAGTACCACCAATAAGAATATATTGATTAGTATAATCTTCAAAATAATCTTTAAACTTATCTAATCCCTTTACCATTTTTCATCTTTTAGGATTTTTTCTAGTTCACTTTCAACTCTTTCATCTTTGTTATCCAATAATGAAGCATATAGAGAAATTAAATCAACATGATTATTTTTAACAAATAAGGAAGGGTCATATTTCCAAATCTCAAGTTTAACTAGATTTTTGTCCTTTATAATATCGTTATTATTTACTACCTTTATATTTAATTTATTATAATTTTTATAATAAATTGCCCTAACTTTATTCTCAAAATAATTTAACATTGAGAGTTCTGACAAAGACTCTAACCCAGCAATAAATGAATTATCTGGGGCCTTTTGTACATAAACAATTTTTTTTATAGGATTTATAAGATAGTTTTTACCTTTTTCAAAATAATAATTATCAACTATTCTCTTATATTCTTTACTACGTCCAGTTTTGCCACCACTGTCATAATCTATTAATTTAGCATCATATAATTCATTTAAAGCTCTTGATGCTGTTATTAATGTGAAATTCATTTTCTTCGCAAAGGATTCATTATTAATAGTAATATTTTTATTATAGATAAAAAACAAAAAAGCTAACTGAGCTGATGGAGAGAATTTTTGAATTTCTTTTTTAACTAAATTAGGAGTATTTTTTAATAACAATCCAAGAAATGGCAAAAACATTTGACCATCTTCACTAATGAATGAAATTCGCCTTTCAATTAAGGTTTTTTTTCTGTATGAAGATATTTTATTAAAGTAAAATATAAAATTTCCTTTTTTTAGATTATTTAAAATTTTTAAGTTCTTCTCAATCATATCAATACTTGGTAAATCATTTTTTACTTCAAGCAAAATACATGAAATATCAAGAATTCTTATTTCATAAAAATTGTATTTTTCTTTTAAAAACATGGGAATTTTATTTATCTCATTAAAAGAAAATAATTCAAATTTATCATCAATATTATCTTTTATATTATTCTTTAAAGCTGATAACATAATAAAAAAACTCCTAATATAACATTATATATTTTTAATATAACATTATTAATGTTATATTTCAAGTTATTTATGTTATATTAAAAAACTTTTCTTTTTAATACTACTATAAATTATATATTACCAATATACTAATATAAATTAATTGGAAAACATGAGTATGAAAACAATAATAGAAAATGCAATAAAATATATAGAATACTTCTTCAAAGAAGATTATAGTGGACATGATTATTATCACTCATTAAGAGTATATAATACAGCAATAAAAATTGAAGAAATAGAAGAAGAAAATAATAAAGCTATTGATTTAACAAAAGTTGAATTGATAGCCCTACTTCATGATGTTGATGATTATAAAATTTCCCCTGAAACTAGCAAGAATTTAGATAATGCTAGATCTTTTTTAAAAGATAATAATATAGCAAATGAAGAAATTGAAGCAATTATTTCAGATATTAGTAACTTATCATTTTCTAAAGGTAAATCACCAGACTGTTTATCAATTGAAGGAAAAATAGTTCAAGATGCTGATAGATTAGAAGCACTTGGGGCTATTGGAATTGCTAGGACCTTTGCATATAGTGGCGCTAATAATAGAGTTATATATGATCCAATAGATAATAAAGACTCCGCCATTAAACACTTTTATGACAAATTATTAAAACTAGAAGATTTAATGAATACAAACTATGGAAAACAATTAGCTAAAGAAAGAACCAATTTCATGAAAGACTTTCTTAATGAATTCTATAAAGAATGGGGTATTAATTAAATTTATTAGTGTTAGTATAAGCAGCAACTTGTGGTGGAATCTTAGTTAATAATTTAAAAGCACTACTCTTAGATTCTTTTAAATGAACAACTAATTCTTCACGAGCTTGATCCCAATCTTCTTTTAATAAACACTCAATAATTCTAACATGCTCAATCTGTCCTAGTTCAATACGATTAGTATATTCACTACCAGACAAAATTCTTAATCGTTTATTTTGTGCTTTAATAATATTATAAAAATTTGTTAAATAATCATTTGGAATACAATTAATAATAGAATCATGAAATTTATCATCAAGTTCAATTACTTTTTCTTTCGTTAAGAATTGCTTCTTTTCTCCATGATAATAATTTAAATAATCTAATAAATCTTCAGTATCAATCTTGAAACCATATCTTTGAATTGCATAAGGTTCAACTAATAATCTAACTTCAAAAATTTTATTAATTTCTTCAATTGTAATTGGATTAATCATAATACCTTTTTTAGGCTTAATAGTTACAAGACCCTCCTGTTCTAATCTTCCAAGAGCATCTCTTATAGGGGTTCTACTTATATTAAATTCATTTTTCAATTGTTCTTCATTAATCATTGAACCGGGAGTATAAACACATTCCACTATATTATTCTTAATTATGTTGTATGCTTTAACTTTTAATGATTCTTCTTTCATAGATTAATCCCCTTTTTTTGTATATTAAAATAATAAAATCATTAAGTAAATATAAAAATTCAAAAAAAAATAATCTATTGTATACAACAAAATCATAAAACACACTTTTTAAGCATTTTTTTTATATCAGAATACTAAAAAAACAATTATATTTATATAAAAAATATTTTTATAAATATAATAAAAAACTCATTACAAATATTTTTTATAAAAGATCTTTAATTAATTTATTAACAATAAAATATAAACTACTAAGCAAATTTCAACCAATTAATATGTATTTAAAGGCTTTAAAAGCAATATCTTTTCATTTATACAACACAAATTAAATTATATAATAAAAATTTATTTAATTAAAATCATAATAATTATTTATTAAACTACCATTTTTTTAATAGAAATTTTTATTTTTTTTATGTTGACAAATGGAAATTCTGTGATAACATATGAAAAATACAACGTTGTATACAACAATAAAGGAATATATAAAAACAATGAAAGCAGTATATATTAACAACCCTGGTGAAATAGAAATAAAAGATATTGATATGCCAATCAGAAAAAAGGGAGAGGTGCTACTAAAAGTATTATATTGTGGTATCTGTGGTAGCGACTTAGGCTCCTATAGAGGGTCTTTTGCATATTTTGAATATCCAAGAATTCCAGGCCATGAATTTTCAGCAGAGATAATTGAAATTGATGACAATGATTTTAATCTAAAAAAAGGTATGATTGTTACATGTAACCCTTATTTTAATGACGGAACGTGCTATTCTTGCAAAAAAGGAATAGTAAATGCTTGTGAACACAACGAAACATTTGGCTGTCAAAGAGACGGTGCTTTTTGTGAATATGTCACAATGCCAATAGAGAGAGTTTATGATGGAAAAGGTTTAGATCCAAAACAATTAGCAGCTATTGAACCTTTTTGTATTAGCTATCATGGAGTAAAACGTGCAAACGTTAAAAAAAATGATAATGTTTTAGTTATTGGCGCAGGAACAATTGGTGTGCTTGCTGCTATAACAGCTAAATCAAAAGGAGCTAATGTATACATTGCAGATATAGCTGTTGAGAAATTGGAAAAGGCAAAAGAATTTGGAGTTGATGGAGTTATATTAAATTCATCAAAAAAAGAATTACTAGACAATGTCAATAAAATAACTAATAACAATGGATTTGATGTGGTTATTGAAGCAGTTGGAAGACCATCAACTTTCCAAGATTGTTTTGATACCGTCTGTTTTGGTGGCAATATTGTCTTAATAGGAGTAGGAAAAGAAAATTTAGACTTTTTCTTCACTCAAATACAGAAAAAAGAATTAAATGTTTATGGTTCTAGAAATGCTTTGAAAGAAGATTTCTTAGAATTAATAGATTTAGTAAATACAGGGACACTACCATTAAATAAAATTATTACTAATATTTATAAATTTGATGATACAGCTAAAGCTTTTTCAGATTTTAGCAATAAACAGGGTGAAATGTTAAAGGTAATGATTGATTTTAATTAGAAATCATATAAATAAAAATATAGTTATCAAAAAGGAGTTAAGTTTTATGATTACTAGCAAAAAAAAGGTTTTAACAAGTATGATGCTATCTTTATTAGTAGTATCAATGCTATTTGTTTCATGTGGTCAAGTAAAAACCGACAGTGAAACAAACGCAGAGGCAGTAGGCACAGTAGCAAGTGCACAATTAAGTTCAAGTGTTGATCCATATTCAGATCCAATTAAGATTGCATTTGTACCAAATGTAATTGGTGACACCGTTGCTAATGCTTGGGGAGATGGAGCTGAAAAAGAATTAGCTACCTTCTCTAATGTAACTTTCCAACGCTTTGATGGAAAAGCATCAGCAGAAACACAAGGAAGAATCATTAAAGATTTAATTAACCAACACTATAATGCAATTCTATTACAATGTTCAGATAGTGCTGCAGCAGCAACTTTTGTAGAGCAAGCAGAAAATGCAAACATTCCTGTTATTACTCTAAACTTAGATGCTGATACAACCCATACTGGTTTAATAGCTATGGTAGACTATGAAGCTGGCGCATTAGTTGCAAAGAACATGGCAAAAGCTATGAATGATAGTGGTAATGTAGTTATCATTCAAGCAACACCAGGAGCTACTCGTGGAGAAAGACTTGAAGCGGGATTTAGAGATGAATTAGCTAAACATGCAAACATTGAAATACTTGATGCTCAATCAGGTGAATGGTTAACAGAAAAGGCAAATGTTGTTATGAATGATTTCTTAACAAAATATCCAAAAATTGATGGTGTATTTGCTCACAATGACGCTATGGCAGAAGGTGCTTCTCAAGCCGCTGCAGCAGCCGGTCGTTTAGATGGTATGCAAATTTGGGGAGCTGATGGTGAGAAAAAAGCTCTTGAATATATTGAACAAGGAAAAATGAGTGGTACAATTTATACAAACTGTTATGACCAAGGAGCTACAGCAGCTAGATTAGCTATGTATGCAATTGGAGCAGGAATTAATGGTACTTCATTAACTTCAACACCTGAAATTAAAATGGCACCAATTGTTGTAACTTCAGAAACAGTAGGAACTATTGGCGAAAATATTCGTTGGTAAATTAATTCACAAATTATGAGGTAACAAAATTAATAATTACATTTTGTTACCTTATTAATTGTAGTGGCAAAAGAAAGGAAAAATTTGGAGGTTTATTTTGCGTCAGGAACAAATTAGACGATTGGTATCTATTGGGTTGTTAATTTTATTATTTGCGATTCTAGGGTTTACAAGTGATACTTTTTTTACCAAAGCTAATATTTTAACTTTACTTAGAGAAAGTTCAATTATGGGCATTGTTGCAATTGGTGTTACTTTTATAATTATAACAGCAGGCATTGATTTATCTACAGGAGCACTTATTGGTTGTGTTTCAATGATCTGTGCTAATTTAATGTATAACCATGGTGTTAGTGGAAATGTTATTATCATTTTAGCTATTTTATTAGGAACTTTTGGTGGCTTTATTAATGGTATTTTAGTCTCTAGATTAAACTTACCGGATTTTATTGCAACACTTTCAACTCAATTCGTTTTTAGAGGCTTAGCTTTAGTTTTTGCAATTAAATCTGCAACAGGAATGATTACAAACAAGGTTATAAAAGATAGAACGATTTTATTAATTGGTGGAAATATTAACGGGATTTATATTTCAATTATATTTTTCTTTTTGTTTGTTATTTTAGGCCAATTTTTATTAAAACGTACTAAATTTGGTTTATATACTTATTCTGTTGGATCAAATCAAAAATCTTCACAACTATCAGGGATTAATTCTAAGAATATAAAACTTGGAGTATATACACTAACTGGTTTCTTATGTGGTGTAGCTACCCTATTTTTAATGGGAAAAATGAAAAGTGTTACTCCTGATACTGGTATAGGATTAGAATTTGATATAATCGCTGCTGTAGTAGTTGGTGGTTGTGCATTTAACGGTGGTCGTGGAGATGTAGTTGGAACAATGATTGGTGTTATTTTTATGTCTGCCTTAACTAATGGTATTTATAAATATAATTTACCAACTGCAGTCCAATTAATGTTAACAGGCTCTGTAATAGTTCTTATGGTTATTTTTGATTCTATTTACAATTCTTATATGCTTAAGAAAATGTCAAAAAAGATTGAATGCGAGGCTTAATGATATGAATAAAACAAACAATATATTCTTAGAAATGAAAGATATAAAAAAGAGTTTTGGTATAGTCTCAGTCTTAAAAGGCGTTAACTTAACAATTAAGAAAGGCGAAGTACATGCACTAGTTGGTGAAAATGGTGCTGGAAAATCAACACTTATAAAAATTTTAACTGGAATTTATACTAAAAATAGTGGAGATATAATAATTAATGGAAATTCTGTTGATATAAAATCTCAAACAGACTCTAGAAAATTTGGGATAAGCACGATATACCAAGAATTAAGTATGATTCCTACCCTAACTGTGGCCCAAAATATAATGCTAGGAAAAGAAGATTCATCTTTTGGCGTTTTAAAAAAGAAAAAGATGTATAAAAAAGTTCAAGATTTAATTGATGATTATGGTTTTAAATTAAAGGCTAATGCAGTTGTTGAGACACTAAGTATTGCCCAACAGCAAATGGTTGAAATATTAAAAGCGCTTAATAGTGATGCCGAAATGCTTGTTATGGATGAACCAACAGCATCTTTAAGTAGTGAAGAATCAGAATTATTATTTAATATTATAAGAAAACTTAAATCAAAAGGTATAAGCGTTTTATACATTTCACATAGATTAGAAGAAGTATTTATGCTAAGTGACACTATTTCAGTTTTAAGAAATGGTGTTAATGTCGATTCTATCAAACACGATGATGTTATTCCTGAGAAAATTATCGAGATGATGATTGGTAAAGAATTCGATGAATCTTTTGCACCGAACAAACTTCATAGTCCGACAACCCCACCTATTTTATCTGTCAAAAAATTATGCAGAAAAGGAGTATTTACTAATATTTCTTTTGACTTGCATAAAGGAGAAATTTTAGGCATTGGAGGTCTTGTTGGTTCTGGTAGATCAGAAATATTAAAAAGCATTTTTGGAATAGACAAATATGATAATGGAGAAGTTTATTTCGAAGATAAAAAAATGCCTAATTCAGTTGATTCCATGATTATTAATGGATTTGGTTTGGTTCCTGAAAACAGAAGAGATGAGGGACTATTCCCACTATTATCAATCACTGAGAATGCTACAGTTCCAAGCTTAGATGATTTAAAAACAGGAGCTTACCTATCTCCTAAAAAAGTATCTAATCTTGGGGATAAAACAATAAATATACTTGATGTTAGACCCAAAAATCCAAAATTTATTGTTGGAAACATGTCTGGAGGAAATCAGCAAAAAATAGTATTAGGAAAATGGCTATTGAGAGATTTAAAAGTATTGCTTATTGATGAATTAACAGCTGGTGTTGATATTGGAGCAAAAAGTGAAATTTATAGCAAGCTAAAAGAATTAGCCTCCTTAGGATTATCTGTTTTAATTGTATCTTCAGATATGCAAGAATTACTACATATATCAGATAGGATATTAATTATTAGAAAAGGTGAAATTGTTAAAGAATTCTCTTCTGGAGTTGTATCACAAGAAACCATACTTACGGCCTCTTCAGGGCTTGATAATTAAAAGGAAAGATTATGACTGATTTAATTAAGAAAAAAAACTATAAAGAGTTAATGAAAAAACTCCAAAAGCCGATGCTATTATTTATTTTAGGCTTGTTTTTAACAATAAAAGAACCTGGAATCTTTTTAACAGCAGCAAACTTCAAAAGTATTTTACAAGCTATATCAATTTATGGAGTTATGGTATGCGGTGCTATTTTTACAATACTTTTAGGCGGTATTGATTTAAGTGTTGGAGCAACCGCGGCTATAAGCGGAGCAACCTGTGTAGTTACAATTTTACATTTTGGATGCACCACTTTTGCGGTGATATTAGGATTAACCTTTGGAATTGGTAGTGGAATAATTGTAGGAATTTTTAATGGTGCAATTGTTTCATTCTTTAAGGTCCCTCCTTTTTTAATCACTCTAGCTACTCAATACATATTCTATGGTGTTGCTCAATTAATAACTAAGAATAAAGTTATTGGAATAATGGAACCAAAAATGTTTACTTTTATTGGTGGTGGTAGATTATTTGGAATACCTTTTGCAATATTTATTTTAATAATTATGGCATTAATTAGTTATTATATTTTAAATTACACATCCTTTGGTAAAAAGATATATGCAGTTGGGGGTAACATGACTGCAGCAAAATATAGTGGAATTCAAACCAAAAAAATTAATATTAGTGCTTATGCTATTTCAGGGTTCACTGCTGCTATTGCCGGAATTATGTTAGCTAGCTGGAACCAACAAGCTATCGCAAAAGCAGCCTATGGATATGAAAACGATGTTTTAACAGCTATTGTAGTTGGAGGGACTTCATTACTTGGTGGTGAAGGTTCAATTCAAGGGGCAATGTTTGGTGCTCTGTTGGTTGGCATGATTAACAATGGATTAAGATTATTAGGTGTTGCTTCAACTTATCATAGCATGGTAAAAGGTATAATTATTATAATTGCAGTATCTATTGATGCACATTCTAGATTAAAAGATAGTGGATATCACAGACAAGCTTCATTAAGAAAGATCGTTTTCTTTAAAAGAAATAAGGAGATTGCTAAATGAAAATAATCGATTCACATGTCCATATATTTAAAACTTTAGCTGGTTTTGGAGCTAAAGGAGAATTAAGGGCTATAGGAAATGGAAAAGCTATGTGGGCAGATGGTACAATAATTAATATGATACCTGAAAACTATGGCGACAAAACTTTTGAAATTGATTCTTTATTATCAATCATGGATGAAAACAATGTTGAAAAAGCCGTTATACTACAAGGTGGTTTTTATGGATTTCAAAACCATTATGTAAAAGAAGCAATTGAGAAGTATCCAAATAGATTTACTGGAGCAGTAACATTTGATCCTTTTTGTAAAAATGCAAAAGAACTTGCTACTTTATATTTAAAAGAATGGAACTTTAAGATTGTAAAATTTGAGCTTAGTACTGGGGCTGGACTAATGAGTTATCATACGCCTTTCAAAATAGACAATGAAATCATGATGGAATATTATCAAATGATAAATGATTCAAATGCAACATTAGTTTTAGATATTGGAAGCCCATTAATGGATAGTTTTCAACCAGAAGCTGTTGCCAAAATTGCAAAAAACTTTAAAGAGATGAATATTGTTATCTGTCACTTAGGCGCTCCAACTTTAAATGATTTTGAATACTTAAAAGATATGCTAAATATTCTTAAATTAGATAATATTTATTTTGATTTAAGCGCAATTCCTTGGAATGTATATCCAGAAGTATATCCCTATCCTACTGCAAAAAAATTTATTCTACTTGCAAAAGAAATTGTTGGAATAAATAAACTTCTTTGGGGAAGTGACGCTCCAAGCCCCTTAACAAGAGACTCTTATAAACATTTATGGAATTATATTGAGCAATTTTTAGATGCAGATGATATGAGAAAAATCATATATGAAAATTCATCGAGTGTATATTTTGGTAATTAAAAAGGTTTAACACCGTTGTATTAATGCAACGGTGTTAATAAATTTAAATAACTTTACCAGGGTTTAAAATTCCCTTAGGATCAAAAGCCTTTTTTATATTACGCATTAATGATATTTGTTTTTCACCTAAATCATTAAATAAGTATTGTTTTTTATCTAAACCAATACCATGCTCACCACTAATTAAGCCACCATATTGAGCAGCCTTTAAATACATTAAATCAAATGCTTTTGCTTTTTTTTCTGTCCATTTATCTTCATTTAACTTATCTTTACAAAGATATATATGTAAATTACCATCCCCTGCATGACCAAAACTTTGAATTCTCATGACTAAATCTTTTGAGATTTGATTAGTATAAAGTAAGAACTCTGCAATCCTATTTCTTGGTACTACTACATCACATTCATCCATTTCTGTAGTTGAGCTTTTAATTGCCTCCAAAAATGCACCTCTTGCTTTCCAAACACTTTCTTTTCTCTCTTCTGTATCAACTATTAAAACATCAAGAGCTCCTTCTTTTAAACATAGATCTGAAACTGTTGATAATTTATACTTTACTTGATTAGGTTCTCCATCAAAACTTAAAAGAAGATAAGCATCAAAATCATGGGTGGGGAACTTCTTCCCTAAATAATTTTCTGCATTCTCAATAGTTTCTTTAGACATATATTCAATTGCAACGGGCAAAACTTGAGTTAATATTATCTTTGGTACTATTGATATAGCATCTTCCATTGAAGCAAATGGTACTAAAACACTAACAGTAGAAGAAGGTAATGGAATTAATTTAAGTATAGCTTCAGTAATCACAGCAAGAGTTCCTTCACTACCAATTAATAAATCTTTAAGACTATATCCACTACTGTTTTTAACTACTTTTCCACCAAATTCAAGAATTTCACCACTAGGCAAAACTACGGTAAGGCTTCTAACATAATCTCTAGTAACACCATACTTTACAGCTCGCATTCCACCTGCGTTTGTAGAAATATTTCCACCTATAGTAGCTCCTTTTTCCCCTGGATCAGGCGGATATAAAAAGCCTTCACTTTCTACATAAGAAGCCAAATCCATTAACAAAACACCTGGTTGCACTTTTACAGTTATATTTTCTTTATCAATTTCTAGAATCTTGTTCATTTGACTTAGGTCAATCATTAAACCACCATAAATACAAACTGAACCTCCAACGAGTCCTGTTCCTGAACCTCTTACTACGACAGGGATGTTTCTTTCATTAGCATATTTCATTGTCTGAGAAATTTCTTCAGTTGTTAAGGCTTTTACTAATACCTCAGGGGTTCCCCAAGTACTCCCTAATTCATCGTGACAATAATCATCACTAATATTTTCAGCGGTTAATAATCGGTCCCCATAAATTTCTCTAAAAAAATTTACATCTGTAGAATTAACTTTATTAAACATTTTTTAAATTCTCCATTTTTCTTATGAGATTAGGAAGTATTTCATATAAATCACCTACATAACCATAATTTGCAATATCAAAAATTTGAGCATTAGTATCTGAATTAATAGCGATAATACAATCACTACCTTTTGCTCCTGCTGCAAACTGGACTGAACCAGAAACACCAACTGTTATCAAAAGTTTTGGTTTAACAGTTCTTCCAGAAAGTCCGATTTGTTGTTTAGAATTAAACCAACCTTTTTCAACCATGGGTCTTGTACAAGCTATTTTTGCACCTAAAAGATTACATAAATTTTCTATTAATTTAATATCAGCTTTCTTCTTTATGCCCCTACCACATGCAACTATCATTTCAGCTTCACTTATATCAGTTACTACTGGTTTTTCAATAATTTTTTTAATTATTACTCTACTAAAGAGCTTTGATTTATCTATACTTAAATATTCAATATCTCTATTACTGATTTCTCGCTTTTTCCCTTTATCAAAGATCTTATAACGAACTGTACACATTTGTGGCCTTTTATTAGGCGTAATGATTCTTGCCATAATATTACCACCAAATGCGGGTCTAATTTGAACTAGATCTGTATTAGCTTTCATCTCTAAAGCTGTACAATCTGCTGTTAATCCTGTTTTAAATCTAGCAGCAACTCTTGGCGCTAAAGCTCGACCTACATCAGTCGCTCCGAATAATACAGCAGTTGGTCGATATTTAATTATAAAATCTTCAAAAACAGCAGTATAAGGTTCTATTAAAAAATTTTTTAGCGCTTCATCTTTATATATAAATACTTTATTCGCCCCATAATAAAATAAATCATCTATATTACTGATTTCACCATTACCAATAAATAAAGCATAAACTTTTTGATTAATTACATTTGCAAGTTCAGCAGCTTTATTTAATAACTCAAATGTAACATCATGGATTTTTCCTTTATTATGCTCCACAAATACTAAAATCCCTGAATATAAAGTTTTATCAATCTCATTTTGCTTTGCTTCAATATATTCTATTGTACCATCAGAGACTCTTACACAAAGCTTACAATTTTTACAACCAGACCTTATTTCTAATTTATTTTGATCGTCATATCCTATTTGTCCAAAAGGACAGGCTTTAATCAATTTAGTAGCTAAAGTTTTATTTATTTTTTCTTGATGTATAACAAATCCCATAACTTATCCTCCTAAATAATGAATTTCTTTTCTAAAAGTAGTTCATAAATTTTCGAGGATAAATCACATGATGTTCCTTCGACCTTATACCTATCTGTAGTTTTATTAGGTGGGAAAATTTTCTCAACTTGTGTTGCTGATCCATCCAACCCATAATTAACAACATTAGTATCATCCATATCTACCAAACTTAAGGTTTTTATATCCATTGGCTCTTTCATTCTTTTATAGGATGGTAATCTTGGAGTATTTATTTCACTATCAAAACTTATCAAACAAGGAAATTTCATTTCTTGAGTTATAAATAAATGCTCTTGATTGCTTTCAACTAAAAGACTTTTAGAATTAGACAAACTTAATGAAACAACATTACTAATATTAGGAATATCTAGAAATTCAGCTATTTCTACTCCTACTTGTGCAGTATCACCATCAGTTGTTTGTTTACCACAAATTATTAAATCAAATTTACCACATTTTTTTATTGCTTGGGATAAAGCATAACTTGTTGAAAGAACATCAGAACCAGCAAAAGCTCTATCACTTAAAACAAAACCTTTATCACAGCCCATTGCTATTGATTCTTCAATGACCGATTTAGCTTGAGGTGGGCCCATAGTTAAAGTGGAGACAGAACCTCCATATAATTCCTTTAATTTCAAAGATGATTCTACTGCAAAAAGATCATAAGGATTAATTTTATTATTATCTTTTGTCCTAATAAGAGTTCCTGTAACAGAATCAATTTCTACATTACTTGACCCCGGAACTTGCTTAATACATATTAAAATGTTCAAAATTTACCCCTTAAACATATTATATTCAGTTTGAATTAGTTAATTTTTTTATATTAATTCCGATTAAAATTAAATTAACAAAGAAATTTTTCTACCCCTCTTTGCTTAGGTAATTATACTATAAATATACTTGTTGTCAATTTTTTTCATTATTTTTTAATTTTTTCTGTAAATTATTTTCTATTATATATCTTATAAGAAAATAAATATCACATAATAACAATAAGACATGAAATATATTTTCACTATTATTAAAATATGATATAATTTCCCTATGATTAATAATAAAATATATTTATTAGAAAAATTAACACAAAGTAAAACTCCATCAGAAAAGAAAATAGCTGAGTATTTACTTTCAAATAAAAAAGAAGTACTTAATATGACAATTCTAGAATTAGCTAAAAATGCTGATACTAGTACTGCAGCAATTATTCGTTTTTGCAAACGGTTAGATCTAAAAGGCTATCCTGAACTTAAAATTGCTTTGGCAAAAGAAGTTTTCACCATTGATAATAGTTTAAAAAAGAATGGCCCTATTTCTTTAGATTTTTCAAAACAAGCATCATTAACTGAAATTTCAAATAACATTTTACAAATTACAAAAAATACAATTGAAACATTATCTAAAATGATTAATCCAGAATCTCTTGAAAAAGTAGTAAAGAAAATTCGAACTTGTAGATCCATCCAAATTCTTGGAACTGGGGCATCGGGTATTGTTGGTAAAGACTTACATCAAAAATTCTGTAGATTAGGCTATTTATCAATTTTTAATGAAGATACTGAACTTCAAACCATTTCTGCTTGTTCTGCTACCAAACAAGATGTTGTTTTTGCAATATCTTACTCTGGAGAACATAAAGCTGTAATTAAAGCTGCAAATGAAGCTAAAAAAAATAAAGCTTTTATCATAGCTATCACACGTTTCAAAAAGACTGAAATTGCTAAATTGGCAGATATTTGTTTATATGTCCCTGATGTTGAATCAATATATAGAGAAGGTGCTTCATTATCTAGAATAAGCCAATTGCTTATTGTTGACATATTATATCAAACACTAATTACTAGTGATTACAATCAATCAATTAAATTACTACAACGTACTTGGGAATCTATTGATCATAAAATTACTTATTAGATAGTTTTAAAATTGACATATTACTAAATGGTTCAAAACCTAATTTCATATACATTTTTACAGCAACAGAGTTATTTTCTCCCCAAAGAAAATAGCTCTTTTTGCAGCCAAGTTTTTTTTGTTCTTCTAAAACAGAAACTGTTAAATTAAGCCCAATTTTCCTTTTTCTATAATCTTTTGAAACATAAATTGGGCCAAATCTGCTTATATCATTACCGATAACACCAAATCCAGCGAATCCAATAACTTTATTATCACAGATAGCTAAACATCCAAGATTTCTCCTAGAATGAGACAAATATGCCTTATTAAATACATCTTGCCATTCTACATGCTCAGAATCTTCTAAAAGTTCCATCACACTGGGAAAATAATAATCATTAAAAGTAACAATTGAATATGATTTACCTGCTTCAAAATCATAATATTCAGCTTTATTAAACAAATCCAATCTGCGCTGCATTGAGATTGCTATATCAACTTGATCAAACCTATTTTTATCAAAAAAAGGTTTAGCACCCTTATAAATTTCTGTATCTAAACCAGGGACTAAATATCCATTAGGACATCCAGAAAAATAAGTTGAATAATCTTCTAACACAAATTTATTTAATAAAGCACTACCTATTCCACTTCTTCTGTAATTAGGGACTACTCCTATAAAATGAACATAAATATCTTTTTTCAATTTATTTATTGATCCAGAAATTATCCCAATAGGTTCATTATTATCTATAGCCATATAACAGTTTGTTTCTTGAATATTAAAGTTACTATAAAAAAGTTCATTGAAGGATTTAATATCAAGAAAAAATTCTTTAAAAAGCTTATTAAATAAATTAAAAAATTTAATATATTCTTCAGATGTGGAAATTTTAATTATTTTCATTTACTTTTCCTCGTCAAGAAAACATAAACCCCGCAGTGCTAAAGAGTCAAAATCTTTAACAGGTGCTATTTTTTTCAAATATGGTATATCTGCAACAGCTTTTTCAAAAGAAGGTCCAAAATACTTAAATCCTTTAGAAATCTGACCGCAAAACACAACGCATTCAATTTCTAATTCAGTAAGAATTTTTCTAATAGATTTACCTAATATTTCACCCATACTTTGATAAACAGCAATTGCATTTTCATCCCCAGAACTAGCAAAATCTTCAACAATTTTTGCATCTAATTCACCAGTATATGAAGTCCTATTTATATAACCATTTACTATAGCCCTATTAGAAACAAAATCTTCAAGAACGTTATCACCTAATTTCATTTGAAATATTGGATATCTAGGTTGTCCATGGTTATGACTTACAATATTTGAATCTTTTAAATAACCTGTACCTAAACCTGTACCAATACCAATGCAATAGACTTTTGAAAAGCCCTTAGCTTCATCAAATAGATAAGCTCCTTTTGTACTACCATGTAAATCATAATGAAAGTGAATCTCCTTACAAGGAATTATTTCATTAATTATAGGTTTCAAAGGAACGTTTTTTATACTAATAAATTTATGAACCATTAGGGTACAACAAGCAATATAATCAAAAGGACCAGGGAATCCTAAACTAATTCGACAAATTTCTAAGTCTTTTTCAAGAGCAATTTGTTTCATTAATTCTAAAACATTTTTTAACTGATTAAGTACTTCTTCTTTAGTTCCTGTAGAGCATGAGGGAAGTTGTTTGAAAGTTCCCTCATGTAATTCTCCAGCAAGACTAACTAAAGCAGTTTTATAGTATGTACCACCACAATCGATAGCAAGAACTACTTTATATTTTTTTTCCATTATTTTAACTGTGTTTTATGTATAGCAACAGGATGATTGCTTAAATTAATAATTCGATATTTACCAACACACGCAGGTAAAACAATAACATCTCTATATTTCATTTCGAATGAATATTGACTATTTTCAACAGATTCAACTCTAACTTTTTCACCATCAACTAAAGCTAAAACATTAAATTGATCATTGGTGTTTTGATAAATTTCATCCATAAATTCTAATCTTCTTAGTGAAAAATAGATTAAATCATGTTCTCCAACTATTACTTCTTTCCAGTTTTTTCCTTGAGCAACAAGTTTAGGTTCTTGAACTAAATTTTCTTTAACCCAATTACTTTTTCGTTCCTGATGTAAAACTTTTTCACCATAATATGAATGAATTGGTCTTGGAGTACCATCTAAATCTTTTCTAAGAAAATCATACATCTTGAAGGTATAAGAACCAACTGTTAAACTTCCAATCTCAAGAACAACTTGATTCCGTCCAGAGGAGTGAATAGTCCCTGCTGGAATAAGATATTGCATACCAGCAACTGATGGAACAGAATTTACATATTTATCATAATCTATTTCTGTATGATCCTTTTCACTTTCTTTTACTTTTTCTATAAATTCTTGAGGGTCACTCCCTTCTTGGAATCCTAAATATGTTTTTGAACCCATAGCAGCTTCTACAACATAATAACTTTCATCCTGTCTTCCAAGCTCGTTAAAATTTTCTTTAATAAAAGCTTCATCTGGATGACATTGAATAGACATACTACCACTACTGTGTATTGTATCATCATAATTAAATCTAACAGGAAAATATCTACCAAAAGTATCTACACTCTTTTTACCTAATAAAGGAATACTTTCCATTCTTATAAAGGTATAAAAAGGAATATCTAATAAAGTACTACCGGCTTTTATAACTAAACTTACTTCAGAAGGAATTAAATCAAATACCCAAGCACAATTTTTCATAGTTGATGGAAGGTTTCTTAACTTCAATGTTGAGTAACCACCCCAAACACCTTCACAATATACAGGTTTACATCTAAATGGTTGTTTTACAACAGCATCACAGATTTTCTCAAAAGAATCTCTTGAGATCATTTTTAAATTATCACTATCACTTGCTTCTATATACCAATCTATTACTTTTTCATCAATCAATTCAGTTTTATGTTTCAAAGAAACTTCGAAATCAACATAATAAGCTCTTCTCATAGTTTGTCCATAATTACGAGTGGCTTCATCACCTATATTTTTAGCCTCTCCTCTCTTATAACGAAGAACTACATTCTTTGGAATAACATCCATATAATAGATTATATCTGCAAACTCTCTAACCTGTTTTGTTGTTGCAAAATTCCCATAAATGATAATTATTGAATTATCATTAGATTTAAGTTTTAATAAAAGTTTTTCAACTTTTTCTTTATCAAAAAATACATCTTCATTATCATGAGATAATTTAGCATAAAGATTCTTTGGATCTTTTTTAGGATCATTACTTAAAATATCAGAAAAATAATCCTCAATTTCTTTTGAACTCTTGTATGTATTTTCAATATTAATTTTATCACAATATAAACCAAATTTTTGATATAGGTTTCTGCCAATCAAATTGATAAGGGGGTTATAAACTGCTGTAGGATATCCAGATATTAAAACTACACATTTACCCTTACTTTTTTCTTTTTCTACAATTTGATTAACTATAGCATTTGAAACTTTAAAGTTTCCTTCGAACACATTAACTTCATCTCCACTTGATAAATTGGGAACATTAACTGCTGACCAATCATCATATGGAAATGGATTAAACATAAAACTCATTTCACATTCTCCTAAATTTTAAACTGCATAAAAACTAAAATTGCATAGTTCACTTAAAGCTTTTAATTGTTTTATATAATCACCTTCAACCACTACAAAATGTTGTGTTGTTCCTATTTCGAGTAACTTTTCAAAAAATAAATTAATATCTCCATCCACTCTAAATTCCGAATGGGTATATCCTTGAATTCTATGCGGGCCTTCTATAGAAGTTACTTTGCTTGCAACTAATTTGATATCATCACCAATCTGAGAAATATGAATCATAGTCATTTCTCCTGCTGGGATTCTCAACCAAGCAAAAGGGGCACCAGCATATTTATAGTTAGTTTTTGCAAAACGCTTATCTATAGCAATCTTTACATTATTAAGACTCTCATCTGAGTTATAATCATTAGGACCTGCATGCCCACCACAAAATAAATCTCTTGATTTATCTATATAGAAAGGTTCAACAACATTAACTTGTTTATTAGAAAGTAATTTTAAAATATAAACAGATAATGCAATACCTAAATCAGCTTCAGGACAAACAAACCTTAAATTATCATTTATAGATTTAGGATAAAATCCAGGCCTTAAACCTATCGTTTCAAATATTTGAGAACTTACATCATTTAAAGTAATACCATCTAGATTATATTTACTCATAAGTTTATCAAGACCTAAAGAATATCTAGCAGAAGCTGCAAATTTTATCTCATCAATTTCATCTTCAACTACATATCTTTCTTTTAGTTCTTTAACATATAGATTAACTTCATCATCACTAATTTCATCTGAAATTTTTAAATATTCTTGATAAGAATAGAAACTAATCTCTGGCCCATTTTTAAAAATTCGATAAGGGTTAAAATAAGTATTCCACATTATTTCATTAAATGTTGGCAGAACACAAATATGAGAGTTTTTCAAAATATTAGATACTTTAGAGACATTTGCATAATCAATTATTTTAGAAGCACAATCATTTATTGTCCCAACAATTACCTTAGCTCTACGATCCATTTTTTTAATAGAACCAGAACCAACAAGAGAGCCAACTAAACCACCATCTGTCAAAAATTGAATAAAATTATTATCCAAACTACAATCTTCATATCCAATGTTTTCTTTTGCTGGATAAAAATATATCAAAGGAATATTAGGATTTGATTCTCTAAGAAACTTCACCCAAACATTATCTTCTGACCAAGAATGGAACATGCATAAAATACAATCCACAGATTCAGAATTAAATAGCTTGAGAGCTCTTTGCATATCATCATCATTAAAGATTTCACCAGGATTAATAATAGATAATTCAGGAGATAAACTTTGTTCAATTTTCAATGTCTCTTTTTTTATTCTTTCAAAATAAGTACCATCTTTTGTCCCTTGACCTAAATCATGAAATCTTGTGCAACTTATAAAAAAAAGACCAATTTTACTTTTTCTGTTTTTTAATGAAACATCCATAATTAATCCTCCAACAGCAACTCTTCAATTGTCGAAATACTTTCCATTAAAACTCTTGGTAAATGAAACATACCCTTCCATTTTCCACCTTTCATAGTTTTTGCCAAACTTCCATCTCTCTCCAAATAACCAAACCATTCACCTTTTTTATCATCATTAAAATGATCCCATGACCAGTTATGAACTTTTACATACCAATCAAAGAATATTTGATTTTTTGTAAGAGAATATAAATAAAGAGTTGCATATAAAGCTTCGACATGAACCCACCATAATTTCATATTTGATTCAACTTTTTCTGTTGGGAAACCTTGTGCATCTTGGTAATAGAAGATACCACCATATTTGTTATCCCAACCACGATCCAAAGTCCAAATTAAGGATTCAGTTAGAATATTTATTAATTCTTTATCATTTTTTTCATTAGCAGATTTTGCTAAGAACCAAATTAATTCACATGTATGACCAGGACATAAAAGTCTATTTTCCATACATAAAAATTTTTTCCCATCTAAAGAAACTCTTTCAAAAACTATTTTTTTATCTATATCAATATGATGTTTTACAATCATACTAATTTCTTTATCAATGATTTGATCATAAATAGGATTATCATCAAATCTTTTTAAAACTTGAGCTAAATTGACTTGAATCATTGAAAATCCAAAAGCATGAAAAGATCTACTATTTTTAACTTGCTTATTATATTCACCTTTTGGATTATCTTTTCTTGCTTGAATCCTATTATAAATTTCTTTTGCTAATTTAAGATATTTTACATCATTTGTAGCAGCAGAATATTCTGCAAAAGCTATACAAGCAAAACAATCTGAATAAATATTATATGGAGCAACTAAAGGATTTCCTTTATCATCAACTGAAAAATAGAAATCACCATTTTCAGATCTAGAATATTTTAATAAAAAATCAACACCTAGTTTTGCTGCGTCTAAAAGGTAGCTATATTTTTCTCCATATCTATTATAAATATGGGAAAAACACCATACTTCCCTAGCCTGCATCCAAGTAAATTTATCAGTATCATAAACAGTACCATCCTCATCTAAACAAGTATGGTAACCCCCATTTTCTTTATCTAAAGAATAGTTATACCAAAAAGGAATAACACCTTCAAACAAACATTTTTTATAACTTTCTAAATTCTTTTTAAGAATTTTATTTTCAGCATTCATTTTAACTAATTAACCTTTTACAGCTCCAGCAGTCATACCTTTAATAAAAAATTTTGACATAAATAGATATACAATAATCATTGGAATTATTGCGATTGTTAGTGCCGTAAATACTAAATCCCAAGATATTTGATATTGTCCAAAGAAACTTGAAACACCAAGAGGTACTGTTCTCTTTGAATCACTAGAAATCATTACCATAGGGAAAAAGAAATCATTCCAAATTGGTACGATATTATATATAGTAACCAAAGCAATTGAAGGAGCCGATAAAGGCATTACAACATTGCTATAAATTGAAAGTTCATTACATCCATCAATTCTTGCTGCATATTCTAAATCTTTTGGTATACTTCTCATTGTTCCACCTAAGATAAAAACTGTCGAAGGAAGACTCATAGCAGTAAAGATCAATATCAATCCCCATCTATTATCGATTAGTGACAATTGTTTAAGTAATAAGAAAAGAGGAATTATAGCTGCTTTTAAAGGTAATACTAAACCAGATAAGAAAACCAAATAAACTGGCATTCTCATCTTATATTTATATCTAGCAATACCGTTTGCTGCCATAGATCCAAATAGAATAACAAAGATAATTGATGCAAAAGTAGTTACAATACTATTAACAAAATACATTCCGAAACCACCCTTCTTCCAGACAGTTTCATAATTCTCTACTTTCATAACTTCTGGAAATGAAAAAGGATTCCTAAAAATTTCATTAGTAGTTTTAAAGGATGAAATTACCATATTAAATATTGGAAAAATTATAGCAACAGCATAAAACAATAATAGAAGTTCAAAAAATATATACAAAAGTTTTTTCAATATTGATGATTTTCTAAATTTTAAATCTGTAATCATACCTCAACCTCCTTACTTTGGAAAAACAAAATATTTCCAACAGAAAAGGTGATACAAAGGAAATAAATTATTACAGAAAGCGCTGATCCTATTCCAACAACAGGAACTGTTGAAGCTTGGCTTCCAAATGCTGTTCTATAGAATAAAGTACTAATAGTATCAGTAGCATAGTTTGGAGCGCCATCAAGCCCACCAATTGTATAAACTTGTTCAAATACATTAATACTACCAACAAGTGTTAAAACAGTAATAACCATAATAGATGGAACAATCAAAGGTAAAATTATTTTCCAAAAAATTTTCCATTCTGATGCTCCTTCAAGATATGCTTGTTCTAAACAATCAACAGGAACATTATCAATAGCTGCTAAGAATACTAGAGTAGGAAATCCAATCCAACGCCAAATGTTCATAACAATTAAAGCTGCAGTTGCTGTATCAGGATTACCTAACCAAGAAAAATAAAATCTCTCAATATGTAAAGCTTTGAACAATTGGAAAAATAGTCCAAATTGTGGGTTATAATATAATTTCCATAAAAATCCGACTGCTACGATTGATAACAAAACAGGCATAAAAAATAATCTTTTATAAATACTACTACCCTTGATACGTCTACTTAATAAATATCCAAAAAGTAAACCAATAGTATTTTGAATTAACATTGAAGAAACAAACCATTGTAGATTGTTTTTTAATGCATTAGGTAATCTTTCATTATAAGGAAATTTCGTAAAAACATTCTTAAAGTTTTGTAATCCAACAAAATCTTGTCTCTGAAAGCCATCCCAAGAGAATAAACTATTAACCATTGAAGAAAAGAGTGGATATATAATAACTGTTGATACAATAAGTAATCCTGGAAGAATGAAAAAAAGTATCCATAAAACTCGTGTTTTTTTATTCATCAAGTACTCCAAAAATACTGCTTTTACCGAAATCAGTAAAAGCAGTTATTAATTCCAGTTAATTATTTCTGGAATGGTTCGTAATATGTCTCTACACCTTTTTGTATAGTTGCACAGACTTCTTCACTTGTCATATCGCCAGAAATTAATGCTTGTATTCCAGTTTGTAATAATGAAGAACCAGTAGGTTGTTCATATCTAAATCCAACTAACATTACATAAGGAACCTTAACTAAATTAGGATCACTTACAATCTTTAAGTATGAATTTTGAGGTACAACATCTTTATGTTCAGTTTTAACACCTAGCTTATCACTTAATAGTTGTTGAATTTCTTTTGAAGCTAAGAAATTAACAAATTTTAAAGCTTCAGCTTGATGTGTAGAACTCTTATTTACACCATAAGATCCGTCCATATAGAATGCGATATAACGTTGACCACCCATTTCTTCTGGAGGGCAAACAAACATTCCAAGATTAAGATCTTGATTTTGACTTAAGAAATATGAAGCTTCCCAAATTCCACCCATAAAGTGTGCTGCCATGCCATTAATAAAAAGCATTTGTTGTGCTACATAATCAATACTTTCATAACCATCAGGGAAATAAGGAGTTAAAGATTTAACTCTATCCAATGCTGCTACATATCTAGGATCTGTAAAATTAGTTTTTCCTGAAGTAACATCATCAAAGAAAGAATTTTTATAAACACCTGAACCAACTAAACCAACAAGTACTTCATTCATCCAACCAGTATAAGTACCATTTGAAATAGGGGTAACACCAGCTTTTTTACATGCTTGTAAATTGGAGATGTATTCAGCCCATGTTTGAGGTTCAGAAAGACCAAGTTCTTTGTAAATGTCTTTGTTATAATAAATTACTAAAGATTGGCTAGCATAAGGTACACCATAAACATTATTATCATAAATACTAGTACCACCAGCTAAAGATGTAGCATCAAAATTAGCTAATCCAGGAACATTTTCTTCTGTTAAAGGAAGTAAATAACCAGGTTTTGCGAATTGTTCAAAGTTACCATAAGCTCTTAAATGGATAACATCAGCTGCAGTTCCTCCCTTAAAGTTTGCAGCTAAAACTGTTTGATATTCTTCAGTCTTATAAGGACGATAAGTAACTCCAATATTTGGATTCTCAGCCTCAAACATTGAAATTATTTCTTCGTAAACAGGAACATCTTCTGTTCTCCAAGAACTGAAAGTTAATTCTACTTTATCAGTTTTTGAACTTGAAGCCTCTTGTGTTCCATTTGCAAATACACTTGCTGAAAAAATCATTGCAAGAATAAGTAAAGCAATAAAAATTCTTTTTTTCATAAAGACACCTCCTTGTGCTTTAATCAAAGTTTATCACGCTTAAAAAATATGTCAAGAAGTTTCAATAATTTTTAATAATATTCGAAAGAAATTTTCAATAATAAAAAAAAGTTAAAATTTTTAGTAATTTTCATACATATCGATATAGGCAAAAATCGTTAAATAAAGCCTTTATTTAGAGAAAATATGTTGTAAGTAAAAATTATTTTCATATTATTTTATAAATAATCAAAAATAATTGTTGCTTTTTAAAAATATTAATACTATCATGATTTTATGAAAACAAAAAAATTAGCAACAGAACAGAGAAACCCTCTTTCATACAGAATTGATACAAAAGAAACTTCTGAAATATTAACAATTATCAATGAAGAAGATCATAAAGTAGCTGATGCTGTTAAGACAGCTATACCACAAATTTGTAACGTTGTAGAAAAAGTTATAAAAGCATTTAATAATAATGGTCATCTATATTATATAGGTGCGGGAACCTCTGGAAGGCTTGGCGTTTTAGATGCCTCTGAATGTCCTCCAACTTTTGGGGTTCCACTAGAATTAGTTAAAGGAATTATTGCTGGTGGTAATATTGCACTTACAAGATCAATTGAAAATGCTGAAGATGACGGGGAAGCTGGAATTCAAGCAGTTAAAGATAATAAAATTGGTAAAAATGATGTCTTAATTGGAATATCAGCTTCTGGAGGGCCTAATTATGTTGTTGAAGCATTAAAGTATGCAAAACAAATTGGTGTTTCTGTTGCTGCTATAAGTTGTAATATAGATAATAAGTCTTTTGAAATATGTGGTAAAGATAATTCAATATACTTACCTGTTGGCCCAGAGATTGTTACTGGATCTACAAGAATGAAAGCAGGTACGGCACAAAAATTAGTTTTAAATATGATTACCACTACAGCTATGATAAAAACTGGTAAAGTGTATAATAATCTTATGGTAAATCTACAGCCAGTAAACATTAAATTAATTGATAGAGCTATCAATTTAATATGTGAAGTAACTGGATATGATTACAAAACATCAGAAAAAGCATTTTACAAAGCAAATAAAGAAACAAAAACCGCTATGATAATGCTTATGCTAAATATAGAAGCAAGTAGTGCTAGAGATTTATTAGCTCAAAGTAATGGTTCAATTAACAAAGTATTAGACAAGAGAGGAGTTAAATGCAATATTTCTTAGGAATAGATGGCGGTGGTACAAAAAGCAGATTAATTATAGGTGATAATAATTCTAAAAAACTTTTTATAGGCCAAGGGGATAGTATAAACATATTTTCCGTTGGAGCTAAAAAAAGTTTAGAAGCATTAAAAGCTTTAATTAATACTTCCCTATCAAAACAAAACATTGATGTAAAAGATGTTAAGAGAATATGTATCGCCTCAGCAGGACTAGCAAGAGAATCTGAATTAAAAATTTTTAAAGATTTTTTTCAAAAAAACTACCCTACTATGGAAACTGTTTTTACAACAGACATCAAAGCACTACTGGTAGGTGCTCTAAATTATAATGATGGAATTTGTTTAATTTCTGGAACAGGCTCAGTAGCAATGGGGCAAGATAAATTTGGAAATATTGTAAGAGCTGGAGGCTTTGGCTGGAGATTAGGAGATGAAGGTTCAGCCTCAAATATTGCACTTGAAGCTATTAGAAGAATTATTAGAAGTAGTGAAAATCGTGATTTAGAAACTAATATGGGTGATGAATTATTAAACTTTTTCAATCTTAAAAAAATTGAAGATACAATTCAATTTTTCCATAATCCAAATCTTGATAAAGCTAGTGTAGCTTCAGCTGCATACATAGTAACCAAATATGCTCGAGAAAAAGATCCTTTAGCTACAGATATTTTACAAAAGAGTGCTATTGAATTATTTAATCTAGTTTTATCAGTTCACAATAGACTCCCAAATGTAAATTCCAGACCTCTAATAACAGCTGGTGGTGTTTTTGAACATGATGAAATTGTTACTCAATTCTTCAATTCTGAAGTACAAAAATATAATCAAACTAAAAAAAATGAATCAAGAGGGCTTAAACAATCTCCATTAAAGACTAACGCTTTAGATGGGGCCTTATATATTGCAATAAATAAATCCTAAATATGTCATCACATATATTATCTATTTATATTTGAACTGGTTTAAAAAATCTTAAACCAGTTCAAATAGTTTAAATTTATTTATTTGCATCTCTAGTTAAATTAATTGTTTTTTTAATTAAATTATCAATTGAAATGATTCTTTTATCTCTTAAAATAGTTTTAACTTCATTATTTAAAGGTAAAATTAATTCTTCCTTTATAACATTAGAACCAGTAGCTATTGCTAATATGTTAAGTACTGGAGCTGCTGTACAATCAACATCAAGGCCACAACCACAAATAATTTTAGTTGTTTCCTCAAAATCATTATTACCAAACCATAAAGCAATTATTTCTGCAACAATATTAGGATAAACATGAATCCAATTATAATATTTATATTTTCCTTCTGCTTGTGCCCATGCAACTTCCCAATTAGAATAAGATTTACAGAGTTGTAAAGCATAACTAATAACAGAATAATATTCACTGTCATCCGGAATATATTTTATTGCTTTTTCAATAACTTTTTTCATATCTTTTTCTACAAAAGCTAAAGAAACCATAACTGCATTAAACATACCTCCAAGAATTCCTGAATTAGAATGTGATACAACCCCATCATAAATTGACAATTTGGCAGCAAGTTTAGGATTCCCAGGAGCAACCATACCATGTACCATTGTTCGCATTTGAACACCAATCCAATCACTAAAATAATTATCTATTAAACCAGAATTAGGTGGAAAATGACCTCTCCTTAAATTCTCTAAAGCTATTCTCTCTGCACTATAACCATCAGCAATTAATTCAAGCCAAGCCTCAGCAATATCATTTGATGTGATATTATTACCTTTTTTCTCAAAAGCTTCTAAAAAAACTAATTCATAAGTTATATCATCATTATAAGTCTCAGGGTGCCTGAGATATGTTGAAATATTCTTACCAAAAACTTTTTCAATATTTCTCTTTGTATATCCTTCAATTTGGGTACCAAGAGCTCCACCAATTAATTGTGCAATCCAACCTGCCTTAATTGATTCAGCAAAAGAATCAGAATTAATATCATATATAAATTCATCAAAACTTATTTTTGCAGATATTTCTTCCCAAGATGTATATTTTTTAAACTTATGATAATCTGAATCTTTATTTAATTTGGCGTTATTCAATAAATAATATATTTTAGCAGTTACTCTCTGTAAAGTTGAATAATCCTTATTATTTACAGCTTCAAGACCTGTTTCCATATATTCTTCAGCTTCTTCAACACAATATCCTTTATTTCTCATAGCTTGAATTGCAGCAATAACTAAATGGCATGGAGCATTACTTCCTGGAACTTTTGACACCCAGTCAACTAAAATTTGATCATCTGAAATCTGCCCTTTTTTAACATAATTCATCCAATCTATTTTATGCTCAATGTCTTCTTTCCTTGGAACTGCATTTTCCAACCAATTTCTTTCAATTTGTCCAGCATTCATATTTTAATTACTCCTATTCTTTGCTTTTTTTGCTCTATATGAATATATAGATATAGTGACAATTGTTATAACATAAGGAATTGTGTTTACTAATTGTGAAGGTAAATTAAACAACTGCAATCGTACAGATAAAGAATCAGCAATACCAAATATCAAAGAAGAGGCAAATATTCCAAATGGATTTCCTCGTCCCATAGCTTCAGCAGCCATACCTATCCAACCACGACCAGCAATCATATTTTTAGAAAAAAAGGAAACATATCCCATCGACATAAATGCGCCACCAAGACCAGCCATTGTTCCTGCAATTGCTAATGCAATATATTTATATTTCATTACATTAATACCAACAGATTCAGCAGCGACTCTATTTTCACCAACACTTCTAATTCTTAATCCTAATGGGGTCTTGTTTAGCATATAGGATAAAACAAACATTAAAATTAAGCCTATATAAGTTAAAACATTATGTCCTGATATAATTTCACCTAAAATTGGAATGTTTTTGATAATTGGAATATCTAAATTTCCAACTATTGGATTAGCTAAACTTTGTGTTGAACCTTTCTCTCCTACAACATAATAAATAATAAAAATAGTTAATCCTGCTGCTAAAGTATTAATTGCAATTCCTGCAAGAATTTCTACACTTTTTAGTTGCAAAGTTGCAAATCCAAATAAGAAGCAAACAATAATTCCACATAAGATTGCAACTATTACACCCCAAAAAGCACTATTTGTATAATAAGCACCAACTGAACCGGCCATAGCAGAAAGGAGCATAATACCTTCAATTCCAATTGGATCTATTCCACCCTTTAAGAAAACCATACAGGATAATCCAGCAAAAAGAATTGGTGTCATTACTCTAATTACAGTAAATAAATATTCAGGAGTAAAAAACGATAATATAACATTTAACATGAGGCCACCTCAAATTCTTTTGTTTCTCTTACAGTTAATTTCTTTTTATAATTCTGTAATAAATACTGAGCTGATACTAAAATAATAATTACAGCTTGAATTATAGAAATCATTTCACTTGGAACATCTGATTTCATAGACATGATGTCAGCTCCAACTCTCATATAAGCTAAAAATAATGCAGCAAATGGAACATACTTAGCTTTCATTTTTGCCAAGATTGCAATTAATATCCCATCCCAACCATAATTAGTTAAAGCTGTATATTGGAATCTAGAATACATACCAAACATATCTACAGCACCACCCAAACCAGCTAAAAACCCACCAATCATTGAAGATACAACAATTAAAGAATCAATCTTCATACCAGCATACCTAGCCATTTTTGAATTTTTACCTATCATTGTTACCTTAAATCCAAATGAAGTTTTATTATTTAAGAACCAAACAAATAAAACACATAATAAGGCTATAATTATTCCAGTATTAATTCTTGAAACAGGGAATAAACGCTTTAATTGAGAGCCTTCAGGAAATTTATAGGAAAAAGCTGTATTAATTTTTGGATCTAGAAAATGTCCAACAATAATATATAATCCAACATATAGACAAATATAATTCAACATTAGAGATGTAACTAAAACATTAGCATCACATTTTACTTTTAAAATAGTTGGAATTGAACAAACAATCGCGCCTGTAATTCCACCAGCAATCATCGCAATAGGAAGAGGAACTTTAAAAAATAATATTACAGCAGCTGAAACAGCAGCAGATATAAAAAAGGCTCCTTCCATAGCTAAATTAAACAATCCAGAACGTTGTAATAATATTACAGAAAGTCCTGTAAACATTAATGGAACACTTCTTTCAAATACACTTAAAAATCGTCTTAAAGACTGAACAGGTCCAAATAGAAAACTAGAAATAGCTAAACTTGGATCACTGCTAATAATTAAAATTATTGAAAAAACAATTATCAAAGAAATCCCAATAGCTAATAAGGTTCTTAGAGTTTCTATATCTCTTGTTCTAACATGTAGCTTTTTCATAACCTTTCATCCCTCATTTGTTTTTTCAAACCTAACATATACTTACCTAATTCTTCTTCACTAACAGATTTGCTATCTTCAAAATATGCAGTAACTTCGCCTTCATACATAACCATAATACTGTCACTCAATTCTAAAATTTCATTTAAATCTGCAGAAATTAATAATATTGCAGCTTCTTTATCTCTATAATCAATTAACTTATTCCATATAAATTCATTAGCTCCAACATCTATACCCCTAGTAGGTTGATTGGCAATTAATAACTTTGGATTTGAAGACATTTCTCGAGCAACAACAATCTTTTGCATATTACCACCTGATAACATACCTGATTCTTGATTTTCATCTTTACATAAGATTTGGAATTCTTTAATTTTTTCCTTAGAAAAATTCCTAATTTTCTTATAATCCAAACATTTATAGGACTTAATATCATCTTTATCTATCCTATCAATGATTAAATTTTGCCATACCATAGAATGTTCTGCTAAACCTGTAGAAATCCTATCTTCGGGTATATATGAAAGCCCTTTATTACGTCTTTTCATTATTGAATAATTAGATATATCTTCTCCGTCATAAAGAATTTCACCCTTAGCATTATTGAGTCCAAAAATACAATCAGCTAATTCATTTTGCCCATTACCTTCAACTCCAGCAACTCCTAAAATTTGCCCTTTATGAAGTTTAAAATTTACAGAATTCAATTTCTTTTTATGGAGAGAATTTGTATAACTAACATTTCTAACATCTAATATACATTTCCCAAATTTTGGTGGTTTTTTATTTAGCTTTAAAATAACATCTCGACCTACCATTAATCTTGAAATTTCTTCTTCACTTGAAGTTTCAACATCAATAGTTTTAACAAATTTTCCGCCCCTAATTACTGTTACTCTATTACAAATTTGCATAACTTCTCTAATCTTATGAGAAATAAAGATTATAGTATGTCCTGCGTTTTTTAAAAGTAATAATTGCTCAAACAATTCTTGAGTTTCTTGTGGGGTTAATACAGCAGTAGGTTCATCTAATATTAATAACTTAGCATTTCTTGCCAATACTTTTAGAATCTCTACTTTCTGCTTTATTCCTACAGATAAATTATCTACAATTTCATTAGGATCAACTTTTAAATTATATTTTTTAGAAAGATCTTTAACTAAATCTATAGATTTTTTTACATTCGTTGATATTCCTTTTTTAGGTTCCATTCCCAATATTACATTTTCATATACTTTTAAAGAATTAATTAACATAAAGTGTTGATGAACCATACCAATACCAGCATCAATAATTTCTTGTGGATTTTTATTTGTAACATCTTTCCCTTCAAATAAAATCTTACCACCATCAAGTTGTTCAATACCAAATAAAACTTTCATCAAAGTTGATTTTCCTGCGCCATTTTCACCCATTAATGCGTGAATTTCACCCTTTTTAACCTTTAATGTTATTTCTTTATTAGCATATACACCATTTCCATATATTTTTGTAATATCTTGCATCTCCAAAATATTATCTGGCATTTGAAACTCCTTATTATTGAAGAAGACTAAATATTAGTCTTCTTCAAATATCAAAAATTAATTTTGTGGTGCAACTGAATCAATTACTGCTTGAACTGCCTCAGGTGAATCAGTTAATGCACTCATAACTGAAACATTCCCATTATCAATAGTTTCTTTTGCATTGACCACAGCATCTTTTATATTTTGTGGAACATTTGATTGATAATATTTATTATCAGCAAGCCCAACACCACCTTCGGCTAAACCTAATGATTCATAAGTACCCCATGGAAGAATACCATTATCATTATTTTTGACAGCTCGAACTATGGATTTATCAACTTGTTTTAAAACAGATGTCAAAATTATATTAGCTTTATCTGGAGCACTTTCATCGAATAACATTGCTTGATCAGAATCCACACCAATAATATATTTTCCCATATCTAGAGCGGCATCTACACATCCAAGACCAGCTTGTTCAGCAGCAGGGAAAGTAATATCAACACCTTGGTTAAATTGGGCAATAGCAGTTTCTTTACCTTTTGCGGAATCATCCCAAGAACCAATATAAGAAACATAACAAGTAATTTCTGGGTCAACAGATTTAGCACCTTCAATATACCCTACTAAGAAATCGCTAATAATAGGACATTCTGAACCACCAATAAATCCAATCTTTTTCTCACTATTAGCAAATTCCATATCAGATTTAGTAACCATTGCTGCTAAAACTCCAGCTAAATAACTAGCTTCATTCTGCCTATAACTCATTGCATAAACATTATCATTAGAATCATCAATTGTAGTATCAAACAAGATAAACTTTTGATCAGGGAAATTCGGAGCAACTTCAGTTGTAATAAGTTCTCCGGCATTACTACCATTTGTAATGATAATATCATACTCATTTGAATCAGCTAAATCTTCGAAAGTTGGTAACCATTTTGTTTGTTCACGACCAATTTCAATAACCTTTGTTTCATAACCTAATGTTGAAGCAACTTCTTGAACTCCTCTATTTGCAGAATCATTAAATGATTTGTCTCCAAGTTGACCTGTTACAACAAAAACTAATTTCTTTGAAGCTTCACTACTATTTGTAGTTGCCACCTTTTCATCACTCTTTTTTGCGCATGATGTCATTAACACCATGATACAAACTAATACGCATAAAAATCCTTTCTTATACATAATTTCACTCCTTTTTTATGGATTAATAATTTCATTAATTGTAGGAATTGCTGCTAACGCACCTTCTCTTGAAACAGTAATAGCAGATACCTTTTGTCCAAAATCTATTGATTTCTCTATTCCTTTATCGTTTAAGTAAGAATACAAAAAACCACCAATAAAACTATCACCAGCAGCTGTAGTGTCAACTACTATAGCATCATGTGGTTCATAAAATGTTAATTCATTTTTATTAAATAAAGCACATCCTTTTTTACCTAAAGTAACAATAATTGTGTTTACACCATTATTATTTAAATATTTACATGCATTTAAAATTTCAGTGTGACTAATAACATCTCTTTGATATAAAACACCCAATTCTGTTTCATTAGGAATCAAAATATCAACTTTACTTAATACCTCTTCATCTAACATAATGGCTGGAGCTGGATTAAGAATAGTTAATTTATTTAATTCTTTAGCTACAGTTAAGCATTCTTTTACAGCCTCTAGAGGTATCTCAAGTTGCATTAATACTGCATCTACTGAATTTATCTTTTCTCTAAATTGAGTTATATAATTTTTGTCTATATCACTATTAGCACCACCAGAGATTACGATAGTATTTTTCCCTTTTTTATTAACAGTAATAAAAGCTTTCCCTGTGTTTTTATCACATTCTATAATTGATTCAACATTTACATTTAAGGATTTTAATTTTTCACTGATTTTTTTACCTTCATCATCTCGACCAATTTTTCCTACCATATAAACTTCTAATCCTAATTTTGCAAGAGTGGCAGCTTGGTTAGCGCCTTTACCTCCAATAGAGTATTTCATTTCTTTTGAAGTTATTGTCTCCCCTTTCTTAGGTAATTCATCAACATATAAAGTTAAATCATAATTTAAACTTCCAAAAACCAAAACTTTTTTCATTTTTCCTCCTTACTTAACACTTTTTCTAATAATTAGTTTTGGATCAATAATTATTTTATTACTTTCATTCTTCTTGTTATTAATTATATTTATTAACATTTTTACAGCTTTAACACCCATTTCATATTTGGGCTGTTCGACTGTGGTTAAAGGAGGATTTGTATAACCACTATAATAAATATTGTCATAACCCAATAAAGAAACATCATCAGGCACTTTAATATTTTTTTCATTAAGAGCTTTTAGAGCGCCCACTGCTATAATATCACTAGCAGCAAAAATTGCATCAAATTCAATATTATCAATAAAGGTATTAGTGGATTCATAACCAAATTCTGAAGTATAATCACCCTCAATCAATAAAGAATCACTAAATTTTATACCATTATCTTTTAAAGCTTTTTTATACCCTAAAATTCTATCACTTATTTGATCACTTCTCTTTTCACCTGATATAAAACAAATTCTTTTTTTACCCTTTTCTATTAAATATTTTGTAGCTTCATAAGCACCTAAATAATCATTTGAAGAGACAATACCCTTAACGCCTTTTGTTTCATAATCTCTATCAACCATTACAATTGGAATATTATCGCTTAAAATATCTAAATCCGAATTTGAAGAAATAAATGATGGGACATAAACAATCCCAGAAACCATTCTTTCATACAATAATTTAAAAGCTTGTTTTTCCTTTTCAAAATTATCATCAGTGTTTATGTAAATAATATTATAACCATACTCAAAAGCTGTTGCTTCAATAGCCTTTGCTAATTCAGGATAATATGGGTTTGTAATATCAGGTAAAACTAATCCTAAAGACATAGTCGAATTAGTTTTCATACTTCTAGCTATTGAGTTAGGTATATAATTTCTATCTTTAGCAATATCTTTAATTTTTTTAATTGTAGCATCAGAATACTCTCTAGTTTTCCCATTTAAAATATTAGAAGCACAAGTGGTAGAGACTCCAGCTTCACAAGCAATAGACTTTAGGGTTACTCTCAAAATAGTCTCCTTAGTTATAGTAAAAATTATTTACTTTATCGTTTAATTAAGTTTACTTTATCGTTTAAAATATTCTAATATCGGTTTTTCAAATTTGTCAAGAAATATTATTTATTTTTTTTATTAGATGAAAATAGAGATTATTATTGCAACCTTTACATAAAAAAATCTATTGAAATTTATCAATAGATTTTGATTAAAAATAATTATATATATGAGCTATATTGCTTCAGGAAGTTCTTCTTTTTCATCGTTAGCAACTTTTTTTCTATTTCTAATAGCTTGAGACTCTCTATATTCTCTAGCTTCTGATGTTAAAATAAATTCTGAGTTTGGAAATTCTTTTTTAACCTCTCTCTCAATATCTTCTAAAGATACATTGAAAAATTCTTTTCTATTATTAACTAGATTTACTCTCTTTTCCTCAAATTTTTTATGTAATATATTTTCAAGTTGAGGTGCATCCTTTGAATAAATCATTGCATGAACATCAAATGTAAACGGAACTGAAGCATTTCCTAATTCTCTTACCCTTTCTAATGGTTCAAGTCTACGAGTCATACCTATTTTATATACATTTTCACCAAAAGATCCAATATTAGAAATAACATAAACATGCCCGGATTTTGTTTGTTGAGCCATTGATTTAGCTTTTTCATTTTTCTCATGAGCATCTTTCAATTCTTTTTCTAATAAAGCCATCTTTTCTTTTAATTTATCTAATTTTGAACCAACAGCCTTTTCTGCATCTTTTTGTGCCTTATCAAACATTTTTTGAAATTTTATTTCTTCTTTTTCGGCATCTTCGATTTCTTTTTGTAACTTTTCTTCTTCTCTCATCTGCCTTCTAATCTCTGCTTGTTCCTCTTTCTCTTTTTGCTTTTTGTCTCTATATTCATGAGTTAGTCTAAGTTCTTCAATTTTCAAAGTCAAATATTTTTGATTAATATATATTTTATTTGATGCGTTCATCTTATCAATTGAATCCTTTGCTTTTACAAGTCTCTCTTCAAATTTCAAAATATTATTCCATCTAACATTTGAAATTAAAGCGTCACATTCATTATTAAAAGCTCTAGAAGTAAGTCTGATATTCCTATTAGTCATAGTTTTACCTTTTGCCCTACTTCCTTCAACAATCCATTCTTGAGTACAATAAACAGCATTTTTATTCTGTATCATCCTTTTTTGTTTGTCTTTGCATGCTTTAATTTTATCCTTATATATTTCTGATGTATCAAAATCAAAATGAGGCTTATAAAAACCATACTCAGCTAATTCTAATTCTTCATCATAAATTGATATTTGTTTTAAAAGTTTATCATATAAATATTTTTTTTCTTTATAACTTGCTCTCAATTTTTCAATATCATCATCAATTTTATTTTTTTCTTTTCTACTTTTTTGTACTGCTTCATCAATATTTATTATTGGTGAATATTTCTTTTTAAACTTTGAAAGTTTTAGAATATTTTTTACTAGAAAAACGAAAAGTAGTATAATTAAAATTATTAATATACTCATAACAATTATTGCATCTTGATTCATATGATTACTCCAATATTAGGTATCTTATATAAATGTATCATATTTTTTTAGATAGTGCACTAATAATAAATTATTTGCAATATACAAATTTTTCATATTTGTTATACCCTAGATCAAATATATATAATTACAAAACTAATTTGACAACACAGAGTATTACATCTACTATAAAAGTATGAAGAAAATAATATTTATTTTACTAGTATTAATTAATTTTAATGTAGCTATATTTGCAGAAACAACTTATAGAAAAGGCATTGATATCAATTTAAATGATATTGGGTTTTCTCTAATGCAACAAACTAATAGATGGAATATAAAAGCTACTGCTAGTTATCCATTATTTGCAATATTAATGAATAGTGAAAAAATTGGACAAGTACCACTTGATGATTATTTTGAAACAATTGCTCTACATGGGACTATAAATTACAATCTAATAAAGTATCAATCTTTTTTCTTAAATTTAGGCTTTGCTTCAGATGTTTTTATGCAATTTGATTTTTCAAATGAGCACTCTCATTACACCTGTTTTACAATCGGAGTATATGGAGAGGTCGGATGGATTTTTACAAAAGATAATAAAGAGGATTTATATTTGTCTTTGGGTTTAAATTTACCATTTAAATCTATGGAAAATAAACCCACTAATTTTTGGAATGGACCGCCAGATGAAGAGTCTTGGAATGAATTGATAGATTATAATGATTCAGTTATGAATATGATTTTTATGGTATATAAACTAAATTTCACAATTCCTTTATAAGAAAAGAATTTAAAATTAATTACTTATACTCTTTCCAATATTCATAGAGTCTCTCCATATAGGAGGGTCTCCATCTTCACTCCAATATTCATCAATTGATGTAATTTTATTATCAATTACTTTAATAAAAGATATTGCATGAAGTGATATTTTCTCATCTGATGATAAAACTTTAGTTACAGTTATTATTAGATTGCCAATAACTTCAATTCTATCAATATTCCCTTTCCAATTTCCAGGATATTCACAGTTAGCTAAAATATACTCATCAACACTAAATTGCTCATTAGTGTTGTGCCATCTTATAATAGCATCATCATGAAAATATGATTTCATCAAATTAGCATTTTGCTCAAGTGTTGCTTTCCAATATTCTTTTATATTAATAATAAACTCCTATCAATTACACTAATAATATTAAACTAAATAATGCTATTTAACACAAGTAATTAAAACAATATTTATACAAAAAGTAATCCCCCTAAAATAAATAAAAGATTTATCTACTATAGAGGGATAATATTTTGATTGTATTATTAAAAAACTTAAAAATCTTTTATTTAAGTTTTAGATTAACTATTTTGAAATTGTCTTTTAACCATTGTAGAGAAAACACCATTTTCCTTTTTTAATTTCATAGGAGCTCCTGATTCCACAACAGTTCCATCTTTTAGAACAACAATCTTATCAGCACCTAAAACAGTTCTCATACGGTGCGCAATTATAAGGACAGTTTTATTTTTTGTTAATTCACTAAGAGCCATTTGAATTTTACTTTCATTCTCTGCATCAAGAGAGGCGGTAGCTTCATCAAGTAAAATAATTGGAGAATCTTTAAGAATTGCTCTAGCAATAGAAATTCTTTGTCTCTCCCCTCCTGATAATTTTTCACCATTTTCACCAATTAAAGTATTATAACCTTGAGGGAGTTTTTTAATAAACTCATCACATTTTGCAAGGGATGCAGCTCTTTTAACTTCTTCATCACTAGCATCTTTTTTCCCTAATCTAATATTTTCCATTACGCTTGAATTAAATAAAATAACATCTTGGAAAACAATGGAATAATAGTTTAATAAAGTTTCAGGATCTACTTCTGAAATATCAACACCACCTAAAGTAATTAACCCCCTATTAATATCCCAAAAACGAGCAGATAATTTTGCAACTGTACTCTTTCCCCCTCCAGATGGCCCAACAAGTGCTGTAACTTCTCCTTGTTTTGCACAAAAACTAACATCCTTTAAAGTTTGTACACCATCAATATAAGAGAAATCAACATTACTAAATTCCACATCAAAATTCTTTGGATTAAATTCAGTTGTCCCTTCTTGTCTTGGCATAGCATTCATTTCTTTCATACGTTTAATTCTTACATTTAAATACAATAATAAAGCTAAATGTTCCATAATTTCCATAATAGGATTATATATTCTAGCAGTAACTACTAAGAAAACAAGATAAGTGAAAATATTAATTGAACCATTCATTAAAAGGGAAGCTCCTACTAAAATAACAGTTGGAAGCCCTAATTTTAAAATTGTATATGAAAAGTTTATTGTAGCACCTAACATCAATTCACTTTTTATTAGAAATTTTTCATAATTATCTAATTTACCATTTAAATTATCACAATAAGTATCTTCTCTATTATAAGATTTTATTTCATTAACAGATTCAAGCATTTCTTGTACATCATCAGCTACTTCTCTTTTATAATAATAACCTTGTGTATGTATTTTATTTTGAAATTTTCTAGAAAAGAAAAAAACTAAGAAAGCAACAGGGACAACCCAGAAAACTGCTAGAGACATCTGCCAATTATAGAAAAATAGCATAATAGCCATAATTACAACAGATAAGACTGCAGCAAAAATTTGTGGAACAGCATGAGAAAAAAGCTGTTCAATTTGAGTAGCATCTTCCATTATTGTAGAGCTTAAATCTGCAATATCTTTTTTACCAAAGAATGCTAATGGTAGTTTCCTTAAAGTTTCAGCTAATTTTATTCTCGTTTTAGCACTTTCTTCATAAATTCTTGAATAAGTAGAATCATATTGTATATATGCAATAACAAACATTATCAACAATGAAACCAAACTCATAATCAAATAATAGGCTACACCTTTAGGCTCAATATTAGCATTATAAAGAAATATTTCTAAATGTTCATTCAAAAATATGAAACCAAAAATTAGAGGGAACATAAAACTAATATCCATTATTGTTGACCAAGTTATCCCATTAATTAAATCTTTTGCCCCTGGTTCAGACATGGCAAATTTATCTTGGAAATATTTACGCATAATTTGCTCCCTTTTTTATATTTTTATTACTATTAATTCTCCATTCAATAGATTGTTGATATTCATCCCACATTGTTTTATATAATCCACCTTTTTTTAGCAGTTCATCATGAGACCCTTCTTCTTTAATTTGTCCATCATTAACAACTAAGATTCTATCTACGTTTTTAACACTGGTTAAACGGTGAGCAATCATTAATGTAGTTTTCCCCTTACTCAATTCATGAAGAGCTTTCTGAATTAAATGTTCATTTTCTGGATCAGCAAAAGCCGTTGCTTCATCTAAAAGTACAATTGGAGCATTTTTAACCATAGCTCTGGCAAGAGCTATTCTTTGTTGTTCCCCACCAGATAGATAAGTTCCTTTTGTACCAATGATGGTATCTAAGCCCTGATCTAAATTATCTATAATTTCTTTTGATTGAGATAAAGATATAGCTTCATCTATATCTTTTTGAGAAACATTTTCTTTGCCGAAAATAATATTCTCTTTTAATGAACCTTTAAATAAGTTTGTATTTTGGAAAACGAATGAAATATTTTCCATCAATTGTTTTTTAGATATATCTTTTACATTTATACCACCAAGGAGAACTTCTCCTTCATCAACATCCCAAAATCGTGCAGCTAAACGAGCAATAGTAGTTTTTCCACCACCAGAGGCTCCAACTAAAGCTATAGTTTCTCCTTCATTTAATTTAAAATTAATTCCATCTACTGCTTTATTTTCAGCACCTTCATAAGAAAAACTTACATTTTTAAATTCTAGAGAATGTTTATTTATTTTTTGTGTTTTGGTTTCAAAATGCATTTCAGGATAATTCATTAACTCATCTAATCTATCAATAGCTTGTTTTGCAATCATACTATTTTGTTGAAAATGCATTGATTTCATCAATAAAGTCGTAAATATTGGAGAGACTAATAAATAAAAAATATAATTGGCTATAACAAATGCTACATTATCCCCATTTCCAATTAGTAAAATAGCAATAGGAATTAAAAAGAATACTGTTGATTGCATTATTATAGTATAGAAAGACATTGGAGTTCGCCAGAGCAAAGTATATGAATGAACCATTTTCTTATATTTAATAATACTATTATAAAATCGCTTAAAAGAAAAAATAGATTGTCCAAAAGTTTTTACAACTGGAATACCTCTAACATATTCTACAGACTCAGAACTCATTTCTTCTAAAGAATCATAATACATTTGTTGAAATTCTTTACCTTTTGCAGTCATCATGAAACTCATTGTTATAAAACCTAATATAATAGGAATAAGAGAAATAAGTCCCATTCTAAAATCAACTAATATCATTAATAAAAGTAAGATAATTGGAGATACTACACTAGCAGCCATATCAGGCAACTGATGAGCTAAAAAGGTATGTGTAGTAGAAGCCCCATCATTTACAATTTTTCTTATTTTACCACTAGCATATTGATTAAAAAAACCTAAAGGCATGCTCATAATTTTCTCCATGCCAATTTTTTGTAACCCTACTTCTACATGAAATGCAGCAAGATGTGAACACATTAATGCTCCAAAATAAACAACTACTCCTAAAATAGCACTTAAAAAAGCATACCAAGCATAAGGACTTACATTAGTAAAATTTAAAGCGTTTGGAAAGACTAAAATATCACGAACAATATACCAAACCAACACAAAGGGTATTATATTTAATATAGCCGATAATCCAGACAGTATTAGCGCTATAGGTAATAAAATCTTCTTTTTACCCATATATGGCACAAATCTACTTAAAATAGATTTCTTTTTATCTTTTTTCATATAAAAAAACTCCTAAATTTATATTCATTTAATTTTCATTACACTATAATATTTTATTAGTTTCAGCTAACTCTTATATTAAAAAAAAAGAGACTACTCTTTTTTTTTATAAATATTTAATTTATTTATACCTGCATCTACAAAAATTGCCATTTGTGCAGCATATTCATCTACTAGATTTCTATCTGGATTATGGGTAATTATTTCCTCCAAATAACTAATATAAGTACTTGCAAGAGTATGTACAAATAACTGGCAATACTCTTCCTTTTTTCCCATAAATGAAGCTCTTAAATTAAATTGATCAGCATATAAAGAAATAATCCTCTCTCTATAAAATTCAAGAGAAGAGCCCGCTGCACAAAATAATAAAAGTTTAAAACTGTCATAATTATCTAAAACTACATGGGCATGAAATTTAAAACTTTCTAATTTAAATTCTATTGGAAAATTATTATTATTTTTTCTTGAATACCTAATATATCGTGAATTATCACTAAATTCAGCTTCTAAAAAGCTAGTTGCAGGTTTGACTAACTCACAAAACAAAGCATCTTTATTCTTAAAATATGAATATATAGCACCTTTAGTTAAATTAGCATTATTACTAATAACTCTTAATGATGCTTTGTTATAACCATTTTTTAAAAATTCGACTCTTGCAGAATCAAGAATTTTTGCCCTTATATCTTCTTTTTTAATTTGCATATAATTTTTTGTAAAATTAATTTAAATAAAATTTGAAAAGACTTATGATAAATAATTAATTTATTTATATAAACATAGCTAAAATTTACTTAATTAATAATCTACAATTCACCTCATTTACAGTAATAAATACCATTGGAATTTATTGTAGTAAAAACATAAATTTATTGCAATAGAATTGTTTGCAATAATTAACTTTTTTTATAGCAAAGAGCAGAAATGAATTTTATTTATTTAAAATTAATTTTTCTTCTTTAAATAAATATCATGGGATGGACCAAATCTAGTATATAAATCATCAGTAGAGAAAACTTGTTTATAATAATGAGAATCAATTGGACTAACCTCACAGCTGGTACCTTTTAATATATAATTGAGAGAATAAGAGGAATCTTCATTAATACTTACAAATACTAATAACCAATCTCCATCATTATAAGAAGATCCAATAAAAGGAGAATTTATTCCTAAATCATCATATACTTGCTCTTGATCAAAGCTATAAGGGCCATAATAAAAGACTAAATCCCACTCTTGATTACCATAATCAAATAGAGAAGATAAAGTACCAGAGTTAGGTAAACTCCCACTATCATAATCCCTTTCAAAATTTGTTTGAATAATACTATAAGGATTGAAAAAAATTTGATAGACATAACAAGAAGTAAATAACAATGAAATAATTATTAAATAAACTAACTTTTTCATATTTTTATAATACATAAGTTATTACTCAGTTGTAAACAAATTTAGTAGAATAATAACAAAATAAAAAAAAATAACTGCTACTAATAAATTAGTAACAGTTATGTGTATATCTTAATAAGAAATTATTATTTTGGAATAATTGTAGACATGAAAAACATAATTTCACTTTTTTTAGGCATTGAAATACTAGTTCCCATTTTTCTAACAGATAAGTTTGATACGATATTACCATATTTAGTTGCTTCTAATAGATCTAATTCAAAACTAAGACCTGCTAATAATCCACCATTAAAAGCATCACCTGCTCCAGTAGTATCAACAACTTCAACATCAAAATTATCAATTATTTTTTCAGTTTTTCTATCATTATAGTAAAGACCTTTACTACCTAATGTAATAATTACATTCTCAACATTATTTTCAAAAAAGAAACCTGAAATTTTTCTATAGTCTTCAATATCTTCACATTTTAGATTAGAAACTAAAGCTGCTTCAGTCTCATTAGGAGTTACTAAATATAACCCATCTAAAAAATCTTTACAGCAATCTGAATAAGGAGCGGGGTTTAAAATTATTTTAATACCTCTCTCTTTAGCTTTTTTTACTATATAAGAATTAGCATCGTTGTTAATCTCTAATTGCAAAAGCAAATATTCAATATCACCAAAATTATCAAAGATCTCATCAATCTCTTTTTTTGAGTAAGTTTCACAAGCACCAGGAACTACTATTATTTCATTTTCTTTTGATTTTTCATTAACTAATATTAGTGCAATACCAGTATCATGAGTATCACTAATTACAATATTATCCTTGTTAATCTTATTTTCATTTAAAGAATCAAAAGCCATTTGGGCAAAAGAATCCTTACCTACTTTTGTTGAAAATAATAAATCTGCACCAGCTTTTTTAGCTGCAATAGCTTGATTAAAACCTTTTCCACCAGGACTTAACTTAGAATAGGAACCTTTTACAGTTTCCCCTTTATTAGGAAAATATGGAGCTCTAGCCATAACATCGACGACATAACTCCCCCATACTCCAACTTTTTTCATTAAAAACCACCTTATTGTTTTTCTAATTTATTAAAGTTGTTTATATCCTCATATAATATTCTTAAAGCTTTTTCCTTATCATTATTTTTAATGGCTTCAACCATATCTTTATGGCAAAAACACTCAGTAGTAATAGTTTCAGTATGATAATTAATCCAATAAGATTGAGCATAAGCGACCCCTAAGAATCTCATAGCATCACGCAATCTATCAGTTGCATAAGAATTATTAAACAAAGAAATAAGCATTACATGAAATTCAGTATTTAATTTCCAATAGTCAAGGGAAGCTTTTCTTTTACCTGTATCATCATAATTATCTGACATAAACTTTTCAATTTCCTGGAATTTTTTTAAATCTTTTCTATCCCAGAATCTATCCATAGATGAATATTCTAAACAGACTCTATATTCTGTAATTTCTTGAATTGTTTTTTCATCAAAATTTAAGATTTGATAACCAAATCTTGGAATACTTTTTAAATATCCTTCATTACAAAGTTCTAATAAAGCTTCTCTGATTGGAGATTTGCTAACACCAAATTCATCCACTAAACCTTTTTCTGTAATAATATCATTTGAAACATATTCACATTTAATTATTCTATTTAATATCAATTCATAATAGATATCTTTTTTTGATTTTGCAGTATCTTTTAAATTTATACTCATAATATACCCCTATATTACATCTTTTTTATCAAATTTATCTTTAATGTATCAGTAAGATACTACTAATCATATTAAAATAAAAACCAAAAATCAACGCATTAAATTCTAAAAATGCAAATATGTGTAAAAAATATTATTTATCTACCAAAACAAAATTACTTATATCCTCTAGCAAATATTTCAATACATTCTCCTTATCACTTAAATATAAATATTTTATAATTTTTTTATGACATTGTTCCTCTAATACCTTATCGGTATAGCTGTATTCCCAATAAGATTGGGCATAAGCAACCTTTAAATAGTTCATAGCCTTTTTTAATCTTTCAACTACATATTGATTGTTGAACAAAGAAACTAACTCAACATGAAATTTAACATTATTATCCCAACAATTAAGAATGGAAGAATCATCAAATGTTAAAAGTTCTTCTAAATAATATTTTTCAAATTTTTCTATTTTCTTAATATCTAAACGATCCCAAAAGAAATCTATAGTACCATGCTCTAAGCATATCCTATAATCATTGATTGCTTTAATTTGTTTATAATCAGAAAAATTGAGAATTTGATAACCAAGACGTGGAATACTCTGTAAATATCCTTCATTACATAATTCTAATAAAGCTTCACGTATAGGAGTTTTACTCACTTTAAATTCAGCGACTAATTCCTTCTCAGTAATAATTTGATTTGAAATATATTTACAATAAATTATTCTTGATAAAACAATGTCATAGAACTGTTTTTTCTTAGACTGTTTTACACTCTTATTTTTTATATTCACACTACTCTCCAAAATTTTTTAAAAAAAAACTTGCTAAAAATTTACATTTGGTGTTAGACTACCAGTAAGATATCAGTAAGATATTAGTGATTATATTACTGATATTTTAAAAAATCAATACTCAACCAAATAGGAGAGCAAAAAAAAATGATTGAAAACATTGAAAACAAAGTAGACGAAGTTGCAGCAACTAATCGCGCACAAATCGAACACAGAGCAACATGGATGGGCTTAATCTATGATGAATTAATTAAAGCAGGAGTTGATGCTGAACCAATAATGAGAAAAGCAATTACTCGTTGTGGAGAAATGCATGGAAAAAGATTCTTAGCAAATTGTGAGAATCCTGAAGATGTAAGAGATTTCAGAGTAGCATTCTTAAACAAATGTGGTGTTGATTCATTCAACATGAATTCTATTGAAGCAACAGAAGATGATCTACATATTTCATTCCACTACTGTGCACTAGTATCAGCATGGAAGAAATTAGGCTTTGATGATGCAACATGTGAATTACTTTGTGATATGGCTATGGATGGAGATAGAGGCATTGCTAAATCAATGGGCTTAACTCTAGATCTTAGTGACACTATTGCTAAGGGTTGCAAGACCTGTGAATTGAGATTCCATAAATAATATATAATTAGGAGAAAAAGATGAAAAAGACTGTATTATTATTAGGTATTATTTTAATATCTATGGCAACACTTTTTGCTAACGGTAACGCTGAGCAAAAACAAGCTGAAGAAGAAGGATTTAAAGGAACAATTAAATTAGGAGTACTTGGACCTTTAACAGGAACAAATGCAGAATATGGTGTTGGTTTCCAAATTGGAACACAAATGGCTGCTGATGAAATTAACGCAGCTGGTGGTGTTAATGGTTATAAAATCATCCTTGATGTTAATGACTCTAAAGGGGACCAAAAAGAAAGTTCTGACTTAGTAAGACAATTATGTGACAATAAAGATACCATGGCAATAATTGGAGACTTTACTAGTGGTTGTTGTATGGCTAATGCACCAATTGTTGATGATGCTGGTATTGTTCAATTATCCCCTACTGCTTCAAACCCTAAATATGCTGGTATGAGTGATTACTGTTTCAGTATTATGGGTAGACAAGATGGAGAAGCTCCTTTCTTTGCTAAATATATTTGTAAAAAGTATTTAGGTCTTGATAATGTAGCTTTAATCTATATCAATAGTGACTGGGGTGTTTCAGCTGTAGACAACTTCAAAAAAGGTGCTGTTGATGCTGGTTTAGATATCGTTGCTGAAGTTAACTATGTTCAAGATGAAAAAGACTTCTCTTCCTTAATTACTAAATTAAAAGCTGCTAATCCTCAAGCTGTAGTTATCTTAGACCAAGGTGCTGTAGCTCAAGTTATTAACCAAATTAGATCTAGTGGTTGGGATGTACAAATTGCAACTTTAGGACCTGGAACTTCAGAACAATTAATTGGTTTAACTGGTGATAACTCAGAAGGCTTAGTTCTATCTACTCCTTTCTTCTTTGATCCAGAAGATGCAGAGTTAACAAAATGGAAAGAAGAATTCTTTGCAAAATCTAAATTCAATCCAACTGTTCACCCAGCTTGTGCATATGACTGTGTATATCTAATTAAAGAAGCTATTGAACTTTGTGGTGATGATATTACAAGAGAAAATATTAAAAATAATCTAAAAACAAACACATACACTGGTTTAACTGGACCTATCAAATTCAATGTTGATGGAGATATTACTAGAGCATACTTAATCTGTGCTGTAGAAAATGGTCAATACGTAGTTAAAGAAGGTTTTGATTATTCCACAAAATAATCTAATTAAAACTAATATAGATGCTTAAATAGCATCTATATTAGCATCAAAAATTCTTATGGGGGATGTTATGGATTATTTTCTTAATCAACTTATTAATGGATTATGCCAAGGTGCCATTTATGCATTAATGGCTATAGGATATTCAGTAATTGTTGGTGTTGTTGGAATGGTTACCTTCACTCACGGAGAGGTAATGATAATGGGAGCTTTTGCTGCCTACTACACTTTTCAATTCTGTGGAACACATTTAGTATTAGGCTTTTTGGTAGCATTTTTAGCATCTTGGATAATGGGCATTGCAGTTTACAAAGTTTGCTATGAAAGATTCTTTAATGCACCTAGACATATTTCATTATTATGTACAATTGGATTTTCCATGCTAGTAAAAAATCTAGCTCAAATTATATTTGGACCAAACCAAATACCAATGTTAAATATTGTAAATATTAAATTCTATCATATAGGACCAATACAAATTTCTTCACTTCAATTGTTGATAATACTATTAGTTGTTGGGCTTTCAATTGTACTTAGTTATGTATTTAATCATACAAAATTTGGAGTAATGCTAAGAGCAGTTAGCCAAGATAAAACAGCTGCTTATATGGTTGGAATTAATGTTAAAAAAATTGCTCGCTTAGGCAACTGTGTTGGATGTGGCCTTGGCGGAGTAGCAGGTTTATTAATTTGTATTTATTACCAGGTTGTACAAGCAACAATGGGTGGAGCTTTAGGTATGAAAGCCTTCAGTGCATCAGTACTTGGAGGATTAACCGATGTTAGATTCTCTGCTCTTGGTGGTTTATGTATCGGAATAGTAGAAAACTTAGGAATTACAATTACATCAGCAAGTTATAGAGATGTATTTGCATTCAGTTTCTTAATACTAGTATTGATCTTTAAACCTACAGGCTTTGTTAGAAAGAGGAGTGCAAAAGTATAATGAATAAATTAATTAATAAAACTATAAGTATCTATCAATCTAAAAAAATCTTATGGCAAATATTATTTGTTGTATTATTGGCTCTAATTCCTCTAACAACTGATAGAAGTTATTATATGGGAGTTCTTTGTAGAATTTTATTATACTCTACAATAGCTGGAGCTTTAAATGTAATTAACGGCTACACAGGTCAAACCTGTTTAGGTGTTGCAGGCTTTTTTTGCTTTGGGTGTTATACAGAAGCAATATTAGCTACAAAACTTGGATTAAACTTTTGGTTATGTATTCCATTAGCTGGAATTATAACAGGGTTGGTAGGTTTATTAGTAGCACTACCGACTTTAAAAATGGGTGGTATTTATCTAGCAATCGTAACTTTAGGTTTTAGTGAAATTGCAAGATTATTTGCCTTAAATTTAACACCATTAACAGGTGGAGCACTTGGAATTAAAAATATTCCAGTTCCTACCCTATTTGGTTTTGCATTTAAAAACTCACAATCCTATTTCTATATTTTCTTAGCCTTCACAGTCCTCTTTATAGTGGTAACGCATAGAGTTATAAACTCTAAATTAGGACGAGCTTGGATGAGTATAAGAGAAGATCAATTAGCTGCACAAAGCTTAGGTGTTAATGCTTCTTTCTATAAAGCAACCAACTTTATTTATGGTGCTTTCTGGGTAGGAATTGCAGGCTCTATTTATGCACCATATGTAAGATTTATTGATTCAACTTATTTCACATTAGATGAAGGTTGGAACATTTTATCAATGGTAATTCTTGGAGGACAAGGTACATTAGTTGGACCAATTATTGGATCTATTATTGTAAACTTCTTAACTGAAGTACTCCGCCCAATTGGTCAATGGAGACTAGTAGCATTTGCTCTTCTTATTATCATCATGATGTGGAAGAGACCACAAGGTTTAGCTGGGGACTCAGATAGTAAATTGGCAGGAAATACAAACGATAAGAAAGTGCTAAAAGAAAATCTTTCTAAATTACAAGGCAAGGAGGCTAGTAAATGAGTAACACACCCACTCTAAGAACAGAAAACATTTGTATGTATTTTGGCGGTCTTCATGCAGTAGAAAACGTTAACATGGAAGTTAATAATGGAGATATCTTTGGAATAATTGGACCAAACGGTGCTGGTAAAACTACTTTCTTTAACTCTTGCACAGGTTTTAATAAACCAACAAAAGGAAAAGTATTTTTAAATGGTGAAGATATAACAAATCTAAAACCTGAAAATGTAGCAAAAAAAGGAATGGCAAGAACCTTCCAAAATATTAAATTATTTAAATATATGAGCGTATTAGACAACATAAAAATAGGCTTCCATATGTCTTTAAAATCAAATATTTGGGATTCAATTTTTCACACTAAACAGTTTAGGGATGATGAAGAATATACCATAACTAAAGGTAAAGAAATTCTTGATTTACTAGATTTAAGCGCTTATACCAATACTAAAGCTGGAAATCTACCTTATGGAGTACAAAGAAAAGTTGAAATAGCTAGAGCATTAGCACTAGATCCTAAAATTTTATTACTAGATGAACCTGCTGCAGGTATGAATCCTAATGAAACTCTTGAATTATCAAAATTCATTAAAAAGATAAATCAATTAGGCTATACAGTTGCAGTAATTGAACATGATATGAAGTTTGTTATGAATACCTGTAATAAGATTATGGTATTAAACTTTGGAGTTAAAATTTGTGAAGGAGCTCCAGATATCATCAAATGTAATGAAAAAGTTCATGAAGCATACTTTGGTAAAGGAATTGCAACAGGAGGTATTACACATGCCACTACTTAGTATAGAAAATTTAAGCGTAAACTATGGTTATATCTCAGCACTAAGGAATGAAACATTAGTTGTTAATCAGGGTGAAATTGTAACTTTAATTGGTGGTAATGGTGCTGGTAAAACAAGTACTTTGATGGCTATATCAAACTTAGTCCCAAAACTAACTGGTAAAATCACCTTTAAAGATAAAGATATTACAAAAATGCCTCCTGATAAAATTGTTAAACTAGGGTTATCACATGTACCAGAAGGAAGAAAAATCTTCCCTGATATGAGTGTATATGAAAACTTAGTTGCTGGCTCTTTAGGAAATCCTAGTATAAGTAAAGAAAAGTTCTCTGAATTAATCGAAACTAATTACACTTTATTTCCAAGATTAAAAGAAAGAGCAAGCCAAGCTGGTGGTTCTTTATCTGGAGGAGAACAACAAATGCTTGCAATTGCTAGAGGCTTAATGATGGACCCAGATCTAATTATGTTAGATGAACCATCCCTTGGCCTTGCTCCAATTATAGTTGAAGAAATTTTTGAGTTATTAACTAGAATTAAAAATTCAGGAAAAACAATTTTATTAATAGAGCAGAATGCAACTATGGCACTCTCAATTGCTAATAGAGGTTATGTTCTAGAAACTGGCGACATAATTTTAGAAGACAAAGGGGATAAACTACTTACAAACCCTGAAGTTATAAAAGCATATCTTGGCGGATAGAAGGAAAATAAAAATGAAAAAAATTATGAACAATCCTGCTAACTTTGTAGACGAAGTTATGGAAGGGATAATATTTGCATATAATGACAAAGTTAAATTATTAGACAACGATAAAAGAATTCTTTTAAGCAACTACCCAAAAAATGAAGGAAAAGTTGGCATTGTAACAGCTGGTGGAAGTGGACATCTCCCTCTATTTTTAGGTTATGTAGGATCTGGAATGCTTGATGGTTGTGCAGTTGGTAATGTATTTGCCTCCCCTAGTGCAAGCAAGATGGCAGATATGATTAAAGCTTGTGATAGTGGCAACGGTGTTCTCTGCTTGTTTGGTAATTATGGTGGAGATAAAATGAACTTTGAAATGGCATGCGATATCGTATCTATGGATGATATTGAAACTCAAAGCATTCTGGTAAAAGACGATGTAGCATCTAGTTCAATTGAAAATGCTGATAAAAGAAGAGGCGTTGCAGGAATCCTTTATGCATATAAAATTGCTGGGGCTGCTGCAGATAATCTTATGAGTCTTGATGAAGTTGTTGAAATAACTAACTTAGCATTAAAGAATATAAAAACTATGGGTGTTGCTACCTCCCCTTGTATTGTTCCTGAAGTTGGTAAACCAACTTTTCAAATCAATGATGATGAAATAGAAATTGGAATGGGCATACATGGAGAAAAAGGTATAGACATTAAAAAAATGATGAGTGCTGATGAAATTGCTGAAACTTGTCTAACTAAAATAATGAATGAGTTAGAATTAAATTCTGGTGATGAAGTATCAGTAATGATTAATGGACTTGGGGCAACTCCTCTAGAAGAACAATTTTTAGTATATAGAAAAGTTGCACAAATATTGAAGGACAAAGGCGTCTCAATATTTATGCCACACATTGGAGAATTTGCAACTTCAATGGAAATGGCAGGACTTTCTATAACCCTATTTAAATTAAACGACAAATTTAAATCTCTATTAAAACAACCAGCAGAAACTCCATTTTACACATCATTAAATAAATAAGAGGCACAAAATGACAGTGAATAATTTATATAATATCTTCTCATCAATTACTAAAATGATTGATGAGAACAAAGATTACCTAATTCAACTAGATCAGCAAAACGGTGATGGGGACTTAGGTATATCTATGAGCAACGGTTTTAACAGCGTAACTAACGAATTAGAAAATATTACTACTACTGATTTAGGTAAAACCTTTATGAAAGCAGCAATTACCTTTAATGAAACAGCTCCCTCCTCACTTGGAACTATTCTATCCTTTGGATTAATGGGAATAGCTAAATCATTAAAGAATAAAGAAGAAGCAAATATTAATGATATAGCAATAGCAATGGAAGCAGGTTTAAATAACATCATGGAAAAAGGTAAAAGTAAACCTGGAGAAAAAACTATTATTGATTCTCTTTATCCAGCAATTACTGCTATTAAAGCAAATGTAGATAAAGATAATGTTTTTGAATTAGCATATGAAGCAGCAAAAGAAGGTTCTCAAAAAACTAAAGAAATGAAATCTGTTCATGGAAGAGCAGCTTACTACAGTGAAAAAAGTTTAGGAATCTTAGATGGTGGATCTGTTGTTGGCCAATTAATATTTGAAGGTATTTTAAATTACTCAAGGAGCAACAATGGATAAACAGACATATCAGGCATATATAAGCTTACTTAAAGAAGAACTAGTGCCTGCCTTAGGATGTACCGAACCCATTGCAATTGCTTATGCTGCTGCTAAATGTAGAGAAGTATTAGGTGCTTTACCTGATAAATTAAAAATTGGTTGTAGTGGAAACATCATAAAAAACGTTCAAGGAGTAACTGTTCCAAATTCTGGTGGACTAAAAGGAATTGCAGTTGCTGCAACTCTTGGTTGCATTGGTGGAAACTCAAGTAATGTACTAGAAGTTCTTAAAGATGTAACAGATGAACATAGAGCCTTAACTAAAGAATTAGTTGAAAACAATTTCTGTGATTGTTATTTAATTGATAACTGCAATAACTTATTTATTAAAATTGAAGCCTTTTATAAAAATGATAGTGCAGAAGTTAATATAACTAATACTCATACTAATATATCTAAGATAGTTAAAAACAGAGAAATTTTATTCGAAGCAGATAACTGTCAGGATGTTGCTATGAATGAAGTTGATCAATACTTTAAGTATCTAAACATCAAAAGCATTGTAGAATTTGCAGACAGTGTAGATTTAAATGATGTAAAAGATATCTTAGAAGAAGAAATTGAATTTAATTCAGCTATATCACAAGAAGGTTTAACTAATGATTGGGGTCTTGGAGTAGGTCAAACAATAAGAAAATACTATGATAAGAAAGATGTAAGAATTAAAGCCATTTCTGCTGCAGCTGCAGGCTCAGATGCAAGAATGGGTGGTTGTTCAATGCCTGTTATAATAAACAGTGGTAGTGGAAACCAAGGTCTTACAATATCTTTACCAATCATTGAATATGCTAGACATTTTGATTTCTCTAAAGAAAGATTATTAAGAGCCCTAACCCTTGGTAATTTAATATCTATCCAAGAAAAAAGTAGCATAGGAAGCTTAAGCGCTTACTGTGGTGCAGTATGTGCTGGAACAGCTGCTGGCTGTGGCATTGCATATCTATTTGGTGGAAAAGAAGAAGAAATCTCTAATGTAATAACTAACTGTTTAGCAAACATTGGTGGAATAGTATGTGATGGTGCAAAGCCTTCCTGTGCTGCTAAAATAGCAACCTCAGTTCAAGCAGGGATTTTATCCTTTGAGATGGGAATGAAAGAAAATAAAGCATTTAAGAAAGGTGAAGGATTAATTAAATCTACAGCCGATAAAACAATTAAAAGCTTTGGTAGAGTTGGTAAATTAGGAATGAAATCAACTGATACTGAAATCCTTTCAATCATGCTAGAACCTAATGATTAAAATTAATTTTTAATTAACCCTTAAAGATTTTTAAATATTGAACAAGACAGTCTTCATAATTTTGAAGGCTGTTTTTTTAATTAATAACCTTTCAAATAAATATCAATTATGTTAAAATTTACAATAGAAAAAATATTAATTTGCAACAGAAGGTACTATATTATGAGAAAAAACTTCTTTGATATTATAAATTCAGAAATAGATATTAAAAATGAATATATCCAACTGTTTACACAATTCTATGAATTAAGAGAATTTGATTATTCATTAGGGATTCATTCAAATTATTTAACGGTAGCTCAATTAGCAAATGATAATTTTCTTAAATTTTCTAGAAAATTTAAAAAAAGAATTGGAACATTTTCTAATTTTAATTCTTATTTCAATTTTAATTTCTATAATTACAGATATTGTAATGACTTAAATTATTTAATTTCATTTGCGGAATATATATATAATATATGTAATCAAATTAAATTACACGTAACCCCTATAAAATCAATGAACTATATAACACAACTCATGAAAAATACAATTGAATGCATGGATGAATGTAACTATCAATTACTTGAAAAAAACGAAATATTTATTTTTGTAGAAAAGAAACCAGAAGCTACTGCTGTTGCTGAAATAGTTGACGATAATTTAGCATATTCAACTCTAGAATATAATCATTTTACAATGAAAGGTGATTTGGAAAGAAAAAAAGCAATATTAAAAAAAATGGCTGATGACATAGAACTTGATAAAATAAATTTAAAAGAAATCAATCCCAAATTACAATCACAACTTTTTGGATTACTTAATAATTTTATTAGGCACAATTCAGATCAGAATGAATATATTAAAAGTTTATCCGATGATGAGCTGGAAAACATTTACGATGATATATACCAAATGTGGCTTTTAGCAAAATTAGAACTGGATAATATTGAAAGAAAAAAAACAGTTAAAGGAATATTAAACAATTGCAATAAAGCAATAAAAAGTAATTTAAATTAAAAAACTAGAGAGAGAATAATTCCCTCTCTAGTTTGGAGCTAATATATAGATGATAAATTCTTATTTATCACTTTGCAAAGCAAAACCCTTCATGAAGCTTTCTTGTAAAATAAAGAATACCATTAATGGTGGAATAATTGTCATAATTACACCTGCCATAATAACACCCCAGTTATTAGAAGATTCAGCATTCATTAACATTTTAATACCTATTTGAACAACTCTCATGTTGTCAGTATTTGTTGCCATTAATGGCCATAAATATTGGTTCCAAATGTAAATGAATTCAATAACGACAAGAGCTCCAATAGTATTTTTAGTTAAAGGAAGCAAAACTCTAAAGAAATATTGCATAGGTCTACATCCGTCTATTTTAGAGGCATCAACTAATTCAGATGGAATTGTTTTAAATCTCTGAATAAACAAGAATGTACCCGTAGCACTCGCCCAGAAAGGTATAATTAAACCTGCATAGGTATTAATCCAATCAAAACTTCTAACTACATCAAATAAAGCAACAATTCTAACAGGAACAGGAAGTAATAAAGTAATAATAATTATAAAGAATAATATATTTTTACCTTTAAACTCAAAATGAGTAAAAGCAAAAGCTGCTAATAAACTCATAACAATTTTTCCGATAGTAACCATTATTGCAATAAATGCAGAGTTAAACATCATTCTACCTAAATCAATTCTGTTCCAAGCAGTTGAATAGTTTGATATCCAGTTGTTTGAAAAAGTTAATTTTGGTGGATTAGAAAAAACTTGTACTTCTGTTTGAGAGCTAATGACTAAAGCTAAAAATACAGGAAGACAAATAAGAAAGACACTCAATATTGATAGCACATGGAAAGAAACTATTGATCTTTTTTTAACAATCATTTTACACCCCCTATTGATAGTGAACTTTTTTACCTGTAGTTTTGAATTGAACTACGGTAATAAGAACAACGATACAGAATAATACTAAGCTTTCTGCTGCAGCATAACCGATTCTGGAATTTACAAAGAAGTCTTTGTAAAGTTGATAGATTAGGATATTTGTTGAATCTACAGGTCCACCTTCTGTTAATACATCTATTAAACCGAAAGAACTGAAGTAAGCATAAGTTGTATTCATAACAAACAAGAAGAATGTAGTTGGAGATATAAAAGCAAATGTAATCTTAAAGAATCTCTTAAAAGGACCTGCTCCATCAATAGCAGCAGCTTCTAAAGAGTCCGATGGGACATTTCTTAAAGCTGTCAGATAAAATACTATATTATATCCAAGATTCTTCCACGTCGCCGCAATAGCAACAACAATAAAAGCAGTACTTCCCTTGGTTAACCAGGTATAGTTTCCAGTAAAGAAACAAACAATACCATTGGCTGGATTAAATAAGAAATTAAATAAAGCACCAGCAATTGCAGGGGATAAAGCATAAGGCCAAATCATTAAAGTTCTATATATCTTTGCACCTTTAAAGTTTTGATTTAACAAAACTGCTAAAGCCAAAGATACAACAATACCTAGCAATACAACAAAAAGACTAAATATAATCGAAATACCAAAACTATGACCATAATCAGAGTTAAATAATACTTTTTTAAAATTATAAAGACCTGCAAACTTCGTAGCATTGGTATATGGATTAACTTTATAAAATGATAACCTAAAAGTTTCAAAAGCTGGATAGAATAAAAATATTACTAGAACAAGAAAAGTTGGTAGCAATAGTAAATAAGGTAATATTTTAGATGGGAAAACCGATTGTTTCATCCAGACCTCCTATTATTAAAACAAATCGTAAGGAGGACAAATTGTCCTCCTTTAATTTAAAATCAGTAATCAATATTATAATTGAATTAATTCATTCCATTCAGTAATTAAGTCGTTAACTTCAGCGGCAGCTTCATCAAGTGCAACTTGAGTGTCCTTACCTTGATAACATTCTTGAATTGCTGATTGTACAATTTCTCTTGTTTCTGGGAAAACACCTAATAGTGCACCAGAAGAGTTTAATGTACCAGGGTTAACAAGTAGTTGATCGAAAGCAGTTTTGTAGTTTGGATTTTCTGTGAACCAACCTTCGCTTTCTAATGAATCCATTGCTGATTTTGTTACTGGGAAGTAACCAGTACCTTTGTGCCAAGCTTTTTGTGATTCATCATTAGCAATATATTCAACTAATTTAACAGCAGCTAATTCTTGTTCAGCTGATAGTTTGTTAGTAATCCAAAGAGAACCACCACCAATTGCTACGCCACCTTTAGAACCTTCTGGATGAGGAATAAAACCAGTACCTAATTCCCAACCCTTTTCATTTAATGCTTTAGTTAATAAGTTAACATCAGATGAAGAAGATAAGATAATTGCAGCTTCACCAGAACCAAATGCAGCTCTATGGTTAGACCAACCTGGTCCTACATCATTGAATAAGCCGTCATTATACATTCCAATCCACCAGTCAAATGCTTTCTTACCAGCTGCGCTGTTAAATAAAACTTTTGTAGGTAATTCTTTACCACGACCATTATCATTGTTTACAAAAGGTTCATCTTGTAAAGCAATCATTTCTTCAAAATACCAACCATGTAAGTTCCAAGTAACAGGTTTATCAATACCACTAGCCTTTAATGCTTTAGCAGCTTCAACTACTTCAGCAAAAGTTTCAGGTGGATCATTAGGATCTAAACCAGCTTGTTCAAATAATGTTTTGTTGTAATAAAGTAAAGGTGTTGAAGAATTGAAAGGCATTGAATAGTGTTGACCTTGATATTTGTAATAGTTTTGTACAGGTACAAAGAAATTATCCCAATCAATAGTTTCACCATATTTATTTGCTAATTCATCAACAGGGGTTATTAAACCACTATTAATCATACCTAAAGTACCAATTTCATAGCTATGGAAAATAGCTGGAGCATTACCTGCTTTATAAGCAGATTTAACTTTATTTAAAGTATCATTATAGCTACCTGCATATTGAACTTCTACAGTAATATTAGGATTTTCCTTCATGAAATTATCAACAATACCCTGAATCAAATCAATACGATCTCCAGACATAGCATGCCAAAATTGAATTGTTACAGGTGCTTGAGCATCAACATTAACAGTTTCAGCCATCTCCTTTTCACTTTGTCCGCTTGCAAAAACATTTCCTACAACCATAGTAACGAATAGCAATAAAACTAAGATTTTTTTCATATTACTCTCCTTTTAGTAAATTACAAATCTGTTTAATTTTTTTTAAATAATTAACCAAATTCTTAAATATTGTAAGTCGGCAATTTGACTATGTCAACAAATATTTACACCTTTAAAAACTTGTTATGTAGCTAGTTATATTAATTTTATGTTTAATTTTTTGTTTAAGTTTGCTTTATTTTAAATTATCTGTTATCCTAAAAAGGATATAGGAGGGGCACATGAAGTTAAAGAAAATTACACTACAACAAGTTGCTGAGGAAGCACACTTGTCAACAGCAACAGTTTCAATGATTATGTCCAAGAAAAAATTATCTCGTTTTCCATCTGAAACAATAGAAAGAGTAAACAAAATAGCCAATGATCTAGGTTATAAAAAAAATACTACCTCAAAAGCTGAGAAACGTTTAGTAATAATTTGTCCTTCTATATATAACCCTTATTATGCAACCTTAGTACAAGGTATTGAAATGCAAGCAACAAAATTAGGAATAAAAACTTCAATTGTTAACACTTATTGGAATATTGAGGTAGAAAAAAGCACCCTAAAAAATATAAATAAATCTAAAATATCAGGAATTATATTTACTATGATTCCTCAATTAGCAAATGAAGTTTTAGATTATTGTAATGAAATACCTCTAGTAGCTATTGGAGACTTCAATAACAACTATGATTTTGACACTATCGATTTAAACAACTTTGAAGCAGGTAGAAAAGTAGCAAAACATTTGATTGATTTAGGTCATAGAAAAATAGCCTATGTTACCACTACCCTAGACTCTTATCATAGTGCAAGAGTTAGAAGAAAAGATGGATTAATAGAAGAATTAAAGGCAAATAATATAAATGATAAATTAATTATTTGTAGTCAAAATATATCATCCTCTAGAGAACTTAATACCCCAGATATTGAATATGAAACAGGATATCACTTAGCAAAAGAATGTTTAAATAAACATCCTGAGGTTACAGCTATAGTTGGAATTAACGATATGATAGCTTATGGAATAATGGATGCCATAATTGATTCAGGACTTAAAATCCCAGAATCAATAAGTGTATGCGGATTCGATAATATATTCCCATCCAAGTTTAGAGGACTTGGATTAACCACAGTTGATAATTTCATTCTACAAAGAGGCATGAAAGCCTTAACACTAATCAATAATAGGATAAACAATAAAGATTATCATGAAGATGGTATAACTAATGTTACTAGAATTGAATATGCAAGCAAATTAATAAATAGGATGAGTACTGGCACCCCTAGAGTTTAACATCAAATTCTTTTATTTAACTCTTTAGATATAGTTAATTTATTAAATAATTAACTATATCTTTTTTATTAATAAATCTGGATAGTTTGTTATGACTCCTTCAATATTCCATTTCTTAAGTTTTCCAAATATTTCTAAATCATTAACTGCCCAAGCATTTATTTTAATATCATTTACATTACAATTTTCTACAATTTTCTCATCTAATAACCTTCCATCTGGATGGAAATAGTCAAAACCAAAACTTTTTTCTAAATCTCCAATATTATATGTTAAATAAAATTCTTGTAATAATGCATTTTTAATATGTGGAGCTATTTTTTTAACCTTTATAATTGAAAGCCAATTAAAAGATGAAAAAATAGTTTTTTCTTCTAGCTTATATTTTTTTACATAATCAACAACAAGTTCTTCAATTCCAACATAATAATTGTTATTGGTTTTAATCTCTATATTTGTAATTAGATCTTTATCTTTTATATAATCGCAGTAATAATCAAAATCAACAATTGGAGTAAATCCAAATTTATCATCCTTTGTCTTTCCTGCATTAATTTTTACTAATTCATCTTTTGTATAATCACTTACCTTTCCTAGTTTGCCTGTAGTCCTAAGCAAATATTCATCATGAATTATTATTAATTTACCATCTTTTGAAAGATGTACATCAAGTTCAATACCATCACTTTTTGCTTCAACTGCCTTTTCAAAAGCCAACATTGTATTTTCAGGATATTCTCCACTAAAACCTCGATGTGCATATATTTTCATATTGATTGCCTCATAATCAGATTATCAATAAAACTATTTATTTTTTCTAAATTTTCACGTGCAAGAAGTTCACCAAGTTCAATTAATTTCTGCTTGGTTTCAAAATCAGTTTTATCCATTTTTATCTGCTCTTCTAAATTAAATTTATGAATCCTATAATAATTTAAATCAGTTATTGATTCTGCTATAATATCTGAAGTTCTCATTTGAGCATTTGATAACAATTTTGCTTCATTAATTATTTTATTATCATTATATAAAGTTGGTTGCCACATTGTAGAAATACTAAAAACATTAGTTTTATTAGCCTTAGGAAAAAGCTTTTTAGTCTCTAGATATGTAAAAATTACTGGATTATTTGCAAAAACACCACCATCTACTAACTTTAGATTATTTTTAGAAATATTAATTGGTGAAAAAAAGCCAGGAGCACAACATGAACTTTGCATAGCTTCACTCATACTAATATTGGGATACCTTAAAGAACTTAAGATTATTGGATTAGCACTTAATATATCATAAGCAAATACTGCTACAGGGACTCTAGCATCTTTTAATTTCCTATCCCCAAACAAAGTGTCTCCCAGCTTTTTTAACCCAGTATTTAAATATATAGGATTAGATCTATCTGTTGCTTTAACAAAAATACTTTCAAAATTATCAAAAGCATTTTCTAGTGCAGCAATATTTTTTTTAAAGGTAAAGCCTTTTCTTGATAAAACTAGAGCTATTATTGAACCAGCAGAAGTCCCACATAAAAGATCAACTGTTAACTCATCTATACCTCTTTTCTCTAGTTGATATGAGATTTTCTTTAAAACCTGAATTGAGGCTAAGGCTCTAATCCCACCCCCATCAAAACTAATTGCAAAGTTTTCCATTATAACCTCTTAATGGTTTAATATTTGAGATAAAAACAATTTAGTTCTATCATTTTTAGGATTACTAAAAAATTCTTGTGGAGGTGCTGTTTCCACAATTTTACCACCATCAAAAAATATAACGTTATCTGCTACAGCTTTAGCAAAACCAAGTTCATGAGTTACTACAATTAAAGTCATATTGTTATCTGCTAATTCACTCATAACATCTAAAACTTCTTTTATCATCTCAGGGTCTAAAGCACTGGTGGGTTCATCAAATAGCATTATTTCAGGATTCATAGCAAGGGATCTTGCAATTGCAACTCTCTGTTGCTCCCCTCCCGATAATTGATTTGGATACTTATAAGCTTGAGCTTTAACACCTACTCTATCAAGTAATTGCAAAGCTCTTTCTTCTGCTTCTGCTTTACTTTGTTTTAAAATCCAAATAGGAGAAAGGGTTATATTATGAAGAACAGTTAAATGAGGAAATAAATTAAATTGTTGAAAAACCATTCCAATTTTACTTCTAATTGCATTTAGGTTTTTAATATTATGATTTAATTCAATCCCATCAACTGTTATTTTACCTTGTTGATATTCTTCTAGTGCATTTATTGTTCTAATGAATGTAGATTTACCACTTCCTGATGGCCCAATAATAACATTTACATCACCTTTAAAAAATTTATAATCAATACCCTTTAATACTTCAAATTCTGGAGTATACCATTTATGTACATTTTCAAAATTTATTAATTCCTTTTTTTCCATTATAAACCTACCTTGGTGTTAATTTTGAGTCTTTTTTCTAAAATCATACTGCCCTTTGAAATGCTGTAACATAATATGAAATATATTAACCCTTCAAAGAAAAGAACTTGTGCACTACCTGTTAAATATTTTGGGTTACTAACAATTGAGGTAGATATCCCAATCAAATCCAACATACCAATGATACTGATTAAACTAGTATCCTTTAGAGCTGAGGTGAAAGCATTTACTAATATAGGAATCATTCTTTTTAAAACTTGAGGAAGAATAATTAAAAATAAAGTTTTACCAGAGCCTATATTTAAACTCTTAGCTGCTTCATATTGAGTTACACTTATTCCTTGTAGCCCGCCTCTAAAGGATTCTGCCATATAAGCACTATGAAACATTACAACACCTGTAAGTGCTCTTATAAAGACAGAGGGTGTCCAACTAGCAGGTAGAGCCATAGGTAAAATCAGATAACCAATAAAAAGAATAGTTATTAAAGGTACTCCTCGAACAACTTCAATAATAATTGTGCATACAACACTTATAAATTTCATTTTACTTCTTCTTCCAAGTGCTAAAAGCAATCCAATAGGAAGAGAAAGGAATATGCTTGTTAAACTAATTAATAGAGATAATAACAAACCTCCCCAGAAATTAGGTTTTACTATTGGAAGAAAAGCTCCAAAACCTCTTACAATTATAAAAGAGATAGGCATCAATAAAATCCAACCTATACCGATTGTTAAAGTTAACTTTCTTTTATCTATTAAATATCCTAAAAAATATGAACCAGTTAAACATATTGCAGATAAAGCTAAAAAGATTTTTGTAGAAACTGCAAAATCTAAAAAGCAAAATATAACTAAAATAATTGAAATAATAAAAATCAACTTTGGAGTTTTTGTGGAAAATACTTTAAAGGTAAATCCGAAAAACACGGCAATATATAATACTAAAATCCAAACTCTCCATAATTGATCTACAGGATATGAACCTGTAAAAATCAACTTCATATTTGCTTTAATTACTGTCCAATCTAATCTAAATAAAGGTAATGCGCCTTTCACTATTAATAGATATATTAAATAAACAGATATTAATGTTAAAAGACTGTTTCCTATAGAAGAAAATAAATTCTTTCTCATCCAAAATAAAGTTGGATGTTTTAATTCTTCAGCACTTAAAAAAGGATTAAGATTATTTTTCATTTTCTACCTCTCCTTCAACTGAACTTTTTTATTATATCGATTCATAAAGAAACTAGTTATTAAACTTAATATCAAATAAACACTCATGATTAATAATATCATTTCTAAAGTTCTTCCTGTTTGGTTAATAATTGTTCCGGTAATAGCAAACATATCGGGAAATCCAATAGCAACACCGAGTGAAGTATTTTTTGCGACTCCTAAAAATTGACTTGTTAAAGGTGGAATTATTACAATTTTAGCCTGAGGTATTATAATTAAACGAATAGTTTGTCTATGGCTTAACCCCATTGCTCTTGCAGCTTCAATTTGGCCTTTTGGGACACCTTGAATTCCTGATCTAAATATTTCAGCAATAAATCCAGAAGTATACAAAACCAAACCAGAGAAAAGACTAAACCATTCTGCAGTTATATGAAGTCCTCCACTTATATTAAATTTACCTAAGATTGGAACATCTTTATATAAAGCTTTTTCTGGTAGAATAAAATAAGATAAAAGAGCAAAAGCAATAAATAATAATAGAGGATAAACTATGGTCCTTTGTTCTTTTCCTGTAATATTCTCTCTACGTTTTAAATAAACAATTAATACAATTGAAAGAATAAAACCAATTAAAATACAAATTAACCAAGGATTAAAATGTTCAGTAGGTTTTAGACATACCATACTTAATCCTCTATTTGATATAGATAATTTTAATGAAGTAATCCCATCACTAGAAACTTTTTTACCAACTGCAAAAGAAGTTTTAACTCCAGGTAATTTTAAAAAGAAAGCTCTATACCAAATTAAAAGTAATAGTAATAAAGGAATATTTCTAATAATTTCAATGTAAATAATAGCTATTTTTTTTATCAACCAGTTTGATGACAATCTACAAAGAGCAATAAAAATACCAATAAAGGTTGAGAAAAATATTGCAACAACTGTTATTGAAATAGTATTAATAAACCCAGCAAATATAATTCTTAAAAAAGAAGAGCTGTTTTTTACATCAATTATTGATTCCCCAATATTAATATGGCTAGGATTTTTTAAGAATCTAAAAGAAATACTCATGTCCAAATTTGCCAATGAATTAAATATATTAGTAGTCAATAAAGCAACGATGTATATTATAAATACAAAAATAATGAATTGAATTAAACCCATACGTTTATGCGTATCTTGCCAAATTGACTTTATTCCCGTTTTTGAGTTTTTCAGCAATTTCATAAATCCTCCCAATTAATAAACGAGCTCTGTTTCCCTAAATTAGGAAAACAGAGACTAAAAACGGCCTAATTAAATGGTAATGCAAATAGCAAGCCACCTTGATTCCAAGGTTTATTTAAACCTCTTGTAACCTTCATTGGTTCAGTAAGTTCACGATTATAAATCTCACCATAGTTGCCGACTTGTTTAATTATTTGGTAAGCCCAATCATTGCTTAAATCCATCATTGCACCAATTTCTTTACCCATTCCAAAAGCATTCTTAATTTCAGGATTTGTTGTTGTTGCAAGAACTTCATCGATATTACTACTTGTAATATCATGTTCATCACCAAAGAATAATGCATATAATGTCCATTGACAGATATCTTTCCATTGGTTATCTCCATGTCTTACTGCAATTCCTAAAGGTTCTTTACTAATTGTTTCTTCTAGACCTTCAAAATTACCAGCATCAGCATATTGATGTAAGAATACAACAGCACTTGATTTATCAACTGAAAGAGCATCTACACGGCCATTTACAAAAGCTGATTTCATTTCATCAAGATTTTCATATGTAATTGGAGTATATTTAATTCCTTTACTTTCCATTGTTGCTGCTAAGTTTGTTTCTGTTGTACTTCCTGTTAGAACTGCAATTGTAGCTCCTTCAAGATCTTCCATAGTTTTAATTCCTAAATCTCCATTTACTAAGAAAGTTTGTCCGTCATAGAAATATGGACAAGTAAAATCTAGACCAAGTTCGGTATCACGACTTGTAGTAATTGTAGCAGTTCTGATCAACACATCAATCTCTCCACTTTGAAGTGCTGTAAATCTCTCTTTTGAAGTCAAAGGTCTGTACTCAATTTTATCAGGTGTTCCAAAAACAGCAACACATATGGCTTTAGCTAGTTCAACTTCAAACCCTTTATATTGACCATCTTCTTCTAAGAAAGAAAACCCAGGATTAGATGCGTTTACTCCAGCTACTAAATAACCTCTTTGCCTAATTTGTTCTAAGGTACTTAGTGTTTTTGTTGGAGCACTTTCTTTCACTGTTTCAGTTACAACTGGTGTTTCTGCGACTGCTTTAACTTCTTCTTTAGCATTGCAAGATACAAAAAGTGATACAAAAAGTAACACTGTTAATGTAAAAACAATTCCTTTTTTCATACAAAACTCCTATTTTCGGTTTCCCGTCTTTTATTTAATCATCCTTCAAAATATGTTGTTGGAATGAATATTTCTTTATTATCTTCAAGATCTAAGTTATTTTCGATTTTATCGACTAACCTATCAGTTGCTGTTTCAGCTATTGCTTTTATATCCTGGATAACAGTAACAAAGTGATTATTTAATCTTTCAACTTGGTTTAAACTACCAAGCCAACTTTGATCTAAATCAATTGAGTCAACAGTGTATATATTTAAGGTTTTATCTTTAAATTTTGATTTATTTAAAGCTTCTAAGAAATAAGGCAAATAATAACCAGAATAAAGGAAAACAGAATCAAAAGATTCTTCTATTTGATTTAGTTTTTCACAAAGATTTGTTTTTGGGCTTTTAACTTCATCAGATAAAGTAAAAGTTTGCATTAATGGCTCTTTAGAAGCTGCTTTTATAGCATCACGATACCCTTTCATTCTTAATTCTGCAGTAGAAGTTATAACTTGATTTTTTCTATAAAGGAATAAAATATTATCCCCACCTTTATTTAGGGCTTTAGTTGTCATATCATAACTGACTTTATAATGATCAGAAGAAACAATATCTGCATTAATATTTTTAGTATATCTATCGATAAAGACAAAAGGAAATTCAGATTCTTTCATATCCTTATAAACATTTTTTGAAGAAGAATTAGATAAAGATGATATTAACATTCCATCATATAGATTAGATTTATATAGAGTTAATGATTCTTCTTCTTTTTTTGGATCATGGAAAGTATTTATTACAACAGCAATATATCCTTTCTTCATAGCTCTTCTTTCTATGTAATATATCAATTCACTAAAAAACCCATTTGGAGTAAAAGGAGCTAGTATTGCAATAATATGAGTTTTCTTAGATTTTAATCCGCTAGCTAATCTGTTTGGAACATAATTATATTTTTTAGCAGTATCAAGAATTCTCTGTTTTGTTGTTTTTGATACCCTGGTTTTTTTATTATTTAGTACTAAAGATACAAGTGTTATTGAAACACCCGCCTCTTCTGCAATTTTTTTTAAGTTTACTTCAGCCATTTTTTCATCCTATGATAAAACGATTTAACATATGCTTAAATTTTGCTAAAACGTTTTATCAAATTAATGATATCACGCTCTTTTTTAGTTGTCAAATTTTATTTTTTCTCAAAATTCATCACTCTAGTATATTTAGCCCTATCAAAAAATATAATTTAGGAAGAATGCTACAAATTTAGCTAAAAATAATATTAACTTGAATTAATTGATATTCCCCTTATAATTATTAATTGTACTCAAATCTTAAGCACACAACAAAAAATAAAATAAAATGGGAGAAAAACACTATATGTTTATTAAAAAACGCTCTATTAGAAAGAAATTATTAATAGGCATGCTATGTGCAGTAATTATCCCTATAATAATTATTACTATCACCTCTCTACAGATAACTTTTAAATCAATGGAAGAACAACTTATATATAACAGGAGAATGAGTATTGGTTGGTTGAAAGATAGGCTTGATTTAGAAATAGATGAATATAGTAATTTATTTTATCAATTTGAAATAGTTAGTTCTATGAATGATAAAATTGAGAATTGGTGCTATGAAGGTAATGAATTAAATTATGAAAGCCAGTGGGAATTAATTTCCTTTATGAATTCAAAAATAAACTTAAATAGTTCAATTAATGCAATTGAATTATATAACTACAAAAGAGATGAAGTATTAGTATGCGCTAGAAGCGGAGCTTCGCTTGAAGATATTGGAGATAAACTAGATTCTTGGCAATCAAGAGACCTTGATAAACAATCTAATGTTGTTTTCATAAAAGAAGGTAGAGAAATTCTTGCAATTCATCAATTCTTTAAATTCGAAAATAAGCAACCAATTGCACTAATGGTTGTTCATATAAGGCCCTACTACCTTCAAGATATTATTGATGATATAAAAATGACAAATGATGAGAGTGTAATAATATTTAATGATCAAAATGAAATCTTACTATCTTCTGAAGGAAAAGGAATCAGTGAAACTACAAAAGATATAATAAACATAAAAAACAATATGAAAGCACAAGAGGCAAGTGAATTATTTAGCAATAATGCCTATTGGTTTTATAACTCAGTAAGTAAAGATAAAATGGAAGTTGTATTTAAGATACCTAATGATGTAATAAAAGAAGCTCAATTTAAATCGGGTATGGTCGGTTTTATCATTACTATCATCACTCTCTTTGTTTCAGTTATATTTGTATTTATATTCTCAAGATATATTACAAAACCAATAATTAGTCTCTCAAATAGAGTTAAAAATCTAACCATTGATGAACCAGAATCATTAAAAGAAAACTTGAAAATAGAAATTAAAAACAATAAAGATGAAATAGACACACTAAATGAAAGTTTTATAACAATGGCTAAAAAAAACCATAATTTAATTGCTGATAAATATCAAACTCAAATTGAAAAAAGAGAAGCTCAACTTAAAGCTTTACAAGCACAAATTAATCCACATTTTATGTATAACTCACTTCAAGTAATTGGAGGAATGGCAGTATCAAGACAAATGATGGATATCTATGAAATGACACTAAACTTAAGCGATATACTAAGATACTCATTAAATTTCTCAAAAGATTCTGTCCCAATTTCAGAAGAACTAACCTATCTAAAAAGCTATCTCTCAATTCAAGATATGAGATTCCCTAATAAATTAACTTACAAAATAGATTTTCCACAAGACATTTTAGATTGCCATATCCCAAAGCTTATATTTCAACCAATAATTGAAAATAGTTTTTCTCATGGACTCTCTCAAAAGAAAGGCAAATGGGAAATTACAATTCAAGGTAAAAGAATTGATGATAATAATATAGAAATAATATTTAGCGATAATGGAATTGGAATCAGTGAAGAAGAATGTAAAAAGCTAAATAAACTAATGAAAAAAGCTCCAACTAAAACACTAGATAAAAATTCTCACATAGGATTAAGTAATGTAAATTCAAGAATTCAATTATTCTGTTCAAATCCAAATTATGGATTAAAAGTAATCTGCCCAAATGAAGGTGGTACTCAAATAATACTGAGACTTTATTCAAAAAAAGCTGAAGGGAAAAAGGAAAGAGATGAGTTATAAAGTTGTAATAATAGATGATGAAAAATGGACTCGTGAAGTAATAAAAGGAATTGGTAATTGGGAAGAGCTAGAATTAGAAGTTGTAGGAGAAGCTTCCGATGGAGAATTCGGTTTTGAAATAATAAAAAGAACAAATCCTGATATAGTAATTACTGATGTATGTATGCCTAGAATTAATGGGCTCCAATTAATACAAACAATAAAAGACAATGGCTTTGATTGTTTACTTATTATGATTTCTGGGTATGATGATTTTCATTATGTACAGAATGCATTACGACTCGGAGTAAGTGATTATATATTAAAACCAGTAAAACCTGAGGTTTTAAACAAACAATTTGAAACCTGCGTAAATAAAATAAAACAAAAAAGAAAAGAAACAAAAATTGGCTTTGATTTAAATTTCGTATCAATGGAATATGCTAAATATATTGATTACAGATTAACCTGGATTAATGAGGCCCTACTCTCTAATTCTCAAGAAAAACTAATTGATGAATTCAATCAACTAGAAAAAGAAATTGAAGTAAAATTTACTCAAATTCAAAGACATGATTTTTTAATCTATTTTTATTATCGACTATTAAATAATTTACAAAACTATATAACTAGCTGTGGGTATCAGTATAAACAAATATTTTCAACCAAATATACTTCCTTTGTTTTTGGTGATGATACTAAATTCATCAGAATGTTAACTTACTTAAAAGAATTATATATTGAAGCTAATAGTAAAATAATTGAGTACAAAAATAAAAGAAATAAATTAGACATATCAAAAGTAAAAGAATATATATTATTAAACTATTTAGATGAAATATCATTAGAGAAAACAGCTGATATTTTTTCAATCAGTAAAGAGTATTTAAGTAAACTCTTTAAAGATGAATATAAAATTTCTTTCTCTAAATTCATAATACAACTTAGAATGGAAAAAGCTATGAAATTAGTTTTAGATTTAAATATACCCCTTAAAGATATTCCAGAGGCTTCAGGCTTTTTTGATCATGCTCACTTTTATAAAACCTTTAAAAAGTATTATGAAAAAACACCAACTGATATTAGATCAACATTAAAAAAACACAATGAAACTGATTAATTTAAACTACACCCTTTCCATATGTTTGGGTTTAAGCTCTTTATATAAACAAAAAAGTCCTTAGAAATTTGGATTAGGAGGTAGAAATGAAAAAAATAATTATTTTAACACTTAGCTTATTTAGTGTTTTTGGATTATTTGCAGCTGGACAAAAGGAAGCAACTGTAAGTCAACCAGTAAAAGAAGTCGAATTGGATATCATGATGAGCTTTCCAAGATTTATGGATCAATGGGAAACCTATTGTAGACAATTTGAAGACAAAATGCTTAAAGAAGAAAATATTAAAGTAAAAATAAACTTAGAAATGCCTAGCAGTGATCAATATGAAAGTGTATTACAAGCTAGACTTGCTGGAGATGATGCCCCAGATTTATATACACTTCATAGCAATAATATCAGAACCTATTACAAAGCTGGAAATTTAGAAGATCTTTCAAATCAAGAATTAGCAACTAAAGTTTTTGACAATGTAAAAGATACTGTTGTTGTAGATGGAAAAATGTTAGCAGTTCCAATTGAAAGTCAAGCTTGGTCAACTTTATATAATAAAGACATCTTTGAAAAGTGTGGACTAGAAGCACCAAATACATTAAGTGAATTAAAAAATGTTTGTTCAGTATTAGAAGCTAATGGATATACCCCATTCATGTTAGCTTTCCAAGAACAATGGGTTCCTCAATTAATGACAGCACTTTTATTAGGTGGAAAAGTAACAACTGAAGTACCTGATTGGCTTACTAGAATGTATAATGATAATGGCAGTTATGAAGAAATGAGAGAAATTTTTGATGTAATTGATGTTATCATGAACAACGGAACCAAGAGAGCAATGGAACAAGGATCAGAATCTGGAGCAGCAGAATTTGCAATGGGAAAAGCTGCAATGTTTGTTCAAGGAACTTGGGCATCAGGCACTATCATGAGTACAAACCCAGATATGAACTTAGGTGTATTCGCTCTTCCAGTAAACGAAAATCCAAAATGTGCAAAAGTAAATCTTTCAACTTCAACAACTCTTGGAGTATATCCAGGAAGTAGTGAAAAAAGCCTTGCCTTAAAGTTTGCAAATTATGTACTTGATGATAAAGATTCATCAGCTCTATTTGAAAGCTGTGGATTTAATCCAGTTGCTACAAGTCATAAATTTGAATCTTCATCTTGGGTAAAAGATGCTTCTGCTTATGTTGCAAAAGGACAAGCATACCAAGATTTAGTTCTTCCTTCTTCAGTTACTAATGAACAAGGTAAATTACTACAAGAATATTATGTAAAATCCGTTACTTTAGATCAAATCATAGAAAGATTAGATAAAACTTTTAAAGAAGCAAATAAACTTAATAATTAAAAGTTTCAAACAATATAAACGGGAAAGCATTTTCCCGTTTATGTTTTTCAGGGGTATATGATGAAATCTAAATCAAATCAAAATATTAATCTTTTAATATTCACATTACCAGCTTTGATTGTTTATATGGTTTTTAAACTACTACCAGCAATCATCGGGATTTTCTTTTCTTTCACAGATTGGAATGGATTAAATAAAGAATACAATATAATTGGAATTAATAATTTTATAGAATTAATAAGTGATACATATTTTTGGAACTCTATTGTTTTTACATTAAAATATGTATTAGTAATGGTAATAGTTGCTAATGTTTTAGCCTTATTATTAGCAAATTTAATTGAATCTCTAAAAAAAGCAAAAGGCCTATTTAGAACCTTATTTTATTTGCCAAATATGATTAGCATGATAATTGGAGGCTACATGTGGATGTTTATATTCACAAAAGTTCTCTACTACTTTGCAGATAATTTTGGCTTAAAATTTTTAGATCATTCTTGGATTGGAGATCCAAAATGGAGTTTTGTTGCCATTATAATAGTATCTTCCTGGGCAATGGTCGGCTACTTAATGATAATTTATATAGCTGCTCTACAAGGAATTCCTTCTCAAATAAAAGAATCAGCATATCTAGATGGAGCCTCCTCATGGACTTGTTTTATAAAAATAATAATGCCAATGATAAGACCTGCTCTAACTATCTGTATATTCTGGACTTTAAATGCTGGATTCCAAGTATTTGATGTAATATTTTCCTTAACTGGAGGAGGACCAGGGAGAGCTACGCAATCAGTTTCAATAAACATATACGAAGAAGCTTTTAAAAATAATATTAGATTTGGATATGCAACTGCAAAATCAACAATACTATTTTTATTAGTATTCATAATAACAATAATACAAATAAGAGTGATGAAAAATAGGGAGCTTGAATTATGAAAAAGCTTATCAAAATACAACAAATATTAATTTGGACCTTTCTAATATTATTAGTATTAGTTTGGATATTCCCCCTATTAATGGCATTAATAAATTCCTTTAAAACAAATGGTGAATTACTAACAAATGTAATGGCATTACCTAAAAAATTTAACTATCAAAATTACATAAGAACCTTTAATAAAATGCACTATTTTAGGAGTTTGGTTAATATAATAGTAATATCCTCAATTGGTGTAACACTAATAATAGTGTTTTCTGCTATGGCAGGTTGGAAACTCTGTAGAACAAAAACAAAGTTATCATCAATCTTATTTTCATTATTTATATTCTCTATGTTAATCCCTTTTAACTCAATAATGATTCCACTTTATAAAATAGTGTTAACACTTAATATAAAAAACTCACTAATTGGCTTTGGATTTGTATATTCTGGGCTTGGAGTAAGTATGGCAATATTTCTATATCATGGCTTTGTTAAAGGAATACCATTAGAATTAGAAGAAGCTAGCATAATAGATGGATGTAATGACTATCAAGTATTTACAAAAATAATACTTCCCCTATTAAAACCAATAACCATGACAGTATGTATTACCAATTTACTTTGGATATGGAATGACTTCTTATTACCATTGATTGTAATCTCTGATAATAAAAAGTATACGCTTCTGCTTTCTACTAATACTTTGTTTGGACAATATAGTAGTGACTGGACAGCTATATTAAGCTCCTTAATACTAGCGGCAATACCTGTAATTGTATTTTACTCAATATTCCAAAAAGAAATATTAAAAGGAATATCAGATGGAGCTCTTAAAGGATAATATATGAATTTCATAACAATAGAAGATAAAAAATTAATAAAAGATAATAGAGAAATTTATCTAAAAGGCTTTGGCCTTGGGGGTTGGCTAATCCCTGAAGGATATATGTTAAAGTTCTACACATCCTGCGATAGACCAAGACGTATAGAAAAGTTAATAAATGAATTATGTGGGGAGAAATACTCTATTCATTTTTTTAAGGAATATTATGATAAATATATAAGTGAATTCGATATAAAATTAATAGCAGATAAAGGCTTTAACTGTGTTAGAATTCCTTTCAATTCAAGAATATTATTTGATATAAAAGAAAATAATGAAGTTCTCTTTAATAAATCAATATTAGAAATATTAGATAGATCAATAACTTGGTGTAAGAAATATGGAGTATATGTAATTCTCGATATGCATGGGGCCCCTGGTGGACAAACTGGTCAAAACATTGATGATAGCATAAATGATCACCCAGATCTTTTTACTAATAAAAACCATAGAGATCAATTAATAAAGATGTGGAAATTATTAGCAATCCATTATAGAGATGAAGAAATAATAGTAGGTTATGATTTATTAAATGAACCCCTACCCAACTTCTTTAGTCAATATAATGAAATGGTACTTCCACTTTATAGAGAAATTATAAAAGAAATAAGAGAAATAGATAAAAAACATATAATAATACTAGAAGGACTACATTGGGCATCTGATTTCTCAATATTTAAATCTCTCAGTAAAGAAGAAGTTAAAGAGAATAATATAATGCTACAATTCCATAAATATTGGAATAATCCAGATATGGAAAGCCTTAGTGAATATATAGAATATTCAAATACACTAAATACTCCATTATTAATGGGAGAAGGTGGAGAAAACAATATAGACTGGTATACTATAGCTTTTTCCATGTATGAGAAATTAAATATTCACTATAGCTTTTGGACCTATAAAAAAATGGATAATCACAACTCTATTATATCATTTAATCAGCCTAAAAATTGGGATAAAGTATTAACTTATTTAGAAACAAAAGATAAAGATGAAACATTAGATTATAAAGCAATATTTGATAATCTACTAAGAAATTTAACCCAAGTAAAAGTAAATAATGAAGTAATAAATTCCTTAAATAGAGAAGCTCCATTAACAATTCCAGCAGAAGGTTTTGATAATTATCAAATTAAAAATAATCATCAAAGTACTGTAAACTTTAGAGAATCTACTAAGGTAGATTTAGTATTTAAAGATGGACATAGGGGAAAACCCAATTATCAAAAGATGAATGGGGAAGCACAATGTATTGAAGATAAAATACTTGTAAAACAATATGAAAGTGAAACTCTTGAATATAAAATAAAATTAATGAAAGGTAAAAATTCAATAAGCATAAAAGTTAAAGGCTTTGGAGATTTCTTTTTAAATTACAATAATAAACAAACCCCTACTTTACAAATAAAATCCAATGAACTAATAGAAAAGAAAATAGAAATTATAAATAATCAAGAAATTAACAATATCATAATAAATACTATAAGCGGTGAATTATACTTTGATGAAATATCTTTTAATGAGAATTATGAGAAAGTTAAGATTATTAGTACATCATCATTTGATAATTCTTTTACAACCTTTGAAGAAACAAAAGAAGTTAATGATGATATATATCATGAAGAAAATAATATAATAGATATACAAGCTGATATTGAAAAACAACGATTTAGAGGCTTTGGTGGAGCTTTTAGTGAATCAGCTGGTTATGTATTTTCTAAATTATCTCCAACTCAACAAAATATAGTATTAGATTTATATTTTAGTAAAGAAGGCCTTAATTATAACTACGGGAGAGTACCAATAGACAGTTGTGATTTTTCACTTAGCCAATATAGTGAAATTGAAAATGAAAAAGATATAGAAACCTATGAATTAAAGTACGCAAGCAAATATATATTACCTTTTATAGAAAAAGCTTATTCAAAAAATAATAACATTAAATTAATCTTTGCACCTTGGTCTCCTCCAAAATACATGAAGGATAATAATAATAGAGTAAATGGTGGGAAATTAAAGAAAGAATATTATCAAAAATGGGCAACCTATTTAGTATCATATATTCAGAAATTTAATAAAAGAGGTTTCAAGGTATTTGCTATATCTTCGCAAAACGAACCTAATGCAATACAGACTTGGGATTCTTGTATATATAGTGCAAAAGAAGAAGCAGAATTTATAAGTAAATACTTGGGTCCATTATTAAAAGAAAATAATTTAGAAGATGTAATAATCATAGGTTGGGATCATAATAAAGATAGTGCTTATAATAGATGTAAAGATTTAAATAATGAACAAGAAATAGAAAAATACCTAGGAGCAATAGGATTTCATTGGTACACTGGAGATCATTTTGAACAACTAGAAATGATAAAAAAGCAATATTCTAAACTGCTATTAATCTCAACTGAAAATTGTATTGAACTAACCAAAACAAGTAATACTTCTCTACAAAATGCACAAAGATATGCACATGAAATTATTGGAGATATTAAAGCAGGGCTTGATATATTTATGGATTGGAATCTTCTACTAAATTATCAAGGAGGGCCTAATACCGTTAATAACTATTGTATCTCCCCTATAATGACAAATGAAGATTATAGTTCATTAATTATTAATGAAGAATATCATTATTTAAAGCATTTTAAACAATTAAAATCATCAATAATAATTGCATCATCTTCCTATGATAAAGATATTGAAGTACTCTCTGCAAAAGATGATAAAACAATAAAAATTATAATATTAAACACATCAAATATTAAAAAGAAATGCAATTTAAGATACAATGATAGATTGCTGAAAATAGAAATTGTTGCAAATTCAATAATAACAATAATAAAAAAAATTTAATCACTTTTAATTTAAAATATAATCAACTATTCTAAAACTAGAATAGTTGATTTAAATTTAAATAAAAATTACTCTCAAGTTAATATTCCATTTGCCTATAATATCTTCTTATTGTCAATTTATGGTCACGTTCTTTTTCCAAGTGGCAACTTAAACGTTCCAATATTGAATATATAACTAAAGGAGAAACAATAGTTCTAAATTTCTTTTCAGAAAATGGCAAATCAACCTTACGAGTATCAAAAATATTTATTTTATCAGTTATATTGCTTGCAAATTTTACTACTCTATCCATCAATGGAGTCGTAGAATCCTCGCCATACAATAAAATCATACTCATATCTTTTTCTACTAATTCAATCGTCCCATGAAAAAATTCTGCAGCATGTATTGATTTAGTTTTTAACCATTGCATTTCTTCTAATATACACATAGCATAATCATAAGCCTCTCCCCAAAGCATACCAGATCCTACAACCATATGATAATTATAATCTTTTAAATCTTTTGCCATCTTGCTTGCTTGAGGTTCATAATATTCTTTTGCTTTAAGTAAATAAGGTACTAGAGATTCATATTCTTGAACAAATTTTTCATAATCACCAAAACTATTTGTATTTTTCATGAATCTTGAAAGTGTGAAAATCATATATGTATATATTGCTTCACATAAACAATCATCTTCTGCAAAACTATAGAATTTATAATCAGCAAACTTGCATACAGGAGTATTATCATTTGAAACATAAATCATTGTTCTAGCTCCAGCATTTTTACAAAATTCAGCCGCCTCTACAATTTCTTTTGTGTTTCCACTTCTTGTAGAAAAAATGCAAATGGAATCTTTGGAAAATCTTTTATGTCCCATAATCATGAATTCAGCTGCCATCACAGCGTGAGATTCAATATTTGATGAAGAATCCAACCAATATTTCATTGGTAAAGAATGTGCATAAGTTCCTCCACATCCAATAAAGAAAATATTTGAAAAACCTTTAGTGCAAATTTCATCTACAGCTTTTTCAATCTCTGGTCTTAAAGAAATTGCATCAGCAACAACCTTTTCATACCTAGGTACATTTAAATTAAACATACATTCAGCTCCTTATTAAAATATTATATAACGTATTATAACGTACTAATATAATATTGTAAAGCAATAAACTTATCTCAAATCTGAAAACTTATTTAAAAATAATTAGATAACTTTTCAGAATAGCCAAAGGCTCCCTCCAATTGTGCAATATATGCAGATAACATATTACCATTACACATACTTTCAATAATTAAGGTATCAATATAATTACTAATATCTACATTGTTCATTATAGGATTAGGAGTATTAGTCTTTAAAATATTGTTTAAATTATTTATTCCATTTTGATAGGTAGTAATAAAACCTGTAATCCAAGAATCACCACAACCAGTAGTATCATAAACGACTCCTGTAAGATTATAAGGAATTTTAAAATATTCTTTTTCCCCATTATAAACCCACGCTCCATCAATACCCATAGTAACAATTGAAAGCTTACAACCATATTTTAATACAACGTTTTTAAACAATTCTTTCTTATCTTCAAATTCTTTTTTATTTTTTACAGAAAATAAAGCATAATTAATAATTGGGCATATTAACTCAATTCTTTTTTCATTCCATTCAACTGAAAAATCATAAACAATAGGAATTTGAGTTTTAGACAATAATTTTAATTGATCATCAATAAAACTATAACAACTAGTATGAATTAAATCATATTCCAAGATTTTCTCATTAATTTTAGAATTAAATTTCAAAGGATCTGATTTAACTAACCCTAAATCATTCTCATCAACAATCACTCTATCACCATTTATTAAATGACAAGCGCACCTACCTGTTTCTCCATTTTTTATAATACATTCATTTCTATCTATTGAATAAAAGTCTAAAGCTTTAATTAAAATATCTGCATATTTATCATTAGCTAAAACACCAATATAGGCCGATTTAAAACCCAAAATATGAGAATAAATTGCGACATTTACACAATTCCCTCCAGGATAAATTTTTTTTCTATCATAATTAATATCAACTACATTATCCCCAACACATATTATCGAAAACATTCCTTCACCTTATCCTTTTACTGCCCCAGCATTTGCATCATTAACGAAATACTTCTGCATTCCAAAATAAATTATTAGCATTGGAATCGAAGAAAGTCCTAATCCAGCCAATAATAATGTCCAATTAGTATTTGTTGTCGACCTTAAAGCAAACAAACCCAACGGAATATTTTTTAAACCTGCATCCTCTGTAAAAACTAATGCAAATACAAAATCATTCCATATAAATCGAGCACTCATTATTGCAGTTGTTACTAAAGCTGTCTTACTCATTGGTAGCACTATTCTTAAAAAAATTTTTAATATTGAAGCCCCTTCCAAATATGCAGATTCTTCAACATCAATTGGAAGTCGTGAAATAAAAGTCCACATTAAAAAATATGAAAAAGGAATCCTAAAAGCTATATAAGGAAGAATTAGACCTAATCTAGTATCATAAATATTTAAATTAATTAACAATTTATATATTGGAATAAGTGAACTTTGAGGAGCAACCATCATTCCTGCAATTATGATTAAAAAATATTGCATTTTTAACTTAAATTTAAATCTTAATGTAGCAAAAGCTGCAATTGCAGAAACTATAACAACGATAAATGTACTAATTACAGTATATATAATACTATTAAGCATATTCCCACCAATACATAAATTCCAAGCATTTATATAATTATCTAATGAAAAAGATTCAGGCAATTTCCATGGATTTGAAAACAATAAAGCATCAGTTTTAAAGCCACCTAAAAACATCCAAAAAAGAGGAACCAAAATTACTACTATTGTAATTATCATAATTAAATTCATTAAGATTTTTGTAATACTTAGTTTCTTCATTTTTGAATCTCCATTGTATCTTTTACATTAAACAATCTAATTTGAATTAATGATAAAAGTAATGTAATGATAAATAATAAAACTGAAATACTACTTGCATACCCCATTTTATCCATTCTAAAACCAGTTTTATATAACAATGTAGCCAAAACCTCTGTGGCTCGACCGGGCCCACCACTTGTCATAACATAAACTTCATCAAAAACCATAAATGCACCAATTATAGTTATTGTCATATTCATTAAAATATTTTCTTTAATCATAGGAATTGTTATTTTAAAAAATACTTGAACTCCATTTGCTCCATCAACTTTAGCTGAGTCATAAATTTCCATTGGTACATTCTGTAATCCAACTGTAAATAACATCACCATTTCACCCATATATTGCCATTGTGAAACCATTATGACAGACATCATTGCAGTATCTTTATTACCTAACCAATCTGTAGTAAATCTACCTAACCCTATCATTTCTAAGAAAGGATTTAAAAAGCCTATTGAAGGACTATAAATGATCATCCATAACAAACCTATAGCTGTAATTGATATAATCGCTGGAATGAAAAAAATCACTCTCATTATTGAAGCTCTAGTGCCACCAATGTATATATTAATTAAATGAGCAAAAACTAATCCTCCAAAAACTTGAAAAATTAGTGAGACAATTGCATATAATATATTATTTTTCATAGCTGCCCAAACGAATGGATCTTTAATCATTTTTAAAAGATTTGACAATCCAACGAACTTTAAATGTTTTGAATAACTACTCCATTTAAATAAGCTGTAATACAAATTCATTGCAGCTGGATAAAAAATAAAAGTCGTTACCAAAAATAAAGCAGGAATTAAGAAAACAAGCAACAATTTTTTGTTATTATATATATTCATATTATTTCCTAAAAATATGAGTTTATGCATAACAGCATAAACTCATTAAACATATTATTTCTCTTGATTAGCTACTTTTGTAATATTTGCCATCAATTCTTCAGCACTAGAACCATTAAAAATATTTTGACATCCAATCAAATATTCATTTGCTACGGTTTGATTCATAGCACAATCCAACCATTCTGCAATACCTGGAGCCTCACTATTATTATTAATTATTTCTAATGTTTCAGGTAATGAGTTAGATTCATCTGCAGCTCCTTTTACTACAGGCAAGAAAGCAATATCTTTACAAATCTTTGCTTGAACTTCTTTGCTAGTTAAATATTTTAAGAACTTTACTGATTCATCAGGATATTCAGTACTACTATTAACCATAAATACATCAGGACCACCAGTAATATAATTTCTTTCTCCTTTTGCATTTTCTATCTCTGGAAAATGGAAATAGCCCCAATTATCTCCAAGATTTTCTTCATACTTTGACAAAATTTGAGTTTCGTCATAACACATAGCTGCTTTTCCTTCAATTACTAAAGCTTCTGACATTTCATAAGTACAAGAATTAATATCTGAGTTTGTATATCCTTTATTATATAAATCAAGAACCATATTAAAAGCTTGAACATAACCAGGATCTGTAAAATTTGGATTTTCTAAAGAATAATTAGCTTGAAGAATTTCTTCAGGAACTAATTTAACATTTAATGTTGTTAAATAATGACATACAACCCATGGATATTGATTACCAATTGCAACAGGGATTATTCCTGCATTTTTTAATTTTTCACAAACCTTTAGGAATTCCTCCCATGTATTTGGAATTGTAATATTATTATCTTCAAAAACTTTTTTGTTATAAATCATTTCTTTTGATGAATAATCAAAAGGAATACCCCAATAAGAACCTTGTTTCTTTGTACAATCTAAAATTGATTGATTGAAACTATTTTTCCAACTTAAATCATTTTCTAAATAAGAAGTTAAATTTAAAGCTATATCTTCATCTACATATTGCTGCACTCTTTCACCACTCCAAGTAAAAAATATGTCTGGAGCTTCATTACTCCCTAATAGAACACGAGTTTTATCCTTAATCTCTTCATCTCCATATGCAGACATTTCGATTTTAATATTTGGATTTAATGTTTCAAAATCACTAATTATTTCACTAAAGCATTCTAATCTTTGAGGTTCAGGAAATTTATGAATAAATTTCAACACGATTTCATCATTTTTAACTTCTCCATCTCCATTTGCAAAAACAACCATCGATGCAGAAAGCATTACCATAAAAAATAACAACAACTTCTTTTTCATTTTTTTTCTCCTTAATTCTAATAAAATAATAATATATATTATCTTAATACGTTTTATAATAACTCAAGGATTTAATTCTGTCAATTTTTTTATTATAAGATTAAAACACTATACATATTTGCATTTTTAGAATTATTAATATTCATAACAATTTTACTTCTTTGATATCAATATACTCTTAAAATCATAAATAAATAAACAAAATAGACCATATATATAGACTTTTTTAAAAAAAAATTTAATTAATTACTTACTTTCTGAAGATAATACAAAATTGCCCTTTAAATTTTTTTTAAATAATATGTCTTGAAAGAATTCCAAAAAGTAAATTTTACTATACAAAATAATATAATAAGTATATAATGACTTAATAAGTATATAACAAATAATATATTAAAATAAATGGAGTATTTACATGGAAATAAACCAATCAAGTGCAATCCCTTTATATAAACAAGTTAGTCACATAATTGCAGAAGAAATAAAAGATGGAATTTATAATGTTGGAGACAAAATACCCTCAGAGCAGGAATTAATAAATAAATATAAAGTTAGTAGGATAACGATAAGATTAGCAATGAAAGAATTGGCAGACGAGGGATTACTAATAAGAAAACAAGGAAAAGGTACCTTTGTTGCAAAACAGAAAGCAGTTTTTCAAGCTAATGATTTAAGTGGATTTTCTGAATCCTGTAGAAATTTGAACAAAGTTCCTACTACTGAAGTAATTAATTTTGGATACAAATTTCCAAATGAAAAAGAGTGTCAATTTTTTAATATCCCAAAAGATACACAAATTTTAACTACTACGCGACTACGATCTATTGATGGTGTTCCAACAGTAGTTGAAAATAATGTTTATTCTCCAAAATTAACTTTTTTAGTTGACGAGAATTTAAGTGAATCTTTATTCGAAATTTTTAAAAGACATGGAATAAATACTATTGAATCAAAAAGATCACTAGAAATTACATCAGCAACTATTGATCTCTCTAAGTTATTAAATATAAAAACAGGGAAACCTCTTCTTTTATTCACTGATTTACAATTTGAAAATAATGATTCTCCTTTATTCATTTCCAAACAATATTATAGTACTGAAAACATGATGTTTTATTTGTAAAAATTAAATTAATTTATTATAAAAAATGTTGTAAAGTTGCCACAAAAATCAAAATTTAATTTAGTGGCAACTTTTTTTATCAATTTTACTTTTATTAAAAAATAGAATAATTTAAACAAATAATAATTATGATTAAATGAACTAATAAACCAATAACAACATTAAAATATCTTATAAAAAGTTAATAATCTTTATATTTTTCAAATTCAAAAAATATTTTCCAATTCACAATAATATAATATAATTATCATAAAATAGATTAAAAAGTAAACAAATATCAAAAATATAGTATAATAAATATAGAAAAAAAGTAAAAAATAACCCTTGTCAACTGATAATATCTCTGATATGATTAGCAATCATATTAGGAGATTTATTAATGACTAAAAAAGAAAGAGTACTAGCTGCTATAGAAGGCGCACCAGTAGATTATGTACCAGTAAGTTTTTCCTTACACTTCCCACACGAAATAGCTAGCGGAGAAGCAAGTATAAAAGCACACCTAGATTTTTATAAAGAAACTGATGTTGATATTATGAAAATCATGAATGAAAATATCGTACCTGACTTTGGAGAAATAAAGAGCCCAAGTGATTGGAATATAATTCCAACATTTACTAGAAAATCAAGTTTTATCAAAAATGAAGTTGAACTAGTAAAGAGAATATTAGATAAATGTGATAATGATACTTTTTCATTAGTAACAATTCACAGTGTATGTGCATCAAGTATTCATCCAATAGAATCAAGATATGGTTATGTTCCAGTTAGAGAGTTACAAGTAGCTCACTATAGAGAAAACCCTACCCCTTATACTGATGCTTGTAAAAGAATCACTGATGCTATGTGTTATTTAACAGAAGAAGTTATTAACGCAGGTGCTGATGGTATCTATCTAGCAGCATTAGGAGCAGAAAAACATTATTTTACTGATGAAGAATTTAGCAAAATTTATGCTCCAAATGATAGACAAATCATGCAAGTTGCAAAATTAAATAAGGGTAAAGTTCTACTTCATGCTTGTAAAGAAAACTTAGAAATGACTCGTTACAGAGATTATGAAGCAGATGCAGATATTATTAACTGGGGAGTATATGAAACAAACTTCTCCCTAGAACAAGGAAGAGAATTATTTCCAAACACTACCTTAATGGGAGGAATTGCTAATAGAAGTGGTGTATTAGTAGATGGGAGTGATGAGGAATTAGATATAGCAATAAAAAACATTATCGAGAAACAAGGGAAACAGAAGTTTATTTTTGGGGCTGATTGTACGCTCCCAACTGAGATTTCTTATGATCGTATAAATCGTGCTGTAAGAGCAGCTCGTATTTAGGAGGAAAATATATGAAAAAGAAAATTTTATGTGCTTTGTTAATTGCATCAATTGCACTCACTTCAGCTTTTGCATCAGGTGCTTCAGAGGACCAAAAAGTTAATGCTGATGGAAACAAAGTGTACCCAGATGGAACTGTAGTTATCTATGGATATGGACAACCACAGTATTTACAACAATACTTTGATGTTTGGCTAGAAAACAATCGTGATATCGCTCCAAATGTAGATATCGAAATTGTACAAACTCAAGGTGCTGCTGACACTAGAGAAAAAGTTGCTATGACTTACCTATCCGGTGCTTATGATGATTTACCAGATGCAATTTATATCGACCCAGTTAACTTAATTGATTTAGCTGAAGGTAATATCATAAAAGATGAAACAGACTTCTTAACACCTTTACTAAAAGACTTAGTTGATGGTTGTCAAAATGATGGTACAGTAGGTTCAAAACTTTATGGTTTACCAGAATCAGTTAGACCACAAGTTTTATTCTACAACAAAGCTATCTTTGATAAATATAATGTTGATCCTGCTATGATGAGTACAATGGAAGGCTACATTAAAGCTGGTGAATTATTAAAAGAAAGAAGTAATGGAGAGGTTTATTTATCATACATCGATCCAGGTTCCTATACATGGAGATATTGGGGAAGAAGAGGTCTAATGCCTCAAGCTAATGCTAAAATCTGGGATGCAAATGGTAATATTGTATTTGGTAGTGATGAAGGTACAAAATTAGCTCTTAACACATTAGATGAAATGAACCAAAAAGGTTTATTATTAAAGACATCAATGTTCAAACCAGCATTATATGACTCAATGAGAAATCATGAAGTTGCAACTTTCTATATCGGTGCTTTCTGGGATGAATTTATTAGAAAAAATGTTTCTGAAACTTCAGGAGAATGGAGAGTAATGAGTGCTCCAATCTTCCAAAGTGTTGGAACAGCAGGTGCTCCAGTATCATCTTACTTTGCAGTAATTGATAAACCAGAAGGAGAATATGCAGGATTAGTTGAAAAACTATGGCATGATTTCCACTTCGATAATGAAGCTAGAAAGACATGGGTTAAATCAATGGTAGAACAAAACGCTCCATATGCAAACCCAATTAACTTAGCTATGTTAGAAGATCCATTCTGGAAAGAAGCAAGTGAATTCTACGGCGGTCAAAGCTTTAGACAAATGGAAGGACAAGGTTTAGCAAATTCAAGCAAAAACTTAGTAGTAACAAAGAGTGATGCAGAAGCAGATTCAATTATTAGTAATGAATTAGAAAATTATGTTGCAGGAAATCAAACAATGGCCCAAACTATTGAAAAGATTGATGCAAACTTAAAGAACAAAATTGGAAAAGCAGCTGTAATCTAACAAAAAGTTTATACAAATATATTTAATGCATACTTAGCTAATAACTAAGTATGCTAAATATTAGGAGATTTATATCTATGAGAAAAATTGCTGGAATTTTAAAAGAACATAAATATCCATACCTTTTTATTCTACCCTTTTTTATTTTGTTTTTTGTATTTCAACTAATCCCACTATTGTGGACAATAGTTATAAGTTTTACAAAATGGAATGGAATTGGAAAACCAGAGAATATTGGTTTTACAAACTATAAAATGCTCTTAAGTGATGATCTTTTTGTACAAGCTTTTACAAATACCCTAATCTATTGGATAACAGGTGTAATATTTATTTTAGTATTTGCAATGATACTTGCTTTAATACTAAATTCAGAAAGATTAAGAAATGCACCATTTTTTAAAACTGTAACATTTTTACCAAATGTTTGTGCTGCTATTGCTATGGGTTTAATCTTTAGAATGTTATTTGATGAAAATGCTGGATTGCTTAATGAAATATTAAATTCTTTTGGAATAAGTTCAAAACCTTGGCTTACAAGTATAGAACTGAGTAAAGTACCAGTTATTATATTAAATATTTGGAGAAATACTCCTTGGTTTACCATGATTATAATCTCAGGACTACTAACAATAAATAGAGACTTTTATGATGCTGCAAGAGTTGATGGAGCTAATGCTATAAGAAGATTCTTCTACATAACACTGCCTTCCTTAAGTAACATTTTATTTTTCTGCTTTATTACATTAACAGTAGATTCTTGGAAAATCTTTAATGAACCATATATCTTAAAAGGTCCTGGTGTTAGTAACACTTCCCTTTTCCAATATATGTATGAAAATGGTTTTACAATTTTCAAAATGGGATATGCTTCAGCTATTGGATGTGTATTAATTATGATCTTACTTATAATTTCTATAATTCAATTCACAATTAGAAAACGTTCAGGTGAAATTTAGGAGAAAGAAATGAAAATTCAAGAATCAAGTAAAACTATATTATTGCATATCTTTCTACTATTAATAGTATTTCTATGTTTATTCCCAATTGTTTGGATGTGCATAATTTCTTTGAAAGGATTAAATGAAAATATAAGTGGATTTAAATCCCTTATAATTGAAAGTCCTACTCTTTCAAACTATACAAGATTATTTAAACAGATACCTATAGCTCAACATTTCTTAAACAGTTTATTTACAACAGTTTTAGGAACTCTAACTACAGTATACTTTTGTGCATTAGCAGGTTTTGCTTTTGCAAAATATAAATTTCCAGGAAGAGATTTCCTATTTTATTTTGTAATTGCAACAATGTTAATACCACCAGAAGTTGGAGCTATTCCTCAGTTTATAATCATGAGAAAGTTCATGTTAATTAATAGTCTTTGGTCTTTAGTAATACCAAAAATTGCAACTGCTGTTGGTATATTCTATATGAGACAATATATAATAGATGTCCCTACAGAATTATTAGAAGCAGCTAAGATAGATGGTTGCAAAGATTTCAAGATTTTTAATAAAATAATAATGCCAGTTATTAAACCAGCTTTAGCATCTTGGGCATCGCTTACCATAGTTGCTAGATGGAATGATTTCTTTTGGCCATTGTTATTCCTAAGAAAAACTAAAAAATTTACTTTAATGGTTTCTATATCTTTATTACCTGTAAGTGATGGATTATCAACCCCTTGGCAAGTTATACTAGCAGGGACTACGATTGTAATAATTCCAATTATTATCGCTTATTTATTACTTCAAGGTCTTCAATCTAGAGATTTAATGTCTGGTGCTGTTAAAGGATAAGGAGATAAAAGTGGAAAATCTTAAAACAAAAATTCATGATCAAGAATATTCTAATATATTAAAAGGCGAATATTCATTAACTGAAATCATAACTGAAAAATCACTAATGGCAAAATATGGTGTTAGTAAAGCTCCTGTAAGAGAAGCCCTAACCCAATTATGCTCAGAGAATATGCTAACTAGCATACCTCGCTGTGGTTATCAACTAACACAAATCAGTATGAATGAATTACAAGAAACCTTAGAACTTAGAGCTATTCTAGAAATTGGAGCTTTTGATTTATATAAGAATAAGATTTCCCAAGAGAATATTGAAAAACTAAAAGAGCATGTAGAAATTGCTCATCAATTAGCTAAAGATGAGGAAGTATCAAAACACTGGTTTCATAATATGAACTTCCATGTGCTATTAAGTAGCTTTGCCAAAAACAAGGCTATTACTGACTCGTTACAAGCCACTTTAAATAAATGTTCTCGCTATGCTTATCAATATTTCCATCAAAATTGGGATGCTCACATAATCACTGATGGCTCATCCCATTTAGATTTAATTAAGTTAATAGAAAATGGAGAATTAGAACTAGCTAGAGCAAACCTTAAAGATGATATTATGGCTTTTAACGATATTTTTACTCGTAAAAATTTTTAAGGAGTTAATGTGGTCTCAGACACAATAATTAATAACTATAAATCAATACTGAAAGAGGAACTAGTTCCTGCCTTAGGTTGTACAGAACCTATAGCACTAGCCTATTGTTCAGCTTTTTGTAGAGATGTTCTATCTTGTATACCAGATAGAATTGTTGCTTATTGCAGCGGAAATATTATTAAAAATGTAAGTGGTGTTGTAGTTCCAAACTGTAATGGCTTAAAAGGTATTAAAGCTGCGATAGCCATTGGAATTATGGGAGGAATAGCAGAAAAAGAACTTGAAGTACTAACTAATGTAACTCAAGCTGATATTGAAAATGCTATTGCCTATTTAGAAAAAGATGTTATTGAAGTTAAACTATTAGAAACAACTCACCCTCTTCATATAATAATTGAATGTTATAAAAAAGAAGATAAAGCTTGTGTTGAAATTGTTGATAGACATACTAATATAGTTAAGATTACAAGTAATGATAAAATCCTATTAGATATCTGTAGTAACAATAATAATAATACTTCTACTAGTTTAACTGATAGATCTATATTAAATATTAAAGATATTGTTGATTTTATAGAAAGTGCAGATTTATCTGATATTGCACCAATTATTGAACAAGAAATAAAATGTAATACAAACATTAGCCAAGAAGGATTAAAAAACAACTGGGGTGCTTGTATTGGTAAAAACTTATTACTCTATTATGGTAATGATATTAATACTAGAGCTAAAGCAGTAGCTGCAGCTGGTAGTGATGCTAGAATGAGTGGATGTACCCTACCTGTTATGATTAACAGTGGTAGTGGGAATCAGGGAATGACAGTATCTTTACCTGTTATAGAATTTGCTAAAGAATGGAAGAAAAATGAAGAGACAACCATTAAAGCTTTAGTTTTAAGCAATTTAGTTGCAATACAACAAAAGTCTCTAATTGGTCCTTTATCTGCTTACTGTGGAGCAATAAACGCTGCTTGTGGTGCAGGAGCTGCTATAACCTGGATGGCTGGTGGTAATATAACTCAAATTGAGAATACTATAACAAATGTACTAGCTAATGTATCAGGCATTATTTGTGATGGAGCAAAACCATCCTGTGCAATAAAAATAGCAAGTGCTGTTGATGCTGCAATTATGGGCTATAATTTAGCTATGCATAATACTGTATTTAAACCTGGTGAAGGTATTGTAAAAAATAATATTCAAGATACAATCGCAGGTGTTGGAGTTATTGCAAGTAAGGGTATGGAAAATACTGATAAAACTATATTATCAATAATGATAAACTAAAAATAAAACTAAATATAAAAAAGAATAAGTAAGAAGGGCATATACCGCTTCTTACTTTTTTTTATTTTAGTATTGATAAAAAGCCCACAAATCTCCTAAATTAATATTTTTTATGTTATAATTTCCTAAATTCAAAATATTAATTTAAAATTGGAGCAATTTATGATGAAAACTATTATTGATTGGATCACGAATAATAAAGAATGGATTTTTAGTGGTTTGGGGATATCAGTATTAGGACTTTTGATAAAAATATTTACTAAAATCACAAATAATAAAAATATACAAAAAATTAAAAATAATTCTAATGGAATTCAAATTGGAGGAAATTTAAATATTAAAAGAGGAGAAACAGATGCAACAAAAGACAAATAATAATTCTAACGCTATTCAAATACAAGGTGATGTTAATATTGGCCTTTCATATAAAGATATAAAAACCATAGTAGAGGATCTTTATGAACAAAATTTCCCGCAATTAGTTAAAGAAGCAGGAAATATAGCTAAGAAAAATATTGATGAATATTACAAAACTTTAGAATCTGATTTAAAACGACAGATAAATAATATTGATATAAATAAATTTATAACCCCGAATACACAATATCTGTTGAACAATTCAATAACAATTGTTGGAAGGAAAGGAAATCAAATTAATTTAAATATGTTATCAGAAGCATTAATATCAGGGCTTAGAAAAAACAATAATGAAATGCTTACAATAGTTTCGGAACAAGCAATAGAAATAATACCAAGATTAACCCCTATTCAAATTCAATTATTAACTTTAATTCAATATATTTCATACATGTATATCGAAAATATAAATGATTTTGCACAAACAGAAGCTGTTAATAATTTAGTTTATAAAATTACTAATAATATTGATGAAAAGGCTGAAAATAGTTTCACTTATTTAACATCCTTAGGAGTTGTTGTTTATAATCAATTTAGATCTGTTAATCCATATAACTCTATTAAAACTCTATATAATACTTCTTTTAAAAATAAAGAAACTTCTGATATCGAATCAATTGTAAAAGAAAAATCTCCTTCTTTGTTTAATATAGCAGAAAAATTTAAGAATTTAAATCTTGGAGTTCTTGAATTAACACCAGTAGGAAAATTAATAGCACTAATTAACTTAAGGCGCATTTTAGGTAATTTAGACTATAAAATTTGGATAAATTAATATTATAAAGAATTAATATAAAATTACCAAAAACACTTCTTCTCTAGATAACAAAGGACTGCAAAAGCAGCCCTTAAAATTTAAATCTATAATTATTTTATAGAGTATCAACAAACCATTGAACAGTCTTTTCTTTTAGTTCATTGTACTTTGTTAAATCACCAGTAAAGATAAGATAAGTATGATCTGCACCTTCAATAGGGATTAACTTACTTAATTTATTAGTACTTAAAGCTTGTACTTTTTCACTATCTGAGAAAGGTACTGTATTATCAATTGTTCCATGGAATGAACCAATTGGAGCTTTAATCTTAGCAGCATAAGCTAATACATCCATATTATCTGCTTGATCAATCCATTCTTTTGATAAAGGTAAAGCATCTCTCCATTCAAAAGTCATTAATGTTTGGCCTGTTTTATTAGCTTCATCTCTCATTTCTGGAGTTGCCATATCACCAATAATTAAAGCACCAGCCCAAGTAGCTACACTTTTATATGTATCATTATCACTTGCAGCTAATAATACATCTGTACCACCTTGTGACCAACCTAATAAACCAATTCTTGCACCATCAATCTCATCCATTTCACTTAGATAATCAGCAACAATTTGAGTTTCTCTTACAGCTTCTTTATTAGTATATAATAAATAACTAGCTGTACTATCGCCACTACCAGGGAAGTCAAATCTTAATGATGCAATACCTGCTTCTGCTAAAGCTGGAGCTAGCATTTTATAACCATCACCTGCTTCATCCTTTTGGCTACCAGTTCCATGTTCCATGATTACTACAGGACAAGGTTCGCTACCTGCAGGAAGTGTTAAGATTGCAGGAATTTGTAAATTTCCAGCATCAATTAAGATTGCTTGTTCAGTTACAGAATCTCTAGGTGTGATATTTGTACTAACACAACTACTCATTAACAATGCAATAATACCTGTTAAAACTAAAATATTTTTCTTCATATTTCATTCTCCTCAATAAGTAGAATAAAATCACTCTATAAAAGATTCAAGCATAAATCATAAAACTTTTATGCTGATATTAAAACATTTTTATTTAAAACTCAAATATTATTAAATAAATTCGATTATAAATAACTAATATAAATAAATTGGATTAGAAATAGCTGCTAAAATTGAAACACCTTCAATCATTTGATAAATTTCAATGCGATAAAATAATCTTTTTTCAATAGGAAAAACCTCATTAAATTTTTCATTGTCTTTCGCTATCCATCTTCTCTCCTCACCTTGATTAGAGATTAGTATTACTTCTTGGTTTTTCTTGATGTTTTTAACTAAAAGTGTACCATTTAAATTTTCTTTATATTTTATAGTTTGACCGACAAAAGCATTATCAATCATAAAATCAATTTGAGGACCATCCAAATAATAAGATAGTGTGCAATTACCATTTTTTATTGCTTTTAATAAATTATCAGGAGATTTAGAGTTTGAATAAATAAATGTTGTAGGACTAGCATAAGTTCTAAATGGAAGCATTTTATGAGTATCAGAGCCTCCAATTATAGGAAGTTTATTACCCTTTGAAATATAAGACTGCCACCATTTGAGGGCTTTCATATTATCTTTTGTCATAAAACCATTCCAAATTTCAATCACATCATACGGAAAATCTTCAAAACCAAAATCCCAAGGACAAAAAGTATCAAAAATATGGTTTAAAGAAATAATACAGCCTTGTGCTTTCATTTCAACAAAAAGCTCTTTCATTTCTTCAAAAGAATTTGTTAAAGGATTAAGAATAAAATCTGTTTTATCTCCAGTAAAAAAGAAATTAGCATGACCTTTATAATTAGTATATTCCATGCCATGTATGATTGATAATTCATTATCACTAAGACTTTCTTTATCTTGTTCAGTATTATTATGATCAGTTAAAGCAATACAATCTAAACCTAATTTTTTACAAAATCCAATTATTTCTTTTGTTTTATATTCACCATCACTATTTACAGTATGCATATGTAAATCACTAGATAACCAAGCATATTTCTTTGGATACAGTTCTATTTTAATTTCAACATCCACGACATCTTTGATTTTATATAGACCAAGAGCTATATACCATTGACCAGGAGTTAAAACAACTTTTTGATATCCTGGAGTTGAAAAAGTTTCACTTATATATATTTTAGTTTTATTAGAACCAGACCATCCTCTAAAATTATTTTCATTATCGAAAAGACCAATATCCACAATATTAATTTCATTATTAGCTGAATCAAATCTTTTATAACTATATTCAAATATTAAATGATCAAATTCTTCTTCAATCATAAAAGGAACTTTTAAATATTCTTTTTGACTATCCTTTGTGTACTTTTTATTTATAATTATTTTTTTCATATCATTCTAATTATAGAAAGATATTGTAAAGAGAATACCTCTCTACAATATCTTTTTAAAAATTATTCCCTTTTAGTAATCAATAATTCCATTATCAATTAATTCTTTTTTTGCACTATTTACAGCAGTATCTATATCAATTTTACCAAACATAAAGTCTGTCATCCACTTAGAAACAACTTTATAATAAGTACTTGTATCAAGAGTACCATTTGCATTTAACATAGGAGCAACTTTTACATCTGCTCTGTTAATTAATGCTAAAGCATCTTCAACGCCAGGATTCATTTCACCTAATTGAGCAAAATCAAAGCTTTTACAAATTGGGAATGGTGCACCATGGTCTTTTGCATGAGAAAGTCCAATATCTGTATAAACAATTTTACCGTTTTCAATATTATAATCATGACCTTCGATACCTGCAGATAATAATAAACCACCTTCAGGAGTTGCAAAGAATTCAATTAATTTAAATGCAGCTTCAGGATTTTCACTGTTTGAAGGAATTGCCCAAAGAGATGCGTTTCCTTGTTCTAGTAAATAAGTACCATCAGGACTAATAGTACCTGGTAATGCTACAACATTGACCTTATCAGGATATGTTCCAGCTTGTTTAGCATTGTTATTATATAAACCAGTCCAAGCAAGCCAATCAGAATCTAATACTATATCTTGTGATTGCCACATCTTATTTCTCATATCACTAGTTTTTCCAGTAAATGATGCAGGATCTAATAAACCTTCTTGATATAAATCTTTTAACCAAATCCAAACTTTCTTAGATGAATCATTTAAATATGGAGCATATTTTTTACCATTAGAGTCAAATGTTACACCTCTTCTAGCTCCAACTGATGAGAACCAAGGTTGTAAATCCCAAATATCTGTCATATAAGCAAACATAGGATAATATGGTTTAACATTTTTTGTATTTTCCATATAATCTTTAACCTTTACCAACATTGCTTTATAATCAGCTAAAGTTTTTAAACTAGAAATATCAATACCAACTTCATCAGTAATAGCTTTATTAACATTAGGAAGTGGATTTATTTCTAATTTATTAAATCCAGCATAATATTTGCCATCAAAAGCAATTTTTTCAAGCTCGTTTTTATCAACATATTGTGAATAAACATCTGAATTATTAATAAAAGATGTAATATCCATAATTGCCTTTTGAGAAGCTAAAGAATACATTTGACTTTGATTTAAATAAATTAAATCATATTTTTCTCCTGCTCCAAGTTTTTGCATAAGAACTTGATCATAGTTTGCAGGAACCTTTTCGAAATCAATACTCAAGCCTGTAGCTTTTTCTAATTCTTGAGTGAACAGCTCATTTTCTTGACTATCCTTACCACCTGTTACATTTGTTAATACTCTAATTTTTACATTTTGATCAGATTCTTTTTGCCCTTGAGCAAAAATCTGTGTAGAAAAAATAATGCTTATAATTAATGTTAAATAAATTAGTTTTTTCATTTTGTTTTATCTCCTTCTAAATAAATTAAATAAATAAAATTATTAACCTTTTATTGCTCCCGTCTTTGCCCCACTCACAAAAGCATTTTGCGAAACAAAATACAGCAATATTAATGGCAATGCAGTAATAACTACAGCAGCCATTTTTGCATTCGCGAATATAAATATATTCCCCGAAGTCGAATTTGAATCAAATAACAGCATTTTTAGGACTACCGGTAATGTCCATTTATCCATATCTGATATCAAAGTTACTACGATAGAAATATTATTCCATCTTCTAATAAATTCTAAAGTTCCTATTGTCAAAACAGCAGAAGTTGACAATCTCATATAAATTGACATAAAGACTCTAAATTCTGAGGCTCCATCCAATTTAGCTGATTCTTCTAATGAAGCAGGAATGCTTAAAAAATAATTTCTCATAATAAATACACTAAAGCCTGTAATCATTCCATTAACAATTAATGCAGCATAAGTATTAATAAGACCTAGTTGCTTATTTACTGAATACAAACCAATCATAGAAAGTTCAGTTGGAATCGCCATTGTTAACATAATGAAGGTTGTTAAATGATTTCTAAAAGGAATATCTCTTTTTGAAATAATATATCCAGCTAAAGATGCCATAAATACATGTAACAAAGTTCCTACCACTGATATATAAAGAGTATTATTAAAAGGATGTTTTAAATTAAAGTTGTTCCATATAAAAGTATATCCATCAAAAGTTGCAGGATTTGGGAATAGTACTAAACCTGGGCTATCTGCATTTGCTCTTGTCGATAAGGAAACAGCAATAACATTTATCATTGGAATAGCCATAATTGCAATCAATAATATTAAAAAAATGGCTAATAATAATCTTACAATAAAGGGAAATCTATCATCATGAACCAATTTATGATTCTTAAATTTTTTGTTTATTCTAGTCTTCATCGAACTTACTTACCTTCCTTATAACAATTGTTATTAAAACAGTACAAAGCATTACTAATGTAGAACCAGAAGAAGCTATACCAGCTTTAAAATTTATAATTCCAGTTTCATATACATAATATAGAAGTGTGGAAATACTCGTAAAATTAGCAGAATTAATCATTACAAAAATCTCATCAAAGTGAGTTAATATACCTAATGTTAATAAAATAAGGATTGTTTTCATTGTAGGAATTAGACAAGGTATAATGATATATTTTATCTGTTGGAATCTATTAGCACTATCAATTTTTGCAGCATCAAAAAGCTGTTTATCAATATCCATAATAGAGATTGTAAACAATAAGCAAAAATAACCTACAGATCTCCAAATACCCATTCCTATAATTAATGGCCTTGCAAAACTTGGTTCAGCCAAAAAGAATATTGGGGAATGATTAAAAAATGTAATAACATGATTTATCACGCCATCTAAATCAAATATTAAAGACCATATACCACCAATAACTGCCCAAGAAAATAAATATGGGATGTATATAATAGTCTGAATAGTATTTTTAATCTTTTTGTAAGAAATTTCATTTAATACCAAGGCTATAAATAAAGAAATAACAAAGTATAAAATACAATCTAATATTCCAATAATTAAAGAATTTCGTAAAGCATTAATAAAATTAGGATCTTTTAATACAAATTTATAATTATCTAAAAATACAAAAGGCCTGTCCCCAATTAAATTGTTAGCTTGAAAACTTAAAATCAAACCCTTTATCAAGGGTAAATAAGAAAAAATAATAAAATATATTGCAACAAAGCTAAATAAAAAATATGCGGATTTATATTTTTTGATTTGCTTTGCTAGCTTTTTATTCTGCATAAGCACTCCATATAATAAAACACTATCTCTTGGATATATGTTATTATAGGCACGCTTGTAAAAAATAGACAAGCATTTTTTTTATTTTTTACAAATATTAATTATTTCTTAACAAAATAAAAACATTTATAAACATATAAAAGCTTATATAGTAAAGAATTATATTATTTTTAAGGATTTTATAAAAGATATTTTACAAGATTATAGAAAATAGACACTTGCATTTAGAGAAAAAATATATTAAATTTTAGACATTATTTAAATGTTTTAAACGATACTCACTAGGTGATATACCTGTATATTGTTTGAAAACTTTGGAAAAATGGGAGGCATTTGTAAACTTTAGTAAATCTGAAATATCTGACAAAGATAATTTATCTTCAAGAATTAAATTCATAGAATATTTAATTTTTTCTTGAATAATAAAACGTTTAGTTGAAAATCCTTCAGAAGCAAAAATGATTCTAGAGATTTGTTTTTCACTTAAATTCATGAATTTTGCTATATCTTTGGGAGCAATATTACTTAGTATATTATCTGAAACAAAATCATTAATTACACTCATTCTATTTTTAGGATGAATAACTGATTTTGGATTTAAGGAATTTTTATACCCAGCTGCTCTTGCCATAGCAATAATAATTCTAGGGACTAAAGATTGAACTACTAATCTATAACCAAATTGTTGCTCATATGCTTCTTCTAAAGCTTTTTCAAAAAGATGAATTACACCAGTATCATCTTTAAAAGGGGTTGCAACTTCTTTATGGAACAACTCAAGCATTTCAACTAATTGATTATCATCTTCGTTAGAGAATTTAAATTTACAATCTAAACTATACTCAATTAACTCATCATTATTAACAGATTTTTGAGCATGAAAGAACCCAGGAGGAGTTATAAAGAATTGTCCCTCTTTTACTATAAAAGATGAAAAATCAGTTTCAACCAAACACTCCCCTTTAGCAATTATATGAAATTCGAAACTAGAATGTGCATGCCTTGATATATACCAATCTTCAATTTTCGTCATAACACGAAACCATTGAACATCAATATCAAGTCCATTGTAATTTGTATTAATTCGAATATCAGATAAGCACCGAGAAGCATTGTATAAATTATTTATCATAAAATTAATTATCTAAAAGAAAAAGAAAAAAAACAAGAGTTTTTTTAACAATAAGGAGAAATATAAAGTATGAGTAAAACAATCCACTTAGTATTCAAAACTCACTTAGATATAGGATTTACAGATCTTTCTGAAAATATAATTTCAGAATACACAAATCATTATATTCCCAAAGCAATAGAAACTATTAAAGAATTAGAAAATAGAGAAGAAAAATTATCTTGGATTACTGGATCTTGGTTAATTGATCACTATTTAAAAGTTTCATCAAAAGAAAAACAAGAAGAATTAGGCTCTTTAATTAAACAAGGATATATTGGTTATCACGGATTACCTTTTACAACTCATACAGAGTTAATGAATACAAGATTATTTAATTATGGATTATCATTATATAAGAACATGGATAAGAAATTTAATAAAGAAACAATTTCTGCAAAAATGACTGATGTTCCAGGTCATACAATAGCTATAGTACCTCTTTTAGCAGCTAGTGGAATTAAATTCTTACATATTGGAGTTAATACAGGAAGCGCAGTCCCAGATGTTCCACCCATTTTCAATTGGGTAGCAGAAGATGGTTCTTCAATTATTGTTCAATATAGTGCTAATTACGGAGCTGAATATCAAATTCCTGGAGTGGATGATTTATTAATAATTGAAAATAATGCTGACAATTGTGAACCTCCATCAGCAAAACAAGTTATTGAAACATATAATAGAATAAAAGAAAAATATCCAGACTATAAAATTATCCCTTCAAATTTAGATAATTATGCTAGGGCGATTTTACCTTATGCTAACCAATTTCCTATTATAAAAGATGAAATTGGTGATACTTGGATACATGGAATCGCAACAGATCCTAAAAAAGTTTATACATATAAAAAACTATTAGCTTATGGTGAAAAATTAATCAAAGAAAAGAAACTTATAGAATATAGTGAGACTTATAATAATTTCTATTCTTCACTATTAATGATACCGGAACATACATGGGGATTAGACACTAAAAAATATCTTCCGGATTATTCTAATTGGAGTATTGAAGAATTTAAAAAAGCTAGAGAAAAAAATGATATTTCTCTAGATAATATTCCTCCAAAATATCAACCTGTAGAAAATTTTACAAAAATTGAATTTGCTAAAGTTTTTAAAAATAATTCAAAAAATAGAGATAATCTTACCTACTCTTTCTTTGAATCATCTCATAAAGAACAGAGAGAATATCTAACAAAAGCAATTAATAGTTTACCAGTAGAATTAAGAGATGGATGGGAAAATGAAGATTATCAAGAACATGTAAGTATTGATAAAATTAGTGTTGATAAAAAAGGAAGAATTGATTTAGGCTATCTAAAATGTCAATTCTCGTATCAAACTTTTAGTACTGAAGACTATAATTTATTCAATAATACATATAATAGAAATTTTAAAGAATCTTGGATTTGGTGCTGTTCTGATTTTGGAAAACCAGGAATGGAATTTGCAAAACCTATACCAATTCATAAGAACTATTATCCAAAAATGACTTCAATGAAAAAAGAAAAAGATAAGAATATCTTTATATTTGAAATGGAGAAAGAAACTCCAAAAAGTTGTCCTACTACGATCAAAATATTTTTATATAAATTAATTGAAAGCAATTCAATTTATATAAAATGTTCTTGGGAAAACAAAGAAGCTTCTAGATTACCAGAAGCAATGTGGTTTTCTTTCTTTACAGAAGAGAAAGAATATAAAATTAAAAAATTCGACTCATATATTGATCCATGTGAAGTTGTTTATAATGGAGCCAAAACTATACATGGGATAGAAGAAATCAAAAGTAAAAATTTAACAATAAAAAACTTAACTACACCTCTAGTTTCTTTAAGTAAAAAAAAGTTACTAGATTTTAATAATAAGTCACCTAAAAAAAATGGTAAATTCCACTTCAATATTTTCAATAATATTTGGGGAACAAATTTCCCACAATGGTATGAAGATAATGGAAGTACAGAATTCATAATAAAATAAGATTTTAAATTAAAACAATAAAGCACTTATTAATTGATAATTACTTCAATTAAAAGTGCTTTAATTTATAATTAATTTTATATAATAGCCCACACAATAAATAGGTACATGTCAAGTAGAAACTGTATTTTTTAAAAACTATAAGATTAATACTCAGTTTCGATATTCTAACGGAGCCGAGTTTTTAATTTTTTCTGAAGTCTATTATTATTAATATAAAAATGAATGTATTTATCTATATCTTTTTTTAATGTTTCAAAATCTTTGCATTTTTTTCAAATAAAACATTTCTGACTTAAGAATTCCAAAGAAGCTTTCAATTGGACCATTATCAATACATTTACCAATACGAAACATACTTTGAATCATATTAGATTCATCTAATTTATTTTTGAATACTTTTGTAGTGTATTGAAAGCCTTTATCACTATAAAAAATTGAAGTAGCATTTGTGTATTTTCTTATAGCTTTATAAAACATTTTAAAGACTAAATAATTATTATTTGTAAAGGAATAGTGATATGTAATAATACTATTATCATAAAGATCTAATATAGAAATAAGATAAAGTTTTTTAGTTTGAGTTGGTATCTTAAGTTACAACTGCAAGCCATTTTTCATTAGGTTTTGAAACTGTAAAATCTCTAGACAATATATTTTTACCTATTTTTTCTGGTTTTGTTTTAACAAATTTATATCTTTTCTTTCCGCTTCATCAAATACCATGTATGAGGTTTCATTATCTTTGATAGCTGTAATACTTAAAATATTTTTTAATATCTCATCTGCTATTTTGGAGAAAGTTCATTAGTAGCTTTAATAAACTAATTAGATAGATTCTGCTCACTAACATCTATACCAAAAAGTCTAAAACCAGATGACAAGTTGTAAGGAGATAATCCGTAGAAAATATTTATCAATAATTGAAGTTGTTATTAAATTATTACTAGTAAGACCTCCAGAAATAAATCTATCTTTAGAAGTTAGAAAACAAATTATTGTTTTTGTATTTTCCCCATTTATTTTATTTGATTCTATTTCACAATTTAGGCAATAAAACTTTAGCATTTGTTCTCTAATAATTTCTAATAAATTCTAATGATTTTTCTAATAATTTAATATATTGAGTTTGACTATTAATATTTAACAGTAGTAAATTACTAAATCATTTAGTGCATTCTTTATTAGACAAATCAACTATTACTTCTTTATCTTCATCTTCTTTTAATTTATTAATTACTGATTCACTTTGTTTAAGTGTCTTAACGCTTATAGAATATCATCATCTTTATAAAAATCAAATAAATCAAAATATTTTTTAGAAATATTAAATAATTTTCTATATTTTTCAATTTAACTACCGAATCCAATAAATAAAGATAATCTAAGTTTTTCATCTACTATTCATATAGGTATAGCAATAACGAGATTATTTTCAGGTAAATTAGTTACTATTTCTTGAGGTTTTGAAATTTTATTTCCGATTAAAAACATTCTAAATAAAATATATTTTATTATTACTTTGTTTTTTTCTAGAATAGTAAAACAAAACTAAAATCCAATACATAACAAATAAAGACAAGAAGAATACAATATAAATCCAGAAACTTCAAAAAAACTCTACACCTCCCTAAAATACATAAACAAATAAAAAAAAACAACAGTATAAACATACCAATCACAAATTATCGAAATTAAAAACAATTAACACATAGAGTTCGGTCTATTTCCATTGTAATAGTTTGTAACGATTAATATCAAAAATCAAGTTATTAATGACCTTGACTCTAACCAATCTGCAATTTCGGACTTAAACTCTCTAATACGATTAATATTCTCCTTACTTTTCATATGATTGATCATATTATTGTATTTCTGTTTCATCCATTCATATTTATCTAATACTCGTGTATTATCTTTATATTTAATCAAGTTACTCTGAATAAGACTTTCAAGACTCTCAATATATGATAACTGCTGAAACTCATCATCAAACTCACTAAGAGCAGAGGAAAAATAGTTTAAATAAAATTCCCCATCATCATCTTCTTTAACAAAATGTTTCAAATATTTAGATTCATCTTCTGAACTATGATGAGTTACATGATTCTCACAACCTTTTTGAAGGACTTTTTTATCAATGATAATTCGAGGATACGTTGCTTTCTTTTCAAGTTCAACCGCTTGAATTACAGCGGGTCCAAAAACTCTAGTGTCGCTATGGAAACACTTACCTAAAGAAATACCTCCACGAATTAAGTATCCATATTGAAGTAATTCAATAATTAGGTATAACAATCCAATTAAGGTATAGAATACTTCACTTTTCTCATTAATGAGAAAAGAAATAATTATTGAATCTGAGAACTGAATTACCTCCCTATTCTTATTCATTGGACTCTCGTTATCTGCAATATCAATTATCAAATCAAGTGCAGATTGAATTTTATTAAAATTCTCTATATTTGTTGAATAGTCAGTATTTATCGAATCATAAACATGATTTTTAAATCCAAGAATATCAATAAAAGCAACTATTCTTTCACTATAATCACTATCATTATTTCCCATTAGCACTACATCCCATAATATATCACTCCAAACTCACCTCAACACTAGACTTGTAAGACTTGACTAATACTAGGTTCTTGCTCCCTGAGTATAAACTGTGTATTTTCCCCCAGTTAGCCTCAAAATTTAATTAAAAAAATTAATCTCTACTAAATAAATCTCTTGTATAAATTTTTTCTTTAACATCTTTTATTTCATCAGTAATTCTATTTACAACAATAATATCACTAATATTTTTAAATTCATCAAGATTTTTGATTACTTTTGAATTAAAAAAATCAACTTCTTTTAATGCGGGTTCATATACTACAACTTCTATTCCTTTTGCTTTAATCCTTTTCATTACACCTTGAATTGCAGAATGTCTGAAATTATCAGAATTAGTTTTCATTGTTAATCTATATATACCAACAACTTTTGGATTTCTCTTTAAAATCATATCTGAAATATGATCTTTTCTTGTTCTGTTAGCATCAACAATTGCACTCATAATATTTTGAGGAACATCACTATAATTTGCTAATAATTGTTTTGTATCTTTCGGTAAACAATATCCTCCATAACCAAATGAAGGATTATTATAATGTGTACCAATTCTAGGATCTAAAGAAACACCTTCAATTATTTGTTTAGAATCTAATCCTCTAATTTCAGCATATGAATCTAATTCATTAAAATAAGCAACTCTTAAAGCCAAATAAGTATTTGCAAATAATTTTATAGCTTCAGCTTCTGTTGAATCTGTAAATAAGGTAGGAATATCTTTTTTTATAGCACCTTCTTGTAATAAAGAAGCAAAAACTCTAGCTCTTTCTGATTTCTCTCCAACAACTATTCTTGAAGGATAGAGATTATCATATAAAGCTCTACCTTCCCTTAAAAATTCTGGAGAAAAAATAATATTTTCAGTACTATATTTTTCTCTCATATTTTTAGTAAACCCAACAGGTACTGTTGATTTAATAATCATAACTGAATTTTCATTAATTTTTAAAACATTTTCTATTGAATTCTCTACTGAACTAGTATCAAAATAATTCAAATTAGGGTCATAATTAGTAGGAGTGGAAATAATAGTAAAATCAGCATTATAAAATGCAACATTTTTATCAGTAGTTGCAAATAAATTTAAATCTTTTTTTAATAAATAAGCTTCTATTTCTTCATCTATAATTGGAGATTTATTATTGTTAATCATTTTAACTTTTTCTTCAATAATATCTAATGCTACTACTTCATTATTTTGTGCTAATAAAACAGCATTCGATAAACCAACATAACCAATACCTACTATAGCTATTTTCATTTATAATTCTACCTTACTATTATAATCATTAGATTATCTAATTCTATAATCATCTCGGGATTCTAATACCTTTACAATTTTTTTTACTTGCTGTGAATTATTTCTTTTGCAAATTAATAAAGCATCTTTTGTATCAATAATTATTAGATCATTAAGACCAATTAAGGAAACTAATTTTCCACTATCAGTATGTATAATATTATTAGAAGAATCGATTACTATAGATTCACCATGAATAATATTGGAATTTTTATCTTTATTAAATACTTCGTAAAAAGAATCAAAACATCCTAAATCATTCCATCCAATATCAACAGGAACAACGACAATGTTTTTACTTTTTTCAATAAGACCATAATCAATCGATATTTTTTCTTCTATTAAACTAAATGCATCATCAATTGAACGACTTGATTTAAAAGCACTATAAATATTAGGAGAAAAAAGTTTTACTTCATTAATAAAAAAATCAGAATCAAACATAAAAATACCAGCATTCCATAAATATCCTAAATTTACATATTTAATTGCTTTTTCATAACTAGGTTTTTCAATAAATTTATCCACATAATAACCTGTTCCAACTTTTTTACCAGGTGAAATATAACCATATCCTGTATTTGGAGAATTTGATTTAATTCCAAAAGTAACAATTGAATTTTGTACTAAATTCTCAGATTTTTTTATTATTTCTATAAATTCTTTTTCATTTTCTATAATATGATCTGAAGGAAAAACAACTACAGAATCTTTATTTTTTTTTGATATTTCAAAAACACCTGCATAAATCGCAGGTAAAGTATTTTTAGCCTCTGGTTCAATCAAAATATTATCAATATTAAAGTTGACTTTTAATTCTTCTATATCCTTTAAAATTAAATTTTTATATTTTTTACTTGTAATAATATAAATATTATCTATTTCAACTAGTTTTAAACTTCGATAAAATGTCTTCTGAAATAAAGTCAAATTATAGCTATACAATTTTAAAAATTGTTTTGGAATTTGATTCCTGCTTAATGGCCACAATCTAGTTCCACTTCCTCCAGCTAAAATTATTATTTTCATTATTTAATTTATCTCCTTCTTTTTAAATAAATAAATCAAAATTACTTCCACTATTGTTTTGAACCTCGTTTTTTAATTACACTAGCAGGAACTCCAACAGCTACAGAATATGGAGGAATATTTTTATTTACTACTGAATTTGCTCCTATAACAGAGCCTTTCCCAATAGTGACACCATCCAATACTCTAACTCCACTGCCTAACCAAACATCATCTTCTATAATAATTCCTTTTGAAGTAACTCCTTGTGTAAAAATATATTTTGTAATATCTGAAAACACATGAGAATTACCTACCATTGAACAACCTGTAGCTATTCTAACACCATTACCTATAATTATATTCTTTTCTCCACCATATAACAAACAAAAAGAATTTAAAGTTGAATTATTTCCAATTTTTATTAACCCATCAGAAGCTTTGATATATGTAAATTCATGAATAATTGTATTTGAACCAATAATAATTCCTTTATCTTTACTATTCTCAGCATTTAATTTTGCAAAATCATGAATTACTACACCATCATATAATTCAATTTTATTTGTTCCTAGCAAAATACTTTTATTAGATATTACAACATGAGCTCCCTTAACTTTTAATTTTAATCCAAATAAATTGCTATACAACTTTTTGAAAACTTTTTTTACTAATTTCATATTTAAATAATATTCCTTTTCTGAATTCTTGTTAATTTAAAAGAAGATTTTTTTAAAAGAATTATTTGAGTAACAAGCCAAAAAATATAAGCTAAAACATTTGCCTTAGCAATACCTATAGTCCCAAAATTATAAGCAGCACAAAAATACAAAATAATTGTAAAAATACCTGAAGGCAAAGTACTATATAAAAAATACTTTTTTGCGTCATACTTTAAAATTAAATAAATACTTAATGGCCTAATACTATTTACAATCGTAACTCCTAATACAATATAAAATGAATATAAATAAATAATATCAATACTATCGGTTACAAATAAAGACAAATAGTATTTTCCAAAAAAAACAAATCCAAGAAATTGCATAATTGCAAAAAAAATAGATACAATAAAAAATTTTGTTGTTACTTCGTTCTCTTCAGACTCATCAGTAATATTGGCCAATGCAATACTTGTATTTTTTTGAAGGACTTGAAATAAAATAATAAAATAATTTGAACTATTTAAAGCTATAGAATAATTACCAATATCAATCATTGATACAAAAAAACCTAATATAAAGGGGTCAATTCCATATATAAAATTTGTTATCACTCCTGTAAAATGAGTCCAAATAGAATATTCAAACAAACTTTTTTTTATATAAACGAAAGAATATTTAAAATCATATTTTATTTTAAATTGCTTATAGTTTGAAATAAAATAAAAATAAAATAAAACACTTTGAATAAAACAAAACAATAAATCTCTTAATAAAACAATATATATTGAAGGAAATATTATTAACAATAAGGAAATCATAAAACGAAACATTTTAGCAATAAGAAATATTTTTGTTATAGCCTTCTGATTAAAATCAACCTCAAAAACTACCCTTATAGTTGCACTTAATTGGTTAAGTAAATATACTAATCCATTGCTAATCATCACGATAAGAAATATAGATTTATCAGTCTTTACCCATACTATTAAACCTACAACAATATTCAAAAAGAAAAGAATAAAACCTTTTATTATATTAAATTTTAAAAAACTATTAATGCATTCATTTAAATTATTTACATCTTTTTTTAATCTATTATACTCTTTAAAAAGATAATTTTCTGGAGCAATATTTATTATATTAAAAATAATCATATAACTAGCAGCATACGATATTATTCCATAACTTTCTCTTGCCAAATAACGTGTCACAATTATACTAGATAATAAACTAATAATAATATCAAATATTTTTTCAACAATACTGTATTTTATTGAATGCAATATTTTAGTACTAAAATCTTTTTTTAACATAATTGTTTTAGGATTCCAACAATACAATAGAATAATAAATAATAATTTTATGATTAGGTTTATATAAAATATTTTTAATACAGCTTTCTATTGAATATAAAGAACCAAAAGCACAAAAAAATTTATTCTCGTTAATAAATAAGTCATAATCTTCAGCAAATTCTATTAAAAATTTAATTCCATCCTTCTCACTTTGAAATTGAGTTTTATTAATTTTAATTAAATTATAAAAAAATAAATTGACTGGGTAAAAAGTTTCAAATTTAATTTTATTTTTGAATAAAATTTCATCTTTAATATCTATACGAGTTTCTTTAAAAATAAAGCTTCTATTATGATAAATATTATTTGATTCTCCTTTTATTGTATTCTTGATAATTTTATATTCTAATTCATCTCTAAAAACATATTCATTAGAAAACTCCTTTTTTAAAATTTTTTTTATTAATATTAAAGTTTTTTCCTTTAATGTATATTTTCTATCAATGACTACGCCCCAAGGTAAAGGAATTGATTTATTTGAATACAGTTTACTACCAAATTGTTCTCCTCCATAACAAGGAAGTAATTCATTCAAATGATAAATATAAGGAATTGGTAAATCATTAGTCCAATATCCTCCAGGTTTAGAAATAACAGCAAAATAATTCAAATTTTTATATATTATAAAATCTTTCAGATTCACATTATTTATTCTATTTGATATAACATCACCAACTTTAGACTCAACTTTAACCTCTTTATAAATACGATCTGTTTTACATAAATAATATAGCAAAAATGGCAAATAATCAAAATAATTATTATAGGCATACCAACCTAAAAAGTTTTCATCGTTAATGCTATTCTTTAACGGATAACCATGCTCTAAATTATTCAAAACTAATGGAGTACTACCGTCTAAATTTTGAAATGCTTTTAGGTAATTAAAAGCTAAATGTTCAAAATTTTTATATCGTTTATCCTTTGTTAACAAATAAGCGAATTCAAGAGAATAAATTAAAGGACCAAAACCAAAAATCTGACCTTGGCCTCTTCCTACATAATTAAATTGCCCATTGGGTAATATAAATTGAATTATAAAATCAACTGCTTTTAGAAAACTTTTTTTAAAAATTTTTAATCCTGTTTTTTCATAAGCCTCACCTATAAGAGACATACTAAAACAATGATATTGAAAAGAACTTACATTTTTTTCATCTAATATTAATCCAGAAGCTTTTTGAAAAAAAATTATTTTTAATACAATTTCAAAAATACCATATATTCTGTTTTTATTACTTAAAATTCTTGAATAACCTCTTAATATAGTCCAATTGGTACATTTAGTTCCTTTAAATATAAGTGGAAAAACAATCCCTTTTAAATCGTTATTTTCTGTTTCTTTTATCAAATTTATCAAAGCATAATTATTAAATTCCCAATGAAAATTTTCATTGCTTTTATCTTTATTTTTATAAAACTTAGTTATTTCATTTATTAAATCATGATTTTTTTTCTTATCTCTAATACTTAACGCTAAAGCAAAAAACAATTCTCCATAAAAACTTCTAGCTGGGAATTCCCCATTTTTACAATTTAATTTAATATACTCTAGTAATTTATCTGAGTAATTCCTTAATTCGTACTTCATATTACCCTTTAGCCTTTATAATTGCAATTATAATTTGTTTTATCTCAAATTTTTTAAGAAATACTTTTATATATTTAAACATATGTTTTCTATAAAATAAACGATAACCAATAGCAGCTTTTTTACTCGTTCCAATAGTAGGATTTTCATGTTTATGATATAAAGTAACAACTTTTTTTACAACATCACAATGATAACCTTCAGCAAAAATTCTTGTCCACATATCCCAATCTTGACAACTTGGAAAAGATTCATCAAACAATCCAGTTTTATCAAATACTGTTTTTTTCACCATTACAGAAGGAGATGGAATAAAACATTTTTTTAATATTTCATATAAAGCATTACCCTTAATAGAATATTTATATTCATATAAAACATTATATTTTTCATCAACAGCATTTGTCCAAGTATATACAAGCCCAATTTTAGGATTATTAATAATTTTTTTTACTTGAAGTTTTAATTTATCCGGTAGCCATTCATCATCATCATCAACAAAGGCAAGTAATTCATATTTTGATTTTTTAATCCCCAAGTTTCTACAGTAAGGAGCCCCTTTATTTTCAGCATTTCTATAATAAGTAAATTCATTAATAGCCTTACTATATTTATCAACAACTTTCTTATAAGCTTCTATATTATTGGAATTATCATCAACAACAATCACCTCAAAATTTTTATAGGTTTGATTAATAACACTTTCCAATAACCTATCTAACATATCACTTCTATTATAAGTTGGAATAATTATACTAACATTATTCATTTATTATCCTTAGTTACAATATCAAGATTTACATCCCACTTTATTTTACTACCTTTACATAATTTAATCATAGGAAATGCATTAGGATTTATTATTTTTAAAATACAATTATTATAAGGAGTTTTTTCATTATGATATAATAAATACTGTTTCAACCTATTTGATTTTAAAATAATATTTGAAAATCTTTGGGGTAGCGGTTTAGTTTTATACCAATTATTACATAGTTTTATTACTATCTTTTCCCAATTTATTGGAATCATTCTAACATGTACTACCCATTCATCTTCATGATCTCTTACATACATATATGGATTCATAAATTCACTACAATAATAATCAATAATTTTTATACTAATATTATATTTTTCACCAATTAAACTAACAGTTTTTACAGGATATTGAAAATATATATTACTACACTTGTGTTCTATTATTTTATTATTAATTACGGCATATTGAAAAAATTCTTTTTTGAATCTATATCTCATTACAAAATCCATAAAAAAAGAATCCTCTAAACATTCTAGTGATACTTTTCTATTTATAAGATTATCCTTTAAATAATCTTTTCCTGTTAATACAAATCCTCCTTCAAACATCTTAGTTTCAACTTTATATTCGTATAAATTATTTTTCTTGTTATAGCTTGAATTAATTACTTCATATCTATAACCAACATTTCTTTCCAAAGAAAAAAAAGCACTTGAATCAGCTGTTTCTATACCCCAAGGGTAAATAATATTATCTCCATCAAGAATTAATTCTGAAATTACATTATTTTTTATTTTCCAATCAATCATTTTGTAATTCTCCAATCGTATTAATCCAATTCTTTTTAAAAAAACTTAAATCATAATTTTTAACAACAAAATCTCTTGCTTTCCTTGAAAATTCATCATAATTATTATCGAAAAGAACTAATCTTTCTTTGTATTCTTTAATTGAATCGGAATCCCACCGATCTACTACAAATTCAGGAATTTCTTTTTGTAATTTTAATCCAATCCCTACAGGGCCCATTACAATAGGTAAACCACACGCCATAGCTTCTAATGGTGCTAATCCAACAGATTCGAATCTACTTGGGAAAATTAAAGCTTTATATTTATTATATATTTTAGGAAGGTCATGATTTTTTATATTCTTTATCCAGATTAATGAATCTGAAGGTTTTTTATTAGTTACACAACTTATTAAAACACCTTGAGCAGCTAAATTTTCTAATATATCAAAACCTTTTGCATAGTAATTATTAGAACCTACAAAGATATATCCATTTCGTTTAAAATTTGAGATAGGTTTAAATAAATCAATATCAACTCCATTATTAATTATTTTGTTTACTTTTATTCCCTGTTTCTCTAAAATTTCTGAAATAAAATCAGATACTGCAATCACATACTTATCTTTTGCACCTACTTTTTGTATTATTGAATTCTTAATATAACCAATTTTAGTTTTAAAATTTACACAATCATTTAAATATTTATTAAATCCATAATACGACCCATGAAAAATATTAATGCAGTTGGGATGATGTATTCCAAACGAAAATTCCCCATTACAAATAACAATATCAAATTTATTTTTTTGCTTATTAAATTCAGTTGATAATAAATAAGGATCTCCAATAAGTTTCTTCATAAAACAATTAATATTAGTATTATTTTTGACATTTTCTAAAGTAAAAAAATCAACTTTATGCCCATATCCTTCAAATAAAACTTTTATAAGTTCATTTATCTGCTCTACACCGCCAAAATAATTTTGGTAAGGGGTTATTATAACTATTTTTAATGTCTTCATAATTAAATCACTTTACTTATTTTTCTTTAATTTTTTATAAACAAGACTGCTTAGTCTACGAATAAAATAAATATTATTATACAAATAAGGAGTCATTTTTACTAATTTATTTTCTTTGAAAAAAGAAAAATGCTTTTTATAAAAATAATAATTATTTTTATATACCCAATATTCATATTTAAAACGAGAATAAGAATGTTGACCTCCAGCATCATTTTCTCTGCATAAATGAAAACAAATTGTATGTGGACAAAAAATAATCTTATAACCACTTTCTTTTATTTGAATAAGATAATCAGTTTCTTCTCGCCACCCATTAACTCTAAAATTTTTATCATATTTAAATTTAGTTAATATATCTCGTTTACCCATAAAACAACCATGCAAGAATAAAACTTCTTTATCGTCGTCAAGAATACTATTAAAATTATTATTAAAATCTTTATCGTATAAAACGGTTGTTCTTACATCATTCCTTTTCAATGCTTCATATTTTGTTTCATTCTTTTTTAAATATATTATTCTTCCAGCTATAATATCAGCATTTTGCTTTTGCAAATGTTTTAATAAAATCTCACTATAATCAATATCAAAATATAAATCATCTTCCCCAAATAAAACATAATCCGAAGTAGCATTATTGAGACCTATTTGCTTAGCAATTGGAGCACCACTTCTATTTTTTAGTTTAATATATTTTATTTTAGGATAATTATTAACAATAAAAAATTCTGTTCCATCCGTACTACAATCATCTACAATGATAATTTCATTAATAAATTTTTGTTTAATATAATATGGAAGAACTTTTTTTAATAATTCCAAACGATTATGTGTCGGTATAATAATAGATATCATATTATCAGTCATAAAAAACCTCTTAAATTTTTTAATTGTTTATAGTATTAAAAAAATCATTATAATATCTAATACTAGCAGTTGTTGAATATTTTTTACAAAAGGTATTATAAGCATTTTTTCGAATATTATTTATTTCAATAGAAGTCTTTGTATTCAAATTTTTTATACAAGAAATAAATTCTGTTTCATTTTTTCCAATGAAGCAATCATAACCATCAAAAATATTATATCCAATTTTTGCTTCTGGAGTTAATAAAGTTAAAGCACCATAAGATAAAGCATTAGCAACTTTCACTTTCATACCAGCTCCAGAAAAGATAGGAATCATTACAATATCACACATATCATAAAAGCTATCCATGGATTCAACATTAGCATAAATTTTTATATTTTCCTTTCCCTTTACAATTGAATATAAAGAATTCGCAGGATTAGATCCAACGATATATAGCTCAATAATGTTTTTAACAGAAGAATAAACTTTATTAATAACCCATTCTATACCCTCTAAATTAGGACCAAACCACAAAGAACCAGTAATTAAAATCTTAATTCTATTCGAGTCAAATTCATTTTTTATTAAATAATGATTAGTGTTAACACAAATTGGTATTACATATATTTTTTTATTATTAATGGAATAAATTTTATTTAGTTTTGCTTTATCATTTTCTGTCAAACAAATTATCGAATAACTATTATTAACAATTATCCTTTCTTTTTTTTTCGAAAAAAAATATATAATAAAATTTTTTATATTTTTGTCTAATTTAAATTCATTTTTTGAATAATCTACTTCTATATTATGTATTCTAGATATTACTTTAATTTTATGTTTTTTTGCAGATTTAATAATAAAATCATATCTACTAAATTCTATAAAAATATAACTAATATCTTCCCATTTAATTTTTTTTCTAATTTTAGTCCAACTATAATAATAAACACTAGTTTGAAATTTTAAATATGTTTTAAGTCTATTAAATTGACTAGATTTTTCTAAAAAAAAATATTTCTTAGTCCATTTTTCAATATCATGACAAAAGGGACCAACATAGATAAGTTCAATATCTTTAGGAAAGGAATCTAGTGTTTGCTTTACAGCAATCTGTCCACCTGATTTTTGTCCTGGAGCTTCTGGTGTAACATATAGAATTTTCATAAAACCACCTTAACTATATTTATTTAATAATTTCTTTTCCTATAGAATAACTAATTTTCGTTAATAAACTATAAATATAAATAAAAATGTAAAAAATACCATCAGAAAAAAAATAAGGACCTTTGAAACAAGTAATAAATATAATAATAATATATATGTAACAAAAAAAAGATAAATTATCAATTATTTTTTTCTCGCTGTTATTAGAATTAGTTTTATCACTAACTAAATATTTATTCAAATTTAATAATTGTTTAAGAAATGAAAGATGCACAAATATCATCGCAATTAACCCAACTATTCCTAACCCATTTATTGTTTGTATATACCCTACATCTGAAAATCTATTTTGCAAGTTATTAGGGAAAGTATTACCAAAATATAATACACGTAAATTATTTGGTAAAAAATAATGATTTTCCAAAGTAGAACTAAAAGAATTTGTAGTAAATTTTCCAGTTGCTTTAAAACTATCTATTGCTTCATACATTAATGTAAAAGAAGAATAAAATTGGTCTTGATAATCGTGAAATAATAAATTTACTAAAGTTAAAAAAAAGAATACCATAAAAAAAACAATTAATAATATTTTTATTATACTCTTTAAATCCCCAATAAAAATCTTAAAACTTAAATAAAATAATATTACTATTATGAATGATAAAACTCCAGTTCTTGAAGCTAGTATCGTACTTAAACCACACAGAATCGCAAATATCAAGCAAAAAAATTTTTTATACTTTCTCATTGAGAAAATATCACTATAAAGTATAAATAATAAAGAAGTTAGAGCTAACATAATACCATTTAAATCATAGCCTGACATTAATCCCATAGATCTATACGTAACATATTTACTAATTATAAAATTCCTATTCATTTTTAAAGCTAAGTCTCTAAAACCAAGTATATCAAAATATTGAATCCAAGTAATTAATACATTAATTGATAAAATTATTAATAAAATTTTGAATAAATCTTTAATTGTAATTTTTGATTCTATTAATAATAAATAAATACAAACGGACATTATAAAACTTTTTACATAAAATACAAAATAATATTTATCAATTCTTTCAACAAAAATAATAGAATTTATAAAAATGGAAAAAAATGAAACAATAATACAAATAATTATATACCTAACTAATTTAGGAATTCTAATAACAAAATTATTTCTTAACACATATAATAAAATATATGATAAAGAAATAATTGTTTGTGGACCAGAAGCACCTATATTTGGAAATAAAATCATGATATAAACTATAATAGCTAGTATTATTTTTCGAACAAAATCCATAAAAGATCCTTAAATTTTAAAATTTTTAATAATATCAATAATAGTACTACAAGTAGCTTCTACAGAAAATTTTTCGCCTACTTTAATAGCTTTTGATTTTAATTCATTTTTTTCTTCAAAACTTAATGAAATAGCTTTGGAATAGGCTTTAATAAATTCATTTGGTTCATAATCGTCCATATCAATAAAAATATCCCTATAATCAGTATCTTGATTATTATCAATTTTACAAATTGGAATACTTCCATGCATCAATGCAGCTTTTAAAGTTCCATTTCTATTACTAACATAAGGTTTAACAGGTATAATAGAAAATTGACTTTTTGATAAAATATTAGAAACTTCATTATCATCTAAATCATAAAAAATTTTTACTCCATTTAAATTTGGATTTAATAATTCTAATTTACTACTAGTACATATATAAAGTTCATATTTATTTTCTTTATTAAAAGATAACCATCCCTCTAACATCTCATTGAATGCTTTACTGTTTGTTATTAATCCAAAATAAGAAAATAAATTATTTTTTTTGTTATAACATGATGAAATATCTGAAGGAATAATATTGCTTGGTATATCCCTCTCAAAGATTTTTTTTGTGTTAATTTTTATTTCGCAAAATTCATTAATATCTGTAACTAAAATAATATTACTCACTAAAAGTAATACCCTAATAAAAATTCTTCTAAAAAAATGCAATCTACTATATTCGTGTAAAGAAAGAATAAAAGTAATACCTTTTATTGAACAAAAGAATCTTAGCAATAAAAAAGTTATTAATAAAAAAGGATTCCATTCGTTAAAAGGATATTCAATGATTAAATAATCACGTTTTTTATTAAAATTTTTTATAATATATTTTAATATAGTCTTTGTCATTTTGAAAGAAAAAAACAAATGCATTTTATTAAAATCATAAGTATATTCAGTATATATAGCTAAATCAATCTGATTATAATTTTGAAGAAAAGTATCATATATTTTTTTACTATAATGACCAATACCATCTTTATGCGATCCAAAATTACAACATATAAAATCTAATTTCATTTCTCTATTCCTATAATTCAAATTTGTTCTCAACGAATAACTTATCTTTGAGTTTCCCAAGTAGACTTTTGCTGTTTTTTTATAAGCTGAACAAAACCAATAAAAAGAGACAAATTAACAGAAAAAAAATAAAAAATTAAATTAATATATTTAATTGTAATTCCTTTTTTCAAATAAAAAAAATAATATATTAATAATCCTAAATATACAAATAACTGTAATCCAAAAAAAATATTAAAAAAAGCTAAATCCCCTATTAAAAATATATTTGAAACAAAAGCTAAAATCAAAAAAAAAGGTACTAACCATCTTAATATCCTATGTGAGAAATATACAAAACTTCCTTTCCTAAAAAATAGCATTTTCCAAAATATTACTATTGCTTGATAATGCCCTGCACCATCTCTAATATGACGAATAAATTGACTTTCAAAATTATCATTTGGCTCTTCATATGCCTTTGCTTTAGTATTCATTATTACATCATAACCTTGTTGCATAATATTTGTTGAAATAAAAAAATCATCATTAATTATATTTTTCTGCATTTTGTTTACTAAATTTTTTCTAATTGAATAAATTGCTCCATTAGCTCCAGAAAGCCGTCCTAGTTTTGATTCTAAGATTTTAATATAATTCTCATATTTCCAATATGAACTTTCTGACTTTGCTCCAACACCAGATGATTTATCTACTTTATATCTGAGCTGTCCACTAACACATCCAATATTAGTGTCTACAAAAAATTTTACTAACTCTTTAATAGCCATAGAATCAAACATAGTATTTGCATCAGAAAAAACTAATATTTCGCCATTAGCTTCTTTTATTAAATGATTCAAAACATTTACTTTGCCACCTCTTTTCAAATCCAATACTTTAAAGTTACTTAAAAAAACATATTTCTTTAAAATATCTAATGTTCTATCATTAGAACCATCTGAACCAATAATAAATTCAATTTTTTCTTTTGGGTAATCCAAATTAAGCAAATTTAAAATTTTTTCTTCTATAATCTTTTCTTCGTTATAAGCTGCTATCAATACAGATACTTTCGGCCTATAATATGTATCCACTTTATAAATTTTATTTTTATATAGAGTCAAGATTTTCAATACAATTGGATAAAAAATATATGTAAATATTGGCAAAAAAATTGATAAATAAAATACACAATATAATAGAATTTTCATAAAATTTCTCCCAAGATTTATTTAAAATTATTTTTTAAATAAATATTTCTTAAATGTACCAAAAGATTTAAAGGTTCTGATTGCATCTTCTTTACTGGTAATACACTCTCCCAATTTCATAAAAATATATTTAGGACGTAGATAAAATTTTTTCCTAGCATAATCACAAAAATTCACTAAATCTTCACTAGAAACATTCTCAGTAGATAATACACAATTATGCATACCATCGTCTTTAAGCCATTCTCTATAATTATTAGCTTTTATATAATTATTTTTTTTTGCCCAATCATAAGCTTCAGTTCCTGGATAAACCATTAATGGGAAAAATTGGACAGTATCTAGCCTCAACTTTTTTGCAAAGTTTAATGTCTGAATCATTGTCTCTTTTGTTTCACCTGGATTTCCAACCATAAAACAACCATGAACACGAAGTTTTGCCTTTTTCGCAGCAGAATTAAAATTTAAAGATTGTTCAAGAGTTATTCCTTTATGCATGTTATCTAAAATATTCTGATTACCACTTTCAAATCCAGCAACTAAAAGTTTGCAACCTGCTTTTTTCATTAAAAGCATTGTGTCATATTCTAAAGTAACTCTTACTTGAACTGTCCATTTTAAATTAACTTTATTATTAATCAATAAACGGCAAAAAGCTTTTACATTTTCTTGATCAACTGCGAAATTGTCATCATCTATAAGGATCTCTTTTACATCAGTAAAATTATTTTTTATGTAAACGCATTCTTCGAATAAATTTTCTGCACTACGTTTTCTAAAACCTTTGCCAAACATCACTTGAGAATACATACAATAAAAACATTTTGAAGGACAACCTCTACTAGAAAATATACTAATTGTAGGATAACTAACATGAGCATAAAAATAATCATTTATATCTAAATATTTTTTATATACTTTACTCACAAAAGGAAGTTCATCTAAATTCTGTATTAAATCTCTATCAGGAGTATTAACAATATTATTATTTACATCAAGAAAACTAATACCTTTTATACTATTATATTCTTTTGGCTTATTTAATTTTTTAGCTAATTCTTTAATTGTATAATCATATTCATGCCTTGCAATAAAATCTATAAAAGGACTATCAGTAAAAATTTCTTCAACACAAGCTGAAGCATGCGTCCCTACTAAACAAATTTTAACCGTAGGAAGTATATTTTTAATAGCCTTAGAAAACTCCAAATCATTATAAATACTAGGAGTAGAAGTATCAACAACTATTAATTCTGGAGCAAATTTTTCAATAATATTTAATGTTTCATTATTATCAATACATCTAGCAGGGGCATCAATAAGAATCAAATCATGCCCCTCTTGATCCAATACACCAGCAGCATAAGACAACCAAAGAGGGAAATATATTGTTCCACTTTTTGTTACTGCAGGACTTCGAGAACTTTTTGAATATTTATTCAAAAATGGAGGATTTAATAAAATAATTTTCATACATTTTCTTCCTTATAATAAGCTTTAAGACTATAATAACAGCTTTATATAGACTTATCTTGTTTACCTTCAACTACCCCATCATTCTTTAATACTGATATTATAGTTCCAAAAAAACACTTTAAATCAAAAAAGAAGCCAATCTTTTTGGTATAGTCACCATCTAGTTTAGCTTTTACTTCTATAGGTAATTCATCTCTACCATTTATTTGAGCCCAACCAGTTAGACCTACAGGAACATCATTTGCTCCATACTTGTCTCTTTCAGCTATTAAATCATATTGATTCCATAATGCTGGTCTTGGGCCAATAATAGACATATCACCTTTTAATATATTAATTATTTGTGGTAATTCATCTAAAGAAGTTTTTCTTAAGAACTTACCTACTTTAGTTATCCATTGCTCTGGATTCTCTAACATATGAGTTGGTACATCTTTAGGGGTATCAATTCTCATTGTTCTAAATTTCAATATATTAAAATGCTTTTTATGAATTTTAACTCTTTTTTGTTTAAATAATACGGGACCTTTTGAATCTAATTTTATTGAAATAATTAGTATCAAAAAAATAGGTGATAATATTATTACTCCAAGTAAAGAGAGTATTATATCTATTAATCTTTTTATTATTAAATAAAATTTCATGATTTGTAGCCTATTATTTTTATTTATTTAGCTTCGTCAAATTCAGCTACAGTTTCTTTTACCCATTGTTTTAGGGTATTTGGTGATAAGACATTTAAGTCTTTTATTATTTGCTTAAATTCTTCTTTGTTTAGAGATCCTGTTACTTTAGCTTTGAAGATTAATTTGTTTGAGGTTGGGATTGTATTATCCTTATTTGCAAGAAGTTCCTCATACATTTTTTCTCCTGGTCTAAGGCCGGTTATTCTAATTTTGTTTTTACTGGGGTCCCCATACATTTCTATTAGCTTTTGAGCAAACTCATATATGTTTACTGGTTGTCCCATATCTAATACCATTACTTCTCCACCTTTCCCTATGGAGCCTGCTAAAAAGACTAAAGATACTGCTTCTGGTATTGCCATAAAGTATCTAATAATCTTTTTATCTGTAACGGTAATATCTACCCCTGCCTGTATTTCTTCCATAAATAATGGAAGCATTGATCCACGAGAGCCTAATACATTACCAAATCTAACACATACAAATTCAGTATCAGGATTCTCTTCATTAAGCATTGCAGCTTCTAATTCTACCATGCGCTTTGTTGCACCCATTACATTTGTTGGATTAACTGCTTTGTCTGTACTTATTACTACAACTTTCTTTACTTTGTTTTTTGCAGCACTAGTTAATACATTAAAAGAGCCGCCAACATTAGTTCTAATACCTTCTTCTGGATAAAGTTGGATTAATGGAACATGTTTATAAGCGGCTGCATGGAATATTATATCTGGTTTATATTTTGCTATTATTGTATCTATTTTCTCTTTATTTCTTATATCACATAATACTGGGACTACTTCATCACTCCACTCAGATTTGTAATTAAGTAATCTAAGTGCACTATCGTGTAAGGAACTTTCATCAAAATCAACTAGTATTAACTTATTTGGATTATAGCCTTTTGCTTGTCTTGATATTTCACTTCCTATACTTCCACAAGCCCCTGTAACTAGTACTACCTTTCCTTCTATCATTTCTCTTATAGGTTTTCTATCTATTTCTATAAGCTTTCTGCCTAAAAGGTCAGCATAATCAACATTTCTTAAATCTATAGTTTTCTTATTGCTATTTTCTAATTCAAAAAGAGATGGAACAATTTTTACTTCTCTGCCAATTGCATTTGCAATTGAAACAGCTTTTTGCATTTTGTCTGCAGATAATTGTGTTATTGCTATAATTAATACTTTAGCTTTTGTTGATAATAAGATTTCTTCTAGATTATCTAAGTTACCATATACTGGCTTATCTAATATTAGGGAATTATTTTTTACTTCTTCATCATCAATAAAACCTAATATATGATAAGGTAGTTTACCTACTATGGATTGTCTAGCTAATGCTTTTCCGATTTCACCTGAACCATATACCACAGCTTTTTCTCTACAGTCATTTAAACTGCTATTACCATGATATTGTCTTACATTCTTATGGTTCATAGCAAATCTATATAATACTCTATACCCCATTGCAAAGACATAAGACATTAATGAATAACTCATTAATAATCTAAAGTTGTATATTTCAAATATATTTGATCTGAAAGTTATAATATAACCAATAATTGCACCAAGTATTAAACTCATCCCTCTTATAGCTAATTCTACAGAACTATCTAATATTCTAACTTTATAGACTTTAGATATTGAAAGACATACTACTTGGGATAAAATAATAATCAATGCTATTTTATAGAAGTTAACAATTGAACCATATACTATAAACATTGATATTAAAAATGCTACTATAAATGAAATTATATCAGCTACTACTAGTACTGATATTCTAACTTTTCTTGAATACATTATAACTTATTATTTCCTAAAGAATTATTTTTGATTGTCGAGATTTTAGATTGATTTTTATTAATATTTTAGGGACATGAAAATCCAATACAGCTTAATTTCTGTATAGCATATTCCACATTTCCATTCAATATTAATACCGCGACTAATCAGCGTATATCAATTAATTGAAAATCGATACATGAAAATATGAGTATAGCTATATATTATTTAAGCGTAAAAATAGAAACCCCTGTATATATATATCGGTATAACCAAGATAGTTAAAAGTAAAGCCCCCACTTCACCCTAAACTAGTATATAAATTCCTCATAAATATCAGTTGAATATTACTCTAATTTTATGTTTCTTGCAATAAGAATTAAAAATATAATGTGCGTTTGTTATATTACATACAATCTTTAACGAAACTATTTTCGCTATCTTATCAAATATTTTTTAGGTAGCACCTTTTAGTACAATTTTGTACTAGTTTTGTATATTTATGCTTATTATATACCTATTAAAGAATTAAAAATATCATTAATATGATATCTTATTTTTTTCACTGCTTAAAAATACTAACTTGATATAACAATATTGACATAAATAGATAAAAATTTATTTTTAAAAAATAATATTTATTATTAGTAACATAAGTTTTTTATGAAATAAAACGATTATTTTATCTAAATTTTGATACTTTTTTACAATGTAGATTTTTACAATTAATTATGTATTTTTTACATTTATTATTTGAAAGATTATTAATATACAATTAGTATACTAATTGGTGATTATTAAAAAAATTAATTATATTAGTTTTATTTATATTTTAATTTGTATAATGATTCTATCAAATTTGTCTAGAAACCTAATATTTTATATGCTAATATTCCTCTTAGGGGTTTGTCTTGCATTAGACAAAAATAATTCTTATTATACACAAGACAAAAAAATGATCTCATATTAAAAAATACACCGTCACTATAGGGAAAATAGAAATGGCAAAACAATTAAATTTTTTTGATTTCTTAAAAAACAGTAGTAAATACTTTTTCCAAGCTCAACTTTTTGCAGTGACACATTTCTATCTTTTTTTCTTATCTATTTTATCAGTTATTATTAAATTATTGATTTTTTCTAATCCAGAACCTATTGAGGTTTGCTTCTGGGGAGTTTTTTCTATTTTTGCATTAACTTTTGGAGAAATTTCTTTAAGATTTAAAAATGAAGTTAAATTAAATAAATTTATTAATTTTGTAATATCTATTTATATAGTTGCTGGACTTCCTATTGGTGTCTTTATGACTGGAAGTATTACATCCCCTTCTTCCTTATATATTATAGTAGGTCTTACGATTGTAGCTTTACTTACTACAGGAAAAGTTAAAACTTTCTTAAATATTTATATTATAGGATTTTGTTTTTATTATATTTTTATTGAATATAAATACCCAACTGTATTTAATATTAAAATTCCAACTTACCAGGAAAATTTTATTAGCTGGGCTTTCTCATTTATTATAGGGATTTTATTCTTTATTAAATTATATTCTACTATTACTAACATAACTAATACTGATAGAAACACTATTGTGGAACAAAAAAATGAACTCTATATCATGTCTATTACTGATTATCTAACTGAAATCTATAATAAAAAATATTTATATGAAATTTTAGAACAATTAATTATTGATTTAAATCATAAAGGAGAATCCTTTATACTTATTGCCATCGATATAGATCATTTTAAACTATACAACGATACTTATGGACACCTTCAGGGTGATATCTGTTTAAAAGAAGTCTCAACTATTTTAAAAAATAGTTTTGAGGATAATAAAGGCTATGCTTTTAGATTTGGTGGGGAAGAATTTGTTATTGCTCTTAAAACAGAAGATTTTAATGATGGCATAAACTCTCTTAAATATATTAATGATAATCTAAAGTCTAAAGCTATTATTAATGCTAACTCTCCTACCGATGAATTTATTACCCTTAGTACTGGTATTATATTAGCACAAAAGGAAGATAGAATTTATGATGTTAATTATTTACTTCATCTTCTTGATGATGCTCTATATAAAGCTAAAGAAAATGGTAGAAACCAATCATGGGCTTCTAATGGTAATGATTTTTGGAGAATTCAATTATAATTAATAATAATATTTTAAATTTAGGTTGCTTTAATTTTTAATTAGTGGCAATTTTTTTTGCCCTATCTTATATTTCTTTATTGTTGTTTATTAGTGTTTTTTATCGTTTATTGTTATTTTAACTCTTTTTTTATTGTTTTTTTATTTATCCTAAGTTATTATTAGTTTGTGTGGAGGATAAATGTGGCTAAAAATTCCATTTTTCTAGAAGAAAGAAAACAAGAAATCTTAAGAATTCTTAAAGAAAACAATCGTATTGATGTTCCTCAAATGTGTGAAATTTTTAATATATCCCCTTCTACTGCTAGAAACGATTTAAAACTTTTAGAAAAAAAAAACTTTATCAAAAGAACCCATGGTGGTGCTATTTTAAAAATTAAAGATGATAAAGAAATTCCATCTACTGAAAATGAAAAAGCTATGATAGATGAAAAAACTCTTATTGCTAAAAAAGCTTTAGATTTTATTGAAGATGGAGATAGTATTGGAATTTCTACTGGATCTAGTGGTTATGCCCTAGCTAAAGCTCTTGTTAATAAAAAGAATTTAACTGTTATTACTAATGATGTTAAAATAGCTTGCTTTTTAGAGCAAAATACAAGCTTTACTATCTTTATAATTGGTGGTGTTATTAGAAATCAATTCCACTATATTATTGATAATGTAGATTTACCTAAAAACATCTCAATCAATAAATTCTTTTTCTCATCTAATGGTTTCACTATAGAACATGGGGCTACTATTTCAGATATTATGCTATCTAAAAATGAAAAAACTTTACTCAGTCTTTCACAAAAGAGAATTTTATTATGCGATCATAGTAAATTAGGCAAAACACATTTTGCCCAAATTTTACCTCTTGATAAAATAGATGAAATTATAATTGATAAAGATATTTCTCATTTCTTTCTTAATGAATTTGAGAAGGCATCTTATCATATTACAATTGCAAAATAAGTACAAAGGAGATTGTTGGGTATATATATTATTTTTAAGTTTATTGGATAAAAGAAAAAATTATTACTAATACTTTTTCTCTTGGTCTTATTCTTATTTTAATTTGTACTTAAATTTCTTTTTCGCAAACTAAAGAGTTTTAATTCTTAATAGGATTTTTACTTTATTTATATAATTGGAGAAATGTTTATGAAAATAGCTTCTTATATCGATCACACTCTTTTAGCAGCTAAAGCTACTAAAAGTGAGATAATCAAAATTTGTAAGGAAGCAAAAGAATATTCTTTTGCATCTGTATGTGTTAACTCTTACTGGGTTTCTACAGTAAGTAAAGAATTAGAAAACAGTTCAGTTGAAACATGTTCTGTTGTTGGCTTCCCTCTTGGTGCTATGTCTACAAAAGCAAAAGCTTTTGAAGCAAAACAAGCTATTGAAGATGGTGCTGATGAAATTGATATGGTTATCAACATCGGTGAATTAAAAGCTGGTAACTTTGATGCTGTTGAAGCTGACATCAAAGCACTAAAAGATGTTTGTAAAGATAAAACTTTAAAAGTTATTATTGAAACTTGCTTATTAAGTGATGAAGAAAAAATAACAGCATGTGAATTATCATTAAAAGCTGGTGCTGATTTTGTTAAAACCTCAACTGGTTTCTCAACAGCTGGTGCTAAAGTTGAAGATGTTAGATTAATGAGAGAAACTGTTGGTGATAAAGCTGGTGTTAAAGCTAGCGGTGGTATCCACTCTTACGAAGAAGCTATTAACTTAGTTAAAGCTGGTGCTTCTAGAATTGGAGCTAGTGCTGGTATCAAAATTGTTGAAGGCGAAAAAGCAGCTCTTAAATAAAAAGTTACAATATATATAAATATACTTTCTATATTTAACTAATATTAATAATATTAAAATATGTTAATTGAGCTATTAATTTGCAGTTTTTATCTGCAAATTAATAGTTTTTTTAAAAAATTATAAACAAATAACAATTATCATGTTATTATAATATTACTAGGAAGTATAAATGACTAAATATTTTACAAAGATTAAGGATTGTTTAACAAACAAAAACAATTACCATTATAAAACTCATGTTTTTGTAATTGTTCAATCCTATATATTCATTGTAAGTCTTATAACCCTTATTAGTTTTATTATCTTCCATAAAACAATCTCTCAAATGTGCTTTTGGTTAGCTTTAACTATAACAGCTCCTTTCTTTATTAAATACAGTACTAAAATAAAAGATGTTGATAAACTAACAGCTTTTATTGATAAAGTTCTTGCTACATATGTAATACTCTTTATTCCTTTTGGATTAATTATAGTTGGAAATATTACAAGTCCTTCTAGTATATATATAACGGTAATTATAGGGCTTGTTGGAGCTCTTGCTTCAAAAACAGCTAGAAAGGTTTTAGTTTCAATTACTATTTTCTATTGTTTGTTATTTGTATATTTTGAATATAAATTCCCTCACCTCTTTGATAGATTTAAGCATGCTTATATTCAAGATTTAGCAGATTGGACTTTAGTTTATTTTATTATAATTATCTTTATTTATAGATTGATTACTACTACAAGAAACATAATTGAAAAAAATGAAGAAACTATCTTAAAACAAAAAGATAGACTTTATATTATGTCCATAACAGATTATTTAACTGGAACTTATAATAAAAAGTATTTAAATGATGAATTAAAAAACATCGCATACAATATTAAAAACGATAATACTCCATATATTTTAATCTCAATAGATATAGATCATTTTAAAATCTATAATGATACCTATGGACATCTTGAAGGCGATGTTTGTTTGAAAAAAATATCCAAAATCTTTATTGATAGCGTTAAAAACTATGATGGTGCAGCTTATAGATTTGGTGGTGAAGAATTTATTATTTGTCTTAAAGCTAAAGATTTTAATGATGGTGTTAATGTTGTCAAATATATACAAGATAAAATTAAAGAAAATCCTATAGTAAATATCAAATCCCCTATAAAACCCTATGTAACAGTTAGTATGGGTATAGTAGCTTATGGTAAAAACTATTTTGATTGTGATATTAATCCATTACTCCATTCTCTTGATTTAGCCTTATATAGAGCCAAAGAAAATGGTAAAGATCAATGCTGGGCATATGATGGTAAAAAATTCTGGAAAGTTGAATAATTGAATTCTCAATTAATTATTTTTATCTAGGCAAATATCTTAGCCCTTCTTAGCTTCATGATCAAAACTTAATTTAATTAAAATTTTTAATATTATATTTCTACATTTACTATATATTTATATCTGAATATTCTTCAAGAACTTCATATTTTATTTGATTAATTTTTCTCTCTAATTCAGGATAAATAAAACCTTTATTTATATTATAATATTTGTCTAATTCTTTATAAAATTCTCCTTTTTTGTTTTCTTTATTTTTTTTATTATTAATAATAAAAACAACTCTTTTTCTATCATCATTTTCGAATATATTTAAATAAGAAGTGTTACCTTTAATAAATTGATTTTCTTTGTTATCTAATTTTGCTCCAATCAAAAGAAATAGACCTTGTTGGTTTACAATTCTTTTGTTGTTTAGAGAAGGATGAACTATATAATAAGTATCTATATCTCTAATTGATGGTGTAAAAATTTTAAATGAAGAGTTAATTAATTCAGCTTGATGTTGCAATTCTCCTAAAAATTTATCAAAAACATTAATTTCATTTAACAAAAAGTTTAGATAAATCGTAAGTTTATTATACTTGGCTTTTGAATATTTTGTTTTATTAATTTTTTTGCAATATTCTTTATCTAAAGTTTTAATAAGAGTTTCTACTAATTCCCAATTCTTAATTTTTTTACATTCGATTAATTTGTTTATTTTTAAGATTATTTTCTCAAGCTCGTTTGCTATGTAAGAATTAATATCATAACTAATTTGATTAAAATAATCATCTAAATATTCTAATAGGGCAACTATTTTTTCACTAATCCCAAAAAAATTTAAATTTTTATTAGTTGTGCTTAAAGCACTTAATAATGATACAGAATCACTATTTTGAGAATTTTTGATTTTATCAAAATCTTTAGGAAAAATTAAATGGATTTGCCCATATTCAACCGTTTCATCTTCATTATATTTATCCAAAGCAAAAAAACTCGCGACTAATGAACTTTTTGTAATATCCAATAAACGCGAAAGACAGTTAAAATGTTTTAAAATAGTTAATTTATCAAAAAAGCTTTCACATCCATCAAAATCATTAGGCATACTTTGTATTGCTCTATTATTAAGTATATGTTCTAATTTTGGTAATTGAGCATCATTATTCCTATATAATGAAGTTGATAAATCAAAATTCAATTGGTTACCTCTAAAATAAATAAAGTTTGGTTTATTATCATCCGTATTATGGAGTTCATATTTTTTTATTTTGTTTATTAAATCTTGAACATTATCTATATAATCTAATTCGACTAAATCAGATATACTTAATACTATTAAAGTTTTTGAAGTTTCTTTATCTATTATATTTTTTTCTTGTATATCAATCTTTATTTTACGATAACCTTCTTTTCCAGTACTTTTTTCCAATCCCAATTGTATTTCTTTTTGCTGAATAGTTGATAGAATATCATCAATTGAGATTGAATCAATTTTTTTTATTTTAATTTCATTTAGCGTTTTTTCATCAATTACCAATTCGCATTTTTTATTTATAATTGATACTTTTGTTATTAAATCATTTTTTTGATAAAAATTTAATCCAATAAAATAAGAATCAATCAATATCTTTTTTAATTTATCAATAAATTCTTTCTCACTTTTTTCCCATTTATCGTTCATATGACTCTTCCTCAATACATATTGTATTAATAAATAATAATAAATCAATTCTATCAATTTGTCATGGCAAATAAATATTTATTACTTTTTCTTATTTTCTTTAATTAATAATATATGACAAAAACTATATTAAAAAAACACTAATTATTATCCTACTATTAATTATTCTTGAATTATTTAAAATCTGAATTAAATTTAGAATCCTTAAGGCTTCTTTTTTAAAAAATAATTTGTTAAATTTGTTTATACAATTTATAATTACATAATTTGAAACAAACTTATCTAGAGCAACCCCAATAAATATTTTATCTATAAATTAATTTTAGATATAAAATTAATACGATGTAACAACATTATATATTTATAACCCATAATTTAAACAATAATGCTTATTCAATAAGAGCATATTTGTACAAATCCTAAAAATTATCGTTAACTCTTTATTGTATATAAAATTATATAAAAAAATACTATACATATTATAAATTTAATTTATAATCATAATGGTTAGATTTTTATATAAAAAATATAATTTTTTATTTTTAAGTTTCATATTTAAACATTAATAATATAAAAAACTATTCAAATAATTTAATAATTTAGGAATAATTTATGAACTCACAAAAACCAAATATTCTTTTTGTTTTATTAGATGATTTAGGATACTCAGATTTAGGCTGTTATGGAGGAGAACTTGATACTCCAAATATTGATGCTATGGCTTATGAAGGTTTACGTTTTGAAGGAATGTATAATTCTTCAAGATGTTGTCCAAGTAGAGCAGCTCTTATGACGGGATTATATCCTCCTCAAGCTGGTATTGCTGATTTTGTTAGTATAGAACCACATCCTACTAAAGGTCCTGCTCACCTAGGTAGATTAAGAGATGATTGCGTCACCTTAGCAGAAGTTTTAACTCCTGCTGGCTATAATTGTTATTATAGTGGTAAATGGCATATGCATGAAAAAACTAATCCTTGTGATAGAGGCTTTAAAGAATTCTATGGATACTCTATGAATCACTCTCATGATTATTATGATGCTGACTTTTATCAAAGATTTCCTAAAAATCATGAAAAAGAAATTAATATTCCAAAAGAAGATTTTTATGCTACTGATGTTTTTAATGATTATGCTCTTGAATTTATTAAACAAGGACAAAAAGAAGATAAACCTTGGTTTCTCTTCTTAGGGCACTCTGCTCCCCACTTCCCTCTTCAAGCTCCTAAAGAAGATGTAGAAAAATATTATCAAAAATATCTAAACGGTTGGGATGAACTTAGAGAAGAAAGATTTAATAATATGATTAAATTAGGAATTATTGATCCAAAGTCATGGACTTTAACAGAAAGATCTCAAGTTCCAATAGATGATGATGATATTGCTAATGGCTACTCTGGTCTTCAAAATCCGGCTTGGGATTCTTTAGATGAAGATAGAAGAAAAGATTTAGCTAGACGTATGGGAATATATGCAGCTATGGTAAATAGAGTAGATAAAGGCTTTGGTAAAATTGTTGAACATTTAAAAGAAACTGGAGATTATGAAAATACTATTATTATAATTACATCTGATAATGGTGCATGTTACGAATGGGGTCCTTTTGGATTCGATGGAGAAAGCAGAAAAGGTATTACTGAATTACATAAAGGAAAAGATCTTGAAAATATGGGAGGGAAAAACTCATATCTCTCCTACGGTAGTGGCTGGGCTAATTTATGTAATACTCCTTTTAAAATGTATAAACACTTTACCCATGAGGGTGGTGTTTGTGCTCCTTTAATTGTTAACTTTCCTGATAAAATTCCTAACCCAGGTAACTTTGTACCTGGAGCTACTCATTTAATTGATATTATGCCAACATTAATAGAATTAAGTGGAGCTGAATATCCTAAGGAATTTAATCATCACAAAATTCCAAATTATGAAGGTATTAGTTTATATCCCACTATAACGGAGGCTAAAGAACTTCCTCAAAGAACTCTCTTTTTCTCACATCAACAAGCTCGTGGTGTTATACAAGGAAACTGGAAAGCAGTATGGAGTAAAAGAACTCAAACTCCTATTAAATGGGAACTTTATGATTTATCTACTGATAGAACAGAAACAAATGATTTAGCTAATAAGTACCCAGAAATTGTTAATAAGCTTGATAAACTATGGGAAGATTATAGAGAAAGGGTCGGACTCGAAGAATTTGAACCTTGGGATATCCCAGAAAAAGAAGATATATCAGATTAATTTATAAGGAACTATTTTGAAAACTACTACTTACTTATATCCTTTTAGCATAATAGTAAAACCTATTGGCCCTCTTTGTAATCTAAATTGTGATTACTGTTATTATGTAAATAAAGATAAAAATTATTCTTATATAGATAAAAAGGATTTCATCATTTCTGATGAAATCCTGGAGATCTTTATTAAAGATTATATTTCTATCCAATCTAAAATAACTAAAAATATTGAATTTATTTGGCAAGGAGGAGAGCCTACTCTTTTAGGTGTAGATTTCTTTAAAAAAGGTGTCTCATTACAAAAGAAATATAATTATAAAAATTATAATATTCACAATAGTATTCAAACTAATGGCACTTTAATAGATGAGGAAATGGCTCTCTTTTTTAAAGCTAATAATTTTTTAGTAGGTATTAGTATTGATGGACCAAAAGATCTTCATAATAAATATAGAAGGAATAAATCATCTAATGGTAGTTTTGATAAAACACTTAAAGGCTTAGAACTTTTAAAAAAATATAATGTAGAATCTAATACTTTAACCACTGTAAATAATGTAAATAGTAAATATCCAATTGAAGTATATGAGTTTTTAAAATCAATTGGCTCAAAATATATGCAATTTATCCCTATTGTTGAAGTTGATGAAAATTTGTCCATTACCAAATACAGTGTAGAACCTCAATTATGGGGGACTTTTATGACAAAGATTTTTAAACATTGGAGTAAAAATGATATTGGAAAAATTTTTGTTCAACATTTTGATTTAACACTGGCTCAATATATGGGGCTTCCCTCATCCATGTGTTCTCATAATAAATATTGTGGTAGAGCTCTAGCTATGGAGCATGATGGAAGTATTTATAGTTGTGATCATTTTGTCTTTGATAAAAATTATATTGGAAATATAAAAGAATCCTTAGAAGTAATAATATCTAATAAAAATCAAATAGAATTTGGCTATAATAAATTTAGTACGTTGCCTAAAGAATGTTTAGATTGTCCCTATCTACAATTATGCTTTGGAGGTTGTCCTAAAAATCGTATTACCCAGAGAGATACTGGAATGCAAAACTACCTCTGTAGTGGATTTAAATATTATTATGAAAAAACTTATCCAATTTATTTAGCCATGGCTAAAGCTCTTAGTAACAAAGAAAGTGCAGCAACCTATAAAAAATATTTAAACACTTAATTTTAACTAATATGTTGTATTTACACGGAAACTTTTTAAATTTAGAAGTGTAAATGCAACATTATATAATCTTTAATATTATTGAATTTTAACTTTTTTTAAACTTGTTCAATGAAATCTTGAATAAAATGATAAGTTATACCAATTGCTGAACTTTTTTTAGGATATTTACAAAGTCTAATTGGATTCATGTCCACCGATGTAATTTGGTAGACTTTGTCATTTATGATATTTAGATAATCTACTAAGAAAAAGGATAATTCACTTCCAATTACTATATCGCAATCAAGACCATAACTTAAATTAACTAATAATTTAGCAAGATTATCTATAAAGGTTTCAATTCTTTCTAACACCTTAGGATTTTTTTCATTATATAGTTTCATAAAATCTTCTAAATTATCTGCTATACCAATTAACAATGCTTTGGTAGATAAGAAAGATTGTACAGTACAAGTATCATCATAATCCTTCTGATCTCTACCCATATTAAAAATAGACTTACCTATTTGAAGACCTTTCCCATTATTTCCGTTATATAATACATTGTTTACAAAAAATGAACTCTCAACATATTCACCTAAAGACAAGAATAATAAATTATGCAATTGGGTCTCTTTTAATCCAATCTCATATTTTCCACCAGCATTTACTTTACTTTCAATCCAGACTGGAAATAAATATTTGTTAAAACTTTTTGGTATTGCTTCATTTTCAATTCCCAATTCAGGAGAAAAAACTATTGTATTTGGATTTGTTTTAACAACTCCAGGTATAGAAATACCAACCCCAATAACTTTTTGGAATTCAATTTCTGATAACTGGATGAAACGATATGCGAATTGCATCAATTGCGTATAATATGATGAGGTATTCTCAAATTCAAATTCTCTGACTTGAGTTGATTTTAGCTCCCCGAATAATCCAGTAGCAACAAAGGTGACATGATGTTTACTTATATCAATACCAATTGTAAAAGCAGCTTCTGAGTTCACACTGATAACCCGAGGTTTACGTCCTATAGCTACAATACTATCTTCGTCAACACTCTGTACTAACAGGCTTTCTTTTATCATTTGATTAATATTATTAGTAACTGTTGGTAGGCTTAACCCAAGATCAACCATAATTTCCTGTTTTGTCAAAGGCTTATTAGTTTGATAGAGATATCTAAAGATGCTATTTCTACTATTGGGTTTCACTGTACCAGGGTGAATCATTATATACCTCCGAGGAACATTGTAATATAGTTTGTCAATTATAGCAAAATTTTAAATAAATTAATACCACATTTGTAACTTATGTTAAAAAAACTCATACTGAAAATGGTATGAGTATCTTTAAAAAATACAGCACACTACATGGAATTTTTACCATGTAGTGTACAAAAACTATTACAATGTAAAAGTAAGTTTTTCTAAATCTTTAGGATCACTACTACTACCTATATAAGCAGCATAAGTAACACCTTCTTCTAGTTTCCAACCTTCATCACTGTAATACATTAAAGCATCTAGTGGACAAGAAATATCAATAGTTTTGCTCTCTCCAGCTTCTAATTCTATCTTCTCAAAACCAGCCAATTTTTTAACTGGTCTATCCACTTTACCACCACTTTCAACACCTACATAAAGTTGTACAACTTCTTTACCTGATCTCTTTCCTACATTAGAAACTTTACAACTTGCTGTTATCTTATCACTCGCAATTGTTATAGCTCTCTCTGATACATTGAAATCAGTATATGAAAGACCAAATCCATAATAATAATCAGGGGTTATATTTTCTTTATCTAGTTTTGCATAACCATGATAGTAATCATAAACTTGTTGATCAGAAATCCATTTAACTTGTGGTAAATCATTATCGTCTTTTACAACTACAAATGGTAATTTACCACTAGGATTAACATCTCCAAATAGAACTTCACTAATTGCTGTACCACCTTCCATACCAGGATAGTAAGCCATTAAAATAGATGGAACATCATCTTTCCATTCATTGATGCGAATCATATTTCCACCAATTAAAACAACTACAACATTTTTATTTACTTTTGCTACTGCTTTAATTAGTTCAATCTCATCATCATGTAAGCCTAAAGAAGTCTTTCTATCTCCTCCAATGGCATTCTCTGCATCAATACCAAGTTCTGCTGTTGGTTCAATATATTCACCTTCATCAAAATCTCTAAATCCAGCTACTAATACAACTCTATCAGCTTCTTTAGCTACCTTTATTGCTTCTTCTATATTTTTACCATTGTTATATGTTACTGTTGCATTTGGCATTTCTTTAGTAATACCAGCTAATGGAGTTACTACATAAGATGGGAATACTCTAGAAGAACCATGGTCTCCAATATTCTCTGTATTTCCCAATTCTCCAACTACTGCAATGCTCTTTTTATCATCTTTATCAAATGGTAATAGATTATTATCGTTTTTGATTAAAGTAATGGATTCCTCAGCAACCTTCTTAGCAAGATCAATGTGATCTACACAACCGATTACCTTTCTAGGATATTCTTCAGGATCTTCAGCTTCACTAAAAGCTAAAAGAGTTCTTACAATATATATTGCACTTTTATCTATTTCTTTTTCATCTACTTCACCGCTTTTTACAGCTTTAACTAAATTCTCACCATAATGGTTTGTATTAGGCATTTCAATATTTAAGCCAGCTTTTGCTGCTGCAACTGTTTCTCTAATACCCCAAGCAAAGTCACTTACTACAAAACCATCAAAATCCCAATCATCACGTAAAATATCTGTTAATAAATGTTTATTATGGCCACAGTATTCGCCTCTATATTTATTATAGGCACTCATTACACTTGCAGCACCACTATCGATACACATTTTAAAATGATTTAAATATACTTCTCTTTCTGTTCTATCAGTTGCTTCAACACTTACATCGAAACGACTGTTTTCCATGCTATTGAAGGCAAAGTGTTTAATACATGCTATAACATTTTCATATTGAACACCTTCAACTAATGCACTACCCATTTTACCTAAATGAAAATCATCCTCCCCATATACTTCTTGGCTTCTTCCCCAACCTGGGTTATATGGTAAGTTAATACATACCCCGCCAAAGAAATTAGCACCATAGGCTCTAATTTCACGACCAATTGCCTTACCTACTTCTTTTTCTAATTCAGTATTAAAAGAAGCACCTCTAGCCATAGTAACTGGGAAACAAGTACTTTTTTCTGTTACAACACCACGAGGTCCATCACAGAATTTTAATTCAGGTACACCATATTTTTTATTTCCACCTGCAGGATAAGGTCTAGCATTATAATGTCTATCAGCATTTGGGGTATGGAAATCTTCCAACATATCATCAACTGTTACATTACCACTCATTAGTGCAACCTTTTCTTCAAGGCTCATCTTATTTACAATTTCTGTTGCTTTCTTTGTAAAGCTTAATCTATATTTTTTATCGACTTTCATCAAAATCTCCTTCTAATTTGATTCATCTTTTGTGTTCATTTCTACTTCGTTAAATTTAAATTCGATGTAGAGGTTAAGAAATACAACTAGTATTAATATGATTCCCTGTATTAACTCAGAGAACTCTGCGCTAACACGAGCTAGTGTTAATCCATTTTGTAATAGAACCAACATAAAGGAACCACTTATTACCTTATAGAATTTACTTTCCGATCCACCTGCTATTGGTATTCCTCCAACAAACATCGCTGTCATTACTTGTAATTCAAAAAAGTTACCAATAGTTGGAGAGACTCCTCCAATTTTTACAACTGATAAAATACCAACAACACCAGCCATAGCTCCTGATAACATAAAAGCTAATATTTTATATTTCTTAACATTAATACCACTGAAACGACCTACTTCTTCATTTTCACCAATACATCTACTAAAGAACCCTATTTTGGTATAACTAAATAAATACCACATAAAAACTAAAAGAATTATTATAAAGGGAAGCTTAATAGAAAGTGCATTCATTTTGATAATATCGTAATCAAGAAGTAATGCTTGACCGTTTGTTATATACGATACTACCGCTCTAAGCGCTATTAACATCGCTAAAGTAATCATTAAAGAATTAACTTTAAAATATGCTAATAAAACACCCATGAAGAAACCAAAGAAAATACCAACACCTATAGATACTACAATAAAACCTACAACTCCATACTGAAGAGATGCCATTCCACCTAAAGTACCAGCAACTGCTAATAAAGATCCCATCGACATATCAGTAGAACCTTGAGATGCAACAAATACCATACCGGATGCACCAATTGCTAAAGGAATTGTGTTATTTATAATATTGATTAAATTTCTTCTTGCCCAAATTTTTTCACCACAAATGATTGTGAATAATATCATTACTACAGCTAAACCAATAAAAGGAAATAGCCTTTGAATTTTTTTCCATGTTTGTAAACTCATTATACCATCACCTCTATTATTGATTCTTCTGATAATTCAGGTCCTCTCTCTATGGTCTTTACGATTTCCCCATCTTTTACAATTTTTAAGGTATCGCACATACCAATTACTTCAGGTAGTTCATCAGTTATTAAAACCATTGATACTCCATCTCGCTTTGCAGCTAACATAGTTTGATAGATATAGCTTTTTACACCGATATCAACACCACGAGTAGGACAATCAAGAATTAAAATCTCTTTATTTTGAATTATCCATCTAGATAAATTTACTTTTTGTCTATTACCACCACTAAGTCCAGCTAATTGTTGATTAGGACCGTTGGTTTTAATTGAAAAACTTTCAATTGCTTTTTTAGAAATTTCTACCCTTTCTTTTGGAGATAAAAAGCCTAATTTTTTCTTAGTCATTTCAACCCCAGCAAGCCCAATATTATTTAAGATAGAATCATGAACCATAAGAGCTTGTTTATCTCTATCTTTAGGTACATATCCCATAGATAATTTCATAGCTTGTTGTGGAGATTTTATAACTGTATTATTTTTTTGAGGTAATCTAACACAGCCTTTACTTACACTTCTAACACCAAATATTGCTTCAGCTAATTCATGAATACCTGAATCAGATAAACCAGTAAAACCTAAGATTTCACCTTTATGTAATTCAAAAGAGATATTCTTAAATTTATTAGAAGTTAAATTAACACCTTCAAAAACTACTTCTTCATCATAGCTAGCAACATCATCAGTTCTATAATAACCACCTTCAATTGCACGACCTACCATAAGTTTTTTAATTTCATCAGGAGTTGTTTTTTCACTTTCTCTCTCAGCTACAATTTCTCCATCTCTCATAATGGTAATCCCATCTGTTATAGCAACCATCTCTTCAATGTCGTGTGTAACTAGGAGTATTGCCTTACCTTGTTTCTTTAAAGAGATAATAATATCTATAAGTTTTTTTCTATAATTTAGGGATAAAGCTTGTGTTATTTCATCAAGTATTAATAGATCAGGATCAATTGAGAGAGCCCTTACTAATTCAACTATCTTTTTCTCTTCAACAGATAAATTTTCTGTTAAAGTACGAGAGTGAATATCTGAAAAACCCCAATGACTAAATAACTGATCTGCTTCATTAAATAATGCTTTAGTATCTAATAATCCATGTTTTTTAAACTTATCAGTTTTTCCCATAAATAGGTTCATACCAACAGGAAGTCCATCAACTAAACCTAATTCTTGAACAACAGTTCCTATCTTATTGTCTCTTGCACATAATGGGCTTTGAGGATTATAAGCTTTTCCACTTAAATACATTTGACCACTATCACTTGATTGGATGCCTGAAATAATAGAGATAAGAGTTGATTTACCAGAACCATTTTCTCCAATTAAACCTCTAATATGACCGCCATTAAGTTTTATATGAACATTTTCATTTGCATGAGTAACACCAAAATATTTTTTAATATTTCGAGCCTCAAAAATACAATTTTCACTCATTACTTTACGACTCCTTTTTCATCACGTGCAGATAACATACCGCAAACGATAACTACAGCACCCATAACAACTTTTTGCCAAGTACCAGATGGAACTCCAATAATTGTTAAAGCGTTAAAAAGAGATGTAATAATGAAAGAACCTAATAAGGCTGCTAATGTTAGATTTATTAACTTTGATAAAGCTTGAGCTAATAAAAAGCCAGCTAAAGGTGTAAAGATTAATGCAATACTATTTAAACCTGTACTTGGAACAACACGTCCTGCATAAGATTCAGTAATTGCAGCGCTCATTCCAATAAATAAAGCACCAATAAGACCTGCAAATAGGATAGTTTTTTCTATATCAATACCCATCATGGAAGCAACTTCTCTGTTACTACCAACAGCTCTTAATTTAAATCCTATATTTGTCTTATTGAAGATAATATAAGCTATAAATACACCGATTAATAAAATTATGATATTTACTGGCTGGTTCCCAAGACTTCTATACTGATTAGCTAAAGCAACTACTTGTTTACCTTGGTCTATTTGAGAGACGTTGTACATAGCCCCTATTGATTCATATACCATTGCCATACCTAAACCAAAAATCCAAGATGGTATTTTTGTAACTAGAACCATCTTTAAATTAAATAATTCTAATAAAGCAACAACAAGGCAGGCCCCAATTATTAATCCAAAATATCCTAATCCTAAATGAACAGCTAAAATCCCACCAGCATTACAACCTAAAATTAATATTGCTCCGAGGGATAAATCTATTAAACCCATTGTAAATATAAAACAGAACCCTAAAACCATAAATGCATTAGGTACTGTATTTGATAATACCATCCATAAATTATGTGGTACTAAAAATCTCCCTCTTGTCATAATGCCTAAAACTACATAAACACCAATTATTACCAAAAAAGCAGCTAATCTTTGTTTAAATAATATTTGATCATGTTGATGATTAAGAGATTTATCTTTTTTCTGAGTGATACTCATATCCTACTATCCTATTTGTATAACTTTGCAGTTTAAAATTTCTTCTAAACTGCAATTTAATTTGAAAGAATTACTTATTGTGCGTTTGCACTATCTAATTGAGCTTTTGAAATACGACCATCAGCAACCATTGCTTCTAATCTCTTTTCAATTGTGTAATCATCTAATAAAGCTTGTAAATCTTTAGCAGTTACATCATCTCCAACCATTGATTGAATTTCAGCATCTGAATAAGGGGAACTTTCAATCCATTGTGAATTATATAAATCAATATATTTATTAGGTAATACCATTACAGGTACTGTTAAGATTGCTGCACTACCATTAGATCCAACAATTTTATTTCCTTTAATAGCATTTACTAATAAAGCAGTTGTATAATCTATGTTAATCCAGTGAGCACCATTAGCTGCTGAGATTTTTCCATCTTTTAATCCTGTTAAGATATCTGGATCTAAGTCTGTAGCATATAATTTAGCACTTACATTTGAATGTTTTTCCATTGATTCTAAGGTTGCTGCTGCATAGTCCCCATTTGTACCGTAAATACAATCTACATCTGGATGTGCTGTTAATAAGTCATCAGACATTTGTAGTGCATCAGCTCTAGACATATTACCATAACCTTCAGCAACAACTTCTCCTCCTGCTGCTTCAAAAGCTGAGATAAAGCCATTTGTACGATTAAGGTGTGTATTATCTGTTGTTAAACCTGTTACGATGAAAGCTTTCTTTAAGCCACTTTCTGCAGCATAATCACCCATATTACTACCAGTATTAAAATCTGAAGTTGCTGCAACACCTGCAAAATATTCATAATCTTTAAATCTTGATAATGCTTCATCGGAAGGCATGTGATCATAGAAAGCAAAATAAACACCGGCTGCTTCACACTTTTGAGCAATTACTGGGAATACTGTATCTGATAAACCTAAAATTAAAATACCATCAACACCTGCTGCAATCATATTATCTACATTAGTAATACAATTTTCAATTTTACCTTCATCATTTACTACCATTGGTTCAACGCCTAATGCCTCACATGTAGTAACAAAGTTCTTTTCTAGAATATCTAATGAATAAATACCTTTTAAGAAGTTATTACATCCAATAACTATCTTATCATCTGAAGTATTTTGCTTCTCATCTGATCCATTAGCAAATACTGAAGAAACAGTAAGAGCTACCATAAGTAATGCAACTAAAATTTTTTTCATTACGTATATCTCCTTTTAATAAATCTATTTTATAAAATCATTTTATAAAATTGCTTTAACTAATTATAACCCGGCTTTAAAAGTTGTCAACAATTTTTTTTATCGAGTAAAATCACGAGATAAAATTACAACATTTTTACAGTTTAATTACTTATTATATAAAGAATTAAAATTTACAGAAAACAAAAAGGATTCACTTTAAATCTTAAATTTAAATAAAAAAAATAGAATTTATTTTTATAATAAAAAATATTAGATTTTTAATTTAATAAAAAATTTTTCCTAAAAACAATTAGAAAAAATAGTGTGATTTTTATTAATTAAACACATTAAATAATGAATAAATAAAATAACTTTATAGAAATAATTTTTAGGCGTCAATTAACAAAATTATAGTACTTTATCTTTTTGTGAGTTACAAAAAAAAGATGAAAAGAAATATTTCTTCTCACCCTATTATAAAATTAATAATTTAAAACATAAAACTAATTAATAGTATTTTTCATTTATATAATATTTTCTATAATCTTCTGGAGAGATATTTAATTTCTCCTTAAATAGATTCTCAAAGTACTTATATCCTTTAAATCCTAACATACTAGAAATATCAACAGGACTCTTCTTAGTTTCTAAAAGGAGTTTTTCACCTTGTTCAATTCTTAAGGTGTTTATACAATCTCTTAAGTTTTTCATACCCATTTGCTTTATAAGTTGAGTTAACTGATCTCTTGTTATATAAAGATCTTTAATTATATCTTCAGCTAAAATCTTATTTGATATGTTTAATAAAATATAATTCTTAAATTTATCTTCTAGGTTTAATTTATTTTCAGTTTGCTTATTTGGCTTAGATTTTATTAAAAGTAATATATATTGAGATAACAATTCTAAACTTGGTATCAAAGTAGAACTATCAACAAAAGTTGATTTTGCAAAAATCTTATATTTTCTAAGTCCTTCTAATTTTCTATCTTCACTAAAGGTTTCTTCTAAAGCTTTTTTAGATTTTTCAGGATAAAGATTAAAATGAGAAATATTTATTGAGCCATATACCTTTTCTTCATCTTTTATTGGGATAATTAATTCACAAATACCTGCATGACAAACATGAAAAAAGTAATCCTTTTTCTTACATTCATTTATCAAAAGTTTATTATTATTTAAACATTTAGAAAAACCCACTTCTGTTTCTTTAACAAACATACAATAAGGATTTGTATGAGCTAAATAAGCTCTTAGAGCAAATTCCATATCCTCATTTTCATAAACGAAGCCCTTATAATCTTTTATTGTTATCATTAAATTATATGTCTTTTTTAAGAATTCTATATAATCTACTACTTTCTTATAATCCTTCATTTATAACCTTCTTTAAATATTTCTTTCTAAAACCACCTGGTGTTACTCCACAAATTTTTGTAAAAGTTCTACTAAAATATGAAACATCAGAGAAACCTAATTCATAAGCAATTTTTACCAAAGTATCATCAGTTCTTAATAAATAATTCTTGGAATGCTCTATTTTCATTTTATTCATATAGTTAATTATATTTTCACCAACAATTTTCTTAAAATGATGAGATAAATAAGATGGACTATAATTACAATAATCAGCTATTGCCTCTAAGGTAATTTTTTCATTTATATGCAATTTAATATATTCAATTGCATCATTTATCATATTATCATAGCCTCGTTTATCTTCTTCAGTATCAAGAGTTGCACTATTATGCTTATTTTGTAATAAAGTTATCATATTCGATATAACTTCTAATGAAGCTTTTATTATTTCAACCTCTTTCTCATCTGGTATTTGAGCTGTATTATTCCAAAGTTTCTCTAATACACTTAAAGAAAGGTTTTTATATCTATCATTTACTCTAATATAATTATTTTTTTCAGGTAAAAGTCCTGGATTATAACAACCAAATAAAATTGCACCAATTATGTGATTATTTTGTATTATGGGTACAACTATCTCCCACATACCTGCATGACAAATTCCACTAAAAGTACAACCTAATTCATGAGTTTTTTTTATTATAAACGGAATTTGTGACTGACAATGCATCATAGCTTCAGAATCAGATTTTATATATTTACAATAAGGTTTATCATGAATCATAAAAGGTGCTAATGCAGTATGAAAATCGATATTTTGGGACACAAAACCAGAAAAATCCTTAATGCATATCGTTGCATCATAATGTTTAGCTAGTTTATCCAAATAATTATATATTTTTTCATACCTGTTTTCTTTCATAAAATTTATTATATCTTAAAACCTTCTATAGTCAATAAAAAATTTACAAAGTTTTTTGTACTATTTTGCTATTAAGTTGAGCAATTTATTTCATAATCTGAGCATAATAGTGCATTGTGTTATGGCTTTTTCACCCTTATATTAATATCCATGATTAAAGAAAATTTACAATTTGAAGTTACAATTATTGGCGGTGGAGTCGCTGGGGTTAATGCTGCAATTGCAGCTGCAAGAAATGGTGCAAAAACCTTATTAATTAACTCTTCCCCTGTACTTGGAGGAAATAGTTCTAGTGAAATAAGAGTCTGGACTAGAGGTTCCTCTGGTGGTGGTAATATCTTCTCTGAAGAAATGGGTATCCTTGGAGAATTAAAATTACGCAACCAATACATAAATCAAAAACTATCCCCTATTATTTGGGATGAAGTTTTACTTGAAGCTGTTAAAAATGAGAAAAATATTACTCTTTTATTAAATACCTTAGTTATATCAGCTGCTTATGAAGATAATAGTATTAAGAGTATCGAAGCCTTCTCAGTTCGAGGAGAGACTCACTATTTCATTAATAGTAATATTTTCGTTGATGCCTCAGGAGATGGAATAATAGCTAGTGCAACTGATATTGATTTTGTAATAGGTAAAGAAAGCCAAGATGAATATAATGAAGAATATGCTCCCATTAAGCCTTCTTTATGTACTCAAGGTAGTTCAATTTTATTCTTTACTGAAGAAAAAGATGAAAAAGTTGAGTTTATAGCTCCATCTTTTGCTTATTCAATTGAAGTAATTGATAGTTTAATTAATAACGATGGCAGAATTGTAAATGAAAAAACTAATGGCTTAGATTTTTGGTGGGTTGAATACGGTGGAGATGTTGATATGTTCACCCAAGCAAATGAAGTTGCTTTTGAATTAAAAAAGATTGCTTATGGTATTTTTAATTATATAAAGAACAGTGGTCTCTACGATGCAGATAATTTAGATCTAGTTTGGATTGGAAACATCCCAGGAAAGAGAGAAAGTAGAAGATTTAAAACTGATACTATCTTAACCTATAATGATATTAAAAATAAAAAAGTATTTGATGATGTAGCTTTTTATGGTGGTTGGTTTTTAGATTTCCATCCTGAAGGTGGTATATATTCAACTGAGCAAAGTTGTATTCAAATTCCAGTTGGAATATATCCAATCCCTCTCTCTTCATTATATTCTAGCAAAGTTAAAAACTTATTACTTTGTGGCAGAATAATTGGTACTACCCACTCTTCTTTTGCTAGCACAAGAATCATGGATACTTGTGCTCTAAGCGGACAAGCAGCAGGAACTGCTGCAGCATATTTATCAAATAATAATAAGATTACTAGTGATTTAAATAAGGATTATCAAAAAGTACAAGAACAACTTGAAGATATGTTACTTATTAATAAAGAACCTAAGATAGTTGATAAGGATATAACAATAAATGTTAATTCAACTATAAGTAAAGTTCCAGGTAAAGAAATAGGATCTTTAAAAGGTGGAGATAAAGAAATCTTTTTAACAGTTGATTATAGAGTTGTTGAAAATAGTAAGATTATTATTGATGCTCTTGAAGACACAACAATTTCTGTTAAAAAGAGAGAAGATATTTTACCTCATAGATTTGATATAGCATATAGTGATGAAAAAGAGATTTATTTAAATAAAGGGAGAAACAGTTTCTCTCTATCAGATTATAAAAGTAATAAACCTTGTTTTATAACCTTAAAATTTAAGACAAATGAAAAAGTTAGTTTTCCAACTCTAGATGAAAATCTACCAGGTTTCTTATTAGGTTATATTAAAAACCCTAAATACTATAATCCTTATATAGTATTAGATGATTTTAGTTATTTATCAAAAGATAATTTATTAGGTGGATATAATAGACCATACAACGGCTATAATGCTTGGACTAGTGATTCAATAGATTGTGAAATAAAACTTAATTCTAAAAATAAATTTAATTTATTAAAGATTTATTTTGATCCAAGTCTTGAAAGAGAATTAGTTAGTTCTCGGCAATTAAAAGTAAATGAAAGTCATATGATAGATGAAGTATTTGGTGTTGCTAAATCTTTAGTTAAAGACTTTAATATTATTCCTTATAGTAATAATCAAGAATTAGAAACTATAGAAATCAGAAATAATTATCAACGTTTAGTTAAAATTAATTTTAGTGAAGAGATTGATTCTTTAATCATTAAGTTTATAAATACTTGGGGTGAAAAAAGAATCAGAATATTCAATATAGAAATAGAAAACAAAAAAAGGAGATAATAATATGAAAAAAACATTGATCATATTATCAATATTGGCACTTGCATGTACAAGTATCTTTGCAAGTGGTAATAATGAAGTCAAAACTCAAGAAGGTATGACTTGGAGTAACTGGAGCGGAAGCGAAGAAGCTTCTAAAGAAATTTTTAAATGGATGATTGATTCTTTTAATGAAGACCAACCTGTTGAAAATCATGTAACTCAAATTAACTGGCCTTGGGGAGATACTGAATCTCAACTAGCTCTAAGAGCTCAAGGTAGTGAACAATATGATATTGCACAAATAGACATTAGAATGCTTCCAGCATTAGCTCAAGCTGGCGTTTTAGCTGATTTATCAACAATCTTTGATGCAAATTATTTTAGTGATAATTTTGCTGCAGGTTCAATTTCTGTTGGTAATTACAATGGTACACAATATGGTATTCCATGGACAGTAGCACCAATGGGTATGATTACTAATACTAAAATTCTAAAAGAAAGTGGTGTTGATTTTGATATTGTAACTATTGCAGATTTTGAAAAAGCAATGGAAATGGTAAAAAACAATCACCCAAATAATACAGATAATGATCCAAGTAATGATATTCTCCCTTTTGCAGCAATGACAAAAGATGGCGGAACTTGTGCTCCTGACTTTATGGTTTGGTTATGGACTTTTGGTGCTAGTGTTTTTGATAGTAATGGAAATTGTGTTTTAGATAGTAATGAAGCAATTGAAACTATAAAATGGTTTAAATCTCTTTCTGATAAAGGATATATCCAAGGTGCAATGGGCAGAGGTGATGCAAGAACTTTATTTAAAGAAGGTAGAGTTGCTTTCTATAATGATGCTCTCTTAGCAAAAGGTTCAATAACAAATGAAGCATTTGGAGATATTGAAGATTATGCTAAACCTCAAGTTAATCCTGTATTAGCAAAAGGAGATACTCCTAAAGCTAGTGGTTGGGGACACTTATTAGTAATTATAGATAGATCACCTAAAAAAGCTGAAGCAAAAGAATTTATTGAACATTTAATTAGTGAAGATGTTGCATTAAAGTACTTTGATGAAATTGGTATGCTACCATCAAAGAAGAGTGTTTTAAATTCTAGCGACGTTAAAAATGACTATTGGGCAAGTTCTTGGACACCAATTCTTGATGGTGGAAGACTAGCAGAAACAGCAGGTCCAAACTATTCTGCTTATAACTCTATTATTGTTGAAAACCTACAAGCTGTATTATCAGGCTCAAAAACAGCTGAAGTTGCAGCCAAAGATATGGTTTCAAGAATAGAAAATATTTAATATATAATTGTTGAGTTATCCATTTCTTGAAAAACAGAAATGGATAATCTCAAATGGAGCAAATATGAAAACGAATTCTAAAAATAGTACATTAATGGCTTGGATATTAATACTTCCAGCATTAATAATTTTTTTACTAATGATTTTATATCCTTTTATAAATTCTATTTTTACTAGTTTTACTAATAAAAATTTAATATTCCCAAGAAATGATTTCATAGGATTTGAAAATTATAGAAAATTATTTACGGATCCTAACACTATTCCATTAATTTGGACTACAATTAAATTTGTTTTCTTTTCTACTTTATGTCCTTTCACTCTAGGATTAATTTGGGCTATTTTAATGAATGAAAAGTTCAAAGGTTCTGAATTCATGAGAGGTCTAACCTTAGTAAACTGGATTATTCCAGGTATAGCTATTGGGTTTTTATGGAACTGGATTTTTAATGGAGACTATGGAATATTAAATGCTCTATTAAATAAAATTGGTATAATAGATTCTAATGTTATCTGGCTTGCAGGAAAAAGGACCTCCATGTTAGCTGTAGTTACAGCTAGAACCTGGCAGATGTTCCCCTGGTATATGGCCTTTATAATGGGAGGACTTCAAGGAGTCTCAACAGAACTTTGTGAAGCTGCTAGAATTGATGGATCAAATAACCTTCAAACCTTTAGAAATGTAATTATCCCATCTATTAAACCTGTTTTACTACTTATCTTAATCTTAGGTACAATTTCCAATTTACAACATTTTGATTTAATCAATGTAATGACTGACGGAGGCCCTGAAAGAGCAACTTCAACTTTTGCGATTGAAGTCTACAAGAAAGCTTTCAAAGAATATAATTTAGGTAGAGCTGCTGCTCTAGGTGTAATTTGGGCAATTTTACTCGGTTCGTTTAGCTGGGTATATTTAAGAAATTTAAAGGAGGAAGATTAATATGTTTCAAAAGACTTTAGGCTTTAGAATATTTTTCTGGACTTTTATAATACTAATAGGTGTTTTTGCATTTTTCCCACAACTTTGGATGATTTCAACTTCTCTTAAACCTGCTTCTGAAATGTATAAAATTACTTTCTTTAAAAATTTTGATTTATCAAATATTAATAGGATTTTTCATAATTTAGATTTCTTAGGCTACTTAAGAAATGGAATGTTGGTTGCAATAATCTCTTGTGTGATCTCAACATTAGTTTCAGCTCTTGCAGGATATAGTTTTTCAAAATTCAGATTCAAAGGCAGAAAACAAGTAATGGCTTTAATTCTAATAAGCCAAGCTTTCCCCCAAGGTTTATTACTTGTATCTCTATATCCAATGTTACAAAACATGGGAATGATAGATAAACTTCCTTCCATAATTTTTGCTTATGTTGCCCTAACCCTTCCTATTGGAACTTGGACACTAAAAGCATATTTTGATCAAATACCAAATTCTCTTATGGAAGCTGCTTGTATTGATGGTGCTAATGATTTCACTATTATGAGCAAAATTGTTATGCCACTTGCTGTTCCTGGAATGACTACTATTGCTATTTATAGTTTTGTTTGGGCTTGGAATGATTTACTTTATGCACTTACCTTAATTTCCACAACAGCAAAAAGAACTCTTGCTAGTGGCATGATATTTACCTTTACAGGTGAAGGTGGAAATGACTGGATTGGGATGATGGCAGCCTCAGTTATAGCATCAATACCAGTTGCAATTATGTTTATCTTCTTACAAAGATTCTTTGTAGCGGGATTAACAGCCGGGGCTGTAAAAGGTTAATATCAATATTAAAAAAATTAGATTGCTAAGTTATTTTTATAATTTTTAGCAATCTAATTTTTACTAATTATGGATCGGTTCTATAAACTGACTCTTCATTTATAATATCTCTATGTTTGTTTAAAGTTTTATTTTATAAATCTATTTCATCTCTTCGCATAGCATCTTCTTAACTTTTTGTACAAGTGCATAACTAGGTGCAGTATTGCCAAAATAATTAGATAATAATATTTCGCTTTTTTTAACATCATTGCGTTTAATTTTATTTGAAAATCTTTCAATAATTATATTATGTTTCTCATCCCGAGTTGAAACGTATATGGCATCTTTTCTATCAATAGAGTCTAAAATTTCCAGATAATGAGTTGTAAAAATTAATACAGCACCTTTCTTGTTTATATCTTTATCCATAAATAAATCAATAATAAATTCTACTAATGTCTTATTTAAATGAACTTCTATTTCATCAATAACTACATATCCTCCAAATTTTAAAATACCAGATATCAAATCTAATAATAAAGTTCCTTTAATTGTTCCTGATGATAATAATCTATATTGTTCATCAAAATCTTTTATCTCATATACTTTATTATCATTTTTAAATTTAACATCAATCTTATCATTTTCCTTATAATTTATTTTATAAATACTATCATCAAATAAATTAGTAAATATTGAACTGTAATCCATACCCTTAACTAAAGCATTAATATTTGTTGAATCAATAAATGGAATAAAATTTAAGCGATTATTTTTCGTCACAATTATATGAATACTATGATTATCATTTAAAAGTCCCAACTCATTTTTATTAAGATTTTTCCTCTCAATATTTATTTGAGAATCATCCCACATATATAGATCTTTTTTTCTCTTTACTGAAGAAAAAGACTTAGAATAAATTATCTCATTCTTATAATAAAAAGTGTTAATTGTATTTAAAATTTTTTCATCAACTTTCTTTAAACCAATTATACTTTTTAATCTATACATAGTATCACTAGTTATAAAGTCAACTATTATTTCTGAATCTTCTCTTAGTAATGAGAATTCTATTTTTTCATTCTTTAATGCAGTATTATCATTAATTAGATTTGCAACGAAATCTATTAATCTTAATGCTAAAGTTTTTCCTGTAGCGTTGATGCCTGCAATAGAAACAACCTTTTGCAAACTAATTTTGTTTGAAATATTATACACTTGGTTAGTATTTACAACTTTATCAGTTGCTGCAAAATCAATAATAAAATTATCTTTAAACAATTTTATATTCCTATATTCTATCCTTAAGACTCTCATATTTACTCCAATCCTTTTTCTTTATTTTACAACTAACATTTTATATTGTAAACATATTTTTAGTTTATAATATTAAAATATTAGTATTTTTTTATAAATATAACATATTATAAACATAAAATTCGTTTATAAATTTAAATATTATTATACAATATCAGTTCTACCTTATATCATTTTATATACAATTAAAGAACATCTTGATTCTTTATTAATTTATTTACCTCTTAATTTTTTTATTATTTCTTGATATTTTTTATCTCTATGCAATAATAGGTAAAAGGGAGAGAAGAAGTTTTGGAAAAAGATCACAATATTAGAAAACATAAGAATCTTTTTATTTTTGTTTTTGTGTTTACGTTAACTTTATGTATTTTTATTACCATTTTTCTCTTTAATACTTATAAGAATTCCCAAAAGCATTACACTTTTGGAACAACTTATATGACTATGGATAATGAGTATTTTATTGCTTTAAACTCAAAATTAGAGAGCATTATTGATGCTAATGGAGATGCTTTAATTACTCGTGACCCCGCACAAAGTCAACTAAAACAAAATCAACAAATACTAGATATGCTTGATGCTGGAGTTGATTTACTTTTTATAAATCCTGTTGACTGGAGTGCTATAACTCCTGCCCTAATTGAATGTAGAAATAGAGGGGTTCCAATAATAAATGTTGATACTAATGTTTTTGCAAAACAGTTTGTTGAAACTATTATATTAAGTGACAACTATGGAGCTGGTGTTCAGATTGCTAAAGATATAATGAAGAAAAAAACTAATCCTCGTATTGTTATAATTAACCATGAAGGTATTTATTCCACTAATCAGAGAATACAAGGACTTTTTGATACTTTTGAAAAAAACAACTATAAATATGAAATTGTTTTTAGAGGATATAGTTCTTCAACTTTAAATGACTCTATGGTAGCTATGCAAAAATTCTTAGCTGAAGAAAAAGATTATAACTTTGATGTTGTTGTTGGAGGAAACGATCCAACAGCTCTTGGAATGTTAGCTGCTATACAAAAAGCTAAAATAGATAAAGATATTCTAATTTATGGTATTGATGGATCTCCTGATGCAAAAGCTATGATTGCAAATGGATATATGGAAGGAACTAGTGCTCAATTCCCTCTAAAAATGGCTGAGCAAGCTGTTGATCTTGCTTATAAAGTTTTAAACAAGGAAGAAATTGAACCCCTTATTTATGTTCCTGTTGAATTAATTACTAAAGAGAATATCGATAATTTCGATATCACAGGATGGCAGTAGATTTATGAATGATAATAATATTAGAAAAATAAAATACTTCATGCTTGGTATTAATATATTTGCTATTATCTTTATTTTAGTTTTAATTAGTACCACTACTTCCATAATAATTTTAGATAGTAGTTCTAGAGTTTTTATGAACTCATTACAAAAAATTCCCTATAGACCAAATCTATTACTTATTTATGGAATTATTTGTTCTTCTATTTTGATTTTTACTTTCTACCTTAGACAATTTGTATTTCCTAATAACAAAAGAAATATTTTAATTACTATATTTAGATACTGCAATTGCAATTTTCCTTATGTGGCTTATAGATTTTAACTATAATGGTATTATTCTTTGGGTTTTAGCTAATGTAGTTTATTACATCGAAAGTAAAAACAAATATATAGCTATAACAGTTGGTGTTTTCTTATATATATTAACCACCTATTCCATTTTAAAAGTATATGTAAATTTATTCTCTCTATCAGAATATATTAACTATTACCCTAAACAAATTAGACAAATAATACTTACCTTCTATTATACTATTACAGGGTTTAACTTAATTAGTTTCATCATCTTCTGTGTTCTTGTTATTCAAGAACAAAGAGGTCGTATTAATGAAATTAATGCACTCTATAAAAAACTTTCCTATGCTAATGAAGAATTAAAACAATTAGCAGATATCAAAGAAAAAATGGGAGAAACCAAAGAAAGAAATAGACTTGCTAGAGAAATTCATGATACCTTAGGGCACTCCCTTACAGCAATATCTTTTGGAATCGATGCTTGTTTAGCTACCATTGATAATAATCCAAACGATACAAAAGATAAGCTTAAAGTTATTGCAAATGTAGCTAGAAGTGGTATAAAAGAAGTTAGAACTTCTGTTACTACCCTTAGAGCTGATAGTAGTGAAGAATTAACTCTATCTCAAAATATTATAAATATGATAGAAGAAACAATTAAAGCTACTAATATCATAATTAGATACACCATTGAAAAAAACTTCAACTTAGAAAAATATGAAGAAAATGCAATTTATAGAGTAGTACAAGAGAGCATAACCAATGCTATTAGACATGGTAATGCTACAGAAATTGATGTTGAACTTATTAAAAAGGATAATACTCTTTTACTAGAAGTAAGAGATAATGGTATTGGTTGTAAAAAAATAGTACCAGGTTTTGGCACCCGTCATATGAAAGAAAGAATTGAAAGTATTAAAGGAAGAATTGAATACAAGAGCGAAGATGGGTTTATTGTTAGGGCAAAAGTCCCTTTGAGGATTGGAGAGAAAAATAATGATTAAAGTTTTAATTGTTGATGATCAACAACTTGTAAGAGAATCACTTAAAATTGTTTTAGATTCTAAGGAAAATTTAGAAGTTGTTAATATTGCTGAAAATGGATATTTAGCATTACAAGCAATAAAGGATGTAAAACCCGATGTTGTATTAATGGATATTAGAATGCCACAACTTGATGGTGTTCAATGTACCAAAATGATTAAAGAAAAATATCCAGAAATTAAAATTATAATTTTAACCACATTTGACGATGATGATTATGTTTTCCATGCCTTAAAGAATGGAGCTAGTGGTTACCTATTAAAAGGGACTTCCACTGAGAACCTTTGTAAAGCTATAGAAACTGTATATAGTGGACAAGCTATGATTAATCCTGATGTAGCATCTAAAGTTGTTAAACTTTTCTCTGAATTAGCTAATGCTAGTGTTCAAATTGATATTGATAGCAAAAAAGTTGATTCTATTACTCAATCAGAGTGGAAAATAATTCATAAAATAGAAAAAGGCCTCTCCAATAAAGAAATTGCTAATGAACTATTTTTATCGGAAGGAACTGTTAGAAACTATCTAAGTTCAATCCTAGATAAATTAGAATTAAGAGATAGAACCCAACTTGCAATTTGGGCTGTACAAAGAAGACTTTACGATAGATAGGAATCAAATTTAGATGAAGAAATTATTTGTAACATTACTACCCCTACTTTTTGTAGTTTTTATTATCACCCTTGCAGTACTTTTATCAAACAAAAAAGATACAGTGCTGGAAGTTGGTATATTTGCAGGAAGTAATTGGAATGTTGCAAGTGAAGATAGCTATAAAAATATAGACGATGCAATTAAAGAATTTAATAAAATTCATCCTAATGTAAAAGTACACTACTATTCTGGAATAAGAAAAGATGATTATTCTTCTTACCTTGCTAATAAAGCTTTAGAAGGTGATTTACCAGATGTATTTTTTATTCTAAATGAAGATTTTAATAAATTTGCTGAACTAGGCTTATTACTTAATCTAGAAAAATTAATTGATAAAGATCCTAATATTTCTAAAGATGATTATTTTGAATCAGCATATAATTCTGGGACCTATTTAAATAAACAATTTGCACTTCCCTATGAAGTTAATCCAAAATTAATGGCAATTAATAGAACTCTACTTGAAAATAATAATATTGAAATTCCTCCAGCAGATTGGACTTGGGATGATTTTATTGCTATCTGTAGAAATATTACAAAAGATGTTAATGGTGATAATAAACTAGATCTCTTTGGAGGTAGTAATTTAAACTGGTTAGATGCAACCTATACAAATGGTGTTACTCTCTTTAATGATATTGGCACCCAAGCTCACTTTGATGATAATAAAGTAGCTCAAGCAATCCAATTTATGCAAAGGGTTAATACTATAAGTGAAAATCAAGTACTAAGTTCACTAGATTTTGATAAAGGTAAAGTTGCTTTTATGCCAATTAGTTTTGCAAAATATAGAACATACACTGCATACCCATATAAAATTAATAAATACTTAGATTACCAATGGGATTTTACATCAATGCCAAGTGGCCCAGCAGGAGATAATGTTAGTGAAATGCAAGCTCTGCTTATGGCAATAAATGTTAATACCAAACATAAAGCCCTAGCATTTGATTTATTAAAAACCTTTACCCATAACTATAAAATTCAAGAACAAATATATAAATTTTCCCAAGGAGCTTCTCCTCTTAAAAAAGTTGCAAAAAGCGATACTATTGCTGATATTCTTTTAGAAAATATGGAAGTTAATGATATGAAATATAATAATAGTTTATTATATGACATCATGGACAAAAGTATTTCTCCTCAAAAATTCAAAGAATACAATGAATCTATGGCTATAGCAGAAAAGGAAATAAATACAATTATTGATGAAGAATTAGATACCACTATATATTTGAAAAAGCTACAAAGAACTATACAAAACAAGTTAGAAAATTAACATATTACAATTGTCATATAAAAGTAGTTACATATTTCAGCTGTGCGCTCCCAAATACGATTTATACTTAAGTTAAATCAATCAAGGAGGCTTTTTTTATGAAAAAAGTTATTGTATCTTTATTATTAGCAGCTTTTGTAGCAACTAGTGTATTTGCTCAAGGTGCTCCAGAAGAAAAGACAGGTTATAAATATGGTTTCACATGTATGGACCAATCTAACCCATTCTTCGTTCTAATCGAACAAACAATCAGAGATGAAGTTGAAGCTAAAGGAGACACTCTTATTTCTGTAGACCCTGCTAATGATGTTACTCGTCAAATTCAACAAATTGAAGACTTAATTGCTCAAGATATTGACGGTATATTCTTAAACCCTGCTGAAGCAGAAGGTATTATTCCAGCTCTTGACCAATTAAAAGCTGCTGGTATTCCAATTGTTAACTTCGATACTGAAGTTGCTGATATGAGCTATGTTGCAACATATGCTGGTTCTGATAACTACAATGCTGGTAAAGTTTGTGGTGAAGACTTAGTTAAAAAGATTCCTGGTGGTGGAGACATCATCGTTCTTGACTCTCCTACAATGAACTCTGTTGTTGATAGAACTAACGGCTTTATTGATGCAATTGAAGGTAAAGGCTTCAATATTGTTGCTCAACAAGATGCTAAAGGTAACCTACAAAGATCAATGAACATCAGTGAAGACTTATTACAAGCTCATCCAGATGTAGTTGCTATCTTCGGTGGTAACGACCCTACAGCTCTTGGTGCTTTAGCTGCTGCTAACGCTGCTGGTATCACAGATTGTTTAATCTATGGTGTTGATGGATCTCCTGACATTAAGAGTGAAATCGCAAGAGGTGCTGATTCCTTAATCGAAGGTTCTGGTGCTCAATCTCCAATCAACATTGCTACAACTTCTGTAGACTTAATGTACAAGATTATGAATGGTGAATCAGTTGATTCTAGATACCCTGTACCTACTTTCTTAATTACAATTGATAACGTAGATGACTTCGGAACAGACGGCTGGCAATAAAATTTAAAATTAGCTTAAGGAGTGCTAGTCACTCCTTAAGTATTTTAGAAATCATAAAATCACCAAAAAGTAGCAGGAAAAAATTATGAATAATAATGTTTTACTCAAAATGAATAATATACACAAACAATTCCCTGGTGTATATGCACTAAAGAATGTTAATTTTGAGCTCAGAAGTGGTGAGGTTCATGCCCTATTAGGTGAAAATGGAGCAGGAAAATCAACACTTATTAAAGTGCTTGGGGGAATTTATTCAGCTAATGAAGGCGATATATTTATCCAAGATCAAAAAGTAAATATACAAAACGTTCTTCAAGCTCAGCAAAATGGAATTGCAATCATTCACCAAGAACTAGTTTTAGTTCCTTATATGAGTGTTGCAGAAAATATTTATCTAGGTCGTGAACCTATGAAAGGCATCATTGTTGATAAAGATAAAATGAACAAGGATGCAGGACAATTACTTGTTGACTATAACCTTGACTTTGGCCCAACAACCTTAATCAAAGATTTAACTATTGCTCAACAACAAATGGTAGAAATTATTAAAGCTATTTCTTTTAATTCAAAGATCTTAGTAATGGATGAACCTACATCCTCAATCTCAGATAAAGAAGTAGATTTTTTATTCTCTATAATGAGAACTTTAGTTAAAAATGATGTTGGTATTATATATATTTCTCACAAAATGAGTGAGTTAAATGAAATTTGTGACCGCGTTACTGTTTTAAGAGATGGTGAATATGTAGGTACAAAAGTTGTAAAAGAAACTACTAAGGAAGAACTTATAAATATGATGGTTGGTCGTCAACTATCCAAATATTATACAAGAAACTACCTTGAAGCTGGAAAAACAATACTAAAGTGTGATCACTTAAGTGATGGCAATATGGTAAAAGACGTTTCCTTTGAAATAAAAGAAAAGGAAATTGTTGGTTTTGCAGGCTTAGTTGGTGCTGGTAGAAGTGAAACTGTAAAATGTATCTTTGGTCTTACTAAAAACTATGAAGGTGATATCGTTTTCTTAGGAGATAAAAAACATTATAACAATGCAAAAGAAGCTCTTAAAGATGGTATTTCTTTAGTTCCTGAAGACAGAAAAAAAGAAGGGTTATATCTAATTCAAAGTGTTGAATATAATACGACAATTGAAGTTCTAAATGACTTTATAAAAGGTATTAAATTAAACAAAAGAAAAGAAGAAGAGATTACCCAGAAATATGTTGATTTAATGGATACAAAAACACCTTCTCTATCTCAAAAGGTAGCAAATTTATCCGGTGGTAACCAACAAAAAGTATTAATTGGTAGATGGCTTGCTACTAAGCCTAAACTTTTAATTCTTGATGAACCAACTCGTGGTGTTGATGTTGGAGCTAAAGCTGAAATTTATTCAATCATGAATGAATTAGTTAAAGAAGGCTTATCTATAATAATGATTTCATCTGAACTTCCTGAAATTATTAATATGAGTGACAGAGTTTATGTATTCGCTCATGGTTATGTAAAAGGTTGTTTAAATCACACAGAATTAACTCAAAAAAATATTATGCACTTAGCAGCAGAATAAAAAAGGAATTAAAAAAATGGGAAAAAATGATACACTTCAATCTTCTAATAAATTAAGAGAAGGAACTCATAGATTTTTTAAAGAAAATTTAGGTATTTTAGTAGCATTCGTTGTACTCTACCTATTTCTATCAATCTATCCTGTTACTAGTAGAGCTTTTTTAACCTCTCGTAACATGTTTAACGTTTTAAGACAGATTTCTACAAACCTTTATTTGGCTTGTGGTATGACAATGGTAATTATCCTTGGTGGAATTGACTTATCAGTTGGATCTATTATCGCATTAAGTGGTTGTGTAGCTGCTGCAGGTGTTGCTAGATATTCTCTACCAATTCCAGTTGCAATTGTATTAGGACTTTTAATTGCAGTAGTATTTGGTATCTTCAACGGTACAGTAATTTCAAAAACAACAATTCCTCCATTTATCGTAACACTTGCTACCATGAACATTGCACGTGGGCTTGCATATGTTTACACCGGTGGTTCTCCAGTTAGAGTTGTATCTAAAGAATGGCAATTCATTGGTGCTGGTTATATTGGTCCTATTCCTACCCCTGTTGCTATATTAGTAATTGTATTGATAGTCACGGGACTGATAATGAATAGTACGAAATTTGGTAGACATATGTACGCTGTTGGAGGAAATACTCAAGCAGCTAGTTTCAGTGGTATTTCAGTTTCAAAGGTTAAATTCTTTGTTTATGCTTATACTGGTTTATTATCTGGTCTTGCTGGTGTTGTATTAGCTTCAAGAATGTATTCAGGTCAACCAACTGCTGGTACTGGTGCTGAAATGGATGCTATCGCAGCTGTAGTTGTTGGTGGTACATCTATGAGCGGTGGTAGTGGTAAAATCGGTGGTACAATTATTGGTGCATTAATCATTGGTTTCTTAAATAATGGATTAAACCTAATGAATGTTAATTCATTCTGGCAATATGTAGTTAAAGGTGCTGTTATCTTATTAGCAGTATTTATTGACTTCTTAAGAAACAAAAACAAATAAGAACTAAAAAAAACAAAAGGAAGTATATATGTTAGTTAATCTTAATGATGTATTAAAAATAGCAAATGAAAAGAAAATTGCTATTGGAGCATTCAATGTTCCTAATTTTGAAAGTGCACAAGCTATTATTGAAGCAGCAGAAGAAAAAGACACTCCTGTTATCTTAAACTATGCTGGAGTTCATGAACCATTGATGATAATAGAAGATGCAGCAGCTATAATGTTACATTTTGCAAAAAAAGCAACTGTTCCTGTTTGCGTTCATCTAGATCATGGTACTAGCTTTGAAGCTTGTATTAAAGCTATAAGATTAGGATTTACTTCAGTAATGATTGATGCTTCAGCAAAAAGCTTTGAGGATAATATTGAAGAAACTAAAGCTGTTGTTAGAGCCGCTCATAGTGTAGGTGTTAGTGTCGAAGCTGAACTTGGTCACATCTTTGCTTCCGATATTGGTATTGGTGAAGGTGGAGTAAGTGAAACTGCAAAAAGCTTTGCAGATTTAAATGATATTTACACAAGCCCTACTCTTGCAAAAGAATTTGTTGAAAAAACTAATGTAGATTGTTTAGCTATCGCATTTGGAACTTCTCATGGATTATATAAAGAAAAACCTGTATTAGATTTAGATAGAATATCTTTAATTAAAGAAGCTATTGATATTCCATTTGTAATGCATGGTGGATCTGGTCTCTCTAAAGAAGAATTCCAAACCGCAATAAAAAATGGTGTTAGAAAAATAAACTACTATACTTATATGAGTTTATATGGTGGCAAGGCCGTTTATAATGAATTAAAGAAATTTAGCGATGATGATAATATCTTCTTCCATGATATTCCTTTAATTGCAACAAAAGCTATGAAAGAAAATGTAAAACAAGCTATTGGAGTATTTAGTTTCAATGAATAAATCAATTATTGTTGTTGGTCCTGTTATTTTAGACAAACACTATTCAATTGATGAATATCCAAAAGAAAGCAATTTAACAACAATTAATAACACTAGTGCCTCTATTGGGGGCGCTGGTAATTTAGTTATTGATCTTGCAAAACTGGATAGCGATTTAAAAATTATAGTAAATAGTGTTATGGGTCAGGACGAAGCAGCTCAAACTATAAAAGATAAATTTAACGATTATCCAAATATAGATATGTCTCATAATGTTGTATTAGAAAACACTCCTACAACTCACGTAATGGATTCAAAAAAAACAAAACAAAGAACTTTTTTCTTTGATCCTGCCTCAAATAAAGATTTCAGCTATGATCATATAGATATATCATCTTTAAATGGGGATATCCTTCAAGTTGAATATATTGGATTAATTGGAAAATTGATGGATAGTGAAAAAGAATATGGCAGTTATTGTGCTAAACTTCTTCATGAGGCTCAAGAAAAAGGCATCAAAACTTCTATTGATATGGTTTCAAAAAATGATGAGAGAACAATTAATGTTGCCTGTTCAGCTCTAAAGTATAGTGACTACTGTACTGTTAATGAAGTTGAAGCTCAAAGTATTAGTGGCATACAAGTTAAGGATGAGGATAATAAAATCATTGAAGAAAATATGATTAAAGCCTTAGACAAAATTAAAGAACTTGGTGTTTCAACTTGGGTAGTTGTACACTCCTCTCTCTTCAACTATGGTCTAGATTGTAAAACTAATAAAGTTTATAAAGCTGAATCTTTAGACGTTCCAAAGAGTTATATTAAAGGAACTACGGGTGCAGGGGATGCTTTTTTAAGTGGTATCTTATATTCTATTACTAGAGAGTTTGATCTTTTTAAAGCATTAAAGGTTGCATGTACAACGGCTATTTGTTCTTTAGCTGCAGTAGATGGTACTTCTGCTATGAAAAGTTATGATGAAGTAATGAAATTATTTGATATATATAAAAAAGGATGTATTTATGAAGAGATCAGAAATTAATAAAGTAATCAAACAATTTGAAGCTTTATTAAAAGAATATAAGTTTTCTATTCCTCAATTCTGTAATTGGAGCAAAGAAGAATGGGAAGAAAAAAATGAAGAATATGATGAAATTAGAGATAATCAACTAGGTTGGGATATTACCGACTTTGGTATGAATAAATTTAATGAAGTTGGATTCTCTCTTATTACTTTAAGAAACGGAAATCAAAAAGATGATAGATATGAAAAGCCTTATGCTGAAAAACTATTAATGCTTTTTGAAAACCAAAAAGCTCCAATGCATTACCATGCTTACAAATGTGAAGATATTATAAACAGAGGTGGTGGAACCTTAATTATCTCTGTATATAATGCTAATAAAGTTGATGCATCTCTATCTGATAGTGATGTTACAATTAATACTGATGGTAGAAGCTATAGTGCTAAAGCTGGAACAAAGGTTTACCTAAAACCTGGTGAAAGTATTACTATTTGGCCTTATCAATATCATGATTTTGCTGTTGAAGGCGGAACTGTATTAATTGGTGAAGTTTCAATGTGCAATGATGATGTAAATGATAACTTCTTCTATGAACCAATTGGAAGATTCCCCAAAATTGTAGAAGATGAAAAACCTTATAGACTTCTATGTAATGAATATCCTAGATATAAAAAATAGAAATAACATAAAAAAGAACTCTATCCAATTTATTTTAAGGATAGAGTTTTTTTATCTCAATTCAGGAAAACTATAAAATTTATATTTCTAATTGTTTAAACACACTATTAAACAATATAAATACCATCTTTTCTTTGATAAGTATATTTTCAAACTTCAATAAAATCATTTTGAAGTTATAACTTTAAAGAAACCTAATTATTTAATATCTTGCACTTAACTTTGGAATATACATTATTACGCTGTTTGGCAAGTTTTTATTACGTTGTTTGGCAAGTTTTCATTACATTATTTAGTATTATTATCAAATATTGAAACTTTTCTAATCAACCCAATTTAAAAGAAAATTTTTCTGACTATTATTTTAAATTCTTGAAACTTTTACTCCCTGAGAAATAAAAAATACCTCAAATTAATCTCTCGACTTATGAGGTATATTATCAAAACATTGCAGTATTATTTTTACAGTATTGACTTTTGAACGGCTTTTTTCCAACCATTAATTTTTACTTCTCTTTCTATATTTTTGGGATAATATCGTTTTTTAAAAGATATATTATCAAAATAATTATTATCAATAATATTTATTTTTATACCAGCATTTAATGCAGTACCAAGCCCAGATAATTCTTCAATAGAGGCTACATCAACTTCTAAGTTTGAAATATCAGCTTGAAATTGCATTACATATTTATCATTCGTAATACCACCATCAACTCTTAAACTATTAAAATTAATTTTATTCTCATCAATCATTAATTGTAAAATATCATTAATTTGATAACCAATAGTTTCTTCTCCAGCTTTAATGATCTCATTTTTAGTAGTAGTTAAATCCATACCACATATAATTGCTTTTGCACTTGAAGACCAATAAGGAGCACCTAAACCTGTGAAAGCAGGCACTAAATATACATCATTTTTACTAGTAACTGAACTCGCTATTTTAGAAGCTTCTTTTTCATTGTCTAAAATTTGTAATGAATTAATCAACCATTTAGTTGTAGCTCCACAATAATTAATATTACCTTCTACTACATAGTTTAATTTATTATCAATTTTCCAACCAATTGAAGTAACTAAAGAATCAGAAATTTTATTATTTAATCCTACACTAGCCATTACAGAAGAACCGGTTCCATAGGTTGCCTTAACAACTCCTTCCTTATTTCCCCCTTGAGCGAACAATGCACTTTGGCTGTCTCCCAAGACACTATGGATAGGAATAGGATTTTTAAGCACACCCTCAAAATCAGTATAACAAAACAAAGAATCGCTGTCACAAACTTCAGCAAGCATTTCTCTTTTTATGTTAAACATTTCTAAGAGTTCTGGATCCCAGTCTAATGTATTTATATTAAGCAATTGTGTTCTACAAGCATTGGAATATTCAGTTTTAAATTCATTTAATCCACTTAGTCTATAAACTAAAAATGTATCAACTGTTGAAAGAGCTAATTTATTATTTTTTATAAGATTTTGTGCATCATTAATATTTTCAACAATCCAATTCATTTTTGCAGCAGAGAAATAAGGAGATAAATTCATTCCTGTTTTTTGTTTAATTAAAGTTGCTTTGTCAACTAATTTATTACAAATTTCCTTTGCTCTTCCACATTGCCAAACAATTGCCCTAGTAACACTTTTACCCGTATCTTTATTAAAAGCTACAGTTGTTTCTCTCTGGTTAGTTATAGCTCCAACTTTAATTAATGAGCTATCGATACCAGTTTTTTCAATTACACCTTTTACAACATTTATTAAATTAGAATATATTTCTTCCATATCATGCTCAACCCATCCTTTTTCATTGATGTATTGTTTATGACTTAGATCAAAACGCCCTACTAATTCGCCTTTATTATTAAAAAGCATAGCTTTAGTCAAAGAAGTACTTTGGTCTATTGATAAAATATAACTCATAATTTTTATTTCCTTTTCAAAAGTGAATACACATTTTCTATTATACCTTCGATATTTAATTTATATTCATCTTTTACCTCTTCACTACTACCATTAATCAAAATTTCATAAGGGAGTCCCATAATTTTCATTGGAACTGGATATTGCTCACTCAATATAGATGAAACAGCAGATCCAAGGCCATTGTTTACACAATGTTCTTCAATAGTTAATATAGCCTTTGTTTCTTTTGCAGCCTTAATTATTGAGTTTTCATCAATTGGAGATATTGATGGCGAGTCTAAAACTCTAACACTAATATTTTCTTTTTGAAGCATTTTAGCTGCTTGCAAAGCTGGATAAGTCATTTCTCCGCATGCAATAATTGTAACATCATCACCATGCATTAATTCATTAGCTTGACCTAATGTAAAAGGCTCTCCCTCCCAATCTGAATAAATATCTTCAACAGGACCTCTACCAACCCTTATATAAAGAGGCATAGGATTTTTTGAAAAATATCTTGCTACACTAGCAGCTTGTATAGCATCACTAGGAAGTACAACATTTAGATTAGGAATAGTCCTCATAACAGCTATATCATGAGTACTATGATGCGTATAACCTAAAGCACCATAAGAGATACCTCCGCTTACACCAAATAATACAACATTTTTCTTTGAATAGGCTACATCAACTTTGACCTGTTCTAAACTTCTAGCAGAAAGGAAACTTGCAGGAGCACAAACAAATGGTTTATAACCTACATTTGCTAAACCAGCCGCCATACCAACTTCATTTTGTTCTGCAATTCCAGCTTCAATAAATTGTTCTGGATAAGTATTTGAAAAATCTGTCATTGAACAAGAACCTCTTGAATCAGAACAAATAACAACAATATCTTTATCAGTACTTGCCAATTTTATAAGTTCATTAGCAAAATATTGTCTACATGCATTTTTACTCATTTTTTATTTTTTCCTTATTTTTTTCTAATTGATCTATAGCGCTACTCATTAAGTCTGAAGAAGGAACTCCATGATGCCATTTAGGAATATTTTCCATTTCTTTAACACCTTTACCTTTTATGGTATGTGCAATTATCAATAAAGGTTTATTACTAGTATTTTTTGTTTTCAGTGTAGTAACAACTTGTTCCATATCATTACCATCAATATCTTTTACTACCCAACCAAAACTTTCATACTTTTCTCTTAAAGGTTCCAAAGACATAACATCTTCTGTATTACCTGAAATCTGTAAATGATTTCTATCAATTATAGCAACTAAATTATCAAGTTTATAATTACTTGCAGACATAGCGGCTTCCCAAATTGATCCTTCAGCATGTTCACCGTCCCCCATTAAACAAAAGACTCTTGATTTTAATTTTTTCTTTTTTAAACCTAATGCCATACCTACACTAACAGATAGTCCATGACCTAAGGAGCCTGTATTCATTTCAATACCTGGAATCTTATTATTAGGATGACCAATCAATAAAGATCCTTTTTTTGAAAAATCTTTTAACCAATCTTTTGGGAAAAAGCCCTTTCTCGCTAAAACAGTATATAAAACTTCTACAGAATGACCTTTAGATAGTATAAACATATCTCTATCTGGGGCTTTTGGATTCTTTGGATCAATGTTCAAAACATCATAATATAAGGCAGTAATAATTTCTGTTGAAGATAAGTCTCCACCAGTATGACCTGTTTTTGCATCATATATTAGGTTTAATAAGTCCATTCTTATTTCATTAGCTTCTATTTCAAGATCTTTAATATTCATTATAAGTATTCCCCTTAATTTTTATCTCTAACCATTAGAGCCATTTTTGTCTGGAAGTCTCTTTGAATTTGGTCAATAATTACTGCTCCAATAATTACAGCACCTTTAATAATCATTTGCCAGAATTCAGAAACACCACACATAACCATCCCATCATTTATAACACCAATTACAAAAGCACCAATTATTGTTCCACCTACTGTTCCGATACCACCTGCCATTGAAGTACCACCTAAAACAGCTGCAGCGATAGCATTCATTTCCCAAGATTCCCCTGTTGCAGGGTGAGCTGCCATCAATTGACTAGCAGTAATAATTCCAACTATTGCAGAACAAATACCAGAGAAAATATAAACAATAACGATTTTTTTATTAATTTTAATACCAGATATCTCAGCAGACTTTATATTTCCACCAATTGCTTTTATCTGCCAACCAAACGGAGTTTTATTTAGTATAAATGCTGCAAAAAGAGCTATTACAAGTAAAATTATTACACTAAATGGAATTGGAGTATTACCAATGTTTCTACCAAAGATTGCAAAACCAGTATTCCCTAATACTTCATTGCCAGTTAATCCGCTAAAGGTAGCTCCATTGCTTCTTAACATTGCAACACCCCTAGCAATATACATAGTTCCTAAAGTAGCAATAAAAGGTGCAACTTTACATTTTGTTATAAAGTATCCATTTACAAGACCAACAATAGCCCCTACTAATATTCCAACAATACAAATGGAAGGAATATCAAAATAAAGGGTGACACCAAGAAGTTTTATTACAACTCCTTCGTTAATCATTCCACCAACAATCATTCCAACTAAACCACAGATTGCACCAACTGATAAATCTATACCACCTGTTATGATTACATAGGTCATGCCTATACCTAAAATACCATATAAAGCTACGTGTTTAGCTATTAAAAATAGAGTTTCAATAGCTAAAAAGTTTGGTTCAACTATTGAAAAAAATACCATTAAAATAACAAGAACAATTATTGTTCTTCCTTTAAGTAATAGCATTAAAAAATCCATTTTTGAATTTTTCTTAAATTCTTTCATATTCTTCCTCATTTTATACATTATGCCCTTTATAGGATGCTAGTACTAAATTTTCTTCAGTAATTTCAGAACCTTTAAGTTCCGCAGTTTTTATTCCTTTAGATAAAACAATAATTCTATCACTTATTGCCATGATCTCATTTAACTCAGATGAAATAACAATTAGAGATAAGCCTCTAGCTGCATTTTGACGAATGATTTCTATCATTTCATTTTTTGCACCAATATCAATTCCTCTAGTAGGTTCGTCTAAAAGCAATATTTCAGGATGTGTTAATAAACATTTACCAACAACAACTTTTTGTTGGTTCCCTCCACTAAGAGATAAAATTGGTAAATCTTTTTTAGCAACTTTTACATTCATGTCACCTATTTGGCTATCACAGGCATCACTTTCTTTTTTCTTGTCTATAACACCAAATTTTGTATAACTACTTAAACTTGAAAGAGTAAAATTTTTTAAAATATCAAGGCATTGGACAAGACCCATTGATTGTCGATCTTCAGGAACTAAGGCAAAACCATTTTTAATTTGTGAGTTAATATTTTTAACATCTATAGCCTCACCATTCAAAAGCAATTCTCCAGTATATTCATTTCTTAGTCCCATGATGCATTCAAATAGTTCTGATCTACCAGCACCCATTAGTCCATAAATACCAAGAATTTCTGATTTTTTTAGTTCAAAACTTACATCCTTGAGTAAGTAACCTCCACCTTTTTTAGGAAGATTAAAATTCTTAACTTCAAGAACGGTATCTTTATCTTTCCAATCAATACCTCTATCCCATTTTTTATAGGAAGCATCACTTCCTACCATGGCTCTTATAATCCAATTTATATCGATATCTTTAATTGCTGCTTCTCCGACATATTTTCCATCCCTAAGAACTTCAATATGATCTCCTATTTCCATAATTTCTTCTAAGCGGTGAGAAATATATACTATAGAAATACCAGCAGCAGTTAATTCCCTCATAACTGAAAACAAAACATCAACTTCTTGCTTTGATAAACTTGAAGTAGGTTCATCCATAATTAATATTTTTAAATTCTTAATTAATAAATTCTTTGCAATTTCAATAATCTGTTGTTGCCCTACTCTTAAATTCCCAACTAAGGTATCAACATCAATTGGATGACGAAGTTTCTTTAAAATCTCTTTAGCGCCTTTTTTATGAGCTTCATCATCTAAGGTTCCATTTTTCTTTTTAATTTCTTTGGTCATATAAATGTTTTGATAAACATTTAAATTAGGAAATAAACTTAACTCCTGGTTAATAATTCCAATACCTTTAGCCTTTGCATCATTGGTATTTGAGATAGATAATTCTTCTGTAGTTCCATCTTCATTATTTAATAACAAACGACCTTTATCATTTTGAACTATTCCAGCAATAACTTTCATTAATGTAGATTTTCCTGCACCATTTTCACCAACTAATACATTAACTTTTCCCTTATAAACAGAAAATGAAACATCATCTAAAGCAACTGTACCTGGATATATTTTTGTTATATGTTCAGCTCTTAGACAAACTTCTAATTCTTTGTTTTCTATTTTTTGCATTATTTTACCTCTAGTGAAATAGGAGTAATAATTATTTCTCCATTAGAAGAAACTGTAAAACAACCATATAGATCTATAGTATCCCCCACATTTAAATTTAAAATATCCTCATTAATAACTGTTTCTAATACCTTTTCATTCAAGCTATGAGATACTCCACCCCATTCAATCTGATTTACATAATCATCAAAATTTATACATTCTAGATTATCTCTAATTGAGGTGCCTTTAAATATCGGACCAACTTGCAATTCAATTACTATATCTGATGGTATATCATCTACACTTAATACAAGATATCCAGCTTTTTTATCACTTAAGTTTTCTATAACCGTTGCTTCATCTTTAATTGTAAAATTTAGTTCTCCTTTATCTCCCATGGTATAAAGGCCTAAATCACTAACATTTTTGAAATCCCCATTAGCTTTGTTATAAAGATCAGATAAATCTAAAGCTTTATCTTTTAACTCTGGCAAAAAACTTGTATCCCAGAACTCTGAAACATTTGCATTTGGATCAAACTTAACGTTACCAATTAATTTGTCTTCTTCACCTGTTTTTACAACTTTTACACAACTAACTAAAAAAGTAGAGATAAATAATATTAATAAAATTAATATAAGTTTGTTTATTCTTTTCATGAACTTCCTCTTAAAATAAAATATATGCTTCTGAAGTTGTTTCCCTCAGAAGCATTTGTGTAAAATTCTTCTATTTGTAAACAAAGGCAGATAATCTATCTACGTTATCAGCAGTTATAGCAATACAATCAACTAATTGTTTTTCAGCTAAACCAGTTGAACCAGTTTTAATATATTTGTCAGCTTGTTCAACAGACATTTCTGCTATTAATGCAGCTTGTTGTAATGCAGTACCAGTCATTTCACCAGCTTTAATTAATGCTGCAGCTTCATCACTACCATCAACACCAACTATAACAATACCTGAAAGTCCAGCACTCTTAATTGCAGCAGAAGCTCCAACAGCCATTGTATCATTACCACACATTACACCCTTAATATCAGGATTAGATTTTAAGATTGTTTCCATTTTTTCATATGCTTCAGTTTGTTCCCAGTTTGCAGTTTGTTGAGCAACCATTACTAAATCATCATAAGGATCTACAACTTCATGGAATGCTTGAGATCTAACATGAGCATTGGTATCAGAATCTTTTCCTAACAATTCAGCAAATTTACCTTCTCCACCCATTGCATCTACGAATACCTGTGCAATTTCTTTTGCTCCTTGGTAGTTGTTTGCTACGATTTGAGAGATAGCAACACCACTTTGGTTAATTTCTCTATCAATTAAGAAAGTTGGAATACCAGCATCTTTTGCTTTTTGAACAGCAGCAACAGTAGCATCAGCTCCAGCATTGTCACAAATAATAGCAGCAGCTTTATCAGCAATAGCTGTTTCAAATAATTCAGATTGTTTTACAGCTGAATCATCATGAGAAACGCTTTTTACTTCATATCCTAATGAAACTGCTTTAGCTTCAGCTGCATCTGCTTCTGTTTTAAAGAATGGATTTGAATGAGATGGAGTAATGATATAAATCAAATTTGATTTTTTAGTATTACTTTCTTCTGATCCTTGAGCAAATACCATAGTTGTACTTACTAATAACACACATGATAAAGCTAAAGCTTTTTTAAATAAATTCATAATTTACCTCCTAATAAATTTGTTTTATGAATTATAAATAATAAGATTAAGTTCTTATTTAATACTCTAATAAATTAATATCTTCACCTCTTAGATATGCTTTTACATCATCTTCAATTGGATCATATAAATCAGCTTTAATATTTAAATACTTACAAGCTTCATAAAGAGCTGGAACTAAATTTTCATGAATACCAACACAATGATGTATATAAGGGCCTATTACTATTTTTTCTTCTAAGCGTTTAATATTTTCAACTTCAATCCATAAGTAGGTACCCATACAATTTGGTCCTTCAATGCCTTTCGCATTACCTAAAAGAAGTGAATATTCCCCGTTATCACCATCAAAACGAGCTAATGTTAAAGCACCATGTTTTGCTTCTGCAGTTAAAGATCCAGGGAATGTAAATGCCAAAGGATAACCAATAACGGGTTTTTCCTTAGCTACAGAAATAGGCCAAGGTCCACAATGTTGTAATAGCTCTCCATTTTCAACATCAGGATGTCTTATTGTCCAATCAGCAAAGAACGATCTGGTATCTTTTAGAGATGCAGCTTCAACCATTAAGGCACTTATGGCTCCATGAATATCTGTTTCACAAACAACTGGGATACCCATTTCATTCATCAAGGAATTCGCAACACAGGGCATAATACCAATCTCACCTTGTAAAGCATTCCAACATTGAATAGCTACAGCATTACAAGAATATTTATCACACAAACCTTTCATTGCAATTTTTAAGGCTGCAATTTTTTTTATTTCATCTTCTTTAACTTTAACTACAAAATTTGATTTTAAATAATTAACTGTTTCTACTAAGTTTTCACCATTTTTATTTATTATTTCTTTAATGGTTGTTGTTAATTCAGGTAGAGGAATTGGAGACAATTGAATATTAAACTTTTCAAGTAATTCTCCTTCATTACACATTGTTGACCAGAAATCAAATGGTCTAGGTCCAATTTGTAAGATTCTGATATGCTTAAAAGTTTTAACAACACTGCAAACTCTTAAGAAATCCTTAATACCTCTTTCAAATACTGGATCATCTAATCTACAGTTTGTCATATAAGTAAAAGGAACTTTAAATCTTCTTAAAACTTTCCCTGTAGCAAATAGGCCACATTGAGTATCTCTAAGTCGGGTACCATCTTTCATTGGTCTTTCATCTAATGGGCCCCATAATAAAACAGGAACATCCATAGCCTTAGCCAATCTAGCACATTCATATTCAGTTCCAAAATTGCAATGAGGAATAAACAAACCATCAATTTTTGCTTTTGTAAATTTATCTTTTATTAATTCAAGGCCTTTGTCATCATATAATAACCCCTCATCATTAATATCAGTAATATCTACAAATTCTACGTTTAATTGTTTTAATTTTTCTGCAGTAAGTTTTCTATACTTTATAGCATCTGGTGCACTAAAAATACTTCTTCTGGTTGGAGCAAACCCCAATACAATCTTTTTCATTAATAAATCTCCTTTTGTTAGTTATACTATTATGCTATTTTCGAATTGTCAACATTTACTTTCGTTTTTTTTCGTTTTATGTTTTTATACCTATCTCTCGAAAATAAATGTTTACTTTTTTAAGCATAATTGCTATAATCAAATACATGATTAAAAACCAGAGACAACAACAAATTTTGGATTTAATTAAAGAAAATGGCTCATGCACAGTACAAAATTTAAGCACAATTTTTAATGTGTCTGAGCCTACAATTAGATCTGATTTAAGAATATTAGATAAATATGGATATATAACTCGCCAACATGGAGGAGCCTTTCTTAGAACAAATAGTTTAAAAGCTTTTAGTTTTAATTTAGAAGATAGAGGACATAACGAAGAAAAAAAGCGCATTGCGAAAAAAGCATGCGAATTAATACATTCTGGAGACAATATAATTTTGGACAGTGGGTCCACAACAACAGCTCTAGCTCAAGAAATTATGGAACTTAATAATCTTGAAATTTTAACTAACTCAATTAATATTGGTTTTCAGTTAGCATCTACTTCAAATCATGTAGTTATAATTGGTGGAGAAATTAAAAACCCAACGATTTCATTAACAGGATCTTTAGGAATTTCTATGCTTAATGGGGTTTATGCTGATTATTTATTTTTAGCCACAGGAGGAATCGATGTAGAAAAAGGCCTTTCCTTACCATCTTTTTCTGATGTTGAACTAAAAAAAGCAATGATTGAAAGTGCAAATAAAGTTGTGTTATTAGCAGATTCCTCAAAAATAGGAAAAGTAAAATTTGCAACTATGGGGTGTCTTGAAAAAATAGATATATTAATTACTGATAATAATGTAGACAAAAATATAAAAAAAGAACTTGAAAAAAAAGGTTTAAAAGTAATTACTTGCTAAATAAGTTTTAACTTACATAAAAAAACTCTATCGTTTGATAGAGTTTAATAATAAGTCTTTATATAATAATAGTTTATAGCCCAATATCACTAGCTGATTCTTGCATTGCTTTAATAGATATTTCCATTACTTTTGAAAGTTCCATATCCATTAACTTAGCACCTTCCTCAATAACTTCTCTATTAACACCAGCTGCAAATCCTGAACTTTTGAATTTTTTCTTTACACTTTTAACACTCATACCTTCCATTTTTGTAGGGCGCATAAGTGCAGTAGCATTTATCAAACCACATAGTTCATCAATTGTATATAATGTTTTTTCCATTTGTAATTTTGGTTCAATATCAGTACAAATTTTCCAACCATGAGAACAAATTGCTCTAATAAAAGCATCATCAACATTTTCTTCTTTTAAAAGTTCTTCAGTTTTTACACAATGTTGTTCTGGCCATTTTTCATAATCTAAATCATGAAGTAAACCAACATTACCCCAATACTCTTCATCTTCACCATAATATTTTGCAAAAGCTTTCATAACAGCTTCAACAGCTTTACCATGATTAATTAAGGCTTCACTTTGATTATATTTTTTTAACAAACTAAGTGCTTCATCTCTTGTCATCTTGTATCTCATCTCCTTTAAAACATATATATTTAAAATTAATAATAAATAAACAAAAAAGCTACTAAAAAACAATTATTAGTGTAAAAAACACATAAAACTATAATTTTAGTAGCATTAATCTTATCTATTAAATTAAAAATATTATTTTATAAAGAGAAATCAAAAGCTTTTAGAGTTGTATTAGGATTATATCTTAATCCAACACTGATAATTGAAGTATGTTGGAAAAATAAACTATTAACAGGAGATCTTCCATTATGATAACCAACTTCTAAAGAAGTAGTATCATTAAATTGTTGAGCAATTTTAATATCATGTTCTAATTCCCATGGTGCATCTTCATCAAAGGTTGCAACCCCGCCAGTAACATGGTTATATATTATTTTGCCTTCTTCATAAAGATGTAAATCATAACCAATTGTTGTTTTTCCTAAGTTTTTAAATATAGGATAAGAATATTCAAAACCAACATTTACAATTCTTGCATTATACCAAGAAGCATAATTATCATTTCTATCTTTAAACCACCCTGGAGCAAACATTTCAGGTCTTATAGTACTAACATCTTTTGGGATGAAATTTAATTCACCATATAATCTAAATGAAGGAGTTGGTTCAATTGAAAGCCCAATAACATAACCATTCATTCTTATATATTTATAGCCAAAATTAAATGACTCTAAAGCAGTGTTTCCCAAACTTTTAAGAGCCTTATAAATTTGATCCCCATAATGAGAACAATAATGATGATGCCCTATTCTCATAGATACCTTATCAGCAATTCTCAAAGTAGTACCATAGAAATAAATACCATCATAACCTATTCCATTATCAAATCCTTCTGTATAAAAAGATTGAAGCAAAGCTTGAGCTGAAAGATCAAAAGAAATTGGGCTTAACCAAGAATCAAAAGTAAAGGTATTTCTAGCAATTGAAACGGTCTCCCCTAATTTGTACTCCATCATCAAATCACTAAAACTATGATTGTCTGAAAAATCAAAGACTCTAACATTATATTCTTGAGTTGATGAATTATAATAATCTTGAAGAACTCTATCAGGAGCACCATCCAAATTAAATAATAAATTAACACTTAAATCTGGTCTTGCTCTATCTGCAAAATATTCTTTATGTAGTGGATCAAGAGATAACCAATCAAATTTATAATTAACAGTAGCAAAAGTGGATGATAATCCCACAAGCCCTATGATTAAACAAGCTAACAACCTTTTTTTCAAAATAAACTCCTTTTAAAATGGCAATTTTAATTTTTATTTTAACTATATAAAATCAGCTACAATTTAAACAAACTGTAGCCAAAAATAATCAATTAATTTTTACTAGTATCAAATACATTAACAGTATAATCTGGGTTAAATCTTAAACCTACTGTTAAAGTTGAAGTATGTTGGAAGAAGAAACTATTCATAACTGATCTACCATTATGGTAAGCTACTTCTAATGATATGTATTTATCAAGTTCTTGAGCTATCTTAGCATTGTGCTCTAATTCCCAAGGTTCATCTTCTTCATATTTAGCTTCTCCCCCATTAACATGGTCATAAACTATTTTACCTTCTTCATAAAGATGAAGATCATAACCAATGGTAGTTGGTCCTAAGTTTTTAAATATTAAAGTAGAATATTCAAATCCAACATTAACTATTCTAGCTTGATATGAATCTGGATAATCTGGATTTACAGGAAGTCCATTTCTCAAAATCCAATTTGGAGCAAAATAATCTGGTCTTAAACTCATTCCTTTTTTTGGCATATTTAGCTCCCCATAAATTCTAAAATTAGGAGTTAAATCGAGAGACAGCCCGATTGAAAAATCATTCATTCTAACATATTTATAAGTTAGTCCAAATTCACCATTGCTATCACCAAATCCTGAATCAATTTCAGCCTCTGCAATTTGCTTTAAAGTAGCATCACCATAGTGAGAACAATAATGATGCAATCCAACTCTCATAGAAAGAACTTTCCCAATTCTAAAAGTTCCACCCATAAAATAGATTCCATCATAACTTACATTATCATCAAAGGAACCTCTATAGAAATGTTGAAGCAAAGCTTGCATTGATATATCAAAAGCTATTGGACTTAAAAAATCATTATCAAAGGTAAAAGTACTTCTTCCTAAAGCAATAGTTTCACCAATTTTTAGGGCAACAAACTTATTTTCAGGTTGTATTAATTCATCAAATTTAAATACATTAAATTTTCTCTCTTCATTTTCCTCTGTATTTCTAACATGAGTATCCTGAAGAACTCTATCTGGATATCCTTCATAATAATTAATTTGGCTTAAACTAAAATCAGGCCTTGCCCTATCAGCAAAATATTCTTTATATATAGGATCTAAAGAAAATGCATCAAATTTATAATTTAAAGAAGCATATAAAGATGATGTTACAATACTAAAAAGTAGAACAAACAAAACAATATTTTTTTTCACAACAATAGACTCCAAAATAATACCCATATGTAAATTAATACACACAGGTATCATGATAAAGAATACTAAATTTGTATTGATAAAGTCAATTGTTATTACAAGTGATTATATTAGGAAATTAATAATTTTCTACTTTTGAGGAATGATGCTAGAGCCTCTAACTTTTAATTTAAAATCAAGCATTATTGATCTAATTGGCAATGCAGGATTTTCAATTCTTTGTAGCATAGTATAAATAATTATATCTGCTAAATCAGCACAAGGTTGAGCTATTGTGGTTAAAGGAATTCCTAAATATTTTGCAAAATCTAAATCATCAAAACCACTAATTCTTACATCATGAGGAACATTAACACCAATATCTGTTAATCCTTTTATGAATTTCATAGCAACATTGTCATTTGCACATATTATATTTTCAGCTTTATCCTTGATTATTGGTTCAATAGATTCTTTAGAAAAATCATTAATATAATGAACCCAAGAGGAATCTGGATTAATTCCATAATTAATTAAAGCTTGTTTATATCCCATAATTCTTTGAGGAATTGTTTGTGCCATATCAGGGTTACTCAAAAAATCAACTCTTTTTGCACCTTGTAAAAGATAATGTTCAGCAGAAACATAACCTGCTCTAAAGTTATCAATTCCTACCAAGTCATGATTACTTCTTTTTGGATATTCTAAATAATCAGCATCGGAGAGAACTATAGGGATATTAGCATCTTCAATTTTTCTTATTGTTCTTTCATTTATTTTATAACTTTCTTTTGCTAATTCGATTGGAGCTAATAAAATACCATCAACTTTCTGATCAATATAAAATTCAGCCATTTGCTCCATATGTTGAGCATTAAACTCTGAATTACTAAATTGACCACCCCAAATTAGTGAAAAATTATTGTTTGCAGATAGTTTAGTAATTTCTTCTGTAATTGGTCTAAAAATCTCCCCTTTTCCAATTAAAGGAAATAATAGACCAATGACTTTCTTTTTTTTAGTTTGGGTAGACTTGTTACTAATAAAGGTTCCAACACCAGATTTTTTATAAACTAATCCATCTTCAATTAGAAGATTAATTGCTTTAGAAACAGTTGGGCGAGAGACATTGATATGTTCAGCAATAACTACTTCCGCAGGAATTTGATCTCCAGCAATGAGATTATTTTCCTTAATATAATTAATAATATAATTATATACGATTCTAGTTTTTTGTGAAATATTATTAGTTTGTTTACCCATTACTAATTCTCCAAATTTATTTTATCTATAGCTGTAGAATAATCAAAAAACTTATTCATCGCAACAGAAGAATTAATAATTGCACCAAAAGCACATTCTTCATTCCTACTAGTACTATAAACTGGTATTTTAAATTTATCCTCACAATATTTCTTTATACAAGGACTCTTATTAAAAAAGCTACCAGTACCATAAATTCTTTTAATTCTCTTTTTATCTTCTTCCGCAAAGATATTATAAAAATCATAAAGCTCATTTACAATTCCAGCATCAATACTAGCAACTAAATTCTGAGGTGTAAAATTACTTAAAGTAATATTATTTATTGAAGCTGTTAATCTAGAATTCTCCCTAGTTCCTAAAAACAAAGGATTAAAATCCATAAGATTATTATAATTCAAAGGAGAAATTTCATCCATCTTTTTATAAATATTTATATCATTAGATATGCCAAACCAATCTAAAAGTTCTTTAAAGAAATCTCTTAAAATACTATATGAATAACCACCACATAAAGAGGCCCCTGATAGAATATATCCTTTTTGAGGGAATAATCTAATTTCTACGCCTTTAATAGCTTTATATTCATCAATATAGGAGGTGAATTGACCACTAGTACCTAAACTAATTGTTGCATCACTATTTAACTTCTTAATAGACCCCATAAAACTACATTGATTATCCCCAACCGCTGTAACAACAGGGATATTCTTATATTCACCAATTATAGATTCAGATGGTATTAATTCTGGTAATAATTCAGGCATTAACTCATTATTCTCTAATATTGTTTTTGAATAGATTCTATCTTTTTGGTTTATAGCTCCATAACTATCAGCTAAAGTTATATCTGATTTAACTGTTTTGTTATTAGCTAAATGCATTGCAACATAATCACCAATTGAGCAAAAAGATTTTACATTTTTTGGTATATTTTTTGTCTTCAAATTAAAATAATGGGTTGCAAGACCATAACCAGTAGGACATTCTCTATCTATTATTTTAGATAATTCTTCTCCATATGAAATCTTTCTATCATCAATTAATTGAGCAGCTCTTTGATCCAACCAAGTATATAATGGAGATATAGCATTCCCAAGTGAATCAATATATAAAATTCCATGCATTTGACAACTTATTCCAATACAATAAATATTGGGATGTCTCTCTAGCATTATTGATAATATTTCTTCTACTATCTCCATTATTCTTTTTGGATCTTGAATATTTTCCCAAGAATAATTTGACTGTATTTTTGCATCATTAGGCATAGTTACAATATCGATAATTTTCCAATTAGCATTAGTGTCAGCAATTACTGAACAAATTGTAGATGTTCCAACATCAAGACCAAGATAATACATTATTTTACTATTATACTCCTACTGGATTTATCTGTATTTAAATATACTGCAAAAATTACTATTGCACCAAAAACTATTTGTTGCCAAAAGGCATCAACTGCAATAACATTTAAGCCATTTTGAATTATTATTACAAGAAGTACTCCAAGTAGAGTTCTTAAAACACTACCTTTACCACCGGTTAAAGGTGTACCTCCTAGAGCTACAGATGCCATTGCCATCAAAGTTAATGAGCTACCAACAGTTGGAAGACTACTTTTTAAAATTATAGTATAAAAGAATCCCCCCAAAGCAGCACCAATACCAGAGAAAACGAAAGGCCACATTTTAACTATTGAAACATTAATCCCCATCATTCTAGCAGCATTTTGGTTTGAACCTACTGCAAAAATACTTTTACCAAGTTTTGTTTTAGATTGTATAATATAGAAAAAAGCTAAAAACAACAATGAAAGAATAAACAATATAGGAATTATTCCAAAATGAACCTTTGACCATTTTAATGATCCCCATATTTCAATTGGAATACCTGTTGGTCTACCATTTGAAACTAGCAAAGCTACACAAGCCCAAATATTCATTGTACATAAAGTTACTACGAATGTAGGAATTTTTAATACAACAAATAATATTCCATTAATTGCTCCAGCTAATACACCAAATAATAATATTAATAAAAATACTTTATTACCAAAGATAGGATACCCCATTCCACTAAATACACAAGCACAAGAAGCAATAGAACCTACCGATAAGTCAACCGATCCAATTAAAAGTACAAAAGTAACTCCTGTTGCTACAATTAATAATGGTGCTGTATCTACTAATATATTTTTTATATTAATGGGTCCTAAGAAATTTCTATTTAAAACTGTAAAAATTATTATTGTCATAAAGATAGAAATAACACTAAAAAGATCCATAAATTTAATTTTTTTAATTTTATCTTCAAAAATCATAAGAAAGCTCCTTTAGCTTTAAACCATGTATTTTACAATTTCAACTTGAGATGGTTTATTATCTACTGGACAGTCGAATTCTTTGGTTGTAACACCATCTTTCATAACGATGATTCTGTTACTCATTCCAATACTTTCATCAAGAGTATCGCCAAGCATGATTACAGACATTCCTTTTTCAGTAATATCTCTAATAATGTTATAAATATCTTCTTTAGCACCAACATCAACTCCACGAGTTGGATGATTAAGAATTAAAATATGTGATTGGCTAGAAATAATTCTAGCAAAAACAACTTTTTGAGCATTACCACCACTTAAATTTTCTAAATTTTGTAATGAGGAATTACACTTAATTTGTAATTCATCAATCCACTTATTAGCTAAATCTATTTGTTCTTTTTTTGAAATAAAACCATTTTTAGTAACTAATGAGAAATTTGACATACAGATGTTTTCATATATGCTTCTAACACCTAATATTCCTTCATCTCTCCTCTCTTTAGGAACTGATAATACTCCACTCTTTAATGCTTGAGATGGGGATGTAAATTCTTTTTTTACATTATCAATCAAAATCTCACCTTCACTAAAAGCTTCATCACCACATATAGCTGCACAGAGATTTTCTTTACCTGAACCAACTACACCACAGATCCCTAAAACTTCACCTTTATGAAGCTTAAAATTAACATCTTTGAAAAATCCTCTTTGTCCTAAATGTTTTACTTCTAATACTACTTCATCAGATGGAATTGTTTGTCTTTCAGTTTTGAAATATTGACCGTTTGTTAATCTACCTACCATTTTTTCTTGTAGGATATTTTCATCAGCATCCTTCTTATCTACTTCACCAACATTTTTTCCATCTTTAAAAATATATATTCTATCACTTATTTCCATTACTTCGTCTAATCTATGAGATACAAAAATTACTGAGTTACCACTTTCTTTTAGCTCTCTAATTTTCTTATATAATTTGTTAATCTCTTTTTCGTTTAAAACTGAAGTTGGTTCATCTAAAAGAATAAGTGCACCATTTTCTGAATTTTCTTGAACAATATTAAAGACTTTTAATATTTCAACTAACTGTCTAGTTGCAAAGTCAATATCAGCAATCTTATCAGAGGCATCAATATTTTCACCCTTTAGTATTTCAGCAGCATCTTTATACATTTTTTTCCAATTTATTAATTTACATTTTGTATATCGATCTTCTCTACCTAAAAAGATATTTTGCCCAACAGTTAAATTCTTAATTAAAGATTGTTCTTGGAAAACCATTCCAACACCTTGTTTATTTGCTTGGAAAGGATTTGAACATTTATATGGTTTACCATTCATAGTTAATGTACCACCATCAGGTTGTTCAACACCTGCTATAATTCTTAATAAAGTCGATTTACCAGCTCCATTCTCACCAATTAATCCAAGAATTTCACCTTTTCTCACCTCCATGCTAACGCCTTTTAGAGCTTGAGTTCCACTATAATTTCGACTTAAATTTTCTATTTTTAATAAACAATTATCATTCATATTGGTACCTATTTTACTTAACGATTATTCGTCGGCCTCTTACAACAGTTAATGCAACTGCTATAATAATTAATAAGCCTTGTACTGCTGATTGAACATAAGGATTAACTCCTTCTAAGATCAAACTAGATTGGATAACGGTAACAATTAAAACACCAATTAGTGATTGGATAACACCACCTTTACCACCCCAAAGGGCTGTTCCACCTACAGCAACTGCTGTGATAGTTGAGAATAAATATCCTGTACCGATAGTTACTTCCCCACGTCCTAAACGAATTATTCCAAAAATACCTGCTATACTTGCACAAAAACCACACCAAGTGAAAACTAGAATTTTAATTTTATCAACATTAATTCCAGTTACTCTTAATACTGTTTCGTTTTCACCAATTGCAAAAATATGGCGACCAAAACTTGTATACTCTTGTATTACATATCCAATAGCAAAAATAATTAAGGCAAACCAAGTTAATACAGGAATACCTAAGAAAAAGCCTTGTGAAATAATTTCAAAATTAGGATCTCTAATAGAAGCAGGATGTCCCATATAAGTTAAAATACCAAAACCTGTCATTACACTAGCCATACCAAATGTAACCATAAATGAAGGAATTTTTAGTTTAACATGTAATATACCTGTTAAAGCACCAGCTGAAGAACCAACCATTACTGCAATTAAAACTCCTAATATCCCTAAATCTAGTGAGTTTTTTGAATTAGCAACTAAAATTGTAGCAAGAGAGCCTGTAAAACCAATTACACCTTCAACTGATAAATCTATACTTCCAAGAATAATAACAAAAGTTAATCCAACAGATAAAACTAATGGTGTAGAAATTTGATATAAAATATTAATTAAATTATTCTTAGTAAAAAATCCATCAACAAAAATTGACATACAAATAATTAAAAAAATAAGAATAAACAATGGTGCAACATCAGTAATTCTAGCTTTTCTTCTTTCTTCATTAATTTTCGCTTTAAATTCTTCTGCAATTAGCGAAACATTGTCTGAATTATTCTTAATACTAGTCAACACATTTCTCCTTTAATAAAAAAAGAGCCTCAATTAATATCAAGGCTCTTTAAAACCATATTATTTTGTAATTTCAAATTTGCCATCAATTGGATAATCTAAATCAGTAAAGTCATATTCAGGTTTACCTGACATGAAGTCTTTTCTGAATTGAGCAACATTTGACTTATCAACAAACTCTGCTTTTGTAGTAAATAATCTCTTATCTCTTGGCATTGTTGAAGGATCAATTATACCTTTGTAAGCACTATAAGCATAAGCTGTCATATAACCACCTTGTAAGTAACCATTATTTGCAACAGTACAAACCATATCACCAGATTCAATTGCTTCAATAGCTTCAGGAACACCGTCAACACCAACAACCTTTACAACTTTATTAAGACCTTTTGCTTTTAAAGCTTGAAGAGCACCTAAAGCCATACCATCATTAGCACACCAGATTCCATCGATATCAGGATATTTTGATAACCAAGTTTCTGTAATATTTAAAGCCTTTTGTGGATTCCAATCAGCAACTTGTGTATCAATCAATTCAACATTTGGGTTTTCAGCTAAAGCTTTTTGTAAACCTTCATAACGTTCGATTGCAGAATCATTACCTAATTGACCTTGTAGTGCTAAAATCTTACCTGTACCAGGTGTTTTAAATTCTTTAAACATTGCATTAGAAATATTATAACCTTGAGCAACACCATCAACTGTTGAATGAGCTACATAATATTTAAAATCATTTGGATCTAAACCTTTTGCTAAATGCCAAACACTACACCAATATACACCAGCATCCTCACATACTTCAGCGATTGCTGCTGTATTAGGAGCATTACTTGGATCAACATAAATAATTGAATCTTTTCCGTGTGTAGCAATAAAAGCTTTAATTTCACTTAATTGTTTTGCATCATCACCATCACAAGTTAATACTTGAACTTCTGCAGTGCCTTCAGGAAGAGATGCAGCAAATAACTTACCACCTTCGGCTTCTTCATTCCAATATGCATTGTCAGTTCCATGAATACTCATAGCAATATATACTTTATCGCCTTTTTCACTTTGACCTTGTGCAAATAAACTATTTCCAACTAATAACATGCTTACAACTAACATACTAGTAAGAACTTTTTTTGATAACATTTTAGTAAATTTCATACTAACCTCCTTAAAATACTTTCAAATAGTACAATGGGTTTTACATACTGTCAAATAAAATTTTACATATTGTTAAAATTTTTTATTTAGATGTAATTTATTAGTAAATAAACCAAATCATTCTAGTATTTTAATCAATCAAAAAAAGCTTCTAACTATTTATTTTTTATTTATATTGCAAGAACTCTAACTCAACACCATTAGGATCTTTAGTTAATCCTCCATAAAAACCTAATTTTTCATTAAAACTTACTGGAACATGGAATGGAAATCCATGTTTAGTTAATAAATCTTCTACTTCAAATACATTATCACAATTAAAAGCTAAATGTCTAAAAATCCCTCTTTCAAGCCCATTAAGTTCATGTTTTTCACTTTTATCCTTATAATCAATCAATTCAAGTTTTATTGATCCAGGAAGTTGAAAATAATAAATTGTCTCTGTTTCAAACTCAACTAGAGGCAAACTTTTCAATTCTAAAAGTTCTCCATAAAACCAAAGTGTTTTTTCCAAATCAACTACATTTATAGTAATATGATCTATATTAGTAAATTCCATATTGTTCTCCTTTTTGTTAAAATTTACATGTTGTAAACTATTTTATTTACAATAGCTAAAACTATTATTAGATTAAAAACTATATTTAGGCAAGCTATAATTTATTTATAACTTGAAATAATTATTTAGAAGACTATTAAATTCTTTATTTTTTTGATGAAAATCAGATTATAGAAATATAATACTCAAAATCAATATCAAACGAAAACTCCATTTTTTCATTAGGTTTAAAAATAGGACAAGCTTTATTTTCTAAAGCTTTAGAAATACTATCATAAAATCCATTCGACATTTCTAGGGCAATATTATAATCATCTCTAAACCCGCCCTGAGTATTCCAGAAGCCCAAATAAGGTAGGCTGTTTGAATCATAACTAATAATTACTTTTAGTTGTTTTTCTTGAAAATTATAACCAATTTCACCATGTTTAATTTTTGATGTTATATAAAATTTTTCACTCTGCCCTTTAGCTAACAAACTTGGATAAGATAAATCATTCCCATTTTCACTAATAGGATAGGAAACAATCGATTCAGAGTCTTTAAATCTAATAGATTTATCAACAAAAAAAACTTCGTCTATGTTCTCAGGTAAAATTAATTGACAATTTTTAGTACAATTCACTAAACAATGAAATGTATAAAAACAAGGAACATCAAAATCAGCGTTATTAATAATTATATAAGAAACTTTTACCCCATTATTTTTTAAAGTATATTGTTTTTTATAAGAATAAGGAAACACTTTCCCTTCAAAAAATAAAGAAATATGAGTACTTGAATAATCTATAATTTGCATCTTAGAAGACCAAACTTCTCCATGATCAGGTAAAGAGAACAGCTTATTCTTATATTCTATTTTTTCTTTTGTAATTGAAGGAAAAGCATCATCAAAACCACAAGCTTCAAATTCAGAAAAATCATCACCCACTTTTGCTTTTTTATATCTAGGCTTTGGGTTTTGAAATAATAATTCAAAATCATTTTTTTTATCATAAATCGAGGATAACTTACCCCCATGTTTATCTAAACAGATAATTCTTATATTTTTATTTTCTAAAACCATAATTTAAATCTCATTCAAGGTTTAAAATTCTATCAACAATTTGATTAATTCCAGACATTCTTTGAGAAGGAAAATTATCATAAAACCCCAAAACTTTTGGGAAATATATTCCTTCATTTTTTATTTCAGAGAGTTTTTCTCCATCAAAAGATTGTTGAAAAATTGATAAAATTCCTCTCATTATTACAGAATCACTATACCCTTCAAAATGGAGTGTTTCAGATCTATTTTCAATTTTAAAGAAAACTTTTGACATACAATTTTTTAATAGATTTTTTTCACACATATCAATTTCATTCATTTTCTTTAAATCATTACTTAGAGCCATCAAATAAGTATATCTATCAATCCAGAGTTGAAATACTAAAAAATCTTCTACTATTTTTTTTTGCTTAGTCATTACTTGCCCTTAAAATTTTCAGACTTTTGTCTAAAGCTTCTAAAAATTTCGCTATGTCATCTTTTTTATTATAAATACCTAAACTTACTCTAACAGTTCCACTTACATTTAATTCATTCATAGCTAATTGAGCACAATGGTTCCCACACCTTACAGCTATGTTTTGAGAATCTAAAAATAAAGCAATATCAAGAGGATGAATATGTTTTACATTAAAACTGACAACCCCATGACAATTATTTATATCACTATAAACTTCAATATTATTCCTTTTGTTTAATTCCATAATTAGATAATTTGTTAAGCTTTTTTCTTTTAAAAAATCTTCTTGATGTTGTTTTATATATATAATTGAAGTTGCAAAGGCTATATTTCCAACATAATTTGGAGTTCCTGCTTCTAATTTTAATGGGAGTTTTGCAAAAGTAGTAAAACTTTTTCTCACGTCTTCAACCATTTCTCCACCAAAAAAAACAGGATTCATTTCTTCTAAATATTCTTTTTTCCCATAAAGAATCCCAACGCCATTAGGTCCATACATTTTATGTGCAGAAAAACTATAAAAATCAACGTATTTTACATTCATTCCCAAATGTGCAATACCTTGAGCTCCATCAACTATCAATATTGAATTATTTTTATGTACTATATCAGCAATTAGTTTTAAATCATTTAAAACTCCAGTTACATTTGAAACATGTGATATAACAACAAAAGGCGTATTCTTTGATAATTTTTTAGTTAAATCCTCAATACAAATTTCTCCATATTTATTAGTTTTAATAAATGATAGTTTTGCGCCTTTTTTTAATGCCACTTGTTGAAAAGGGATAAAATTTGAATGATGTTCAAATGCCGTAATCAAAATTTCATTATTTTTTTTTAAATATTTTTCTACAAAACCCAATGCTATAATATTTAATGAAGCAGTAACCCCAGATGTAAAAATTATTTCTTCACTATATTGAGCATTAATAAAATCTCTAACAATTTCTCTTGATTTCTCTAATTCTTTTGTACATAAATTAGATAATTTATGACAACTTCTATGAACATTAGAATTTATTCTACTATAAATTTCTGCTTCTTTTTCAATAACACAAAAAGGTTTTTGAGTTGTTGCAGCATTGTCTAAATATACTAAATCTTTATTATTTTTAAAAATTGGAAAGTCGTCTTTCATTTAATACCTTCTTAAATTTTTTAAAAAACAAAACAAATATTACAAATACAGAATTTATTATTACTTATGCGTTATATATAATGCTGGCTAAATCTTCAATAGTATAGGCTAAAGTTAACTCTGTTAAACTTTTTTCAATTTTCAAATTTCTTCTTATAGTCAGCAATAGTAGCAATTTTTTTTCTACTATTGAAGATTTGCCATTACAACCAGGAGCATCGCTAATATCAAAACCAGTAGTATTTGATAACAAATTAATTTTCTCATTAGATTTTTTACATAAATCTATAATTGAAGAGTTTTTTACATCTTCATCTTCTAATAATAATTTGATTTGAATATATTCTTTTAAAAGAGTTGTAAATTCTTTTAAATCTTTGTAATTTTTTGCTTTTAATAAATCCATTATAGAATTTGATTTTTTTGCCGTATCTAATAAAATTTCTTTAAAAGTCATGCTTACTCTACTGTATCAATTCCTAAATGCATAACTTTTGCTAAATCTTTTAGTTCTTGAATATGATCTCCAAAGACTAAAGCAAAATGATGCCCATAATCTTTTTCAATGTCGTATAAGCGTTTACCATTTTGAACTTTATATTTTACCATCATTGTACACCCAGGTTTTAAATGATTTCCATTGTCACTTGCAATCTCACCTTGTGCTGCGGCATGCATAGCTTGTTCAGTTACTGATGAGTATTTATCCCCTTTACAAATAACTCCTTTTATTGCCATCATTTTTGTACCAGAAGGATCAAATCTTAATAAAGTAATGGTTTCCCCTAAATCTTGAGTGAAATCATATCTCATAGAAGCACCCCAACCTTCTACAGTAAAGTTGGCAATATCATAATCTAAGGTTTGATCATATCCCTTCATATGAACACAAGGAACATCATGATGAACCGTAGCTATTCCACTTACTACATTATCTAATAAATTATTACCCATATGAGGAGCTTTTCTTGTTAAATTCATTAATACTGCAATTCCCATCATAACTGCATAATCACCTTCACAAGAAGAGACAATTCCCTCATCCTTTAATAAGGAATGAGCTAAGCAAAATACTGTTTTTCTATTCATTAACGTGCCACCTGCACAAACTTCACGGCAAGGAATAGAAAAAGCATTACATTCATACTTTTCTAATAATTTTTTTATTAAAATATAGAATCTTACTGATCTTTCAACATAGTCTTCACTCATAGTAACTATAGTTGCTTTAGAAATTAACTTTTTAGTATATTGTTTTGATTCTTCAATCCAATCAGGATGTTCTTCCTCCATTGAATCAAACATATTTAATACATTATCAGAAGAAAGAGTCACAAATTCAACACCTAATTTTTTTTCTAACCCTACTAAATCATAAATTGAACTTTTTAAACCTACTTTTAAATGACCCCCAGCTTCAACACTCAAAACTTTCATATAACTAATTGCTTTTTTGCATCTTAATAATTTTGCATAATATTCAAAATCTTCAGGATTATAAAAACCAGTGCATTCTCTACCTATAGATCTTAAAAAAGATGTTCCATCAACATGCCAACCATCTAACATTGCAACAGGGTTATTAAACCTCATAGCAAATTTTGTTAATGGATGTTGTGATAACAAACCAGAAAAAACGACTAAATCTTGAGGCATTAAGCCTTCATAAATTTCATCAATATCTTGACGACTCATTATAAAGTCATCCCAAATTTCAATATATTTTGGCTTTAAAATCTCAAAATCACGTTTACTTAAGTTATCCATTTTTTTTAAAAAATTATTATAAACTTCAAGATTACTTGCCCTATCATAATCAACTGTTAGTTGTTCTTTTTCACCAGTTCTACAAACACCTTCATAAGATTTATGATGAGTGAACCCTGTACCAACAGGTTTAATTTTCAACTTTACATCTAATGTGCTTTTATAGTACATATTTTGCCCTTCCTTTATTTATTTATTCGTTCCCAATCTTTTGGGGCTTCTCCAAAATATGGAACATCCAAGACTATTCCGCCTTCCATCGCTGATTGATGTGCTATGATTCCTGGCACACAATATTTTGCAGCTTGCCAAGCATCATTTGGTGGCAATTTTTTAGAAACCACTGCTTTACAAAAATCATCTGTTAAAAATTGATGGGAACCACTATGTCCATTAGGTAAATTTTGATAACATTCTGGAAGTCTATTAATATCTTGAATTGGAGCAACTCCAGAATGGAATCCTGCAGCAAGAACTTTATCTTTTATATTTGTATCAAAATATGAAGTTGCTGGAGCACATGTGATTTGATCTGTAATATCATTTGATTCACCATCTCTTTCAACATAAAAGCTTCTATCAGCTGCAGTATAAGTTGCATCAGTTCCCATAAAGGACATACTTACAATATCATTTCCAGCAGTGACAACACGTCTAAATTCATTAATACGACAACAACCCCCATCACTAGTTTCCATTAATGCCGTCTCATTACTAAAAGGATTTGAAAAATCATTTTTGTCTTTGCCAAAAATATTATCCTCATGATGATCTTCAAATCCATGACAACAAACTTTTGTTACATGCGCACCTGTAACTGAGAGGACCATGGAAATAGAATGAGTTGGATAAAACATTGGAGGAAACCCAGCTATTCTTTTCCAATTTGGTCCACCAGAATTCTTATAAGGTTCATAAAAATGACTCATATCATGAAGATATTGTGCTTCAGCATATGTAAATTTGCCAAAATTTCCAGTTTTAAATTTTTCTCTTATAAAAATAGTATTTGGATAATAATAGCTCGTTTCATTTGTCATATAAATTAGCCCTGTTTTCTTAACTAATTCAATAATCTCTTTTACATATTTTATATCTATTGCCATTGGAACTGCACAACAAACATGTTTACCTGCCTTTAAAGCTTTTATTGCCATAGGTCCATGTAATTGGCGCTGAGTAAAAATCCCTACAGCATCAACATCTGACTCTAAAACTTCATCTAAACTAGAAAAAACTCTTTTTATACCAACTTTATCAGCAAGCGTTTGAGCTCTTTCTATAATTGTATCTGCTAAAACTAATTCATCAACTAATGGATGGTTTTGATATAACTGCACAAATGCAGGACCAAATTCACCACACCCAACAATAGCCATTTTAAATCCCATAATAATAATAGTGTTATAATTTCTAACACTTCTCCTGTATTAAGATATTTTAATTTTAAAAGGGACCTCTTCAATTAACAATGCAATTTACTACTCAAATTTTATAAAATCCTATACTAATAACGATAATGAATTGGGGATTGTCCATATATTTTTTTAAAGAAATTACTAAAATAATATACTGAAGAAAAACCTAATAAATCAGATATTTCGTTCATGGAATTGTCAGTAGTTTCTATAAGTAATTTTGCTTTTTTTGCTCTCAACAGTTGCATATAATTCATTGGGGAAAGATTAATACATTTTGAAAATATTTTATAAATAAAAGATTCAGAAATATTTAACTCATTAGCAATATCTCTTACTGTTATAAATTTATCTAAATTGGAATTAATATAATTACTAGCTTTTTCCATAATTTCTTTTTCTCTTTTACTCGCATATTTTAAATGATTATCACTATTCATTTTTTCTATATTTGCTCGAAAAATTTGAGTTATAAAATTCATAAATAAATTTAAACTTATCAATTTATATCCAGGTTTCATAAAAGTAGTTTCTTCAATTATTCTTTCAAAAAGTGTTATTAGTTGATGTTTTTTACCTACATTAATGCAAAATTCGTGAGGCCCTCCCGCTATGGCAAACAAAAAGTTATCTACCATATAAAAAGGATTTAAATCAAAATGAATCCAATAATTTTCGTGTGGATTCTCTAAATTTGATTCTATAGAATGTTTTGTAAATGGGGGGATTAAAAATAAATCGCCTACACTGCCATAATAGACTTGATCATCAATTTCGATTCTATTTTCTCCACCAACTACATATATCATCTCAAAATCAGTATTTATTCTATTTTTACAACTTAAAATAGCTCCCGTTTTATTTTGATAGTTCACTCCATTTATTAAGAATTTTGTTCCTTCAAAAAAATTATATATTTCATCTTCAGCTTTTATTTGATTCTTACATTCGGTATGTACTATATACTTCATTATATAAACCTTCACTTTTATTTTTTAACAAAACTTATAATATAGTGTATAAAGTTCGATTTAGATTACCCTTTAGTTCCTGAATTAATGCACATCGCCTTTTCAATGCTTGATGAAAAGAAAAAATATATTATTAACATAGGAAGAGAAGCAATAACAAGAGTCGCCCCAATTGCACCCCAATTAGTAGAAATTTCTCCAACAAAATTAGTTAACCCTAAAGGTAATGTTTTTAAATTTGGGTTTCTTAAAATTAAAAAAGCAAGATCATATTCATTCCACACTTCTATAGCTCTATAAATTATTAATGCTGCTAATGTAGGAGAAATCAAAGGTAAAATAATTTTAATAAATGATTGATAAATTGAAGCACCATCTATACACGCAGCTTCCTCTAATTCTCTAGGTAAAGTTTTATATCCACTAGCCAAAACTAAAACAGAGAAAGGAGCCCCCATTCCGATATATGGAATAATTACTGATAAGTAAGAATTTGAAAGGCCTAACCTTCTTACTTGAGAAATTACTGGAATTACATAAGATTGAATTGGTAAAAACATCCCTAAAACAAAGATTGTATAAAGTAAAGACGACCATTTAAATTTCATTCTAGTTATTGCATATGTAAATGTTACATAAAAACCTAACCCAATAACTACTGAAAAAATTGTTATTAAAAGAGAATTTTTAAAGTATAAAAGCAATGGAAATTGAGTGAATGCATTTATATAATTTTCAAAATGCCATTGTGTTGGAATCCCAAATGGATTAGTAACAAAGATTTGTTGATTATCTTTAAATGAATAAAACAACATCCAAATCAATGGATATATTGCAATTAAAGTAAAAAATGTAAGTATTATATATCTAAATGTTTCTGTTAAAGTTTTTTTTGTTCTATTGTTCATATTACTTATTACCCCGCTAAAGTATTTTTAAATGCTCTTTCTAAAATTTTAATTACAATTAAGCATTCAACCAACAAAAGAGCCGATGAGGCTGAAGCAGCACCATAATTACCTAATAAATAAATTTGTTTATATATTAGAATCGGCATTGTATAGGTTTCTTTTCCAGGCCCTCCACCAGTCATAATGTTTATTGTTTGAAAAGTTCTAAAGCCCCAAGTCAAAGTTAAAGTTAAAGTTACTTTATATGTGGGAGCCATACAGGGTACTGTAATTTTCCAAAATCTTTGCCAAGCATTTGCTCCATCAATTAAAGCAGCTTCAATATAACTTTCTGGAATAGAATTTAATCCTGCATAAATTATTAAAAAATGATATCCCATCCCTTTCCAAGCATCAACAAAGGCCACAGCAAATAAAGCAGTACTTTTTTGAGACAACCAATATTGTCTATAAGTCCAACCAAATTTTTCAAAAAGTTGATTCAACAAACCAAATTCCGTTTGATATATATTTACCCAGAGTTGACATATAACCGTCATTGATAGAATTACAGGAATAAAATAAGAAGTTCTAAAAATGCCTCTTGCTTTAACTTTTTTACTAATAAGTAAATTTGCTAAAATTGATGCAATTCCTATTTGATAAGTTGCAAGTAATAATGGATATTTTATCCCGTTTTTAAAAGAAATCCAAAATTCTTTTGATGTAAAAGTTGCGATATAATTATCTATACCAACAAAAGACATCCTACTTAATCCATCCCAATCAGTAAAACTCATAAAAAATGTTTGTATAGCAGGAATTACAACCATAACTAAATAAACTATGAGTAAAGGTAATACAAAAAGACTAAGAGCCTTTTTATTCCCTAAATATTCATTCATTAAAAATCTCCTTTAGATAAAAATATTCTAAAAATAAATTTTTATTCTGAATATGTATTATTTGAGCTAAACTTGTATAATTTGGTATATAATAATTAAAGTTTATAAATTCGATGAAAACAATTCATACTCTTTTGGCGTCATTCCTGTTACTTTTTTAAAGCTTTTGCTAAAGTATGCAGGATCATTATATCCAACTTTAAAAGCTATATCAGAATGGATATAACATCGTTTTCTTAATAATGCTTTGGCTTTTTCACATCTTTTCTCAATCAAATAATTAGTAATTGTATTATTTGTTATATTCTTATATGTACGACGAAGATATGCAGAGGCAACATTAAATTCTTTAGCTATTGAATCATTTGAAATTGTGGAATCTCCTAAATGCTCTTCAATATATTTATTTACATTATTAACCAAAGCTTTTTGTTTGGTTAAAGGGATAGTCTCTCTGTTATCATTTTGAATTAAAACATTTACTAATTTTTGAAAATTTTCTTTAATTTCTATCCAAGATTTGTGTTCATACCATTGTTTATTTTTGTTCTCATTTGATGAGAAAGTTTCAAAATATGAGTATAAATCACTTATTAATTTGTATGAACTTTTACTGTTTAAATTTAAGTTCTTAATCTTAATAATAAAGTCATTTATCAAAGATATTGCTAGATTATTATTTTTTGTTTTAACATAAAAGAAAAGTTTCTCTACATCTATTATTTCATTTAAAGCATATTCTCTATCAATTAATTGCATAGTTTCTAATCTTCTAAAAGTTGTTCTATATAATATAACATCATTTATTTTATCAATTACAAAATGAGCTTTTGATTTTATATCTGAACAAAAGATATTGTCTTCAATTAAAACAATGGATGAAAAGTTTTTAAAAAGGTCATATATATTCTTTTTAAGTTCATCGCCATTTTCAATTATTAAAAAATTATAAAAATCATTTTTTTCTTGATATATTATTACTGAATTAGGATTATTACTTATTAATTTAAAAAACCCTTGTTTTATAAAATCTTGTTTTATAAAACACGAACCAACATAAGTATTTACTAATTTATCATAACAAAAATTTGGAATTACAGGATTATCATTTTTTACAATCAAATCATAAGCAATTTGTTTTATATTTTTAATAATTTGAATTTGTTCTGTTTCCAATTCTTTTACAATATTTCTCAATGTATTTTCTAATTCAACAACTTCAAAAGGTTTTAATAAGTAATCTTTCACATTAAGCTTAATTGTCTTTCTTGCAATTTCAAAAGAATCAATCCCAGAAATTACTACTATTTGAACACTTAAATCATTTTCTCGAATATATTGAGCCAAAGCTATTCCATCAACTGTAGGCATTACTATATCCATTAACATAATATCAATTTTACGAATTTTCATTAATTCAATTGCTTCGAGCCCATCTTTAGCCATTGCAACAACTTCAAGATTAAAAGCTTTCCAATCAATTACTGCATTTAAATATTCTCTGGCCAATTTTTCATCATCCACTATTAATACTTTATACACAAGCTTATCCTTTAGGTATTTTTATGGTTATATTTGAGCCTTTATTAATTTTACTTTCAATTTTCATAACAGCTAAATTCCCATAATAAAGAGTTAACCTTTCTTTAACATTTACTAACCCATAAGGTTTACTAAATTTCTCTATAACTATGCCTTTATTAACCATATTAATAACTTCATTACTAATTCCTACTCCATTATCTATAACAGACAAAAAGACAAAATCGCCATTCTCATATCCACTTATTTTAATAAAGCCCCTTTCTCTTTTAGGTTTTATCCCATGATAAATAGCATTCTCTACTAATGGCTGTAATGTGAATTTTGGAATATAATATTTTTTAATTTTATCTGGAACATCTATTTCATAAAATAAAACATCAGGATATCTAGTTTGTTGTATAATTAAATATTTTGAAGTTAATTCAACCTCTTTCTCAATAGAAATAATTTCATCACCATTACTCAATGCTAGTCTATAAAATTTTGCTATATCAGTTGTAATAGTTATTGCTTCTTGCTTTCTATCTAAGGCAATTAATCTAATTATAACATCTAATGTGTTATATAAAAAATGAGGCTTAATTTGAGCTTGATACAGTGCTAACTCATATTCTCGAGTTTCTTTTTCTTTTTTAGCGTTTTCTTCAATGAGTTTTATATTTGAATCAACTAAATTATTAAAACGATTAATTAATACCTTAACCTCTTTACCATTCCCTTTAGTATTATAATATTTCGTAAGGCCATTAACTTTATTAAATTCCATATGCTTAGTGAATTGCATAAAAGGATTGCTTATAGAAGAAGAAAGTTTTTTGATAACTTGTAATAGAACAAAACCAATAATTAAACAAATAAATATAACAATAAGAATAATTTTTCTAAAGGTTTCTTCATAAACTTTAATTGAAGATAATATATAAATAGTAAAATTATTAACCTTAAATCCATTATAAAAATAATCATCATTATGATTGTTTAAAATATAAATTTCTTTATCATTAATTGTTTTACTTTTTGAATTAGCAAATTCTATTATATCAATATTTAAAGATTTATTTGTTGAAAGAATAATATTCTCATCAAAATATAAATTAATTGAAAGATCTTTAACTGATAAATTTTCTGTTAAAATTTGGGGATTTAATTCAATTAAAATCCAACCTTTTATTGTTAAATCTTTTATTGATCTTACAGCTTTAATATAATACAATTGGCCATTAGTAGTGGCACTTGAAATAAGATTTTTCCCATATAAAAATGAATATTTTGTATCTTCTTTTTGTTTTTTGATTTCATCAAATAAATCACTATCAGAAATATTTCCTGCCAATGAAATATCTATTGTGTTATTAGTTGAAAAATAATTACCATTTTTTAGTACATAAGTTATTGATGAAAACGAATTATAAAGTGTTTTCGATTGTCGTAAAATCCCTATAATTTTATTTATATCAGTTATATTGTAAATGTCTGGATTTTCTCTAATGTTGTTATTAACATTCAACATCAGCTCATTACTTGCTTGCTCTAAATTTTGTGTTAAATTATTTAGCATCAAAGAAGAAGTGCTTAAGTTTCTATCAATATTTTCGTGAATTTCTTCTAAATAAAATTTATGCATTATAATCCCAAAAATAATTGATTCAACAAGGATTATAAAAAAGAACAATACTACAAAAACTGAACTAATCTTTACTGTTATACTTGATGATTGATATTTATCTTTTAATTTTGATACCATAAAGCGTTCCTTATTTACAGGCACATCTTAATAGAATAAAAAGATGTGCCTATGAACGATTTATAAAATTAAAACTTATTCAATTACTTTTTGCATTTCTTTAATAAATGTATCAGCATCCATTACTCCAGATATTACTGCATTTACATTATCGTACAATGCTGCTGTCAAATCAACATTTGGAATTGCAAAAGGGAAATATGTTACAGATTCAATTTTTGTAATCTCATCACTATTTCTTTGTGCTTCTTTTGTTCTTGGGTTTTTAGGAATTATTTCTTCTTTTAAAGAATTTGATAATCCGAATTCTTGAATTGCTATTTTCTCTCTAAGATAGACAAAGTCAAATAAAACATCTTCAGCTAATTTTAGATTTTTACTCATAGGATTTACTCCATATCCTGTAGCATTTAAAGCACCGCCTACATGATTGTGTTTTGTTTCTTCTTCTCTTCCAGGTACTGATAATGGATTATTAAGGAAAGAAATATCTCCTTGCATTGAAGGAATTTGGTCTATATACCAAGAACCATTACCTGCCATAGCTGCTTTTCCAGTTTCTAAATATTGGAATGCTTGAGAACAATTTGTAGAAGCAGCACTTTTACTTACAAAACCTAATTTTGAAAGTTCTTCTAACTCTTGTGCAGCTGCAACAAAAGCCTCATCTGTAAATTTAGATTCACCATTTACAATACCATTTATACCTCTAGGATCTCTTCTTGTAACTAATTCATCAAAGAAAGCACAACCGGGCCAAGGTTCAGCAGCAAATAAAGAATATGGAATAATATTATTTGCAGTAAAAATCTTAACAGCATCAACAAATTCATCATAATTGGTTGGAACTTTAACACCATATTTCTTAAAAACATCATTATTATAATAGATTAAAAATGTTTCTGCTGGATGATAATTAATAGTATAAATCTTACCGTCACTTGCTTTACGTGGGTAAACAATTTGAGTCAAATTAACAATATCTTTTACATTTTTTTCTTCAATAAGATTATCCAAAGCCAAAATATTTCCTGAGGTAATTAATGCTTCAGTAGTACTTGGTCCGTTGATTTCAAAAATATCAGGCATGTTTCCTGAAGCAGCCATTGTTTTAAGTTCAACACCAGTACCATCTGCACGATGAATTATGTTAATGTCACAATTATATTTTTCTTCCAACATTTGAACCACAGTATCTAATATAATCTTATCCTGCTCTGCATAATAAGAGTATAAATTAATTTTTGCTTTACCTGAATTTTCTGAATCCATATCTGAGCTAGATTCTGATGACCCTTGTGCAATTAAGCTAAAAGAGCACATAAATAATACCAAAAAGGTTAAAACCATTTTCTTGAATTTCATAAAAAAACCTCCTATTGTTTTTTATAATAATTAATAATAGGACTAGAAAATAATGTAGGATATGTAATATCCGAACCTTATTTGAATTTTTTTACACTACTTATTTTTTTTAAATAATAGAAATATAATTAATAAACCCTAAATAAAAAATTTTATTAAACAATAGATAATTACATTATGAAATTAAAATTCTATTTTGCCAAATCTTAATTTAATAAAATAAACACTTTTTCCATATAAAAAGAGAAAGGTAGGCCAATTAAAAATAATTAGTCTACCAAAAAAAGAGTTCTTAATGCTTTTTTATTCTATCTTTATTACAGCCTTTACAATATTAGCTTTATCTTCAACTGATTTATCCATTGCATTTTGTACATCATCAAAATCAAACATATTAGTTACAACATCACTTGGATTAATTACTCCACTTGCAACCACTTCAATTGCTTTTGGATAAATATGTCTATATCTAAATACAGTTTTAATTGTTAGCTCTTTATCTAATAATAGACTCATTGGCAAAGTCATTTCACCAGTTTTTGAATACCCTACACAAACTAAATTACTTCCCTTCTTTAATACATTAATAGCAAGTCTTGTAGTTATTTCAGTTCCGGCTGTTTCAAAAGCTATATCAAAACCTTTATCCTTTGTTATGCTATTAAATTGTTCCATATAATTTTTATCTAAAGAGTTAACAGTTTGTGTTGCTCCCATTTTTTTTGCTTGTTCTAATCTTTTTGGCAAAATATCTACAACAGTAATATTAGTAATTCCATAAGCTTTTAATGCTAAAAGAGTCATTAACCCAATACATCCTGCACCAAATATAATAGCCTTTTGTCCAACTCTAGCATTGCCTTGATCTACTGCATGAAATCCTACTGCTAAGGGTTCAATTAATGCACCATTTATTGAATCAACATTATCAGGTAGTTTAAAACATAAGGAAGATGGATGAGTTGCATATTCTTGAAAAACACCATCAACTGGAGGGGTTGCAAAGAAAACTACATCAGGACATAGATTATATCTTCCAGTTTTACAAAATTCACATTCCCCACATGTTGCTCCTGGTTCTAAAGCGACTCTATCACCAATTTTTAAATTCTTTACGGCTTTACCTAATTCTACAACCACACCACTAGCTTCATGACCTAAAACAAAAGGTGGCTCAACAATATAATCCCCTATTCTACCATTTTCATAATAGTGAAGATCAGATCCACAAATACCTACATATTGGATTTTAACTAAAACTTCATTTTCTTTTGGATGTGGAATATCTCTTTCAACATAACCAATTTTTTTTATATCTTCCATTACTGCAACTTTCATTTTTTTGCTCATAAGATTCTCCTATATATTATTAAAATATCAATTACTATTTTTTAAGACTTCAATTTCTTCTATATTTGGTAATACTTTTATAACACCTTTTTTACTTGCAACTAAGGATGCTGCAGCATTAGCAAACAATAGAGTTTCTTTTAAATTTTCTTGATTAAGATTATCCAATCCTAATTCTAATACTTTATATAAAGCACTACCCATAAAGGAATCTCCTGCACCAGTTGTATCAGTACAAGGGACCTCTAAAAAGGTTGGAGCACTTACACATACATCTTTATAATATGCTTTACTACCTTCTCTACCTAAAGTTAAAAAGATTAAATCAATATCAAATTCTTCTCTAAATTTTACAATTGCTTTATCTAAATCTTCTTCTTTTGTAAACCAGGCTAATTCATTATCAGCAATCTTTAAAATATTACAGACTTTGAAACCTTCAATAAAAGCAGCTCTTGCTTTAGTTAAATCATTCCATAAGTTTTCTCTTAAATTAGGATCAAAAGAAATTAACATATTTCTCTCTTTAGCAATGCTTATTGCCTTTAGTGTAGCTTTTTTACAAACTTCATTTGTCATTGATAAAGTTCCAAAATGAAATACATCTTTATCAACAAATAAATCATCTGTAATTTCATTTTCTTTTATTTGAGCATCAGCTCCTCTATAAAAAGTAAAAGATCTGTCCCCGGTTTCATCATGATGAACAAAAGCCAAAGTCGTTCCTACCTCATCACTTTTGATTAAACCTTTAGTATCTAAACCCGCATTAACAATAGTATTTTCTAATTGCTTACCAAAATTATCATTTCCAATTTTTCCAATAAAGGCTGCATTATATCCTAGTTTTTTTATCATAGATAAGAAATTGCAAGGCGCTCCACCTGGATTTGCTTCATAAATGGGATTTCCACTTTTACTATTTCCTTCTTGAATGAAATCTATTAAAAGCTCCCCTAAAGCTAAAACATTTGCCATTATTAATATCTCCTTTTAATATTTAATCGATTAAATTTGTATTTAAAAAAATATAAATATATATTTTTATAAAATCCTTGTATTACTGTGGTTTATAGAAACAATCTCTGTATCAATACAATAATCACTATAAACAAAGGTTTCTCCCTCAATTCTACTTAATAATAATTTTGCTGCTTTTTCACCAATTGCTTTAGTATTTTGTTGAACAGCAATTATTTCTTCTCTTATGTTATTCATCCAGAAAGCATTATCAAATGTTCCAAATAAAATATCTTCTTGTAAACGTATCTTATGTTCTCTTAAATAATTAATAACACCAAATGCACATAAATCATTTCCTGAGATAATACAATCTACTTTCTTTTTATTAATTAGGAAATCAATTATCTGGCTCCATTCTGGATCTAGAGCTAACTCACTATATACCATTGGTCTAGTATTCCCATAAATAACACAATCTTCATCAATAGGTATATTATTTTGCTCTAATGCATCCTTATAACCATCAACTCTCATTTGAAAAGTATTATCATATTTAGAAGATACAAATGCTATTTTTTTAGCACCTCTTTTAATCAACTCACAAGTTAGATTAAAACTTCCTAAAGTATTTGTGATTAATACTGTATCACGTCTAATATTAATTGGCTTTCTATCAACAAAAACCAATGGAATATTTCTAACTATAGGTTCTAGATTCCTCCAATCTTCATTTACTGGGATGACTATTATTCCAGCTAAATCTTCACATCTACAAATCTCAAGCTGATTCTTTTCTTTATTAGGATCTTCATGAGAATTAATATATAAAATCTCATAACCGCTCTTAATTAATTCTTTTTCTATTGCATAACCAATTTCATGATAAAAATAATGACTTAAGTTAGAAACAATAAAACCAATCATTTTTGATTGACCGCTTCTTAATTTTCTTGCAGTAGAATTTACTCTATAGTCTAATTCTTTAATTGCTTTATTTACTAAATCCTTTGTTTCTGCTTTAACATTACAAGAATTATTAATTACATGAGAGACTGTAGCTGTAGAAACTCCTGCTTTTTTAGCTACATCCTTCATAGAAGCCTTATTGTTTTGCATCTTAACTCACTTTTAATCGATTATATGACTTATAATAGAATATAAAATATTAAAAATCAAATCTTTTTTTATATTTTATTGAATTTTCATATAAATATACATTATATACGTATATTTATTCATATATGCTATAATTAAGGCTCTAAAAATAGGTTTCATAAAATAATTATCCATAAATTTTATCATTTTTTAAATATAATATCTGAATTTATTTTTTTACTTAATACATTTTAAGTAAAATTTTTATATTTCACAATAGGACACTAATCGATATTTTTTTATTTATTTTTAACTTCAAATTTATAATTAATTCTTTATGATAAAAGAAATTATAATTATAATTAAACTAATAAATTTATTAAAATTAAATCTTTTTTTCAGTTTTTTATTAATATTTTTAATCGATTAAAAAATATTTTAAAATTTTTGCTTGCACGATATAAAAAACAATGTTAGATTGATTTTATACAAAACAGGGAGAAAAAAACTTAACAGAAAATTTGCTCTAATTTATCATAATTCTATAATTTATAACTATTAATATGATATTTTATAATAAGACGGTCTTTTTGTGAGTTATATTTTTTTACAACAAAATAAAAATTTTTTCGATAAAAATACAAAACACTTAATTTTTTTTACCAATTAATTTAATCGATTAAATTTTAAAAGGATTTATAATAATGATAACACTTTCTAACCAAAATTTAGCTAACCTTAAATCAAAATTTAATAAAATTCCTCTTTATAATCGAATGGAGTTATCTCCTTCCCTAGTTCATATAGGTCTTGGGGCTTTTCATAGAGCTCATTATTTATCATATATTGAAGAATTAATGGATAAAGGAATTTATACTCAAGGTGTTCATGAAATTGATATTATTGATTCTAATAATGAATTTGTCACAGAACTTAGAAATCAAGATTACTTATATTCAATTTTAGAAAAAGATCCTTTTGGCAATGAGAGATTAGAAATTCGTGGTGGTATAGCAGATTATACTAATTATTGTAATGATTCAGAAAAAGTTCTTTCAATTTTAGCATCTGATAAGACTAAATTAATTTCTTTAACTGTTACTGAGAAAGGATACTGTTATGATAGTGAAAATCATAAATTAGATTTAACTAATCAACTAATTATTAATGATTTAGAGGAAGACTTTCCTTCTACTTTAATTGGAGTTTTATCAAAATCTCTTAATAATAGATTTAATTCAGCTAAGGCTCCAGTTACTATAATGAGCTGTGACAATGTTCCAGAGAATGGTAATATGTTAAAAGGTTGTATTTATGAATTTATTTCAATTAAATATCCACAAATACTATCTTGGGTAAAAGAGAATATCAATTTCCCAAATACTATGGTTGATAGAATAACCCCTGCTACATCTCAAAAAGATATTGAAGAATTAGAGAGTAAATATAATTTACATGATATTTGTGGTGTTCACTGTGAAGATTTCAAAACCTGGGTTATTGAAGATATTGATATTCCAGAAATTCAAATGTTCTCTAAAGTTGGAGCTTTAATTGTTGATAGTGTTTTACCTTATGAATTAATGAAAATCAGATTATTAAATGGTGCTCATAGTGCACTCTCCTACCCTTCCTATTTACTAGGACATAGAGATGTTGATGAAGGAATTAATGATCCACTTATTAAAGATTTCATTAGAAATCACTATATGGAAGAAATTACCAAGTCTTTAAACCCAGTTCCTGGTGTTGATTTAGAGATATACAAAGATCAATTGATTGATAGATTTTCTAATAAATATATTAAAGATAAACTACTTAGATTAGCTAGTGATGGTTCTAAAAAAATTACTAATGCAATAGTAAAACCTCTTTTAGAATTAAAAGAGAAAGATGCATTAATCCTTTCTTTAGCCTTTTGGGCAGAATTTTTAAAAGGTGTTGATAAAGAAGGCCATACAATTCCAATTGAAGATCCAAATGCTGATTTACTTCAAGAAAAGATAAAAGATGATACATCTTTTATGAATTATCTAGGAATAAAAGAAGAAAACACAATACAAAAATTTAGTGACTTTAAATCACAAATTAATAGTAAAGGAATCAAAGAAACTCTTAAAGATTTTCTTTAAATTCTGCACTCTAAATAAAAAAATTATCGATTTAAACAATAAGGAGATTTATAATTATGGGAATTATTGAAAAAATGAGACTTGATGGAAAGAAAAGTTTCATAACAGGTGGAGCTAGAGGAATTGGAAAAAGTGTAGCAATAGCCTTTGCTCAAGCTGGATGTGATGTTGCCATTGTTGATATTGATATAGAAGAAGCAAAAAAAACTGCACAAATGCTAAAAGATGAATATCAAATTGAAACAATTGCAATTAAAACTGATGTTACAAACCCAGAAGATGTTAATAAAATGATTGATATTATATTAGACAAATTTGGCAGATTAGATGTTGCTTTTTGCAATGCTGGTATTTGTATTAATGCTCCAGCTGAAGAAATGACCTATGAACAATGGAAAAGAAATATTGATATAAATCTGAACGGAGTTTTTCTAACTGCTCAAGCAGCAGGAAAGGTTATGTTAAAACAAGGTGGTGGTTCAATTATCAACACAGCTTCTATGTCAGCTCACATAGTAAATGTTCCTCAACCTCAATGTGCATATAATGCCTCAAAAGCTGGAGTAATTCAATTAACAAAGTCTTTAGCAATAGAATGGGCTACAAGAAACGTTAGAGTAAATTGTATCAGTCCAGGTTATATGGCAACTGAATTAATCAAGAACTCAGATCAATTAAAACCATTGATTTCAAAATGGAATGAAATGGCTCCAATGAAAAGAATGGGAAATCCTGAAGAATTACAATCGATTTGTGTTTATCTTGCTGGAGATACTAGTTCTTTCACAACTGGTTCTGATTTCATAATAGATGGAGCATTTACTTGCTTCTAGATTTCAAAAACAATTCATTCAAAATGAATTATATAAATAAATAGAAACAATTTTAAAAAGGAGAATTTTTATGAAAAAGTTGTTAAGTGTATTAGCAATAACTGCATTTGTTATTGCCCCAATGTTTGCTAATGGTGCAAGCGAAGAAAAGTCTGATACTTTCAAAGTTGGTGTTACTATTCAATCCCTAGAAAACAGCTATTGGGCTGGTGTATTTGGTGAAGTTGAAAAATTAATGGATGCAAAAGGTTGGGATTATACAGTTCTTAGTTGTAATGATAACTCTGCAACACAGATTCAACAAATTGAAAACTTTATTACTAATGGTGTAGATCTAATCATGGTACATCCATCAGATCCAAATGCTCTAGAAGATTATTTAGCAACAGCAAGAAAAGCTGGCATTAAAGTAATGTGTTGGGATGATAAAATGACAAATACTGATGTTAACTGGGTTCTAGATAATGCTAAATTAGGAAAAGCTATTGGTGCTGAAGCAGGTAAATTTATTGCAAAACATTATACAAGTGCATCTCCAGCTGAAGTAGCAATTATTAACTATCCACAAACTCCAATCTTATTAGATAGAGAAAATGGTATTTTAGCTGGATTAAAAGCAGAAGCAGACGGAAAATATAAAGTTGTTGCACAACAACCTGGTCTTGATGCTGCTACAGCTTTAACAGCAATGGAATCAATTTTACAAGCTCATCCAAATGTAAGAGTTGTTTGTTCTATTGGTGCTGGTGGTGATATTGGTTCTAACGAAGCATTTATGACAAGCACACAAGGTAACATTCCTGATGATATGGGTATTTTCTCAGCTGATGCAACTCAACAACAATTACAAGCTATTGTTGATGGTGAAGCAACTCGTGCATCTGTTGGTATGGAAGGCTCAAACATCAAAACTGCTTCAGCATGTGTTGATATGTATGAAAAATTATTAACTGGCTACACATTTGCTGAACAAAATGTTTATAGACCATTAACTGTTATGGATATTAGCAATGCAGCTGAATATTTGAAAGACTTTGAATAAAAAATAACAGATTAATTCCTTATACAATTACCCTATTAATTTAATATCTAATATTGGTTAATAGGGTGCTAATTTAAGCAACAAAAGCTGTTGCTATTAAAATGATATTATTATGAAAGGTATGAATAATAAAAAATCTAAAGTCTACCGCTTTATTGGTACAAAACAAGATATTTTAACCAATTATTCATAAAACAATAAAAAGTTACACTAATAAAGAATTTGAACTTATAATTTAATAAACTTAGCAAAACAAAAGGACAAAAATAATGAGTGAATACGTACTTGAATTACAACATATTGTAAAAAAGTATCCAGGTGTTCTTGCTTTAAACGATGTATCTTTAAAGATAAAAAAGGGACAGATTTTAGGCCTAATTGGCGAAAATGGTGCTGGTAAATCAACCTTAATTAAAACTTGTTCAGGTGCAGTAATACCTACTTCAGGAAAAATTATTGTAAATGGAAAAGAATTTACAAGTATGAGCCCACAATTGGCAAGAGAAAATGGTATAGCAATTATCTATCAAGAATTCAATAACATTAAAGGATTATCCGCTGCTGAAAATTTATTTCTAGGAAATCCTATAAGAAAAGGAATAATGATAGATCGAAAAGCAATGGAAGAAGAAGCAAAAAAAGCTTTTGATCAATTAAATATAAAAATTGATCCAAAAGAATTGTGTGGAAATCTTTCCGTTGGTTATCAACAAATGATTGAAATCGCAAAAGCAATTAGATTAAATGCAAAAATTTTAATTATGGATGAACCTTCTGCTCCATTAACAAGCAAAGAAGTTGAATCTATGATGGCTGTTTGCGAATTATTAAAATCTCAAGGTGTTGCAATTATTTATATATCTCACAGATTAGAAGAAATTTTCAGACTTACAAGTGAGATTGTTGTACTCAGAGATGGTGAATACATAAAAACTTTAGTAACCAAGGATTCAAATATAGATGAATTAATTCAATTGATGGTTGGTAGAGAATTAAATGAGTCATATCCCCCTAGAAAAGAAAATACAATAACCGATGAAACAATATTAAAACTTGAAAATTTATGTGGTAATGGTGATAAAAATGTAAACCTAGAATTAAAAAAAGGTGAAGTTTTAGGTATTGGCGGATTGATTGGAGCAGGAAGGACTGAACTTGCTCAATTAATTTTTGGATCTGTTAAAAAAGATTCTGGTAAAATTATATTCAACAGCAAAGAAATTAATCCAAAATGCCCTAAAGACGCTATTGAACTTGGAATTGCTTTAGTACCTGAAGATAGAAAAAGACATGGTGCTATATTACATAATTCAATTAATCATAATATCAATATGCCAATATATGATAGATTCTCAAAATTTTCAAAAATAGACGAAAAGAAAGAAAAAGAAATTACTAATAAACAAGTAGATGAGCTATTAATTAAAACACCTAGTATAAATCAAATTGTTAAAAACTTAAGTGGTGGAAATCAACAAAAAGTAATTCTAGGCAAATGGCTTGCAGCAAATTCCCAATTAATTATTTTAGATGAACCTACTAGAGGTATTGATGTAGGAGCTAAATTTGAGATCTACAAAATAATAAACGATCTTGTTGAAAATGGAAAAACTGTAATTTTAATTTCATCAGAGATGGAAGAATTAATCGGTATGAGCGATAGAATTATCGTATTTTCAGAAGGTGTTATTACTGGGGAATTACAAAAAAATGAATTTAGTCAAAATGCAATTATGGCATTAGCATCTAATTGTTAAAAGGGAGATTTAAAATGACTGAAAAAATAAATACTAAAGATAATAATAATGCAATATTAAATCAATTTAAGCAAAAAGCAATTTGGGTAGTATTATTACTACTAGTTATTGGATTTTCAATCGCAAATCCAAGATTCTTATCATCAAACAACTTATTTACTATTGCTCGTCAAGTTTCCATGTATGGAATAGCATCAATAGGAATGACTTTTGTAATTTTGATTGCCGGAATTGACCTTTCTACTGGTTCAATTATTACAATAGTAAATGTAGTTTGTGCATATTTAATGGTTAATTTAGGACTAAGCATCCCTGTAGCAATAATATTATCAATGCTATTAGCAATAGCAATTGGTTTTATAAATGGAGCTCTTGTTTCTGTCATAGGAATTCCAGCTATTATTGCCACTTTTGCAACTCAAATAATATTTAAAGGTGCTGCATATTTAATTTCTGGTGGTGTTCCAATCTATGGTTTTAATCCCAGTTTCAAAGTAATTGGACAAGGTTATGTTGGGGTTGTACCTGTTCCTGTTATAATTATGATTGTTTGTTTTGCTGTAGGTTCTTTTATATTAAACAAAACTTATTTTGGTCGTTACTTCTATGCTGTTGGGGGAAATGAAGAAGCTTCAGAACTTTCTGGAATTAAAGTTGGTAGAACAAAATTCTTAATTTATACATTAGCTGGATTCTTTGCTGGACTTGCAGGAATAGTAATGCTTTCAAGAACTAATTCAGCTCAACCCACTGCAGGTTTAGGTTATGAATTTGATGTAATTACTTGTGTAGTATTGGGTGGTGTTTCAATTACAGGTGGATTTGGTAAAATAAGTGGCGTAATTGCTGGTGTATTAATAATTGGTGTATTAACAAACGGAATGGTATTATTAAACATAAGTACATATATGCAATTAATTGTTAAAGGACTTGTTTTAATTGTTGCAGTAGGCTTTGACTGCATTCAAAAGAAAAATGCTACTACATAATAGCTTTTAAATGTTTAGTTTCATACTATTCATATAATATCTAATGAAGGGGAAGGTAAAACTTCCTCTTCATTTTATTTATGTTTAATATCATTATTAATGGTTAGAATTTTAGTTTCAATCCTATAATCATCATAAATGAAAGTTTCACCATTCAAACGTCTCAATAAAATTGAAGCAGCCTTCTCACCCATTGCACTTGTATCTTGTTCAACAACAATTAATTCTTCTTCCAAATTCATCATCCAAAACGCATGATCAAATGTTCCAAACATAATGTCTTTTTGCAATTTAATATTATGCTTTTTAAAATAAGAAATAGCGCCAAAGGCAAATAAAGCATTACCTGAGATTATACAGTCTACTTTCTTTTCATTTATTACATAATCAAGAATTTTTTGCCAATCTTCATCAACAGCCAATTCATTGTAAGTTTTTGGCTTATGATTATTAAATATTATACAATCATTATCTATCTCTAAATTATTTTGTATCAAAGCATCTTTATAACCATCGAGTCTAAGTTGCATAGTATTATCAAGTTGAGGAGCAATAAAAGCAAATTTCTTTGCCCCCTTCTTAATTAATTCATTGGTAAGATTAAAGCTACTTTGAGTATTTGTAATTAATACAACATCACGTCTAATATTTTTTGGCTTTCTATCTATAAAGACAACTGGAGTAGAATCAACAATATCTTTTATTTCACTCCAATCATCATTAACTGGAACTACAATTATTCCTGCAAAATCTTCTAACTTGCAAAGGTGTAATTGCTGCTTTTCCTTTTCTGGATCTTCATGGGAATTTATATAAAACAATTCATAACCATTTTTATTTAGTACTTCTTCAATTTTAACACCAATCTCTTGATAGAAATAATGAGCTAAGTTAGAAACTACAAACCCAACAATTTTAGAATGCCCAGTCCTTAGACGTCTTGCAGTTGGATTAATTTTATAATTCAATTCTTTAATTGCATTATTAACTTTAATCTTAGTTGCCTCTTTTACATTACAAGAGTCATTGAGTACATGAGATACAGTTGCTGTAGAAACACCTGCTAAATTTGCTACATCCTTCATTGATGGTTCATTGGATTTCATTCTTTAGTATTTTCCCATAAAAGTATTAAAAGTTTTTTTATTTAAAACATAAACTAAAAACTAATAAAAAAATATAATAAGATTTATCTTATCAAAATTTATCTATCTATTTAATAATAACATAAAATAATTATAAATAAAAAGTAAATAATTAATTGTTATTTATTAAGCATCTGACAATTTATTTAAAATAACTCTTCCAAGCTGGAAGTTTTTTCATAGCTTCTTCAGCCATTCTTGTAGCAACTTCTTTATCAAAACCTTGAGTTTTAATAATGAAATTTACCATATTACTTTTCCTAGTTTCAAAAGATTGCATAGAACCATCTTCATTAGCACAGAAAACACAATAATCTTTAGAAGTATCTCCATTTGGAAAATCTTTTTCTTCTTTCATTGGCATACCACATGAAATACAAACTTTCATAATTTTTCCTCCACTATTTATCTATACTTATAAGAGATATATAAGTATTTATTAATTCATTTTTGTAAGATTTTATAACTGATTTATTAGGTGCAAATAAATCTTTATTTAATAAATAATAATGCACCAAACTTATCCATGAGTTAAAAAGCATGTGAACACTAATATTCTTTATATTCTTATTTTCAATTTCTCTCTCAAAAACTTGATTAAAATGAAAAGCAATAGTTACCTGTAAATTAGCAAAATAAAGCTTAACTTCATCAGGTAACAAAACAAGCTCTCTTATTAAATTAGAATAAAAATCTTCATATTTTATTAACATATCTAAATGATGAGATAAAAGACTTTCAATGCTACTATTACTCTGACATAAATTATGCATCTCACTAGCAATTTTACTAGCAAATTCTTCAATCAAAGAAATTTGTAAATCACTTAAAGTTGGAAAGTGCACAAAGATGGTACCATGAGAAACATTTGCTTCTTTGGCAATTGTAAGGGTTGATGCATTAAAACCTATAGTTGAATAAACTTTATAAGCAGCTTTTAATATTTTTATTCGTGTCTCTTTTTTTTGTTCTTTTCTATTCATATTTTATTAAGTACTCACTCATTGAGTATATACTCATTATAATTATTTTAATTTAATTGTCAATTATAAAAAAAAAGAAAATGATAAATATAAATCAAAAAAATATAATGTATTTATAATATATCAATTCAATAAACTTAACAAAAATATAGTATAACCATTGTATTTTTTAAAATAAAATGCCTTTAATTAAGCTAAAAAGGCATCAAAAAATATATTTAAAAAAAACTTGCGGCTAAAATACTACCATGCTACTCTAAGTTCGTGCAAAATGGTAGCGTTACCATTTTATACATTTTTTATGTAATTTATTTTTTTGCTAAAAAATGAAATCGCTACCATTTTAGAAACAAAAAATAATACTCATCATTTTCTGGAGGGATTATGGAGTTGTTCTTGAAAGATTGCAGTAATAAACAAATTGCAATTTTAGGTGATATTTGTCTTGATTTATATTATTTCATTAGTGATGAAAATATTGAAATATCACTTGAAACACAGCTACCCACCTACCCTGTCAAATCATCAAAATTTGAACTAGGTGGTGCATCAAATGTTGCTGTTAATTGTAAGCGTATAGGTATAGAAAATGTTGATATTTATGGCCTTGTTGGTGATGATTATTATGGGACTATCATTAAAGATTTATTTAATAAAGAAAATATAAATACTGATGGTTTAATAATTGAAAAAAACAACTTCTCTTCTAATGTATATCATAAAGTCTATAAAGATGGAAAAGAATTACCTAGATATGATTTTGGAAATTTCAATTATCCAAGTAAGAAAATTCAAGATCAAGTTATAAATCTATTAGAAAAAAATATTGAAAAATATGATGTAATAATAATTAACGAACAAGTTCTTAGTGGTATTCACACCTCATATTTTGAAGAACAATTAAATGCTTTAATTAACAGGCATCAAGATAAAAAATGGATTTCAGACTGTAGAACCAGAAACAATGTCTATAAAAAAACTATCCATAAATTAAATAACCATGAAGGTTATAATTTAGTTAAAGAAATTACTAACAACTTTGAAGGAATTGACGAAAAAATTGATGATAAGTTTATTGCTAATTATCTTTATAATTATTGGAAGTTACCACTAATTATGACTCGTGGTGAAAATGGAGCATTAGTTTCAAACGAAAATGGTCTTCATGATATTATGGGTCTTCATATTATTCATCAACTTGATACAGTTGGAGCAGGAGATGCATTCTTAGCTGGTTTAACTTTTGGCCTGTGTTGTGGATACAATTTAACAAAAGCTGCAACTATTGGGAATTTCTCAGCAGGAGTTAGCTGTCAAATCCTATTTGAAACAGGACACCCTACTCTTTCTCAAATACAAGAATTAGCTAATCAAGCAGATTATAGATACAACTATGAACTTGCTAGTGATATAAGAGAGGCAACCTATTATGAAAACAGTGATATTGAAATTATTAATAAAGATGTAATTAACTCATTTACATCCTACCCTAAAGTTTGCATTTTTGACCACGATGGGACTATCTCAGTACTAAGAGAAGGCTGGGAAGAAATAATGCTAGAAACTATGATTGAAGTAATTGCAGGAGATAAATATAACTCATTATCAAAAGATGAAATAAAGAAAATTACTAATCAATCTAAATCCTTAATTGAAAAAACCACCGGTGTGCAAACTATTATTCAAATGCAAGAGTTGGTAAAACTTATTGATCTTAATAACTATGTAAAGAAAGAAGATATATTAGATGCCTGGGATTATAAAAAAATCTATAACGATAAGCTATTAAAAAAGGTTGCAAAAAGAAGAGAAAAATTAGCAAGCGGTCAATTAAACATTGATGATGTGACAATAAAAGGAGCTGTAAAGACTCTTATAAAACTTATTGCTAATAATACAAAGACTTATTTAGCTAGTGGCACTGATGTTGAAGATGTAATTGAAGAAGCTAAAGCTCTTGGTTATGCACAATTCTTTACTGGTGGAATAAACGGCTCTGAAGGTGATGTTTCTTTAGATCCAAAGAGAAAAGTAATACAAAATCTAATAGGTGAGATAGAAAATAATAATGATATTAAAATCAACGAATGCGTTGTATTCGGTGATGGTCCAGTTGAAATGAGAGAAGCGAAAAAGCACGGACTAATTGCAATTGGAATTATGAGTGATGAAACAAGAAGATGGGGTAAAAATCTATCAAAGAGAGAAAGATTAATTTTAGCTGGTGCTGATATTTTAATTGAGGACTTCTCCTCTTTCTCTCAATTAGCAAAACTATTAGGTTGGGAGTAAAAAATGAAAAGCTTTGACAGGGATAAGATGATCTATTATCCATTGAAAGAAAGGTATAGCAAAGTAAATATTGAAAGAGATTATATTCACTTAGATGCTAAATCTCATACTACTGATGAAAAATCAGTAAAAAGAATTGAAAAAATTGCTGATGAGATTATTAAAGCTAGAGAAAATAATGCTTCTGTTATGCTAGCTTTTGGTGCTCATACCATCAAAAATGGTCTTTCAATTGTAATTGGGGATCTCCTTAAAAAAGGATACATAACTCATCTTGCAACCAATGGTGCTGGTGTTATTCATGACTGGGAATTTTCTTACCATGGAAACAGCAGTGAAGATGTTAGAGCTAATGTACAAGAAGGAAAATTTGGGACTTGGGAAGAAACAGGTTTCTATATTAACCTAGCTTTAGCAGTTGGTGCCTATAGATCTTTAGGCTATGCAACTAGTGTTAGTGCTTTAATCAATGATAATGGATTAGATATTCCATCTTTAGTTGAATTAAATACAGTAATTAGTGAATCTGATGCAACCAGCGATGCAAATAAGATTGCAGCTGCAGCAAATTTAAGAGCATTAATTAATCACTACAAAATACCAACAGGTTTTATGGAAGTAATTCATCCATATAGTGAATATAGTCTCTTAGCAATTGCTGCAAAAAATAATTGTAATATTACCTGCCACCCTATGTTTGGTCACGATATTATTTATACCCATAAAGTGAATAAAGGTATTTCTATTGGAGTAACAGCTGAAAGAGATTTTTTATCTTATGTAGATAGTGTTTCTAATTTAGAAAACGGAGTTTATATGTCTATTGGCTCTGCTGTTATGTCTCCTATGATTTTCGAAAAATCCCTATCTATGTCTAGAAATGTTCTACATCAAGAAGGGAAACAAATAAAAAATTGTAATATTCATGTTGCTGATTTAGCAAAGGAAACTTGGGATTGGTCTCAAGGAGAACCTCCACAAGATAACGCTGCTTACTATCTTAGATACATGAAAACTTTCTCAAGAATGGGATGTAAAGTTGATTATCAATCCATTGATAATAGAGACTTTTTGATTCTTCTAAATAACGCATTAAATAAAAGGAGTTAATTGTGAAAACTGAAAAATTAAATATTTGGAAAGAAGAATTAGTAAATCATCTTCATAATGAACTATTACCATTTTGGTTAGACCGTGTCTGGGATAAAGAAAATGGAGGTTTTGTTACTCAATTTGATACTAATGGAAACCTAACAGATTGTGATGAAAAATCAATGTTAGCTCATATGAGAACAATCTTCTCTCTATCTATAGCTTATGAAAATGGACATGACTTAGATGGTAGATGCAAACTTCTTGCTAAAAAAGGTGTTGATTTTGCTATAGATGTTTATTGGGATGAAATTTATGGTGGATTTTATTGGTTATTAGATAGAAAAAATAATGTAATTATTGATCAAAAAATAATGTACGGACAAAGTTTTGCTATCTATGCTCTATCTACTTATGCAAGAGTTTTTAATGATGCTAGAGCTCTATCTTATGCAGAAAAATGTTTTGATTTATTACAAATATATTGCTCAGAAAATACCTATGGCGGTTATTGGGAAATGTTTGAAAGAGATTGGACACTTAAAGGCCCAGGAGCTGCTGGTGGAGATAGAAAAACTCTAGATTTCCATATGCATTTAATGGAAGCTTTAACAGCTCTTTATAAAGCTAGTGGTAAAGAAATTCATAGAAGAAAATTACTAGAAGTAATTGATTTACTATTAAATACAATCCTTGATAAAAAGACTAGAACAGGAACTCCTCAATTCTATAAAGATTGGAGTGTAGCTCCTCAAATTAAATTTGATATCATTTGGGGTTGGGATAGATTTGACTCAGAAAGTGGTGCAAAACCACATAGTGATAACACTTCCTATGGCCATAATGTTGAATTCTTCTGGTTATTAATGGAATCCCTTAAAGCCCTAAATATAGATCCTAAACAATATGATTCTACATTCAAAACCATATTAAATCATGCTCTTAAAAATGGTGTCGACTGGGAATATGGCGGAGTTTATACAGAAGGATCTTCCTTAAAAGATGAAGTATATGACTATACTAAAGAATTCTGGCAACAAGCTGAGTTTATGATTGGTATGCTAGAAGCTTATCTTCTATATAAAGAGGACAGATATTTAGATGCATATGAAAATGTTCACACCTTTGTTCAAACAAAAATGATTAAGCATGAAGTTGGTGAATGGTTACCTCTTTTAGAAAGAGAAGGAAACCCAATTTGGACTCATATGAGTCACTCTTGGAAAGTAAATTACCACACCATAAGAGGTACTACTTACTCAATCAAACGATTAGAGAGAATACTTCTAAATGAAAATTAAAAATTAGCTTCTTAAGAAGCACAAAAGGAGAAAAATATGAAAAAAATGTTAAGTATTGCATTGCTCGCGCTCTGCATTCCAGCATTCGTCTTTGCAAATGGTACTAGCGAACAAGCTAAAGCACCTAGCAATGAAATTGAAATCTTTAGCTGGTGGACAGCTGGAGGTGAAGCAGATGGTCTTGATGCTTTAATTAAAGTATTTGAAGCAAAGAACCCTACTCTAGAATTAATCAACTCAACTGTAGCAGGTGGAGCTGGTACAAATGCTAAAGCTGTTCTTGCAACTAGAATGCAAGGTGGAGATCCACCAGATTCATTCCAAGTTCATGCAGGACATGAATTGATTGATACATGGGTTGTATCTGACTTTATGGAACCTGTAACTTTCATAATTGATGACAATGGCTGGAGAGATAGTTATCCTGCAGACGTTATTGATATTGTATCTTACGAAGGTGAAGTATATTCAATCCCTGTAAACGTTCATAGATCAAATGTTATGTGGTTAAATCCTGATTTATTCGCAAAATATGGTCTAGATTATCCAGAAAGCATGGATGAATTCTTTGAAGTAGCAAAAGTATTTAAAGCTAACGGTGTTGATGCTCTTGCTTTAGGTGATACAAACACTTGGCCTGCAACTCAATTATTAGCTAATGTTATTTTAGCTGTAGCTGGTCCTGATAAGTATTCAGACCTTTGGAAAGGCTTAGTAAAATGGGATGATCCAGATATCAGAGCTGCTTTAGAAGATTACGCTAAGATGCTTGATTATGTAAACAGTGACCATGCTGCTATTACAAACATGGATGCTGGTGGATATGTTGCTGAAGGTAAAGCTGCAATGAACCTAATGGGCGACTGGATTGCCGGCTACTACGATTCACAAGGTTATGTTTATAAAACAGATTGGGACTGGGTACCATTCCCTGGCACAAGAGGTAACTTTATTATGTTATCAGACTCATTCGGACTACCTAAAAATGCTCCAAATAGAGACAACGTAATTAAATGGTTAGAAACTTGTGGTTCTGTTGATGGACAAGATGCATTTAACCCAATTAAAGGTTCTATCCCTGCAAGAACAGACTGTGATACATCAAAATATAGCCCTTACTTACAAGATGCAATGGCAGACTTCGCTTCAAATAGAATTTTACCTTCTGTTGCACACGGTGCAGCTATCTCAGAATCTTGGGTAACTAAAGTTAATGACATTGTTAACCAATTCACATCTTCTAAAGATGTAGATTCTGCAATTAAACAATTCCAAGCTGCTGCTGACAAGTATGCCCCAGGGAAATAATTGAAAAAATTTTAATAGTGGGCAAGCAATTGCCCACGTTTTTAACAAAAAGGAGAAACTCATGTATTGCCCTAAAAAAGAAAGAATAAAAAGTTTCTTTATAATTTTACCAATTATAGTTATACTTTTTATCTTTATATATGGTTTTATTGGTTGGTCAATAAAAGTTTCATTTTCTGCCTGGGATGGGATTATTAAAAATGATGCATTTGTAGGTTTTGCAAATTACAAAGAACTATTTAAATTTGATAGATTCCCAACCGATATTTACAATACAATATTTTTTACTTTGATGTTTATGCTAGTCTGTATTACAGGAGGCTTCATCTTAGCTTATATGCTATATTCTGGCTTAAAAGCTGAAGGTTTATTTAGAACAATATATATGTTCCCCCTTGCTGTTGCATTTGTCATCTCAGGTGTTTTATGGAGATGGATTTTAGCCCCTGAAACAGGAATAAATGTCCTTTTAAGGATGTTAGGCTTTAATGGAAATTTCAATTGGTATGTATCGACTCAACATATAGGGCCATTTAATGTAGCCTTAATTGCACTAATCATTGCTGCTTCCTGGGAATATCTTGGATATACAATGGCAATGTTCTTAGCTGGATTAAGAGCTATACCTCAACAAATAATTGAATCAGCTCAAATTGATGGAGCAGGAAAACTTAGAACTATCTTTAGTATAATAATTCCTCAAATCAAACCTATTGTTTTCTCTGCAATGATTGTTATTGGACATGTATCCTTAAAAATCTTCGACTTAGCTTATGCAATGACAGGAAAAGGTCCTAACTTCGTTACTGACTTCCCTGGACTTTATATGTTTGAAACAACATTTAGAGGAAACCATTATGGTGAAGGTGCTGCAATTTCTATCTTCATGTTATTACTAGTTGCAGTAATTATCGTACCATATTTGATTTCAACATTTAGAGGAGAAAAATAATGGTCGGAAAAAGAAAAATTGGAATAGTATTAAAATATGTTTTTGCAATTTTATTTGCACTTATGTTTTTATTCCCACTATTTGTTCTCTTCAATACTGCACTAAAACCTTTTGCTGAAGTTACCATATCTCAAATGTGGGTGCTACCAAAAGCTCTTTCAAGTGATGGATTTAGAGAAGCCTTTATCAAATTAGGTGGAAACTTTAAAAATAGCTTTTTATTAGTAATCCCTGTATGTTTTTTATCAATACTACTTGGAGCAATTTGTGGCTTTGTATTTTCAAAGATCAAATTTAAATTTTCAAATCTAATTTTTGCACTTGTAATTTTTGGTATGTTTATTCCTTACCAAAGTATATTAATTCCTTTAGTACAAACTTTAAGAAGAATTGGTATTTATGGCTCTATTCTAGGTTTGATTTTCACTCATACAATTTATGGTTTACCAATCTCAACTCTAATGTTTAGAAACTACTATGCTGAAGTCCCTGATGAATTAGTTGAAGCTGGAGCTATAGATGGCTTATCTGTTTGGGGAGCTTTTAGACAAATAATAATACCTCTTTCAATACCATCAGTTATCGTTGTATTAATTTGGCAATTTACTAGTGTTTGGAACGACTTCTTATTCGCTGTAATTATTACTCAAGACTCAGCAATTCAACCAATAACCGTAGCTTTACAAAACTTAGCTGGTAGCCAAGTTGTTGAATGGAACATTCAAATGGCTGGTGCAATTGTTGCTGCATTACCACCTCTACTTGTCTATATTTTCTTTGGAAAATATTTTGTAAAAGGATTAATGGCTGGATCTGTTAAGGGGTAATCAATGAAGAAACTCAACGATTATTTAATTGGTGTTGATATTGGGGGAACTAAAACTGCTATAGTAATAGGATCATTAAATGGAGAAATCCTAAAAAAAGAGAAATTCCCTACTCCCCCAACTTATAGAGAAACTTTAGATTTAACATTTGAAATCATTACCAAATTGATTAAAGAATATAAAAATATTTGTTCAATTGGGATTTCATGTGGAGGCCCTCTAAATAGTAAAAAAGGGATTATTATATCCCCTCCTAATTTACCATCCTTTGTTAATGTAGAAATTGTTAAAGAATTTAAAGAAAAATTTAATATTCCAACATATCTAGATAATGATGCTAATGCTTGTGCATTAGCAGAATGGAAATGGGGAAATGGCAAAGGTATGGATAATATTATCTTTTTAACTTTTGGTACAGGACTTGGTGCTGGTCTGATTTTAAATGGACATATTTATTCAGGAATTAATGGTAATGCTGGAGAAGTTGGTCATATAAGATTAAGTGATCATGGACCTTTATGTTATAGAAAACATGGAAGTTTTGAAAGTTTTTGTAGTGGTAGTGGTATCTCAAAATTATATCAAATGAAATTTAATGAAATTCTTTCAGCAAAAGAAATTTGTAGAAGAGCCAATCTAGGAGATAAAAAAGCACTAGAGGTCATAGATGAAAGTGCAACTAACTTAGGTAAAGGTTTATCAATTATTGTAGATATGCTTAATCCTGAATGCATAATTATTGGAAGTATTTATAGCAGGGATGAACAATTATTTAAAGAGAAAATGTTTGAAATATTAAATAAAGAAGCGTTAATAGAATCTTTAGATAATCTAAAAATTCTCCCCAGTGGATTAGGTGAAAATCTCGGAGACATGGCAGCCTTAGGTGTTGCTATAAATGGAGTAGATGAAAATGGATAATAAATTCTCTCAATTATTAGAAAGATTTCCAAAATTAGAATATTCAAAAGAAGCAATAATAAAAGCTGATAAACTACTAATTGAAACAGCTAAAAATAATAAAACCATTTTTACTATGGGTAATGGAGGTAGTGCTTCAGACTCTGATCATATTGTTGGTGAGTTAATGAAATCTTTTATTAAAAAAAGAGATCTTAATGATGAGTATAAAGAAAAGCTAATTAATATTGATAAAAAATTAGGAACAGAATTAGCAAATGAACTCCAAGGTGGAATAAAAAGTATTTCACTAACCCAGCACAATGCTTTATCTACAGCTTTTTCTAATGACGTTAATCCTCAGCTAGGATTTGCTCAACAGCTATCTGTATTAGGAGAAAAAGGAGATTCCGTAATTTGTATAACAACTAGTGGAAACTCCAAAAATGTAATTTATGCAGCTATAGTCGCAAAAGCAAAAGGTTTAAATATTATCGGATTAACGGGAAAAGGGGGTGGAATACTTCGTAATTTTTGTGATATTTGTATAGAGGTAGATGAAAAGGAAACTTATAAAATCCAAGAATTACACCTTCCAATTTACCATGCTTTATGCATTTCCCTTGAACAAGAGTTTTGGCATGAGAAAATTCACTGATTAGGAGTTAAATTTATTGTGGCTAAATCAACTAATAATCCAACTATTTCAGATATAGCAAAAAAAGCAGGAGTATCCTCAACAACAGTATCAAGAGTTTTATCAGACTCTGATAGTGTAAAACCAAAAACAAAAGATAAAGTTCAAAAAGTAATTGATGAACTAGGATATATCCCGAACTATTTTGCAAGATGTCTAGCTGGACACCAATCCAAAAAGATTGGCGTTATTGTTGATGAAATTGGAAACTTCTTCTTTACTGAATTATTAGCATCCATTCAAGGATATTTAAATAAAAACAACTATTCAATCCAAATTGCCTATAGTAAATGGCATGAAGAGAGCGAACTTGATGCCGTTAAAAACTTTATTTCTAATAATGTTGACGGCATTATAATCGCACCAGTCTCCCCTACTACTAGTGCTCTTGATTTATTAAAAAATAGAGATTTTCCATTTGTAGTTATTAACTGTATTTTAGATGATGAAACAACTTGCATAGCTAATAATAACTATGATGGCGGAAAAATCATTGCTGATTACTTTAATGAAAGAGAAGCTGAACAAACCTTTGTAATATCAGGGTGGAATGACCAATCTTTACTTTTAAGAGTAAAAGGTTTTAAAGAAAATATTAATAATAAAGAAAAGTTAAATTGTTTCTCTGAAATACTACTCGATGATCAAATCAGAGAAGTGGCTAGAAAATTAGTTGAAGATTATGATGTAAAAAACAAAACAACTAATATTTTTATCACCAACGATATTTTAGCTATTCCATTATCAAATTACTTAATCGATAATGGAGTTGATATTCCAAACTCTGTATCAATTATTAGTTATGATAATATTTATTTTTCTAAATATTCTAGAATCCCTTTATCTACAATAGATCATGGTATTGATGAAATTGGTATCCAGGCTTCAGCTCAATTACTAAAAAAGATTAACAATGAAAAAGCAACAAAAGGCAATATTTTTATTGAACCAAAATTAATAATTAGAGAAAGTACTAGATAAAGTTAATTGTTTATTAAATCTTTTATTAAAAGTCCAACATTACTACCTATTTTATAGTTTAATTCATTGATATCTTGTTCAAAAGACTTTTCATTTTCTATAGCTAATTTAATTTGATTAATTAACTTATCAAAGCAAATATTATTTTTTTCAAATTCTGGCAACAACTTTTTAAGTTCTTTTTCTGTATAGTGAATTGCTTTATCCTCATCACTTATTTTTTCATTCTCTAAAAGTTTTACTCTATCTAAGTCAAAAACTTCATTAAAATGTAATAAAAGCCAAAATTCAAAACATGGATTAGAAATATATAAATCATAATTATTTTCATTACACTTTTTTAATAATTGATTATATTGCTCTTCATTTACACTTCTTTTATCTCTATCTACTATTAAACAAACCTTATCAATATCACTATTAAAAGAAATAAATTGAGATTTAATAAATTTATTTATATTATTAATTGCATAATTTTTTTTAATATATACTTCTATGCTTTTAGTAATTTCTTCAACTCTAACATCATCAAAATATAAATTATCGTCTTTTCTAAGTTTATAATCTTCAGCTAAAAAATCCATAATTGCATCATAAAGATATACAGCATCTTCCTTTTGACTTAGATCATTAGAATTATAAAAACAAAATTCAACAACAGAACTTACAAAGGAAGCAATATTTCTTCTATTATTTTTTAAATTATCGATACAAAACTTTGTTCTTTCAAAAGCCTTTAAAGGGTTACTCCAACCCAAAAAGATATGATTTCTTAATATTGGTATTAATTCAATATCATCCTTTAACTTAATTTGTTTTCTATATTTTATAATCCCATCAAAATACTGAACTTCAGTTTTAATACCTTCATAAGATAAGAAATATTTCTTTTTACTTTCATCAATTTGATTATTTATAGCCTTTATTCTCATTGTCTTTAGCAAATTATAACATGAATTTAATAACTTATATAAATTAAAATCATTCAAACATAAAACAACCTACTTTATTTCTACATAAAATAGGCTGATAATATATTATTTAAAAACTTCTATTTAGCTAGCTTTTTCAACATTCCAATTCACTCTTAATACAAAAATTAAAAATACGAAATTAATTATAATTCCAAAAAATCCTGCCAAATGATATGAATTCGTAAATTCTTTAATTAAACTGAATAACCACGGTCCAATTGCACTTGCAGCAACAACAATAGACATTGCAAAACCACTTACTGCTCCTAAGTGTTTTCTTCCATAAAGTTTTGGCCAAGTAACAATATTAAGCATACCAAAGAGACCTCCGCCAACACCACAAGAGAGAATCATTAAAAACCTTGAAATTGAATACTCAATAGTCATTAGCGAAAGAGATGCTACAATTAATGAGATTACATATCCTATATAAATATACTTTATAGAAATTCTATCACTAAGATAACTTCCTAAAAATCTAGCAATAACAGAAACAACTGAAATTGGGAAAAAGATTCTAACAGCTTGATCTGCACCAATACCTATTTCATCAAAAATAGATATGATATGAAAAGTAAAAGCGGTATTAAACAAACTCCAAAATCCTAAAGAAAATAATATTATCCAATATAGAGTTTCTTTACGAGCTTGTTGAACAGTTTTTTCTACTTTAGCATCCATAGCACTAGAATTCTTCTTTACATGCTTTTTCTTCATACCTTGTTCAAGCTCAATACCGTAACGATTAGGCTCAGCTCTAAAAAAGATTAAAACCATAGGTAATACAATACAAATTAAAATAGCAGATAAAACAATCAAAGCATTATTCCATTCAAATTTCTTGATCATATAATGTAAAGGTTGAGGTGCAAATGAAAAACCAAAAGCTGTTATTAGCCCCATAATCCCTACTGCAAAACCTCTACGAGAGCCAAACCATTTTGCAACCATACCCTTTGAAACCAAAGTTAATACACCTTGTCCAAAAAATCTTATTCCAAAAAATCCAATAGTTATAACAACAAATACAATAATAAAATGAGGAACATTAATAAAAGATGATAAAAATTCAATTATGTTGGGAGAAAAGCCTAAAACTAATAAAAATAATCCTAAGCAAATTACTGCAACAGCAGCTACAATTCTAGCTCCAAATTTATCAAAGCATAATCCAGCATAGGAGATAAGTAGACTACTAGTTAATGTACCTATCATATAAGAGGTTGAAATCTCAACTCTAGATATTGATAGATTTTGTATAAAATGATCAGTAAAAACTGAAACACCCATTGTTTGTCCTGGAATACTAGCTAGAACACCTAATGCTCCAACTAATAATATTACCCAACCATAATAAAATGGAAAATTAGATATGCTAAAAAATGATTTTTTATCACTTTTTAAGCTGTTTTTCTGATACATGAAAACTCCAAATAACTTATATTATGGGCGAGTCTATCAAGTATTAAAAGAACATGCAACACAATTTCAATTTTTAATTTATTATTTACAGTAAAAGAAATTATAATTATCTATTAGATAAAAAAGGATATAACCTATTACAGCTATATCCTAAAAAAATTACAAATCAAAAAAGATTCGCTAAAAACTAATTATTGCTCCAGTTGAAAAATAATGAGACTTAATTTTTGATTCAGTTTTTCTCATATATTCAACAACTTTATAACCTGTACAATGACCTAAAAATACTTCTTCAACTCCTAAAGTTTCTAAAGCTTCCACAGTTTTCTTTATTCTATTCTCATTAGCTTTTGCTAAATGTAATCCACCAATAATAACTTTAACTTTTTTATTATGAAGTGCTTCTACTTCTTTTACTATTGATACAATACCAGGATGAGAACAACCCACAATAAGGGTAAGTCCATCTTCATTATCCACAACCAAAACAGATTCATCTAAGAATTCATCTTTCTCATATTTTCCATCTTTTAAAATAAAGTATTTATCTGGTAAGGGTTCGAATTCTTCAGTGTTTTTTATGTTCGAATGTACAAATACATTAGACGATAATTTTAAAGTTTTTTCTACTAGTTCTGTATGAATAGCATGACAATTTAAAAACTTATCATCAAAATTTATTCCTTTATAAAAATACATTCCATCAATTAAGGCCACTTTATCAAAGAAAAACTTATCACTACAAATTAATTCTCTACATCTATAATCATCAGCAAAGCTTCTATAACCACAGCTATGATCATAATGAGCATGACTTAAAACAACACTATCTACTGTATTTAAATTCTTTTTTAATAAAATAGCATTATCTATAAAATCTGAATTGGGACCAGTATCAAATAAAATTCTCAACTCATCAATTTCCAAAAACAAAGATAAACCATGAGAAGCTTTTGCATGTGAAAAATTCTCATTATTATTATCTAATAAGACTGTACATTTATTCATATTTTTACCTCTATGCTTATAGCATATACCAAGATTTCTCATCTATCTATTTTTTTTAGTAATAATTTTTCTATAAAAAATATATAAAAATAAAAATTTAAAAATATACTATTTTCTTATTCATTGAAAGAAATTATCTTATTTCTCATATAATTGGCATTAATTTTTGATTTTTTATTTGTAACATGATTTATATTTAATGATATTAATAATACAAAATTTTTATTTTATGTAAAATAAATCTATACAATACAACTAGTTATATAAAATATTTTCTTTACAAACAATATCCTCTCATGTATTATTTACTTTATGGAAATAAATACAAAACAAGATACAAGAAAAGTTAAAACTAGAAACATTTTAGCCTATGGGTGTGGAGATTTTTTTGGGGGTGGATCCTTCTTAATTATAAGCACTCTCTTTATGGTTTTCTTAACAAATGTTGCTAAGCTACCACCACAATATGCTGCAATTGTTGTATTGATTGGAAAAGGTTGGGATGCTATAAGTGATCCACTATTTGGTATTTTATCTGATAAAACAAAATCGAGATTTGGAAGAAGACGAATATATTTTTTAATTGGAATAATTCCAATTATTATAAGCTATGCCCTACTTTGGAATAGTTTTAAATTTGATTCACTCTCTTTAAAGGTAATTTACTATACCTTCACCTATACTCTTTTCTCTACCGTCTTTACTTCCGTTATGGTTCCATATAATGCTCTAGTTAGTGAAATGAGTATTGAATATAAAACTAGAGCTAGACTAAGCGGTGCTAAAATGGCTTTTTCTCAATTCTCTGCATTAATTGCTGGAACAATTCCTGCCTACATAGTTAATAACTTATATAAAGATTCTCCAGAAGTGGGATTTAGACTTGTAGGTATTATCTTTGGTGTTCTTTATGCAATTACCTTGGATTTTTGTATTTATTGGAACCTTTGAACAAGAAAACATTAAAAAACATGAATCAGCCTTATCTCTAAAAGAAAGTTTTAAAGAATTAAAATCTCTACTTAATAATAGGACTTTTAAAGTACATATTGAAATGTATTTATTAGCCTATGTTGCAATGGATATTCTATCTGCAAGCTTTATATATTATACAACCTATTATTTATTTAAAGCTGAACAATTTTATTATTTTTTAGGAGTTTTTCTTTTAGCTCAACTACTCTCTTTAGCTTTTTATATTCACTTTTCTAATAAAAAAGGAAAAGCTGTAGCATACAGATTAGGTGCTAGTATAATTATTGTAGTAATGATTCTTTTTACTATCCTTTTAAAAGAAAGCTCCTCAACGCCTTTGATACTTAGTCTATGTATTATTATGGGAATTGGCTTTTCAGCTATAATATCAATGCCTTGGGCAATGCTCCCTGAATCTTGTGATGTAGAAATCTTATGCCATGGCAAAGATAGATCTGGTGCAGTTGCAGGTATGTTTACACTAATTAGAAAATTAACCCAAGCAGTTGTTTTATGGTTATTTGGAAATGTTTTAGCTATTGTTGGATTCAATGGTGAATTAGAAATTCAATCAGATTTAGTTGTTAATACTATTAGAGTATTATTTAGCATAATCCCACTTATATTAATGATTTTTGGTCTCTTAGCTAGTAGAAAATATGAAGTTAATCCTAAGACTTTTAAAATAGCTCGAGAAGAAATCTCTAGAATTCAAAATGGTGGAAAGAAAGAAGATATTACAGAAGAAAATAAAACTGTTATAGAAGACTTAACAGGACACAAATATTATTAACCTTATTCCTCAATCTTTTGGCAATAGCTGTTTTTGCTATTGCCATTTATTTTAAAATTTTAGTATTTAATTATTTTATCCAAATTGGTGAACTCCAAGCAATATGATTATCAAATTGTTCTACCCTTAAATAATAATAACTTTCACACTCATCTTTCTTACATTCAAAAAAAGTATTTACTTTCTTTTCTTTTGGATTCAAATAAAAAATTACTTGATTATTTTTAATGATTTCAATTTTTTTAATTTTATCAGTTCCTAACACACTAATTTTAAATTTGATATTTTCATCAACTTTAATTTCTGAACCCATTGGAACCCCATTAGCAGTAAAGTTCAATAAAATCCTTGATCCTGTAGTTGCATAAGTATGTCTATTATATAAATTATTCCAGAGTTTCTTACTTTCATTTTCATCACTATATATTGCTACTATTCCCCCCTCAATACCATGTTCCATTTGATGAGAATCACTACCAGCAGTAAAACCTAAATGATAACCTCTCTTTAAAGCATCTTGAATACAATGATCATCAAATTTACTTATATTTTTTGTAAATAGGGAAGCATCTTCAGTTTTTTCATAATTTGCATGTCTTGAAAAGATTTCAACTAATCTTTCCACTTCATCATCATGATAATCCCAGTCAGTAGCAGCACTAACCATTCCCCAATCAGCTGCAGGATGATGAGGGATACATAATCCACCTTCCTCTTTTATGCTAGAATACAATCTATCAGGATTCAAGGAATTAGGATCAACAGAGGTAAATAGGGAGCCCTCTGAATCTGGATAATAAACATTTTTATGTCCAAAATCATGTTTATACTCATTAGAAGTCCATTCAAAAGCTAAAATAGCTGAGAAATCTTCTTCCCCATTAAAAACATCACGAGTTGCTCTATTCCATTCCCATTCACTATCACTTGCTACATCAGGATAACAATCATGATCTGTTAAAGCACAAAAATCTAGATGAGCATCAAGTTTTGCATAATGATAATATTGATCTATTTCCCCTTGTCCATCACTCATATTACTTTGACCATGGATATCCCCGAAATAAATATTCTCTTTAATATTATTTTCTGATAACCATTGTTGCTTTTCTTCTTCACTAATTAGATCAATTTTTTTCTCATTTTTTATAGGTTGAACAAAATTATCAACCTTAATTTCAATTTCATTATCATTATAATTAACTAATTCTTCTAAATTAACTTGGTTATATACAATTTGTGCATTTCTTTGTTGATGACCATTTCTCATTGAATATTGCCATACATAAGATAATTTTTTATCATCATCTAATGCTAATTGTGGTCTTATAGCACAATTTGTATCATCAAGAGAGAGTAATGCAGCATTTGTCCAAATACCATTTTCACCTCTAGTTCTACAAACAATATTTGTTTTACCAATAGTATAAGCAAAAACCACATCACCAATATTATTTGAAGTTAAGAAAACATTATTATACCAGTTTCTATTTTCAACTAATACATGATAATTTGATAATTCAAATTGTCCATTTTTAAACTCAACATCAATAACATTATAAGAGAAATATGATTTAGGACCATTTTCATACCAGCCAACAACTTTTTTATCTTTGGATAGTCCAATAATAGGTTGTGCACATCGATATTTTGATTGGCTAATTACTTTTTCATCACTCCATTGATTATCTTTCTTTGCTCTAATTACTACATCATAACTTGTGCCATTAAAACAATCATATACAACAAACTCAGTATCATTATTATCTTTTACATATGTTGGTCGATAACATTTTTCTATAGTATTAACTTTTTCAAAACATTGTGTTCCACAATTATAGAAAATAATATCACTATGTTTTGCTCTCTGATGAGCAAAAACTATTACAAAATCTTTTCCATTATCACTTATATATGGATAAAATAAAGCATCCCCTTCAATAATTGAAATAATTTCACTCCAAGCATTATTATTTTTTATCCTTAATCTTATTGACCATTGTTTATTAATAAATTCTGACCAAACAACTGCAACCTGATCTTTAAAATAATGTATATTAGCTCTAAGTGTTAAACCTGTATCAGATAGTACAAATTCATTAACTACTTCATTATTTTCTAATTCATTATATATTAAATTCTCTTTATGATTCTCATAACTCTGCCAAACAACAAATGTCCTATTATTATTATCATCACTTGCTATGGCAGGATACTGACAACTACTATCTCTAAATTCAGTTAAAAATTTAGATGTTTTTATATATTCTCTCATATGTTCAATCCTTTTAATCATCTGCATGGGCACCTAATCCTGCTGGAGGAGTAATATTTCTAACACCAAATACTAGAACTAATAAAGTTACAATATAAGGAATCATTTGCATTAATTGAGATGGCACACCATATCCTTGTAAATAAATTTGTAATGCTTCAAAAAAACCAAAAAGTAATCCAGCAAACAATACATTAATTGGGTGATATCTAGATAAAATTGCAATAGCAACTGCAATATAACCTCTTCCAGCAGACATATTTCTAACAAACATATTTAAACTATCAATAGAAATATAAGCACCGCCTAAACCAGCTAAACCACCACATATTATTACTCCAATATATTTCATTTTAGCAACTTCAATACCAACACTACTTGCTGCTTTTGGATTTTCTCCAATAAATCTGAATCTCAAGCCAAAAGGCGTTTTATATAAAATTATCCAACCTAACAAACAAAATAAAATTGTAAATAATAAGATAATTGATTGGTTTCCAAAAATTGGTCCAATTATTGGAACTTTATTTAAAAATCCTAGTTTTATATCTAAACTTAATACTTGTTCAGAACTTCCCTTATTTCCCCAAATAATTTGTAAAAAAAGAGTTGTCACTGCACCAACTAATAAGTTTAAACCAATACCACTGATTACCTGGTTCATCTTATATTTAATACAAAATAAACCATGGAAATACCCTATTATCATTCCACCTACTATCCCAAACAAAAGTCCTACAAAAACATTTGAAAAGAAATATGAACCTACAACAGCCGAAAAAGCTCCTGCTAATATCATACTTTCAAGGCCTAATGCCATAATTCCTGCTCTAACAGAAAACACTCCTCCTAAAGCTGCTAATATTAATGGAACAGATAAAGATAGAGTCGAAGCAATTAATCCTTCAATCATTTTACCTCCATTTTCTTATTCTTAATCCAAGGGAAAAGATTGCCTATCAATATAGGGGCCGAAACGAATATAACAACTAAAGCTTGAATTACGCTTACAAATTCTGTAGGTATTCTACTTGTCATATTTAAATAATTTGCGCCATTTTGTAACAAACCAAAAATTATACCTGATAATATAACTCCTATTGGTGATTCATTTGCTAATGCAGCAACGGCAATACCACTAAAACCATAATCAGCAGAAAAGCCAACAACAAATCTTCTATTAACACTCATCATTTGAACAGCTCCACCTAATCCTGCAATTGCACCACTTAAAAACATAGCTAAAAGAATTATTTTCTTAATATTAATTCCTGCTGTTTCTGCTGCAATTTTATTTAATCCAACAGCTTTTATTTCATATCCTTTTTTTGTTCGATCAATAAAAAATTTCATTACAATTGCAATTAATACACAAAAAAATATCCCCCAGGTTAATTGAGTCCCTTGTAATAATTTAGGTAATAAAGCAGTTGGAAGCATCTTCTCAGTTTGTGCAGTAGCTCCTTCAGCTTTTAATGGATATGTTGCTAAATAACTGGTAAAATTAATAATAATAAAATTCATCATCATTGTTGTTATTACTTCATTAGAGCCAAATCTAACTTTTAACCAACCAATAAAAACTCCAGCAAAACCACCACAAATTATTCCAACAAGCATAACTAATAAAACATGGAAAGCTAATGGTAAATGCAAATTAAAGCTACCTACTAAAGCACCACAAAACGCTCCAATATATAATTGCCCCTCAACTCCTAAATTAATTATTGTTGCTTTTTTCCCAATCATGTAAGCCAATCCAGTAAAAATAAGTGGGGTAGCTTGAACTAAAGTATTTGCTATTGCTTTTTTAGATAAAAAAGCCCCTTTCACAATTACAGAATAAGCAACTAATGGATTATAACCACTAAGTAACATAACAATAGCACTTACAAATAATGCCAAAAATAAAGCTAATACAGGATACAGTATATTTTGACTATTCTTTATTTTCATTAACTGATCCTCCAGCCATCAATAACCCTAATTCAAAAATATTAGTTTTATTTTTATCTAAAATATTATTAATTTCACCATTATAAATTACTGCAATTCTATCTGATAAATTATATACTTCTTCTAAATCAGCAGAAATCAAAAATATTGATTTGCCCTCTTTTTTTAAAGAAAGAATTTTTTTATGAATATATTCCATTGCACCAACATCTACACCTCTAGTTGGTTGGGCAATAATTAATACATCAGGATTTTGAGTAACTACTCTAGCAACTACAACTTTCTGTTGATTGCCACCAGAAAGAGATAATATTTTTTCTTTTGAATTTGGAACTTTAATTTTAAAATCACGAATTGCGTTATTACCTTCTTCTGTAATTTTTTTCTTATTTAAAACTCCATGTGAAGAATAAGTTGGTAAATCATGATAACCGAGAATAATATTCTCTTCCAAATTCATTTCAACAATTAAACCTCTTTCTAACCTATCTTCTGGTATATGTCCAATTTTTTCATGAATAAAGGTGGAAGCATTTCCAGTTATCTCTTTTTCACCTTTTAAAATTATTGCAGTATCTGATTTAACCAAACCTGTCAAAACTTTAATTAATTCACTCTGTCCATTCCCTTCTACACCAGCAAGTCCTAAAATTTCACCTCTATTTATAGTAAAATTAATATCCTTTAAAACTTGTCTTCCTTTTAATTTTAAAGAACAATCTTTGACAGAAAAAAATGGCGCTCCAATAGTATCTTCTTCACAAGAAATATTTAACTCAACATCTCGACCAACCATCATTTTAGCTAATTTGGTTTCATCAACATCATCTAAACTTTCTCTATGTTTTATAATTTTTCCATCTCTCAAAACAGAAATTGTATCAGCAATTTTTAATGTTTCTTTCAATTTATGGGTAATAATAATTATACCTGTACCATTTTCTTTAAGCTTTAACATAATTTCAAAAAGCTCTTCAACTTCCTGTGGAGTCAAAACAGCAGTAGGCTCATCGAGAATCAACAATTGTGATCCTCGATATATTGCCTTCAAGATTTCTACTCTCTGTTGTTCACCAACAGATAAATCTTTTACTAGAGCTTTTGCATTTATATTAAAATGATACTTATCGATTAAAGTTTGAACTTCATCGATTGCTTTTTCTCTATCAATAAATAAATTCTTCTTTTTTTTGGGTTCATTATTTACAATTATATTATCTGCAACACTCAAAACTGGTGCTAACATAAAATGTTGATGGACCATTCCAATCCCTAAATCTATCGCATCTTTAGGAGTATTAATTACAACTTCTTTACCATCAACTAAGATTTGCCCTTTATCTAATTTAAGCATCCCATAAAGGATTTTCATCAAGCAAGTTTTTCCAGCACCATTTTCACCTAATAAAGAATGAATTTCTTGTGTTTTGATAGAAAATGAAACATCATCTAAAGCTCTAACCAAAGGAAACTGTTTTGTAATATGTTTCATTTCAATATTTTTAAACACTTATTCCTCCAAGAATTTAATATTGATTATTATCTAACCAGCTTTCTAATTCTTCAGAAGTACTACAAATAACTAAGTCTCCATTCTTTATTTTTGCTTTAATATCACTAATAGCATTTTCAATATTTTCTGGTATTTCAACTTGAGATAATTCATTTGAGTATCCAACAGCATCTTCAATTAACCCATTTTTAGAACATTGATTAATCCAGGTTCCATCAATAACCGTTTTCACTTCATTAAATACCATTTCATCAACATTTCTAATTGATGTAGCAGCTACTACAGTTGGTTCAATGTAATTTTGATTTCCACCTACCCCGAAAGCATAGAACCCTTTTTCTAAAGCAGCAGTAAAAACACCTAAACCTGAAGAACCTGCAATTGGTTGTATAAAGTCAGCACCTCTATTATACATTGAAATTGCAATTTCTTTTCCTTTTGCTGGATCTGCAAAAGAACCTACAGTAGCTTTTAATACTTTACAATCTTTATTTACATAACGAGCTCCGGCTTCAAAACCTACAACACCTGCTTGTAAACTTGGAAAATCCATTCCTAATATTACACCGATAACATTATCACTATTGGCATCTTCCATATCAGATAAAGTACCTAATCCTGCATAAACACCACAAAGGAAAGTCTGATCTTGCCATCTTGTTTCAATTGAATGAACATTATCCATTTCTAAACGAGCATCAATTAAAGAAAATTTTTGATCTGGATAATCAGGGCAAACTTCTTTTAGAGAATCAACCATATCATTTCCAATCCCAATAATTAAATCATACTCTCCAATATCAGCAAATTGTCTTAATGCTTGCTCAAAATCACTAGAAGTTTTTGGCTCAAAATAATCAAAATTAATATTATAAGTTTCTTTCGCTTTTAATAATCCATTATAAGCCATATCATTAAAATTCTTATCTCCCAAACCACCAGTTGATAAACATATAGCAACATTAACTGTATCTTCAGTTTTTTCCTGGGGTTCTGCACTACCATTTGCAAAAATTTCACTAATTACAAAAAACATACATAAAATCATTAATAAGTTTTTTCTCATATTTCTCTCCTATAAAATTATAATTACATATTATTATTGACATTGGAAGTGACAACTGACACTATGAAAATATAAGAGAATAATATGAATATACAAAAAGACATTTCTAAAATTATAAATAATTTCTCACCTAGTATAAAAAGACAACTAATACCAATAAAATTTAATACAGGTGAATATATAATTCGCGAAGGCGATTTAGCTGAATATGGCTTTTTCTTTGTTTCTGGTAGCTATGATGTAATAAAAACTGATATTTTAGGAAATAATTTTATAATTGCTAAAGATCAAGTTGCAACATTTTGTAGCTTAATGGACATATTTTCTGATAATGAAATACAGTGTAGTAGTATAAAAGTAACCAAAGAAATAAAGGGTTTCAAACTTCATAAAAACTATTGTAAAAAGCTTATTAATGAAAATCTTGAATTTTCAAGTTTTTTAATAAAAATTTGGGCAACAATTTTTTATGATAGCAATATAAACCCTAATAATTCTCCTTTATACCCTTACAAATACAAATTATTACAATTTTTACTTCAACAAAAAATTTCTGATTCAACAGATATAATATTTAATATTGATAGACAAACCTTAAGCGAAGTAATAGGTTGTTCTAGAAGAACAATTTTTAGACAGTTAAAAACTTTAGAACAAGAGAAATTAATTCAAATTAAAAATTCAACTATTGTCATTAAAAAAGAAAAGATTAATCAAATAGAAACTATTTTAAATTCTTGGGAATAGAATTCATTATAAATTAAACTTTATCTCCATTCATTTTCTTTGTAAAAACAAGTATTGCTATTATAAGTAAAATTATTCCATAGGCTATTACCCATAATAAATGTGGTAAAATTTGACTATATTGGCCAAACATTGCTGCTCTTGAAGCCTCAACAGCATGAACAAATGGAAGTAAATTAGCAATACTTTTAAAAGCCCCACCTACTAAATCTAAATCAAACCAAGTACCAGATAACCAAGCTGTAAGATTAGTTAATAAAGCTCCACAAACCCCGCCTACTTGTTTATCACTAAAGACACTACCACATAATAATCCAATTGCAATAAACAAAATTGCTGAAGGAATTAAAACAACTATAGTTAACAAAATTCTCAAATTAAAAGTTAACCCTAAAAATATAGCAACAATGAAACAAACTATTATTTGAGCAATAGCCATTGGTAATAAAGGCAGTGTATATCCAAAAATAAAATGAGAAGCTTTTAAAGGGGATGTAAATAACCTAAGCATAAAAGAGCTAGTTCTATCTTTAGCTATTAACATGCCCGAAAATAATGAAATAAAGGATAATCCAAAAACAGCAATTCCAGGAGTTAAACTATCTAACTTAAATAACTCTGCAGGAACATTTGATTGAATAGCGGTTAATAACAATAATAATATTATAGGGAAACCTAAACCAAAAGCTAAGTTAATTTTATCTCTTAACATTTCTTTTGTATTTCTTGATGCAAAAACCATAACTTTCATAAAGCCTACTCCCTTTCTCCTGCTAAAGATATAAAAGCATCTTCAAAATTCTTTGAATTTGTTTTTTTTATTAATTCATCAGAGGTCCCAATCGCTTTAAGTTCCCCTTTTGCCATTATGCCTATTCTATCAGATAAGGCTACAGCTTCTTCTAGATAGTGTGTTGTTAAAATTATAGTAACACTATCTTTCATATCTTTTATTACATTCCATAATTTTCTTCTTGCAAGAACATCTAAACCTAAGGTAGGTTCATCTAAAAAAAGAATTTTAGGATCACTTATTAATGCCATTGCAATACTTAAATGCCTTTGCCATCCACCTGAAAGAGTCTTTGCTTTATCATTTTCTATACTTGATAGACCAAAAGATTTTATCATCTTATCAGCTTTCTCTTTTGCTTCTTTTTTATTATTTCCATAAATACCAGAAATAAATTCTAAATTCTCTCTTACACTTAAATTTGGTGCAATAGCAGTCTCTTGTGGAGAGACATTTATAAAATCTTTTATTTCTAACCGATCAGATAAAATACTCTTATTTAATATATTAGCATCTCCACTTGTAGGTTTTATCAAACAAGAGAGCATTTTTATTGTAGTAGTTTTACCAGCTCCATTAACTCCTAATAAAGCAAATAACTCACCCTTATTAATCTTGAGATTCAAATTATTAACAGCAAGTTTATCTTTATATTTTTTGGTTAAATTAATTGTTTCAATTGCTATCATGATCCTTTTCATCTTCCTCATTCATCTTCTTAATTTCTTGAGCAAAAACCATACTTTCTTCTTCACTATGTTCAGGATAAATATCTTTTGCTCTACCACTAAATATTGCATCAGCAATTTTTGAAAAAACTGCCATTCTCTCAATAGCTATACCTTTTTTTGAATCAGCTAATAATAAAAGAGTATCTCCAGGGTTAATGTCAAACATATCTCTTATTTCTTTTGGAATAACAATTTGACCTTTTTGTCCAACTTTTACTGAACCCATAAATTTATCTTGTTTTTTATTCTTACTCTTCACTACATCTTCCTTTATATTTAGTTGTATAAGTTATACTTTTCATACTTTTCTTATATAGTATAACTACGTTTTGAAAAAAATGTCAAACTTTTATTTATAAAAAAACTGCTACCTATAGAAATTTTAACTTCAAATAGGTAACAGTCCTTACTTATTTTTTAAATAAATAATTTGTTATATTGTTTTATGAAAATTAATTATTAGCTCTTATTGCTGCTAATTCGCTCTTTAGTTCATCCATTAACTCTGAACCAACTTTCTTTTCAATACTATCCCAAACACTTTGAGTTTTATCTTGGAAAGCTTTCTTTTGTTCAGCTGTTAATTCTGTTACTACACAACCTTCATCAATTAATGCTTGTTTCTTTTCTTCAGTTTGTTTTCTATTGATTTCTCTTTCAGCTAAAGCAAATTTTCTAGCACCATCTCTTAAGATTTGTTGAGTTTCAGCATCATATGAATCAAATAAAGTTTTTGAATATAAGAACAACAATGGAGAATATACATGACCTGTAGTTGTGATATATTTGTTTACTTCTTGAATTCTTGCTGCATAGAAGTTAGGAATTGGGTTTTCTTGACCATCAATAATACCTTGTTGTAATGCAGTAAATACTTCAGCCCAGCTCATTGGAGTAGGACTAGCACCTAATGCTTTCCATGCTTCTAAGTGATATTGGTTTTCCATTGTTCTAATTTTTAAACCTTTTAGATCTTCTGGAGTAACAACAGGTCTAACTGAGTTAGTTAAATCTCTAAATCCATTTTCATCCCATGCTAAGTTAACTAAACCTTTTTCAGCCATCTTTTCATTTAAGTAATCACCGATTTTACCATCCATAATTTGGTCAGCTTCTTCAGGACTATTAAATAAGAAAGGAATATCAAAAATAGCTAATTCAGGAATTAAACCTACTAATGGAGCAGTTGAAGTACTAGCAATTTCTAATTCACCAGCTCTACAAGCTTCAGTTGATTTTGTATCATCACCTAAGATAGCACCACTATATGATTCAACAGTAATTCTACCATTTGAAGCTTCTTCAACATATGGTTTAAATACAGTTTCTGCAGCAACAACTGTTGGTGCACTTGCACTTGAACCGTTTGAAATTCTAACAGTAATTTCACCTGTAGGTGCTTTTTCTGCTGTTGATGATTGTGCACTATCTTTAGAGCACCCTACAAAAGTTGTTGTTAATAAACAACCTGCAACTAATAAACCAACTAATTTCATGGTTTTATTTTTCATTTTTTACCTCCGAATGTTTTATCCAAGATGATTTGGAATAAACATAATTAAATTTGGGAAATATGTAATAATAAATAACACTGAGAACATCATTATTAAAAATGGCCAAATGTTTTTTATTAATTCAACTAATTTGATTTTACCTAAGCCAACACCAACATATAATACGTTTCCAACAGGTGGAGTTGCTAAACCGATACATAAGTTACATACCATGATTACACCGATATAAACTGGATCTAAGCCAAATTCCCTAACTACTGGTAAAAGAATTGGTGTTAAAATCATGATTGCTGGGCCACTGTCCATAACACAACCAACAAGTAATAATAAGATATTTAATAAAAGCATTAATACTTTTGGATTGTTTGTTAATGACAATACTGTATCTGATAATAATTGTGGAATTCTTGCAATTGTGATTACATAAGCAGCAACATTAGCAGCACCAACAACCATCATCATAATAGCTGTAGAGATACAAGCTTTTGCAAATACTTTTGGTAAATCCTTAAACTTTAATTCTTTATAAATTCCTAGTGAGACAACAAGAGAATACATAACTGCAATAGCAGCTGTTTCAGTTGCAGTAGCAATACCAGAAACAATACAGAAGATAATAAAGAAAGGTAACATAATTGCTAAGAAAGCACTTCTAAAGGAATGTCTAATTTCTTTAAAAGAAGATCTTTTTCCTACTGGATAATTACTCTTTTTAGTATGGTAGAACCACATAACCATCAAACTTAGTCCAATCAAAAGACCTGGTACAATACCACCTAAGAACAATTTAACAATTGATACTTCAGCTATAACACCATAGATAATCATTTGAGTACTTGGTGGAATAATTGGTCCGATACATCCTGCTGCACAAATCAAACTTGTACTTTTTTTCTTATCGTATCCACTTTCTTCCATTAATGGTAATACAACACTACCAACTGCAGTAGTATCTGCAACTGCACTACCAGAAATACCTGCGAAAATCATTGATGCTACAACACCAACATATCCCATACCGCCTCTAAAGTGACCTAAAAGAGTATCTGCAAATTTAACAATTCTTTTTGAGATACCACCAGCATTCATAACTTCCCCTGCAATCATAAAGAAAGGTATTGCTAAAAGAGGAACACTATCACAACCTGTTATAAAGGTTTGTGCTAACTTTAATGGGGATAAATTACCTAAAGCAATCATCATTATTGATGCGGTCCCTGCTAGTGAAAATGCTACAGGAACACCAATTAATATCAATCCAAATAATGAACCTAAAAATAAAAGTAACATAAAATTACACCTCTCCTTTGTCTGAAATAAATAACTGAATAAATCTTGCTACAAATTGCAATCCCATAATTGAGAAACAGATAGGAGTTATCATATAAACTATTCCATGTCTGATTCCTAATGCAGAGGATCTCCAATCCCATTGTGATTGAGTGTATCTAAGACTTCCGATAAACAAAAAAACAAATAAAACTATCGCAACCAAATAAGAGATACCTTCAACGACTTTAGCTGTTTTTACTGGCAATTTTTCTACAATAAAATCTAATCTCATATGACTAAATTGAGCATTAGCAATTACTGCACCAATAAAAGAAAGCCAAATAAACATAAATCTAGCTAATTCTTCAGACCAGGGAAGTGAAATTTCTAATATATAACGACTTAATACATTTAAAAATACTGTACAAGTAATTAACATACTCAAAACTACTAGGAACTTTGTTAAAATATCTATAACAATTCCATGAATTTTTCCTATAATTCCTTTTTTCATTTAAACCTCTTTTCTTTCTACCACTCTGAAACAGAACCATCATCATGTCTCCATAATGGATTCTTCCAACTATGAGGAGTTTTATTTTCTTCTAAAACTAACTCTTTATTAATATCTAAACCTAAACCTGGTTTTGTTGGCATTTTTACAAAACCATCTTCAAATTTAAGATCTTCTTTATTTGTAATGTAATCTAGAACACTTTTACCCTTGTTATAGTGGATACCAATACTTTGTTCTTGAATTACAGCATTGTAAGAAGTTGCATCAACTTGTAAGCAAGCACTTAAAGCAATAGGTCCTAAAGGACAGTGTGGTGCTAATGCAACATCGTATGCTTCAGCCATAGCTGCAATCTTTTTAACTTCAGTAATACCACCAGCATGAGCTAAGTCAGGTTGGATAATATCAACTCCGCCAATACTTAGCAATCTCTTGAAGTCATATTTTGTGTAAAGTCTTTCACCAGTTGCAATTGGAATGTTACAAGCAGCTGCAATTTCAGGGAAATATTCCATTTGTTCACATAAAACAGGTTCTTCAATAAACATTGGATCAAACTCTTCTAATTTCTTTGCTAGAACTTTAGCCATTGGTTTATGAACTCTGCCATGGAAATCAATTGCAATACCAAAATACTTACCACATTTTTCTCTAATAGATGCAACTCTTTCTAAAACTTCATCAACCTTTTTATAATTGTCGATGTACTGTAATTCACTAGTTGCATTCATCTTTATAGCAGTAAAACCTTCATCTTGCTTTTCTTTTGCAGCATTACCAGTATCGTCTGGTCTATCTCCACCAATCCAAGAATAAACTTTAATTTTGTCTCTACATTTACCACCCATTAATTGATAAATAGGAGCATTAAATGCTTTACCTTTTATATCCCATAAAGCTTGGTCTAGACCAGAAATTGCACTAGTCATAACACCACCACCTCTATAGAATCCACCTCTGTATAGCACATTCCAAAGATCTTCAATTTTTTGTGGATCACTATTTAATAAATAAGGCTTCATTTCTTGAACACAAGACAAAACTGCTGTAGTATGACCTTCAAGTACGGCTTCTCCCCAACCAGTAAGTCCTTCATCAGTAAGAATTTCTACGAAGCCCCATCTAGGGCGAACAAAATAGGTATTAACCTCTGTTATTTTCATTTTTATTTTTTCCTTATTTGTAAGATATAACATGTCCTACAACTTATTATATTAATTAAATTTTAATCGTTATTTTGGTTTTCTTTTGCTTTATTCTTTAATTGATGATAAACGAGCTAAGTTATAATCATTATTCATGACTAATAAGGTTTTTGCTTCCTTAGCATTACCTTCCATTAATGCTTTGCATATCTTCTCATGCTTATCTATACCCCATTGATGACTATCATGGAAACTATTTAATTTTATTAAACAACGTAGGATTAGTGACCTACAGGCTTTATAAGAAGCATATAAAAATTCATTCTTTGAAGCTTTCATAACTTCTAAGTGAAATTCATAGTCTGCAATTGAATATTGCTCTGTATTACCTTTATTTTCTATCATTTTCTTTACTTTAGATGCAAGAATTTTCATCTCTTCTTCATCTAAATTTTTAGCTGCTAACTCAAGTCCTTTTAATTCAACGACTTCTCTAAAAGCAAAGAAATCTAGGATATCGCTTTCTGTTACTTTTCCAATGATTTTTTCACTAGATGTATCATATTTTTCTAAAACAAAGTTTTCAGGATTTGCTATAAAAGATCCTTTACCTTGTTTTGTTACTATCAAGTTATTAGCTCTTAAGGTTTGCATAGCTTCTCTGATTACTACTCTACTAACATCAAATTGTGAACAAAGCTTATTTTCAGAAGGCAATTTTTCCCCTTCTTTCATTTCTCCATTTACAATTTGTTCCCTAAGTTGGGTGTAAACTTCTTTTACTAAATTTGGTTTTTTTATTTTATTGTAAGTAATCATTTTTTCTTATTTCCTAGCTCATAACTTGTAATACAAGTAATATGTTAACCCATATCTGAGTATTGTCAAGAAAAAAATTTAATTTTTTTTCAAAACAATAAAATGCTATTTAAAGCATCTAAAATTAAGTTTTTTAACTTATTGGTAGAGTTTGTATCCTATCTTGAAAGTTATCAATTAAAGTTTCAATTAATAAGAAATATTTTTGAATATTATCTTTAAGTCTTTGAACTGGAGCTGAAATACTAATAGCTGCAACAGGTTTATTTCTTACTAAAATAGGAAGAGCTATACACATAATCCCTATTTCATGCTCTTGGTTATCGAGAGCATAACCTCTTAATCTTATTTGTTCTAACTCTTTCTTTAAAGTATCATTATTTAAGATAGTAGTATCTGTAAATTTATTATAATTAAATTCATCCATAATCTTTAAAGCTTCATCATCATCTAAAAAAGCCATTATAGCTTTACCAAGACCTGTACAATAAAGAGGAGCCTCCCCTAGTATCTGACTGGATGTGCTAACTCTTAAGGTTTGTGTTGATTCAACTTTATAAAGATATGTTAATTTATTATTATCTAACTTTGCTAAATGCACTGTTTCTTTTGTATGTTTTGCTATTGTCTCTACTATTTGAACACCTTCATCAAGTAATACACTTTCAATGCTAGATGAAATATGAAATTGATTCATCTTTGTTGTTAAAAAATAGTGTTCATCTTTTGGATCTTTATTAATGTAGCCAAGAGATTCTAAAGTATTTAAAAATCTAAATACTGTACTTTTATGTATATTTGTTTCTTTAGCAATGTCAGAGAGAATTATCTTATTATGCTTTGCTATTGTTTCTAGTATTAGCATACATCTCTCAACTGCACTAACTTTTAATTCTTCCATTATATCAGTCCTGTTTCATTTTTGTACAATTGTTTCATTTTTGTCTTGACAGATTTTAAAAATCGTTATAGAAGTAGTTTATAGTATTAAAATGAAACAGTCAATTAAAAATGAAACAGTAGAGGGCTAAATTAAAATGATGAATGATCAAATGATAAATGACCTAGTCAGTAAAGGTATTGTTGCAGTATTAGTTATCGAAGATGCAGATACAGCAGTTGATAGCGCAAAAGCTTTGATTGATGGAGGAATTAGTGCAATCGAACTAGCACTTAGAACTCCAGCATCTTATAAAGCTATGGAACTTATTCATAAACATGTTCCAGAAATGATGATTGGAGCAGGAACTGTTATTCAACCTGGTCAAGCAAAAAAAGTTAAAGAATTAGGTGCTACTTTTGCTGTTGCGCCTGGTTTAAATCCTACAATTATGAATGAAGCAGATGAATGTGGACTTCCTTTTGCCCCTGGTATTTCAACAGCTAGTGAATTAGAAAAAGCTGTAGAAATGGGTTGTAAATTATTAAAATTATTCCCAGCTCAAGCTTTAGGTGGTCTTGATTATTTTAAAGCAATGACTGGTCCATACAAATATTTAGATTTAAAATTCTTCCCTCTTGGTGGAGTAAGTGAAGAAAACTTACCTCTTTGGGCAAGTCAAAAAGATATTTGTCCAATTGGTGGTAGCTGGATTGCAAAATCAAATTTAATTAAAGAGAGAAATTATAAAGAAATTACTAAAAGAGCTCAAAAAGCTATAGAAATTTATAATAGCGTAAAAGCAGGAGTTGATAATGAATAAAAAGATTGTTACTTTTGGTGAAATCATGATGAGATTAAACCCTCAAGGATATTTAAGATTTTTACAAGCAACTAATTATGATGTTAGTTTTGCAGGTGGAGAAGCTAATGTAGCTGTTTCTCTTGCAAGATTTGGTGAAGATGTTTCTTTTGTAACAAAAGTTCCAAAACATGAAATTGGCCAAGCATCAATTAATGTTTTAAGAAATTATGGGGTTGATGTCAGTGATGTTTGCTATGGTGGAGAAAGATTAGGTTCATACTTTGTTGAAAAAGGTGCTAGCCAAAGAGCTTCAAAAGTTATTTATGACAGAAAATATTCTGCAATTTCTTTAGCTAATCCTTCAGATTTTGATTGGGATAAGATTTTTGATGGTGCAACTTGGTTCCACTTCACAGGTATTACTCCAGCTTTAGGTGGTAATATGCCATCTATCTGTCTTGAAGCATGTAAAAAAGCTAAAGAAAAAGGTATTACAATTTCTTGTGATATTAACTACAGATCAAAATTATGGAGCAGAGAAGATGCTAACAAAGTAATGTCTCAATTAATGCCTTATGTTGATGTATGTATCGGTAACGAAGCTGATGCAAAAGATGTATTTAATCTTGAAGCAAGTGGTAGTGATATTAATAAGGGTGAATTAAATAACGATGGATATATTGATGTTGCAAAACAATTAAGTGAAAAATTCAATATACCAACTGTTGCTTTCACTCTTAGAGGTAGCATCAGTGCAAGTGTTAATACTTGGGGTGCAATGCTATATACAAACAAAAGTGCATATTTTTCACCTAATTATACAATCCAAATTGTTGATAGAGTTGGCGGTGGAGATTCCTTCAGTGGTGGCTTAGTTTATAGTTTAGTTAATAACTATGATCCTCAAGAAGCAATTAATTTTGCTGTGGCAGCCTCTTGTTTAAAACATACTATTGAACACGACTTTAATTTAGTAAGTATTGAAGAAGTTAAATCTCTTGCCGCAGGTAATGCCTCTGGTAGAGTTGTTAGATAATTCCTCTAGCATTTTTATATACATAACATGGAAAATCGAAAGGTGTAGCAATATTTGCTGCACCTTTTCAATTTTAGGTATTTATTTTTCTCTCAATATCGATACCATTACCAGTTTTGTTATTATATTTTAACTCTAATTTAAAAGCACATTTATCTGCTCTAGTAATCGAAGTAGTAAATTCAAATATCATATTATTTTTCAAATAAGCTAATCTTTCAATTCTGAAACCAGGCATATTAGATTGATCACATTTTAATAAATCTCTTGTATCTTTATCAATAATAATAGATTCAAGACTCTCCTCTGCTCTATCAATATTTAAACCATATTTATTTCTAAGGGTTGAATATAGTGAATTAATTGAAAAATCAATATCATTTATATTAGGGCACAACAAAGCTGGGATATAAGATTCTTCTACTAAAATTGGTTGATTATTTGCACATCTAAGTCTTCTCAAATAAAAAACGAAAGGATTTTGATTTGGCAATTTCATAACTTCAGCAACTATATTACTTGCTTTTATTATTTTAGAGTCTAGTACTAGTGATGAAGGCTCAGCCCCAATTCTATTAATACTTTCAGTAAAATTATACATATAATCAATTCGTCTATTTAATTTTGGTTTTGATATATAAGAGCCTCTGCCTCTAGTTCTAAATAAATAGCCCTCTTCAACTAACATATTAAAGGCTTGCCTTATTGTAGTTCTACTTACATTTAATATTTCACAAAGTTTTGTTTCAGCAACCATTATATCATCAGATTTAAAATTACCCGCTTGAATTTGCAATCTTACATAACTTGCAAACTGTACATAAAAAGGAATTTTAACACTGCTATCAAAATCAAATGTTTCTTTAACATATTTTGAGGTTATTTGAGACATATTTTCTCCTAAAAATCTGATTAAAAACCTTAATTTAAGCCTTTTCATCTTCAATTAATATTAAAGTTTTAAACATTAGTAAAGCTTTTTAAAAAAATATATTTTTTTAGCAATGTTTTCAAACTAAATATTAATAAATATTTGTATGATACATTTATAATAATAATATATTATATATATTTAGTAAAGAATTCTTTTATTATAAAAATCATTGATAAAATCATTTAAATCAATATTTTATTAAATTAATATTGCTTTTTTTAATTTAATATATTTATAATATTTGTATCATACATTTAATTATCAAAAAGGAGAAAAAATGAAACCAAATAAAAAAGCTATAGATATGGATACTAAAGAGCTTGCTAGATATATTGATCAATCTGTACTAAAACCAGAATTTAGTGAAAAAGAAATAAGAAAATATATTCAAGAAGGTATTGATTATAATTGTAAAACAGTTTGTATAAACCCATCCTCATTACCTATTGCAAGAGAACTTTGTAAAGGCACAAATACAGGGCTATGTGTGGTATGCGATTTTCCTTTTGGATGCTCCTCCACAGAGAGTAAAGTTATGCAAGCCCAAATAATTTGTAAAGATGATGATATTGAAGATTTAGATCTTGTATCAAATTATGGCTGGATTAAAAGTGGAAAATGGGACCTTGTAGAAAAAGAGATAAAAGCAGTTGCAGAAATTGTTCACAAACATGGAACTAAATTAAAAGTGATATTTGAAACAGATGCCCTTAATTTAGAAGAAATTGCAAAAGCCACTGATATAGCAGCAAAAGCTGGGGCTGATTTTGTTAAAACCTCAACAGGCTTTTTCACAGGATCTGAAGTAAAAGGAGCAACAACTGAAATAATTCAATGCATGATCGATGCAGCAAAAGGTAGATGCCAAGTAAAAGGATCTGCTTGTATAAGAGATAGAGAAAAGTTCTTAGCTTTTATCGATCAAGGAATTGATAGGATGGGTGTTGGATACAGATCTACTCCAGTTGTGCTTGGAATAAATAAATAAAAATATTTTGTCAAATTAATTTATATAAAAAGATGTAGCCTTTTATAACTACATCTTTTATTTATCTCTTTTAAATCACTCATAACAAGTAATACTTGTTCACTTTTTTTTAGTTGGAATTATCAAAAAGGCTAATAAAGCAACTGAAATAACAATTCCTACAATATTAAATATAATATTTGGAATTATCATAATTATAGCAACCGAAGCTAAAAGTAACCTTATTGGTAAACTTAAATTCTTACCCAACCAACCCTCAAAAGCAATTGCAATCATAACAACAGCTAACAATGCAATAATTAAAGAAGAAATTGAAGCTAAGAAAGAAGTATCAACAATCAATAAGCCTGGATAATAAACAAACATAAATGGAATAATGAATCCTGCGATACCTAGCTTAAATGCTTGTACACCAGTCTTCATCGCATCTGAATCTGCAATCCCACTAGCTGCATATGCACTCATTGCAACAGGTGGAGTAATAAATGAAATGATTGCAAAATAGAATACAAATAAGTTTGAAGCGATTGGAGAAATACCAGCTTTTAATAGAGCTGGAGCAGCAACAGTTGCAGCAATTACATAAGCTGCAGTTGAAGGAAGCCCCATACCCAAAATTATACAAGCAATCATAGTCATCAAAAGCATTAAAAATAAATTACCATTTGATACATCAAAAACTATTTGAGCAAATCTAACACCAAGACCAGTCATACTAACAATTCCAATTACAATACCAGCAGAAGCACAAGCTATTGCTACAGGAACAGCTGATTTTGCTGCATGTAAACTTGCTTCTTTTAATTCTTTAAATGGGAATCTATGATCAACAATACCAATTTTAACAATACCAATTGCTAAAATAGATAAAATAGCAAAGAACCCAGAATAGCTAGCAGATAATTTTAAAACCAATAAACAAAAAACCAAAATAATAATTGGAATAAAATAATAATAACCTTCTTTTAATATTGCCTTAACTCTTAAAAGCTTTTCATTTTTTTCAGCTTCAATACCTAATCTTCCAGCTTCAAAATAAACAGCAGAACCTAAACTAATATAATATAAAAGTCCTGGTATTATACCAGCTAATACTATATGAGAATAAGGAATACCTGTTAAATCAGCCATAACAAAAGCTGCAACACCCATAACAGGAGGAAGAATTTGTCCACCAGTAGATGCTACTGCTTCAACAGCTCCAGCATATTCTTTCTTATATCCAACTTTCTTCATCAGAGGAATAGTAAAAGTACCTGTAGTTACTACATTTGCAACAGCACTACCGTTGATAGAGCCCATCATTGCACTTGATAATACTGCAGCTTCTGCAGGACCACCTTTCATCTTTCCAGTCAAAGCATATGCGATATCGATAAAGAACTTACCAGCTCCAAATTTATCTAACAATTCTCCAAAAATTATATATAAAACAACAAATGAAACTGAAGCACCAACAGGAACACCATAAATTCCTTCATTAGTCCAGCTTATATAATTGGTAATATATTCTAAATTATAACCTCTATGAGCAATAACATTTGGTAAATATGGGCCAATAAATGCATAGATCAAAAAGACTACTGCAATTATTGGTAATGCTAAGCCAATAGATTCTCGAGAAACTTCCAAAACAAATAGAATTAATATAGCACCAGCTATAACATCTAAAAAGTTAATTCCCCAAACACCTTTTTCTCTTAAGGCATCAGGTACTGTTCCAATCATAAAATAAGTAAATAATGCTATAATGGCTATCATTAATAACAAATCTACAACTTTAAATACTTTCTTCTTCGTATTAATAAATTTACTTAAATACCAAACTAGCATCAAAGAAAAAACATGGATAACTCTTACCTGCATAACTCCAATAGCAGTTGATACAGTTATATATATATGAAACAAACAAACAAATGATGCTAGAATTAATAACAGCATCTTTAAAAACTCGCCTTGCTTCGTTTTATTATTTAACATTTAAAAAGCCTACCTTTAAAATGTCCTCACAGGAGAACTACTCCTATGAGGATTTTATAAAATTGCAATTATGGAATTAGTTCAGGATCAATATCAAGACCAATTTCTTGGTAATATTTAACTGCACCTGGATGTAATTTTACAGGAATCCCTGCTAATGCAGCATCTAGTACAACTTGTTTTGAAACAGAATTTGCAACACCTTGCCATTCATCTCTATTTTCCCAAATAGCTTTTACAATTCTGTAAACTTCGTCATCGCTTAAACCAGCTTTTGTTGAAGTGTACATATTAACTCTACTACTAGGTACAACAACATCTACATCAACATCATTATATGTTCCAGCTGGAATAGTATATGGGGTCCAGAAGAAGAATTCTTCATAGAATTCAGGTGAATCAAATGAAATCATTCTTACATCAACACTTGTTGTAAGGTCAGTTAATGCAGCAGATTTGATTGGGTGAGTACAAATAAAAGCATCAATTCTACCATCTTTTAATGCAGAAACAGCTTCTGTTTCAGAAATAAATTGAGGTTTAATATCATCATATGAAAGACCATAATAATCTAAAACCATTCTTGCACACATTTCTCCACCACTACCTGCAGAACTACAACCAATTGCTTTTCCTCTGAAATCTTCAATTGAATGAATATCACTGCTTTCTAGAGTGAAAGCTTGAACGTAACTAGTAATAGTACTAAATAAAGCTCTTAAATCAGTTGCATCATGATTCTTAAAATCGCCTAAACCATTATAAGCTAAATAAGCAATTTCACTTTGAGAAATACCCATTGCTAAATTACCAGAAGTTAAATTTCTAATATTTTCTACAGAAGCAGCTGTTGCTTCACCTGTACAAGCAATACCATCAACATGATCTGTGATAGTTTTTGCCATACCAACTCCCATTGGATATAAAGAACCAGCAGTTCCAGCTGTACCAATAGAAATTCTCTTTAATGCAGGAGCACTTTCTTCACTGCTACCATTTGCAAATACACTAAAACTTATTGATAAAATCATTACCAACAACAATAGACTCTTTTTCATCACACTCTCCTTTTTTCTTATACGCTTTCTATATTAGCATTTATTTGTTTCATTAGCTCGTAAAAATTTGGAAAAGATACAGCTGCATATTCAGCATTATCAATTTCACTTTCACCATCTGCAATCATAGCAGCAACACTAGTTGCCATAACAATTCTATGATCATGATGCCCATCGATTTTTGTACCTTTTAATTCTGAGTGATAAATAGTTAAACTATCTTCAGTTTCATCAAACTTAGCACCCATTTTTTCTAATTCTTCTTTAATTGATTTAGCTCTATCTGTTTCTTTTAATCTGCATGCCCCGATATTCTTTAATACAGTTTTACCTTGAGCAGCACATCCTAGAACAGCTAAAATTGGAACAGCATCAGGAGTTCCACTACAATCAATTTCAATACCTTGTAATTGACAACCACCAGTTACAGTGATACCACCTTTACCTTGATCAACTACTTCAACATCTGCACCCATATCTTTTAATATGGTAACAAAAGCTTTTTCACCTGCATAATCATTTATATCTAAACCTGTAAATGTTACTTTTGAACCAGGTGTTATTGCTGTTGCAATCATTGGATATCCACTTGTACCCCAGTCTCCAGGTAATTCATATTCAAAAGGTTTAAATTTTTGTCTTCCTTTGATTACAAATTCATCGTAATTATTATTAATAATTTCAATTCCTGCTTTCTCTAACATACCAATTGTCATATCAACATAAGGTCTTTCTAATAAATCTGTTTCATGAATTATTGTATCTTCTTCTAATAAAGGGCAAACAGATAAGAATGGGGTCATCCATTGAGAATTAACACCTGGGAAACTAATCGCTCCACCTTTGATAGGACCTTTTACGACAATAGGAGCTGTTCCACTATTTCTTGTAGAAAAAGCAAAGCCACCTAATTTGTTAATTGCATCAATCATAGGTTGAGCTGGTCTATAGCAAATTTGATAGTCTCCAGTTAAAACACAATAACCTTCAATCAAAGAACAAACTGCTAATGCAAAATAAAAACCAGTTCCTGAATTTTCAGCATCTAAAATATTGCTTGGAACAGAAGGTTTTCCATCAAAGCCTTCAATTATCCACTTTGAATCATCTTCAGTATTAATCTTAGCACCAAGCATTTCCATCATTTTTACAATAGAATAACTATCTAAATTAGTTAGGGGGTTATTTAAAACTGATGTACCACCTGCTAGACTTCCGAAGATTACTCCTCTTGCTGTCCCTGACTTATTGCCAGGGATTCTCGCCGCACCACTCAATGTCGACTTTTTAACTATAAATTTCAAAATTTCACTCCTATACAATAAAGTGATAAACGTTTTCACTTCTTCATTAGTATATTACAGAATTTTAATCTGTCAACAATTAATATTTAAATTCTTTTTTGCCCATTTTTATAAAATACTGTCTATTTGATAAGTATATATCTATTAAAAATGTTTTTTATTGATTAACGTTTACATTTATTGATTTTATAGGGAAAATGTTTTATTATTCTAAGCATGGAAAATACTAAAAAAAATTACTCATTAAAAGAAATCTCAGATTTAAGTGGGGTTTCTATTGCTACATTATCTAGATACTTTAATGGTCAAACCATAAGAAAATCCAATGAAATTAAGATTGAAGAAATCCTTAAGAAAACTGGATATAGACCTAATATTGCAGCAAGAATCATGAAAGGTAGTTCTTCTGGAGTAATTGGCCTTATAATTCCTAATATAACTCACCCATTCTTTTCTGCTATAACAGAGGGAATAATTGAGGAAGCAAGAAAAAACAATCAATTAGTTTTAGTTACTTCAAGTAATGGATCTGTTGAAAACGAAAAACAAGATATTAAACAACTTTCAAATTCAATCTTAGATGGATTAATTTATATACCTGTTGCTAAAGCTGAAAATATTCCTGAGATTAAAAATTTCCACAATATCCCGTTAGTAGTAACAGCTAGAAAAAATATTATACCCAATATTCCTCATGTATATCATGATGGAGAAAAAGGTGGATATTTAGCTACAAAATATTTACTTCAAATGGGGAGAACTAGAATTGCTTTTATAGCAAGCTTTTGGGAAGTACCTTGTTCAAATAAAGAATTATTTAATTTTAGTAATGATAAAGAAAGTTATCCTTTCTCTTCAATAGATAGATTTAGAGGATATGCAAAAGCGCTCAAAGAAGCAAATATAGAAATCGATGATAACTTATTAATCACTACAGGATACGATTATGCTGATGGTGTTAACACAGCATCAATTTTAGATTCTAGATTAACTGAATTCGATGGAGTTATTGCAATGTCAGAAGCAGTAACCGATGGTTTATCTGATAAATTAAAGGCACTTGGATATAAAATTCCCGAAGATATTTCAATAATAATATTTGATAAAACTAGTAATAATTCTAATTACTATACTCACATCGAATTACATCTTAAAGAAATGGGAATAAAATCTGTTCAAATGTTGAATCAAGTATTAGATAAAAAAGAAAGTAGTAACGTCTCTCTTGATGTTGAACTAGTTGTTAATAATTCTACTACAAGAAAGATCACTGATTAAAATTTATAGAAATCTTTTTAGTCCGACCAACACACCCTTCTTCACAAGAATAAAGCATTAAATAACCTTTTGGCATAATCTTATTATCATTTATTTGATTTAAATAATTGATAACATTTTTATAGCCATCAACTGATATTATATTAAGATCTTTTTGAACATTCTCAAGTGTATCAGCAAAATTAAAAGCTTCTTCTTTTGATGATTTTAAAAGATTTTTATATTCTAAATAATCAACTAATTGCTGAAAAGTCAAACAAATATCAGCAGACTTATCTCTAATAGCTTCTTTTAATTTATTCTTGCAAGGTCCGACAAAAATTATAGCAACATCATTACCGTATTTTTCTTTTAATGAAGTACAATGATTAGTTAAGGGAGAGCAACACCCATCTAAACATTTACTGAGTTTTGGAAATTTATTTATTATTATGTTTTTAATTACGGGGCATGCTTCAGAAATTAAATAATCTCTATATTCCAATTGATTTTTTACTTTATCTATTATTATATAATACCCATTAATAGTTTCACTAATTATAGGAATATTTAATGCTTTTACTGCATTTAAAACTTTTAATGAATTTTCTTTATATGCTATTTTATATGTTGGAGCTATAGATAAAATAACATCTTTATTATTTTCTAATAAATCATCAATCTTTTCAAAAAGCATAAATCCTCCTATATAATATTTTTTGAATACAATGGCACGATTGAAACATATTCTCTATTTTCAATTTCATGATTTATAATTTTAACATCTACTTTAAAAATATCTTTCAAATTACTCTCTGTTAAAACTTTTTTTGTATAACCATAAACACTTTTCCCATTATTATTTAATAGTAATGATTTATTTGATAAATGAATTGCGTGATCTGGATAGTGAGTATTAACAATTGCTGAAATTCCCTCCTCCTTTGATAAAGTAGAAATTGTATCTAAAACCATTAATTGATTTTTAAAATCCAAATTAGATTCAGGCTCATCTAAAACTAACATCTTTGGTCTTATGCACAAGGCTCTAGCTATTAAAACCATCTGCAATTCACCACCACTCATCTTATTGCAATATTTTTCACTTAGATGTCCCATATTAATTTTTTCTAAAGCTTCAATGGCTCTTTTTTTATCTTGTTTACTAGGTTGAGAAAAAACTTTTAAGTGTGCAGATCGACCTAATAATACTAAATCTTTTGCCATCAAAGGAGATACTGTATTTTTTGCCTGTGGGACATATCCAATTTTTGTCCAAATTAAGTTATCACTATTTTTATTTATTTTTACTTTATCAACTGTTGAACAGCCTTCTTTCCAATCAAGCAATCCCATCATACATCTTAATAAAGTCGTTTTACCTACTCCATTTGCTCCCAAAATAGATAAAATTTCCCCCTGTTTTACTTCAAAATTTATATCATTAAATAAATTTTTCTCACCATATCCAAAACTTCCATTTTTAACTTGAAATATCATAATTTTGCACCTCCAAGCTTTTTTAATAAGGATATAAAAAAAGGAGCTCCAATTAATGCCGTAAGTATTGATAAAAGAATTTCTGAAGCACTTATACTTCTAGCTAAAGTATCAACTATAATCATAAAGGATGCCCCAAGACTCATACTTATAGGTATTATTCTAGTATTATCACTTCCCACCAATAATCTAGAAACATGGGGGATTAAAAGTCCCACCCAACCTACAGCTCCACACATAGATACACAAGAAGCAGTAACTAATGTAGCACTAAACATAATTAAAATTCTAACTAATTGTACATGCCCACCTAAAGAGTTAGCTTCATCATCACTTAAAGATATAATATTTAATCGCCATCTTAATAAGAATATAATTAAACTTCCGATAAATATTGAAGGAAGTCCTAATAACAATGTCTTAAAATTTGCCCCATTCATACTTCCCATAAGCCAATAAGTAATTGCAGGTAACGTATCGTTTGGATCTGCTATATATTTTACACCAGAAACTAAAGCTTTAAATAGGGAGGATACAACAATACCACTTAAAACAATCATAACTATCTTTGATTGACTAATTGAATTTTTACCAATCCAAAGAGTTATTAATAATGCAACCATTCCTAATATCATTGCCATAGCTTGAACACCAATAAAACTAAACCCAAATAAAAGTGCTAGTGCAGCCCCAAAACTAGCTCCACTAGCAACTCCAAGTGTGTCTGGAGTTGCTAATGGATTACTAAACATTGACTGAAATGCTGCTCCAGAAATAGCTAAACCTAATCCTACAGAAAAAGCTAAGATTATTCTTGGAAATCTTATATTAAAAATTACTATATAATCAGCATAATTCACACCAATTTTTGTTAGAGGTGAAAATAATATTTTAAAGGTTTGATCAAGTCTTATGGTATATCTGCCTATTCCTAAGCATATTATTGCAATTAATAATGGAGTTAATACAAAAATAAGTTTTTTTGATATACCTAACTTTGATTTATCCATATATTATACACCTGCTGCTTCTCTTTTTGGATTGTAAATTCTATTTAATTGATCATCAGTTAAATCAACATTATAAAATTTCTTATAATAGCTTCTAATTTCATCATCCAAATTTATATCACTAAACAATTCAGGATGAATAGTTTTAGCTAGCCAAAGAAGACTTAGTGGAGTATCACTTGCAGGAGGATACCATCTATACATCCCAAGTGGGAATTTAAAAACTTGTTTATTCTTTACAGCATCAATTGGTGCCCAATTATCTGAAGCTATAGCATTATTGTATAAATCTTCAGGAAGTACAGGTGCAAAATTAGAAATAAAAATCATCTCTGGATTCCATTGATATATTTGCTCCATGTTTACTGCTGGAATATTTTCTTTAATATCTTGTGCTACATTTATAGCCCCTGTAGATTCAAGCCACCATTGCCCAAAATGCAAAGAACCAGAAGTATTTATTTTACCATTAGCATATCTAAATAGCATAAAAGCTCTTGGTTTTTCATCTTCGCTTAAGTCTTTTATTCTATCTGCAATTTTTGACTCTATTTCTCGACCATAGGATACAACACCTTCAGCATGATCTTTTTCATTTAAAACATCCCCAAGTAATTCAACCCAACCACTAAAAGTATCAATTGCATCACCTTCCCATTTGTATGGACTAAATGCTACTGCAGGAATTCCTGCTTCTTTATACATTTTACCTTCATCAGGATAGGTTGTTGAATAAAATACTACATCCGGTTTGAGATTAATTACCTCTTCAATATTTATATCTGAACCACTTTTCATAAAGCTTGTTGGAATATTTACAACATCAGGTAAAACATCTTTTAATATAGAATTTTCTGCAGCAGCCATTGATGCAGGACTAATCCCAACTAATTTGCTACTATCTCCAGCAAATAAACAATATACTGCTGGTAAAGGAGTTAATGTAGTCATAATAATGCGATTTATCTCGGTAGGCACCTCAACTTCATTACCTCCATGATCTACAATAATTCTTGTTTGTTTTTGCGGTATTTGCTCATTTGTACCATTAGCAAATATAGAAATTGAAACTGTTAAAACAATTAACAATAAATTTATTATTCTTTTGTTCATAAAAATGAACCTCCTAATTAATTTTTTCTAGAAAATCTTCTAAATTTTCTCCAATCAAATTTAATTTCTTATTCTTATAAAGTTTGCTAGATACTACATAATGAGGAATTGCAACTTTTTTTGTATTCGGATTCTTTATCAAATCCAAAATTAATGGATCAGCAATTACAGTTTTATATTTATTAGAATTAACTGCTTCAATTATTTCATCTTCACTAAATAGATTAGTATCGCCATCCATTTTTAATTCTTCAACCAAGCCGAATAGAGTATTAACACAACAATTATTAGAAATTGAATCTCTAATAGCATTAGATCTAATTTGCTCCCCAATTATTAATATATTGGCATCTTTAGAAACTTGATTTTTTATAAACAATTGTTCTTTATTTAATAGAGCAAGTAATTTTTTCTCAAAGATTTTTTTCCCATTTATTCCAATAGGAATATATGAAATATAAGGCTGGTTAAATTTTTCACTCATATATTTTGCTAATTTAAGACCACTTTTTGTCACAACAACATTAAACCAGGCAGAGGCACTATTTTTTAATGAATTTAAATCAAGATTTAAAGGCATAGTCGATACAATTTCAAAATCTAACTGTGAAACAATTTTTTTTATTGAATCAAGTTCATCTAAGGAAGAAAAATCTAACAAATTTGCACCTAATATATTAATTGAAGGGCAAAGAGTTTTATCTTTTTTAGCCATAAACCTTTTTGCTAGTTCTTCTAAGGCTAATTCAATTCCATAGTCATAATATCTGGTCCCAGTAGTTTCAAATCCTAAGGTTGGAATATTGGTTGCATTTTCAATCTCTTTTGCAATACCAATTGTATCTGCACCTATAACCATTGGAACAGGACTTCCTATAATTGAGATTATCTCAGCATTTAAATCTTCTGCTGCTTTAATTGTGTTATTAACTAATTTTTCATCATCCCCCAAAACAGCATCAATTTCTCTTAACCCTGAACACATAACTGGAGATTTTGCACCATACCATCTGGGTTCATCATAGGACGTATAATTACCAGTACAACCTGAAGCATCGTGTAAAATTGATAAACATTTTAAATCAAACAAAGCAGAAGCAACCCCAGAATAGTCAGGAGAAAATGGAGGGAGTTTTATACATAATTTCGCCATATTAAATCACCAACTTATAAATATCTAACAATTCTTCAATTGTTTTTGGATTTTCTATACTTTCAATAATTCCTAACATCAAATTTTCAAGTCCTTGATAACCATACATTTGATGATCTCCTTCCATTTGAACTGGATGTTTTGAATTAATTGAATAAGAACCTTCTATCCCTATTGCTACATAATCTTCTTTGTTATCAACTCTGTTGATCATTGAATGATGTAAAACTTGTTTAATTTGTACTTGGGCAAAATTATCTTCAATTTCTTTTAACGCATTTTTTTCAATTTTTGGGATACTTTGAGCAAAAATAGTATCGATATCAAAGCCATATTTTAATAAAGCAAGGGAAAGTGAAAAAACTCTATTTGTAGAACTGCTAGAAACAATTAATTTTTTACCTTTCATTGCTTCTTTTGCTTTTTCTATTAATTTTAAGGCATGTTTTTCTTTTGCATTAAAATATTCTTCAGCAACCTCTATTGAAAGGAAATTACAAATCTCTTTAGTTTGAGCTTTAATTTCTTCAAGCCAATATGATGTTGGTAAAAACAAATATGGAATTCCTAATTTATCATTTATATCTTTAGCACTTAAAAGTCCAGATGGAGCAATTACTAAATTCAAGGAACTCCTTGCTAAGTCTAAAAATTCATCAAAAGTATTAGTTTCTGATATATGCAATAATGTATAACCATTATCCTTTAATAAAAGTTTTATATCATTATCTTCATTTAATGGTTCAAAATTACCAATTGTAACAACTAATTTATTATTTATTTCTCGTTTTTCGAGTAATTCATAAATACTTCTTTGTATAGAAACTAATGGAGGAGATTGAGTATCACCAGTAATTGGATTCATATGACCTATTTGAAATGTATATTTAGGATATTTTTTATTTAATCTTTCTCTTAATGAAATTGTATCCGTCCCAATTAAATCATCTAAACAACTTACCACAATTAAAATGACTCTAACATCATCATTAAGACTCTTAATAAATTCCTGCATACTTTCTACAATTAAATCTTCATAACCATCAATTATATCTGATTGATCTAAATATAAATAAGATAATCTATCTTTCAACCCTTGTTGGATTGCACCAATCGCACCATGTCTGCCACATGCAAAAGGACAGACAAACAATTGATAACTTTGAGGAATTAGCATTCCAACTCTAACAACTCCCCAGCCCCCATGAGCAGGAGAGGCATAATGCAAACATTTCTTTGTTGAGCAAAAGTTCATTATTCCTCCATAACTCTTTTAGCAAGTTCTTTATAAACTTGTGTTTGTTCAGATAAAGGAAAAGCTTCCACTACAGTTTTTTCTAAATTTTCTGCTTCTTGAACAGTTGCACTTCTAGGAATTTTCAATAGCAATTGCGTACTAGCATTATCTATAAAATCATCAACAATACTATCTTCATTCTTTATTTTTCTAGAGTTATGTATTACACCTTTTAATTTTGCATAACTTCTTCTCTTAAAATTGTCTATTGCTAAAACAATATTTGATGCAGCAAATAATGCCATCTTTTCAGCAGAAGTTACTATCATAACTTCATCAGCATAATTTTCTCTTATGGGCATAGCAAATCCACCACAAACAACATCTCCTAAAACATCATATAAAACCACATCAGGTTTATAAGTTTCAAAAGCTTCAAGTTCTTCTAATTTTTGAAAAGCTGTTATTATACCTCTACCTGCACATCCAATGCCTGGAGTAGGCCCTCCAGATTCAACACAAAAAACACCACAATTGCTTTGATGAACAATATCTTTAAGTTCGACAGAGTCCCCAAGTTCTTTAATTTTATCTAAGACTGATGGAATTTTCTTTCCATTCATTAGTAACTGGGTTGAATCCACTTTAGGATCACAACCAATTTGCATAACACAATACCCATTCAACGCTAAAGCCGCAGAAAGGTTGGCAGTCGTGGTTGATTTACCAATACCACCTTTACCGTATATAGCTATTTTTTTCACAATAACACCCTCTTTTAAAGTTAGTTATGTATAACATAGTTTGTATATCTATGCAAGTAATATTTATAATTTTTTTTACTAAAATGTTATAATAAGTAATTAATCGCTTACAATAAAAAGAATTATATCATTTTTTAAGAGAGTTATATTTTTTTGATATTTTGTCATATATTAGCTAAAGCAAACATATAAATTATTTACAAATTATTTTTTTTTAGAAAGATTGATATTTAATAAAAACTCCTAATTATTGACAAATTAGGAACTTATAATATAATTCTGTTATAAGGATAATACCAATTATGAGCATTACTAAACCACCTGTTACAAAAAGAATACCTCTTAGTTCTATGGACTTATTATTCGAAGACGATAAAAAAATTATCCCCTTAATAAAAGAGTGTAATGATAAATACCTATATTGGGATAAAGTTAAGTACAAAACAGATAATTTAAAGATATCTAATGAACAATTTTGGCAGTTATTAAAAGCTACAAGAGCAATGACAGCCAATAAAATTAAATTAGGTAAATATAGTTTTTCTTTCAATATAACTAATAAAATAACTGAATGTCTAAGAGAATTAGACTTAGAATTAAATAAAAACTCACAAATCATTGCAGCATTAAATAATAGAGATAAGCAGTACTTTTTTATAAACTCTTTACATGAAGAAGCAATTGCTTCAAGCATTATGGAAGGAGCAATTACAACAAGAAAAATTGCAAAAGAAATATTAAGAAAAAATGAGAAACCCAAAACGAAAAGTTTAACTATGATTGTAAATACTTTCTTAACTATGAACTATATTATTCAAAGAAAAGATTATGATTTAAATAAAGAATTATTTTTAACAGTCCATAATAAAATTACTAAAAATACCTTAAAAAACAAAAACGATGAAGGAAACTTTAGGATTTCAAATGAAAATATTGTTTCAAATGTAATCACTAATGAACCAGTATACCAACCTGTAGACTATAATGAAATTAATGAATTAGTTGATCAATTATGTGAAATTTGCAATAACAGCAACTATTTTGGTTATTTTATACATCCAATCATTAAAGCAATAATAATTCATTTCTTAATCTCTTTTATACATCCTTTTAATGATGGCAATAAAAGAATTGCTAGAATAATTTTCTATTGGTATCTATTGAAAAGTGGTTATTCCTTAACTGAATATATTTCAATTTCTAGAGTTATACAAAAAACTAAAAATCAGTATGAAAAAAGCTTTTTAAAATCTGAATATGATGATTATGATTTAACTTATTTTATTTTATACAATTTAAAAGTTTTAATTAAAGCAAAAAATAATTTTTATGAATATTTAAATACAACTTTAGATAAAAGAAAAAGTTTAATTTATTATATAAAGAAATATAAGATAAATGAAAATGAAGCTAGAATTCTTAAGGAATTAAACTCCAAAAAAGGTTATCTCTTAACAGTAAAAGAAGTTCAAACGCTTTTAACTGTATCGAACCAAACTGCAAGAAGTGCCTTAGATAATTTATGTGATATAAATCTATTAATAAAAAGAAATCTACATAAACAGAAGTTCGGATATGAATTAAAAGAACATAGCATATAGAAATATGAACCACCAATTTTTTGGTGGTTCAACTATGTTATATATAAGTATGGAGTAAAGATTTACTCAAAGATTTCCCAACCTTTTAATTTAGCTACAATTCTTAAAGGTTTTAAGAATGAACCATAAACTACACTACTATGATGGGCAAAACCATTATCTACAATAATGTCTAAGACAGCTTTAACAGGTCTATCAAATTTAGCTTTTAAATAAGTTCCTTTTAATAATTTTTCCATTGGTATAGCTTTAGCATCTTGAATAAACATTCTGTATTTACCTCTTGCTGAATCAAGACGTAAAACAGATACATCACCACTTTTTAATACAAAGTCAGCAGTAACCCCTTTTCCACCAGCAAAATAAGTATCTAAGGATCTATTACAAACACCATCCCATAAATTACATGGAGCTACTCCACAATGCCAGAAAAGAGCAAAATCTTCTTCAAAATCTACTTGAGAAAAATCAAATAAGAAAGGAGTCTCCCCTCCAAGTGCTTTATGTGCAATTTGAGATAAAGATCCATCAATATCTCCTTCACAAGTAAAGATTTTATCTTCACTTTGTAAGATACTCATTGCAGCACAAGGACTTATTCCAAAATCTCTAGCAAATTCAGGCCAACATCTAATTGCTAATGCATTTAAATTATTGTCTAGATAAAATTTATTAAGTTTTGCGCTAAGTAATGCAACTTTATCAACTTGATATTCAGTAATTGAAGATGTATCAAACAAACTAGTTACTTGTTTTTTCCTATCTTCAACTTCATTTTCATCAACTTCTAAATTAATTACATCTGATAATTCAAAATGATCTACTATAGCACCTGTATTATCAAAAACATGATTATCTTGAACACCTACATTGAAAAAACCATCTGCTCTAAAACCTAATATTCCGATATGACTATTTTTTAAAGCTCTAATAACTCTTAGTGCATCAATCCAATCTTGATCTATATTACTATCAATACAAACTTGATAATCATCAAATCCACTTTTATATAAATTTGAAGCATTTAAATTAACACCACAAACACTATTTAATCTAATTTTTCCACCATTATATGGTAATTCTGGAAGTCCCCATAATAAGAATGGAATATCACAATGTCTTTTTATTAATAAAGGCAAATGGCCAAGATGGAAAGTACCACTTATACAAACAACTCCATCTAAATTACTAGAAGCAAATTTTAAGCCAGCTGCTTCACCTTCCTCTTTTTCTATTACAAGATCTTCTATTACTGTCCATTCAACATTTTCAATCTTTTTTACATCATTTAAAATATTTTTGTATAATTCTGCTGCAGCATGATAATCGTAGGTTTTCCTAGCTAAACACACTATTCCCAAAGATACTTTTTGTTTCATAAAATCCTTCTTGTTTATTTTATTTCTTACTGAAAGTAAACAATAAAAATATTAATAAGTCAACAATTATTTTCCAAATTTTAATAAATGAAATAAAATGTTGACTTTATGCTTTTTAATTAATTACTGAAATAATGCTTCATTAAAATCTCTACAGCACCTTTTTGAGTCATGATAGATTCATATTCTTTACCATAGATTTTTACATCTGAAATTACCCCATCTTCAACCAATTTATCGACTCTTTTTCTAATTAATTTAGTTAATTCTTTTGCGATAATATCACTTGAACATTCAATTAGAATAGTCGAAGGAGTTAATAATATTTTTATATTTCTAATCCCTACAGATAAATACTGTGCTGCTTTATCTAAAATTGCTAAAGCTTTAGGATCTTTATTTTTAACCTTATCTTCTAATGAAGAAAAGATTGGAGTATTAGGATTACTATCTAATTCTAGAACATAAGCTTGTAAACAACCTCTACCTTTACAAGTACAAACAGGACCATCAAGGCTTATTGGAATATGACCAGTTTCTAAGGTAACTTTATCAGGGGTTATATATATACCATTTTCAGATACCAAGGCTCCATTAACACCTCTTCTTAATAAGAAAGAAAATAAACCTTTTTCATCTTTATAATTACCATATAAATATTCACCATAAGCTAGAGCAGAACAGTTATTATGTATAATTACAAATAAGTCTAATTCTTTCTCTAAAACTTCAGATAAAGGATAATGATTTAGTCCTTTAATGCGTGGATAATCAATTACCATACCATTATCAATATCAACACAACCAGGAGCAGCTACAGATACCCCAATAATCTTTTCTTTATCAATTTCATGCTCTTCAATTAATGAATTAATGTTTTTTACAATCATACTAATTACTTGTGTTATATCTAATTCTTCATTGATTGATAGAGATATTGAAGCAATTCTTTTAAGCTTAAAGTTAAAAAGACCTATAAGAATTACACCAGCCCAAAATTCTACAGCTATAGAATATAGACTTGATTCATTTACAGTATATAGTAAAGGTTTTCTACCTTTTTTACCTTCTTCTTTTACTTCTTTTTTAATAGGTTGAATTAAATCACGGTTTTCTAATTCAGAAAAAATTCTAAATAAAGTAGGGGCTTTCAATCCTGTTAAATTAACTAAAGAAGACTGGGAAATCCCCTCTTCTCTGCATTTATAAATCTCTGATAAAACTAAATTTATATTATGTGTTCGAATATCACTGGCCCTCATAACATTTTTAACCATTATATATCTCCTATAATAAGCGTATATTCTTATTATTAACATAAAATTGATAGTTTAGAAAGTATTTTTACTTACTTTCATAAATAAAGTTATTAAATAAATAAATTTTCTCTTTACAAATCTTCTTTTTGTATTTATTATTTTCATAAAGAAAGTAATAGTAATAAAGGTAGGATAACATGATTACTAAAACTGAGCTTCTTGAGTTAAACAAGCAAGCCAACAACGTAAGAATCAAAACATTAGAGACCATTGCTAACTTAGGCGTTGGTCATGTAGGTGGTTCTTTATCTGTAATAGAAGTTTTAACCCTATTATATTTTAAAGAAATGAATATTGATCCCAAAAATCCCAAAATGGTAGGTAGAGATTTATTAGTATTATCAAAAGGACACTCTGGTCCTGCTCTATATTCCACACTTGCATTAAAAGGATTTTTCCCTCTTGAATGGTTAAATACTTTAAATAAAGGTGGAACAAACCTCCCCTCACATTGTGATAGGACTAAAACCCCTGGTATTGATATGACAACAGGAAGTTTAGGACAAGGTTTATCAGCAGCTTGCGGAATGGCTTTAGCTTGTAGAATTGACAATCTTGATAATTATACCTATGCAATTATTGGTGATGGAGAGAGTGATGAAGGACAAAACTGGGAAGCCGCAATGTTTGCATCACAATTTAAATTAAACAAATTAATAGCATTTACAGATTATAATAAACTACAACTTGATGGAACTACTGAATCTATTATGGATTTAGGAGACATTGAAGGGAAATGGAGAAGTTTTGGCTGGAATGTTTATAGATGTGATGGACACAACATTAGTGAAATTGAAAGCAAAGTAGAATTAGCTAAATTATCAAATAATAAACCTAATATGATCATTTTAGATACAGTAAAAGGTAAAGGTGCTGCTTTTGCTGAAAATAAGCTTACAAACCACAATATGGTAGTATCTCAAGAAGTTGCTAAAGAAGCAATTGATGAACTAAAGAAGGAGCTTTAACTTATGGATATGCGTCAAATATACTGCAATACTTTAATTGAAGCAGCTAAAACAAATGATAAAATTATGGTAGTAGAAGCTGATTTAATGAATGCTACTGGTACAGGTCCTTTTAAAAAAGCCTACCCTAATCGTTTTGTAGATGTAGGTGTTGCTGAAGCAAACCTTGTTGGAGTTAGTGCAGGTTTATCAAATATGGGAAAAATTCCCTTTGCTGCAACATTCGGATGCTTTGCCAGCAGAAGAACCTTTGACCAATTCTTCTTATCAGCAAATTATGCAAAATTAAATGTTAAATTAGTTGGAACAGACCCTGGTGTTAGTGCCGCTTTCAATGGAGGTACTCATATGCCTTTCGAAGATATTGGAATAATGAATACTGTTCCAAATTTAGTAATTTGTGAACCTTGTGATTCAGTTAGCTTAGAAAAAACTGTTTATAATTTAATTGATCATTATGGCTCTTCATATATGAGATTACACAGAAAAGGTGAATCTACAATATATGATAAGGATGAAAAATTCGAAATTGGAAAAGCAAAAGTACTAAAAGATGGAACTGATGTAACAATAGTAGCTTTAGGTTTTATCATGGTTCCAGAAGCTTTAAAAGCAGCAAAAATGCTAGAAAAAGATGGAATTAGTGCTGCAGTAATTGATCCAGTTTGTGTAAAACCTTTAGATAACGAATTAATTTTAAAATATGCAGCAAAAACTAATCATATTATTAGTGCTGAAAATCATCAAGTTAATTCAGGATTAGGTAGTATTATTGCAAACTTATTGGCAAAAGAGAGACCTACAAAAATGAGAATGGTAGGAATTAATGAAGAATTTGGACAAGTTGGAACTTTAGATTATCTAAAAGGATATTATAAGCTAACTGCTGAAGAAATTTATAAACAAGCTAAAGAAATATTAAAATAAATTAGGAGAGAGGATAATAATGAAAATTGCAATGGCTAGTGATTTAAGTGGTTTTGAATTAAAAACCGCAATTAAAGAATTTTTAATCGAAAAAGGTTATGAAGTTTTAGATTTTGGGATTGAAGATAAAGATCATCCAAAACCTTATTTTGAACAAGCACCAAAAGTTGCTAAAGCAATACAAAACAAAGAAGCTGATAAAGGAATCTTAGTTTGTGGAACAGGTCAAGGAATGGCTATCGTAGCAAACAAACACAAAGGAATATATGCTTGTGTTGTTGATTCTGTATTCAGCGGAGAAAGAGCAAAAATTGTTAACCAAGCTAATGTTATTACTCTTGGTGGTTGGATTACTGCTCCATTTATTGCAACTGAAATTGTTGAAGGTTGGTTAAACAGAAGCTTCTGTGAAAAAATGGAATTCAAAAAAGATTTCCTAACTAATGCTTTTAATAATGTAGTAGAAATCGAAAAGGAGAATTTCAAATAATGAAAGATATCTCAAAAAGGAATTTATTAAACAATCCTGTAAAGATTGTTCAAGTTGATTCTTTAAGTGCTTCTTCTTTATTAAAAGAATGCTTAGACTTAGCTCCTTCTTTAAAGCATATAACATTTATTGTTGATAATGCTCCTATTGAAGCAAAAAATAAACTTCTAAAGGATATAAAAAAAATTGCTAATGTCACAGTGTTAGATAAGGTACAACCTAATCCTAGAACTAGTGATATAAAAGATATGGCAGAAAAAATAGAGTTTACCTCAATTATTGTTGGTATCGGCGGTGGTTCTGTAATGGACAGTGCAAAAGCCTTATCAATGTTAATGACTAATGGAGGTGAACTTGAGGACTATTTATCAAATAATCCAAAAAGAAAGATAGAAAAAGAGAGTCTTCCATTAATATTAATTCCAACAACAGCTGGAACAGGATCTGAGATGACTAAAGTTGGAGTATATACTTCCCTTTCCGGAAGGAAATATACTTTAGGTTCTCCTTTGATGCATGCAAAAAAGGCTATTTTAAATACTGAATATATTTTAAATATGCCACCTGCATTAATTGCATCTACAGGAGCTGATGCACTCGATCATGCTTTAGAAACAATTTGGAATAAAAATGCTAATGATGAGACTAGAAAACTAGCTATTGAGGTATCAATAGATATAATTTCTAACTTATTAAAAATGTATAATGGTGCAAAAAACAAAAACCAAAACATTGATTATTGTAGAAATATGCTATTAGCCTCTTCTATGGCTGGAGCTACTTTTAGTACAACAGGGACTGCAGCAGGACATGCTTTATCCTTTATTTTAAGTGAAGATTATCACATCCCTCACGGTAGTGCTTGTGCATTTACATTACTTGATATTTTCAAAATGTCATTATCTTTAGAAAATGTTAGAAAACCTTTGGCAGAAATTGCAAAAGCCTTTTTTGATGATAAAGAAGAAGATGTATTAATTTCAAAATTATATGACAAATTAGAACAAATGTTCAGTGATATGGCTCTTCCAACTAATTTCAAAGAATTAGGTGTTGAAATTAGTCCAGAAGATATTGATTCACATTTCTCTAGAGCTTTTGAAGATCCAAAAATGTGGAATCAAATACCAAAAGCAACTAAAGAAAATATTTATCCATTCTTGGTGGCAAAATGTTAAATCTTATTCTAAGTGGATTTGTAGTTCTTATAACTCATGCACTCGAAGCTATAACTGGCTTTGGGTGCACTGTTATAGCAGTTCCTTTCGTAACTGCCCTACTTGGGTTAAAACAAGGAATTATGATTGTTACAATATTAGCTTGGCTTTTAGCCTTATATATTGTTGTAACTAATCTAAAATATGTAAAAATCAAACATACTTTATTAATTTTAGCACTTATGATTCCAACTCTTCCAATAGGTATGTATATTTTTAGATATGTAAATGCTGATTTATTTAAAAAAGGTCTTGCTGTATTTATCGTCTTTGTAGCAATTTTAAATCTTTATAAATTATTAAAGACTAAAGCTGAAAATGAAGATATAAATGCTCCATTATCAAAAAGAGATAAAATAACATCAGTTATAGCATTATTAGTTGGTGGTGTTGTTCATGGAGCAATATCTAGTGGTGGACCATTAGTAGTAATTTATGCAACAAAAGCACTAAAAGATAAGAAAGAATTTAGAGCAACCTTATGTTCTGTTTGGCTTACTCTAAATACAATTATCATAGGTTCTTATTTCATTAACAACCCTGGATTTACATATACTACTTTTACAAATACTCTATCTCAAATACCATTTTTAATTGTGGGAATTATTGTAGGAGAAATAGTACATAATAAAGTAAATGCAAGAACTTTTTCAATTATTGTATTTTCACTTTTACTATTAACTGGTATATTTATGTTTGCACTTTAGGAGATTAAAAATGGAGAAACAAAACAATAAATTGATGCAACTAATAAAACTTAATCCATCATTAAATATAACAAGTGTTAATGATTCTAGTTTTGAAAAATATGGTAAAATTCTTAATTTAAATTGTGAAAAAGATTTAATTAAAAAAATGGAAGAAGACACAGAAATCCCTCAAACAGGTAATGTGTATGTACCATATGTAAGAAACTGGGAAAACGAAAACATTATAAATGAATTATCACAATACTATGAAGAGAAAATTGAACTTGGATATTGTAATGGTCAAAATGTAATGTTAAATGCTCTTGAATGGCATAATTGTAATGAAATTGATGTTTTTGCAGCTGATGCTCTATTATTTTTAGCCAAGACCCAAGATCTAGAAAACTATCAACTTAATTCTAATCAAATAAAAGCTTTTTTTGTTGAAAAAGGTACTAGTGTATTATTATATAATGACACATTGCATTTTTCTCCATGCAAAACAGAAAAAACAGGCTTTAAAACTATGATTATTTTAAGTGATCAAACCAATACAGACCTTGAAGAAAATACAACAAAACCAGAAAACTACTTGGATTCACTACTTCTTAAGAAGAATAAATATATTATTTGTCATAAAGAAGCAGAAAATCTAACTAAGCAAGGCGTCAAAGCGAATATAATTGGAGAAAATTTTTGTTTAAACATTTAATATAAATTTACAGTCTCAGAAATGAGACTGTAAATATTTTTATATAATGTTTAATCTTTTTGCGACTTTAATTACAGTGGTCGGATCATCAGTCATAATGGAATCAACTCCTAACTTAAATAATCTTTCCATTTCCATTTCATCATTGATTGTCCAAACCATTATTATTGCCCCTCTTTCATGCATCATTTTTATAAAACGTGGAGTAATAACTTTAATAATACCTTGAGCTACAGGAACTTGGAATATAATTTTCCTATCTGCTAATTTCTTAGGTAATATATTTAATTTTTGTTTTAATAATAAAGGAATAACTTCTTTTGTAGTAACACTAGTTAAAATATCTGGAGCTTTTTCTCTAATTGCTTGAAGATTACTTAAATGAAAAGATGCACAACAAACTCTATCTTCAGCATTGTGTTTTCTAACAATTTTTATAAATTCATCAACAATTTTCAAATCATTAGTTTTTAGATCAATATTAAATCTCTGATTTGGACATTTCTCTAATGCTTCTTCTAGAGTACAAAGTTTTACACCTTTTCCTCTAAATGGAAAAGTCTTCCCTTCATCTTTAGTAAAAGTATATCCAGCATCAAATTCTAATAACTCAGATAAAACATGATCCTCAATTCTTCCACTACCATTTGTATTTCTATCTAAAGTCTCATCATGCCAGATAACTACAATATTATCTTTTGATAAATGAACATCTGTCTCTATTACATCAATATTCATTTTAACAGCAGAAGTAAATGCCTCAATAGTATTTTCAGGGAAATGTTTACTATCCCCTCTATGCGCAATTACTCTGGGCATAGGATTCAAAAAGCTTTCATTAATCATATTTTAACACTCCATTATTTAAACATTTTATTATTAAAAAACTAAATTAACAAGCAATTAATTAATTATACTTTATTATAAAAAGTATAATAAAAATTAAAAATTGGATAAAAATTCTGTTAATTCATCATTTTCTAATCTTAATAAGCGTCTATCATTCAGCCTTTTTGCACCAAGAGAATTATAAAAGATTAAACCTTTTTCATTTTTATCTAAACAAGTCCATTCTAATCTATCTAAACCATTTTCTTTTGCAATTTTAGCAAGCTCTTTAAATATTAACTTACCATAACCTTTATTTCGATGCTCTTCTTCGATAAATAAATCTTCAAGATATAAACTAGGTTTACAATTGAAAGTTGAAAAAAGATATAAATAAAGAGCAATTCCAATTTCTTTACCATCTTTTACTAAGAATATTACTTCAGCTGAATTTTTATCAAACATCCATTTAGTAAAAATTTCTTCATCAATTTTCACCTCATCACTCATCTTTACATAATCAGCTAAAGCTTTTACAAAATATATTACTAGTTTAACATCTTTCTTCTCAGCTTTTCTAAAAGAAATTTGATCCTTATTTGTACTCATAACGCCTCCCAACAACTTAATTAAGATCTATTTTGTATTAATTCTAATTTAATTTATACAAAAAAAACTAGTAGTTTAAAGTTTTAATTCAAACTACTAGCCTTTTTTTAAAACAAAAGAGGTAAATTAAAATTTATTTAATAATTTTAATACAGATAGAACCTGTTCATTTATTACAATATCTGAGGGTTTATTATTCTCAAAATTATTAACAAAATTCGAAAGTTCATTATAAAACCAACCAGTAGGAGGAAGATTAGTTGATGTTGGAATTACTACTTCATCACTGATATCATACTCAATTATATCTCCATCTTTGGGATAAGCTTTTAAAGAATTACCATCAAAAACCATAACAGCATTTTCAAAAACTACTCTCCAATTATTTGTAAATGGCATAGTAGAATTATACCAAGAAGCTTGAGATAGGATTTGAAAGTTATCATAAAAATATGTAAATCTATAGAATTCACTATAGCCAATATTTTCTCTTCCATTTTTATATAATTGATAATCTTTAGGATTACCAAAAATACTAATAATTAAATCTAAATCATGGATATGCAAATCAAACGGAACTAAACCACTCTTACTTTTATCTTTTAGCCAATCATTTTGAATCCAAGAAGGATATGAAGATAATCTATTAAATTGAGCATCTAAAACTTTTCCAAATCTTAAATCTTCAACAGCTTCTTTTAGCTTTTGTGTTTCTTTTGCAAATCTAACAACTTGGCCTACATATACAAAACAATTTTGTTTCTTTGCAAAATCAAATAATTCTTGTGCCCTATCAGGTTTTAAGGTAAATGGCTTTTCACAAATAACGGACTTACTATTCAATAAAGCTTTTTTTACTAAATCATAGTGAGTAAAAGTTGGAGTGGTAACATCAACAATATCAAAAGATTCACTGTTTATAGCATCATCTAAACTTTCATAAAACTTTAGATTTCTTTTTTTAGCAACAGATTTATCTATTTCACTCTTTCCAACCAAAGCCACTACTTGAGCATTTTCTATGTAGTTATAATTATCTAAATGGACATTAGACATACCACCTGCACCTACAACTACAATTTTTACCATTTTATATCTCCCTTAAATCACAAATTGATTTAAATAATTCTTTGTAAGCTTCAATGAAGCTAATTTATCATCTAATGATTTTTCAAAAGCTCTATCTTCTACTTCCACACAAGCATAACCATTATAACCAATATCTGTTAAAGCAGATACAAATTTAGACCAGTTAACATCACCTAAACCAGGGATTTTAGGTAGCATATAATCTAGAGGATAAGCTAATACACCAACTTCTTTTAATTTATCTTTTAAAATTTTTATATCTTTAAAGTGTATATGGAACATCTTATCTTTAAATTCATAGATAGGAGAAATATAATCCATTTGTTGCCAAATAAAATGTGAAGGATCAAAATTAATACCAAAATATGGGCTATCAATTATTTCAAATAGTTTTCTCCAAATCACAACTGAAGTAAACATATTCTGTCCTCCCGGCCATTGACCTAAATCAAATAACATTGGACAATTTTCAATTGCAACCTTAACCTTGTTTTCACTTGCAAAATCAATAATTGAAGGCCATTCTTTTTTAAATTCTTCAATATTTTCTTCTATTGTTTTAAATTGGTCTCGCCCAATAAAAGTAGTTACTAAATTAATATCTAGTAAGGCACTTGCTTTAATAACTTTTTTTAGATGATTTAAATTATATTTTCTTTTTTCCAAATCTCCATCTAAATTATTGGGATAAAAAGCTAAGGAAGAAATTTCAACTTCATTTTTCAAACAAATATCTTTAATTTCTTTAATATTATCATCATCTAAATTATCTACATCTATGTGACAAACTCCTGCATATCTTCTTTCACTCTCGCCTTTTGGCCAACAAGCTACTTCAACACAGCTATACCCTAAATCATGAACACTCTCTATCATTTCTTCAAATTCTAATTCATCAAAAATTGCACTTACTATACCTAATTTCATTATTCTTCGACCTCAATTCTCTTTTCTAATTTACTACTATCAATACTTGCAAATACAGCTTTCATAGCTGCTAAAACACTTTCACTAGATATCAAAGGTTCTTTATCTTCAACAACACATTCAACAAAAGCATCAATTATACCTGATTTTGTTTGATTATCATTAGTTTGAATTTGATCAATATCATAATAGATTTTTTCTCCATTAATTAATTGAGCAACTATAGAATGATTTGGATTATCATAAATTCTTAAACAACCTTTATCTCCATAAATAATTGTTGAATTATCTTCATCTCCATACATTGTCCAACTTGCATGCATTGTTCCAATTATTCCATTTTCCATCTCATAAATACAGAAAGCATTATCATCAATTTCAATTAAGTTTCCTGTAGCATCTTTTTTATCTAAAGTAACTAACTTAGCTGTAACTGCAGAAATTTTTGTTGATAATAAAAATTGAATTAGATCAGTTTTATGTATGCCCAAATCAGCCATAGCACCCATAACTGCTTTATCTTTATTAAAGAACCAAACATTCTTACCTGGATCAACACTCCAGGTTTCTGGGCCCTTATGCCCAAAAGTAGTTCTAAATGAAATTACTCTACCAATTAGACCTTTTTCTATTAAAGCTTTTGCATAACTATGAGCTTTTGCTAGTCTTTGGTTTTGACCAATCATTAACTTCTTATTTGTTTCTTTTGAAACAGCTACCATTGCTTTACATTCTGCTAAACTTGTAGCCATTGGCTTTTCACATAAAACATGTTTGCCTTCTCTTAAAGCCTTTATACTCATTGAAGCATGATAGTTATTAGGAACACAAATACTTACTGCATCTATTTTACTATCATGAAGTAACTCATCGATACTTACATAATATTTTACATCATATTTTTTAGCTAATTCTGCAGCTCTTTCTTGATTATAATCATATAACCCAATTAATTTAACATCTTTATTATCTAAATATTCTGGGATATGCCTTATTTGAGCAATTTTCCCACAACCAATAATTCCAATACCTATCATGTTGTCTTCTCCTATTTAATCTTCTTCTTTTTTCTGCAATAAAACAGCACAAATTACTATAACACCCTTAAATGCTTCTCTTAAGAATGGAGGAACACCTAATAAATTCAACAAGTTATTCATAACAGAAATAATTAGAACCCCTAAGATAGTGCCACCTATTGTACCTCTACCTCCACTCATACTTGTTCCACCAACAATTACAGCAGAGATTGCGTCCATTTCATAACCAGCACCTGCATTAGCATAGTCCATTGCTCCAATTCTACTTACTTGTAAAACAGCAGCAATAGCTACTAAGAATCCCATTAATGCATAAACAAATAATTTTACCTTTTTAACATTAATACCACTTAAAGCAGCAGCTCTTTCATTAGATCCAACAGCATAAACATGTTTACCAAAGGCTGTTCTTTTAGAAACTAAATTCAAAATATATGCAATTATTATCCAATAAATAATTGGCATAATCATCAGATTAAAGACTTCTACAGAAGCAATCTGTAAAAAAGGCTTTGGAACTTGAGGATTATTACCTTGCATAAATTGTTGAGTTACGGATCTAAAGATTTTCATAGTACCTAAAGTTGCAATAAATGGGGGCAATTTACCATAGGTGATTATTACCCCTGTAAAAGACCCAAGTAAAAAACCAACTAACAAACTAAGAATTATTGCAATTATATAGGCAGGAACACCAACAATACCAATTGAAGAGAGAACGCCACCTGAAACATTAATAAAAACCATTAAGAATGCACCAATTGCGACTAATGCTGAACCAACAGCTAAATCAATTCCCCCAGAAATTATTACAAAAGTCATTCCTAAAGATATAATACCAATATTTGAATTGTTTCTTAAAATGTTAATCCAGTTTCTTCCCCATCTTAACAACCAAAAACCAAAACCATCACTAAAATCAAAACCAAGGGCTAAAGTTTGTAAAATAATCATTACAAATAAAGCAACAGCTGTACTAAAAGTTGAACTTTCTTTCCAAGATTTTTTAAAATATGAAATAAAAGATTTTTCACTTCTTTTTTTTATTTTATTTTCCACCTACAACTCCTAATTATAATTGGCCACCTGTTGCCAAATGCATTATATTGTGTTCGCTCATAGTTTCATTTTCTACAATACCATTAATTTTTCCATGATATAAAACATATGATTTTCTACATAAGCGAATTATCTCATTAGCCTCACTAGATAAAACAACTATAGCAACACCTTCTTTAGCTAATTTAAGGATAATATCGTAAATTTCTTCTTTTGCTCCAACATCAACACCTTGTGTTGGATTGTCCAAAATTAATATTTTGGGATTTGTTGATAACCACTTAGCTAGAACAACTTTCTGTTGATTACCCCCAGATAAACTATTGATTGGATCACTATATTTTTCCATCTTAATATGAAGTTTATCAATATTGTCTTTAAATGTAGAAATTTGCCTCTTAGAATCAATCAACAAATTTTTCTTCATTTTACTTATAGTTGCCAATGTTCCATTATCTAAAATGTTTAAATCTTTAACGATTCCATTTTCTTTTCTATTTCTTGGAACATAGCCTATTCCTAAATTTACAGCCTGTCCTGTAGATAAAATTCTCTCATTCTTTCCATCAACAAAGATTTTACCTTGATAGTTTTTCTTAAAAGCACCAAATATTGTTTGAAAAAGCTCTGTTCTACCATCACCTAATAAACCTGTTACTCCTAGAATTTCACCTTGATGTAATTCTAAAGAAATATTTTTGTAATAATTTTCACAACTAAGATTTTCTATTTTTAAGATTTCTTTACCGTATTCATCATCATTGGTTAGAATATGATCTCTAACTTCATGGCCTACCATCATTTTTGCTATTTCTTTGGTTGAAACACTAGAAACTTTTCCTTCATTTACTAATATTCCATCACGCAAAACTGAATAAGTATCACAAATTTCCATTACCTCATTTAATTTATGAGAAATAAAAATCATTCCAACTCCCTGAGTTTTTAAACTTTTCATCAAATCAAAAACTCTCTCTATTTCAGAATCAGTTAAACTAGAAGTTGGTTCATCCATGATTATTATCTTAGCATCCATCATTAAAGCTTTAGCAATTTCTACAATTTGCTTATACGATGCATCTAAAGTTCTAACCATCTGTTTAGGATTAAGGGAGATATTCATTCTCTTAAATACTTCATTAGTTTTTTTAATCATGAGATTAGTATCTAATAAATGATTTTTTGTTTTTAATTCTCTATTTATGAACATATTTTCATAAATATTTAAATCATTTATTAAATTTAATTCTTGATGTATAAATGCAATTTTTGCATCAATAGCATCTGAAGGTTTAGAGAAAAAAACCTGATTATCATCTATAAATACTTCACCAGAATTTGCAGGAAGAACTCCACCTAAAATATTCATTAAAGTAGATTTTCCAGCTCCATTTTCACCTAATAGTGCACAAATTTCACCACTTTGAACTGAGAAGTTAACATTCTTCAAAACATTATTTGATCCAAATGATTTATAGATACTTTTCATTTGTATCTTCATATATAAAATCCTATAAATAACTAGATAAGGTATAAAAATACCTTACCTAGCTTTTTTCTAATTTTTTAGTATGGGCTATTAGCGTCTAAGTAATCTTTGTAATTTGATCTATCTACAATTGTTGTAGGAATAATTTTTACAGGATCAACTTTTTCACCTTTTAATACACTTAGACCCATATCGATTGCATCTCTTACCATTGCTGGTGAATAAAGAGCACTTTGGATATAAATATCATTATCTTCTGGCATCATATTGAAATATTCTTGGCATCCACCACCACCGGTGATAACTTTAATGTCATTTCTCTTTGCTTCTTTAATAGCTTGGATAGCACCAATACTTGTTTCATCATCCATTGAATAAACTGCATCAATGTGTTTAACAGATGTTAAAATATCAGCCATATCTTTTAAGCCAGCTTCTCTAGTAAATTGAGTTGCATAAGTTAAAACAGTCATGTTAGGAGCAATTTCTTTAATTGTATCTACAAAACCTTTCTTTCTTAATTCTGAAACAGAACCTGAAGTTGGAACTTCTAACATTACAACTGTTGCATCTTTACCAACTTTGTCAACGATATATTTTGCACCTTGTACACCCATATCTTCGTTGTCACCAGAAACTCTGTATACGCCTTCTACATCAATTAAAATATCAAAGTTTACAACTACAACACCATCATCAATTGCTCTTTCAATTGGAACCTCCATACCTGTCCATTGTGGGAAAGCAACGATTAAGTCAGCGCCCCAAAGCATTAAGTCATCTAATTGTGTTGTCATTTCTTCACCATTTGAAGAAGTGTATAGTTTATAATCAATTTCATCAGCTAATTCTTTACATCTGTTTTCTGCATTATAAGCAACAGCAGCAACCCAACCATGTGTTACAGCAGGAGCTAATATACCAACTTTATATTTAGATGGACCTGCAGCCTCCTGTTGACCATTAGCGAAAACACTTGTTAGTGAAATTGTTAAAACTAATAGACTTATTAAAACCTTTTTCATAAAAAAGACCTCCTCTTTAAGCTTTTTTTTCAGTTAAATACATTTTGAAAAAAAGTCAAGAGAATTTCAATTTACCATTTTATTTCCTATTTTTTGTAAAATTTTCTCTATATATTCCATTTATTTTCAAAACTTTATGAAAAACTTTCATAAAAAATTTAATTCTTTACTTTTGTGTAAAACCATATAAACTATAAACATGAATAAAAAAGCCACCTATGAAAAAATATCAGAGAAATCACAGGTATCTATTGCAACTATAAGTCGGGTAATGAATAATCCTTTTTCTGTAAAAAACGAAACTCGCCAAAAAGTTATTAATGCAATGCAAGAACTTGGAATGGATTGTTCCAATATCGACAATAGGAAAAAGATTGATAAAAACCTAATTATATTTAATATTCCATCATTAAATAATCCATTTTATTCTGAGATTATAGCTGGGGCTAAAGACTGTGCTTTTAGAAATAGATACAGTCTTTTAATTAGTGAAGAAATTATAAAAGAAAGAACTATTAATAATTTTATTGATATGTTAAAAACCTCTAATGCTGCAGGATTAATTACTACTAATATTATTCCAACCAACCTATTAGAAAAAATAAATCAAGTTATTCCTATAGTACAATGCTGTGAATATAATGATACATTAAATCTTCCATATGTAAGTATTAATGATGTTCAAGCTAGCAAAAATGTTGTTGATTATTTACTTTCTTTAGGAAGAAGAAAAATAGCACTATTAAATGGACCATTAAAATATAAATATGCTAGAGAAAGATTAATTGGCTATCAACAAGCCTTAAATATTGCAAACATTCCTTTAGATTATGATTTAATCTGTGAAATTCCAGAAATTAATTATGATATTGCTTCCGCAACATGTTATCAATTATTAAATAGTCAAAATAGACCTGATGCAATATTTGCAGTAAGTGATATTTATGCTATAGCTGCAATTAAAGCAATAAAACAAACAAAATTACATGTACCCAAAGATATTGCTGTTGTGGGCTTTGATAATATACCTCTAACTTATATGACTACCCCTACCATAACTACAGTAAATCAACCAAAATACCAACTTGGGATATATAGTTGCTCTATGCTAATTCAACATATTAACAAAGAAGTTAGTCCTATGAAATCTATGAGATTAGAGACAGAAATAGTAATTAGAGAATCTACTGCAAACTGGTTAAACAAAAACATTTAAGGAGATAATAATGAATCACATTATATTAGTTAATACAAATACTTTTCACGGATTTACAATTGAAGAAGCTTTGCCCTTAATAAAAAAAGCTGGATTTAAATATATAGAATTAACTGCTACTAAAGGTTGGACTGAGCATGTTTTTCCTACCCAGAGTTTTGAATATCTATCAAAAATAAAAGCTTTAATTGAAGAGTTAGGATTAACTGTTATTGGTTTTAGTGGACACACGTCCTTGATGGATCAAAATAGATTAAAGGATTTTATATTAAACATGGAATTAGCTAATTTCTTTAATGCAAAATATATTGTTAGTTCCATTGGTGAAGCTCATATAAAAAATGATAATACATCATCAAATAATCAGCTAATTGAAAATCTAAAATATTTAATTCCTTATTTACAAAAATATAATTTAGAACTTGCTCTTGAAACACATGGAACTGAATTTCCAGATGGAGAGAGTTTAAATAAAATTGTAAATGCTGTTAATTCAGATTTAATAAAAATTAATTTAGATACTGCAAATGTTTTATTTTATGGAAATAAACTTCCAGAAGAGGATTTACTAACTTGTGTTGATAATGTTTCTTATATGCATATAAAGGACAAAGGGGGAAAAACTAATGAATGGAATTTCCCAGCAATTGGTAAAGGTTATATTAATTTTGAAAAAATATTCGATATTTTAAATAAAAAAAGTAACAATTGTCCATTAAGTATAGAAATTGAATTCACAGAAAAAGGAGTTAGTGATATAACAGAGGTATATCAAGCTTTAAAAGACTCTTACGATGCTTTACATAAGCTAAAAATGATATAATAATTTATCTTATTAGACGTTATAGCAAAATGATTTCTTTTAATCATTTTGCTATTTTTTATATTTAACTATCTTTTCAATTTTTGAAAAAAGTTTATCTAATCTTTTTATTTCACTTTCAGTTAAACTTGCTCTTTCGTATATATCTTCTAATAAAGAAGTTGTCCAAACTCTATCCAAATCTTGTTTAAAATATTGAATATTATCTAAGTTCTCTATACTTTGCTTTACACTTTTCTTTATTCGTTTTTTGGTAACAGGAGTATTTTCAACAGGCCAAGGTTTTAACTCATCATAAAGAGAATAAGTAATTATTTGTACCGCTTGAGATAAATTTAAAGACGGAAATTCATCACTAGTTGGAATTGTAACGATTTGAGAACATTCATTTACTTCCGAGTCTGTTAAACCTCTATCCTCTCGTCCAAATACAATTGATACAATACCTTCTCCCATTTTTGAAACCTTTTCACTTAACTGTTGGGGATTTAAATAATCAGCTTTTCTAAACTTACCCCTACGTCTTGTAGCACCTATGCTATATATACTATCTTCTAAGGCCTTATCTAAAGAGTCAAAAAAGGTTGCATTTTCATAAATATCATAAGCATGAATTGCTAATGTTTTTACTCTAGCAGCATCATAATCTCTAGTTGAAACTATTGCCAATTTTTTTATGCCCATTGTTTTCATTGCTCTACAAACACTACCAATATTTGCAGCATCTTGAGTATCTACTAATACAATTTGTATTCTATTTAGATTATCTTTTTTATCCATAGTTAATTAATAACAGAAGTTAAAAATTTTTAATAGTTTTTTATATTTTTTTTTACTTTTATTATAAAAAAAGAATCCCAGAATTATTATTATAACTCTGGGAATATAAATATAATAGAAATAAACCTATTTAATTAAGGCTTGAGCTTTTTGTGCAATATTCTCAGCTGTAAAACCAAAGGTCTTTGCTAGGTAGTCTAGTTTTCCGACTTCTCCAAATCTTTCTCCAACATTTACAAAGTCCATCTTTACTGGATTTGTCTTTGCTAGATAAGAAGAAATCATTTCTCCTATTCCACCACTGTATCTTCCATTCTCACATACTAATATCTTCTTACAGCGTTTTGCTACTTCATCTATTAAGTCTGTGTCTAATGGTCTTATTGTATGTAAATCTACTAATGTTGCATCTATTCCTTTTTCTTTTAGAATATCTAATGCTCCACTTGCTGCATCTACCATTGTCTGTCCACTTGCTATTATTGCTACATCTTTTCCTTTGCTTAACTCGATTCCCTTTCCTAACTCTATCTTTGTTCCTACTGGGTATCTATGAGTTACACCTTTTCTTGCAGATCTTATATAGCTTGTCTTTCCATTTTCATACACTTGTCTTATTAATTCATACATACTTTGTGCATCTGATGGGTCTATTATTACTACCCCTGGTACTTGTCTCATTAATGCTATATCTTCAAATGGCATATGTGTTCCACCATTTAATTGTGCTGTTATTCCAGGGTCTGATCCTATTAGGTGTATTACTTGATGTGCATAGCCTACTGATATGAAGAATTGGTCAAAGGTCCTTCTACTTGCAAAACATCCAAAGGTGTGTGCAAATGGGGTTAATCCTACTGATGATAATCCTGCCCCTACTCCTATCATATTTGCTTCTGCTATTCCACAGTTGAAAAATCTTTCTGGATATTTCTCTTGGAAACTTTTTGAGCCTATACAACTTGCTAAGTCTGCATCTAGCATTACTACATCTTCATGTTCGCTTGCTAAATCATTTATTGCTGCCATTACAGCATCTCTCATATTCTTTATATCGCTTGTATCTCTCATTAGTTAACTCCTTCTCTTTCTCGAAGTTCTTCTACTGCTTTCTCTGCTACACTTTCATCGTATGCTATACTATGGTTTGCAGTTGTATTTTCTCCTGGTATAAAGCCATATGATTTAATTGTATCTAATACTATCATTGATGGTCTATCTACTACTTTCTTTGCTTTCTCTATGGCTTGTGCTATTTCTCTAAAGTCATGTCCATTTATCCTTTGTACATGCCAGTTAAAACCTAACCATCTTGTATCTATGTTATCCATAGTTACTACATCTTCTGTATATCCATCTAGTTGCAATTTGTTTAAGTCTGTAAAGGCTATTAGATTTCCAAGTTTCCATTGGGCTGCTGTTTCTGCTCCTTCCCATATTTGGCCTTCTTGGCTCTCTCCATCTCCTATTACTACATATGTCCTTGCATCTATCTTCTTTATCTTTTGTCCTAATGCTATTCCTACTGCTGCTGAAAATCCTTGTCCTAAAGATCCTCCTGTAAAGTCTACTCCTGGTGTCTTTGTCATATCACAATGACTTGGTAGTTTTGTTCCACCTTGGTTCAATGTTAATAACCATTCTTCTGGAAAGTATCCCTTACTTGCTAAGGTTGCATATACTGCTGGTCCTGCATGTCCTTTGGAACATACAAACCTATCTCTGTCTTCTTTCTTTGGATCTTTTGGATCTATTCTTAATTCTTCATAGTACAAATATGTTAATAACTCTACTATCGACATACTTCCACCTATGTGTCCTGAGCCAAAATGTCCAATTTCTCTTATTGTCATTTCTCTGATTTTTAAAGCTTGTTGCTTTAAGCTTTTAGCATCCATAGTTAACTCCTATGTTTTAATAAATTTTACTAACGAAAATTAATTTAAAATATAAAAAAAAGTTCAATTATAAAATTGAACTAATAACCTAATTTCTCATCAACAAATATTATATGTATTCTTGAGGGCACTAACTGTCTATTAAGAACAATTGCGTCACTACAAATTGTATTTTTGCAAGCACCAGCTACAACAGCCATTAAATTCTCACTGTCACATTCAGGCATGAAACATTTGCCATGTTTTTTGCAAAAAGTATCTCTATCTAGTCTAACATTATTTTTTGGTGCAGCTATAGTTTTAACTCTTTCAACAGCTAGACTTAAGGAATCAACAATTTTGTTTTTACCAACTACAAGTATAACTTTTTTAGGACCAAACATAATTGCTGCGACTCTATTTCCGATATTATCTACCTCATAGATTTCTCCACTAGTAGTAATGGCATTAACACTTGCAATAAAATAATCACCAAAAAATGCTTCACGGCTCATTCTATCTTTTTCTTCAGCTGTTATACCTTTTCTATTTCTATTATGGAAATCATATTTTTCATTACCATCTAGATAATCAATTACACCTGTTTCTACTAAGCTCATTGAGCCACCAATAAAGATACTAGAGCCCTCTTTTAGTAATTTTTCTACTTCTTTAACTACTAAATCTTTTGATGGAACAAAACTACTATCGATATTATTCTTCTTTAAGTTTTCACGAATTAAACTATAATCAATACTCATATTATTTCTCTTTTATATCTGTTACCATTTTTGGCATTATTTCTTCAAAGTTTTCTAGATTCTTTTTAACCAAAGCTTTGAGTTCATCAGCTTTTCTATTTTTAAACAAGTTATAATATTGTCCGTGTTCAATAGATTGTCTTTGTCTCATAGCATCGTCCATAACATAGCGTTGACCATAAATCAGTTTACAGAAAGCTAAATTATCCCAGATTCTATTTGCTACTTCAATTAATTTATCCATATGTGAGGTATCAAAAAGGCTAAAATGGAATTGTCTATTATATTGGAAAATTTGGACTGCACTTATATCACCTTCAAGTTCTTTATTAAATGCATCTAAAACTTTACCTACATATTCAATTTCTTCATCGCTAGCATTTTTACAAGCATACCAACAGATTTCTGGTTCAATTAAACTTCTAAGTAAATACATTTGAAAAACATCATCGCTTGATAAATTTACCAAACTTGCACCTTTATATGGGATATTTTCAATAAGTCCTTTTTTTTCTAATTCTTTGATAGCATCTCTTACAGGCATACGACTTACAGATAATTGTTGTGCTAATTGATCTGTGTTCAATTTTTGACCCATCACAATTTTGCCTTCCATTATCCAATCCATTAATTTATCTAAAACTTTATCTGCTAAAGTTTGTTTATCAAAATTATCACCATCTAAATCGGCTACAAGTTTTCTAACCATTATATTTTTTCTCCAACAAATTTTGAAAAAGAACAATTTGAGATGTCTCTTCAAATAACTCAGCCATATGTTCAGCTTTCAAAGGATCTTCACCCAAGACTACTATACCATGATTTTTTAAAACAAATCCAGTTAGTTCTGGGTATTGAGAAAAAATTTCAGTGATAGTAGATTCATCTTCTTCCCTTACCATAGCGGAAGGAACATCAATTACAGGAATCTCACCTTTTATTTTTAATTTAGCGTGCCAAGTTACTTTTGGTATTATATTATAAGTGGCAGATAATGCAATAGAGTACGGACTATGAGAATGAAAAACTGCATTAACCTTTGGATAATATCTATATATTAAACCATGCAAAAATGCTTCTCTGGTGGGTTTTCCAACTCCAGCTATCTTATTACCATAAAGATCAGTTTCAACAAAGCCAGACACTTCACTATCTCCAAAAGAACTTCCACTTGCTTTAACATACATGCTATTTTCATCTTTTCTAGCACTTACATTTCCACCTGTCCCAGTTTGCAACTTAGTATCATAACCTCTATGACAGGAAAGATTAAGTTGTTCTAAAATTTTATTACTATCCATTGTTTTCTTTTTCCTCCCAAATTGGTAATGCACTTCTAATTAATTTATTAAAATTCTCTGCATCCCAAGCACTTCTTCCAACAAATAACCCATCAACTGATTCTTGTTCTAAGATTTCATTCGCATTATTAATATTTACAGAACCACCATAAAGAACTGGGATATCATTAGCTAAATCTCCAAATAATTCTTTTAAGGTTTCTTTAATTACTTTGTGTTTTGCTTGAGCATACTCACAGCTTGCAGGTTCTCCTGAAACTCCAATTGCCCAAACTGGTTCATAAGCAACCATGATTTTATCAAAATTCTTTTTATCTATTTGAGAAAATCCTATTTTTAATTGCTTTCTTAATACTTCATCAGCAATGCCATAATTTTTTTCTTCTTTGGTTTCCCCAATACATAAAAGAGGAGTAAAACCATGATCTATAGCAGCTTTAACTTTCAAGGACTCAACCTTATCATCTTCTAAAAATACATGACGTCTTTCACTGTGACCTATCATTGCAATATCAACATTAACTTCTTTCAACATTAATGGAGAAATTTCTCCAGTAAATTGCCCTTTTTCTTCCCAGCACATATTTTGAGCACCTAATAAAATATTAGATTTATCAATAATTTGGCTAACTGGATAAAGAGTTGTATAAGAAGGAATTACAAACAAAGTTATTTTATCTTTTAAATCATCAGTTATAGTTTGTAATGAAGATATAAAATTAATTGTATCTTCAATGGTTTTTGTCATTTTTGTATTAGTGCCTACATACAATTTTTTCATATATATTCCTACTTTAAATTATCACTATCTATTTTATTCATTAGGGCAACTTTTGCAGTTGAACGACCATCTTTAAACTTAAGAGGTAACCAGGTATCTACAATTTTTTTAGCTAATTCATAACCTATTACTCTCTCTCCTAAACATAAAACATTAGCATCATTACTTAAAACAGCCCTTTCTGCTGAAAAACAATCATGACATAATGCTGCTCTTATTCCTTTAAACTTATTTGCTGTCATACTCATACCAAGACCGGTTCCACAAATTAAAATGCCACGAGCTTCATAATTTGATTCTTGAACCTTCTCACATACTCTTTTAGCAATTTCTGGATAATAGGTTGGATCTTCTTTAGAATCACAACCAACATTAACAATTTCACAATCCTTAGTTTCTAAAAAACTAATAATTTCATTTTTTAAACCAACTGCTGCATTATCACAACCAATTATAATTTTCATATTATTTCTTCCTTATTTCCATAAATTTAAAGCAGTTTTTAAGCCTTCATCATCTTTTGCTGCTTCTTCAAGAGATATTTTATTAAATGTTGCTTTAACTGCATTCATGGCAGTTTTAGCACCAATTGTTGTTCCAAGAGGATGTCCTTGAATTGCTCCGCCTATACCAATAATTGAATCATTACTAATCATGTTTTGTACTTGAACTTGATTTATTGGAGTAATGCCTCCACCTACTGCGGTTATAATAGGATTCAAATTTGGTATAGCTAATCTTTGAGCTTGGACTGTTTTTATAAAATTAAAGAGTGAACTTGAATCATTAAAATTAGGATACATAGTCATTATTGCATTTAAGCCTGCTAATCTAGGTAAAATTCCTAACATTACATTATCTGAGATTCCTGATTTTTCACCATCAAAACAAGCAACTCCAGCATAATGCCCCATAATAAACAATTTATCTTTAACTTCTTCTACCAAATCTTTAGCACTATCTATACCACCTAAAACATAATTAACTAAACAAGCTTTAGCTCCTGCATCAATTGCAGCTTTAGCATTATCTAATAGGGACTTTGGAGTACCACTAATATTTGGTAAATATATAGTATTTTTACCTGTAACTTCATAAGCCTGTTTTGCAGCACTTAAATAAGCTTTGGTTCTTTTTGCTACTGAGTTATAATCTGTATTACCTAAAAGCTCATCATCTTTGATTAAATCAACCCCGCCTAAAGCTACTTCTCTAAATAATTTAGCACCAGCTTCAGGTGTGAACCCTAAACAAGGTTTTATCATATTCAATACCAAAGGTCTTTCTTCTTCTACTTTTGCTAATAATCTTAAATCCTTCATATCTTTATTGGGAGATAAGAAATCTTTAGCTGCGTTACCCTTCATTTCTACATCAATCAATCTTACTTTTAAGGCAGTTGAAACATCATTACCAACCATAGAAGTAAGCATCATTGTAAAACTTCCACCAAAGTTAGCTGATGGAAAAGCAACTTTTAAAAGAACTGAAAAATCTTCAACCTCATCGGTTTTTGCTATTACATCTACTTCAACCACTCTAGCTTGATATTTTTCAATCATCTCATTAGTTATTGAAGGAACTACAACCCAAGTTCCAACACTTTGACCTACTGCAAATTGGCCAACTTTTTTCATTGCTGAAGAATAATCGAGACCAGAAATTATATAGGTTGCTACAAAGTAATCACCAACTAGGTTTTCATATCTACAATATGGTAAATCAAACATTTTGTTCTCCTAATAATTTAATCATTTTTTTAGCAGCCTCTAGTCCCCATTGTTTTTCATTTAAATTACCTTCGATATAAGTAATTTTAATCTTACCTTTACTCTTTTCTTTTATTGTTTCAATTAAGAGATTATCAATTTCAGGATCATAAAGCTTTTCGTTAGGCCTGGTGTTTGCTCTAAAACCATTTGTAGGTACTAACATTTCAATTATCTTTTTAGAATTTGATATTCTATTGCCTAATAAAGTACCAATTTCAAGAGCTTCTTTTTTAGTAATTTTGATATGGGCTAAAATAGAATTATGCATTACATATTTTCTTTCTTCCAAAGCAAAAGGAAATTCATCCACTTTATAATCAATAAAATCCAGTCCTGCAGGAGCTAATATTATTGGTATATTTTTTTCAATTGGATCTATTAATCTCTGTCCATCTCCATATGAAAAACCACCTTTAAAATGCTCGGAAGAAATTTCATGTAAGTTCAAATCTAAAATACCATCTATAATTCCAGTTGAAGCTAAGTTATCCATTATATAGCCACCAACACCTGTGGCATGAAACCCTATTGCTTCAATTCCATTTTTTTCTAATTCATTAATTGCAGCTTGTGCACCAGTATTGGATATACCCATTAGTGTTACACCAACTACTTTTTTCTTTGATTTTTTTAAAGCTCTCTCATTATCTAAAAGCATACCCTGCATACATGAAATTGCATGACTCATAGACATTTCAGTAATAATATTTAAACCTGTAAAATCGCTAATTGAAGGAATAACAACAATATCGGACTGTCCAACAACTTGATCAAAAGATCTTTTACCACAAGCTATAGTTGTAGTAATTACTTTAGGTACTCCAAGATCAAGTGCTCTCATAGCACTTGTAGCTATATATGTATTTTGAACTCCGCCCATTGATATTATGCCATCAAATAAGTTTTTAGAATAAAGCTCTAAAACCTTAATTTTTATTGCAGCCATCATAAGGGTTATTAAATCCCCTTTTGATAGATTTTTTATATCTTGCCAATCTTTATTTATACTTTTAAATACAGCTTCTCGAGTAATATCTGCTTTATAATTGTTCTCAAGACCTATTGAAATATCGATAACTATTGGATTTATGTTTTTAGAAATAAATGAATTTTTCATGAATTCCACTTCTTTAAATTTAGTATCACAACTAGCAACAATAGCTACATTTTTCATTTAATCCTCCAAGTAATTCTAGGGAATTAATCCCTAGAATTATTTAAATATTTATTCACCAATTACTGGAGTTTTTGCAATTCTGTCCATCATTGCAGCATCATGGCAAAGAAGGAGTCTATCATAATCACCTTGGATTCTTGCTTTTTGATTTGCAATACTCTTCCAAGATTCAACAATGTTATAGAAACGACCTGGAGGAGTGATATCATAGTGCATTTCTGGGATTGGATTTAAGTTACCTAAAACGAAAATTGAGTCCCCAGCACAGATATAGCTTTTACCATCTTTACAATCAATTTCTGCTGAAATGTGTCCTGGAGAGTGACCAAAGCTTTCAAATACTCTAATACCTGGAATAATTTCAGTTTCCCCTTCTACAGCTTCAAAAGTTAAACCCTTACAAGGGCTAGTAATTCCAAGCACATCATTTTCATATGATTTATAATATAGTGGGATTGGATCATTCATGAAATCAATTTCTCTTTTATGAGCAATTAATCTAGCATTTTTAAATTTATTTGCTGAAGCTGAGTGGTCCCAATGTAAATGTGTAAAAATAACAATATCTACATCTTCACATTTATAACCATTCTTATTTAATAGGCTTTCAATATCTTGGCCTTCTTCTTGCCAAGAACCTCCGTGATGATATTTATTAGCACGTTCTGTTTCACACATACCTGTATCAACTAATACCAATTTATCTCCACCTTCAATTAAATATGTTAATACTGGTAGAGGTACTTTTTCATTAGGGATGTTCTTTAAAAAAGGCGCAGCCGAATGATGGTAGTGATACTGTAGTGGATATGTTGGAACATAACCTGTGTTTAATGGTCTTATTGTAAAATTAGACATTTTATTCTCCTTAAAATTATATATTTTATTTTTATTCACTAATAAGTTTTTAGCGAAATATCATGCTGTTATAATTAATTCTTTTTAACTTTTAAAAATGAATCAAAAAATACGATTGTTAATATTACAATTCCAACAACCAATGGTTGGGCAAAAGATGTAATACCTAATAAGTTCATTACATTTACAATAATTGTTAATAAAATTGCACCAATAATTGTTCCTGTAACACCACCTTCACCACCAAGCATTGAAGTACCACCAATAACAATTGCTGCAATTGGTTCTAAGACATAAGCGTCTCCCATTGCTGCATCTGCGGCATTAAGTCTTGCTGTCATTAATACACCAGCTAAACCTGCACATACACTTGATAAAATAAAAGCTGAAATTATTGTTTTTGGAAGGGAAACTCCTGCATATTTTGCTGCAGTAGGACCATTACCATACATAAAGATATCTCGCCCTATAGTAGTTTTCTGCAATATAAACCAGACCAGAAGTACTATAATTAAAGTAACTATTACTATTACTGGAATAGGACCAATATATCCGGTACCTAATACTGTAAAGTTAGAAGGAAGATCATAAATAACCGCCCCAGACATAACTATCATAGCTAAGCCACTTACTACCCAGTTAAGTGCATAGGTTGCTACAAAACTTGGAAGACGAACAATACTTACTAATAAGCCACTGGATAAACCAATGATTACACCCATTGCAATAGCAATTAATATAACCGACCAAGTTGGCACACCCATCTTTAAAAAACGAGCACAAATACAACCAATTAAACCAGCGGTCTTTGGTACAGAAAGGTCAATACCACCAGTAAGTAGAACTGCTGTTAATCCTGTAGCTAAAACTAATAAAACACAAGATTGTCTAAGAATTGTTACAAAATTAGTAGGTGTTCTAAATTCAGGAATAAATATTGCAGCAATAAAAGTGAAGACTAGCAATCCAACAGTACTATAAAAAGGTCTCCACGCTTTAATCTCTTTCAATTTTAGCATTATCTAACCTCCTGATAACGGTTATTTTCTCTTTCTATTAATGCATCAATTACAATTGCTATTAGAACAACAACACCAATGATTGCACTATGGAATAAGGTATTAACACCAACAACGTTTAACCCATTTTGTAAAATCTTAATTAGAAGTACTCCAAAGATTGTTCCTGTTACATCACCTTTACCGCCATATAATGAGGTTCCACCTAATAGAGTTGCAGCAACTGCATCAAATTCCCAACCAGTTGCAACAATTGGTTGTCCAGATTCAACTCTAGCTGTGGTTAAAATTCCACAAACACCTGCTAAGAAACCTGCAAATGCATATACTTTTAACATTGCTAAATTTGGACTAACCCCTGCAAAAGCTAAAGCTTCTTTATTTCCACCAAGACCTCTAACTCGAATTCCAAATCTTGTTTTATGCAATAAAGTCCAAGATAAGGCAAAGACTATAATTACCAAAATTATTGGGTTTGGAATAAACAAGAAAGAACCAGAACTTAACTTCTCAAATATTGGATGGTAGTAATAAATTGAAGCACCGGATGTTATCATTAAAGCAATACTATGTAGTATATTTAACATAGCGATGGTTACTATAAATGGTGGGATATTACAATATCCAACAAAAAATCCATTTATTGATCCAACCACAGTTAGAACAATCAATACAATAATTATTGCAAAGAATACTGGAACACCTGCTTTAATTAACCAAACAAATAATACAGTACAGAAACTAACTTGAGAGCCCAAAGACATATCAATACCTTCAGCTAAAATTACTAATGTTTGTCCCAAAGCTAGAATCATTAATGGAGAAGCTTGTATCAATACATTTATTAAATTTCCAAAGGATAAATAATCTTGTGAGAAAATACTGAATGTAAAAATTATTACAATCAACATCCAACCAACTGGTGGAACTACTGAAAGTTTACGAAACACGTCATTTTTCATCATGATTGTTTCTCCTTTGATAAAAGCATCATCTCTCCAATGCCTTCTGCACTAAAGTTCTTTTCATTTTTATCAATTTCTCCAATAACTTCACCTTCATTAAATACATATACTCTATTACACATACCTAGGATCTCAGATAATTCAGAACTTATGCATAAAACAGCTTTTCCTTGATTAGCTAAATCACACATAATTTGATAAATTTCTAATTTTGCACCAACATCAATACCTCTTGTTGGTTCATCGAAAATGATTATGTTACTATTACAGACTAACCATTTTGCTAAAACAACTTTTTGTTGATTACCACCGGATAGCTTTTGACAAACGCTATTAACATCAATACAAGCAATTCTTAATTTTTCTACATATTCACAAGCTAATGAATCAACTTTTGGTTCAATAATTACATTAGTTGGGAATTTCTCATGTAAGACAACTTGTCCAATATTCCACTTAATTTTGTCCTTAAGTGCTAAGCCTTGTTTTTTTCTATCCTCAGGGATAAGACTTATACCTTTATTAATCATATGACGTGGATTTTTAGGTACTACTTTTTCTCCATCAACAAAAATATCGCCACTTTCAATTTTCCTAATACCGAATATCATCTCAACGCTTTCTGTTCTACCTGATCCAACAAGTCCAGAAAGACCAACAATCTCACCAGAATGTAAATTAAAAGATACATCTTTAACAAAACCAGTTGTATCTTTTAAGTGTTCAACACTTAATCTTTGAGCGCCTCTTTTGCATTTATTTTTAGGAAATACTTGAGAGATATCTCTACCAACCATCATATTTACAACTTCTTCTTGGCTATGATCTTCAATATTAAAAGTATCGATTTTTCTACCATCTCTCATAACTGTAATTCGATCTCCGATAAGTGGAAATTCATCCATTCTATGGGAGATATAAATTATACCAATACCTCTTTTTTTCAATTTATTAATTTGAACAAAAAGAGATTCAACTTCATTCTCTGATAAAGCAGAGGTTGGTTCATCGAATACAATTATTTTAGGTTGATATGAAAGAGCTTTAGCAATTTCAACAATTTGTCTCTTTGCTACTGTTAAGTTACATACAATTTCATTTACATCTATATCTTCACTATTTAAACTAGCTAATATTTCTTTAGCATCCTTTATTAATTGCTTTTTATTAACTAGTCCAAGACGATTAACTTTTTCTCTATTTAAAAATATGTTTTCATAAACATTTAAATGTGGTATTAAAGTAAATTCTTGATAAACTCCAACTATACCTTTTGATAAAGCTTCTTGAGGATTTTTAAAACTTACTTCTTCTCCATTTAAAAAAAGTTTACCTTTGTTCGGTGTATATACGCCTAAAATCATTTTTGAAAGAGTTGATTTACCGGCACCATTTTCTCCAACTAAGATATGGACCTCACCCTTTTTTAAATCAAAATCAATTTCATCATTTGCTACTACACCAGGAAAGATTTTAGTTAATTTCTCTCCTTTTAGTAAAATGTCATTATTCAAATAAAACCTCCAAAATTATGCCCTAATTTAGGCTATTGGCGAAATTAATCGCCAATAACTATTTAAATAATTTATTTCCACCAAGCTGTTGTATTGACATAATCGTCAATTGTAGCAGCATCAATTACAGGTTTATCTTTTTCTGATGGGAAAGGAACGAAATTTGTAGGTGGTGTTGTGCCATCATTCAAATATTCAACTAAATATGCAGCAGCTAAATATCCTGAACCATATGGGTCAGTATTATAAGATGCCAACATTTCTGATTTACCAATTGAATCAGCTGCATCAACAGAACCATCAAATCCTGCAACAGCAACATCAGTAATACCAGCAGCTTTTAGAGCTTGAATAGCACCTAATGCAGATTCATCATTAGCAGCAATAATTGCATCTACATCTTGATATTTTTGAATTAAGTTTTCAGTAACACTCATACCTTCAGTTCTTTTGAAATTAGCTGTTTGTGATGCTACTATTTCCATATCTGGATATTCACTTAATCCTCTTTTAATACCATTAAGTCTTTCTCTTGCATTTTGTGCTCCTGCAGGACCTTCAAGAATTATTACTTTACCTTTTCCATTTACTTTTTGAGCAACTTCTTTAGCAATTACATAACCGGTTTCTTCATAGTTTACACCTGTTCTTAAGAAAGTAGGTTCAGCAGCTGGAGTACCAATTGTTACAACTTCAACCCCTGCAGCCTTTGCTTTTCTAATTGCTGGCATAATACCATTTGAATCAGCACAGTGAATTACAATGCCATCAACACCTTTTTGTAACATGTCTTCAACAATTCTTACTTGTTCTTCAACACTGTCTTGTTGAGATGGTGCCATTGTTATTGCTTCAAAGCCCATATCTTCACCAGCTTTTGCGAAACCTTCTAATTGACTAACCATATAAGGATTTGTAGAGTTCTTAACAATACAAGCTAGAGTATAATCTCCTTTTGCTTTTAAATTAGTACTAACGGTTTTACCGATACCACTAATTGGTAATTGAGCATCTTGTGCAATTACAAATTCACTTGCTCCCTCTTGTTCTTGAGTTGTTGTTTCCTCTTGACCATTTGCCATAATTGGCAAAACACATAAAGCTAAAACTATAGCTAATGTCCATATTCTTTTCATGCTAACCTCCTTAGAATATATTGGATAAAATATATTTTATATTATATGTTTTGTTTGTCAACATTAAAAATTTGGAAGTATAGAAACAAAAATAAGAATTTATGGCTAAAAAACTGTACTAAACTAACAGTTTTTTACCTTATAAAAAATATTGGATATTGGATAAAATCTTTATTTATAGCCAAAAGAGACAAAAAATATCTAACTTTTAAAAATCCTTTTTAAATTAATTTTTCATAAAAAACTTTGTGAAAATTTAAAAAAAAGAGCCTTGAAAATTTTTTTTATTTTTTGTTTGATTTAAAATTCAATAAATAAATTACTTAACATAATTTAAGAAAAACCTAATTCTATATTCATACTTCATACCTTCACTACTATAGTATTACACTTTTTATGAGATAGATATCTTTAAATTATTTGATTAGGCATATTTAAAAATTTATTTAATAATTTAGTCTTTTACTTAATTATATACTTACAATACTCACTATATTTATGTTTTAAGATGTTAATTATTTGTTTGTTAACCCAAAGTTGTGTTTTTCTTTGTATAATTAATAAATTAAGATATTGAAGGTTTTAAAGACGTAGTTTATATTTGTTATTATGAAAGAAGAGTCCAAACTAAAAGAATATGCTAATTTATTCGAAAACAATAAATATCTTAAGAGCTTAAGCTTTATTGTAATTATTTTTATAATAATGTTCTGTCTAAAAGCTGCAAGTAGTGTTTTACTTCCTATAGTATTTGCTTGCTTTGTTATGTTAATACTATTTCCTTTGCTTGAAAGGCTTGATAAATTACATTTCCCTTATTGGTTAAGTAATATTATAGCAATATTGATTTTCATAGCATTCTTATTAGTTGTGGGTGTTTTAGTATTCATGGTTGTTCAGCGACTTATAATTGGAATACCGGCCTATGGAAACAGGTTAAATGAATTAGATTTATTAATTACAGATAAAATCGGTGGATTTTTAGATTTCTCACCTGGAGAGACTTTCCTCTCAAAAATGAATATTAACTGGATTAATGTAGCACTTACAAGTTTAACAAACATTTCTTCTCACTTTGCAACTGTATTAAAAAACATACTTTTGGTTTTTATCTTCTTATTCTTCTTATTACTAGAAAGACATACATTTACTCCAAAAATCATTGAAGCTTTCAATGGTAAAAAGAGTAAAATAATTGTATCAATTACTCAAAGAACTACACACCAAATTTCTAGATACTTATTTATTAAATTTTCAATAAGCTTAATTACTGGTGTTTTATTCTACTTAACAGCAACCGTTACAAAACTAGACTTTGCAATATTATGGGGATTATTAGCTTTTGTATTAAACTTTATACCAAGCATTGGTTCTTTAATTGTTACCCTTCTCACCATAACTATGGCATTAATTCAATTCTCTCCAGATTGGATTAGCATAATATATGTAGCAGTATTAACAATTTCAATCCAGACAGTTTTAGGTAATATTATTGATCCTAGATTACAAGGTATTCAATTAGGACTATCTCCTTTTGTACTATTAGTATCTTTATCTCTTTGGGGATTTATTTGGGGTATTCCTGGTATGTTCTTAGCTGTCCCATTAACCAGTGTTATTCAAATTCTTTGTGTTAATATTGAAAGTCTAAGACCTATTGCTATTTTATTAGGAAGTGGGAAAAGAATTCAAAAGCAATATAATAATGAAAAAACTTTGGAAAAACAAACTAGAAAAAGACAAAATAAAAACAAAAAATTAAGTAAGGATGATTTTGAAAGTATTCAAGCTAAAAACTCTAAAAATTCTACTGATTATAATGATTTTATTTTCCCTGATTCTTTTGATTTTGATGAATAATATTTTATGAGCAATAACGAAGATATAGAAATTTTAGAAAACTCTTTATTTACTATAAAGCAGATTTCTTCATTATTAAAAGAATTGGAACAAGTAATTAATAATAATGAAGAAACAAAAGATGGCTTAACTAAAAGACAAGCTGAAGTATTATTATATCTTTTTCAATTACCTAATCCACCAAGTATAAGAGAATTATCTAGATATCTTTCTACTAGTCACCAAAACATAAAAAAAATCTGTTTATTATTGGAAAAAGAAAACTATGTAAGATTTGTTGAAGATATCAAAGATAAACGGAAAACTAGAATCAAACTAACCATAAAAGGTGATAACAAAGCTGGTGAAATAAACAAAGCTTTAAATAACATTGCAAAAAGAATCTCAAATGATTTTAAAAGTAGCGAAATTGATGAAATAGCAAGACTACTTAGAAAATTACAATTTGCAATTGATAATGAAAATATGAATATAAGAAAAAACTTTAATAATTAATTACAAACAATAAAACCCATATATACAAAACAAAGTCTTTATATATATGGGTATATTTTTTAATTTAACTCTTAGAAAAAACATTTATAAGGAAAATTATTAATTAAAATTTCAGAATAAGTTTTATCATCAGTTTCCCAACATTTATCAAAATCTATAGTAGCTATAAATGTCTCATAATCACTCATAATTGTAATTATATTATCTGCTACTTCAAAGTAATAAAATCCATTTTTTACATTAGTTGAAAAACCTCCTAAATTTGCCCAACCAAACATTCTATCTTCTGTAAACTCTAAAACATTAATACTAGTTGGAACATCATAAACTTCCTCATTCTCTATAGTCCAAGAAAGACTATCATTAACAAGTCCATCTAATATATCATATGAAAAATATTCGCTATCCCCTTCTTGATCCTTATTTAAATCATCTAGCATTTGATTAAAATCTTCATCATCTAGAAATGAGCCATCACAACTCTCTAATAGAAATGAACTAGTAGCAATTAAAAATGTTAATAACAAAACACTTATTACAACGTTTTTTAAATAATTTTTTTTGTTATAAGAATTATTATCTCTCATAAAACAACTCCTTTATTGATTTAAATTTTTAACTAAAGATTCATTTATGTAATAAGTTCTCTTATTTCCCTCTTTAATAAATACAAGACTTTCTATCTTTCCATCTCTAGATTTTGAATAAACAAAATTATAGATTTCACCATCAGGTAATTCTGCTTTTAAAAGACTTGTTTCTTTTTCATAAAAAACAAAAGCTAATTCTCTACCAATAATATTTTCATTTTCATCAAGATATAAATAAAATGGAATCATTAGTTCATCTTGATCTATATCACTTAAAAACATTAATTTTTTATAACTTCTATTTCTTATAGCAAGAGGAGAATATTCTCCTTTATCATCGAGAATCCAGGAAGTTCCATAAATATCACTTGCAACATTTAAGGCTTCCTCTTTAGTTATTTCTTCTACTGGTCTACTACTCATTCCGAGAAATGCCACATAAACTATAAGCAGACAAGAGATAAAAACTATAACTAAACATATAACTTGTTGCTTAGTTAATTTTTTTATTTTTTCTTGCTCAACTTCATTGCTTACTTTTTTTGTTTTAGCCATCCAGTACCTCTTTAATAAATTTTGTTGTTAACAACTTTTTTTGCGCTTATATCTTATTTTTTAATCAAATGCTTGAACTTCGCAGTTATTATGAAATGCAAAGTGATATTAACTAATGCAAAATAGAAATAATTTACTAAAAATATGTATAGCTAAATAAAAGATTTGAATAAAATCTATTTTTTCAGTAAAGTAAAATTCATGATTGAAAGAAGAATTTATGATCCAACATTAGCTAAAAAATATTTAGATCAAATGTTTGAAACTTTTATTAAAACAAACCAGATTGCACCAAATATCAGCTGTGATAGTCTTTTAAATGAAAAAGGAGCTATGTTCGGCGTTTTAGTATGCTTAAATAAAAATAATGAAGAAGTAATTCTTAAAGCTTTTTCATCAGCAATTAATTCTTCTTATATAATTGAGGGCTTTGTCCCACCAGTTTTTGATATAAATGAATTTAATAAAGTCGTAGAAAAATATGATAATAAAATTAAAGAATTAACAAATAAAATTGAATATGATGAAAATAAAAATCTTTTAACAGAAAGAAAAAACTTAAGCAATATTGCTCTTGAAGAGATTCAAAACCTTTATTGTTTTTATAATTGTGACAATGAGATAATTTATTTAAAAGATATAAAAAAAGAGCAATATGTACCAACAGGAACAGGAGATTGCTGTGCTCCAAAACTATTAAGTTATGCTTTTAAAAATTCACTTTTACCTATAAGTCTAATTGAAAGATATTTTGGAAAAGATACTCAAAAAAAATCACACTTAAATTATTATCCACCTTGTGAAGAAAAATGTTCTATAATTTTACCTCATATATTAAAACTTGATATAATCTATGTTGATCAAGATATCTGTGTTATTAATAAACAAGCAGGTATTACAACAATTCCTGGGAAAAGCGAGGAATTAAAAGATTGCATTACAACAAGAGTTAAACACCTATTCCCAACAGCTATAGAACAAAGTAGTACACATAGACTTGATATGGATACATCAGGTTTGTTAGTACTTGCATTTAATAAAGAATCTCATAGAAACTTATCAATTCAATTTCAAAATCGAGAAGTTGAAAAACAATATATTGCTTTAGTTAGGGGCATTATTGAAACAAACGAAGGCGTTATTGATTTACCAATAAGATTAGATGTAGATAATAGACCTTATCAAATTGTTGATTTTGAAAATGGGAAAAAAGCTATTACATATTATAAAAGACTCAATGTAGAAAAAAATAAAACTACAAACGAAATTTTTTCAAGAATCCAATTCACTCCAAAAACTGGAAGAACTCATCAATTAAGAGTTCATTCAAAAGAAAAATTATTCCCAATTGTTGGCGATAGATTATATGGAATAAGAAAAGAAAATGAAAATAGGATGGCATTACACGCATCCTATATCAAATTCAAGCATCCTAAAACAAATGAAATTATGGAATTCTATTCAAATCCAAATTTCTAATCTAATTAAACAAATTCTACTTTCTTTGTTTTATTAATATTATCTATATTTGCACTTCTATATTCCATATTTAAATCTTTAGCAAATTGGTCACATTTATTAATAGATTTAATAATATTTTCTGGAGCATGAGCATCAGCATTTGAAACTATTTTTAATTTATCATAGCTTTTTGCTAATTCCCAGAATTCTTTAACTGGATATAGATATCTCATTTCACCATTAAAACCTTTAATTTTATCTTTTAATATTCCACCACCATTTACTTCTAGAGGAACATTATAATATATTGCTGCTTCAATTATTTCTTTACTGATGGTTTTTGCTTGATTATCCCATTTAAAATATTGAGAAAGGAATAAATCAGGATGTGCAGCAAAAGAGAAGAATCCGGTTTCCAAAGATTTAATATATTGATCAGTATATACATTCAAAGCTTTATCATTTAATTGATAGTAGTGAACTTGAACATCTTTTTCTCCAGGTAGATTTAAATAGTGAACACCAAATAATAAGTAATCACATCTTTCTCTAAGTTCATCTATATATTGATGATATTCTTTAAAGTAATCACACTCGAAAGCCGTCAATATTTTTATAGATTTATTATTATTTTGTTTTTCTTCTTTATTTAATAAAAACAAGTTGTCAATTTCAACTTGCTTATTCTTTTCTTCTAAGAGATCTTCATTTATTAATTCTTGTTTCTTTAAATTTTCAACATCATCTAAATATGTGTTGATAGTATCATAACTCATTCGACTGTTAGCCCATCTATTTTCTTTGACGGGACAATGCTCACTGAAACCTAATAATTTTATATTATTAGCTTTTGCCTCTCTTACATAATCACTTAATTCACCTACTCCATGTCCACAATAAACTGAATGCGTATGTAAATTATATGTTCTGTATTTATAATTCATGTTATTTATTATCTCTCTTTTCAATATTTTCTAAATGTTCTTTATATGTATAAGCAGTAATTAAATTTCCATTTTTATCATGTATATAATATAGGAAATCAGTATCTTTTGGATATATTGCACTAATTAATGCATCTTTACTACTTAAACAAATTCCTCCTGGAGGAAGGCCTTTCTTTCTTCTCGTATTATATGGAGTAATCTTATCTAAGATTTCTTGAGTTAATTCATCACTCCAATTTCCTATTTCATATCGGGTTGTTGCATCAATGCCTAAAGGCATATCCTCTTCAAGACGATTATGTATAACACTCGATATTATTGGCATTTGCTCTACATCTTGAGTCTCTCCTTGTATTAATGAAGCTATAATAATTATCTCATCAATACTATAACCGCTTTTAGCAATATCTTTAATATATGGCGACAAAATTTTGAAAGTATTTTCCAACATAATATTTGCAAACATATTTACATCAAAATCATTTGTAATTTTATATGTAGCTGGGCTAAACCAACCCTCTACAAAATTCAACCCTTTTTCTTGAGCTAATTGTGTACAAGCTTCTACAAAATCACCTTTACTAATTAATTTTCTACTTGTTAATAATTTATCTACTTGATCAATTGTACTAGCTGGATAAATTTTTACTATTGTTGAATCTGAATCAACTATAGAAGTTACAATTTCACTAATACTACTATTTTTCTTAATAATATATAAGCCACTTCTTAACTTAGTTTCTAAATTATTTTCTACTACATACTTTAAGAAATCTTCTTTTGTACATACACCATTTTCTTCTAAGACTGTAGCGATTGCTGTTGCACTTAACCCTTTATCTATTTGTAGTTTAATATAATCACCACTTAATTTTTCATCTTCAATATTTATGATCGAATCAACTTGATTAAGAGTATCATTCTCTGTTTCTTTTACTTTGAAATTTAGTGTATCTAAATCTTTTAAAGAATCTCCAACATAAACAAAATCTGAATCAAAATCATCATCTACTTGTTTAGGCTCAACTATTGTATTGGTTTCTGTATTTATATTTTGTACTTCTTTGTCAAATATTGAAAAAACATCTTCTTTTACAATTAAAAAATAACTTAAAATTGCTAAAATTATTATGCTTAAAATAATAACTAAATCTTTATTAATATTTAAACTATTTTTTTTATTACTTTTTTTTCTTTGTATTGGTTTCTTAATTTTATTCGAAGTACTTTTAGTTTTAGATTTTTTTACAGCTTTTGGTGCTGTTTTTTGTGTTTTTTTTGAAGCAGTTTTTGGTGCAGTTTTTGGTGCCGCTTTTGGTGTAGTCTTTGGTGTAGTCTTTGATGCAGTCTTTGATTCAGTCTTTGATGCAGTCTTTGATGCAGTCTTTGATGCAGTCTTTGATGCAGTCTTTGATGCAGTCTTTGATGCAGTCTTTGATGCAGTCTTTGATGCAGTCTTTGATGCAGTCTTTGATGTAGTCTTTGATGTAGTCTTTGGTGTAGTCTTTGATGCTGTCTTTGGGGAAGGCTTTATACTTTTCTTGTCATCACTTTTTAAATCTTGAGCTTTAGTTTTATTCTTAGGTTCTACTTTTTTACTATCTTTTTCTTCAGATTTATTAGTTAAATCCAGCTCCCCTTGTTGCCAATATTCATGATTTCCCACCCTTTTATTGTTATCTTTGCTAGGGACACTAAAACTATCTTTTTTGTTAAAGACTTCCAATTTTGCACGAGGAATTCCCTTTACATCTTTCCTCGATGGTACTTCAATGTAAGAAGAAGATTTGCTCTTATTATCTTGTTTTGTCTTTGATGGTTCATTAGTTTTTTTTGTTTGAGCTTTTTTTTGAATTTCACTCTTAGCTTTCTTTTTTATGGAAGCATCTTTAGTGGATTGATCCACCTTGTTAGTTGTATTTTTTTTATTAGTAGTTTCTTTAGGTGTTTCCATTTTTATCATCCAAAGGTTTTAAATTTAAAGTTGACTCTTCATAAGTACCAAATTTCTTCAACTCTATTATTGTGTCTCTTTTTTTATTTATTATAGCTTCAATTTTCGCAATTTGAGTATTACAATTTTTTATTTCTTGTTCTAACTGATCAATTTTTGTTCTCTCATGTGCAATTTGAGCTGATAATTCTGAAATAAAGATTTCATTATTTAGTTTTTGTATATCTTGTTCTAAACTATCAATTTTAGCAAGCTCTAAAGTTATATCATCTATTAAAGAAATTGATTTTTTACCAATTTCATCAGAAGTTATTTCATCAGGTAATTTTTGATACAATTCTATACCTAAAAGTCTTGCAGAATTAATTGAATCATCTTTTGCACTTTCAAATTCAGCTTTCATTTCTTCAATTTTTCTACTAGGCGGTTCTGAATCTTCTTTCCTTATTTCAGCAATTTTATCTTCACATTCTTTTATTCTAGTTTCTAAATTTTTTACATTTATAATAATTTCTTTTAAACTATCAAAATATTTTTCTTTATTTTTCAAATCTAAATTTTCTTCTAAATTATTTTCATAAATATATAAAGCTGCCTTTATAAATAATTTTGGAAGAGATGTTTGAAGTTTTTTAATTAATCTTTCGTAATGAGCAATAAATAAAATAAGATTAGACTTATCTCTAAATCTAGAATATTTTTGCATCTTTAAATTAACGTTATCAAATATATCTTCTAGATTCGCACTAATCTCTTTATTAAACTTTCCATTACAATATGCTTCATAAACTACAGCACCAAATTTAGATAATTCTTTCTTTTCTTCATCTTTTTTTTCCAGTAGAACTTCATTTAAAGAAAAAATATCACTCTCACAATCAGCAATTAATGCTACTTTTGATTTTAATTGCTGTTTCTTATTTAATAATTGTTCATATTTACTTTTTGAAATCTCATAATTTGATAATTCGTTTTGGCAATAATTGAAAGATTTATCTTTTACAAAGAAAGCAACATTCTTTCCTAAGCTCTCATATTTTTTAGCTAGGATTTTTTTTACTTTAATTATTTCTTTTTCTTTTAATTCTATCTGTTCTATACAACTATATGCCATAACAATAATATACCAAATAAATGTTTCCTTGACAAAGCTATTAATTCTTTTATATGCTCAAAAGAAATCGGTATTGCAGGACTTTTTAAGTTTACCGATTGCCCGAGTGTGACCGAAAGGTATCCTTGGCACTAAGGTAGGTGCCTTTTCCTAGCCTTAGTTTAATTTTTTAGTTATATTATATATTATAATTAACAAAAAGGCTCTACACTAAAACTCAGTGAGTGTAGCAAACAGCTTTAAGGAGAAATGCTCATGGATAATAGAAACAAGAGCACCCCTAACGAACAGGATGTACTTATCGGGAAAATTAAATTACTTGCAGGAAAAACTGAAACAGATCCAAATCCTGAAGAATTAGAATCCCTAAGAAAACTCATCAAAAAAAATGTTCCATGGAGACTACGTGGATATTTTATGGCTTACTTATTAAGAGAACTTAATAAAAATGATAAAAAGGGAACACCTCAAAATCAAAGAAGCCTAAAAAATAAAAAGCCAGCAAGAAAAGGTAATTTAGATAATTCTACTGCACCTAATACACCTGCAACCCCAGGTCCTAAAAAAGCTAAACCAGCTAAAGAACTACCTGAAGGTTCAAAGACTCTTTATTTAAACATTGGTAAAATGAAAAAGTTATATACAAAAGAACTTTCTCTTTTACTACAAGAAAAATTAAATATTACTAGAAGTGATATTTATAGCATTAAGGTACATGATAAGTACTCTTTTATCACAATGAATGAAGAAAACTGTGAAAAAGCAATTGAAACTTTAAACGGCTTAGATATTAAAGGCCGCACTGCAACAGTTACTTATTCCAAAAAGAAATAATTTATAGGATATTTTTATGTTTATTGATAGCTTAATCGTAGGTCCCTACCAAACAAATTGTTACATTTATGGAAATGAAGAAACTAAAAGTGCTTGGATAATAGATCCAGGTGCAGACGCGGATCAAATAATTAATATTATTGAGAAACGAAATGTTACTCCTGTGTCTATACTTTTAACTCATGGCCACTGGGATCATATTATGGGCTTACCAAAACTAATTGAAACTTATCCATCATTAGAAATTTTCATTGGTGAAAAAGATTTAAATTATCTAGGAAAAGAAGGTAAAGATTTTATTAATAAGCATTGTTTTGATTTAACTTTCCTGCAAAGATTTAAAAATGAAATTAATTCTTTACCAAAAGCTGATTACGTTTTAAATGGTGATGAATTCCTTGATGATTGTAAATTGAAAGTTATCGCAACCCCAGGGCACACACCTGGTGGAGTTTGCTATTACAGCGCTGAAAATAATATTTTGTTTTCAGGAGACACTTTATTTGCAAATAGCATAGGTAGATGCGATCTCTTTGGTGGTGATTACCAAGCAATTCAAAAAAGCTTAGAAAAGCTAATGGAATTAGATGATGAAGTTATAGTTCTTCCTGGACATGGTCCTAGAACATCAATAAAACAAGAAAAAAATAATCCATATTTCTAAAAAAACAAATAAAGGTTCACATCAAAGTGAACCTTTATTATTACTTTTATTTTCTTCTATATGTCTTTTTTTCTTCAGCGTTTTTGCAGTCTACACAAACTACTGCATACGGAATTGCTCTTAAACGATTTTCAGGAATTTCTTTCCCACATAAAATGCAATAACCATATTGTTTATTGTGAATTCGAGATAGCGCATTATTAATTGCTTGTAACTTATTAAAGTCACGAGTTGCTGTCAGTTGAATTTTTCTAAAAGCAAGCTCCTCGGTTACAGAATCAATGCTATCATTGATTGTTTTAGAATTAACCAAATCCTTAAAGTCAGAATCTTGTTTAACTAATTTCTCTAAAAGTGCAGATTTCTCAGCTTTTAGCGCTTCCTTCATTTCGTCTATGAATTCGCGTGTCATAACATACTCCTACTTCGTTCTGTCACAACGTATAACTTATTTATAGCTAAAATGATTAAAAACGCGATTCTAGTCAATATGATTTGTGTAAAAAAACACAATTAGTGTAATAATAAAGCATATTTTTACTATACAAAAATTAAGAAATCTGTAAAAAGGCATTAAAATAACAAGTAAATTACCATTAGTAGCCTAATTTATTTGTCCCTAAAATTCTCAAAGAAATTTTTAAATAAAACAGATAAAACTATAAGCATGAAAATAACGATAACAGCTACAAGCGCTTCAAGATAAACATTACCATCGTAAACGATTGCTAATAAAGTAAAACCGATTACGATAGAAATGATTAAAAAGAAGAGAGAAACTAATATCTTTTTTTCAATTTTTTTCATACAAATTAATTTTTACTGATGAATTTCTTTATTTCATCTAAGAAATCATCATAAGTAGTTGTTAATCTTAAGTCTTTTTCTTGTTCCAAAATTGATTCTGGAGCTCTAAATAAACAACCACCATCTGCTTTATGTATCATTGTTAAATCATTATAAGAATCTCCAGCAGCAAAAGTCTTAAAGTTAAGATTTTTAAAAGCTTCAATTGCTTTTCGCTTACCATCTTTAGCTCTTAATCTATAATCAACAATCATACCATCATTATCAACAACTAAATCATTACATAATAGAGTTGGATAACCTAATTGTTTCATCAATGGAGATGCAAACTCACTAAAAGTATCACTTAGAATTACTACTTGAGTCAAGCTTCTAAGTTCATCTAAAAATTCTTTTGCACCATCAAGTACTTTTATTTTCGATATAGTATTTTGTATATCTTGTAATTTTAGATTATGTTCTTTTAAAATATCTAATCTATATTTCATCAATTTATCATAATCTGGTTCATCTCTTGTAGTTAATTTTAACTTTTCAATTCCAGTTTCTTTACTAAATGCAATCCAGATTTCTGGAACTAATACACCTTCTAGATCAAGACAGACAATATTCATACTATTTTCCTTTAATAAATGTTTTTATTATTAATACCAATAATAAAAATTTAATTCAAGTACAAAAATTTTGCCTCTTTCTATAAAAATAAAAAAAGGCAAAAGAAAGTATTTATTTTTTCCTATTAAAACAGAGTATTAGGATCTAAATTGTCTTTTTCGATATCTTTAAAATATCTATAAGTATTTACTTTAAATTCACCACAAGCTGCTTCTTCAACTACAAATATTGCATTTTTATGTAATTGTAAAGCACTAGCTGTACAAGCTTGTGATACTGGACCTTCAACGCTTAAACTTAAAGCCTGAGCTTTGTTATGTCCATTTACTAGTATAATTACAGTTTTTGCACTTGTAATCGTTTCTACACCCACTGTCAAAGCTGTGGTTGGAACTTTTGAGATATCATTATCGAAAAATCTACTATTTGCTACTATTGTATCATAAGTTAGAGATTTTACTCTAGTTTTTGATGTCAAAGATGAAAAAGGTTCGTTAAAAGCGATATGACCATCCATTCCAATTCCACCTAAGAATAAATCAATTCCACCGTAGCTTTTTATTTTTTCTTCATAGTCTTGGCATTCTTTTGCTAAATCTGAAGCCATACCATTTAAAATATTAACATTTTCTTTTTTCACATTTACATGAGAGAAGAAATTATTCCACATAAAATAATGATAACTTTGAGGATGATTTTCGTCTAATGAAACATATTCATCCATATTGAATGTTACAACGTTCTCAAAAGATACATAACCTTCATTATATAATCTAATTAATTCTTTATAAGTTGCTAATGGTGTTGAACCAGTTGGCAATCCTAATACGAAAGGATTATCTTTTGTTGGATTAAATTCCTTTATTTGTTTTGCGATATATCTAGCTGCCCACAGTGATAAATCATTATAATCTTTTTCAATTATAACTCTCATTTAAATGCTCCTATTTTAATTATCAACTTATTTAAACATAATCTATAAAAAGTGACAATGAAAAATAACATATATTCCTAATTTTAAGTAATATAGTGTAAAAATATTTTAATATTTAATAAAAATTAACACATTCTTGCTATTTTAAATTGTTCTAGAAATGATACCACCAGCAACTACTTCATCACCATCATAAATTACTAAAGATTGGCCAAGAGTTGCAGCTTGAATTTCTTCATCAAATTCAGCTTTTAATATTTGATTTCCCTCTTTATCAACATAAGAGGTTACCAAAGCTTTACTAGGATACCCTGTACTTCTAATTTTAGCTTCTAAATGTTCATTATTAATTGAAGTTTTTGAACCCCAGACAATATTTGTAGCTTCAACTATTTTATTATATGTTGATTCTTGGTATCCAACTACAACCTCATTAGTTTTAGTATTTAATTCTAAAACATATAATGGTCTAGGAGCGGCAATCCCTAAGCCTTTTCTTTGTCCAATTGTATAATGGAACAAACCTTTATGCTTACCTAAAATCTTTCCTGATTTATCTACAATGTTTCCTTCTTTGTTTTCAACATTTAATAATTCAGTATAATCCCCATCATAAAAATCTTGGCTCTCTGTTTGTTCTTCTTCATGAAAACCTAATTCAGTATCAATTTTTCTTACTTCATCTTTTATTAATTCGCCTAGAGGAAATAAAACTTGTGATAATTGTTCTTGTGTTAATCTATATAAGAAATAACTTTGGTCTTTTTTTAAATCTTTTCCACGATATAAACAAAAACGACCATCTTTTTCAATAATTCTAGCATAATGACCTGTAGCAAATTTATCAAAAACAATACCCTGATTTCTTGCTTCATCTAACATTGCTTTAAATTTAATTTTTGAATTACACCATACACAAGGATTAGGAGTTCTACCGTTTAAATATTCATCTTTAAAATTTTGTAATACTGTATCAGTAAAATTTTTTGATAAGTCTAATAGAATACTTTCGATTTCTAATTTCTCACAAATTTCTTTCACTTTTTTTAATTCTTCATCTTTATTTGGAGCAAAGCAGTAATTGGTTTTTGAACTTCCTTGTAATTGCTCATTTCCTTTTCCAAGTAACATGGTAATTGCTTTTACATCATGCCCAGCTTCTTTAAGCAAATAAGCTGCTACAGCTGAATCAATACCACCACTCATTCCTACTAAAACTTTCATAAACTCAATTCCTTATTCTCTTTTTAAGCCTAATCCATCTATCATATTATCTATTTTTTCTAATTGTAATAACTTTCTTCCTTCAATAATTTCAAAATCATTTCTGAGGGCAAAAGGAGTTACTTCTACAAATAATTTATTTGCGCCATGTTCCATAGCATGTATATTTCCAACTGGATCAGAAAAACCTAATTTTGAATCTTGGGTTGGCTGTCCTGCTGTTATTTGTGCTTTAGGTAATAATAATCTCAAAAGAGAGATACTTCTAAGTAGTAAATCAACATTACCAAAAGGCGTATCCTTGCCCATTATAGAATTTTTTGCTGGTACATATGGAACTATTGGCACCCAATCAGCTTCTAATTCTTTTGTTAAAATAATATCTCTAACTACATCATCTAAACTTTGATTTTTTAATCCAACGATGCTACCTGTTCCTAATTTCAAACCAGCTTCTTTTACACCATATATTGCTCTAAGTCTTTCCTCAAAAACAATATCTGGATTACATTGATTAAAAACATCAGGATTTGATACTTCAAATTTAAGAGTATAAAAATCAAGGCCAGCGTCTTTTAGTTGTTTATATTCTTTATTAGTAAAAACACCCATAGCTAAATTAACTTTTATATCTTGTTTTTTAGCCTCTTCAATGTATCTTAAATAATCGTCAATTGATATTTTAGGGTTTTCTCCACCAATCAATAAAATACTTTTTAAACCAAAGTCTTTAACCATTTTTATTGAAGATTTTACATTATCATCAGAAAGAGTAAATCTCTTTATCTCTCCATTTTCTCTATTTAAACCACAATAATGGCAATTATTTACACAAACATTAGTTAAAGCTAATAGACCTTCAGTATAAACTTTTGAATCACAATCTTTTTTTAATACATCAAAAGCTTTTGTTTTGATTTCTTTATCAAAAATTTCTCTATCTATAGTTAAGTAATGTTTAATTAAATCAAATTCATTTTCTATATATTGTTCCATAATTTGCATTCTAGCCTAGATTAATAATATTTTATAGATTCTATCTCAAGAAATATAAAAAAAGCTCTCTACATAAAGTAAAGAGCTTTGACTCGAGAGCGACGGGGATCGAACCCGCGATCTTCGGCGTGACAGGCCGACGCGATAACCATCTTCGCTACACCCCCAAAAGACATTTGATAAACTATAAAAATTATCATTAATTGTCAATAGGAAAAAAGAAATTTATTTTTACCCATATATTTCTTTTTCTAATTTTTATTATACATATTCAAACTAATAAGTATAATAATTATCTTTTTACCATAAAAAACACCTTTTTTAACAAAGAGTATAACACTAAAAATTAATTCATTATATAATAAAAAATTAAATGAAAATTTGAGTTAAAAACCAGTTAGTTTTAAAGAAAAAAATTACATTAAATTTGTAATAACAAGTTTTTTATGATATATTTTTTTCAATATGCAATTTTATGGGGACTGAAAAAAAATGAAAAATAAAATCATACTTTTTCTAGTCATCACACTATTTCTTATTAGTTGTGATGGTCAGTTTATAATACCATTTGATGAATTCACATATGCAGAATATGATGGAAGTTTAGAAACTAAAGAATTAATTTCTGATGCTCCTTGGTCTAATAGAGAAGATTTTGCTAGCGTTGTTTTTAAAGATCAAATATGGGTATTAGGAGGATATAACAGATCTCAAAGAGGGGATGAAGACTGTTATAAAGAAGATATTTACAAAAGCTCTGATGGAATAAATTGGGATCTTGTTAGTGATAGTGCTCCTTGGAAAGGTAAAAGAGGAATTAGCGCTGTAGCAACAGATAAATATATTTGTATTTTTGGTGGGTTCACAGTTGATGAAAAAACAGGAGATAGAAGATACAACAATGATTTATGGTATTCAGAAGATGGAATTAAATGGGAAAAAGCTCCTACTTTAGGAGATATTAAACCTCATGCAAGAAGTGAATATGGTATGGTTTATTATGATGGTAACATTTATGTCTTTGGAGGCTTTTGCCAAATAAAAAATGAATATGAAGATGGATATAAAAATGGACCAAATTATTTTAATGATATTTGGCAATATAATATTGCAAGCACAACATGGACAAAAATAAATTCAACTATGCCAGGAAAAAGAGCCGCTTTTGGTTACTGTGTAGATGATGATGGCATTATCTACATTCAAGGTGGAACTTACTATGAAGCTCTTCAATCTAGAAGAGGTAATTTTGATCCTGATGTATATAACTGGGGAGCTTTATGGAGCTTCGATACAAAATCAATATCAACTGATACAGGCGAAATTAAATGGAATGATTTAGATAATTTACAGTTAAAAAAAGATGGGGATATTGATAATGCTAGATTAAGAGCTAGAGAATCAAAAACTAGAGAAAAACATTCACTTTCTTTTTATGATAATAAAATTTGGTTATTTGCTGGAAAAAGTAATTCAAGCTTAAGTTTCTCCCATGAATATAAAAACTATTCAACTTTTTATTATGATTTAAACTCTACAAATGAAGATAATAACTACAAATGGATTTATGACTCTGAAGGAGCTCCTATGGATCCTAGATTTGGTTATTCTACAGTCACTTTTGATGACAAAATCTTTATTCTAGGTGGGTACTCAAACAGTGGACCTCAAAATGATGTTTACTCATTAAGTAAAAAGGAGGATAATTAAATGAAGAAATCAATATTAATTTTAATAATTACAGCAATACTAATTTTACCTCTAAGTGCTGGATCTAGTGAACCTCATAACCTTGATTTACTAAATCTAAGTTTCACTACCCTTCCAGATGACTATCTTTATCCTGGGTATTTAGCAGATCCTTTAGCAGTAAATTCACAAATTACCTACAGACATTATGAAATTGATGAAATTCATCCTCAATCTGATGGAACTGAAGATCACTTCGATATTACTATTGGAACAAGATATAATTTCTTTAGGATTTCTCCAATTGATCATCCTGAATTAGGTATTGAAATGGATTGGGGTATGGCATTAACAACCTTTATGAATACTCATGGAACAGATTTACTTGGAACCGATGGTATTTATTATTTTGCTCTTGCTCTTAAAGCAAATCAATGGTCCGCATTTAGATTTACTAGGCACCATATTTGTGCTCACCAAGGAGACCAATTAGATACTAAAGCTGATGGCTCTCAATATATAGATTTTGATGATAATATTCTCACAAATGAAAGCAACTTCGTTCGTGATGATTATATGATTTCAGGCTCAGTTTATCCTCTATATTTTATAGATTCAATTCTACCCAAATTATCTAAATCATTAAGAATTTATGGAGATTTCAATTTTTATGCACCCGGTTATGACTTTTTGGGAAAGAGAATGAACGAACCATTTGATCACACCTACTTTTGGTATCAATATGGTGCTGAGTTAGTTATTCCTCTTGAAGATCATAATAAACTTGGATCTCTATTTGTTGCAGGTCAAATTAGTAGATGGCAACAAACAGCATATGCTCCAAACTATTGTCTTGAAGCGGGTATAATATTTGCTCCAGGCAAAGATGCTCAAAGATTTAAATTTGGTGCTCAAATATATGATGGACAATCATTATTGAACAACTACCAATTTAGAAGAGCTAAATTTGTAGGATTTGCATTAACTATTGAACAATAGATAAATTAGCCAGAATAGAAATATTCTGGCTAAAATAATATGAAATACTTTATAAATAAAAAGATTACAAAATTAACACTTTGCTTCTCTTTCTTTTTGCTTTTCCATCATGATTGCTAATATGGTTTTATCTGTTTGGGCCATTCCTTCATGACTAATTCTAGATAAATAATTAAAACTTTGTACGCAATCCATTCCAACAATTCCACTTTCTTGTCCTGGAGCAGAACCTTTCATTGCAAGTTTAATTGCTAAATCCGCACTTTGAACACATGAGTATATCTTAAGTGCACAAGTCATTTTAGCTCCATCACAAATTATTCCAGTAAGATTAGCTATCATAACATTAATGGCTTTATTCATTTCGTCGATTTTACCGCCAAGTAAATAAATCATACCACAAGCTGTGCCAATTGCAGCTGTAAAAGCTCCACAAAGGGCCGATAATCTATCTTTCTTGGCAGTTAGGCATAAACCTACTAATTCGCCTATACAAAGAGCTCTAGCTAATTCATCATCATCTTTTTCTAGATATTGTGCTAAGGCATATATTGGAAGTGTTATTGTAATCCCTTGATTACCACTACCACTATTAATTACTACAGGCAAAGGGCAGCCAGCCATTCTTGCATCAGAAGCACTTGCTGCTAATGTTGCTCCAAGACTTAATGCTTGATCTAAAGTTTGTGGTGGATCAACTACAGTTTCATAAGTATTTTTCCCAACAGCTAATCCATATTCTTGAGTTAGAGCTTGTCTTGCAATCGCTAAATTTGTATTAGCAGCACTAATTAATAAATCAGAAGTTTCTTTTGGCAAATCTTTTGAAAAATCAACAATTTCTTCTAAGGATACATTAGATATAAAATCGGATGAATTTGAATTTGTTGAAGAATTATTTAAAGGCTCATCAACTAAAATTTCATCATCTTTTTGCAAAAAAGAAAAATAGGAGTGATTACCACTTACAATAGCAATACTTTTATGATCTTTATTTTTTAATATTACTTTTATATACAGTGGAGGAACATCCTCAATCATACTAAGTTCAACTTTATATGTTGCAGCTAATTTTCTTTGCGTATCAGAAACATCAGATAATATTCCCAATCCATTTTCTATACTTCTACCAGCAACACCTAAAGCTACTGCAGCTTGGATTCCTTTATTTTCACAGTTTGGGATACCAACACCCATTGCATTTTTAACCATATCTCGGCTAGTTTCAACAAAAATCTGTTCAACTTTTCCATCCAATAGCTCAGCAGCTCTCGCCCCTGCTAAAGCGCTAGCGGCAGGCTCAGTACAACCCATCGCAATCACTAATTCTCTATTTAACAAATCTATAAAATTATCATTTTCCATACAGCAAATATATCACAGTTATTTTTTATTCACAAGCAGAAAAATTTAGTTTTTCTATTATTAAAACAAATATATTTAGTTTATCATAAATATATAGTATATTTTTTGGGATATATTCAAATAATAAGAAATCATTATTTATTAGCTATAAAAGAATTAAGTCAGAAATAAAAAACTAGCACAAAAATATTGTACTAGTTTTAATCAAATATAATTTAATTTTTTTTAGCAAGTAGCTACAAAAACATCACCTTTATTATCAAGTTTAAAATGAGTATTAGCTGCTATTACATATACATCACCTTTTTTAACTTGAAGTTCTTCTTTATCAATACTCATCACACTATCTTCAATAAATAAAAGCATTTCAATATTTTGAGTTTTTATATCATATTGCCCTTTAGAATAATAGGCTAAAGTAAATTCATCTGTAGGAGTTTCAATTACGCATTTATTATTATTATCATAATAGGTTTTACATAATTTAAGTCTTTGAGTTTTAACAACCATAACTTTTAAGAGTTCATCAACATCCATTTTCTTGTGTGTCAAACCACCTCTAAGAACATTATCTGATGCACTCATAAGTTCAATACCATTACCGTACACATAAGCATGTAATAGTTTAGGTTCTAGATATATAGATTCACCCTTATTTAAATGAGCGACATTTAATAATAATGGAGCAAACAAACCTCTATCTTTTGGATATTCATCTTTTACTCTGTTAATTATACCTTCTTTGGTAAAGAATTCTCCAACCTTATTTTCTTTGTCCTTAACGTTTTTTAATAACTCAGAAATTAAAGAGAGTAAAATTGCTTCATCAACAGTATAGATATATTCAAAAACTGCTTTTGCTTTATTTTCTACACCCATCAATCTTGAAGATATAAATTTAACAAAACCATTTGGAATATAAGTTTTTAAATTTGTAATAATTTCTTCATCACTTAAAAACCCACACATTGCTGTAATTGGAGATAAAGCTAAAATAACTTCAGCTTTCCTATTATCATCTTTATAATTCCATAGAGATCTTGGATTATTTTTTCTAAATTCAGTTTCATTTTCATACCCAATTTTAGCTTCTCTATAATCTGGATGGCATTGTATTGATAATGGTTTTTCTATTGCTAAAACTTTAAAAAGAAAAGGAAGTTGATCATAATACATTTTTATATGATCCGCACTAAAAAAATTAATATTTTCTTTTAAAAATGATTCTAATGTTTTATCTGTTCCATAAATTAAAGAAGGTGCTCCAGGATGGGTTCCCATCCACATCTCAGCCTTTGGTTTTCCATCACTTTTTACATTAACCAAATTAGGAATAAACTCTGTATTCCCCCAATCATATTCAACGATTTCAGGCTTAATTTTTACAAACTTTTTCATGACCCTATCCTATTCAATATTTTTATTTATAGCTTACAATATAAACAAATTATAAACAACATAGAATGAGCTTACAGTTATCTCTAATGTAAGCTCATACGATTTAAATATTAGTTATTATTAGATAAAATCTTTGGTAAGAAAATTATAGCTAAAGTAAAACAAATTAATGAACAAATCCATGCAACTACAATACTCATATTGAAAAGGCCCCCAAATACATAGCCAACAAAAACACAAGTTGCAACTGTTATTGCATATGGTAATTGAGTCCTAACATGTTCTAGGTGAGGACAACTAGCTCCAGTAGAAGATAGAATTGTTGTATCACTAATAGGAGATGCATGATCTCCAAATACTGCTCCACCCAATACTGCTCCAACACCAAATAAACAAGCATTTAATAAATGAGTTGAATCTAAGCCTTTAGCTTGTCCTAAACCAACTAAAATTGGCATTACAATTGGAATCATGATTGCAAAAGTTCCCCAAGAAGTTCCAGTTGCAAAAGATATTAATGCTGATAATGCAAATACAATCATTGGAACTAACCAAAGAGGGAAGCCTCCTCCTACAACAGTATCAGAGAGATATGCAGCTAAGCCTAATCCTCCTTCCGCTGGAGAGTATTTAATAATACCACCTATAGTCCAAGCCATTGTTAAAATAATTAAAGCAGGTACCATACTCTTAATTCCTTCAATTAAGGAGTCACTTGCACTCTTAATTGAGAAAAGGCCTCTAGCTAAGTAGAAAATATATGTTAAAACAATTGTAATAATTACTGCATAGAATAATGCCATAGAAGCATCTGTATTATTAAAAGCTTCCCCAACTGTAATTAATGCCATCGAATCATGTAAATTTAAAATTTCAACTCCATCAATACTTAATAACCATGTAGTTAAAGGAAATAATATTACAGCACTTACTATTAATACAATAATCGGGAATAACATATCAATTGGTTTTGCTTTTTTACTATTATCGTCACCATCTAATTTAATTTCACCAGGAGCAGGTCCATATTCTTCATTAAATAGTTTTCCAGTAGCTTTTGCATATTCGACACTTTTTTTCATAGCTCCAAAATCTCTTGAAGTGAAAATAATTGTTAATACCATAATTAAAGTTAGAATTGCGTACATATTGAAAGGAACACTTTTCATGAAAAATGAAAATTCACTAATATTTAATTGAGAAAACCCTTCAGAACCTTTGATTAAACTCATAACAGTAATTACCCAAGAAGAAATTGGGAATAATATACAAACAGGAGCTGCAGTTGAATCTAAAATATATGCTAACTTTGCTCTTGGGATTTTGTTTTTATCAGTAATTGGTCTCATAACTGTACCTACAGCTAAAGAATTGAAATAATCATCAATAAAAATAATAATTCCACAAACCCAAGTCATAAATAAACTAGATTTTTGAGTATGCAATTTATTAGCAGCCCAATTTCCGAAAGCTCTTGCACTTCCTGTTCTGCTTAGCATACCAACCAAACCACCTAATAATGCACAGAATAAAAAGATTCTTATATTCCAACCATCATTTAAACTCCCAGCTAACATATCTGTTAGATTAAGTATTGCAGCAAAGACATTTCCTCCTGCAACAATAATAGACCCAGATAAAATACCTAAGAATAAAGCGATAATAACATCTTTAGTAATAAATGCTAATGTTATTGTTAAAATTGGTGGGATTAGTCCCCACGCACCAAAATTATCCATTTTACACCTCTTTTTTTACACGGATAACACATTAGCAAGTTTTTGTAATAATGTATATATTTTTTAAACATAAATGTTCATAAAACTTAAGATTTGTTATTATGATAACTTTTCTAACAAAATACTGTATAATGTTTTTACACAAAAATACCCTTTAGTGAAACTAAAGAGTATTATTTTTTATCTAATGTTATTTACTTAAAATTGAAAATCTTAAACTAAACGCATCGTTTGATATTGGAGTTGTATCATTATTCCACAAATAAGAAGCATCCATATGTAGCATTAAGAAATCAATTCCAGTTCCTATACTCATATAATTGTTATTAATTCCAGCTCTAAAATCTATCATATTCAAGAATCTAAATTGAGCACCAAAACATAAAGAATCAATAAAATCTTGATTAATTAAACTATCAGCTTGATTCTCTGAACTTGGATTAAATAATAAATCATAACAATCAATACAATCTAAAGAGAATTGAGCTTTTACTAAACCTTCATTGAGTAATTTTGGTTCATATGATAGACCTAAATCTACACTCCAAGGACTCTTAGTTACAAAGCTTTCAAAATCTGAAGCACTAGAATCATCACCTAAAGAATTCTCTCCAACAAATGCGACTATGGTTTCATCATTATTTATTAAGGTTTTTAAATTAGGATAACCAGTCATATAGTAATTGCCATTAAAGTTTCTATATACTCCACTAATTGAAATCCCTGATGGCAAATTAATATTTGCACCAAGAGTAATAGGAGTTGCATATCCACTAGCAAATGGGATGCTTTCCATTAAATAATCTCCAATTGCCTCTTCATCTAGTAGATTTGCTGAATTTATATTATCCATTGAAGCAGAATATGCTCTAAACTTAAATGCTCCACTTGCTCCAAGATCAATTGATAAGACATTTTTAATTAAAGTTAAATTGAATCCTATTGCCATTGTTGCTGCAATATTGGTTTCACTAATTAAAGAAATTGTATTATCGTTTATATCATTTTTATAACTATGAACTTTCTCTTGAACTGCTAAATCTAAACCAATCATTCTTGTTTTAAAACCGACATTTGTATCAAGGGTTATAACCTGTGAAGCCCCAACTGGGATTGAACTAATAAACAAATTAGCTAAATCTAATTCTGCATTTGGATCATAATCCAATCTTTCAATTGTTTCAAAAATATTATCAACATCAAGAACTGGATTAATTAAACTATTAACATTATTTAGAGTAATTGTTAATGAAGGTATTTCTAATTTAAACCCATCTTTACTAATATTGGCAGGGTTATATAAATAGCTATCATAAAAACCGCCTAAACCTAAACCAGCCCCGCCCATAGCTAATCTATGGCTACTAGTTGGCATATAATAAGTTGTTCTAACTACTTGAGTTTTAACATCATCTTCAAATGAAAAAGTTGAATCAGTTGCAAAAATGCTATTAGAACTTACTAATAATAAAATTATAAAAAAACAAATCTTTATTTTTTTCATACTACCCTCCCAATGGTGTTTAAATTTTATAACACAAATAAACTATATATTTAACTAACATTATAATTTTACATCACATTCATAAAATAAAAACAAAAAAAGTATGAATTTTTAACTAATTAATAAGTATACTAAGTTTTTATCTAAACATAAGTAATGTAAAAAAAACTTTTTTAAAAGTTTTATAGTTATATACCTAATAAATATAATAAATTCATAATAATATTTATTTATAATGTAAAGAAATATATAAATTATATTTCAACAAAAAAAGATCGCTACAAGTCAATTTATGACTTTATAACGATCTTATTTTTATTTTTTATACTTTGTTATTTACTTAAAAATGAGAATTTTAAACTTAATGCATCTGAAGGACTTTGTCCTAATACATCACCATATTCTCTCCAATAATAAGAAGCATCTAAATGAAGAACTAATAAGTCTAGTCCTACACCAACACTCTTATATCCTTGACTAAGTCCAGCTCTTACATCAACTAAACTAAGAAGTCTCAATTGAACACCAGCATTTAAGGATGCTAATGCGTCACTTTGTAGTTGAATTGGAGTTCTTGTTTCATTAATGATATCTTCAATTATTCCATAACAATCAATGAAATCAAAAGCAAATTGAGCTTTAATTAAACCATCTAAAGGAGTTGATGGAGCAAATGCTAAACCAACATCGACAGTCCAAGGAACTTCAACAACAAACTTATCATCGGCTGTAGGAACAGTTGTATTTGTTGTATCTAGAGTATTTTCACCAATTAATGCTACAAGTGTTTCATCATTGTTGATTAAACTCTTAAGATTAGTAAATCCAACCATGTTGTAATTACCATTGAAGTTTCTACCAACACCACTTATTGTCAAACCAAGAGGTAAATTGATGTTTACACCAGCAGTAACTGGAATAGCGTATCCACTTGCAAATGGAATACTTTCCATAACAGCTGTTTCTGCACTACTACCGCTATTAATTAAACTGATAATATTAATTGCTTCATTTGCATCTAAAGCCATTGAGTATGCCTTATAATTAAATGCACCTGATGCTCCAACATCAATTGATAAAATATCTTTTATAAGTGGAATGTTAAAACCTAAAGCTACTGTTGCAGCAATATTAGTTTCACTAATTGCTGATGCAGTTGTATAGTCTCCGCCACCATTATAACTTCTAAGTTTTTGTTGAACTGCTAAGTCCAAACCTAAACTTCTTGTCTTTAATCCTATATTAGTATTAAGACTCATTATCTCCCCATATCCAAATGGGATAGATTTTAATAATAGAGTTCCTAATTTTACAGGTGCATTATCACCACCTTCTTCTAATATAGTAATAATATCGTCACTACCATCTTCAGGAATCATTAAATTATATACATTATTTACTGTTAAAGTCAGTGATGGTAATACAATCTTAAATCCATCTTTACTTAAATTTGCTGGATTATATAAGTAGCTATCGTAGAAGCCACCCAATCCTAATCCTGCACCACCCATAGCCATTCGATGACTACTAACTGGCATAAATGCAGAGGTTCTTGCAACTTGTGTAGCTGTATCTAATAGAGCAGAATCAACTGTTGCAAAGACTGGGGTAGCAATTATTAATCCAGAAACCATAATACTTAATATTACTTTTTTAAATTTATTCATAATTAACTATCCTCCTAAACTGTTGGAACAATTTCTGATTGCATTGATTCTAACATTTCTAATAAAATACTATCATTTGGATTATCAGTACCTAATGTAACTAGTAAAATTGCATTTTTGAAATACTTTCGTGCAATGGTTCTAACACCTAAGTGATCAATTGCAGTATTAATATCATTATATTCTGGTAAGTCACCAAGATCTTCAACAATTCCAGGGCTTACTATTGGAGTTGTTGTTGTAAGCTCATCAGAATTTATTAGTGCAGTGTTTTTAGATAACAATAAGTCAACAATTTGTTCTATTGTTCCATAATTTACTTCATCATCTATATCGGCTATTACAACTTCCATTACATCTTCAATGTTGGTTAATACAACTGCAATAGTGTAGTTAATTAAACCTGTTACACCACAGAATACTGCTCTATCATCAGCTCTAACTTTTGCATAAGTATATTTACCTGTTCTTGCTGCAGAAATAAAGTTACCAAATGCAACTTTCTGAGCTTTATAAGTTTTAATAGCTGCTTCAAATTTAGCTTTATCCATTGTATTTGTATCAGGGTCTACCCCTAAAATATCTCTTAAGATTAAATCAAGTGTTCCTCTAAATCCATTCAAATATTGAAGACTCTCTTCTGGTAAATAATATGTTTCATAAGTAGTACTTGGAGCTGGGTCAATACCTACTCTCGATGATACTAGTTTTGCATCACGTGATGAGAACATTGAAATTAAATTATTAATATCAATACTATTAATTAAATCAGAAGTTGATCCTTGAGCTTTTGCAACTTTAACCAAAAAGGCTGCATCACTTACGACGCCTAACAAAGCTTCTTGAACTTCTGGAGAATCTATAACGGTGGTGTCTCCAAGATCAATATCAGCAATTTCACCATCTCCAGCAATAATGTTTAAAGCATTAGTCATACTATTAACTAAGTTACTAGCTAATTGTACATTTAAAATATCAGCTTTAGTTGGATTTTCAGGAAGTCCTATTGTTAAGGCTTCTGTAATTTCACTAAAGTCTTCTTTAAACTGATCAGGTAAATTAGTAGACCCAGCGACAGTATCATTAATACTATTAACAACACTAGTTACTATAACTGCAGTATTATGTGCCGCAATTACTTGATCATCATCTGCACCAGCAGATAAGCTTTCTACAAATTCATCTTCCCCTTCACCAGATAATGCTGTTGCTACTGTTGCTTTTAGTTCTGTTTTTTGTTCTTCAGTTTGTTTTGGTAAGGTTGGGACAACAGAATCATCTACTACAACGACTTTATTACTATCTAGTAAAGCACCAACAGTTGTAAAAGCTTGAGTTTCTAAATCTGCTTGAGGTGTAACACCTTCTGGAACATCAACACTTTGAACACTATCGACCTTTACTACTGACCCTTCTACTACATCGGTTTTTGATTCCTGTACAGGTTCAGTTGCTTCTACTACAGTATTTACAGCTTCTTGAGCTTGTTCTCCAACTAGATCGATATCTAAAATGTCTTCGTACGCATTACCTTTTAAATTATCTAACAAAGTTGAAATGTCACAAGAGGAGAGTAAAAGAACTATAGATAGAAGTGCTAAAATACCAATTATTCTCTTTTTCATCTTTTTTCCTCCGTAAAATAGAGTTTTACTTATTTTACTAAATCCCCTATTTAAAAAAACATTTAATAAAATAGATTCTATTAACAAATATATTCTACAATATTAAAAGCCAAAAAACATCTAAAAGTTACGAATTCGTAATATTTTATTTCAAAAAAAGAAAATATATGCTACCTATACTTAACATATATATAGAATAATATCAAAAATGTACAAAACGACATTCTATAAATTTTTATTTATTACCCCAAAACTATTGAAAAATAAAATTATTTTAAAAAAAAACGAGCTAGAAAGCTTCTAGCCCATTTTTAAAAAATACTAAAAGAACATTTTTTCTAATATTTCTAAATTCTTTTTCCTATTTCCTTCAGTATCTGAATATAATAAATCAAGTCTATCCTTATAGAATTCAATAGTCTTATATCTTACTAATTTCATAGTGGAATTAACTAAACCATCGTCTTCACTAAAAGGCTTTTGAATAATAGCAAATCTTGCTGGATGCCACATTGATGGAATCATATTAGCTTTATCTTCATAACTCTTTAAAGTTTTATTAATTAATTCATAAGCATCTTTTACATTTTTTATAGAATTAGCTTCTAATAAAGCTTTAACATTATCTTCTTGTAAAGTTACTAAAGCAGTAGTTGAAGGTCTATGATCATTATAAACTAAAAGTTGATTAATAATATCGATATTATTGTACATAACCTCTTCAACTTCTTCTGGAGAATATTTCTCCCCTTCTTTACTAATTAATAAAGCTTTAGCACGACCAGTTACAACTAAGAATCCATCTTCATCGTAATAGCCTAAATCACCGGTGAATAACCAACCATCTCTTAAAACTTCTTTAGAGGCTTTTTCATTTTTGAAATACCCCTTCATAACGTTTTCACCTCGGATTACAATTTCACCTCTTTGATTTACTTTTGCTTCCGTTACACCATCATCTAACATTATTTTACATTCAACAGATGGAGCAACTCTACCACTAGTTCCAAATTTATAACTTGTAGGACTATTACTACTAATAATAGGAGCAGCTTCTGTTAACCCATATCCTTGATAAACAGGAGTTCCAATTGCTGCAAAGAAGTGTTGTTGTTTTGCTTCTAATAAAGCCCCGCCTCCTACACAGTATTGAATTCTATTACCAAAGACTTCTCTTAATTTCTTAAAAATCAATACATTTGCAATAAAATATGGGAAGAAAGTTTTAACTCTAATAAAACCTTTTGGTTTTGTATTACCATCACCATTTCTAATAATTCCTGCTTCAACACCATTTTGGAAAATCTTTTCAATAAGGCCACCTTTTTTGTGAATTTCTTGCCTCATTTTTTTCATAAAGCTTCCACTAATTGATGGAACTGTCATCATAAAGGTTGGATTAACTTCTTTTAAATTCTTTGGGAAATTTCTTATAATTGAAGCATTTGTTTTACCGGAATCTACAAAGTGTAATGTAATTCCTTTTAAGAAGGCTGTATAAATACCAACTGTATGAGCAAATGAATGGTCTACTGGTAAAACAATCAAAGTTTCAAAAGATGCATCAGGAAGTTTAAACAACTCTACAGCATCATGACTATTAGCCCAATAATTCAAATGAGTTAACATTATACCTTTTGGGTTCCCTGTGGTACCACTAGTATAGCAAATATTTATAACATCATTTTCATCGATTTTTTCAATTGATTTTTTTACAATATCTTTATCTTTTTCTAAAACTTTACAACCTGCATCAACTAAATCAGAATAGATAAAATAATCTTCATCTTTTTTCCAATCCATATCTTTAGCAATTTTTTCTATTCTTTCATCAGCATTGTTTAGATAAACCAAAATAACTTTATGATCAAACTCTTTATAAGCTTTTATTACTTTCTCAATAGTATTATGGGAAACACCAATAATCTTTGCTTCACTGTGATTTACTCTAAAAGCAATTTCAATTTCAGTTAATTTAATTGAAAGAGGAACGCTAATACCTCTTGCTTTAATAACACCTAGTTCTAAATTAACCCATTCACTAGAGCCTTCACTTAAAATAGCAACTTTTTCTTCTGCAGCAAATTTTCGTTTTAATAAACTGGCAGCAATACAAGAAGTTTCTTCATCAGTTTTTTTAAAAGAACATGGAATCCAAGTTCCATCAATTTTTTTTGTTGTATAAGCTCTATCTCCATATCTTTTTGCAGATTCTTCGAGCATCCTAACAATTGTTCTTTGCATAAACCCCTTCCCTTACATAAATAAAATATCTGTCAAAAATAGGATACATAACATTCTTAACAAATACAAGTAAAAAAAGATGTATTTTATTTGCGTCCTATCAATATTATATAATACAACTATTATTTTATTATTGACTTTATAATTAAAAAGAAAATTAAACACCAAAATAAAAGCACAAAAAATGCTCCCACTTTTGATACTGGAAGTTTTAAAGATTCATTTTGTTCAGCCTTTTGCCTAGCCCTATCTATAGTTTCTGAATCCACTAATTTTAACACGAGTAAAATCATCAATGGTAGAATAATCAAGTCATCTAGATATCCTAGAATTGGAATAAAATCAGGAATCAAATCAATAGGGCTTAATGCATAAGCCAAAGTAATAAAGATTAAAATTTTTACCCATTTAGATGCCGCTTCATCTAAATAAACAAAATAAATTATTTTTATTTGTTTCTTTAGGCTTCTAGCCCAATCGTTTAATTTAGACAAAACAACACCTAAAAATGTTATTAAAGTGTTTTATAGCTATCTTGCTTTACCCAAGAACTAATCGTAAATTCTAAATCACTAGAATTAATTACAGCCTTAGTATATTCACAAGGATTTCCCTCTGAATCAACAGAAACTCTTCTTAACAATGCGTGAGCAGAATTTGGCTCTAAATTAATAACTTTACAAACATTTTCACTAGGTACTATTGGTTTTATAGTTAGGCTTTCAGCATCAATCAATTTTTTCTTTACATCAGATAGAACTGATAAAATTTTCTGAGAAGTTAAATCATAATCTTTAATATCATAAACACTCAAAGAAGAACACCATGTATGGATATAAGCTTCAGGCTTACTTCCTCTGTATCGAATTCTCTTTAAAAATAAAACTTCTTCATATTCACCAATATTTAATTTTCTAGCAACTTCAGCTTCAGCTGCTACATTTTTACATTCTAGTATTTCATATGAAATGGTATCATCTTTTTCATCTGATGCAGTAATTTCTATTGCATCGCGATTACTTGATTTAACAAAAGTCCCTTTTCCTTGGATCCTTTTTACATAACCACTATATTCCAATTCTTTTAAAGCTCTGCGAATAGTAATTCTTGATACATCATACATTTCGCACAATTGTGTTTCAGAAGGTATTAACATTCCTTCATACCAGCCGCCAATTACTATTTTTTCTTTGATTGAATTATATACTACGTTATGCTTGAACATATACACCCCTTAATTAATTCAAATTAGTATAACTAGGTTACTACCATTTATAAAAAACTACAATATCAGAAACAATTATTTTTAACATTTAATATTTTTTTGTCGGAATATATTATAATGGAAAAATACTTAATTAAAATTTATAAAAACTAAAATTTGTTATACTGTTTTTGATTTTTTTAGTAATTTTGTAACTACTTTTTCATCTCATTATTTTACTAAAATAAATAAAAACTAGTTTTTTTATAAAAATAATGTAACACAATTTTGATTAATTAACTAATAGTAAATAAACTAAAAGCTAGTTATTTTATTAAAAATATACTAGCTTTTAAAAATCATATTTATTAGTTTTTACTATGTTATTGTTAGCAAATTATTGAGTTAATGTATCAACAAATTCAACATTTTCAACTGCTGCAATTTGTTCAATAGCAGTATCAATTACATTAGCATTTTTTACTTTTATAGTAACAAATGCTTTAGTAAGTTTGTTAGCTTTATTCATTTCCATATCAACTATCGTCATCTTATTATCATCTAAGATTTTAGAAATACTTTTTATAGTGCCTTTCTTTCTAAATTCCATATAGAAAATAACTCTAGTATATTTTTTAATATATTTATGTTCAAATTTTCCAAGGACTAACTCAATAAATAAAACAGCTAGTGTTGCTGCAATACCACCTTCATAATAACCAGCACCTAAGCATAAACCGATAATAGCTGTAGTCCAAAGACCTGCTGCAGTTGTTAATCCTTTTACATCTTTTCTTTTTGTAATTATAATTGTTCCAGCACCAATGAACCCCATACCAGCAACTACTTGTGCACCAAGTCTTGCTAAGTCAGTGAACATATGTAATTCTAAATATAAAAATTGGGATGTCATTGTAGTAAGGGCAGAACCTACACATATTAGAATATGGGTTCTAAATCCAGCTGGTCTACGTTTTGTTTCTCTCTCAAGCCCAATAAGACCACCTAAAAACATTGCTAAAAGTAATCTCACTAGAATCGATACTAAATTAAATTGTCTTAAATATTCCATCTATCTTGCCCCTATATTTCTTCTACATTACATATTTCATCAAATTCAGAAAGTGCCATTATTACCTCTGAATGCTTTATGTTTTTCTTGCTAAGTTGCATATAAAAATTAGCACCTATTAATGTTTTTGGATCGTCAAAATTGTTTACAATATCCATCTCAAAAATAGAAATATCTAATGATTTAATTAATTCGATTACATGCTTCAAAGATTTAATTGATCTAAACTCTACATATACGTTCATATTTTTTGATTTCAATAAAATGGAATCTTCTATTAAAGGAAGAACTAACAAACAGATTAATAAAATAATAAAGCCTATTATTGCTCCTTCATAGAAGCCAGCACCTAAAGCCAATCCCATACATCCTGATGCCCATAACCCAGCAGCAGTTGTCATTCCTTTAATTTTTTGACTACCTGATAATATAATGGAACCAGCACCTAAAAAACCAATACCATTAATTACTTGTGCTCCATAACGACTTAAATCAAGACCTATCCCATTTTGCTGATATGCATCATACCATATTGTATTAATCATAACAGATTCAAATTGAGCTAAAGTCATTGTTAATACTGCCCCAATGCTAACAAGCATATAGGTTCTAATTCCTGCTGGTCTTTGTTTGATGTTTCTAGAAAAACCTAAGAATCCACTAAAAATGATACCTAAAAATAGACGAACACATAGCGATAATAAGTTTAATTCTCTCAATGATCCTAAATCTAACATTGAACCCTCTCTTTTTTGTTATCAAAAAATTATACATCACAATTTTGATAAAAGAAAGTATTCATTTTTTTCATTAGTGAAAGAATTTTGATAAAATCATTAAAAACCTATATTCTTACTATAAATATAGTTATTAAAAAATAAGTTATATAAAATAAATAAAAAATCCCCATATATCGAAAATTTCCAACATATGGGGAAGATAAAAACTTTTAATTTATAAGTCTACTTTTAATAATTTGATAAATCTGCTTTTGTTAAACTCTTATTATATGGAGTTTCTATTGTTCCATTATTAACTAATTCACAAGCTTTTGCTCTCAAATCAACATCCCAACTATAACCAGTTAATTTCCAGTTATTATCTACTTCAGGAGAAATTGTACCTTTTTCTTCTAAGTATCTAACTAGCATATCTCTAATTGAATTAGAGCTTTCCCAATTTCTCTTTCCAGAGATAATCTTTGCTGCTTTCAAACCAGAATATCTATAGTTATTAACACCTAAAATTAATTTTTGATTTGGATCTAGAGGTTTACCTTTAAAGGTAACATTTTCAATTCGACTTCCGATTGGTTTTGATACATTAACTTCGTAATTTACACCAGCAAACATATCATAAAGATAACCAGGATATTCTTTGTTAAAAGAAATATTCAAATCACCAGGTTGGAAAGTATTTAGGCCTCTAACCGCCCATTCCATATATTCTTTTAATTCAGCACCAGTTATTTCAACAGTATATAAGGTATTATCATATTTATAGATATCAAAAATATTACCATAGTTTAAATCACCTTTTGGTAAATCACTTGTATCCTTAAATAATGCAGCTGTTACTACATCAGCATTACTATTTAATAATTCAACTTTGTTAATTAAGTCTATAACTGCAGTATCTTTTAATTTTCCTTCAGGAATGCCTTTCATTTCATTAACAGGTTGGAAAGTTTCACTTGCAACACCTAAGGCTACACTTTGAACTTCACCATTTTCATCCTTTACCCCGCCTTTTATGAAATCACGAGTTGCTTGATGAGCTTGTGCAACAATTGGAAGTTCTCTGATTTCTTTAGATGGTTCATAAGAAGACATATCGACCAATTGAGTTTCAACACCTGTTACTTCATTATTTGCATTTATAGAAATATCAAATCTTGCAACACTTGCTGCATTTTTAGCACATTCTAGAATTTTAACTCCATTAACTTCTGATTGGACATTACTATGGAAGTGACCTAACATTAAAAGATCTAATTCAGGACATTCTTCTGCAATTTTATTTCCTGCATCACCTTCAAAATCTTGATCAAATTCTGCTGTTTCACCTAAGTGAGCTACACAAATTAAAACATCACATTTATCTTTGATTTCATCAATTACAGCTCTACAGGTATCTGCACCACTAGAGAATTTTAGTGCTGCAACTTTATCACCATCCCAAGTTGGAGCATTAGGATTAGTAATTCCAATAATACCAATCTTTGTACCATTTCTTTCAATAATAGTGTAAGCATTTGCTAAAGGAGTACCATCTAAATAACTAACATTTGCTGCAAGAATAGGGAAATTTGCTTGAGCAATAATTCTATTAATTAGTCCTATTCCAAAGTTATATTCATGGTTTCCTAAAGTCATTGAATCATATCCCATATAATTCATAGCTTGAATAACAGGATGTGGTCCATCTTGTTTATTGTAAATGTCATCAGTTAAAATATTCCCTTGGATAGTGTCTCCATTATCAACTAAAATAACATTATTAGGATTTTCTTTTCTTACTTCTTTAATATAAGTGTAAGCTCTTGCCATACCTGTATTTGTAGTTTCTTTATCGTTTTCATAAGAAAATCCCCAAATATCAGAATGGATGTCAGTAGTAGCTAAAACAGTAATTGTTTTAGCTTTAGCTTCTTGCATTTCAGAATAACCTTCAGCAAATAAGGCAGTACTACATAATACAAGAATCAAAATTGAAACAATTTTTTTCATAATTTTCCCTCCCAAAATTATTAATTGATTATTTATATTATAGCACATTAATTAATTTATAAGTATCTTTCATTAAAAATTAACAATTTTCTTTAAAAGCAAAAATTGAACAATTTTTAATTTAAAAAAAACATTTTAATCATTATTTTTCTTATAAATTTCAAAAGAGCATGTTAGAATAAAAGCAGAGAAAGGACATTATATGAGAAAAAAAATTTTTATTGTAGTTTTATTATTTGTTTTAAGTTATCCATTATTTGCAAATAATGATGTTTCATTATACATTGATGGATTAGAATCAATGGTTCAAGAAGATTCAGGAAAAGCTAAAGCCTCTTTTAATACTTTAGTTAACCAGTTTCCAAATTCACAATATCATCTAAAAGCTAGTGATTATCTTTATAAACTAAACAACAAAGTAGATAATTCAGGGATTGTACCTTTCTACTTAAATAATCTTGCAACACTTTCCTACACTTCCTTTTTGTTACTAGATATTTTTAATGTTGATCAAAATTCTATTACAATGGGCTTATCTGGTCTTGCTGGGGTTGGCTTAGGAATTGGAAATGCTTATCTATTATCAAAAGACCAACCTATTTCATCAGAATTCTATTCAAGGATTATGTCTAATCAAGCTGTATCTATGGGTAACTTTTTATACTTACAAGGTCTTGCCTATGAATATGATATATTTAATGGCAATACAGATTTAGAAGAAAAAGTTCTATTATCTTCCCAATTAGCAACATTAAATGGTTCATTGTTACTATCCTATTATGGATTAAAGGATAAAGAATTACAAAAAGGTAAAGGCTGGTTTGGTCTACAGACCTATGCTTGGGCAAACTACTATTATTGGTTAAGTACCTTTATTTTTGAAAGTACTAGTTTGAAAAATACTTTAGCATTAGGCTTAGGAGTTACCGATGTTGCTTATTTAGGTTCTCTTCTACTTTGGGATCAAATTAAATGGTCTTCATCTAGAAGTGGTTTAGTTTCCGTTGGTGGCTTAGGCGGTGCATTAGTTGGATATTTTGCTACTTTACTTCTTGATGGAATGAATTTAGATACCAAGACAAATATATCAATAGTTTTGGGTTCCTCATTAGCTGGAAAAATATTTACCACTTATCTAACTAGAAATTTAGATTCAAATAGTACTAATGGGGAAAAGATAGCTTTGAGTGATAAGATTATGCCATATCCAATTATAAACGGTAATAATGAATTTGGAATTGGATTTAATTGCGTTATCTAATCTAATATAGAACTAAAATAATTTTATAATATGAACCTAGTTTAATAGTAAATATTAATTACTATTACTAGGTTCTACTTGTTTCCAAGGCATCATTTTCTTTTCTATTATTTCAATTGTTTTATATAATAAAATACCTAAAAGACTTATAAAAACAATACCTGTATACATTTGAAGATAATTTACCATTATCCAACTATTCATTATGTAATAACCGATTCCATAATCAGTTGCAAAATTCTCACTAAAAAATAATACAGATAAACTAATCCCTACAGAAATTCTTAATGTAGAAAAAATACTTGGCAGAATACTTGGAAATATTATATCAACTAAAACTTGATGCTTAGATAAGTGATAAGCTTTAGCTAATTCTAAATAGCGATAATTTATTGATAATACACTATCTTTAATCATTAAAACTGCAGGGAAAAAGATTACCATTGATACAATTAGAATTTTACTTAAATCTCCAATACCAAATAAAACCATAAAGATAGGTAATAAGGCAATTTTTGGAACAGGCTGAAATAAATAGATTATTGGAGTTAATATTTTATTTGTAGTTTCTTTTAACCCAATTACAATACCTAAGGGTATAGCAATTAATAAGGCTAATAAAATTCCTGATAAAACTCTATAAAGACTTACAAGTAAATGAAGAAGTACTTGCCCCTTCATCAATTCTAAAACGACTTCTTTTAGAATCAAATGTGGATAAGGAAGTATTGGTATAGAAAAACTAAATGAAATAATATACCAAGGAATTAATAATAGCAAAGCACCTTTTATAAAATAACCCTTATTCATTACTTCTTCCTTTTAATGCAAGTCTAACTTCTTTAACATTATTAAAATATTTTTCTGATAATCTATTATTGCCTTCAGTATCAATATCTTTCATTTGATCGCCGAAAACTATAACCCTATCACCCATATAAACAGCTTCTTCGATATGGTGGGTAACTAAAATTAAACTCATACCAAGTTCTCTTGATAATTTTAATATACTATCTTGAAGAGATTCTTTGGTTAATTCATCTAAATTAGCTGTAGGTTCATCTAAAAGTAATACCTTAGGTTGTCTAATTAATACTCTAGCTAAAGCAACTCTTTGTCTCTCTCCCCCACTTAATTGTGAAGGATATTTATTCTCATGGCCCTTTAATCCAACCATATTAATATATTTTTGTACAGAATTATCTTTTTCTAACCCTAATAAAATATTGGCTTTTACACTCTTCCAAGGTAATAATCTATCCTCTTGGAATAATAAACCAATATCTTCTTGTTTTATTCCATCCAAATGAATTGCGCCGTTTGATAGTTCTTTTAATCCTTTAATACAATAGAGAAGGCTTGTTTTACCACAACCACTGTGGCCAACAATACTAATATTACTTTTCTGTTCAATTTTTATATTTAAATTTTTAAAAACTTCTGTAGAATCATACTTAAAAGTAGCATTCTCTATATATATCATTATTTTATAAATCCTCTATCTAAAATATCATCTGTCTTAATATCATAAGTCTTTCCAACAAGATTACTTGTCCATTCAACTAATTCATTAATAAATTCATCTGATGGTAATGTTGGTGCCTTATATTCAGGTAAAGTAATTGAATCTTTAACTTGTGGTGGTAAAGTTTTAATGTTTTCCATCAACACATCTCTTGCTAAAGATGGATCTTTATTTATATCTTCAACGGCTTTACCATAAGCTTTAATAAACAATTCAATTGATTTTGATTTTTCTGATATTGCCTTATCAGTAAAGGCTAGAATATCTAAGCTTTCTTTTGGAATACCATCATAAACTTCTTTAATTAATCCGTTCATCTCTCCAATTGAAGCAACTGGTTCAGGAATCAATCCTCTATCAATTTCTCCAGTACTAATTGCTTCTAAACGAGTTGGAATAGCAGTAATATATATTTTTTTATAATTGTAATCATCTTTTAGATATTGTTCTACAAGATAATTAGAAACACTTATTTCCATCATTCCCACTTTAATATCTTTATCATCTTTATGCTCTGGATTAACTAAAAGTGGGAACATTCCATCTGTGGATACAACGCCTTTTAGTCCAAAACCTTCTGCATTATTTGTAATTAGTGCAACTATATCTGTCATTGCACCATCAATTTCATTTGTTTGTAGAGCAGTTTGTCTATTTTGAGCACTTGTATAAATCTCTAAATCAACATCTAAACCCTCTTCTTCAAAATAACCATTTTTTTGAGCTAACATAATTGGAGCTATATCAACAGCAGGCATTAGACCTATTTTTAAAGACTTTACTTCTTCTTTAGCACAGCTAACAGAAAAAAGGGATGCAACTAATAATATAATAAGTGTGATTTTATTTTTCATTTGATTTACCTTTATTTTAATTAAATTTCATTATAACAAAATACACTAAATAACAAAACATATTCAAGACAAAAATTATAATATATGAATATCCATTAATTTGTTTTAGTACAGAACTACTAATTTATTAAAAAGATTGAGAGAATTAAATTCATCTTTTGATAGACTTGACCTAAAAGAAATCCAATGATAAACCTTAATAACAAATTGCATTCTTATAAGGGATTAAATCAAAATATATGAATAAACTTAAATCATTTATTAAAAATTATTGGATAGCGTTAAGAGTTTTCTCCTTAACTTTAGCTTTTGCAGCAACAGCATATGGGATTTTAGCTGCATACATAAATGGATATTTTAGTGAACAAAGTCCAGCTTACATGACTTTCTTAGTTATAATTATTTTAATTGCAGGCTTAGCTTCTCAAGCTGGTGCAAATTTAATTAATGACTTTTTTGAAGGAAGTTTTAAATACCCTCCACAAGGTACTAAGACTATTAACTTTTTAAAAAGAGATAGAACATATTTTGATGTATTTGTTTTTATATCAGGTATTCTAATATTACTTTTAGCAGGTTTAATTGGTTTATATCTAGTATATAGAACTAATATTTGGATGTTAGTAATTGGATTGATTGGATTAATTGGCTCCTATTCATATACAGGAGAACCTATTGTTTATAAAAGACATGCACTAGGAGTACCAATATCATTTATTTTAATGGGACCTCTTATGAGTTTAGGCTCCTACTATGCAATAGCAGGCTCTTTCTCCTTTACTCCGATTCTAATTAGTTTGCCAACTGCTCTATTAATTCCAGCTCTAATGATTAGTAATGAAATGAGAGATTTTTTAAGAGATCAAAAATTTGCAATGGGCACATTAACTGTTAAAATAGGACCAAAAGTTAGTACCTTTTTATTTATTTCATTAGTATCTGGGGTTTATATTTTAACTATTTTATATGTAATAATTGGTTTATATCCAATTTATTCTTTAGTAAGTTTTATTAGTATTCCTTATGCAATAAAGGCAATAGACAATGTTAAAAATGCTAAAAACTTAGGAATTCAAAATACTACTAAAGTACATTTTACATATAGTTTAATCATAATTATCTGTTTACTTATTTCTTTTATTTATAAATAGTAGAAATAAAAAATACCAATACAAAGACTTCCTTTATTTTATATGGAAGTCTTTTTTTATTAATCATTATCATAATATTAAATTAAAAAGGATATAAAAAAGGCCTTTATCATTTAAGATAAAGACCTTTGATTTAACTATTTTAAGTTTATTCTTCGTAACTTACAGCACCATTATCTAATGCTTGTTGAGCTAATTGATAGAAACCACTTACATGAATTGAAACACCTGCGATATCATCTGTGTGTCCTTCATCATCTTTATATGTAATAGCACTTAAATCTTGAGTATCAAGTAAATGTTGTTCAGCTTTAGCAGCTTGTTCATACCATTCAGCTTGAGCTCCACCGTATGCTACCATATTGTAATTACCTTCCATATCATAAGCTTTCTTATCTGCACCGTCTTCATTAACAGCTGACCAATATGCATTTACAATATTTCCGTTTTTAACGAATAATGATACATATTCTTTCCAACCATTACTGAATTCATCACTGCTAGCATAATAACCACCATCAGTATAAGGACCAACTGATACAGGACCTGCTTTTAGAGCAGCATCTGCTAAAGTGAAGAAACCAATTACGTGAATTGATACACCACTTACTGCATCGGTATGACCTTCAGCGTCACTATATTCAACTAAAGAAGGATCTTGAACATCAATTAAGTATTGTTCAGCTCTTGCAGCTTGTACTGACCATTCAGCTTGAGCTCCACCGTATGCTACCATGTTATACTTGCCAGCTGCATCATAAAGCTTTTTATCATCGCCCATTCTATCAATTGCTGACCAGTTAGCACCAACAATATTACCGTTAATAACTGTTAGAGCAACATATTCTTTCCATCCTGAATCTGCAAATTCATCAGCTGAGATATAATATGCACCATCTTGGTACTTACCTCTTCCAACTGGAGCCTTTGCTAAAGCTTCTTGAGCTAATTCAAAGAATTCACTTACGTGGATTGAAACACCAGCGATATCATCTGTGTGTCCTTCATCATCTTTATAAGCGATAGCGGATGGATCTTGAGTTTTAACTAAGTAGTCTTCTACTTTAGCTGCTTGTTCTGACCATTCAGCTTGTGCGCCACCAAATGCTTTCATATTATATTTGCCGGCTTTATCATAAGCTTTCTTAGAAGGACCTGCATTAACATTAACGCCATCCCAGTCAGCACTAGTAATTTTACCATTTTCTACAACTACAGTTACAACATACTTCCAACCATTAGAGAAACTATCTTGAGATGCAAAATAGATTCCATCTTCATAAGATGCTGATGTATCTTGTGCAACAACTTCTTTTTGAACTGGTTCTGCAGCAGTAGCAGCAGGTTCAGTTTTCTTTTGGCAACTTACCAAAGTTACGCTCATTAATACAACTAATAAAGCCATATTTAATAGAACATGATTTTTTTTCATTTATTACTCCTGATAATTTAATATCGATTGCATTATAATGGGGGTTGCCTTGTAATTCAAGAGTTAATTAACTATTTTTGTATTCTACCCCTTTTGACAATAAATAATTAAACTGATACCATTTTATTATGAAAAAACTAACGCTTATTGATATCATTATTTTTATTATATTTCTTGTTGTAAGTGTTTTAAGTTTTTCCCTCTATAACAATGTTGCAGGGAAACCTGAAGTACATGTTACTTGTGGCGATAAAGAATGGATTTATGATTTAAGCGTAGATACAACTGTCACTTTTGAAGGCCCTATTGGAGGTACTACTATGGAAATTAAAAACAATAGAGTTCATGTACCTTCCTCAGACTGTAAAAATCAAATTTGTGTATTAGCTGGTTGGATAGATAAACCAGGGGATTGGATTGCTTGCCTTCCTAATAATGTTTTTATAGTTATAGAAGGCCAAAAAGATGAAAATAATGGGGTGGTAACAGATGATATCTCCTACTAAAATTAGAATTGATTTAGTTGCACTTTTTTCAGCTTGTGCTCTTTTTCTCTCCACAATTGAATATATGATTCCTAAACCTGTACCTTTTATGCGTTTAGGACTTGCAAATATTCCTCTTATTCTTGCTTTAGGTATTTTTAGTAACAGAGAATATTTTTTATTGTTATTATTAAAAGTTTTAGGACAAGGTTTAATTAGTGGAACTATATTTAGCTATATTATTCTTTTTTCCTTTGCAGGAAGTGCATCTAGTGCATTAATAATGCTTATTATATATAAACTTTTCAAAGATAAAGTTAGTAGAATTGGTATCAGTTTAGGTGGAGCTTTAGGTAGTGCTATTAGTCAGTTAATTATAAGCAGACTTATTTTATTTAAAGAAGCTACCTATGTAATTGCACCTTTATTTTTATTCTCAGGATTAATTAGTAGCATTATCTTAGGTATATTCGCTAATGAATTCATTCAAAAAAGTAAATGGTATAACCAACTCAAGGAAAAAGCTCTATGAAATATTCAACTTTAAGACTAATTTCTGGCGCTTTTATAATTTTAGGGATTTTACTATCTCCAACACTAACTTCAAGCTTTCTTATTACTATATTTGTAATAATATTAGCATTAAATAGTGGAAGAAAATTTAGATTAATGCCTAATTTAATTTTACTAATTTCTATTTCTTTAGCTCATACCTTAACGCCTCATGGATTAGTAATTTTCTCCATTGGTTCATATTCAATTACACTTGGATCTCTAACTATGGGAGCAAAAAAAGCTTTTCTTCTTATAAGTTTTATCTATGCTTCTCACTATATGATGAGTACAAGACCTCAAATTCCAGGAAAGCTAGGAGCTATTATTTCTCTTCAATTTTATTATTTTGATAGATTAACTACAAAATGGCATCAAATAGAGAAAAAGACACCCCTAATTGGTGCAATAGATCAATTGTTATTGGGAATTGAACAAGATATTGATAATCCTACAATAAAACCAAAAGAAACGAGATATGCTATAAAAAAAGATGTGATTATTCACATAATTCACATCTCTATAATATTATTTTTATTATTACTTTTTAGTGATAAAGCAAAAGATATTTTACCTTTTATGGCTCTATTACCTTAAAAGAATCGTCACTTAATGTAAAAGAAATTTTATTATCTTTAAATCCTTTTGATAGATATATATTATCTTCATTATCAATAAACATTGCTTCAACATTATCCATTGAATTAATTAATTCTAAGCCTTTTTCTAAGCCTAAGGAATATATTGCTGTACTAAGGGCATCTGAAATAAAAGATTCATGAGCAATTATACTTGCACTGGTTAAATTTGTTACAACAGGATATCCTGTTGTTGTATCTAAAATATGATGATAAGTAATTCCATCAACTACTAAGTATCTTTCATAAGGACCACTAGTTACCAAAGCTTGATCTTCAAGATATGCAATCATAACATACCCGCCTCTTTCAGCTTCAGGTTTTTGAACCCCTATTCTCCATTTTGATCCATCAACTCTTGTTCCTAGAGTAAGTACATTACCACCAAGATTAATAATTGCTTTTTTAACATTATTTGATACAAGAATTTTTTCAACTTCATCAGCAGCATAACCTTTAGCTATACCTCCTAAGTCAATCATCATACCCTTTTTCTCAAGATAAACACTTTCATCATTTTCATTAAGAGTTACCATTTTGTAATCAATTAATGGAAGAAGTGAATCAATTTCTTCTTGAGGGGGAACTCTAGCATCATCACTTCCTATATTCCAAGCAGCAACTAAGGGTCCAACTGTTGGATCAAAAGCACCTCCACTTAGTTTTGCAACTTCAAGAGCTTCTTTAATTACTTTAAAGGTATCGGATGAAACAACTACAGGTTTAATTCCCGCATTATCATTAATCTGAGATACTTCACTTGATGCGATTCTAATAGACATTTTATTTTCTATATCTTCAATTCTATCAAAAGCTTGCTTAAAAGTTTCATCACTGGGATTATCATAAATCGTTATTTTACAAGAAGTTCCAAGCAAAAGTTTTGATTTAGATATTGGAGAGATTTCTATTTCTTCAGCTTTTTTGCTACAGCTGGTAAAAATTGTTGTCAATAACAATATAATAACAAATAATTCAATTGATTTTTTACGGTATTTCATGGTAATAATATATTGAGTATAATATTTCCAAATAAATTTCAACTATCTTCTATCGATATTTTATATTTTAAGCACATTATAATATAATTCCATCACATTAAGATAGTAATGAAAAATAAGGAGTACAAATTGGATAACAAAAGAATAGTAATTTTAGGTGGAGGTTATGCTGGTGTTCATGCAGCAAAGAAACTCGCCAAAGGATTAAAAAAATTTAAAGATAGAGTAGAAATAACTCTTATCGACAGACATAAATACCATATTCTGATGACAGAATTACATGAAGTTGCTGGAAACAGAGTAGACGAAGATTCAGTTAAAATCTCTTTTGACAGAATTTTTGCTGGTAAACGTGTAAATGTTGTAAGAGATGAAATTCAAACTGTCGACTTTAAAGAACAAATCTTAAAAGGAAATAAAGCATCATACCCATATGACCAACTCATCATAGCATCCGGTGCTGAATCCACAGATTTCAATATTCCAGGTATTAAAGAACACGCTTTCACAGCTTGGGGCTTACAAGAAGTTCTTCGCATCAAACGTCATATTATGGATACAGTTAGAAGTGCAAGTTACATAAGTGACCCAGAAGAAAGAAAAGAAAAACTAACATTTGTAGTAGCAGGTGGTGGTTTTACTGGTGTAGAAATTACAGGTGAATTACTTGAATGGCTACCAATTCTTTGTGAAGAATATGGTGTTGATCATGATGAAGTAACCCTTATGAACATTGAAGCTTTAGGTAGTATTTTAAACATGCTTCCTGAAAAACCAAAAAATAAAGCTCTAGCATACATGAAAAAGAAAGGTGTTATTGTTAGAACTAACAGCCTTATCGTAAAAGCTGATGCCGATTCTATCACTTTAAAAGATGGTACTGTAATTAAAACACATACATTAGTTTGGACTTGTGGTATTAGAGGAACAACTTTCTGCCATAACTTAGAAATTACAGAAGGTAGAGTTCAACGTAAGCAAGTTGATGAATTCATGAAATGCCCAGATTATGATAATGTTTATCTAGCAGGGGATGGTGTTTGGTTTATGGAAAATAATCGCCCTCTTCCTCAAATTGTTGAAGCTGCTGAACAAACAGCATCTACAGCTGCTGATGGTATTATTAATGCTATTAGAAAAGAATTTGGTGCAAAAGTTAAACCTGTCAAACCTTACAAATCAAACTTCCATGGTTATATGGTAAGTATTGGTGGTAGATACGCAGTTTCCCATACTATGAACATGTCATTATCAGGATTTCCTGCAATGGCAATCAAACACCTAGTTAATATGTACTATCAAGCAGGAGTTTGTGGAATCAATGGTGCTTGGGGATATTTCAAACATGAAATCTTAAATATTAAAAATAGAAGATCTCTTATTGGTGGTTTTGCATCTTATAAACCTCAAGGTTATTGGTTTGCATTCTTAAGAATTTACTTAGGTGTTATGTGGTTAATTGAAGGTATTGGTAAGATCAAAGAAGGTTGGTTAACAGATACCACAGGATCTAAAGTTTACTGGGGTGCTCCAGCAGCTAATGCTGTAGGAGATGCTGTAAGCTCTGCTTCAACTGCTGTTGCTGAAACTGCAACTAAAGCTGTTGCTGCTGTAAGTTCTGCGTCAACCGCTGTTGCTGATGCAGCTGCTCAAACTGCTACTGCAGTTGGAGAGACTGTTCAACAATTTGCTCCACCACTACTAAAAGAACCATTAGCATTATTTACTTGGATGAATACACACCTTGTAGCTCAAGCTCCATACTTCTTCCAAATCATGATTACTTTAGCTGAATTTGGAATTGGTCTTGCATTAATTGGAGGACTTTTCACAGCACCTGCTGCAGTTGTTTCTTTAGGACTATCATTTATGTTCTTAATAGGAGCTATGGCTGGTAAAGAAATTATTTGGTATATGGCAGTATCTATTGTTATGATTGGTGGAGCTGGAAGAGCATTTGGTCTCGATTACTGGGTAATGCCTTGGATTAAGAAGATTTGGAACAAAATCCCATTTGTTAAAAAGCTATACATCTTCATGGATGAACCAGTTTATACAAAGAGACAAATGGAAAGAAAATTAGCTAAACATAAGGATATAACAATCTAATATGAGTGATTTTTGGAAAGATGAGCCATCGATTGAAGCAAAACTTCAAGAGGTGAGCTCACTAATATTAACTTCTATTGAACAATCAAATTACTTTATTAGAGACTTATTAATGGATAGAGTAACAAAAAGCGGGAAAATGATTCGTCCCGCACTTGTTATTATTGGTTCTAAGTTAGGAGAACAAGAAAGAGAAGAAGAAGCTTTAAGAGTAGCTAGTGTATTAGAAATGATTCACATTGCGTCCTTAATCCATGATGATATCATCGATGGAGCAAAAACTCGTAGAGGAATTGCAACTCTTAACTCTAGAGTTGGAACAAAACAAGCTGTTCTTGCTGGAGATTATATGCTAGCTAGAGCAATGAGTTTAATCAAAGGGGAAAGAGGTGATCTTGAAGCAAGTGTAGTTACAAATGCTTTTAGTCGTCTATGTGAAAGTGAATTAATCCAAGATGCTGATGTTGGTAACTTTTTAATTTCCTCATCTGAATACCTTCGCCGTATTGGTGGAAAAACAGCAGCTTTATTTGCCTTAAGTGCATATTCAGGTGCTGCAGTAACCTCTGGCGAAAAATATCAGCAACATCTATTACATAGAATAGGATATTGCTTAGGTATTGCTTTCCAAATTAAAGATGACATTCTTGATTATACAGGAAATGCCGATAAATTAGGCAAAGCAGTTGGCTTAGATGTTCAAGTTGGAATTCCAACCTACCCTCTAATTGCTGCATTAAAAATAGAATCTAATAGTAATTCAATAGAGAAGCCTTTATATGAATTAGTAAAGGAAAAAAAGTTATTATCTAAAAAAGAAAGTAAAAAAGTTGTTGAGTTAACACTCTCTTTAGGTGGAGTAGAAAAAGCAGAAGAATTAGCTCAAAAATATATTAATAGAGCATTTATAGATATTGCAAAACTCGACAATAAAGAAGTTCAAACATTACTAACTTCTTTATTTACTAAATTATCTTTTAGAAATACATAAATAAGATTATAGTTTATAAACTATATTAATTTAATAAACAGCTATTTTATATTCTTTTAAAGGAAATAAAATAGCTGATTTTTTATAAGAACATTAGGACAACACCAGTTACTGAAATTAATGTCCCACATATCTCTAAAATTCTTATATGCTTTTTCAAAAATATTAGTTCATATATCAATATAAAAATAGGACTTATTTGGACAATAGCAGTAACCAACCCTATTGGTGCATAATTAAATGAACTAAGTAATAAAGACATACCAATTATTGGACCACTTATTGCTGCTATTACTAATAGAGAAAAATACTTTTTATCTTTAAAACAGAGAAAATCGTTTTTAAATTCTTTTCTAAAGAATATTGCAAATATTGCAGCACCTAATAACCCACCAATCATTCTAATTGTATTAGTACTAATTGGACCTAAATTTGACATCGCACCTTTTGCTAAAATATTAGATGTTGCTTGAAATACTGCAGCTAAAAGAGCAAATATAACACCTTTTAGTTGATTTTTTTTCTTATTATTATCTACTTCTTTCTCTTTGGCTAAGATTAAAATAATAACCCCACTTAAAGTAATCAGAATAGAAATCATCTCTAAAACTGATAAAACCTCTGTAAAAAAGAAATATGAAAGAATAGAATTAAATATAGGATTTAATGTCATTATTACCATAGATTCTCTAGGTCCAATATTTGTAAAAGCCCAAAAAGAAAAAGAATCACAGAAAAAATATCCCAATAATCCAGATAATAAAAGAATTCCCCAATTAAATAGATTTGCCTGAACAAAGAAGTTTCCTTCAGTTAAAAGAGCAACTACTAATATAATTGGTACAGCTATCCAAAGCCTAACATGAACTGTAGCTCTGACTGATACTTTATTTCCTAAATATGAATAAATAATGGAATTTTCTGCATAAGCAATAGCTGTTATAATTGCAAATATTTGCCCTAATAATAAATTGGAATTCATCTAATATTCCCTGCACTTTTTTATGAATAATTAAACCTAGCACAATCCAATAATTATTACTATATAATATTTAATTATTAATATTTAAATAAAAGAAATAAAAAGCATCTGTAATGGAATAACTATAACTAATGATACAGTTGTGATAAACCAACCAGCATTAGCCAAATCTAAGTCTAAATCATAAATAGCTGGAGGCACTAATGCAATAAAACCAACGGGAACCGAAGATAAAATAAGAACTACTTTTAATGGAAGTCCATTATCGATATTATTAAAGCCCAATAAATAAGCAACAGAAGTTGCAACTACTGGCATTAAAATAAATTTAACCATTGCAATTAAAGCTGCAGGTTTTAAATAATTTTTTATTTTACTAAATTTCATTGCCATGCCTATTGAAGATAGCAACAATAAACTTCCAATAGGAATTATTACTGCATTTAATTGGCTATAAAAGGTTGGACGTGGAATTTTTAATAAATTCAAAATTAATCCAACTATAACACTAATTATTGCAACTAAAACATATGGATCTTTAATAATTTGAACAAATCTATTTTTTGTATCATCAGTTTTCATAGTTGAAGAAAAACTTTTTGCAACAGGAAACCATAAGGCATAATAAATAACTTGCTCAAATAATTTATATATAGGAACAAGTGCAAAAGCTTTTTCTCCTAAAAAAACAAATACAATTAGAGCACCAGTAGATCCAATATTACTCATACTACAACAACTAAAAAAAGCTCCAGCTTGTTTATTATTATATTTTAGTATCTTAGTAAGCAAAAGAGATGAAAAACCTCCAGCAAATAATGTAAGAACTCCAACTAAAGGTAAAAATACAATACTTAAATCATTAAAGGCAAAATCCCAAAGAGCGCCCACAGTAGAAATTGGAAATAAAACTAAAAGAGCAATAGCTTGAAGTATCCTTCTTTCTTTTGATAAAGTTTTATCAGCTTTAATAATACCTTTGAGTGTTAGTCTTTGAATTATATAACCTATAATCAACCCAAATGTAATAATGGATAAAGAAAATAATAATTTTGCCATCAAATCCTCGCTATTTAATTCTTTAGTATATAAAGAGTATTCTTATATATAATATTTAAAATATCAACAATGTTGATTAATATTTAATTAATTTGTTTCAACATTTGAGAAAATAAAAATTAGAAAATTTTAATCAAAAAAATAATTTTTTTAAGATTTTACTTGCCAAAGGCTATAAAACAGTTTAAAAGATTATAAATCAGTCTTAATTATCACTACTAAAATAAAAATCATGTAACTATTTATTGAAATATTTAATACTTAAATTATTTAAGTGTCGAATATTTATATTTTAATTAGGATAAGAAAAGGAGTTTATATGAATAGAGAAGAATTTACTCAAGCTGAAGAAGCAATGCTTAGGGAAATAGAAGAATACAATCAAGAAAAAGAAAAAATACGAATAATGCTTGGAAAATTAGGTGGGAAGAATTTTTCTAAGGTTGATGCTATTGTTAACATAGTTTTTCTTACTATTATCCTTAGTCTATTTACACTAGAAATGACTACTCATTTTTTACCACCATTTATATCCCTAGAAATAAGTGTTTTATTAGTATCTATAAAAATTGTATTTATGATGCATCATCAATATAAAACAAACCATTTCCAATTTTGGATTTTAAATACTATCGAGTTTAAAATTAATGCAATGCATTCTGAATTAAGAGCACTGGAAAGAAAAATCACAAATCAAGAATCTAAAAAAAATTAATGATTAGCAGCAAAAAAGGCATCTACTTTGATGCCTTTTTTAATTATAAGCTTTCACTTTTTATATAAAGAGCTCTCTCTAAATAATTAGTAGTTAAAATATCTACATTACTATTAATTAAATCTCTTATATTTTCTTCATTATCTACAGTCCAAGCATCAATAAAATAACCACTCTCATGTAATTTTTCTATTGTCTCTTTATCTAAGGCTAATGGCAAAACTCCAGGAGCTTTGCTCTTTTTTAAATCATAATTAGCTTGATCAACTAGAGAAGAATCAAGTTTTTCTAATTGGAAAGAAAATGGGCCAACATATTTTGTTCCAATTTTTTCTGCCTTATTAATTATTGCATTAGCTTTATCATCACTAGGCCCACTCATACATGCTTTATCTTTAATTAACAATAAAGCAGGAATTTTAGAATCAGATTTCATTACCTTAGAAATCGCTGATTTGGAGAAGCTTATTATAATGGTATTTTCATTCATTTCTGTTTTATATAACATATCTATCACATCATCGACAATTGTACTAACCTTTATCTCAAGAACAGCAATCATGTTATTTTCTTTTAAGAAAGTTAAAGTTTCAAATAGTGTCGGGATTTTTTCACCCTTATATTTTGGATCTTTCCAGCTACCGGCATCTAACGTAGATAAATAATCATAATTTAATTGATTAACTTTACCAAAACCATCAGTTGTTCTATTAACACTATCATCATGAATTACAACTAATACTCCATCTTTACTCTGATGAACATCAAACTCACAAGCATTTGCTCCAACATTTAATGCAGCTTTAAATGCACTTATTGTATTTTCCGGAGCAATCTCAGCATAACCTCTATGGGCTGCTATTAAAGTCCCATTATCCTTTACATATTCCTTTAAAAATTGTGAAGTGTTATCAACTTTTTCTGTATGACAACTTATAATTAACACAGAGATTAAAGCTAATATGCCAATAAAAAATGAATTAATTTTGTGGTGAGAATTCTGCACTACTATATCCTTAAATTTTAAAACTTTTATCAAACAAAATTATATTTTTTTAATAAATAGATTATAATAAAAGATTAAAATGGGATTATTCATATGTCAATGAATATCTATTTCTTTAATATAAAATAAGGAAATAAAACAAGTAAATAAATCAAAATTTTCTAGTTGTAAATTGATAAATAATTGATAACAAGAAACCAAATTAAAGCATCATGCTTTAACCTTTTGTTTCTTAAAATTTGTTTGCTTAAAAATTTCTCCAACAAATGTTGAACCCAAAATTAATAAAGCTCCTAGCCATTGTGCTATAGATAAACTCTCACCTAAAATAAAGAGACTTAATAGAATTCCAAATACAGGCTCAAGATAACTAAAAACAACTATATCAATAGATTTCATGTGATGATATGTTGAGAAATATAGATTATAAGCAATACCAGTGTGAACAACTCCTAAAATAATTGTCAAAACTAAAGCTCTCATATCTAAGGATACTAAATTTTCTACAAGACCTTGATTAATAATAAAAGGTAATAAAACTAAAGAAGCTGCACACATTTGAATAAAGGTTGCAGTATTACTTTCTAATTTAACTGACATTTTTCTATTCATTAGAACTATTATTGCATATAAAATCCCAGATACCCCGCTCATTAACAAGCCAGACATAGAACCACTATTTTCACTTGAATTACCAACTATCAAGATCAAACCAAGAAAAGCTACTCCAATAACAATTGTTTGAGTTATACTCCCCTTTTCTTTTAATACAAATGGCGCTAAAAGCATTACATAAACAGGGCACATATTATATACAATTACAGCTGATGCTATTGTTGTATGTTTATATCCATAAAATAAAGCAACCCAAGCTAGTGCTATAAGAGCTCCAGATATTGCATATAGCAAAACACTTTTTTTATCTAATTTTAATAAACTTTTTTTATTTGGAACTAATGTTATTAAAATGGGTAATGCAATAACAGATCTGCAAAAAGCAAGTTGTATTGAACTTAATGGGATATATCTAGTAAATAGCCCAATGCTTCCCCACAACATCATAACAATAATTAGTTTTATTTTGTTCAATTTTATAAACTCCAGAATTTTTATATTATAATAAATATTTAAGTTATAAATGTATTGTATAAAATTGAACAATAGGGATTAAGTTATAAAATCTTATCTAAATATTTTTGCGGGGTAACTCCATTCATTTTTTTAAACTCACGAATAAAGTGTGCTTGATCATAAAATCCTAATAAATCACAGATATCTAAAACACTAGTTCCATCAAGTAAATACTGCTTAGCTTTTGAAACTTTTAATTGCAACTGATAAGCCATAGGAGTCGTATTATATTGTTTTTTAAACTCTCTAATTATTTGGAATCGAGTTTTATTAAATTCTTTTTCTAACATATCTAAAGATAGTTTTTCTTTAAAATGGTTATCAATAAAATCTTTTACTACAAAAGCCTTATTTTTATTATCTTCAGGAGGAGTTTTAATCAAATCATTTAAACAAATCAATAAGTCAATTAATTTTTCTTCTCTTACACTTTCATTATCTTCAGAATTTATGTACTTTATAAATTTATCAATTATAATAGCATCATTTTTATCTATTTTTTCAGCAGTATTAAAATCTAAAAACTTTTCATAGAATATAGGCTTAATATAGAGCATATCAAAACCCCAATTCTCTAAATCATCTGGGGTACATAAATGACTAAGAAAAGGTGGAATAATTACACCATCACCTTTTTTAAAGGTTATTGTTTTCTCTCCTAAAACAACTGTAGTGCTACCCTCTCTAATAAAACCAATAGAAAGTTCATGATGCAAATGTTTTTTATCACATTGCTTAGTATTACTACAACTCTTTAGCTCCACACAACCATGAATAATTTCTAAAAAATCAACATATGTTTCTTTATTCATTTATACAACCTTTATGGCAATATCTATTATATCAATCAACGAATCTAAAATTACTACACTAAAATTATTTATAAAAATTAAATAACCACTTACTTCAAATATAACTATTAAATTAAGAAATCGTCCACAAATAACTTAGAAATAAATCATTTTATTGTAAAACTAATAAAGAATTAAACTAACATAATTCAATTATCAAAATTATTCAAAAAAGACAGTTATAAAAAAAATTTATAGCCCTTTTATTCTTCATTTATATTAATTTCATTGATTTAACACCTCTATCAATTAATATCTATTTTATCGATATATTATATCCGAATAATCTGTTTTACTATCATTCTCAACTATGCTATTTTGAAGTATCAATCGATTGAAGAAATGGCTAGGAGGTGAGATATGAATATTGGATTTTCTATAAATAACAATATTGAAAGATGCTCACAAGAAGATATTAATTTTTTTAAAGGGATTCCCGTTGCCAATATAGGTGATTGCATGAATAGAAACTCATGTCTAAGTGCTGAATTGATACCGGCGAATAAGAAAAAGCTATGCGGAAATGCATATACAATAAAATCTGTTGCAGGAGATAACTTACTTCTATACTATGCAATAGAAAATGCTCAAGAAAATGATGTATTAGTTTACAGTGCTGATGGCTATGATAATAGAGCTATTTGTGGGGAATTAATGTGTACTTGGGCAATGAAACGCAAACTTGGTGGAATAATCATAAATGGCGCTGTTAGAGATATTGATGCATTAAGTGAACTTGATTTTCCTGTTTACTATAAATCAGTTTCTCCAAATGGTCCTTATAAGAATGGCCCTGGTGAAGTAAATTCACCTCTTGCTATTAGAAATCAAGTAATTAACCCAGGAGACCTCATTGTTGGGGATTCTGATGGAATAATTTGCATACAACAAAAATACATTCCAGAGCTCAAAGAAAAAGTTCAACAAGTACTAAAAAAAGAAGAAAAAATCTTTGAAGGAATTATGAAAAACAATACTTTTGAAACCGATTGGGTTTATGAAATACTCAACAAAAATCAGATAACATATTAAGGAGGCTTCTGATGACATTTACTTTTGATGTAATACAAACTGCAGGTATAGCAGGTTTAGTTTTTTTTCTAGGAACATATATTAAGAATCGCGTTAATTTCTTTAAGAAATTTTTCATTCCAGCACCAGTTATTGGCGGTATTTTATGCTCATTTCTAATTTTCTTTATTGGATTTGCTGGTGTAAAAGTTAATTTTGATAAATCTCTTCAAAACTTCTTTATGGATATCTTCTTCACATGTATTGGTTTTACTTGTAGCTTTAGTGTTCTTAAAAAAAGTGGTAAACGTGGTGCTATATTAGCTGTTGTAGCAGTTCTATTTCTTATAATTCAAGATTTAGTTGGTGCTGGCCTTGCTGGTTTATTTGGTTTAAATAAATTGTTAGGTGTTGCAATGGGATCAATTTCAATGAGTGGTGGTGTTGGTAGTGCTGCTTCCTTCGGACCTTCTCTTGAACAACTTGGAGCTCAAGATGCAACTACTATTGGTGTTGCCGCTGCAACTTTTGGTTTATTATTAGGTTCATTAATTGGTGGCCCTGTTGCTAAAAAATTAATCTCAAAATATAACCTTAAATCTAGTGGTGAAGAAAACAAAGCTGAAGAAAAAGTTACACACGAATTAAGCATTAATCAAATCCTATTTACAACTATTTTAATTCTTGTTGCAGCTTTCTTAGGAACATATATTCATAAATTATTATTATTAACAACTCTTAACTTCCCATACTATGTAGGTAACCTATTTGGTGGTTTAGTTGTAAGAAATATTTATGATAACAGCAAATATCATTTAAGAACTGAAGAAGTTAAGCTAGTAAGTACAATTTCTTTAGATTTATTCTTATCTATGGCTTTAATGACTCTAAATATTAGTGCACTTGTTTCTTTAGCTATTCCAATGATTGTTATCTTAGTTACTCAAGCATTAGTAATGATTATTTATGCATATTTTGTAACTTTCAGAACTATGGGAAAAGACTACGATGCTGCTGTTATGGCTGCAGGACATTGTGGTGTAGGTCTTGGACAAACTCCAAATGCTATAGCTAACATGTCATCTGTTATTGAAGAAAATGGTCCAGCTCCAGAAGCTTGGTTTACTTTACCTGTAGTAACAGTTATTTTTATTAACATATTCAACCCTGTTATTATCACATTCTTCATGACACTATTTTCATAAGATTTAAATAAATAATATTTATTTCAATATACAATAGTTTTACTATTTTCCTGATTTGGCTAATACATAATATTAAATTCTATGTATTAGCCTTTTCTTCCATTTTTATCTGAAAATTAGGTTGCTCCATCCAAGGTTCAAAAACACAAATATCTTTTTGAGTTTTAACATATTCTTCTAACTGTTGAATAAAATTATTAAGTATAATATGTTTTTCATTTGAAATATTTCTATTTATTAGCATATAGCAATAACGTGGTGGAGGATTTACTTCTAAATGATAATAATTAATATCAATATATTGTTTTAATATAGTAATAACAGACATAGGAGCTAATGCCCACCTTTCTTTAGAATCTAAATATTGAGCTAACATTGAGCCGGTATTTACTTGTACATACTTTCTACAATCTGGATTAAAAAATCTATTATGCCAAAGTTGAAAATCAGGAGCCCATTCAAGATAAATCTCTTGCCTAGCATCTAATTTTTCAATTGGGTAATAATCATAATAATCACCACCAGTTTTACTAATTAAGTACATTAATTCTCTATAAATAGGTCTTGTAATTACATTTTCTTTTTTTATTTCTTTTAGAGTAAAGCCAATATCAACCTTATTTTCTGCTACCAAATTATAAATTTCATCAGAGTGGAATGTTTTAATATTTAATTGAATGTGTTCATTTCTATCAATATAATTTTTAAAGAATGGTACTAAAGTATAATTATTTACAGAGTCTACACTAGCAATAGATAAAATTTCTGTATTACAAAGTTTATTAAGATCTTTTGCTTCATTCTCTATTCTTAAAATTGCATAAGCCAGTTCAACAAATTTCTCCCCCATAGGAGTTAAAACTATTTGATGCATACCTTTTTTTCTAATAAATAATTTAGTTTCCAATTCATTTTCTAACTCTATCATTCGATTAGAAAGTGCAGATTGAGAAATATATAGTGTTTTAGTTGCTTTAGTTATTGAACCTTGTTTTACTATTTCTAAAAATGATTCTATTTGTATTGAATTCATTATTAACCATTCCCTATTTTATTAATTATATTAATATGACATTATCATAATAAAATTCAATAAAAAAGAGCAGACCTTCATCAAAGGGAAAAGTAGATATAATTTAAATTAAATAAAAATTTAGAAAATTAATAAAGTAAAACTTCATATATAGTATTTATCTCAATGCTTAATTTAAAAGATTTTTTACAGAGTCTCTTATTACAAGCTCTACATCTAATTTTATATTTGGTTTCTTAATTATCTCTTTTTTAATGAGTTTCATTAACATAGAAACTGCAATACGACCTTTATCACTAGAATTTTGATGAATAGTTGTTAAATGTGGTTGAATTATTCGAGAAAAAATGTTGTCGTCAAAACCTGTAACTGAAATATCATCTGGAATTTTTAATCCATGATCTTGTAAATAGTTTACAGCTTCAGCAGCATAATAATCAGAAGAAAAAATTAATGCTGTATATGGCATTTCTCGTTTAGCAATCTGAGAATAAATATTGTATCTTTCACTTTTTTCTTTTGATAAGAAAATTCTATTGCCTCCATTAAAATCAATATTATTGTCTTTTAATGCTCTCTGACAACCTTTAAATCTAAGCGAATCAGTACCAGATACAAACGTATCATTTGTAAAGAATATTACATCCTTATGTCCCATAGATATTAAATACTCAGTGATTAAATAACCACCTTCTTCATCTTTAAGCCCAACATTATGATAAATATTCTCATTAAAATCAAAATGTGAATCAATAAAAACTACAGGAGTTTCGACACTATTATTAATTATTGGAGCAATCTTCTCGGGAACCCATATAAGAATAAGTCCTGCGAGCTTCCAAGTTTTTGCTAACCTTATTACTTCTTCTTCACTATTTGTTGTTTGTAACATAAGGAAATAGCCCATTGCATGGATAGATTCTTCAATAGCTCCAATTACTGCGGATGAAAAAGGATCTTCTAGTACTGTTTCATTCCAACGAGGCTCCATAAACATAATAACACCAATTATTCTTGAATCATTTCGACCTAGAATCATTGCCCCCATATTAGGAGTGTAATTACAACTTTTAATATAGCTTTCCACTTTTTTTCTAGTTTCATCAGAGACTTTAGAATAGTTTTTATGAATAACATTAGTAACTGTTGTTGGACTAACACCCGCTTTTTTAGCTATTTCTTTAATAGTTGACATCATTTTACCTTATAAAATTATTATTTATATATTTATCTTTTATACAATAATAATAAAGAAGAAGAAAGATATACTTTCTTCTTCTTGTGAATTAATTAATTTAAGTAGCCGAGCCATTTATTTTGAATAGTAATCATTCTATCTACTAACTCATCAAGATTAGAAGCTTTATTTACAACAGGATTAGCTAATAATGCTTGAATAACATATTTTTTGCTTTTGTTTATTATTGCTTCAGCAGTTAAATCATAAACACCAGAATATGATCTAAGTAATGCTAAATAACCTTTTGGAATATTATCAAATTTAATTCCATTAACTCCATCTTTATTAATAATAGCTGGAACTTCGATAACAACCCATGAAGGTAAATCTTCAATTAATCCATTATTTGGAATATTTACAGCAGCCTCTTCATATCCAGAATTAGATTCAATTCCATCTATAATTGGAATAACTCTTTCTGTAGTTTCCATTTTTATTTCTGAGAAAACACGTTTTGATAGAATAGTTCTGTAATAATCATAGAAATCTAAAATTCCTCTATGATCAACAATATCCCAAGCCCAACCTAAATATTCACCAAAATGACTATCTACAGTTATTGGAAGAAGATTATAATTCTTTAACATTAATCTAGCTATATGACGATCTGCCCAAGTATAATTACTTTCTTTTTTACTAATTTCTTTTGAAAATTTTTCTTCAGATTGTAATTTCCCTGTAGCTAAATATTCATCATAAATATCACTATAGCCAGGTTCTTTTTCAAAGAATGCATTTGCTTTTTCTAAAACTTCTGGATATAAATCTTTTCCAGTCTTTTTATCTTTTAATTCTATCATACAACTAAAGTGATTTAATCCAGCTGCTCTAAAATGTAAATCATTAATATTCTTATCAAGCATAGGAGGAAGCCATTTATTTAACCAGCCAATTTCATGGCACATACCAATAAATTTAGCTTCTGGATAAACTCTATGTACAGCAGTACAAATTGCAGTCATTGGATTTGAAAAATTAAACACATAAGCATTTGGACAGATTTCCATTACATCTTTCATAATTTCAAGTATTACTGGAATAATTCTTAATGAATGAAATACCCCACCAGGACCGCCATTTTCTCCATATACTTGATTAATTCCATATTGTAGAGGGACTTTCCAATCTTGATCCCATAATTCAAATCTATTACCAACTTCAATTGAAGATATAACATAATCAGCATCCTTTAACGCTAATCTTCTATCAGTTGTTGCTGTGACTTTATTTGTTAGAGAATGTTCTTTAATAAAGTTTTGAGTATTTTCTAAAACAGAATCTAAGGCTTTTTGGTTAATATCTAATAAAGTAACCTCACAACCCTTTAAAACGGAACTGTTAAAAATATCCCCGAGCATACCATAACCGAACTGGACGGAACCAGCACCTATTAAAACAATTTTCATATAATTGTCTCCTTTAAATTATTTAATTGACCCTTCTACCATTCCTTTAATAATATATCGTTGAGCAAATAAATAAAGAACGATAATTGGCAGCATGGCAATAAGAGTGGATGTCAAGATTAAATCCCATTGCTTCAAATAAGCCCCAGCAAATGCTGTTACTGCAATAGGAATAGTTTGAACTATACCATTAGATCCTAAAATTAAAACTGGAAGCAAATAGTCATTCCAAATCCAAATTCCATTTAGAATCAATACTGTAATAATAATGGGTTGAAGTAAAGGGAATATAATTATAAAGAATATTCTACCCCTAGGACATCCATCAATCGTTGCAGCTTCTTCAAGTTCATATGGAATACTTTTAATAAACCCATGAAATATAAAGATTGATAATGGAGCTCCAAACCCCAAATATGCAAAAACGATACCTGGAACAGAACCTAATAACCTAAAGTTTAAAAATGTTCCAAGAATTCTTAACCAACGGACTAAAGGATACATTAGAACCTGGAATGGAATTACCATAGCTGATACAAAAATCATAAAGATAATTGTTGCCCAAGCAGTTTTATTTCTCACTAAAACCCAAGCAGCCATAGATGAAAAAATTGCTAAAACTAATATTGAGAAAAATGTAATGACTGTACTATCAACAAAAGCTCCTAAGTAATCTACCGTTGAATTATTAAATATTAATGAAATATTTACAAATAATTGTTTCCATGAGGAAGGCCTTGCTATTGCATTAAATATAATTTCTTTCGAGGTTTTTGCAGAATTTATTACTACTAAAACAAAAGGAATTATAAATAAAATAAATAAAAAGATTGTAAATATTTCTAGAAATACTAAACCATATTTATGTAATATATATTTGTTTTTATTTGTAATTGGTTTGCTCACATTTCCACCTCTTTTCTCTTATTTATTGAAACTTGTAGTAAAGAAACAATAAGAAGAACTATAAAAAGAATTACAGCCTTAGCCTGTGCTTCTGCCATTTGATTTGCTGCTGCAGTATTAAAAATATTCATAGCAAGCAATTCACTAGCTTTAACTGGAGCTCCTAAAAATCTTGTTGCTGGACCACCATTTGTTAAAGTTAAGTTCATATCAAATTGTTTAAAAGAAGTAGTCAATGTTAAGAACAACGAAATTGTAAATGCATTCGCCATCATAGGAATAAGAATTTTAAATACTCTTGTTGGATATTTTGCTCCATCAACATCAGCAGCTTCCATAAGTGAAGCAGGGATGCTTTGAATAGCAGCTACAAATATTAACATAATATAGCCTGAATATTGCCAGGTATTAACTACAGCCATAGTCCAAATAACAGTATTTGCTTGACTCAAAAAAGATGTTTCAAGAAATTTAATAGACAAGGCTGAACCTAAATCAACTAAAATATTGTTAAAAATAAATTGCCAAATATAACCTAAAACAATTCCTCCAATTAAATAAGGTACGAAAAAACCAGCTCTATAAAAATTTCTTCTTGGGATTTTACTAGTTACTACTAAAGATAGTACAAAACTAACAATATTAACAAAGATTACATTTATAAAAGTAAAAAGAATTGTTATAAGAAAAGAATAAATAAAATTTGGATTGTGAAATAGAAACTTAAAGTTAGCGAACCCAACAAAATTAATATCATTACTAATTCCATTCCAATCTGTCATTGAATAATAAAGACCAAAGAAAAATGGGATAATAATAACCATCACGAAAGCAAATACGGTTGGTGCTAAAAAAAGCACATTGATAAAACGATTTTGTTTCATTAATTACAACTCCTGTTTTCATTTAGAAAGTAACTCCTGTAGAAGATTCTACAAGAGTTACTTAAACGTGTGCTTATTTTAGATTTGCAACAGCGTTATTCATATCACTAATAAATTGATCTACATTGTCTGGATTTTGAGCAAATAAATCGAAGATTGGTCCAAAAATATTTTGACCAGCACCATCAGGAAGCATTCCAAAGAATACACCATAGTTGCCACCCTTAGCATTTGCAGCCATTAAAGCTTGGCTAAGTTGTCCAGAAGGTTCAAGTGTAACAGATTTGAAAGCAGGAATCATTCCAGCTTCATTTACCATATATTCATTACCTTCTTTAGTCATAGCAATTGAAGTTAAGAATTCTTTTGCTGCTTCTTGGTTAGGACTTTGAGAATTTACTACATACCAGCTTGGAGCAAATAAGAATAAACCTGTTTCTTCAGTATCTAAGAATGCATGAGGAGCATAACCAACTTTGAAATCAACACCCAATTGTGCTAAGTTAGGATCTACCCAGTTACCTTGATGTAAGAAAGCTGTTTTACCTTGAGCAAATGATCCAACTTGATCATCATAACTACCATTTAACAAGATTTGTTGATCTGCATATTTAAATAATAATTGAAGATATTTTGTGTATTGCATAAATCTTTCTTGATCTAATTCACCATTAAGAGCTTTGTCAATAATTGATGTATCATCAAAATCAAGACCACCGCCCCAATATACAGCTAAGTTATGTTGAGCAGCTACCCACCACATTCCGCCTGCTACAGAAGCAGCCATTGCTACAGGAGCATCAATTCCTAATTCAGCTTTTTTAGAATCTAAAAGTTTGAAAGCTTTTTCATATGCAGCTCTAGTTGTAAGAGTAGCAGGGTCAATTCCTGCTTTTGCTAAAATATCAGCATTATATGCTAAACCATAACCTTCGATTGAAACAGGGAAACCAACTACTTTACCATTAGCTTTAAATGCTAAATCAGTATCACTAACCCAAGGTTGATCACTTAAATCTGCAATATAATCTTTCCAAATATCATAACCGCCTTGACCTTCAATAACAAAGATATCTGGCATTTGACCTGATTGTAATTTTGCTTTTAAAGCTCCACCGTAATCTCCACCACCCCCAAGTGTTTCGACTTTTACAGTTACGCCATCATGTGCAGCAGAATACTCTGCAGCATAAGCATCAATAGCATCTTTGATTTCAACTTTTAATTGAAACATGTTAACAGTAGTATCTTTTGATTCCTCAGTAGTTCCTGAACCAAAAACGTTGCCAGCAGTCATTAAAGCAAACACTATTGTGCATACAATAACTTTTGAAAATACTTTTTTCATTTTTACCTCTTTTTTGTTTGTATTTTTTGTTGCAAGTAGAAAATATATTAGTAGGTGTTGCGCAACACTAATTTTATTATAACACTAATAAACTAGATGTCAATGAAATAAGTTTTCTAATTTATTTACCTAATATATTGGAAACAAAAATGTACAAAAATATGAAATTACTTGGATTATGTAATTTATAAGACTAATAAGAACATCAATTTACACTTAAAAATAAATTAAATATTATAAATTCTATTAAAGAAAATTTTTCATATAAAAAAAATTCATTTATAAATTAATAATAAGCATTAGCAACGCCATATAATGCCTGGTCATGAATAAACCCCTCATATTCCAATTGCTCAATTAATTCTTTTTGAGAAAAAGAATAACAATCAAGGTATGTCTTAGCTGATAAAATTGCCTGCTCATTCCAATCTGCTCCACAATGATTAGCTCCATAAGTAGCATCAGAAGTTGAGAACCCTTCATATTCTAATTGTTCAACTAAACCTAAATAAGAAAAAGCAGCATATCGTAAATAACTCTTAGCCTTATCAACTACTTGTTCTGATGAATCAATATATACTTGATTTACACCATAAATAGCTTGAGCTTCAGTGAATCCTTCATATTCAAGTTGTTCAATCAAACCTTGCCTAGAAAAAGAAGTAAATTCTAAATATGATTTAGCTGAGAATTCTGCTTGTTCGTTCCAATCTGCCCCACAATTATCCACACCATAAGTTGCCTCAGAAATAGTAAATCCTTCATATTCTAATTGATCTATTAACCCTGTGTAAGAAAACGACATAAAATTTAAATATGCCTTAGCACTTTTGAGAGCATTACTTTGACCGATTGTTTCAGCATAAAGTGATGATAAAAATACCAAATAAATTAATATAAAGATAAAAAATTTTTTTGCTTTTCTATTCATTTCAATCCCCCCAATAATAAAATTTTATTTACATTCTAATATTATTATATTAGCTAACTATCAGTTTGTATATAAATTTTAATTTTAATCATTAGGTCTTTTAGAATTAATAGAACGAAAGTTTATTATAAACAGACTCAAGTCCATAATAAATTTCGCTACTAAAAACAGCAGCGAAAAATTAGTTTATTTATTATAAAATTTTATTTTTTAAATCTCAACAACCTTTATCATGTTGGTTCTTCCAGGAGAACCAACAGGAACACCTGCTGTAATAACAATTTTATCCCCTTCTTGAATGTATCCAATAGTTTGAAGATATCTTGGTGCAATTTCAAAAAGTTCATCTAGAGACGTTAAAGCAGGAATTAATATTGGTGAGACTCCCCAAGAGAGTGCTAAACGTTGAACTGTTTCTTTTATTGGACTGTATGCAATAATTGGAACAGCTGGTCTATATTTAGATATAAGACGAGCAGTACCACCAGAATGAGTAAAACAAGTAATATATGAAGCTTTTATTTCCATAGCAAGTTCACGTGTTGCAACACCTACTGCTTCAGTTGTGCTTTTCTTTCTATTAATTTCAATATCTTCCTGGTTCAATCTTTGATCTAATACAATTCTATGATAAGTAAGGCTTGCTTCAGTATAAGTAATTATTCTCTTCATAATCTTTACAGCTCTAAGTGGATAATCTCCAGCAGCTGTCTCTCCAGATAACATAACTGCACTAGTTCCATCCAATATAGCATTAGCAACATCTCCAGCTTCAGCACGAGTAGGTCTAGGATTAGTAATCATTGATTCAAGCATTTGAGTTGCAGTAATTACTGGAATACCTACAATATTACATTCTCTTATCAATGTTTTTTGGATTACAGGGACTTCCTCAGCAGAGGTTTCTACTCCAAGATCTCCTCTAGCAATCATAACAACACTAGTTTCTGTGATAATATTTGCTATATCAGTTACGGCTTCAGGTTTTTCAATCTTTGATATAATAGGTATTTCACGACCATATTTTTTATACATGAATTTCTTCAATGCTATAACATCTTGAGCACTTCTAACAAAGGATAGAGCAACAAAATCAAGATTATTTTTAAAGGCAAAATCTAGGTCTTTTTCATCCTTCTTTGTATAAGAAGAAAGGTGCTTTAAAGCTGCTTTTGGTAAGTTTACACCTTTTCTAGGTTTAACAGTTCCTCCATCAACAACTTCGGTGGTAATAACTTTTTTATCAATATCAATAACTCTTAAAGCAATAAGGCCATCATCGATTAGAATTCTATCCCCATTGGATATTTCTTCGTGTAGGTATGGATAATCAATACTAATTAATTCTCTATTTCCAACACAAGTGTCTGTGGTGATTTTTAAAGTTTCTCCTTCATTTACTTGAAAGGAGTCAACTTCAAGTTGTCCAATACGAATTTTTGGACCTTGTAAATCCTGAAAAATAGCTACAGGAATATCTAACTCTTCTGAAACTTGGCGTGTCCAATCAACAGTTCTCTGATGTTCTTCATGATCTCCATGACTAAAATTGAGCCTTATAACTCTTGCCCCGCATTTGATGATATCACGTATCATCTCATAACTTCGTGAAGCAGGTCCTATGGTTGCAACAATCTTAGCATTAGTTGTGTTATCTTTCATATATCACCTCTTATATATATGATATGGCATATATTTTTCATAAACAAGAAGTTTTTCTGAGAAAACCTATAAGATATTTATCATAAATATGAAAATTTTTATTTTTCAAATATTAGTATAATGTTTTATTAGACCCATTTTAACTTTCTAAAAATAAATAATTGGATGAAAAATAAAACTATCAATATTGCACAAACTATTATAAAAGCAAAAGGAAAAGTAGAACCAGGTATTCCATTAACATTTATCCCAAGTAATCCAGTTATAAAACTAAGTGGCAAAAATATTACAGAAATTATTGAAAGTCTATAAAGTATCTTATTAGTATTTCTTGCTAATAAAGTTTCTATTTCATCAAGCGCTATCATAGTTCTCTCTCTAGCGACTTCTAACTCTTCAACATATCTAGTTATTTTATCTGCATTGTCAATTAAATTAGCTTTCTCTTTTATAGAAAAGATATTGTTCTTTTGTGAGAGTTGAAATAATACTTCTTTTTGAGGATACAAATATCTCTTTAATTTAATAATCTGTTTTCTGACCTGACTAGATATTTCATCATTGGTAAGTTGTTTTTCAAAAACATTATCTTCAATGTCTTCTACTAAATCATTTATATTTGTAACAGACTCTGAAATTCGATTAGAAATTTTATCTATTAATCTAATTAATAATTCATTAGAACTAGTAGGTGCATTATTATCTAATATTTCATTTTCTAAATCTCTTATAGCTTTAACATTTTTTTTAAAAACAGTTATAACTCTATTTGATTCAATCCAAATTCTAAGAGAAACCATATCATCAGGTTCTTCTTTCGGATTTAAATTAATTGCACGAAGGATTAATAACAATCCATTGTTATGCTCAAAATACCTAACCCTAGTATCATTGGCTAATAAAGAAGATGCAACTATATCATCAACATTAGCCCTTTCTTTTAAAAATGTATTATTAGATATTAAATTCTGGTCTAAATTTATCCAGATAAAACTATCTTTGAAATTATTAATATCATTTATTTCAATCTTATTATAATCATTTTTTTTTGAAATTGAATATGCAAAATTATTTTCCATCATTTTTACCTCACTCCTATACTATGGGATATAAATCTTGAATAGGAAAGAAAAAAAACTTTAATTACAATAATTAGTATCCTTTTTTATTGTTATAGTTATTCAAATCTAGTGTTTATATATTTACTTCCACTTATATACAATTTCGACTATAGTCGAAATAATTAGCTTTTTATATATTATTTCGATTATAATCGAAACAGCCATTGATTTCTGAAAGTTTATCGATGCAACAATTCATAAATTTATAACATTTTTCAAAAATTAAATTATTGTAAAAATATTGATGAGTGTAAACTATTTTTTATTCCAACTATCAACATAAGTTTTAATCTAAAATAGAATTTAAATGACTTATAAAAAGGAATAACACAATGAAAAGAACTATAACTTTACTCATAACATTAATCTTAACAACAACTACAATTTTCGCAGCATCTGCAAATATTAATTTAAAAAATACTATTGAAGAAACTTCAGTTGTTTATAAACTATTCTATAATAATGATATGATTGATAATGAAGAAAAATCTTATGAAATTAATATATTACAACCATTAACTGAAGGTGGAAACACAAACCCATTTTTAATTTATGCTTCAAGTAATATGAATAAAGATTTATCAATAAATGTTAATGTTGTCCCAGATTCTTTTAAAACAACTATTAATAATAAATCTAAAATAATCAATTCTAATATTACCCCTACAGTTTTCTCCCCTTTAGCATATGACACGCTTTCCGCAGGAAAACACGAAAATGAAATAGTTTATGTATTTATATTATCTTGGAATGGGAATAAAGATTTAGTAGCTGGGGATTATGTAAGTAATGTAAATATTGAATATTCAATAAACTAATTTTATTTTAACAGAACTTTGAACATCTTATAGATAATCATTAGATAATTTGTGAAATTTTTCTATATTTTCACAGCCTTTTCAAATATAAAGTATTGCTTAATAAATATTATTACATAGTTAAAATTAATAATTCAAAATATGTTTTATCTTTAGAGCATTATAACTTTAGCCAAAATGGAATAATTCATAAAAATTTAATTGACTTTTTATTGAAAGAAAAATGAAAAAACTAAAAAATAATTTATTTATTGGCTTAAATAATTTTTATTATAAGATGTAGCTATTCCTTCTAATAAAGAATCAATATTAATGGAATATTGACTTATATTCATTCCAACAGCAATACAATCAATTGCAAAACCTGCAATACAAGCATATCCTGCCCAATCAGGAAAAGTTATATTTTCTGGATCAGAATCATTAGAAGTTATATAAGGCATAAAAAGTAATGGAAACCCGATTCCAATCATGATTAAACTTTTTTTATTAATATTATTAAATTGTTTTACTTCTTTTAATAAAGTTTCCATTAATATTTCAGTATTTCTATCTAAATAGGTTTTATCAAGTGCATCATAAAATTCTTTTACCTGTTTTGTTCTTGTATATCCTACATTAAATTCCATATTATAAACTTTCCCTTTATAGACATAACGTTGAGGAATATATTTCCCTTTAGTTGGCCTTGGATAATATTGAATTAAATTATATGAAGAAGTTGATTTTTGTTGAATTTCTTTATCTACATCTACTTGTTTTTTAAAAGAAGCTATTGAAGAAATATCATATAAAGATGAAGTACCATCTTGTTTTTGAAACTTTATTGTCCCATCCTCTTCATATGACAATATATCACCAACTAATACAGATCCATCTTTTAAAATTATTAAATCTGAACTGAATACAGCACTAGAAATAAATAATAAAAATAAAATTAATGTAATTACTCGTTTTCCTATCATAAAATAATTATAACACATATAATAATTGTTAGAAAAGTAATTTTTATTAAAAGACTTTTAACAAAATAAAAATAGAAATAATAAAAACAATCTTTCTCACCTTATAAAATCGTCATAACATATAAAAAAACGGTTAAAAAATCTCTAATAAAAATATTAACTCTAAAAATAAAGTATCTATTATTATAATTATTTATTTATTAACCAATTTTGAGATTCTTCTTTTATATTTACTAAATTTGAATAAAGTCCCTTTTCTTTCATTAATTTTTTATGAGGGCCTTGTTGTACAATTTTACCATCATCTATAACTATAATATTATCTGCATTTTTAATTGTATTAAGCTTATGAGCAATCATTACAATTGTTTTATTTTGAGTTAATTCATCTATAGCAGATTGTAACAACAACTCATTCTCAGAATCAATATTGGAGGTTGCTTCATCTAATATAACAATTGGAGCATCTTTCAAAATTGCTCGGGCAATAGATATTCTCTGTTTTTCCCCTCCTGATAAAGTTGATCCCCCTTCTCCTATAAAAGTAGAATAACTATTGGGAAGTTTATTTATAAATTGATCACAACAGGCTTTTTTTGCAGCTTCAACTACTTCAACATGAGAGGCCGTTGGCTTTGCAAATTTTATATTGTTTTCTATTGTATCAGCAAATAAGAATACATCTTGAAAAACAATACTCATTTGATTCATTAAAGACTTTAAAGTATAAGATTTTATATCACATTCCCCAATTTTAATTATCCCTTTATCTACATCCCAAAACCTAGCTATTAAATTACACAAAGTTGTCTTTCCAGATCCACTAAGGCCTACAATTGCAGTTGTTGTTTTGTCATAAAAATTTACTGAGATATCTTTTAATATTGATTTTTTATTATATGAAAAAAATACATTTTCAAACGAAATATCATGCTTTATTGGTGCTAAATCTTCCCCATCTTCACCTAACTCATCAATAACATCAAGTTCATTAGCTCTATCGATTGAGCTACTTACTAGTCTCAACAAAGCCATCTTGCTACCAACTGATTCTATTTGTGAAAATACAATAAAAGACAAAATAATTGACATAATTGATAAAGATAAATTAAAACTTCCATTTAAATAAAATTTGATGGATATAATCATAATTAAAACACTAAAAATATTTATTATAATCTTTTGAACAATATTATATGGAGTAAAAAGCTTTTCCATATCTAAACAACTTTTTCGATTTATTTCAATTTCATTTATAATTTTCTTATCACCAACTCTAGTGATATTAAATGATTTTATGACACTCATCCCATTAACATGTTCTAAAAAAGCTTCAACTAGTCTAGTATCCGAGTCATGTCTCTTATCTGCTAAACTCACTGATTTTTTTTCCATTGATGCTGCAACAAATAAATATAGGACAAACCCTATTAAAATAATAATGGCAATCCTATAATCTAAGATGAATACACTTAGTACTAGAACAACTGAATTTATAAATCCTGATAATATAGTTACTAAAACCATTGGTGCAGAATTTTCTACATTATCCAAAACAGTAGTAGCTACAGCTGTAATTTGAGACAAGCTTTTATCATTAAAATAACCTAATGGGATGCGCTTTAATTTATCACCAATAAATATACGCTTGTTTGCTGTCATAAAATATCCCGCATGAGTTTGATTTAGTTGGGCAAAATAATTCATAATTGTTCTACCTAAAATACTACTAATCAATAATAATGATATTAAAATAACCTTTGAATAATTAAAGTCTAAGTTTATTATTATATTAATAACAAGATATATAGAAATAATTTGAAACATATAAAAAATTGAAAATATAAATTCAAATATTATAGATTTTTTAATTTGTTTTTGTTCTGATTTTGCAAAAACCCAAATTTTCATCAAAGCTTCTATCATCTTATTTATCCTTTTCTCTCTATATGTGATTCCCACATTTTTCTATATAATTTATTAGTCTTTAATAAATCGTTATGTGTTCCACGTCCAACTAAAGTTCCATTATTAATTACAAAAATTTGATTAGCTTTAACTATAGTAGAAAGTCTATGAGCGATTATTAAAACAGATTTTTTCTTAATTAAATTACCTATCGCTTTTTGAATTATTGCTTCATTTTCTGAATCAATATACGCTGTAGCTTCATCCAAAATGATAATAGGGGCATTTTTTATCATTGCCCTAGCTATAGAGATACGTTGTCTCTCACCACCTGAAAGGTGTGATCCAAAACTACCAACCATAGTATCATAACCATTCTCCAAATTTTTTATAAAAAAATCACATCCAGAATCTATTGCCGCTTGCTCAACCTGTGCATCAGTTGCTAAGAGATTCCCCATTCTTATATTTTCTTTTATTGTTGTATTGAATAAAAAATTGTCTTGAGAAACATATGCAAATAAATCATATATTTGGGTTAAAGGAATATCTTTTATATTTATACCGCCAATAGTAATGGCACCTTTCTCAACATCCCAAAAGCCTCCAATCAATTTAGCAATAGTAGACTTTCCTCCTCCGCTTGGACCTACAAAAGCTGTGGTTGTCCCATATGGAATATCTAAACTAATATCATGTAAAATTTCTAAATTTTTTAAATATCCAAAAGTAATATTTTTTATTGAAATATCTAAATTAGGTAACAATATTTCTTCTTTCTTATGTAATTGTTCTGGAGAATTTAAAATTAAATCTATCTCATCAATAATTGTTTTAACTCGTGAAAAAGTATCAATAAAATTTAAAGCCTCTAATAAAGGCCCTGCAATACCTAAAGATAAAATTATAGACATGATAAATGTATAAATAGATAAACTTCCACTATTATAAAATATTAGACCAATTGGAAGCACAAAAAGCATAGTTGTTGGTGCGAAATTTTTTGATAGGGACATAGGTAATTGACAACTCTTCATCCAATCATAATAGTATTGAGCAGTATCTAAAATCCTATGTTTATATTGTGTATAAGATTTTTCATTCTGATTAAAAGCTTTTATAACTTCAATACCATTTATATATTCAACTATACTAGAATTCATTAATTGCGTTTTCTCTACTGATTTGTAATATTTTTTAGAATAATCTTTCATTACAAATTTTAAAAAAAACAAACCAATTGGAATTGATAATACAGATATTATTGCCATCTTCCAATCTAAAATTATTAAATAAATTATTATTAAAATTGGTCCTAATATATTCGAAATCATTTCAGGTAACATATGAGCTATAGGAGGTTCAATACTTTCTACTTGATCAATCACTATTTGCTTAAATTTTCCACTTGGAATATTTTGAATACTTCCTAAAGACATTTTTGGCAATTTTTCTATTACTTGTAATCTAATATTTTGTATTATTTTAAATGCTGATTTATGTGATAAAGAAAGAGATAATGAATACAAAATAGTTTTAAGGATATATCCCAAAAAAGCTATTAAACACCAGTTCATATAAAAGTTAATATTATGATTATCTAATAACAAATTTATAATAATTTGTGCAACACAATAATAAGGTAAAATTCCAAAAATAACGGCTATAACTGCAATAAATATAGATAAGATTAATCTAGTGTGTTCATTTTTTGCAAACTGCCATAATCTCTTAAGATAATTTTTACTCATCAATATCTCCTAATTCAATTTGTTTCTAGATGGAATTCTTTTTATAGGAGATACTGAGACAACACCACTATGACAATATATTTCTGCTTCAACACCATAAACAAGTGCCAAATTTTCTTCAGTTAATATCTCATTAGCACTTCCTTGAGAATGAATCATACCATCCTTCATTAAAACTAAATTATCAGCATATCTAGATGCCATATTTAAATCATGTATTACCATAATTACTGAAATATCATGCGTTTTTACTAAATTCTTTAAAAGTTCCATCACCTCTAATTGATGTGAAATATCTAAAGCTGAGGTAGGCTCATCTAAGAGCAAAAGTTTAGGCTCTTGAGCTAAAGCCCTTGCAATAATTACTCTTTGCTGTTGCCCCCCAGATAATTCATTAAAGGAGCGCATTGCTAAATCTTCTAATTCTAAATGCCTAATAACATTTGCAGTAACCTCAATATCTTTATCACTACTATGCCAAGAATAATAAGGCTTTCGCCCCATTAAAACTGTGTCAAAAACAGTATCAGCAAATAACTGTTCATTATTCTGAGAAACATATCCAATTAGTTTTGCTTTTTCTACTCTATTTAAATTTGTTATACTTTTATTATCTAAGAAAATACAATCATTTTGTGTAGGCAATAACCCTTCAATACATTTTACTAATGTACTTTTCCCACTTCCATTAGGACCCAATACACATAAAAATTCTTTATGATTTGAATTAAAATCAACATTTTTCAATACATCTTTTCCTGGATATGAAAATGATAAATTTTTCACTGTTAATCTCATACAGACCCCGCCTTCCCTTTAAGTATTAAATAAACAAATAAAGGAACTCCTAAGAAAGCTGTTACAGACCCTACCGGAAGAATTACAGGAGATATAATAGTTCTTGCAACAGTATCAGCTAAAACCAATAAAACAGCCCCAACTAATCCAGAAGCTGGAACAAGAATTCTATTATCATTCCCAACTATCATTCTAACGATATGAGGAGCAACAAGGCCAATAAAACCTATAGTTCCTGTAAAACTTACAATCCCAGCTACCATAATTGAACTAACAAACATAGTAAAAATTCTTGTACCTTGGACATTTATTCCTAAGCTTTTTGCACTCGCATCACCAGTATTCATAACATTTAAATCACCGGATTTATAAATTAATAAAATTTCACCAACAAATACTAAAGGGGTTGCTATTTTTATTTTTGACCAATCAGCTTTCCCTAAATCACCTACAGTCCAAAAAACAGCAGACTTAACTGCTTCAGAATTTCCAAAATATTGTATTATAGTTGTCATCGCTTGAAAGAAAAACATTAATGCCAAACCGGTTAAAACCATTGTACCAGGCGTTGAATTTTTCATAGAAGAGATTAATAGAATAAGTCCCGCAGAGATTATAGAGAATATAAAAGCATTTCCAATAATTAAATATTCACCAGCAAAAAAACCTACTCCAAAAACAATTGCAAGAGATGCCCCAAATCCAGCTGCTGAAGAAATACCCAACATATATGGATCAGCTAATGGGTTCTTCAAGACAACTTGCATTACAGCACCTGTTGAACCTAATGTAATGCCTGTTAACACACCCATAATTATCCTAGGCAATCTTATTTTCCAAATAATTACTTCAACATGATTTGCCGAAATATCACTATTCACAAATGGGAATATTTTATTAAATACTGTTTTATATACATCAAAAAATCTAATATCTGCTGAACCAAAATCAATTGACAATCCAACTAATAATATTACTAAAGGAATTAAGATAACTATAAAAAGTCTTTTTTTAGTCTTATTTTTATTATATAAGTCAATTATATGCTTATTTTTATCTATTATTTCATCTATTTCTTTCATTTTTTCCATTCATTTATTCATAAATAAAATGTTAGAATAGTTGTTTTACAGACTATTCTAACAAATAAAATCTGTATTGCTACTTTAACTCTTCAAAAAAGACACCCTGCTTATTTAGATCATAATCTAAGCCTTGAAATCTTGTTATATATTCTTGTTGCATTTTTATTGGATCAATATCTTCAAACAATTCTGGATGGAAATATTTTGCTAAATATGAAATTCCAATGAACCAAGAATCCTCAAAAATATCACCATAAATCATAGAAACATTTTTAGTTTTTACAGCACTAGTTTCAGAAAGGGCTGATTGATGAATAATATTATTTAATGTTTTTTCAGCCATTAATTTATCATTTACACTATAGCCCATAGTTGGATTATCATCTGTTATATAATATTCTCTAACTATTGAATTTGGATTTTGCTCAATTAACCATTCTGGATCAACAGTAATCCAATCTCCTGCCAAATCTCCAGAAATACTCTTACCGCCAGCTCTAGAAATCATGTTCGTTCTTTCATTATCTTTACCAAAAGTTCCATATGGTGGTGGTGAAGACATACCATATTCTCCGCCATAAAACATAAATACTTTTTTATAATCTTCTTGTGATAAGTTTGAGACTTTTTCATCTATCTCATTAAGATATTTATTTATCCAAGTAATATATTCTTCAGCTTCTTTTTCTTTCCCTAAAATAGTGGCAAACATCTCAATATCATCTAATGTATCAAAAGGGATTTGTACCACTGGATATTCATTTTTTATAGTATCACTTAACTTTCCATAAAAAGTATTTTTTATGAATATAACATCTGGATCTAATTCTACAATTTTCTCAGCATCAACACCTTCTTGGGAATCACTTACTAAAGGTAATTTACTGAAATTTGGATAAAATGAAGGATTAGTATATGTATACCAAGTTGAAGAAACAATTTTTTCATCAGCATCAATAGCTCTTAAACAAGAATACAATTCTCCCATTCCTAAAGATATTATCTTATTTACGGGCTTTTTAATTGTAACTTTATTTCCTCCATCATCAATTATTGTTATAGCTTCATCAGTATTTGAAACTAACCAATCAGGATTATCTCCATTACTATTTTGTGAATCTACTACAGGTTCAAGAGGATCCTTAGGCACTTCTTTTGTGCCATTTGCATAGATAAGACTACTTCCACAAATAAAGAGAAGTAGGAAAATTAATATATTTTTTCTTTTCATAAATATAACTCTCCTATATTGATAATTTTTTTTTAACTTTTTAAAATAAATCTGTTAGACTTGGCTAATAATTTAGAAAAGGAGAATAATTTATACAATACAAAATAAAAAAATATGACTAAATACCGTATAAAAACGTCCAATTACCGTATTTTAAAAAATATTTTTTTTTATTTTATATATAAAATGTTAATCATGATTAATAATACTTATAATAACTTTTTAAATGAAATTAATTTCATTCCAATAAATGGATACAATCCTTTTGGTCCTAATGGGAAATGTTATGAATTACCAAAAAAATTAGGGAAAGGAATATTTTGGATTTACAATCCTAATGATATGTTTGATATAAAAATACATGATTTTTATTATTATGAAAATCAAATATTTAATAATGATTTACCAGAAGGACTTTCAGTTACTTATTATGAATCAATATCGGGAGAAGAATTATTCCCTTATAAAAAATTTTCCTCAAATGTTGTTAGAACTCACATAGGAGGAAAGAGTTCATTTAAAGCACTAATTCATAAAAATATTCCAATTCGATGTGTTGGTATAGAAATAAAACCTTCATATTATAACGACTATTTAAAAAAAAATTATCCCGGAGAATTTGACAATCTTGAAGAAATATTTAAATCATTTGAAGATACTTCAAATTTTCCAACCATGATAAATTTATTAAATCAATTAAAAAATTATAAAGGAAAAGGATCTAGTGCTAAATTATTCTACGAATCAAAAATCATTGAAGCGATATCTTTAATGGTTGAATATCATAAAAATCACAATAAAACTAAAATTACATTATCAAATATTGATAAAGAAATAATATTTAATTTAAATATGTATATAAAAGATCATTATACCTATAATTTAAATCAAAGTTTATTAACACAAATAGCAGGTATGTGTAGCACAAAATTAAAAAGAACTTTCAAAGCTATTAATGGTTGCACAATAACAGAATATATTCAAAATTGCAGAATAAGTAGAGCTGAACATTTATTACAATCTACAGATTTAACAATAAATCAAATTTCAAGTGCAGTAGGATATAAAAATGCAAGTTATTTTTCAGAATTATTTAAAAGAGAAACTGGGATAACTCCTATGGAATATAAAAAAAATAATTTTAAATAAAAATTTTGATTTGATGATAGATTAAAGTCCTTATGATTTTCAAAAATATAGTTTATTATATTTATTACTTAAAAGAACAAGAACTCAAATAAATAATAAAAAACAATTCATTGCATTAATAATCAGTTCCTATTATATTTTGATGTATATCTTTGTAGGAGTAATAAATGAAACATTCAGGCTCATGTCTTTGTAAACATATTAAATTTGAAATTGAGGGAGAATTTGAAGATTTCTATCTTTGTCATTGCTCTCGTTGTAGAAAAGATACTGGCTCAGCTCATGCTTCTAATTTATTTTCTTCTTCAGCAAAAATCAAATGGATTTCTGGAGAAGAGGATGTAAAAACCTATAGAGTTGAAGGAACAAATCATTCAAAGAGCTTTTGTCCTCACTGTGGATCAGCTCTTCCTACATTACAAATGAATGGAGATTTATTAGTAGTTCCAGCGGGATCATTAGATACAGATCCACATATTACTCCAAAAGGTCATATCTTCATGGATAGTAGAGCACCATGGGATAACCACTTAGAGAAGGTTACTAAATATCCAAATCAACCTACCCCTTCAAAAAAAGAGTAATCATTTATTAATTAAATTTTAAAATGTAATTTAAGCTCATTATCTATTTGTTTCAATTGTTAGTATTGACTAATTTTTAATATTTATTACTATTGTTTATGTAAGCTAAAGAAAAAAATCCTTAACTTAACAAGGAGTCAATAATGAATGAAAAGCAATTTACAAGAATGAAAAATGATCTAGGTTTTATCGCTGCATTGGATCAAAGTGGTGGTAGCACCCCTAAAGCTTTAAAAGCTTATGGTATTGATGAAAGTCAATATAAAAATGAAACAGAAATGTTTGACCTTGTTCAAGAGATGAGAAGTCGTATTATAACTAGTAAAGTCTTTACTTCAGAGCATATATTAGCTGCAATATTATTTAAAAATACTATGGAAAGAAAGATTGATGGGCTTTATACAGCAGATTATCTTTGGGGAAAAAAAGGAATTGTACCAATACTTAAAATAGATAATGGGTTAGATGTTGAAAAAGATAATGTTCAATTAATGAAACCTATTCCAGAATTAGATAGCCTATTAGAAAAAGCAAAAGAAAGAAATATATTTGGAACAAAAATGAGATCTGTTATCCATGAAGCTAATGAAAAAGGTATTAAACAAATTGTAGAACAGCAATTTGAATTTGGACTTAGAATTTTTGAAGCCGGATTTGTTCCTATTATAGAACCTGAAGTTGATATAAATAGTAGCACTAAAAAAGAAGCGGAAGTTCTTCTAATTAAAGAAATTGAAAACCAATTAGCAAAGTTAGATGAGTCAGTTAAAATCATGCTTAAAGTTACAATTCCAACAGAAGTTGGTGCTTATAGCAAATTGATGGAAGATCCTAGAATTATTAGAATCGTTGCTTTATCAGGAGGATACAGTCGTGATGAAGCTAATAAATTATTAGAACAAAATCCAAATCTTATTGCAAGTTTTTCAAGAGCTTTGCTATCTGATTTATCAGCACAACAACCTCAAGAAGAATTTGATTTGGCACTATCAGATGCTATAGAGAAAATCTATAATGCATCAGTAAAAAAGAATTTATAAGATTTAAAACTATATAAATTCAAAGATAAAACAGTCTTTTATGGTAAAATATTTATCATAGAGACTGTTTTTTAATTGCTAGGAGAAAAAAGAAATAACAGATTTTTTTCTCTTTCCTAATATAATTTTTAATCATCTGCTGGTAGTCTATCATCTTCCCATGGAGTATACAAATCATAATATATATAGGTTGGATCTGTAGTTGAATTATTTGATATACCAGGATTATCATCCTTAATAATATATGGATGAATACCATTACCATATAAAGGATAATAATAAACTCCACCTTCTTTATTTTTTGTAACAGTATTATTTTTAAAGTCTCCACTATAATGCCATAAAATAAGACCCAACAAAGAATTCCCATTAATAATATTATTACTTACTTGGCCATATGAATGATATATTTCAACTGAAGCATCATCTCTATTTCCTGCAGCTAAGGTTCCATTATCTAATATTTGATTATTAATAAATTTACCGGGATCCCCTACTCTAGAAATGCTTATACTTACTTTTTCTCTATTATTTTGAATAATATTACCAGAAACTTCACCATCTGCATTTTGTATTAATATATTACAATCAGCTATATTATTTTGAATAACATTATCTCTAAAAAAAGCTCCTTCACTTAGATTTTTAATATTCATCCAAACTTTTTTTTCACTACCTTGTATAATATTATCAGAAATAATGGATCCACTTGTTATATTATCCTCAACATAAAGACTTGCATAATAAGCATAATCATCAAAAGTATTTCCTTTTATTTCTGAGTTATCTATTAAATCTATCTCTATTCCGCTAGCATTAGTAAACTCGTTATAATTCAATTTAGAATCAATAAATTCATCTATAATTATTGTTTTTTCTGGAGGAGTAGTATTATTTATTATATTTTCGCTTATCTCAAAATCTTTTAAGTCATCTGCTTGTATAAATATTCTTCCACCAGTTTTTTCATTTTTACTTATCTGACCACTATAAATTACTGGATAGCCTATGAAATAGCCATACGGCAATTTTATACTTGCATAATCTATTGCCCCATCAGTAAATTTATTGTCTATAATTTCAATGTTATAAGTATCTAAATCTTCAACAATATCAGGATATGGCATAGTACAAATTACTGTATAATCACTAGAATACGATCCTCCATTTAATTGAAATCCTTCTATTCTAGTATTTGGATACATATATACTGTTGCAGCTATAATTGAATTAGGACTCCCAGTTAAGGTTAAATCATTCCACAAATAAATAGAATTTGGATTACCTTGTCCACCTGTATAATATCCATCAGGGACATCAATTGTAGCTATATCATCCTTATAAACATCAATTATTTTTTGTAAATCTGTTAAACTAGTAATTATTTCAATAGAAGACTCTGCTTTATTACCCATATAATCTTCAACTAACAATTTAACAGTATAATTACCCTCTTGAGTATATTGATGTGTAATACTACTTGTATAATCATTTGAATTAACATTTTGCTCAACAGTAGTACCATCACCAAAGTCCCAGGTAAACTTCAATCCATTAAATATAAAACTTGTATTAGGCTTTGCATAAAAGCTTATATCTACAGGAACAAATCCCGCTTTTATTGAATAATATATTTCTGCATTAAAATCACTTGAATCAGGAACATCCTCTATTTCACTATGATCTTCATACTCATCTTCAAGATCTTCTTTATCAAATAATTTTGGTAGAGTTGAGTCTTTATCAACACTCTCTTTTTCTGTCTCATTTGCTTGATGTAAATCATTCCAATCATCTACAAATTGATTAAAGGATTGTTCAAGATCTTTATATTTTTGACCTGCAATATCTTCAATACCATCATATAAATCTTCCCAGTATTGTAATCCTTGTTCAGTCCAATCAAAATCTGCATATTCCCAACTAATTATATCTTTAGGAATATTATAATCACCATTTAAAAGAATCCCATCTAAATTATCAGGATTAACATCATCAGGTGTTGTTTCTCTAAGTTTTTTATTACTTTTTTTTATTCCATCATCTCTTATATCAATATAAGTTGTATATCCATCAGAACTAGTTCCAATAATAGCTAATGCTTTTTCTGCTCTATTTGAACCTGTAAATCCACCAACCCCACCTAATACTAAAGAAACATAGGAATTATATTGAGTTACAGTCTTTACGGTTGGTGGGATATCTTCTTCATCAACAGCTAAATTAAGCACATTACCTGCAAAAGTTATAACTGCACTTGAATTTTCTATAACTGTCTTAGCAGTTTTTACTTTGCTAATAAAACCTGTTGCAGCAGCTGCTGTGGTAGTAGCAGTTGTTGTAGCCGCTCCAAAAGCTCCTAATGGAGTAGCTAATGCTAATGTTGCATTAATCTTACCTGAGGTATCTCTTACAGTTTCATAAAACTCAATTTGTTTTGTGTATTGTTCAACATCAACACCATCTACTTCTGCATTGAATTCGGAAGATACTTGAGAACATAAAAATCGAAGCCTCGCCATATCAACACCAGTTTTTCTAGAAATATCTTGAAGCGAAAACGTTGTTTTATATGTTGGATCTAAATACATTTCAACAAGGCGCCTTGCATAAGCACTATCACTCATCCCTCCAATTTTTGCAGTTACAAATGTTTTAGCTGTTATATTTTTTTCAGCTTCGGTAATAGCTGGTTGAAAGACTGTTTCATTCCAAATCTCCATTTCTTTACAGAAATCAATAAAATCATCTATTTCTTTTATTGCAGCGTCATTTAATTCTACTATTTTTGCTTTGCTAGTAATGTAAGGATCAGAGAATAATGCACTATTAACTAAAGTATTTACCCTATTATATCTTAGAGCATATTCGTACAAGTACTCATTTAAATCATCATCAAATTCATTAACAAAATCCAAAATTTCTGGGGGAGTCGCTAAAAGAGGAATATCAATAATCTCAGTATCATCATCTATGTCATTAATATCACTTACATCCCCCATCGGGCAGGATATCAATAACAAGATAAAAGGAAGAATTAATAGAGATATCAAATGTTTCTTCATAAAACTTTCCCCTACTATAACAAATTCATTATATATTATACCACTGATATTTCACACATACAACAAAAAGTGAATAATATTTTTTTATCTATTTAGAAATTAATTGAAATATAAACTAAAATTCCATAGATATTTTGAATATGTTTGGTTGCAATAAATATTACAAGCATTAATAAAGTTAGATTTAGCCTTTACACATTTATTGTATTAATTTATAAAACTATTAATTTGTTATCTATTAAAAATAATATTAAAATTTATTCAAACCTCAAATTTCTCTATTAAACAATATAGTTTTCTATGGTAAAATATTTTCTTGTTATTATCATTTTTCCAGACGTTGTAAATAACAATTCAAATATTATTAAATTGAGTTAAAAGATATTATATAAAAAGGAAACTAAAAATGAAAAAAATAATATATTGCATCCTATTATTAATTTTAAATCTAAACGCTCAATTATATGCTTCAGGCTCACAAGAAATAATTTATTATGAAAATGAAGTATCAAATCGTACAGATGAAGTTTCTTTAGCATTAAAAAATATAGCAGAAGCTCATGTGTTATCAAATGGATTATTGGATATATATATTATTCCTTGGTCTAGTGAAACATATTTGAATGGTACCTATTCTGAAATGAAAGCTCAGAGATATACTGATTCACAAATAAAACAAAAAACTTTTAACACCATTAGAGTTTTAGATGATTGTAATAATGTAGAAAAAAATTTAAAGTTCCTTATGATAATAAATCTAAATACTAAAGATAAAAATTATCATGATGAATCTTACACAATAGATAATAATTTTTTTAAATACATTTTTTTAGATAATGATAATGGTGATTTTTTGAGAGTTACAAACTATTCTTCAAATAATAACTGTATAATTGATAAATCAAATAATCAAATAGGTATAATTTTTAATTTCGTGCCTAATAAAGATTTCAATAGTTTAGATACTTTTTTTAGAAACACAAAAAATCTAAAATTATCAATAAACAAATTTGGATTAAGTAACCAGTCAATTACTTATAAATATCCTATAAATTCTATTTTTAATAATTTTCCAAATTGCACAAAAAATATATTAAACCAACTTAGATCTGAATTAAAAATAAATTTTATTTATTCAGAAACAGCTACACTACAAAATCAAAAATTATACTCAAAAATAAATAAACCTGAAGATCCCACAAAAGAGGGATATATTTTTAAAGGCTGGTATAAAGATAGAAATTTTTCTCAAATATGGGATTTTAATAATGATTTAATTCATAATGATTTGAATCTATATGCTAAATGGGAACCCAAAAAATATTCGATTGAAATTCAAAAATCAAAAAATATTATTCAAAAACTAGAAATAAGTTATAATCAAACAATTGACTCAAAATTAATTACTCCAATAAACGGTTATAGTCTTGAAGGTCTTTATAAAGATCCAAATTTTATTTACAAATGGGATTTGAATTTCAATAAAATATACAATAATCAAAAACTATATGCAAAATGGATTAAAGGTATAAATTTTAGAATCTCTAATGGGTCTAAACCTCAATCTTTAGATCCTGCAAAAGTTCAAAGTGTTCCAGAACACAGAATTTTAATGGCTTTATTTGAAGGATTAACATCTATTGATCTTAAAACAGCTAAACCAATTCCTGGTTTAGCAAAATCTTGGGAAGCAAACGAAGATGGTACTCAATATACATTCCACTTAAGACATGCTACTTGGTCTGATGGTGTTCCTATCACAGCTCAAGATATTGTTTGGTCTTGGTTAAGAGAATTAGATCCAGCAACAGCAGCTCCATATGCATGGTATCCCTGTATGTTCTTAAAGGGGGCTCAATCTTATAATTATGGCACAGGGAGTGCAGCAGATGTTGGAATCCGTGCACTTGACGATTACACTTTTCAAATGGACTTAGTCGGACCTCTTCCATATATAATTGATGCTCTAGAACACTATTCATTCTCTGTTGTTCCTAAACATGCAATTGAAAAATATGGCGATCAATGGACACAACCTGAAAACTTCGTAGGTAACGGTCCTTTCGTATTAAAAGAAAGAATTCCACAATCAAAGATTGTTTGTGTTCCTAATCCAAACTACTGGGATGCAGACTCTGTAAAGATTGATACATTAGAATACTTAGCATCAGACGATGACAATACTAACTACAACATGTACTTAGATGGTCAAATCGACTGGTTAACTAACGTACCTACAGATAAATTAAGTTCTGCTTCTATGAGAGATGACTACAAAGCTTCTCCTCAATTAGCAACTTACTACTATGTATTCCAAACACAAAAAGCTCCTTTAGACAATGTTAACTTAAGAAAAGCTATTTCTTATGCTATCGATCGTGAAGCTTTAGTTGAAGGTGTTACAAAAGCTGGTCAAATTCCTGCTTGGGGTATTGTACCTCCAATGGCTGGTTACGAAGCTCTTGAATTCCCAGAAGAAATCACAATCGATGGAACAACATACGATAACAGAGAAGATGCTGCTAGAGCTTACTTAGCAAAAGCTGGTTATCCTAATGGTATCGGATGTCCTACATTAGAAATTTTATATAACACAAGTGAAGGCCACAAACAAATTGCTGAATTCATTCAACAAGAAGTTAAGAACAAATTAAATGTTAATGTTGAACTAGTTAACAAGGAATGGGGAACTTACCTAACAGATAGAAATGCTGGTAACTTCGAAATTTCTAGAGCTGGTTGGGTTGGTGACTACCAAGATCCTAATACATTCTTAGATATGTTCTTACCTGGTTCTGCAATGAACGGCGGTAAATACGCAAATGACACATATGCATTATTCGTAAAAGAAGCAGCAACTATTTCTGACCCTGTTGAAAGACTTTGTGTATTAAGAACAGCTGAAGATATTATGGTTAATGAAGATGCTGCTATCTTACCTCTATACTACTATGTAACTCAAAACATGATTGATACAAGTGTATGGGGCGGTTGGCATACAAATACAATGGATTATCATCCATTAAAAGATATATATAAGAAACACTAATATAAAAAGACATAAAGCTTTTGATCAATTTTCCATACAATTAAAAATAAATATAATAAAATAAAATTTATAGCCTTATTGTACAACTCTCAAAACAAAGGAAAAACAAATTATTTTATAGAAATTAAACTGACTTTAAAGTACTTTTTCTAGGGATGATTTTTGATTGAAGAGTTATTATTTCATCCCTACTATTATCATTTTCAATAATTTCTTTTAATTTATATGCGCCCATCAAGCCCATTTCTTCAAGAGGAATATCAAAAGTTGAAATCGAAGGACGCCAGAAACTTGAAAAATCTCTATTATCAAATCCTAAAACTTTAACATCATTGGGAACAGATAATCCAAAATCTAAAATTGCATTTATTGCACCAGCTGCGATATAATCATTTTCACAAAATATCCCATCAATAGTTTTATCTTGTTTTAATAATTCAGTTGTTGCATTGTAACCATGATTTGCATCATATTCTCCAAAACATATTTTATTATTAGTTAAATTAATTTCTGATTCTTTTAATCTTTCATTAAACCCTAATAGACGAGTGATTGCTGAAAGTCTATCCTTTGGCCCTGCAATAACTGCTGGATTTCTTACACCACAACTAATTAAGTGCTCAGCAGCTTGAAGTCCCCCTGTTTTATTATCAATAACAATAGAAGGAATACCTTCAATCCTTGTATTTATAGATACTAAAGGTTTCGAAGTAATAAAAGAAGATATATCATCGTTTAAAGATCGTGGTATATGATGACAAAATAATATACCACTAACATTATGAGCTTTTAAAAAATCAAAAGCCTTTTTAAAATCACCATCAAATTCAATGGCTGAGACATATAAAAGTGAATATTGTCCCCCTCTTAATCCAGTTTCAATACCTTTAACAATTTTATTAACAAAAGATTCCGTTATATCAATTGCCAAACAACCTATAATACCTGAATTATTACTTTTCATTCTTGAAGCATTCCAAGAAGGTACATAATCTAACTCTTCAATTGCTTTTAATATTCTTTCTTTTGTTTTTGCACTTACAGGCCTTTTGCCATTAATAGCATGAGAAACTGTAGCTGGAGCTACTCCAGCTTTTTTTGCTACATCTAATATAGTTACAGTTTCTTTCATATATAGTTCCTTTTAAATCAGTTCTATTTTTTCACAATATCACTAATCATATCTTTTAGCATATTACCATATTTATAATACATACCATTATTATAGTCAAAGTGTAAATGAGGTTCTATAGAGAACAATCCTTTATACCCATGTGATAAAATATCTCTAATCATTAATTTAAGATCACAATCTCCCATACCTGGATAGGTATGAACAGTTTCTCCATTTACTATTTTACAATCTTTTATATGAAAATGCACGATTTTTTCTAAAGCAACATAATAAAATCTCCAACTTTCTTCAATTGATTTCTTATGACCAATAGGATTCCCTGGATCTAAAATTACTTTGAGAGATGGAGAATCAACTTCACTTAACAATTCCTCTAAATTTTCTGGAGATTCACTTGCCCAACCATCACAAATTTCCATACCTAAAATAATATTATTATCTTCAGCAATCTTTGTTAGTTCAGAAATCCTTCTAATAACTTCTTTTCTCCAATCTTCATTGCTATAATTATCATTTGGATAACTCATTATTCGAATCAAATTAGTATCCAATTTTTTCATACGACTTATAGATCTTTTTAAATCATTGATATCTTCTTCAAAAGGATGTGAAATCTTTCTCGCCCAATTTGCAATCTCAGAGCCAAAACCTGCACAACCCATATTATTTTCATCTAATTGAGCATAAACTTTATCAAAAGCTTTATCACTCAATTTTGTAATATTAACCTTATCAATACTTCTTAATTCAATTGAATTAAATTTTAATCTTTTATGTAATTCAATTTGGCCATTTAATGAAGAATCTCCTTCATCAGCTATACCTGTTAATCTATTTAATAATTGATCCATAAACTACTCCCAGTTAATAATAATTGCTAAATGCTTATTTCTATCGTCAATTAACAAATGATAAGCATCCTCAATTTTATCTATTGTAATATAATCAGTAATAAATAAATCTACTTTTAATTGGCCTTGTTCTATAAAAGACAATACATGTTCTCCAAACATTTTTTGATTTAATTTACCTTTAAATTTTTCAAATCTGTTTTCATGTGCCCCAATAATATTGATAAACTTTCTATGAATATCTCTATAAGGATTAATTGAAACAAGACCTCTAGTTGAACCGATAAGAATTACTTCTCCTCTTAGATTTACAATATCCAAAGCATCATTTAATACTCTTGGAACACCAGTTGCTTCAACCACAGTATCAAAACCTTTATTATTAGTTATTCTTTTTATTTCTTCTTTGAAATTAGGATCTAAAGGATTAACGGTATTTAAATTACATTTTTTTGCTAATTCTAATCTTTCAGGAGACAAATCTGCTACAGTTACTTCTCGTTTTGTTACTAATCTAAATAATTGAGCACAAATATTACCTATTAAACCACCCCCATAAACTAAAACATGACCTTCTTTTTTTTCACTAGCTGCAACGGCTGTATAACTTATTTGACCAAATCTAGTAAATAAAGATGTTTCAATATTTTTTTTATCATTTATTTTAAAATATAAATCATTTTTTGAGTCAACAATAGAAAAATCACTATGTGGTTTATAATGCATAATTATATCCCCAACATTATATGAACAGTCTCCATTAATTTCTACAATTTCACCAACACTTGAATATCCTGCGGCTATAGGATATTTTGCCCAAGCAACTCCAGGTTCTGAAAATCCAACATGTGTTTTACAAAATAAAGCTAATTCCGTACCTGGACTGATCAATGATTTTAAATTTTTTACAATAAAAGAATTTTCTTTTATTTCTTCACTTACCTCAATAATTTCTGCTTTTTCTTTTGCAGTAAAATATACCTCTTTTCTTTTCATAAAATCCTATAAATTAATTATTATAGGCTCTCCTTTTATTATATTTTCTAAATTAATTGATTTTATTATTCCCCCAAATCTGTCTCTAAAAACAAATTTTCTGCCATTTAAATTTGTACCTTGAGTTTCCAATACAAATTCAATTTTATTTTTAAATACTTTATATCGATATAAATTAAACTTTTTATAAGTTAATTTAGTTTCTCCATCATCTTCAAAGTATATACCTTCTCTATATCCTTCTAAGATTGGATAAATATTAAAATTAACTTTTTCAAATAAGGCTGTCTTTAATTTTGTAACATTAGTAGTTGGGATAAGAGAACCCTCTCTTACAAAATATTTATTATTTCCTAATTTACATTCTATTTCCAAAGTTTGACCACCTTGAAAAAAAACACCTTCAGGGCTATACCAATTTGTTGTATTTGGAAGATATACCGTTTGACTATTTTTTCTTTCCTCAGTAAATAATACTTTTAAAATATCATCACCATACATACAATTAACATCATCAATTCTACAATTATTATCTCCAATAAACTCAAGTTTTAAGGATCTATCCATTGGAGAACCATTTACAACAGCTTTATAGGCAGTTGTATAGGTATAAGGAATAAAATTATAATGTGTCTTTATTAAATGTTTTATTTTGTCTAAAGAATCAATATAAGTCCAAGGTTCTGTTGGATTATCATCTTCTCTCCAAGAATGTATTACAAAACGTGGTTGGAATACTGCACTCTCACAAGCTCTAACCAACAATTCTTCAGTTGGTCTCTCTCCAAAAAAACCTCCTAAATCATGACCATAAAAAGGTAATCCACTTAATGCCATAGAAATACTCTGATATTGATTAAATTTAAGAGATTTCCAATCACTGCAATTATCGCCACTCCAGGTTCGAGCATATTTTTGAATGCCACTATAACCACTTCTAGAATAATTCCAAGCTCTTTTATTTGGGAAAACTTCATTAAAAGTTTCAAAAGCGGCTTCACTCATCAAAATCGGAAGGACTGTCTTAATTTTACTGCTAGGAATTTCAATATCTTCTATTTCAAATTCATTATTATCATTCCAAATTCCACTACAACCATAATCAAAATATTGTTTTTTTAATTCACTCTTCCACCAAGCTTTTGCATTCTCATTTGAAAAATCTATTAAAGAAGCATTTCCACCCCAATAAAATTCAACATAAGGATTTCCATTTTCATCTTTAATAAAATAACCTTTTTTTGCTAAGTCATCATACCATGGATGGGTAGTAAGAATACCAGGTTTGATATTCATAATTAAATTATATCCACGATTAGACAAAGCTTGTAAATATTCTTTATAATTTGGAAATTTTTCTTTATTCCATAAAAAAGCGTATCTTTTACCATCTTTTGCTTTTAAATACCCAGAAGATACATACATCCCTTCACAAGGAATATCATATTTCTCGATTGTTTCAAAATATTTTAGTATTCTTTCTTGTGCATCGTCACTTTCTACATAATTCATTGAAGAACCTAAAAAACCAAAACTAAATAATGGGGGGAAATTTGGGAATCCTGTGATAACATAATATTTTCTTAAAATATCTTTATAATCTTCTCCATCAATTACAAAATATGAAAAAGGACCACCATCAATTTTTATAGAGTAAAAGAAAGGACTTTCTTTACCAAAATCCATATAATCAATATCACATTCATCAAAGAAAAACCCTGTGAATTTTTTATTATTTTCTTTTATAAAAAATGGAATTGATTTGTAAAGCGGATCTGAAATTTCAGCATCATAACCTAAACTATCTTTATTATAGAATCTAAACAGTTTATTACGTCTATCAATAATACCACTTTTATCCCCTAATCCATAAAAATGATCATTCATATCCAATGGAAAATTAAACTTACCAAAAAGATTTGCTTTTAAGTTATTGCCGACACATCTTAATTGATAACTTGGAATAACAGTATCACTTGAGCCTAAAACTCCTCCATGGATGATTTCATTATTTTTATAAACAGATATATTTGCACTTAATTTATTTATAATTATATTTATTTTATCTAATTTAACATCAAATATTTCAGTACTTTCATCTATAGTAAAATCTATTGATGGAGTTAAAGAATTATTTGACAAATAGCTACTCCATTTTTCTAATAATGGATCAATTGGAATATCATTAAATATATAATTAAAATGAAAAATATTTTCTTCAAATATACTTAATTCAAGTTTTCCATTTTCACATTCAAAATATATTTTATTTTCTTCAATATAATATTTTGTAATTTTTTTTAGAAATCTTTTCATACTATCCTTTTACCGCCCCTGTTGTAATGCCACTCATAAAATATCTTTGAAATATCAAGAAAACGACTATAACAGGAATTATCGAAATAGTAGTCATCGCTAATAAATTTGACCAATTAATTTGTAATTGCCCAACAAAATTAGCAAGAGCTTGTTGAAGCGTTTGTTTATCATTGTCTGTAATAACTATTAATGGCCATAGATAATCATTCCATCTCCACATAAAAGAAAAGATAGCTATTGTTGCAACAATTGGTTTGCTCAAAGGAATTATAATTGTCCTAAATATAAAAAATTCCTTTGCTCCATCAATTCTAGCTGATTCAATCATTGAATTTGGTAAATTAACCATATATTGTCTAGCTAAAAAAATACCTGTGGGAGTTGCTGCTGGAGGAATAATAATACCCCAAAGACTATTTAACATACCCAACCTTTTTAATTGTAAAAAAATTGGAATCATTATTACTTGCAAAGGAATCATTAAAGTTCCAATCATTATTGAAAAAATTAAATTCCTTCCAGGGAAAATATACTTTGCTAGTGCATAACCACACATAATATTTATCAATACAGTCATAACAGTTGAAACAACAGCAACAAATAAAGTATTCGAAAAATATGTTATAAAACTACCATGCTTTAAGGCTTCTATATAATTCAAAATAGTCCAATTTTTTGGTAAAAAAGTCATTGGAATTTTGAACAATTCACTTTGAGGCTTAAAAGATGAAAGAAAAACCCAAACTACAGGAAATAAACAAAACATAGCTAAAAAAATAACTATAATATGTTGCAGAACTAATGAAAGAGAATATTTTTTATTCAACTGAGCCCTCCTTTCCTGTTACTTTAAATTGAATTAATGTAAATATTGCTATAACAGCCATTAATATAATTGACATAGAAGAAGCATAACCAAATCTATCTTCAATAAAAGCAACTTGATAAACCTGTTGAACAACAAATTTAGTAGCATAACCAGGGCCACCTTTTGTCATTGTTACTATCAATTCATAAGCTTTAAAAGATTGAATTGTTGCAAGAACTAATACAACTAGAATTGTACTCTTTAACATTGGTAGCGTAATTTTCCTGAAACTTTGAATGGAAGATGCTCCATCTATTCTAGCAGCTTCATACAATTCAATTGGGATTGCTTGAAGGCCTGCAATAAATATAATCATATAATATCCTGATTGAGCCCAAACTGTAACTATTATTACACTTAGCATTGCTATTGAACCATTAGTAAGCCAACCAATTGGATTATTCCCTGTTGCTCTTAATACATAATTAAGAATTCCCATTTCATCTCCTAGAATAAACCTCCAAGCGATACCAACAGCAATTAGACTAATTAAAGCAGGAATATAAAAGGTTGCTCTAAAAGCTTTCTCACCTTTTATCTTATTTCTTGATAATAACAATGCTAAGAATAATGAACTTACAAGTAAACAAGCGACAGTACAAACTGAATATACCAAAGTATTTTTAAAAGTAATCCAAAATACTTCATCACTAAATAAATTTCTAAAATTATCTAATCCTATAAACTCTTTAGCAGTAAAAATACCCCATTGCATAAAACTCAATCTAAGGCCTTGAAAAGCTGGTATAATAATAAATATTCCAAAAATTAATAAGTTTGGTAACATGAATAAAATAGGGGCCAAAGTTTGTTGAAAATTCCCATTTTGAGACTTTTTTTTCATAAATTTTACCTTTTCAATTATAATAATGTCTCCTAAATTAATAGGAGACAAAATCCTATTTTAGTATTTTTCTGCTTCTTTATTTATATTTAAAGTAGCTTTTTCTGCACTAATATTACCTAATAATACTTGTACTATTTGTTCTCTAATATATGAATATACTTTATTAACTGCATCATTTTTCCATTCAATTGCAGTAAATGCTGGTGTAACTTTTAAGTCTTCAGCAAATACTTCAAAGTCTTCTTTATTTGATGCATAAGGAACATCTGTATCAATCCTTGATGATAGATTAAATGTATCTGCACAATATTTTTCATTACTTTCTTTTGTGCTAAATGCAGCCATTAAATCCATAGCAGCTTTTTTATTTTTGCTATCTTTAAATGAAGCTATAAATTTACCACCAGGAACTGAAGATCTAATTTCACCTATTGGAGTATTTACAACACACCATTTGAAATCAGTGATATTTTTATTATATGTATTTATATTCCAACTACCACCAATATGACAGGCTACTAAACCAGCTTGGAATAGCTCTGCAGGATTCTCACTACCCAGCCAAACACTAGAAGGGATTAAACCTTCTTTATGTAATCTAGCAAATCTTTCGATAGCAGCAATTGCTCCATCATTATGAAAATCAACTTTAGTTTGATCCGAATTCATCATTCTTCCACCATGTTCATAAATAAGTGTTGAAAAACGATGTGGAGAAAAATCTAATGCTAGACCATATTCCATATTTGGATTTGCAGCAATAACTTTTTTAACTGCATCTTCCCATTGATCCCATGTCCAAGTTTTACTTAATTCTTTAACATCAATACCAGCTTTTTCCCAAGCACTTAAATTTACAAGCATACCATTTGCTGTAGCTTCAGTTGGATAAGCTAATAATTCACCATCAGTATTTTTAGCAAAAGCAATTGAACCTGGCATAAATGAAGCCTCAATAGCATCAATATCATCAACATAAGAATTAATTGGTTCAAGACTTGAACCTAAAGAAGCTAAGTGATTATTTGTAACACGAGCAATATCTGGTGGATTGCCACCACTAATCATTAGTTTTAATTTCTGTTCATATTCTTGGAAAGCAACCACTTGCATATCAACTTTAACATTTGGGTTTTCTGCTAAATAACCTTTAATTGTATCTAAAAATACATCTGATTCATTAGCATCATTAAACCACATAACGGATAAAGTGACATCATCTTTTGCTGCTGGTTCGCTAGCACCTTGTGCAAATATTACGTTCATACATAATAAAATTGATATCATCAATAATGATAATTTTTTCATTTTCAACCTCCTATGATTGCAAAAACAAAATTTTTGTCAAATAATAGCAAAACGTTTTACTAAGCTTATAATAAACCTCGCTATATAATAAGTCAAATAAAAAATTTGAACTTTTTTACCTCAATATTTTTAATCTTTATAAAGAAATACTACCAACTAAATTATCAACAGATTTAGTTTTCTTATAAAATCTAGGCATCTTATCTACTAAAGTTTTTTTATCCATAAATTCATCATTTTCACTTAATGGTAATTCTATTAATTGCTTATATAAGGCACTTTTATAAATTGCGCTTATTATTTCTAAAGCTTTATAACCATCTTGAGCACTTACAATTAGATCTTCTTTTTCTTCAATTGCATTTATAAAATTTTCTAATTGAGCACTATGTCCTTCAGCTTTAATTTCTTCCATACTTTCAAACATTTTATTAAAAAATTGTTCAGCTTCTTTATCTTCTACTGGAAAACCATTATCTAATTGTTTCATACATTTCACACTCCACGGAATAGATATTGAAGCTTTTTCGCATTGAATATAAAATTCTTGCTTTTCATCATGATCATTTAAAGAAACTCCTAACTGAGCAATTGAATCTTTAAATTCTATAATCGATAAACTCGTATCTTCAACTTCAGAATTGGTATGAATATAATTTTTTATCATAGAATAAACACTAACAGGATTGCCTAATAACCAACCCATAATGTCTATTTGATGGACGCTATGATTTAAAGTGCACCCTCCACCCTCTTTTTCCCAAGTTCCTCTCCACCACAAGTCATAATAATTATTACCTCTATACCACATAGAATTAACCCTAGTATAAATAATTTTTCCAAAAACATTATTTTCCAACATTTTCTTGATTTTCATAGTATCTTTTCTAAATCTATTTTGAGAGACAATTGATAACAAAGCTGAACTGTTATTCATTGAATTAATCATTTCTTTAGCTTCAATTAAAGAAGCTGCCATTGGTTTTTCACAAATTACATTTTTATTATGTTTTAAAAAATCACATGCAACTAACTTATGAACTGATGGAGGTAAACATATTGAAACAACATCAATATCATCCCTATCTAATAATTTTTTATAATCATCAACAACTTCACAGTCTAACAAATTTTTTTCTTTAAATTCTTTTGCTTTATCAATAAATATATCGCAAATGGCTTTTATCTCACATCTATCGTTTAAATATAAATAACCTTCTAAATGGTTAATCGCAATATTACCAACACCAATTATGGCTACTCCATGTTTCATATAATTTCTCCTTTCTTCGTGAGTATAACATCAAAACAAAAACTATGCAAATATTTTGTCAAATTGTTTTGCTATACAAAAAATAAGCTTTTAATACACAATTTACAAAAAAATTGTTAAAAATAAGGAAAAATAAAAAAATCCTTGTCGTATGAAAAAAGTTGACATACTATCTTGATTTATAGCTTTAAAAAACAAAATTAATCAAAAAAATATTTTTTTTAAACTTATTTAAATCACAGTATCAAATTAAAAAGGAAATAAAAAATGAAAGAAATTTTTCAAAAAAAAGATGGACAAAATTATGCACCAAAAGCAATGAAAACTGATAAAGTATGCAACCCAGGAGAATTTATTGTTGGCGCTGATAGATTAGACCATGGACATATTTATGGCATGTGTAATGGACTTAAAGAAGCTGGAGCTACAATTGGATATGTATATGATAGTGATCCTAAAAAAGTAGACCAATTTATTAAAACATACCCTGAAGCTAAAATCATTAATAGTGAAGAAGAATTAATTGCAATAAAAGAAATTAATCTTATTGTAACTTCAGCAATTGCTAATGAAAGATATCTTATTGGTTTAAAAGCACTTGATTCAGGGAAATACTTTTTTAGTGATAAATGCCCTATGACAACACAAAAACAAGTTGATTTAGCTAGAGCCAAAGTCAAAGAGACTGGTCTAAAATGGTTCGTTTATTATAGTGAAAGGATTCATGTTGAATCTGCAATTTTTGCTGGTGATTTAATAAAAGCTGGTCGGATTGGTAAAGTTATTTCAATTAAAGGCTGGGGGCCTCACAGAATTGGGTTAGCCAAAAGACCTTCATGGTTTTATAAAAAAGAACAATATGGTGGCATTTTAACTGATATTGGATCCCATCAATTAGAACAAGCTTTATATTATGCAGGAGCAAAAAATGCTACCTATATATCTAGTAGAATTGGGAATCTAAATCATCCAGAGCATCCTGGGTTAGAAGATTATGGTGATGCAACTTTTATTACTGATAATAATATTCCTTGTTATATAAGTGTTGATTGGTTTACTCCAGATGGATTATGTACTTGGGGAGATGGAAGAATGATTATTTCTGGAACTAAAGGCTACATAGAAATCCGAAAATACTGTGATGTTGCATGTGATAAAGAAAGCGATCATGTTATTGTAGTTGATGAATCTGATGAACAGCATTATAAAGTTTTTGGGAAAGTGGGCTTTCCTTTCTTTGGAAATTTAATTAAAGAATGCCGAGGTGAAAACATTATTGCTATGGATCAAGAACATATATTTAGATCCATAGAATTAGCAATAGAAGCTGAGAATAAAGCTATTAATTTAACAAAATAAAATCCAATAATCATAAAAGAGCCATTTTGAGGATTTAAAATAAATCAAATGGCTTTTTACATGCTATAATTATAATTCAATATTTAACATATATTAAAATTAGAACGAATAAGCAAGTAAAAAAAGACGTTCTAAATATCTCTCTAGTTTAGAATTTGATATGAGTAAAACAATCAATTATTATTTAAAACAAGTTATTCAAGATGAAGGTTTACTTTTTAAAGTTATTCTAAAAAAAATTATAGAAGCATCCCAAAAGATCTAGATGAAACAAATAATATTGAAAATTTAATAGGACATTTTAATTCAGTAGCAAAATTAATGAATAAAAGAATTCTTAGCATACATAGAGCAGTTAATATTTAAAAAGGTATTACTTTTATGCAATCGAAAATACATTTAAAACTATAAAAAGAGCCTAACTATTAAATTTAGGCTCTTTATTAATTGTTAACTAAACTGTTTTTTTGTATCAAGTAAAACGATATTAGATTTAGGATTATATCTAACACCAATACTCAAAATTTTAGTCTGTTCAAAATAAAAATTATTAATAATAGATCTTCCGTAATGATAATTAGCTTCAAGAGACATTGTTTGATTTAGTTCTTGATTAATTTTTATATCATGTTCTCTTTCCCAAGGTGCGTCTTCATCAAACCAAACAGAACTACCATTTTCGATGTTATATTTAACTTTACCTTGCTCATAAAAACGCACATTATAGGCTAAAGTAGTATTTCCTAACTTTTTAAATATAGGATAACTTAATTCGACTCCAACATATACAATTCTATCTTGATAGCTATCTGGATAATCATTTGTATCAGGTCTTTTCCAATGTGGGGCGAACATTTTTGGTCTTAAAAAATCTATATCTCTTGGAGGATATAATAATTCTCCATATACTCTAATATTCTTAGTAGGTTCTATTGAAAGACCAATACAACGATCATTCATGCGCAAAAATTTATATAACACATTAAAGTCAGAATATGGTGGATTATCACCATATGGTTTTTGAACCAATTTTAACATCATATCACCATAGTGAGAACAATGATGATTTAAACCAAATCGCATAGATACTTTATCAGCTACTCTAAAAGAAAATCCTAAGAAATATATTGAATCATAGCTAAAAATACCATCAAAAGCCCCAGTATAAAAATTATGCGCTAAGCCCTGCATAGTTACATCAAATGCAATTGGACTTAAAAAAGAATCAAAATCAAAAGTACTTCTACCTAAAGATAAAGTTTCGCCTATTTTTAAATTGAACATGGAACCGGGAGGATCCAACTCGCCATTAAAATCATAAACTTCAATTACATAGTCATTTCTACCTTCTTCTTCATTCCATTTAAAATCATTTTGCAAAATTCTAGTTGGAAAACCTTCTGAGAAAGAAGAATAATTTACTGAAAATTCAGGACAACTTTTATCTGCCAAATACCCTTTATGAATTGGATCAAGTGATAATATTTCAAATTTATAATTTAAATTTGCAAATAACGAAGTAGTGATAAAAATAAGCAAAAATATGCTAGTAAATAATTTTTTTTTCACGACAAGAACCCCTATTTATATATTTATTTGTTAAGATATAATAATTTATACTCCAAACTATTATATTTGCAGTACCATTATGTGATGTACTGTTATTGGTAATTGAAAACTCATCACAAATATGGCCTCATTCTAAAATGATTAAAAAACTCTTAGAAAACAAAAGTTATCAGAAATTTTAAATTAAAAAATGATCAAGAATATAAAATAATAATCATAGGTACCGCTAAACATAAAGTAAAAATGATTAATCTTTTAATTAATAAATATCTAGGGAATAATTTACTAATTGATTATTCAATAGCTTATAAATTATTGAACTATTAGTTTTAAATTAAAAACAAAATAGCCCTATCAACAAATTAGTCAGATCAATTAAACATGACTAATTTTTCTTATTTTTTAGTCACGTATTCTAAACATGACTAGATTTTTATATAATTAAGCCATCATGTTTAACCTTGACTAATTTTCATATTTTTTAACTATTTTTTACAATACTTAGAGTTATTTCTAAATTATGTTAAAAAAAATCTATAAAAAAAGTTATTGACAAACTTATTAAAAGACTTATAATAAGTTATAACATTAAAAGGAGTTTATATGTTAAACATTGGATTTGCATTTAATTTCAATATTCAAAGATGTGAAATTGAAGTTGGAGCAGAAAATGAAATTATTCAAAAAGGCTATAGACCTTTGTTAGATTTATTTAAAAAGTATGGAATAAAATCAAATTGTTTTGTTTCTGGTTATAGTACTGAAGTGATAAGAGAAAAAGATCCTGATTTTATCGAAGAAATAAAAAAAACAAATGGTAAATATATTAGTTTAGGAACTTATACTTACACTCACCCTATCCCACAGCTTTTATTAAAAGAAGAATTTTCTAAACAAATAGAAATAGGTAAACAATGGGATAAGAATATTTTAGATACCGATACAAAAGGGTTTTTACCCCCTGAATTTGCTTATAGTAATGAAATGGCAAACATATTAATAGACAATGGTATTGAATGGTTTATAGCTTTAGCTTCTCAAATTGAATTAAGTTATGATGAACTAGGTATAAAAATAGATCCATACTTACCTTGCAAAGTAAAAGTTGACGAAAAAAAAGAAATTATTGCTGTTCCCGCTGCTTATCAATTACCTGATACTCCAGCAAGATTCTTTAAATTAATGATGAAAGGACAATTAGCCGTAGATATAGTTATTGAAGGTATAAAAAAATTCCATCAAGAACACCCAAATGGCTTATTACTCTTTAAACGGGATGCTGAAACAATCTTTATCGATGAATTTAATAGTGGCTTTGATAAAACTAAAGAGGTAATGGATGAATTCTTAAGTAAATTAAGCAAATTAGATTTTATCAAATCTGTATTTATTGAAGAAATGCTACAAAATCTTTCTAATGTTCCAGAAATTGAATTACCTGATTATTTAGGAAATACAAAAATTGAAACTTTTACTGAAGGAGCTGCTGAACATATTTGGAACTTAACTAAAGAAGTAAGAGAAAAAATATTAACTGCAGAAAAAAATTCTGTAAATCCAAAAATCATTCAAGAAGCATGGAGGCATTTATTATTATCACATAATTCAGATGGAAGAATTGGATATTGGTTCTCAAAATGGAATCCGGGTGAACATGTTGTTGCTCCGTCTAGAAGACAATTCTGTCTTGACCATCTAAAAGATGCTTTAAGTTTATTGGAATAAAATATGTTATCATTTTTTGACGTCGAAAAAATCAAATTATTAAATAAAGAAGAATGTAATTTTTCAAAAAAAGAAAATAACTATCTTAAAAATTTAGAAAACTACTTAAGTTTCAATTTGGCAGTTGATGTTAAAAAATTTAAGAGCATCAGTTTTAATAATGATTTCTCAATTGATAATATTAATGAATTTATTAGTAGATTCGGTTGGAAATTACAAGGTACTGATGGAGTTAGAGCTATTAGTGAAAACAATAGCTCTAAAGATAGAGAAGCTTTATCACTTTTTATAAAAGATAAAAAAATCACTCCTGGGTTTTGTTTTAATTATACTTTAGCAATATTAAAATTATTTGAAATAAATAATATTAATTTATCTAAAATATTTATTGGAGAAGATGGAAGAGAATTGTTAGTTAATGCAGGGCTTAAGAGAAGTATTACTAAAGCCCTGCTAATAAAAAATGTTGTTGTTGAAGATTTAAAAGTTGTGCCAACACCTCTTTTAGCAGCAAGTTCACTGATGAATGATACTTTAGCAATAATGATAACCGCTTCTCACAACCCCGCTTCTTATAATGGAATAAAAGTCTTTTATAAAGGTAAAAAACTTTATCCATTTGGAGTTTTAGGCGAATACAATTTATCAAAGATATTTTTAGATTTTATTTTTGGTAATATATGTTATAATTATTCAATTTTAGGGAAATTAAAGGACTCCTCAGACTACGCTAAAATTATTTTTAATAAAATCTTTTCAAACATTGATAAGGATAAATTATTAAAAAATCTAGAGAATAAAATCCTTCTAATTGACAGTGCTAACGGAGCATATAGTGAATATATTATAAATTATTTAAACAACATAAAAACTATTGAATATAAAGAAATAGCTTGCGACTTAGGAACTACTTTAATTAATGAAAAATCTGGTGTTGCTTTATTAGAAAATTTACCACTAGAAATAAATTATGATAATAATTATCCACCATCAATAATGAGTTTGTTTAATATAGGCCGAGAATCAAAGAAAAAAGTCTTTATGATAGTTTTAGATGGCGATGGAGATAGATGTTTTTTATTAGAATATAAAACTGAAACTGATTCAATATTAATACTAAACGGAGACCAACTTGCTTATTCATTATCTAGTCAAACTAATAATGGACAACTTACTACTACAATTGAAAGTGATTTTGAATTATGTCGTTCAATAAAAATTAACTATAAAATTGATGCAAAAATTACTTGTGTAGGAGATAGATGGTTAACTTATCAATTGGAAAAAGTAACCCCTCAATTCATTGGAACAGAGAGATCTGGACATATAATTTCTCCTCATATTATAGATGAAAAACCCTTATTAACTGGTAATGGATTTTACACTGCACTAAAAGTTTTATCAAATAAAATTGAAACCTTCGAACCTGGATTCAATAATAAAATTAGCATAATGGGATATCCCTTAGACTTATTTTATAGGGATTCAAAAAATTGGTTTGAAATTAAAAAATTAATTGAAACTGAGTTTATAAAATTTAAACTTCTGGAGAGAAAGTTTAATAATGAAATTGATTTATTATATTTTGACATTTTTGATTTTATGAAAATACAAATTGGTTGGATTTATGTTAGAAAATCTGGCACAGAACCAAAATTATCAATTGGTATATCTTCAATCAAAAATCAAAAAAAATATTTGAGAGAGATAATTAATAATTTGGAGTTTAATATAAAAGACTTCACTTAATTATAATGGAGGAAAAAAATGAGAAAAAAATTTTTACTAACGTTAATTTGTATTTTTATGAGCATATTCACTATGCCATTATTTGCAAATGGTCAAGAAGAAAGTAATTCTAGCTCTGAAGATGTTACAGAAATTGTTTATTGGCAATACTTTTATGAAACCAAAAAAAATCTTATGGATGATTTAATCGCTGAATTTGAAGCTGCAAATCCTGATATTAAAGTTGTACAACAAACTTTCCCATATGAAAATTATAATACTAAAGTTGCTACTTCTGTTCCAACAGGAAAGGGCCCTAATGTAATTAATTTATTTTATGGATGGCTACCAACTTACATGGCAGCTGGGTATTTACAACCTCTACCAGAAAATGAATTCCCTACTAGTGGAATAGAAGATAATTTCTTCCCATTAGTTAAGGCAGCTAAATTTGATGGACAATACTATGCTATTCCTACAGCAGTTAGATCATTAGCCTTATTCTGGAATAAAGATTTATTCAGAGAAGCTGGATTAGATCCTAATAGCCCACCTACTACTCTAGAAGAAACTGTAAAATTGGCTAAAGAATTAACAAAATTTGATAAAAATGGTAATTATGTTCAAGAAGGTTTTGGTCTACAGCTTAATGGACAAATCCATCATTGGATTAGAGAAATACTAATTAGACAATTTGGAGGGGCTCCTTATTCTGAAGATGGACAAATGGTTACTTATAATAACCAAGCTGGTTATGATGCATTTAAATTTGCAACAGATTTACAATTAAAAGAAAAAATTGGTATGCCAATGTTCATGACTGATGATGTTACTGCATTTAAAGCTGGAGCATTAGCTATGGATATCGATGGCTCATTTAGATTAGGAACTTATGATAAACTAGAAGATTTAGATTATGGTGTTACTACTATTCCAACTTATAATGGAATTGATTCTAACTTTGCATCATTCTGGGCAAATGGTATTACTAGTTTTACAAGTGGAAAAGAATTAGAAGCTTCTGCTAAGTTCTTGAAATTTTTAACTAGTGATGAAGTCATGGAAAGATGGTTAGCTAATGTTGGTGAATTACCTGCTAAGCCTTCTGTAGCAATGCAAGACAAATATATAAATGATCCAAAATATGGTCCTTTCCTAAAAGGTTTAACTAATGCTCATGCTACAATGTTCTATGATGAAAACGCTCAAAGACAAGTTTGGCTTGATGCTTGGGATCAAGTTGTAATTAATAATATGTCTATAAAAGAAGCTGTTGATACAGCTGCAGAACAAGAACAAGCAATCCTTGATAAGCATTTTAATAATTAGTTTGTATTACTAGTTGTTGTAACTTAGTTTTACAACAACTAGATATTACTTATCACAATAAATAGTTTATTTACTGATATTTTAAAGCAAAAATGCCAAGTAAACATCAAAAAGGTAATAAATGAAAAAAAAATATAGTTTAGAAAAAAGGAAAGAGGCTTGGGCATATGCTTTTTTGGCAGTTCCCATATTATTTTATGTAACAATAAGACTATATCCAACAATAAATGCTTTTTATTTAGCCTTTACTGACTGGGATATTGTTTCTTCTGATGTAACTTTTATTGGATTACAAAATTTTAAAGAATTATTTGAGGATACTGTATTTTTTAAAACTTTAGGAAATACCTTTAAATACGTAATAATTGGATTACCAATTAGCCTCTTATTAGGTTTTATTTTAGCATATAACATTGATAAATCTACCAGATGTGGAAGTATTTTTAAAACAGTATTTTTTATGCCATACATAACTTCAATGGTTGCTGTAGCTTGGGTTTGGAGATGGTTTTTCCAACCAGCACCTGTAGGTGTTTTTAATAATATCTTATCATTTATTGGATTACCAAACCAAGAATTCTTAAGATCTGTTTCTCAAGCTCCATTATGTATAATAACAACTACAGTTTGGGCAGATTTGGGATTCCAAATGATAATTTATCTAGCTGGAATTAAAGGAATTTCAAAACAATATTATGAAGCAGCAGAAATTGATGGCGCAAATAATTTTCAAACCTTAGTAAAAATAACATTACCCTTATTAAAACCAACTTTTATTTTTTTATTAATCACGGGAACAATAAGATACTTAAGAATTTTTACTCAAGTTTTAAATATGACATCTCAAGGAGATGGTGGCCCATTAAATGCTACAAAACCTTTAGTTTTATATATTTATAATACAGCATTCAATAGTTTCAGAATGGGATATGCTGCGGCAATGACGGTTATTTTATTTTTAATAATTTTAATAATAACGTTGATTCAATTGAGGGTTAGTAAAAGTGAAATCTAATAAAAAAATAAATACAATTAGAATAATACTTCTTTTTTGTTTTGGTATACTTATGCTTTTCCCTTTCGTATGGATGATTGCTACATCACTTAAACAAGGAAGAGAAGTTTATAGCTTATCTTTACTCGCAAAAAAACCATCATTTAATAATTACTTAAGATTATTTGAAAATAGTAGTTTCCCTATTTGGTTTTTAAATTCAGTTATTAGTGGAGCTTGGGTTACCCTATCTGTTTTATTTTTTGATTCATTAGTTGGATATACTTTTGCAAAATTTAAATTCAGAGGTAAAAGATTAGTGTTTTTATTAATATTATCAACAATGATGATTCCTACAGAAATGCTTGTTATACCTTGGTATAAAATGGCTCAAAATCTAGGATGGATGGATACCTATTGGGGGATTGTTTTCCCTGGTTTAATGTCTGGGTTTGGAGTATTTTTAATGCGTCAATTTTTTAGTACAGTACCAGATGATTTAATAGATGCTGGACGAATTGATGGTTTAAATGAATTTAAAATATGGCATCAAGTAGCGATGCCTCTCGTAAAAGCAGCATTAGCAGCTCTTGCAATATTTAGTTTTGTTGGTAACTGGAATGCATTCTTATGGCCATTAATTGTTTCAAATGAAATATACAGATACACATTACCAGTAGGATTATCCTTCTTTAGTGGAGAATTTCAGACTGAATGGGAGATGGTTATGACTGGAGCTTCTGTAGCAACAATCCCAGTTTTAATTTTCTATTTAATATTCCAAAAACAAATTATCGCAGGAATAGCACTAACTGGAGTAAAAGGTTAATTAATTAATAAAATTTAGGAGGTTAATTATGATACAAGGAATACCAATTTTAGATTTTCATTGTCACTTTCCAGTAAAAGGAGATTATTTCCCTGATTATCCAAAAAGTGAAAAAGTAAATTTTAATAATAAAGAAATTAGAGACTATGGGGAGATTTGGAGAAAAGCTTTTAATTTCCCAATTCCAGAAGAATCAAAAGATGATTTAACTATGGCTAAATTATGGATTGACGATATGGACAAGAAAAATATAGAAAAGATATGTTGGGTAAGCGGAGGAGGAAACGAAAGATTATCCAAAGTAGTTTCTCTATACCCAGATAGATTTTATGGGATGGCTCATCATCATCCTGATTCACCAAATGCAGCTGAAGAATTAGAAAAATCATTCAAAGAATTCAATATGAAAGGATATAAACTATTAGGACCAAATGTTGAAACTTCCCTCTCTGATCCAAAATATTATCCACTTTGGGAAATCTGTCAAAAATACAATAAACCAGTGTTGATACATTTTGGACTACTCGGAGCATCAGGCGGACAACCTAATGGAATTAATATTTCTCCTATGAGTATTGCAGATGTTTCTAAAAAGTTTCCAAAAGTAAATTTTGTTGTTCCTCATTTTGGATGTACATATATGCAAGAATTATTACAACTATGTTGGACTAGAGATAATGTGTGGGTTGATACAAGTGGTTCAAATCAATGGATCAGATGGATGCCATATAAATTGTCACTAGAAGATGTAATGAGAAAATTCATTGAAACTGTTGGCCCAGAAAGAATTATCTTTGCAACTGATTCTAGCTGGATGCCAAGAGGTTTTGCCTATATATATTTGGAAGAACAACATAAAAATCTACGATTCTTAGGATTAAATGATTCTGATATACATAAAGTTCTTCATCTCAATGCCGAAAGATTACTAGAGGTTTAAAATGAATGATTGTCTTTGGATAGATAATATTATTAAACAAGAACTTTTTCCAACAATGGGATGTACTGACCCTGCAGCTATTGCCTTAGCAACTGCAGGGGCTACTGGGTTGGTAAAAATTGATAATCCAATTGATAGACTTAATAATATTGAATCAATACAAATTAAATTAGATTGTAATATTTATAAAAATGCTCATTCTGCAAGAATACCAAAATTAAAATTAGCTGGAATTAATTGGGCTATTTTATTAGGAGCTTATGTTTCAAATATAAATTATAGCTTAGAAATATTCGAAGAATTGAAAAATGAAGACATTAAAAAAGTTCAACCTTTTTATTACAAAGTCCCAATCACTATTGATATAAACTACAAGAAAAAAAATATTTTTATTAAACTTTTTATTCATTGGAAAGATGGTTCTACCACAGCAGCATTAATAGAAAATTATCATAATTCAATTAAAAAATTATGGAAAAATAATAGACTTGTCTTTAAGGATAATAAAGATATTCAAAAAGAAGAAAAGGATGATGAGAACTTTAGTATTACAAAAATATTAAAAAGTATTGATGATTTATCCACAGAAACTAAGCAATTACTTTCAAAAGCTATTGAGATAAATGAAAAAGCCGCTACTTTCATACCTGAAACAGATGAATTGGGTTTAGAAATCACAAAACATTTGGAAAGTACTGAGTTTAGTCAAGCAAAAATAAAAGTAATGAAAGGAACCTATAACCGTATGAAAGGTTATCCCATTGAAATTTATGCTTGTGGTGGTTCTGGAAATCATGGAATAACAATTGCAATTGGATTAAAAAATTCGTGGAATATTATAGAAAATGATAAATCATTATTACAAGGATTTGCTATAGCAATTGTCTTCTTACACTTTTTGAAAAAAGAAACGGGTGTATTAACACCAATTTGTGGTTGTGCCTTTTCATCAGCTCTTGCATTAGGATTTGCCTTAACCTGGGGCTGGGGAGGAAACAATAAAGAAATACTACAATGCTTAAATTTAATTTCTAATACAATTGGAGGAATAATTTGTGATGGTGCTAAACCTAGTTGTGCATATAAAACAGGACTAGGAGTAGAAATTGCTATAGAAAGTGCATATAGAGCTATTAAAGGGATAAGCATTCCTGAAGGGGATGGCATTGCATGTAATAACTTTGATGAGTTTTTTGATATGGCACATAAATTACATTTTGATGCAATGAAAAACTTTGATAGTGCACTAATACAATATATGAATAACAAATGAAAATTAATCATAACATCTTAGCTATAATAGCATGTCTTTTGTGGGGAAGTGCTTTTTATGCAGGCAAAATTTGTTTAGCATACTTGAACCCTATTTTTTTAGCAGTAATTCGCCTATTTTTTGCAAGTTTAATTTTATTATTTTTTATAAAATCTAATCCAATAAAAGTATTTTTAAGAGACCCAATAAATATCATAAAATTAAGCTTATTAAAAAGCACCCTAACCTTTTTATTATTCAATTTTGGATTAAACTTAGTTAATGGATCTACAGGTGCAATAATTATTGGATTATCCCCAGTTGTTTCCATGCTATTAGCTACAATATTCATCCCTGATGATAAATTATCTAGCAGGAAAATTTTTGGAATGATTTTAGGTATTTTAGCAATTGTTTTACTAACAATAAATACAAATTATGAAGAACAAGATGGCAAAAATCAAATATTTGGGGTATTATTATTAGTATTGAATATACTATGTGTGGGGTATGGTGACATTATAACAAAAAAAAGATTTAAATCATTTTATATGCCTGATATCAATTTCATACAAAACACAATTGGTTGCTTAATTTTATTTATAATAGCAGTTACTTTCAAAAAAACTGAATTTCATTTAGTCCTTGAAAGACCCACTATTTTAATTTGGATTTTATGGTTATCAATTATAACGTCAGTCTCAGTTAGTTTGTGGTTTGAAATTGTAAATAGAGAACATGTAAAACTTACGGATATTTCAATGTGGAAACTCTTGATTCCATTAGTCGGAGCTATTTCAAATTGGATTTTAGTAAAACAAGATAAACCGACTGTATTCTCAGTATTAGCTTTATTTGGTATCATGATATCCATATTAGTGTCCTTAAAATATGCTGAAGATGATAGGAGAAGTGTATGAAACGAAATTCAAACACAATTGATTTAAGAATAGAAAATACAAAGGCAATATATAATTTTTTAAGAATTAATGGAGATAGTACAAAATCTCAAATTGCAAACGGTGTTGGTTTAACTTTTGCTTCAGCATCTAACATCTGTGGAGTATTAGAAAACATGGGAGTTATTGGTAAAACAACAACTTCCTTTTCAACTGGTGGAAGAAAAGCTATATATTATAGATTTGTAAAAGATTATTCTTGTTCTTTTATCATTGATTTACATAATACTGAACACTGTCATTTAGGATTTGTTGACTTATTAAATAATATAATTATAAAAGATACATTTCAATTTGAAGAAAATGATAATCTTGAATCAATAATGGAAAAAATTAAAATATTCTATAATAAGTTAATTAAACAAATCTCTATTCCAGTATTAGGCATTTGTGTTGGAATTTCAGCTGTATATAAAAAAGATACAGGAACTAGTATATCTAGCTCAAATCCTGTTTTTGAAGGAATAAATATTTATGATACTTTCAAAGAAGCTTTCCCAAATAAACTTGTAGTTATTGAAAACGATGCAAACCTTGCTGCACTTTCACAATTAAATTATTATCAAGAAAGACATAATTCTCTGTTCATTTTTATTACAGAAGGCGTTGGTATGGGAATTATTATTAATGGGGAATTATTCTATGGAAATGATGGTTTTGCTGGAGAATTAGGGCATTTCAAAGTTTCAGAAGTAACTAAGAAATGTAAATGTGGTAGAATCGGTTGTTTACGATTAGTTGCTACATTAAAATCAATTGCTACAGACCTTGATGAACTTGATTTATTTAATAGTTTTTCCGAATCAATTGAATATGCAAAAATACTAGCAGATCGATATGAAGAAGGCGAAGAAAAAGTTTGTCAAAGAATTGATTTCCTAGCAAAAAAATTAGGAGAAGTTGTTGCAAGCTTAACTGATATTTTCAATCCTGACCAAATCCAAATTGGAGGCAATTTTGATAGATTATTCCCTCTAATTAACCCTATAATTCGACAAGAATTTAGAAAAATATCAAAACTCGCTAAAACCTCTACTACACGAATAGTTTGTATTAATAGTAGTGTTGGTGAATTGATGTTAAAAGGTGGTGGAGAAAGATTTTTCCATGCTTGGCTCAATAGTGGAGCAATGGATTTCAGTGAATAAAACACATTATTAAAATTATCTAAAAATAAATTATTAAAACTTTTATATTTATTGGAGTACTATCATGATTAACATTAGAATACATCATTTTTTTGATATAATTAGAGATTATGGCAGTGGTAAAATAATTCAACCTCACCCATATGGACATTCTTTGCATTTAATAAGTCAAAAAATTACTTCAGGAAAAATAAAAGAAATGCGTTTAGTTATTGAATGTGATGCTATTTGTGAAAATTGTAACAAATTAGTTGATAATCATTGTATTGATACTATATCACATAGAAAAGATTTCAAATCAAAAGAACAATTTAATAACTATCTTGATAATAGAATCATGGAAACTCTTGGATTAAAAAAAGGACAAACTATTACTTGTACTCAACTAATTAAATTATATAATCAATATCTAGATAACATTGATTATATTTATCTAGGAAATGATACAGAGCATACAAAAATTAGAGCAGCTAATGTTAAAAAAGGTATTAAGTTAATGCAATCAAAAAAGCTTTAATATTATAATATTTCGTAATTTTGAACCATTTTTTTTTGCATAATGCTCAACCATTTCAAACAATAGAATGATATATTATTAATTCATAACTCATTCAAAATAAACATACATTAGGGATAAAGAATAAACTATCAACAAATATAAAAAACGATAAACCATTATTCAATTATTAGAATATGATTTATCGCTAATTTAATTTACTACTTTTTATTTTAATTATTTATAGCATTTAACTTTATCTTCTGTATTAAATAGATCTATTTTGTGATACATAACTTCTTTCATTGCAGCAATACAAGGAGTATAAATATCTGCTGATTCTCTTAGAGATTCATTTTTTAATACTTCTCTACATTTTTTATAAAAAGCTGTTTTAATATCACTAGAAATATTAATTTTTTGTACGCCATTAGCAACAGCTTCTGCAATTTCTTTATCTGGATTATCACTACCACCATGTAAAACTAATGGAACATCTGTAATTAATCTGATTTCTTTTAATAAATCTATTCTTAGTTTTGGTTTCATATCTTTTGGATATAGTCCATGACCTGTTCCAATTGCTATAGCTAAAGTATCAACATCTGTTGCTTCAACAAATGCTTTTACATCTTCAGGTTTTGTATAAATAATATTATCTGTACTAGCTATACCATATTCACCAGTTCCACCAATTGTTCCAAGTTCTGCTTCAACACTTACATTTACTGCATGTGCTGCTTCAACAACTTTTTTAGTTACTTCAATGTTTTCTTCAAATGGTAATTCTGAAGAATCAATCATAACTGAAGTAAATCCAGCTCTAATAGCTCTCATAACCTGATTGAAAGATCCACCATGGTCTAGATGAATACAAACAGGGAAGGAAGCTTTTTGAGATTCATCAATAGCATATTTAATGAAACTATCTCCAACAAACTCTAATTCATCTGGATGAATAGCAATAATAACTGGAGCTTGTTTTTCTTCACAAGCTTCAATAATACCCTTTAAAATCATGCTACTGCTTGTATTAAAAGCAGGTACTGCAAATTTGTTTTCTTTTGCTACAGCTAAAAGATCTTTCATGTTCATTAACATAATATTTTCTCCTATATCCTAATTTTACTTTTTTAATAAAATCTATTTTAAATTTTGTTATCATAGATTTTTAACTATCATTAAATTTTTTACTTTTAGAAATTACATAAAGTTCTTAATCTATCTTCTACATAAGGTTGAAGTTTACTTTGAACAAATTCAGGCATATCTATTATTTTTACAGGGTCTTTATTTTCCCTATTTACTTCAATAAATTCTTCTACAGCCTTGAAATATAACTTTAAAAAATCTGTTCCAAGATTAAATTTGTTTATACCATTAGAAAATGCTATTTTTAATTGATCATCTGGAATTCCACTTCCACCATGTAATGCTAAAGCTGTTTCTGTAGCATTATTTATGGCAATCAATCTATCTATATCTAAATTTGGTGCAGTAACATACTCCCCATGCGCATTACCTATAGAAATTGCTAAACTATCAACTCCTGTTTCAGAACAAAATTTTACTGCCGATTCTACAGTCGTAAAATAATCTTCTAATTTGTTATCTGATGTACTAGCAGAACCTACATGACCAATTTCACCTTCAACACAAATACCTTTTGCATGAGCTACTTCAACAACTTTTTTTGTTAAAGCAATATTCTCTTCAATAGGTTTAATAGAACCATCAAACATAACTGAACCAAAACCAGCATCAATAGACTTCATTACAGATTCATAAGTAAAATCATGATCCATATGAACAGATATTGGTACTTCAACTTCATTTGCTAACTCTTTAACCATTTCAGCAAAAGTCTTTCTACCTGTAGTATGTTGAATTGTAATATGTTCTGGATATAACATAATCATAGCAGGTGTATTTGTTGCTTCTGCGGCATATACAACTGTCCTCGCCATTACGTAATCCATACAAATAAATCCAATTACTGCTGTATTTTTCTCTTTTGCTAGCTCTAATTGAGCTTTAACATTAACTAACATATTTTCCTCCAAAAATACTTTTATTTTTTAGGATTCTTAATTAAACCAATAAGTAATCCACCAGCAAAGAAATCACCCAACCCCACAATAGTTGGATTTTCTAAATAATCTAAATCAAAACTAGGAATACATCCCACTTTTCCATTTAAAGAACTTTCTAACTTATTACAAAATTTTGATGGTTCAATTTCTAACTTATGATTAAGAATTTCATCAAATTCTTTTTGTCCGAAATCATCACCATATTTGAATCTAGTAGAAGCCATTGCAATTCCATATTTTAAAGCAGGCTTTATAATATTTGAATTTTTACCATAAACTAAGGCCCAATATTTAGAGTGAACTATCAAATTATCAAAACCTGTTTTTTCGTAAACATATTTTATAGCGTCTGATACTTCTTCAACATTTAGAATATCTATTTTCTTATTGTAAACGTCTTGTAATTCCTCTTCATTCATACTTAACATATCTGCATATGGTTTTAATTCTTTATGAACAATTGCTTTAAAGTCATCTTTTACATAGTGACCATCTTCTAAAACAACCCAGGTTGAAGGCCTTATTTTTTCAGCATTAGTTTTAACTTTTTTTAAAACATTTTCTAATACTGATAATTCTAAAACTTCACTAAAACAAGACATCAATAGAGCTTCAGTATTATCAAGAGCTCCAGCTTGAATTGGTGGAATTTTCATATTTATGCTATCTAAATCATTTGAAATCATGATCCTATTTCTATTATTAGTGATAAACGAAATATCATTAACTTTAACTTCTAATCCTTTTGGATATTGTAAAATTACATGAGGATATACTTTTTCAGCACCAGAGGTTTCTAAATAATTACAAGTCACAAGATTTGGCATGCGTTCTTTAAAATATTTATTATAGTTACACATATATACACTATTTGGAATTTCTAATTTAGAAATAGCAATAGAAGCTCTAGTTGCTGTTCCTCCAATAGTAATCTCATAATCAAAATTATTGGCAAATTCATCACATAATGATGGATAACTTGGAATTACTTCTCCACCTCTTCCAATCTTCATGTAATATAAACAATTAATTATTAACTCTTTAATTGAAGATACAGAATTTATCAATTTAATATCTGAATCAATAATTTGATTCTTAATTATCAAGTTTTTAAAAATTTCATAATCCCAACTTAATTCATAATCTATACAAGTATGATATCCAGTTACAATTTTATTATGCATTAAATACATCTCCATTTTTTAGTTAATTAAATTTTTCAGCCTTCTTTTTAAAAGCTTGAAATATCAAGAAAATACCTAAAAGTACGATTCCAGGAACAAAACTAAAAATAAAAACTTCAAGTATCAAAGTATTTGACACTTCACCAATTTCACTAATATTTTGTAAAGCTAAGAAATAAAGCCCCACAATTACTGAATATAAAATAAATATTGAAGGTAAAATTATTCCAACATATTTGTTTTTTCTTGTGCAAAATAATATTTGTAAAAAAATCAACCAAATATAAAACAATGGATTAGATAAAACATATCTAATAATTTCACCAAAATTAAAATTCATCCTATATATCCTTTTTTACAAATCATTATTATTTTGCTCTTTAATTAACCCTTAACAGCTCCAGCAGAAACACCAGCGATAAAATATCTTTGGAAAAATACGAATAGAACTAATATTGGTAAACTTCCTAAGAAACTCATTGCCATCATTTGATTCCAGTCATAGCTGTGTTGTCCCATTAATAAGTTAATACCAACTGTTACAGTTCTCATCTCTATTGTTTTTGTAAGTACTAAAGCAAATAAATATTCGTTCCAAGATTTCATAAAAGTATACATACCAACAGATACTATTCCTGGTAATGATACTGGCACTAATATTCTCCAAAGAACTAACATTCTTGATCCACCATCAATCATGACAGCTTCATCTAATTCTTGAGGAATTGTGTTAAAATAACCTGTTAACAGCAAAATACAATATGGTAAAGTAAATACAAGATAAGTTAAAATAAGAGCCCAATATGTATTAAAGAGTTTCATTGTAACAATAAGACTAATATAAGGAATCATTAATACAATACCAGGTACTGCTTGTACACTTACAATAAATGTATTAAGAACTTCTTTACCTTTAAATTGGTATCTACTAAAAGCATATGCTGCCATTATTCCAACAACAAGAGTAACAATAACTACTACTATAGCAACAAAATAACTGTTAAAGAAAAATCTACTCTTTTCAGGATCACTTAAAACTTTTTGATAAGCATGAAAACTAAAACTCTCATCAATAAATTTTGGAGGCCACATAAACATATTTACATTTGACTTAAATGAAGAAAGTAGCATCCATAATACAGGAAATCCTGCGAAAAAAGCTCCTAAAAGAAGAAGAATTGATAATAATACTTTTGTTGATTTTTTTTTCTTTCCTATCATAATAACTATTACCTTTTCAAAGAATTTTGGTATCTTGCATATACAAATGCAACTACACTACATAGAATCAATACAATTACTGCAGCAGTGGAAGCTATTGCATATTCACTTCCATAGAATACCTTTTTGTAAATATAGACACTAAGAGTAGTAGTACTATTTACAGGACCACCTCCAGTTAACATCCATAAAACAGCAAAAACTTGTATTGTCCAAACAAAATCTAATAAAGCAATACTAATTAAGATTGGTTTTAATTGAGGAATTGTTATATGAACAAATAATCCCCATTTACCAGCTCCATCAATTGTAGCACTTTCAAATAACTCTCCAGGAATACCTTGAAGACCAGCTAGAATACTAATCATATAAAATGGATATCCTGACCAAATATTAATAACAGTAACTGTTAATAAAGCTCGACTTCTTAAACTAAGCCATTGAGTATCTTTAGTGGCGACATTAAGCATAGATAATAGATAATTTACGATTCCTTGAGGTTGGAGCATTAACTTCCACAATACAGCGACAACAGATGCTGTAAAAATCCAAGGCATGAAATAAATTACACGTACAATTGTTTTTGTTGTAGAATCAAAATAATCTGAGTTTATTAATAAAGCAAAACCCATCCCAATTACGAGGTGCCCTATAACACTTATGCTCACAAAAATAATAGTATGAACTATAGCATTCCAAAATTCGCTATCACTTAGAACTGTTACATAATTTTCAAGACCTACAAATTCTGGATTCCTAGTTACTACTGCATTATTCAAAAAAGAGTAACTAATTACCATTGCTATAGGGATTATCAATAAAACAGTTATTATGATTGCGGTTGGTGTTAAAAAAGCATAAGGTTCTATCTTTCTTTTCAATTGCTGATTTAAAATCAATTCAACCCTCCTAAACTTTTAACAAGTGCAAAATTTTATTCTGCACTTGTTAATTTAAAGTGATAATTAAAATTAATTATTATAAACGCTATCAATAGAATCTTGTACATCTTGTAAGTAATCTTCTACAGATACACTACCTTCCATGTAAGGAATTAAAGCATTAATAAAATCAACCATAATTACATTTGCTTTTTTCATTCCAGTAAATTCATTAATTGGGAATCCTTGTGCAAACATTCCATAAACATCTTGGAATACAGGGTCTGAAGCACTATAATCAGGATTTGCTAAAGAACTACCAGGGAAAGCTGATTGAGTTTCAGCTAGACCAGCATTAATTTCACTACCAAATAAGTATTCAACAAATGCTAAAGCTTCTTCTTTATGTTCACAAGATTCAGTGATACCTACAGCCCAACTAGCTACACACATACCACTCTTTCCAGTATAACCATCTCTTACAGGAACGCCTAAAGTTGCAATTTCCATATTAGGATTATCATCTCTCCAAGCTTGTAAAACAGCCATTGAGTTAATAATAAATGCTACTTCACCACTGATAAATTTAGAAGTCATATCTTGTTCTGTTAAAGCACTCATACCAGGAATTAAATAACCTCTTTCATATAATGCTTTATAGAATTCAGCAAATTCAATTAAATCTTTATTACCAGCAACTTTATATTCACCATTTTCATCTTTCATTGTAATATCTGATGCCCAAGCATAACCCATATATACATTTTGAATACCTGAAGGAGATGCTGTTGATAAATTTAGTGCAAATGGATAATAACCATGAGCAGCAATAGCATCACAAACATCTAAGAATTCAGACCATGTTTCAGGTAATTTATCTACACCAGAATCTTTTAATATATCCATATTAACAAACATAGGATATGCAAAGTTCAATACAGGTAGTGCATAAGCGCTTCCTTTAGCTCTCCATTGGTCTGTGAACAATGATTGATCAGTACCTTCGGCACTCATAAGGGTAGATAGATTAGTTAACACTCCTTGATCAGCAAAATCATATAACCAACTACCGTCAACACTAATAATGTCTGCAACTGTATTTGAAGAAATACCTGACATAATTGCTGTTTTTGTATCAGCAAATGGTGCACTTAAAAGTTTTACTCTAACACCAGTTTGTTCGTAGTATTCATCCACAATGTTTTGCATATATCCATCCGGAAGCTCAACAGCCCACCATTGTTGGAATTCAATAACTACTTCATCACTCTTTGATTCAGAAGAACCTGCAGCAAAAAGATTACTTGTTGCAAATAAAGAAACTAACAACACTACTAACACAGTTTTGAAAAATTTAAAATTTTTTTCCATTACTAAATCTCCTCTTTTGTTTATTTGTCTTAAGTTTACCTTACCTTTTCAATTTGTCAAGTTAAAAATGAAAATAAATGAATAATATTTATGTTCGTATTGTTTGTTATTTTTATTGACAGCTTAAGAACTTTAGCTTAATATATATATAGTTATTTGATAACTTAAATTAGGAGGGGCTCCTATGAGCGAAAAATATGCTAACCCACGACAAAAAGAAATATTGAAACTATTATTAACTAATAATAATATTCAAGTCGCTGAACTAGCCGACAAATTAAATGTGACTCAAGCGACGATAAGAAGAGATTTAACTAAGTTAGAATCATTAGGGAAACTATATAGAACTCATGGGGGAGCAATCCTAAAAGAACAAACTGTTTCATGGCTTTCAACAACACTTGAAGAAAGAATGAAATCAGATGTTAAAGAAAAAGAAGATATAGCTAAATCCATTTTACCTTATATAGAAGACTCTGAAACTATTATGATGGATGGTGGTAGCACAAATATGGCTATCGCGAAAGAATTAGCACAACATAAACAAAATTTATTAATTATTACTAATTGCCAAGCTATTGGTGATGTATTTATAAAAGATGAAGACTCAACAAACAATGTATATATTATTGGTGGAGAGTTATTATATGGTACTCAAAATACTGTAGGCCCAATAGCTGAAAGGAATCTAGACTTATTTAAAGCTGATAAATCAATAATTAGTATTACTGGAGTACTTATTGATGAAGGACTTTTTACAGCATCTCCACAAGAATCTGAAATCAAAAGGCTAATGATTAAAAACTCAAAAACTAACATCATTGTATTTGGGGTTTCAAAAATTGGTGTTCCAGCTTTAAGCAAATGCAATAATTTTGAAAATATTGATTTAATCATTACCAATAAAGATATAGAGCTAGAGCATCTAAATAAATTAAAAACTAAAGTTAACAAAATAAAACTTGCATAAAATAGTAATCATAAAAAATTATTATTTAAATTTTGATTATATTAAGGATTATATATAAACTATAAACAAATAAGGCGATTTAAATGTTAAGTTGTAAAGATAGACGAAAAGAAATAATAAATTTACTTAAAATAAATAATCAAATTTCAATTGATGAACTTGTTTCTCATTTTAATGTTACAGAACAAGCAATTTATAGAGATTTAAATTATTTAGAAAAAAACAATAAAATTAATAGAACCTCTAAAGGTGCAATTTCATCTCAATTAGATGAAATACAACGTTCATTAAATTTAAACTCTAAAGAAAGCCTTTTTATTAATGAAAAAGAATCTATTGCAAAATTCACATCAACATTAATCAATAATGGAGATAGTTTATATATTGCAGGAAGTAGCACAACCCTATTACTTGCAACAAATCTAATTGATAAAAAAAGATTAATTGTTTTAACAAATACTGATAGAATTGGTTCTATCATAAAAAAAGAAAAGAAAAACAGAGCTATACTAATTGGAGGACATTTATTAAAAAATACTCACACAACAGTCGGCAAATTAGCTGGATCTGTTATTTCTCAACATAAAGTTAATAAAACAATAATTGGCGTACATGCTATTGATATTAAAAATGGTAAATTTTATATAAATATAAAAGACGAAGTTCCTATTATGCAAGAAATGATAAAAGCTGGTAGCGAATTAATAATACTTGCTGATAGTTCTAAATTAAAGAATGATAAAAATTATTTTATTTGTGATTATACAATAAACAAAAAAATCACATTAGTTATTGACAATGGTATTTCTAAAGAAGACAAAACTATTTTAGAAAAATATAATATAAATGTGATAACGGTTTAATAAAAAAGTAATTAATAATTCAATACATACATATTTAAGACTTTTACTAAAAAACTCATATCATCTTTTGAATATCTTTGATCCAATTGAATAGAAAGAATATGTTCATAAATATATTTAGCATTTGGAAATTTGTTTATTGAATTTTTTAAAATTGGTGGTAAGGGCCAATAAGTTGTTGAATTAATCCCATTATTCAATAAATAACTTTTTAGCTTCTCTCTATTTTCAACATACAGGCTAAAATGACTCGGGCAATCATTTTCTTCTAAATCAAGATTAAAAACAGGTTTAAAATATGAAGAGTCATTTAAAGAAGAAGTTATTGTATTATAATTTTTAACTCTTTTATTTTTCATATTTTTAAAATCAAAATGATATAATAGGTTAATAGATAATTGATCGCTTATAAATTCACCAAAAGTTTTTCTAAATGAAAGCTCTGTATCCCAGAATGTTTTTAAAGCAATCTCATTATATTCTTCAGAACTTTCTAAAATAGCTTTTTTTCGATATTCCATAGCCTTTAATCTTCCATCTAGATGATTTTGATCAATACTTTTTAGATTCTTTTTAAAGTTGCCATTTCTTTTTAGAGCTATTCCACCAGAAGCAATTCCCATCCATTTTCTAAAACTACCTGCAACATAATCAGCATAAGGATTAATTGAATAAGGAGTAAATGTGGAATCTTGTAAAATTATAATGCCCCTATCCTTACATTTTTTTAAGAATTCTTGAGTCCTATGATGAAACCCATAATAACCACATATATTTACTAAGCCAATATGTTCTAAATCCTCATCTTTATAAATAGGTTGAAGATTTTCTTTATCAACATCATAAAACAGGCAATCCCAACCAGCTTTTAAATAACTTTCAACTACAGTCTCACAATTATATGCTGGTAAGTATGCCGTTTTATTTTTGATAGGAGATATGTCTAATAGGCAATAATAAATTGCACATCTTCCAGAAAGAAGAAATTTTAAATCACCTAAATAATTTTCTTTAAAAAAACTATTTTTCTTTTTTTCTTCCAATTCTTCTAATGGGAACATACCTCCGATTCGCATATTATCTCCTAGAAAGATTTTATCAAATCAAAATCTAATACTTTGATTATTTCTTTTACTAATTTAATTGCATTTCTATAATCACTATAGGATGAAATACCATAATGAGTATGAGCGTATCTAACAGGAATCCCAACAACAATACATGGTATTCCAGACTCTGATAGATGAATGCTTGCTCCATCTGTTCCTCCAGCTGATCTAACAGCTTCTTGAACAGGGATATTTAATTTTTCAGCTAAATCAAGTGAAAAACGTTGAAAACGAGGATTTGTGATCATTCTTGCATCAATATGTCTAAGCATAGGACCTTTATCCAATGCAGTTTGAATTTGATATGATTCTACAACTGTATCATCAGCAGGACAACCTTCAAAAGCAATAGCAATATCTGGCTTAACTCTTCTAGCAGTAACTACAGCCCCTCTTACACCCACTTCTTCTTGAGAAGCAATTGCTCCGATTAAATTAACATTTAAATCTTCATTTAATAATTCTTCAATTGTATCTACTACTGCAGAACAACCTAAACGATTATCAAAAGCTTTACCAATAATTCGATCATGTTTTTCATCATATATACATTCAACAGCTGGGATAACAGGAGCAGCAATTTTAATTCCATAATCTTCAATTACTTCTTCTTTGCTTGAAGCTCCAATATCTATAGCTAATTGAGAAACTTCTAAAGGTTTAGCTCTTTCTTCAGCACTTAAAAAATGTGGAGGTTTATTAGCAATAATACCATCAATATATTTTCCATCTTTATTTAAAACCTTTACTTTATGAGCTGGAATATTTGTAGTTACCCAACCACCAATATTAATAAAATCAATTAAACCATTAGGTCTAATATCTTTTACCATAAAACCTACTTCATCACTATGGGCATCAAGCATAACAGTGGCTTTAGATGAATCTTTTTTACCTGTTTCAATATATACATTATTTAAAGAATCTCTTTCACAACTAGCAAAAGGTTTAACTTCATTCTTAATAAGTTCAACTACTGCATCTTCAAAACCAGAAATGCCTGGGGCATTACTAAATTTGATAATTCTTTCAATATCTTTTAGTTTATTTTCCATTTATATTAAAGCTCCACTTTATTGAATTCATCCACAAAATCCAACATGAAATCAGTAAATGCATTTAACATATTATTTCCCCATTCTTCAGTTGCATATTTAGGATGGTCTGGGCCAATCCAACCATTATCAGTTACATTATTTGTTAATCTTGGGACAGTTACGGTAATTCCCTTATAATCAACAGTATTAAAACCAGCACCTTTAATTTCTGAGGTTAAATCTTTTAATACTAATGGTTCATCTATATAGGTTTTATCAATTAAATCAGGATTAACAGCCATAATTCCAGCAGTTTCTTCTCCACCACCATGGCCACCTTTCCACTTTTCATCCATTTGCCAAACATTTAACCACCAGTTTAAAATGGCCATTTTACAGCCTACACTATCTAGCTCATATCCAATTCTTTCTAAAGCTTTAATATTTCCACCATGTCCGTTAAGGATAACAAATTTCTTTGCACCATGATTTTTAAAGTTTTCAATAATTTTTTTGACTAATTTATAAAATAAATCTAATCCTAAATTTACAGTACCACTAAATTCATAAAGACTTTCACATGAACCATAAGGTATGGTAGGTGCAATCATTATTTTGTCATTTTTTTCTCTAAAAAGCTCAATAATTTTATTAGGTATTAGAAAATCTGTTCCCAATGGCATATGTTTTCCATGGCATTCAAGACTCCCAATAGGTATAATTATCATATCGTTTTCTTTAAAATATTCCTCGGACTTTACCCAAGTCATTTCCTCTAACAACATATTTATTCTCCTATATATAGAACATTTTTATTAATAGTGAATGACGTGATAATTCACGCCATTCAATTAAGGTTTAGTTTTCTACTACTACTGATTGAAGTTTATGATAACCAATTGGGTCAAGAACAAATCCTTCAACTTTATTTGAAGTACCAGCGTTGATAGCTGTATAAATAATTGGAGCATTGTTAGCTAAATCTTTAAGATAAATTGCTAAATTTTTGTATGCTTCAAGACGAACAGCAGAATCTGCATTTGTTCTACCAATTTCAACTAATTCATCAACTTTTGGATCATGAGTAAATGTTCTATTTCCTGCAGCACCTTGTTGTGATGAATGTTCAAGTGAATAGTAAGTATAGTCAGCATCTTTAGTTGATGTTACCCAACCAAAATATCCCATGTCATGTTCACCGGCTGTTGAGCGTGAAATAAATGTACCAAATTCCATTACTTCAACTTTACATGTAATTCCAACTTCTCTAAACATTTCACTAATTGCTTGACACATTTCAACTCTTGATTGGTTATTATTTACCCAAATTGAACAAGAGAATCCGTTTGGATAACCAGCTTCAGCTAATAATTGTTTTGCTTTTTCTGGATTGTATTCAATATCTCCAATGTCATAATATCCAAATACTTTTGGAGCAATAATACAGTTTGCAGGAGCACCTGTTCCACTGTTAATAGTATCAACTAATAATTGTCTATCAATAGCATAGTTTATAGCTTGTCTAACTTTTTGATTGTCAAATGGAGCTTTGTTCATATTCATTGAAATATAGAAACAAGTTAATGATGGAGCTTCTAATAAATTTAAATCATCACTTTCTTTAATTCTCTTTAAGTCTGTAGTAAGAATATCATAAGCAATATCTACTTCACCAGCTTCTAAAGCAATTGTTCTTTGTGCAGCTTCTGGAGTACATTTGAAAGTAATATATTTTGTTTTAGGTGCACCAGCATAATAATCATCATAAGCTTCTAATTTAGTATTATCTGATTGTGTCCAAGAAACAAATTTATAAGGACCTGAACCAACTGGTGCAGTTTTTAAAATATCTTCATTTGCTGAAACATAATCTTTAGGAACAATAGCAGCAAAAGGAACAGCCAAGTTTCTTAATGCTGGAGCATATGGAGCATCTAAAGTAACAGAAACAGTGTAATCATCTATAACTTTAACTTCATCAATAAAGTCAACAATATATGAAACTGATGCACTTGCAATTGCTCTATCTAACGAGAATTTTACATCTTCAGCTGTCAAATCTTCACCATTATGGAATTTAATTCCTTTTCTAATTGTAAAAACATATTCTGTATCAGATACTTGTTCCCATTTTTCTGCAATTTGTGGAACTACTTCTCCTGTAGCAGAATCAATATCTACAAGAGTATCATAAATATGATTTGTAACTGCAACAGCAGGTGTTTCTTTACCAATATGTGGGTCAAAAGATGTTACATCGGCACCAATAGCAACTACTAAGGTATCTTTTGGACCTGCAGCAACTTCTTCAGTTTGCCCTCCAGCAAATAAATACATAGTTACACTTGTAATTAAAACTAGCATTATTAAAATTTTTTTCATTTTTCTCTCCTTAGGAAAATTAATAATTTTTACAAACCACGAAGTGATTTGGTTCAACTTCAACAACTGGTATATCGCCATCCATACATGCTGGAATAGCTTTAATACACCTTTTACAGAATCTACATCCAGGTTCAGGATCAATTGGACTAGTAATTTCTCCCTTTAATATTATTCTCTCTGGATTAAAGTCTGGATCTGGAACAGGAATTGCAGATAATAGAGCTTTTGTATAAGGATGGATTGGATTAGAAAACAACAAATTAGCTGGAGCTTTTTCCACCATTTGACCTAAATACATAACCATAATTTCATCTGAAAGATGTCGAACTACAGATAAATCATGAGTAATAAAAAGATATGTAAATCCAAATTCATCTTGTAAATCCTGCATCAAATTTAAAACCTGTGCTTGAATAGAAACATCTAATGCAGATACTGGTTCATCACAAACTATAAACTTAGGATTTAAAGCAAGTACTCTTGCAATACCAACTCTTTGTCGTCTTCCGCCATCGAGTTCATGAGGAAAAGCATTCCTTAATCTTGAGGCTAAACCAACTAAATCCATTAGTTCTTCAATTTTATTTTCTAATTCAATAGAATTCTTCTTTACCATTTTTTGAATCAAAAGACTTTCTGCAATAGTTTGACCAATAGTCATCCTTGGATTTAAAGATGCAAATGGATCTTGGAAAATAATTTGCATATCTTTACGAACTTCTTTCATTTCTTTTTTTGAGTAATTATTAATTTCTTTACCATCAAAATAGATTTTACCTGAGGTTGGTTCATGAAGTCTTAAGATGGTTCTTCCTAAAGTAGATTTTCCACAACCGGATTCCCCTACTACTCCAAGAGTAGTACCTTCTTTTAATGAGAAATTAATATCGTCAACTGCATGAAGTACTCCATTTGGTGTATGGAAATACTTCTTTAAATTTTCAACTCTTAGTATTTCTTTTTTCTCCATTATCTATTCCCTTGCTCATATAAAAAGCATTTAACTTGATGCTCCCCTTCTCTTTGGATAGGATCTGGAGTTTCTGTTTTACATTTTTCTAAAGCGAACTTACATCTAGGACAAAAACTACAACCTTTAGGAAGATCAGTTGGGTCCGGCATAAGCCCTTCAATTGGTTTTAATCTTTTACTCTCTTTAACTAGGGAAGGAATTGAATCAAATAATCCTTTTGTATAAGGATGTAATGGATTTTTGAAAATTTCTCTCAAAGTACCAACTTCTAATATTTCCCCTGCATAAACGATTGCAACCTTATCACAATTTTGAACAACTACTCCCAAATCATGAGTAATTAAAATCATTGAAGTATTTAATTTTTTCTTCAACTCTCTAACCATCTCTAATACTTGAGCTTGAATAGTTACATCTAATGCTGTAGTTGGTTCATCAGCGATTAATAATAGAGGATTACAAGCTAGTGCAATTGCAATTATTACTCTTTGTTTCATTCCACCAGAAAATTGATGAGGATATTCGTTTGTTCTATCTGCAGAAATACCAACTAAATTAAGCATTTCAACAACTTTTTTATTTAATTCACTATCACTCATTTTTGGATTATGAGTTTCAATTACTTCTTTTATTTGATCTCCAATCTTCATAACAGGATTTAAAGATGTCATTGGATCTTGGAAAATCATAGAAATATCTTTACCTCTGATATCTCTAATTCTCTCTGGGGTACACTTTAATAAATCTTCCTCTCTAAAGAGAATTTTTCCATCTGTTATTTTTCCTGGAGGAGTTGGTATCAAGCTCATAATAGCTTTTGCTAAAGTAGTTTTACCTGCTCCTGTCTCTCCAACTAATCCAAAAGTTTCACTTTTTTTTAGTTTTAAAGAAACTCCATTTAAAGCATTTACTATTCCATCATCAGTTGAGTATTTAACCCATAAGTTTTCTATATCTAATAAGATTTCATTTTCCATAACATTACCTTAATTCTTTAATCGTGGATCAAGAGCATCTCTAAGACCATCACCTAAAAGGTTTAATGCCAAAATTGTTAACATTATTCCTAATCCTGGAATAACTGTTACATGCCAGCCTTCACGAATATAAGTTCTAGCATTTGAAAGCATAGAACCCCACTCTGGAGTTGGTGGTTGTATTCCAAGTCCTAAGAAAGATAATCCTGCTATTGATAAAATTGCACCTGCAACACCTAATGTTGCTTGAACGATTAATGGAGCTAATGAGTTTGGGATAATGTATTTAAAAATTATTCTTGCATCACTTGCACCTAGTGCTCTAGCAGCCTCTATATATTCCTTATCTTTAATTGTCAAAACGGAAGCTCTAACTGTTCTTGCAAAAGTAGGAATATAGCTAATCGATATAGCTAAAAGCACATTAGTAAGACTAGTACCAAGAGCAGCAACAATTGCTGTAGCTAAAAGCATTGAAGGAATAGCAAGTAAAACATCCATAAATCTCATGATAATATTATCTGCAACTATTCCATAGAAACCGGAAACCGCTCCAAATATACTTCCCACTATTACAGAAAATGCAATAGCAAAGGTTCCCATAAATAATGAATATCTTGTTCCCCATAGCATTCTAAGAAATATATCTCTACCAAATTCATCTAATCCAAAAATATGTTCAAGACTAGGTCCTTGTAATCTCATTCTTAGATTTTGTTTTATTACAAAGTCATTATAAATGGCATGATTTGTAAAAATATCAATAAAAATTGTACTTAATGCAATAACTACCAAAAGAAGTATGAAAATCAAACCAGTTACAGCCATTCTATCTTTTCTTAATCTTCTCCAGGTTTCAGCCCAAACAGTTCTCTGTTTTGTCTTTATAGAGCTCATGCCTTTCTCCTTTTTACTTGAGTTGCCTTGTCATACTGACTTTTTATTCTTGGATCAACAAAGGCATAAATAATATCTACAATTAAATTTACGAAAGAGAACATTACTGCAATAAAAATTGCTGTTCCTAAAACCAAAGGAATATCCTTTGAAACAATTGAATCAACCATTAATCTTCCAAGCCCTGGCCAGGAAAAAACAGTTTCTGTTAACATAGCCCCACCAAGAAGAATACCAAATTGAAGACCAACAGCAGTTATAATTGGGATTAACGCATTTTTTAACATATGGGTTCTTGTTACAGTTTTTTCAGTTATCCCCTTTGACCTTGCTGTATCAATATAATCTTGCCTTATAACTTCAAGCATTGAGGATCTTGTCATTCTAACTATAGTAGCTGCAGAACCTGTACCTAAGGTTATAGCAGGTAGCACTATACTTTTTAATAAAGGCCCAAACCCTTCGCCCATCCCCTGAGATGGAAACCAACCAAGTTTTAGGGCAAATAATAAAGATAGTAATAAACCTAGCCAAAAGTTTGGCATTGAAACGCCAATTAAAGATAAAACCATTGAAAAGTTGTCGCCAAAGGAATATTGCTTTTTAGCAGATAGAATTCCTACAGGAATACCAATAAGCAATGCAACAAAAATACCAGCAACTGCTAATATTGCAGTATTTGGGAATTTATCAATAACTTGATCCCAAACACTTAATTGAGTTTTATAAGAAATTCCCAAATCTCCATGCAACATATTCCAAATGTAATTTAGATATCTTACTACTAAGGGTTGGTCTAAACCTAACTCAACTCTTTTCATAGCCAAGGCTTCCGCACTTGCCTGATCTCCTAGAATAATTGCAGCAGGATCGCCAGGTGTTAAGTTCATGATGAAAAAAACAATAAAAGTAACTCCTAACAAAACAGGAATCATCATCATTAATCTTTTAAATATATACTTCCACATTTTTGCTCACCCTTTTTATATTTTTTTTAAGTAAATACATTAAAAAAATCATAAAATCATATATTTTTCCCCAAAAATATTATTTTAACCTATAAAATTATAGTAAACACAATATCTTTTTTATGCAAGACAAAAATTTAAAATATTTATTTTTTGTATAAATATAAATTATTTATTCATTATCTTAACTTTAATTTAGTTAATTTTAATCTATCCCAATATTTTTTTTAAAATAAATGAGGATTATACAAATTTAGTAAAATGTTCTAAAACTAATGATAAGTACTAAAAATTTAATAAATTGAATTTTCGCTATATTAAAGTAAACACTTTAATTTTTTTTATACTTTCTCATTTATATATAATTAAATTAAAGTGTTAGAGTTTATTATTTTAATTTACCCTTGACTAATAATGTTTTTTTAATAAATGATAATACTATGAACATACTAGAGAAAATTCAAACCAATTATGATTGTCATAAAACATCAAGAAAAAAAATAGCAGATTATATTTTAAATAATACTTTAGATACTGCTTTTCTTTCTTTAAAGGATTTTTCTGAGAAAGTTTCTACAACTGAAGTAACTGTTTTAAATTATTGTAAAGACTTGGGTTTTGTAGGTTTTAATGATTTTAGAAAAGCCCTACAAGAATTCATTATTACAAATTATTCTCCTAGTGAGAGAATATATGCAATACTTAAAGATAGCAAAGATCCATCAGAACATTATGAGAGAGTATCCTCTTCAGAATTAAAGTGTATAAAGAATTCTTACAGAATGAATGATTCAGATAAGTTAATTGAGGCACTTAATTTAATAGAGAAAGATACAACAATCTTTATTGCAGCACATGAAATTTCTAGTATTTGTGGTAATTATTTTTCATACAAATTTTCTTCTCAAGGTTATCAATGTAATATATTGGATTTAAATGATCCTTATTCTTCAATTGCAAAAATACAACGCTGTGAAAAGAAAGTCCTTTTAGCTATTACTATGAAACCATATAGCATACAAACACTAACTTTTTCAGCACTAGCAAAAAAAGACAATATTCCAGTTATTACTTTTACAGATAGTCAGAGTTCTCCAATAGTAGAAAATTCTAATATTACAATATTCTGTGATACTAAAATTCTAGAAATCACTAATTCCCCTACTTCTATTATTGCAATGATTAATCAACTTTCAGCTATAAATGATTTAAGAAATAAAATTGAAAAAGACAGTAATGAAAAGCCTGTAACCGATTTAATAAAAGAATTCAAAAATATTAAAAAAGAACTTGAATTAAAAAATCTCTCTACTTCATAAAAATTTTTATCAATAATTTATAAATTAATATCCCTAATATCTATTATGGAAAAATTCAATATTTTTAAAATTAATATAAGTATAACAATAATTACTTAAATAATATATTTGTTATATAAATATATTATCTATAGTATTTACAGAAAATTATATCTTTTATATCTTAACAAATAATTTTTTTTTGTTTATAAATAAGTGAAACAAAAGGAAATCAAAAATATAGTTAAATAAATATGAATATATTATTGTTGCTTAGAAACATTAATTTTATATAATTGTTATAACACTAATAATTATAGACATTCGATTCGTTATGTAATTTCAAATAATATTTATATCAAAGTAACTTATTAAAAAAGGAGTCTTCATAAAATGTCGTCATCTGAGACACAAAATGAAAAAAACGTTTATTCTCAATTAAATGAGTGGAGAAAAACACAAATTAATCGAACTGCATATATCGCTCTATTATGTGTAGCTGTTGGAATTATTGCTGGGATAGGATCTGTTGGATTTAGATATTTAATTAATTTTTTCTACAACTTATTCTTTCATTTTACAATATCCTTCAAGCCTGTTGGAGCTATTTCTAATATTTCTAAGTGGGGAAATTGGGTAATTATAGTACCAGCTGTAGGGCTAATGATAGCAAACTTTATAACTGAAAAATGGGCACCAGAGGCTAAAGGACACGGGGTACCAGAAGTCATGGAAGCTGTTGCAAATAATGGTGGAAAAATTAGACCTGTAGTTGCTCTAGTTAAGATATTTGCTTCAGCTATAACAATTGGAGGAGGCGGTTCTGTTGGTAGAGAAGGACCAATTGTACAAATTGGTTCTAGCTTCGGCTCCTCTCTAGGCCAATTATTTAAATTATCTGCTAGAGAAACTATAATATTAGTTGGAGCAGGAGCTGCTGGAGGAATTGGTGCAACTTTTAATGCACCAATTGGAGGCGTATTATTTGCTCTTGAATTAATATTACCTGAATATAGTATTATGACTATAATGCCAATTGTTATTAGTTCTATTGTTTCAACTTATATATCATCACTCTTTCTTGGCACTAGCCCAGCATTTATCATCCCAACTTATGCTATGATTTCATCATATGAATTAATTTTCCATATTATTTTAGGGATATTGGCAGGTTTTATTTCTGTTCTATTTATAAAAAGTGTATATGGATTTGAAGATTTTGTAGATAAAATAAAAATAAAGTCTTCCATAAAATCAATGATTGGAGGCCTTTTAATTGGCCTTATTGGATTAATATCTTTAAAACTTTTTGGTAACTATTTTATCTTTGGAGTTGGTTATGAATTCATGGATTTTGTTTTAGCAAATAAAGCTGAATCTTTAGCACTTTTATTTTTTATGCTTATATTAAAAATAGTAGCAAATTCTCTTACCTTAAGTTGTGGAGGTTCCGGGGGTATTTTCGCTCCATCACTTTTTTTAGGATCAGCATTAGGTGGTATTGTTGGAGTTATTGTAAATAATTTTATTCCTTTATCAACAGGCTCAATTGCTGCATATGCATTAGTTGGAATGGTCGGCGTTGTATCTGGTGTTACAGGCGGGGTAATAACAGCAATAATAATGTTGTTTGAGATGACTAGAAACTACGAGATTATGTTACCGGTTATGCTTTGTTCAGTAATATCATTTTTAATAGCTCAAATACTTATTCCAGATACAATGTATACAAAAAAATTATCTAGAAGAGGAATTCATATTGAATTTGATAAAAGAATATCAAGTTTTTCAACCTCTTCAGTTTTAGCAGTATCAAAAAAGAATTTTATTTATTGTGATCAAAATGATAAAATAACTGATGTTCTTGATTTGATGAAAACTAGTAATTTAAGTGTTCTACCTGTTATTGATAAAAATAAAAATGTAATTGGAAAAATTAGATATGAAAATCTATATAAATCAAATTATGAAATAGGTCAAACTATCGATGAATATATTGATAAAATAAATATTGTTATCACACAAAGTTGTAATAATTATGATGCACTTCGAAAAATGCAACAATTAAATTCATCAATTCTAATAATAGAAGATAAAAATAAAGATATCATTGGATTGGTTACAATGAGAAAATTATTAAATATTAGCTTAGATAAAAGATGTAATACATAAAAAATAATAATTGTAAGCTACATAAAATTAGATTATAAATAATTTTTGTAGCTTGCAACTTTATTAAAACAATTTATATTGAAGTCTTCCTCTATTTTTTATGAAATAGAGGATACAGGGATTTATATAAATTTCTATAAATATAATAATTTTTTTCATATATATCATAGTTCTCTGAATTAGTATAAGAAACTAATTTTTGCTCAGTAAAATGTTCAATTACATTTTCATTTAATATTCCAATTCCCATTCCGGCCAAAAATGCAGCACCTAAACAGGAGCCTGGATTATATTTGATATAATATACATCTTTTTGAAAGACATCAGCCATGATCTGTCTCCATAGAGGACTGGTTGAGCCACCATTAGTAATAAAGATTCTATCAACTGATAATCCTTTATTTTTCAAAACTTCTTGGTGATGTAAGAAAGCAAAAGCTATAGACTCTAACATAGCTCTATAAATATGAATTTTTGTATGCGATAGAGTTAGTCCATATATAACACCACGGGCTTTAGCATCAAATATTGGTGTTTTTTCTCCTATAAAATAAGGAAGTACAACAACCCCATCACTACCTGCTGGTAATAACGCAGCTTTTTCATCCAATTCTTTAAAATCTTCATTTGCAAATTCATTTTTAAACCACTTTAATAATGAGCCACTAGAAGCAGTACAACCGTTTAAAACAAAAGGACAATTCTTTGATGGGAAATAGTCAAGAAATAACTTATCCTCATAAGTTAATTTATCAACTGGGAATAAAACATCACCAGCACCACCTAGTTTTAAAACAAGATCTCCGAGTTTTGTAGCGCCTGTAGCAAAAGCTGAAACTACATGATCTGCAGAACCCGCTACTACAGGAATTCCAATTTTTAAACCTGTTTTAATATTTAATATTTCAGTAGTAGTTCCAGTAACTTTTTTTGAATCAACTACCTCTGAAAGCATTTCTTTTTTTATATCATAATAATCTAGAATCGAATCTTCCCAGCAATTATTTTTTACATTCCATAAACCACTTTCAAGAGCCCAATTTAATTCAATATTCAAATTTCCACATAATAAATATCTAATATAATCATAAGAGCCAACAATATATTTTGTTTTTTTAGATTCCTTTGGGAATTTATCAATAAACCATTGCCATTTATATCCTATATGTTGACTATTTACATGAGAACCAGTTTTTAAAAAATAGGAAGAACTTTCTTCCCCTTCAAAAAAATTAGTGGCTTTATTTAAAAAATCTTCTGCACGTAAATCATTTTGTTGTATTGAATTATATAATGGATTTTTATCTTTATCTAATGCAATAAAAGTAGGAACCATACCAGTAACTGAAATAGCTTCTATAGACTTTCCATAATCTTCATTAACCTCTTTAAGCATGGAATAAAGGTTTTCTTTCCAGATTAAAGGATCCTCTTCAGCCCAAAGAGGTTTTGGGCTTAATAAATTATGAGAAGTCGTATAGACCTTTAGTATTTCTGATTTATCTAGACTAAGAACATCCAAAACTATTATTTTAATAGCTGTTGTTCCAATATCAATTCCTACTACCAATTTAGACATCTTATAGCATTCTCCTTATCAATTCTTTTGTAGCATTTTCTGCTTGATTGGAGCAATATTCTAAATCTAATGTTGTAAGTTCTTTGTTTCTCATAAGCCATTTACCTTCAACCATAGAATCTGTAACAGATAATCCTGATACAGAATATACAAGTTGAGTATATAAATCTTGACCACAAAAAGGAACGAAACCAATATCTCTTGTATCTAGAGCTATCAAATCAGCTTTTTTGCCAATATCTAAAGTTCCAATATCATCTCTTCCTAAAGCCTTAGCTGCTTCGGTTGTGGCCATATGTACTATTTCTTTTGGTGTTATAACTGATGCATCTTGTTCTCTATGAATTATCAATTTACCAGCAGTACCAAGTTCACCAAACATATCATAACTATTGCTGCTACATACATTATCAGTACCCAAAGCTACAGTTAAACCAGCATTACGCATTTCAATAACAGGAGCTGCAGGGAAACCACTTCTCATTGCTGAGGATGGTGCCATTATTGGATGGAAAGGATATTTAGATAAAATTTTCATATCATCACTATTAACAGTAATTGAATGTGCAGCATGAATTGGTATTTCTAAAATACCCAACTCTTCCATTTTATTAACAGCACGAGTATTAAAATGTTCTAAACAATAATCATTTTCTTCATTACTTGTTGCAAAATGAATATGAAAACCTGAATCATATTTTTTTGCCATTGCAATTTCTGCTTTTATTAATTCTAAAGAATTATCTACAAAAAAAGCATGAGGGCCAACCCAACCTGTTATTAAATTATGACTTGCACTTTTTTCTATGAATTCCTCACAACTTTTTAATTCTTGTGCTCTTCTGATAGGATCACCAAGTTCAACTATTCCATATGCTATAACAGCGCGCATGCCACTTTTATCAACTTCATCATAAATATTTTGGCTATAAAAATATTGATCAACAAAGGTTGTAGTTCCTGTTCTTATCATTTCTGCACAAGAGAGAGGGACTGTCATTGAAGCAAGTTTTGCATCCGCATAATATTCATATCTTCTTAACGTATTAATAAACCCATCCATAGTAAAAAGGCTAACACCCTCACACATACCTCGTGTTAAAATCATAGGAGTATGTGCATGGCTATTAATTAAACCAGGCATTACAAGTGAATTTTTCATATCGCAAACTTCATCAAATTTATCATTTTCAAATGAAGTATCATTTAATTCACCAATTTGAGTAATTATACCATCTTTAATGATTATATATCCATTTTCAATAATTCTATCATTACTATCTAAACACATTATGTATTTAGCTTTAATTAATTTTTTCATATCTACCTCGATTTTTAACTATTTATTAAAATAAGAATTTTTTCTTTTTTTCACGCATTGCTTTATATGAAACTATTGCTAAAATAGCTAGTGTTAATAGATATGGCAATATTTGAATTAAGAATGGTGGTATAGTAGTTACATTTTGAAGTCTTAAAGCTAAAGCTTCAGCAAATCCAAAGAATAACCCTGCAAAAAAGGATCCTCCAGGAGCATTAAAACCAAATAGTGCAGCAGCATTACCTAGCCAACCTCTTCCTGCAGCCATATCTCTTGTAAATAAAGTTAGGTGTCCAATTGATAAAAAAGAACCAGCTAAACCAGCTAACAATCCACTTGTTATAAGTGCTATATACTGAACTTTTTTTACATTAATACCTACAGCTTTAGCTGCTTTAGGATTTTCTCCAACAGCATTAACATGAAGACCAAACTTTGTTTTATTAATAAGAATTACTAAAACTATTGTTATTATCCAGCTTAGATAAACTATAATATTATAATTTGAAAGCAAATCACCAATAATAGGAATTTTATTAATAAGAGGTAATGAAATAGAATTCAATTGTTTAATTGAGGGGTCACTCCATGTACCACTTTTATTGAATATAGCTCTCATTAAATAAACAGTAATATCTACTGCTAGCATATTTAATGCAATTGATAACAAAACTAAATCAATATTATATTTAGTGTGCACAAAAGCTAATAAAGCACCAATTAGAGCGCCAAATAACATAGCAGCAAGTACACCAAAATAAGTAGCAAGCATAGGATTGTTTATACCAATTGTTGTAAAATTTCTAAATAAATATGTTGCAACTATAGCAACAAATGCACAGGTAGTTGTCATCCCATCTAAAGCAAGGTTTAATACACCAGCTTTGTTACAAAGAGCAGCCCCTATAGCAATTAATATAATAGGAGTAGCTAAACGTATTGCACTTGTCATCAAAGTTATTGAAAAGATAGCTTTAATTAATTCCATTATACTTCCTCCTTTACACTGCTATAAAATAATTTATCTACTAATTTTTCTACTTTAGGAAGATATATCTTTTGACAAGCTACAAATATAATTATAAGAGCTATCAAAACCCCGCCTAATTCTCTTGGAACATGTAAATCTATTTGCAATCCTATTTGAGCACCCTGCCTAATACCAGCAAGAAGAATAGCAACTATAGAAACACCAAATGGATGTGATGCACCTAGCATTGCAATACTTAATCCATCAAAACCAATTCCTGAAGAGAAACCTGTCATAATTCTATGATAATTACCTAAAACTTCCATACCACCAGCTAAGGCTGCAACAGAACCACTAAAACACAATGTTCTTATTATTACTTTGGTGCTATTAATACCACCATATTGTGCAAATGTAGGATTTTGACCAACCATACGAATTTCGTAACCTCTACTAGATTTAAAAATATAGAAATAAACTATAACTACAAAAATCATTGAAACAATAAAAGATATTCCCCATCTAGATCCATTTACAAATTGAGGTAACCAATAAGCTTTATTAATTACAGCTGATTGTGCCTTTTGACCAGAATCTGCACGAAGTGGGAATGCTACTAAATACTCAAGTACTAATGAGAAAATTTCATTAATCATAATTGAAGATATAATTTCGTTAACACCAAGTTTAGCTTTCATAGCTCCTGGGATATAACCAATTACATATCCAAAAAGCATTGAACAAACTAATATCAAAGGAATAGCTATAATAGCAGGTAAAGTTAAACTTGCTCCAAGCCAAGCAGCAACAATTGCACCACCAATATATTGAGACTCTTGAGCAATACAGAAAACACCTACTCTGAAAGAAATCATAGCAGCTAAACCTGTTAATATTAAAGGAGTAGCTTGTCCTAGAGTTGTCCATATTGGCCATACTTTTCCACTTGTTCCAAACCCAGAAACTATTAATGTACGAAAAGCAGCTAATGGAGATTGCCCACTTAAAGCTATTAATAAGGAGGAAATTAAAGCACCTAATAAAATAGCTATTAAAGAAGTAATAAATGTTACTATTATTGCTTTATTTTTTAATATTTTCATATTTTGCCACCTGCCATTAGTATTCCAATATTATGTTCATTAATATCAGAACCTATTAATTCTCCTTGTAGATTGCCACCACACATTACTCCGATTTTATCACTCAAAGTCATAAGCTCTTCAATTTCAACACTTATTAATAAAATTGCTACATTTTGTTTTCTACATTCAAGAACTGTATGGTAAACGAATTCAATACTTCCAACATCTAAACCACGAGTTGGCTGATCAATAATTAGTAATTTAGGATTTTGAGAGATTTCTCTACCTAAAACTATTTTTTGCATATTACCACCTGACAACTTTTTAACTATTCCTTTTGGACTAGCCCCAGCAACATGGTAATCATTAATTATTGATTTACTTAAATTATTAATTTTTTCACTATTTATTAAATGATGAGAATTAAATTCTGGTTTATTTTGTAATCCTATAAGAACATTTTCTTCTACGTTAGCTAAAATATTTAAGCCACCATTAATACGGTCTTGTGGAACATGTCCAATACCTAAATCTTTTCTTTCTTTAATACTTTGTTTATTTAAATTTTGCCCTAAATAAATTATTTCACCTTTAGAGAAATGTCCTAGCCCAACGATACCTGCAACCAAAGATTCTTGGCCATTACCACTGACTCCGGCTATTCCATAAATTTCCCCAGCTCTTACATCAAATGATACATTATGCAGAACTTCACTTCCCATAATATTATTCATACAAACATTTTTTAAGCTTAAAACAGTATCTTTAAAGTTAGGTTCTTCCTTATCGATTTTTAAAAGAACCTTACGTCCTACCATCATATCGGCTAAACTGTTCATATCAGTATCTTTGGCAAGAGTTTGTCCAACTACACGACCTTTTCTCATTACCACTATATTGTCAGAAACTTCTAAAACTTCTTGTAATTTATGTGAAATAAATATTATTGTAGTTCCCATTTTAGCTAATTTTTTCAAAGTTTCTAAAAATGGTTTAACTTCTGTTGGAGTTAATACTGCTGTTGGTTCATCTAATATAAGGGTTGAAATATCTCGCGCTAACATCTTTAGAATTTCGACTCTTTGCATTAAACCAACATCAAGTGTTTCAACAATTCTATCAGGATCAATTGGAAGGGAATATTTTTTAGCTAAATCTAATACATATTTTCTATTTGCGTTTTTATTAGTAAAAAATTTAGATTCGATACCAAGCAATATATTCTGTTCAACAGTATAAGATTTTACCAACATAAAATGTTGATGAACCATACCTATGCCATGTGATATTGCATGTTTAGGAGATGAAAAATGGGTTTCCTTATTATTAATAATAATTTTCCCATCATCGGCAGTTTCAAGACCAAATAATATATTCATCAAAGTTGATTTACCTGCACCATTCTCTCCACAGATAGCATTAATCTTTCCCTTTTTGATAGCAAAAGAAACATTATTACAGGCTTGAACATTACTTGAATCATAATATTTATTAATATTTTCAAAAACAATAGCGTTTTCTTCCATAAATAATCCTTTATATTAAAATTACTGGATACTTTAAAAGTATCCAGCATTAATTAATTACTTTAGAGAATCCCATAAAGGTTCTGTTAATGCATCATATACATCAAATTCTCCTGCTAGTATTTTTGTTTTATAAGATTTAACTAGATCTTCAATTTCTGGTAATTCTGCTACCATATCTTTAGGTCCATTATCTTTAAATGTAGTACTACCAATATCCCAAGATAAACCTGTAGCAGCATCTTCCATACCTAAAGTTCTAAATCCACCTTTGTATGTTCCATTTACATAATCTTCAATAAGGCTATATGTTGAATTATCTACTCTCTTAATAACACTAGTTATAATTGTTCCAGGATAATAATCGTCTTGGTTTGTATCTACACCAATAGCAAATTTTCCTGTTTCATGAGCTGCCTCTAATACTCCTTCACCACTCAAACCAGCAACAGAATATATAATATCACAACCTTGGTTATACAAAGATATTGCACTTTCTTTACCTAAAGTTGGATTAGAAAAATCAAAACCTAAATAGTTAACATAAACTGTTGCATCAGGATTTACAGCTAAAACACCTTGTTTAAATCCATAGAAGAATTGGTTAATACCAGGAGCGTCTCCACCACATACACTAGCTACTTTATTAGTTTTAGTTAATTTTCCAGCTACAACACCAGCTAAGAAACTTGATTCATTAACATTAATCAATAGAGAAGCAAGGTTATCTGGAAGTTGATCAGCATATAATTCACTTGGGGAGCCAAACATTTGTTCTGGATATTCATTTGCTAAATCAAGCATCATTTGAGTGTCTAAGCCAACACCTAATATTAAATCATAGCCTTTATTAATAGCACTTCTCATAGCTGTTTCATGCTCATTAACACCAGCAGTTTCAATTATATCAGCCTTAACAGGCAATTCTTTATTTGCTCTAATTACACCTTCATTAGCACTATCACAGAATGATCTATCACCTAATGGACTAGGTAATACAATAGCAACAGTAGTTAATTGTTCTTCAGCTTTACTACTTTCTGAAGACCCTTGAGCAACTAAACTATTAACAACAATTAATGAAACCATTAAAACACTTATTATTCGTTTTATCATTTTAATTTTAACCTTTTACCTTTTTATTGGACTGTTCTTGCAACATCCATGAATCTTAATACTTTTTCTTTATCTACAAGAGAAAAGAAATCTCCACTTTTAAAAGCTGAACCAATAACACATCCACTAGCAACTGAAAGTTGTTCTTTTACATTAGAGATATTAACTCCAGTGTTAGCAAAAACTGGTACACCTTCTACAGCATCTACTGTTTCTTTTAATAGATTAATATTTGTTTCAACACCTGCAGTTTGTCCTGAAACACAAATGGCATCTGGCCTACAATTGAATACAGTAGTTTTAGCAACATCTGATAACTTTCTATTACCCAAATAACTACTAGCCTCTGGATAAATGTTATACAATAACTTTACGTTTTTCCCTCCTATCTCATTTCTCTTACGAATTGTTTCTCCGCAATCAGTATCCCATAATCCAAAATCACTTGCGTACACACCACTAAATATTTCCCTTACAAATAAGGCATCTGTAGCAACTGCTAGTTCACATGAAGCACTCGCATCCCATAATACATTTACTCCAAAAGGAATTTTTATTTCTTTTTTTAATTCTCCAATAATACGAGCCATAGTAATAGCAGTGATTGGTTTTACTTTTGTAAGATAAGGAAGACTATATTCATTAGAGAACATAACAGCATTTACGCCACCTTCTTGTAATGCATTTAAATTCTTGTAAGCATTTTCTAAAATGTATGAAACTCCTTTATCTTGATCATACATAGGGTCTCCTGGCATTGCATCTAAATGACACATAGCAATTACTGGTTTTTCTACCTTAAAAACTTCTTTTATCCAATTTGAATTCACTTAATTACCTTTTTCCTTTGAGTAAATAAATTTTACTCCAGCTGTTATTAATTTATTTTGATATTCTTCTTCTAAATCTTTATTAGTAATAAGAATATCTACATCTTCTAACTTACAGATGCGACTGCATGTTTTCTTACCTAATTTAAGTTTATCAGCCAATACCAATATTTCATCCGAACAATTAATCATTGCTTTTTTAACTTCAACATCTTCGAAACTATAATCAGAACAGCCAAAATCTATATCAACACCACCTACACCAATAAAAGATTGATCAAGATGAATTTCATCAAAAAATTTTACTGTTTTACTTCCAATTATCGATCCTTCACTTTTTCGCAAAGTTCCAGGAGGAACAATGAGATTAAGTGTTTCTGACTCCATACAAAGATTCATTATTCTTAAACTGTTTGTGACGATAGTTAATTTTCGATTCATTAAATGTCTAACTAATTCAAGACAAGTTGAACCACAATCAACTCCTATTATTGTATTATCAATAACAAAATCAGATGCCAAATTTGCTATATAATTCTTTTCTTCTCTCGCTTTTTGTTCTCGGTCATTGTATGAAGGTTCTGCAGTAGATAATTCTTTTGAAACAACACCTCCGAATACTCTTTTTACTTGATTATCTTTTTCTAATTGAGTTAAATCTCTTCTAATTGTCATTTCGCTAACATCGAAAATTTGTGATAATTTTGTAACAGAAATAAATGAGCTACTAGCAAGTAATTTAATTATTTCATTATGCCTATTGTTCATACGACTTCCTTCTTTTTAGTTGTTTATGTTCAAACATTTTTAATTTTTTATGAGTGTAAATCAACAAAAATCATTTGTCAATGTTTATTTACGCGCAATAAATAAAATATGCAAGTTTTGTATAAATATGTATAAATTATTTATATTTAATAAATTATTATATATACATAAATATATACTATATAATATTTATTTAAAACTAAGCAAAATTATTATTTTTTGTTTGTATTCCTAAAAATATCTATCTTTCATCATTTTTTCTAAAACCATAATTCTGTTTAAATACAAACATTTTGCTATATTTTTTATTATTAAAAAAACAGAAAATTTTTTTCTAAAAAATTTATTTTTTTTAAAATCAAAGAATAGACTATTCTAAATTATGAACTATTTTTTTATATTGCTCATAACAATATTTTTAAAACTATATGAACTTTAAAAGTGAACAATCAAATAAAAACTAATTACATAGCTAGAAATGTAAGAGGCTATAGTAAAAAAAACTATAAAAATATTAAAATTTTATAAATAAAATTTTAATATAAGAATATAAAAAATTCGTTATTGACTTAATTAATTAGTTTGACAATAATATGTAATAAGAATTTGAGCTAAAAATTTTTACGTTTCATAGGTTTAAATTTTAATCATTTTATAAAAGCTAAATTATAGAAATAAATTATTACATAAAATAAGTAGAATTAATTCTATATTTGTCACATTTGACAGCAACAGATTGTTTAACTTTTTTTTCTTCAATATCTCTATCACTAAAGTAGCCACCACATTCTTTTTTAGTCTTACCTCTAAGATTACATACACAATCTCTATAATTATGATTTCTATATTTACATATATAACAACTTTTAACTAAAATATTATTATCAATGCATTTTTGAATAAGTTCAATAAAGCTTGGACTTCTGCCAAAACACGAATTTGGATAAAAAAAAGCAAAATCTCCTACTTTATATTTCTTAATCGATTTATTATTTAGTGATAAAACTAATCCATTTTTCATTACAACAAAATAACGAATATTTTTACAGGTTTTTGATAAATCAACATCTCTATAATGCTCTTTAAAATTATAACTTGATATTCGATATTTATTTGAATCAAAATCAAAAAAATTTAATTTTCCTAAATTTATTGCATCTTTTTCATCATAAACTTCAAATTCAATAATTCTATTTTTAGAAAATATTTTAGGATTATCACAACCATGTGTTACTTTTATTTCAAAAAAAATAGGATTAATTTTTTCAGAACCACAGAGACAAACATCAGGTATAAAACCATTAACTTTTTTCTCTAAACAGACTTCTGAATAATAATTAAATAAATCAATTTTTTTTGTATTAATTAATTTTATACAATTAGAATCATCAAGGTAATTATTTTGTCTAGAAACAGTGCACCTTTTATAATAATGGACATATAAATACAAAGGAATTTTTTTCTCTAGTTTATTTTTCAAATTATTATACAATGAAAGTTTAGCCAAATTATGAATATAAGTTTCAAAATTACATGCACAACCCTTAAAATGTGCAAAATGGTGAACTTTTATTTCCCCAAGTTTTGGAAAGAGTTTCATATTACAAGAAATACACCTATAATCATTGTGCCTATTTCTTTCATTAATGCTATCAATATTCACAATTTCTTTTTTATCATAATCAAATGCATATTGATACTTTATCCCATTTTTTTCTTTATTTATATTAAGCATATCATCCATAATACTTTTTTTAATCAACAAATAATGCTTTTTAATATAATTCTTGTACTTTAGAATTACAATTCGGACATTTTTTCCCTGCTAATATACAATCATAACAAAAGTATTCATTACAGGCTGAGCAAAAATAAGTTTTTTCTTTAATCTTTTTTCCACATTTTGAACAAAATGTTTTTTTATATTCTTCATATTTTTCTGGGAAATTTTGTTTAGATATAAATTCTAAATTTTTATTAATATTTTCTAAAAGATGAATATTAATATTAATCTTATAATACCAACATAAAAAATTTCTAATTATTAAAAAAATAATAAAAGGTACAATTATTACTATTAACAAAAATACAAAAATATCAAATTGAGTTACATACATACAAAACCCCTTAGATTTCTAATAATAATTATTCTTATAATACAACAATTTTACTAAACTGTATATTTCTTATTTAATATTTTTACTTAATATGGAATATTTTTTTATAAAACTTCATATTGTTAATATTATTAAAAATCTTTTTACTTCACCTTAGAAACTTAACTATGGCTCACATTAATAATTTTGGAATAAATACACAGGTCCTATATTGATTAACTAAAAACTGATTATTTAATGATAAAAATATTACCTTTTTAAAAATGATATTATTTCTTTTTGAGATAAATTATTTATAAGCAAAAAGTCATCATATATGTTTTCTATAATATCTTTTTCAGGTTTTATCAGTCCTATCTCAATAGAATCAATTTTATATTTCCCAAAATACTTTTGAATGGTGGCTTCTTTAATTTCTGTTAATTCTTTAAATATTTTATTTAATACTGTTGCATCTTGATATTTTTTTGAAATAAATATCAAACAATCTTTCTTTCTAATATCTACTAAACAAATTCTAGTTTTATTCGTTTTATAAAGTTGTATTTCACTTTGAGAAATATAAAACCCCTTTAAGGAAGAAATATTTTTTACTTCAAGATTTACAAGGTTTTTATCTATAGTTTTTATATCAAATTCATGAGACTTTTTATTTGAAGATGCAACTTCGTTCTCTATATTAATATTATTTAAAAAATTGTGAACAATTATTTCAGCTTTCTCACCTGATTTAATCTTATTTTCACCAATAGAGGAAGTCCCTCCACTAGTTTTTTTACCATATTTATATCTACTTCTATAAGTATATTTAATAGGTTTCTCTTCAAGTTTTTCTTTTAAATTTTTTCTTGTATTATGTTCTTTTTTTCTTTGTAAAATAATGTAACGCTCATCTTTATCATAAGACTCTAAATTATATATACCTTTATATTGTTGAGTGTTTTTCCTAACTGTTTCAAAAAAATAAATATCTATATTTTTATTAACAATTGCATCAAAATACCTATTATTCCAATTTGTAAAATTATATTTTATTCTAGAACAATCTTCTTCCAAATATTCATTTAATATTTGGGTTCCTTCCTTTGAAAATTTACCTCTAACTACTACTGATTCAATATTATTTTTTTCATCTTTTATACTCAAAAATCCTGCTGATCTAGTATCATAAATACCAGCTAAAAAAACTAAGTCAAAAGTTGAATATAAATTATCTATGATTAAATCATTAGGAATACTTATATTATATAACTCTTTTTTAAATATTTGTTCAAACTCTAAAATAATATCTTCAAAAGGAATTAACTCAAACTTATGCATAATTTCTGCAGTTTTATTATTTTTACTTGATACAGCATGTTTTAAATATTTATAAACATCTCCAGTTTTTTTGAAATATAAGAGATATGTATTTGCTGATTTAGTTTGATTGTATAAATGCTTAATTTCTTCTTCAATCTCTTTTGAAATTCCTACAAATCCATTTTCTTCATAATTTAGATAAAATCTTTTTACTGGCGTTATAGTTTTTTCAATTACATATTGTGCTGATTCAATCATTTTTCCCCTCTTATTTTTATTATTAACATATATCAAATATATATAATATTAAATATTATTGTTAGAAACAAAACTTATAAATAAAAAAATAGCAAAATAAAAAGTATTAATAAATTATCTATAATAGTATTTAATACTTTTTATAAAAGAAAAGGTTTTCTTTTCAAAATTTAAATTAAATTTTTGATACATATATCTTTATTTTATAAGATTTTTAATCATTGGATTACAAAATCATTGATAAGAAATTTAATTTTTAGAATAGCAATTTTTCATACGAAGATTAACATTTTCAGTACATGAAAAAAAATAATATACCTATTATTATTTCTACTTATAATCAGAATTGTATGATAGCAAAAATTTCATATATTACAATATTATGGGATACAAGGAATCTAAAATTTCCCTACTTCTATATTACTATGATTAATTAACTGGCATAAATAAATGATTTAAGAAATTTAAAAATAAATCTTTATACTTCTTAAAAAAATAATTTCAATTATTTTTTAATCCATTCTTTTTTATTTCATAAAAATTACTTCGAAATAAATCAAAATTATATTTATACTTTTCATACTTAGGCAAATTATAAAGTTTTTCTATTCTTTTATAAATAAAATCAATGGGGATATGTATATCTATATCTTGATAATCAAAATATTTTTCTTCATACTTATTTATTGAATTGCCCATGCTATACCCTTTTTTTGTTAATACATAATGATTAAAAAACTTAATAAATAAATTGTCATAAGTTTTTACTTTTACTATAAAATCATAATATTTTTCTGAATTTCCCCAAGCTTTCCATTTAAGCAATATGAAATTCATTGTATTATCATCTAATAGGAATTCACTATATCCATCAATCTTATTTACCATTTGTCTTTTTAACATAGATAATTGATCTTCATTAACAACTTTAATTAAATCCTTTCGATTTTCTAACTCATCAATAAAATAAGTCAAACAGAAAATTGAGTCCGATTTGTTAATAATATTTTTCATAAGATAATAATTTTTTTCAAAATTTTTTGTCCTACTAAATAAACTATGAATCAAAACAAATAATTTTATATATATAGGTTGTTGCAATAAATTAGTTTTATATTCTTTCTTTTTTATATCTGATAAAGAATTAAAAAAAGCCAAAATAAGTATTTCCAAATTAGAGTTGTGATATAAATCATTAATTATTGACTGATCTTGCAACCTTGATAGCAAAGAATTAAATTTATTTTGATGTTTTAAAGTTTCAAAATATTTTATAAGAGAGTTATAAGAATTACTTAATTCAATTAATTTTTTCAACTCAAATTCACATAGCATATTATCATTTCCACCAGGGACAAAATTAAAATATGCTTTAAAAAATAAATAATTTGATATTCGCAATTGGCTATTATCAGAAGTATCACTATAATATGATATTGATTTTATTTTTCGTATATACGGGAATAACAACTTTAATAACTCAAGCAATTCTATTCTGTTATTTATCGGAATATCTTCCAAACTCTTATTAAAAAGAGCTAATGCATCTTTATCTTCTTCATTTTGATCATAAGAATTAAAATAAGCCCCAAGAAATAATGATTCATTATTTTTAATAAAATTGTAATATTCAAATTCAAACAATCTAATTGTTTCAATTCCTAATAAATCAATTGGATTCAATTCTAGAACTCCTTTATTATTACTCATGTTCAAATAAAATTCAAAACTATTAATTAAACGTTTAGAATTTCTAATAGTTTTTATAAAAGGCAAAATCCCATTTATAATAATATCTTGATGTTTTAACAATTTTTCTTTATTTAATTGACTAGGGTTAACTAATTCTAAACTTTTTAACGATTTCTCAAATGAACTTAAAAAATATTGATCTAATAAATCTCTCTGTATTTCAGGTAAACAAAAATCAACTTGGATAATTTTATTCAAATATTTATCACCATTAATACCTTCTTGAACGCAAAGACTTTTTGATACAATATCTCTATCATAAGCTAATAAAAAAATCGTATTTTGGAAATCTATATTATTTCGAACCATTTTAAACAATTCTTGAATTTCTTCTTTATCCAATCGATCAATATCATCAATTATTATAATATATTTATTTTTTGAGTTTTTTATTTCTTCAGAAATTTTATTTTTCATTTCCATTGGAGATTTTACTAATAACTCTGATTCTATACTCTTTATTTTTGAACATATTGCTAATTTAATTTTTACTATTGGTAATAGAATATTGATAAAAATGAATATTATTGCAATTATCCAAAAAATTATTTTACTACTATTTAAATTTATAAACATACTATTTAATACCATCAAAACAATTAATGTATTACTAAAAATAGCGTTAATTTGATTTATTTCTGGTATATAACTTAGACTTTTCTTATATTTAATTATTTCTTTATAAAGAGTAACTTTATTTTTACCTTTTACTTGCAAAGCAAATTCATCTAAAAAGTTATCTAAAAGGTTTCCTTGATTTGAATAAGACCATGGATTAAAATTTATTATTGTATAAGGAATTTCATTAACAGAATTTTCTTTTATTTCTTGTTTTATCATATTCAATACAGATGTTTTTCCACTTCCCCAAGTTCCACAAATTGAAATAACAAGAGGTTCTTTTTTCTCCCAATTAATTAAAGCTTTTGTTACATCCTTTACAAATCTATTCCTTCCTAAAATATCATTTTCAAAATTCTCTATTGGCTTATCATTATTAAACATAGAATATCCTTAATTATTTTTATAATATTATATAATGAATAAAAGTAATTTACAAAAAAACTTTTTACAATGATTTAAAGAAAAATATTCTGTTTATAAAAAAAGTTTTAAACGTGAATATATTCACCCTTTTTTATTCACTTTCAACTATAGTGACTAAATTTTCTCAACACATAGTCATATTATCCATAGTAAATTCATCATAGTTGAACTAAACAAAAATTTTTACTTTGAGAAGTATAAGTTTATCCCTAATAAAAGTAACAAAAAAAGTTATTCTCTATGTAATATAGAAAATAACCCTTAATTTTACTAATAAATATAAACGTTTACTACTTCATCTTTTCTAATAATGTTTTAACCAAATTTAAATCTCTTTTTCTTTCAACTATAGGTGTTTTATCTTTTTCATAAGCTATTAAATTCTCTTCAAATGAAGTTTTACGATCCTCATTTATATACAAGACGCCTAATGGGAACTTTTCAGTTTCTAAAGCTTTTCTAAAAGCTTCAACTTGATTAGTTGGATCATAATCATCATCTAAATAATAAGTATTTTCTTTATACCATTTAAAACTATTAATCTTATTAAAAGAAACACATGGTTGAAAAATATCAACAATAGCATAACCTTTATGCTGTATAGCTTTTTTGATTATTTCTTTTGTTTTTTCTTTATCTCCACTAAAAGCTCTAGCTACAAATGATGCACCAAGAGATATTGCAACAGCCATTGGATTAAAAGGTTCATTTGTTACACCAAATATTTGAAGAGTTGTTTTCATACCCTTTTGTGTTGTTGGGGAAGCTTGACCTTTTGTAAGCCCATAAATCATATTATTGTGAACTATATTAGTTATATTTACATTTCTTCTAATCGTATGAATCAAATGATTACCACCTTCTCCATACATGTCTCCCTCTCCACTTTCAGCAACTACTGTTAGATTTGGATTAGAAGATTTGATTGCAGTTGCTACAGGTAAAGCTCGTCCGTGAAGACCATTAAAAAAATTAGTATCAATATATTGTGGCATTTTGGCAGCTTGTCCAATTCCAGATACCATAACTATATTTTCTTTTTCTAGTGAAAGTTCATCTAGAGCAGTTTTAATTGTATCTAATATTGAAAAATTCCCACAGCCAGGACACCAAGCTATATCTTGGCCTTGTATTGTAAATTTATTGTTCATTGTTTTCTCCTGCTAATTCATTGATCTTATTGATCAATTCTTCTAGATAAAAATGCATTCCATCGTATTTTAATATCTTATTCTTAATTTCAATCCCAGTATCAAGTTTTAAAAGCTTAGAAAATTGTGCAGTTGCATTATTTTCAATAATGATAATATTTTTTGCTTTCTCTAAATATGGTTTTGCTTTGCTACTAATAGGATAAACTTGTTCAAAATGAAGATATGAAATCTTTTTATTATCAACTTCTTCTAAAGCTTCTTTTATAACATTATAAGTTGAGCCCCAGCCTATAACTAAAGTTTCATAATCTTTAGAACCAGTAAATATTGGATCAATTGCTGCTTCTTTTATTAGATTTAATTTCTTAAGTCTCTTATCTGTCATAGCAACTCGAACAGATCTTTCTTCAGTTATTCTACCCTCTTCATCATGTTCATCACTATCAACACGAACTAAGCCTTTTCCAAAACCAGGGATACCTCTTTTTGAAATGCCATTATCACTAATCTCATATCGCTTATAATCTTTTTCAGTTTTTATAATATGTTTTTCTATTTTAACATCAAGATTTAAATTACTAGTGTTATAGAAAGTATCCAAAAAATACTGATCAGATAAAATAATAACAGGAGACTGATATTTATCAGCAAGATTAAAAGCTTCAGCTGTTATTTTTATTGCATTTTCAATATTACTTGGTGCTAAAATAATTCTTGGGAATTCACCATGACCTGAATATAATGCAACTTCAAGATCCCCTTGCTCAGTTCTAGTAGGTAAACCAGTTCCAGGACCAGGTCTTTGTGCTAAATGAATTACTGTTGGGGTTTCTAATACACCGGAAAGACTAATACCTTCGCCCATAAGAGCAAAACCACCACCTGAAGTTGTAACAAGGGCTCTAGCTCCAGCATACCAAGCTCCAATTGACATATTTACAGCTGATATTTCATCTTCAGCTTGTTCTACTACTATTTCCATTTCCTTAGAATGTTCAGATAAGAATGTTAATACACCGGTACCAGGAGACATTGGATATGAAGAAATAAAATTACAACCACCCATTAATGCTCCAAAACCAATTGCATCATTTCCATTTAAGAAATAATCATTTTCTATTTTAGAATCAGGTTCAATATCAATTCTAACTATAGAATTATCATACAAATATTTTCCTAATTCATACCCTTTTTTTGCAGCAGCAATATTATCATTTATAATATTTTCACTCTTAGTTTTAAATTTATTTTTTATATATTCATTTAAAAATTCTAAATCATTATTAAAAAGAGCCAAAATAGCACCACAAGCAACAATATTTTCATAAATTTTATTTCCAATTTCTTTTGCTGTTTTTGCAAAAGGAATGGACACTATTTCATATTTATCATCTTTAAATAATTCTTTATCACCTAAAATTATAGTATCTTCACTCAATCTATCAGAAACATGATCTATAGCTTGATCATCTAATGGAATAAGAATATCAATCTTATTTCTCATGGATTTAACATTTTTATCAGAGACTCTTATTGTTGTTGAGTTACTTCCCCCTCTAACTCTAGACATATATTCTTTTGTTGAAAAAACATTGTATCCACTCTTTTTTAAAACATGAACTAAAACTAATTCTATAGTTTTTATACCCTGCCCTGCTTGGCCGCATAAAACAATAGAAACATCTTTTGAAAATAAATTTTCCTTTTTATTCATAAACACCTCTCAGAATGAAGAAATCATTCTAGACCTTTTGCAAAATTAGAAATTTTTATTATCTAATTAATTTCTAATTCTCTATTTAATAGGATTGATCCTAATACAGTAATTAATAAATTTTATTAATACTCTCTTTTATGTGTTAGATTCACTAGAGTAAAGAACTTTATGATATTTGAAAGAGTGATTTTATAATCACAGAATAGATATGTAGTAAATTTTTGAATCTAACAATTTTTTCTTGTATTAATTCTAATATTAAAAAATAGATAATATAATTATGGAGTGAGAACAGATATATAAGTAAAACACAAAAATCATTTATAAAAGTTTTTATCTATTTTTGTCCTTAAATACCTAAAGTAATAAAAAACAATTTTATCTCATAATTAAATAAAAAATATTATTACTTTCCATAAAAAATAACACCCCTCTATTTACATTATTTTTTATGCTTAAAGTATTTATATCTTTAATAATACACCTTTTTAGAGTTTTTCTCTATCTAAAAATATAATTTATACATTTTACTAACATTTTTTAATTAAGTTAACTACAATTATTTTTAATATACTTTATTAATCATTAACTTAATTTATCTATAATAATAATTGGATTATTCACTGCTCATATATTTTATATTACTTTCCAAATTTAGACTAAAAATTTACTTATAATAAAGCTAACAATGAAAGAATCTTTTATCCTATGATTCTAGAAATCACTAAACTCCTGACTCCTATTAGTATAATGATTAATCAACAATCAACTATTAAGGAGTTAACAACTTAGTTCGAGTTTTAAATTTTTTAGAGACTAAACGCTTTTCCCAGATTTATAATGCTAATAATTAAGTTGTATAATAGAAATTAATGATATATTATAAAAAATAATGTTAAAAAAAAACAATTAAAAATAATAATTTTAGGAGAATCATACAAATTAAAAGGTTAATAACCTTTTAATGAATAAAAAACTCAAAAATTGAAAAACAAATTATCCCCCCTCGCACATATATGGCTTTAGAAGAAGCTAAACAAATATACCCAAAAGAAGAGCTTAATTTATGGGAAGAAAATCAAAATATATTAAAAGATCTGGAAAATGAATTACAGAATATAGCAATTAAAGAAGAAGAAAAAGCATATACTGAGAAAATAAATTTTGATGGATTTTACCCTTATTACACTCAACAATCTTTAAAAATATTATTCATAGGTAAAGAAGCATTAAATATAAATGGTCAAGATTATATTCAAACAATGTATGAAGGAATTTTAGCAAACGATACAAGAGGACAAGGTAAGTATACTGTAAATCAAGATAAATTTCATGCAAGAATGCTATATTTAACATACGGATTAAACAATGAGAATTGTAGTTATAATTCCATGCCATATGCTTCGTGGATAGGACAAAATAATTTTTCTAAAAAAAAAGGAATAAGTTATGCACTAATAAATTATTCAAAATTTGATAATCCATCTGAGACTTCATTTGTATCCGATATAAAAAGAATGAAAAAATATAGAAAAATGATAAGCAAATGTACAAAGAACTACTATCAAAAACAAATATCTCTTTTAGATCCTGATTTAATAATTAAAATGAATTTATCAGATACTTTTGGCTCCAATCTATTTGAAACAAGTCCAATAAAATGGGAACAATCTACAAATGAAAATATAGCTATTGGAAATATTGAAATTGATAATAAAAAATATTTATTAATAGAAACTTGGCATTTTTCTGCGGGCAAAAGCTTTAATAACTGTTATTATGAACCAATAAAAAAGATAGTAGAAAATAAAACTATTAAGCATATTTATAAATAATCATTAAAAATTTTGATAAGTTTGTATAAATATTTTTAAAAATATTTTTTATTGCTTTGCAAAATAAATCGTGATATATTTTTTTAATGAGAAAAAAATTTAGTCATTATTTTATTGTTATTAATTTATTATTTATTTCTACATTGGGGTTAATTAGTTGCTCAACTTTAAATACACCTATTAGCGATTTTTATAAGCCATTCTTATCAGAAGAAGATTTATCTACTATCGAGAAAGAAGCTTTTCTTGAAGAATCTGAAGAACCTATTATTTATTATACAGATGATATTATTTCTGAATTCAACTTTTTAGAATCAAATTATTTTTTCTGCATTGGAAAATCAAATTTTAATGGAGCTTCAATAGGTCAAAAAGAAATTGAAAGTGAGCTTAAAGGAATTGCTATTTCAAAAGGCGCAAAAATTGTAATATATGATAAGAATTACACTAATACAATAAATAACATATACTCAAATAGTTATGGAGTATATTCTTCAAATATTAAACGTTATGATTACGATGTATATTATTTCATTAATACACCTAATGTAATCATAAAAGCAAATCCCTTAGGATTTATTGCAATAGATTTATCACAAAATCAAAGAGAACAATATAAACGTAACACAGGTATATTAATCACAACGATATGGGAGAAAACCCCCGCATTTTATGCAAACTTAGCTTTGAATGATATTATTGTTGGTATAAATGGGACTGAAATATTTGATACAGATTCTTATTATAAAATAATAGCACAAATTGATGAAAACTCTCCAATTTTAGTTAAATATATAAGAAATGGGATTTTAAAAACAACTACTATATCTTTTTAGAAATAAGGCTATTATTAGTAGTTGCTGAACCATGTTTTTTTATAGGATAAATTAAAAAAAAGCATATCCTCTATAAACTTTTTGCAATTTTATTGAAAAAGTTTGATTATCTTTCAACACTTAAACAACTAATCTAAGACGGAATAAAAAAAAGAAAATTTATAATCTAGATTAGATTCTTCGACAAAACACTTGCCCCACAGACGAATTTAATTCCCTTTTCTTAAATAAATGAAATAATATTTTATCTTCTCAATATATTAATTTTCAGAAATCTGTATTTTATTTATCTCATCAACCAATTTTGTAAAAAAATCTTTAAAAGCCTTTATAATATCATTTTCAGCATCAATGTCTTCATCTAATTCAAATTTATAATTGTTATCAACATGAAAATCTAATAATTCTAAAATTGATTCTGCATAAATATAATTATCTACTATTTCAACTATATTTCCATTTTTTAAATTTTCCAACTTATAAATTTTATCACTCTTTTTCATTTTTATAATTACATTCATATACTTTTAACCTTTTCTCAATAGCATTCATTCCACCATCCATAGTTTCAGCAATAGTATTTAAAATATTTACATCCTCATCTTCATATTCTAAAGCACCCGATACTACTTTTATTTCATCATTTATTTTCTTTAAACAAATTACATTATCAGCATCTAAATTTACAACAAGCAAAGGATTATGTGTTACAATAATCATTTGCTCTCTACTTCTATTTTCATTTAATAATTTAATAATTGAATCACCAATCTTTTTATTAGAAATATTATCTTCAGGTTGATCCAACAAAAGAACATCAATATCATTTTCTTGGCAAATAAATTTTATATATGCTAACGACAATTCTCCTAAAGTATTACCAATTTTTTCTTTTGCTGAAATTTCTTGTATATATCTATATGAATCAGTTGTATAATCATTTATAAATTTATTAATATTTACATTATATACTTTTTGTATATTACTTTTATCTGAACAATTCTTAACCGCTTCTGAAAAAATTTTCATTGTATTTATTTCTAATAATTGATCTTTAGCTTGGTAATTTTTCACAAACAAATATTTATAAAAATCTTCTATACAAAAATTATCATCATATAATGCAACATTTTGAAATTCGAAACCATTCAATGAGTTTGTTTTTATATTACTCATATTTTTAGGAATTATAGGAAAACTTCTATCCTCTAAATTCTTTCTTAAATAATCAGTTATTTTTTTATTAAACATAAAAATATCAGAATTATATTGAATAAGAGCCTGAGATTTAGTCCCTTCTTTACTTTTAATTATAGAATTATAATCATCTATTTTATTATAAATAATATTTCTTAATTTTATTTCATACTCTTTTTCATAATATTTTTTATTTATATACTCTAACATTTCTTGTAATTTAATTTCTATTTCATCTATTGAAGTATAGAATTTAACTAAATTATTGGATTGTTTAATTGTTCTAATTTTTTCAATTAATAATTTAAGATTTACGCTATCATTATTATAAAAATTGTCTATTTCAGTAAAATTACTAGTAACGGTTTTTGCATGAATATAGTAAGTTGTAATATTTCCAAAATCTTGAATTTCAATTTTGGCTGACTTTAATTTATCATATGATGATTTTAAATCAATATTTTTATTTATAATATTATAAATACGATTTGCAAAATTAGTATACTTACTTATAAAATCTGTATGATCTAATTCTTCAAAATTTGCTTTTTCACGCAATAATTTTTTATCATGATAAGAATTAATTATTTTGTTTTGATTAATATATTTTATACTACAAGAATCATTTTTTTTAACTTTAATATCATTATCAGCCTTTATTTTTTTTTCAAATTTCTGCAAATTGGAATTATCATAAATTATATCAAGAAATGTAGATTTTCCAGATCCATTTTCACCAATTATTACATTTATACCTTTTGTCAAATTAATTACTTTTTTATTAATTTCTATAGATTCAATAAAAGTACTCTGTGATGAGGTATATCTATTAAATCTTGTATCTGGAGAAGAAAAAGCCATTAATAAACCTTTGAATGTAGGTAAAATTTGCGCCTCTGAATACCAAGAGTCTCGGGCTTTTCTAGTCTTATCGTGCTGTGGATAACATTCCCAAGTATGACAATCACTACCAGACACAAGACCTATATGCTTCTCAAGATTTTTTAAGTTATTTAATAAAATTCCTTCAACTTTATTTTTTTGAAATTCTAATGCACTAATATAACCATACCGAATTAACTCTTCAGGATTTTCACAACTATCTGATAACGACCGAGTTCTCCCACAACTAGTATTGTATAAATCTGATTGTTGATTTGCAATTAAAAGAACATCTAATTTAATTTCTGATAGTAAAATATTAAATTCATTTTTTGAATAATATTCTTTTATACCTACTTTTTTATTTCTATTAATTTCATTCTCAATTTTTTTATAATTTAAAATATCATTATTTGTATTAAAAATCGTAATAATATGACAGGGTATTTTATCTTCTTCAATTAGTACATCAAACTCAACTCCGGAAACTATAGAAATTGGCACATAATGTTCTTCAATATATTTATCAACAGCTAAATATAATTCAACATCAAATCTATTATGATCTGTTATCGAAAATAATTTAATATCATTTTGAATTAATTTATCAAACAAAACATATAAATTATTTTCCGTTGAATCATCAACAATACCATCACTCTCTTTATATTTACTCGCATAAGAATGTATATGTAAATCAAATTTTATCAAGCTATTTTCCCTATATACTATTTTAAGTTAGTTATTTAATATTAATTATAGCATGAATTTTTAATTTCACAATAACAGATATAGTTATAAAACTTAACTAAATAAAAATTATTAATTGAAATATCTAATGCACCTCCATGGATTATTTTTTTAATATATTTGGTTGTAATAAATGTTGCAAAGAATATAATTGCATTCTGTATTATAAAATTAGGTTTTAGTTTTTTTGTTTATTTTACTCTTATTTTCTAAATTTATATGATTTTACAATTTTTATTATTACTGTTTTTTGTGTTTTGTTAATTATTCAAAACAAAGAGGAATAAAATCATGAATAATAGCTTTAAGCATTTAACTTCTAATAAAAGACACTGAATATATGGCTTACTAGCAAAAAATCTTTTTAACAATTTGCTAAAGGAATTAATAGAGTCCCTTCTACTATATCTAGAGATTTAAAATTTCATATGCAGCTTAAAATAGTTTGGACCTAATATAGTCATTTCTTAAATGATTGAAAATTTAGAAAACTTTTACTAAAAACTATGAGTAAGACAACTTAAATTGTCCAAGAAAACATATAATAATTGTAGTAATTGTATTTATACATGTAAAGATCATGTAAAAGACGAATGACCTAAGGTTTTAGAAAATAAATATCGTAGCTTTATTTTCAAGAATTAAATTCACATATAGAAAACATTTATAAAATGGCAACCGAGAACCATGTGTATTTATTTAATATTATTAGAGTGATTAAAGAATCATATATTGAAAAAAAATACACAGAATTTCCATCAAATCAATACTAAAATTAGATTAGTATTGAGAGAGAATAAATAATTTATATGAAAACAAAAAGAACAAGTGACAATTTTAAAAAATTTTCTTTTACATCATGTAAACATTCTTTATTTAATTGACTCGATTACCCTTTAATGGTGTATTGACAATAACACGATTACTAGTAAAAGAGGAGCAAAACTATCTTTATATAACAATAACTAATCTACCTCAAAACTTCTTACCAAAAGTAACTCAAAGGTCCTTAAATTTAACACTAAGTGTTATTTGTTTTGAATAAAAATAAATAAAGTTGTATAATAATGAATATTAAACATAAAAAAGAAAATTAGTTCTTAATATTATGTAAATTAAAAATAGAAACTAAATACACTAGAGGCTTATGAATATACAAAACGATATTTTTAGGAAAATACATCCAAATCAATTTTCTGATTCGCAAGTAGAACGTATTGGCAAATTAGAAAAAAATTCAAAATAGTTGTAAAATTCATGCAATGGAACCCAATAATAATGATATATAAATAATTTTTGGAATAAAATAAAAATATCAACTATATACATATTTTGCCCTCCTGTAATTATTAAAGATTAACCAATTGTAACCGAAGATGGAAAACATTATCAAAGAATTAACATAATAAATGGAAAAAATGTTAATGGATAATATTTATAAAAGTGATAATTTTAATATTTAAGCTATTAAATATAAGAGGGAATATGAAAGTTAGTATTGAAAATTTTAAATCTATCGAAAAATTAGATAACTTAGAGATAAAACCTATAAGCATTTTAACTGGCGCAAATAGCATAGGTAAAACATCATTTATTCAATTCATATTAATGATTAAACAAACACTTGAATCAGATTTCGATGAATCTCAAACAAATTTAAAATTAAATAAACCTTATGTTGATCTTGGAAAATTTGATAATATAATTACCGATAATAATGTTCAACGAAAATTAATGTTTAAGTTTTCTTTCGAAGCTAAAGAACTAAATCTTTATACAAAAAGAGAGCTTAAACGATTTAAATATGTAGCCGATTATAGAGTTGAAATTTTTTATTCGTTAAAAAAAATAAACAAAAAAATAATAATAGACACTTGTAGAATATCATTAAAACAAACTAAAAAAGAAGATTATTTAATAATTAAACTTTCTGATTCAGTAAATTATGAGTGCCATTGTAATAACAGTGATATTTTTTTTAGAAATAATAGTTTTGAGCAAAATATTAATTTTGATAAGAATGATATAAAAATCAAGGGGCAAATCAAATTTAATAATCTTAAACCTCATTCACTTTATACAAATAATAATTATTTACAAAAATCAATGTTTCATTTTATTATGTTTTCGCGCTTAACAAATAGTATTTTTAATGAATTAAAGTTTTATTTTAATAAGATTTCATATATTGGACCTCTAAGAGATGAACCTCATAAATATTATTTTAGTGATGATGAAATTGGCAAATCAATTGGTTTAAAAGGTGAATTCGCTGTACAAATATTACAAAGAGAAGCAAAAGATAAGCATAAGGTAAATAAATTCATAGAAACAGATTATGAAAAAATTGATACTTTAAAATTTAAAGAAACTAACATTCAACTTATTAATTCTGTACGATATTGGATTTGTAATATATTTGGAATGGCAAAAAGTATTCGTACAAACAGTTTCGATGGGAATGCAATGACTAAAATTTTTATGTTAACAGAAAATGATAAAAAAATTCCAATAACCCATGTAGGTTTTGGAATTTGTCAAGTTTTACCAATTGTAATACAAGGTTTAAGAATGGCAGAAGGTGAAATGTTAATTTTAGAACAACCTGAAATCCATTTACATCCTAATGTACAAGCAAAACTATTTGATTTTTTATATAGCTTATCAAAGCAAAATAAATTTATTATAATTGAAACCCATAGCGATCATTTAATAACACGAATGAGAAGAAGAATAGTTGAAGATTTAAATGATGAAATTTCTAAAAATGTGAATTTAATCTTTGTTGAACAAAACCATTCTAAAGGTGAATTTAAACAGATTGAAATTAATAATATGGGGAATTTCAATGAATGGCCTAAAGACTTTATGAATCAAATTGACTCAGAATATAAAAAAATAATTAAGGCTCAAATTAATAAGAGAAAAAAAAATGACTAATATTTTATTTGATCCATCATGGCTTATATTTAATAGAGAATATTTAAAAAATAATATTCATGATTGCATGGAAAGAATTGAAGAGTTTACAATTTTTATTAGAGAAGCAATTAAACATAAATGCCAATTATTATATTTTGATGAATTAGTATCATCTGTTATAAATTATTATAATAATATTGAAGATTATAAAGATATTGAAATTCAATTGTTTCAATTCTATTCTGAAATAGCGGATTATGAATTATCCTTATCTTTAATAAATAAAGGTAAACAAAATATCAAAGAAATAGATTTGTTTGAAAATTCGAATATTAATAATGAGTTATATCATGGTAGTATTTCTTCAAAAGACTATTGGAATAAAATATTAAATAATATATGGTTTTCTAATGATGCTATTGTATTATTTTCATGTTCAAGTTTTCATAATGATGAAATACAAATATATGAATCTAAATTATATAGAGAATTAAAGATATGTACTAAAGTATCAGAATTAACATATTGTATTAGCACTCCATTAAAAAAATTTGAAATGAATCCTAAACATAATAAATCAAAATGTGAACAATTTTTAATGAGTTTACTACATGTAAATACTATAGAGGAATTATATTTGAATAAGAATTTAGGTAAGATAATCTCCCAAAATGCTTGTGCATCTCCATTAATTGAAACTGAGTCAGAATGTGATAACTTATTAAATGAAGCTATTGGAATAAAAGGTGAGGATAAATTTACTTATATTTATTACAATAAAAAAGGAATAAGAAGAAATGTTATTTTTCGTTCAACTATAAAGGATAGTCATTTATATCATGCATATAATGAATTTGATGATTCTAAAATCGAATCAAAAGTGGTTAAATATTTTGAAGAAAAAAAACAATATAATTAGGAGTTTCCTGATTATATTTTAACTAAGAAAACTATATATGCTATTTTTTAGCAAATAAATTGTAGTGCAAATATAATTTAATATTATAATAACATTTTAAATCATGTTGAAATTATATTCCTAGGTTAATACTTAATTTATTAATTTTGAAATCTACACTTTTCCCCTTCAGAAAGGTCGACTATTATACGATTAAACTATAGGGATTAAAAAAATAAAGAGAAACATCTTAATATAAAAAAAATAAATTCTATATATCTCCTTTATAAATAAGAAATTAGAATAATTAATTGCAAGGATCATAATAGATTGTCAAGAAATGCATTGGTACACCAATTCCAATACAAATACACGTTTAATAGGCTCTAGGGTGTATAAAAAATTGAATAAGTTAAAATTTTTACAATTCACCTGTTTATTATTGAAAAGCTATACATTATATTAATAAGGAAACTACTGTTGTTTTTTTCAAAAAGTGGAATTAAAAAAAAATTGAGGTAATAATATGCAAAATAAAGTAGAAATTAATACGATGGTGAATTCTTTTAATTGTCAAACAATTCTTCCTGTTGAAATAACAGGATCTTTTTTAACTGATATTAGCCGTTTTACCAAAGACTATTTTACATATTTAGCAAATACTAAATCAAAAGATATTATTTTTAAAAGGTTTGAATTATTTGATGAACCTTTTCGAACTCTAGAAGATTTAGGTGTTTATTATGATAATTCAAGAGAAAGAATTAGACAAATCCAAAATCACCATTTAAATACAATGATAAAAATTCTATCTGGAGATAATATAAATAAAAATAAAAAAGAATATAAAATAAATGATGGGCTTCTTCAAAACTTTATTACATTTAAAAAACTTATTTTAGAAGAAACATTATTAAATGAATCAAAAATTTATGATATTTGCCAAATTAAAAATATAATAATTCATTCTAAACAAGAAAAAAATATTTTATTCTTTCTTCTTATACTAATTGGATGTAAAAAATATCAATATGATAATATAGAATATTTCATAGTTAATAATAAAATAAATTATCAAACTCAAAATTATACTTGCAAGCAAATGTATCAATTATTATTAACAAAAATCGATCCAATAAATTTATTTGATTTAGTTGTTTATATAAAAAGAAAAAACAAAAAAGTAGATATTACCTATATTAAAAATGCTATAAATTTATTAACAGATATAGAAAAAATTACTACTAAGGATTCTACGTTCTATCAATTAAAATTTACAAAGTTAAAATCTTTAAGTGATTGGGCATATAGGATTTTATTAGAAAACCAAGAAATAATGAATTATAAAACATTTTGGAGAGAAATAAATCATAGATTAGTAAAAGAAGATATGACTTTAAAAAGTTGTACAAATTCCCTTAAAAACCAATTAGTCTCAGATGATAAATTTACTCCGGTAGGAAAGACGGGTAATTGGGGATTAACAATTTGGAAGTTTAATGCATCAACAATTATTGAACTAATTATAAAAGCATTACATTATTATAATAGGCCTAGCACTATTAAAGAAATAAATGAATATATTACTAATTTACGTCCTCAAATAAAAATTTCTTCAATTTATTCTATCATTTCTTATAATAAAGATAAATTCATAATAACAAAAAGTAAAACTATTGTATTAACAGAGTGGGGAAATAATTATCAACAATCGGATTTTGAGAAACAAGCAACAAGACAAAGCTCTATGAATGATTTTTGCAAAACTTTATATAAAATAAATATTAAATACCCCAATAAAGAATTTACAATATATGAATTAAAAAAAATTTTAGAAAATTATGATATTAATTATTCTACAGCTTACTGTAATACCAAATTTAATAAATGCCCAATGCTTAAGAAAACAATTAAAAAGGAAAATCGTTATAAATCTTATTTTTCTATTGATGCAAACTATAAGATAAAAGAAATGAAACGAAATAATAAATTAGAAATTCTAAAAAATAAAATCATTCAATTTATAAATTCTTCTAAAAGTCCTACTTTAAAACTTAATGATGTAATAAAACATCTTTCAAAATCTGGAGAAATAAAAACTAATATTTATTCGGTTATTTCTAAAAATCCTAATATTTTTTATAAATATAAAATTGAAAATACTTATTTTATAGAATTAAAAAACAAGCAAACTTTAGAAGCAATAAAAGAAGACAAAAAAAACGAAATTTTGAAAATAAAAAATGGAGAAAATAATCTTGTTGAATTTAAATCAACTTTACGTTGGGACATTAATAAAGGACAAATAAACAAAACCATGGAATTTATGGTAATAAAAGCTATTTCAGCATTTCTAAATTCACAAGGAGGAACTCTATACATAGGTATTTCTGATGATGGAACTATTATTGGGTTAGAAAAAGATTATTCAACTTTTAAGAAAAAAAATCGAGATGGGTTTTTACTCTATTTTAATGATTTATTGATAAAATACTTTTCAAAAACTATTTTTACATATATTGAACATAATATTGAAGAAGAATCTGGAAAGGACTATGCAATAATTAAAATCAAAAAATCACCGAAACCAATATTTATTACAGAAAATAAAGAAAAATTATTTTTTATAAGATTTTCTGCATCTGTACAGAAATTAGAAATTGATGAAGCTTCAACTTACATATTATCAAATTGGAAATAATAAATTATTTGCCCCTAAACAAATCAACAAAAACTATATCCTCATTCTTGAAGTGAACTTTTATCTCTTTTTTTGAAAACACTTCAACTATATCAACAATGGATATAAATAACTTGTGAAAAAACTCTGTTATTAATTTATCCTAGGTTTTGATAGTTTCTATAAATCTCCCAATCTGTAATTTTATTGCGTACTTATCAGCTATAATAGCTTGTGTCTTTTCAAGTTTTTCTTAAAGGGCAAACTACTTTGCTGATAAATTATTGGATAGTCTATACTTATTCAACAAAAAAAATAAGGACATGTAAGTATATTAAATAAATGAAGTTAAAACATAAGTATAAGAAGAAAAATGATAATGAAAAGCTTTATAAGAATGGCAAACCAAGAGCAAAGCTACTAAGAGAATATAAATCATCTTCATCAACTTTAGTAAAAAAGGTATTGATAGATTATTCGTAAACACAAATTGATACCTAGATAATTTCATTTTATGCTTAAACTTTAATTGTGATTAGTTCTCACACAACATTGCTCTTGCATCAATTACGACCTGCTCATCAAAACCCATATATTCCAAAAGACGAATTGCATTTCTTGTCTTTGATGGTCCTTTCTTCAACAGATAGTCAAAGACAACTTCTTCTTTTTCAAAATGTTCACTGAAATGGTAGTTATCATATATTTCTTCCAATATTTCTGTCAATTCTATATCATGCGATGCGACAAGGCACATACTTTGTGTCTTATGCAAAAATCGTAACACTGCAGTCGAAGCAGCAATACGCTCGGGGGTATTTGTTCCTCGTAAGATCTCATCAATAAAGCAAACACACCTTTGCTTCTTGCATTCATCCATAATTCTTCGAAGGGAACGAATTTCTGCCATGAAATAGCTCTCACCAATTTCAATGTTGTCACGTAAAGCCATGGATGAAATCACAAATGCCCGCCCGAGTGAATATTTCTTAGCACAACATATGAATAATGATTGGGCAAGAATGTGATTAACAGCAATCATCTTGATGCATGTTGACTTTCCTGAGGCATTTGAACCAGTTAGGATACTGTCATTTTTAAGCACAACAGAATTTGGAACCGGATTACTCACCAACGGATGGTATCCATTTTCGATTACGATGAAATTCTCTTCATCAAAATGGGGTTTGCAATACCATGGGATACTCGCACAAAAAGACGCTGAACTTACAGCCATATCAAGTTCTCCGATAATCTTATACAGCATTTGAAGTTCTTGGTTATGCGCAATCATTAAGCCCACAGTGCGATTGTAGCGAATCAAATCCATGAGAAACACTGCTTTTAATACTAAAAATGGTACCTCAACTTCAGCAGCAAAAGAGTTCATGCTACCCGGGAGAACTCCACGCATGTGCCTATATGGAGCAAGTGATATTTCAAGATCATCCCCGAGGGTACCACTCCCACCCATTTCATTCAATCGACTTGCAAATTCACGATGAATCATCTTCGCTCCATGTACCAATGAAGAAAAATAACGAAGACTTTCAAGCTCACTTTCCAAAGAGCTTGTTTTATTTACCGATACAAGGATATTAAGACACACGCTACATATCAGAAATCCCATGCTTATTTGTATTGATAGTGGTAATAATGCACATGCCACTAATGGGGATATTGCCAATACCACATATATCCAATCATTTCCCAACCGCTTGGTAAAAGGATTAAAAATGAATGCACCAAGCCCGTTTCCCGGTCGCTTACCAATACCAATAAGAATTCTCTGAAGATGAATTCTGGAAACTTCATCTGAAAAAAGCCATTCTTTGAGTAAGTATCGGGACTCCAGAGTACTTTGTGGTGTATGGACATCATGCAAAACATGATACAAATACTCATCACCTATAGAACAGTGACATGCGTTGATCCTCTGATATACGGAATCCATTGAGAGATCACTCCAAGTTGTAGAATCCAGAAATGAAGCTCCCTCGTCTGCTTGTATAGCGTGTACGTGATATGAGCTCACGCGTTTCATATCGTGCTCTTCATCTGGAATACGGCCGAAAGTTTCCTTTAAATTACGAACAGAGGCAATATGTGCTTTCCTTATCAACAACAATACAACTGCCATGACACAAAAAATCCCCACAGATATCAAAGCAAACATAATTAATCCTTCCTTTTATATAAAATTAACTAAATAAAAGAGTATTAGTCAACTGAAAAGAATTCTCTCTTAAATTTGACCGACAGTAATTTGCTATGACAAAATTAATAAACATCAACAACAACTATTTCACCATTCTTGAAGTGTATCTTAATTTCTCTTTTTGAAAAAACTTCAACGATATCAACAATGGATGTAAATAGCTTTGGAGAAAATTCTGTTATTAAATCATCCTGAACTTTGAGGGTTTCAAGAAATCTATGAATATGTATTTCTCTTGAATACTTATCAGCCTAGATATTTTCATATCAATACAACTATAAAATTATAGAAAAAGTAGGTATGGTTCATTTCAAGTGGTTGTAAAAATATTTATTATATACGTAAAATTATTTTATAATGGTACAAACTCCATCACGTTCCCAAACTATTCTCTTAATTAATCCTTTATTTTGTAAAGCACTTAAAGCTTTATCAATAGTCCTCTTTTTTACATCTATCTTTTTAGCTATATATTCTAAAGAATAGATTTCATCTTCTAATAAATAGCTTATCACTTTCTTTTCAGTCTTATTCAAAAAGAAATATAGCTTCTCAATTTTTGATATAATTTCAAAATAAATTTAAAGAAAAAATCACCAGGATTGCTATTTGATAAAACTTTTTGCCAATTTTTATGTTTATAAATCAAGACTATTTTCATTAAGTAAAAAATCATAAATACTCATTGTAATTATTCCATTTTCATCTCTATACATTTTTACAATATCACGTGTGATAATTATTTTTTTAAAGGAATCTTTAATATTAAGCAATGATGCTTTTTCTTGTTTAATTTTTATTTCTGTTGGAAGGCTTAATGCTGATTGAATATAATATCTTTTACTACCTAAATTAGCAACAAAATCAACTTTTAGTTGCTTTTTCTCAAAACGGCCATCTTCTGTTTTATTACGTTTAATAACAATTCCAACATCAACTTGATACCCTCTTAGTTTTAGCTCATTATAAACAATATTTTCCATGAGATGAGTTTCTTCGATTTGACGAAATCCTAGTCTAGCATTTCTAAGTCCTACATCTTCAAAATAATATTTTAACTGAGCCCCTATATATTTTCTACCCTTAACATCAAAACGATATGCTTCATTTACTATAAAAGCATCTTTTAAAATATCAATATACTTTTTAATTGTATTAATACTAATTTTGGATTGTATAGAACTTTGGAAAGTTTTTGCAATTTTACTCGGATTAGTAAGGGAGCCAATACAAGAAGCCAGAATATTAATTAAATCATCTAATTCTTGATTTTTTTCTATACCATTTCTTTCAACTACATCTTTAATATAAGTCTCTTCAAATAATCTAGTTAAGTAATTAATTTTTTGCTCTTCGGTTTTCATTAATATTGTTAATGGCAATCCACCAAAAGTTACATATTCAGCCCAACCTTCATATTTATCTCCCTTGTAAACACTCATAAATTCTTTATAGCTTAATGGGTAAATATGAATCTCATCTCCACGCCCTCTAAATTCTGTAAGAATATCTGTTGATAAAAATTTTGAGTTACTTCCTGTAACATAAATATCAAGATTACTTATATGTAATAATGAATTTAAAACATCTTCAAATTCATTCAACATTTGAACTTTATCTATAAATAGATAATATGTTTCTTTATCTTTAATTAATAATTCTATGTATTCGAGAACAACTTGGGGAGATCTATACTTCTTATTCTCAAATTTATCTAACTCTATCTCAATAATATGATTTTCATCAACATCTTTATTCAATAAATAATTTTTAAATAATCTAAATAATAAATATGATTTACCACTTCTTCTTATTCCAGTTATTACTTTAATTAGACTATTATCCATACGATTAATTAGTTTATTCAAATAAATATCTCTTCGTATTTCCATAAATACTCCCCTATTGACAAAATTGGGTAAAAATACCTTCTTTTATCAAAATTATAATACATGGCAAATCTATACACAAGATATATATTGACAAAAACGGGTAACTTTACCCTTTTTTATCAAACTTTAAATAGGGTTAGATTTACCATACAAAGTGAGTCTTGAATTCATAAAAATAGCCGGATATTCTTTAAATATTGAGGAAAAAATAAATTTCTATTATGATAGTTTTCTCTGGGATGGAATAGAGTATGATATTTATCAATGTGATGAGATTTTAAAAAGAGAAGGTTTCCTAGGATTTATAAAAGGAGAAAGTATTTATTAAATTAAAATTTCTCCTTAGGTAGTCTAATATTTATCTCTTTAAGTATTTATATATTTCTAAAATTTCTTTATTGTTTGAAAATATTTTACTACTAAACTTCTTAATTAATATATTATAATAATTTGCTTCATCTATAGAAACATTTCTATTATGTATAAGTCTTTTATTATTTATTCCTTTTGGAGAAATTAATATAGATAAAGTTGGAGATATTGGATAATAAAATTCTAATTCTTTGGCTTCTTCTTCAGTATTTAGATTTTTTATATTAATTACGGGTTGATTTCCCGTAATAAAAGGTATTTTGGTATTATTATAAAGAATTGAAATATGTAGTTCAGTATTTAATAAATAATTTGCTGTTTTAAATGCAATACAAATATGAATTAAAGGAAAAATTTTATTAATATCAACAGAGAATTCATTAAGCTTAGCTATCATTCTTTTTTTTAAAACATCAGTTCTTGAATATTGAATACTTATAAAATAAATTAAATCTGAAAAATCTTTAACTGAATTACTAAATTTGCAACTAAATATTTTTTTTAGTGAGAACAAACCTATTCTTTCAAAAAAAGTTTCAAAATCTTCTATTCCCTCTTTATAGATATTTTTAATCAAAACAGGATCTATAATCTTTTTTTTCTCTAAAAAAGGTTTTACTTCTGCAGAAAAAAATAAGACATCAATAATACCTAACATTGGATGTCTATATTTTTTTGAATTTAGTTCATTAAAGTATTTGACAATGTTTTTATCTGTATCACAATTATTGCTATTTGATACTAAAAGTTTGTTATCTTCATCTCCAACCATTAATAAAAGCAATTTTTTTTCAACAATATTAAGTGACTTAATTTCATAAAAATAATTATGCACACACAATCTTACAGGATTGGCTGGAAATAATTTACCTTTATTATCTAAACAATAAACTTGATTATTATTATCAGCCCATTTGGCCAAATATTCTCTATTTACTACATGCTGGCGTTTTGTAATTTTATTCATTAGCTTCAATTCTCATAAAATAATATTATAATTCTATACCACATTTCTTTAATCTATCTTTTCTTTGTTCTAACAATTTATTAGTCATTTCTTGCTTTTCTTCGCTAGTCCCAAGATGTATTTTTTTATGGCAATTTGGGCAAAGTGCAACAATATTTGCTTCAACATCTAGGCTATAATGATAATTACATTGTTGACTTAATGGAATTAAATGATGAGCTTCTACATATTCTCTACCTGTTGAACCTGAAATAAAAGATTGATGATCATTATTTATTTCACATTTATAACCAGCCATCTTTAATGCATTTACAGCTTTTTGAGGATTTCTCTTAATACTTTGATTATTTCTAGAATTATTTGTTCCTGGAATATCTTCAGGTTTATCCTCAAATTCTACTGGAACATCATTCTGTATCTCATTTTGGAATTCTAAATCATCATCTTCAATACTCCCATCCACATAAGAAGAGCATCCAGTGACCCATCTAATATACTCTGCTTCATTATCTACATCTGGTAATATAGCTTTTAATTCATTAAAAATGCCTATAAGTTTATATAAATCATTAATTAACTCATTTTGACTAGGTATATTATCTTTAGGATAATATTTTGATATTATATTTCCTAATTGATAACCTTTCCCTAAAGTATGATTTGAATGAAGATTTATTGAAGCCTCTGGGAAATTAGAAATATCGCTTCTAAGTTTTGTTCTTAAATAATCAGAGACTGATTTTACAGTATTATTAGCTTCGGATTTAAAAGTATTTCTATACCATGTGTAACCTTGATTTAAGGATAAATAAACACCACTCATATCTTCAGAGAATAAGTAAACAATATAAAAACCTTTTTGTGCTGTATTCGTAATTCTTTTATCAAAAACACACAACCATGGAATACTTGCCCATTGGCCTTTACCAACAGAACCTTTTACTAAAATATTATCATCATTTAATTGTTGTTCAATTTGATTTTTAAGCTGATAATTCACAGTTTGTTGCATTGAATGGCTAGTAAATATTTCTTTTTTAGCAATTAAGTAATTATTTAAAATTTCTTCTATTGTATTTTTCAATATAAAATCCTTTAAAAAATATGTTTTAATAATCTAATTTAGCATTATTTATAACATCAATTATGCTCTCAAATCTTGTCACAATGCACGATTCCGATTTATTAATAATATAATCTTTTGTAAGTTTATCTAATATGTCTTCTTTATCATTAAAAGCTTCTCTATTAAAATCCCAATAGTAAGGGTCTGTTTCAACAAATAAAGGATATATTTTGGAATAAGGGAAATCATTACTTCTTTGAACAGGACTTCGCAAACTTTTATTCCAGAAATAAGGCTCAAAGTACTTTCCATTATTTGTAGCTTCCTCAAAAATATATAAAATATTTTCTTTTGGAATATTAAAACTGTTTCTAATTAAATTCATTCTATTTTCTATATTCTCTGAAAGGTTATTACGACTCCAGCCTATAGTAGTTTTAACTTCAATTACAAAAAAATTCTTACCATTTTTTTTAATTAAAATATCAGGGTAAATATTTTTATTTTTTGAATCTACAATAGTTGAGCCCTTTTGCTCAAGGAATATTTCATATTCTGTTGAATCCAAACATTTAGATAAATAGAAAGCAATTATATCTTGAAAGAGTTCTGCCATAGTATGTTTTTTTGCACGATTAAACTTTACTCTATGCTTATATCCCGCAAACTTCATCGAACACATTAGATAATAAATGGCTTTACTTATTTCATTACCATTAATATCAAAATCAACTAAATCATCTTTACCAGAAAAAGCACCTAGCATTTTCTCATAAAAATCTGAAACTCTACAAATTTCTATTGCATTACTCATTACTTTACTTCCTTATATTTATTATTTATATTAGAAAAATAAAATCTATTTTTTATAATATAGCATATTTATATAAAGAATAAAAATTAATTTTCATCATTCAACAATTTAGTTTTCTATGGTAAAATGAAATTTATGTACACATTTTTTTAAAAATTGCATTCATAATTAAATTATGTCCTTATTTAAAGTTGATAAAATCAATATATTGATTTAGGACATTTTATTAGGAGAAAAAATGAAAAAAAGAAAAACTTTAGTTGTTTTTTTAATACTATGCATTGGATTACCATATTTTATTTTTGCGACAAATATAGTTGTCCCCCAATCAAAAGAAGAACTTATAAAAGAAATTGATAATGCTATTAAAAAATATGGTAATGAATTAAATCTAAATTACATTGATGTATCAGAAATACAAGATATGAGTTTTTTATTTAGTGAATCTGCTTTTAATGGAGATATATCTCAGTGGGATGTTTCTAATGTTACTAATATGCAAGCCATGTTTGATAGTTCTGATTTTGACGGGGATATTTCTAATTGGGATGTTTCTAATGTTAAAAATATGTCAAGTTTATTTAGTGCATCACCTTTTAATGGGCAGCTTTCCGAATGGGATGTTTCTAATGTTATTGATATGAGTGGAATGTTTATGTATTGTCCTTTTAATGGAGATATTTCTAATTGGGATGTTTCTAATGTTAATAATATGATGGCGATGTTTATGCTATCTTTTTTTCAAGGAGATATTTCTAATTGGGATGTTTCTAATGTTACTGATATGAGTTTTATGTTTACAAATTCTTTTTTTAATCGAGATATTTCTAATTGGGATGTTTCTAATGTTAATAATATGACTTATATGTTTCATGAATCTCAATTCAATGGTGATATTTCTAACTGGTCCAAAAGACCTTAATAATATAAAGTCTGTATCCTATTTTTCAGTACTTTTTATATAATTTAAGACCATAGAAAATAAATAATTAACTTATTAGATTAATACAACAACCTATGTAATCTTTTTTATTTTTCACCATTCAACAATTTAGTTTTCTATGATAAAATGAAATTTATCTATGAGGTAAATTTATGGGCTTATCATTAAAACTTTCAATCAATATTCCAGAAAAAGCTAATAGGACAATTATAAATGAAATACTATCTTGATGTTAATGCTGTAGTTGAGCTATATGAAAGAGATTACAAAATAGAAAATGAACTGACTTACATATCAAGCCTAACTATATCAGAGATGTGTAAGAATCTGGACAATAATTTCAAGAGACAGAAATCTCAATTTGAATTTATCGAAAATAGCAAAATTAAAATTAATTGGAAACAGTATCATGAAATAATTTTTGGTGACGCCTTCGATATTGATTATCCAAGATCAAGAATTCAAATCAAATATATATACTCTGCTATATTACAAAATGAAGATTTAACGTCTTTTAAAAATAATTTTTTACCATTGGTTTTGAAAAATACAAACTTGGAAAATGATGAGTATGCAAATTCATTTTTTATGAAAGACTTTATGTCCGAAACATGCCTTTCTTTTATTAATTTCTATTATAATATGTTGTGGGAAGAAATAAATTCAAAAAGAGAATATTTCTTAAAAAAGAAAATTTATGAAATAAAAAAGGAACTTTTAAAGAGTTTTCTTCTAACAAATTTCAAAGCCAAATGTATTGGAGAGCTAACAGCAAAAAATAAAAGCGAATTTCGTAAAATTCTAAAAAGATATAATGGCTCTATAGATTTGTTTTTGGATAGTTCATCTTATTATTATAAAAATGCGAATACTGTTGAACGAAATGATGCCCCAGATTTATTACATCTAACATATTTAGGTCTAGATGATATTTTTGTTACTCAAGATAAAAAACTAAAAAACCTATGTGATAAAGTTTCTAAAGTACCCCGAGTAATAACTATTGAAGAATATTTAAATAAGGTCAATACAAATAAATAAAAGGAAAATTATATCAAGTACTTATAATCCTTTTTTAAATCAAAGCTGACTCATAAAAATGTAGTTAAGAATTATTGAATCAATAAATACTTCTACATTATATGTTTCGTATAAATTACCAATTAATTTAAAAAATATTAGTAAATTAACGTTTGCATTTTGCCATAACTTCAGGAGGAAAGAAAATTCTGATATCACTATAATCATACTTTTTTGAAATATCTTCTAAATAAATTAAATCATTTTCATTAAGTATCTTTTTACCGCTAGTAATTTGTTTCATAAAAGAATCAATTTTCTGTTGCTTCTTTGATAGGTATTTTTTAACTAAAGAATGATAAGCATTATCAAACTCTTCTGAAGTTTGTTGCATGCATTCTAAATTCTGTATGCACTTTGTATTATCTTTCTCAATAACAACATGCCTTCGACATTGATAAGGTCGAATTTCATAAATACTACAAGCATCATTAAATAAGAAAGGACATGAACCTTGTGGAATATAACCATCTTCCTCAATACATATAGTATTATTAGCAATACCTAACTTATTCTTAATATAATTTGCTTCTAACTCCGAAATATCAATCCTCATACCACATTTACAACAGTGAGAACAGCCTTTTTTACATGGAGTTTCATCCTCTATTTCTCTCATCAATTCATCAGTATATTTGTATAAACATTCTAAAGCTTTTATATTATTTTTTATTGAACCAATCTTTGTCTCAATCACTTTCTCTAATTTATAAGTACGCTTTGTAAAAACAATTTCATTGATTTTTTCATTCATAGATATTTGTTATAATCTCCTTAAGTAGTCCTTTAATGTTAGTTCCTTGAGATTCTTCGAATTATTGATTCTTTAATTTTTTTGCAATGACGATTCCAACATTCCACTTAATCTTCAAACATATTACTCGAGAGTGAAGGAGCTCCTTTCATAGAGTAGTAAATTAAAAAGCATTTTGTCAACAGAACATTCCATTCATTTACAGCAAATTTTGGTTTGCTTGTTTCTCTTAAGTTTCATCTCTTCTAAAATATATTTTCGTACAATTTCGTAAAAATTTTATTATTTTTATATTATTTCTATTTAAATCTAAAAACTCCATTTATAGTAATCCAACAACAAAAAATAGCTGACGCTCACCGATGGAACAGAGAAAATTTTAACCTAACCACAAGTTAAGAAGCGTAACTTACTTACAAATATTTTATTTTTCACCATTCAACAATTTAGTTTTCTATGATAAAATGAAATTTATCTATGAGGTAAATTTATGGGCTTATCATTAAAACTTTCAATCAATATTCCAGAAAAAGCTAATAGGACAATTATAAATGGTAAACCTTATGCCACTGATATTAATGGCAAAGGGTTATATTGCCTTGTTAGTAATAAAGAAGATGAGAATGAAGGTTATTTAATAGATAAGACTTTTAAAGTTAAGAATAATGCTTCAAATGAAATAAAAGAGAAAATACTAGTAAATGCAAAAAGGAAACAATCTGATGAGAAAAACAATCAAACCTTTAAATTCAGATGAATTAAAAGAAATAATAAATGAGACAATTAATAAAAAAGGGTTAAACTGTGATTTAAATTTTATAGATACTAGTAATATTAAAGAAATGATGTTTTTATTTTCAGAATCACAATTTAATGGTGATATCTCAAAATGGAATACAAGTAATGTAAAGGCAATGATGGGGATGTTTCAAAACTCATCATTTAATGGAGATATTTCGAATTGGGATACAAGTAATGTATTCAGCATGGATTTAATGTTTCAAGGTTCAAAATTCAACGGAGATATCTCAAAGTGGAATACAAGAAACGTTGGAAATCATGAAGATTTCAATGGAATGGAAAGCCTGTTTCAAGATTCTATTTTCAATGGTGATATTTCGCAATGGGATACAAGCAATGTTAAATCAATGGAAAGAATGTTTCAAGATTCCATATTCAATGGTGATATTTCGCAATGGGATACAAGCAATGTTGAATCAATGGAAAGCATGTTTCAAAATTCCATATTTAATGGAGATATTTCTAAATGGGATACTAGTAATGTTGAAACAATGAGGTCAATGTTTAAAAATTCCATATTTAATGGAGATATTTCTAAATGGGATACCAATGAAGTAATGGATATGAGTAATATGTTTTATGAATCTAAATTTAATTCTGATATATCTAATTGGAAAGTAAAACATGTTAGAAATATGGAAAATATGTTTCTTAAATCAACTTTCTCACAAAATATTAAATCCTGGAAAATTCAAGATGACACAAAGACTTCTTTTATGATGCCTAACAGTCTTGATGAATTCCTTAAAGCAATAAAAGATTAATAAGAACTTAAATGAAATAAAACAAAAAATACTAGGAAAGAAAAATGGCTAAAAGTAATGATACTAATATTGGATTTGAAGAACAAATCTGGGATGCAGCATGCCACCTATGGGGACATATACCTGCAGCTGAATATAGAAAAGTAATAGTTGGATTAATTTTTCTAAGATACATATCAACTGCTTTTGAAAAAAGATATAAAGAATTAGTAGAAGAAGGCGATGGTTTTGAAGATGATCGTGATGCTTATACTATGGAAAATATTTTCTTTGTTCCTAAAAATGCAAGATGGGAAGTTATAGCTGCTGCTGCACATACAGCTGAAATAGGAACTGTGTTAGATAATGCAATGAGAGAAATTGAAGCTGAAAACAAAAGCTTAAAAAATGTTCTTCCCAAAAACTATGCCACTCCTGATTTAGATAAACGTGTTCTTGGTGATGTTGTAGATGTTTTTACTAATATTGATATGAACGATACTAGTGAAAATAAAGATTTATTAGGGAGAACATATGAATACTGTATTGCTAAATTTGCAGCAAAAGAAGGTGCAAAAGGTGGAGAATTCTACACTCCTACTAGCATTGTAAAAACAATTGTTGAAATATTAAAACCTTATGAGAATTGTCGTGTTTATGACCCTTGTTGTGGCTCTGGTGGAATGTTTGTTCAAAGTGTTAAATTTATCCAAGCTCATAGTGGAAATAGAGGCAATATTTCAGTATTTGGACAAGAATCAAATTCAGATACTTGGAAAATGGCTAAAATGAATATGGCAATTAGAGGAATTGAAGCAAATTTTGGCAAACACCATGCTGATACCTTCTTTAATGATTTACATCCAACATTAAAAGCTGATTTCATTATGGCCAATCCTCCTTTTAATCTAAAAAACTGGGGACAAGATAAATTAATAGATGATGTACGTTGGAAATATGGCTTACCACCTTCAGGAAATGCAAACTATGCATGGATACAACATATGATTCATCACCTATCTCCTAATGGTAAAATTGGTTTAGTTTTAGCAAATGGAGCTTTATCAACACAAACAGGGGGTGAAGGTGAAATTAGGAAAAAAATAATTGAAGATGATTTGATTGAAGGTATTGTAGCTTTACCAACTCAATTATTCTATAGTGTTCAAATTCCAGTAACCCTATGGTTTATATCAAAAAACAAAAAACAAAAAGGTAAAACATTATTTATTGATGCCAGAAATATGGGCTATATGGCAGATAGAACTCATAGAGACTTTAAAGATGAGGATATTTCAAAATTAACTAATACATTTTCAGCATTCCAAGAAGGCACATTAGAAGATGAAAAAGGATATTGTTCTGTAGCTGATTCAGAACAAATTAAAAAACATGATTATGTTTTAACTCCAGGAAGATATGTTGGAATTGAAGATGAAGAAGATGAGGGAGAGCCTTTTGAAGAAAAGATGACTAGATTAACTTCAGAACTATCTGAAATGTTTAAACAATCTCATGATTTAGAAGAAGATATTATAAACAAACTTGGAGCCATTGGTTATGAAATGTAATGAAAGAAAACTTTCTAAATTATCAGATATTGTAGAAAGTGTTTCCGAAAGATTCAATTTTGATAAAAATAAAATAATATTAATTAATACCTCAGATGTTTTTAATGGAAAAGTCTTAAATCATAATTATATACCAAATAAAAACATAAGAGGACAATTTAAAAAAAGTTTTAAAAAAGATGATATTCTTTATAGTGAAATAAGACCAAAAAATAAAAGATTTGCATATATTGATTTTGATAGTAAAGATTATGTAGCTTCAACAAAATTAATGGTGCTAAGAAAAATAACTAATCAAATTGATAATAAATTTTTATATTTGCTACTTACTAGTGACGATATTATTAATCATTTTCAATTTTTGGCAGAAACTCGTTCCGGAACTTTTCCTCAAATAACTTTTTCAGAAATAAAGGACTATCAATTTATCCTCCCCAATCTTACAACCCAAAAAAAAATAGCCTCTATCCTATCCGCCCTTGATGACAAAATTGAATTAAATAATAAGATAAATAAAAATTTAGAAGAAATGGCACAAGCTATTTTTAAATCTTGGTTTGTTGATTTTGAACCTTGGGGTGGTGAAATGCCTGATGATTGGGAATATACTTCATTATCAGACATAGCTGAATTTATTAACGGGTATTCTTATAAAGGAAAAGAATTACAAAAATCTACTACAGCAATGGCTACAATAAAAAATTTTGAAAGGAATGGGGGTTTTAAAATTGAGGGTTTTAAAGAAATTTCTCCCTCAGCAAAATTAAAACCAACTCAAAATGTTGAACTTTTTGATTTATTAGTAGCTCATACAGATTTAACTCAAAAAGCGGAAGTTCTTGGTAACTCTGAAATTGTCTTAAGCAAAAATGATTATAAAAATATTATATTTTCTATGGATTTAGTTAAAGTGATTCCAAAAACAATAGAAATATCAAAATTTATGTTAGCAGCTTTGCTAAAAAATAAATATTTTAAATCCTACTGTTTAGGATATGTAAATGGTACAACTGTATTACATTTAAGTAAAAATGCTTTAAAAGAATATAAATTATTTTTACCTATTAATCTTTCTAAACTTAATCCTTTAAATAATATATTTGAAAATATATATAAAATAAAGTCCAAAAATATTATAGAAAATGAAAAACTAGCTAATTTAAGAGCCACTCTCCTACCAAAACTAATGTCTGGGGAACTAGACGTCTCAAATATAGAATTCTAACACTTAAGGAGCACTAAATATGCCACAATACTATAATGAAGATTCATATGAAAAATCTATAATTGAATTATTCCAAAATATGGGATATAGGTATATTTATGCTCCTGATTTAGAAAGAGATTTTAAAAGTCCATTGTATGATGATGAACTGATTAATTCTCTCCAAAAAATAAACCATAAATTACCTAAAGAAGCTATTAATGAAGCAATAAATAAAATAAAAAACTTCGATAATGGTGAATTAGTTCAAAAAAATATTACTTTTATGAATTATATTCAAAATGGGATTCAGCTTGATTATTATGATAAAGGTGAAAAGAAAAATGATATAGTCTATTTAGTTGATTATAATAATCCAAATAACAACTCATTCATAATTGCCAATCAATGGACTTTTATTGAAAACAGTAATAAACGTCCAGATGTATTGTTATTCCTAAATGGACTCCCTGTTGTTCTAATTGAGTTAAAATCACCATCAAGAGAAGAAACTGAAGCATCTGAAGGTTATAAACAAATTAGAAATTATATTCATGAAATACCTTCAATGTTTTTTTATAACTGTATTTGTGTAATGAGTGATCAGCTAACATCAAAAGCTGGAACTATTACTTCTAAAGAAGACCGTTATATGGAATGGAAAACTAAAGATGGGAATTACGAAAATACTCAGCATGCACAGTTCGATACTTTCTTCGAAGGAATGTTTCAACAAGAAAGACTACTAGATATTATTAAAAACTTTATTTGTTTTTCAAATGAAGGAATTAATCAAGTAAAAATACTAGCAGGATATCATCAATACTTCGCTGTAAATAAAGCTATTAAATCAACAACAAAAGCGACTCAAACTGATGGTAAAGGTGGTGTATTTTGGCATACTCAAGGAAGTGGTAAATCTTTATCTATGGTTTTCTACTCTCACCTTTTACAAAACGCTCTAAACAGTCCTACAATTGTAGTAATTACTGATAGGAATGATTTAGATGACCAACTTTATGGGCAATTTGCCAAATGCAAAGACTTTCTACGTCAAACACCAGTTCAAGCAACAAGTAGAGAGGATTTAAAAAATCTCCTTAATGGAAGAATAGCTAATGGTATCTTTTTTACAACAATGCAAAAGTTCCAAGAATCAGAAGAACCTTTATCTGAAAGAAGAAATATTATTGTAATATCAGATGAAGCTCACAGAGGACAATACGGTTTAAAAGAAAAGATTGACCCTAATACTGGAGAAATAAAAACTGGATTAGCTAGAATAATTAGAAATAATTTACCTAATGCTACTTTTATAGGATTTACAGGAACTCCAATATCTCAAAAGGACAGAAGTACTAGAGAAGTATTCGGTGATTATATAGATATTTACGATATGACTCAGTCTGTAGAAGATGGAGCTACTCGTCCTGTTTACTATGAAAGCAGAGTAATAAAACTAAAATTAGATGAAAATACTTTAAAATTGATAGATCAAGAATATGACTTAATGGCTGAGAATGCAGATGAAATCGTTGTAGAAAAGAGTAAGAAAGAATTAGGTAGAATAGAAGCCTTATTAGGTAATGAACAAACTATTAAATCTTTAGTCGATGATATTCTATACCACTATGAAAACCATAGAGAAAATCTATTAACAGGTAAAGCTATGATTGTTGCTTATTCTAGAAGTATTGCAATCAAAATATATCAATATATATTAACCGTCCATCCTGATTGGACTGAAAAAGTTGGTGTTGTAATGACAGGTAATAATAACGACCCTGAAGAATGGCATAGTATTATTGGAAATAAACAACACAAAGATGATTTAGCTAAAAGATTTAAAGATAATAATAGTGAATTAAAAATAGCTATTGTAGTTGATATGTGGCTGACTGGATTTGATGTTCCTTCTCTTGCTACAATGTATGTTTATAAGCCAATGAAAGGCCATAATCTAATGCAAGCCATTGCTAGAGTCAATAGAGTCTTTGGAGATAAAGAAGGTGGTCTTGTAGTTGATTATATAGGTATAGCATCAGCTTTAAAAGAAGCTATGAATGATTATACAACTAGAGATAAAAATAAATATGGAGATACTGATGTTTCTAAAGTTGCATATCCTAAATTCTTAGAAGAGTTATCCATCTGTCAAGATTTATTCCATAATTTCAATTATTCTAAATTTTTAAACGGTACAGATTTAGAAAGGTCAAAAACAATAAGTGAAGGATTAAACTTTATATTAGCAGTAGAAAAAGAAACTGATAAAAAAACTTTTGTAAAAGAATCTTTATTATTGAAACAAGCCCTATCTTTATGTTCATCAATAGTAAGTAAGGAATTAAGAGTTGAAGCTGCTTTCTTTGAATCTATAAGAGTACTGATTTCAAGATTAACTAATACTGGTATGGGTAGAAGAATATCCCTTCCTGAAATGAATTCTAGAATAAATGAATTATTAAATCATAGCATAAAAAGTGATGGGGTTATTAATCTATTCTCTGATGTAAAACAAGAATTCTCTTTATTTGATCCAAAGTTTTTAGACGAAATAGCTAATATGAAAGAAAAAAATCTAGCTGTTGAACTATTAAAAAAACTATTAGCAGAACAAATTAGAACATATAAAAGAACAAATGTAGTTAAATCTGAAAAATTTTCTGAAATAATTCAAAGAGCTATGAATGCATATATTAATGGTTTAATAACAAATGAAGAAGTAATAGCAGAATTAATGAAACTTGCAAACGACATAGCTGAAGCAAAACAAGCAGGTGATAGCCTTGGGTTATCACAAGATGAACTTGCATTCTATGATGCATTAACTAAACCCCAAGCAATTAAAGATTTTTATAAAAATGATGAGTTGATTGCAATAACAAAAGAATTAACTGAAACTCTTAGAAAAAATAAAACTATTGACTGGCAAAAGAAAGAATCAGCAAGAGCTAGAATGAGAATGTTAATTAAGAAATTGCTTAAAAAATATAAATACCCACCTAAGGGTATGAATGATGCAATTAAAACAGTAATGACGCAGTGTGAATTGTGGACTGATAATAATGAGATGTAAATAAATATCCGCCCTCCCTATTATTAAATTAATTTATAAATTGTCTTTCTTAACTTTACCTAAATATTCCTTTTTTTTAGTTATAAAATAACCTCATTGATAAGTTTTATTATAGAAGGTTATTCTATCTAGTAATTAAATTAGTTTTACCAACACTCTCTTAATTTATTATTATTATAATTTATTAATTAAATCTTTAATATCACTGAATAATTTATTATTCTTGGTCAATGTTGAAACATTTCTAAGAGCTTCTGGATAATTATTACATATATGTTTCTTTATTAAAAATATAGAATCTCTAATTAATTTATTATCATCAAATTCATATTTTTTTTCAGTATATTTATCTTTAAGTAGTTTTACAGTATTTAAAATAATTATATCACCAGTATTTACAAATAAAAATTCATTAATAATGTGTAAAAATTCAGAATGCTCAATTCCAAGAAATTCTGAAAATTCACTTTTTGATTCATTTCTTCTAGTTTTTCTATAACTTGTAATGATGCTACTAATTTTTTTATACATATAATTTGCTTCAAGAACTCTATCTACATTTATATCCATAAGAATTTCATCAATTTTATTTTTATCAAAAAGAGCACTTTTACCTCTTTTTGCAATAGCTGCGTTATCATCTAACCAATACCCGACATAATATTGAATTACTTTTTCTAATTTTAAAGGTATTAATGTTTTTATATCTTTAACACCATAATTTTTTTTATATTCAAATTCATTTATTTGTCTTTCCAAATAATAACCTTGCTTTTCCAAATTTTTTTGCAAATCTCTTATTATAGTATGATTTGCTATAAAATAACTATCACGTATAGGATTTTGTGAATTTAAATATTCAGTTATTTTCATTCGTTCATTATAATCAGAAATTTCAATAATTCTTGTTAAAATATCAACACTTTCTTGAAGTCTATTTTCTTTATAGAGGTCATATAATGAAGTCACAGTTTGGCATCCATTTACTATAGATATACCTTTTAAATTAACACAAAGCTTATTAGGACTATTATTTACTTTATCACATATAATAGTTACACCATTATTATAAAAATAAAACATATCACTTTCTTTTTCATCAGAAGCAGTTTTTTTTATAGAATTATTTACATTAGACTTTCCTTCATAAAGACGAATATTTTCATCAAAAATGATATCTATTGAGTCTTCAATCGCTGCTACTAACTTATGACCATTAACTAGCCCAACATATGATTTTATATATTTAGAATCTATATCATATGCTGAAGCCATTTGTTTATAAGAAATAGTAACTTCTAAATCATTTGTTCTATTTATTTTTTCATAAATATTAGAAATTACAGATTTATCATTTACGATTATTTTTAATTCGCTACCATTATCTTTTTTAAAATTATTTGCTAAATTATCAATTAATTCTTTATTCTCTTGAGATACAATACCTTTATTATAACTTACAAAATAAATTTTAAATTTATAGATATCTTTATCTTTTATTATCTCTTTATACTGATTAAATTCGTCATTTGATTTTTGAACAACTGATTGATCAATTAACAAAGAAAATCCATGATACGTTTTTAAAATATCGGCTTGTTTAATTTCTTCGTTTAATCCCTTTTCCTTGTTGGGAAACTTAAATTGCATAACTATTAACTCTTTATTTTCTTCATTTAAAATTATAGCATCAATACCGTTATCACCTGAATTATCAATAATAACTTCTCCTATATCTTGTTCATCCATATAAAAATGATTTTTTAAATACCAATGTATAAAAGCTTTTGACAAAGTATTATATTCGTTATTTTCTTTAATAAATGTAATAGTTTCCTTTATTTGTTTATAATAGGACACATATTTTGTGATTGCCATATAGTACTCCAAGTAAAAAAATTAAAATAAAAGATAAAAAATTATTATCATTCAAGTATATTTCATAAAGTAATAAATATTATTAAATTATTAATTAGGAAAATAATAACATGTGTTTTATGTTTATGTCAAAAAAAATATGATTTACTAGATCTACATAATTATTTTCAATCAACCTACATAATTATTTTTTGCTATTTACTTGAATTTAATTTTTTATCTAAATTTACACGATTACCCTATAGGGGTGTCTGTTGTTACACGATTACTCCAGAGGGTCTTGTAAAATCATGCGAATTAGGCTTATATAAAAAAACAGCTATTTTTTAATTCCTTATATTAAAAGAAATTATAATAGCTGCATTATTGTATCAACGATATGTACTTAAATGCCTAGAATTTCACACATTAATACAACAATACGATTATATAAAAAGTGGGTGTAATTTTTCTTAATAGGGTTTAAAATAATTATGAATAAACTTTTTCTTTTTTAAGTAAAATTTTGAATAATAACCTTTAACAAAAGCATATATAACAAAAAAATATTATTAAATTGTTCAATAAAGTTTGAATTTTTACACTTCTAAATATATAATTTAAAAATATAATTAGTTTACTAGAACGAATATTAGATATTTCCATTATTGGATAATAAATTATAACTTTGAAACATAATAATTAATTGAGGTAAATATGTCAGATAAAGGAAGTGCTTTTCAAAAAGGTGGTGGTGGAACAAATTTTGAACAATTAGTTCAGACGGCATTTTTAACAGCACTGATTACAAAATGTAGTGTACCTTGTATAGATTCAGGAGAACTAACAGAAATTGCATTGCAAGTAACAAACAGAGGTTATGAAACAGATGATTTTATGGCAATAGTTAATTCAATACAAGGGAGCCATCGATTACTTTTTCAGGTAAAACACGATATTTCATTTACTTCGAAAAATGAACAATTTAAAGACGTAGTAACTGCTTTTTGGAAGGATTTTAACAATACTTCAATTTTTGACAAATCAAAAGATAAACTTATTATAATAAAAAATGGTTTATCTAAAAATGAAAGAGCACATTTTAAAACCCTTTTTAATTGGGCAAAAAGTCATGATTCAGAAATTGATTTTATATCAGAAGTAAACAGAATAAAAATAAAAGAAAATAGTTTAGATATTTTTCGTAAGATATTAAAAGAAGCAAATAACAATATTGATTTGACAGATAAACAACTATGGGAATTTTTAAAATGTGTTGATGTTTTAGAATATGATCTATTAAATAATGGTAGTGTCGATAAAACTTATTTTCTTAATCTTATTAAACTTTCTAAAAACAATGAAACATCAATTTCAGAAGATGAAATCTGGAATAGTATTTTTTCTTATATATCAACCCTCAATCCAAATGGTGGTAGTATAAATCTTCAAAGCATAAAGAGTGAAAGTTTCTTTAACTATTTTGACAATGCTAGATTACAACCGTGCATTAAAGATGTTGAAAAGCTTAAATCGGATAGTAAAGAAATATTACGACCGTTGAAAACTTATATTGGAAAAAATGAAAATATATTAAATTTTCCTAGAACTGAAGTACTTGAACAAATTGTAAAGAATATAAATAATTCACAAATTACAATTATTTCGGGGAACCCAGGAGTTGGAAAATCTGCAGCAATCAAAGCTCTTCTTAATAAAAATTTTCATAATGCGAGTGTGTTTGTCTTCAGAGCTGATCAATTTAATACACCAACTTTGGCAAATTTATTTTCTAATCTGGGAATACATGAGACTATTGAAAATATATTTTCTTGTATATCACTCATTCCTGAAAAATTAATTTACATAGATAGCCTAGAAAAATTATTAGAAACAGACCCTGAATGCGCTTTTAAACAACTTTTAGCATTGTTAAAAGAACACCCTGAAATCAAATTGATAGCATCATCACGAAAATATGCAATAGATTTAATTACTCAAAAATTTGATATTGATATAAATGAAACTAACATCACAGAAATCCCCCCCCTTAATGATGAGGAACTAAATCTTGTAAAAGAAAAATTTCCACAATTAATTAGTGTTATGGACAATAAAAAATTAAAAGAGTTACTTCAAAGTCCAAAATATATAGATTTTTCAATCTTGGCAATTAGTAAAACAAATGATAGTTATGCTAATTTATCATTAACTGAATTTAAAAATAAGTTATGGAATTCATTAGTTGTAGATCAAACTAATACTAGAAATGGGCTTCCTTTGAAAAGAGAAGAAGCGTTTATGGACATAGCTATAAAAAGAGCAAAAAAAATGAAACTCTTTGTACGTCCTGATAAATTTGATGCTGAAGCTATAACTTGTTTAGAAAATGATGAAATAATTTTTCAAGAAAACAATAATAATAGAAAATACTCTCCCACTCATGATATATTAGAAGATTGGGCATTAGTTAAATATATTTCATCAACCTACGATGATTTTCCCAATCCACAAGATTTATTTAACAAAATAGGTAATGAACCCGCAATTAGAAGAGCTTTTCGCCTTTGGGTTGAAGATTATCTAATTGATAACAATGATAAATTTATTGATTTAATAAAAACAACTATTTTTGATAAAAATATTGAAAAATATTGGTCAGATGAATTATTAATTGCCATTTTTAAATCAGATACTAGCCATTCCTTTTTTATTAATTTTGAAAAAGAACTTCTAGATAACAAGGCAGAGTTATTTAATAGATGTCTTCATATACTAAAAACATGTTGTAAAGAAAATTTCCAAATTAATAAAGAAAATTCATTTCTTTTGCCGATAGGTTCTGGATGGAAAGAATCAATATTTTTTATTCAGAATCATCTTTCTACATTAGATATAATTAAACATTCAATATTAAACTTTATTTCTGAGTATAATTATAGAATTATGTTCCAATATAATAAAATCAATAATGATGAAAAAAAAGCAATGAAATTTATAGTACTTACTTACCTAAACGAAATAGAAGATAAAAATGCTTTTTGGAAAGCAAAAAGCTCAAGTGATAAAATCAAAGATCTAATAACCATTATTTTTAACTTAGCTGGAGTTTCAAAAGATGAAATTAAGCTTTTATTAAATCGGGCTTTTACTCATATTGACAATAATAGTTCATGGGAATTGAATTATTTTTATAAAAATGTTATTGAAATTTCCCTTTCAGGAGTAGGAAATTATAATTTAATAAAAGAATTACCTGAGGTTATTATTGAAACAGCTTGGAAATATTGGAAAGATATTCCACAAAAAAAAGAAGAGCTCACAGTTCATGGATGGGGATTCCCCATAAACAATTCATTAGAAGAGGATGAATGTTGGGGAATAAAACATTTGTTTTCATTCAGCCCTTCTGGAATATATAAAACACCTTTTTATACTTTATTGAATTATCATCCTTGGATTGGAGTAAAATTTATAATTGAATTTATCAATTATGCTGTTGATTTTTATGTTAATTCTGATTGTGAATATAAACATAATATATCAAAAATTGAATTGGTTCTCAAAGATGGAACTACTTCTAAATTATGGGCCTCTCCTCAATTATGGGTAGCATATAGAGGCATAAGCGTAACTAGCTATTTACTGGTATCATTACTAATGAGCTTAGAAAAATATCTTTTAGAAATAGCTAAAATAAAAACACCAACAACTAAGAAAATCTTAGAAAAAATCTTTGACTATATATTTATAAACAGCAATAACATTTCTCCTATTGCAGTATTATCAAGTATTACTATGGCATATCCAGAAGAAGTAGAAGAATCTATGTTACCCTTACTATCGATTAAAGAAGCTTATCAATGGGATATAAGTCGAGTAGTACAAGAATCCACTGCTCTATCTCCAATGGATTTTAATAATCCATATGCATCAAAAGAACGTTGGGAATCAAATCAACTTCCTCATCGGAAAAAATACAAGCGTGGATTAAGTGATTTTATTTTCTATTATCAATTAAATAATAAAAAATTAAAGAAAGATATTCATAAGTGTTTTGATAAAATGAAAAAACAAGTAAATAAAAAAGATCTTGATATGAGAAAACTTTTACAAGATATTGATATAAGAAATTTACAAGCAAAAGAATATGATGAAAAATTAGGAGGATTCCCTTTAGAAACAAAATATGAAGAAGATGTGAATAATTATTTAGAATCACAAAAAGATGAAATTTATTCTATAAATAAATCAGCTTCATATTCAAACTTGATTTTCAAAGCTTATGAAAATAAAGAAAAAATTAGTTTTGACAAATGGAATGAATGTTATTTATACTATTTAGACAAAAACAATATTGACTCAACATATAGTAGACCCGCAACTTTAGCTGTCCTTGGATTAAAAGATTTTCCAATTTCAATTTCGAAAGAACAAAAAAAGTGGTGCCTAGATACTCTTATAAAAATAAATAAAGCTATCCTAGATGATACATTCTATAACAACTATAGTGAAAATAAAATCTACACTTTATTGGATAAATCCATATCATTAACAGCCTTCCATTTAATTTTGCAAAATCTTCAAGAAGAAAAGGAAATATCCGAAATTTTAGAAATAATATTTTATATGTTGATTGCTCCTTTTTCTGAAAATGAAACCAAAACTATTTTACAGTATATTAGAAAAACATTGTTCAAACTTTTTCCTACAAAATTAAAAAAAATATGGCTTTGCCTTATTAAATATGCTCAATTCAAAAAAGAAAACCCTAAATCTTATGCGTACCAAGACGAAGATACCTTAGCTGAAGAAAAAAGAAAAGAAAAAGAATTTATTCAAAGAATTTTATATACTGATACTAAAAAATTAGACCTTTCAGAAATTAATTTTAAAAATTTTGATGCATATTTACTTACTAAAGTACTTATAATAACACCTTATAATGTTGAAAATATTGATTATTCAAATTTTATTAATAAAATGTCATCTTTAGTTATTTCTGATTTATTCATAAAAGAAAAGCAACAATATGCTTATAATAAAAAATCCAGAAACTTACAATATAGTGCTATAGCATTAATTGAAAATTATTTATCAACTTTTTTATTATTAAATACTAATATTTCCTTCTCTAAAAAAGTTTTAACACAATTGATAAATTCAATATCAAACGATTCATCTAACAATGATTTAGTAGAGTTTGTTAAAGGGATATTGGATTATATTGCAATAAAACTTTACGATAATAGTAATTTAAATATTGACCAATTAAAGTTTAAAAAACAAAAGGAAAATTTCTGGACTTTATGGGAACTTCTTAATACTTTATTACCAACAAATGATAAACATCCACTTATTCCAACGCTTTTTTTAGATATAAGATTTCTTTTATGCGATATCAATGGGAATCCTCTTAAATATGAATGGTGTGTTTTAAATAATAAAAAAACATTTTATAAAAACCTAGTACTTGAAAGAGGTAAAAATAATATTGCATCAATAATTAATGTTTTTTCAACAATAGGTGAAAAAGAATTTTTACCAGAAGGCATAAGCTGGCTCAAAATATTATTAGAATCAAATTTACAAGAAGCAATTTCTTTAACCTCTTATTCAGCTGAAAGAATGATAAAACGACTATATTTTAACCATATTGGAGAAATAAAAAACAACAATAAGTTGATAAACGATTATATTTGGATTTTAAATCTTATGGTTGATTTAGGTTCATCAAGTGCATATCTAATTAGAGAAAATGTTATTACTTATAAAAAAATTGAATAGATTATATTAACCTGAATCCGTATAGATTTCAAAATAAGTAAAATATATTAACAAATGTATAGTAAATTATAGAATAAAAAAGCCTCTTATGTTACAATTAGATTATCACAAAAAAAGGTAACAGGAGTGTACGTGGTAAGATGTTTTGCGTAAGGAACAGTAAGGAGTTTTGAAAATTTATTGTAATGATCTGACCCCCATAAAGTTTACACCTTATGTTTGACTGGAACCCTTAAAGTTGTTCCTGTTTTGTGTGACTGACCCCAATGTGGTTTGCACTTGGGTCAGGTCCTATTCTATAGTATCAGTATTAGTTGTCAATAGTTATTCTACAATTACAGGTAAAGTCCCTCTTGGATTGTGTTGAAGATGCTCTACAGGAGTTTCCCATCCAAGTCCCGCTTTTCTTCTTTTGTTATTGTAGAAAGGTATAAATTCTTCAATCCTTTCCAGTACTTTTGCACATCTAATTCTTCTGTTTTTAAACTTAGTTTTTCCAAATCTATTATATAAACATTCAGTTTTTATTATGGCATTTACACTCTCTTCTGCACTGTTATCATAACAGTCACCAAAAGACATACTGGGAGTCATCCCAAGTTCATTAACCTTAGCCATATAAGCCTTATTATCATATGAAGTCCCACCATCACTGTGAATGATAGAACCTTGCAAATTACATTGCTCTGATAGCTCTACTAGCGTATCTACACACAATTGGCTATCAGGGTGTTCGCTTATTTTCCAGGCAACAATTTCTCTATTAAATAAATCAACAATAGTGTTTAAATAATACATTTTTTCTAATCCAAACAAATATGTAATATCAACTACAAAGTGATTTCTTGGAGTACCACAAAAGAAATTACGTTTCAATAAATCCTTAGGTCTGTTGGCTTTTAATTCCTTTCTCTGCTTATACTGTTCAGTAGAATATTTTCTTCTCCTAACAGAAGATAGCAGATTGTTTTCATCCATAATTCTATGAATACGTTTTTTATTCACCTGCATATGAAGTGTATTGTTAACCATTGCTGTCATCGGTCTGTATCCAACACCATAGCAAGTTTCTTTTTGAATCTTTTTTATGTAATTAATGATTCTATCATTTAGCTCATTATAAGCACTCTTTTGCTGTGATTTATAATAAGCTGCACGTGAGAGATCTGCAAATGAACAAAGGCTTTTTATGTTAGTTCTATGCTTTATTTCTTTGGCATATCTAATTGCTTCTTCCTTTTTTTTTCGACATCTTATTGGGATCAATATTATTAAGTTCAAGCAAGCTTTCTAAATAGGCAATATGATCTTCTTTTCTGCTTTCTTCTATTTTTAAACGCCTGTTTTCTTTTAACAATTCTAGCTGTTTCTCATTACTTAATTTCGTAGGTGATTCCCCCTCTGAGACAATGGATAGATTTAATGCCTCTGGATACATCCTAGCACATTCTAAACATTCTGCAATAAGAGAATCCTTTTGTGCTACCCAATTAAGTATTGTAACATGAGATACATTATATGCCTCTGCAATCTCTTGATATGAGCCTCTACCTTCTAAGTAATCTTCAATAGCACTTAGCTTTTGGCTAACCATTAATTGTGGTTTCTTTGCCTTATACATGGTAATTCCTCCATATGGAAACCTATAAGGGTTCTATGCAAAGAAGAGTGTCAACCTGTAGGGGTGCATATCAATTTGATTAAGCGTTTTGAAATCTACAAAATTAACTTTCTTATTATATGTTTCAATTAATGCTTTAGTTTCTTCATTTTGCTTTTCAATAGGCAATTTCTTTGTTTTATTATATAAAGCTTTCATCATTATTTTATGCATTACACTTAATTTTGAATAATCAACCCCGCCTCTTAAATGAAATATTTTACAATTATCATATAAATCTTTAGAAATCTGTGTAGAAAGTAATTTTTTTATATTATCTGTATTTTCTGTAACATTTGGATCTGATAAACCAACTGTAATAATTATTAATTTTTGATTTATTGAAAGAGGATGTTTATTGAGTGTATCTTTTAACCCTAAAACACCCCCAGCGTAAAGTCCACCAAAATAAATTACAACATCATAGCTTTCTAAATTTGTTACCTTTGAATATTCAATTATTGGTATTTCTGTCTTCTTTGATAATTCTTGGGCATAAGCTTTTGTCGTACCATATTTACTACCATAAATAATAATTTTTTCCATTTTTGTTCTCCTAATAAAAAAAATTATACCATTAATTATATAATGGGAAAAGATTTATTTTTAATCAATGAATTCTTTATAATTTGGTTCAAGATGAAAAGTAATAATACTTCTTTTCCCAAAATATTCTTTAAGTGTTTTTTCAATAGATTCAGAAATTGCATGTGCTTGGTATAAAGAAATATTTTTATCAAACATTAAATGAGCTTCAATTGCAATATTTGAACCAATCCTTCTTGTTCTTAAGTTATGATAATTTTTAATACCTTGATTACTTTCTATTAAATTAGATATATATTTTACATCTTTCTCATCAAGGGATGATTCAAGAAGCTCATTTACTGCAGGAAGCATTATCTCAAAAGCAACTTTAAAAATAAAAACACTTACAACTATAGCTGCAATTGGATCAAAAATAATCCATTTATCTCCTAAAAAGTAAGCAACACTGATACCAATTAAGGTTCCTATTGATGATAGTGCATCAGATCTATGATGCCATCCATTAGCTATTACAGCAGGAGAATTAATTTTTTCTCCGACTTTCTTTGTAAATCTAAATAAGAATTCTTTTGAAAAAATAGAAATCAAGGCTGCAATAATAGCAATTAATTTTGGTCTGGGTAGGATTTCATTTTTAAAAGCAATTTTATAGACATTAACTGCTCCACCTTGTAAAATATTAAACCCTGCTAATAATAATGCAATTCCAATTATAAAAGTTGCAAATGTTTCATATTTTTCATGACCAAAATTGTGATCTTTATCTGCAGGTTTCTCAGTAAATTTAAAACCAACAAGAACAACAATATCTGTAAAAAAGTCAGACAATGAATGTATACCATCAGCTAACATAGCATTACTTTTTCCAATAATACCAGCAGTTATTTTAAATACTGACAATATTGAGTTTATAAAGAATCCAACAAAAGTTATCTTTCTAGCTTTTTCACTTCTTACTTTTTCTGATGTAATATCTTTTCCCATTTTTCTCTCCAAAACTTGTTTTTAAGTATTTTTTTTAAAAAAATCATAATAAAAAAACACACCAATGGAACTTTCCTGTCCCACAGATGTGCTTATATTTCCCTCTGTTGTTACTCATTTTGTAACCCGACTATACAACAAAATATAGTCTGTCAGTAATATTTTTTTATATTAATTTACCTAAATTATAATTGATGAAAGTTATATTTGTCAAGGATAAATTCAAAATATTTGAAAACAAAAAAACTATGTTAATTGAATTATCTAATGCAACCCCCTCTAATTTTTTCTAAGGCAAATTGGTTGCAATAAATATTGCAAAAGATATAGTTGCTATTACTAATACAAATAAGGTTTTCTTATTATTCGGTTGTTTCACACTTGTTTTCTATTTTTATGAGGATTTACAATATTTTATTCTTGTTGGTTTTTGTGTTTGGTTCGTTATTCAAATCAAGGAGGATAATTATGAATAACAACTTTAAACATTTAAGTTCTAAAGAAAGACATTTTATTTATAGTGGTTTAAATGATAAGAAATCATTTAAACAAATAGCTAAAGGAATTGATAGATCACCTTCTACCGTTTCTAGAGAAATTAGAGCTCATATGCAGCTTAAAAGAAAAGGTTCTAAATGGAGCCATTATTTCAATGACTGTAAATTTAGAAAAACTTGTAATAAAGTCTACATGTGTGACAATCTTAATTGTCCAGGTAAAAGTTGTTCTACTTGTGGGAAGTGCATTTATATTTGTAAGGATTATATAAAAGAGGAATGTCCTTTATTAGATAAACCACCTTATGTTTGTAATGGATGTAAAAATGAATTCAGATGTGATTTAGAAAAAAGATTTTATGATAGTATTTATGCACAAAAACAGTATAAAGAAGTATTAGTTGATAAAAGATCTGGTATTGCTATTAATGAATATGAATTCCAATTTACTAATGATTTGATTACACCTCTAGTGAAGAAAGGACAATCTTTTCATCATATTTATGAAACACATAAATATGAAATACCTATTTGTGAAAGAACTCTTTATTCATATCAACATTCAGGATTATTTGAAGTTGATAATTTTAAACATCCACGTCTTGTTAGATTTAAAAAGAGAGTTAACACAAACAAATCTAAAAGGTTAATTGAAAAGAAATGTCGTATTGGAAGGTCTTATGATGATTACTTAGAGTATGTAGATAATTATCCCGATATTCCTATTGTACAAATGGATAGTGTTGAAAGCACTAAAGGAGGTAAAGTATTACTTACTATTCACTTTGTTAATTGTTCTTTTATGTTAGCCTTTATTAGAGAGAGAAACACAGCACAATCTGTTATTGATATCTTTAATGATTTGTATGAAAAACTAGGTCATGAATATTTTAAAAGATTATTTCCTATTATTCTGACTGATTTGGGTGCTGAATTCTCGGGACCAAAACAGATTGAAGAAACCATAGATGGAATTAGTAGAACAAAAGTTTTCTTTTGTGAGCCTATGGCAAGTTACCAAAAAGCATCATGTGAAGTAAATCATGAATTACTTAGAAGAGTAATCCCAAAATATCAATCAATAAATCACTTAGATCAAAAGAAGACAAATCTTATGATGAGTCATATCAATTCTTACAAAAGAGGAAAGTTAGGAAATAATACTCCATACGAAATCTTTGAAAGAATGTATGGCCCAAATATTTTAAAAAATTTAAGCATTACTTACATCCCACCAGATGAAGTAATGCTTAGACCAAGTTTAGTTAAATAACAGTAAAAATAACCAAACACGCACTGTTTACCAACAAGAAATAGTAAACAAAATGACAGTGATTGCATTTAGTACTGCAAAAAAACAGATTATTTGCCAATCTGGGTTTTTTGCGCCCTTTGGTAATGACAAATAAACATCGTACCTTAATTTTTAGGCAGAAAAAGCAAAAAGTCAAACGAAAAAAAGATTTTTCATTAAACTTTTCACTATTTCAATTGCATTAAGTCTTGCAAATGCTCAAAAGGTTGCAGTTAATATTTCAAGTCACCTGAATTATTTTGTTGTACGGATTTTATCTTGTCTATTTGTTTTACTTATTTCTGTTCTTATATTTTATTCCATTATTTTAATAGAAGGAAGAATAATATTTTTAATTTTTTATAAATATCACCTTTTTCAGACATTTCAAAATCTTCTAATTGATATTAGAAGTATTGGTTCTGTTGTTTTGTCTTTAGTTTAATTGAGTATTAAATGGAAAGTGGAAAATATATGTTAATAAATTTATCAATTCTTAATAACAACTCTGTCCAAGGATTATTCTTATATAGCCGAAGTACCATATTTCTTCCTTTTCTCATATATCTAGCACTAGTATAAATAATATCTCTTAATATTGTTTTCATTCTAATTCTATCTTTATTACCCTTAGTTCCTTCAGGTAAATAGAATTGATTTAATAAAGTAATATCTCCTATTATTCTCAAAATGTTATAAGCATTAGTAATCGCTGCTAATAACATTTCATTAACTCTATATTTACCAGATGCTAATCTTTCAAAGTTTAAATCAGTTTTTATTTCACTATGATATTGTTCACTTGTTGCATGGTCATGATATAGATTAACTACTGTTATTGCATCTTCAATTAAATTAGTCCAATAAAGCTCTACTTCTATTTCTGGAAATAATAATGTATTACCTTTCTTATCTTCATAACTCTCTTTAATCTTAAATGCTATTTGAGCTTTATTAGTAACATCTTCTTTTCCTACTGGATACATTTGGGTAAAATAACCATAGTATACAGTTGTTTGTCTATAATCATATGATATCTTTTATCATATAATGACTTAGCTCTTTCTAATAAATCTTGTGAATAATCGTTTCTTCTACACTTTTTCTTAATAATAAAGTTAACATTGTTTTTATCAAGTACATTAATAGTATCTACACTATCATGGCCACTATCAAATCTACACAACATTTTACTATAATCTTCTAAAGCAAGTATCTCTTTAGCATTATCCAATACCTTTTGAACAAAAGGTATTGAACCTTTTTGAGAATGTTGTTTTCCAGGTCTAAGTTCTGCTCCAATACAATAAGATCCTAAGTAACTCATAAGTGGTGCAAAACCATCTTCCCCTTTATATGTTCTAGAACACTCTTCTTTATTGCATTTGGGATTAATCATAGGTGTTACATCAAAATCTAATGGAATATATTTTTCACTTATCTTTTCACAAGGAAAAGAAACTTTCTTAAGTAATTCAATATTTATTAAATTACAATATTCTATAAAATTTTCACTAAGTTCTTTTTCTAAATATAATCTAAGCGTTTCTTGAGCTGGTGTAAATTTAAGATTTAAACATTCGTTAAATACTTCATTATTTCTAAATTGCTCTACATCAGAGAAATTAGTAAATCCCATAGAGTTTAAACCAACTAGTGTTTTATAAATAGTTTCATTTTCTAAAAGACTTTTAGATTTAAGAGTTTCTAAATCATATTCAGCATTATCACTAACTTTCATCATTGCAAATGTTAAAATTTTAGAAATTAAGTTTAAACCTGCTTTACTCTCTAGTGTAATTGTTGTAGTATCAAAATCAATCATTTGGCCTCTCCTGTTACCTTTTTTTGTGATAATCTAATTGTAACATAAGAGGCTTTTTTATTCTATAATTTACTATACATTTGTTAATATATTTTACTTATTTTGAAATCTATACGGATTCAGGTTATAGATAATAAATATGAAAGTTATCAGCTTATTAGAAATATTTTAACTGCTTATAAATATAATTATTCTTTTACCCTTCTAATTGATGAAAGTCGAACTGATTTAATCAGATTTTTTATCACAATAATTAAAGCTATTAAAATCAATGAATTACAAAATAAAATATACTTCATTACTTGGCAAGAAATTGCTGATGTTTGTGGTAGAGATTTAAAAGAATATTTAGAAAACAAATATTTTTAATTTACTAAATAATCAAACTGCATTTTCACCATTCTTAAAAACAACCTTAATATCATCTTTAGAATAAACCTCCATTCTATCAACAAGAGAGAAAAAAAGGTTAGGTGAAAATTCAGCTAAGAGTTCATTTTGAGATTTTAACGCTTTTAAGAATTGCTTGATTTTACTTTTTCTAATTGTCTTATCTTGAATTGTGGATTGAAGGCTTTTTAATTCATTAAGAGCTGAAGAATATGTGGAATATAAGTTATTATACTTCTCATCATATTCTACTTGGTTTTGAATTGTTGTAGCATTTGAAACCACTAGCTGATTTAATTCTTTTGATAATTTATCAACTTCTTTAGTTAGAGTTTCTTCTTTTGCTTTTAACTTATCTGTTTGTAAAACTTGATTAAGAATAAGATTGCAATTTTCTATAATTGATTCTTTATCTTTGATTAAATCATTAATTGCATTAAGTGATATTTCTTTTAACTCTTCTTCATAAAAATGAGGGGTAGAGCATCTAACTTTGTTTTTGTATTTGTTACTACATTGAAAGATAATTCTTTTATACTTAGATGTTGAGTGCCAGGTTTTAGTAGTATATACACTATCACAATCACCACAAATAACTTTATTAGCAAATACACTTTTATTAATATTCTTATTTTTTAAATTACCTCTTTTTTCAAACTCTTCTTGGACTAATTCAAATTGTTCTTTTGTTATAATAAAAGGGTGACTGTTTTCAACATAATACTTTGGAACTTCTCCATTATTAACCTTTCTCTTTTTTGATAAAAAGTCTGTTGAATATGTTTTTTGAAGAATAGCGTTACCTGTATATTTTTCATTTTGTAACATGCTTTTAATTGTAGAACCATACCATTTAATAGTTCCTCTTACATTTTTTACTTCTTTATCTTCTAACTCTTTTGCAATTGTATTAGGGGCTATGCCTTGTAAGTATCTAGAATAGATATATCTAACTATAGTTGCTTCTCTTTCATTAATTACAATATTACCATTATCATCCTTTTCGTAACCAAGAAAGCTACCATAAGACATTTTTACTTTTCCCTCTTCAAATCTCTTTCTTATACCCCAGGTACAGTTCTCTGAAATGGATCTAGATTCTTCTTGAGCTAAGGAGGACATTATAGTAATTAGTAGTTCGCCTTTACTATCAAGAGTCCAAATATTTTCTTTTTCAAAATAAACTTCAACACCTTTTTCTTTTAACAATCTAACTGTTGTTAAACTGTCTACAGTATTTCTAGCAAACCTACTAACACTCTTAGTTATTATTAAATCAATTTTACCATTAAGTGCATCTTGAACCATTGATTTAAAACCTTCTCTATTTTTAGTACTTGTTCCTGATATTCCTTCATCAGTATAAATACCAGCAAAATCCCATTCAGGTTTATTTTTAATATAAGAAGAATAGTATTTAACTTGTGTTTCATAACTTGAAGCTTGCTCTTCACTATCTGTTGATACTCTAGCATAAGCTGCTACTTTCTTTTTAGAATATTTATCTATTGGAGTTGATGAATATTCTTCTAATGTTGCAGGTATTATTTTAACCACTCTAGGCATGTAACTTTCTCCTTGTCTTATGATTCTTTTGCGTTTGCCATGTTTTCTTTACAATTTTTCCATCTTTAAAATGGAAGAATAGTTCATATTCTCCAACTGTTATTTTTTCAATTAGAGTATTAAATAATTCTTCATCTAATACTTCTCCATTTATTACTTCAGCTGCTAATTGGTGAAGGACTTTATCAGGAACATTGCAAGAAGGGCATACATGAGCAGTTTCTGCTATCTTTGTTCCACAAACCCATTTTTTATAATAGCTGATTTTGCCAGTACAGCTTTTATTTGGAATTGTTCTCTTTCTATAAGTCTTTCCACAAATTGAGCAATGAAGTTTTGAAGTAAAACAGCTAAAGGTTAAAGATTGATTTGCTCTATAACCTAAGGTTTTTCTTCTCTCTATTTCTTCTTGAACTTTATTAAATAATTCTTTTTCAATAATTACTGGATGAGTATCTTCTACATAATATTTAGGAAGTTCACCTCTATTAATTTTCTTCTTATGAGTTAGATGATTTTCAATAAAAGTCTTTTGTAAAATAGAATCTCCTGAATAATTAATTTGTCTAAGTATTAACCATACACTTTCATAACAGAACTTATCACTATTCATTGGTTCAAACCCATTAGAGTTTAATAGTTTAACTATCTTATTAGGGCTCATACCATCAAGATACCTATTAAATATTAATTTAACTGCTTCAGCTTCTTCTTCAACAATTTTATATTCATTACCATCCCATCTATAACCATAAAGATTTTTATGATTAAATATGCCTTCTTCAAATCTTTTTCTAATTGCCCATTTAGTATTTTCACTAATACTTCTAGATTCTTCTTGAGCAAAAGATGCTAGAAGAGATAAAAACAATTCACCGTCTTGTGAAATTGTATTTATATTCTCTCTCTCAAAATATACATTTATTCCTTTTTCTTTTAAGGATCTTACTGTAGCTAATAAATCAACTGTATTTCGATTTAATCTTGATATTGATTTTGTAATAACCATATCAACATTTCCTAGTTCACATTGCCTCAATAATTCTTGAAACCCTGGTCTATTAACTTTTGTTCCAGTAATTCCTTCATCTGAATAAATACCTGCAAATTCCCAATCAGCTCTACTTTTTATTGTCTTGGTATAATAGTTTATTTGAGCAGCAAGGGAGTGTAAATTATCAAGATAATCAACTGAAACTCTAGCGTAAGCTGCAACTTTTCTCTTGTTTATATAGGAGGTTTTTGTTGCTTCAATTTTAATTATTTTATCCATATCTACCTCATTGTTGATACACTATTAATGCTCTATTTTTTAAACTAAATCAAGTCAGTGTAAAGAATTAACTTTGTATTAATGGTTTATATTTTTTCATTAATAGCAATACTATATTTCACTATATATCACAAAAAAACGTACTCCTTAGACGAAAAAAATGACCCCTAAGGGCCTTACTTGATATAAATTGATAGTTAATCATTTCCATTAATAATGAACGAAATATAGTATTTGTAATTGTCTGTATTAGATATATAAGCAGATATTTCATTAAGCTTTAATTCCTGTGCTATATACTTGACATTTCTTAAATCAAACATATTTGTTAAGCTTGTATTTCTAACTTTTATAATTTGCTCTTTAATAAGCTTATCAATTTATTCAATTCTCTCTATTTTATCAACTCCAAATACAACACCGAGAGTAGATCCATTAGTCCATTTTACATGGATAGTTCCTGCATCATCTACATAAAAAACCTTACCTAAGGTTCCCCTCTTTGGAGCAAAAGAATCATCCATTGATATTAGTTTAACAACACATCCAATAGGGTATTATTTTCTTAAATTTTCTAACAGATTTTTAGTAATATTATTCATATAATTACTTCTCTTTAGATGGTGTATATATCGCTCTAAAGAAGAGAATTATCAAGCTTATAGTAATTTTATAATTTTAATAAAATGAGGGGTTAATACCCCCTTTGAATACTGCATTATCTGCGTTAATGGCCCTGTTTGTTATAACTCCTTATCCTACAGAGATTTATACACCCCTAGGTTATGACATATCAATGTATTTTTTTACTTTTAAATGTATGAAGTCTTGAATGACAAGACTTGCAAAGAGCCATTAAGTTATCCCAATCACTGCTACCACCCTCAGCTAAAGGGATAATATGATGAACTTCTTGTGTTGGAGTATTGATCCCACGCTTTTTACACATCTCACAAACTGGATGTTCTCTCACATAAGCATCTCGTATCCTCTTCCAATGAGGACCATATCTTTTTTTTGTTTCAGGGTTGCGTTTATATTTTTCATAATGCTGTCTTGTTAGCTTCTCATGCTCCTCGCAGTACCTTCCATAAGTCAATTTTGGACATCCTGGATATGCACAAGGCTTTTTAGGTTTTTTAGGCATTTCATTTTCCCATAAAAAAAGAACCCAAATTTCTTTGAGTCCTCTCGATATATTTTTCTAATTTTAGAGTAACTAAAAAATACTACTGTAATCAACTGTTATTTACTGTAATTTTTTATTTTTACCCCTCACCCTCAATTACTGAAAATTTGTTTATACCACTCACCCCTTTATTTCTTTTTTGGCCAAGTGGGCACGGACACTTATTATTCCTACTCTTTATATATAATAGGGGTATATATACACATATAGTACTATTACCACTATTATATATATATATACTTATTTATATTAATTATTGTCCTATTGTACCATTAAGTGTTTAAGTAGCTGTTTGATAAGGAATTATTTCAATGACAAGGTGAAGGGATAAGAAAAAATGAATTGTCCTATTTTTCTTGTCGTCCACCAAATCAAAAAAACAAAAATTTATGACTATCCAACTCTTTTACTTTTTGGACAGCTTTTTTTCATTAAAATAATTTATGAAAGGCTAAAAAACATCTATATAAAAATTGGGAATTGTCTTGAGTTTTGTTTAATTTATATCTTTCCAAATAGGAAATTAAATAAAAAACTTTTCAAGAATTGAACGTATAAAACATTGATTTACTAACACGTTTTAACCAATTATTCATTATTCAGTTTTTGTTCATTCTACAAAATTTTGGAAAAAATAAACTGTGTACCTGAAATATTTATTAAAATCAATTAAATTAGGCTGAAAGATTCAAATAGAGCGACTTATTTTATTAAGGGTGTATATTTAATTTGGATAACTATCAAAATATTTATTACAAAGCCATAATAAAAAATGAATTTCCAAATATCATTGACTCAAAAGATCTTTCTATAGTATTCTTGCACAATGAAAAAAATACATCTTATTGCTGGATATAATTCATTTGGCGCACTATGTTATGTTTATGAAAATAATAGAGAAAACCATCAAATATTTGGATTACGGGATTATTTATGTATTGGCCCTTTATATGACATTAATAATGTTCAATCAATTTACAATAGAAAAAAATATTTCAAATCATTTTGTTCTTTAATCAATGATAAAGAAAGTGAACAATATATTGATGAAGAGATAAATTATGATAAAATCAAAGAATTAAAGACTACAGAAAATCCCATTTATTATTACTGCACAAATAGTTCAAATGAACAAATATATTTAAGATTTTTATGCTATTTTTTAGAAAATACAAATATTTATATTATTAATCCTAATAAAATAGATAAATATAAAAATATAAAAGCAACTGCAGAAATTGAACTTGAAGATTATCCTTTACTATTAAATTATGCTAAAAAATTGACGCGTGAAGAAAAAAATAAGCTAAAAGATGAATATTTAGAATTACAAAATACAACCAATTGTTTTAGATTATTTAAAAATAATAAAATCTTAGTAAAAGAAGAATCCTTTTTAGATGATTTAATATTAGAGCAACTTACAAGTAATTTTACAAAATTTCAAATAATACTTTGTAACGTGTTTCGAAATATTTCTTTTGATATAAGTGACTCATTCCTTTCCTATAGAATTATGAATTTAATAAAATCAAAAAAAATTATTGCTAATAATGTTCATCTATCAATTAATGATATTATGATAAAAAAAGGTTAAAGTTCAAATAATGTTTTAATTATTTGATCAAATAACTAAAGAGAAATAAATATTTCCCATATATCGATATTGTACTCCTTTTTAAGAAAGATACATTAAAATGATTTTACCTATATTTGAAATAATTTATAAAACAGATTAGTTATTATTTAATTTATGTTTCTCATTCCATTATTAATCAAGTTTATTAAATAATAGAAAAACCAACAGAGAATATAAAATATATACAACAAGTAACACACTTAAAACAAATATTTTTTATTCAAAACTACAGTCTCTATCTTTTAAAGAAACCTACATAAAATTCATAATAGGACTTCTTCCTTTTTAAATTTACATACATCTCTTTCATCGTAAAATATGTATTGGCACTATACTAATGCAAAATAAATAATCCTAAATGATTTCAACAAAATTTATAAAAGTTTTTATTAAATGCTTAAAAAATAAAATATATAGCAAGGAGATGAAAATTCACGACTAATCTATAAAGTACTTTAGAATCATTAAATATTTCTAAAATTTTATACTCAACAAAAAAATTATATAAAGCTGAGTATAAAATTTATTTAGATCAAAAGATTAATACCATCATTTAATTTTTAGAGCTCGCAAAGCATTAATTATAGCAATAATCGAAACACCTACATCGGCAAAAATTGCAAGCCACATATTAACAATACCTAAAGCACTTAAAAATAGAACTATAAATTTAACAAGTAATGCAAATGTTATATTTTGTTTTACAATTTTAATAGTTTTCCTTGATATTTTAATTGCAGTAGCAATTTTTGATGGTTCATCATTCATTATAACAATATCTGCAGCTTCAATTGCAGCATCTGAACCTATTGCTCCCATAGCAATCCCAATATCTGCCAAAGCAAGTACTGGTGCATCGTTAATTCCATCTCCAACAAATGCTAATTTTTTCCCTTTTGGAATATTTTTTAAAAAATCTTCTTCTATCTCTACTTTATCTGTAGGTAGTAGTTGGGTAAAGGCTTCATCAATATTTAAATCCTTTGCAACTTTTTTACCAATAGAATCTGAATCTCCTGTAAGCATAATTGTTTTCTTTATGCCCTCTTTTTTTAAATTAATGATTGCATCTTTTGCATCTGATTTTATCTCATCTGATATTATAAGATAACCTTGATATTCTTTATCAATTGCAATATATACAATAGTTCCAATTTTATTTAATTCAACAAAGTTTGGAATTATTTTTTTCATCAACTTTGAATTACCGATATAAATTTCTTTATTATCGATATTTGAAATTATTCCATGACCAGGAATCTCTTCAACCGTTTTTATTCTTGTATTATCTATATCTTTTGAATAAGCTTTTAGAATCGATTGAGCAATAGGATGAGAAGAATTACTTTCGCTATAAGCTGCATACTCTAATAATTGTTCTTTATCAATATTTTTAGAATTAATTTCTTGAACATTAAATACACCTTTTGTTAATGTGCCAGTCTTATCAAAAATTACAACTTCAGTTTTTGATAGAGCTTCAAGATAATTACTTCCTTTTACAAGGATTTTTTCTCTTGAAGCGCCTCCGATTCCACCAAAGAAGGAAAGAGGGATAGAAATAACTAATGCACATGGACAAGATACAACTAAGAAAGTTAATGCTCTATATAACCATAGATTAAAAGATCCAAGATTTAATATAAATGGTGGGATTGTTGCTAGAAGAATAGCAGCAAGAACTACAAAAGGAGTATAAATTGCTGCGAATTTAGTAATAAAATTTTCACTTTTTGATTTTCTGCTACTTGCATTTTCTACTATATCTAAAATTTTGCTAACTGTTGATTCTTCAAAAGGTTTTAATACTTTAATTGTAATTAATCCATTTTGATTTATACTTCCACTTAATATTTCATCATTAACTCTTATATTTTTAGGCACAGATTCACCTGTTAAAGCTGAGGTATCAATAAGAGAAGTTCCCTCAACTACTATTCCATCTAAAGGCACTTTTTCTCCTGCTTTAATAACAATTAAATCACCAACTTTTACATCAAATGGATTTACCTTTGTAATTTCATTTCCAATTTTTAAATTAGCATAATCAGGTCTAATATCCATTAAGTTAGAAATAGTAGTCCTAGATTTATTTATAGCATAATTTTGAAATAATTCTCCTAATTGATAAAATAACATTACAGCTACAGCTTCAGGATATTCTTTTAGAAAGAAAGCTCCAAAGGTAGCAAAAGTCATTAAAAAATTCTCATCGAAGATTCTACCTCGAAAAATATTTCTTATAGCTTTTATTACAATATCATAGCCTACAATTAAATAACTAATAATAAATAGATAATTACTAAAAGTAATTCCATATATTTTTAATAAAAATGCAATTATAAATAATAAAAGTCCAATAATAAATCTAATAATATTTTTTTTCATATTTTAAACTCTTTGCACTATTACATCAGGTTCAATTTTTTTGATTATTGAAATAATTTCATTATTCGTTTCTTCAAAAAAATCATCTGTTATTTCTAGATTTAATTTTGTAGTCATAAAATTTAAACTAGCACTTTCAACATGCGATAATTTATTAATTTTTTTTTCAATTTTTGCAGCACAATTTGCGCAATCCAATCCAATTAATTTGTATAAAAGTTTCATTTTTTTTCCTATTTATTGGTGTACATGCATTATTCCAGCGTCTACCATGTCTTTAACATGTTTATCAGCTAGAGAGTAATACACACTTTTACCCTTTTTTTTATATTTTACTAAATTAGCTTCCCTTAAGGAGCTAAGCTGATGTGATACTGCTGACTTACTCATACATAAAATATTCGCAATATCACAAACACACATTTCATGTATACTCAATGCCCAAAGTATTCTAATTCTTGTTCTATCTCCAATTAACTTAAAATAAATTGTAGCATTATCAAAAATAATATCATTAAGCATTTTCATTTTTACTATTTCTATTACATCTTCATGTATAGAATTACAATCACAATTAAATTTATTTACACTCATCTTTTTAACCAACAGTTGAATATCTATTCAATTTAATAATAATTGAATAGATATTCAATTGTCAAGAGTTTTTTTTAACTTTCTTATTTTAATTATTCCCCAAATGATAAAAAGGGTAAAAGAAAGATAAACAAACCAGTTTCCGTATTTTGTGTAAAAAGTTAATCCAAAATCTTTTTCTTCAAAGATAGGAACATCATAAATCATATATGACTCAGTAAAAGGAGGAAGCGGTTTTAAAACTTCTCCAGTAGGTAATATTAAACAGGTAATTCCACTGTTAGTTGAGCGAACTGTACTTCTTCCATTTTCAATTGATCTAAAAATTCCAAGATTTAAATGTTGCACTTCTGCACTCACAGCTCCAGACCAACTGTCATTTGTTAAATTTAATAATAAAGATGAACCTTGTTTTACAAATTCTCTACTTATATCTTCAAAAACATCTTCAAAGCAGATAGATGTAGAAAAATATAAATCATTGAATATAAATATTTTTGATTTATCCCCTGGAAGCCACCATTTGAAATCATTTGCTTTTAAAAAATTATAAATTTTTGGAAATTGTTTTTCATAGGGAAAGTATTCAGTAAATGGAACTAAATGTTGTTTTCTATAAGTATCAACAATTTTATCATTGTTAAATAGAATTATAGAATTATAATCATCTCTATTCCAAGATCCATCATCATTAAATGGTTCATCATAATTTTCTTTCAAAACACCTTCTGGATTTCCTGTTATAAGAGGAACATCTAAAGATTTGCCAAATTCGACAAAATCATCAACCAATTTACTAATTGCTAAATTGTTTGGATATTTAGTATGCCAACTTACTGATGGAACAAACGCTGTTTCACTCCAAAGAATCATATCAGGATTATATTCCATTGCTTCCATTGTCATTTTTTTAAGCGTTTCAAAATTTTTTTTGTATTGCTGATATCCACCTTTCCAAGTATCATTATTATGTTGTAATGCTGCAATTTTTTTATAATACGATGGAGTAATATTTTTGTAATAATTTATTCTATAATAACCAAATATATTTATAGATATAAGAATAATAAAGTATAAGATTATAAATTTTTTCTTAATATCAAGAAATTTAAAGAAACTATTTTTTTTACTATATCTTACAATATAATCTGCAATAAAGATTTGAGGAATTATAAAGAAAAAAGATAAAAACCATTGTCCTGTGATGGATGTAATTTGAACAATAGGTAAATAGGATGCAAAAGCTGACGATAAATTTCCATATGGATATCCTAAAAATCCTTGTTGAATAATATAGGTATAAAGAGTGTAAGATATTGCTTGAATTAAAACAGTATGTTTTTTTTCAACTGTATATATCAATTTAAAAATTGGCACAAAAAACATCAATTGAATCGCTCTAATTGATGGGCCTATAAATATTGCCAAATTGTGAAAAGTTGAAAGCCAATAATTAAATATTGCTAAAAATATAAACCCAAATAAAAATCCAACTAGAAATGAAAATTTTAAGCTTGTTTTATATATTGCAATCAATAGTGGTATTAAAGCAATAAAAGCTAAAAATGGATATCCTTTATCACTTATAAAAGAGGGAAAGGCCATTGAATAAAAGAATGCAGAAATAATTGTCAAAGTAATATCTATCAAAATAGACTTAACTTTTTGCATATACAACCTCCTAATAAAAATATTTTATTTGTAAATAGAATTTTTGCCTTCAGATATAATGATTATGACTAAAGATGCTTAATGTAAATAGTTTATATGTGTATTTATATGAATAAAAATTCATATAAATACACTTTATGCATGAATTAAACCCGTTAAAAATATGATGTGTAAAAATTCTTAACTCAATCGAGTAGAAAATGACCCACAAAACCTACTACTTCAGTTAATAATATATTTTGATAAAAATGTAATTATCCAACTCTTTTATTTTTTGGACAGCTTTTTTTATTATAAATAATTTAATTTATTTCTTTCCAACTCAGATATTTTAGGAATCTTATTTCAAAAATTATCGCACAAACAGTGAGGCTTTTTATTTGCCCATTCCAATCTATTGCCAATTGTATAAAACTTTCATATTTTATAATATAATAGATAGGCAACTAAACTTTTGAGGTAATATTATGAAACATCTAAAAGCTACAATATTAATTGTGCTATCTTTATTATTTGTATCTTGCCCTATAACTAATGCAATACCAAATAATATACAACCTACAGAATCAATCAAATTAGCAAGCTAGAATATTAGGATTTTATCTAATGATAGCCGTGATGATTTAGAGCTACAAAAAATTGCGAATATAATAGATAGATAGATATGATATAGTTGCAGTGCAAGAAGTAAGAGATGTTGAAGTAATAAATAGATTACTCAACATATTACCTGATGAATGGAATGCTATAATTTCAAACAAAACAGGTAGAGGTGTAAAAGAACAATACACTTACTTTTTTGATTCAACTATCATTCAACCTCTAGGAATATCTTATCTATTTAATGATCCAGATGATTTACTAATTAGAGAGCCCTTTATTGCTCATTTCAAAGCATCAGATTTTGATTTTACATTAGCAACTATTCACTCTATTTATGGGGATAGTATAACTGACAGAAGAGCAGAAATAATGAAGATGGATGATATAATTGCTTTAGTAGATGCAGCAAATGGTGGTGAGTCTGATATTATATTACTAGGGGACTTTAACATGCCAGCAGATGATTATAGCTGGGATATGGGAACCTACCACAATCTAATACAACCTACATTAAAAACAACAATAACTGATACTAGTAGCTACGATAATTTTTGGATTAACTCTGGTACTTGGAGCAGAGAGTATAATTCTTTTTATGAAATGTACAAATTTGATGAATTGTTATTTTCTAATGATGATGAGCAAGCAAGCCTAGAAGTGTCAGACCATAGGCCTATATCAGCTAAATTTATCACAAACCTAGGCGATGATGATTTATCTGGTAACTGGATTAAAACCACAGGATTTACTGCAACAGGAGGTTCATCAGGCTATCCTACAACAGGTGATATTAGAATATATAGTGTTGTAAAAAACCCAACTGAAAATGAGTCAGTAACACTCAAGAATTATGATTCAGTTGATATTGATATAAGTGATTGGACTTTAGGTAATAAAAACAACCCAACATCACATAATTTTAGCAATGGTACAATTATCAAAGCCGGAGAAACTTTATTTCTAAATCATTCAACTCTAGGCTTTGGAATTAACGACACTGGAGAGATATTATATTTAAAAGATGGCTCCGGAGCTGATGTTGATATTTGGCCATAAGAAAAACATAGAATCAAAAAAGATTTCTACCGTTTAATTTTCCTTAATAAATATGTTAAATAAAAAAATTATAGCCCTAAAATAGATAGCTATAATTTTTTTTATTTATTGTGGTTAATATTCTACTTTTTGCAATCTTCTTTCAGCCAAATCTTTATAAAATAAATCTTTATCTCCGGCTTCTTTTATAATAATATTCAACCACTTTCTAGTATTATCCCATTGCTTATCTTTCCAATAAGATTGAGCTATCTGAAACCTAAAAGCTTGTAAAGTAGATGAATTTGGAAATTCTTTTTCAAAAGAATAAAATGTTGATAAAACCAAAGGAATATATTTCTCAAAATTTTTCTCAAGGCCATAAGATGAACCATATCTTCCAGATTCTGTCCAACCCAACAATGTTTTTAATTTTGAAATATAAGCCTCTTCAGCAGCAACAGTTTTTGGGAATTTAGTTATTACAAGATCATACCAAGTAATAGAGGCATCTACGTTATCAATCCAACTAGAATCAATATGAAAAGTATCTGATTTACCATCTGACCAAAAATCTCCATTTTTTAAATATATTGCAGCTTCAGCATTATCTACTACACCTTTAGTAGTTTTTCCTACAACTTCTTTTAAAATTTCCAATTTATCTTTTACAATTTTTGAATAATTAGAATTTGGATAGTTTTTAAGTAGGGCACTCCAAGTTTCAATTGCTATTTCAATTTTATTTTCTTCAAAAGCAATATTTCCTAATTTATAATAAGCCTCAGGTTTTAAACTTTCATTAGACTCAAATATAATTTCTATATATTCTTCTTTAGCTTTTTCATTTAAGCCATATTTATAATACATATCACCTTTTTCATTACTTGAAGCAAAACAAGCAATATCCCATAATAGTAATACTAATAATAGTAGTAGTATACTTTTTTTCTTCATAAACTATTATACTCCTTTAATATTTTTTTTAAGTATACTAATTTCAATATTAGTTGTCTACTAGAATATTTATTATATTTTAACCAACCTAATAGCTTTTCTATGTAAATAATACACATGATCTTGAGATACATTAAGTCTTATTGCTATTTCTTGCCAACTCAAATATTCAAGATATCGCATCTCTAATATTGTCTCACAGGAAATATTATTAATAGCTTTAATAGCACTCTCAATTTCTTTTTTTAAACCTATAAGCTTTATTATCTCTTTATTTATATAATCTTCTAATTCCATTATCTTTAATAAAGTTTTTTCCATTCTTGATTTCTCAGTAGCACTGCAATTAGGCATATCTGAAATGGATGGAGTTACATATATTGCATGAGCCCTTAAATACTGTAATTGATTTTCTTTTGATTTAATTTGTCTCTCTAAATAAAAAGCTCTAGATAAAAATTCTTTATTTGTCATTTAGTATGTTCTCCTTTTTTAATATTCTACTTACATCGTTAATTTCACATAAAAATTTAAACCAATCACTCTCAAAAAAGGCCTCTATCTCCTTCTTTGTTTTAATTGCATCTTCATAAGCTGGATTGCTATCCAGCTGCCTTAAAGCCCTTTTATAATCCTCTACAGCTCTAACTGTAATTGCTGCCACAAGGAGTCTATATGCTCTCATTTAGAACTCCTTTTATATCAGCTTTTACAGCATCAATTAGTGCTGATTGAACTTTCTCTTTACTTGACAGCGCAGTTAATATCTTCTCATCTATTGTTTCCTTGGTAACAATATGTTGAATAACTACAATATTTGATTTTTGACCTTGCCTATACAGCCTTGCATTAGTTTGTTGATATAGTTCTAAACTCCAGGGAATAGAAAACCAAACTAGGTTATAGCCACCAAATTGAAGGTTCAATCCATGACCTGCTGAAGCTGGGTGAATGAGTCCAATTTGCAACTCACCTTTATTCCATTTTTCAATATCTTCTGCTTTATAAATAGTTGAATAGTTTAATTTAAGCTTAGATAATCTATATATTATTCTCTCTAGATCATGTTGAAACCAATATGCTACTAAAATCGGATTCCCATTAGCTGCTTCTATAATATCTTCAAGTGCATCAAGTTTTCTATCATGAATACTAATTATATTCTTTTCATCATCATAAATAGCACCACTTGCCATTTGTGATAATTTACCACTAAGGCTTGCAGCATTAGCAGCAGTTATTTCAACATCTTTTAACTCAAGCAATAACTTCTTTTTCATATCTTTATAGATTTTTGTTTCTTGAGAATTCAAATGTACTTGAAAGGTTGTATTAATTAAATCAGGCATTGTTAGATAATCTTCAGCTTTCATTGATATTGTAATATCATCAATTGCTTTATAGATTCTTTCTTCTGCCCCTTCTCTGAGTGAATAACTATATATTATTTGACCATTCCTCTTATCAGGTACAAAATACTCATTTCTAAAAGCAGTTATAAACTTGCCTAGTCTCTTTCCCATATCTAATAATTTAAATTGAGCCCACAGGTCCATTAAACCATTACTAGCAGGAGTTCCAGTAAGACCAACAATCCTATCAACTTTTGGTCTTACTTTCATTAGAGACTTAAATCTTTTAGCTTGATGGTTTTTAAAAGATGATAATTCATCAATTACAACCATGTCATAATCAAACTTTATTTCATTAATTAACCATTTGACATTTTCTCGATTTATTATATACAAATCAGCTTTTTTATTTAAAGCATTAAGCCTTTCATCCAAAGTTCCAACAACAATAGAATAGGATATTTCATTTATATGATCCCATTTTATTATTTCAGCTGGCCAGGTATCTCTAGCTACTCGTAATGGAGCAATTATTAATACTTTATGAACTAAAAAATAATCAAAAAGTAAATTATCTATGGCTGTAAGAGTAATCACAGTTTTGCCTAAACCCATTTCAAGTAGAACAGCTGCAATGTTATTTTGCTCTATAAAATCTATAGCATAAGCTTGATATTTATGAGGTATATATTTCATTTAATATTTCCTTAATTTGTTTTTTTGAATCAAGAACATAAACCTTAAACCCTAATTTTCTTAATAATTTATGTCTTGAGATTTGAATTGGTCTTGGTTTTTCACCTTCTCTTTTAACTTCAACGAAGGCTAATTTACCCCCTGGAAGAAGCACCAATCTATCAGGCACACCAACAAAGCCAGGACTAGTAAACTTAAGAGCTTGACCTCTCATTCTTTTAGTTTCATTAACTAATTGTTTTTCAATATCTTTTTCTAACATTTTGCAGGTTGAAGTCTTTTATAGAATCTTTGACGACCATAGATAGGAAAATTAGTTCTACCACTTTTTTCCCAGCCCTCAATCTTTTTCATAATACTTGCGATTGCATAGGAATCAGACATTCTCAAATCTGAAGGTTTTTTACCTAAACATTCACTCCATATTTCAAGATTGCATACTTTATCACGAAGAACGCCTCCCCCATTGTTAAAACCAGCTAAATAATCTCTTCTTTGTCCAATATCAAACTCATCCCATTTATCAGGAATTGGTGTATCAAGATAAGCTCTTATCAAACCTTCTCTTTCATCAGTTTCCATTGCATCACCTTGATAAGACTGAGCAAGAGTAGCAACTTCACCTTCAAGAAATAAATTCTCTCCAATAAAATAAAAGATAAGAGCTTCTGCCCAAATTTGTGCAATAATATCATTGTTTAAATGCCAGGGTTTCTTTATGCAATCTCCTGTTACTGTTATAGGCCAAAATCTTCTATTTCCTGTTATATCTCTTAAAAAGCCATCTTGTGCATTAGTAGTTCCAACAATAATACATTGTCTAAGATGGCTTTCTACATTAACGCCATAGCTTGGTCGATACTTATCATCATTACGGGAAATAAAAGATTTAACACTTTCAATATCAACTTTTCTCATACCAGCTAATTCACCGAGTTCTAAAATCCAATATCCTTGTAATTTCTCAGGTCCAGATTTATCTTTCATATCAGTTAGCGTTAAACTATCTGAAAACCACTTACCACCTAGTTTTGCAAATAACGTTGATTTACCAATCCCCTGTGGTCCATTTAAAATTGGAACACTATCAAATTTAATTCCTGGTTCAAAAACTCTTGCAACTGCAGCTATTAAGGTTTTCTTTGCTACGGCTCTTGTATAAAGTGAATCATCCGCTCCAAGATAATCGATAAATAAAGTTTCTATTCTCTCAATGCCATCCCACTTGGGTAAGTTAACAAAATAATTTTTAACTGGATGAAAAGCCCTTTCATCTGCTACTGCGATTAATGCATCTTTTAGTTTAATTGGTGAATAAATATTATAGACTTTTGATAGATATACTTTGAGATGAGAAAAGTGAGTGTCACTCCAACCAGTTTTTTTCTGCTCCCAGGGTACATTCCCTACGACCTCAATTGAATTACTCAAAATATTAAATTTAATATTTATTAGTTTTTTATCATTTCTCAATATTAAAACAAAATTATCTAAGGTTTCTAAAATTTTACCACTTTTATTTATTTCAAGATTTTTATACCAATCATCGCTATCATCAAATTCAAGGCCCGCATCTTCTATTTTTTCTTTTGTAATTATTTTTTTAACTTTTTCATCATTAATTGCAAAGCTATTCATTTCAACAAAAGAAGGACTTTTTGTATTTAAATTATCAATATCATTGTCTAAATGTCCAAATTTATGAATTCTAATTAAATCAAATGCATTTAATAGTTTATTACAAGCTGAATCACTTGCATGATGAGAGAAGGAAAACTTATTATCATAAATAATAACACCAGCACTGGAATCAGCTGGAATATAATCATATCTACCTTCTACAATTGAAGGTTCATAAACCTCCGGAATAAACTTAGCTATTGCTTCTTCAATTCCATAGGCTCTACAAAAAGCTCCCACTATTCCTTTCTTCTCTAACGGATCTTCTTGCTTTTTACTTGATGGTTTATAAACAGAGCTTTCTCTACTAGAAGTTGGAAGAAGAGTACAATCTCTCCAATTAGGATAAGAAGCTAAAAACAAATCAGGATTTAACCATTCCTTATTAACTTCTTTAAATATGAATTCCCCATTAGATGGAGTTGTTGGCCAATACATTAATTGATGAGGTCTATAGGAACATTCATCAAACATATCTATTCCTAACTTCCGTGTATAGTATCTAGAAATGGCTATATACTCGTCAGGAGTCACATCTCGGGTTAATGGTATAATTATTCTACATCTAGGTGATATAGGGTGATGTGAGTGGGTTGTATAAAGTGCAGCTCTATACTCACAAAGATTTTCAAAGTTAGATATTAACTCAACTGATGCATTATCTACATCAAGAGCTAGCATAGATCTACTAACTATGTTTTCTCTTTTCCTTCTATTATCTTTTAATAATCCACCAACAAATCCACCTTTATTTTTTATTATATCTTTTTCTCTTTTAGGTAGATTTGGATACTCTTCTTGAGTTTCAGTTGTTCTAATAGTTGTTTTTAATTTTTTACAAAGTTCTTCAAAACTAATAGTCTCATTAGACCATTTCTTTGCAAAACAACTATTACCGTAGGCTATGGGTAAATTACGCATAACACACTCCTTGGTTAATAATTTAAGGACAAAATTACTTTAGCCCTCTATTTATTACCGAGAAAGCGTACCCCTCTTAAAAGTTTTGATTTATTAACTATACACAATTAGCATAACTAACTATAAAACTATTTCCAATTGGGGGTACTAAAATCTCTTTCAACAAGACCTCAGTAAATAATAGTAGAAAGAGTTGTTCCTCCTTCTATCTATCATCAAAAAAGCGTACCCCTCCCTAGATGGATATTTAACAATATTAGTTTAATTTTTGTTTTAAGAAATCGATATATTCTTGTTTATGAGGTTTTATAGTTAAATCATCTAAGTAAAATTTACCTGAGCAAATTAACCATATTATTTTATCAACTTTGTATGGAGTCATTGTATTATCTATTTCTTTACAATCATTAGATATTCTCACAATTTCTTCAAATATTTGAATGTCATCTTTTTCAGAAAATTGTAATGAAGTAAGAACTTCTACAATATGAACATCTGGTTTTGAGTAATCTGTAAATCCTAGCTCTTTTAAAAAATCACAAGCTAGTGCAAAACCAATTCCACTTATTTTCTTTGAAATTAGAAGAGGTAAAGCTATTTTAGTTTGAAGATTATATTTAAACATACTTATAAATTTTAAGAAATCATCTAAATCAGAAAAGTCATTAATAAACTTTGATGAATCAATTATTGATTTAGTCCATTTGTGCCAACAATTATTTTTCTTTTCTGAGTTTTTTATTTCAAAATTTTCTTTAAAAGTTTCATAAATGTCATCAAAAGTAGATTCTGAAATTTTTCTAAAATTAAAATCAAATAATAGTTTTTTAAAGAAATCTCTCTTCTGTTCAAATTTAATAACATTAGGCATTCTTTGATAATTTTGAGCTGAATTGATTAATTGTTCAAAAATATCTTCAAGACAACTAAAATCTTTTTTATCACCCACAAAGTATTTTTCTAAATCTTCTCTTTCAATATCTTTAGGCAATATATCATAAAGATATTTTAAAGAGTACTTATAAAAAAGTTTATGATTTTCATTTTTATTCATATTATTATTTACAACCTTCTTTTATTCATAATTCCAAAAAAAATTATTAACACATTTACAATAAGTGAATAAGAATTAATGCAATAAAATAAGCTAATTTTATCATTCTAGATTTATCAAATTAAATCCGTTTTCTGTTATTTGACAAATTTACAGTTATTAAAATCATCATAATGTTTATTAAAAAGAACATAACAATATTCTTTACCATCACCCTTTACACTTGGGTATCTAATTCCATCGATATTTCTTCTATCGTGTTTTTTTATAAAATATAAACACTGTGAAATAAAATTAGGAATCAAATATGCATGGGTTCCAATAGTAAAGTCAGAACAAGGGAATAAACAATAAGCAAAAGTGGCACCCATATCTTTATCTAAATTTATTAAATTAAAACTATCATTATTTTTTATTTGAATTGTATTAATATTTTTTACCTTTCCCATTGTATAACCAATCTCAGCTTTAGCAATTTTACTTGAACTAGTTAGGTATAAATGGTTTACACCTTTATTACTAAATCTATTTTCATTAGTTTTATCAAAAGGAGGATTAAACATTTCTTGAGGGAGTAATTTAAAACAAGATTTTTCTACAGTTCTACACCTATAAAATGTTGTATCGGATTCAATTGTAATACAATATTTTTCATAGTTAGTTTCTAATTCACTAAATATCATTTCACCTACTTTATGTTTAACACCTAACATTGGGAAGTTAACTAAAAATTCAAAAAAATTAGAACAATCCTCATTAGTAATTTTAGGTAAAAAACTTCTTAAAGTTTTATAATCTTTTTGTTCTTCTAATTTTCTCTCATTACCAGAAGTATCAAGTATCCTTACTACTGATTCATTACTATAATCAGTATCATAAGTTACTTTATTTACTAAAGATTCATCATAATATAATTCTTTTATTTTTGAATCCGGAATTCGTAGAAATTCTGGAATTTTTAAACTAGGTAAATCATTTAATTTTGCTACAGTTTCAGAAATATTTGCAGTATATAAGCTAATATCTTTGCAGATATCATAATTTAACTTATCAGTAATTAATGGAATAGTAGATTTATTATATATTTCTTTTGAAATAAAATTTAAGTCATCAAATCTGTTCTTTTCCATAACTGAAAAAACAGTAGTACTTAATTCCATTAATTGATCTCTAAGAGATTTAGGAATTAAATTAGCTTTCTCTAATTGATTATGCGTTTTTTGAACTTCTAATAAAATCTTGTTATAATTCGGATTTTTATATAAATCATTCATCTGATCGATAATTTTTGATATATTATTATCCGGTTTATCATAATCTTTTATTTTTGTTTTTTCATTATTGATTCTCATTTTATCTCCACTTACAATTTTACTTCTTTTTAACACGCCTTATTAAAAATTTATTTGTTAGATTATTTTTACTCAAAACAATTCAACCCTTTAAATTTATCAATTAACTGCTTTAACTCTTCTATTACTGTTGTCTTCTTTTGAAGTCTATTATTTGGACCTTTTGAGAATCTAGACATTGGTGGGAGTAGCTTATCAATATCTGTTCCTGTTGTTTTTAAATATCCATCTCTTAGTGCATTATCAACAAATTTAACTGTTTCTTTAGGCTTTAATTTCTCTTTATTAATTATATATTCAACTTCTTGCTCTTTAACACTTTTAGCATATTCATCCCAACCTAGATCATAGATATCTTTTTTATCACCTGTTGCATTAATTGATGCTATAAAGCTTTCTATTAGTTCTTTTTTACTTCTAAGTTCTATACTTGATTTAATAGCTTTTTGGATATCTACTAAGATTTCAGAGTTCTTACAATTTGAATCATGATATTCTTTTACAAGTCTTAATATATAATCAATGTTTATCTCTTCTTGTTTTACAAGTTCTAGTTCAAATACTATATCATCATTGATATCTGCTTTTTCAGCTTTTTTCTCTTTTTTAAACTTTTCATATATATCTATATAATTACTTTGATAATCTTGAAGTAATCTATCTGATATTATCTCTGGGCCATTAAATTCATCAAATGATGTTAATATATTTCTAAGTTTCAATAATGTACCAAATAGAGAGACAAATTCTTTTTGTTTTGTTTCTCCAATTATTTCTTCTTCAATTGGGAATTTATTCTTTAATTGTTCTACTAATTCAATATAACCAAAGATATGTTTTCCATCTTTATCATATCCATTTAGATAATCATTAAAACTTCTAAGAAGAACTATGCTTTCAGCATCACCATCTCCAAATAATGCAATTGCATCTCTTGTAGCATCTTGTAGATTTCTAAAGCAAACTATATTACCATATGTTTTAACTGAATTTAAAATTCTATTTGTTCTAGAGAAAGCTTGTATTAATCCATGCTGTTTTAGATTCTTATCTACCCATAGTGTATTAAGGGTAGTTGCATCAAATCCTGTTAAAAACATATTAACTACTATTAGTAAATCTATATCTTTTTCTTTTACTCTTTTTGATACATCTTTATAATAGTTTTGGAATTTATTTGAATCAGTACTGTAGTTTGTTTTAAATGTTTTATTATAATCATCTATTGCATAATCTAAAAAATCTCTTGATGTTTTATCAAGGGAGGAAGCATCTAGATCTTCATCAGGTAACAGATTATTTGCTGATTCTTCTTCATTTGCACTATAGCTAAAGATTGTACAAAACTTTAATGGTTTATTTTTTTCTTTTGTTTGTTTCTTAAATTCTTCATAATATCTCATTGCCATTGGGATTGAAGATACTGTTAGAATTGAATTAAAGCCAAATACTCTTTTATCTTTTAGTTTATAATAACTAGCTCTTTTAGTTTTTTGGTCAAAATGATTAATTATATAATCAACTATTAATGAGACTCTCTTTGGATTTTCTAATGCTGCTTCTCTATTTATTGATTCAACATCACTATCATTAATATCATCTTTTTCTTTAATGGTGTTTATATAGTCAATTCTAAAGGGTAATACGTTTTCATCGTTTATAGCATTAACTATTGTATAAGTATGTAATTTTGTTCCAAAGGCTTGTGGTGTTGTTTTAATTAGTGTTTTATTACCAGTTGGTGCATTCTTTACAAAGATTGGAGTTCCTGTAAAACCAAAGATATGATATTTCTTAAAGTTTTTAGTAATTGATGTATGCATATCACCAAACTGGCTTCTATGACATTCATCAAATATCATAACTACATGTTTTTTATAAACTTCATGTTTCTTATTTTGTTTTATAAAGTTATCTAATTTTTGAATTGTTGTAATAATAATTTTAGCATTAGGATTACTTAATTGTTCTGTTAATACTTTTGTTGAATTATTACTATTAGCACAGCCTTTTTCAAACTTATCATACTCTTTCATTGTTTGATAATCTAAGTCTTTTCTATCAACTACAAAAAGTACTTTATCAATATAATCTAATTTCATGGCTAATTGTGCTGTTTTAAAAGAAGTAAGGGTTTTACCAGAACCTGTGGTATGCCAGATATAACCACCTGCATCTATACTTCCCATCTTTTTATAGTTTGTTGCTATTTCTATTTTATTTAAGATTTGCTCTGTTGCACATATTTGATAGGGTCTCATAACCAATAATAGGTTCTCTGTTGTAAATACACAGAACTTAGTTAAAATATTAAGTATTGTATGTTTTGATAAAAAGGTTTTAGTGAAATCAACTAGATCACTTATTATATGATTTTTACTATCTGCCCAATAGGAAGTAAATTCAAAGCTATTGCTTGTTTTATTCTTTGTATTTTTACTTCTACTATTATTTTCTTTTATATGGCTAAATCTTGTAGTATTAGAATAATATTTAGTATGAGTTCCATTTGATATTACAAATATTTGAACATATTGGAATAAACCTGAAGATGCCCAAAAGCTATCTCTTTGGTATCTATCTATTTGATTAAAGGCTTCTTTTATTGCAACTCCACGTCTTTTTAACTCTACATGTACTAGTGGTAATCCATTAACTAGTATTGTTACATCATATCTAGTTTTATGATTTCCATTTTCTTCTTCATACTGGTTAATAACTTGTAATCTATTATTATGGATATTTTCAGTATCTATAATCTTTATATTTTTAGTTAAGCCATCATCTTTTTGAAGAAGTTGGATATAATCAGTTTGAATTTTCTTTGTTTTATCTTCTATATCATCTTTTTTATTAGCAAGGCATTCATTAAAGAAGTTATTCCATTCTTTATCACTAAAGGTATACTTATTTAATAACTCTAGTTGTTTTCTTAAGTTTATTATTAATTGTTCTTCTTTTGTTATATTCAAATAATCATAGCCTTGCTCTTCAAGCATTTTAATAAATGCTTTTTCAAGAGCAGCTTCACTTTGATAATTATCGGATTTTCTCTTATCTGATACATATTCAGATACTACTGTAAAATCATCTGTGTTGATTATTTGATTATAGCCCCTCATGCTTTTTTCTCCTTAAAGGTGAGTAACTTATCTCTATAATATTCATATTGTTTTTGTCTTGCTTCTATTTCTGCGGGTAATCCTTTAGAAATATCATTTGTTAAAGTATCGAACTTATCTAGTATTTTTACTATTCTCTCTTGTTCTGCTAGAGGGGGGACTGGGATTTTAAATTTCTCTGTTATTGGCGTTGATATTTGTGGCATTTGCATATTATTTGCAATATGTTGAAAATGTTTTTTATTTTTAATGAGATAATAATAAACGAATTTTAAATTTATTTTCTTATTTTCGCAATGATATGACCAAAATTCATTTTTATGGCTAAAAGGTTTTGTATAATATTCAAAGTCAATAATACCCCTAGATTTAACTATAATAGAAGTGGCATAATTAATATCTTTTGAAGGTATATCATTAAAATTAACATCTACAATAGTTTTTCCACCTGCAAAAATACGAACTTCCCCTTTTTCTTTATGCAATTGCTTCATTTTTTGTGCAGTTATTTTTGTCCCTTTTGTTCTAACTAAAAGAGTCCCTAACTCTTTCCATTTCACACTATCATCAAAAGTTAATAACTTATCACGATAATATTCATATTGTTTTTTGCGGGCTGTTAGCTCTGCTGTTAGCTCTGCTGTTAGCTCTGTGAAGGTGTCTAATATACGAACTATTTCTTCTTGGATTGGAAGAGGGGGCATGGGAATTTTAATTTTATTCCATTTATTTTTTGTAATACCGAACCGAGTTAATCCAGTAGCTAATTTAACAATTTGCTTTTGGATTAATTGTGTTTCAAACAAATATCTTAAAAAATAAGAAGTAATTATATTAAATTTAAATAAGCGTATTCTCATTATATGATAACTGTATACAGCATTAGGAATATCTTCTGTAATAACTGCGGCATGTCCAATATCATCAATTGTTTCCGAAGTTGGAGTAACAAAAATATCTCCTATAGAAAGATTACATTTTTCTATTTTATAATTTGGAGCAGTTACTTCCATTGACAATATACTTTTATTGATATATTGATTTTTATAAACATCCATATAATTCAATAACATAACTTTTTGCTGATTATCAATTATTTTTTTATCAACGCCAATATTTTCAATACTGCATATTTCACCCAAGGTAAGATATTCCACCCCATCAGGACATAACTCATTAATCAATTCATCTAGCTTACTCATTAGAAGTCTCCTTCTATTTCAGCAACTATAGAATCAATAGAATCTCTAAGTTCTGCTTCATGAGCAACTATTCTCTTAATTTCTTTGTTTAGTTCTGTGATATCTACTTTTTCTCTAGTATCTTCTTTTTCTACATAGGATGATACTGATAAGGTATAATCTTGTTTTGCAATTTCTTCATTGTCTACTAATTGAGAGATATAATCTTTGTTTTCTCTGTCTTGAAAATATTTAAGAATATTTTCAATATTAATTTCTTCTAATTTATTATTGTTGGTAGCTTTAGAAAATTCATTAGATGCATCAATAAATAATGTCTTATTATCTTTCTTTGATTTCTTAAGAACCATTATACAAGTAGCTATACTTGTTCCAAAGAATAGGTTTGTTGGTAACTGGATAATACAATCAACAAAGTTATTATCAATTAAATATTTTCTAATCTTCTGTTCTGCGCCACCTCTATATAGAATACCAGGGAAACATACTATAGCAGCTGTTCCATTTGTAGCCAACCAAGATAAACTATGCATTATAAAAGCAAGGTCTGCTTTTGACTTTGGAGCTAATACACCAGCTGGAGAGAACCTAGCATCATTTATTAATATTGGATTATCATCACCTTCCCAATTAATAGAATAAGGTGGATTTGATACTATAGCCTCAAAAGGTTCTTCATCCCAATGGTGAGGAGTAGTTAAAGTATCATCACAAGCGATATCGAATTTATCATAATCAATATCATGAAGAAACATATTAATTCTACAAAGGTTATATGTTGTTGGATTAATTTCTTGTCCAAAGAATCCTTTTCTTACTTTTTCTTTTCCAAGTATTTTAGCAAAGTTTAATAAAAGAGATCCTGAACCACATGCTGGATCATATACTTTATTTACTTCAGTTTTTCCAACAAGAGTAATTTTAGTTAATAACTCTGATACTTCTTGTGGAGTATAATACTCACCTCCACTTTTTCCAGCATTAGAAGCATACATACCCATAAGATATTCATAAGCATCACCAAAAGCATCAATACTATTATCTTGATAGTCCCCTGCTTTCATGGAATCTATTCCATTAAGCAATTTAACAAGTTTTTCATTTCTCTTAATAACAGTATCACCAAGTTTCTTACTATTAACATCTAAATCATCAAATAAGCCTTTAAAGTCACTTTCACTATCAGAGCCTTTAGTTGAGTTTTCTATATTGATAAATACTTTTTGTAAGGTTTCATTTAAGTTATCATCATTTTTAGCATTCTTTTTAATATTAACAAATAATTCACTAGGTAATATAAAGAAACCTTTAGTTTTTACAATATCATCTCTAATTGTTTCAGCTTCTTCATCACTTAATTCTTTATAATCAAAATCTAAATTACCATATTCTCTTTCATCTTTATTTATATAATTAGTTAGATTTTCAGATATATATCTATAGAATAACATGCCTAGTACATATTGTTTAAAATCCCATCCATCAATACTACCTCTAAGATCATTAGCTATTCCCCATATAGTCTTATGAAGTTCTGCTCTTTCTTGTTGCTTATTATTGTTGCTCATTTTTGTTTGTCTCCTAGTATCAATGTTATCAAGTTTAACACAAAAAAAGGTTATAATAAATAAAAAATAAAAGAATTAGATTTAAGAAATAAAAAGTTTATTTAAAAATTAAAAGCTATCAAATTTAAACAATACACGTTATACCTAAACTATACACGTTATCAATAAAAGTGGGTGAACCTTTGTATATAATTACACGATAGTTTAATTGGGCATTTTTTGATTTTGACATTTAAAAAAAATTAAGACACTAACTCTTTGTAGATAAAGAATTAATATCTTTTTTAACTTGTATTTTGAAATGTAGTTTAATGCCTTGGTACAACAATTCTAATACAATTACACGTTTAAGTAGCTCTAGGGTGTATAAAAATCCTATTTATTAAATTTCTTATAATGAAAAAAATTAAATATATTTTCGAAAAGTGTATTTTGATTTCGTTTATAAAGGATACGGGATTGTGTAAAAAAATATTCATCAAAAGAAGGCATATTCTTCCTAAATTCAAATTCTTTTTTTGTAAAAATAACAGGGTGGATTAAAATTTTATATTTATCAATCAATTGTGAAATACTTTTATATAAAATTTCACCTTTTTTCTCATTCTTTAAAATTATAAGAACATCAATATCTGATTTTGGATTATAATTGTTACATTGACTTCCAAATAATCTAATTTCTTCAATATTTCTATTTTTTTTCAGGTTACTTATTAGTTCATCAATTAATATTTTAACTTCATTATTACATATCATCAAGTTTTGCCTTTAGAATAAAATAAACAGCATCATTATCACTTTTATAAATCTTTTGAAGTTTAGTTTTTTCATTTTTAAGAAACTTTAATATAGATGTAAAATCAGCATTATATTTTATTACCATCCAATTTTCATGAGTCTCTTCATTTAAATAATTATAGATTAAATCTTCTAATTCCTTTATTTTTGATAAATAATTATCATAAAAATTAAGATCTTGATCAAAAGATTCTACAATTATTGCATAATTATATAAATAACTAAAAGCCTGCTGCATTGTTTCAGAAAAATTTTCACCAGCAATATATGACATAGTACGTATCATATCAAAACACAAATCAATTGCATATATATTTTGAAGCCAAATTATAATCTCCTTTTAATTTTCTACAACATAAAGATTACGTTTAGGTTGATAATTGAGAAATAGTAAGTTATGCGTAAATTCTATATAATATCTGTTTTACTAGCTCAGAAGAACAATTTAAAACAAACTAAAGTTTTTTCAAAGATACTTTAATTTATTGATTAATAACTGAGTGGCAATTACTCACCACCCAATATTTTAGAAAAAAAACAGATAAGTTATTTATATAACATAAATTTAAACTATCATTTAATTTTAATTATATTATTGTTAAAGAATTTGAAGAACTCATTAATGCTATAATCAATGATATAATTATTGAAGGTAGATAAGGATTTTTTGTAACCCTATAAATCTTACGACTTCCAATTGCAGCTAAAGGCAAAATAAAAGAAACAGGAATTGCCCAAATCCCTAATATACTTACACCTCCTAACATAGATTGTTCTCCCGTTGTAAAGAAAATTAAATAATTTATAATTACTACAAGAATAACACTTAATCCATTAAACAAAGCAAGGATTGCCGTATTTGCCCATTCTTTTTTACCATTATAATTAAAAAGATTAATTGCAATTGAGTTTGGAACATAAAATAATAAAAATAATGGTAAATATTTTAAAGCTATCCATATTTTATTTGAATCAAAAGCTTTAATATATAACAACCATAATCTAAAATCCGTTTTAAAAAAATAATCGGATATAAATACTATCATAAAAGAAGTAAATACTACAATTATTGATAATATGACAGTTTTAACCCATTGGTCTTTACTTAATAAAATTCCACGTTCCTTTAAATCCATACCTTCATATTTACCAATTAAATAATAGAAAAGAATTAACGAAACTATAATTATTAGCCCCATAAAGGCTGACCATGACCCTATAAACCAAGTTGAAGGTTGTGGTAACCAAGTTGGTTGTTTTATACCAAGTTGTTCTTGCCATCCTTGTATGTGAAAATAAGACCAGAAAGATATAAAAGCTATAACAAATAGAGAAATCCAAAACCAATTTTTACTTTTCCCTTTAAGAGGCTTCCGAATTACAACATTATCATTAGATTTTAAAACACTAAAATATGGGATTTTTATCAATTCTTTCGTAAATGAAATAATAAACATCATAAATCCAATTAATCCAATTGCATTAAAAAATACTTTTATTATCCATATTTGATTTGAAGATTTTATAAAATTAGGAGAACCTAAAGTCTTGTCAAAAAAATTGATAGTATCTTTTACAACCGTAGGAGAAAAAGCACTCCAAGCATGTGGAATTGACGGAGTATATATTACTCTTATAGACTCTTCTCCACCAATATTCTTACTATAAAAAGTCCCACTATTACGCAAAATTGCATCTGGATTATTTCCAAAATTTAGGAAAGATTGTGCCGCACTTGTTCCAATATAATCTCGAGGTGGAACGACTGTCCCATCTTCATTTAAATGGCGAAAGAAAAACTCATCATATTGATCGGCCACAATTCCAACGCTTCTATCACCATATCTATTAACATAACTTCTATTCTCAGTTGGTGGTTGCATAGACCAAAATAGAGGTTCATTTTCATTAGAAGTATACATTCCATCGTTAGACACTAATAGAACTGATTTGATTAAGTGATTTCCACTTGCCTCATCGTCTAAAACCGCCCAGTTGCTAGCTCTGGCACCGTTGGAATGACCAGTTACACCTATATTACTGGAATCAACATAAGGTAAATTTGCTAATAATTTTACTCCATCATATAATCCTGTACCATTTTTTCTCCATTCAGAAGCTTTTACAGCATCAGAATCTCCATGTCCATACATATCAATTGACAAAACGACAAACCCTCTACGTGACAATTCTACATAATTTAGGTCTTGCATTTCTTTATTATTATACCAACCATGACTAACAACAATTGCTGGTGCTTTATTTTCATTTGTTGCAGTTTTAGGTTTAAATAATAGTGCGGACATTGAGTGTCCAGAACTGGTTTCCCATGTCAATTCTTTGACTGATACTTTCCCAAAAGAAGTTTGAATAATTGAAGCCCCAATCATACTAATTAAACATAGTACAATAGATATAATTAAAATAAATTTATTTTTTATTTTTTGCATTTTTATTATACCTCCTAATAATAAATTCTTATTAAATACAGCATCAATTCAAAGCTATGTAAATTTACATATTATTTTGACTATAAAATTAATAATATCTAGTTCCCCTATTTATACAAAAAGATTTTTATTAAATATTTAAAATCAACAAATTACAACTTTGAATCAATACTGAAAAAAATCATAAACAAAAATTCATGCTAATCTTTTTTTATCTTTTTAAATAAATAAAGATAAAAGAAAACAAAAAGAGCAACACAAATAAATATAGTCAAATAAACTCCAAATCTAAATGGTAAATTTGAACCTATTTCAGGAATACGAATTTCACAAACAGACCATTCAATAATTGAAGCAAATATTCCAATAATAATGCCCCCCAAATACATATTACCTGTAGCAGAATAAATAATTCTAATCATAAGAACAGAAAAGAATATAAATAATGGTAGCGGTAAAACAGCTACTGCTGCGGAAGCTAACCCTCCAAACATTGGATTTTGACCTGTTTTATAATATTTCCCATATGAATATATAATTACAACTAATGGAGGTAATGCAGTCAAAAATGATACAAGAATATGATTTAATAATTTATATCTTGTCAATGCCTTTGTGTAATCAAAAACATTTACTACAACAGAAATTCCAACATAGAAAATAATAAACAAAGGCAATACTGCTAGCATACCAGGTATTCTTACAGCACTAAATGGAACTATATGCCAATAAGCAAATAACAGCTTTGTTCCTGAAAAATAGTTAGCAATAAATACAATAGAATAAATTGAAAAAATAGATATTAAAGCAATTAAAATAGTTTTCCATAATTGTTTTTTATTAATAAATAAACCAGTTGTATATATATCAAATTTATTTTTCTTTCCATATATTAAATACCACCCTAAAGATAAATAAAGAGAAAAAGTCCCCGCAATTATTCCAATTAATCCATGGTAAATTGGATTCGCTGAACGAAATATATTATCATGATAAGCGCTTAACCCTTGACTATTTAGAATTTTTATAATTAAAAAAATACTAATTGTAGTTATAATCATTAACCCCCACAGCCAAACAGCACCTTTTGCTCCACCAGCTTCTTTTAATTTAGGTTTCATAATATCAGCTTCTTTAAAAAACTTAATTTGAGTGGTAATAAGAACCGCAAGAGAAACCATTAATGTTAATAATCCTAACATACCAACGATAGAGAAAAAATTATCTAAAGGATATATAAAATCATCATTAGCAATTATTGTTTTAGTTGGTACAGAGTCTTGGAAAAATGATACAACTCTTTCAACAACATCACTTGAATACCAAGCAGTCATATGAGTATCAGGAGTAACATAGATTGTTCTAGTAGCAGTTCTTCCAGTTGGGAAGTCTTTTGAATATGTAGTATTTGCTAATCTTTTTTCCAAATTCTCTTTAATCGAATCTTGACCAAAATTTAAAAAAGATTGAGCTCTTTCTCTTTCAATATAGTTAACAGAACTTGCATTTACTGAAGCATATTTATTTGCATCATTAGAATAGCCTCCTGCAAAATTTTTGTACACAAAGAAGAATTCATCATATTGATCAGCTACTACAGCTACATTACGATCTCCATACCAATTAAAGTATCCATTTTCATTAGCATAGTATGGATCAGCATGAATAATAAATACATTTTTTATATAATGATTCTCTTGATCTAACTTAACACATTCACTAGAAGCAATCCCCCCTCTAGAATAGCCTAAAGTGCTTATATTATTAGAATCAACGAAAGGTAAAGTTCTTGCATATTTTACGGCATCATATAATCCTCTTCCTGAACTTAACCACAAAGAATCCGGCAAGACTTCTGAATTTCCCATATTATACATATCATTTGTTATAACTACATACCCCCTTCTTGATAATTCAATAGCATAAAGCTCCATTTCCTCTTTATTATTATTTCCACCATGTTGAATTACAATAGCTGGTCCTGGATTATCTAAAGTAATATTTTTTGGAGTATACACTTCCATAGATTGTTTATATCCAGAAGTAGAAATTAAAGCTACCTCTGTGATATTTACATTTCCAAAATCTGTTTTAATAAGTTGCGACATTGATAACCCAACAATCGCTAAAACAAAGCCAACAATAGTCGCCAAAAAGACAGACCCCTTTTTCCCCATAAATCTCTCCCTTTTTTATATAAATCATGTATTTAAATTAAAAACTATATATAATTAATTTTATAAATACACTTTATATAGATTAAATATAATTATAACCATTTTATTTTTATTTCCTTGGGCAATAAAAATAATGTCTTCTTTCATCATATAATAAATTTAAGGTTTGTCAATAAAAAGATAGCTAAATACATTTTTATAATTTCTCAAAATATAATATGTGGTTATAATCTCCTCTTCCGTGTATTATAGAAAGTAATGGAATTATAAAATCAATATCAAACATATTTAGAACTATTTTATGAATTAACTATAATTCTATTATAAAATTAATGTTTGATAGTTAATATTTTTCATAATACAAACAATTCCCAACAACGACTAACTAATTTAGAGATATATTTCATATGTAGTGAATATTCCAATTAATAAGTTTTAATAATGTTGTGGATAATGTATACAATACAAATACGATGAATAGGCGTAAAATACAGGGAATATACCTTGCATTCATTCCTCTGTTATGATAATTTAATACAAACAATTTCACATTAAATAGAAAATTTTGAATCTTAATAAAAGCTTAAAATTTCAAATTAAAGGAATGATTTATGAAATTAGAATGGCTGGGTGATTATAGAAATTTAATCGAGAGCCTAATACGATATACAAATGTGTATGCTCAAGTATATAATATAAAAGGGTTCCATGATACAAAAGTAAAATGCTCTCTTGCTCAAATCCAAGTCCTTGAATATGTTTTAGAAAATGAAGAAAAAAATCTAAAAATGGCAGAAAATGCAAAGCGATTAGGAATTTCTCCGAGTGCATTTTCGAAAAATGTTAAAAACATGGAAAATAAGGGATTACTAGAAAAATATTGCACAAATACTAATAAAAAAGAAATAATTATTAAAACTACTGATTTAGGCAGAGAAGTTTATAATGAATATACTACAAAATTACAAAAAATCCGATTTGATAAAACATTTGAAATTTTAAATCAAATTCCAGTACAATATATAAACAAATTTGAGGAATTATTAAATTTTAACGCAGAGAGTATGCTTGAACAAAAAAATAAAATAAGGAAAGCTAAAGGTAAAAAAAATAATTCTAAAATTAAATTAATTAAAATCAATACAAAAAAACCAAATAGTCATAAATCACACAGTAATAATTAATATTATATTATTTATTATCTTTAATATTGCTTAATTGATAGGTTTTATCACTCAAAACACTAAAGTATCAATTTGTCATATAATTACTTATTTTCTAGAAATTAACTTTACTTTCAAATTGAGCTTCTAAGATTTAGACTATAATTACTAATATTATTTTAAATTTTTGCTTTTAAATAACTACCTAAATTTAGTTATTCAAATAAAAACAATACAGTTTCATCAAAATAGAAAAAAGGAGGTTTTATGCTTATAACTTCACTCAAAAATACACCATGTTTTGATATCCACACTACCTTCTTAAAGGCATTTAGTGATTATCAATTACCTATAAAGGTAACTGAAAAGCAGTTTAAATTTGAAAATATCCAAAAAGGGGTTGAACTTAATTCTTCATTTGGAGCTTTTAATGATAACGGTGAACTTGTTGGATTTATTTTGTGTGGAAAGCAGGTTAAGGGGAATGCTCCCATTTATTACAATGGAGCAACCGGAGTTATTCCTTCATACAGAGGACGTCATATAGGAACGAAACTACTTAAAACAGCAATAAATGATTCTATATATAATAAAGCTAACTCTTTTATTCTTGAAGTGCTAAATGAGAATGTTAAAGCATACAACCTATATAGTTCAAAAGGTTTTTTTAAAACTAAAGATTTGTTATGCTATCAAAAATCTATAGAATCAATTGAAGATTATAATACAAATTTATATTCACTACTTACTCCAACATTAAATGAATTTGAATTAATTTTATCAAAACTTTCTTTACCTTTTGAACCCTCATGGCAAAATTCATTTTTTGCAGTATCTAATATTTTTGATTCTTTAGTAATTAAAGTACTATGTAAACAAAATAAAAAAATAGGTTTTATTGTTTTAAATCCTAATACTGGCCAAATATTACAAATATCTGCAAAAGATAACTCTTTAAAAATTATAAAGACACTAATATATTTTGCTAAATCTATGACAAAAACTGATAAGCTTAGATTTATTAATATCGATTCAAATTCACTACTATCTTCAATTTTATGCAATAATGAATGGGAAATTTTTGCAAAACAATTTGAAATGCAACTAAAACTGGCGTTATACACCACAATAAATAATTAACATATAACTTATTCCAAAAATCTAATTACTTCTTGAATTACTATTCTAAAATAAGCTTTCCCAACTAATATTTTCCAGGGCTAAACAAAACATAACAATCTAATCCAAATATTGGATTAGATCATTATGCTACTAAAATATGTAAATATAATTCTGCAATAACAACTAAATTAAAATTTATTAGCTATTTCTGTAAAAATAATACCTAGAGCCATAGCTCCAGCATCAGGATAACTCAAGCTCCGTTCACCAAGATAACTTGCACGCCCTTTTTTTGCAGAGTATTCTTTCGTCTTATCGGCTCCATTTACAGCAGCTAAAGCTCCTATTTTAAAAGCCTCTTCAAAAGATTTTTTTTCTATACTACTTTTTTTCAAAGATAAAGCAGTAGGAATTAATGCATCAAGAAGAGTTTTATCTCCAAGTTCAGCTCCACCAATTTTTTTAATTCCATCTACTCCAGCCTGAACCATTTCTGCAAATTCAAATAGATTAATTATTGTTTTCCCTTTTACAAAATTACCTGAACTTCTAAATGCAGTTCCCCATATTGGACCTGAAGCACCCCCACAATTTTCCATTATAATCATTCCACAATCTTTTAATAATGCACCAATATCAGTTCTATTTAGATATTCCCATTTCTTTAAAAGAACTTTAAACCCTTTTGCAATTGACATACCAAAATCACCATCTCCAGCTTTGGAATCTAATTCACAAAACAAAATTTCCTTTTCTATTATTACTTCACCCATAATTTTTATTATCCTAGACATTCCATTAACATCTATTTTATTCATAATTTCTCCTTTCTCAATCACAAATTTGTGATAATTTATAACATTAATTTTGTAGCACAGGGGTGACAACCGGTGCATCTAAGAAGTGTTTTAATTCTTTATCTAATTTTAATAGTGTTACTGAAGCACCAGACATATCAAGTGCTGTCATAAAATTCCCAACAAATGTTTTATATATTTTGATTTTTCTATTTTCTAAAATATTAGCAACTGAATTATTCAAAATATATAACTCTTGAAGAGGAGTCCCCCCAAATCCATTAATTAATACTGCCACTTCATCATAGTTGTTATAAGGAAGGTCATTAATAATTTTATCAAGTATCTTGATAGCTAATTCATCTGCAGATACAATGGTTTCTTTAGTTACACCTGGCTCGCCATGAATTCCAACACCAAATTCAATCTCATCTTCAGCTAATTCAAAAGTAGGTGAACCTTTTGCAGGTACAGTGCAAGAAGTAAATGCAAACCCCATAGTTCGAACATTGTCTATAACTTTTTGAGCTATCGTTTTCACAGCAAGAAGCTCTAACCCTTCTTCTGCCGCAGCACCAGCAATTTTATGAACAAAAACAGTTCCAGCAACGCCACGTCTCCCTATTGTATAAAGACTATCCTCGACTGCTACATCATCATTTACATATACACTTTCTACCACAATTCCTTCATCTTCATGTGCCATTTCAGAAGCTGAATCAAAATTCATGCAATCCCCTGAATAATTTTTGATAATAAGAAGAGTTCCTTTGTCTGATTTTGTATCGCGAATAGCATTGTAAACTTGAAAAGTTGAAGGGGATGCAAAAACATCTCCACAAACTGCAGCATCAAGCATACCAGTTCCAACAAATCCTGCGTGAGCTGGTTCATGGCCACTTCCCCCCCCACTTATTAATACAACTTTATTTTTTTTCAAAGTTTTTCTTACCATTACTTTATTTTTTTTACTAAAACATAATTGTTCAGGATAAGCCTTTTGCATGCCTTCACACATTTCAATAACAATATTTTCAGCTTTATTCATTATTTTTTTCATTTTATACTTCCTATGCTCTTCCAATTTTGTGAGATTTTCCTAATTTATCCGCTACTATAATAGCTGCAACTACATCTTCTTTTGTAATTGGAGAAGGCATTGCATGGATTGATTCTTCGGGTATACAGGTTTTTATAGCTACGTCCATTAGTTGTTTATATGTAATATGAATTACTCCTAAGTCTTCAAGGCATACTGGTAATCCCAGTTCACAACAAAAATCTAATACCGTATTTATTTCTTCCTTAGGTGAATTTTCTAAAACTAATTGTACTAATGTACCAAAAGCAACTTTTTCACCATGCATATAGGCATGAGTTTCTTCCAGAATAGTTAAACCATCATGTATAGCGTGAGCAGCAGATAGTCCACCACTCTCAAAGCCTAGCCCAGAAAGTAAAATATTAGCTTCTATAATATTTTCTAACGATCTTGTTACAACTTGATTTACACAAGCAACCTTAGCTCTTTGTCCATCCTCTAACAAGGTTCTATAGCATAAAGTAGCAAGTGCAAAAGAAGCATTGGTTCCTTTTGCAGGTACACAACTTCCATCAGTAGCCCCACAAGGTAATCCTGCATTCACATTTGAAAATGAGGCCCTAGCAGATCTTGTCTCAAAATACGTGGATAAAGCATCCCCCATACCCGAAACCAAAAATCTTACTGGAGCATTAGCAATAACTGTAGTATCAATTAATATTACACTAGGGCTTTGTTTAAAATAGGCATACTCTTCAAATTGACCTTCTTCTGTATATATTACCGCCGAATGACTAGTAGGAGCATCTGTTGCCGCTATTGTAGGACAAATAATTAAAGAATCCCCTTTTGCAACACATTTTGAAGTATCTATTGCTTTACCCCCGCCTAAACCAATTATACAATCACATGAATTATTTTTATAAACATTTTCTAAACGCGATATTTCTTTTTTTGAACATTGTCCGTTAAAATTGCTTTGAATAAATTTTACACCAAATTCCTTAGCCGTTTTTTCTAATTTACTATAGACTCTTGTAATGTCATCTGGATGAGCGATTAAAAGTGCTGATTTCCCAAAAGTCTTAACAAAAAAACCTAAATTCTCTAATTCATCCTCACCTTGCACATATTTTGTAGGACAAATAAACGCTTTTCTCATATCAAATCTCCTTTATTTTAATTAAACTATAATTATGATAAAAGAATATTTAACAACTCGATTGTACAATTCAAGATAAATTTGTGTCGAATTATGATGTAAAATAAAAATAAATTGTATTTTTCAGCATTAATTTTTATTTTTTATTAGCTTAAATCCAAATTTAAATAAAATTTTAATTTAATTAATATTTGGTAGTGTACAATAATGTTCGCAATTTGGTACTTGTAAAAAAGCCATCGGTAATCTCATAATGTTTGGTAAAGACACCGAATATAGGAGAAAACACAATGGCTAGAACTAAAGATATCACATTTTTTGAAATGAAACTGTTAGAATTTGCTGATTCTAAGGATCCTTTATTAGAAATGTTAGATTGGATGACAAAACAACTAATGGAGTTTGAGATTTCTATAAGCTATTTTTTATATATTTGTTGCGATATAATGATGGAGCTACACCTTCAATTTTTTTAAAAACTTTGTTAAAATAACTATTATCTCCAAACCCTAAATCCATCGCAATTACAGTAATTGGATTATCAGTATTAACTAAAAGCTCCTGAGCTTTTTTTACTCTAATTTTATTTATATAATTTGCAAAATTATCTCCTGTAACTTTTTTAAAAAGTTTACTAAAATAACTAGAACTAATATTGCATAAAGCAGCCATATCATCTAACATAATTTTCTCAAAATAATGCATTTTAATAAATTCTAAAGCTGGCTTAATAATAAGTGAATTATATTTAGGAGTTGGTTTTATAAAATTTAAATTTTCAGTTTTATTTTCGCTTAATTGATTATAAGACTCTATTTGTGAACCCCAAGTTTCATTTAGATTAATTTTTATAAGAGCTTCCTCAATAATGTAATTAGTTATTTGAAACAACATATTAGCAATAACTTGAACTTTTTCTAAATCCATTACAGGCAAATTGGAATATAGTTTATCTAATTTGTATTTACACTTAGCGTCTAAAAAGTCACCATAAGAATTAAAAATTTGTTCAAGCTTATTTTTTTCTTCATTTTCTTTTAAAACAACTTGGCCCGCCATTACAGCTCCAAAATAATGCCCTTCAACTACAATAGGGACCGCAAAATCTAAAAGACCCATATGGCATTTATAAATATAAGGGCGACCAGTACGGGCAGCCTCAATACCACCATGTGAATCACATTTTCTACATAGTTCATTTAAAGGATTAATAGAACGAACAAGAGAACAATATTCGCTACATTTACTATGAGTAGTAACACGCTCGCCCATTACATCTACAGTAACAAGTGACATCGCAGATGCATCAGAAAGACAATCCTGAATTTTTTGAAAATTTTTAGCATTAATTATAAAATCAAGATTAGGAAATTTCTCCATTACACACAACCTTATACAATATTATATATTAATAATACTCTCAAAAATAAAATAAATCAAATATCATACCAAATTAACTATAAATGATTGACATACTCAATTAAAATACACCCCACTCAAGGTTAGACATGAAAAATTTTATTCATATAAATTCTAATTTTTAGATTTTATAAGTTATTTGACTAATACTTAATTTTGATAGATTCAAAGATAATTTAAAATTTTTAGCTCTGCAAATCATTTGGATTATTCTATTTCTTTCTCCTCAACAAATCAACAACTACTATTTCACCGTTCTTGAAATGAACCTTTATCTCTTTTTTTGAAAATACTTCAACGATATCAACAATGGATGTAAAAAGCTTTGGAGAAAAGTCTGTTACTAATTCATCCTGAGATTTGATTGTTTCTAGAAATCTATCAATCTGTAATTTCCTTGAATACTTATCAGCTAGAATAGCTTGTGTCTTTTCAAGTTTCTCTTGAATTGCAAAATACTCTGCTGATAGATTATTATAATCTTCATTAAAGTCCCCTGGGTTATTTATAATAGTAGAATTGCTCTCAACTAGTTGTTCAATTTGCTTTGAAATCTTATTGAGCTCTTTAGATTGCTCAATTTCTTTAATTTTTAACTTTTTAGTATCTAAAACTTTGTTTAGAATTAATTGACAATTCTCTATTATCTCATCTTTTTCAACTATTATTTTATTAATTGCTTCTAATACTGCTTTGTATATTTCATCTTCACTCAGATGAACATTGTCACATTTCTCTTTTCCTCGGTATTTATCATTACATTGCCAAACAACTCTTCTATATTTATCAGTGGAATGCCAAATCTTTCTACCAAATAAAGCACCACAGTTACCACAAACTATTCTATTTGAAAACAAATTAGCACTGGTGCTTCTATTTGGATAAGCACATCTTTTTTCAAACTCTTCTTGAACTAAATCAAATTTTACTTGAGATATAATAGCTGGATGACTATTTTCAACATAGTACTTTGTAATCTCTCCATTATTTTTCAGTCTCTTTTTTGATAAGAAATCAACTGAATAAGTTTTTTGAAGAATAGCATTACCAGTATATTTTTCATTCTGTAGCATGCTTTTTATGGTAGACCCATACCATTTTACATCCCCTCTAACATTTGGAACTTCTTTTGTTTCTAATTCTTCTGCTATTGAATTAGGTGTTAATCCGTGTAAAAATCTAGAATAAATATATTTAACTATTTTAGCTTCTCTTTCGTTAATTACTATATTGCCCGCTTTATCTTTTTCATATCCAAGGAAATTTTTATAAGACATTTTAACTTTGCCCTCTTCAAATCTCTTTCTAATACCCCAGGTACAGTTCTCTGAAAGGGATCGAGATTCTTCTTGGGCAAGGGATGACATTATAGTAATTAGTAACTCTCCTTTACTATCAAGAGTCCAGATATTTTCTTTTTCAAAATAGATTTCAATTCCCTTCTCTTTTAATTTTCTAACAGTTGTTAAACTATCTACAGTGTTTCTAGCAAATCTACTAACACTTTTGGTAATTATTAAATCAATTTTACCATCAAGTGCATCACTAACCATTGATTTAAAACCTTCTCTCTTTTTAGTACTAGTTCCTGATATTCCTTCATCAGTATAAACCTTTACAAAATTCCAATCTGCTTTACTATTTATATATTTAGTATAGTAATTTACTTGTGTTTCATAACTTGATAATTGTTCTTTATTATCTGTTGAAACTCTAGCATATCCTGCGACATTCTTCTTCTTTATCTGAGATAAAGGAGTTTTCGAATATTGTCCTAGTGTTGCTGGTATCTTTTTTACTTTCCTTGTCATATTTTTTTATCCTTGTCTTATGATTTTTCTTTGTTTGCCATGTTTTCTTTACAATTTGACCATCTTTAAAATAAAAAAAGAGTTCATATTCCCCTACTGTTATTTTTTCAATAAGGGTATTAAATAAATCTTCATCTAAAACTTCTCTATTTATAACTTCAGCTGAAAGCTGATGAAGGACTTTATCAGGGACATTACAAGAAGGACAAACATTAGCAGTTTTCGTTATTTTCGTTCCACATATCCATCTTGTGTATTTACAAATCTTTCCAGCACTACTCTTATTACTATTAGATCTCTTTCTATAAGTCTTTCCACAAATAGAACAATGAAGTTTTGAAGTAAAACAACTAAAGTTCAATGATTGGTTTGCTTTATAGCCTAGAGATTTTCTTTTCTCAATTTCTTCTTGGACTTTATTAAATAATTCTTTTTCAATAATTACAGGATGAGTTCCTTCTACATAATATTTTGGTAATTCACCTTTATTTATTTTTTTCTTATGTGTTAAATGATTTTCTCTAAAAGTCTTTTGTAAAACAGAGTCCCCCGAGTAATTAATTTGTCTTAGTATTAGCCATACACTTTCATAACAAAAAGAATCCTTTCTCAAAGGTTTTACTCCCTTTGAATTTAACAGTTTAACTATTTGATGAGGGCTCATCCCTTCAATATAACTATTAAAAATCAGCTTTATTATATTAGCTTCATCTTCAACAATGTCATATTTATTACCATCCCATCTGTAGCCAAAAATATAGTTAAATTTACAAATTCCTTGTTCAAATCTTTTTCTAATTGCCCATTTAGTATTTTCACTGATACTTCTAGATTCTTCTTGAGCAAAAGATGCTAGAAGGGATAAAAACAATTCACCATCTTGTGAAATTGTATTAATATTCTCTCTTTCAAAATAAACATTAATACCTTTCTCTTTTAAGGATCTTACAGTATTTAATAAATCAACTGTATTTCTATTTAACCTTGATATTGATTTTGTAATAATCATATCAACATTTCCAAGTTCACATTGCCTTAATAATTCTTGAAACCCTGGTCTATCTACTTTAGTTCCCGTTATTCCTTCATCTGAATAAATACCTGCAAACTGCCAATCAGCTCTACTTTTTATTGTCTTGGTATAATAGTTTATTTGAGCAGCAAGGGAGTGCAAATTATCAAGATAATCAACTGAAACTCTAGCATAAGCTGCAACTTTTCTCTTGTGTAGATATGAGGTATTTTTAGCTTCTATCTTAATTATTTTATCCATAATCACCTCTCATTTGATACACTATTAATGCTCTATTATTCAAAGTAAATCAAGTCAATGTAAAGAATTAGCTTTGTATCATTGGCTTGTATTTTTTAATTAAAAGTTTATTTGCTTGATCATATTCAGCTTTTTTTATCAGCTTATTTTCTTTTAAATTATCTAATAAATATAAAGATGAGTTGTATTTTTTTTGATTACTAAAATTCTTACTGTCCATATTATTTCTCCTTAAATCTAGCTTTGATATAGCACTCATGGGTGCAATATTTCCTGGTAGTCTTACCATAAACTTTAAATTTTGTACCACAAGTTGGGCAAATAAATTCATTAAATGTTTTATTTGTTTTTTTTCGATGTTTATTCCACCATTGATAACGACAACTATCAGAGCAAAACTTCTTAATTTTTTTACCTTTTAATTGAATTAAAGGCTCCCCACAATTTAAACAATATGTTTTATTATCTTCACATTTATCATACTTTTTGAGATTATGATATTTACAATATGATTTAACAGTATTTACCGAGACATTTAATATTGAAGCTATAATTGCATAGCTTAGCCCTTGATTTCTCATCATCGTTACTTTTTCTTTTTCATCTATTGTCATAGTCCTTCTCCTTCTATTCAAAGACGAAAAAGCGTACCCCTATAGACATAAAAGAGTCATGATAGTTTCTAGCAAAAAAGTTAGAATACTAGATTTTTAATACACCTATTTTCATAAATTTGTTTAAAAGTCTTATGTTAAATATTACGTCAACTTTCATCAAATAGTGCATAAGCTACATTTCATTAAATAAAAAATAAGGACTTGTTATTTTCTAAACCATTATGAAGATATCCAATCAATTATTATTCCTTAAAATTCAAAATCATTGACTCTTCCCCTAATTCTTTTACCAGTATCATTAATTTGATTATTAATCCATTTTAATACTTTAGTAACATCAACTCTAAAAAATAAAACTTTTCTATTTGTAGAACTGTCAATAAGTCATCACCTTCTATATCTTGCAAAAATAAATAATGTAAAAATTTAATTGACTTTTGTTTCCTTATGCATTTAAATAATAAATGGCTTATGTCATTAACTTTTGGTTCATTGTGTTTTTAAATAATAAATGGCTTATGTCATTAACTTAGTTTCATTAGGAAACAAAAATGTTGATATTATGGTTATATAAGGATGAAAATCATATGCCAGATTTTAGTACACCGTTTGCCGGATTAGCTGAGAAAAAAAAGTTAACACATGAAGAATTAGTAAGGTCTATAAGATTTATGATTGCAGCTGAATATGAAGCAATTCAGTTATATATGCAATTAGCAGAATCTACAGATAATCAACTCGCAATAGATGTTTTAAAAGATATTGCTGATGAAGAAAGAGTTCACGCAGGTGAATTTTTAAGACTTTTACATGAATTGGATCCAAATGAAGCAAAATTTTATGCTGAAGGAGCTCAAGAAGTAGAAGAAGAAATTAATAAATTATAATTCTAAATCGTGGAGGATTCTATGGGTTGTGATACAGGTTTAAAGCCTATTAAAAAAGTGAAAAAAGAAGACTCGAAAGTAGAAGTAATAGAGGAGAAAAAAGCTATGAGTTCAACAATGGTAAGACAAGAAATGCCTGAATTTAAGATGGATGCTTATGATGCAAAAACTGGCCACTTTACAACAGTTTCAAGTGAAGATTATAAGGGAAAATGGACTGTAATTTGTTTTTATCCAGCTGATTTTACATTTGTTTGTCCCACAGAAATTGCAGCTATGAATTCTAAATATGATGAGTTTAAAGAATTAAATACGGAAATACTTGCTGTATCTGTTGATTCAAAATTTTCTCATAAAAGATTTGCAGAAACAGAACCAATTCTAAAAGGTTTAAAATTAATGATGGGTGCTGATGCAAATCAAGAAGTCAGCCGTGCTTTTGGTGTATTGATAGAAGAGGAAGGCGTTGCCTTAAGAGGTCGATTCTTATTTACTCCGGAAGGTGTTTGTGTTGCTCAAGAAGTTCAAGCTGACTCTGTTGGAAGAAATGTAAATGAATTTTTGAGACAAGTTAAAGCTTGGCAATATGCAACAAAAACTGGAGAAGTATGTCCTGCAGGTTGGAGACCAGGTAAAAAAACTCTTCCTGTTAATACAGATGCAGAAAAAATGGCTGGACATGTAGGTGAATATATAACTATAGAAGAAATATTAAGTTAGAGTTTTTTCTATTTGTGATTAAGCATTCTCATTTTGAGAATGCTTTTTATTGGTTCATGGGATTTTTAAACACAACTTAGTCGAGTTAATTTTATATATACTAATTCAATAATGATTTGTATATTATTAATTTCTAGATGTTTAAATTTAACATTAATATGTTAATTTATATAATTTATTATAGAATTTTTACCATAAATAGTATTAATAGAATATCCTGTATTAAATTTTTTTTTAAAATTGTAGTTTTCTTTTTTTTTACTTGGAACTGTGGTAAATCAAGAATTATATTAACATAAAAGTTCATTGAGAAATTTCTGTTTGTTTGAGTTTTTATACTAATAAAATAACAGAGAATGTATCCTATTTCTATTTTTATATTTTATTATATAGATTTCTTATGAATCTCACTATTTCCCCACAAATACCAAAAAAATACCAACCTGAATAAATCAAGTTGGCTTTAATTTGTAATAAAAAAATTTAAAAAATTTCATTTTTTTGTTTTAATATTTTTTAAGTGTAATTGTATTGGAATTAACAGCTACTGTAGATACCGTTTCTCCTGCTTCATTTTTTACAAAAGCTGTTGAAGCATTATAATAGTAGGATATGTATACCATAGTCATCGCATCTGATAAGCCAACCTCTTCAGCATTCAAAAAAGAAATATTGTAAATCTTATCAGTATCTAAGTTTAGATTTATTAGTGCATTAGTATTAAAATTAAAAGAATAAAGCTTATCCTTCACACTTATACTCGAAAATTCTAAATTTAATAATTCTGTCCCTTCTAAAGTTTTTATTATAATTATCATCTTGTTTCCTTTATTAATAAGTTCCAACATTGTGTGTATTTAAATTAGCAGCAGTTAATTCTATCCCTGGGATAAACCCACTTGAAGTTGGGTCAATATAATATCGAAGTGCTTTATTTTCTCCATTACTATTTGGATACATATATGATGAAAAATCCATAGAAGCTGAACCATGTTTATCATCTCGACAATCATAATATAAATAATACCAGCCTTCGGATGAGCCGAAGAATGAAGTTAAATCACTTTTTTTCAGATTGCCCGATAATGAAACTGTTGCATGTTCTGCAGATATTATTGTATATCTATTACCAATAATGACTCCTGTTGCAGTTCTTTTTTCAATCCACATTGTTATCCAAGGGCTATAATTACCAAACCAATACCATTCAGTAGTAGTAGAAGCATTCCAAGATATTACTATAGGGTCATTAGTTCCACCACAATCATGATAATAAAATAAGCCATTTCCTATTGAATGATCATCATTTGAATTATTTGGAGCAGTCCATGAAAAGGACCAATTAGCTATAATATTTTCACTATTTAATTTAGCAGCTGTTATTTCATCTCCTACACTCCAACTCATTTAATACCTCTAACTTGCATATACTTTTCCATGAACTTCAGTTGCATTAATTAAATTAATATTTGCTGATTGATAAGGTTTTTCTGATGTTCCAATGACCCTATTATCTCTAATCGGTATAATATGCCCTGTTTCAATTGATTCAATAGAACCAGCTACTATTGCATACAAGTTTAATGAATTATATCTGTCCTCTTGAATAAGATTTACTGTATTACCATTACTATCAATTGCTTTAATATAAGAACTAGTTATAAATAATTGAACAAGTTGTGTATCAATGCCATCAATAGATATTGTATGAATTATTCCATCAGTTAAAACTAACCAAGTATCCCTTAAATCATAAGTTATGTAATTATATAAACCTAAAATAAAATCAGTTTTATTCACTTTTGAAATATATGATAAGGAATTAATAGAATTCATGGTTATATTAATATCACTTTTATAATAAGTATTGTTCAAAAAATATTTCTTTTCTTTTCTTGTTGAATCATATAAAGCAAAACTATCAGGTATTCCAGATATATAAACAGAATAGCCAAAATCTATATAATTAATATTTAATGATGCCGCTGCTGTTTTATCTTTGCCATCTTCCTCATATTCATCTCCAAATAAATAAGCTGTTAAAGCCACTGTAATTTGAGTATTATAAGAACTGCAATCAATTCTGAAATAACCAGTATAATTAACATCTGTACTGGCTCCTGTTGAAGGGATTATATCAACTTCAGTTCCACCATTTATACTATATTTAAAATTTACATATGCCCCTCTTGATTCAGATGAATAAGCTCCATTATCACTTCCGACAAAGATATATAAATATTCAACCCATGGAGGTATTGTAATAGATGTAATAGGCACTGATAAAAGGTTTTCATTCCTTTGTGAATAAGTTATTTCTACGGCTTCTCTATTATTCAATTCTAAGAAATTTTCTCTACCTCCTCTAAAGGTTTTATGAAATCTAACATAATTAACAGAAGCATTTTGACTACCCCAAAGAGCCCAAGAATCGGCCCTAAATTGCAATGTTTCATTTGGATATAAAACAAAGCATATTTCCATGTTAGATACTGTACACAATTTTCTTGGGTATGAACCATTAATAATTTCCCATACAACTTCATTCATTGTACCATCTAATGTAGCTTTTACTGTTACATATATTGGGTATCCAAAAGTATTAGTCCAAGTATGTAAAACTTTATTATCATGTGCGCTTATTTTTGTTGTATAGGGATTAGTATCGTATAATAAATATTGATCTACATTATTTGTTTTCAAAAAATAATCAAAACTATCACCGTTATAAATAATTCCATAATTATTTCTATTAATATGGTTTGAGTCAAATTGATTAAAAAAATCGTTAGATAGCCATTCATTTTTAGCTAAAGTATAATCAATGGTATCACCGTTTTTCTGATCAATGGTTTTTAATGCTTTATGAACAATTTGTTCAGCAGTTATTTTATTAACATCAGCATTAATCATTGTGGAGCCATTAAAATATGATTTCCCATTACCTTCAATTTTCCAGCCACTTATTGGATATCCATTTTCATCTAATCCTGACCAGTTCGCTTGCATTGAGCCATCAGAATTTAAAGTTATTCCATCCTTAAATAGCTCAGGTTTATCCAGTTTATTGTTTAATGTTCCCTCAATATTGTTTTCTGATATTTTTAAAGAATTTAAAAATTGCCCATCATTTGCTAATAAAGAATTTACTAAAAGGGTTGATACTACAAGAGTTTGATAAAAGCTTTTTAGTTCAAGTGCATCTAACCAGTTTTCAAAGTCATTTTGGGATATATTACCTTGCCTAAATATTTTCATAAAAGCTTTTTGAAAATAAGAATCCAAAGGTTCTATTGAAGTAATCGCTGCAGTTTCAACAACACCTCCTTCATTTATTACAAATTCACCAATTTTAACATAAGAAAAATTATACATTGCGCTGTGTCGCGTTGTAATTAAAGTTGCATCCTCATAATCTACAATATTAATTGTTTGAACAGTATTATTATTAAAAATTGTTGTTCCAAGTTCTAATTTACAAAATTCAACTTCACTTGTATTTAAATTTACAATTATTATTCCATTACCGGAATAATTAAAACTTTTAGATGTTTCAAATATGTTTACTTGATTGCCATTGTATTTAATAAATCCTATATTCTGTAATGGTTTTACAGTAATAGTATTTAAATCAAAAACAACAGTTAATTTACCTGTTTCTCCTTCTGGGCCATTTTCTCCTATGTCCCCTTTATCCCCTGTTATTGAGTATGGTGTAAGTATTTTTATAGTTGAATTAGAATAAGTAATTACTTCTCTTTTCCAAAGTATCTCCCCTTCATTTCGTTGAGGGGGTGAAACACTCCAATTTGAAGTAGGCTCAATGTCCCTAGAATTACTTATAGAAAATTGTTCTTCAATTGATAAAACAGATAATCCATCTTCGCCATCAACAATATTAATTAAAGTAATGCTGGAACTAGCTTTCATTTATGCTACCTCACAATAAAATGTAGATTTAATATCAACCTCTTCATGTGAAACAGATATTGCTTTTTTCTTAGTTGCAACAATTGAACCACTAGCTACAGCAACTGGAGAGAAGGATGCATCAGGATTCCCATCTTTATCATTTTTCCACCAATTATAAGTTAAAGAACTTCCTGTTGTATCAATCTCAACTCCATTTTGATAAACTTTACATATAAGAATAGTAGAGCCACTATTATTCTTAAAAAAACTACCAGCGGTAGATTCTATTACTGATTGATAAGGATCTGATACATCTAAAATTGATACCCCTTCGGTAGTAAAGGTTTGATTATAAGTATCAGAAGAGGAGTCTGTATCACTAATATGACATCTAAACATTGCAAAACTATCAACGAGAGAGGGAGTAACACTTAAAATATTCGTACTTCCTGTAACAGAAGTCCAAGTACTTCCATTTGTTGATTTCTCCCAAGAATAGGATAAATTTGTTGTATCAGTTGTAGTTCCTCTTATAAGTTCAGCTTTAATTTTTAAAGAAGAAGGCGCTCCATTTTTAAATTGAGAGCCATCCAGAGTATATGCTCTAGCTACTACAAAAGAGGTACCATTAGCAACCCTTGATAAAGTAATACTTACTTCAACAGGAAAAGTTAAATTTAAAATTGTATCTAGATATGTTCCACTAAATTTATAATCAATTTGCCAGACATCCCCTACCAATTTATCCTCTGCTACCGTTAAAGCTCCTGTTGCTGAATTTATAGTTTCTCCATTTTGCCCACTTATAACAGCTATCCAATCTCCTCCTGCAGATCTTCTCTTCCAACCTTTATTAGTCATTGCTGTTAATAAACTAGTTGCACTACCTGCCTTCATAACTTTAGGTGTTAAAATAAGAGAGGTTTCCCCTTCCCAGGAAGGATGCAGATTTTGATTTGCAGTATCGTAAAGAGAAGTCAAAGGCAAATTAGAATCAATGCCCGTGATTAATGAAATACCATCAGTGTAATCCATGATGGTAAAAGATGCTGAGGTTTTACTCATTATTTGTTTCTCCTAATTTAAATATTTTCTAAATCAACTTCACAAAAAAAGACTGTACGTCCTATACAGTCTTCTGATTCTATTAATATTGATTTTTTATAAAGTGCTTTGGATGAAGTATTGAAAGCTTCATCACTTATTTCATCCTCGGTTTTCCGAACCCATTTGAATCGATAATCTTCAAGAGTTCCTGTTATATCAATTGCGTTTTGATAAACCTTACAAGTTAGAGTTGTATTTATTAAATTTGTTCTAAAAAGCGTACCATTTGAAGATTCAATTACTACCATAAAAGATTTACCATCTTCTCCCTTAGTATTACTTTTAGCTTTTGCTAAGCTTTGATAATAAACATTTTTTGTTAAATCAAATTTACTTATCCCAACCGCTAAGTATTTTATAATGTAACTTTGGTCAGTAAAGGTTTTTGCATAAATTAATACATTAACTTTTAAACCCGAATATAAATTGTCAAATAGGGTTATAACACTTCCATTTTCTAAATCTTCAGTTGAATAAAATTCATATTTGGTATTTGAATACTTATTATATTGTGAAATTAAATTAGCATGCTTACTTGCCAAATCTTGAGAGTGAATATATTTTACTTCTTCACATATTATTGAACTGGAGCTATCACTGTTTTGAGATATCGTATCAGTTGTACTAATAAGGTTCGTATCTTTTACAAAAATAATATCAGCTATTGCATCAAGCTGGGTAATATAATAAGGAATAGATCCATTATTTTTTATATCAATTAATAAATTAGTTCCACCAGCACTATCAATTATTCCTACCACATTTCCACTTTGAGATTTTAATATCGTAGAAACATTTTCAACTGATAAGATTTCATTACTTCCTACTATTTCAGTTTCGCTTTTAGCATTACAGGCTTGAACTAGAGAGGGACTTCGAAAAGTATTATCACTTTCGATTTCATCATAAATTTCAACCCCATCAAAATGCTCATTTGGATTTAGTGAAAAATAACAATAGGGATGAGAATCATCTTTACCCGTTGTATTTCTATAAATTAAATAATTATCAGAGGTACCTAGTCTAGTATAGGTAACTTTTGCACCATTATATTTTCTTATATCTTTCTTAATATTTATTGCGGAATTACCAACACAATATAAATAATCTTTATCTATTACTCTTAAGTTTTCAGTAGAAGTACACTCAATTTTATAAACTAAAAGATTTCCATATTCATTAAAATAATATACATATCCTAATTCATATAATAATTGCTCTAATAGTTCTTTACATGTTGTATCACTCTCTACTTTTGTAGTTACTATATCTAAAATCATCTCACAATCTTGAGCTATTAAAACTCCAGCAACTGTGCATATTTCATAAATAGCCATATAGGCTGATGAATTAATTAGATATTCCCCATCTTCTATAAAAGATTTAACAAGCAATTTAGTGCCAACATCCTCAATCGTGAGATTTAATACACTTTCCCCTGTTGAAGTAATAGACCAGTTATAATTTGAAGAAAGATAACCTGTAAAAATAGTCTTACTTCCATCTTTTAATACAGCTTTTATATCTCCATTTGTTACAATAATATCTTCTATACTTGAACAAGTTTTATATAATTGAAGAGATATTTGATTTGACGAAGATTTCAATCCATTTAATAATTGATACTTAAAACTAAGGGAGGGAAAGACAATATTATTACTATTTATTACTTGATTAAGCTCGTGATTAAACTGAATATCATTTTCTAAAAAGGTTAAATAAAGAGTTGGATTATTAAGTTTTTCCATTATACAGATACTCCATAATAATTGAGTTCTTCAAACTGATTTTTGATCATCATTGCAAAAGCTCTCATCCCCCCTTCTCCTACAATAGGTGCTTGTTGATAGATATTTATTGTTACTTGAGTTCCCCCCTGATACCCAGCACTACTAACAGCGGTATTAGTTGCAACAGAATCAGTCGCTGTTGTATCTTGATTAGAAAAAGAATCAATAGCATTTAACCTATCAGATAATCCACTAAAGGCATCGGAGGTGAATTTACCAGGAGTGGTTCCATAACTTTTTTTACTACTAAAGGGATGTGATAAATTATAAATTGTAACACCTATTGCTTCTCCTAGATATTTTATCCAAGAGCCTAACCACGAAAACAAATCAGCAAGGAACTGAACAGGCGACATCAATATAGTAAAAGCTTTAGCAACCAATATAAGTATTGGAAGGAGTGCTTCAATCACTCCTGATAATACTAAAAACAAAGGTTCTAGAGATTGAATAATAGGAGATAATACAGCAAAGATAACATTAGCAATTACAGAGAAAACTTTATGAAGTTCGTCTAGTAAAGGAAGGGTTGTAGAAGCTAAGGCTTCTCCAATCCAAGTAAAGGCATCTATTAAAGGTGCAAAAACAGAATTTAAAGCTGGCTCCATTACTGACACAAATCCACCTATTATTGTAAGCAATATATTAAGAGGATTTACAACCTGCATAACTATATCTATAAGGGGCATGATAGCAGATACTAAACTTCCAACTCCTCCTAACATCTCATTTGTTATAGAGTCAAATATAGAAGAGCCTTGTCCTTGAAAAAGACTTGTAAAAACAGTTGAAACTTTATCACTTAAAGATTTTGATATTTTATCTCTTATATTACTTTCTTCTTTATCAGTAGTTGTAGATGTTGTGGTATTTTCATCACTATTAGTTGATGAGGTATTTTCTGCTATTTCTTCTAGTACTTCACTTTGGTCTGCTGCATCTGAGTGTTTCTTTATCACCTCTAAATCAGGCATAACAATTTCATTTAAAGCATTTTTAAAATCAGAGCCAATTCCACCATAAATATCAGAAATAGCAGATACATTATTTGAGTTAATTACTTTTGCACTATCAATAGCAGATAAAACATAATCTTTTAATATAGGCCCTATATTTTCAAAAGATTTATCAGCTTGTATTTTACTATTTTCAGCTCTCTCTTTTATATGATTTCCGCCCAAATCAAGAGATTCTAATTTATCACCAAGTTTAAATATTTTACCAATCCAAGTCCCTTGAATTTTTTCACCAGCACTATTAATAACATTTTGGATAGCATTTAAAATAGAAGCTTCAATATTAGCAGCAATGTAAACAATCCAATTAAGAATACCTGCTACTAATTGAGTAAGCATTTGTGGAATTGCACCAAATACAGCTTTTAACATCTCCATTACTAATATTCCAATATTTTTTATAGCTGTAACAAATATTGTTTTAATAGAATTCCATTCAAAGGTTTTCTTTACCATTTCCCACAAAGTAGAAAGAGTTAAACTAAATACTTTAGGAAAGTTCTTAATAGCAGCACCAACATATATAGTAATTTTATTTATTCTTTGACCTAAATCTTCAAAGCCTGTATCAAGTTTAGCAATCCAAGGTCCAAAATTAAAATCGATAACTCCACCAATTTTCTCTTTTATATCCCCCCAAGTTTCACTCATATTTTTTAAATGCTGATTAGAATCCTCTTCAGCCATTTTATCAGAGTAATCACCTAGTTTTTCTATAACTAAATCAATTGCAGCACCCTGGCTTAACTCTTCTTTGGTAACTCCATCAAGATTAACACCTAATCTCTCTAATTGAGTTGTTGTTCCATTAAAGGTATTTAATAAAGTAGTCATTGAAGATTTTAAATCTTTACCTGTTACATTAGATAAAGAAACAGCAGCTGTTGAGATACTATTTATTTCATCAGAGCTTTTACCAAGAGCAGCAAGCTCGGCTACCATCTCTTCAATGTCCCCATTAGCTGTTAAGGTTTTCTTAGCTAAGGTATCAACAGTTTCTAAAACTGAGTTGTAAGCATCAGTATCTCCGAGAGCAATTGCTAATTGTTTATAAGCTCTATTAGCTTCACCAAAATCTTCAGTTAAAGCTGTTTTACATGCGGACCCTAATTTTTGAATTGCCGCAATTGCTGCAGTTACTGCAAATGCAGATTTAAGAGTAGATCCAAACTTAGATACTGTATTTTTTAGAGAAGACAAATCATTAGCAGCAGATTTTGTAGCTTGGCCTATATTGTTTTGACCTTTAATTATTACTTTTGCTTGTGTTGCCATTTCTATATCCTAAAAAAATACCAGCATAAAGCTGGCTATTTACTCTTTTGTTTTATTTTTTGCATTTTCTCATACAAAAACTTTCTATAATTTAATTGGATTAATTTTAGTATTTGCATACTCATATATGGTTGATTCATAATAGAGCCTTCAAAAGGAAGAGTTCTAAAATCTCCTGTTTCACTATCACAAATAGGAAGATAAATATCAGTTATATAAAATAACCAATGTTTATATTCATTAAATAATTCTTGATTTCTTCTACCATTAAAGACTTCAGAACAAAGAGAAGACAGAGCTATTCTATCTTCTGTGCTCGGGTAAAAAAACTAGCTTTGGTATAAGAGTCCACAACCTTTACTGTTAAATCTAAAGAATCAAAGATAATAGCTGTTACATCTTTTTCTGACATTTTCTTTTGAGCTTTTTCATCTTCATAAAAGTTATGCTCAATTAAGATTAATGGTAATAATTCTCTAAATAGAATTAATATTTCGTTTTCACTTTTCTCTGAAGCATCTTTCAATTTTAACATTTCAATTGTAGGTAATTCTTTTAACACAATATATGCTTCATCATCTTTTTCTAATCCTACATTAGTTCCAATTTCTATTTTTACTTTTTGAATACAATTATTATAATTTTTTGATTTTATAAACATATATTTTATTCTCCGTATGGTGTTGATATTTTATCTGTAATATTTACTTCTATTGGCTCTGTATCTCCAACTGATAAAGCTTCTCCTGAAATTGATGCTGTAAGTATTCCAGTTCCACCTATATTTGCTGATACATCATTGACTGATAAATTAGGAATAATTACTTCAATTTTATAATCTGAAATAGAGGATGCAAAAGTTAATATAACTTCTGTGTTATTTTCAGTAATTAAATAATTTGATTTAAAATCTTCAATTGCACTACTATAAGGTATTTCAAAATCGAGAGTTACACTTCTCTTTCCATGTTGAGGTTGACCTGAATATAAACCTGATGAGTAAGTTTTAGGAGATTCTTCTAATGCATTATCAATCTTTAATGAGGCACTTGAAATATCAAAAATATTACCACCTACACTAAAGGTTGCACTTATACATTTATAAGATGGAATACTAAAGTTTGGTATTGAAGTATTTAAAGAACCTGTTTCTTCTCTTACTCCTTTAATATCAATACTACCTTTTACAAAATCCCCAGCAGCACAAGTTAAGGTAAAGGATGAAATAGTACATCCAGGATATTTTTTAACAACCGCTTTTCTATCAATTACAATTGTAGTTGAAGGTAAATTTTGATTTACATCACATAAACAAAGGTTATGTTTATACCACTCACTCTCATCTATCTGAGAGCAATTATCAATGCCGCCTAAGGCTAGATTGAATAATAAACCTGCAAACTCAGGTCTTAATATAAAACTAATAGAGCCATCAACTCCAATTGATAATAGGTCTCTACTAGAGGGTGTTTTACTTGCTAAAAGAGATCCCTCGTCCCCTTTTGAAACTGATACACTTATTCCTTCATTTGTATGATTTATTAAAGTAGTAGGATTAGCACTTATTGCAAATCCACTTTCTTTTCCAAATTGAATAGTAGTTCCACTACCTGTTATAAAAGCCATTTCTACTTCCTTTAAAATTCTTTAGACCACATAAGATCCATCCTAACTTCAATTGCACTAATATTTGCAATTTCTGATACTGCTGGATAATAGTCCATATCTGTAATTTTTATAAAATCTATAAAACCATCTAAACTTTGATTGTTTTTTAACATCCCATAGAGTGCTGAATAATAAGCAAATACTCGCTTTATTAACTCTTCAGTTTTTACACCTTTACATAAAATAAAGAACTTAATATTCATAGTAGCCATATCACTATTAATACTAAGTTCTTCTAAGGTTTCATAATCAGGTTGAATATAAAACATGTTATTTTTTCTCATATTATCAATATCAGGAAAGTCAATTTTTATATTATGATCATCAATAACAAATTTATAAAATTCATCTTCAATGAAATTATTTAGTTTTTCTATTAAAATTAATTTAAGTTTTTCAAGGACTTGTATTTCTGTTTTCATTTTTCTTTTCTATTTTTGCTATTTCTTTTTGAACCAATTTATCTAGCTTTTCTTTATATGCAGTTGATTTTAAATAATCATTTACAGGTTTTTCAACAAAGTTTGTTTCAGGAAGTTTTACGCTATGAACTTTTTTCCATTTCCCATCTATTTGAAAAGTTAAATAACCACCATCTTTTGCTCTAATCTCAGAGCCTTTAGAGAGAGCATAACCATAAAAGACATTATTCTCAGCCTGCGCTTTTGCTTCAATAATTACAGCTTTCCCACTTTTTATAACTTTTTTAGAAATACTCTTATATAGAGTTCCAGAGCGTTTTTTTAAACCACTACTTTTATAGCCTTTTTTAACCTTATTCTTTGCATCAGTACCAATACCAGAGAGTAATCTTCTCATCATTGTTTTCTTTCTTGCACCTAAATCATTTAGCATATTTAGAGGGTCTGCTATATCTGATTCTATTGAAAAAAAATCTGTATTTGATTTCTGTCTCATATTAAAACCTTACAATTCTTAATATATCCAAAGGCTGCAAGTATTTTCTATAATTACTATAGTTAATAAAAGTTCTACTATTATCAGAAAAACTCTTACCTGTTAGCCCTATATTACCATTAGTTTCAGAGAGCATTAGTGTAGCTATTCTTAGAATTGAGAGCTTAATTACACTTGGCATGTTATTATCATTCCATCCAGCTTTAAAACTTAATAAAATATTATCAACACCTTTTTTAAAAGGCATTTTATAATCAGTGAAATATATATAATCATCATTGAAATTAAATTCATTTGTATCAAAAGTTGAATCATTAATAAAAACTGAATAAAGAGATGTAATAGGACGAGAAGGTAGATATAATCTCTTTTTATCATTGCCTGAAATTAATACATCAACATATTCTTGCTCTGTTGGATCAAATCCAAGATAGCCTTTTATAACTTCTTCTGCTGATGCTAAAAAAGATTCTTTTAGAATAATAGCTGATTCATTATCTTCATAATTTCCAGTATAGGAATTAAATAAATCTAAACTTACTATCATTTCATATCCCCATAAAAAAACACCTTAGATTTCTCTAAAGTGCTTGTTATAACTATACTTTTAGCAGTCCAACTTCTCTTAATTTAGAAAGAAGGAAGTTAAAATCATTTTTTAAAGCTTTTACAGTTTCAGCAGTACTATCTTCAAGATTATCTATTTCTTTAAAAGTTGAAAGGCCCTTAATATTTGAACCTTCTTCAATTATTATATTTGCAGTGGAGGTGATTTTTACATCACCCCCAAGTGCAATAGTATCTCCACCATCTTCTTTATAATTTTTTGAATTATTCATCAAATTATCCTTACTAAGCTACTTTTTGTTGAAGTACTTTAACTGCTTCTGGAAGAATTAGTTTTCCATCTACTCTTTGAGAACCTAAGAAACCAACCTGACCACTTGGTGCATATAATTCACCTAAGCGTTTAAAGACTCTACCTTGTCTATCAGCAATCCAATAATATGAGAAGTCCCCAAATACAACACTCTTATTTCCAGCAGTTAATTCAGGCATAAAAGAAGATGTTTGAACAGGTCTATTTAAAATACTGTCAGGTGTTCCTGCAGTTACTGATGGTTGCCAAATGTACTGACCATTTCCATCTTTTAATTTTCTTAAAGCTTTAATAGTTGTATCATTTACAATCCAAGTTGCATTTTTTCTATATGGTGATTTTAAGGAATAATATAAATCAATAATTTCATCAAATTTAATACCTGAATCCAAAGAGGATGTTACTCCAATTTGAGCACCCCCAGTTGTTGCTAAAATTCCTAATGGTTTTCCACTTCCATCCCCAATGAAGAAAGCTTCTTCTTCTTTTGCTCCAATTCTTCTTCCAAATTCTTTGGCAATATATCCCTCTAAATCAAATACATTATCACTAATTAACTCTTCAGATACTTTAATCATTGTACCAACTTTATGAGCACCAATACTTACTTGACCAAAAGCATCATCACTTTCAGGATAAGCTCCCCCTTCATCAATCCAGGATGCACTACCTTTTGAAGCAACAATAGGGATTTTCTTATCCCCACTTGCTGTATTCATTTTATGAGCAATTGTTCTAAAGATATTCTCTTCTTCTAATGCTTCGACAAGCCTTCTCTCAAATTCATCAGGAACTAAATAACCACCTTCAGTATCAACTCCAATTCTTAGTGCATTTCTAATCTCAGGTGTTACAATTCCATCTCTTGCTCTAATTTGTTTCCAGAAAGCAGAAGCATATTCACCACTATCTCTTCCTATCTTTTTAGAGTTTTCCATATCACCAGGTTTAATTGTAATAGGAGAATTGATTGGAGCAATTAATTCTCGCTCCATTTTATCTAATCTTTCTTGTCTTTCAATTTCTTTTCCAAGATTTACAATCTCATTTTCCATTCTTTCATAAGTTTGTGTATCTTCACTGGATAACATATTATTTTCATTTCTATGAGAGTCTAAAAACTTTTTAGCTTTCTCCCAAACGCCAGCTCTTTGTTCTCTTAATTCATTAGCTTTATTCATAAATCATATCTCCTATTTATTATGGTTTAATTAAAAATAATCTCTTCTCTAATTCATTTATTGATACACCTGTTTCAATTTTTTCTTGAGAAGCTTTTTTATATTTGTTTGTAATTTTGTTTATTAATTTTGATTCAACAGCTTTTCCTGAATAGGAATAACTATCTTCAATATTTGTTTTTTTAGAATCTTCTAATAACCCATCTGCGAATCCAAGTTCTATAGCTTTATTTGCATTCATCCACGTTTCACTATCCATCAGCTTACTAAGCTTTGCTCTTGGTTGGTTAGTCTTTAATTCATAAGCATTGATTATGCTCTCTTTTACTTGATTAAGCATATCAATAGCTTTTTGCATATCTTCATGATTTCCAAAAGCTACAGTCATTGGGTTATGAATCATCATAAGAGCAGTTGGGGCTAATAATACTTTAGTTCCAGCCATTGCAATTACAGATGCAGCAGAGGCAGCTATTCCATCAATCTTTATTGTTATATTAAATGGATAATCCATAAGCATTGAGTATATTTGACTTGCGGCAATACAATCTCCACCCGGAGAATTTAACCATATAACTAGATCCCCATCCTCAGAAAATAATTCTTCTTTAAATAGTTTTGGAGTTACATCATCATCAAACCAACTATCCTCAGCAATTGTTCCATTTATTGATAAAACTCTTACTTTATTTTCGTTTTCTACTTGGTTTTTCCAAATCCAGAACTTCTTGTTCTTCACTACCATTATCCTCCGTGTTTGTGCTTTCTTTATTGGCGTATATTCCAGCCATATTTAAAGGAAGCATATTCCCATTAACGAGATAGAGATTACCTCCATCCTCATCAGATATTTTATTTAAATTTTCTAACTCTCTAATATCATTTGCACTCATCCAGCCATTCTGTCTTGCAGTGGCATATCCATTCATACGGCTTTGATAATCTCCTCTTAAGAGACCTTCTACATTGAATTTTATAAAGTATTTTTTCTTATCTTCTTTATTGAATAGAATTCTAGATAAAGATTGCTCCCATCGAATTACCCAAGGGTCTAATGTGTATTTAACAAACTCAAGAGATTGCTACTCAATATTAGAAAAACTTGATTTTTCTAAGTCCCCTACCATATGAGGTGGAACTCTAAATATTCTAGCTATCTCATTTATCTGAAATTTTCTTGTTTCTAAAAATTGTGCTTGCTCAGGGGAAATGGAGATTGGAGTGTATTTCATACCTTCTTCAAGTACTGCAACTTTTCCAGTATTTGAGGAACCTCCGAATTGTCCTTGCCATGTTTCTCTAACTCTTTTAGGATCTTTTAAGGAACCAGGATGCTCAAGAACTCCACTAGGTGCTGCTCCATTTGCAAAGAAAGATGCACCAAATTCTTCACAAGCAATAGCCATTCCAATAGCATTTTTAGCCATTGCAATTGGAGAATATCCAACCAATCCATCAAAGCCAAGTCCAGGTATATGCAATACTTCGCTAGGGTCTAATATTACAGTTGTTCCCTTTAAAGTATTAGTATCCCCATCTCTCTTTGTATATTGATAATAAAGATTTCCAGATTTATCTCTATCAACACTCATTCTATCAGGCATTAAGGGATAGAGAGCTATAACATCCCCCTTACCATTTCTTATTATTTGGGAGTAAGCATTACCCCATAAAAGTAAATGAGTCATTAAGGTTTCTCTGAAAATAAAACTCGTCATTTCAGGATTTGGTTCATCATGTAATAAGAAATAAAGAGGATGCTCAACTGCTTTTAATGTGTTATTATTCTCCCCATAGTGATATAAATGTAGTGGAAGTCCTGCAATTGCTTCTGATAAAATTCTTACACAAGAATAAACAGCAGTCATTTGCATACTAGTTCTTTCATTTACAGGCTTTCCTGAAGTTGTTCCCCCAAAAAGAAAATTAAACGAAGATCCATTAATACTATTTTTAGGTTTATCTCGCGACTTCTTTTTAAAGTTTGGCAAAAATTGCATTATATTTCACTCCAAATTTAGATAAATAAAATACCTCTGCCATCATAAACAGAAGTATTATTTACATTTTCACATCTTATTGCTCTGTCCAGGGCCATTATGGTTGCAACAGCTCCATCTATCTTTTCAGTTGACTTCTCTTTATCTGGTTTTATATTACCAGCAGGGTCTCGTCTTATAAAAATATTATCCATCATCCATCTTAAAACAGGATGTTTTCCATGTGCTAATTTCCTCTCTAATACAAGTTTCATTAACTCTTTAGTTGGAGGACTCATATCTTTAAAACCTTGACCAAAAGGCACTACAGTAAAGCCCATACCCTCTAGGTTTTGAACCATTTGAACAGCACCCCATCTATCGAAGGCTATTTCTTTTATATTATATTTTGTTCCTAATTCTTCTATGAATTTTTCAATGTATCCATAGTGAACAACATTACCTTCGGTTATTTCTAAATGGCCAGTTTTTAACCAAACATCGTATGGAACATGATCTCGTCTAACTCTTAAATCAAGACATTCTTCAGGTATCCAAAAATATGGTTTAATTATATATTTATCATCTTCATCAACTGGTGGAAAAACTAAGACAAAAGCTGTTATATCTGTGGATGATGATAAGTCTAATCCCCCATAGCAAACTCTACCATTAAGGGAATTATTATCAATTTTATAACCACATAAATCCCATTTATTCATTGGCATCCATCTAACAGTTTGTTTTACCCATTGATTCAATCTCAACTGTCTAAAAGAATTCTCTTCACCTGGATTTTGTCTTGCACTATCACATGCCGCTTGAACCTTATCAAAACCTATTGTTTCTCCAATGGATGGATTTGCTTTTATCCAAGTTTTTCTTTTAGTCCAATCATCCTCTTCACTTGCTCCATATATTACAGGATAGAAGGTACTATCTATTTTTCTACCTTCTATCAAATCAATTGCTTTTTGATGTTGCTCATAACATATTGAGTGAGTATCTGTTCCAGCTGTAGTTATTAAAAAGAATAAAGGTTGTGTTCTTGCATCGCCTGATCCTTTAGTCATTACATCAAATAGTTTTCTATTAGGTTGAGTATGCAATTCATCAAAAACAACCCCATGTACATTAAAGCCATGTTTTGAATAAGCTTCAGCTGATAAAACTTGATAGAAACTATTCGTTGGAAGGTAAATTATTCTCTTGGTAGCTGTAAGTATTTTTACTCTTCTACTTAAGGCTGGACACATTCTAACCATGTCAGCTGCCACTTCAAAAACAATAGATGCTTGCCCTCTGTCCGCTGCACATCCATAGACTTCAGCTCTCTCTTCAAAGTCCCCACAAGTTAATAAAAGTGCAACAGCAGCTGCTAGTTCACTCTTTCCATTCTTCTTTGGAATTTCTATATAAGCTGTATTAAATTGTCTATATCCATTTGATTTAACAATTCCAAATAGATCTCTTATTATTTGCTCTTGCCAATCTAGTAATTCAAAAGGCTTTCCAGCCCAAATTCCTTTTGTATGGCTTAAACAATTTATAAAATTAACTGCATAGTCAGCTTTCTCTTTATCATAAATAGAATCCTTTGTTTTAAATTTAGTTGCTTTATATTTCTTTAATTTTTTCATAATATTTAGACACAAAAAAAGACCCCCATATGGCCTTTAAAAAATGGAAGAATTATATTAAAGCTTTCCATTTATTATAAAAGTTATATACTCTCTTTCATTATCACTTTCTTTTATATAATCAATTAATTCTTTCAATTCTAGTTTTTCTGCAATAAATCTAACATTTTTTAAATCAAACATATTAGTTAGACAGGTATCTCGAACTCTTAAAATTTGTTCTTTAATTATCTTAGTCATTGCTTACCTTCACAATTCTATCAACTCCGTATACTACTCCAAGTGTTGAACCTGTCTCCCATTTAACATGTATAGTTCCGGTATCATCAATATGAAATACTTCTCCCATAGTTCCCTTTTTGGGAGCTTGTAAATCTTCCATACTAAGCAATTTAACAATAGTCCTTGCAGGGTATTTTTTTCTAAGATAATCTAAATGACTTTTAGTAATAGTTCTCATAAAATAATAATCTCCTATACATGTATCTATCACTCTATAAGAGATAATTATCAAGTTAATAATCAAACATTATTTATTAATAATTTTATCAAAAGAAAAACTTTCTGAATTAATACAGAAAGTTTTTAGATAGTAAATTATATTTTTTACTTTAAAAATATTTGTTTAAAAAGTCCATTAACTCTTCTTTTCCACTAAATGAATTTTCATATCTTGGGTAGGGATTGTACCAAAATCTATAACAAGCTGTATGAGGAGCAAACCCACTTATAATTTTTTTACTTTTTGTATTTATTAGCAATCTATTATTTTCTAAGGGCTCTGAAGTTTCCCAATATTTATTCATAAGAGCATCCCAAGCTTTTATTGAAACTACAAAAATTGCATCAGGATCAAGAATTCTTATAAGATCCTCAAATACCTCATATGAAACTTTATCATCTAAATTAGTTCTCTTTAAACTCCCTCCAGAAATTTCTGCGGGTCTTTGAAAAAAATTGTAAAATGCAAAATACCTAAATAAATTATCATTAGGTCCACTATCCAAAATAATACCAGAATCTCTCATTGCATGATGAATATATCTATAAAATCTATGCCCACCATCATTCCAATTATTCATTCCAGTGCTTACAATTCCTGCTGTTTCAGTATAATCAACTTCAGACTCTTCATCTACCGGAGATAACCCTAAATCGTTAATTGTGGAGTTATACCAAAGTTCTGGATTTTTTTGAATTGTACTACCTTCTGGGAGATAATGACTTTCTCCAATAATTAAAATTTTTTTGTGTTCTTTCCCATATTGACTACCCACCCAAGGCATCATTTGAGGATATTTTTTGTAGTGAGGAACTTGAATTAATTGTTCTTCAAAACTATTAGAATAATCAATATAATTTCTAATATATGGCATAGTATTTCTCCTTTATACCTGTTTAAAAATATGTAAACAATCTTATTTAGTATACAGCAAGATTCCTAACAAATCCATAAATTTATTTTTTTATAATCTCCTTTAAAATCAACCCTAATTGTTTTCTATAAATATCCATTTCATATCTATATAGTGGCAATTCATACTCCCCATAATTTAATAACTTATCTACATCCTCTTCATTGATATAATATTTATCAGTCTCAAAGTTCCAATTCAACTTAGGGAATGTAGGTATTTCAGGTAAATCTGGAATCATATTTATTAGTATAGGAGTTGAATCAAAAGACTCTTCAATATTATCAGTTGTCGTGCAGCTTATTAAGCCTATCAAGGCGAGAAGAAGAATCATCAGAATCTGCAGTTTTTTTCTTTTTAGGTTTTTCATCTATTTTAACTTTTTTTATTTTATCTTGTACTTCACTTATTTTTTCAAACTCATTTTTAACTTTCTTAACTTGTTTCTTATTTTCTTCAAGCTCTTTCTTTTGAACTTTAATTTTATTAGATTGGTGCTTTGTTATTCCTAACAAGCTAAATATAATGGCGACAATTATTGTAATATAAGTATTCATTTAAGTTTCCTTTCTATTATATCTTTTAATAAAGGTTTCCAAATTTTCATACAGGAAGGAAGTTGTAATAAATAAATTAAAGCTGTGTATAAAATAATGATATAAGGAGTATTGTTAATCTCTTCAAAAATATCACTAATAGAGATTATTTTATAAACAAAAATACTAAACATAATTGATAAAACTAAAGCCAACGATCTTATTTCTAACACACCTGATTTATTTTTTCTGATTACTTTTTTATAAAGTTCCATCAGAAGTCCAATAAAACCTGCATAGACTAAAATTATTATTACTAGATACATTAATTCTCTCCATTATGTTTAAAAAGGGATAAAAAATATTCATCCATTTTCTCTTCTTGATTCTCTGATTCACCATTGATTTCATGATTTCTAAGAGCTTTAAAAATGACCTTATCATTTTCTAACGTCATAACTAAACCTTCCTGAACAAAGGAAAGTTTTTCTTTTATTGTTTTGATATCATCATGAGTTGAATCTTTAAAATCTCTTTTTTTAGTAGCTCTATTCAAAAACCAAATTACTAAACCACCAGAACCAAATATTGATATTATGAGAGTATTAACTACATTCCAATTGTTCATAATTCTTTTCCTCATTAATCAACTCATCATATGGGTAAGAAAGGCCATCTCTTTCAACTAATACCTTTTCACTTGAACCAACTAATTCAATATATCTTTTTATAATTACATCACAATATTTTTCATCAATTTCACAAGTATAACAAACTCTATCAGTTTGTTCACAAGCTATAAGAGTACTACCACTGCCACCAAAGGGGTCTAATACTAAAGTCCCACTCATAGAAGAATTCATAATAGGATATGCTATTAATTGAATAGGTTTCATTGTGGGATGATCAGCATTCTTTTTAGGTTTATCAAACTCCCAAATAGTAGATTCTTTTCTTCCTGTAAACCAATTATGCTTGCCTTTCTTTTTCCAACCATATAAAACGGGCTCATGTTGCCATTGATAAGGGGATCGACCAAGAACAAGAGATTGTTTCTTCCAAATACAAGTCCCTGATAAATAAAAACCAGCATTGTTAAAAGCCTTTCTAAAATTAAGACCTTCAGTATCAGCATGGAATACATAAATGGATGCATCTATTGCCATGCATTTTTCTATATTTTCAAAGGCAGCCAACAGGAAAGAATAGAAAGAATTATTATCCATATTGTCATTTTGAATTTTACCTGCGTTACTTTCATAATTAACATTATATGGAGGGTCGGTTACAACAAGATTTGCTTTTTTTTCACACATTAAATGATTATAAGTTTCTTCTTTTGTGCTATCCCCACAAATGAGCCTATGCTTTCCTAAAGTCCAAACATCGCCTTTTTTACAAATTGGAGGATTTTTCAACTCGTCATCTACATCAAAATCATCATCCTCTAAGCCATCTTTTAAACTATCCTTAAATAAATCATCAATCTCTTCAGTATCAAAACCAGTTAAAAAAACATCAAAATCAGCACCTTCTAAATCAGTTATTAACAATGCTAATTTTTCTTTATCCCAATCACCCGTAACTTTATTCATTGCGATATTTAAAGCTTTTTCTTTTTCGGTATTTAGATTAACGATTACGCAATCAACTTCTTCTTTACCTAAGTTCTTTAATACATTTAATCTTTGATGCCCGGATATAACAGTATTATTGTTTTGCTCATTTACAACAATTAACTCAACATATCCAAACTGTTCAATTGATCTCTTTAATTTTTCATACTCAGCATCCCCAGGTTTTAAATCTTTTCTTGGATTATATTTTGCGGGATTTAATGTATTTATTTTTAATGATTTAATTTCCATATTTTTCAAACATCTCCATTAATTCTTGTGATTTATCAAAATACTCCCAAGTATTATTTTTTATATTATTGAAATGACCATAAGTCGAAGTTTTAGAATATTTAACATTTCTTAGGTCTAAATCATTAATGATTGCGGAAGGTCTTAAATCAAACACATTTAAAATTAAATCTTCTAATTTTGATTCACTAATACTAGATGTACCAAATGTTTTTATTTCCAAAGCTACTGGATAAGCTTTACCAATTGCATAAGAAATGGAAGTTTGACATTTACTTGAAAATCCACATTTCACAATATTCTTTGAAATAGCTCTTGCCATATAAGCTGCTGACCTATCAACTTTGGTTGGATCTTTTCCTGAAAAAGCACCCCCACCATGAGCTGCTAATCCACCATAGGTATCAACTATTATTTTTCTACCAGTTAGTCCTGTATCTGCTGCAGGACCTCCTAACACAAATTTCCCAGAAGGATTAATTAAAATATTTGTATTAATATCAATTGGAAAATCTTCAAAAACTGGATTTATAACTTTTTCAAGTATTTCTTTTTTCAATTCACTAACATATATCTCTTCAATGTGTTGAACTGATACTACTATTGTAGAAACCCTTATAGGAATATCCCCATCATACTCAATACTAACTTGAGCTTTTCCATCAGGACCAATTCCAAAAATTGATAAATCCTTCATACATACATCTAATTTTTTACAAATTGCGTGTGCTTTAACTAAGGATAAAGGTAAAAATTCTTTTGTTTCATTTGTAGCATAGCCAATTACAGTCCCTTGATCTCCAGCACCTAACTCTATTTGTTTTTTTGCTTCAATTTTTCTAACTTCTAGAGCCAAATCAACACCATTAGAAATATCCAAACTTTGATTATGAACATATACTGATATTTTATAATCATTGGGATTATAGCCAACATCCAATAAAACGTCTTTAACAGTATGCTTTATATTAATTCTTTCTTTGCAGGTTATCTCCCCTGCCACAATTATGTGATTCGCAGTTGCTAATACCTCACAAGCAACTCTAGAATTTTTATCTTTTTCTAAACAAGCATCTAGTATTGTATCGGATATTAAATCACATAATTTATCAGGATGCCCTTTGCAAACTGACTCAGATGTCACTAGTTTTTTCATCTTTGAAAAGTTCCTTTTGTTTGATTTTTTTATTTTTTCTTTGAATTAAGAAGTCTCTCCATCAAATCATCTTGAGGGCTAGCTCCCTTAAAATCAGATGAGCTATTTTCTTTTACAAGTTGGAATATCTGAAACCAACATTGGTTAACTTGCTTCATATATTCACGACTCATTGAAACATAAGGAGAAGCAATAGCCGCACCAGTTGTTGGGTGCTTTGCAAGAAAACCAAAATCACTTATAGCTGTCTCGCACTGGATCCATCTTGCAACACTCATAGAATATTGTTCTATTAACTGAGGATTAACTATTTCTTCACACCGCCTAGATTTAAGGTAATTCCAAGTGTCCTTATACACATCTTTTGCACAGAACTCTAGACCACTTTTTTGTAAAGCTAACATGTAATCTTTTACAGGAGGCATTTCTAATCCATTTAAATTTGGAGTATCAGGGAGATCACATACAACAGCAGATTTTCCTTCTGTTATTTTTGTTGCAAGTGCTTTTGGTTTTCTACCAGCACCAACTCTAGCTCCACCTCGATTTGTGCCATCCTTAGCCATCTCTTACCACCTTAAAAATGGGTTTAATACCCCCTTTGAATTCCAATTTTTCTGCGTCATTGCCCCTGTCCGTTGTAAGTCGTTATCCCACAAAGATTTATATACCCCTACCATTTGTTAGTTACCCCACCTATCTCCACGATTAGCATGAAGTCTTGAATGGCAGGATTTGCAAAGAGCCATTAAATTATCCCAATCATTGCTACCACCTTCAGATAAAGGGATAATATGATGAACTTCTTGTGTTGGAGTATTTATCCCACGCTTTTTGCATATCTCACAAACTGGATGTTGTTTCACATAAGCATCTCGTATCCTCTTCCAATGAGGACCATATCTTTTTTTCGTAGCTGGATTTCTTTTATATTTTTCATAATGCTGTCGTGTTAGCTTCTCATGCTCCTCGCAGTACCTTCCATAAGTCAATTTAGGACATCCTGGATATGCACAAGGCTTTTTAGGTTTTCTAGGCATTTCATTTTCCCATAAAAAAAGAACCCAAATTGCTTTAGGTCCTCTTAAATATATTTTTCTAAGTTTAGAATAACTGAAAAAAACTACTGTAATCAACTGTTATTTACTGTAATTTTTATAAAGCCACCCATAAAAAAAGAACCTAAATTAATTCAGGCTCTTCTACATATTTTTCTAATTTTAGAGTAACTAAAAAATACTACTGTAATCAACTGTTATTTACTGTAATTTTTTATTTTTTACCACTCATGCTTTAAAACAATCCACCCTCAATTACTTTAACTGAAATTTTGTTTATACCACTCACCCCTTTATTTCTTTTATGACCAAGTGGCCACGGACACTTATTATTCCTACTCTTTATATATAATAGGGGTATATATACACATATAGTACTATTACCACTATTATATATATATATACTTATTTATATTAATTATTGTCCTCTTGTACCATTAAGTGTTTAAGTAGCTGTTTGATAAGGAATTATATCAATGACAAGTTGAGGGGATAAGAAAAAATGAATTGTCCTATTTTTCTTGTCGTCCACCAAATCAAAAAAACAAAAATTTATGATCATCCAACTCTTTTACTTTTTGGACAGCTTTTTTCAATAAAAGTAATTTAAGAAATGCCTTAATTACTCCTTTAAAAATAATCATTTTTTTTACTTCTAACACAAAATTCTTGAATAGCAAAATAAGTTTTTTAATTATAATAAAATCTTCTAATCCTTACTTTTGACTTAGTTGATTTATGGTGATAATCTTTTTATTCATTGGAGAGTTGTTTATGAAAAGTTTATATAATGTTTTAGAAGATCCAAAAAATAGACTTAATCCATTTTATAATGGTTTTATGTTAATAATAATTTTTATGAGTTTATTAAGTTTATTATTCAAAAATGAATATAAAGTTCTAACTTATATTGATTATATTACAGTTTCCATATTTATAATTGATTATGCATTAAGACTTTTAACATCCAATATTAAACTAAAAAAAGGATTAGCATCTTATCTTCTTTATCCTTTCACTGGATGGGCAATTATAGATTTGTTATCAATTTTACCCTCATTTAATATTTTATCTAATAGTTTTAAAATATTTAGAGTACTAAGACTATCAAAGTTATTCAGAGGACTACGAATATTAAAAATATTCAAAGTTTCAAAACAAGTAAAAATCTTTGTTTCTGTATTCAAAAAAGAAAAAAATGCACTAATTTCCTTTGGATTATTTGCTCTTGGATACATATTTATTACTGCTCTATTAATTTTTAATGTTGAGCCTGATACTTTTAGTAATTTTTTTGATGCAATTTATTGGGCAACAGTTTCATTAACAACTGTTGGATATGGTGATATTTATGCAACATCAGTTATAGGAAGAATAATCACAATGATTTCTTCTTTATTTGGAATTGCTTTAATAGCAATGCCAGCTTCTATAATTACATCTGGGTTATTAGAAGAAATGAATAAAAACCGATAGTTTTTTTAATACAATTAAATAATTAAAATTATTACCTAACAAATATTATTAACTAATAAATACAATTCTTTAATTAAAGGACATACAATATCTTTACATAAAACTTTAGCTATGTGATAGTTTAGATAGTATCATAACAAAAAAAAGGAGAATACGTATGAAGAAAGCAATTTCTTGCTTGCTATTATTATTAGTTAGTGTTAGTTTGTTTGCTGTCCCTCGAGCTTCAGCTTGGGATGGTGTTACTTATGCTATTAAAGATTATCTAGATGATAATGCAAACAACCCCAAAAGTATAAAATATGTAGAATGTAGCCCAATTATGAAGTTAAGCAATGGAGGGTGGGCTCAACGTGTAAAATTCAGAGGGGAAAACGCCTTTGGAGGAACAGTATTAAATGAATACATTTTCCTAATTCAGGGTGACAATAGTAATGCAAAAGTAATCTCAGCAGCTACACCAGAAGATTTCGCACTCGCTTTAACACAAGCAAACGTTTCAGTTATTGCAAGCTATAATTATGATGGTTCTCTGTACAGATAGTTTTGGTTGTTTTGTGAATTTATTGTATGATGCCCTAAATTTACCCATAAAAAACTAATACCGAGATTAAAAATAACAATAGTCTCACAAACAGTGAGGCTTTTTATTTGCCCATTCCAATCTATTGCCAATTGTATAATATTTTTATATCCACTAAAATAATAGATAGGCAACTAAACTTTTGAGGAAAAACTATGAAACATATAAAAGCTACAATATTAATTATTTTATCTTTATTATTTGTATCTTGCCCAGTTTCCAATGCAATACCAAATAATACACAACCTACAGAATCAATAAAACTAGCTAGCTGGAATATTAGGATTTTATCTAATGATAGCCGTGATGATTCAGAACTACAAAAAATTGCTACAATAATAGATAGATATGATATCGTTGCAGTTCAAGAAGTTAGAGATGATGAAGTAATTAATAGATTACTAAATATATTACCTGATAAATGGGATGCTGTAATTTCAAACAAAACAGGTAGGGGCGTAAAAGAACAATACACTTACTTTTATGATTCAAATATTATTCAACCATTGGGAACATATTATCTATTCAGTGATCCTGATGATCTACTAATTAGAGAACCCTTTATTGCTCATTTCAAAGCATCTGATTTTGATTTTACATTAGCAACTATTCATTCAATTTTTGGAGATAGTATAAATGATAGAAGAGCTGAAATAATGAAGATGGATGATATAATTGATTTAGTAGATACTGCAAATGGAAGTGAATCTGATATTATCTTACTAGGAGACTTTAACATGCCAGCAGATGATTATAGCTGGGATATGGGAAGGTATCATAATCTAATACAACCTACATTAAAAACAACAATAACTGATACTAGTAGCTACGATAATTTTTGGATTAACTCTGGTACTTGGAACAGAGAGTATAATTCCTTTTATGAAATGTACAAATTTGATGAATTGTTATTTTCTAATGATGATGACCAAGCAAGCCTAGAAGTGTCAGACCATCGACCTATATCAGCTACATTTACCACAAATCTAGGAGATGATGATTTAACAGGAAACTGGACTAAAACCACAGGGTTTACAGCAATAGGAGGTTCTTCAGGATATCCTACAACAGGTGATATTAGAATATATAGTGTTGTAAAAACCCCAACTGAAAATGAGTCAGTAACACTTAAAAATTACGACTCAGTTGATATAGATATAAGTGATTGGACACTTGGTGATAAAAACGACCCAACATCACATAATTTCAGCAATGGTACAATTATCAAAGCTGGAGAAACTTTATTTCTAAATCATTCAACTCTAGGCTTTGGAATTAATGACACTGGTGAAATATTATATCTAAAAGATGGCTCTGGTGCTGATGTTGATATTTGGCCATAATATATATATTAAATATAGAAATAAAATAACACTCTAAAATAATATTAACTATATATACAAGAACAATGCTAATAAAATAGATTTGTAAATAAACATCAATTATGCTATTCTAACAGAAGTTTAACAAGGAGAATTACATGGCTCAATTAGATAATATCTATATAAAAGGGTTTAAATCAATTAAAGAATTAAAAGATTTCCCTTTGAATAATATTAATATAATTATTGGTGCTAATGGCTCAGGAAAAAGTAATTTTTTAGAAATATTTAAGTTTTTAAGAGCAACCATGCAAATGTCATTACCTGGTTTTTTAGATACTGATTTGAAGAAATATGTTCAAGATTATGGTAGTGCAAGTGATTTTTTGCATGAGGGGCCTGAGACTGCAGAAGAAATAATTTTTCAAATGATTTTTGGTTGTAATGGCTATAGAATTGAATTTAGACCAACCCAAGACGATTTACTTAGAATAGACAAAGAATTAACATATTATAATGGATCAATGTATAATCGATGGTCACCATTATCTAGTTCTGTTGATGGGTATACACCCTATTTATTAACTGAAAAAGACTTAAGTGGGGCCACAGCACGTCATGGTATCGGCTATCATGTTTATAATTCTATTGAAAAATGGCAAATGTATCATTTCCATGATACAGGGAGATTAGCTCCGGTAAAAAGAGTGCAAAGTATTTTTGATAATGAATTCTTACGTTTTGATGGTTCAAATTTAGCAAGTTATTTATATAAATTGCAAAATGATAAAAATCCAATATTCGATAAAATAGCAAGTGTTGTTAAATTAATAGCACCTTTCTTTGATGGATTTCATTTAATACCAGATAAAAATGATAATATTAGATTATTATGGAAACAGAAAAAAATAGATATACCGATGAAACCCCAATCTTTGTCTGATGGAACTTTGAGATTTATTTGTTTAGCAACGGTATTATTACAACCTATTCATCCTGAAACAATTATTATTGATGAACCAGAATTAGGTCTTCATCCACAAGCTATTTCAATGCTTGCAGAATTAATTAAAGGGAGAGCTCAAGATACGCAAATAATTATTGCTACTCAATCACCTGAATTAATCAGTTATTTTGAACCTAAAGATATTATTGTAGCAGATAGGGAAAATAATCAATCAACTTTTAAGCGTTTAAACAATTCAGAATATGATAATTGGCTTAAGGAATATACACTAGGAGAATTATGGAAAAACAATATCTTATCTGGAGGACCTAAGTATGAGTAATATATTTATTATTTGTGAAGGACCAACAGAAAAAATATTTGTTGAACGGCTATTAGCTCCATATGTTTTTAAAAAAAATAGTAATGTATATTTAACCCCTATATTGATTGGTCAAACAAACCATAAAGGTGGGGATGTTAGATATGAAAGATTTCTTAGAAATTATAAAAATTTAAGAACTCCAAATTGCTATATTTCAACATTATTTGATTACTTTAGAATCGATTCAGAGTGGCCAGGTATAGAAGATATCAATATACGAAAACAAAGTGGAGCAAATTTATCAAAAGAAGATATATTGAATATTTTAAGTGCAAATACAAAAAGTAAAATTGAAGCAGATTTAGGTATCACTTGTGATAATTTTATACCAAATTTTGAAATGCATGAATTTGAAGCATTATTATTTTCAGATGTAAAAAAACTAAGTGAGAATTTACCTTATAATAAAAATAATGAAAAATATTTTTCAGAAATTCTGAACAATTATAATGGAGACCCTGAGTTAATAAATACAACTACAGCTCCATCAAAAGTAATTTTAAACAAAGTATCAAGTTTCAAAAAAACAGTTGATGGAATTGATATTGCAGAAAAAATTGGCATTGAAAAAATGAGACAAAAATGTTCTTGCTTTAATACTTGGGTAAGTATATTGATTGATTCAAATAAATAGATTTTTCATTTTTAATAATTTCTTAATAAACAAATATAAAGAAATAGCCTCGCAAAAGTGAGGCCTATTTTATATTTTCACTAAATTCATTGCTTTTCGATGCAAATAATACACATGATCCTGAGATACATTAAGTCTTATGGCTATTCCCTGCCAACTCAAATATTCAAGATATCTCATCTCTAGTATTGTCTCACAGGAAATATTGTTTATAGCTTTAATAGCACTCTCAATTTCTTTTTTTAAACCAATAAGCTTTATAATTTCTTTATTTATATAATCTTCTAATTCCATTATCTTTAATAAAGTTTTTTCCATTCTTGATTTTTCAATAGAACTACAATTTGGCATATCTGAAATGGATGGAGTTACATATATTGCATGAGCTCTTAAATACTGTAATTGATTTTCTTTAGATTTAATTTGTCTCTCTAAATAAAAAGCCCTAGATAAAAATTCTTTATTTGTCATTTAGTATGTTCTCCTTTTTTAATATTCTACTTACATCGTTAATTTCACATAGGAATTCAAACCAATCACTTTCAAAAAAGGTCTCTATCTCCTTCTTTGTTTTAATTGCATCTTCATAAGTTGGATTGCTATCCAGCTGCCTTAAAGCCCTTTTATAATCTTCTACAGCTCTAACTGTAATTGCTGCCACTAGAAGTCTATATGCTCTCATTTAGAACTCCTTTTATATCAGCTTTTACAGCATCAATTAGTGCTGATTGAACTTTCTCTTTACTTGACAGCGCAGTTAATATCTTCTCATCTATTGTTTCCTTGGTAACAATATGTTGAATAACTACAATATTTGATTTTTGACCTTGTCTATATAATCTTGCATTAGTTTGTTGATATAATTCTAAGCTCCAGGGAATAGAAAACCAAACTAGGTTATAACCACCAAATTGAAGGTTCAATCCATGACCTGCGGAAGCAGGATGAATTAGTCCAATTTGCAATTCACCTTTATTCCATTTTTCAATATCCTCTGCTTTATAAAGAGTTGAATAGTTTAATTTAATCTTAGATAATCTATGAATTATTCTCTCTAGATCATGTTGAAACCAATATGCTACTAAAATCGGATTCCCATTAGCTGCTTCTATAATATCTTCAAGTGCATCAAGTTTTCTATCATGAATGCTAATTATATTTTTATCATCATTATAAATAGCACCACTCGCCATTTGTGATAATTTACCACTAAGACTTGCAGCATTGGCAGCAGTTATTTCAACATCTTTTAACTCAATCAATAACTTCTTTTTCATATCCTTATAGATTTTTGTTTCTTGAGAATTCAAATGTACTTGAAAGGTTGTATTAATTAAATCAGGCATAGTTAGATAATCTTCAGCTTTCATTGATATTGTAATATCATCAATTGCTTTATAGATTCTTTCTTCTGCCCCTTCTCTGAGTGAATAACTATATATTATTTGACCATTCCTCTTATCAGGAACAAAGTATTCATTCCTAAAAGCAGTTATAAACTTGCCTAGTCTCTTTCCCATATCTAGTAATTTAAATTGAGCCCAAAGATCCATTAAACCATTACTAGCAGGAGTTCCAGTAAGTCCAACAATCCTATCAACTTTTGGTCTTACATTCATTAGAGATTTAAATCTTTTAGCTTGATGGTTTTTAAAAGATGATAATTCATCAATTACAACCATGTCATAATCAAACTTTATTTCATTAATTAACCATTGGACATTTTCTCGATTTATAATATACAAATCAGCTTTTTTATTTAAAGCATTAAGCCTTTCATCCAAAGTCCCAACAACAATAGAATAGGATATTTCGTTTATATGATCCCATTTTATTATTTCAGCTGGCCAGGTATCTCTAGCTACTCGTAATGGAGCAATTATTAATACTTTATGAACTAAAAAATAATCAAAAAGTAAATTATCTATGGCTGTAAGAGTAATCACAGTTTTGCCTAAACCCATTTCAAGTAGAACAGCTGCAATGTTATTTTGCTCTATAAAATCTATAGCATAAGCTTGATATTTATGAGGTATATATTTCATTTAATATTTCCTTAATTTGTTTTTTTGAATCAAGAACATAAACCTTAAACCCTAATTTTCTTAATAATTTATGTCTTGAGATTTGAATTGGTCTTGGTTTTTCACCTTCTCTTTTAACTTCAACGAAGGCTAATTTACCCCCTGGAAGAAGCACCAATCTATCAGGCACACCAACAAAGCCAGGACTAGTAAACTTAAGAGCTTGACCTCTCATTCTTTTAGTTTCATTAACTAATTGTTTTTCAATATCTTTTTCTAACATTTTGCAGGTTGAAGTCTTTTATAGAATCTTTGACGACCATAGATAGGAAAATTAGTTCTACCACTTTTTTCCCAGCCCTCAATCTTTTTCATAATACTTGCGATTGCATAGGAATCAGACATTCTCAAATCTGAAGGGTTTTTACCTAAACATTCACTCCATATTTCAAGATTGCATACTTTATCACGAAGAACGCCTCCCCCATTGTTAAAACCAGCTAAATAATCTCTTCTTTGTCCAATATCAAACTCATCCCATTTTTCAGGAATTGGTGTATCAAGATAAGCTCTAATTAACCCTTCTCTTTCATCAGTTTCCATAGCATCACCTTGATAAGACTGAGCAAGAGTTGCAACTTCGCCTTCAAGAAATAAATTCTCTCCAATAAAATAAAAGATAAGAGCTTCAGCCCAAATTTGTGCAATAATATCCTCACTTAAATGCCAGGGTTTCTTTATGCAATCTCCTGTTACTGTAATTGGCCAAAATCTTCTATTACCTGTTATATCTCTTAAAAAGCCATCTTGTGCATTAGTAGTTCCAACAATAACACATTGTCTAAGATGGCTTTCTACATTAACTCCATAGCTTGGTCGATACTTATCATCATTACGGGAAATAAAAGATTTAACACTTTCAATATCAACTTTTCTCATACCAGCTAATTCACCGAGTTCTAAAATCCAATAACCCTGTAGTTTTTCAGGACCTGATTTATCTTTCATGTCAGTTAAAGTTAAACTATCAGAAAACCATTTTCCTCCGAGTTTAGAAAAGAGAGTCGATTTACCAATCCCCTGAGGACCATTTAAAATTGGAACACTATCAAATTTAATTCCTGGTTCAAAAACTCTTGCAACTGCAGCTATTAAGGTTTTCCTTGCTACGGCTCTTGTATAAAGTGAATCATCCGCTCCAAGATAATCGATAAATAAAGTTTCTATTCTCTCAATGCCATCCCACTTGGGTAAGTTAACAAAATAATTTTTAACTGGATGAAAAGCTCTTTCATCTGCTACTGCGATTAATGCATCTTTTAGTTTAATTGGTGAATAAATATTATAGACTTTTGATAGATATACTTTCAGATGAGAAAAGTGAGTATCACTCCAACCAGGTTTTTTCTGCTCCCAGGGGACATTCCCTACGACCTCAATTGAATTACTCAAAATATTAAATTTAATATTTATTAGTTTTTTATCATTTCTCAATATTAAAACAAAATTATCTAAGGTTTCTAAAATTTTACCACTTTTATTTATTTCAAGATTTTTATACCAATCATCGCTATCATCAAATTCAAGGCCCGCATCTTCTATTTTTTCTTTTGTAATTATTTTTTTAACTTTTTCATCATTAATTGCAAAGCTATTCATTTCAACAAACGAAGGATTTTTTGTATTTAAATCATCAATAGCATTGTCTAAGTGTCCAAATTTATGAATTCTAACTAAATCAAATGCATTTAATAATTTATTACAAGCTGGATCACTTGCATGATGAGAGAAGGAAAACTTATTATCATAAATAATAACACCAGCACTGGAATCAGCTGGAATATAATCATATCTACCTTCTACAATTGAAGGTTCATAAACCTCCGGAATAAACTTAGCTATTGCTTCTTCAATTCCATAGGCTCTACAAAAAGCTCCCACTATTCCTTTCTTCTCTAACGGATCTTCTTGCTTTTTACTTGATGGTTTATAAACAGAGCTTTCTCTACTAGAAGTTGGAAGAAGAGTACAATCTCTCCAGTTAGGAAAAGCAGCTAAAAACAAATCAGGATTTAACCATTCTTTATTAACTTCTTTAAATATGAATTCACCATTAGATGGAGTTGTAGGCCAATACATTAATTGATGAGGTCTATAAGAACATTCATCAAACATATCAATACCTAGGATATTAGTAAAATGTCTAGAGATAGCTGTATATTCATCAGAAGTTACATCCCGAGTTAATGGTATAATAATTCTACATCTAGGGGATACAGGTTGATGTGAGTGAGTTGTATAAAGAGCTGCTCTATACTCACAAAGATTTTCAAAGTTAGCTATTAACTCAGTTGATGCATTGTCAGCATCAAGAGTTAACATAGACCTACTTACTATATTTTCTCTTCTTCTACTATTATCTTTTAATAGACCACCAACAAATCCACCTTTATCTTTTATTCTGTCTTTTTCTCTCTTAGGTAGATTTGGGTACTCTTCTTGAGTTTCAGTGGTTCTAATAGTTGTTTTTAATTTTTCACAAAGTTCTTCAAAACTAATAGTCTTATTAGACCATTTCTTTGCAAAACAACTGTTCCCATATGCAATAGGTAAATCTCGCATATTACACTCCTCGGTTAATTGATTGAGGACAATACTGTTCCTCTATCTATCAACGAAAAAGCGTACCCTTTATTAAAAAATAATATTTTGATAGTTTAGTTAAAAAAAATATTATATAATAACAATAATGGAGGATTTTAAAATGAAAAAAATACTAATTTTAGTTGGAGTTATTTCACTATTTATATCAATTTATTTTTTCTATGAAAGCTATGATAAATTTAACAATTATATAAATAGTGATACTTACAGCATTATTAATAAGAATGTATATGTTGGTGGGGATGCATACAATTATATTATAAATAGTAATTATTTCACTGGTTTTAATATTCTTGGAGTAGGTTCAGTACTTTTAAGTTTTATTTGTTTTGGTTTTGCTCACGTTAGTTATCAACAAGATAGAAACATAGAGGAATTAAAGAAAATAAATGGCAAAATTAAAGAATAATTAGTATGAATATATAAAACAATTTCAATTAAAAAGAATATTATGGAAGAGCATACACTAGTAAAAATCGCAAAAAACAGATTTGCAAATTTAGAAGAAACATCAGTACATTTAGTCGATGAAAATAATATAAATACATTTCTTAATGATCTTAATAATTATCCCCATGCGTATGTATTAGCTTGTCTTATGGATAGGCAAATCAAAGCAGAAAGAGCCTGGAAAATCCCATGGGTAATAAAAGAAGAGTTAAAAACATTTGATTTGGATATTTTAGAAAAACAATCATTAAATTTCTATGTTAATTTATTTAATGAAAAGTCTTTACATAGATTCAACAATGATATGGCAAAAGTTTTTTATTTAGCTATTCATAAAATTGCAAAAGATTATAGAGGAGATGCAGCCAAGATTTGGAATAACAAGCCAAGTAGTGCAGCCGTAGTATATCGTTTTTTACAATTTGAAGGTTGTGGCATAAAAATTGCCACTATGGCCACAAACATATTAGCAAGACAATTTTTGATTCCATTTTCAGATTATTATTCAATTGATATTTCGCCAGATGTCCATATAAAAAGAGTTTTAAAGAGAACTGGTTTAGTTTCGAAAAATGTCACAAATGAATCCATAATATATAAAGCAAGAGAATTAAATCCAGATTTTCCAGGAATTATTGATTTCTCTTGCTGGGAAATTGGAAGAGATTTTTGTCGACCAAAGAATCCAAATTGTTCAGAATGCCCAATAAATAAGGAATGTTTAAAAATATTATAATTCATGATAAAAGAAATTAAGATAAAAAATAAATTAAAGAAAGCTTTATAATCAGTGAAACTAAGCCTTAAAAGATTGTGAAATAAAATAACATTCAGCGAGCTTATGAACTATTATAAATAAACATTTAAAGGCTTCCATTATCGTAAAATCAAACTCATTTTATTGTAGCTATTTCTTTGTATTATAAAGAAATAAATCAAAATATAACTGGATATATATCCTTTCTAGAGTTACTATGTAAACATAAGGAAGGATATAAAAATGAAAAAAGAAATTGAAAAAATTGCAAAAGATGAACTACATGTTGAAACACTAGAAACAAGAAATAGTGATAGCCTAGACTTTTATGACTGCTCAATTTGGAGCATTAAAGAAGCCCTAGAAAAAGCCTATAAAGCAGGCCAAGCTTCAGTTTCAACAAAAGCCTAGCCTTTAAATTTTTACAGTTCATTGCAAAAGTTATCAAAATACCTAATAGTATATTTTTTAACTTTTGCTCTCTCTATCTCTTTTTTCATTCCTTCACTTATATAATTTCCAAAAACCCATATTTCTGAACATCTGTCCATTAGAATATTTCCAAATAATAAACCTAATTTTCTTTCACTCGTATTATTATCATTTAATATTTGGGGATACAGTAAATGTGGTGCAATAGGCATATATCCTTTATTAATTGCAAATCTACTATATTTCTTTGCATTAATTATATTATTTTCAATTTCTCCAGCATAAGAGGAGCAAATATATACAATTGGATAGTAGTGATTTTTCAAAGCTAAGTATGGAGTTAAATCCAAGTAACCTTCTTTATTATATTTATCCATGATTAATCCTTTTTATAAAATTCTGTTTCATATGCGTCTGCATTTAATAGCAAGCCTTTAGCCCAAGGAGGTGTTATTGTCATTATTTGAATAATTTCTTTAATACTTATTTCTTTTGAAGCTTCAATGACTACCTCATCGTGAATATGCATACAAATCTTATATTTCGATAAATTCTTCATTGCATAACACAAAATATCCCTACTTGTAGCCTGGACAATGTTCTCCACAATTTTAGGGCCATAAGTATTAATTCGACTCCAAGATTTTGTTGAATCAATTCCTTCATAGGTAATACATTCCCCTCCAAACTGGTTAATTCCAATTCGAGGTTTTATATATGAAAGGGTTCTGTTTGACGGAAGTTTTATAAAAAGAATTCCACTTTGATAAAAAAACTTTATTCCATAAGTTGTAACCGATGTTTTTTCTTTTACAGCTCTTTTTGCAGCATTATCAACAGCCCACCAAAATTTAACAATTTCAGGATTAGCAACTCTCCATGCATCTACTAAAGGTTTTAGTTCATCTTCTTTTATACCTAGTTCAATAGCACCCATAGCTTTTAAAGCACCGACAGATCCGCCATATCCACAATTATGAACTAGATGGTTCGATACGGTAAAACGATGATATCTTCCGGCATCTCGTATGTCATAAACTCTAGTTATTTTTCTATGTTTATCTGTAGTATTTTTTGGTAACTTTGATATACCACTTCTTATTAGATGTAATCCTTTGGTGGCTGCTTCAATAAATTGTATTGGCTCCGATTCCCCTTCAACCCATACTTGATGTTCTTCTGTTGCTTTAAGTCCTTCATATTCTATTACCTCTTTTATCCCTTTATAAATAACTCCTTTATGATTTACCCAGGATTCACCATCCCATAACTTTTCAGCAGTTGTAATTTTCTCAATTGGAATCAAACCTTTGTCGGTAAGAACAAGTTCACCTTCTGCAATACAAGCCAGCTCAGCCTGCTTACCTTTCTGTCTTAGATGACCATTTATTCCATGTTTTTCAACAGGGACTTTAAACATCTTTGATGCAGATGCACAATAAATATCTCCTCCATTTTTAAAAACATCTAATCTCCATTTCTCATTAGCAAACCAAGCTATAACTCGTGCTTCTATAGCTGAATAGTCAGCTACTATAAATCTTTTATTCCTACCAGCAATAAAAGCTGTTCTGATTAGTTGAGATAAAGTATCTGGGATATCTTCATATAAAAGCTTTAAAGCATCTGTATTATTATCTTTAACAAGCTCTCTAGCTTCTTGTAAATCTTCTAGTTTATTTTGGGGTAAATTTTGTAATTGAATGTTTCTCCCTGAGTTGCCTGTTACCCAAACTTTGCCACCTCTTCTAACAAGAAAATAACCTGTCTTTGTTACAGCACAATAAACCTTTCCAACAAATAGTCCTTTTTGAGGTTTTGAGATAATCCTATGGTTATTACCAGGAGATAACCAAATACTCAGTACATAAGAATCACTCCAATTGGGAGTTTTAATTGGATTTCTTTTTCTTATTTTTAAGATTGCAGTTCTGCCACTCATATGAGCTAAAGCTTGTACAATATCAGCATTTTGTTTATTTGTTGTTGAATACTGAATACTGTTAGGGGCTGGTTTATATCCATCCCAATAAGGTAATTCATCAAAAAAGATATCAGGGTTTTCATCTAATAACCAAAACCCAAATGTCTTATCTCTAAATTGTCTCAACCACAAAGGAACAGCTCTAGCAGGGATATCAATATTATAAACTTTTGTACGTTCATAGTAATTACTTGAAAAAGAGATATCTGCTTTTCTTAATAAAGTTTTACATCTTTCAACTTTTCTTATTTTTTTAAATCTAAATCTTACAGCACCATCATTTGTATAATGTCCATCAGCTTGAGTCATGATAAGAACCCTAATCCAATTAGGGTTAGCACATCCTCTGTGATATCTATATCCATGCATTGGAATACAAGGACTAGTTTTACTCATCTCTTCAACAGTCATATCTTGCCAATTGTCTGAATAAGATCTTTTAACTCTCATTTTATGATCAGGAGTACTGCATTGATCTATTCTAGAATCAAAATAAGTATACATATACCCAGAGTAATCAAATTCTACTTTTTCGACTTCTTGAAAAGAAATAGCTTCAGAACTAGCATTCCAACATGCAATAGCACTTGAATCCCATTCATCAAATCTCTGCCAACCTGTTCTAGTTAAAACTTGATGATCTCCTGTTAAGCAAAATCGTCCAGTCCTATTTGCACCATAGAATTGAAACATCCCTCTTGCCCTATTATCAGCACAAACAGTATTTTGCATTGCTTGATATTTTTTTATAGAAGATTTCGATAATTGAAGCCTTAACTCTAATATTTCTTTAAGATGAGGTGGTGCTTTTTCAATTAATGCCTTTACTTCTTTTTTACCTAAGGATTCAACCTTTAACCCATTCTCATTTAGCCAATTTTTCATTTGAACTACAGAGTTTGGATTTTCAAGTTCAGTTATATTTATCATTTTATTTGTAATTTCAATTTTAGATTTAGCATCAATTTCAATGGCATTTTGTACAAATTCCATATCAAGTAAAACACCAGTATCATTTATTAATTGATCCACATGATATTCATCCCAAACAAAATCAGGAAGAGGAAATTTAGATAATATATTTTTTATACCTAATTCAACCTCTACATCTCTAATATTGTATTTTACAAAATTCTCCCACTTCTCTATATCATCTGTTGGATAATTTCTAGTTCTACCTTCATTCTTTATTGTAGGTTTGCATGGAATACAAAAATATCTTATTAATTCTTTCCCTTCTTTCAACTTCTGCTTATCTAAACCTAAAACAGCACCAGCTCCTTCCAAAGATAAAGGAAGTCCAAGATATGCAGACCATATCATGGTACATCTCCAGGAAGTTGGGGATAAATATTTCCCTGTAGGATACCCTAGATACTTAGAAAGACAAATTCTTTCAAACATTGCATTAAATGCCCATTTAATTACTTTATCATCTTGAATAGCTGATATTATTTCTAAGGGTATTTTTTCACCCCTTGCAAAATCTACAACTTGAACTGCTTCACCATTTATTGAGTATGCAAATAGTAAAATTTCAAAATCATCTGATTCACAATACTTATAAACACCTGATTTATAAAGATTAATAGATGAATATGTCTCTAGATCACAAGATAGTGTTTTAATTTGATTTTTATAATTAATCATTAACGCCTCCTATCTATGGTCGAAAAAGAGTACCCCTAAATAACAAAGGCCACACCTTAAGTGCAGCCCAACAATATTTTTTTTACTTAACTATGCTAAAAAGTCATCTTCCTCATCAGTAGCAAAATCACTCTCAGCTGAGGCTTTACTACCTAAAGGCTCACCATCTCTAATTAATTGAAGATTTTGAAGCCCACAAGCAATACCTTTATTCCCATTAGAATTAAAAGCATAAAAAGTAATTGAAGCTCTTCCATATACTCCTGAATACACAGCAGACCTATCAAATATAGGATTACAATCAACATCTACAATACCAGGTGCTGTTGCACTATTTGCATTTATGAAATAGGAATTCTCATAAGCCTTATCATCAGGTCTTTCAATGTCTCCATCTCTCAAAGGAGTCTTAATTAATTCTAATTTTGGAAGGGACTTACCATTGCCTCTTAATTTTGCTTCACCTTCTTTGTATGCAGCTGCAATTGCAGACTTTACTTTATTTATTGTAGTTGTATCAGATTTTGGAATAATAAGTGAAACTGAATATTTTGGTGTTCCACCATTAATTGATTTTGGCTCCCATACTGTAGCGTAGGACCATCTTGTTTCTTTCCCTGTAATTACTTTTGTTGGATTTACTAATTTTGACATTTACTTTTCCTCCGTGTCATTTTTAAAATCATTTATTTCTAGTGCTGGTCTTTTATCACTTTCCAGCGCAAGTGTAGGTTTTCCTTTTGGTTTATAAATATATTGTTTTAAAAGCTCTTCAAATTTTGACTTGCCTAATAATTTGGTCATTGCAGTAATTCCTAAAACCTTATGCTCATAAGGGTCTAAGCCTTCATTTTTGACAGTTTCTATTACGGCGTTTTCATCTAAATATTTTCTATTGGATCTTCCTTCAACTAATTTAAATCCCTTAAGGGTGCCACCTCCACTTAACACCGAAAAAGCGTACCCCTGAATATCTGAAATCCAAGAACTTATTTCATCAACCTGCTTTAAAATTTCGATTACTTCCTCATCAGAAATTAAAGGAGGTTTCTTAAAATCATAAGCTGATAACTGCATATTCTTTTCAGCTCTTTTTCTACAAGTAGCTTTTATTTTGCAAAATCTACACCAGGAGCCAGCTTGCATTTCACCTTTACCCTCATATGCTAATAAAGCTCTAGGCTTTAGATACTCATTAGCCCATTGCTTAATTTGACTTGCTGTTATTGATGAAGTGCTAATATTTGAAAGTCTTGGCTGAAATATTGTCATATTTATATTTTCAATCTCATAGATACTTTCAAACATATCTAAGGCACCTAAGGCATATAACATCATTTGAGTATTGTTCTCTGCTGTTACTTCAATACCTTTTCCATATTTAAAATCAATAATATGAAGAGTTTTATTTGCAATAATTAAGCAGTCCCCTGTTCCTGAGCAATCAGGGACATAATTACTAATATCAAGCCTTTGCTCAGTTATAATAACTGGATCGTTATCTTTCTCCGATTGATATGCTTCAAGAACAAATAGCATATATTCTTCTGCAGATTGCTCCATCTCTTCATCATAAAAGGATAAATTTTCAATTGGGCTTTCTACCTTTAAACCTAAGGCATTATTCACCTTATATTCACAAAGAGTATGTGCATCAGTACCCTCTCTTGCATAAACACTTGTTTCATCATTAATGTTTTCAGTAAGTCTTGCTGAAGGTGGACATTCTAACCATCTTTTAGAAGAAGATGGGGATAATAGGGAATGTTTACTCATTACCTAACCTCTTTATATCTCTTAAAAAGCTAGGATAGTATTCTTCTTTCAAGTCCTCTAAACAAGTTGCACTATGATATTTATATATTTCATCAAATTTATTTGAAAAAGCTTTTTTCTTATCCAACTCATCTTTTATCATTTTAAGAGTAGTTCCTAAGCAAGAGGCTTCTTCAAGAAGAAGTTGATAATTCTTGGGTTTTATTTCTGATAATTTATCAGCACCATATTTTATTAATAAATCTCTTACTTGTTTTGTATAACCTTCTCTAGATTTAGCAACTAGAACTTTTCTAACATCTTCTAGTTTTAAAATTGGTTTTTCAACTTCTTCTTTTATTTGAAGATTAGTTACTTTAACTGTACTTTCAACTGATTCTTTAGAGTCAATAAGGTTATTTAACAAGCCAACACATAACTCGAATAATTTATTTGTTTCATTTAAAATATTAATTAGCTGTTCTCTAGTTTGCATTTAATAACTCTCCTTCAATCTCTTTTATTTCAATTGCTTGAATTGATTTTCCAGGTTTTAAAATCAAAACTTGGCTATAATCACCAAATAAAAAGTGTAAGAACCTATTTGAAATTCGCTTAAATCGGCTACTTAGCACACTTTGATTCTTTCCATTAGCTTCTGCTACATTAATTTGTACTTTATGAATCATGTACTTCTCCTTAATTATTACTGGATTTAATCCAGGAGGAGAGTTACCCCCTCCTCTATCCATCACCGAAAAGGAGTACCCCTTTGAAAATAAAATTGTATTATTTCTACAAATCACCATATTTTTCTTGATATAATTTTCTTATTTTTGTATGCATTTTTCGAATTCTGCTTCTAGCTGCTTCAGGACTTATATTGAGTTTTTTTGCAATGTCAACAATTTTAAAACCTTCACATAACAAATACCAAAGGTCCTGTTGACTTTCTATTAACAAGGGGACAAGAGGTTTTACTTTATCACTTAATATTGTAGGCTTTGCTTCTGGGAATAATATCCCTTCAACTGAAGAAGTTTTATCTTTAATACTATCTATTGGGGAATCAAAAAAATTTGAAGGGTACAAGTGATATTGATTTTGATGGTAATCAAATAATGGATCATGCGCTTCTATTGCATATCTTTCAGATAAACGATCCCTCTTATCCATTTCTTTTAATATTGTTACTAGCTCATTATTTTCATTAGTATCAATTTCATAACGAGTCCCATCAACTAATTGATAAACATACTTTGGTTCATTTTTTGACTTTGATTTTCTTTGATTTGCCATCTTTTTCTCCACCTGCGATGGAGAAAGGCACCAAAGACAAATAGCCAATGAAAAGCAATCGTCTTCAATGGATTACATCCATCTCAGACTGCTCACCTTCCGTTGGCTAACAGTTAAATAATTTTAGATATAAGAAGCCGGAATAGCTCTGCAGATGACCAACTCATATCCTTATGTAGTAACACTACAATTGAGATATTAATATTTATCTGAGGACTTGTGTTGGACTTCGTATGTCCGAATAAAAGTTGAATTTTAATAGAGAAAAAAAGCTTTTAAGCTTATTTAAGCTTAAAAATAAAGAAAAAAACGGACTTTATAAGTCTAAAAAATTTAAAAAATAATTGTCTAATGACATATACGTTATTATTTTTAATTAACTTAGGAGGAAGGATGACAAAAGGACCCTCATTTAAAAATTTCATAATTAAAAACTATTCAACAAAAATAAATAATTATGTTGAAAAATACTTCTTAAATAACAAAAAATGTATAAAATCAAATAAATTAATTAAAATATTAAATATAGAATACGATGCTTCAGAAATAATCAAAGTTGGAGTAAATGACTTACCAGGAAAAGATATTTCTTTTGATATAATCGTTAAATCCTGTTTTTGGGCATATGGAACATCAAAGTACAGTGACGAGGATGAAGAGGAAATTCATCAATGGTTTACAATAAAGGGGACAGGAAGTGTTTCTGATAAGCTAAAGAATATTCAATTTCTTGAAATTTACACCTATGATGAACAATCTATAAGCAATAATAAATTATCTGATGATTTAGTACCTTTAATAAAAAAAACACAACTAGATGATATAGCAAATGCTTTTTTAAAAAAATATCAACCAGATACCCTCAATGAACCAAAAGCTATAAATCCTTTTTCTATAGCAGAGAAAATGGGTTTAACGATAGAACAACATAAGCTTTCTAATGATTGCTCAATTTTTGGTTCAATTTTATTTGAGGAGTGCTCTTTAAACATTTGGGATAATAATAAAGCGCAAACAAAAGAGTTTAAGCAAGGTACAATTCTTGTTGATCCCTCTGTATTTTACCTTAGAAATTTAGGCTCTTTTAACAATACGATTATTCATGAATGTATTCATTGGGAGTTACACAAAAAAGCTTTTGAATTTGAAAAAATATATAATAAAGATTTAAATAAAATTGCTTGTTTTGTAGATGGAAAAATTGAAACTTCAAATACAAAAGAATCATATATTGAATGGCAAGCTAATGAAATAACACCAAGAGTTCAAGCTCCAAGAGAAATGTTAATTAAAAAATTTAGGGAATATAGTAATAAATATGATTCAATTTCTTCTAGTAGTTTAATTTTAGATTCAATAGAAAATATAATAGATGATCTTTCTAGTTTTTTTAACATTTCAAGACAATCAGCTAAGATTAGATTAATAGAATGTGGATATAATATTGCACGAGGAGCCTTTAATTATATAGATAATAAATATATTAAGCCCTTTGCTTATAATGAAAAAGCTTTATTAGAGAATCAAACCTTTTCTATTGGACTTGAAGATTTAATTATTGAAGCAATGAAAAATCCTAATTTAAATAAATTAATTGAGAAAGGTAAATTGATTTATACTAATTCATTTCTATGTTTAAATGATTCAAAATATATAGAAAAAAGCACTCAAGAATTAACCGAATATGCAAGATTAAATGTTGATGAATGTTGCTTAAAATTTGATATAAATACAAGTAATTCAAGTAAAGGAAAAACATTATCAAAAAAATGTATACTATGCAGAGATATAAATTCAGGAGTTAAGTATAAAGTAGAATTTGATGAAAAAGTAAACAATAATATTGTCTTGCAATCTCAAGCAATAATAGAAAGTGAGAGTTATATTAATGATGGGTTGGATTGCATTTATAATTGTTTATCTAAATCTCTTAAAGCCCTTATGAAATGGGTAAATATTTCAGAGAGAAAATTAGCTGACAAATCTGAAGTGTCTGAAAAAACAATACAAAGAATTAGAACTGGAGAAAGTGCTTCTCCAACTTTAGAAACAATGGTTGCATTGTGTATTGGAATGGACCTCCCCTATGAGGTAAGTCTAGCTTTTATTGAAAAAGCTGGATTAACTCTCATTGGTAATACTTCTGAAAAATTATTATTCAAATTTTTCTTAAAGGATGGATGTAGTTATGATATTTATAAATGTGATAAAATACTAAAAGCAGAAGGGTTTAAAGGGTTTATAAGAGAATAATTTTACAAAAAGATACGAAAAGAAAATATCTCGACAAACTACTAGAATTAATTTTTATTATAATTCTAGTAGTTTTAGTTCACTTTAGAAATTTGAAAAATAATCTGATAAATAATCCTTAAAAACTAAGTAAATTTTTGTACACTCATTTATATGAAAATTAGACATCTTAATCCAATCTTGTTCATTAGAAATATTTACATCTTTAATTTCTGCATAAATTTTACTACTTTTAAGATTATCTCCCCTATACCAGGAATAGGATTCCTCATTTTTATTTTCAATTTCTTCTTTTTTCAAATATAGATAATCAAAAATCTTTTTATTTTCTTCTTGCTTTGATTTAGCAATATATAATTCAACTCGGGCTGAATCATAATTGGCAATACAATTGATTGATATTCCACTAATACCAAAATAACTACTAATCCAATTTTCTTGAGAAGGATTAATATTTGCAAACAATTCAGTTTGTTCTTTTAATTTAGGAATTAAATAAGACCAATATTTTTTTCTAATCTCATATCGATTATCTATATTATTTTTTTCTTGGTTTGAATTGTTAATATAAAAAATCAAATCTGAAGGGTCCTTATCAAACAATACAAATATTTTTTTTAGAATATTTATCTTATACTGCGTGTCAGTACCTGTCCAAACAAAGATTGAGCTATTTATTTTCTTGTATGAATTATACACAGAACTTGAAGTTGAAAAGTGAATAGAAAGGTCAACATTTTGATCTTCACAAACAGCTAATTTTGTTATAATTGATTTATCTTCTTCATGCAATAAACTTAAGACAGCATGATACATCTCTGTCCAACTATTTACAGTGTGTTCTTCACCAGATAAAGAAAATTTCGTAATTTTTCTACTTGTTAAAACGACATCATCATCATCTAAAGATACAGTATCTAATATTTTTTTTGGTGGTTCAAAATTGCTTTCAATATATGGCCACAATTCAATGGCTTTATTTTGAAGCAGACTATCTCTTTCTTCCAACTCTTCTTCTGTCCATTTATCTTTATTTCCTAGCCATTGATTTATTCGAAGACCACTTTCTTTAAATCCATTTTTCATATTGCGTTTTTCTATAAAAGGTCTATTAGAATATTTAGAATTGTATGCTGTAAGTGTTAAATTTGCTATTCTATGTAACCAAATTGAATGAATTCTCTCATAATCATCACCTAGTTCTCCAATCCATAAATTAGTTAAAGTTTGTGGCATTATATGTTCTATTGTATATGTTCCTTCATCTAAATGTTTCCATATATCTTTTGTTTCAATAGTTCCAAAATTTTCAAGTCTTTCAAATAAATAGATTTTATTCTCACCTCGCATCCCATACACATTCTTTTCAGAAAATGCAATCATAAATTCAGAATCATTTGGATATCTACCAGATCCAGTTTTATTTAATAAAACATATTTAAATTTTTCAAAATAATTACAATCAGAACCATCTAATCTTTTTATCTCTCGATGAAGCAACAAGAATATTTTATTTAATGCATTTGTCGGAATATCACAAATAGATCTTCTAAAAATATAGTTTTCCACAATAATAAAAATATTTAGTGCTTCTTGTTCTTCAATTTTGTTAGTTTCAAGCATTCTTAAAATTTCCATTAAGAAGGGACGAGTAACCGTAGTTTTAATTTTATTTAATCTAAAAATACAATTATTTATTTTTGTTGAAGGAGAATTAGCATTTATTAAATATTGATATTTTTTTGAATAATCCAAAATATCAATTAACAAGTCCTCTATTTCCTCAAATTGTTTACTTTCTACATATTCTTTAAACTTATAATAAACATTTCTAAAGGCGGGTGTAGCTTGCTGCTTGACACTTAAATAATCTCTAATAAAAGAACTAACATCATATGATGTATTTTTTTCTATTTTATTCCAATATTTCTCATACAATTTATTCTGTTGCCTTGAAGGCAACCCCATCAAAATATAATTCCGTATTTTATCACCTTCACTTAAATCAAGGCCTGTTGAATTTAAACTTTCAAAAATTAATTGGGGATTATCGTCCTTATTTAATAAAATATTTATTATCTCTAATTTAAAAAGAGCATCATACAATTCATCAATGCTAATCTCTTCTTTTTGAATTCTATTATAAAAATAATTATAATTGATTGTTAAATTAGAATCTAAAATAAGCTCGTCATCATTTTCAAAGAGTTTCTCAAAAGCTGTTTTATCATTTTTTATTGGTTTTAATTTAATTCGTTTTTCTTCTGGTTCCCATTTATCAACCAGGAAATCTTCAAAGATTTGACTAGCTAAATTTTTATTTTGTGGAATAATTGTATTTGTAATTATTAATTTATACATAGCTAATAGAATTAATGAAACTGTTGTCAGTCTTTGTTGTCCATCGATTATCAAATATTCAGATTGTTTTCCAAATGTATCAGAAACCGAGACAATACTCCCAAAAAAATGGCTAAGTCTTTTCTGCTTAACAATTTTGATAAGATCATTATATAGTTGTTTGCAATGTTCATTCTTCCAATCATAATTTCGTTGATAAACCGGAATAATAAATCTTTTTCGTGCTCCTTCCATATAAATAAGCAGTTTTTCCTCAGTTCCTTTCATCTTTTATAACTCCTCGCAAATTTAATAATGACTTTTAATATTAGATTAATAACTTTAATTATACCCATTTGTAAAAAATAATAAAAGAGGGCTTATTGGTATAAATTAGGAAAATAAAAATTAAATCTCTTCTAATAATAATATTTTGCATTACTTAATAATTGCAACTTTCTTTTTTTATTATAGACTATAGATAGAGTAATTAATCAAATGAGCTATTTTATAAAAAAAGAAATATTTGTTGCTAATTTAGATCAATATTTTAAAGATAAAAAATACAATGGACAGTTAATAGGTTTATATGAACCTGATGATTTTGATATGGAAATCGTAATTCAAAATTATGCAAATACTCAATATCAATTTATTGCCTATTTTGTACATGATATATTATCAATGCCCCTATATGATAATATTCATATTGAAATAGATTTTAATAAATTTTATAAGAATGCTGATATATTTGCGATTTATCAAGAAGAAGAATATTATGACTTTGCTTTAAAAGTTTATGATGAATACTTTTATAGGTCTTATTATAATTTAAATTGAGTAATATTTAAATTATTTTTTCCATTCAATAATATATTTTCATATGGTACAATACAACTTATATAAAAACAGAATATAAGACAAATAAATTTTGACTTGAGGAAAATTCTAATGAAAAAAAAAACTTTAATTATAGTTTCCATACTAGCTTTTTTTATAATTATGGTAATATTGAGTATTCAAAAAACAATTGATTCCACTGATTTCTGGAGAATTATTGAAACAGGAACAACTGAAGAATTACAGAGAGTAATCACTACAGGAATTAATGTAAACAAAACCAATAAATATGGAACTACACCACTAATTGAGACCACGAGAAACAATAATCTTGGTATGGTAATTGCACTTATAAATGCTGGAGCTGATTCCAATGCAAAAGACAATGATGGAAATACTCCACTAATTTGGGCTGTACTAAATAAAAATCTTGATATGGCAATTGCGCTTATAAATGCTGGAGCTGATGTCAATTTAAAAAATGCATATGGAGAGACTCCTCTACATTGGGCAATTAGATATGAAGCAACCTCTGAGATTGCATTTACACTTATAAATGCTGGAGCTGATGTCAATGCAAGAGACAATAATAAAAATACTCCGCTAATTTGGGCTGTACTTAATAAAAATGTTGATATGGTAAATCAACTTATAAATGCTGGAGCTGAGGTCAATTTAAAAAATGAAGATGGAGAAACCTTTCTACATTTGGCAGTAATAAATAAAGTAAAACCTGATGTTGCCTTAGCACTTATAAATGCTGGCGTTGATGTCAATGCAAGAGACAATAATGGAGATACTCCGCTAATCGGAGCTATACTAAATACAAATTTTGATATGGTAATTGCACTTATAAATGCTGGAGCTAATGTTAATGTAAGAAATGAAGAGGGGGATACTCCACTAATTAAAGCTGTGCTTAATAGAAATCTGAATATGGTAATTGCACTTATAAATGCCGGGGTTGATGTCAATGCTATAAGTGAAGAGGGGTATTCCCCGCTAATTGGGGCTGCGCAAAACAATAATCTTGATATGGTAATTGCGCTTATTAATGCCGGAGTTGATGTCAATGTAAAAGATAAACAAGGATTTACTCCCTTAATGGAGGCAGCACAAACCCAAAATCTTGATATGGTTATTGCGCTTATAAATGCCGGGGCTGATGTCAATGCAAAAAGCAATTGGAGAGAGACCCCGCTAATGCGTGCTATAAAGATGGGCCAAAACCCTGAGATTGTATCAACACTTATAAATGCTGGAGCTGATGTCAATTTAAAAAATGCTTATGATGAGCCTCTTCTACTACAGGCAGTAATAAATGAGGCCCCCCCTGAGGTTCTCTCAGAACTTATCAAGGCTGGTGTTGATGTTAATTACCAATATATAAATGGTCTAACAGCACTAATGTATGCTTCTTCTTCCAGCACAAATCCTGAAGTTATAATTGCACTTCTAGATTCAGATGTTAATGGTAGACTAAAGGACAATTTGGGGAGAACTGCCTTTGACCGAGCAAAAGAGAATCCAGCAATTCAGGGAACAACAGCATACTGGAAACTTAATGAAGCACAATACAAATAACTTTTTAATAGTAATTTTTATTAACAATACCAGATAAAGTTTGAATTTCATTTTGAGCAAAGGTACTTTCATTCAATTTGATTTAACCTGTCAAACTATATTTTAGTTATTTTGAAAAAGGTCATACTTGTAACGTTTAAATATTATAATATTAATATATAGAAATTCTATTCTATACCACATTTCTTTAATCGATCTTTTCTTTTTTCTAACAATTTATTAGTCATTTCTTGCTTTTCTTCTCTAGTTCCAAGATGTATCTTTTTATGACAATTTGGACATAGAGAGACAATATTAGCTTCAACGTCTAGACTTTTTTTATAATTACTTTGTTGGCTTAATGGAATTATGTGATGGGCTTCAACATATTCTTTACCTGTTGCACCTGATATAAAAGATTGATGCTCAGAATTTATTTCACATTTATAATTTGCATGTTTTAGAGCATTTATAGCTTTTTGAGGATTTCTTTTAATACTTTGATTTGTTCTAGAATTATTGGTTCCTGGAATTTCTTCAGGTTGATCCTCAAAATCCACTGGAACATCATTCTGTATTTCATTTTGGAATTCTAAATCATCATCTTCAATACTACTATCCACATAAGAAGAGCATCCCGTGGCCCAGTTAATATACTCTGCTTCATTATCTACATCTGGCAATATAGCCTTTAATTCATTAAAAATACCTATAAGCTTATACAAATCATTAATTAAGTCATTTTGACTAGGAATATTATCTTTAGGATAATATTTAGATATTATATTTCCTAACTGATAACCTTTACCTAATTTTTGATTAGTATGAAGATTTATTGAATCCTCTGGAAAATTAGAAATATCACTTCTGAGTTTTGTTCTTAAAAAATTAGAGACAGATTTCATTATATTATTGGCTTCTCTCCCCCCAAAGGTATCTTTATACCAAGTGTACCCTTGATTTAAGGACAAATATACACCACTCATATCTTCTGAGAATAGATAAACAATATAAAAACCCTTTTGGGCTGTATTCGTAATTCTTTTATCAAAGACGCACACCCAAGGAATACTTGCCCATTGTCCATTACCAACAGAACCTTTAACTATAATATTTTCATCATCTAATAATTCTGATATTTGATTTTTCAATTCACGTTTTACAGTGTGTTGCATTGGGTGACTCTTAAACAGTTCTGTTTTAGCAATTAAATAATTATCTAATATTTTTTCAATAGTATTTTTCATAAAGTTTCCTTACTTATAGTATCTCATAGAAATAAATAACTTTTCAACAAAAAAATAAAGTATAATCCCACCATAAAACAAAAATTAAAATCTCCCATTCAATAATTTAGTTTTCTATGGTAAAATGAAATTTATCTATGAGGTAAATTTATGGGCTTATCATTAAAACTTTCAATCAATATTCCAGAAAAAGCTAATAGGACAATTATAAATGGTAAAACTTATGCCACTAATATTAATGGCAAAGGGTTATATTGCCTTGTTAGTAATAAAGAAGATGAGAATGAAGGTTATATTATAGATAAGACTTTTAAAGTTAAGAATAATGCTTCAGATGAAATAAAACGAAAAATACTAGGAAATAAAAATGGCTAAAAGTAATGATACTAATATTGGATTTGAAGAACAAATCTGGGAGGCAGCATGTCACCTATGGGGGCATATCCCTGCAGCTGAATATAGAAAAGTAATAGTTGGATTAATTTTTCTAAGATACATCTCAACTGCTTTTGAAAAAAGATATAATGAATTAGTTGAAGAAGGCGATGGTTTTGAAGATGATCGTGATGCTTATACAATGGAAAATATATTCTTTGTCCCTAAAAATGCAAGATGGGATGTTGTAGCTGCTGCTGCACATACATCTGAAATTGGGACTGTATTAGATAATGCAATGAGAGAAATTGAAGCTGAAAACAAGAGCTTAAAAAATGTTCTTCCCAAAAACTATGCTACTCCTGATTTAGATAAAAGAGCCTTAGGTGAATATGTTTAGAAATAATACAGTATCGCAAACTATTTTAGGATAAATGTACGAAGACCATAGAATACATATTGAAGATTAAATTAAAATAAGAAAATAGATTAGGAGTATAATCAAATGAAATTAGATGAACAACAAAAAAAATATATCATAAATTTAATTAATAATGATGAGAAAATACCAGATGATTATAAGGCTCTGCTATTTCAAAACCTTCAAGAAGAATATGAAATTACATATGCCGGCAAAATGAGAAAAGAAGATATACTAGCCGGGGAAGATGGTACACTTCCGGTACCATTACAATTAGAACGTATATTTAACGAAAATGAACATTCTGAATTCAAAAATGGATGGAAGAATATGATTGTTTTTGGTGATAATCTTCAATTTTTGAAAACTATTAATGAAAATAATGACCCCTTAATAAAAAATAAGATTAAGGGAAAAGTAAAATTAATATATATAGATCCGCCTTTTGCTACACAAGATGAATTTCAAAATAAAGAAGGAGCGAAAGCATATAGTGATAAGAAAAAAGGTTCTGAGTTTCTTGAATTTTTACGTAGGAGACTGATTGTAGCTAAAGAGATTTTAGCTGAGGATGGTACTATTTATGTACACTTAGATCAAAAAATGGGACATTATGTTAAAATAATTTTGGACGAAATATTTGGAAAAAACAAATTTGTAAATGAAATAATATGGAATTATGGAACTTATATAGGGCAAACAAAGAAGTATTTTCCAAGAAAGCATGACAATATTTATGTATATAAAAAAGGTGAATTAAATACGTTTAATCCACTTAGAAATAATGATTTAAAATCTGATGCAAATTATAAGAGATGGAAGAAGTATTTTAATGATAATAATCAAATTTGCGGGGACAAATATCCTTTACAAGATAGTAAATTCAACGGATATGTAGAAAGATTTATCCAAAAAGAAGGAAGAAAACCCACAAAAAGTTCAGATATTATATTAGAAATAAATGGAAAAGTAATTGATGATGTGTGGTATATTCAATCTGTAAACCCTTTTGCAAAAGAACGAGTTAATTATCCTACTCAGAAACCAGAAGAACTATTAGAACGGATTATTAAAGCTTCAACAGATGAAGGTGATTTGATTATGGATTTCTTTGGTGGGTCAGGAACAAGCATCAGTGTAGCTGAAAAACTTGGTAGACGTTGGATAACATGTGATTTAGGGAAATTGTCTTATTTAACGATGCAAAAAAGAATTCTGCAAATTCAAAACAGTAAAGATCTAGAAGGAAAATCAAAATATAATTTTCCAGCAAAATCGTTCATTACATGTAAATTAGGTATGTATGATTTGAAAACTACATTAAATCTTGAATGGAACAACTACAAACACTTTGTATCTCAGCTATTTGAATATGATACTAAAGAATTGAAATCTTCAGGAGTGAAATTCGATGGAGAAAAAAGAGGCTTTCCAGTAAAAGTCTTTAACTATATTGAACATAAAGAATCAGCAGTAGATCTAAACTATATAACAGAACTTCACAAGAACATAAAAATAAAAAAATATAGTAGGGTTTATATAGTTGCCCCAGCAACAAGAGTTAACTTTATAGCAGACTATGAGGAAATTGATGATACAAAATATTATTTTTTAAAAGTCCCATATGAAATGATTGAAGAACTTCATAAAAGCCCCTTTACAAAATCAAAACAACCAAGAAGTAAAAAAAATGTAAATGATATTGATGAGATGAAAGGCTTCCAATTCATTTACACCCCAGAGGTTGAATGCAAACTTGAAAATGATAATAAATATACTGTATTAAAAGTCACAAAATTTATTAGTAATCCACTTAATGGTTGTGGAGTTGAAAATTTCTCAACATTATCAAGCATTTTCGTTAATTTTAACTATAATGGGAAAGAATTCTTGATGGATGATTATAGATTTTGGAATGAGATAGAAAGTAAGAAAAAAGAAGATAACGACACTAGAATAAATTACAAAGAGAGAAAAATAATAAGTATTGAATGGAAAATACCAAAAAAATTATTAGGAAACAAAACGGTGTTTATATTTACGGATATTTATGGAAACGATTTAACTGTATTATTAACAAAGGGGAAGTATGATGGAGAATAAAATAGTTTTTAATCAAAAAGATTTAATACTTAAGGTAAATAAAAATTATGATAAATCTAAACTGAATTTAGATAAATGGGAAAGTTTTTTAGATGTTTTATGCGGAGATAGAAATTATCAAAAAGAAGCAATTAAATCAGCTGTGATATTTTTAGCTTCTGGCATGTATAATTCCATTGAAGATCTTATTAAAGAAAATTATGATAATAATATTGAATTAAGAAAAAAATATTTAAGAATAGAGGATTATTACACTAATCTCCAAGTGAGAAATAAATTATTTGCTAACATAAATTTAGCAACAGGAACAGGAAAATCATATGTAATTTATGGTATTGTTCAAATTTTATTGGCTGAAAAGATTGTTAAACGAAGTCTTGTTTTATGTCCATCTTTAACTATTGAAAAAGGATTAACTAAAAAATTTGAAAAGTTATCTTCTAGTATTAATTTAAGAAATGCTTTACCAGTCGAAATAGAAAAGGCAACACCGAGAATCACAAATGCAGATTCAACTATTAGTGATGGGGACATTTGCATTGAAAACATTCATTCAGTTTATGAAACAACAGGCTCGTCAATAAAGGATAGTTTCAAAAATGGTGGAGAAGATACCCTTGTGATGAATGATGAATCTCATCATATTTTCAATAGTTCAACTGAAAAAGATATTAAAAAATGGAAAGAATTTCTTTTAAATAAATCCTATAATTTTAAATATATTCTAGGTTTTACTGGCACTGCATATTTAGAAGATGAATACTTTAATGATGTAATTTACAGATATTCATTAAGAAGTGCAATTGATGACAAAGTAGTTAAAACTATTGATTATGTTCAAAAAGATGATGTTTCTAAAGACAGAGAATACAAGTTTCAAAAGATAATAAAAAATCACGAAAGAAGCAAGAGGAAATATATTAACATTAAGCCCATTTCAATTTTGATTACTAAAGATATTAAGAGAGCTAAAACTTTATATGAGGATTTTATAGATTTTTTATGCAATTCTGAAAAAATTTCAAGAGAGATTGCTGAAAAAAAAGTTTTAATTGTAACTTCTGACCCAAAACATAAAGCCAACATAAGTATGCTAGAATTTATTGATAATAAAGAGAATCCTTTTGAGTGGATTATTTCCGTTAGTATGCTTACTGAGGGTTGGGATGTAAAAAATGTTTTTCAAATAGTACCATGGGAAGACAGAGCATTTAACTCAAAACTTTTAATAGCTCAAGTTCTAGGAAGAGGTTTAAGAATTCCTCCAGAATATTCAACCCCTCAACCATCTGTAATCATATTTAACCATGATAATTGGAGTAAAAATATAAAATCATTGGTTAATGAAGTCCTTGAAATTGAAACAAGAATCATAAGTACTGTTAAATATTCAGGAGAGAGGAATAAGTATAATTTTACTGTTAAAAATTTATTTTATGATAAAGAAGAGACAGAGATCAATAATGAAGCAAAAAATTTAAACTATACTAAGGCATGGGAAGGTGGAATAAAGCTTAAAAGCCAAGTTATATCTTCTAAAAAAGAAACTGAATATGAAAATCTTTTAACTGGTAAGGGGAGAACCATTGAGTACAATATTAAACTTAGAACAAAAACTGTTGATCAAGTTTTGGAAAAAATTTACCATGAATTTAAATTGAGGGATTGGGAAACAAATATACTTGGATTAGGAGATAGTATAGTATATTCTAAAGAAAATCTACCTCCTCGTGATAAAATTGAATCCATAATAAATAATTCTATGCAAAGTGCAGGGATAACTGGAGATATTCTTATAGAGGAAAATGCAAACAAAATTTTTACAGCTTTTTCAACATTGTTTAGATTAAGAAATAAAACTGTAATAAATTCAATAAAATCTACTGAATTTGAGGATATTCATACGATTGATATTAGAGATGAAACTAGAGGTATTTCTTCTTTTAGATTGGATTCTATGCTTTTTTTTACGGATCAATATAAAAATGAAATGCCAAGTAATGAACAGAAGACAATAATTGAAAAATTTATCGAAGATGAAAATTTCCCTCGCAAAGCTTATACTGAAATAAACCATAATGATTTTAAGACACCATTAAATATGGTTATTGCTACCGCAAATCCAGAATATACATTTATAAAAAGATATCTAACAAAAAGTGAAAATGCAAAAAAAATTAAGGCATGGGTGAAGTCTAGAGACATGGGTTTTTATAGCATAGAGTATTCTTACAAACTAAATTCCCATACTAAGGTAGGTTTTTTTAATCCTGACTTTATAATTAAATTAGATAAACCAGGTGATGTATATTTGTTCTTAGAAATTAAAGAAGATGGAGATAATTCGTTAGAAAATAAAGGAAAAAATAAATCTGCTAAAGAGCATTTTGCTTTATTAAATGAAAAATTGAATAATGAAGGAATAAATGAAAAGTATCTATTTCATTTTTTAAGCCCAAATGATTATGAAACATTTTTTCAATATCTTAGAGAAGACAAATTAGATACTTTTATCAGCGGATTAGATAATATACTTGATGAAATGGAAAAGTAAATTGCCTTCCCATCTTACTATTCATATATTTCTCATAATTTTTTCTAATTTGATAGGCTTATTTAAACCAATTTTGTATAATAATACTCTTGCATTTGGAATTTTTTTTACTTCATACATATAATCACGATCCTACAAATATCATTAGAATAATGATAAATACGGGTTCAATATTGATAAAAAAACTGATAATGATTTTATGCCACTAGAAGTTATTGTTAATAGTATAATTAATTAAAATAAACAGCAATTTTTAAAAATTAATAATATGAAATAATTATTATTCCCCAATTTTACACGATTACCCTCTAGGTGTGTCTGTTGCTACACGATTACTCCTAGGAGACTTGAAATAATAGGCAAAATAGCCTTATATAAAAAAACAGCTATTTTTTAATTTCTTATACCAAAAGAAATTATAATAGCTGCTATATTGTATCAACGATGCGTACTAAAATGCCTAGGACAAGACTTGAACTTGCACAGTCAAATGACCACTTGGATCTGAACCAAGCGCGTATACCAATTTCGCCACCTAGGCAAGGTTAACTAATAATATATAGCATTTATAAAAGAAACAAACAACTATATTAAAAACTATTATATTAAAATTAATTTAAACTTTTCATAAAATTCTCTTGATTGAAAACTCAATGCAATATAGTGTTAAGTTTATGAGTATTAGAGTTTTATTTTTAGGAGAAATAGTTGGTAGGCCCGGTACTACCGTTATAAAAAAGTTACTTAAAAAGTTTGTTAAAGAAAACGACATAGATTTAGTAGTTGCTAATGGCGAAGGTGTTACTAACGGCTTTGGAATTGGAAAGAATCATTCTATCATGATTCATAAAGCTGGTGTTGATGTAATCACTGGTGGAGAAAAAATCTATTATAAAATAGATATGGTTGATTTTATTGATAAAAATAACTTTGTTATTAGACCAGTTAATTATCCACCAAATAATCCTGGTAAGGGAATTAAATTTGCAACTGTAAAAGATAAAAAAATTGCAATAATTAATATATTAGGAAATAGTGATTTCCCAAGAACTCACCTTTCCAATGCATTTATTGTTATCGACAAATTAGTAGAGAAATTAAAAACAGATCAAGATATTATCTTAGTTCAATTCCATGCTTCAACTACTGCTGAAAAAAATACCATGGGTTATTTACTTAATGGAAAAGCAGCTGCTGTTATTGGAACACACTGTAAAGCTATTACAAGTGACTATAGGATTTTAGATAAAGGAACAGCTTACATTACTGACAATGGTATGGTTGGTTCAACTCAAAGTGTTGGTGGTTTTGATAGCAAAACTGAGATAAAGAAATTTACAAATGCAATACCACTAAGATCACAAGAAAGTTGGAAGGCTTTACAAATGCAAGGCGTTGTTGTAGATATTGATGAAACTACTAATTTAGCAAATAATATAGACATCGTAAAACTAGATTTAGAAATAGAGGCAGATGAAATAAAAAATGGTAGAAATAGTTGAAACTATAAAGATAAATGAAGACAAAAGCATTGAAGTTGCTTGCCCTACTGCTACTTGTAAAGGATGTAGTGGCTCAATGTTTTGTAATATGAAAGGAAAGACTTTCAGTGTTAAAGTAGATAAAGAATTTGAAGATATAAAAATTGGTGATAGATTAAAGATTTTTTTACCACCTGCAAGAACAATTTCAACTTCTTTTATTACACTTATGATACCACTATTAATGTTCCCACTTTTTTTTATATTTGCACCAACTAATAGTGAAGGTTATAAATTTTTATTCGGTCTATTAGGTATTGCAATTGGCTTTATTGGTGTTGGTATTTATTTCCATTTTACAAAAAGTAAATACTATCCTAAAGTTATAGAAAAAATAAATGAATAAAAAATGATGGAGGAGTTATATGAAATATAAACTTATAGTCTTAGCTATAATTCTTATTTTATGTAGCTCTTGTTCTTTTATAAATGAAAGTGATGAAAATTCAGATCCAATTGAACATCCTGATTTAACACTGATTAATTCAACTTACAATATTAATACCTCAGACAATTCTAGAATTGTTTTAAAATCAAGTAAAATAGATTTCTATAATAAAACAAATCTAACATTAATAGATGATGCTAGTTTTGAAATTGTTGATGTTAATAATACTTTGATTAGCCAAGGTTCTTGTGACCAAGTAAAAATTAATACGAATACAAATGATGTTGAATTCAATGAAAATGTAATTATTAATATTATTGATCCTAAATTAGATATAAAATGTGATAAAATAAGTTGGAATAATAAAGATAATATTTTAAGTACAGATGAAAAAGTTCAAGTTGATAGCGAATTTGGTAAATTTGAAGGCACTGGATTTTCAGCAAATATTAGTACAAGATATTTTGAATTTAAACAAATAGATAAAGGAGAATTATATGAAAAAGATAATTAAAGCTTTAATTTTACTTTTAGTTATTTCTCCCACTATATTTGCTTCCTCAATTAATTTTTCTTCAGGCTACACTACTCTATCAATGAAAGAAGGAAACCAGCAAGTTTCACTAAATAATTCAGCCTATGTTAAAATCGATAACTTAGAACTCACCGCTGATCAAATTGATATTAGTGGTGAAAATTATAATGATATTGAATGTAATAATAATGTAAAGTTTATAGATAGTGAAAATGAAATAACCCTTAGATGTTCTTCTCTAAAATATAATCAAAGCACAAAAGTTTTATTAATAAACGGTTGGGTTGAAATAAATGATTTAAAGAATAATATCTTTGCTACAGCCTCATATTTAAAATATGATTTAGAAAATTCACTCTTAGATTTAATGATTGAAGTAAAACTATTACATGATAGTGATAATTCAATTATGAAGTGTAATAGTGATTCACTACGCTTTGATATGCAAAATAACAATCTTTCCTTATTAGGTAATTCAAAGGTTATTTGGCAAAATAACACCTACAGCGCTCAGGCTATTTCAATCAACTTAGAGAATAATGATATTTCAATGGATGGTAATATTGAAGCTAATATAACCACAGAATAGTTAGTATTTGAGACAAAAAACTTCATCTAATTACATAGTAGTTTTTATTATTGCATGTTATAATAAACAAAAATTGAGTTGGAGGAAGCCATTTTTGGGCTAGGCTTTTATGAAACATATCCTATCCATAGAAAACCTTGAAAAATACTATGGGAAAAAACATGTTGTTAAACAGATTTCTTTTTCCATGGAAAGTGGTCAAATTATTGGCTTATTAGGTCCAAATGGTGCAGGAAAAACAACAACCTTTTATATTATTGTTGGTTTTATAAAAGCAAATAAGGGAAAAATCTTTTTAGATGAAAAGGATATAACTCCACTAGCTATGCACAAAAGAGCAAAAGCTGGGTTATCTTATTTACCTCAAGATGCTTCAATTTTTAGAAAATTAACAGTAGAAAATAATATCAAATTAGTAATTCAAAATAGAGATGATTTAAGTGAAAAAGATCAAAAGGATCTTTTAGAAAAATTATTAGAAGAATTTGGTTTAACACAGATTAGAAAACAATTGGGATACACACTTTCCGGTGGAGAAAGAAGAAGAACAGAAATAGCTAGAGCTTTAGCTACTAGCCCACATTTTTTACTTCTCGATGAACCATTTGCTGGAATTGATCCTAAAGCAGTTAGCGATATAAAAATTTTAATTAAAGAATTAAGCAAAAAAGGAATTGGTATTTTATTAACAGATCACAATGTAAGAGATACTTTATCAATTACTGATTGCTCTTATATTATAAATAATGGGGCCTTACTCACAAGTGGAAATAAAGAAGAGCTAATTAAAAACCAAGACGCTAAAGCAATCTATTTTGGATCTACTTTTGAGGAGGACTATTAATGGGTTTATCTTTAGAACTTGGTACAAAACAAACTTTAACACTCTCTCCTCTTATGCTTCAAAGGCTTGAAACATTAGCCTTGCCATTGACTGAATTACAAGCAAAAATACAAGAGGCAGTTGAAAGTAACCCTGCCCTAGAAATTCCAAATGCACTCGAACACTCTCTTGATAATATTAGAAACGACTTCCCTCAAGAATCAAAAAATGATGATTTTTCTGATTCTTCAGCATATGGTTCTGATTATCAAGGAGTTTATGATAGTGAAGCAAGTGATAGAAAACAGAAGTTTTTAGAAAACACTTTAACTAATGGAGAGACAATAATTGAACATTTTTTAGATATTCTTCATTTAGAAAAACTAAGTGAGACTGAAAGAGAAATGGGAGAATTATTAATCTCTAATTTAAATAACTCTGGCTTTAATAATGTTGATCCAAAACTTTTAATTGAAGGTAATTTACATAGTGAAGAATTAAATCAATTATCCAAAGATGAAAGATATGAACTTCTTATAAAAATGCAAAAGAAGATTCAGTCTTATGAACCAATGGGTTGTTGCTGTAATGATTATAAAGAGTCTCTTTATGTTCAAGCTGAATTAAAAGGCTTAAATGATGATTTATTACCAGTTTTTAAAGATTTATTAGATAATGAATTACAAAATATTAGAAGTAAAAAAATAAAAAAAGTATTAACTAATTTAAAAATAGATGAAGACACTTATGAGATGTTATTCTCATTTTTACAGACACTTACTCCATTTCCTGGGTCTCAGTTCGATGATGGACCTAGTGAATATGTAGTGCCAGATTTGTCTATTCATGTTATCGATGGAAAACTACAATTAGAAACTAGTTCTAAAAGTTTACCAAATCTTACTATAAGTAAAGATTTTGTAAATTTAGCTAAAGAAATTGATGATAAAGAAACTAAAAAATATATTAAAGAACAAGCTTTATTAGCAAAAGAATTAATTGGACAGATTAATATGCGAAATCAAAATCTATTTAAGCTTGGAACTATTTTAATTGAAAAACAAAGTGAGTTCTTTTTTAAAGGTCCTTTATATTTAAAACCACTTACCCAAAAAGATGTTGCTGGAGAGATGGAAGTCCATGAAACAACAGTCTCAAGATTAGCTTCCTCAAAATGGCTTGATTGTGACTGGGGTATTATTCCAATAAAGAATTTATTCACTAATGCAGTAAATGATTCTCAAAGCGACTCTAAAGCTTCAATTAAAGAAAGAATTAAACAAATTATTAATGATTATGATGGGGAAAAAGCTCTTAGTGATCAAAAGATTGCTAACATACTCAATGAAGAAGGAATTAAAATTGCTAGAAGAACTGTAAGCAAATACAGAAAAGAATTAAATATAGATTCAACCTTCTTAAGAGGATAAAAAAACTGGGGTTTCCCCCAGTTTTCAATTTTTTATAATTATTCTGTAATAACTTCAGCTTGATTAAAATCAGGTCGTGTTTTCTTATGGTTTTTAACCTTTCCTTTTTCTCTTTTTGCAGCAGTTGAGATTTTATCTACGATAAGTTCAATACCTTCATAAAGTTCATAACAATCTAATCCAATGGTTTTTCTTGTACCCCAGTTAAAATGTAGATGAGCATCAACATGATAGCCTTGGCCAACTTTTTCTTTAATCATTACGATTTCCAAATCTTGAATTGAACTATCAGCAAATTGAATTTTTTCTAATTTCTTATCTAAAAATTCTTTTGTTTGATCACTAGGATTATAATGTACGCCTTTTACTGTTATATTCATGTATTTCTTGCCTTTTAATTAACTTAAAAAGCTTCCTCCTATAATTAAAATTTAGTTAGGAGTCCAACGGACCCTGCTGCCGTGTATTATTAAATTAATAATAATTTTGAAAAAAATTACTTAGCTTTTTTACCCTCTCTTTGTCACGTATCATAAACTCTAATTGATAAAAAAAATAAATCAATTACCATCTATCTACTTCTAAATTAACCCTGAAATAGCTAAAAGTCAAATTAAAATATTTGATTAATTTTTCTCGCCAATATAATAAATTCATAATATTTTTAATAAATTTGTAATAAAAATTAAAATATAAACTTTTACACATAAATTTAATTTACTGTAGGATATTAAATTATATTAAATTAGTTATGTTTTATATTAATTTAGAGAATTAATTTTTAATAATCAATTTTACGTATAAAATTTTTATTTTTTTTAAATAAGATGTGTGAACATTTGTTAATGTTCTCCTTTATAATTTATAATTTTTATGTTATTCTAATTACCAAGTGGAGGAATATTTTATGACAAGCTGCACGATACTCGAACTGCTAGATATTGATTTAAAAGAACACAACAAATTGCAACTATCTTGCTTAGCTGGACGTAGTGGCCTTTCGAATAAAATTACTAGTAGTAAAATTAGTAGACCAGGATTACCTCTTTCTGGATTCTTTGAAGCTTTTGCAGGAAGTGCTGTACAAATTTTTGGGCACGGCGAACAAAGCTATTTAGACATGCTTGATGAAAATAATGATTATAGCACTATAGAAAGATTGTTTTCTTATGGAGTTCCTTGTTGTATTTTTACACATAACTATACACCAAGTGATCGATTTATAGAAATTGCTGAGGAAACTAGTACTCCCCTTTTAAAAACTCCTTTAATTTCCTCTGATTTTTCAAGACATATTTATCAAATGCTTGATGAATTATTTGCTCCAACTCAAACCATTCATGGTGTTTTTGTTGAAGTTTATGGTATCGGAGTTTTAATTACAGGTGACAGTGGTGTTGGCAAAAGTGAAACTGCTTTAGAATTAATTGAAAGAGGTCATAGACTAATTAGTGATGATACTGTTAAATTAAGAAATATTAGTAGTTCTTTTTTGGTTGGTAGCGGAGAAAATCCTATGCTAGCTCACCATATGGAAATTAGAGGTATAGGAATAATAAATCTTGCTAATATTTTTGGTGTTGGTGCAATTAGAGACAGAAAACAAGTACAACTTCTAGTTCAACTAGAAGAATGGGATTCTAACAAAAACTATGATAGAGTTGGAGAAGAAACCATGAAGGCTTCTTTCTTAGGTATAGATATACCCAAATTAATAATTCCAGTAAAACCAGGTAGAAACATTCCTATTATTATTGAAACAGCAGCAAGAAATGAAAGATTAAAACAATTAGGTTTCCATTCTGCTAAAGAATTTGACCAAAGTGTTCTAAAATGGTTCGAAAGCGAATCAGCTAAAAAAATGTATTATATTAATGAGGGGAACAATATCTAGATGGTAAGTAAAATTTTAACAGTAAGAAACAGAGCAGGAATTCATGCTCGTCCTGCTGCTATGATTGTCAAAGTAGCTAATAAATTTCAGAGTGAACTTTACATGGAAAAAGATGATATTAAGATTAATGGTAAATCAATTATGGGAGTAATCACCTTAGGAGCAGGATTTAAAAGCGAAATAAAAATCTCTTGTGATGGCGTTGATGAAGAAGATATGGCTAGTGCTATAGAAAAACTTTTTGAAAATAGATTTGAACAATAGTAAGTCATTTAACATTTTGGATACAAGTATTATTACTTGATAATGCTAAGGAGGGTTGTTTTAATATTATTTATTAAAACAAATATTGATTATGAAAAAACTAACAGATAGGCAAATCCAAGTTGCACAATACATTAGAGACTATATGAGAGAGTATCGTTATAGTCCTTCCGTTAGAGATATCAGTAATTATTTTAAATTTTCAGTCAAAGCAGCTCATGATCACGTAAGAGCTCTTGAAAGTAAGAAAATAATAAAAACAACTCAGGGCATTTCGCGCTCAATTGAAATAATTGATGCTAGATTTATGCCTTTCCAAGACATGTTAGAAATCCCAGTTTATAGCACTAATGAATCAGGAAGTTTATCAAAAATGCCTGATTATAATATTTCATGCTCTGTCTCTATGATTCCCTGCACCCCTACAGATGAATTCTTTGCTATATTAGTAACAGATGATTCTATGGATAATGCTGGAATATATTTTGGAGATTTAGCTATTATTAAAAAATGTAGAGAAGCTAATGATGGTGATATCGTTTTAGCAGATATCCCAGAAATTGGTCTAACATTAAAATATTATCATAGCGGAGAAGATAGAGTTACACTCCTTCCTGCTAATAGTTCATATCACCCAATCTACACTACTCAATTGCAAATTGCTGGAAAACTTGCTTTAATTACTAGACAATATAGGAAGCGTGGTGAATAACATAAAATTATTTTTAGGTCCAGAAGTTGGAACTAAAGACGAAAAAATAAAAAATGAATTATCAAGGCTAAAAAAACAATACTCTGATGATGTAGAATTTAAAAAATATTATAGCTTTGAATTTGATGAAAATGAAATGTATGTTGAATTAAATAACCCTAGTTTATTTTCTTCACATACATTAATTGTTTTATATGCTGTAGATCAATTAAATTTATCTCAGGTAAATAATCTTATTTCATATATTAATAATCCAAGTGATAGCTCAACTTTAATCTTAGAGAGTGAACTTTTTAGCCTAAAAAGTCCTTCTTCAAAAATCACTAAACTCATTGATAAAAACAATACTTTTTCTTTTTATCCATTAAATGAAAATGATCTAATAAGTTTTATTTATAAATTCTTTAGAGATAATAATCTACAAATTACTAAAGAAGCAGTAAGCTTATTATTAGAATTAGTTGATAACAATACTCTAGAATTAAAAATTATATGTAATCAATTAGCTTTTTTCTTTTCAGTAAATACAAAAGAAAATAATACTATCGATGAATTAGATATTCAAAAATATGTTCATCATAGTAAAAATGAAAACTCTTTTACTCTATTAGAAATGATTTTCAATGGAAAACTCAAAGAATCAATTGAAATAATTCAAGTATTGCTTGAAAGAGATGCTACCTTTGCTTTTACTCTAACAGGTGGTCTTTTATGGGGTTTTAGAAGATTATTGAGCGTATTAGAGGCTATGAAAAATGGAGAGTCCTCATATCAAGCACTACAGAAGGCTTCAGTACTTGGGGCAAAAAAACCTGTTACTAGAAGAGATGAAGTAGCTTTATATAATAATGCTATTAAAAACTATACTGTTGAAAATTGCAGAAATATAATAAAGCTATTAATAGATAGTGATGTAGATATTAGAATTAATACTGGCGATTTATTAAAATTAGAAATTGAACAATTACTGTATAATATTATTGTTAAAAAAGGAGATAAAACTATTTTATTAGAAACTCCTTCCTTAAAAAATAAACTATAAAGTTAGTTTTTCTTTTAATCTTTTTGCTACAGTAATTGGGATATTAGCTTCTTTTGCAATATCTTCTTCACTATGAGCTAATATTTCATCTATGCTACCAAAAATTTTCATTAATCTCTTTGATCTATCTTTACCAATACCTTTAATATCTTCAAGAAGTTTAAAAGCAACCTCTTTACTTCTAAGGTTTTGGTTTGCACTAGTTGCGAATCTATGGCATTCATCTCTTACTGCTATCAAAGTCTGAAGAGCTAAAGAATCTTCATCTAATCTAAGGGGGTCTCTATCATCATTGAAAATAATTTCTTCAAATCTTTTTGCAAGTCCAATTACAGGTATTTCACTTAATCCTAAATCTTCTAAAATTTCACTTACAGCATTTACTTGGCCTTTACCACCATCAATTACAATTAGGCCAGGTCTTTCTAAGTTATCATTTAAAACTCGTGTATATCTTCTAGCTGCAGCTTCTCGCATAGCTTCAAAATCGTCAATTTTGCCTTCTAAGCTTTTAATATTGAATCTTCTATAATTAGGCTTATCAGGATTTCCATCTCTAAAAGAAATTAAAGATGCAACAGTATATTTACCAGATAATTGAGCAATATCAAAACCTTCAATTAAGGTAGGTATTTCAGGTAAATCTAAAAGTTTTTGAAGTTCTTCTAGGGCTCTAGAATTATCTTTATTCCTTAATCGCTTTTCAACATCTCTAGAAGCATTTTCACTAGCCATTTTTAATATTCTATAGTGTTTACCTTCATATGGAATTTCAACATTTAAATCAACCTTAAGCTCTTCTCTAAAGAATTTAGAAATATGGTCTATATTAATATCATGGGATACAAATAATTGATTTGGTAGTTTTAAACCATCAGAATAATATCTAATTAAAAAAGCTAATAAAGAATCAGTTTCATCACCTAAGGTGGTTCCTCTATATAATGCTCTACCCATAAGAGCGCCATCTCTCATTTGCATTATGCTGATTGTATATAATGGACCCCGCATTTCAATAGAAGCGTAGTCTCTTTTTTCTTGGTTAAAATCAACGGCTTGTTGATTAGAATCAATAGTTAGTAAAGCTTGAAGAACATCCCTTTTTTCGGCTGCTTTTTCAAAGTCTAAATTCTTTGAATATTCTTTCATCTCACTCTCTATTTGTTTTAATAATTTATCATTATCTCCAGATAATAATTTTTTTACCTCATGTATATATTTTGCATACTCTTCTTTTGTAATTTTTCCACAACAAGGAGCTTTACAACGACCAATATGATAATATAAACAAGGATTTTTTCTTTTCTTTAAAGGAGTTCCACACTTTCTTAGTGGATAAAGTTTTTCAATCAAGTCTAAATAAACTTGTAAACTTGCAACCCCTGGAAATGGTCCATAATAAGAAGATCCATCTTTGATTATTCGTCTAGTTTTAAAAACTTTAGGAAAATCTTCTTTAGTTACCCTTATAACTGGATAACTTTTACCATCTTTTAAATCAATATTGTAATGAGGATTATATTTTTTTATTAAAGTATTTTCTAAAACTAAAGCTTCATATTCATTTCCAGTAATAATATGTTCAATTTTACATATTTTTTTTACTAATGCTGTAGTTTTAGCATCTCTATTTGATAAGAAATAACTGGTAACTCTTTTTCTTAAATCTTTAGCTTTACCTACATATATAATCTTATCATTTTTATCAAGCATGAGATAAACCCCACTATTGTGGGGAAGTGCTTTTGCCTGTTCTCTAGGTTTTAAAAATTCTTCTTTAACACTTTCTCCTAAAGAAGTAACCTCTGAGTCTATCTCATTCTTCATATTCTTATCTTTTATAATAATTTTCCTTCAAAAATTTCTTTAGATCTACCTTTTAGTGGACATTCTTCTCCAGCTAACATTTGCTTTAAGGCTTCTCTTTCTTTCATTGATAAGCTAACTGCACCTAATTTATGGTTCTTAAATGCATCAACAGCAATAGGACATACTTTTTCAATGATATCTAAAATTACTTGTGCATAAGCTCTGATTTCATATTGAGCATGAGAGTCTAATCTTAATTCTAAGAAATGGAATAAATTTCTTAAATCCATTTGCCAATACCATTGAGTATAAAGAGATAATGGTAAATCGATTCTACAAAGTTCTCTTGCAATACCCATATCTAATAATTGATGATAATTATCAAAGATTAATTTTTTATCTTCTTCAAATTTTGCTAAAACTTTTTCTGCAGTTTCTCTATCAACACTTTCATTCTTTCTACCTTGTTTATTATCTAAACTTTGTAAATTGATATGATCAAAATCAGGTCTGTAGCATTCGTCACTCATAACTGAGTATCTACCTGAGATTTCATTAACTTTTCCTGTTCTGTGTCTAATCCATTGTCTTGCAACAAAAATAGGCATTTTAACATGGAAAGTAAAATTAACTTGCTCGAAAGGAGATGAATGGTCATTTCTCAAAAGATAATTAATTAAACCCTTATCCTCTCTATAACTTTTAGTCCCATCACCATATGAAATTCTTGCAGATTGAACAATTCTGCTATCACTTCCACAATAATCAACTAATCGAATAAATCCTTGATCTAAGACTTTATATTCCTTATCTAGAATCTTCTCTGCTTCTTCAACTATGCAATGAGCCATTTTTTTCTCCTATTTTGTATATATTATATCAAATTCATTCTTGATAAAGTTAGTGCAATTGATGCACAAGCTGCGGTTTCACTTCTTAATACTCTTTTCCCTATTGTATAAGAGATAAAATCATTTGCAATAAAAAGATTTCTTTCTCTATCAGAAAAGCCCCTTTCAGGACCGATAGCAATAACGCATTTTTCTTTTCTAAAATTAAAAGTATTTAGACTATCACCCTTAAGTACATTATCTAATAGCACTTTATCGTAATTCTTGTCAAACACATTGAGAGCATCTCTTAGACTATTTTTTATAATAACTTCACTTATTGGAGTCTGTGCTGCTTGCATAGCTCCATCAATTAAAACTTTTTCATATTCTTTATTAACATAAAAATTTGCTTTTGAATATGATTTTTCAGTTAAATCTCCATTAAATAAAACGATTCTCTCAACCCCAAGGGATACCGCTTCTCTAAAAATTCTTTTCATGCAAATAGGTCTTACATAAG